>AP009389.1:0-2400000 GCA_000010565.1 Pelotomaculum thermopropionicum SI | reverse complement strand
GGTAACCATGCTTTCCGCCACACTAAAGGCGTGGAGTTAATTAACAACGGGATGAACATTCTTCACGTCCAAAAGTGGATGGCCCACGCTTCCCCGGAAATGACCCTGCGTTACGCAAAGATCCTGGACACCACCATGCGGAAGTCCTGGGAAGAGGCCACGAAAAACGGCCTTTTCCGGATTGACCCTACAGGGAAGCCCGTAAGGATCGACCCTTCCGAAATCGAGAACGAAGATTTAATTGAGTGGGAGTATATCCGCCACAACCTGGATGCGGTGAGGACGCCCTTAGGGTACTGCCTTAAGCCCCACAAGGTGGAGTGCAAGCACCAGTTAAACCCCTGCCTGACCTGCCGCAATTTATGCACCACCCCTGATTTTATCCCGCAGTTCGAGGCGGAAATCAGGGAGGTAAAGGCTGTCATCGAGCGCGGCAAGGCCCAGGGCCGGACCATCTGGGTGGAGAAAAACGAGACCCTTCTGGAGCGTTACGAAGCGATTCTGACTGTTCTAAAGGAAGGCCATACCCATCACCTGGCAGGGAAAAAAGGGCGAGAGTACGTGGGGGAGGAACGTTTAAATGTCCGGCAAACACCAGCGTAACACGGGAGGAATGAAAAAACACGCCCGGCACAAGAGCGAGGAAACCGTGAAAAAGGTTGACGAGGCCATCCAGAGGCTAATCAAGGCTGGGGAGAAAATCAACTTCAACAGCGTTTCTCTGGAGGCCAGGGTGAGTAAGTCTTATCTCTACACCCACCAGGAGATTAAGGAGTGCATCGAGAACCTCCGTAAGCAGCAGGCGGCCGCGCCTTCTCCGAAGCAGATAAAACGGGAAATGACCGATGCCAGCAAGGATATTATTATTGCTGCAAAAAACAAACGTATCAAGGAACTGGAAGCCGAAAACAAACGGTTGAAAGAGGAACTTAAAATGCTGCGGGGAAAGCTTTACGAATCATTGGAGTAGGATTAATTTTACGAACGTAATCATTCTTAAAATGGTTATGCTTATTATTGCCGCAGCCGGGCCTGTGGATATGTGGGCAACGCGAAGCGTTGTCCAAGCGAGTGTGAACCCTGTGGACAGGCGGGAAGCAAACCAATGAACTGCCTGGAAATTCAGGGTTCGGTTAGATAACCCCGATTGGTGAGATGAACCCTTGTGCCTGTCCACAAGTCCACACGAGCGGCATATCCACAGGCCTAAAGCAGGATTAGAGGTTCCCCATGTTGCGAGTCTGGTTTTGGAGTACGCTTAATATTTTAAACACAAAAATATACGTTGTGGATATATACAGAAAGTGAGAACCTTGTGTTTACAGGGTTTTTTCTTTTTAGGTATATATAATTTGCACCGGAGTTTTTCTTTTTTCATTCCTCCGCGCAGAGCCGCTTTCGCGACATGGGCGTCTCTTGTGTGAAAAGAGGGCGGACATGAATTACCCGGCGACAGTTTCCGGGGGTGCGGGAGCATTGAAACCCGCCCCAAAGTCATCATGGAGCGTATTGCCGGGGGCGGCCTATATCATGGCAGCCTCTGCCACCGGGCCGGGCTTTTTTTATTGCCATCATAACCAACCCCCCGGTCAGCCGGGCGCCTGCAAAGTCAGTCACTCCGGGCAATCGACATATTTGCCGTTTTAACCGGCAGAGAATTGCTGGACTGGTTGAAAAAAATAACGGTTTAAACCAGCCCCAGCAGCTTCCAGTAAGGCAGCGAGGCAAAAACAGCCGCCAGCCGCACGGCAACCGTCAGGGCGTTAAACGCCAGCAGGGAGCGTTCGTTGAAGAGAGATCTCTTATTCGCCAGTTCCCTGAAAAACAGGTAGGTGCCGGATTGATAAGGGAAAAACCAGCCGTCGGCCATAAAAATAATAATGAAGCCGGTCAGCCAGGGGTTTACTCCCGACGCCTGGGCCACGGGAATAAAGACCGTGGCAAAAACGGCCACGGTGGTGCCGTAAGGGATCAGCAACTGGACCAGTACGACGCCGAGGCAGAGCAACAGTACAAACAGGGGAAAACTGCTGTCCATATAGCCGGTCATCCAGTACAGGTGAGAGCCGACCCACCGGTCCAGTCCCACATAGGACATGGTGTTCACCAGGCTGATGAGGCCGCCCAGATAGATCAGGAAGGGCCAGTTGATGTCCCTTTGGAACTCTTCCCCGCCAAAAAGCCCCAGGGCCAGGAACAGGAATAAAACCGCCATTCCGACCCAGGGGGTGTCCGCCTTGTGGATGGAGGAGGTGGCGAGCCCCAGCACAAAAAGGACGATACCGGTAATCGCCGCCCATTCTCTCATGCTCAGCGGCCCGAGGACTTGCAGCTGGGCCTTTACCCGCTCCCTGGACCAGTTGGGGGGAGACCCGCGCCGGTAAACCAGCGCAATGATTAAAATGTAAAAACCGAACATCACGGCCCCGGTAACCGCCGCCGCCAGGGCCCAGTACTCCCAGCTGAACTGTTCCCGCACCTGCAGGGGCAGAAGGCCGAAAATTAGAAAGTTGAAAGGGCTTCCGCTTAAAAATGTGGTTGAAAAAAACGTCACCCCCGTGTGGGCGGCGGCGGACAGGTTGGTTGCCTCCCTGCTTCCCGGTTTGTAGCCCAGGACTTCGGCCATGTCCAGCAGCAGCGGGGACAGGATGCTTACCCGGCCGCCGGGGCTCGGGACCAGGGGGGTCAATAAGAACCCCGTGAAAAAGATGGAAAAAGGGCACCAAAAGCTGGATCGGGGTATGTATTTCAAGGTTATCAGGATAACGCGGTAAGAAATGCCCGATGAAACCAGGACGGCGCCCAGCCCGAATACACTCAGAGCCATGAAAAAGCTTCCGGAGGCAAAACCGGAGAGAGCCACCTGGGGAGGCGCCAGGCCCAAAAACAGTGTTGCCAGAAGGGCCAGAATGCAGGGAATAAAATCCGCTGAAGTCAGCCTGAAAACCCACATCACCACGGCCACGGAAAAAGCGCTGAGGAAAAGCCGGCCGTTTAAGTCAAGCCCTGCGCCGGCACCGAAAAACATGATCAGGGAAGGCGCCAGAAAGGCGGCAATCCATCCCGGAATGTACCCGGCGCCTTCGGTTTCGACCGGATTGGGAGGCGGACCGGCGGCAGGACGGTCCGGTTTTTCCCGGAAATAATGGTTGAAAAGGGATGACATGAAATTGGATTTCACCCCGGGAGTGTCCAAAAAACTTTCCAGCGCCCTCCGGGGCAGGGACAAAACCACGGCCGGGGAAGCGGCGACGGCGTCGGAAAGGTAATATTCGGCGCCGGCGGTTGTTTCCTCGCCTACAAAACCATTGGCAACTTCGTCCACCGTCTGGTTGCCGGAGACCAGTTTTATGCGGCCTTCCTTGACAAAGTACAATTCACCGGCGGGCGCCCCCGAGCGGAAAAGGTATTCCCCCTCTTTAAGTTCCTTCAAGGTTACGCTGGGAATCAACCTGGCCAGTAACCTGGGCGGGCAGGTGGAAAAAGGAGGGATGGTCTGCAACCTGCCGGTGATTTCCATGATCTCTGACTCCATTTTGGGTATCCTCCGGAAAAATTAATTACCGGGGTGAAAATGTTCCCCGGATTAATAATAATGACCGGTGGCCCTGGCGAAGGCTTCTAACATCCCAGGCATGGTGATGTGATGGGATTTGACCCCGGACTCCCGGATGTGCACGATGTACAACCGGTTTTCCCGGAAAAAGATATCCAGCGGCTTTACTCCCTTTTCAACGATTTCCAGGGCCATTTCCGCCGCCGCCCGGCCCTGCTCCAGGGGGGAGGCGCAAACCGCCATCATTCCCCCGTCCTCCACGTATGCTTCCCGGTAGCTGATCCCTGGCAGTCTGGAATTTTGTTCCGTCCACTGGATAATCTCCCGGGGCGGTACGATGGATTTGTCCGTGGGGGAGCGCCGGATGGAATGATAGTCGGTCAACAAAAGAATGTCCGCATTGTCCTGCGCCTGGAGGACGGCTTTTTTCCAGTCGTCAAAGGTCCGGCACCTGGTGGAGTCCTTTAACTCCAGGGGTTTCCAGGTGTAGGAGTTAATCTCCCCGCCGGAAAAAAGCGCCGGCTGGGAAGCGTCGGAAATATGCGCGATGCGCCTGCGGCCCTCCGGCAGGATCTGAACCATGGTATCCCGCAGGGCGTCCAGTTGTATTTTTTCAAAAATACCCGTTACATTGACGGCCGAGTCGTACCCGTACTCCTCAAGGATGCCTTCCACGCCGGCAAAAACAATATTAATGGAAGGGTGGTTTACAAAATACTTGCCCACCAGCATCTGCGCTTCGTCGTCAACGGCGATGATCACGCCGGGCTTCCATTTGTTGACGAGGTTTCTTGCCGCAATTCCCGCGTTGGTCATATAACCGGTGTCCGGGTGTCTCCTGATATCAAGGTAAAAATATTTAACCGAGAGGGGCTTTTTGCCCAAAACCTCGTTGATCCCCTTATTCACATCCCCGACCCATGAGTAATCGGGGTCATAGCTGTGGATCACCAGCACCCGCGGCTTTGACAAATTGAATCCCACCAGAAAAATACAGAGGGTTAAATAGAAAACAATAATTATGATCTGGTTGAAGCCTGGCCTTTTCATCATAAACTCTTAGCTCCCCGGAGGATGTCGGGAATCCAAACCGGCCGGAATGACCGCCTTGATCACAAAACGTCCTTCTTTCACTTCCATCAAATAGAGCGGGCTTTTGACCGGTTCGCGGTCCCGGTCGAAGGTGGTGGTCCCGGAAACGCCCCGCCAGTTCTTTGTCCGGGCAAGTTTCTCCTTGAATTTCGCCGGTTCGGCGCTTCCCGCCGCCCTGATCGCGTCTGCCGCCAGATTTACGGCGTCGTACGCCTGGGCCGCAAAAACATCGGGTGTCAGGTTGTTGTTAACAGCCCTGTATTTTTCGACAAATTCCATTGTCTCGGGGCTTGCGCTTTCCGGGTCCACCGCAAATCCGGCATAGGTCAGGGTGCCTTCCACATCTATCCCGCCGTTTTCGATCAATTCCCTGGTGTACATCCCGTCACCGCCAACAACCGCCTGCCGTAATCCCTGTTTGCGCATTTCCTTTATGAACAGGTAGGCCTCCACATTATTGCCGGGAAAGACCAGCCCGTCAAAGGAGCTTTGCTTGAGGGCGGCGACCTGGGCGCTGAAATCGGTGTCGTTTTTTCTGATCTTTTGCTCATTTACAATCTCAATCCCGCTGCGGACCAGGGCCGGCTTGAAAATGGCGGCAAGCCCCTCGGTATAGCTGCGCCCGATGTTTTTTACCAGGGCGACCTTTTTCCATTCGAGGGTGTCCGCCAGGTACCTGACAACGGCGGGGACCGCCACGGAATCCAGCAGGGCGATCCGGAATATATACTCGCCCATTTCCACCACACCGCTGCCTGAAGCGGTGGGGGAGATGAGCACCACGTTATTGTCCTGGCAGACGGTGGCCGCAAGCTTGGTGATGCCGGTGGTGTTGTCCCCGATTATCACCGCCGCTTTCCGGTCCACCAGGCTTTGGGTGACCCTGACGGTTTCGGAAGAGTTGCCGCCGTGGTCCCCTTCCATCAGTTCCACCTTTTTACCAAGCAGGCCCCCGGTCCTGTTAATGTCATCAACGGCCATCCGGATGCCTTTCAGACACTCGCTGCCCCCGTAACCGCTCTTGTTCCCCAGAAAACCAATTTTTACGGTATCTTCCACCCCATGTCCCGGCTGTTTGCTCACTTCCTTTTGAGTAGCGCCGGTTTCGCACCCCGGCAGGATTAACACGGTTAGCAGCATTATAAATATCAACAAATATTTGTGTTGTATTTTCACCTGCTTCACTCCCGCCGCCGGCATTTTAAATTCGCATATGTCTTCTGTTGGTTAATACGATTCCGATAAAAAAGTATTACACATTTTTTTTAAGTTTTTCGACTGGGTTTTTAATGATAAAGAAAGGCGTTCAGGCTCCACCGGCAGCACCGGCGGGGGCTTTCAATTTTAATCCGCCAAAAACCGCCGGGACCGTTAAACCGTAAAAAATTTGCAGAATTAAGGTAAATTTAGGGTTCAGTTAAGGTTACATTCTCTTAGATTTAAGGTTGTAGTTGCTAGAATTTAAAAAAGGGGTAACCGGCTGCCGGCGCCTCCCGGAAGGAGGACTGACGGTTCCACCGGTGCGGGAAGGAGGTTCTTTTTGGTTGAGGGTGTGAACATTGATTTCCTTAATATTGTCATCGAAGCCTTTCTGCTTGAAATGCCTTCCAGGCTGGAATCCCTGCGGTCCGCCCTGGACAGGGGGGACACCGCCGTCGTGCGGGATCAGGCCCAGAGTATGAAGTCGAGCGGCGCTTTTATCGGCATCGCCCGCTTCACCGGCCTGTGCCGGAAGTTGGGAGCGCTGGCTTTAACCGGCGACACCGCCGGGGCTGCCGGACTTGTTTCAGAAATTGAAGCGGAGTACGCCCGGGTCGAGCAGGGCCTGCGGCGGCGGCTGGCCGGTGAAATCGCCTGCCGGCAATCCTTGGGAGTGTGGTTTATGGATACAAATGAAATATTGGCGGATGAAGCTGAATTGGCTGTCCGCGCCGCAACCGAGCCGGTTGCCTTTGCCTCGATTTACGATCACTATTTGCCGCGGGTGTATAAATATATGCGCTACCGCGTCGGCGACATGAGCGAGGCGGAAGACCTCACCAGCCTGGTCTTTGAGCGGGTGCTGACCAAATCGGAAATTATCGCCCGGAGCGGGGGCCTTTTGCCGGCTGGCTCTTTGCCATCGCCCACAACACCGTCGTCGATTACCTGCGCTCCCGGAAGCGCCAAAGGATGATTCCGCTTGAAGTCCTGGGCGAAACGGCCTGCTCCCTAACCGGGCCGGAAGAAACGGCAATATACAACGAAAGCCGGGAACAACTCCTGACAGCATTGTCCCGCCTGAACGACCGGGAGCGAAACCTGGTCGCCCTGAAGTTTTCGGCGGGACTGACCAACCGCGCCATAGCCGGTATAGCAGGCCTGACCGAAAGCAACGTGGCTGTAATCCTGTACCGGGCCGTGCGGCGGCTGCGGGCGGAGCTGGACGCCGAAGACAGCTAAAAAATTTATAGGCAATGTGTAATAAAAACCCGGCCATTACGTATTAACTCACAAAAGCAAATAAAAAACAGGGGGCGAACCAAGTGAGTGATAACGAAAAGAAAAAAATGACCCGCAAAGAGTTTGAGGAACAAATCATCAAGAAGGCGCAAGCAGACAAAGAGTTTAAGCAAGGGCTGATCAACGACCCCAAAGAGGCTTTGGGTAAATTAGGCGTCCGGATTCCGGAAGAGGTCGAGGTTAAGGTTTTGGAAGAGTCGCCCCAGGTATTCTATCTGGTACTGCCGGTCAACCCCGACGAGTTGACGGACAGCCAGCTGGACGCTGTGGCCGGCGGGTTTTGCTTCTTGGACTATGCGCCTATTTGTGGTATTGATACAGATCATAGCGACCAGCCTTGTATCCTCTTGCTCTCATTATAAATGTTTTTTAAATCGAACGTAAAAATACGGCATGATTTGAACAGCCAGTCCAATTAAAGCTAAAACAAGGAGGAAAAAAGAAAATGGGTGAAGCGGAAAAAAAACCGATGACCCGCCGGGAATTTGAGGAACAAATTATAAAGAAGGCGCAATCAGATAAAGAGTTTAAGCAGGATCTGGTCAACAACCCCAAAGAGGCTTTGGGTAAATTAGGCGTCCGGATCCCGGAAGAGGTCGAGGTCAAGGTCGTGGAGGAATCTCCCCGGGTATTCTATCTGGTGCTGCCGGTCAACCCCGACGAGTTGACGGACAGCCAGTTGGACGGCGTTGCCGGAGGGATTTGTTTTATTGCTGGGGAAATTGATGGTAAAGGTGCTTGTGGGATTGATACAGGTCATGGATCGCTTTGCTTTATGAAGGGCTGGGAATAGGAATAAAGTTGAAAAATCAACCGGGGGGGCAATAAAATGAACCAAACTGAAAATAAACCAATGACCCGCAGGGAGTTTGAGGAACAACTGGTCAAAAAGGCATGGTCGGATAAAGAATTCAAAAAAGCCTTGATCAGCGCTCCCAGGGAAACTTTAGCCGGTCTGGGCGCTAAAATACCGGAAGCAATCGAGATTAAGGTTGTGGAGGAATCGCCCAAAGTAGTTTACCTGGTGCTGCCGGTCAACCCCGACGAGTTGACGGACAGCCAGCTGGATAAAGTTTCCGGCGGGTTTTGTATAATGGAAACGACTAACGAAACATGTGGGGTGGATTTAGAGATCGTTTGCTTTATGCAATTGCCTAATAATTTTTAGCCCGCACAAATAAAACTATGCCCAAAGGCAACGGTTTCATCCAATTTACGCACTGTGTGCAGCGAGGGGAAAGTTCCATATGAAAGCTTCAAACTACAACTTTATCTGGCCCGCCGGGGATACGCGGAAGGTTATGATCTTCAACAGTCTGACCACTTCCCTGGCCGAGGCGGAGAAAACACATCTGTATTTGCTCGACCTCCCCCGGTTTGAATACAATGCCTTGCCGGATGACGCCAAGCAGTTTGTCGACGAACTGAAGCAGGGGGGCTTCGTGCTGGACGACACGGTTGACGAGCTGAAAATACTGAAGTTCGCCTATAACAGCAATAAATACAACCGGCTGGGGCTGGGGCTCACCATCGCCCCCACCCTGCGCTGCAACTTCGCCTGCACCTATTGCTATGAACAGGCGGGGGAAAGCCGGGCCCGGCGGGACGGGCAAAACGCCTTCATGCCAGAAAGAGTCCAGCAGGAATTGCTGAGGTACATCGATCAGGCGGCAAAAGCGGTAAAAAGCCTTTTCATCATCTGGTACGGCGGCGAGCCGCTGTTGGCCGGGGACATCATCTTCGGCCTGTCGGAAAAGATAATCGCCATCGCCGAAGCAAACAAGATCGCTTACTCCGCCGTTATGATCACCAACGGCTACCTGCTTACTGAAGACCCGGACATAGTGCAAAAGCTGAAAGAAAGCCGGATCAAGTTATTTCAGATCACCCTCGACGGACCTCCCGGGGTGCACAACCGCCGCCGGATGCTCAAAGGCGTGAACCGCCCCACCTTCGACCGGGTCCTGGATGGCGTCAGGCTGCTGGCGGCCAATGAAATGCAGGTCAGCCTGCGCGTCAACATCGACCGTACCAACATGGACGAAGCGTTAAAGCTCCTGGACATACTGGAGGAGAACAATCTAAAGGATATCCACGTCTACCTGGGCCACGTCCATGCCGACACGGCGGGCTGCAAGTCACTGGAAGGCTCCTGCGCCACCATGGAAGAGTTCACCGTGCTGAACCAGACCTTCCGTGAAACCTTGAGGCAGAGAGGCTTCAAGGCGGGCCAAAAGCCCCACTATCCCAGAATCGCCTACTCCTGCGGGGCCAACCGGATAAACTCCTTTGTCATCGACCCCGATGGCGACATGTACAAATGCTGGCACGAAATCGGCGACAAGCCGGCCCGCATCGGCAATATCACCGGTTTCAGGCAGCGCGGCAAGGGTGAGCGGATGCGCGAAATCCGCTGGCTGACCTGGGAGCCTTTCGAATTTGAAGAATGCGTGCAATGCAAGATACTGCCCGTCTGCATGGGCGGCTGTTCCGGCCGGACAATATTTAACAGCAAAGCCAAACCTGATTGCCGGGAATGGAAATACAGCCTGGAACACTATGTCCGGGAAAGGTTTAAGCGCGAGAAGGCAATTAAGGCGGCGGGCGAAAATCCAAAAGCTGTAACAGTTTGCGAGGATTAAGCATGCGGCGCTTTGTCACAACCTGACAAAGACTGCTGCCGGCCGGTGAAGAAGTAAGACGTTTATAACGGCTGTTGCAAGACAAATGGTTGATCTTGCCAACTTACCATTAGACAGATTGTATATATTAAGAGACCGGAATTGTTTTCCGGTCTCTTTGATCGGAGACCGCCGTTACCCATGAATCCACCCCCGAAAACGCCCAAAGGGTGGTTGACCATTACACCGGCCGCTACCTGGACGACCTGGAGGCCCTGTGGGCGGAAAGCGCCAGGCTGCGCTGCGAGGATACCTTTCTTTCGGCGGCGGAGACCCTGCTGGGGAGAAACCCGCCTCCTCCTGACCGGCTTCCTGCCGGCAGCGGCGCTGCTGGCCATGATCCAAGTTATCTGGAAAGATGTTGCCGTCACATCTGAGAAGCCGGAAGTATAGTAAGAAGGAGACAACGCCAGCCGAAACCAAATTAAGTGACTCCTGCTATGATGCGCATCAATTGCCTTTCACTTATCTATGTGATATACTTAATTGCGTGGAGGTGATTGGGGTGGAGTACCAGAATATTACTCTTTCCATTCCCAAGGAAATACTGAAGAAGGTCAAGCACATTGCGGTGGAAAAAAACACGTCGGTATCCGGGTTGTTGTCACGACATCTGGAAGATATTGTTGCGAGGGACGACACATACAAAAAAGCAAAAAGCCACCAAATGGAGCTCATGAAAAAGGGTTTTGATTTAATAGGCAAAGGCAAAGCCTTATGGACCCGGGAGGATCTGCATGAACGCAGATGAGGGGCGGCAATTCGTCGACACGAATGTTTTTGTGTATGCTTACGACAGGGGAAATGGTATAAAGCAAAGCATAGCCCGGAAGTTAATAACCAGTCTTTGGGAAAATCGCAGAGGATGCGTCAGCATACAGGTTTTGCAGGAGCTTTACGTGACGGTGACAAAAAAAGCGTCAACTCCCTTACCGCCCGAGACGGCGTTAAAGATTATCTCTGATTTGGGTGAATGGACCCACCATGTCCCTGATGTCGGTGATATAATTGAGGCCGTTTATATTCAACAAAGGCACGGTATTTCTTTCTGGGATGCAATGATTGTAAACAGCGCCTGTAAAACCGGCTGCACCGTCCTCTGGACGGAAGATTTGAACAGTGGACAGGTTTATGGGAACGTAACGGTTCAGAACCCGCTTGACCGTTAGAAACAAGGTAAGAACCGGGGAATGTATGACCCCTGCCGGCTTTGCCGGCGGGGGTTTTTTGGTGCCGACATCCTGCCGGCCTTGACACCGGCCGGTTATCCGTACCCGGGTTTCCCGGCATCGCCGGAACACCGGCCGGGGGCGGGCGCCGGATTTTTTTTATGTAATGAAAAACCGGCCGCAGCGTATTAACATATGGTGAGCCAAAGCGAGCCGGGATGGTCGAACAGGCCAAATTTAAAGAACAAGGAGGCAAATAAAATGAGTGGAAACGAAAAGAAATCCATGAACCGCAAGGAGTTCATGGAACAAATTACAGCTGAACCTCCGGTGTCCGGAGCATTGGAAGGGTTCAGCCGGAAATCGCGGGCGCGAAGTACCGGCTCTTGAGGAGGGATTTAATGAATGCTTTTAATAAAAAGCCCGGATTGAAAAAAACATCCCTTGCCCGGCACGGGATCGCAAAATTATTTTTGCCGCTGGCCGGCTTCTTGCTGATCCTCTTTGCCGCGCCTTTGCTCGCCGGGGCTTCCGGCGAGATTCCCGGCCTGGTGGATATCAGCCGGTTGGACCCCACCATCCGGCTGGACATTCGGTATGCCACGGACAACAATTTCACCGGCCGGGTGGTTTACCCCGCCCCGCGCTGCCTGCTCCGGGAGGACGTGGCGGAAAGGCTGGTACGCGTCCACCAAAAACTTAAAGAGTCGGGTTACGGCCTCAAGGTGTATGACGGCTACCGCCCCCTGGCGGTGCAGAAAAAATTCTGGTCCATTATGCCGGTGGAGGATTATGTGGCCGATCCCTTCAAGGGGTCGCGCCATAACCGCGGCGCGGCGGTGGACGTGGGCCTGGTGGACAGTGAGGGCAATGAGATGCCCATGCCCTCCGGGTACGACGATTTCACCGAAAAGGCCCGCCGGGACTATACCGGCGCTCCGGAGGAAGAGCTGCGCAACCGGGCCATACTGGAGGAAGCCATGGTAAGCGAGGGATTTCTGCCGTTTCCCTCCGAGTGGTGGCATTTTGACGCCCCGGGCTGGGAGAACTACCCGGTTTCCGACCAGCCGCTCTGGGCCTATTCCGGCAACACCGTGAGAATACTGTCCGGAACACGTCAGGAGACAAAACTGGCCGGTTTCTACATGGCCCAGGATTACGGGCTCTACGGCGACCTGAAATGCCAGTTTACCGCCATGGAAGATCAGGACAAATTAATCACTGCCCTTATGAATGGGGACGCGGACCTGGCGGTGGTTTCCCCGGCGGCGGCAAAAAACAGGGGCGCCCTGCCGGAACTGGCCGTCCTGGCGGCCCTTTACCCGGATTTTGCGGGCAAGAACGCCGATGGAATTGTTCTGGTCCGGAAAGACCGTCTGGCGGCGGAGAGGGAGCGGCTGCTGTCCTTTGCCCGCTCCACCTTGGCGGGGCTGGAGCTGGCGGAAAAGTACCCGGATGCCGCGGCCATGGCCGTGTTGCGCAGAAACCGGGAAATGTCTTTTGAGGATTGCCGGCAGTCGATTGTTGAACTGGGTAAAAGGTATAAGAAGAATGCGCCGGCCGCCCTCTATCAGGAGGCATGGACGAGGACATTCGGCACGGAGATCCCTTCCCCCGCGATTGAGGTTTTCAGTCCTGAAGTGCCTTCCACCCTGCCGGCGCGCTACCTTTGTCCCGTGACGGTGGCCGCGGCCGGAGAACTGGCGCACCTGGCCGGGGACTTGACGCAAGGAGCGGAGCGGGTCTTCGGATCGGAGGCGGTGGTGGTGAAAACCGGGGGAAGTGAAGCCAGCGCCAGACTGGTGGGCCTGGGGTTGAGCGATTTCGGGCTGGCCACCGCCGGCGTGGTCGCTGAAATGGAGGCCGGCACCGGCAGGTTTGCGGGGGAAGCGCATTCAGTCCGGCGGGTGACCACTCTTTACACCAGCACGGCAGGGGAGCCGGTGTTGCTGATCGCCAGCCGGGAGGTCCCCGGGCCGTGGAAAGAGGGCTTTAAGACCATGGCCGGCGCCTTCCGGGACAGTTTGAGAAGCAGTTTTTTCGCCCCGGGCGAAGCCCGGAGCGCCGACTCCCGGGAACTGGACCGGATTATAAGCAAAATGACTCTGGAGGAGAAAATCGGCCAGATGCTCATGGTTTCCTTCAGGCAGTGGAAGAGCAAAGACGTTACTGAGATCAACGGCGAAATAGCCGCAACCATTAAGAAATATCATTTGGGCGGAGTGATCCTCTTCCGGGAAAATGTCGCGGGCACCGGACAGACTGCCGGGTTGGTGGCTCAGCTCCAGAAGGCCTCCGGCGATATTCCGCTCTTCATCGCCGTCGACCAGGAAGGCGGGAGAGTGGTCAGGCTGCAGACGGGCACCGTCATGCCCGGCAATATGGCGCTGGGCGCCGCCGGATCGCCGGAAGACACCTATGCCGTGGCAAAGGCGATAGGCGAAGAATTAAACGCCCTGGGCATAAATGTGGACCTGGCTCCCGTGGTGGACGTGAATATCAACCCGGACAACCCGGTCATCGGCATCAGGTCCTTCGGCTCAGACCCCCAGCTGGTGGCGGACATGGGTGTGGCCTATATAAACGGACTGCGCGACGCCGGCGTCATCGCCACGGTCAAACACTTCCCCGGGCACGGCGACACCGACGTGGACTCCCACCTCGGGCTTCCTTCGGTGCCCCACGGTCCGGCCAGGCTGAAAACGGTGGAGTTGAAGCCCTTTCAGCAGGCTTTCGACCAGAAAGTGGATATGGTCATGACCGCGCACGTCACCTTTCCGGCAATTGATAATACGAAGGCTATTTCAAAAAATGACGGCAGGGAAATTTCCATACCGGCGACGCTTTCGCACAAAGTGCTGACCGACCTGGTAAGAAAAGAGATGGGGTTTGACGGGGTGATCATCACCGACGCCCTGGAGATGAAAGCCATCGCAGACCACTTCGGGCCGCGGGAGGCAGTGATCGGGGCCGTCAAGGCCGGGGCGGACATCGCATTGATGCCGGCGGACCTTGACCAAGCGTATAACGGGCTGCTCGCGGCGGTAAGAAGCGGTGAAATTCCGGAATCCAGGATTGACGAATCAGTTAAAAGATTAATCCGCTTAAAAATCTCCAAAGGCATAGTCAAGGTTTCAGATGGAAGATTTGTTCCCGGAGAAAAAGCAACCAGGGATTTATATGAAAGATTGATGGTTGCCGGGGATGTCGTGGGCGGCGCGGCCCACCGGGCAATTGAAAAAAGGGTGGCGGAGAAAGCGGTGACCCTGCTCAAAAATGAAGGCGACATGCTGCCCTTCAAGCTGGCGGACGGCAAAAAAGTCGTGCTCTTCGCGCCGTGGGACGACAGGCTGGACTTGATGACCGGTGAATTAAACAGGATCATCGCGGAAGAGGGATTCCGCAATGTGGAAGTAAAGGGTTTTGTCTACAATGAGCTCAGCGCCCTGACCGGCGAACAAAAGCAGGCTGTGGACGCGGCGGACTACGTGGTGCTGGGCTCATACAGTTACGATGTGACCAGCAGGACGCCGGGGAAACACTGGCTGCCGGACTTTGCCCTGAGCACGGCCCGTTATGCTCTGGACTCCGGGAAGCCCCTGGCCGTCATGGCCATTAGAAACCCGTACGACATCATGTATATGCCCGGGGTAAAAGCCTATGTTGCAGTTTACGGCGCGGCGGAGGGGCCCAACATCCCGGCCGGGATCGCTGTCATTTTCGGGCAAGCGCGGCCGCAGGGCAGACTGCCCGTTTCCATTCCAAACAGCAGCGGGACGGGAACACTTTATGAAACCGGAACCGGACTGTCTTTTAAGTAGATGTCAAACCTTTGAGATTTTATGTAATAGAAAACCTGCGGCGGCGAATTAACATTCGTTAAGCCAAAGCGAACCGGGACGGTCAAAACAGGCAAAATATAAAAACAAGGAGGCAAATAAAATGAGTGAAAACGAAAAGAAACCTGTGAACCGCAAAGTCTTCGAGGACCAAATTATCAAGAGGGCGCAATCGGATAAAAACTTCAGGAAATCGTTGATGGACAATCCCAAAGAAACTCTCAGACAATTAGGCTTTCAAGTCCATGAAAAAGTTGAGGTTAAAGTAGTAGAGGAATCGGCTAAAGTAGTATATCTGGTACTGCCGGTTCATCCTGACGAGTTGGCTGATGAACAGTTGGACGATGTGGCTGGTGGTTGCATACATGGTTGCATAGGTTACGATGATCCGGGTGGATGCTGGGCTGATGCCTGTCTGCCGGTATATGGTGTCTGTCCTGACTTCTTAACGTAGTTTCTGGCTCATAGATAGACGCCTGTCCGGCGGCATTTGTCTTTTCCAGTGCAGTCGTTACGGCACTATCTTTGCCACAGCCGTTTATGCGTTACGGCGGCAGGCCGGTCATTGAACTGAGAGTGGCCTTTGTCACTGAATGCATGAGAATTTTATGAAAGGTGATCAATTATGAGTTTCAACAAAAGAATATTGATTTTTTTATTAATATGTCTATCTTTGGTACTTTTGGTGACGGCAGGCTGTACATCCCAATCCGAACCCGGCGGCGCGCCGGAAGACGCGGCAGGGGAAATCAAAATTGGCGTCGTGGCCACCTTAAGCGGTGACGGAGCCGATTACGGCGTCTCCATCAAGCGGGGGCTGGAAACCGCCAGGGACAGAATCAACGGGGCCGGCGGCATAAACGGCAGAAAAATCAGCCTCGTTATCGAGGATTCCCACGGGGACAAAAACGAAGCCATAAACGCGGTGCAAAAACTCATCAACAGGGACCGGGTGCTGGCCATCATCGGCCCCACCAACAGCGGCGAAATGTTTGCCGCCGGGCCTGTGGCCGACAAAGCCGGGGTGGTCATCATGGGCACCTCCAACACCGCCAGGGGCATCGGCGAGATCGGCCCTTACGTGTTCAGAAATTCCCTGCCCGAGGACAACATCATCCCAATCACGGTGCGCAAGTCCAAAGAGAAGCTCGGGTTTAACAGGGTGGCCCTGCTGTATTCCAGCAACAACGACTGGGCCGTCAGCTCCGCCAAAACCTTTGAAGAAGCCCTGCGGGAGCAGGGGGTCGCCATTGTGGAAACCCAGACCTTTGCCGACGGGGACACCAACTTCCAGGCCCAGCTCACCAGGGTGGCGGCGGCCAAACCCGAAGCCCTGGCTGTTTCCGCCCTGTACAAAGAGGCCGCGCTGCTTTTAATCCAGGCCAGGCAGCAGGGAATCAACCTGCCGGTGATGGGCGGCAACGGGTTCAACGATCCCGAACTGATAAAGATTGCCGGCGAAGCGGCGGAAGGCGCGCTGGTGGGCAGCCCCTGGTTTGCCGGCAAAGACGACCCGGCGGTGCGGGATTTCGTGGAGGAGTACAAAAAGCGTTACCACACCGTCCCGAACCAGTTTGCCGCCCAGTCTTACGACGCCCTGGGGATTATGGCCGAAGCCCTGAAGACCGAGGGGGCCGCCGCCGACCGCGCCAGGTTCAGGGACGCCCTGGCGGCCATCAAGGATTACCGGGGTGTGACCGGCAGGTTCTCCTTTGACGAAAACGGCAATCCCTTGATGGATGCGGTGGTGCTGCAAATAGCCGGTGGAACGTACCGGGAAGTGAAGTAGAAATAGCCGGAAGCCAAAGAAAGTTACAGGTCAAAAGCCGGAGATTAAATTTCAAGGTCGAAAGTTGAAAGGACTTAGACTGGTCATGGTCGGGCTGGCCCCGTATCGCGATATTGCGGCGGCCGCCCTGCCCTACGGTTGTCAGCGGCGGCTGGAAATCGCCCGGGCCCTGGCCGCCCGGCCCGGGATCATCCTGCTGGACGAACCAGCGGCGGGCCTGAATGAAGCGGAAAGCGAATCCCTGCAGGAAATGATCCGGCGGATCAGGGAGACGGGGATTGCCGTGTTGATTATCGAGCACGACATGAACCTGGTGATGAGCCTGTGCGACCGGGTGGCGGTGCTGAATTTCGGCCAAAAGATTGCCGGGGGAACCCCGGCCCGGGTGCGGGACGACCCGGAGGTAATCCGGGCCTACCCCGGAAGGGAGGAAGACGGCCTTGCTTGAACTCATAGACGTGGAATCGTACTACGGCAACATCCGGGTGTTGAAGGGGATCAGCCTCAGGGTCCCCGCGGGAGCGGTGGTCACCCTGATCGGGGCCAACGGCGCCGATAAAACCGCCGCCCTGCGTGCCATTGCCGGAGCCGTCAAGCCCCGGTCGGGGAAAATCCTGTTTGAGGGGCGGGACATCACCGGCCTGCCGCTCCACGTGATCACCCGGATGGGGATCACAATGATACCCGAGGGCAGGGCCATTTTCCGGCGCATGTCCGTGGAGGAAAACCTGGAGATGGGCGCCTATAGCCGCAGGGACCGGGAAATAGCGCGGGACATCGCCATGATCATGGAGCGGTTTCCCATTTTAAAGGAGCGCCGGGCGCAGCCCGCCGGAAACCTTTCCGGCGGTGAGCAGCAGATGCTGGCCATCGGCCGGGCGCTGATGGCCAGGCCCAGGCTGTTGCTGCTGGACGAACCCTCCATGGGGCTGGCGCCGCAGGCGGTGGCGGAGGTGTTCCACATTATCCGCGAACTGAACAAACAGGGCGTCACCATCCTGCTGGTGGAGCAAAACGCCCGGCAGGCCCTGAAGGTGTCCGGCTTCGGGTACGTTATGGAAACCGGGAGAATAGCGCTGTCCGGCGAGAGCGCCGAACTGGAGCGGGACTCCCGGGTGGTGGCGGCCTACCTGGGGAAACGGGCGTAAGATCACAAGCGAAAGTTGTGTAATGAAAAAGAAGCCGTGACGTATTACCAAACTAAAAAGGCAAATTAAATCCGGCATGATTTTTTACGATACCGGCGAGGCGTTGTTGTTGAGAGCTTTATGAGTTGCCCGGATGGGTCTTCATACTAATAAGCAATGACCCGGGCCGGGGTGGGAATGCCCGTGGTCAAGGTGGTGGTGCCGGGCCTGCGCCACTTCTGGGCGCGTTTTGCCCCGGGGCGGCTTTACGACGTGCCGGCCGGGATGGGCTGGCTGAAAGAGCCGCTGCGGGAAGAAGATTTAAACCCCATCCCTATGTTCTTTTAATATGGAATATTCGTGACATGCAGCGAAAAAATAGCTGCGGCGTATTGCTTGAAGCGTCCGGAAATCCTGATGCAATGAATGCCGGTGAAACAGGCGGGATGGAATAAATTTCTGGGGGGGTGATGCGGGATGAAAGTTATGGCAAACAGGAATGGTAAGCTTTTGATCCTGACGCTGGAAGGGAGAGCCGACGCCTTTGCGGCAAAAGACCTGCAAAACTCGGTGGAACAACAATTGACGCCTGAAATCTCGGCGGTGGTGTTCGATTTAAAGGGTGTCAGCTACATCAGCAGCGCGGTACTGAGGATCATCATGTCGGTCAGCAAAAGGATGAGACGGGATGAAGGTTCTGTCGCTTTGTGCCGCGCCGGCCGGTTTTGCCGGGACGTTATGGATACGGCGGGATTCCTGTCCATTTTGCCCCTGTTCGACACCTTGGAACAGGCTGTCGCCCACGGACTGAAAAGCATCAGGGAAAAAGAGCTGCTGCAAAACTGGGAACAGCTCGCAAAAATTGACCTGTCCTGCGGCCGGGCGACAGTAATTCCTGTTTCCGCGGAAAAGGGCGAGGCCCTGGTGACGGGAGACATCAAGGATGTATTATACGCCAGGGTTAATAAAGAAAGGCTTTTTTCCAAAACTTTTTCCGAGGCCGAATATTCCATCGGATTGGGAGCGTTGGGGGACGCGGTGGACGATTACTATACTGTGATGGGCGAGATGATGACCATCGGCGGGACCATGGTCTGGCTGCCCACCGACGGCAACGACACCCCCGACTTTCTTATCCCGAAGGCCGACACCGGCAAGGTCAGGGTGCGAACGGGTTTTAACGTCTCCTTAAACGGTGTGTTTAACGAATTGTTTTACTTTGTAAGCGAAAACCCCCGGGGTGTATCCCTCGGGGAGATCTACAGCGGGCTGTTCCGGCTGGCGTCTGTCAGGCGTCCCGACTACAAGGGCGCCGTCGGCCTGGCCGCCTGCGCCCTGATGCCCGCGGTTTTCGGCTCGGGCATATTAAAGTCGCCCGTAAGTGAATTTGCCCCGGCCAACGGCAAAATGATCACCGACGGCGAGAACGTGGAGCAGTGGCTCGAATCAGACAAAGAACCCAGGCATACCGGCGTAACCGGCCTCATTTGCGGGGTGGGCGTATCTTTGGAGGCGGACTTGTCGGTTTTTGACCAGGATATATTGAACCGTATCTTTTACCTGCACCCGGCCAATACGGGGGGCAAAAGCCAGATGCTGCACAACCACGGGGTTTTTTTCAGCCCGCAGCCCTTCCCCGGGAAGGCAGTCAATTTGGAAAAGCAGATCGACCTGGTGGTGGAACAGGGAGATTTTATAGATATGCGCCACCTGTTGGACGCTTCAACCATTGAAAGGGGCTTGATCGGCGTCAGCTATTTGCAGGAATTGAGGCAGGATGATAAGTAAGAGTTGAAAAAGAAGAACAGGAAGATTATAAAAATTGATCGGGGGGTCGATTTTGTGAAGAAGATGCCGGCTAGAAGCAAATTGGCCCCTACCGGCTTTACCGGCAGGTTTATTTTGCTAAAACCCCTGCTGTCCGCCCCGGCCGGGGGGATGCTGCCGCCGTGCGCGCGCAGGCCCGCTGGTAAGCGGGATTTTTACTCTGGAAGAGTGGGAACAGGCTTTTAAGAAGCAAAATTCATTTAAAATATTATTTAAGTTCCTGTTAAAACTTTAATAAAAGGCAGATTTGGATCTGCAGATCAACGGTGCATACCGGGAAGTAAAGTAAGCGGTGCGAAAAGTAAGCGGTGCGGAGTAGCGGAGTGAGCGGTGATCACGCGGTGCCTTTATAGCGGTTTAACTGGAGTTGCGATCTGTTTGAGAAGAGAGGGCAGACATGAATTATCCGGCGGGAGCTTCCAAGGATGCGGGAGCATTGAAGCCGGCCCAAAAGACATCATGGAGCGTATTGCTTGGGGCGGCCTTTATCATGGCCACCTCTGCCATCGGGCCTGGTTTTTTGACCCAGACCGCGGTGTTTACCGGGGAACTGGCGGCAAATTTCGGCTTCGTCATCCTGGCGTCGGTTGTTCTTGATATCGGCGCCCAGTTAAACATGTGGAGAATCATCACCGTGTCCGGGATGAGAGGCCAGGATATTGCAAACGCCGTTTTGCCCGGTCTGGGGTATTTCGTTGCCTTCGCCATCGTGCTGGGAGGCCTGGCTTTCAATATCGGCAACATTGCCGGCGCCGGACTGGGGATGAATGTCCTATTCGGCCTTACTCCCCGGGTGGGCGCGCTCATTTCCGCGCTGATAGCGGTATTTGTTTTTCTCTCGAAAGAAACGGGCAAGGCTCTGGATGGTTTTGCCAAGGTTCTGGGCCTCGTCATGATCGTCATCACCGTCTATATCGCCGTCATGACCAGTCCGCCGGTCGGCCGGGCGATTGTAAAATCAGTCGCTCCGGACAGGATCGACATGTTTGCCGTTTTAACCCTCGTCGGGGGTACCGTGGGCGGTTATATTACCTTTGCCGGCGGCCACCGCCTTCTCGACGCGGGAATGAAGGGCCGGGAATACCTGAAAGAGGTCTCGAAGGCTTCGGTGAGCGGTATTTTGATTACCGCCGTAATGCGTGTCGTTTTGTTCCTGGCGGCTTTGGGCGTCGTTGCCGCCGGCGCTTCCCTGGACCCGGCCAACCCTCCGGCATCTGTCTTTAAAATCGCCGCCGGAAATGCAGGGTTTAAATTCTTTGGTATTGTGCTCTGGTGTGCGGCCATTACCTCGGTGGCAGGCGCGGCTTACACTTCCGTTTCCTTCCTCAGAAGCCTCCATCCGGTGATAGAGAAGAAACAGCCGCTTGTTACCGTTGGATTTATCTGCCTGTCTGCTCTGGTCTTCGTGCTGGTGGGCAAGCCCGTCAAGGTATTGATCGCCGCCGGGGCCTTAAACGGACTGATTCTTCCGGTGGCCCTTCTTTCTGTTTTGGCGGCGGCACATAGCAGAAAGATTACCGGCGATTATAAACACCCCCTTTGGATGACGGTTTTTGGCGTATTTGTGGCTTTAACGACAGCCGTTATGGGGGGCAAAACCTTGATCACAGAATTACCAAAGCTTTTTAAATAAATTTTATTATCTTTCAACCTGGCTTTGTCCCCCTGGCGTCGATTGTTCTTGATCCCGGCGCTGAGTTGGACAGGTGAAGCATTCGGCAGCCGGCAAGCCGTAAAAAAATTTCTGGAAGACACGAAAAGCTTGTAATGCGAATTCCGGTCCGGCGTATTAACAAACAGCAGGTTGAACGAATATGAAAATTGTTCAATCTGGCGGTGGGCCCGTATTGCTGTACGGGACCGTGCGGCGGCTGGAGGCAGACTTTTTTCTTATCGCTGATTAAAGCGTAAAATCGCAGTGTCTAATAAAAAGGATCTAGAGAGGCGGGAGTAAAAATAGATAGCATTTTGCAGCTTCTCATTACGCTGATCAAAAACATGTCGGTTGTTATTGTACTTGCTTACGTTATAACCAGGAGCCGCGTTTTTATTCCGGTATTGGAAGGGAAAAACGGCTTGAGAAATAACCTGTACCTCACAGGTATATTCGGTTTATTCTCCATCTACGGAACGCTGAGCGGCATAGAAATACTGGGTGGCATCGCCAATATAAGGGACCTGGGGCCCATGATCGCCGGTCTCATGGGGGGGCCCCTTGCCGGTTTGGGGTCCGGCTTGATCGGGGCCGCCCATCGCTACGCCCTGGGTGGAATGACGGCTCTTCCCTGCGCCATTTCCACTGTTATTGCCGGTTTGGCCGGTGGAATGATCTTTGTCCTGCGCCGGAAGCAATTGCCCGGGGTGGTTGTTGCTGCCCTGTTTGCCGCCCTGGTAGAGATTCTGCATATGGGACTGGTGCTTGTTCTATCCCGGCCTTACCATGCCGCACTGGACCTGGTTAAACAAATATCCCTGCCCATGGTGCTGGCCAATTCATTGGGCATCGGTATTTTCATTTACATCGTTACGAACCTGCTCAAGGAACGGGAAACCGAAGCCCGCAAAAAGCGTATAGAAGGCGAATTACAGGTCGCCCGGGAAATTCAACTGGGCATAGTGCCGAAAATCTTTCCGCCTTTTCCCAATAGAACAGAATTTGATCTCCACGCCGTTCTCGAACCGGCCAGGGAAGTGGGCGGTGATTTATACGACTTTTTCCTGCTGAATGAAGACACCCTCTGTTTTCTAGTGGGGGATGTTTCCGGCAAAGGAGTCCCGGCATCCTTGTTTATGGCGGTGACCAAAACCCTTTTAAAGGCGCGGGCCCACGAAGAGCAGACCCCCGAAGGAATTCTGGGCGGTGTAAATAACGAACTTTGCGCGGAGAATGAATCAAATATGTTTGTAACGGTATTTCTGGGCCTTTTACATATCCCCACGGGCCGTGTAACATGCAGCAACGCCGGACATAACAGCCCCTTTATTCTGAGAAAGGACGGCAGTCTGGAAAAATTGCCCAAGATGCGGGGGATTGCCCTGGGGGTTATGGATAGTTTTATCTTTGCTTCCCACTCTTTCACCATGCAAAACGGAGACACCATCCTCCTTTATACGGACGGGATCGACGAGGCTATGAACCCGGAAGGTGAACTGTTCGGCGAAGAAAGACTGGCGGAGGTGATAAGAAATCACAGCCATGCCGGTGCTGCCGGGTTGACCAATGGATTGATCAACGCAGTCCGTGCTTTTGCCGGCAGGGCTGAACAGTCCGACGACATTACCGTTCTGGCGCTTAGATATAAGGCTGCCCCGGCCGGCGATACATGATGGCGGAAGGTGGCGGTGGACCACTTCACCTTGCCCGCGGTGATGGCTTTGGCTCCGGCGCCGGTTCCGGGTGAAAAGCATTTTTTTTAACTGGTTTTGGGAAGAATCAGGAGTGGTTGGTCGAGAAAGGACTTTTGGTTGGCTTTGGAGAGGATGGCAGGAACCTTGGACGAAGAAACGCGGATTGAACTGAAGAACAGCCTTTCTGAACTGGAGCGGTTGAGCCTGGCTCTGGAGGAATTCGGGGACCGCCGCTGCCTGCCGCTGAAAACCGTCATGGACGTAAACCTGGCCCTGGATGAGATTTTTACCAACATTGTATCCTATGGTTTTCCGGATAGTGACGATCACCTGATCAAAATCAACCTGTTAATTGAAGGGAAAGAGCTGAACATTACAGTGGAGGATGACGGCATGCCCTTTAATCCCCTGGAAATTCCCGAACCGGATCTGAACGTGCCTTTGGAAGAGAGAAAAACAGGCGGACTGGGCATTTATTTTGTCCGGAAAATGGTTGACGAGCTGAGATATGAAAGAAGGCAGGGGAAAAATGTATTGTTTTTGAAAAAGAAAATAATTTAAGTTGAGGGAATAATGGTAATTATTACCAGGAAGGGGAATTTTAGTGAAAATCAAGGAGAGCAAAAGCGGAGCCGTGATTATGTTGGATCTGAACGGAAGGCTGGACGCGAGCAATTCAGGCGTGCTGGAGAAAAAATTAACGGATTTGTTGGGTGCGGGGGAAAAGTATTTCATCCTGGATTTTGACCGGTTGGACTATATCAGCAGCGCCGGTTTGCGGGTGCTTCTCATGGCTGCGAAGAAAGCCAACGGCGCCGGCGGCAAAGTGGCCCTTTCCTCGCTCAAGGAACACGTCAGGGAGGTCTTTGATATCGCAGGCTTTACCGCCATTTTCCCGATCTGTTCCACCAGTGAGGAGGCGGCCGGGCTGTTCTGATTTGATAACGGCAGCGGTTCCAGGCGCCCTAATTTAAGGAGTGATAACTTGGCAAACCGTGCTCATGTTAAGCCGGTCAACCTGGTCTATGGTGTCGATGACCGGCCGCCGTTATTTATTACGGCCGTGCTTGCCGTCCAGCATGTTCTTTTGATGTCAAGCGCGTTGATTTTTCCCGTGCTGGTGGTCCAGGTGGTAAACGGCTCGCCGGAAGAAATGCAGGGCCTGGTGAGCCTGTCGATGATCGCCGGGGGGGTCGGAACAATCCTGCAGAGTTTGCGGAAAGGTCCTCTGGGGTCGGGTTATCTTGCCCCCGAAGGGGGCAGCGAACCGTTTCTTCCGGCCGCCATACTGGCGGTAAAGACGGGCGGCTATCCCCTGCTGTTCGGGATGACCGTCGTTACCGGGTTTTTTGAAGCTCTGTTGTCGCGGGGAATGAACCGGCTGCGGTTCCTGTTTCCTCCCGAGGTGGCCGGGGTGGTGGTGTTCATGGTCGGCGCCTCGATCATACCCATTGCCGTTAAACTTTTTTTCGGCGCCGGCGGCGCCTCTTCCGCCGGCCGGAGCGAAAATCTTGCCGTTGCCTTCATCACTTTTGCGGTCATGGTGGGAACGGGTATCTGGGGCAAAGGGAGCTTAAGGCAGTTTTGCATGATTACGGGTATCGTCGCCGGTTATGTTTCCGCCTATATATCCGGCCTCTTTACGGCCTCTGATTTTGAGCAGTTGAACCGGGCTCCCCTGGTTGCGCTGCCCTACATGGGACACACCGGCTGGTCGTTCGATCCGGCGGTGCTCCTGCCGTTTCTAATTGCCGGGCTTTGCGCCGTCCTCAAGGGTATCGGCGATATCGCCACCTGCCAAAAAATCAACGACGCCGGATGGAAACGGCCGGACATGGATACCATCAGCGGGGGCATCCTGGCCGAAGCGGCAAAAACAATTTTCGGGGGATTGATCGGCGGCATGGCGCACACCACCAGCTCGTCAAACATCGGCCTATCCCTGGCTACCGGGGCCACCAGCCGTGTGATCGCCTATGGGATAGGGGGTATTTACATCCTGCTGGCCTTTTTTCCCAAGGTCTCCGCGCTGTTTTCGGTCATGCCCGAGCCGGTCATGGGGGCGGTATTAATTTTCTGCATAACCTTCATGTTGTTGTCCGGAATTCAAATGATCGTGTCCAGGATGATCGATACCAGAAAAACTATCGTAATCGGTTCAGCCGTCATAGCCGGTGTCAGCGTGGATATGCTGCCGGGGCTTTTCAGCAATGTTCACCCTGTGCTTAAACCACTCTTAAATTCTTCATTGACAATGGCCACAGTAACCGTGCTGCTTATGAATTTGATTTTACGGATCGGCGTAGCCAGGCGGGCAAAGATCGAACTCGCTCCCGGAGAAGATAATTATAAAAAGATTGCCGATTTCATGGAGGTCCAGGGCGGAGCCTGGGGCGCCCGCCGGGAGGTGGTGGGCCGGGCGGTTTCGGCTATGAATGAGTTTATGGAATCAGTGGCGGCGCTTAAATTGTCCACCGGGAAAGTGGTCATGGAGGTCAGCTTCGACGAATTCAACCTGGACGTGAGTATCCAGTATCCGGGGGTATTAATGGAATTTCCCGGTGCGCGGCCGACGGAGGAAGAGTTGCTGCACGAAGAAGACGCCTTCGTCAGGCTCTCCGGTTTTCTGATGCGCCATTACGCGGACCGGGTTAAATCTTACAGCAAAAACGACTTTTGCCACGTGCTGTTCCACTTTGATCATTAGCCGCGGACCGGCCGTTCAGGCGGAATTACCATCTTGATGCGCCGCCGGGCCGTTCCGGAAACAGGCCCGGTTCCGCTTTGCAATCCCGCCCGCCAGAATAACACGGAAATGATACCACGGGCGGGGCGGGGTAATGTGTTGTGGGACTGTCTGTTCATTACAAAGGCGTTATGGCCGGTAACGGACAACTATGGTTTTCAGTGACCGGGAAAATAGAATTGGGCAACAAAACGGAAATCCCCGCCGGTTTGAGGGCGGGGCTTTCTTATTGGCTCGCCGGAAACCTTCCGGATCGTTAAATCGAAAAAAAAAAATTGCTTAATTAAGGTAAACTTAAGGCTCAGTTAAGGTTGCTTTCTCTTAGATTTAAGGTTCCAGATGATAGAATTTGAAAAAATGTCAACCGGGTTGCCGGCACCTGTCCGGAAAGGCGAACTGCGATAACACCGTCGGGGGAAGGAGGTCAGCTTTGGTTGAGGGCGTGAACATCGATTTCTTTGATGTCGTCATCGAAGCTTTTCTGCTTGAAATGCCTTCCAGGCTGGAATCCCTGCGTTCCGCCCTGGCCAGGGGGGACGCCGCCGCAGTGCGCGCTCAGGCCCAGAGTATGAAGTCGGGCGGCGTTTTTATCGGCATCGGCCGCTTC
This sequence comes from Pelotomaculum thermopropionicum SI, assembly GCA_000010565.1. Classification (NCBI taxonomy): domain Bacteria; kingdom Bacillati; phylum Bacillota; class Clostridia; order Eubacteriales; family Desulfotomaculaceae; genus Pelotomaculum; species Pelotomaculum thermopropionicum. Next base: position 2,373,717 of record AP009389.1, on the reverse strand, counting down.
GCCGGCCTGTGCCGGGAGTTGGAAGCGCTGGCTTTAACCGGCGACACCGCCGGGGCTGGCGGACTTGTTTCAGAAATTGAAGCGGAGTACGCCCGGGTCGAGCAGGACCTGTGGCGGCGGCTGGGCCGGTGAAACTACCGGACGGGTAATTCTTGTGGAGTGTGGTTTATGAATATAAATGCAGTATTGGCGGATAAAGCGGAATTGGCTGTCCGCGCTGCAACCGAGCCGGTTGCTTTTGCTTCGATTTACGATCACTATGTGTCGCGGGTGTATAAATATATGCGCTACCGCGTCGGTGACCCAACCGAGGCGGAAGACCTCACCAGTCAGGTCTTTGAGCGGGTGCTGGCCAAAATCGGGGGTTATTGCCCGGAACGGGGGCCTTTTGCCGGCTGGCTCTTTGCCATCGCCCACAACACCGTCGTCGATTACCTGCGCTCCCAGAAACGCCACAGGCTGGTTCCGCTTGAAGTCATGGCTGAGGCGGCCTGCTCCGGAACCGGGCCGGAAGAAGTGGTAATTAACATTGAAACCCGGGAAAAACTTCTGGCCGCCCTGTCCCGCCTGACCGACCGGGAGCGAAACCTGGTCGCCCTGAAATTTTCGGCTGGCCTGACCAACCGGGCCATAGCCGGGATAACCGGCCTGACCGAAAGCAACGTGGCCGTGATTCTGTTCCGGGCCATGCGGCGGTTGCGGGCGGAGCTGGAAGCCAAAGGAGCGGGACGAGGGTAAATGTTCCGGGATTTGGCCGGGCTTGAGGTGAGATTTGGAAAAACAACGGCGATAAAAATTTCGCGATAATGGAGAAAGTAACTTGCGCATTGGTAAGCATTTTTCCGGATTCATGCAATTGTCCTATCCAGCCGCCTGCCCGGAGTAACGGTAATACTATAACCAGTCTATTCTGGTTAAGCCTGCTTCCACCGGTTTTACCGGCGGAGGTTTTATTTTGCTCCGGTTTAAACCACCCGCCGTCGGATTGTAAGAAATTTTTCGGAAAGTGTGTAATAGAAAAGAAGCTGTGATGTATTCACAAACAGACAGGCAATTTAAATTAAAAGATGGACGGTGTGGGCTCTCTTAACTGCAATGGGAGGGAGAAGCTTTTGCCGCCGCGGCGCACCAAACTGCGGACCAAAGGCCGGAATGGGGCCAGATTTAGAAAGGGAGGGGAAGTTAATGCTTAAAAACGAAGTCTTACCGGTTTCCGGGCTTGCTGAGGCCGATGTCTCACAGATGTATGAGCTTATGCTCAAATATTACTCCAATCTTGACCCCGGCATATTCAGGAATGATCTTAACGAAAAGGATCATGTACTGTTGTTCAGGGAGGATGACGGAACTATTGCCGGGTTTACCAGTAGCTTGATCATCCGGCTTAATATTGCAGGTGTCGTCAGAAAACTGCTGTATTCCGGTGATACCGTTATGGACCGGAAATATTGGGGGATGAGTCATCTCCAAAATTACTGGTTCACCTACATTTCATCCCTCCCGGAGTTTAAGGAAGGCGACTTTTACTGGCTGTTGCTGTCCAAGGGTTACCGGACTTACCGGTTCCTGCCTTATTATTTCAATCTGTTTTGGCCCCGCTATGACGCTCCAACGCCCCCGCTGGTCAAGGCAATGATTGAAGGTTTTGCGAACCTGAAGTTTCCTGATGTGTTTGACCGCGCAAGCGGCATCATCCGTTCCGGCTGTGATTATGTCAAGCCGGGAGTAGCCGACATGGAAGAGAGACATTTGCAGGATCTCCATATTGAGTATTTTGCCAGGGTTAATCCGGGTTACGTGCGCGGGGATGAACTGGTTTGCGTGGCTGAATTAAGTTACCGGGGGATTAAAGATTTTGTCCATCAATATTTTGTTTGAATCTAATCTCGCCTGAGCTCTTCTTTCCGGGTTTTTGCCGGAGATAATAATGCCCAAACTTATGCAAATTTTGTCCCTGTAAAGTAATGCCGTTCCCGGTTTGTTGGTGGCAGCCCCATTGTTTCTGGACCTGGGTATCGGACAGGACATGGCCTCAGCGCGGCCATGTCCATTTTCAACGTGCGGTACGGCGTCCCTTGAATTCCACCTGGTAAGCATTTTTCAAACAAAATACTCCACCTTTGCCTCCGGGAAAAACTCTCCCGCCCTAGTCTCAAAATAAGATTTAAGCACCGCGAAGAGTTCCTTCGGATAGACGTATTTGCCGTACCCGAATTGCCCGAATTTAAAGGTCCGGGCCTCCTCTTCCAGGTCCAGCCGTGTGTTCGGGAAAACTTCCAGGATGGCACTTTTGGCCCTTCTGGTGAAGCGGTGGGTGATAAACTCAAAGGTAAGATCGGGAGCTTTACCCTTGAACTCCAGGGCGGCGGTTTCAAATAAATCCCGGTAGTTCTTCCGCCATCCCTCCGAGGCAATGATGGGCGCCACCAAAAATCCCAGCTGGTAACCGGCCCCGGCCACCTTTTTGGCTGCCGCCAGCCTTTCCATGAGCGGCGGGGTTGCGTGCTCGAACTGCTTGATCACTTCTCCGGTATTGATGCTGAAACGAAAACGGGTATGCCCGTTGTGAGGAACGCCAAGCAGCGAGTCGACATCGGTGAATTTAGTGACAAAGCGGAAGCGGCCATACTCCTGTTTTCCGAAAAACTCGATCACCTTTCCCAAAACACCAGTGTAAGGCTCCACCGGAACCGGGTCGGAGGTGGCGGCCCCTTCGAAAACGGTGATTTCCGGCTTTCTCTTCTCGATATACTCCCGGGCGGCGCTTAAAATTTCTTCGGTATTGACATAAATGCGCACATACGGCTTTTTGCCCAGGTTGGTCAGCAAGTAGCAGTATTCGCACTTGCCCGGGCAGGAGGTAGCCAGGGGCAATTGATAATGCGCCGATGGCTTGCACGTCTCAAAGCTCATGGTGCGGCGCACCCCCACCACCAGTGTCCTTTTGCCCTCGAAAAATCCTTCCGCGCGGCTCTTTCCGGGAATGGAGACAACCCTGTTGTGGGAGGCCGTGAAGCCGGTATCCACGCCCTTATCTTTGAAATAACGCAGTAGTTTTTCCCCCAGGGGATATTTCAGCGCATCCTGTTCAAAGATAACCCTTTTGGGTTCAAACACCATCTTCATCACCACGTTTTTGCTTTATTATGTCCGGTATTTTTGCCGGTGTTGCTCCGGGTAAATTTGGCCCATGCAGTACTTGCCGCCGGCAACCGGCGCCCCTGAGGTGTTAATCTCCGGAATAATCTTGACTTGGCTGTTAATGTGCTTACAAAACCTACTGCTGATTAAGGTATAATTTATTTTGGCCGGCTCCGCTATTCGGCGGCCGGCGAATAATTTTTCGTTTGCCGGCAGGAATTCGGTTTGAACAGGTAGAAGTTGTTTTTGAAAAGAAATCTCCGAGCCGGGGAACCCTAAACTTAAACGGCATGGAACCCGGCCGCCAGGGTGTGTTGGGAAACCGGCACGCCTCCCGTTGTGGAAAGGAGAGGCGATTTTTCGGGGTTAAGCCTTGCCCTTTCGACTGCGGTAAGGCTTTTTATGTTGGCCGGACCGGGTTGGCCGTTATTTAGTTTCTTTATTGTTCGGTTTGACGGCAATCCCGGAAAAACGCGCCCTTGCTGAATTTACCGCCCAGCCCGGTTTGGCGGCCGCAAATTGGAAGCGCCTTTAAGCCTGCAACCGCCGGGAAGGGGAAATTTACGCTTTCGAACTGGATTTTTCAGTTGACGGGCCGGCGCGGCGGTCAAGGATATTATTTTTGAAACAGGCGGTTTTGCTAAAATGGAAATGACTTGGACGAGGTATATTAAAGGCCTGCGAATTACTTCTGAGCGGCGACCGGGAAATCATTAGTATTACCTTGCTGACCCTGAAGGTCTCCGGTCTGGCCACCTTAATCAGTGTACTGATCGGCGTGCCCCTCGGCGCGTTCCTGGCGCTGACTGTATTTACGGGGCGGAAGATCCTGGTGAGCGTCGTCAATTTCGGCATGGGGCTGCCGCCGGTGGTGGTGGGCCTGTGGGTGAGCATATTTCTCTGGCGCTACGGGCCGCTGGGGTTTTTGGGGCTGATGTACACCCCCACCGCGATCATCATAGCCCAGGCGGTTATCGCATCCCCTATTGTAACCGGGTTTTCCATGGCCGCCATCCAGCAGCTTAACCCCAAGATCCGCCTGCAAATCATCGCCCTGGGCGCCACCTGGCGGCAGACCCTGTTCCTGATCGCCAGGGAGGCGCGCATGGGCCTTCTGGCGGCGGTGATGGCCGGCTTTGGCGGCGTGGTTTCCGAGGTTGGCGCCTCTATGATGGTTGGCGGCAACATCCAGGGGCAGACCCGGGTGTTGACGACGGCCACCGTCATGGAAGTATCCAAAGGCAATTTTGATACGGCCATCGCCATCAGTTTCATCCTTCTGCTCCTGGCCTACGGAATCACCCTTGCCCTCACCCTGTTACAGCAGCAAAGGCGTGCGACATGACGGAAAAAATACTTGAAGCGAAGAACATTACCCTGGTCAAAGGGAAACAGACGATCCTGAATATCGAACATTTCTATCTTCAGGCCGGGGAAACCCTGGCCCTCATCGGTCCCAACGGGTCCGGAAAAAGCACGCTGATGCAGGTGCTGATGATGCTCTTGCGGCCGACCACCGGGGAACTGTTCTTTAACGGCGAGAAAATAAACTGGAAGAACGCTATCCTGTACCGGCGCCGCATGGCCATGGTTTTCCAGGAACCGCTTCTTTTGGACACCACGGTTGCCGAAAATATTGCTACGGGTTTGAAAATCAGGGGATATGAAAAGCCGGCGATTCGATCCCGGGTGGAAGAATGGCTTAAAAAGTTGGGGATTGAGCACCTGGCGGGGCGCACTTCACGCTACCTCTCCGGGGGGGAAGCCCAGCGGGTCAGCCTGGCCCGGGCCATGGCGATGGGGCCGGAGGTGCTGTTTCTGGACGAGCCCTTTTCGGCTCTGGATGCGCCGACGCGCACGGGACTGATTGCAGAACTGTCCGGCATCCTGCAGGACAGCCGGATCAGCAGCGTTTTGGTGACCCACGATTACACCGAAATCCCGCTGCTGGCCGGGAGAGTGGTGGCCCTGGAAAACGGCCGGGTGGTCCAGACGGGGCCGCCCCGTGAAATCCTGACCCGTCCGGCCAGCCTGACCGTGGCCTCGCTGGTGGGGGTGGAAAACGTCATCCCCGGGCGCCTGGCCGGCCGGGAAGGGGAAAAGGCGGCGGTTCAGGCCGGCCCGCACCTGATTATGGCCGCCGGGGCAAAGGTCCGGGGCGGTAAGGTACTAATACTGATCCGGCCGGAGGCCGTTAAACTGGAAGGATGCGCCGGCGGCAGCGGAGGAAACCGGATTAATGGCAGGATTGCGAGACTTTTGCCTCATGGCGGCCTGTTTAAAGCCGTCGTTGATTGCGGCTTTCCGTTGACAATGATCTTGAGCCCGGAACAGGTGTTCGGCGGGGTGGCGGCGCCGGGGGAAGAGGTCACCGTTTGTTTTGATCCCGGAAAAGTACACTTGCTGGACGAACCTTCTTAATGGGTAAGGTGAGTGGTAATCGCCCGCCCCGAGGAAGGGACAGGGACAAGAAGAATATGGACAGGCGCACTTGGCCGGAAAGGAAAGGTTCTTCCTTGACCGGTCAATAACATTATCGTCGAGTTGAACGTCCCGGAGATAAAGACAAGAGCGCCGTCCGGACGGCGCTCTTGTCTTTAACGATTGCATCAACAGCCGGTCTGCCCCACTCGAATAATATTTTTTCCCGCCTGGCGGCGTTTTCCTCCTTTAATTAACTGCAGCTCCGGTTCTTTTTTCTCCGGCAGGAGCATTTCAACGCGGTGCATTTCAGCGCGGACGAACGGCTCTTCCAGCGCTTTGACGAACCACTCGTGAATTTTTTTCGGGGATATCATCAGAGGGCATCTCCTTTTTATGGTATTCCGGTGTTTTGCAAAACCAGCTTTATCCACGGCAACCTCTCTCAGTGGGCGCCGCTGTCGGCTTCCAGCCCTTTGCGGGAACGGCCGAGGGAGTTGAAGAGGGTACCGGTGACAAGACCCACAAGAAGAGCTACAACAACGGCAATCAGCCCGTAAAAGGGTCCGTTGGCGGTTGCTTCCGAGCGCACCCAGTTGACCAGGCCGACGCTGTTCACCTGGAGCGGGAATTCCCCGGTGGCGACAACCCGGTCACCTGAAATGGCGTAGGCTGTGATTTTTGTTTTTCCGGGCGGAATGGCCGCGGGGATTGATACGCTGGCATGGAACCGCCCGTTTTCGTTCTGCAGGGCGCCTGCATCAACAAGGTAAAAAGCTTTTTTTTCGTAAATCTCGAACAGGCCGTTCAGGTAATCCCCGGCCTCCGCCGGGCTTAAAACCTCTTTGGATTCCTCCTGCTTTCGCAGCACCCGGGCGTGTTCTTTCAGGTAGGAGTAACCGGGACCTACTTCCATCTGCTCCCGCGCTTTTTGGGGGATCTCCTCCAGTGGACGGGTGGACAGGACTTCATAAATTTTAGGGACGTTTTCTGCCTGGACATGGTCCACAGTCATCCAGAACGGGCCCACTTTGCCTTTCCGGTTTAGTGCCACGGTGCCTGGCGGTGATTCGACCTTCAGGCAAACGTCGCTGCCCGGCGGTACATTGCCAGCTATCTCCAGGGTTGAGCCCTTGAAATTCAGGCCGATGTCGATTTGTTCCGGCGTCACCTGCAGGCCAATTTCCCCTGCTGTTGCCAGGGCCGCCGGAGATAGTAGAAGAAGGGTGGTGACGATTGTAAGAAACGATTTTTTTAACATCAGTGGCCACCCCCGAGCACAATCAGGCTGGAAGGCACGGCCAGGAGATCGTAGAGTATTTTTACCGCAACGGCGAGGACGATAACGGAAAAGATAACCCTCAGTTGCTCGCCCCGGAGCATCCGCCCGAGACGTACCCCCAACTGCGCGCCGATGGACGAGCCGATCAAAAGAAGGATAGCCAGCACCAGGTCAACGGTTCCGTTTAAAACCGATTGGGCAATGGTGACGTTGATGGAGGTGAATACAACGGTGAAAATGCTGGTGCCCACCGCTTTGATGGTCGGTATGCCGATTAGGTAGATCATCACCGGCAGCATGATAAATCCGCCGCCGACCCCCATTAACGCCGCCAGGATTCCAATCAGGAAACCGAGGAGGAAGAGGCCGATCACGGAGCAGCGGATGCCGGAAACCTGAAAGTCCATCTGCAGCGGAAGACGGCTTAAGTACCGGACCACGGCCGGGTCCTTTTTTTCCCTGGGGACGTTCCGGCTCCTCAAGGCGTGCAGTCCTTCAAAGAACATGAATAGTCCCACGCTGAACAGCATGACCACATAAGCGATTTTCACGACGAAATCGAAATTGCCCATGCCGCGCAGTACCCGCACCAGTTCGGTACCGTAGCTGCCCCCAATCAGGCCGCCCACCAGGATGATAAACCCCAGTTTGAAATCGACGTTACCGCTGCGGCTGTGCGCCAGGGTACCGGAAGCGGAGGCGGCAACGATCTGGTTTGTATCGCTGGCCGTCGCCACCGCCGGCGGCACTCCGGCCATCATCAGCAGGGGGGTGAGCAGGAAACCGCCGCCCACCCCGAAAAGGCCGGATAAAAGCCCCACCACGCCGCCCATGCCTAGTACGGAGAAGACAGTCATCGGCATTCTGGCAATCGGCAAAAATATCTCCAACTCGAGACACCACCTTTCAACAAGTGGGCAGGCCTTCCTTATTTAGCGCCATTCGGTCGAGGTATGCCTGGGGCGCTCTTTCCTGCATGAGGAGGATAATGGCGTAATGTTCGACAAGGATTTTGTAGGCTCCGGCCGCCACCCCCATTAACAGCAGGAGCAGGAACATGATTCCGTACGGGAAGAGCCGTACATCCCTGTCTTCCGGGGTGTAAACGTGGCCCAGGGCGTCTTTCCAGGGCAGGATTTCACCGCTGTCCTGGTCCTGGTCGATGATTACGTGCCGGGTGGGGTTAAAATAGTTCTTGTAAACACTTTCACGCATAAAATCAACGCCGATCCAGAAAGCAAGCAACGTAAATACAGTGATCACGACGGCGATGGTGGTGCTGAACTTGTTTAGCTTTTCCCGCATTGCCGCATCGAGAAGCAGTTTATCCATGCGATTACCTCCTAAAATTTTTTTGAATAAAGGTAAATTTTTGCGTTTCCCGGTTCACCCCCGTTCATTTGTTCGGCAGGAGGAAAACCTCCCCGCTTATTGTGATTATTTACGCAATACCGGTGCCAGCCGGAGCGGGGCGCCGTTTGAGAAACAAAAAAGCTAAATGGGAGCCGTTAATTTAATAACGGCTCCCGTTTACGGGGGAGGCGGCGGGCACAAGGGTGGGCAATTTTTGCCCAACGGTGGGAGTTTTTTGCCCATTGTCAGATAAGTCCGTACTCTTTCATCTTGGCGTACAGGGAACGCCTGTTGATGCCCAGTGCTTCGGCGGTTGCGCTGCGGTTCCAGTTGTTTTCCCGGAGTACTTTTAAAATGACCTGCCTTTCCACATCAGCCACGATTTCTTTCAGGGTCATGCCGGGTGTGTAGACCGGCGTCTCAACGCCATGCGTCCCGGCCTGGACGGAAAAGGGAATGTCGTCGGGCAGGATGACCTGGGCGGTTGCCATGACCACCGCCCGCTGACAGGCGTTTTTCAGCTCCCTGACGTTCCCGGGCCATTCGTAACTGCAAAGGAGGTCCATGGCTTCCTGGGAAAAGCCGGTGATTTGCTTGTTGAACTCACCGCTGAATTTTTGAACGAAGTGGTTGGCCAGGAGCGGGATATCCTCCCGGCGCTCCCGCAAGGGCGGCACCGTCATGGTTACCACGTTCAGCCGGAAGTAGAGGTCCTCGCGAAAACCCCCCTCCCTGGCCAGGCGGGCCAGGTCCTTGTTGGTGGCGGCCAGAATGCGTACGTCCACTTTTATGGTTTCTGTTCCGCCGACCCGTTCAAACTCTTTTTCCTGCAGTACCCGCAGCAGCTTGGCCTGCGTGGAGAGGCTGATTTCCCCGATCTCATCCAGGAGGATGGTGCCCCGGTTGGCCAGTTCGAATTTCCCCGGTTTGCGCCTGTCGGCGCCGGTAAAGGCGCCTTTCTCGTGGCCGAAGAGCTCGCTTTCAAGAAGGTTTTCCGGAATGGTGGCGCAGTTGATTTTGATGAAAGGACGGTCCCTGCGGCTGCTGTTGCGGTGGATGGCCCAGGATACCAGTTCCTTGCCCGTACCGCTTTCACCGAGGATGAGCACGGTGACGTTGCGGTCGGCCACCCGCCCGATATCCTTGTAGAGGGCCTGCATCCTGGGCGAAGTGCCGATTAGGAGAGAGTCGCCCTGGTTTTGGGCCAGTTCATCTCTGAGGGCCGCCACCTCGGTGACCAGGTCTTGCATATTGACGGCCTTTTTGACCGTGAGGAGAAGTTCATCAATGTTAAACGGCTTGATGATGTAGTCGTAGGCGCCGGTTTGAATGGCCTGGATGGCCATGTCGGTGATGCCGAAGGCGGTCATGAGGATAATGGGCACCGTGCTGCCCTCGCGCCGGACGATGTCCAGTACCGCGAGACCGTCGATTTCAGGCATGCGGATATCCAAAAGCACGGCGTCGGGGTGGCGGACCGTGATTTTTTCCAGGGCTTCCCGGCCGTTTTCGGCCAGCATCACCTGGTGGCCGTCGTCTTCAAGGACATCCTTCAACATCTGTCGTACGCTTTCCTCGTCGTCCACGACCAGCACTTTCGACATCATGAAGCCTCCTTTGCCCTCTGCAAATAGATTCTTACACTGGTTCCCGCCCCTTCTTCGCTTTCCACTTCAATATTCCCGCCGTGGGCACGGATAATTTCGTAAGCGATGGCCAGCCCCAGGCCGGTTCCCTTCGGACGGGTGGTAAAGAACGGGTCGAACAGGTTGGACATGTTTTCCGCGGGGATACCGCAGCCGTTGTCGGCTACCTCCAGGATCAGGTTTTCGGTATCCGGGTTGTAGGATGTGTTTAAGGTGATGGTGCCGCTTCTTCCTTCCAGGGCCTGCCAGGCGTTGTACATGATGTTCATCAAGACCTGTTCGACCTGGGCAAAGTCGACCCAGGCCGGAGGCAGGTTGTTCTCCGTTTTTGTAACAACGGTAATACTGTCGGACTGGTGGGTATCCGCGAAAAACTGGCTGACCTTGTCGACCAGAAGGTTGACGTCCACCGGGGCCGGGTTGATCTGCGACGGCTTGACGAAATGAAGCAGCTTGTCTACGATGGAGTTCAACCGCGTGACTTCCCGGTAGATGGTGGCAATGGACCGCGGTGAGGGTGTGTTTTTTTTCTGCCAGAATTGAATATACCCGCTGATGGACGTGATCGGGTTGCGGATTTCGTGGGCCACGCCGGCCACCAGTTTCCCCAGTGCGGCCAGCCTCTCCTGACGCTGCATTTTTTCCCGCATCCGCAACCTCTCGGTGATGTCGCGGCAGGTTAGAACGACGCCCATCATTTCGCGGTCGTTATCGGCCAACAGGGATGTGCTCACCAGGATATTTTTTGTGCCGTTGCCCGGCGTCGCCCAGGTGATGTCAAAGTCTTTGACCAGTCTCTTTTCGTCCAGGGCCGCCCGGACGATCCCGGCAATTTGCGAGTCCGGGGGAAAGGCGTCATATAAGTTTTTCTCGAGGAATTCCGTACCGATACCGAAGATCAGACTGAAAGCGGGGTTTAAGAGAACGATGGTGCCCGCCGGGTCAACGGCCATGATACCGTCATCGATGTTGGCGAGGATGACTTTGTTGTAGTTCTGGGCCTTGACCAGACGGCCGGCCAGGTGGTTGATGGCGCCGGTAATTTCCCCAAGTTCGCCGGTAGCCGGGGGCAGGCGGGTGTTCAGGTCGTATTCCAGCAATTTGACGCCTTTTTTTACCTGATTCACGTTGTTTAAAAAGTTGCCGAGCAAGAAGAAGCTCCCTCCGATACCCAGCACGGCCCCGGTGAAGATAATCAGATAAGAGTCGCGCTGGACGCCGTCGACGCGGGTATACATTTCGAGCAGGTTTTCCCTTGCCCACACGGCCCCGATAATTTGATCGTCCCTTTCGAGGGGTTTATACGACTCGAGGAACCCGCCCTCCGGTTTGCCGAAGGACTCCATCACCGTCTCCCGGGTCCCGATGGCGTCGTCAAAGGCCTGCTTGCGGCGTCTGGAAAAGTTCTCGCCGTAATGCTCCGTGTCCCCGTCCAGGATGACGTCCAGGTCCTGGGAGTAAAAGCCGAGTTCAACGTCCGGGTAGGCGCGGCTCACGTCCGCAATGGTCTTTTTCAATTCCCGGTTCAGGGCTTGCACCTTGTCGCGCCGCGGCGCGTCGGGAGGAACGGTGCGGCTCAAGATCTGGTCGAAGGTCTCCGGCAACTTTTCATCCAACTGGTCCATCACCTTGGCCAGCTTGGCCTTGTGGTTTTCCACCAGGGCCAGTTCAGTCTTCTTGATGGCATGCAGCATGTAAGCAGTTAAAATGACCGGCAAAATCAGCAGCACGGCGATCAGGGCAAGGAGTTGACCGCCGAAACCCTTTCGAAAAATAAACAACTGTTGTTCACCACCGTTTTGATCCTGAAGTCCGGACACGCAGACACGGGGACGGTTCTCTTGTCTACAACGCAGACACGGGGACGGTTCTCTTGTCTACAAGACCTAACAAACAAACCGGGCCTGACCCTGATAAGCTTACAGAGTTTAAATTTTCAGGGTGGAAACACCTAAAACTTATAGCAAATCACCCAGATAGTCAAGGATGTCCAGCGCCCTGAGAAGCCCTACCGCTTTCTTTCCCTCGAAAACAGGCAAAATATTGACGTTCTTCTCCAGCATCAACTGAATTGCCGCAGTTACGTCATCGCTGGATTGAACGTAAGCTTTAACCAAAGGGCGAATCACCTTCCCGAGTTTGACATTGATGTATTTGCCTTCCGGGTCAAGGTAGGCCCAGCCCATGGAGGCCATGGTCATAGTGAATAATTCACTGCTGTCAAAACCGCTGCGATTGGTTTTAAGGGCGTTTAAAATGTCGCGCACTGTTAAGATGCCCACCAGTTCCTCTTCTCCCCCGACTTTTCTGGTCTTGCTGAAAACCAGCAGGGAGCGGTGCTCCCTGCCGCCGGCGAGATAACTTTTTAAACATTTGATGGCGTCCTTAATGGTATCCGTATCGTAAACGACCGGATAGTCTTGAAGAGGAACCATTAAATCCCTGACTTTTGTTCTTTTTTTCTCCATCATATTTGCCTCCTTATGCTTATTATTCAAAGACTAAAGGCATCCGGTGTTGCTGGGATTACCGCGGGATCCGGCCGGGGCGCCGCGATTAAAAAGGAGCATCAAGCTGCAGTGCCATTTCAGAAGATGGTAAACACCCGTCAGAACCGCCGCTTCCACAAGCCCCAGTACAAAGAGGGCATAAGGAAACAGCCTTACTTGAAGATCCCCGCCGGTATAGACGTTGCCCAGCACGTCCTTCCAGGCCAGAATTTCAAAGGTGTTCGGGTTCTGGGCCACAATCAGGTGCCGGGAAGGATTAAAACAGTGCTTGAAAATGTCTTCCCGCAGGAAGTTGAGGCCGGCCCAAAAACAGATGACATACAGGAAGAGAAGGAAGACAGCCGCTTGCAGGGTGAAACGGTTTAATAACTCTCTTTCCTCAGAGAGCAGCGCTTTTTCCATTTCATTCATTTCGCTCCACCTCGTCTTTTTTGACTTGAGAAAAGTTTTCCGGGGCCGGTTGTTGCCTGCGGAGAGGGGAAGGATATGTAATTTATACTTAACGCAAAAATCTTACCTCGTGAACGGTTCAATCCGTCAATTGTTGAAAGGTTTTACCGTCCTGCAGCAGGAAAAGTCGAACGTTTCACAAGCCGGGCATAGCAGTTGGGAGAGGAAAGGTGGTCAATGGAGTGCTTCCCGGGAAAGAAATGAATCCGGCTCCCAGGTTGCCAAGAGCCGGAATAAAAGAAGAGAGAGGGTTTGGAAAGACAGGCTTCAAAAGCTTAAAAAAGCTTTACTTGTCTCAAGCAAATTTTCGATCCCGGGCGACAACCCCATGGTGATGGCGCTGATAATGACCGCAGCCAGCAGCATTTGAAAAAAAGAAAATAATTCACTCTGGATTCCGGTCAATTCCGGTTTTCCGGTTGCTTTTGTTTGAAGGGCGTCAAATAAATATAACCCCTTGTCCTCCAATTTGTGACTGCCGACATCCACCCCGGTATTTCCTCCTTCCCGTCTTTAAAATAAATTTGTCTTTTTGCGGCCTGGTCGCTCTTTGCCCGGCAAAAAATAACAGTCTTCCGCGTCTGAAAAAATGATGATAATAGATGATAATAGGCAAAAGCAAAATTAATGCCAGTTCCGGCTGTTCCGGCGGCGCTTTCAAAGTTGCTTGCGTGGTGTTTTCGGACTCAAGTATCCGGTTGCCTGAATGACCGAAGGGTAAATCTTCGCATTACGGGAAGTGGCCGGAAGAAAAGAAGTTGTAGATGAAGGGAAGTAACTGCCGGGGTAGGCAAGGTTTGGAAGTGCCCGGACAAAAGCCCGGGGTGATTGCGCAAGACCATTGCGGCTGAAGCCAATGACGCAAAAATTTCAACCTCCCGGGAAAAACGCCGGCGGGAGAGGTTATGCCGGTTACCGGATAAAACCTTGAATCAGCTGCTTCATGGTTTAAGGATTATTCAAACCGCCAAAGATGGTTTCGCCGTCGTCAATGGTAGCCAGTAAGGTGAGGATTCGCCCCGCCCGCTCAGGAGAGATGGATGGGCAGTCCTCCACCTTTTTCTCCCCTTTTACCAGTTTAACCGTGAATGCGATGCAGGTGGCCTCACCGCAGCCGCCGCAATCGGTCTGCGGGAGAAGCTGATAAATCCCGGCCGGCTGGGGCAGCTCTTTGGGCAGGGGTTGCGGATGCAGGCTGTCTTTTTTCGTATAAACGCGGTTAATGAAAGCGATTACGGCGTCGAGGATTTCTTCCGCCGCGTCCACTTCCCGCAGTTGGCCGACAATCACCCGGTCCGGGTGCAGTACCACCGGGCTGCCCTTGCATTTGAAGGTAAGGGAAGGGACAAATGGTTCGTAGGCGCACCATTTTAAAGCGGCGTTCAGGTACGGCAGCAAGCCGGCGATGTCACGGGAAAGGATGGCGGTCGCCCGGAACATGGAGCCTTCCGCCCGGCAGGGCCCGATCCCGACAATCTTGTAATTGCGCAGGTACATGCCGGTATCCCTCCTGGGTTATGAAGATTTGACTACTTGTTCCTGAAGGTCTTTTCCACCCAGTCCTTGATTTCGTCCCGCACCCGCCGGTAGCCCGCCAGGACGTCCTCTTCCGGCCCGGTCAGGGCGGAGGGGTCGGCAAAACCCTGGTGGATGTATTCCTTGCCGCCCGGGAAAAACGGGCAGGTTTCCCTCGCCTGGTCGCAAACGGTCACCACGTAATCGATGTCCCGGCCGAGGAACTCGTTGACGCTCTTGGAGCGGTGGGATGACAGGTCGATGCCGATTTCGCCCATCACTTGAGCCGCCTGGGGCCTGATCCCGGTGGCCGCGGTGCCCGCGCTGTAAGCTTCGGAGCCGGCCCTGACGGACCTCGTCCCGGCCCTGGGCTACCGCGGCTACGAAAAGGAACTGCTGCAGCTGGCCGGCCGGGCGGAAAAGAACTCCGAGCACCCCCTGGCCCAGGCCATCGTAACCCACGCTAAGGAAAACGGTGCCGTATTAAATGATCCGGACCATTTCGAAGCGATTCCCGGCCACGGGGTGGCGGCGGAAATCGACGGAAGCCGGATCCTGCTGGGCACGAGAAAGCTGATGCAGGAGAACGGAGTGGACGTATCCGGACTGACCGCCGACGTGGAGAAGCTGGAAGAGGAAGGAAAGACTGCCATGCTCATGGCGGTGGACGGAAAGCCCGCCGCAATCATCGGCGTGGCGGATACCATCAAGGAGAGCTCCAAAGAGGCCATCAATCGGCTCAAGGAGATGGGCCTGGAGGTGTGGATGCTCACCGGGGACAACCGGCGCACCGCCGAGGCCATCGCCCGGCAGGTTGGTGTTGAGAAAGTGCTGGCGGAAGTGCTGCCGGAAGACAAGGCGAAGCAGGTGGAGAAGCTGCGCGGCCAGGGCAAGGTGGTCGGCATGGTGGGCGACGGCATTAACGACGCGCCGGCCCTGGTCACCGCCGACGTGGGGTTTGCCATCGGCACCGGCACCGACGTGGCCATTGAGGCCGCCGACATCACCCTGATCCGGGGAGACCTGCGCGGGGTGGCGGCCGCCATCCGGCTGAGCCGGGCTACCATTAAAAACATCAAGCAGAACCTCTTCTGGGCGCTCGTCTACAACACCGTGGGCATCCCCGTGGCGGCCCTGGGCTTGTTAAACCCGGTCATCGCCGGGGCGGCCATGGCTTTCAGCTCCGTTTCGGTGGTGGCCAACGCGCTTAGGCTAAGGCGGTTTAAGGCAGGATTAGCGTAACGACAATATGCAAAATTAAAAAAGGAGTTGACACGGCATGTTGGAGATTTTAAAAAACTACGGTCCCTGGCTGCTTATCGGATTAGTAATGTTCTTTATGATGAGGCGCGGCGGCTGCTGCGGCGGCCACGCCGGCCGAGACGAAAAAAGTGGTCATAACCATGGGGGCAGTCAGGAAAAAGGCTCATCCCCCCCCAAAAGGGGCTGTCATTAAATTGCTGGAAGCATCCCGACCCGGCTTACGCCGCGCGTACCCGCGCGGCTGGAGATGTAAGTAGGAGGGGGGCTTGATGCCCCCACTCCTATTTATGTTCGCCCGGCATGTTTGCCGAGCCGATGGGTTGAAAGAGACCCTGTCGCCTATCCAGCGGGAAGACAACCCGTAGGCAAGGGCGTCACCGGTAAAGGTGATGTCTGAAGGAAGCCGAAGGGGGAACTTGGAACATAGCGTAAGCGAACCGGTGTTGGCTGCTCAGGCGGGTAACCTTGCATAATATGGGAAAGCCCGAAAGCTGGATAACCTGAGAAGTTAGGACGGATGCGTTCAAGTTCAGGCAGGCAGACTTAACCGGGGAAGCCCGGCATCATCCTGCTGTCACGGCAGGTAAGCCCAAACAAGCGGAAACGCAAGGGAGGGAACAGGTGGTGTCGGGTGGCAGATGAGCCCGTAGTAGTGACTAACCCTCAGCCAGTGAAGGCTGGCAACAGACCGGAGGATAAAACTGAGGGGACGCTGCACCATGTTGCAGCGGGACATAAAGAGCCAAAAGCCTTTATGTGTGCGAAGGGGCGAAGATAAACCAAAGTATGCAACTGATGAACCGAGCGGTGGGATGAGAAGATAACCGAGGCTGAAATGCCAAGGGGAACGTTAAGGCAGGCGGTGACGAACTTGCTAGCCATAACGTCCGCTCAGGCGGAGTACTGCGGCACTTAACGGTAGGATTGCCACAGAGCTAGAGACGCCGGGAAACCCGCAGGAAGAAACCGCCGCAAAACCGTAAAGGACTGAAGAAGCATAGCGAAATCAGGTGAAATGGTGAAGAAATGGTACAGCCTCATTGACAAAGTATACCGGCTCGACAACCTTGAAAGAGCTTATCGTGCCGTTAGAGCCAACAAAGGAGCTCCCGGAGTAGACGGTGAGACCGTGGAAGCCTTCGGCCAGAACCTGGAAGAAAGGTTGCGCCAACTTCATCACGAACTGAAAACCGGCACATACGAACCGCAGCCGGTCTTAAGAGTGGAGATTCCCAAAGCGGACGGCAGCAAACGCCCGCTGGGAATACCCACCGTAAAAGACCGGGTTGTTGTTTCTCAGGATAAACCGCCGGGAATTTCTCTAATTAAGCTGCCGGAATTGTTTCCAGTGACAACGACAAATTGATTAGAATATGAATCTCGCCACGCCCTTTTCACCGACAACCCCCACGTGGAAACCGCCGCCCGGCAAGCCGCACTCTCCTACATGGCCGACTACGCCAAAGGCGGGTGACTCCTGACCTCGCAGTACGCCGGGCTTGTCAAAACATAAAATACCGTACACTCCAAACGGCTGTCTTTTAAAGACAGCCTAAAGATTTTTATGCCACTCCTGGAATTCTTCAAGCGATACTTTTAAGTCCTTTGCTACAGCCTTAATAAGCGGCGGCGGGTATTTCCTGGTGCTACCGTGCTTTACGTGGACGGTGAAAGGTTTCCCTTCTCTGTTGAGGCCAACCCACTTGTTGTTGCGAAACTTGAGCGAACCGGGCCTGCTGAAACGCAATAAAAAAGCCTCGAATTCGTTCCTTTTCAGCTCCAAAAACTCACTCATACGCTTACCTCAAGCACCCGCACTTCAGTTTCAGGACTAACGTCTTGAAATACCTCTTCCCGGCCAAATTCCCTTATCATTTCGTCTATGGCTTCCCTTAAATTTTTCAACGCTTCGTCAGGGTTATCCCCCGTGGCGGTGGCCCTTAACGGCTCACAGCGGGCAATATACTCCCTGCCATATAGTTTGATTGTCACTGGCAGCTTGTAAATCAAGCGATCTCACCACCTGAGTTTTAAATTAATTATACCACAGAAAGGAGCGTTCAAACCATGAGCATGTTACAAGCCGCACGCCAGGCCCTGGCAACCGCGCCGCCCTGCCTGGAGGCGCACTCCCGCCGGGTGGCGCTGCTGGCCCTGGGAGCGGCAAAGCTCCTGCGCCTACCCGACCCGGTACTGATCGCCCAGGCCGCCTACATGCACGACCTGGGTAAGACAAACTGGCCCCAGGAGCTTTTCACCAAGTATCCCCTGAACACCTTCGACTGGGCGCTGGTGAAAGTCCACCCCGTGGCCGGGGAAAACCTGGCCCTGGAGCTTTGCCCGGACCTGCCGCCGCTGGCGCGGGCCTTGATACGCGGCCACCACGAAAGGCCCGGCGGCAAGGGATACCCGGACGGCCTGGCCGAGCCTGGGGTGGAAATTCTCCTGCTGGCCGCCTGCGACGCCTACGACGCCATGACCGGCGAAAGGGCCTACCGGTCCGGCGGCCCGCTTTCCGTGGAGGCGGCCCTGCTGGAAGTGGCCCGGTTCACCCCGGCGCGGGTGGTGGCTGCCCTGGCGGGGGCGGTGGTGAGGAAGGCGGGGTGAGGGGTTATATTTCGCTGTCTAGCATTTTTTACCAGTATTGCAGCCTATTAAAATCAAGGGCTTTTAGACAACAATCCGCGCAGAAAACTCGCAAGTCCCACGGCGAGACAAGGGTTTGGGGGGTTTTTCGTTTTACAGAGGACTTTTAGAGGCCCGATAACATTTTTTTGAAAGGGTTTTGTAGTGGAATCAACTAATGCCGTGAAGTAATTCATGCCAATTATTAGGAAAACCTATTAGAGAAATATCTACATCATTGTATTCCTCAAAAAGTGCCTGAAGGTTGGTTAAAAATGTTGCCCATCTTTTTTTATCTTTGATTAGGTATTTTGAAACGAAGATAACCGCAAATAACTTATTATTTTCTATACCTAATTGTCCAAATAATTGTTTATCTTTTGTACCTAGCCGTGGAGTTATTTTAAAGACTCTATTGTAAATCCTGCC
Organism: Pelotomaculum thermopropionicum SI; assembly: GCA_000010565.1. NCBI lineage: Bacteria > Bacillati > Bacillota > Clostridia > Eubacteriales > Desulfotomaculaceae > Pelotomaculum > Pelotomaculum thermopropionicum. Next base: position 2,355,082 of record AP009389.1, on the reverse strand, counting down.
ATAATGGGCACATATATTTCGTAAATTAACCAATGAATGTAACCAGTTTGTGGTATATACAGAAGAAATCCGTAATGTTGTTTAGATATAAACTCTCTATCCTTAGATTTCATATTCTTAAAGAATTTCGATAAAGTTCCAAAAGAAAAAAGTTCGACGGCAACCCATATAGGAAAGTTACCATTGTATTTTTCAAAGTGATGTTTAATAAATAACTCTCTATCCTTATTCCTGTTTATTTGTTCTTTGAATTCGTTCATAAATTCGTTATGATAATTAGTATCCTCAAAATATAAACTTTCTTGATAACCCAAAGAACCATAATTATGTGCATGATAGTATGCTATATGTGTTCTAAAAGCAATTTCTACTACTTCAATCATGTCGAGCAGTAAATACCTTAATTTTTGATCGAATTCGTATATTTGATAAACGATCTCAAAAGTTGCGCCTGTATGAAAAATATCGTTTGTCCTAAAACTTAGGGTATATCCGCTTAATCTATAATAGCTTAAATTTGTTAAAATTTTTTTAGCAAAGGTGGTATCTTTTATTATTAACCCACGACTCTTCAGCAGGTCAACTTGTTGCTCAAATGTTAGAGGGGGTTTAGGAAATTGGTAGGAAGACACTGCTCTAATCATCCCGAAATATAAAAGTCTCACCCTGGTCCGCATAGACGTTTAAAACGTCAAAATGCGTGGTGAGCTCTGTTAATTTAAGTGTATACAAATCAAAGCGGGGTGTCAATAGTTTTTTGTTTTTTAGATAGTGTCAAGACACTGTTGGAAAAAAGAAGACAACCGGCCGACCCTAGAACAAATAAAAAGACCATTATTTAGTTAAAATTGCTTTTTACGCAAAAGCCAACCCTTTCAAGGCCTCCCGAAGATAATTTTTAGGCCCTTGCAGTACGGGGATGTTATCAAGTACTTCACGAGTTTCTTTTAGTTTTTTGCGTTCTCTTTCTAATTTTTCCTGTTGGATATAAATAACAGGTAAGGGCTGGAATTGCCGTTGCCGCCTGTATTCTTCAGCAATAGACTGCCCGTTGGCCCGGGCAACTCGAATATAGGACATATGCCTAGCTCCGTCTTTGCTCCAACCCATGGGCCGGCTGCTCAACCGTGCTGAAAGAATATGGCTTATGTGACTTTCTCCGCTGCAGCTAATTGTTTTTTCTTCACGGTGTAAAGCTGCTATTGCTGCCCAGTTATTCTTAATATATCTCCAGGCATCTAAAATCCTCTGTTTGCGACCGGGAGTAACAGCCGCCTTTATTAACTCCTGGATTACCTGCCGGGCTTTTTCGCAATTCCCAAAGCGTATGGCACTCTTCAGTTTTTGCCCCTGTTTATTATGTGCCCCCGCAACGGCCATACGAACATATTTCATGTAGTGAAAACGGTCTAAAACAAATTCTGCCTGGGGAAATACTTCTTTTGCGCTTTGAATCCAGGCCGCCCCGTCTCCCATGAGATATATTTTTTCTACCGCTTCTAAGTCATAGAGCTTATTTGCTTCTTCCCAAACTCTTTCCCAAAAAGTACTAATATCTTCGTCTACACTGCTTTGGTATATGGGCCGCTCAAGCTTGCGGCGCTTTCCATTCGAACTCCAGCCTTCATGGATATATACCAGCCGGACCTCAAAACCTCTCCCACGCTGACATGCTACGTGGTCTTCGTCTGCCTCTATATATAGACACTTCACTTGCTTTTTTAATTTGTTCGGTAATGCGGCCCGCTCAAAGGTGTCTACTGCTTTTTTTACTGTCTGGCCGCTGATTGAAATATTTCCACACTGCTCTCCTATTACCTGACCGCTCTTGCGATAGGAAAGATCGGCTGCACGGGCTACCAACTCTGCTTTTACGTTATGATCTACCCGCAGGTGGGGAGTATAACCTGCCTGCTCGTCTACTAAATACGCATACTGGCTGGTCTCTTTGTGCTTGTAGTAGGTTCTTTTATAGGCAACTAATCCAAAACGGGTAACTATTTCTTTAGTATCTCCGCTTCGCCAAACTTGCCAATTCTGCCGCCTTTTTTTGTCCTCCTTAATTTGCCGGTCCATTTCTTCTAAAACTTGCCGTATAATTTCTCGACCTGCCTCATTTAGCTTGGATGCTAATTTGTCCTGGAAGGTGTTAAAATCCATTTCTCCGCTTAAATTATTAATTGTTGTCTCCATTATTGAAAGGAGTATGGGGGTTAGGGAGCGAATCATTTCCATGAAGACATCACCTCTTTGGGTAATCTTTTGGGGTTACTCGTCCTGTGGCTAAGGACGGTGATGTCTTCTCTTTTTTCCTCTAAAATTCCTACAATAACTTTACACTAACTGTTTTTTAACCTCGGACGCCACGTGAAAATCCGGCGAATTTTCGGCGGAGTAGAAGAAAAGCTAGCAAGTGAATCTTTTTGAAAATGGCTGTTTTAGCGTTTTTTTAAGCCCCGGTGAAGCTTTGAAATGCCGGGCTTTTGTTTTTACTAGGAATACAAAAATTTCAGGAAAGGAGCTGGTTCCATGCAGACCTGGGACTACGGCGAAGGCAAGGCCGCCATCTACAGCGAGGACCCCGCCATATGGGAGGCGGCCAGGAAGGCCGGGCTGAAGCAGGCGGGGGAGTACCGCCGCAGGGACGGGGTGCTGTTCGCCCGGCAGTTCGTGGGGGAGAAGGAGAAGGTGCGGGCGATGGTCAGGGAGGTCGGGAAGGGGGCAAAGGAGTGATCAAGTGCCGCTGGTGCGGAGAGGAATTTGAGCCGGCGCAGACCGCCCAAAAATACTGCCCGGAGTGCAGGGACGACCCGGAAGTAGCCAGGGCCAGGGCGCGCAAGCGGAAGCGGGAGCAGTTGGAGAGGCAAAGGGTTGAAAAATACCGCCCGCCGGTTTTTGCGGGCCAGGTGAAAAAGACGTGCCCGGTATGCAAGCGCGAATTTAACCCGGCCAGCAACCGGCAAAAGTGGTGCTTCGTACACCGGAAGCAGGGCAGGCAGGAGGCGCGCACAAGGTATGTGAGGAAGTACCGGGCGAGGAAAAAGCAAGTGACTTACCCCTCCATGTAATAACATTAGACGATTTTTCAGGCTCTGGGAGCCTTGAGCCACAAGGCTTCCGGATGTCACGCTTTCGAATTGTGAAGTTTACCCCTATCATAATACCCCCCAAATGTCACGCTTTCGAATTGTGAACTAAAACAACGGTGTTTTAAAGGCTTGAAACTTGACTGTGGTGATGTTTTAGGAAAAACCATAGCAGAAAGGAGTGTGCTTAAAATTGACCGTCAAGATTATATCGCCCCCGGAAGGTTATGAGCCAAAGGGGTTGAAGCAGGGCCGGGCCTGGTGCCCGTACTGCGGAAAAGAGACCGAGTTCGGCCACGATTCCCGCCTGGACTACGCCCGCTGCATGGAGTGCGGCATTTCAGAGCGGGATTTTTACGTGCGGCAGCATAACGGCCTCTGGCCGGACGGCGACCTTGAAAAGTTCGCCAACGCGGTGAAAAAGTCAAAGAGGAAGTACGACAGGCCCTTCCCCTGGGAAAAGGAAAGCAGTGGAAAGGAAGAACACGGCCTATACGAACTTGATCGCCAGCCGGAGCCGGAGGAACAGAAGCAGGAGCAAGCGGATACGGTCATCAGGGCTTGCGCGCGGTGCGACAAACCTATCCTGTACGTTGTCAGCAACAGGCAGACGTATTGCCGGGAGTGCAAGCGGGAGGTTGAAACGGAGCAGGCCAGGGAGAGGAAATACCGGGCGAGGAAAAAGCAAGTGGCCCACCACTCCATGTAATAACATTAGACAATTTTTCTGGTTCTGGAAGCCCCGTCTTTCAAGGCTTCCGGATGTCACGCTTTCGATTTGTGAAACTTGCCGGTATGATGATACCCCCAGTCCAAAATACGATAAAGGGGAATATTTTCCAAAAGCCCGCAGGCCCCTGTTATTGTTGGGTATGCGGGTTTTGTCGTTTTATAGAGGGCTTTTTAAAACGGCCCGATTTTGAAAGGAGATGATCCATGTGCCTAGACCAGATCACTTGCTCATACGCGACCAGTTACTGAAGAGCACCTACCGGGAAAGCGACCCGAACCGGCGGGTGATCGCGATCTGCCGCCGCGCGGAGGAAATGCGCCGCCGCCGGCCCGGCCAGGACGAGACACTGAAACGGGCCTGCTTCCACGCCTGCCTTGAGGCCGTGAAGGCCGGGCGGGGAGCGGTGGAGCGGAAAAAGGAGAGAGCCGAAGGACGGCCCCCGGTTTGACGCCGGGGGTTTTGTTTTTTTAGCGCCGGGTTATAGGACAATTTCAACCTGGTGTAGAAATATAACGAAAGGAGAAAAGCATATGAGTACAAAAAGGTTAAAACCGCCCCGGAAGGGTTATACTCCCAACCGGGAGGGGAAGGAGATGAAACCTGAAGTGACTGTGGTATACGATACGGACGATTCGCGCCTGCGCGACGCCTTCCGCCTGCTGGCGGACTTTTTTGAGCAGGCGCAGGCCGGGCAGCGGATGGAAGCGGGGGGTGGCGACCGTTGAGGGCCGCAATATACCTCCGGGTATCGACTGAAGACCAGGCGAAACACGGCTATTCCCTGCCCGACCAGCGAACGGCCTGCCGTGAAAAGGCGGCTGCGCTGGGAGCCGGTGAGGTGATGGAGTTCGCCGACGAAGGCATATCCGGAGAACTGCTGGACAGGCCCGGACTTTCCGCGCTGAGGGAAGCGGTTAAGGCCGGGCAACTGGACCTGGTGGTATGTTTTGATCCCGACCGGCTGGCCCGGAAGCTGGCCCACCAGTTAATCATAACCGACGAAATAGAAAAGGCGGGCGTCCGGCTGGAATTTGTTAACTTCGAGTGGCAGAATACTCCTGATGGGCGGCTTTTCTACGCCCTGCGGGGAGCGATAGCCGAATACGAGAAAGAGAAAATCCGGGAGAGGACGGTGCGGGGCAAGCTCCAGAAGGCCCGCCTGGGAGGGCTGCCGGTCCAGGCCGATTCCTACGGATATATTTACGATAACGGCACGGTCAAGCCCCACCCCGTCGAATCCGAAGTGGTGAAGATGATATTCCGGTGGTTCACCACGGAGGACATCGGCGTCAACGGTGTGGCGGCCAGGCTGTCCGAACAAGGTATACCGACGCGGAAGGGCAGGCCCGCCTGGCAGCGGTGCGTCGTCAAAACCATCCTCACCAACCCGATGTACGTTGGGACGTTTTATTACAACCGGCGGGACTGCCGGGGGACCTGTTACAACAAACACCTGCCGCCGGAAAAGCGGGTTAAAGTCAAAGAAAAGCCGGGAGAAGAGTGGATTGCCGTTCCGGTGCCCGCAATAATCGACAGGGAAACGTGGGAAAAGGCGCAGGAGAAAATCAAGGCCGCCCGGCGGCTGTGGTCGGGCTGGTCGCGGGAAGAATACCTCCTGTCCGGGCTCATTTCCTGCGCCGACTGCGGGAACACCATGCACGGCGCGGTCAAGACGAAAAGCGGCGGTTCGCGGGAGCGCGGCTACACCTGCGTTAAAACTGCGGCGGGCGCTTCAAACCAGGGGTGCAGGCCGATTAAAAGGGTGCCTGCTGAAATAGTTGAAAAGGCTGTCTGGGACCGGGTGTGCGAGTGGCTGAACGACCCGGACGCGCTGGCCAGGGAGATCAGGGAGCGGTCGCGGGAGAAAGACCTGCGGGCCGACCTGGAGCGGATTGAAAAGCACCTGGCCGACGTGGAAAAGGGGCGGGACAACATCAGGAGCGCCCTGGCGGCAGGGCTGCTGGACCTGGACGAAAAGACCTCGAAGCTCCTGCGGGACCTGAAGGGGCGGGAAAAGCAACTGCTGTCCCGCAAGAAAGAAGTTGAGGCGGCTTTGCGCCGAAGCGCGGCAGTGGAGGTCAGGGCCAGGGAGATCCGCAGGGAGGCGGAATCTTTTCTTTCCCGGCTGGATTTCCTTTCTTTTGAGCAGAAGAGGGCACTGATCCGCGCCCTGGTAAAACAGGTGACGGTGGCCGGGCGCGGGGAAAGCTTGAGGGTGACGGTGTACGCGGCGTTCATGCCGGAAGCGGCGGCCAGGCCGGGCGAGTTGTGATTGGTTTTGTTACGGGCTACTTCTGTATGTAAGTTGGGTAATTTACAACAGTATATCGAAGCCCATTACGACGCCCTCTCCGGAAAGGTAAGGATTAAAATTCCGGGGAAAGAAATCTCTCCCGGTGTTTGGGCGGAGGACGGTGCTTTTATCGATCCGGCCGCTTCCATCGAAGGCCCTGCCCTGATCGGCGCCGGTTGCCAGATTGGGGCCGGAGCGCGAATCGACCCGTATACGGTCATGGGACAGGGCTGCCTGGTTCAGGAGAGGGCCTCCATAAAGCGCAGCGTCCTCTGGAACAATGTTTTCGTGGGCAGCGGGGCGGCCCTGCGCGGTGCGGTGGTGGGCAGCAGGGTTCAGGTGCAGTCCGGGGCCGGGATCTATGAAGGGGCGGTGGTGGGCGACGATTCCATCATTAAGGAAAACAGCCTTTTAAAGCCGGAAGTAAAGCTGTGGCCGCATAAGGTAGTCGAGACCGGCGCCACGGTGCAGCGGAGCCTGGTTTGGGGAACATGCTCTCCCAAGAGGTTTTTCGGCTTTGAGGGTGTAAGCGGCCTGGTTAACGTGGAGATCACCCCCGAGTTTGCCGCCAGGCTGGGCGGAGCTTTCGGAGCGGTGTGCGGCGCCGGGGTGCGGCTTGCCGTAAGCAGCGACAACTACACCGCCTCGCGCATGATTAAAGAAGCCCTGGCGGCCGGAATGCAGTCGGCAGGAGCCGCGGTTCTGGATCTGGGAACCGGCATCACGCCGCTGCAGCGTTACGCCGTGCGCCGCCTTGGCTGCAAAGGGGGAGTGCACGTCAAGGTATCGCCGTACTCGCCCGACCGGGTTGTTATAGTCTTTACCAATTCCCGCGGAGGAAACATCTCCAGGGATATGGAGCGAAAGATTGAAAACGCGTTGTCCAGGGAGGATTATGCCCGGGCGGATGCGGCCAGGATCGTGCCGCCGGAAACCGTACCCGGCTTGGCGGCCGGTTATATTAAAGCCGTTTGCGAAGGCCTGGACAAAGAAAGGATCAGGAATGTCGGATTTAAGCTGGTAATAAGTTGCGACCGGCACAATTTAGGTGGTTTTATTGCCGGGCTGAGCGAGGAGCTGGGGATTTTTACTGATAGCGGCGGACCTGACGGGGACGGCGCGGGTTACCGGAGCTGGCGGACTCTTCAGGGTATGCTGCCCTCGATGGCCCGTGCGGTTATGGAAAGCGGTGCCGATGCGGGCGCGGTGCTGGATCCAAATGCAGACCTCTTAATCCTGATCGATGAAAAAGGACGGATAATCCAGGACGACCTGCTGACCGCCCTGCTGTCCCTGATTATTCTGAAAAAGCAGGGGGGAACTGTGGTGGTGCCCGTTACTGCGCCCAGAGCCATCGAGGTGCTGGCCGAACGGTACCAGGGCAGGGTGGTGAGGACTAAAACTGCCCTCCAGGATTTTCTGGACAAGGTTCTGGTGCAGGGAGAAGGCGCGGAAGGGGTGTCCCAGTTTTTCCTGCACTTCGACGGCCTGTCGGCCCTGGCCAGAGTGCTGGATTATGCCGCTCAAAACGGCACCCCGCTGTCGGAGCTGGTGGAGGAAATACCGCTGTTTTTTGTCGACAAGAAGGAGGTTCCCGTTCCCTGGGAAGCAAAAGGCAGGGTAATCAGACACCTGATCCAGGACCCTCCTGCCGGCCGGCTGGAACTGCTGGATGGCGTCAAGGTCTATCATCAGGACGGCTGGGCCCTGGTGCTGCCAGACCCCGACGAGCCTGTATGCCGGGTTTTCAGCGAGGGAAGCACTATGGAAATAGCCGAGTCGCTGACCGAGATGTACTTAAAGAAAATAAACGAGATTGTCGGGCAAAATGCCTGATTCACCGTAACTGTCGCGGTTTCCCGGCAGGGTGCCGTGCACGGAAACTGTTCCGCAGCTTCCTTAAATCGGCGGATCTATATCTTTTCTATATCTTTTACCGGCCGTCCTTGTGAGGACGGCTCTTATAGTATTTGGGAGGCTTGTCTGTGAAAAAGGCAGTGTGCTAAAGGGATAAGAAATATTCATTTAACTTGATGTTAGCTTCCTTGTACTAGCAAATTTTGTGTTGACGGGAGAAGAAACAATAATTTATACTATAATAAAGTGGTCATATCATAATATCATTACATATGTATAACATATGACCTGGAACTGGGCGCTGCAACGCTGCAATATAAACACTGCAGTATATTAGGTTGCTTTATTACATTAACTTGTATTGAAAAAGGAGTGGTGAAGGGCTGTGGGTGAACTGACGAGTTTATTCAGGCCCCAGTCGGTGGCGGTAGTCGGGGCTTCCAGGACGCCCGGGAAGATTGGCAACGCCATTGTGCGGAACATTATTGAGAGCGGTTATCGCGGCAGCATTTACCCCATCAATCCGCGGGAGAAAGAGATTGAGGGGCTGGCCTGTTATCCTGCGGTTAGCAGTGTGTCTGGCGAGGTAGAGTTAGCCGTTCTGTCAGTTCCTGCCGGGCGGGTGCTGGAAGCGGCCAGGGAGTGCGGCGAGGCCGGGGTGAAGGCGCTAATTGTTGTGACGGCAGGTTTTAAAGAGATCGGGCGGGAAGGGATGGAACTGGAGAAGGAGTTGGTGGAGACCTGCAGGACTTACGGGATGCGCATGCTTGGACCGAACTGCGTTGGTCTGATGGATGCCAGCACGCCGCTCAACGCTTCATTTTCCAGCACTTTTACGACAGGCGGGAGGATAGCGTTTCTTTCACAGAGCGGGGCAATGCTTTTGGCCATTTTGGACTGGAGCAGTTCCGTGGGTCTTGGCTTTAACAAGGTGGTGAGCCTGGGCAACAAGGCCGACCTGAACGAGATCGATTTTATTGAAGACGCCGCCAATGACGATTATACCAGGGTTATTCTCTGTTATATAGAAGATATCGTAGACGGCAGGCGGTTTTTAGAAGTGGCCTCTGAGGCGGCAAGGAAGAAACCGGTCATTGTTTACAAGTCCGGGATCAGCCAGTCCGGGGCGCGCGCCGCCTCTTCCCACACCGGTGCCCTGGCCGGCAGCGATCTGGCTTACGAGACGGCCTTTAACGATTGCGGCATCATCAGGGCGCACAGCATGACCGAGCTTTTTGACCTTGCCGTTGCATTTTCCAGGTGTATATCTCCGAAGGGCGACCGGGTGGCCATAATCACCAATTCAGGCGGGCCGGGCATTATAGCTACCGACAACGTAGAGCTGGAAGGCCTGCACATGGCCCGTTTTGAGAAAGAGACCATTGAGGAGTTGCGCGCCAATTTGCCCGGCGAAGCAAGCATATATAACCCTGTGGACGTTTTAGGCGATGCCAGGTCCGACCGCTACAAGTTTGCCCTGAACAAGGTAATGGACGATCCCAATGTAGACAGCGTGCTGGTTTTGATGTGTCCGACGGCGGTAACAGAAGCCGAGGAGACCTCTCGGGTGATTGTGGAGGCCAGGGATGCCCATCCCGACAAGCCCGTTCTGGCAGCTTATACCGGCGGTGCCAAGCTGGCCGGAGGGGCAGAAATACTTTCCAGGGCCGGCATTCCCTGTTTTACTTTTCCTGAGCCGGCCGTCAAATGCATCAAAGGTCTTTACAACTACGGCAGGTACTGTCAGAAGCAGGAGAGGAAAGAGGAAAAGCTCTTGGACGGGATAGACAGGAAAACAGTAAAAGCAATTTTTTACGATGTTATCAAGGACAAGCGGCTTACCCTGCTGGGCAGTGAGGCGGCAGAGGTAGCCATGGCCTACGGCATACCCGCCGCTCCGATTGTTCTGGCCACCTCTCCCCGGGAAGCGGCAGAGGTAGCGGAAAAGATGGGCTTTCCGGTAGTGTTAAAGGTGGCCTCGCCGCGCATTCAGCACAAGACCGATGTTGGCGGGGTAAAGATAGGGCTTAATTCGCCGGAGGAAGTGGAGAAAAGCTTTATAGAAATAATGGAGAGCGTAAGCCACTATTTGCCCGGGGTGCCGGTGTACGGCATAGAAGTGCAGAAAATGATGCCCAGGGGCACCGAATTGATCATCGGAGTTACCAAAGATGTTCAGTTTGGCCCGCTGATTGCTTTCGGCCTGGGGGGTATTTACGTCAATCTTCTGAAAGACGTATCCTTTGGCTTGGCCCAGAGCCTGTTTGACGAGCAGAAGATCGAGGAGATGATTGCCAGAACCAAGGCATACTCCCTTTTAAAAGGTTACCGCGGCGAGGCGCCGCGCGATTTTCCGGCGGTTATTGACGTAATCAAGCGGGTTGCCAGGCTGTCAGTCGACTTTCCGGAAATAACGGAGATGGATATCAACCCCGTCTTTGCCTATGAAAAGGGTCTTTCAGCCCTGGATATTAAGATAACCATTTCTTAAATGTCAAAAATTCCGTGAGGTGGTTGTTATGAAGAGTTTGTATATAATGGGGATGCCCGGCAGCGGAAAAACGGTGGTGGTCCTTGGGCTGGCCCAGAAAGTGCGGCAGGAAGGCCTTAGTGCCGCCTACTTTAAGCCGGTAGCCAACGGCAAGCGGGTGCCGGGGGGCGTTGACCTGGATGCCGTTCTTATGAAAGAAGTTTTGGGGATGAATGTTCCGCTGGAGAAAATAGCGCCCCTTTCCGCCGGTCCTTTTTACCTGAGTTCCCACGGGGCATATGAAGGTGCGGAGGAAAAAATCATGGAGGCTTTTAACGAGGTAGGCAGTTTTGCCGATGTTGTGCTGATTGACGGTGCCCTGTCGCCCTACGTGCTGAGCAGTTGCGGTCTGGATTCTGTAAGTCTGGCCGGCAAGATGGGGGCTGCGGCGGTTCTGGTGGTCAAGGCAGAGAACGACTTCAGCCTTGATGAAGCGCTGCATATGAGCAGGTGCCTGGCCAGGGACGGAATAGAGGTGCTGGGAGTTATTTTCAGCAACGTGCCGCGCGCACTGTATTCAAAAACAGAAGGGGTATACAAACCTGTTTTAGAGAGGGAGGGGTTCAAGGTACTGGGAGTTTTTCCCCAGCGGCCTGAAATTGTTTCGCCGACGGTTGGCGAGTATTACGAAGCTTTAGGCGGTGAAATTTTAGCCTGTCCCGACCGGTTAAACCTGGTGGTGGAAGACATAGTAATTGGGGCCATGACTATGGAGAGCGCCCTTGGTTATTTCCGGCGCCTGGCCAACAAGGCCGTAATTTTCGGCGGAGATCGCGCCGATCTGGCCCTGGCCGCCCTGGAAACCAGCACGTCGGCCCTCATTCTCACCGGCGGTCTTTATCCTGATGTAAAAGTCATTGCCAGGGCGGAAGAGAAAAAGGTTCCTGTAATTCTGGTGCATTACGACACATACACCACCATAGAGAAGCTCGGGCGGGTGAGCAGGCATATCCGGCCGGGCGACAGGGACAGCATCCAGGCGGCCCTGGAAAATGTGGAAAAGTATTTTGACTGGCAGCATGTTTTGTCCTTTTTGAAAAAAGTTTAGCTAAACCGCAATATGGGTTGATAGCCCGGAGGTGGAATTATGGCCAGGCATGAGCGAAAGGCGGCAGGGGAAGGTATGGACGGTCTGTACGAAGAGTTTAAAGAACGGGCCCAGTTGCTGGCTGCTGCCGTGTACAGGTACGCCGGAATTAAAGAGGCGGCAGCAGGCATTGCCGCCCTGGTTGAAGAGTTGAACGCACAGAAAGTGGCGGTGGAGCAGGCGCCGCTGCTGAAGCTTATGGAACTGGAAAAGCTGCTGGGAGGCAAGCTGGTGGACTGGAGCGGGGAGAATGCCCGGCAGGCGGCCGGACGGGCCGATGTAGGAATTGTGTCATTTGAAACGGCTATTGCGGAAACGGGTACCATTGTACAGGATGCCAGCATGATTAAAAGCCGGCTGGCCTCAATGCTGCCGCCCGTATGCATTGCGGCAGGTCCGACACGTGGCCTGGCGGCTACTTTCCGGGAGGTCATGCATTCCTACGCAAGCGGGAAAAAAGCTTTGCCCCCTTACCTGGCCTTTGTTTCCGGGCCCAGCAGAACGGCTGACATTGAGCGGGTGCTCACCATAGGTGTACACGGCCCCGGAGAACTGCACGTGGTCTTTATAGATGAACTGGGAGGTGCCGGCTAATGGGACGTTCCAACATCAGGCGGCAGATTGCCGAGGTCCTTGCCGACGGCAAGGTGTCTTCGGCGCTTTGCCGCTTTGCAAATGATTATGTCGCCTCGCGTGAAAGAATTTACAGCGGGAAAAACTTTTTGGAGTTGAGGGAAGAAATATCTTCCGCCAAGCAGCGGGCGGCCGGCAAGATGGAAGTGCTGGCGGAACGCTTTGCGGAAAAATTGCGGGAAAAAGGGGCCAAGGTATTTTTTGCCTCTTCCGGGCATGAGGCGAGGGATTACATTCTCAGGCTGGCATCCGGCCGTGGGGTAAGGACGGTGGTCAAGTCCAAATCCATGGCCAGCGAGGAAATTCATTTGAATGAGTACCTGCAGGAAAACGGCCTGGAAGTAGTGGAAACCGACCTGGGGGAAAGGATCATCCAGATTTACGGCCAGCGGCCGTCCCATATGGTCATGCCGGCCATACATCTGAGCAGGCATGAAGTAGCCGGCATTTTTTCCCGGGAAGGCGGGGAGGAACTGCCGCCAGATCCCGGCCTGCTGGTCAAGGTGGCCAGGGAGAGGCTGCGCCAGAAGTTTTTGTCGGCCGGGATGGGCATTTCCGGGGCCAATATTGCCGTAGCTGAAACGGGAACGTTAATCATGGTCACCAACGAGGGGAACGGACGCCTTACTACCACCCTGCCGCCCGTTCACGTGGTTATTGTCGGGCTGGAAAAGCTGGTAGAGACAATGGCCGACGCAGTTCCCATTCTGGAAGCCCTGCCCCGCAGCGCTACCGCCCAGGCCATTACCAGTTACGTGACGTTCATCACCGGCCCGGCCCAGGGAATAGACCTGGAAGGTAATAACATTGTGAAGGATATGCACGTTATCCTGCTGGACAACGGCCGTACCAGAATGAGCCGCGATCCGGTTTTTAAGGAAGCTTTACAGTGCATCCGCTGCGCTTCCTGTTTGAATGTCTGCCCGGTGTACCAGCAAATTGGCGGGCACGTTTTCGGCCATGTTTATACGGGCGGCATCGGTGCTGTTTTGACCGCCTTCTTCCACGGCCTGGAGCAAAGTGCCGACATTCAGTCGCTGTGTATCGGCTGCGAGCGCTGCAAGGATTTTTGCCCGGGCAAAATTGACATTCCACGGCTGATTCTGGAGCTCAGAAAAAGGGTGGTGGAAAAAGAAGGCCTGCCGTTTGTGCCCGGCTTTGTTTTGAAAAAGGTTTTGCCGGCCAGAAAGCTGTTTCACGGCTCGCTGCGCCTGGCATCCCGCATCCAGGGGCCGTTTATAGACAGAAAGAAAGGTACGGTCAACCTGCCGCCTTTTCTGGTGGGCGGCCTTAAAAACCTGCCGCCTTTGGCCGGCAGGCCGCTGCGGGTAAGAGCGGCCGGAGGCGGTGGCCTTTCAATACGGGCAGCGGGGAGGCCGAAGGCAGGGCTGTTTGCCGGCTGCCTGGTGGACTTTGTTTACCCGGAAATAGGCCAGTCGGTTGAGAAGGTATTGCAGTCCGGCGGCATCGGCTGTGTTTTTATAGCCGGTCAAACCTGCTGCGGGTATCCGGCGCGGCAGATGGGAGACCCCGGCGCAATGGCCGTCCTGGCCCGGCAAAACCTGTCTGCAATGAAGCAGGCGGGTGTTGATTATATCGTGACGCCCTGCCCGACCTGCACGCACGCCTTAAAGAACATCTACCCTTCCCTTCTGAAACAGGATTCCGTTTACGGTCCGCTGGCCGAAGAAACGTCCGCCAGGACTTATGATTTTGCAGACTTTATTTACCGGCAGGGTTATACGAAAAAAGGCATGCTTTTTAAAGCTCTTGGAAAGAAGGTAGCCTATCACGATTCCTGCCATTTAAAGAGAAGCCTGGGAGTGGCGGAGCAGCCCAGGGAGCTTTTAAAGATGGCCGGGGCCGACCTGGTGGAAATGAAAGGAGCAGACGAGTGCTGCGGTTTTGGAGGCTCATATCTTCTTAAGTATCCGGAGATTTCCGGCAGGATCTTAAATAAAAAGCTAAAAAATATAATAGACAGCTGAGCCGGCCTGGTAGCGGTGGAATGTCCGGGCTGTTTGATGCAGTTGCGCCGGGGCCTGGCGGAATGCGGCGAAGCGGGCGTAAAAGTCGAGTTTTTAGCCGATATTCTTGCCGGCAGCCTGGCAGACTGAAACCGTAAGACTTTCTGCCTGAGCCGTCCGGCTAAAATCGGGGAACTGCTTGATTTATGATTTCAGGAGAGGGATGTGAAAGTGCGGCCATGAACTTAAAGCCCGTGAAAACCAAAAAGGTGTATGAGGAGATTATCGAGCAGGTAAAGAACCTGATAGCCGACGGTACGCTCAAGCCGGGCGACCGGCTTATTCCGGAGCGCGAAATGGCGGACAGGCTGCAGGTGGGACGGTCAGCCGTGCGGGAGGCATACAGGGCCCTGGAGGCCATGGGCATCATCGATATCAGGCAGGGCGAAGGCACTTTTATCAAAGAAGTGAATACCGACATGCTTGCAGAAACGCTGGCGCTAATGCTGGCCACAGAAAAAAACACCATGCGCGAATTCCTGGAGCTCAGAAAAATTTTAGAAGTCGGTGCTGCCGGCCTGGCCGCCCTGCGCTGCACCGATGAAGAAGTAATAAAGATGGCAGGGGCGCTGGCCCAGATGGAAGAGGACATCAAGGCGGGAGATGTGGGCCAGCAGGCCGACTGGCAGTTCCACTACGCCATTGCCGAGGCCACCCGCAACTCCCTGCTGGTACTACTGATGGACTCCATCCGGGATACCATGAGCAGGTTGTTGAAGGAGGCGAGGGATGAACTTTACCGCACGCCCGGTACACCTCAGAGGCTTTTAAAGGAGCATTACGAGATTTTTGAAGCCGTAAAAAACGGTCACGACGTTAAGGCCCAAAAGGCAATGTACGATCATCTGGACAGAGTAGAAAAAGCCCTCTTTCCTTAAGAGGGCTTTTTTAACTGTAGATGCGCTCCAGCTCCTTAAGCACCTTTTGAATGTGCAGGGACATTATCTTTCTCGCTTTCCTGCCGTTTTTTGATTTGATTGCCTGGTAGATCTGCCGGTGCTCCTCCAGAAGCCTCTGCGGCGTGCTGGATGTAAGCCATAAGTTCCTTGTTATTCTTAAGGTCTGGTTCATGGTATCGTAAATTGTGTTCATAACCCTGAGCAGGAGCGGATTGCGCGCTGCTTCGACAACCCCGTAATGAAATTTTAAATCCGATTCGTCCCCCGGGGCTCCCATTGCCTGATCGGCTTCCATTTGGCGGAGGGCCTCTTCCATTTTGGCTAAATTTTCCTCTGTAGCCCTTTCGGCCGCCAGGCCTGCCGCCTCAATTTCCAGGCCCCGCCGCACCTCCATAATATCCCGGATTTTTTCCTTTTGCAGAATGAGGGCAAATGAAAGGGATTCTAAAATATCGTGCGGGTTGAACTGCCGTACAAAAGCGCCGCCTCCGGGGCGCACCTCTAAAATGCCCACCATATCGAGGGCGCACAGCGCTTCCCTGACCGAAGTGCGGCTTACCTGCAGTATTTCCGCCAGCTCTTTTTCTGAAGGCAGCTTGTCACCAGGTTTTAAATTCCCGCTGACGATTAAGTTTTTAATTTGTTCCACAATTGTTTCATAAATGCGCTTTGTTTTGATCGGCTGTAGTTCCATACACTGACCTTTCTTTAACATTTTTCTGGCTTTTCTAAAAATTATACCTTGATATTTCTTAAATTATAACTCAATTGATTATTGTCAGGCAATTGCTTAATATTTCCTTTTCGCACCTGTAAATATATTGAAAGAAAACGGTGCGGACTGCCCTTGCCCGCACCGGAATATGTCCATTTCATGCTTTTAAAGACATGGCCAGCAGTTCGGCGGTGTGCATGATGACGGGCTTTTTGCCTTCTTGGGCCATTCCGTCGGCCAGTTGCATGCGGCAGGCACTGCACCCGGTAATTACGGCCCCGGCCCCCGTACTTTCAATATCCGCCAATTTGTGTTTGAGGATTCTGAGCGAAAGGCCGTAGTGGGTGATATTAAACGAACCGGCGTTGCCGCAGCAGCGGGCGGGTTCTTTTAAGGGCCTGAAGTTTACGCCCGGGATGCTTTGAATAATCTGTACAGGCTCTTTGCTTACCCCCATCCCCCGCCCCAGGTGGCACGGCTCGTGATAGGTCACGTCCATATTCAGCTCTTTCAACCGGGAACGGCCGTTAAGGGTGTATTCACAGGCAACCTGGGCAATATCGCAGGTTCTGGCGGCAATTATCTTCGCCTTGTGAGAGTATGAGGGCGATCCGCTCAAAAGCTCCGGGTATTTCTTTTTAAATGATTCACCGCAGGTGCCGCATATGGTTACAATAATGTCTGCCGCTAATGAAAAGAACAGGTCTGCGTGCGAGCGGGCCAGGGCTTCGGCAGCGTCTACAACGCCGTTTAAGGAAAGCGGCGCGCCGCAGCAATGCTGAGCCCTGGGGATAACGACGTTAAAACCGCTTTTAGAAAGAATATCTACTGCTGCGGCTGAAGTCTGCGGGTAGACGTAGTTGCCCAGGCAGCCGGTAAAGAGGGCGGCGGTTTTGCGGGCTCCGGGCACGGTAATGTGTTCCTGGATGCGGTCGCGAAAATTTTTGCCGGCAATGTCCGGCAGCACGCGGCGGCCGTTCAAGCCGGCGTAGAAGCGGAGCTTGTGCCCGCCAAGCGGGTGCTTTTTTAAGAACAGCGGCTTTGTTGTAGCTGCTGCCCTGACAAAAAGGTCGAGCATCCGCTGATTTTTTAAGGCCAGAGCCATTACTTTTTTCAGCGCTGGCGCGCCGCCCTGTCTGACCAGGGCAGCCCGGGCGGCTAAAAGTATTTTATCTACCTTTACGCCGCAGGGGCAGATTGCATTGCAGGCATAACAGGTCATGCATTCCATGCGCTCGGCCAGGGCCGGGCTGTAAGGCAGACTGCCTTCCAGAATTGCTTTGGCCAGCCTGATCCGCCCGCGGGCCACATTGGATTCGCTCAGGGTTTCCCGGTAATAGGGGCAGGATGCCTGACAGTTGCCGCAGCGCATGCAGTTGGCTATCTCCTCTTCCACTTTTGAGAGATCGTAAAAATAGCTCATTTTTGATCCTCCCCGCAAGCGACCATTTTGCCGGGATTAAGAAGACATTGCGGATCGAGGGCCTCCTTGATTTTTTTCAGCACGTTGACGCCGCCGGTGCCGATTTCCCAGGGGAGGTAGCGCGACTTGGCCAGGCCGATGCCGTGCTCCCCGCTGAGCGTGCCGCCCAGGGAGATGGCGGTTTTAAAAATTTCGTCTACGGCCTTGTGCACGCGTTCCATTTCTTCCCTGTCCCTGGCGTCGGTGAGAATGGTGGGATGCAGGTTGCCGTCGCCGGCATGGCCGAAGGTTCCGATTATCAGGTTGTAGCGCCGCCCGATTTCCTGGATGGCCAGCAGCATTTCGGTGATTTTACTGCGGGGTACGGTGGCGTCTTCCAGGATGGTGGTGGGGCGCTTTTGGGCCAGCGCCGGCAGGGCTTCGCGCCTGGCGGCCCAGAGCCGGTCGCGTTCCTGGTCGTTTGCCGCCACCCTTACTTCACCGCCGTTTTTGGCAACTACTTCCTGAACGATGGAAGCCTCTTTTTGCACCACTTCTGGAATGCCGTCAACTTCAATTAGAAGGATAGCTTCCGCCTGGATGGGCAGGCCGACCCGGGCGTGGTTTTCTACCGTTTCCATGGTTACCCTGTCCATTATTTCCATAGTTGCCGGGATTACCTTGTTCTTGATAATTCCTTCAATTGAGCGGCCCGCACCGGTCAGGTCTTTAAATATTGCCGACATGGTCACCCTGGCCGGAGGAGCCGGAATCAGGCGGACGGTAATCTCGGTAATAATTCCCAGGGTTCCTTCAGAGCCCGTAAAAAGCCTCACCATGTCGTAGGCGGTGACGTTTTTTACAGTTTTCCCGCCGAAGCGGACCGCTTCGCCGCTGGCCAGCACCACTTCAAGGCCCATGACATAGTCCCTGGTAACGCCGTACTTTAGCCCTCTCAACCCGCCGGAGCATTCTGCAACGCTGCCTCCCATGGTGGCGGTGGCCATGGAACCGGGATCAGGAGGGTAAAGGAGGCCGTAGGGGGCTACGGCCTCATTGAGGTGCTGGATGACTACCCCGGGTTGAACAACCGCGATCAGGTTTTCCGGATCTATTTCGATAATTTTGTTCATTTTCAGAGTGGAAAGAACCAGCCCGCCCCGCAGGGGTATGGTTCCGCCGCTCAGGTTGGTGCCGGCCCCCCGCGGGTAAACCGGGATTCTGTGCCGGGCGGCTGTTTTCATTACAGCGCTTACCTGTTCCGTGCTGTGCGGTGTTACCAGAACATCCGGTGCATGTTCCGGCATGCCGGCAGTGGCGTCGAAAGAATAGCAGAGGAGGTCTTCTTTAGCCGTTACCACGTTTTCGCTGCCTAAAATGCTTTTTAAGGTCCGGATGACCCTGGCGTCTAACATTAAATAACACCTCCTCTGTGTTTTAAGCTTTTTGTTTTTCCGCGGCGGCAATGGTGCCCTGGCGGTATGCCAGTGCGCCCAGGATAACGATGAAAATGCCGGTAATCAGCAGGATGGTCGTGCCGCCGCCGGTTGCCTGCGATGCTGCCGACACTGCTGCTGTTGCTGCCGGGAATTATGCCCGGGAAGAGATAGGCCTGGGCGAGAGCGATGAGGGCAATGATCACGGTGAAGAACAGGCTGTGCGGCAGGGTGAAGCGGAAAAGATCGCCTTCCCGTCCAACCAGGCCGGTGGAAGAGGTGCCGACAACGATGCTCTGCGGAGAAATCATCTTGGCCGCCACGCCGCCGGAAGAGTTGGTTGCTACCGTGAGCACCGGGTTAATACCCATGGAATCGGCAGTTACTTTTTGCATGCTGCAGAAAAGGGCGTTGGAAGAAGTGTCGCTGCCGGTAATGAATACCCCGATCCAGCCCAGGAAGGCAGAGAGGAACGGGAAGGCGGCGCCGGTAATGGTGAAAGCCTTGCCCAGCGTGGTGGTCATGCCGGACCAGTTCGAAACGTAGGCAAAGCCGAGAACGCAGGCAATGGTTAAAAGGGCATAGCGCAGGGTTTTTAAAGTGTCCCACAGTATTTCCAGGAACCTGGCCGGGCTCACTTTCAGCACAAAGGCGGATATGATGGCCGCCAGCAGGATGGACGTGCCGCCTGCCGAAAGCCAGTTGAAGTTGTAAACCACAGACATGGGTTTGTCGCCTACCAGAATCATCTTATCCAGTCCTGAGAATACCAGTTTTACAGTTGCCTTGTCGAGAATTGCTTTTACTGGCTGAAGTCCCCAGTCTGCAATGAGCACGGTGAGAATTATAAACGGCGACCAGGCCTTCAAAATGGCGCCTGCGCTGTGGTGTTTCACCTTTAAAGTGGCGGGCGGTTCGTCGGCAAAGCGCCATACTTCTTTAGGTTTCCAGAAGCGCAGGAAAATGACGAGACAGATGATTGAGGCCAGCGAGGAAAGGATATCGGGAAGCATAGGGCTTAAATAGTTGGAGGAAAACCACTGAACTAACGCAAAAGACACACCGCTCACCAGCACGGCCGGCATTACTTCTTTAACGCCGTTCCAGCCGGACATGATCAGGACCAGCCAGAACGGTACAAATACCGACAGCAGGGGCAGCTGGCGGCCGCACATCTGGCTGATGGCCATGGGGTCCAGGCCCGAAACGCCGCCGGCCGTGATGATGGGAATGCCGATACCGCCGAAGGCTACCGGTGCGGTGTTGGCAATCAGGCAGATGCCGGCAGCATAGAAGGGGTTGAAGCCAAGGCCGACCAGCATGGCGGCGGTAATCGCCACCGGTGTGCCGAAGCCTGCCGCGCCTTCTATAAAGGCTCCAAAAGAGAAGGCAATTAAAAGAGCCTGCAGGCGCCTGTCGTCGGTTATGGCGGCTATGGAGTCTTTGATGACTTCGAACTGGCCCGTCTTCACCGTCATATTGTAAAGAAAAACGGCGGTAATGACGATCCAGCCGATTGGCAAAAGGCCGAACATGGCCCCGTAAAGGGTTGATAAAAGCGCGTATTTGGTGGGCATGCCGAAGGCGAAAACCGCCACGCATATGGCCAGGAAAACGGTTAACAGACCGGCAATATGTCCTTTCATGCGCAGGCCTGCCAGGGCTATAAAAAGGAATACGACCGGTACGGCAGCAACCAGGGCTGAAAGCCAGAGGTTGCCGAGCGGGTTAATGGCCTGTGTCCAGGGCATGAGCATCTATACCTCCTGCACAAATCTTTTTTGGGGAAATTTCTTCAGACTATAGCGGACTGTAGGGAATTTTTTGTTGACAATTTAAGGAGGAGAACAGCTTAATAAAGTGCCAAACATAGAGCCCCACCCCCTTATATTCTTATCAAAATAATCATAGCATATTATATTATGATGGTATGACCATATGATATGTAAATTATAAGATAAAAAGTTATTTTTGATCAAGACCGGTTTTTCAAAAAATTTTTTAATATAAATAAATTTAAAGGGGGCAAAACGCCCCCTGCTGCAGTTATCCTGCTTTTGCCTGTCCTGGCTTGCTCTGATACCATCTGTAGTCTATATCCGGGAAAATGTTGTTTCGGTACTCCAGGGCGCTCAGCCAGCCCTCGTCAATTTTGTTGCCTTCAATTTCTTCATACAGCCGTAAAAAATTGCTTACATGAGTTTTTGTTCTTTTAATTGCGTAATCAACCATGGTCCCCGTGCTCATGATAAAAGCCCAATCGCTGCTCTGTGCCAGCATCAGCTCGCGCGCCGCCTGATTCAGGGCTCGCTTGAGCAGGCCGCCGGCGGACTGGTGCCGGTTGGCCAGTGCGGTCATCCGGCTTGCCGCCATGTGCAGGTGCCTGTAAATCCAGTCGTTTGCCCCGCACAGCCAGACCTCGTGATAACCTTTATTCCCCCAACTGGATGAACAGGGAACGGCCACCTGGTTGCACGGGTGGCGCTGCAGGTAATCGCTGGGGGTTATCATTTCTATGTCGTCCTGATCAAAGGCGATTTTCCTGATTAGGTATTCCAGCCACAGCGGCCCTTCAAACCACCAGTGCCCGAAAAGCTCGGCGTCGTATGGCGCCACTATAACCGGGGGCCGGTCCATCAAGCCGGCCAGGTAACGCACCTGGTGCTGGCGGTTGAACATAAAGTTCCCGGCGTGAATGGCGGCCTTTTCCTCGGCCCGCCGGGGGTTGTAAGGCTCTTTCTGGCTCAAGTCGACCCTGCCGGTGATCTTATAGTATTTTATTCCGGTGTGCGTCCTGATTCCGTCGGGATGAATGTAAGGCTTTATGTATTCATAGTCCAGGTCGTATCCTATGTCCCGGTAAAACTCGCGGTAGTCGTAGTCGCCGGGATAGCCCTCCTGGCTGCTCCAGACCTGTTTTGATGATTCCACGTCCCTGCCGAAGGCGGCCACGCCGGACGGGCAGTAAATCGGGGCAAAAATGCCAAAGCGCGGCCGGCGTGATGCGTACAGCAGGCCGTGGGTGTCGGTAAAAAAGAATTTTAAGCCGTTTTCTTTCAGTATCTCGTCCACGCCCGGGGCGTAGCCGCATTCGGGCAGCCAGATTCCATGCGGCGGGCCGCCCAGGTGGCGGGTATGCAGCTCAACGGCCGCCCTGATTTGAGCCCGCACCGCCTCGGGGAAAAGCATCATCAGCGGCAGGTAGCCGTGGGTGGCGGCGCAGGTTATAAGCTCAAGGCGCCCGGCGTCCTGGAAGTATTTAAAAGCTGAAACGAGGTTGCGGCCGTAGCGGTCGCAAAAGACGGTCATGGCCTCCTGGAAGCGCTTTTTATACATCAGGGCGGTTTCGTGAAACGGGCTTCCGTAAGTGCGCCCTTCTTCCTTTTCCGCCAGTTCGATTAACTTTGCCAGGTGCCTGACATAGCGCTCCTGGAGGAGCGGGTCGGTCAGCATTGAAATCAGGGGCGGGCTTAATGTTACCGTCAGCCGGAACCTGATGCCGTCCCTTATCAGGTGCTCAAAAACCTGGATTAAAGGGATGTACGTTTCCGTTATAGCCTCAAAAAGCCATTTTTCCTCGAGAAAAAATTCATGTTCGGGGTGCCGCACGTACGGCAGGTGCGCGTGCAGCACAAGGCACAGATATCCTTTTGGCATGGCAAGCTCCCTTCACAATTTAACTTTTCATCCCGGAATTGCGCCGGGACAGGCCCCGGCCTTACCTTGATTTGCGGTTCCGCTTCGATAAAGGCTCAGGTTTCCCGCCTGTTTTCCCAGTTGCCCGGCGAACTGATGCCGAGCGGCAGGGCGCCCGCCCGTACGGCCAGTTCTTCGACGATCAGCGGCGAACTGGTGCCGTACTGGAGACGGCTGATGGTGCGGTACAACCCTTCGATCCACATCCATTCCTCGTCCAGGCGGTCTGACAGGGAGGCGCGGGGGGTGGTGACCGTATTTGACCTTAATAAAGTAACAAACCGGCCGTCCGGGAACATGCGGCCGAGATCCACGCAAAAAGAGCGGTCCGGCTGCCCCACTTCGATATACCAGTTTTCCGTGTCCTCGCCGACGGGTATGTCCATGTAACTGTTTGCATTTTTCCCGTCGAAATCCACGCCGGTTACGTCATATACCCTCAACACCGGGTGGGTTGCGGACCAGGCTGCAGGGCCGTAGCTGTTAATGAATTCTTCCTGCTTGGTGGCGGTAATTTCCCAGTAGGCGTAAAGCCAGTGGGGGTCGCGCGCCATCAGCACCAAACGGTCCACCCCGTATTTCCGGGGCAACTGGGGTTCCGGAGGAGGGCTGAAAACCGGCCGTGCTGTCGAAGCCGGAATGTGCAGGCCGGGTTCCTCGGCAGTCTCCTGCATGAATAAAGGCCTGGGGAGAGCATCGAATTCTTTTTTCTTAACCTGGAGGCGGCTGCGCCTTGCAGGCCATAAAAAAATGCCTGCCGCCAGTACCAGTATTAATGCCAGGAACAATAAGGGGAACAGAACATTCATGGAGAAAGGTCCCTCCTTCAAAAATATAAAAAAGATTATCATGCAAAAACCGGTGGTATAATTTGTTTTACAGGCTTTTTTTATTATTGCCCGGACTGAAAATGTTTATTTACGGTTGTTTAAAATAGGCTCCTGATAAAAATCAATAATCCAGAAAGGAATTGGAATTATGGAAGGAACGGCGGCGGCGGCAGAGAATATTTGTTGATTGGTAAAGCCTGACCAAGAGGTGCTTAAAAAAATGGCAAAAAAGTGAAAGAAATAAAGAAAGCGGCAGAAAGGGAAAGATTTGGGGAAAATAATTTTTTACCGGCAAAAGAAGAGGCGGCAGCCCGGATAATGGAAATTTTAGCTGAAAAATATCCGGAGGCAGGTACTGCCTTGAACTTCAGAACACCCTTTGAACTGCTGGTTGCGGCCATTTTATCGGCCCAGTGCACCGACCGGCAGGTCAACAGGATAACCGCCGGCCTGTTTAAAAAATACAATACTCCGCAGGAGTTTGCAGCCCTGTCGCCGGAGGAACTGGCCGGGGAAATCAAGGGGTGCGGACTGCACCGCGTCAAAAGCAGGCATATTATTGAAGCTTCCCGCGAGCTGGTAAAAAGACACGGCGGCCTGGTGCCGCAGGACAGAAAAGCCCTTGAAGCCCTGCCGGGAGTAGGGCGCAAGACTGCCGGAGTAGTGCTGGGGGTGGCGTTCGGCGGGTGCGAGTTGCCTGTTGACACCCACGTTTACCGCGTTGCCCGCCGGCTGGGCTTGTCGGAAGCCAAAAGGCCTGAAGAAGTTGAGGAAGAGCTGGCCGGCCTGATTCCGCCCCCGCAGCGGATGGCGGCGCACCACCGCCTTATTGCCCATGGGCGCCAGGTTTGCTCTGCCAGGAAACCGGCCTGCCACAGGTGCTGTGTAAAGGATTT
The DNA here is from genome assembly GCA_000010565.1 of Pelotomaculum thermopropionicum SI. Lineage (NCBI taxonomy): Bacteria > Bacillati > Bacillota > Clostridia > Eubacteriales > Desulfotomaculaceae > Pelotomaculum > Pelotomaculum thermopropionicum. The sequence goes on along the minus strand of AP009389.1, from coordinate 2,330,962 downwards.
TTGCTGTTATCCGGCAAAAAGGGGGTAAGAGTTTTGCATGTGGTGCTGGTGGAGCCGGAAATACCGGCCAATACTGGAAATATAGCCCGGACCTGTGCTGCTACCGGAGCAACCCTTCACTTAATAAAGCCCCTTGGTTTTTCCACAGAGGACAGGTATCTTAAACGGGCCGGCCTTGACTACTGGAACCTGGTTAGGGTGCTGTACCACGACAGCTTTGGGGAGTTTGCGGCCTCTTACCGCGGCTGCCGGTTTTACCTGGCCACCACAAAGGCCCGGCGCCTTTACACGGAAGTTTCGTACGAGCCCGGCTCCTGCCTGGTTTTTGGCAAGGAGACGAAAGGGCTGCCGCCCGAGATCCTGGACGGCTACCCCGACGGTCAGATCCGGGTGCCGATGATAGACGGGGCCAGGTCGCTAAATCTGGCCAACGCGGTGGCGGTGGTGCTTTACGAAGCCCTGCGCCAGCAGGGTTTTCCCGGGCTGAAGTAAGCTGATAGCGGTATGAAAGCAGGTACCCATGAGGAACGAAGGGAGAAATTTGCATGACCGTTATTGAGAGGGTCCAGTCCTACCTGGATCGGTTCAATTTAGGCCTGAGAATAATAGAACTGGAGGAAAGCACCAGCACCTGCGAGCTGGCTGCGGCCGCGCTGGGGGTGGAAGTGGGGCAGATTGCCAAGACGCTTGTGTTTTTAGCAGATGACCGGCCGGTTCTGGTGGTGGCAAGCGGCGACAACAAGGTTAAAAGCGGGAAGCTGAAGAGATGCCTGGGGGCGTCAAAAGTCAGGATGGCCGACCCGGAAACGGTAGAAAGGGTTACCGGTTATCCGGTGGGGGGAGTCTGCCCTGTGGCGCTGCCGGAGAGAATGCCCGTCCTGCTGGACGGCTCGATGCGCCGTTTCCCGGTGGTTTATGCAGCGGCCGGCACGCCCCGCTCGGCCCTGCCTGTAACAATGGAGCAACTGGAGATAATTACGGGAGGAAAGTGGGCAGATCTGGTATGATCTGGCATGTGGAATAAAATAAAAGTTAATACCTGAGTAAAAAACCCTTTGACCGGTTAAAAAAGCGGTGCAAAGGGTTTTATCCCAAAAACCTACTTGAAAACCAGCATTGTGGCGGTCTGGTTGATGTGGCCCTGGAAGGCCTCGCCGTAAGTTGAAAAGCCAATGGTGGGTATTTCGGAAAAAAGCCCTGCGTAAGCCCCTGTTTCGCCGTTTTGCTCGAGCTCCAGCGTTCTGAGGATGCAGTTGAAGTTAATTATTCCCGTAATTTGTCCCATCCTTCTCTTCTTGCTTTTAATGGCCGACCAGGTTTCCCCGACGATGTCCCTGTCCTGCAGAACGTATACCTCCATGCCTTCCAGGATATTGCAGTAAAACACCATGCTGTTCCCGGTAATCTTCTGCGGGCTGCGCACGAATATTTCATCTTCGGCTACCAGGCCAAGAGGATGGGTCATAAAAAAGTTTGCAGCTTCTTTTACGGAAACGCCGAGCGCCTCTGCGTAGGCAACGGCGGCCGGTTTGCCGTTAAATTCGACGACCTCGCGCTTTTCCGGGATTACTTTGGTGGCGACCAGTTTCTTATTCAGAACGTCAAAGCTTTGCGTTTTAATAAAGTCAAAGGCGGTTTTGGGCTTTAACAGGGCCAGCACGGCTGCATTGGTATAGGCTTTGCCGCCGGCGCAAACGTAAGTTTTTTCAAATTTAAGGTCGTCGCCGGCCGAGCCTCCTACGAAAACCACGTTTGTGGTGTCTCCGATTCTTTCCATTATTTTTTCTTCAGACATGCTCAGGCCGTCTATCAAAACTATGCCGGTGTACTTTTTGTAGTCCATTTGCCGCGCCGGTTCGCCGTAATATTTCTCAAAAGAAGCAAAGGCCTTTTTGACGTCGCCGTCTTCTTTAATATTTTCGACCACCTCCACTTTAACGCCGGAAATTGTTTCTTCATCGAAAGCCATGGCCACGACGGAATTTTTCAGCATCTTGCCGCTGATGATCTCGCCGGCCGTGGAGCAGCCAAAAGTCACGGCGGAGGGAAAGCATTCCTGCAGCTTTTGGCTTAAAACCGCCTGGTCAAAGGCTGAAGAAGCAAAAAATATAACCATTTTCGGATCAAATTTTTGCAACTGGCTGTAGATATCTCCGGCTGCTCTTTCGGCCGGACACAGGGTTGAGTATGCTGTTTTTACGCTCATTTTTGTCCTCCTCAAAATTGTTGCTTTATAAGCACATTAGCTCAGACGCTTAACTTTACCTTAAACTCTCTGGCCAGGGCGGACAGTTTTTCCATTACGGCCGGGTCGTCCTCTGAAGTGGAGGTGAATTTTTCCGGGTTAATGCCTTTCAGGATCAGCTTGGTTTTGGTTGTTTTGATCAGCACAGGGTCGCCCTTTGCCACCTGGCTTAAAATGTCGTCTATCATCCTTTTAATTTTGCCTGCCATTCCTCTGCCTCCCGTTTAAAAATCTGGATTGTGTTAAAAAATAAGGTCCGGTTCCCGTCAGCTCACCTCCCGGTGAAAGCTTTTGTTCGGTGATTTCTCCACCGCCGGCCGCCCGGTTTTATTCCCGGCTTGTTCTGAAGTAGCCGGCAAGGCTTTCGATATCTTCGGCTATTTTGACCAGTTCCTGGGTGGCGGATGATATTTCTTCTATTGCGGCCGTTTGTTCTTCGGTAGATGCCGAAAGGTTTTGGGCGGCCGAAGAGACCTCCTCGACAGCAGAGGCTACTGAACAAACTTCATCGGCCACTTCATGGACGGCGCCGATAATTTTTTCGAAGGTGGCTCCCATGTCCTGGATTGCCTTTGAGCCTGCCTGTACCCGGGTATTGCCCTTTTCCATGGCCTGAACCGCGATTACCGCCCCCTGCTGGATGTTAACCACGAGATTGTTAATTTCTTTAGCCGCGCCGGCAGACTCCTCGGCCAGTTTTCTCACTTCATCGGCAACTACAGCAAACCCCTTGCCCTGCTCCCCGGCCCGGGCCGCTTCAATGGCGGCATTTAAGGCCAGCAGGTTGGTCTGGCTGGCGATAGAGGTAATTATCTCTACAATTTGGGAAATTTTGGCTGATAGGTGGCTTAAATTGGTGATTGCTTCACTGGAGGCAGCAGTGGCCTCTCTGATTTCCTCCATCTGGGAGGTGATATTGACGATGCTCTCCCTGCCTTCCTGGGCATAGCCGGATGCCCGGGCCGACGTGTCGGCGAGCCGCTGGATGTTCTCGGTAACCTGTTCCGTTGTGGCTGCTAACTGGTTGGCCGTGCTGGCAGTTTCGGAGGCTCCGGTGGCAATGTTCTGGGTGCTGGCAGACAACTGGCCGGCCGAAGAAGCTATGTTCGCGGCTCTTTCCTGAAGCCGGGCGGTCATTTCCCTTAACCTGGCCGTCATTGAGTTAAACGCTTCGGCCAGTTGTCCCAGTTCGTCCTTTGATTCTGCTTTTATTTCAGCTTCTGTGAGATCGCCCGACGCCGCTCTGACCGCTCCGGCGGCCAGCAGCCCGGCAGGAAGGGCTACTGCTTTTGTCAGCAGAAAAACGGCGGCCGCGCCGAAGGCGGCGGCAAGCAGGGCGGCGGCAAATACCAGGCGCTTCATGAAAACACAGGCGGCCTCGATTTTCTGTATATTTCCGTCAAAAGCGGCACTGTGACCGGCCAGGCTCTGGAAAACCCCGGCGGCCTGAATTGTATCCTGAATTTCATTAAGCTTGTAAAAAATAGTGCCGGAAAAAATAAGGGTGCCCAGAATAAAAAGGGCCAGTCCAACCAGGAACTTTGCACGCAGTGACATTTTTATACCTCCGGGTTTCTGTATTGCAGTTTTATGGAATTATATGGATGTAAAATGATGTTATATTTTATTAGCAAAAATCATGTCAAAAATGTGTTTATTTGCAATAATTGAAGATACAACCGGGATTTCTGCTTATTTTTTAAAAGCAAATATATCCAGAATCGTCTCTTTGTGCCATATTTGCTCATTATGCTTTTTTTAATGTTCAAAATTGGATTATACTGTATCAAAAATATCTGTTTGTGCTCTAAAGCGTTCCGGCTTTTGTCTTCTTTGCCGCACCGGCCGGCAAGAGGAGGATTTGGGCGGTGAAAAAAGAAATAATTGAGGGGAGAGAGGGATGGAATTTGTTTGTACATTTGCACCTTCATTCGGAATACAGCCTTCTTGACGGCGCCGCCAGAATCAATGACGCCGTAAAAAGGGCCAGCGAAATGCAGATGCCGGCCCTGGCCATAACCGACCACGGAGTTATGTTCGGCACGGTGGATTTTTACAAGGCCTGCAAAAAAGCCGGAATCAAGCCTGTTTTAGGTTGCGAGGTATACGTCGCGCCCCGCAGCATGGACGACCGGACTCCGAAAATTGACGACAACCTGAGCCACCTGGTTTTGCTGGCCGAAAACGAGGAGGGCTACCGCAACCTGCTCAACCTTGTTTCCATGGCCTTTATCAGGGGCTTTTACTACAAGCCCAGGGTGGACAAGGAGCTGCTGTCCGAACATAGCAGGGGCCTTATTGCCTTAAGCGGGTGCATTGCGGGGGAGGTTTCGGCCAGAATCCTGGCCGGGGAAAATGAAAAGGCCCGGCAGGCAGCCGGGGACTACCGGGATATCTTCGGGCCGGAAAACTTTTTTCTGGAACTTCAGGACCACGGCTTTGCGGAACAAAGAAAGGTCAACAGGGAAATGCTGAAAATTCACAAGGAGATGAACATTCCCCTGGTTGTCACCAACGATGTGCACTACGTCCGGCGGGGAGACGCGGAGACCCAGGATGTGCTTCTGGCCATTCAAACCGGCAAGAGCGTGGACGATCCGGGCCGGATGAAGTTCCAGTCGGAGGAGCTGTACTTGAAAAGCCCTGAAGAAATGAACCTGCTCTTCGGCGAACTGTCCGGGGCGCTCCGGAACACGGTGGAAATTGCCGGCCGCTGCAACGTGGAGATAGAATTCGGCAAATACTACCTGCCCCATTATCCCGTGCCGGAGGGGTACGATGCCGACACCTACCTGGCAGAGCTCTGCTACCAGGGAGCCCGCAGGATTTACGGCGAACTCAGCGACGGGGTCAAAAAGCGGCTTGAATATGAGCTGGGCGTCATCAAACAGATGGGCTATTCGGCCTACTTCCTGATTGTCTGGGATTTCATTCACTATGCCAGGCAGAACGGGATACCGGTGGGGCCAGGCCGCGGCAGCGCCGCCGGCAGCCTGGTAGCGTACAGCCTCGGTATAACCAGCATAGACCCCTTAAAATATGGGTTGCTCTTTGAGCGTTTTCTCAATCCGGAAAGGGTCTCAATGCCTGACATAGATGTGGATTTTTGTTTCGAGCGCAGGGGAGAAATTATTGATTACGTGGTCCGGCGGTACGGTGCCGACCGGGTGGCGCAGATTATCACTTTCGGCACCATGGCGGCGCGGGCGGCCATCAGGGATGTCGGGAGGGCATTGAACATGCCCTACGGCGAGGTGGACAGGGTGGCCAAGCTGGTGCCCATGGAGCTGCACATGACCATTGAAAAGGCCTTGAACGAATCGCCGGAGTTAAGAGAGCTGTACGACCAGAGGCCGGAGGTAAGGAAATTAATAGACACCGCGGCGGCCCTGGAAGGGATGCCCAGGCATGCTTCCACCCATGCTGCCGGGGTGGTGATTACTCCGGAGCCGCTGACCAACTACCTTCCTTTATATAAGGCTACAGACGGGCCGGTGACGACCCAGTTTGCCATGGGAACGGTTGAAGAGCTGGGCCTGTTGAAAATGGACCTGCTGGGCTTGAGGACGCTGACGGTGATCAGCGACGCCCTGCGTCTGATTAAAGAAAGCACCGGAGAGGAGCTGGATATAGAGAGGATACCGGTTGACGACCAGAAAACCTACCAGATGCTTGCCCGGGGCGAGACCGCCGGCGTATTCCAGCTCGAAAGCAGCGGCATGCGGTCCATTCTGCGGGACTTAAGGCCGGAAGTTTTTGAGGATATCGTGGCCCTTGTGGCCCTGTACCGCCCCGGGCCGCTGGGAAGCGGCATGGTCGACGATTTCATCAAGAACAAGCACGGGTTTAAAAAGACGAAGTACCTTCATCCCAGGCTTGAGCCGATATTGAAGGACACCTACGGGGTAATCCTGTACCAGGAGCAGGTAATGCGCATAGCCAGCGACCTGGCCGGTTTTTCCCTGGGCGAGGCCGACCTGCTGCGCCGGGCTATGGGTAAAAAAAAGCCGGAGATCATTGCGGGCCTGCGCTCGCAGTTTATCGAGGGAGCCGCCAGGAACGGCGTTGACGGGGAGACTGCCGGCCAGATCTTTGACCTGATGGAGTATTTCGCCGGCTATGGTTTTAATAAATCCCACTCGGCGGCTTATGCCCTGGTATCCTACCAGACCGCCTATTTGAAGGCCAACTACCCGCTGCAGTTCATGGCGGCGCTGTTAACCTCGGTGAAGGACAACACCGACAAGGTGGCGGCGTACATCGAGGAGTGCAGGCGGCTGGGCATCGAGGTGCTGCCGCCCGACGTCAACGAGAGCCGGGAGAGCTTTACGGTGGCGGGCAATAAAATCCGCTTCGGCCTGGCGGCGGTAAAGAATGTTGGAATGGGGGCGGTGGATTCGATTATCCGGGCCAGGGAGAAGGATGGCCCTTTTAGCGACTACGCCGATTTTTGCAGGCGCCTGGACACCAGAGTTGTCAACAAACGAGTGCTGGAAAGCCTGATCAAGTGCGGTGCCTTCGACTCGCTCGGCTACCGCCGGGCCCAGTTGATGGCCGCCGTGGACTCAGGCCTGGCCCTGGCCCAGCAGTCCCAGCGCGAGCGGGAAAACGGGCAGCTTTCCCTCCTCGACTTTTTTGGCGGCTCAACTGATTCTGTGAGCATCAGCTTCCCGGAGGTGGGGGAATACCCCGAAGACGAACTGCTGGCCATGGAAAAGGAAACGCTGGGCCTGTACATCAGCGGGCATCCCCTTTCCCGCTACCGGGAGGCCCTGAACAGGTTAACCACGGTTAAAACGGTGGAGATAACCGATTTGCCCGACAACAGCGAAGTTGTCCTGGGGGGGTTGATCACCGACGTAAAAAAAATCAACACCCGCCGGGGAGAGGTAATGGCTTTTCTGACTCTGGAGGACCTTACCGGGACGGTTGAGGTTGTGGTTTTCCCCCGTACCTATACGCAAAACCGCCTGGCCCTCAGAGTGGACGAGGTGGTTCTAGTGAAAGGCAAAACCAGCGGCGGCGGCGAGGAAACCAAAATAATCGGGGAGGAGATTTCAACCGTTGAAAGCTGCCTTGGCGGTGAATTGCATATAAAAATTGACAGCGTCAGTTCGCCCCTGCTGGATCAGATTCAGCTTATTCTGAGCAGTTTTAAGGGAGAGTCCCCGGTGTTTCTCCACTTTGAAAAGGAAAGGAGGATCATCAAAGCCGGGGAGAATTTCTGGGTTGATTTATCCGGGCCGGTTGTAAGCAGGCTGGAGGATCTTCTGGGGCACGCCAGGGTTAAAATAAAAAGCAGGACCGGTCTTTCCGCCGCGGGAAAAGCTGAAAAAGATGCCGCTCAGGCCGGTCCGGGGCCGGCTGCCGGCCCACCTGCATATATTCCCGCGTATGATTATGACAGTGAAAGAGCGGGGAAGAAAAAGGTAAAGTTTTTCAGCATTCTGGAGCTGTAGCCATGGCCGCGTCAGGTGAAATTCTCGCAGCGCTGCGGCCCTGCTTGTCAACCCCGGTTAACTTGTGTTATGATGAAACTGTTAAAAAAGGGAAATTTAAGAGGTGAAAATAATTGACGGAAACATGGGAAATTGCTGGCGAGTACGTTGTGATAAAGGCTTTGGAGAACGGGGTTACCATTATCGGGCTGACCCGGGGCAAGGATACCAAGTTTCATCATTCGGAGAAACTTGATAAGGGGGAGGTCATGATTGCCCAGTTTACCGAACACACCTCGGCAATTAAAATCCGGGGCAAGGTAGAACTCCTGACCAAACACGGCAGACTCCGGACAGACGAATAAAAGCTATCCAGGGTGAAAAGCTCTGGATATTATTTTGACTGAATAGAGGAATACTGGTAAGATGAATAGAAGAAACTAATAGGCATGCCGGCGAAACCTGTCAGAGGGGGTTTCAATGTGTGGACGGTGGTTTATATAGCGCCCAATAAAAAAGAAGCCCAAAGGCTGGAGAAGCTCCTCACAGCAGAAGGCTTGCTGGTAAAACTCAGGGCGATTGGCCTTCCACAATCCAACAACATGTGCTCTATAGAGGTACTGGTACCAGAGTCTGAAGTTGATGAAGCGCTGGAAATTATCAATAATGCTTAATAATTTTGAGAGGTGCGATTTTGATTTTGGATCTGTTCCGCAAGCAAAAGTATATAACTGTTCAGCCGGAGTCCGAAACTCGCGAGATACCGGAGGGCGTATGGGTTAAGTGTGAACGGTGCGGCGAAATCTTATTTAAAAAGGAACTGGATAAAAACTACAAGGTCTGCCTGAAGTGTGGATTTCACTTCAGGCTGTCCGCCTTTGAGCGGATTGCGATGACCGTGGATGAAGGAAGTTTTAAGGAACTGGATGCGGCCCTGCTGCCGGTTAACCCGTTTAACCTGCCCGATTACGAAAGCAAGCTCGTCAGCGCCCGACAGAGCACCGGCCTGAACGAGGCGGTGTTAACCGGGGAGGCGGCAATAGAAGGCTACCCGGCAGTTGTGGTGGTAATGGACGCACGCTTCATGATGGCCAGCATGGGCACCGTGGTGGGTGAAAAGATTACGAGGGCCGCGGAAGCTGCTGCCGCCGGGCGGAGGCCGCTGATTATCTTCTCTGCTTCCGGCGGGGCCAGAATGCAGGAAGGAATTCTTTCCCTGATGCAAATGGCCAAGACGGTGGCGGCCCTGGCCAGGCTGGGGGAGGAGGGGCAATTGTATATTTCGGTCTTAACCGATCCCACCACCGGCGGGGTGAGCGCCAGCTTTGCGGCGTTGGGGGATATTGTTATTGCCGAGCCGGGTGCCCTGATCGGTTTTGCCGGTCCCCGGGTGATAGAGCAGACCATCCGCCAGAAGCTGCCGGAAGGGTTTCAAAGGGCCGAATTTCTAAAGCAGCACGGCTTTGTCGACATGATCGTTCCCAGGCCGCAGATGAAGGAAACCCTGGCCAGGCTCCTGGATCTGCATTTACGGGGGGAGAAGTAAGATGCCGGTCATTTTGGATTTTGAAAAGCCGATCCAGGAACTGGAGCTTAAGATAAGCGAATTAAGGAATTTTTCCAGGGAAAAAGGAATAGATCTGGCAAACGAGATATCCATTCTGGAAAACCGGGTCAGGGAGGTCAGGGAAGCCATTTACGGCAACCTGACACCCTGGCAGAAGGTACTCATTGCCAGGCATTCCGAGCGTCCCAACACTTACGATTATATAAACTATCTTTTTACCGATTTTATAGAACTGCACGGGGACCGTCTTTTCGGGGACGACCCGGCGGTGGTGGGCGGCATTTGCCGCTTCCGGGGACGCGCCGTAACCGTGGTGGGCCACCTGAAGGGCAAAGACACCAAGGAGAACCTGGCCAGGAATTTCGGCATGGCCCATCCCGAAGGCTACCGCAAGGCCATGCGCCTGATGAAGCAGGCTGAAAAATTCAGGCGGCCGGTAATCTGTTTTATCGACACGCCCGGCGCGTACTGCGGGATGGGGGCGGAGGAAAGGGGGCAGTCCGAGGCCATTGCCCGGAGCATAATGACCATGGCCACCCTGAAAACCCCCATAGTTTCCGTGGTAATTGGCGAGGGCGGCAGCGGCGGGGCCATAGCTTTCGGGGTAGGCGACCGCATTCTGATGCTGGAGCATACCATCTATTCGGTCATATCGCCGGAAGGTTACGCCAGCATATTATGGAAGGACGCCTCGCGCGCCCGCGAAGCGGCCGAGGCCATCAAGATTACCGCCCAGGATCTTTTTGAGCTGGGGGTGGCCGATCAGGTGGTTCCCGAACCGCTGGGCGGGGCGCACCGCGATCCGGAGGCCGCCGCGGCAAACCTGGGCGAGGCCCTGGCAAAAGCCCTGGAAGAACTGCTGGAAATCGAACCGGAAAAGCTGGTGGCGGCCAGGTACGGCAAATTCCGCACCATCGGCAGTTTAATGCGGGAATCGATTTAATAAGAGCGCGCCCTGGGGAAAATAATATGCAGTAACAGATGCAGCATTCAGGGGGGTAAGAGTTGTTGCAGAGAATTGGAGTATTGACCAGCGGCGGGGATTCGCCGGGCATGAACGCCTGCATCAGGGCGGTGGTGCGCAAGGCCGTTTATCACGGCCTTGAGGTTATGGGCATAAAGCGCGGCTTTAACGGCTTTATCGAGGGCGATATGGTACCGCTGCACCTGGGTTCGGTGGCAGACATCATCCACAGGGGCGGCACCATTCTGCACACGGCCCGCTCGGTTCAGTTTTTGAACCCCGAAGGCCGGGCCAGGGCCAATGAAAATGTGAAGCGCTTCGGTATTCAGGGGCTGGTGGTGATCGGGGGGGATGGTTCCTTCCGGGGGGCCAGCATTTTTAACCGGGAGTACGGCCTGCCGGTAGTGGGGGTGCCGGGCACCATAGACAACGATATCCCGGGCACCGACCAGACCATCGGCTTTGACACTGCCGTCAACACTGCCGTCGAGGCAATAAACAAGATCAGGGACACGGCCACTTCCCACGAAAGGACCTTTGTCATAGAAGTAATGGGCAGGAATTTCGGCTTTATCGCCCTTGCTGCCGGGCTGGCCGGAGGGGCGGAGACCATCCTGATCCCGGAGAGGCCTTTCAGCTACGATGAAATTTGCGAGCGGCTGATGCGGGGTTATCGCCGCGGAAAGCTGCACAGCATCATTGTGGTGGCCGAAGGCGCCGCCGGCGGCCTGGAAGTGGCCCGGAAAATCAAGGAGCGCACCGGCTTTGATACAAAAGTTACCATTCTTGGCCACCTGCAGCGGGGCGGCACGCCTACCGCAGCCGACAGAATCCTGGCCAGTTGCCTGGGCGCCAAGGCGGTTGAGCTGCTTATGGCCGGGGAAACCAGAAAAATGGTGGGAATAAAAGCGGGAAAAGTTGTTGCCCTGGATATCGAGGATGCCTTGAGCCAGACCAGGTCCATCGACCTGGACATGTACAGCCTGGCAGGCATCCTGTCCATTTAGGGGGAGGTCGGTTTTTATGCGCCGGACCAAAATCGTCTGCACCATTGGGCCTGCCAGCGACGATGTGGAGGTAATCAAGAAACTTTTGCGCGCCGGGATGAACGTGGCGCGCCTGAATTTTTCCCACGGCACGCATGAAGAGCACGGGCGGCGCATTGCCTCCATCCGCCGCGCCGCCGGCGAGGTGGGGAAAAATGTGGCCATCATGCTGGACACCAAAGGGCCGCAAATCCGCCTGGGCTATTTCAAGGAAGAGCCCGTCATCCTTTCGCAAGGCGACATGGTAAGCCTGACCACGCAAGACGTGAAAGGTGATAAAGAGCGGATACCGGTTAACTATCCCGGCCTGCCCGGCGATGTGCGGCCCGGGGACACCGTTCTTGTGGCCGACGGTCTGATAGCTTTAAAGGTTCTGTCCACTAATGAAACGGAAATACGCTGCCGCGTCGAAAACGGCGGCGAGCTGACCAGCCAGAAGGGGGTCAACGTGCCCGGGGTGCCGGTAAACCTGCCGGCCGTTACGGATAAGGACGTGGAAGACATAAGGTTCGGCATTGAGCAGCGGGTTGACTTTATTGCCGCTTCTTTTATCCGAAAAAAGGCCGATGTTCTGGCCATCCGCCAGCTTCTCGAAGAGGCCGGGGCCGATATCGACATCATTTCCAAAATTGAAAGCAGGGAAGCGGTCGATAATCTGGACGACATCATCAAGGTATCGGACGGGATTATGGTGGCCAGGGGGGATCTGGGCGTGGAAATTCCCGCGGAGGAGGTCCCCCTGGTGCAGAAAATCATCATAGAAAAATGCAATCGCGCCGGCAAGCCGGTAGTTACCGCCACCCAGATGCTGGAGTCCATGATCCACAACCCCAGGCCGACCAGGGCTGAAGCCAGCGATGTGGCCAACGCCATCTTTGACGGTACCGATGCCGTTATGCTTTCCGGCGAAACGGCGGCGGGGAAATACCCGGTGGAGGCGGTGGAAACCATGGCCCGCATAGCTGAACGGGCTGAAGCTGCCCTGCGCTACGAGGAAATACTGGTTAAAAAAAGGGCTTTTTCCTCCCGGCGGAACGTGACCGACGCCATCAGCTACGCCACCTGCGCCACCGCGCAGGACCTCGGCGCTGCCGCCATAATCACCGCAACGGAGTCAGGCTATACCGCCAAGAATGTCTCTAAATACCGGCCGCAGGCGCCTGTTGTGGCGGTTACGCCCCACGCCAGGGTGATGCGGAAGCTGGCCCTGGTCTGGGGGGTCCAGCCGCTTTTAGCCGGGGCCGGAAGGAGCACCGACGAGATGATGGCCGCCGCCGTGGAGGTTTCTTTAAGCGCCGGACTGATCAAGGCGGGAGATCTGGTGGTAATAACCGCCGGAGTGCCGGCCGGGGTTCGCGGCACGACCAACCTGATCCGGGTCCACACGGTCGGCGAAATCATTGCCAGGGGAACCGGCTTAGGGCAGCGGGCGGTAACCGGACCCGTGCGGGTGGCCCGCACCGCCAGGGAAGCGCTGGAGAAGGTGAGGCAGGGCGATGTGCTTGTGACTGTTGCTACCGACAGCGACTATGTTCCGGCAATGGAAAACGCCGCCGCCGTTATTACCGAGGTTGGCGGGCTGACCTCCCATGCCGCCATCGTCTGCCTGGAGTTCGGCATTCCAGTGGTCGTGGGGGTGGAGGGGGCTACTTCCATCTTGAAGGACGGGGATACGGTTACCGTGGACGGCCAGCGGGGGCTGATCTACAGGGGAACGGCCAGAGTGCTTTAAAAGGCGGATGAACATATAATTATTCCTGCCTCCGGGCATTATAAGGGTACAGGGACGGTTCCCGCCTGCCGGGCCGGTTTAAGGCCGGCAAACCGTCAGGGTGGGGCTGTTTCCGGGCCGTTCAGGTGTGACCTGTGGAGGGAGGATTTTTTTTGCTCGACCTGATTGTCAAATACCTTTCAACCCTGGGCCTCGCCGGGCTGCTGGCGGGCGTTTTCATTGAAGCCATGGGCGTCCCCTTCCCCGGCGGGATTATGGTTATTTTGACGGGCTTTCTGGTCAACCAGGGCAGGCTGGAATTTTCAAGCGCGCTGATGGCAACCCTGGCCGGCTATACTGCCGGATCCTTAACTGCTTACTTAATCGGCAGAAACCTGGGCCAGCCTTTTTTCATGCGCTGCAGCAGGTACCTGCGCATTTCACCGGAACGGCTGGAACAAACCCGGGCCTGGCTGGACCGTTCGGCGCCGGCCTTTATTGTTTTCGGGCGATTCCTTCCGGGCGTAAGCAACCTGACCCCATACATGGCCGGCGTAAGCCGGATTGGTATGGGCTATTTTCTTTTTTTCAACTCTATTTTTGCTGCGGGCTGGGGCTTTCTTTACCTGCTTGTGGGAATGTTTTTCGGACACAATTACCCACTCATTTCCGGCTACCTGAACACCAGGCTGCCGCTGGCAGGCGGGGGGATTCTGGTAATATACTTGGTTTACCTGCATTTAAAGGGCCGCCTGAAAAAGGGCATTAAAAAAATTAAATAAAGGAAAATGAAACCTTGGCAAGAATTATTATTACCAGGTTTTCCGCTATATGCCTAAAAGTCTTTTAAGCACATAACGCAGGGTAATCCTGGAGATTTGTGTTCCGGAGGTATTGAACAGATGATAAAGGTCTTAAAGGGCGATATCACCGAGCTTCAGGTTGACGCCATTGTCAATGCGGCCAACAACCACCTGTGGATGGGTGCTGGGGTGGCGGGAGCAATTAAGCGCAAGGGCGGTGCTGCAATCGAGGAAGAGGCGGTGGCCAAAGGCCCCATTCCAGTCGGTGAGGCCGTGGTTACCGGTGCCGGTTTGCTAAAGGCGCGGTACGTTGTGCACGCGGCCGCCATGGGACAGGACCTGGTTACAGATGCGGAAAAGGTGCGGGCTGCCACCCGGAATGCACTGCTGCGGGCCGGTGAACTAGGCCTGAAAACCATTGCCTTCCCTGCCCTGGGTACCGGTGTGGGCGGGCTGGAATTCGACACGGCCGCCAGGGTAATGGTCGGCGAGGTGCGGCGGCACCTGGCCTTAGGCCTGGAGCCTGGCGAGGTTATATTTGCTTTGTTTGACGATAAGGGATATGATGCCTTTTCCCGCATTGCCGGGCGGGATTGCGTGGTGTGCCTGGGCGACAGCATTACCTACGGCTACCCTTACGGGCCGGATACGTCGTGGGTAAGGGCCTGCTCTGAGAAGCTGGACATGAAACTTATTAACAAAGGAGTAAACGGCGACACCACCAGGCAGATGAAGCGCCGCTTCGAACGGGACGTGATTTCGTTTGAACCGGCATATGTAATTATTATGGGCGGTACCAACGATGTCTGGGTTGGAACCTGGCAGGAGAAAATTCGGGAAAATGTGGAAGAAATGGTGACGAGGGCGTTTGAAGAGGGTATTTGCCTGGTGGTGGGCCTGCCCGTGCCGATGGACCTGTCCAATTACGAGGGGTTCCTGCCGGGCGACATGTCCTGTGCCGTGTGCGAACTGGATACATTCAGAAACTGGCTGGAGGAGTTTGCCGAAAGCAATTTATTGCCCGTAATGGATTTTTATACCCCCCTTCTCGATCCCGCTACCGGAAAGGCGAACCCGGCCTATTTTGAGGACGACAGCCACCCCAACGTAAACGGCTACCGGGCCCTGGCCGGCGCGGCGGAGCGGGTGCTGCTGCAGTTGAAAAGAGGAATGCCTTAGGGCAAAAATTTTAAATAAAAATAGGAAATGACCGGGCTGCAGCGAATAATTCCTGTAAGCCTTTATTTTTTAGCGGGGAGTTGGGGGTATGCAAAAAGAAATTGCCCTGCCCGAATTTATCGGGGAGACGGAACAGGCGGTAATTCTGGTCGTGCCAGCCCTGGACCGGTGCCTGTCCGTACTGTTCAAGCGGTTTCACGAGGGAGAGGAAATTGAATACTGGTTCAGCTGGGAGCTGATTCCGGCTGAAAACGGCGGTTACATGGTTACGCTGGATATTGGGTGGGACGGGGAAAATGCGGTATCCGTCGGTTTTAATCTGGACATGTGGGAATATCTGCCGCTGATTACCAAAAGAGGGCACCTGGTCTTAATGACCGACTGGAGCCTGATCGAGGAAGGCATATCTGCCGGGGTGGACAAAATGGGCAGGTTCAGGCCCAGGGCGCTTTTGGTCCGCGATGTGGGACGGGGTATGGAAGATCTGTCCAGCAAAGTGGCCGAGGAAGCAATGTCAAACAGGGGCAGCACAGAACTTATCCAGCTTCTGGAAATCCTTCAAAGCAGCCAGAAATCTGGCTTGCTTTTGCACTAACCCGGAAGTAATAACAACAAACCGGTAACAGGGCCGGTTTATAAGCATGATGCAGTATAAATGGTTTATGTTAAATGTTAAATCCGGATGTAAAGAGCTTTTTCTTTATCGTCAAAGACGGCGTTGAACTTCCCTTTTTGCTCTATATTAAAGTGCTTGAAAAATCCCCGTGCTCCAATTTTGTTTTTATTAATAGACAGCCCGTTTTTATTGGTGGAAGGCTTAATCCTGATAGTTTTCGTATCTCTGTCATAGGCGAGTTCCACATAATTTGCATTAAGTTTGCTCAACAGCTCTTTATTGATGGTTATATGGTTTTTCGAAATAGATACGAACGTATCCTTTTCCACGCGGGGTTTATAAATTTCAAAGGCCATTACTTTCAACTCCCTTTTTTAAATATATAATGAATTATAAATTAATTTTTTGTACCAGTCAAATGTTTTATAACATTATACATTAAATTATTGCTAAAAAAGTATTTATCTTTTTTCAGCTAAATAAGTTTATAGTGATAAAATAAATTTAAAAAGTAACCGGCTATATTTTATAATCTAAGCTGTTTTTAAATGAAAAACCTTTCTTAATCATATATAAGGCGGTGGAAACAGATCTGGCTACAATGTTTGCTCCTTTCCATACCATATTGAGGCTGGCAGTTTGCAAAAGCAGGTAGTTGGCTATGCCGCCGATGCCTACATTTAAAACTACCGACAGGTCTCCTACCGGCGGCAGGTCTTTGCCGGTAGCGCTGCCCGGATGAATGGGCCCCTTTTTAACTTTCAGAAAGCCCAGTTCACCGAAACTGCCCAGCGAGGCATCTATGGCCACCGTAAATTTCCCTTTTTCGATGCTGTTGTATATTTCTGTCAGATTTTGAGCATGGACCGGGTTTTCCAGGGTGCCGAAAACATTGTTTACCTTCATCTGCTTCAGCAGCGTCCCGGTCATTGGGCCGAAACTGTCGCCTGTTGAACGTTCTGCCCCGATGCAGAGAAAAACAGTTTCCCGGTCCCTGGGTATATTATTAAAAAAAACTGTGGTAAGGCTGCTGAATATATATTTTTCCTCAAAATGGCGGCAAAATAAATACCGGGCTTTGTCCTGCAAAACAACCTCTCCATATTATTTCCATATTTTTCTAACATTATCTCAAATGCGGGAGATAAAATATGGAGATTGGTGGCTGTTTATAAAATATTTTTTCCTGCAAATTTTGACCGGATAATATAATTTTTAAGGTAAAAACTTTATTACGGATTCCGGCACTTAATACTGGGGGGAATGGGATTATGTTCACCGTGCTGGGCAAGTTTATTGGAAAAAAGGCCGGCGAACCTGAACAGAAAGAAGTAAAGTGCACCTGCGGCAGGGCGGCCATGAGCATTCCCGGTGCAAAGACTAACATTTACCTTTGCAAGACGTGCAACAAGCTTATTTATTATGTTGACCCTGCCCTGCTCGAGCCGAAAGTGCTGCCGTTAAGCCTGGGCTGGCTTAAAAAAAGAAAATAGCCGGCCTTGCCGGGGCCGGTTTTTTTATGTGCCCTTTACTTCTCCAGGCGGTACGGGACTACCGTAACAACAATGTTTTTCCTTAGAATCAGCAAAGTTCTCAAAAGCCAGCCGGTCTGATTGTGCAGGAGCCGGTGCCACCATTTTTTCGTCTCAAATTCCGGTATCAGGATGGTAATATAATCTTCGGGGTTTTTTTTCTTTTCCACCCTGTCAATGAATTTAAACAAAGGGGCAATGATGGCCCGGTGGGGTGAGTACAGTACAATCAGCCTTACCCCCGGGTTCCATTTTTCCCATTTTCCCCTTATTTTTTTTGCTGCCTCTTCATCGGTTGCCACGTATACGGCAACTATGCGGTCGGACAGCTTTTTAGCGTAGGTAAGCGTATTTGCCACCACACGGGTAACTCCTGCCACAGGCACGATGATGATATTGCTGCCTTCGGCCGGCTTGATTGTGATGCTTTCGTCCAGGGGCAGTGCCAGTTGTTCCCGCATATCCTCATAGTGGTTGTAAATGCGCTTGAAGATGTAGATCAGCGAGGGTATGGCAACGAGGATTAGCCAGGCTCCGTAGAAGAACTTTGCCACCATGATGACCAGGACGACAATGCCTGTTACTGCAGCCCCCAGTCCGTTTAAAAAGGCCCGGACAGTCCAGCCGGGAACTTTTTCCTTTCGCCAGTGTACCACCATGCCGCACTGGGCAATGGTGAAGGATAGAAATACTCCCAGCGCGTACAGGGAGATAAGGTGTTCAGTATTGCCGTGATAAAGAATGATTAATACGGCCGCTACAATGCTCAATAAGATTATTCCGTTATGGAAGGTTAGCCTGTCGCCCCTGGCAGCCAGGTAACGGGGCATGTATTTGTCCCGGGCCAGGATCGACAAAAGGGGCGGCAGTCCGTTATAGGCGGTGTTTGCTGCAAGGTACAGCACGAACATCGTCGTGACCTGGATGTAATAATACATGAAGCTCCTGCCGAAGGTCAGCTCTGCCACCTGGGAGACCACGGTGACGTTCTCGGCCGGCATTATGTGATAATGGAGGATTAACAGGGTAATGCCGGCGAACATCACCGCCAGTATTGTCGACATCCAGTAAGTCGTTATCTTGGCGTTTCTTACCTCTGGTTCCTTAAACATAGGAACGCCGTTTGAAATGGCTTCGATGCCGGTCATGGAACTGCAGCCGCTGGCAAAGGCCCGCAAAGCAAGGTATAGGACTGCCCAGTCAAGCGGCTGCCTGGCTAGAGATTGTTGGGGAATAACCACTTCATGTCCTGTCACCATGCGGAAAATGCCGTAAGCAATTAACGCCAGAATTCCGAAAATGAAGGCGTAAGTGGGAAAAACGAAAGCATTGGACGATTCCCGGACGCCTCTTAAGTTTATCAGCATCAATATGCCGAAAAGGACAAAAAGGTTTAACTCCAGCCTGTGACCCAGCAGCATGGGAAATGCCGAGATAATGGCATCGGTGCCGGAAGATATGCTGACCGCCACCGTCAGGCTGTAATCAATAAAAAGCGCCGCCGCCGCAGTCAGGGCCGCCAGTTCGCTGAGGTTATTTCTGGCGACGGAGTAAGATCCGCCGCCGCCCGGGTTGGCCTGGGCAACCTGGGCGTAAGAGAGGGTCACAAAGCCCAGTGTTAATAAAATTGCGGCAGCAACAAGCCAGGTGTAGCCGTAGGCAAGTGCCCAGGGCACGGCCAGAATTAAAACAACCTGCTCCGGACCGTAACCTATGGATGATATCGCGTCGGAAGAAAAAATTGAGAGAGCTTTCCATTTAGGCAGTTTTTCTTTGATAATTTCATTATTGTGAAGCGGTCTGCCTATAAGAAGCCTTTTTAAGCTGCCTGGCATGGTACTACAACCCCCATTTTTCAATGTTTGTTGCTTTTCTTGAAAGCCCGCCAAAAATGTCCGCCTGGAAAATAAAATACCCAGGAACGCAAAAACTCACCCTGGGTTTAAAAATATAAACCTTTATGCATAGTTTTATCCTTCCTTTCAACGCTTGCGAGGTTAGCTGACGGATTCGGGCCGAAGGAATTAGCCCTACCCGTTAGCTGCCGGTTGGTGTCCGCAGGGTTGCCGGCAGCTGAACGGGATTCACCCCAATGGTTGGGTCCCCCGCTTCCTTTCGGAATTCAGCGATGCATACAGTGTAAATTATATTCTTTGGACGGTGAAAAACAATGCTTATTTTTGTTAAAAATAAGCCGGCTGATTCAATTTTTTGGCTTCCCCGGCTGACTATCTTCTGCTTGCGAAAGTATGCCTGTTAACTTTGGTTTTTGCGGCAGTTGGCGAAAAGACCGGGCCGTCAGGCAGTTTTTTTCCTGTGGGCAAAATCCTGCTCAAGCGAGAAGGTTTTTGAACTCGTCAACGGTTAGTCCGGCCTGCTCCAGGATGTTTTTCAATAGCTTTGGTTTCAGGATTTCCCCGGAATGCACAGGAACAGTAACCAGACTTTTAGAACCCGCCTTCAGTAAATGGTGGTGGCTACCCTGTATTCTTACCACCACAAAGCCAGCTCTCTTCAACGCACTAACCACTTCTTTACCCGTGACCCTGGGTAGCCTGCTCATGAAGCTATCTCTACCTGCACTTCAGCTATTTCAACGTCTTTAGAGGGTAGAGGTAAACCTTCCTGTGCTAAAGCTGCCAGGTGGCCTGCTATAGCCTCTTTTGCCCTTTCCAGTGCTTCTTCAATCGTATCTCCCTGGGTGAAGCACCCTGGTAAGGCAGGAACGGAAACTACATAGCCCTTACCTTCCTCATCCCATTCGAGGATGACTTTATAGCGGTAAAGCATATCGTTTATACCTCCCTGGACTAAACGTCCTCTGTTCTTCACATCCAAGGCAGCGGCTCCCCATTTTTTTAAACTTTCGATGTCCCTTCTTATGGCGTCCTCGGTCATTGCCAAGGCTTCTTTCTTAGTTTCTCCTTGAGTGTGCAAAGCCGATAGTGCCGGTACAGAAGCAATATAGCCTCCTTCTTCGGCAGGTTCGAGGTAAACAATGAAGAGGTTCATGTTCTTCCCTTACCGGGACGCATTCCAGCCCTTACATATAGTATGCCTTGGTGAAGTAAGATTTAGCTTTCCTGTGGGCAAAATCCTGTTCAAGCGGGAGAGTTTTTTGAGGAAGTTGAGGAAGGAAAGGAATCCGCTAAGGAAAGGAATCCGCTGGAGTTAATTAATTCAACGCGGACGGATTCATATTTTACAGAAAAATTTTCGAGGCCCCAGAAGCCTCGAAAATCAAGCTGGTGCCGAAGGTGGGAGTCGAACCCACACGGGGGGTGAGCCCCGGCGGATTTTGAGTCCCAGATTTCGGAAACTTTTCGCCAGACGTTGATATTACAGGACTTTTTCTTATACCATTCCGTTAAGAACAAGGGAGCAATTTTTAGGTGCCTAAACTTTCAAACGAGTCCCTTTACAAATCAGATTTCAACATTATCGAAAAAATACCTTCTCGAATTTAAATTTTTTTTTGTGAGCCTTTGTTATTCTTTCTTAGCTAAAAAGTGGAAGAAGGTGTGGCTGACTTGTAAAATAATTCCCGCACACTTTCCGGCATACCTTTGCGAAGCTGTTTATTATGAACGGTGGGAATACATTAGCTTTACAAAATCTTCTAAGCCATTCGACCCTTGAAATGGTCAGGCATTACGTCAACCTGTGGGACAACGATTTACAGGTTATGCACTCTTTAGCATGTTTTATTTTACATAGATATAAAGGATTTACGGTTAAATAATAGAAATATATAAACTATTAATCTCGAGAGGTGGTAATTGTATTGAGATATATGGCAATTTATGTAAGATCATTATTTGTTATACTTTTTTTCTGTGTTATTTTTAACTTTATTTTAGTTGATTCATATTGCCAAACCATGAGTCAAAGTAATAATGACCAGAGCGTAAGTATATCTGCACTTTATGAGGCACTTTTAGAAACCAAAAATGATAAAATTATTATTTTAAATAATATTATAACTTGGGGTATTACGATAGTTGCAATAGTTGTTACTGCTATAAGTTCTATTTGGTATTTCTTATACAAAAAAGTGCGAGATAAAACAGATGAGTTAATGGATAATATTGATAAGTCCAACAAACTCATAAATGATTTATATAAGGCCAAGAGAGATATTGAACAACAACAGAATAAAATAGACGATATTTTAAATACAAGAAATTTTAAAGAGAGTTTTGAAGAATATAAAGATTTAATAAATAATAAGTTGTTTGAATTAGAAGATTTTGTTAATCAAATAAAACTTAAACAATTAACTGTAGAAAAAATAAGTGAAATAAATTCTTTTAAAAGTTATGTTAGGTTATTAGGACATTCTGAAGGGCCATTTCCCAATAGGATGTCCATAGAAGATATTGAATTATATAATGACATATGCAAATATAAAGATAAGCTTGATGAGTTAACAATCGAACAAATTAAATCCCTTAATAGTAAATTTAAAGCTTTATATACTAAGTATAGAAAAGAAGGCGACAAGTTTGATTATATGGTATAAAGTTAACAGATATAAAAAATTCGTCAATTAATCAAGTCAAGGAAGGAACTATAGAAGCTGGGGTTCTTAAGGAAACAAGATGTATATAATACCCCGGTTCCATATCAAACTGTAGATAACACGCCGTTTCCTTGAATATGTCTACTAGAACTTGTTTCACTTTCCCCTACCCACCCACTATGGTGAGGGCGACGGCAGCCCCACCATTTTTACTTTGAAAGGGGAAAATTTTATGGCTTACATCCACGTCTACATGAATAACCCAACCGCCGGCGGTACCGACGGCACCCAAGTTTCGGAAAATACCGGGGCCGCTCCTATTTCCGTGACCCTGAACGCCACTAACAACGAGGAAAGTGCGGCGATCAAGCTGGCCCTGCGTTGTGACACCGGCTACCAGACCAACGGCGACGTAACCATCGCCCTGGTGGGCACTACCGCCGCAAAGTGGGCGTTAGCCCCGGACAACGCTGGCTCCCCCGGAACCTTCGGGGCCTACGGTGCTTACCTAACCCTGACTAACCCTGTAATTGGGGCAACCAATAAACTTTTCTGGGCTAAAGCAAAGGCGACCTCAGACGAAACCCCTGTCAACGATACCACTGTTGACCTTCAAGTAACCGCAACTATCGAAGCTGTATAGAAAGGGTGTAGTTTAATATGGCAGGCGGTTTTTATATTTGTGGGATGATCGGCTCACCGTCAACTTCCAAGTACGGCGACGAAGACCCTTACAGGCCTTACATCGACAATTACCCTGTAAACTATGTCTGTGCGGCAGTAGCGGGAAAGGGGGCTTTGGTCTATGTTTCAAACCCTACCCCGGAAATGGAGGCCGACCCAAAAATCCACCGCATTAACAAAGCTATGGACGATACTTTAACCCGTAGTGAATGGAATTTCCTTGTCAACAAGCTCAAAGGGCTGGGGCTTAACCCGAACGAGTACAACCCCAAACTAACTGTAAGAGAAGCGATAATCTGGATTGGAACTCAGTACAACCCAGCATTTGACATTGACCACTTCCACGTAGCATAGACCAGGGGTTTTTCCCCTGGTTTTTCTTTTTTGTATATAGCCGAGGTAAGGGGGTGGACTGGAATAAAATGACCGTAACCAGGAACAGTACAGGGAAAATACGGACAGAATATTGGAATTCCAACACTTTAGCGAACTATTATACTGCGGGAACTGTTACCTATAACGCGACCAACAAATGGATACAAATGGCGGATAACTTGTCTACCAGCATAGCGGACTGGGGCGATGACTACCAATTTCCTGCCGGAGTGGGCGACTATATCCACCAGCACCTTTTCTACTTCAGCGGGACATATAAAACGACCGGCTCGGGCTTTTATTTGTATAACCGCTTTGTTGACGATGGCTCACATTATTACTACTATACCAGGTACGACTGGAACCTTAACAAAATATACCTTTTCAAGTATTTGACCTCTTCTACGCAAATAGCGTCTTATACCCCACCCGCCTCACTTTCTGCCAACACGTGGTATTACTACAAATTTATGTGCAAAGGCTCAAGGCTGGCGATAAAAATCTGGCAGTACGGGACAGCAGAACCCAGCACGTGGCAAATTGATACAACTGACGCCTCCTGGACAGGGGCCGGTATCACGTCAACCACTGCGTACAAAAAGTTATGCTATGCTGATGACTATACTGTATATTCTTCTCCTAATATTACCGTTTCAGGCCTCCCTGCCGGGTGGAAGGCCCGTGTGGGTGGTTCTACTGGGCCGACGGCGACGGAATCCGGCGGGACGGCTACAGTCAACTGCGAACACCTTACTTTCCCGGTAAGCTCCGTTGAAATCCTGGACGCCAGTAATACCGTGCAAGACGGCATCACCTTAACAAATGATGTTTGGGGCGGCGACGTTTTTACCTATTCCGGGCTTGTTAACGTGGTTTTGAACGCGGATACCAGAAGGAAGGTTATAAAAAGCGGTATCACTGTTTTAGCCGACACCTTACGCAAAGCACGTAAGACCGACCAGGCCCAGGCTGATACCTATCGAAAGTCCCGGCAGGCAACCACAGTTTTGGCGGACACCTACCGTAAAGTACGAAAAAACATCCAGGCCCCGGCTGATACTCTGCGTAAAGCAAAGTTTAATATTATGGCCCTGGTTGACGCCCAGCGTAAAGTGACCCGGTCCGGCTCTGCTACCGTGGACACCTACCGGAAAGCACGAAACGCGGCTTTAACTTTGGGGGATACCTACCGCAAAGCCCGGAAGACCGGGGCGTCCCTGGTTGATACCAATCGCAGACTGAAAAACACAGCTAATTCTATTTCTGACACCCTACGCAAAACGCGAAATAACGCCCAGACCCATACGGACACCCGCCGCAAAACCAGAAATAACACAATAGCACCGGCTGATACAGAGCGAAGGCTGCGGAATGTTATTACAATTACCGCCGATACGGTAAGAAAAGTTAAGAATACGGCCCAAGTTATGTTAGACAGCTGCCGGAAAATACAGGCAAACGCCAAGACAAAAGCAGATGCCTACCGCAAAACCAGGGTAATCACGGCTGCCAACGTAGACACCCGCCGCAAGGCCCTGGCCCTGTTTGTTGCGGCCCCGGATACGATTCGTAAAATACGCTTGAACGTGGCGGCCCTGGCTGTAGATGCCCGGCGTAAAGTGTTAAATAACACCCAGGGTGTTGTTGACACCCGGCGTAAAGTAACGGACAGCTTCATTTTTCTGACCGACACCCGCCGTAAGGTACGGGTAAACACCCAGACCCAAGCTGATAGCTTGCGTAAGCTGCGGCAAAATATTGTAACTAACGCCGATACCCTGCGAAGCGTTGTTTTAATCAGCGTCACCACTTTCTACCTGGACACCTTACGGAAAGTTAAAGCCCAGGCACAAGCCGTAAGTGATACCCGCCGGAAGGCACTTAACGCCGTTTTTATCGTCGCGGATACCTACCGCACGGTACGAAATACCGTTCAGACTATTAATGATACCTACAGAAAGACCAGGGCGAACGTACAGGCCCACTCGGGCACCGTGCGGAAAGTGGCAGCCACCGTGACCGTGTTGGCGGACACCTTACGTAACGTAACGCTTATAACTGTGGTTGTAATTCAAGCGGATACATTACGGAAAGTAGCTGCAAGCATACAAGCTCAAGCGGATACAAAAAGGAAGGCTCTGGCCGACGCCGTAGTAAATTCGGACACCTACCGGAAATCCATAAAAACCGTCCAGGCCCTTTTTGATACCTACCGTAAGACCAGGAAAGCGGCTCAAGCTAGCGTAGATACTCGGAGGAAAACACTGGCCCAAGCTGTAGCCGAGTCTGATACTTACCGTAAAGTCAAAATGGCGGCCCATGTTTTAGCGGACACCTACCGGCAAGTGACGGCAATTGCCGTAACCCGAGTTAATGCCGATACCTTCCGCCGTGTTATTGTCAACACCCAGACCAACGCCGACACTAAGCGAAGGCCCATCGTAAATTTAACGACCCTGGCCGATACTTTCCGCAAAACTACAGCCCAGGGATTAGCTCAGGTTGATGCCTACAGGAAAGTTATCGTAGGGACTGAAGCTCACGCTGACACCAGGCGGAATACCCTGGCCATTATTGTGGCCTTGGCCGACACCAGGCGGGGCATTAGGAAGGCCGCTTTCCTTGTGGCTGATACCTTACGGGAAATTATTAAGACACTGTTACGCCGTGCCCCGGACTACGAAATAACGGAACTGGTAGACCGCTATACGGCCCAGGAATTAGAAGACCGTTACAGCTTGACCGAACAGGCCGAACGGTACGAAGCCCAGGAAATTGAATACCTCTTTGAGGCGGCTGAATTATCGGAAAGATACGAATGGAAGGAGGACGCCCTGGAAGTGCGTACTTTTGTAATGGGTGAAAAGAAAGAAGTAGGCGTGGAAATTAGCTCGACCGACGGCTCCAATTTCCAAGTGACATCCGCAACTTACAAATATAAGGACGGCTCAATAACTTTGGCAGAAGGTGGAGCCGTTGTTGACGGCCATAGAGTCTTCATCCTGTTGGAGCCGATCATTGCAAGCTACACCCAAGAAAGTAGTCTTCACTGTAACCCTGCAACCGCTGGATGAAAACGGACAGCCTGACACCTCGAAGAACCAGGAAACCATTAAGGCTACCGTGGGCCTAACTGTTACAGAATAATGCAACAAGATGCTATATTATATTACAACACGCAATTGCGACGGGGCTTTTAGATGTTATGAAGTGGCAAAACATAAGGGAGGGGCTTTTGCCCTTCCCTATTTTGGAATCTGGTTTGATTGACACAAAGTCTTTTAATTTACGTTAATTAGGGCTTGCTGAATAGCCATAAATTCCAGTAGTACCAAAGGATTAAGGGCCTTTTTGTCGAATTATTCTCCAAGGAAAACGAGCTAAATCATGTAAAAAGCTTGCACTTGGAGGCGGAAAAATGTACCGGCGTCCCACTGGTCAGATGGTTATTGAAGACTTTCTACTTCCCTTCGAAGGAAAACTTGATGCCAACAACCGCTGGGTGAAACTGGCCAAGATAATACCCTGGGAGCAGATCGAAAATGAATATGCCGATCTTTTCCCGTCCAATACCGGTACAGTGGCAAAGCCCTTGCGTATGGCCCTGGGCGCCTTGATTATAAAAGAACGATGCGGTTTCACCGACAGGGAGACGGTGGAGCAGATCACCGAAAACCCCTATCTCCAGTATTTCATTGGGCTGGAGAAATACCAGATAGAACCGCCCTTCGATCCCTCGTTAATGGTCCATTTCCGGAAACGGTTGGATCAAAAGATCATAAAGAAAATTAACGAGTTGATCTGCCAGAGCGAAAAACACAAGGAACAAAAAGACAAGGACCCAAAAGACAAAGACCCAGGCAATCCATCAGGCTCCGGTAATTTTGAAGTATGGAAGCCGGAAGTGAACAAGGGCAAGCTGTTGCTTGACGCTACCTGCGCCCCGGCAGACATCCGGTATCCCACTGACCTCTCCCTTCTCAATGAGGCCAGGGAAAAATGGAAAAGATGATCGACACCCTGTACAATCAGGAACTCGGACTGGCCAGGAAACCCCGTACCTACCGCAAGCGGGCGAGAAAAGACTACCTGAAGTTCGCCAGGCAGAGAAAACCGCATGTGAAGGCTATTCGTAAGGCTATCGGTAAACAACTGGGGTACCTTCGCAGAAACCTGGGCACAATCGATTTTCTTCTAAAGTGTGATGGCCATGGCAATTTGAGCGCCCGGCAGTCTAGAGAACTGGAAACCATTCGTATTCTCTACGCCCAGCAGCGGGAGATGTACCAGACAAGGACACACCGTATCGATGATCGCATAGTCAGCATCTCTCAGCCCCACGTGCGTCCCATAGTAAGGGGCAAGGCCAGGGCGGAGACCGAGTTTGGGGCTAAAGTGGCCATTAGCATGGTTGATGGATACGCCTTCATCGATCACCTCAGCTGGGATTCCTTCAACGAAAGTCTTGGCTTAAAACAGGCGGTCGAAGACTACAAGAAACGGCACGGTCACTATCCGGAAGCAGTCCTGGCCGACCAGTTATATCGTACCAGAGAAAACCTCTCTTTCTGCAGAAAACATGGCATCAGGCTGAGCGGGCCGCCGCTGGGCCGTCCGCCACTTGATAGCAGACGGGAGAAGCAATTCGCACACCAGGACATGAGGGAACGCAACGCTGTTGAAGGCGGCTTTGGCGTATGCAAGCGCAGATACGGCTTGGCCAGGATCATGGCACGCCTCAAAGAGACAGCAGAGAGCGTCATTGCGCTGCAGTTCCTGGTAATGAACTTGGAACACCGGCTCCGGCTTCTTTTTTGCCATTTTATATGCGCCATCTTGAAGACTTATAAGGACCAAAATTACACTGTGTATGCGGTTATCTAAGAGCAGTTTGTGAAATTGGAAAACTTGTTCAGCAAGCCCTATTTTATTCTTTATTGTAAGAAGAAGTTCCTTTTAAATCAGTGCTTCTAATAGCCTCTGAGCGTAACTTAGCACCAATAACTGATTCAATGATTTTATCAATAATATTAACCCTCTTATCGTTTTTTGAAATATAAACCTTTAAAATATTAGCAAGCTTTATTAAATCATTCTTGCTAATATTTAGGTCTTTTGTTAATAAGGTATAAGCTTCTTCCCTAGTTGTAATTTTTGAAATTTGTCTTGATAGATTTTCTATTTCCGCATCACTAATTACTTTCCTACTTGGAAATAATTCTTTTGATTTTTGCTTATTATTGTCAGTTGATGTTCTGTGATTATCAGTATAGAGCAACATCCCCTTTCCATTAATTAATTTATTGTATTGTTCATCAGTGAGGCCGCCAATTGTTTCAGATAGTACCTTAAATAATGATGCAAGTTCGTTTTTAAAACAACTCATCATAGACCAACCTTTCGGATAAATTCATCTGCTAACTCTTCCAATTCAGAGCGGACGTCAATATAGGTTTTTCCAGAAGCACCTTTAATTACTACAGGGACACCGTACTCTGGTGCATCAGCATATGCAGTTTTGTTTTCACGAATTAGCGTATCAAATATAGGCAGTCCTGTCCTCTTAACTTGTTCAATATATTGCTCTTGTGCAAAAATTGGTTTTCCACTTCTAATAAATACCATTGTAAAGATTATACCCAGGAGCTTAGGTGATAATTCATTATAATTGTCGTCAATCTCAACAGCATATTTATTGTAGTCCCTAATAAGTTCTTCAACGTGTCTATTTAACTGCTCTATACCCAAGGTGGAAAGGTAATCAGGCTTTGCAGGAACCATATAGTAATTACTTGCAACCAATGCGTTTTTTGTTACAACATTAAAATTTGGCGGACAATCTATTATTATTAAATCATATTTATCTTCAAAACTTGCTAATCCATTTGCTAATAAGGAATATATCTTAAGGAAATTATTTCTATGTTGGCGTGGTGATGATCCTCCAAGCATAACAGCTAATTCAAGGTCTACATTTATTAATCCCAAATGAGAGCAAATAATGTCCAGCGGTGCTGTAGTAATATCATTTACTCTAGGTGGCCGAATTATCAAGCTCGATAGGTCTTTTATTGCTCCATGATCAATAAAGGCATCAAACCAAAATTTTATGGTTTTATCATCCTGAAATTTGTTTCTCCATAAATCAACCGACACAAATGAAAAAGTCAAATTCGCTTGAGGATCTAAGTCAACTGCTAAAACCTTTTTCCCTCTAAATGCCAATTCAGCAGCCAAATTTGCTGTAAGAGTTGTCTTACCGACGCCTCCTTTGTAGTTAATAATCGAAACTATTGGCATTGAAAACATCTCCTTTTATCCAAGATTACGAAAAGGTTTTTCCTAAACCAGTTTGACATCAACAATAAAATCCCTTCCAAATCTTATTAATAAAATTTAAAAATATTTAGGTAATAAAGGGTGGGAGAGACATCCTGTCTAATGTGTTATTTTACAGAGAGGAACGAACATCGTGGAATTCACAGTAAACCGCCACTATGCCATGCAAACCATAACTACCCCCCGCACCCTCGCCATAGCTGAAGCCTTCGGCGTGTCCCTGGACGACCAGTACACCTTCACCGTCTTTGATAACTTCACCCTGACCGTGGCTCCCGGCGATATCATTTACATCACCGGCGACTCTGGAAGTGGCAAAAGTACGCTTTTACGTGAACTTCACGCGGCCCACCCCAACGTCCTGGCCGCCCATGAAATCACCGTAGACCCGGAAGCCCCGATCATTGAAAGCGTGGGCCATAACACCCCCCAGGCGGTACAGCTTTTAACCATCGTCGGCCTAAATGACGCCTTCCTATTCCTTCGAAAATACCGGGAACTCTCTGACGGCCAAAAGTACCGCTTTATGCTGGCTAAAATGCTGGAAGCCGACGTGGAAGCCTTTTTCATAGATGAATTTTGTTCCATCCTAGACCGCGACACCGCTAAAATCGTGGCCTTCAATATGCAAAAGGTTTGTCGTAAGAACGGTAAGACCCTTGTGGTAGCCACCGCCCACACCGACCTTGAGGCCGACCTTAGCCCTGACGTTGTTATTAGAAAAGGGCTGGGAAGTAACGTACAAACCCTCTACCCCTGGCACCCACCTTTACCTCACCGTTGCACCGTAGAAGCGGAAATCACCCTGGAACCCGGCACGCTAAGAGACTACAAAGCCCTCTCCCGCTTCCACTACCGTAACGACAAAATGTTTAGAAGTGCCCAGCACGTCTTTAAGTACACCCACCGGGGCCAAACGGTGGGTGTTATTGTTTATCAGAACCCTCCGCTGGCCCTGGCCGGCCGTAACGCCTGGACTGACCGTTACCGGGCTGCCACTTCCGAAGTGGCCCGGCTTTTAAACCAGGAAGTAACCATGATAACCCGCGTGGTACTGCACCCCAAGTACCGGGGGATCGGCCTGGGGGCAAGGCTGATTAGGGACACCATGCCCTTGACCGGCAAGCGGTATGTGGAAATGCTGACTACGATGGGAACCGTGAACCCCTTTGCGGAAAAGGCCGGGATGACCCGCGTACCTTATACGCCGTTTGAAAAATTCAAAAAGCTCCGTGCACAGCTTCGGCTCCTGGGCTGGGACTTCACCTTTGGGAGTTCTGTGGCCTATAACTTGGAAAAGTTAAACACGCTAGACCCGGATACTTACCGACTCCTGGCTACCGACATAATAAAGCAAGTCTACAACGCCAAAGACGGTGGAACGATGTCTGTAAACAAAGGGCACAAGCAAGCCTGGAGGCGGAAAGTGGACGAATTCAGCAAAGAAGAAGTAGCAAAGCTGATTAAAGACGTTATGCCCAGGGAAAGGGCTTATTATATCTGGGAAAATCCCGAATACAAAACGATGGCATTAACTTCCTGACAGAAAGTGGCAAAAAACCATTGACTTGTCTCTCATTACGTAATATAATACACTCATAAGGCGGGACGCCAAATAACCCAACATCAAGCGACACCAAGGAGGACAAGCACAATGGCGATGAACAAACTGAGAACCTTCGAATTCAACGAAAACAGGACCTTCGGAGTTGAAATTGAATTCTTCGGAACCACCGCCCCGCAAGTGCTGGAAGCCCTGCGGAACGCCGGGATAGACGTACAGCACGAAAGATACAACCACAGCCGCCGCCCCCACTGGAAGTTAGTATACGATTCCAGTGTAAACAACGTAGGTACTGGCCTGGCGACCGGCGGCCACGAACTGGTAAGCCCGGTGCTGAAAGGCAAAGATGGCCTGGAAGAACTGAAGAAGGTTATGGAAGCCCTGGACAGGGCCGGGGCCAAGGTCGACAAGACCTGCGGCTTCCACGTACACCACGGCGTCGCCGACTTCACCGTAGACAGCTTCAAAAACATCTTCTTCCTGTACTACAAATTCGAGAATTTCTTTGATGCAATAGTAGCCCCCAGCAGACGCGGCAACGGCAACCAATACTGCCGGGCCATCACCAGGGAGCAGATCGAAAAGCTGGAACAGGCCGACAGCCTGACCAGGATAGGCGAAATTTTCCACAGCCGCTACCATAAACTGAACTTCCAAGCCTACTACCGTCACCAGACCCTGGAATTCAGGCAACACGGGGGCACGGTTAACAGCCAGAAAGCAGTCAACTGGGTAGTCTTCACCCAGGCGATTGTCGAAAGGGCCAAGCTGGAAACCATACGGATAGCCAGGAAAGACCACGACCGGGACGCCGTAACCAACTTCAACCACGAACGCCGCCTGAGAAGGACACTGTTCGGGGAAGTCACCAGGGAAAGCCTGAAAAACGACTACGGCCAGGCGGTAAAATTCCAGATGAAACGCCGCCAGCACTTCGAGAGCAGGGCCGCCTAGAACCGAATAAAAGGCCGGGGTTGAAAAGGCCCCGGCCCTTACGGTAGAATAAGGGGGAATAAAAAATGTTAATATATGCCGAGGATATTTTTAAGGGGTTGTATCCGATGTTGACAGTCACGTTCATAGACGGGTTAAGGCTGGAAGGTGAAACCTACGACGATATAGTAAACCAGCTTTATAATTCTTCTTTCAGCGAGGAAGACACGGTGGAAGAATTTATGCAGGGGGTAGGCCGCCGGGCACAAATACAAACCGGCCAGGCCATAAACTTTACAGATTGTGAGTCTTTCATAAAAGAATTGAAGCGGGTAAACATTGTTACAGAAATACTGGAACACTAAGGCAAAAGGGACTTTGCTTAATTTTTTTTGCTTGAAATGTACCTCATTACGTACTATAATACAAATATGCAGCATTACGAAATGGGGGACACGTAAATGAAAAAATACCGTAAAGTAGAGCTTGACGATAATGGTTATCTTACCGTTTTATACTTCGCTTACGGCTCCAACCTTAACATAGAACAGATGAAAGCCCGGTGCCCCGGCTCAAAGCCGGTGGCCGTGGCCGTGGTCCCCAACTACCGGCTGACTTTCAAGGGAAGCCATCGGCGGGGGTACGGAGTGGCCGACATAGAACAGGCCAAGACAGGCGGGTACCAAGTCTTTGGGGCCTTGTACCGGATAACCGCCGAAGACCTTATAACCCTGGACAGGTACGAAGGCTACCCGCGAATGTATGATCGCTACTACATCCCGGTAGTGCTGGAAGACGGCACCGAAGTCCTGGCTTTCGCTTACCAAATGGCCCCCCACTACGTCGAGGCCGCCCCTGGGGAACACTACTTTGAAATAATCCGGCAGGGTTATGAAGATTGGGGGATCGACACGGCCTCGCTTTACGAAGCACAAGATTGGGTTGGTGAAAGCGGAAAACGCCTGGAATATGAATTTTAGTCATAGTTTAGTAATAGCATGCAACAGTTAAATTCAATAAACGATAGGAAACAACAGGCACTAGACTCGGTTTTATTGAAATTTTATTTTTTTAATTTTTTTTGCCATAACCAATACTGTTACAATCAATTAAACACTCTCTGTTTATCTTAACTTCAATACAGTAATTTTTATTTAATTGAGTGTATTCTTTTTTCTTAGATTTTCTATAAAATGAAAACCTAAATTCTCTCTCATTAATAAAATCTGGATTTTTAATAAATGGTGCAATGTTATAAAAATCATTTGCTAATTGTACCCACATCTCGTTCTGTCGTACAAATTCTTTTGTTCCCTTCTCATTATTTGTTTCAATCCATATTCCATTTTCTATTAATAACAAAGATCTCCACCCACTTGTGCAACTTGAAGGAGTACTTGCCAGATATGGATCGTCTATAATACACACATTGTTAATATTCTTTTCTAATATTTTTTTATATTCATTTTCATATTTATGAAGAATTGATAAAATATTTTCTTTCAGATGCTTTTCAGAATAAACAACGTTATCACATAAAAAATAATCATAATATAAACCCTGATCGGCAATTTTTTTCAAACAAGAAATTAACTTTTTCTTATCAAAGGATATTCTAAAAACTTCAGTGGCATCATCATAAAGGCATCTTCCAGCAACATCATCTCTTATTCCAAACGTACAAAACATAAAAACATTATTCTTAAGGAATTCATATTTTTTGTCTTTACCGATAGGGTTTAAAACATCATCCATTACTTTTATTGCACGTTTTATATAAGTGCTGTCACAATCGTATTCCTGTTGTATTTTTTTCACTATTTTTTTAATATATAATGTGTCTTCGACATCGTTTCTTGATTTCGATGTTAATTTAAGCCAAAGGGTATTATTATCATATATCCCTAGTTTGCCAGACAAATCAGTATAGTGATATAAAATATCTACCATTGTTATTCCTCCCAAAAACAACCCACCATTATACAATAAAATATCCACTTGTAATAGTTTCCACAGAGAATCAAGTATCTCCTTCTTTGTTTGTATTCCAGGGATTTCTAAGACATAAATTTGGTACAGCTTTCCTTAGAAAAGTTAATGAAATCAATTTTTTGGGAAATAATTTGTTAGTCCTAAAATGTCTGATATGGTCTTCACCTTATAAATTTTACGATGATCAGGGGCAAAATTATAAACATTTTTGTTCAATGAACCATGATTAGACATACTAACATAATCTTCCTGCCGCTTTATTGCTCTGCTTAAAGGGATTAGACATTTTGTGTATAGTGATTATGTCTTTGAAATTCCTGTATTCAGGAATTTAATCTTTCCAAATTGTTGCACATAAAAAGATTTGACGACAATCCGTAGTGTCCTTTAACTGGGGAATTATTTCAATATTATAACCCGAATACCCAAAAAATCCAAATCCACGTACACGCCCTGGATTGACTTCTGGGGCGTTTTTATTTTGGGGTAATACAAATACCTTACCGTGTACTAATGTACGTAATACAGGCTAACCAGGGCCGCTACAAAGGGGGTGTAGAATGTGAGCTTTGACTTACTGGACAAGTCCCAGCGGCGTGCCCGGATCGAACTTTTGGAAACCCGCGTGAGGCTTATACAAATCAAAATGCGGCACGGGGCGAAAATTACCGAAACCCAGAAGGCCAGCTACCGGAACGACCTGCAAGAACTGGTGAAGCTGAAAAGGATAGACCACGCCGAGGAGTCTGTCCTTTATTTTATGTACGAGTATTTTTCCGACAGCATGAACCCCGAAAACGAGCAAAACTTAATTCCGGCGGGGGTCTACATTGAACAGGCCCCCAAGTTCCACCGCGAACTGTGCAGTATCCTGGATGAAGTCTCTAGCACCGACCCGACGGCCCGGATCGGATGGGCCGCCCCCAGGGGCCACGCAAAATCGGCCTACCTCTCCAACGCCTTTCCCGTCCACCAAATCGTTTTCAAGAAAAGAAAATATATCCTGGTTATTTCCGAAACGGACACTTCGGCCAAGAAGTTTATCGAATGGATATCGCTCCAGCTTAAGTACAACCAAAAACTCCGCGAGGACTTCGGGGAACTGCTTTCCCCCAAGAAGTCTTTAAACGACCGGGACAACCAGGAAGCCTTCCTGACCAAAAGCGGCGTCCTGGTGGAAGCGGCCTCGATGGGCAAGCAGTTACGCGGCAAGCGGAACGGCTCCCACCGGCCCGACCTCGTGGTATGCGACGACCTGGAGAGTGCCAAGAACACCAACACCCCGGAACTACGTGACAAAAATCTACACTGGTTTAACTCCGTAGTCATACCGATAGGCGATCCCCAGCGGACGGCCTTTATCTACATGGGCACCATCGTCCACAGGGCGGGCCTCCTGCCGCATATCCTCAAACGGGCCGACTTCCAAAGCCGCGTCTATTCGGCCGTCGTGTCGCCGCCGGAACGGGAAGACCTCTTGGAACAGTTTGAAAACATCTACCGCGACCCGGAAAACGAAAACCGGCTGGAAGACGCCCTGGCCTTCTACCGTGCCAACCAGGAGGAAATGGACAGGGGCGTGGAAGTCCTCTGGCCCCAGCGGTTTTCCTACGCCAAGTTGATGATGGAAAAGGTAAACATCGGCTCAAGGGCCTTCGGCTCGGAATTTATGAACAACCCCGTAGACGAAGACACCCAGATATTCAAGCCCGGCCTGTTCACCTATTTTGATTACGGCGACCTAAAGGACGACCGGGGATGCGACCTGCCCCTGGACTTTTACGCCGCCTGGGACATCGCCTTCGGGAAAAACAGCCGGTCCGACTATAACGCTATAGTCACAGTGGCACGGCACCGGAAGACCGGCGTTATTTACGTGGTTGACGCCTGGGCCAAGAAGTGCCCGGCCCACGAAGCCTTGGAAGTGGCTATGGAAAAAATCCTACAGTACCGAAACAAAGTATTTGCCGTCGAGACCGTACAGGCCCAGCTTGACCTGTTCCGGCAGTTGCGGGAACGGCTGGCGAAGGCTGGTATTTACACCACCAAACTTAAAGGCGTATCCCACAAGACCAAGAAAGAGGAACGGATCGAAAGCCTGGAGCCGCTGTTTGAAAACGGCTATATCCGGGTGATGCGGCACCAGCGGCTCCTAATTGAAATGCTGGAAAACTACCCCACCCACGACCACGACGACCTCCCCGACGCCCTGCAGATGGCCGTCGAACTATGCGGGAGCGGCAAGAGGAGGACGTTCCATAAAAAACCGGCCGGCTTGTAAAAGGCCCGCCCCGCTAGCCCATTAAGTGATGAACGCAAAAAGGAGGCGAGCCTCTTGTTCGGTATAGGCGAATATTACCCGCCGCCGGCCCATAAAGACCGGATCGCACGCTACCGGGAAAACCGGAAGCTGTTTATGGGCAAACATTACGACGTGTTCCAAAAGGTACAGAACCGGCTCTCGACCAGGAACAACGAAATAATTTATATATCGACGAACCTCCCGGCGATTATCTGCAAGAAATCGGCGGACTTTTTGTTTGGTGAAACGCCTGTCTATACGGCCGGCAAAGACGACAAGGCACCGGAACAATTAGCCCTTGAAAGAATTGTCAAAGAAAACAACTTGGATATAACCAATTATGAGTCGGCCCTGGGCAACAGCTACCGGGGCGACAGCTTTTATAAGGTACGCTGGGGCCAGGAATGGGGCGGCCTGGTGGACGAAAAGGCGGACCCCTACCGCGTGATTATCGAATCCCAGAACGCTGAATACGTCTTCCCCGAGACGGCACCGGGGGACAGCAACAAGATAACCGCCTACCACATCGCCTACCCCATGCTGGTCAGGGACAAAAACGGCGAGGGCTGGGTCTTGAACGTGGAAAGCCATTACCCCGGCCGCATTGTTTACGTTAAGTACCGGATGAACCCGCTCTCCATTACCGTAGACAACGAAATAACCGAATGGCGGATTTACGCGGAACTGGCGGGAAGCCGCCGGGAAGTGGAGACCGACGTGCCCTTCCCCCTGGTGGTACACGTCCCCAACTATGCCACCGACGAAAGCTGGCACGGGATCGACGACCTGACCGAGAACAAGTCCCTGTTTGACGAAATCAACCACCGGCTCTCCCAAATCGCCACCATCCTGGACAAGCACGCCGACCCTGCCATAGCTGTGCCGGCCGGCGTCATGGCCGAAGACGAAGACGGGAACCCGGTCTTCAGGGTGGGCCTGGACAAAGTCTTTGAAGTGATGGGCAAGGACGACGTCGTACCGCAGTACATTACCTGGGACGGCCAGCTACAGGCGGCCTTTCAGGAACTCGAAAGGCTGGTCGACCTCCTGCTGATAAACTGCGAAATCCCCGCCGTGGCCCTGGGCAAAGGCGACAGCGGCACAAGCGGGGCCTCCGGCCTGTCCATTAAATGGCGGATGAACAGCCTCCTGGCGAAGGTTAACCGGAAGCGGCAGTATTATGACCGGGGCCTCAAACGTGTATTGTTAATCGCCCAAATGCTGGAACAAGCACGGGGCGGGAAAAAGGACTACCAGATAACTGTGCCGATAATCAAGTTCAACGACGGCCTCCCCGACGACGAAGCGGAAATGGCCAACATCATGTCTATCCGTACCGGCGGCAAAGCGACCATTTCCCAAAAGACGGCCATTATGGTAATGGACAACCTGACCGAAGAACAGGCCGAGGCCGAACTGGAAAGGATTAAGGAAGAAGAGGCCGTGGCCGATCCTTCTATCTTCAACGCCGAAAATGACCCGCTGAAAAAGGCCCGGGGAAAGCAAAAGGCCGGTGATGCGTAATGCCCGGATTCCGCGTTGTGCCGGAGCCTGACTACGGACGGGACGAACGGAGGTTAGTCCAATACTATAAAAGGGCCTTCAAAGAAATCGCAAGGCAGATGGGCGTTATCACCAACGGTATAGAAGAGGCCCAGGCCGCCTCCCTGCTGAACCAGATCGCCTTTATTTTACGGGAACTGGACGAAAACACCCGCTCATGGGTGGAAGAAACCATAAACAGGGCTTTTAACGACGGCCAGGCAAGTGCCGTTTACGGCATAGGCGAGGCGGCGTCACTGGCCGAGGCCGCTTCCCTGGCTTCCTTCTCCATGCTGGCCCGGAACACCGTGGAGGCCCTTGTCAACGACACCTACACCGACCTCCTGGCTGCCACACAAAACACGGAAAGAAAAATTAAGCAGCTTGTAAGAAGCGTCGTCAGTGACACGATGAGGGTGAAAGCACTGGAACAACTGGGACGCCGTACAACCCGCAACGAGATTATCGACAAGCTGACCAGGGCCGGCCTGTCAAGGCGGCTGGACGGTGAAGTCTGGGTGGGCATTGTGGACAGGGCGGGGCGGCGGTGGAACCTGTCGACCTATGCTGAAATGGTGGTCAGGACTAAAATACAACAGGCCCACGTGGAAGGGAACCGCGTGGAAATGCTGGAGCGGGGCCTTGACCTGGCTGTTGTCTCCTCCCACGGGGCTACCGACCCCTGCCGGAACTTCGAGGGTATGGTTATTTCACTTAACGGGCTGACCCCCGGCTACAGGACTTACAGCGAACTGCGGCAGAGCGGCAAAATATTTCACCCGAACTGTAAACACACCGTCCACGCTTTGCGAGACATCTCCTTGTTACCAGGACGCCTCCGCGAAAAACACGAGGAAGCCATGCGGAGGGCCAAGCGGGTATTAGAAGAATAGACTACGGCCCCGGCTATTCCGGGGCTTTTTTCATGCCCAAAAGCGGACGCGACCGCGACAACAAGCGAAATTTGAAGGGGGACATAATTGTGAAAAAGCACTTTGTCCAAGACTTCATGTATGAGTTTGCCGCAGAAACCAACCCGGACCAGAACGCCGCCCAAGACCAGGACGGAGTAAAGCCCCAGGCGTCGGACGCGACGAAAAACACGGACAAGGACGGGAAGGGCTCCGCCGGCCGGGAGGAACACATGATACCCAAGCACCGCTTTGACGAAGTCAACGACAAGTACAAGGAAATGAAAAAGCAGCTTGACGCCCTGCTGAAAGAAAAGGAAGAAAACGACAAAAAGGCGGCGGAGGCGGACAGGCTTGCCAAGGAACAGCAAGGCAAATTTGAAGAACTTTACAAATCGACTTCCGACGAGCTGAACAAGTACAAGGCCGACCACAAGCAAGCCAGCGATAGGGTTAAACAGCTTGAAGCGGTGATTAACGGCCTGCTGGAAGCGAAGCTGGAAGCCGTGCCTGAAGAATACCGCGACTTACTCCCCGCACACATGGCCCCGGAGGCAAAGCTGGAATGGCTGGCCCAGGCTGAAAAGAAAGGGCTGTTTACCAACACCAAGAAAAACACCCCCCTGGGCGAAAGCACCAACCCGCCTGTGAGCCAGAACACCGACCTGAACAAACTTTCCCCGATGGAAATGCTGAGAGCCGCCTACGGCTCCAGGTAAACCCGCGACGTGGTTAAACACCGCGTCTTTTTTATTTTCTGAGACATTTTAAGGAGGAAAAAGGAAATGGCTTTGACCCTTACCGAAGCTGCAAAGCTGTCTAACGACGTCCTGCAACGCGGCGTTATTGAAACTTTCGCCCGGAACTCTGCTGTTCTGGAACTGCTCCCCTTTATGGAAATCAGCGGCAATGCCTATAAATACAACCAGGAAGGCACCCTCCCCGGTATCGCTTTCCGTAACGTGAACGAAGGCTACACCGAGTCCGCCGGCGTTATCAACCAGTATTCGGAAGGCTTATACATCATGGGCGGCGACGTCGACGTGGACAAGTTCCTCGTCCAGACTCGCGGCAACATCCAGGACATCCGGGCGATCCACACCGGCATGAAAGCCAAGGCCCTGTCCCTGTCCTTCACCAAGTCCTTCTTCAAGGGCGACAACGCCACCAACCCCAAGGAATTCAACGGCCTTGAAAAGCGACTTTCCGGTGCTCAGGTTATCGACGGTAAAGACGGCACGATCACCCTGGCCATGATCGACGAACTGATCGACGCTGTGGAAGGTGAGCCGGACGTGCTGTTTATGTCCAAGGCCATGCGTCGGGAGGTAAAGAAAGTCCTGCAGGCCTCCCAGCACTACATCGAAAGCGGCGAAGACAGCTTCGGCCGCCCGGTTGCCACTTACGGCGGCATCCCCATCCGTGTTATCGAAACCGACGTGGCCGGTAACGAAATCCTGGGCTTCACCGAGCAGAACAAAGCCGGTACCGCCAACGACACCGCTTCTATCTACGCCGTGAAATTCGGGGCCGAGCAATACGTCTCCGGCCTCCGCAACGGCAGCGTGAATGTCCGCGACCTGGGCGAAATCGACTCCATGCCTGTATTCCGCACCAGGATCGAATTCTACTGCGGTATGGCCGTGTTCCACCCCAGGGCCGCCGCTCGCCTGAAGTGGGTCAAGAAGGCTGCTTAGTCTTAATTAAGAGGCGTGGCGGGTTATCACTTGTCACGCTTCATTATCCTATCTTTTTATTTAATAAGGGTAACTTTTTTTCGGTATGCCAAACATATGTCAGAGCAAAGGTTTCTATTAACGAGCAAAATTCTCTGGGTTCAACCGTTATTCCAGCAACTTTAAAATTACCATTTTCAATTAAGTTCTTTACATTATCGTCTATTTCGGCAACCTCATTAAATCTATTATTGGGGAACTTTAATTGGGGTTGTTTAACTGGAGTTCCTATATGACTCCAGATTCTTTGTGTAATGCTACTAGCTTCAGCTTTCCCAATATATAAGATATTATCATCGTCGTCAATAATAAAATAAACTCCATATTTATCAAGACCATTACTATGCCAAGAATCAGTTTTCTCAAATTGTTTAACATCAAAAAGATATGTATTGTTATCACTGTCACTACTGCTTAAAATTTCAAATTTTGGATGACCAATAATATTACCGTTATTCGAGATAAATTGTTTTAAAACACTAATTAGGGCTTGCTGAACAAGTTTTCCAATTTCACAAACTGCTCTTAGATAACCGCATACACAGTGTAATTTTGGTCCTTATAAGTCTTCAAGATGGCGCATATAAAATGGCAAAAAAGAAGCCGGAGCCGGTGTTCCAAGTTCATTACCAGGAACTGCAGCGCAATGACGCTCTCTGCTGTCTCTTTGAGGCGTGCCATGATCCTGGCCAAGCCGTATCTGCGCTTGCATACGCCAAAGCCGCCTTCAACAGCGTTGCGTTCCCTCATGTCCT
The DNA here is from genome assembly GCA_000010565.1 of Pelotomaculum thermopropionicum SI. Classification (NCBI taxonomy): domain Bacteria; kingdom Bacillati; phylum Bacillota; class Clostridia; order Eubacteriales; family Desulfotomaculaceae; genus Pelotomaculum; species Pelotomaculum thermopropionicum. The sequence goes on along the minus strand of AP009389.1, from coordinate 2,290,206 downwards.
GGTGTGCGAATTGCTTCTCCCGTCTGCTATCAAGTGGCGGACGGCCCAGCGGCGGCCCGCTCAGCCTGATGCCATGTTTTCTGCAGAAAGAGAGGTTTTCTCTGGTACGATATAACTGGTCGGCCAGGACTGCTTCCGGATAGTGACCGTACCGTTTCTTGTAGTCTTCGACCGCCTGTTTTAAGCCAAGACTTTCGTTGAAGGAATCCCAGCTGAGGTGATCGATGAAGGCGTATCCATCAACCATGCTAATGGCTACTTTAGCCCCAAACTCGGTCTCCGCCCTGGCCTTGCCCCTTACTATGGGACGCACGTGGGGCTGAGAGATGCTGACTATGCGATCATCGATACGGTGTGTCCTTGTCTGGTACATCTCCCGCTGCTGGGCGTAGAGAATACGAATGGTTTCCAGTTCTCTAGACTGCCGGGCGCTCAAATTGCCATGGCCATCACACTTTAGAAGAAAATCGATTGTGCCCAGGTTTCTGCGAAGGTACCCCAGTTGTTTACCGATAGCCTTACGAATAGCCTTCACATGCGGTTTTCTCTGCCTGGCGAACTTCAGGTAGTCTTTTCTCGCCCGCTTGCGGTAGGTACGGGGTTTCCTGGCCAGTCCGAGTTCCTGATTGTACAGGGTGTCGATCATCTTTTCCATTTTTCCCTGGCCTCATTGAGAAGGGAGAGGTCAGTGGGATACCGGATGTCTGCCGGGGCGCAGGTAGCGTCAAGCAGCAGCTTGCCCTTGTTCACTTCCGGCTTCCATACTTCAAAATTACCGGAGCCTGATGGATTGCCCGGGTCTTTGTCTTTTGGGTCTTTGTCTTTTTGTTCCTTGTGTTTTTCGCTCTGGCAGATCAACTCGTTAATTTTCTTTATGATCTTTTGATCCAACCGTTTCCGGAAATGGACCATTAACGATGGATCGAAGGGCGGTTCTATCTGGTATTTCTCCAGCCCGATGAAATACTGGAGATAGGGGTTTTCGGTGATCTGCTCCACCGTCTCCCTGTCGGTGAAACCGCATCGTTCTTTTATAATCAAGGCGCCCAGGGCCATACGCAAGGGCTTTGCCACTGTACCGGTATTGGACGGGAAAAGATCGGCATATTCATTTTCGATCTGCTCCCAGGGTATTATCTTGGCCAGTTTCACCCAGCGGTTGTTGGCATCAAGTTTTCCTTCGAAGGGAAGTAGAAAGTCTTCAATAACCATCTGACCAGTGGGACGCCGGTACATTTTTCCGCCTCCAAGTGCAAGCTTTTTACATGATTTAGCTCGTTTTCCTTGGAGAATAATTCGACAAAAAGGCCCTTAATCCCTTGGTACTACTGGAATTTATGGCTATTCAGCAAGCCCTAATTAGAAAATCGATTTTCATTGAAATTATCCCCCAAAAAATAAATTTAACTTATTATTTCAACACATAGAAAGAAATTTCTTTTTAGATGAACACTTAAAGTATTATGCGGCCCGTTTGGAAAGTAGGTGAAAATAATGGCTGTAACATTAGGCGACGCGGAGGCCTATTTTGCGGTAAACGTCCTGCATAACGAGGAATGGACGGAAGCGGACGCGGCCAGGAAACAACGGGCTTTAACCAACGCCAAAAATATCCTGTACCGGGTTTATAAGAACTACAACGAAATTACCAAGCCCCTGCCGGATGCGGCTGTTTTTGAACAAGCCCTCTGGCTTTTACGGGCTGACGATGCAATCCGCAAATCCGAATTCGGCGTCAATTCCGTCACCGTCGGCGGTATGCAAATCTCAATAGAACGGATCAACACGACCGTGGCTCCCCAGGCCGCTTTAATAATCGGCCGCCGCGTGGGGAGGAGTGCTGGATGATACCTTTAAAGCAGACGGTTAAACTTACAAAAGCCGGCGGCCTGGACGAATGGGGCCAGCCGGTCCCCGGCAGGACCCAGACTTTGAAATGCCGTATCGACCAGGCATCTAAAGCTGTCAAAACCCAGGAGGGCCGGGAAGTCCTGTCCAGTGCGGAGATTTTATTCAAAGGATTTGTGGCGGTCAATTACGGGGACGCTTTGGAGTGGAAGGACGAAGCCGGGAACAAGCATAACATGACCCCGCTAAATATTGCCGTTATCCGCGACTTAGCCGGAAAGCCAGTGTTTACAAAGGTAGTGGTCTAAAGTGGCAAAATTCAAGGCTGAAGTCAAGGTGGACTTGGGCAAGTTAAAAGGGCTGGAGCGGGAAGTTAAGGCGACGCTAAAAAGGACCGTTGAGGACTGTATCGACGACCTAGCCCGCACTTCGTCGGAAGCCGCCCCGCATGATAAAGGCATTTTGGAGAAGTCCTATGCAAAAGAAGTGACGGCGAGCGGCGACAAGGTAGACGGCACCGTGGAATTTTCCGTAAAGGAAACCTACAGCGGCGGGAACTTCAATTACGCTTTAAAGATGCACGAAGGCACCTACAACTTAGGCCCCGGCTCCCAGGCGAAGCCAGGCGGCTCCGGCATGAGCGGCAAACATTACGCTGTAGGCAGGAAATTCCTTGAAAGGCCCCTGGAAGGTGAAAAAGAAAAATACAAGGAACATATTGAAGCCGAACTGCAAAAGCACCTAAAAACTTAAAGGCGAGGTGAGCACTGGTGCGAATCTTAGACCTGATTAACGTAATTAAGCAGGGCGTGAACTACCAATTTTACCCCAACGTTTTCCCCGAAACGGCGGCTGACGACTGTGCCACTGTCCAACTCACCGGGGGAGGACCGGAAGACCGGGAAATAAGCCGCCCTTCCTTTCAGGTACTGTTAAGGGCTAAATCCCCGGCCGACGCGGAGGCGAAGGCGTGGGAAGTTTACGGCTACATGAACCGCAAGAGAGACTTTTACGTGGGCACAGCCCGCGTTTTATTATGCACCGCTTCCCAGTCCACGCCGCTGTATATCGGCACGGACGAAAACAGGCGTTTTCTTTATTCTATAAACTTTACGACCATAACGGAGGTGTAGTAAATGGCCCGTACAGCCATTGCTGTTCAACCTGTTAACCAGACCGGTGTGGCACCCACTTACACCGCCGCCGACTCCGCTAACGGTATGTCTTTTACGAACGACGGCAGGACTGTCCTGCACGTTAAAAACGGCGAGGCTTCTCCGATCACCGTGACCATCGTCAGCGTGCCCTGTTCGCATGGCCGCACCGGGGATATTTCTGTAACCATAGCAAATGGTGCGGAAAAGATTATCGGCGTATTTGACAAGGCCCTCTTCAACCAATCCGGGGCTGACGCCGGTAAGGTATTCGTTAACTTCAGTGCGTCCGCTTCCGTGACCGTAGCCGCATTTAAGTTTTAATCCCTGGGCCGTAAGGCCATTTTAATTTTTGAAAGGAGGACTTTGACAAATGCCTACTACCAAAATCGCCGGCGTAGACGTCCTGCTTTATGTCCAAACCGGCACGGACGCAGGCAACAACCCCATATATACCGTCCTGGGCGGCCAGTCCAACGCCACCCTGACCCGTTCCACCAACATCGTGGCCTCCAACAGTAAAGACGACTGCGGCTGGGCTTCCAACGTGGCCGGGATCAACTCCTGGGGCCTGGAATGTGAAGGCTACATCATTGCTTCCGACACCGCCCTCGAATACCTGGAAACCGCCTGGGCCGACAGGCAGACCCTCAAGGCTGAAATCCGGATGCCGAGCGGTAAGAAGTACACCGGCGACATTATTATATCCGACTTCCCCGCTGAATTTCCGCAAGAAGACGCCGCCACTTACAGCCTTACCCTCACCGGCACCGGTGCCCTGACCGTTACCCCATAGACAAATGATTAACTGAATTCTGGAGGGTTAATTAATTGGCCAACAAACACCGTGGACAAGTAGAAATCAAACTGGGCGAAAACACCTATAGACTGCGTTATACCCTGAATTCCCTGGCCGAACTGGAAGACCGCCTGGGCGTGCCTTTGACGGAACTCAGCAACATTTCTATGGGCATGAAGACCGTCCGCACCCTGCTTTGGGCCGGCCTTGTCCACGAAGGATTAACAGAAGACGAAGTGGGTGAACTGGTGGACTTCGGCAACTTTGAATACGTGCAAGACTGTATCGCCAAGGTGTTCGAGGCCGGGACAAGAAAAAACTCCTAGCCCTGGGGTGGGACGAGCTTAAAAAGCTGGGCTTTGGCCCGTTGAGGTTACGCCCCGCCGAATTCTGGGACTTGACCCCCACAGAACTGGGCGACCTCGTGGACGCGTTTAAGTGGGAAGAAGAAAGGCGGGACGAAGCGGACTACTACCGCACCGCATGGCTGGCCTCCCACCTTATGAACGCAAGCGGGAACTACAGGCAAACGATCACGCCCGATAAACTGCTGGGCAGGAAGAAGGCCCAAAGCCAACCCATAACCCCAGAGGAACGGGATAAAGCTATGCAAGAACTCCTGAAAAAATTTAACAAAAAGGCTGAAAGCCGCTATCGCTTCCCTGGGTGACGGGTAGCGGTGGCGGCCTTTTTTTATTCCCTACAGAAAGGCGGTGTGGAGATGGGGGCATTATCCAGTGTATTGGTCAAGTTTACGGCGGACATTACCGACTTGACGAGCAAGCTAAAAGAAGGCACCAGGCAAATCGAAGAAACGGCCAAGCAAGCGGAATCCACCGGCGGCAGGCTGGGCGGCGTTTTCGATAAATTCAAAAGCATGGCGTTACCGGCCATTGGAGCCGTGTCCACTGCCCTGGGCGGCCTGTCGGCCTGGAAGGGCATCGAATTTAACGCCGACATGGAGCAGTCCTTAATATCCTTTGAAACCCTGCTCCATTCGGCCGACAAGGCCCAGGAGATGGTTAAGCAACTCCAGGCCTTTGCGGCCCAGACTCCTTTTGAATTCCCCGGCCTGCAGAACTCGGCCAAGCTGATGCTGGCGATGGGCTTCAACGCTGAGTCCGTCCTGCCCAACTTGAAGGCCGTCGGCGACGCGGTGGCGGCCGTCGGCGGGAACCAGGAAACCCTCCAGGGCGTGACGCTGGCCCTGGGCCAAATGCTGACCAAAGGCAAAGTGTCCGCCGAAGAAATGAACCAGTTAGCCGAGCGGGGAATCCCGGCCTGGGACATCATGGCCCAGAAGATGGGGATGTCCAAGGAACAGCTGATGAAGCTGTCCGAGCAAGGTAAAGTCTTCGCCAAGGACGCCCTCCCGGCCCTTATCGAAGGGATGGGCGAACGCTTCTCCGGGGCTATGGATCGGCAGAGCAAGTCTTTCTCCGGTATGCTGTCCACGTTGAAAGACAACCTGAACATGGTACTGGGGCAGGCTATGGAACCCCTTTTCAACAAGTTAAAAGCCATGCTCCCCGTGGTGAACGAATTTGTAGGCAAGCTAAACGAAGGCTTTAAAACTGACGGTATCCGGGGGGCCTTGGAAGCCGCCTTCCCGCCTGCCGTGGCCGCGACTATCAACACGATACTGCAGGCCGTAACGGGCCTTTTTAATTTTATTAAGGACAACTGGGGCACCCTCCAGCCGGTCCTGGCCGGTGTGCTGGCCGGCTTTATGGCTTTCAAAGCCATAACCGGGCTTGTAAGTGCTTTCAACGCCGTTACCACCGCGATCCAAGGCGTGGGCACCGTGCTGGCCTTCCTCAGCAGCCCGGTAGGTATCGCCGTAGTGGCAATCGGGGCACTTGTGGCCGCCGGCTGGTTAGTGGTAAAAAACTGGGACACCGTCAAAAACACCCTGACCGGCACCTGGGACGCCGTTAAAAACGCGGCGGCATCCACCTGGGGAGGAATCAAGGACTTTTTCCAAACAACCTGGGACGGGATTAAGGCCACGGCGACCACAGCCTGGGAAGGCATCAAGGCAGTACTCCAAAACGCAGTTGCCGGTATGGTCGAGGTCGTCAGAAACCTTCCTATCATAAACTACTTCGTTAAAAACTGGGACGACATCAAGGCCCGGACAAAAGCGGCCTGGGAAGGTATTAAGGCCATCGTAAAACTTGCCTTAGACCTCCTTACGGCCGTTATTACGGACTGGACTGTCGTGGGCGTGGTTATTCGCCACTGGGACGAGATCGCGGCCTACACCCGCCAGGTATGGGAACAGGTGGCACAATGGTTGAACGGCGTATGGACGACCATAAGCACTACCGCCTCCCAAGTATGGCAGACCATTTCCCAGACCGTAAGCAATACCTGGGAAGCAATCAAAGTGGCAACAGAAACAGCCTGGGACACCGTTAAGAATTTTTTACAAAACACCTGGAAAGCCGTTAAGACGAACACTGAAAACGTCCTTAACACCATAAAGTCTCTCCTCCAAAATACCTGGGACGCTATAAAGTCCAACACGGAATCCGCCTGGAACGCCGTTAAATCTTTTCTGCAAGACACCTGGAACGCTATCAAGTCCAATACGGAATCCGTAATGAACGCCATAAAGTCCTTCCTGCAAAGCACCTGGAACCAGGTTAAGGCCGCCTCCGAGCAGACCTGGAATTCCATCAGTTCTTTCCTGCAAAACACCTACAACCAAATTAAGGCGAGCACCGAGCAGACCTGGAACGCCGTCAAGCAGACCATAACCAGCCTCTTGAACCAGATCAAGCAGACCGTTGACGGTGTTTTGAACGCTGTCAAGAGTAAAATCACGGATACCTGGAACAGTGCCCGCTCTGTGACTGAAAGTGCCTGGAGTGCTGTCAAGTCGACCATCACCGGCTATATAAACCAGGCTAAAGACGTGGTGGGCCAGGCTGTGGACTACATGAAAGACAAGCTGGACAGCGTGGTCGAAGCCGCCAGGAAAGCCGTGGACGCGGCGAAAGCGGCCTACGACAAGGCCAAAAGCTGGGCCAGCCAGGCGGCCAATGCCGTTAAGGGAGGCGGCGGCAGCCCCCCGAAGATGGCCGACGGCGGCCTGTTCACCAAGGCGACCAACATCATCATCGGCGAGAGGGGCCTGGAAGCCGCCGTGCCGCTTAAAGGCCACCGGATGAAACCTTTTGCCGCCGCCATTGCAAGCCAGTTAGGCGGCATCCCCATAAACACCGACGGGGGCGGCGGGGTCAACATCACCGTGAACCAGCTGGCTGTCCGGGAAGAGGCCGACATCGAGAGGATCGCCGGGGAACTGCACCGGCTGATGAAGCGGGGACAACGTGCAAAGGGGGTAATTTAAAAAATGGGCTTTACCTTTAACGGCATACCCAGCGACCTTTATTTAACTGTTAACGCGGTGCGGCAGAGTATCCTGCCGCCCGTTTCTTCTAAGACTGTGGCAGTGCCGAAAAGGGCCGGGGCGATAGACTTCGGCGTGGAATTGGGCGTGCGGCAGATCGACGTCACCGTTACCATAAAAGCCGGTTCTTATGAACAACTACGCCGGAAGGCACGGGACATCGCCGACTGGCTTTACCAGGACGACTTAAAGCCGCTGGTGTTCGACGACGAACCGGACAAGGCTTACTATGCCCGGATCGCCGGGGACACCGAAATCGAGGAAATCGTGTTCAACGGACAGGGCGTCCTCTCTTTCCTTTGCCCCGACCCGCTGGCCACCGGCCGGCTTGTGAGCCAGGTAATAGCCACGGCCAAACCTACGCCCACTTTCGCCAGGGCTTCGACCGCCTACGACGACGACCTGGACGCCTACGCGACCGGCCAGCCCCGCTTCCAGACCGGGCAACATGGCCAGGCTATTAAAATGGAAGAAGGGACGACCAACATCTTGACCACGGCGGCGGCCCCGGCCACGGAAACGGTGACAGGGCTGGCTGTGGGCGGCAGCTACACCCTTTCCCAGTACGGCCCTTCTCCTGCCACTGTGATCGACCACGTAAAGGACGACGACTTCAGCACCGGGACGCTGACCGGCGTCTACGCCGACGTAACCGACCTGAAGCTGGCCCTCACCCCCGGCTTTTCGGACACCGACACCACCCAGGCCGACTTCCTGGCCGGCACGCTGACCAACGTACAGGCCACCGCCGCCGGTGAGGTGGAGTTGACCAAAGTCCCCTCCGGCACGACTTTCACCAGGACGGAGACCACCCAGGCAGACTTCCAGGCAGGCACGTTGACTCAAGTGGTGGCGACGGCCGGGGGCGACCTGGAACTGGCGACCGAAACTGTGAACCAGACGAACACCTACACCACAAGGGACGACTTCGAGGACGCCAACCACGAATTTTCCTACACCCACGTAAACGGGGGCTGGGTAAGGACTACCTCCCTCCCCTGGGAAGGGCAGTATTCCTTTACCAACTACTCGGGCACCAGTGAAGTTTCTTTCACCGTCACCGTGCCTCCGGGGGGTTATAACGCCTATGTTAGCTTTTCTTATCAAGTCACGCAGAACTCTTTTTACGTCTACCTGGACGGCAGCTTGAACTTATCGGCATCCGCTTCGCCAGGATGGTATATACACACTATCAACCTGACAGCGGGGAACTCGTACACCATCACATTAAAAGGCAATTCCAACTACAAGGCTTATATAGACTATTTGGTATTTGAATATAAACGGGATGAAACCATTACCCGTTACCTGACCAGCGGCAACAGGGTAAACTCGGCCAGCCTCGCCTCCGTCGTTACGGCTGAATCAAGCTCCGTTTCCTGGGAGGAAACCTTACCGTCGGCCAGCACCACCCTTAGAGTGGAAACCAGCCTGGACGGAACCAACTATACCGAAGTCACCAACGGCGGCCCGGTCCCCGGCATTACCGCCGGTATGGACATGAGCGGGAAGACCCTGTACTGGAAGGTGACGTTGAACACCACCAACCAATCGCAGACCCCGAAGCTGAACAGCCTTACCATAACCGTGAACTCTTTGGATATTTACAATTCGTCCGGCAACATCGTCTCCCCGGCGATGGCCCTGGGGGCCTTTACCGTTTTAGGCTCAACCATTAGCTGGACGGAAAATAAGCCGGCGGGGACCGGCGTTACCGTGGAAACTAGCTTTTCTGCCGACGGCACCACCTGGGGGGCCTGGAGTGCCGTCGCCAACGGCGGGGCGATCCCCGGCCTGTCCAACGGTACGGTGTTAGGCGGCAGTGCCAAAGTTAAATACCGCGTGACCCTGACCCCGACTGCAGACCAAAAGACCTCGCCCAAGTTACTGGACATTACTGTTACCGTGGACAAGGCGAACAGCGGAAACCGCACATGGCCCATCTGGACGTTAACCGGCATCGGCACCTGTTATTCTTCCAAAATAAGCTGGACGGCGACCGTACCGGCCGGGGCTTCGCTGACCGTCGAGACAAGCCTGGACGGGACCAACTGGACGGCGGCCACCAACGGCGGCTCCGTCTCCGGGCTGACCAGCGGCGTGGACCTTTCCGGTAAGACCCTTTATGTACGGCAAACCCTCCATACCGTTACCGGGCCTAACCCGCCGGTGTTACACAGCCTGACCGTAAAAGTAGCGGCCCGGCAGACCGCTCCGGCGGCCCTGGTGAAACCGGCGGCAAGCAAAATAACCCTGACCCCGGCCAACGTAATGAAGTGGCAGCTGGAAGAAAAAATTTATAGAACTTCGTTCACCGACGGCACCAGGCAGCCTGAGACCCTTACCCTGGACATGGCCGGAGGCCTGGAAAGTGCCCAGGGCACCTTCGACGTGAGGGCCTACGAAGACGGTACGGTTAACCGTTACGCCTTCCTGTGGGACAGCTACGGCACCGATATGGGGAGCCGTTTCCTGCTGGAAAAGCTGACCGACTCTACCTACGTGCTGTATTTTAACAACACGATGGCTATTAAGACTTCCAGTATCGCCGCTGTTGGCTGGCACGTCTATTCCGCACGCTGGAACGGGAGTTCTGTATGGCTTTTAATTGACGGCGTGGTGGTGGGATCGGCGACATTGGCCTCCCCCGTGGATATGTCCAAGATCGAAAAAGTCTATATCGGGAGCCGCTACAGCAACGAGAAGCACTGGAACAACCTCATCGACGAAGTAAGGACTTCCACCGTGGCCCGTCCGGACGCCGACCTCCTGGCCCAAGTACAGGCCGGGACGCCGCTCCCGGTGGACGCCAGCACGTCCTGCAAGCTGGAATTCAACAACGACCTGGAAGTGACGAACGCCGGCGGGACCCCTGCCCTCACCTACAACGGGACGGCCAGGACCTACCCGGTCTTTACCGTGGAATTCAAAGCCCCCTGTCCGTACATCAAGGTGATGAAGGGCACCAAGCAAGTATTAGTCACTTATAACTTTAAACAGGGCGACGTGCTTGTAATCGACAACGACAGGGCGACGATAAAGGTGAATGGACTCCGGGCCATGCGATACCTGGACGTGAGCAGCGACTTCTTTATGCTGGACAAAGGGCTGAACGAGTTCACCCTGGAACCGGCAAACAAGGCGGACGTAACCGTGCAGTTTAACGAAAAATGGCTATAGACAAAACGGCGTCTTCCTTCGCGGGGACGCCATTTCTTTTTGAAGTGGAGGTGGGGGAAATACCTGAAATAACCAGTAATTATATAAGCACGGGAAGGCCCAACAGGCCGGGGCTTTTCATTAACCCGACTCATATAACCGTCAACGACGGCAACACCGCGTCCACTGCCACCGCTGAATATTATGGCTCGTATTTAAACACAGACTTAGCGGGAACAAATAGCTGGCACTATACTGTTGACGATAAAATCATCATACAGCATTTGCCCACCGATGAAATGTCCCTATTCGTCACCGGATCGACCAGTGACCCAGGCAACCTCGCCACTATATCTATAACTATTTGCCGAACCGGCAACCGTTCCAAGGCAGAGGAAAACGCGACATGGCTTATCCGTTACCTCATGGCCCTTTACGCCATACCTGTTTCAAACGTCGTGCCCCTGCAATACTGGGACGGCTCCAACCGGCCAGGACTCCTCCTCCCCCGCTGGGATAAATTTGTGACAGACATACAAAGCCGGGACGAGCAACACGACCCGGACCGGCCTATTTTTATTTTTAACAAGTCCGAAGTGGTACAGGCGGTGCTTATCAACGGGAGCCCCAAGGCTTGCCCCTACTTCAACGCGGTACACTTAGAACAGCTGAACGGCGAGAACAGCCTGGAACTCAGCGTACCGGCCGGACACGAAGACGCCCAATATATCACGGAAGAAAACCTGGTGGCGATAAAAGACCTGGACGAAGACTTCTACCAGTTATTTGTAATTAAAGAAGTGGAGGAAATCCACGACGAGGTGACGTATAAAAGGGCCTACTGTGAACACGCGGCCTTCGAACTGGCAGACGAAATTATAACCGACAAAAGGCCGGAAAACAAAATGGCCAGGGAAGTGCTGGAAGACATCCTGGCGGCCACCCGCTGGCAGGCCGGTGTCGTCAACAGCCTGGGCACCTGTTCCACTACTTTCTATTACCAAAGTGTTTTGTCGGCCATTCACAAAATGCTGGAAGTATGGAAGTGCGAAGTCCGCTACCGCGTGAAGCTGGCCGGCGGCAAGATCGTGGGACGGTACGTCGACCTCCTGGCACGCCGGGGCCACGAAACAGGAAGGCGTTTTGAATATACCAGGGACATGAAGAAAGTCACCCGTAAAGTGGACTCCACCAGTATAAAGACGGCCCTTTACGGGCGGGGCAAAGGTGAGGAAACCGATGACGGCTACGGCCGCAGGACTACGTTTGCGGACGTGGTATGGAGCAAAGCCGGCGGCGACCCGGCTGACAAACCGGCCGGGCAGGAATGGGTGGGCGACCCGGACGCCCTAACAGCTTACGGGCGGCCCAACGGGGACAGGACCTTCAGGCACCGGACGGGCATTTTTGAAGACCAGGAAGAAACCGACCCGGTAACCCTTTTACAAAAGACCTGGGACGCACTCCAAAAGGCTAAAGTGCCGCTGGTAGAGTTCCAAATGGACGTTGTGGACCTGGAACAGACCGCCGGCTACAGCAGCGAGAAAGTGCGGCTGGGCGACACCGTGACCGCGATAGACCGGGAATTTAACCCCCCGCTGGCCGTCGAGGCCCGCGTCATCGAAATACGGCGTTACCTGGACGAGCCGGAAAAGGCTGAAATCAAGCTCGGTAACTTCATCCCCAAGGTAACAAACACCCTGGCCCGGCTGGAACAGGTAGAAAAGAAAGTAGAAGAAAAAGAACCCTACTGGGACGGCAAGATCGGGGCCGTGGACGGTGTGCTGGACACCCTCCGGGCACAGGTGAGGGCCGGTAACGGCACCGTCAAGCTGACCAGCGACCAGGGTATTCTGATAACAGACCGGGAGATTAATCCGACGAAGGCCCTCCGGCTCCTGGGCGGTATCTTCGCCATAGCCAACAGCAAAGACCCTGTAACCGGGGAATGGCTTTGGACGACCTTCGGCACCGGCGACGGCTTTTCTGCTGACCTGATAAAAACTGGCTATTTATTTTTCGACCGTGCCAAAGGCGGCACCCTGACCCTGGGCGGGGCCGACAACGGGTTCGGGCGGCTGCAGGTATTAAACGGCAGCGGCGAAGTCATTGCCGACCTGGACAGCCGCGTGGGAGGCTTCAAAGAGCTTTACGTGGGGAAGCTGAAGGGCAATGTTTTTAACTTCAGCCACGAAACTTTAAAATACTACGTCAACCCCGCTACCGGCAAGGACTCCAACCCCGGCGTGACCCCGGAACAAGCCTTCAAGACCGTACAGAAGGCGGTTAATTCCATCCCTAAATTCAATTACGGAGATGTCCAAATAATCCTAGCCGACAACAGCCTAATATATGAAAACGAAATCCTTATCGAAGGGTTTTACGGGGCCGGGAACATCGACATCGACTTTATGGGGAGCACGGTCCACGGCTACATTACTGTAAGGGCCAATTTACAGAAAGCCATTAAAATCCTGAAAGGCAAGATAAACCAGCCCACACCCTACTTTGAAAACGACTTCCCCGACGGCTCCATTCAGGTTTTTTCCTCCAACCGCGTGGAAGTGGGCCACATGGACGTGTATTCCAACAGCGAAGTGGGAGCCTGTGTCCACGCCGAGGGCAGCGTCGTGGACTGTTACTACAACAAGCTGTACGGCGGTATAGACGCGAGTATAGTGGCGACCCACGGGGCCTTAGTCCACCTGTACGGCTCCAACTACGGAGAATCCCCTTACGGTATTAAATGTATTGGGCCTTCCACCGTGGCCGGCAGGGACGTGGCACCGAACGGGACGACCGCCGACACTTTATCGGAAGCCGACGGGGAAATCCTGGGCACCCTGACCTTTGACCCCGGGACCCCGGCGGCACAGCCCGCCCCGCCCGACACCAGCGTATGGGAAGTCAAGAACATCGCAGTCTACAACGAATATACCGCCTATTCCGGGATCGACACCGGCGGTGCGGCGGTGCAAGGCGAATTCAAAGACTGGGGCAACTATACGACTTTCCTGTTTTTTAACGACGCAGACCTCACCAACCTCAAGGCCACGTTAAGCGGTAAGACTTTGAAGGCCGCTTATATTTATGCCGCCCGGAGGGCCGAGGGCGGCGTGCCCACCCCGGAACCCCTGCACCTGGCTATGCACAACTACACCCCCGCCACGCTGCCGCCCGGTCCGCCACGGGTAATTTACCCCGTGGAAGGCGAAAGGGAATTTGCCTGGAGCGAGGCCAAGTGGGAAGAAATACCCACCTGGACAATACAGGCCATATTAGAAGGCAACGCCAAAGGCTTCGCTTTGTATTCCGAAGGCCGTTCCAACTACGCGAAATTTGAACCTGGCTTCAAGATTAAAGTGGTTTACAGTTAAGGAGGCGTCTGCATGGCCGGAATGTATAACCTCATAATCCACGAAAACGGTAAAGTATTGCAGTTTTTTAAGGGACTATGGGACGCGGAAGTGGACGGCAACACAGTACGCCACAGGTACGGCGAAGTAAAAAACATCAAGAAAGACTTTGTCCTGGTTAGCGACGCCGAAGTGTACGAGGCGGCCGCAGGCCAGGACATAGACCCCCGGTGGTTGACCAAAGATGAAAAACAAAACATAAAGACAAAGGAAATAAAGCTGGAAGACCGCTTGAAAGCGATTGAAAACCGGTTGGCCAAAATCGAACAGAAATTACCGAGAGCCTAATCCCGGGCGGATTAGGCTCTTACTTTCGGGCCGAGGGGGTGAGGCAGGTGGAGGAACAGATTTACACGCTGGCTTTTAAAGAGGGCCTCTGGGCCGTTTTGTTTGTTACCCTGTTTGTTTACCAGCTGCGGGAAAGCCGCCGTCTGCAGGACGTGGCAAAAGAGCGGGAAGACCGGCTGACGGCCCTTATAAACGATATAACCAAACAGCTTGAAACCCTGGCGACCAAGTACGAACGGATGAGCTATGACCTTCAGGAAATCCGCGTCTGTCTGTTAAAGGAGGAAAGCAGAAAATGAAGATAATTCAGGGCTTTATACCCGGCAACTTACGGGCACGCCCTGGCCGGAAGATGGAACCCAAGTTTATAACCGTGCACAATACCGGCAACACCAACAAGGGGGCCAACGCCAGGGGCCACGCGGAATTTCTAAAGGCCGGGAAGTCCGGTTCGACCGGGTGGCATTTTACCGTCGACGACAAGGAAATCATCCAGCACATCCCGGCCGGCGAAAACGCCTACCACGCCGACGACGGGGCCGACGGCCCTGGGAACACCACTTCCATAGGTATTGAAATATGCGAGAACGAAGACGGCGACTACAGGAAGGCTGAGGCCAACGCCGTCTTGCTTATCCGGCACCTTATGGCTGAATTTAAAATACCTGTTGAAAACGTGGTGCAACACCGTTACTGGAGCGGCAAATACTGCCCCCACCGGATTATCCCCCGCTGGGCTGAGTTCATCGAAACCATTCAAGGCACCTACACTGTAAAGGAAGGGGACACCCTTGCCGCGATAGCGGGACGCTTTGAATTGACTATGGAGGAAATTGTTCTGGCCAACCCCCGGTTAAAAGACCCAGACCGCCTTTCCGTAGGCGACAAAATCAAAATCACTAAAGTGGAACCCCAAGCCAGGCCGATCCCCTGGCCGCCGTGCCTGACTGGGCTAAAGCGGCTGTTCTGAAAGTCTATAACAAAGGCTATATAAACGAACCCCTGGGGGACACGGCTTTTTACCGCACTTTGGTGCTGCTGGACCGGCTCGGCTTGCTTGATCGATAAGACAGTGTCACAAACTTATTGTGATTTACGGAGTTATGATTAGGCAGGCCCGAAAGGGGGTGAACTAAGTGACCTACGAAGCCGCGTTTGTCGCTGCCGTTATTATGGCTATCGCCCAGTTCGCGAAAGGTTACATTCCCAGCCGCTTTGTCCCCCTGGTAACTATGGTGCTGGGTATCGTCGCCGGTATCGTTTACCTCCCGAACACTGGTATTCAGGACGGCATTATGAATGGCGTAATCCTCGCCCTTTCCGCTAACGGCCTTTTCGACGTGACCAAGATGATGCACAGCAAAGGCGTCTAAGAATTGACTAAAAATGCCCGTCGGTCTAACCAACTGGCGGGTAATTCTTTTTGAAAGGTGGCAGACGGATGACGAAGAAAATAACTGCCGTGCTGTTGGCCCTGGCCCTGCTGTTGGGCGGTTACATGATGCTGGCCCGGAAAGCCGAAGCCGCCACAGCTTCCCAAGGAAAACCGACGATTTTTGTATATAGAGCTAAAGTTTACAAGATTACCTTCTACACAACCAATTATAGAATCTACGAGTACCTGAAGGCCAAGGGTTATAACGTAATCTACAAAGGCCAGCTGCCGGAACCAGCCCCGGCTCCAGCACCGGCACCACAACCCCAACCGCAACCAACCCCGGCACCGGAACCGGCACCAAAACCACAGCCACAACCTGAGCCCGCTCCGACACCGGCTCCACAACCGACACCCCAACCGTCCCCTTCACCGGCACCGGCTCCAACCCCTTCCCCGATCCTGACCGCTGACGAACAAAAAATGGTCGACCTTGTGAACCAGGAACGGGTAAAGGCCGGCTTAAAGCCGCTTGTCGTTGACGAGCGTTTAGTCAAGTCTGCACGGGCGAAATCACAGGATATGGTTGACAAAAATTACTTTGCCCACACTTCGCCTTCCGGCGTTACTCCGTGGGACTTAATGAAGGCCCAAGGTGTGACTTACCGCTACGCCGGGGAAAACCTCGCCGGGAACCAGACTGTCGAAAGGGCACACGAGGCCCTTATGAATTCCCCCGGACACAGGGAAAACATTCTGAACCCGAATTATACTCATATCGGGATCGGTATCGTCCGGGGTGGGCCATACGGGGCCATGTTTACCCAGCACTTTATCGGAATTTAACTGAATAGAAAAAGAAGCTCGCTGGCTTTGGCTGGCGAGCCTCTGTTAAGTGGTTGTCACTGGAATATAAACAAAGAAGGAGTATTTATTATTCCTTATGGAAATTATTACAACAAGAAATATTAATGTCTAAACGTTATGTGATAAAATGATATAAATATAAAGAAATAAAGCTTCCCGTCCTTTTTATTAGCAAACATATTTTTGGAAATTTTTTTCCATAAAATCAATTATATATTTAGGGACTTCTTTTTTGATTGATTCTAAACGAAAACCCTTACCTCGACCAGTGGTTCGAATCCACCTTTTTTCGGTTAATTCCTTAATTGTCTTTCCTAGCAGATATTTAGGTATGTTTAGTTTTAAACTAAGAGATGGTTTGGAACATACAATTGAACCGTTAAGCCAAATATAACCAAATAAAAGTTTTTGAATATTGTCTAAACGATTTTTATTCATTATTATCACCACTCCTTTTTTTTATTATATTTAAATCGACAAAATCTTTAACAATACGCAGTTGATTAAGATTTAGTAGACGAATTTGTGATAAAAGCTCATCAAAAGGTATTGCTTCAGTTTCGCTGAATTCATTAACCTGAGTTTCTGAACCTAGGAGATCGCTTTGGGAACCATTAGTTGGTTTTTTAATTAGAGTAATTTCTAGCCCCATTCTACTTCTGTTTTCGCTCTTTATTTTTTTCTTTTTAACTAAAGAATTGAGGGCTCTGTAAACAGGATTTTTTGTCTCGCCCAGAGCGGCAGCCAAATCATCTAGCTTTATCAATATTCGACCATCTAAAGCGTTCTCTTGTAAATATTTTAAAACGCGGTCTTCAATAATACTTGCCATTGAGATCTTCCTTTGGTTGTTTTTTTTAATATAACATAAATTGTATAACGAGTCAATATTAAAATATGAAAAATATTTATTTCACCAAGTCAAATAAAAAACCTATGAATGTCGGAATAAATAAATTTAAGCAAGGAAAATCTTCTTAGGGGGAGAGACTGAAATTGCACCTGAACAATACACTGATAAGATGACGGCTCGGATCTATTAAATAAAGATTTGAATTTTATTATCCATTATCTTCCTCCTATTTCTGTATTTTTCGTTTATTGTGTATTATAAAATAAAATTTAGTAATTATTTTATACCCGGAAGCGTTCTAATACGCCTCCGGTTTTTTTTATTTTCCCCCGCTGCTACAAAATCAGGTGGTTCGATGTTTTTAAAACAAAATTTCCCCCCACCCGCTGGCCTAGTGCTGGCGGGTATTTTTTTTCTTCAAATTGCCTTGTCACATGGGAGCTATTTGAAACGGGGTAACAATTAATGAAAGGACGGTGAACTCATGAAATACGCGACAGCCCCATTTAAAGAACCCGACCCTAGCAAAAAGAAGCGGAAAGGGGACTTGTGGTGCCCGTTCTGCGGCGAATGGCGGCAGTTTAAAGCCAACCCATACGGAAGTAAGTCCTGCCCCGTATGTAATATTTCCACTATGGACTACTGGGTAAAGACGGTAAACGGCCTGTGGGAAATCAGTTTAAAGCCGAGGGGTGGGTGATATGAGCGTATACGTGCGGATGTACGTGGAGGCTGTTAGAAGCGGCCTCCTGGCGGCCCTGGGCGTGGAACGCTGGGCCACCCTCTGCGTCCTGGCCTCCCATATGGATAAAAACGGCATATGCTTCCCAACCCAAGACCAGATAGCCAAAGAATTAGGGGTATCAAGAAAAACGGCAAACAAGTATATTAACAGCCTGAAGGAATTCACCTGGAATGGTAGCCCCATTATCAAGGTTGAAAAAGTAGGAAATGGCTTCAATAACAACAACAAATACCGTATATTACCCACGTACCAACTGGCTATTTTTGACGGAAAAGTGAAAGAAGAAGCCCGAATGTCACCGCACGGTTACAATCAAATGTCACCGGAGGGTTACATTCAGGAAGAACCTACGATGTCACCGGGCGGTTACACTAACTATATCCCTATATCTAACGGTATATCTGATATTAATAAAGAGGAGGCTGAATTTATGGGTGATACCGTTGAACTCAATACAGCCAAAGATATTGTGGTTTATTTTTGTAAAAAATACCGCGAAAAATATAACGTCAATTATACGGTTAACTGGGGAAGGGATATACCTACCGTTAAAAACAAACTGATAGCGAACTATACCCCGGAACAGATTAAAGCCATTATTGACGTTATCTTTGAAGAATACGATGACCGCTGGGCACGGGACAAATACCCCAGGCCAACCATAGGGGCCATATCCTGGCTCCCGAATGAAGCCCTGACTATCCTTGACCGTAAAAAGCGGGAAGCCGGACGCCTGGAGGCGGCGATGGCCCAGGAACCCCCGGACGCCGATAAACTCCTGGCGAAAATGGCCCGGTGGAAAGAGGCGGTGAAGTAGTGGAAGTCTTAAAGGACAAGTGCCTTTTGGCCCATAAGTGTAAGAAGGCTGGCAATCCAGAACACTGCAACATTCTTTGTTTCCCTTTCAAAAAGATACAGGGCCAGACCGGAACCGGGGGCCTTTGGGGCCTGGCCGACGTTCCCAAGACAATTGCCCACGTCCGGGCTGACCGGCTGCCGTTTGCGAAGGAAAACCCGGCGGCCTACAAGGTGATAACCGGATACTGCTCCGACGTCACCACATACGTGGACGCCGGGAAAGGCCTTTACCTGTACTCCATTCCAAACAAGGACAACCCCAAAGGCACCGGCACCGGGAAGACCACGGCGGCGGTGGCCATAGTAAATGAATACCTTGTGGCCCGAGTTATCCAACACGTCAAAAAAGAGAGGCCTATTGAGGTCGTCCCGGCCCTTTTCGTAAGTGTGCCCAAGTTCCAAAACGTGTTTAACAAGCAGTTCCGTGGCCCCAAAGACTTGCAGGAAGAAGCTAGCCTCCAGTATTACACCCTGAAAGACAACATGATCGCGGCGGAATTGTTAGTGCTGGACGACATCGGGGTACGGGAATCGACCCAGGCGTTTAACGGGGAATTTTACGAAGTCATTGACGAAAGGGCCACCGGGGAAAAGGCCACCATTTTTACTTCCAATGAATCGCTGGGCGTGATCGCGGCCATATACGACGACCGGACAGCCTCACGGATTGAGGGAAGCACCTTACCCGTGGCATTTGTCGGCAAAGACCACAGGCGGGGGGTATTGTAATGATCGAATCCCAACTGCTGAGCAAAGTCATTGACGAGAAAGACTTCTACGTCCTCCGAAGGTATAAAGTGGACGTCGCCGACTTCCCCACCCTCGGCGAAGTATACGGCTTCATCCAGGACTACGTACAGGAAAACAACGCGACCCCGGACTACCGGACTGTGGTGGCCGAATTCCCCAACTTTGAATACATTCCCGAAGTTACCGACACTTTTAAATACCTTTGCCGCAAGCTGAAAGCACAGACGGCCAAGGTAAGGGCCTTTGAACTGCTGCAGAACCGAGCTGTAAGGAAATTTAATGAACTCCCCGGCGACCAATTCGTCGCCTGGCTGAAGGAAGAAACGGCCAAGATCGAGGCTGCCACGGCCCCGCCGCCCGACGGCACCAACTACGCCACAAACGGCCCGGAGCGGCTCCAGTGGTATAAAGAATCCAAGGAAAAAATGTCCCGGCAGTTTATCCCGACCCCTTACCCCACCCTTACGGCGGCCCTGGGCGGCGGTTTTGAAGCGGGCGACTATATCCTGCTGATGGCGTTTACCAACCGGGGCAAGTCCTGGCTGGCTAGCCACATAGGGCTGGCGGCATGGCAGAACGGCTTCGGCGTCCTGCACTATTCCCCGGAATTGTCTAAACGCCAACAGGCGTTAAGGCTGGACACGTTAATGGGCCACTTCGACAACGTGAAGCTAAGGCGAGGGAGCCTGGACAACGAACGGGAATACCTGGACTTCCTGAAAGGCTTTGAAAACCTGCCCACCCCGTACTTTATCAAGACGATGGAAGACCTGCCGAACGGTTTATCTTTGGAAGTTATCGAGGCCGACCTGCAGGCCCGCCCGGAAGTCAAAATGGTTATCGTAGACGGCTTTAACCTTATGGCCCACGGCAAGGGGGCTAGGGTGCGGGACAGCATGACCCAGACCTCCCGGCGGCTCCGGCAGCTATTCGGGCGTTACGGAGTGGCGGGGCTGGTAGTACACCAGACCCCTGGGGCAAGCGAAAAGGACAGCCACAAAGACGACGGCGAGACACGGCTAGTCAAGCCGCCGAAGCTGACTGACTACAGCGAAACCGTGGCCGTAATCCAGGACGCGGCGACGGCCCTCACCTTCGACCAAGCCCAGGGCGTTGGCCGCCTGTCCATAGAAAAGGCCCGGGAGCCCAACGTGGGCCTGGTTATAGAGCTAAACTGCGATTTTAATTACGGTGTGATACGGGAATCCGACGTCACAGACATATTTTAGATGTCGAGGAAGGAGAAAGGCCGTGGTTATCATCCGGGGCAGGGAAGTCGATGTAGACGTGACGCGGGAACTGGAGAAGTACGACTGGCGGCGGCCCAGGTGGACAGGAGATAAATTACACGCCTGTTCTCCGTTCAGGCACGAAAGGCACCCTTCCTTTGCCGTGCGGCTGGATAACGGTGTGTGGATCGACAGCGGGAGCGACGACGAAGGATGGCGGAAGGGAAACATTATTAAACTGCTGGCGTTCCTGCGAAACGAGACCTACCAGGAGACCGCTGATTATCTACTGGAGGAATACGGCCCTTTCGCCGGCGACCCAGACCACCTTCGCCTTACCTACGACCTGACGCCCAGGACGGCCCCGGTGTCGCTGGACCCCGCCGTACTGGACGAATTCAAATACCGGCACCCTTACCTCACGGAACGCCGGGGCATCGAAGAAAAGTGGCAAAGGGCCTTCCGCGTGGGCTACGACCGGAAGCACAGGGCCGTGACCTTCCCCTGGTACGACCGGCAGGGGCGGCTTGTAAATGTAAAGTTCCGGTCTGTCACCGACAAACGCTTCTGGTTTTACGGCGACGGCCAGCCGGTGGGGGACCACGTTTACGCCCTGAATTTCATTTACAAAGCAGGAAAGCGGCTGGCCTACGTGGTGGAAAGCGAGATCGACGCGATCACCTTATGGCAGGCCGGTTTCCCGGCCGTCGCCCTGGGCGGTGCCAACCTGTCCCCAAGGCAGAGGGAACTGATTATACAAAGCCCCCTGGAATGCCTGGTAGTGGCCACAGACAACGACAAAGCGGGGCGGCGGATTGCCCGGACTATCGCGGGACAGCTAGGTGGCTTTAAGGCCGTCCAGGCCATTGACCTCCCCGGCCACGTTAAGGACGTAAACGACTTGACTCGTGAGGAACTGCTGGAAGTGGCCGCCAGGACCAGGGCCATGCCTTTTAACTTTGCCGCATAATACACAAAAGCCCCCCATATCTTGGAGGGCTTTCCGCCTCCTGGCCTAGTTCCCCTCTATTACGTGAAAGGCCAAGCCTATGCCAAATAATGAGAACAGCAAGGCTAACCCTATGGCTACCCACACTATCCGGTTGGCCCTTCGTCTGTTCTTTAAAAAAATCATTTTATTCGGGAATAACTTCAGCAAAGCCAAGTCAATGAGGTTGTCCATCAATTCAGGTATATTATCAGGGTTAATCAGGATTGTTTCCTTGCCTTCATTCTTGAGGCGTATGACGGATATATTTCCCATTTCAATTTTTTTTAACGGCCCGATGTTGCGTTTAAAGTTGACGATCACGCTGGAAAGCACGAATAACGTTATGATGGCACCCAGTATAAAACCGGATAGCAACACGGCTATGTTTTCAGTAATGGCCGCAATGCGGTAGCCGACCGCCCTCTCATAGCAAGTCAACAGGCTTTCCATTAACTTGAACATAGGTTTTTACACCCCTTTGTTTATAAATTCCTGGTAAAGTTCATAAACCTTGTCGTATAATTCCTGCTTTTGGTCGTCAGTTAACTTTTTGTTACGCCTTATTTCCGTTAGAGTCTTTTGTAAAGTAGGGTTGTCGTTCACTTCTTCTATGGCGGCAAGTGGGGTTTTGCCATATTTTTTAAAAATAATGTTTTCATCAGTGCCATAATACCCGGCGAGTTCACGGATTAATAAGTCACTGGGGACCTTTAGCCCGCGTTCAATTTCTGATAAATAATTGGCACTTACTCCAACCTTTTCCCCTAACTGGGCAAGCGAAACCCCTTTTTTAGACCTTAACTGCAGTAAATATTCCCCAGCCTCGGCCTGGCGTAATAACTGTTCGGCCTTTTCCTTTGCCGTTATCCCTTTCACCCGCAACCATTCCCTTATATGACAAAATATACTTCGAGCTTATTAACTCGGGCTTTTTATAAAGTCAACAGAAAATACTTGGTCCAATATACATTAATTCATTAATGACACTTCTCTTACGGTGTGGCATTATATAGACCGTTGTAATCAATAAGATTATAAATTACAGGTGTATAAATTATAAACAAATGATTTATAAATTTAGGGCTTCTTAGTTATTATTGGAACATCTATTGTTAATAATTCAAATTTTTTTCCGGAGGTGGGTGTCACACAGCGGAGCCTATATACGGGGTATATTGTAGAACGGGCAGGGGAGAGCGACGGGCCGGGAAAAACCGTCCAGAGTGCCGCTGGATCGGCAAGAGTCCTGGATCGAAGATTAACCCCGCAAGTTTAAAAACATACCAGTGAGGGGGGCTAGACATTAAAACGGCCGAAGAAGATTCCGTAATACTCGACCAACTGGCTACCCGGTTCGCAAAAACAAAAGAGACAAAGGACTTTGACCAACTGTACCGGCTCATGTACCCCAAAGTAAGGCGGGAGGCTATCAGGCAATTTAACAAATACGGCTTAAAAAACAAAATATCGCTGGAAGACTTTGAAAGCCATTTCCTTGAATGTGTTTATGTGGAAGCAGACGCCTACAAAGGGAATGAACCCTACCTGAGGTGCTGGAGAGCGAAGGTAAAAGACAAGGTGGTCGACCTGTTAAGGCACCACCAGGCGAAATCACGGTGGGGTTACGCGGA
The DNA here is from genome assembly GCA_000010565.1 of Pelotomaculum thermopropionicum SI. Taxonomy (NCBI): domain Bacteria; kingdom Bacillati; phylum Bacillota; class Clostridia; order Eubacteriales; family Desulfotomaculaceae; genus Pelotomaculum; species Pelotomaculum thermopropionicum. The sequence continues at coordinate 2,266,825 of AP009389.1, read as the reverse complement.
AGTGCCGCTGGACAAGTCTGTAGAGGCTTCCGGTACCGTGACACAAGCGGGAAATTTGATACCAGACCACCAAACGGCTTTTGAGGACGACGTGGTTTTTGAAACAGATATAAAAAAATTGCTCGCTGGCTACCAGGCGACAGCCAACGAGCGGTACGCTAAAGTGATTGAAATGGTGAACCAAGGACGCACGAACCGGGAAATAGCCAGGGAATTCGGTGCCGACGAATATACCCCGGCAGTCCGGAAGCTCGTGCAGCGGGCCAAACAAGACTTCAGAAAATACTACGACAAGCATTTTGCCCAAGCCTGTTAAGACGTCCCGTCCCACCTATTATACAACATTTCCTCAATCAATATCTATGTTGAAAGGTGGTATTTTTAATGTCCGTTATTACTGCAAGGGGTAAAGCCGCGAAAGAAAGTGCAAACAAGAAAGGCTCCCAAATTGACTTTAAAAAAGTATATATCCGTTTGAAAGACGGCGACTCCGTGCGTGTCCGGCTCCTGTCCGCCGAGGACTACGTGGAATACAAAGCCCACGGCGATTTTGGTTTAGGTATTTTCACCCAGCCCTGCGTCGAGCCCCTCGGCCAAAAATGTGCCCTTTGTGAAGCCGCAAACGCAGGCCTGGAAAAATTCAAGGCCCTTTACCCCCGGAAACGCTACTTGTTCGCTATGGCCGACATCGACGACGGCTCGGTCCGCGTGTTCGACGCGACCAAAGGACAAGCCACCGGTCTGATCGACACCATAGAACAGTACGCCGAAGACATTGGCGAAACGGCTTTTATTTTTAAACGCACCGGAAGTAAAACTGAAACCAATTACGCCTTGAACCCGATCCTTAAATTGAAACCCGAAGATAAAGAAAGGTTCGCGAAGTTTGACGGCCAAGTGGTTGAGGACGAGTTCTTCGACGCTGTATTAGCACCGAGGACCCGCGAACAGCAAATCGAAGAACTGGCCAGGGCCGGCTTTCCTGTTGACCAGTTCTTCAACGAAACACCGGCGGCCCCTCAAGAAGACGGCTCCAAGCCTATTGAAGACGACGGCACAGACCCCGACAGCGTATTTTAAGCGAAAGGACAAGGGGGAGGCAAACCCCCTCCCCCATCCTTCTTAAAAAGAACGGAGGCTGGGATGTGGGTAGAAAGAAAAGTGGCAGCCGTACAGCCCCCGCCGCTAAAGGGGAAATACGTTGGAAGTGGTTGGCCGAACGCGGCTTCTACGTCTTTGACGACGAGCACCAGCTGGCATATATGCAAGCACTGTGGGCACCTGTGGAAAGCGTCCAGGCCGTGTTTTGCGAGGCACGGGCAGGCACCGGAAAAACCACGCTGGCTGTCCTGGCCGGTGTCTACGAGGTGGAAGCGGGCACCTACGATAAGCTGATATACCTGCGGAACACGGTCCCGGTCCGTGAGGTGGGCTTTTTACCCGGCGGTGTGGACGAAAAGCAATTGCCGTTCATGGCCCCGCTGGTGGGGGCGATGGAGGTCGTACAGCCCGGCCTTTATGGGAAGTGGGCCAGGCCTGACCCCATGAAGAAAGAACCGCCCAAGGTGGAAGCCTTGTCAACTGCCTTTATCCGGGGCCTGACCTGGCGGCGAGCCTTTGTGATACTGGACGAGGCCCAGTCCTTTGACCTGGAAGAAATACAGACAGCCCTTACCCGTTGTGCCGACGACTGCAAAGTAGTGGTGCTCGGCTCGTTAAGGCAGAACGACAACCGGAAAATCAAACGGGTGCACGGCCTGACCCCCTTCGAACTCTTTATGCTTCATTTTAAAGGTATGCCACTTGTTTCCTACTGCACTCTGGAAACCAACTACCGGGGATGGCTTTCCAACCACGCGGACGACGTCATGGGTACCGTTGAAAAAGTTAAGGAAACAAGGGGCGTTGTCTAAAAATACCGCAAGGGCAGCGTTACCAAAAAGCCGGCGTAGGCTGGGGGGATCGTATGGAACTGAACTTTGACGGGTTGATGAAAACAATGGAAAAAGCGGCCTTGTCCGAAAGGGGGGCCGCCGAGCGTGTTAAAGAGGCCCAGGGAAAAAAGGCACGGGTGAAGGCGGCCACCAGCTGGGAAGACCGCTGGAAGCAGATTTTTGGTATGTCCAAGTTTAAAAGCGGCCTCGACCGGCAAAGGGCCGAACGGGTGAAGGCGGCGGTGGAAAACGGTGTCCTGGGAATGGACGTGCCTCCCGAAAAGATAACCGGCAAGCTGGTTTCAGAAAAGTTCAGGGAACTGGAATTAGCTGAGAAAAACGAAAAAATAGCAAAATTATTAAAGTCCAAGCCTGACAACTACCGGCTGATCCAGACCGAAGACCAGTTTAAAGCCTTATTGGCAGACCTCCGGCATGAACCGGCCTTCGCTTTCGACACTGAAACCACCGGCGTGGACGTTTACCAGGACGTCATCGTGGGGGTATCCCTTACCCTGCCGCGTGCCGGCTACCACGTCTATATTCCCGTGGCCCATAACAACGCCGGCCCCCAGCTTCGCAGGAGCTACGTATTAAACGGTTTGAAGCGGTATCTGACTGACCCAACCGTGGGAAAAGTCCTCCACAACGCCAAGTTCGACATCCATATGCTGTTAAGGCACGGCATGCGGATGCGGGGCCTGGCCCACGATACCATGATCGCCATGAAAATCCTGAACGAAAACGAGCCGAGCGTGGCCCTGAAAAACCTGGCCACCAGGTACGGGAAGTTTTTCGGCTTTGACGGCGAAAGCCACACCTTTGAAGACCTGTTCGGCAAGGCCTGTTTTGCGGACGTGCCGCTGGACATGGCTTTAATCTACGCGGCCAAGGACACCCACCTGACCTGGGAACTCTACAAGTGGCAAATGGAACACCTGACGAAGCGGGAAGACCTTTTAAAATTATACCGTGAACTGGAAAACCCCCTGGTAGACATCTGCGTGGAAATGGAACAGACCGGCTTTGCAGTGGACACCGCGTTTGCCCAGGAATACGGCGAGGAACTAAAAGGCGAACTTGCCGAAGTAGAAAAAACGCTTGTCGCCCACTTCGGGGAAATCAACTTCAATTCACCGGCCCAACTGGCCGAGGTGCTTTATGACCGGCTGGGGCTTCCCCAGGGCAAAGAACGATCAACCGACGTCAAGACCCTTAAAGGACTCAAAGGCAGGCACCCCGGAATAGAACCCCTGTTGAAATACCGGGAACTGACCAAGTTGCTGGGCACCTACGTGGAAGCCCTCCCCCACCAGCTAAAGGCCGACGGCCGCATCCACGGCTCCTTTAACCAGGTTGCGACTGTCACCGGACGCTTCGCAAGCCGGGAGCCGAACCTCCAGAACCTGCCGCCCAGGGCACGGCGGCTGATCGTGGCCCCCAAAGGCTGGCTGCTCTTGGGCATCGACTTTTCCCAAATTGAGCCGCGAATCCTGGCCCACATGAGCGGCGATCCCCACTTCCGTGAACCTTACTTGAAAGGCGAAGACCTGTACTCGACCCTGGCGGCCCGTGTCTTTAAAGTGCCGCTGTCCGAATGCGGGGACGGCAGCAAGTACCGCAAGATGATGAAGATCGGTCTCCTGGCTGTGATGTACGGCACGTCTATGTTTACCTTGTCTGAACAACTTGGGATAAGTGTTGAAGAAGCCCACCGGTTTATAGAAGGCTTTTACGACGAGTACCCGGACGTCTACGCCTTCATTAAAGATACCTGGGAATTCGTCAAGAAAAACGAATACGTGGCTACGCTTTACGGCAGAAAACGCCGCTTCCCCGGCCACCGGGAGCAGGCTATAGTTTACGATCAACTGGCGGCCAAAATCTGTAAGGCCCTGGGCACTGAACGGGTGCCCCTTGACTTCTGGTCAAATAAGGGTATACCCAAGGACTTAAAAAGGAAATTCGGGGCGGTAAAAGGCGAGGTGGAACGGGTAAGGCGGATGGCCGTTAACGCGAGAATCCAGGGCACCGCCGCCGACATTATGAAACGGGCACTCCTGAACCTGTACGAGTACACCAGGGCCAGGGGCTGGAAGATAAACGGCACGGTACACGACGAGGCCCTGCTGCTGGTGAGGGACACTATTACCCTGGCCGAAGTGGAAGAACTGGAAGCCTGTATGGTCAGGGCCGCCGAGTTGGAAGTCCCGGTCAAAGTGGATACGGAAATTATGGCCCGTTGGGGTGACGGGGTCAAGAAGGGAGAATATAAATGGGTTGCTTAGTAAATAGAAGCGGGGCCAGGCGGCTCCGCGAAGAAGTACAGAGCCAGGAACGGGGCGAAGTCCTGACCAGAGCTATCCTCCGGCACTTTGACGACCTCCATTCCCTGGACCTGCCGCTGGACTTCGAAATTGAAAAATATATGCTGGAAGACGGGAGGCTGGCCCTGGAAAACGACACAAGCCGTTTGAACTTTGAAAAGATAGCCACCTTTACGCCGTCTTCGGCCTCGAAGTGCAGGCGGGAACTTTTCTTCAGGGCGTGCAAGGTCGAACCGGAACCCCAGGCCTTCTTCCCGTTCCAAAGACGCTGGATGCGTAACGGCACGGCCGTCCACGCGGCCATACAGAAAGACCTCTTGTACGCTGAAAAGTATTTATCAAATCCGAAGTTTAAAATGGCACGGACTGACCAGGGCCGCCCCGCATGGGAAAAGAACATCAGGCAGGTCAAGCAGTTCGAACACCGGGGCGTCAAGTTCCAGATATACGGCATGATGGACGGCGTGCTGTTATATGTGCCGGACAACAGCAAGATCGGCCTGGAGTTCAAAACGAAGTCCACAACCGTCTCCGCCGTCGGCACCTACAAGCTGAAGGATGCCCAGGAAAGCCACCGCGACCAGTGCACGGCCTATTCCCTGCTGTTCGGCTTAAATGAATTCCTTGTGGTTTACGAAAGCCTGGCAAAAGACAACTGGACAAAGAACGAGGAAGCACGGCCCGACATGAGGGCTTTTTACGTGGAAACCGGCGACTACGAGCGGGGCCTCCTGCTGGACAAGTTCGCCGAAGTAGCCGAAAGCTACTACAACGGCGAAGTGCCCGGAGGCGACCCTTCCAAATGTATTTTCTGTCCGTATAAAACCCGTTGCATTAAGGAGGCGGCGTAGTGGCACGGACAAACTACCGGCGGGGCTACGAGACGGAACGCCGGATAATGGCTGACCTGGCGGAACAGGGCTTTTTAGTCCTCCGTTCCGCTGGCTCCCATTCCAAAATCGACGTCCTGGGCCTGCGGAAGGACCGCATTATCGCCGTGCAGTCCAAACGGACAAAGCTGTATACGCCGTCGGCCTACCGCAAGGAAATCCAGGCGATCCAAGACCTCATAGGAGATTACGGCCTGGACGAAGCTGAAAACCTGGACTTCGAGCTGTGGGTGTGGGTCGATCACGTCGGCTTCCGGAAGTGGCAAATCACCGGAAGAGGCGTGAAAGAAAAAGAGGCTTCTTAAAGTGTGGAAACTCGGCGGCGAAAGCTGCCTTTCTTTTTCCCTTTTTTAGTGTCACGGGCGTGGCCTGCTTTACGGTGAGGACTATGGGGGTGAAATATTGAAAGTTAAAGTGGGCGGCTTCGACGACTTAAACACCGGCGACGCCTTGGGCAAAGTGGCCTTCAGCATATTCTTTCAAGGCTGCAGACGCCGGTGCCCCGGCTGCCACAACCCGGAGCTACAGCCCTTCGAAGGGGGCCGGGAAATAGACGCCCAGGAAATAATTGACCGTATATGGCGAAACCGCGACTGGTACGAGGCCGTCGTCTTTGTTGGAGGAGAACCGCTGGAACAGCCGAAAGCCCTGGAACACTTGTTAAAGTTCATAAGGGGGACCAACATCGAGGCGTGGCTTTACACCGGCTACAGCCCCGGCGAAATACCGGAACCCATCGCCGCTTTATGCGACGTCATCGTGGCCGGCGAGTACCGCGACGACCTGAAAACCGGGGGCTTCCCGGCAAGCTCCAACCAGGTAATTATTAGAAAGGAGAGGCCGAATTGAAAGTAACTGTAACCTTCGAACCCGGCTTTGACCGCCTTTACAGGAAATTTGCAAATGACCCGGTGGGGTTGCAACTACTGGACTTGGACGGCATCAGCCCCCGTAAAGTTGACGTGGGCCAGATGAGCCACGACTATTTCACAAAGCGGCTGGCGGACTCCTCCGTGGACATGAACGCCAACGCCAACGAAGAACTGTCGGCAAACAACTACCAGGCCGAAGTGACCAAGGGCCTTTTGAAGCTGGAAGGCTACTACCTGTTATGGCGGTACAGCAAAAAACGCTTCGACACCCGCAGGGCCAACGAACTTATTTCCGCTATCTGGCGGGGGGAGCTATACTTCCACGACGCAAGCGGCCACGGGGTACAGGTGCCTTACTGTTTTGCCTATTCCACGGCTAACCTGATGGTCGAGGGGCGGCCCTACGGCCAGCTGCACAGCACCCCGCCCCGGCGGTCCGACAGTTTTGTGGCCCAGGTAATTGAAACCACGATGGACTTGTCCCAGGAATTCGTTGGGGCCGTGGCTCCCGGAGACTTCATCGTAAACTTGTGCTGGTACTTGAAGCGGGAAGGTATTGAACCCGGCCGCGAGGACGGCCAGAAGTACATTGAAAACCAGTGGCAAAAGTTTGTCCACGTAATGAACAACAAATTCCGTGTATCCGGCCAAAGCCCGTTTTCTAACATATCCATTTTCGACCGGGTAAACCTCCAAAAGCTGTTTGAAGGCTACCGCTACCCGGACGGCACGCCGGTGGACATCGAATACGTAATGGAAGTCCAAAAAATTGTAGCTGAATACTTCGCCCAGGGCGATCCCAAGACCGGCCTCCCCTACCGCTTCCCTGTCCTGACCGCCAACCTTTCCGTTGACGAAAACCGGAGACCCCTCGACCCTGACTTCGTGGACTTCGTGGCCCGGACGAACATCAAGCTGGGCGTGTATAACATCTACGCCAACGAAGGCTCCAAGATCGCCATGTGCTGCCGCTTCATTAACGACACCGGGCGGATGGACTACAGGGCCGACAGCTTCGGCAACGGCGGCCTGAATATAGGGAGCCACCGCGTAGTTACCATTAATTTTCCCCGTATAGCCCTGGAAACCGAATCCCGCAAGCATTTCTTTGAAATTCTGGACAAACGGGTTAAGGCGGCACGCGATCTTTTACTGGTACACCGCGAGGAAATTTTACGCCGCCGCGTGGAGCGGGGCTTCCTCAAGTTCTTCAAGCCTTTGCGGTGGTTTACGCTGGATATGCTGTTTTCGACCATCGGAATCCACGGCCTTTATGAGATGTGCCACTTCGCGGGGCTCCGGATGGAAGAAGAAGGCGGCCAGGCCTTCTCGGAAGAAGTGCTGAAAGTAACGGACGGCTACGCTTTGGAGTTTAGCCGCGAGACCGGACACAGCTTCAACACCGAAGAAATCCCGGCTGAATCGACCGCCGTGACCCTGGCCGGGAAAGACCGTGTTTTATACGGCGACATTCTCCAGCCGTTCAGCCTTTACAGCAACCAGTATATCCCCCTTATCGCCGATATGGACGCCGTTGACCGGGTGAAGCTGACCGGTCGCTTTATGAAGCACGTTTCCGGCGGCGGCATCCTGCACCTGAATATCCAGGACCGTATTCAAAGCCCGGACACCATGAAGCGGCTTATGCTCCTGGCCCTGAAAGAAGGCGTGGAGCACTTCGCCATAAACTACGGCTTCGGGATATGCACCCAGGGCCATACCTCCGTTGTAGGCACCGGCAAGACCTGCCCGGTATGCGGGGAGCCCATAGAAGACCACTTAACGCGGGTCATCGGCTACTTTACCAAAGTGTCAGTCAAGCTGGGGCGACACCCGCAAGAACTACGAATACCCACGGCGACAGTTTAAAAACATTGCTTAATCCGGGGGGACGATATGTCCTCTGTCACACCGGCCTTTCCCTTTACGGAGTGTGTATTGGGAGGGCGATGAAGATGCGGAAAGTACGGCTGGAACTGGGTTTTTCGGACGGGGAAAGCACCGCGTTAACGGCGGCCATACCCGGCCGGCAGACCGTAACCAAAGTCAAAATCGAAGGAGTGGACGCTTTGAAGGTTTTAGTCAAAAAGCTGCACCCGGAAGCCATGATACCGGGGCGGGGCACGCCGCTTTCCAGCGGCCTCGACCTCCACGCCCTGGACGTTGTTAAAGCGGAAAACGTCAAGAAACCTTACGACACCGAAACCGCCGCCTTTACCGTCCGGGCCGGGGAGCGGGTTTTAGTAAGGACGGGGCTTGCCTTACAGATGGAAGCCGGGATAGAGGCCCAGGTAAGGCCCAGGAGCGGCCTGGCCCTAAAGCACGGTATAACTGTCCTGAATACACCGGGCACCGTCGACGCCGACTACACCGGCGACGTGGGAATCGTCCTCTGGAACACCAGCCGGGAACCTTTTGAAATCAGAAAGGGCGACCGTGTGGCCCAGCTGGTCTTTGCCCCGGTACTGCATAACGTGAAGTTGGTGGAAGCTGCGGAACTGGCCGAAACCGAACGGGGGGCCGGGGCCTACGGCCATACCGGGACAAAGGGGGGCTGCAAGTGATAAAGCCGGACATGGGCTACCGCCAAAAATACTGGATTGCCTTCCTGCTCGTGATAGCCCTGATATGGCTCGTCGTTTACCACTTCGGCTTTTACCTCGACCGGGACGACTTGGAACACGTATCCCAACTAATCGACCAAGGGGTGAAATTACTTGAAATCATTTAAAAGGCTTTTAATGATGCTGGCGGCCCTTCTCATTGCCCTAGTGCTCTACAGTCAGTCGGCCCACGCTGCCACCGTCACCGTGCAGCCCGGCGACTCTGTCTGGAAGCTGGGCCAGGCTTACGGCGTACCGGCTGACGTGGTTTTAGACGCTAACGGCGGCAACGCCCTTATTTTCGCAGGCCAGGAGTTGGACGTGCCGGACGTTTACCACGTCCAGCCCGGAGACAGCCTGTGGCTTATCTCCCGGGCTTACGGGACCACCGTTGAGGCTGTCCAATGGCTAAACCGCTTAAACGGGACCTATATTTACGTAGGCCAAAGGCTGTATATCCCGGCGGCCTCGCCACCCCAGGCCGGACAGCGGCGGGAACCCGTTACCGTCAACCGGGGCGTAAGCGGCAGGCCCAACCTGGACCTAATGGCCCGTGTTATCCAGGCCGAGGCAGGGGGCGAACCTTACGCCGGGATGGTGGGCGTGGGGGCCGTTATCCTGAACCGTGTACGCGACTCCCGCTTCCCTAACAGCATAGAGGGCGTTATCTATCAGCCTTACGCCTTTGAAGTAGTTTCAAACGGGGCCTTGTGGTGGCAAACGCCTACCGGGACATCTTACAGAGCGGCCCAAGACGCTTTAAGCGGCTACGACCCGACTTACGGGGCCTTGTACTTTTGGAACCCTTACGTTGCAGGCTGGGCGGGAGGGCATACGGTAACGACCCAAATAGGCAGCCACGTATTTGCACGCTAGAGGAGGGGCAAACAATGAGAGTAACGCTAATCGACCGCACCCCTGTGGACGTTTTATTCAAGGCGGCGGCAATGCCTTACCAATCCAGGCCCACTGAGGGGCTTGTGAAACGGGTGTGGGAAAGCGGGCACCGCAGCATAGCACGGCACGGGATGGCCAGTTTTTTGGTGGAGGGCGTAAGCCAAAGCCTGTTAAAGCAGTTAAGCCGGCACCCGCACGTTAACTTGACGGTGAAGTCCGCCCGTTACTGTTCTTTCGAGGATACTGAGTGCGTGGTGCCGCCCTCCTTGAAGTGGCAGGACCGCCTTGAATACGCGGACGACTACAACACCATAATGATAATTTACGAAAAATGGAACAGGCGGGAGGGCTATACGGAGCCCGAAAGGCGGGAAATGGCCAAATTAATGCTCCCGCTGGGCAGCACCACCAGCCTCGTCATCAGCGGCAATTTCCAGGCTTTGTATGAATTCCTGCAGCTGCGGCTCTGTAAAAGGGCAGAGTGGGAAATAAGAAAAATGGCCGGACAAATGGCCGAAGTCCTGAAAGACCAAGTGCCGGTCATTTTTGAAAACCTGGGTTGCAAGGGCGATGAACTGAGCTACTGCCCGGAAACCCACGGGGCTTGCGGCAAGCACCCAAAGAAACCTGCCTAGCCCTTTTCGTCGTCCACGATGTCGATCAATTCCCGGATGTCCCGGATGTTTAACGCTTTAGCAATAGCCAGGAGGTGTTCTTTGTTGATGGTTGTCCTGGCGTTTGTCGCAAATTCAGAAATAGAAGGGCGGCGGACGCCGGACATCTCCGCCAACTGCTGTTGCGTTAAACCCCTTTCCCTCAAAACGTCCTTCAGCTTTATTACAAGTCTAAGACCCATCCCAGGCCCTCCCTTCATTACCCTAAAGTATACCATGTCACTGAGTACGGAATCAAGTACAAGGTTTTTATAACGGCGTCACACAGCCCCCTTCCATACGGAGCAATAAGAAAAGGGGGAAGTAACCGTGTACGCTTACAATTACCGGATGGACAGCCGTTCCCTTGAACAGTTCGCCCAGGACATCGAAGCGGCGGCCAAAGCCGAACGGGACATTATCCAGCGGTATGTACGACATTGCAAAATCAAGCACGGCATTGAACCGGCCGTGGAGGACAACGGCTGCGATAACTCAGGCCGCCTTTTAAGCGACCGGGAAGTGAACAGCCGGGCCGACTTCCGGGTAGACGGCAAACCGGTAGAAGTGAAATTCAACAACAACCACCTGTCAAAGTTCCACTTTAAAGTTGACCAGTTAGAGAGCTATTTGAAGCAAGGGGCGTCGGTGCTGTGGGTAAACGGCTATACAACCGGTAAGCCGGTGTTCACGGTATTGGAAACAGTTGACCTGGAACGGATTAAACGGACACATACACCAGTGGCATTTTTACCGTGGGGCGGGAAGCTATGTTATGAAATTGCGGCCACAGAATTCCGCTGGACGACGTTCGAGGAGGGAGAACAAGCTGATGGGTAAAGCCATTTACTACCGTAAGGTTTTGGAAAGGTGGGAAGCGGAACTGGCTGAACTGGAGGCCGACATAATGAGCCTGGCCGACCCCGGTAGACCGCTGCCGCCCCTGGAAGAACTGGTGGAAAATGAACTGGACATCGTCGAGCGGGCTTATTACGAAGAATTCAAGAGGCGTGTGGAACAGCTACGCCGCTGGGCTGCCCAGGAAGGCGGACCTGGGAAGGAGGTTGGCGGCCATGCCGAAGAGGAGGCGGATCGGGTTCACGATGGATAGGCATACAGAAGACAACATAAAGACCCAGGGCCTGAAAATAGCCCTGTGCGGCGGTATGCGGAGCGGCAAGGACACCGTGGCTGCATACTTGTGCGAAAAGTACGGCTTTACCCGCTTCGCCTTCGGCGACGGGATACGGGAAGTCTGCCGCATCCTTTACCCCGACCTGGTGGCCCAAGGCAAGCCCCGCAAGCTGTTTCAGGACATCGGGCAACTGCTCCGGCAGTACGACCCGGACGTGTGGGTGAAGTATGTATTACACCAGATGGATGAAACAAAGCCGGTGTGGGACAACGCAGTTATTACCGACCTTAGACAACCGAATGAATACACGGCCCTGAAAAATAAAGGCTTCTATATTGTCCGTGTCAACGCGGACGATTACGTTTGCTACCAGCGTATGCTGGCGGCCGGCGACCACTTCACCCAGGCGGAAGTCGACCATGTCACTGAATCACACCACCGTTATTACCGGGTGGACTTCGATCTCTACAATAACAGCACCATTGGAGAACTATACAGGCAAGTTGACCAGATGGTTAGAATGTTGGGGGGCTGGACATGGGGAGTGTAAAAATCGACCTGGCTTCGAGGGAAAAGCGGCTGGAAGACACCTTCCCGCTGAATACCCTTAAAGGCGTCTACGCCCCTGCTGTCCCAAAATCCACCGGGTACGGGAACACCGCTTCATCCGTGGGGACTACGACGCTTCCATTATGTTGATAGACTTCGCCGACAGTATGGAAGAAGCAAACCTGACCCGGCGGCAGAAGCAAGTTATTTACCTTGTGTTTGGAAAAGACCTGCCCCAGAAAGAAGTGGCAAGGCTGTTGAACATATCCCAGCAAGCCGTTAGCGACCACGTCAACACCGTCGTGAACAAGATAGCCCAGGTAAACCGGCTCAAAGGGGGGTGGTAAAGTTGGCCGTTAAAATGTATGAAGGCAAGTTCGCACCTGGTACCAACTACAAGGAAGCCTTTAAAAAAGCGGCTGAACGTTTGATAAACCAGGACCTGCCCCTGCCCTGGCGGATCAAAGCCATTGACGACCTTTGCGAAGCCTACGTGGAACAGACCGGCGAAATACCGGACAGCCAACAGCTAACCCTGCTGGCTAACCACATCCTGGCTGAAGAACTGGCCGACCGCTGCCCCGACAAGGTAACAAACACGGAATATCCTATTTTGTCGGAAGGCCAGGTGAAGTTAAGAAAAAGGCGGGAACTGCCCCGGCCCGACTTTAACTACTACAGCTACGGCAAGACCTTCCCGAAAAGGGCGACTCAAAAACATAGGGGGTGGGCTGGATGCAAAGATATTTAAACACGATAACCCAGGGGGACAGCTACGAAGTGCTGAAAGACCTACCGGAAAACTCCGTGGACGCCGTAGTCACAGACCCGCCATACGGGCTTTCTAAAGAACCGGACATCGTGGAAGTTTTGACCCACTGGCTGGACGACCAGGAGTACAAACACCTAAGCAAAGGCTTTATGGGCAAGGACTGGGATTCTTTTGTCCCCAGTCCGTCCCTCTGGCGAGAAGTTTACAGGGTACTGAAGCCGGGCGGCCACGTCCTTTGCTTTGCCGGGACACGCACCCAGGACATAATGACCATAGCCCTCCGGCTGGCCGGCTTCGAAATCCGCGACGTTATCGAATGGCTTTACCTGACCGGTTTTCCTAAAAACATGGACGTAAGCAAGCAGTTCGACAAACTGGCCGGGGCAGAGCAGGAAATTATCGGCGTTAAATACAAACGTAACGGCACTAACGGCACCAACAACGAAATATTTAGGCAGGCCCCGAGGGAAACGACTTACATTACCGCCCCGGTAACGGAACTGGCCCGGAAGTGGTACGGCTGGGGCACTGCGTTGAAGCCGGCCCACGAGCCGATCATCCTGGCCCGGAAACCGCTTGAAAAAACCGTTTGTCAAACCGTCGAAAAGTACGGCACCGGGGCCTTGAATATCGACGGTTGTTTGGTAGGCGAGGCACGCTTCCCGGCAAACTGTGTGACCACCGGCGGCGACCAGTGGTACAGCGAATATTTCAACGTGACCGCTAAGGAAATTTCCAAGAAGGCGTCCAAGGCCGACCGTAATTCCGACTGGCGGGGCAATGTGATTGACCTCCCGGTAAAACAGGCCGGAAGCCTGAAGATGAGGACGGACGGAAGCCTTGACGGATACATAACCACCAACCGCAACACCCACCCCACCGTCAAACCCACCGGGCTAATGGCCTGGCTTTGTAGGCTGATAACCCCACCGGGGGGACTCGTGCTAGACCCGTTTGCCGGAAGTGGCAGCACGGCGGTAGCAGCGATACGGGAAGGTTTCAACTTCATCGCCATTGAACGCGAAAGCGATTATGTAGAAATAGCAAAAAGCCGCACAACAGCGGCTTAAACAAAAAAGGGGGCTACCATTATCCTTACATGGGTCGTCTTAATTCGAGTGCTTTTATCATGCCTTGCAGGAAATAACTACCTCTTATCGAATAGTGTAAAAAACATCAGGAGGGGTAATGAATGGCCGAAGAACAATTAATGGACAGTACGCTTTTGGCTGGGATTTTTGGTTTGATAGGTACAATCATCGGTTCATTAATTGCTGGTATTTACAGTTATAAAGGTAGTAAAAACGCGGCCGAGAGAAATATTGAAGTACAAAATAAAGTTTTAACCGAAGCTAAAGAGCTAGAGGATGAAAAGAAACGTGAAATCATTAAAACATATGCAAAATTAATTTATTTAGATCTTCTCACAGCGGTATTTGAGGGCTTCCAATTCTTAAAAGGAGTAGCAAGGCCGAATGTAGGAAATGCTCCACCTTTATTGCCTATGTATCATGAGTATGGAAAAGCAATTACTTTTATCAGCAGTGAATTTAACGCTGATGAATTAACATTAATTAATAAATTATATGGGATAATAGAAAAAATTAGGCACGATATAATAAATCTTAACTATATAACAAATTCTTTCGACCTTATTAGATTTAATTTCTTACTTCTGGAAGTTGAAGTATTCGGCGAAAAATATTCTAAGATAATGAGTCTGGATGGAAATATGATTACAAAAGATTATCTTATCTATGAACTTCATGGTAAATATAAAAAAATATTCGATAAATTAATAGAGCTAAGCGATATCAGGTAGTCCCTTTGTTTTTTTTCCTTATATCTTTGGATTTACCTGTCATTTAAAAATTGCTTCCAATTGTGGTTGCAATTTATCCCATAAAGTAGAAAGAGATGTAATTGTTGAAACAATATCTTTAACAGTAGACATTATTGTCCTTGTTACTACGGTCTTTTGCTTTTCTTTAGGGTTTGTAGCTTGGCTTGACAGAAATGATATAAGTTCAATAATCTGATTCTTTAAATCTGTATTAATACTTTTTTCTGCAATGACCGCTTCGGTAAATTCTTTTAATGACTGTACAAGTGCTTGGTTTCCAGAATTCATGATATTACTCATCGCAACATTAATCTGTTGTACTTCTCCTGTATTGATCGAACCAACTACACTATTATCTACTTTGATAAATGGGCCTTGATAAATAGGGCTTGCTGAACAAGTTTTCCAATTTCACAAACTGCTCTTAGATAACCGCATACACAGTGTAATTTTGGTCCTTATAAGTCTTCAAGATGGCGCATATAAAATGGCAAAAAAGAAGCCGGAGCCGGTGTTCCAAGTTCATTACCAGGAACTGCAGCGCAATGACGCTCTCTGCTGTCTCTTTGAGGCGTGCCATGATCCTGGCCAAGCCGTATCTGCGCTTGCATACGCCAAAGCCGCCTTCAACAGCGTTGCGTTCCCTCATGTCCTGGTGTGCGAATTGCTTCTCCCGTCTGCTATCAAGTGGCGGACGGCCCAGCGGCGGCCCGCTCAGCCTGATGCCATGTTTTCTGCAGAAAGAGAGGTTTTCTCTGGTACGATATAACTGGTCGGCCAGGACTGCTTCCGGATAGTGACCGTACCGTTTCTTGTAATCTTCGACCGCCTGTTTTAAGCCAAGACTTTCGTTGAAGGAATCCCAGCTGAGGTGATCGATGAAGGCGTATCCATCAACCATGCTAATGGCCACTTTAGCCCCAAACTCGGTCTCCGCCCTGGCCTTGCCCCTTACTATGGGACGCACGTGGGGCTGAGAGATGCTGACTATGCGATCATCGATACGGTGTGTCCTTGTCTGGTACATCTCCCGCTGCTGGGCGTAGAGAATACGTGTAAATTCTCATTTTCATTTAGTTCAGTCCAGGCATATATTATCAGATTGAACAATATGCAACCGGTTTTAATACCATAGCAATCTGCAAATTTTTCTCATTTTCTTTTAGTAATGTCCGTCCGTCCTCTCCCATATGTTAGCATACCCACCTGTGTACCCCTTCAAATTCCAATGCGAAAAAGGTAGAATATTTGGCGGTGTTAATTACCATGCAGCAGATATTCTACACTTCCGTCTCGCCCGAAGAATATTACCGTCTGGGCAAAGATTTCCCTTTTCCTGTACCCGATTCCTGCCCGAATCCTGGCTGCCTGGTCAAGATAGCCCCGCAAAAGCATGGTTTTTACCGCCGGAACGTCGTCACCCCGGATTTCAGCGCCCGGATTTTGATCCGCCGGTACCATTGTAAATATTGCGGCAAGACCATCTCGTACCTGCCTTCCTTCTGCCTGCCTTACTTCCAGTACACCGTGGAGGTAATCTATACCGCTCTTCGGTACATCCTGGTGTTTTGCTACTCCCTTCGGGCCTCTTTGCAGTTGCTCAAGCGGTTATTCTGGACCCCCGCCCACCTGCAGTTTTACGCCCGGCGCTTTTTTGCCAACCTATACCACATCAAACTGGGCCTTCGTCAGCTCCTCCCCCGGGTAGAACTACCCGGGGAGAACCTGGATAAAAGGGAAGGAGCCAAAAAGGTACTGCACATTGTGGCTGCTGGATTCGCCCACATCCAGACCTTCTCCACCAGGTTTTACGCCCAATGTGGGTACTCTTTCCTGGCTCCTCGCACATAATTTTAGCATCTAAAAGAGCCTTTTGGGTACCCCTTTGGAAGGGCAAAAGCCGCCAACAAACCTTTTGTCTTTTTGTTTGGCCGGGGAAATGTTACGATTACGGCGGCGCCGAAAAAAGGCTTTAAGCGCTTAAAGCCTCCTAAACAGGAGGTTTTGGTTATGCTTGATGCCAAAGAAAGGGAAAACATCGCCTTAAAAAAGTTTTCTTTAATTGCGCCGGTGTTGAACGAAGAAAAATTGAACCAGCAGGAATACTTTCGAAAGCTCTCGGACCAGCTTATCGACATGCCCCACTACGGACCGCGGCGCTATGCCGTGAAGTCCTTTCAGTGGTGGCTCTACCTTTACCGTCGCTATGGCCTGGAGGGGTTAAAACCGGGCTATCGCTCCGACCGTGGAAAAAGCCGCCGGGTGACTGCGGAAATCGCCGCAAAAATCCGGCAGAAAAGGGCGGAAAAGCCCGGTTTAAAAGGTATCCTCCTCTATGAGGAACTGGTCAAAGAGGGGGTGTTTACCCCGGACAGGCTCTCTTTGGCCACCTTTTACCGCTTTTTAGCCCAGAACCCGGACCTGGCCTCCGGTAAAGATCCCGATGAAGAAGAAAAGGATGTCCGGCGCTTTTCCCACCAGCGGGTAAACGAGCTCTGGCAGACGGACATCATGTACGGCCCATGCTTAAGGGTGGGCCGGTCCAAAAAACAAACTTACCTCCTTGCCTTCATTGATGACGCCTCCCGACTGGTTACGGCCGCCCGGTTCTGCTGGGAGCAGAATTTTACCGCGGTCAGGGCCGTTTTCAAAGAAGCAATTTTAAAACGGGGGGTCCCGAAGATGATCTATACCGACAACGGCAAGGTTTACCGCTGCAACCAGCTGGCCGTGGTTTGCGCCAGCTTGGGGTGCACGCTTTTGCATGCGGAACCATTTTCTCCCAGTTCGAAAGGGAAGGTGGAACGGTTCTTTAGGACCGTCCGGATGCGCTTTTTAAGCCGCCTGGAGATGGACAGGGTAAAGTCTTTGGAAGAATTAAACCTGCTTTTCTGGCAGTGGCTGGAGGCGGATTACCAGCGCAAAATCCACAGCGCTCTGGGCATGAGCCCCCTCGATTATTTTTTATCCCAGGCGCAAGCGGTAAAGATGTTTTCCGACCCGACCCTTTTGGACGAGTATTTCCTTTTGCGGACAACCCGCAAAGTTAACCACGACGCCACCTTTTCTTTGGAAAACATCCTCTACGAAACAGACCAGAAGTTTGCCGGCAGCAGGGTGGAGGTCAGGTACGAGCCCGAATGGTTGAAGTCCCCCGCCCGGCCGGTGTTCCTTTACCAGGACGGCTTGAAAGTGGGCGAGGCTAGGCAGGTGGACTTCTTTGCCAACGCCTGGGTGAAAAGAAAGGGGCGCGGCCGCCCGGCGCATCAAAATGATGAGCCGGAGGAACTTTCCCCCGCCCGGGGCGGTGGGGAGACCACGGCGCCGGTCATCTCTTTTACCCGCCTGCTCGAAAATGAAGGTGAAGAAAAATGATGTTCACCCAGTTCTACGGCCTAAAGTTCAACCCTTTTTCCAAAGAGGTGCCCTTTGACCAGTTGTTTGCCAGTTGGGACCTTCAGGAGCTGACCTCCCGTTTAAAATATTTGCAGCAGGTACGGGGGATCGGCCTGGTTACCGGGGAGCCGGGGTGCGGGAAAACCAGCGCTTTGCGCAAGTACGTCAGCGAACTGAACCCCGCCCACTACAAGACGTGTTACTTTGCCCTGTCCACGGTAACCGTGCTGGAATTCTACCAGGGTCTGGCTCTGGCCTTGGGGGAAGAACCGAAGCACAAGAAGGTGAGCATCTTCCACCAGATTCAGGGGGCCATTGCCAGTCTTTATTACGAACGGCGGATTACCCCGGTGATTGTCCTGGACGAAATTCACCTGGCGGGCAACAAGATTTTGGAGGACTTAAGGCTTCTATTTAACTTTCAGATGGACTCGCAAAACCCCTTTATTCTAATTTTGGCCGGACAGACCTTAATCCGGAGCAAGCTTGCCCTCAATGTGAACAACCCTTTACGGCAGCGGCTGACCGTCAAATATTCCATGCGGGGCTTAAAAGCCGAGGAGATCAGGGAGTATTGCGTCAGCCGGTTGAAGTATGCCGGCCTGCACGAGGAGATTTTTACCCCCGCAGCCTTTGAGGCAATCTATGCCGTCACCAACGGACTCCCCCGGCTGGTCAACAACCTGGTCACCACCTGTTTGATCTGCGCCTGCAGTAAGAAGCAAAGGGAGATCGATCCCGAGGTGGTCTACCAAGCCCAGCAGGAACTGGAAATTTAGGGGGTTGGTTTGCTATGCGCAGCCTGAAAGATTACTTTCTATTCACCGGCTTTTCGGATTTGCTGCCCGTAGCGGTCAAGATGACCCAGGAATTAAACTACACCAAAGAAGAAATGATCGAAGCGATTTGCAAGGTAGCTGATAAAGCCAGAGTCTATCCACCGACCAGGAACCGGACGGGTTGGTTTGCCACCGTGTTCCGCGAAAAACTACAAGAAGCGCGGGCGGAAATACTGGCCTTCCGGAATAGGTACCGGGATTAGCTATTCTTGAATCTGGGCTGTCTAATCAGGGCAGCCCGGATCTTTTTCTAATGCTAATGAAATTTGCAAATGTTTATTGAAGGTACCGGTTTAATTTGCGAATTTCGCTTGTTTTTGGACTGGATTGACCCAATTTAATGTGAGAATCGTTATTGGATTAATTTGAGAATCTACAAATACGAATGGTTTCCAGTTCTCTAGACTGCCGGGCGCTCAAATTGCCATGGCCATCACACTTTAGAAGAAAATCGATTGTGCCCAGGTTTCTGCGAAGGTACCCCAGTTGTTTACCGATAGCCTTACGAATAGCCTTCACATGCGGTTTTCTCTGCCTGGCGAACTTCAGGTAGTCTTTTCTCGCCCGCTTGCGGTAGGTACGGGGTTTCCTGGCCAGTCCGAGTTCCTGATTGTACAGGGTGTCGATCATCTTTTCCGTTTTTTCCCTGGCCTCATTGAGAAGGGAGAGGTCAGTGGGATACCGGATGTCTGCCGGGGCGCAGGTAGCGTCAAGCAACAGCTTGCCCTTGTTCACTTCCGGCTTCCATACTTCAAAATTACCGGAGCCTGATGGATTGCCTGGGTCTTTGTCTTTTGGGTCTTTGTCTTTTTGTTCCTTGTGTTTTTCGCTCTGGCAGATCAACTCGTTAATTTTCTTTATGATCTTTTGATCCAACCGTTTCCGGAAATGGACCATTAACGAGGGATCGAAGGGCGGTTCTATCTGGTATTTCTCCAGCCCGATGAAATACTGGAGATAGGGGTTTTCGGTGATCTGCTCCACCGTCTCCCTGTCGGTGAAACCGCATCGTTCTTTTATAATCAAGGCGCCCAGGGCCATACGCAAGGGCTTTGCCACTGTACCGGTACTGGAGGGGAAAAGATCGGCATATTCATTTTCGATCTGCTCCCAGGGTATTATCTTGGCCAGTTTCACCCAGCGGTTGTTGGCATCAAGTTTTCCTTCGAAGGGAAGTACGAAGTCTTCAATAACCATCTGACCAGTGGGACGCCGGTACATATTATCAGCCTCCAAGTGCAAGCTTTTTACATGATTGAGCCTGTTTTCCTTGGAGAATAATTCGACAAAAAGGCCCTTAATCCCTTGGTACTACTGGAATTTATGGCTATTCAGCAAGCCCTAAATAGGTTTGGTAATATTATATCTCGGAAATAGTCCGTAAACTCCTGATATGGCTTCCATTTCTCCCAAAAGAAAGTTAATTTTTTCGGCCAACATTCTGTTTTGAATCTCAATTGCCTGCGTAAATTTTAAATAACAGTCTATACAAAACGTCACATTTTCATCCTTGAGGGCTAAAACTGCAGGCCGTCCACATTGAACACATTTAGCCACAACTTCACCATCTTTCTATTCGCTGGAATACCAATTAATCTAGTTAGTTGTATTATAAGTCCCTCTTATATCCTCTTGCAACTTATTTAACTGAAGTTTGACAGTTAAAGTCCATTTTAGCCCTTTAGGGAGGCCACAAACCCAATAAAATCAAGGGTCAGTCACTAAATCATTCAGGAGCGTTGTGCCACGTTTACAGTTTTTGCCTAGTAAGAACTACCTGATGGTGCTATAATATGGGTATTAGTAGCTACCCCATTACCCTAAAAATTGTTATTTCTTTAATTGCTTGCCAGTAA
Source organism: Pelotomaculum thermopropionicum SI (assembly GCA_000010565.1). Lineage (NCBI taxonomy): Bacteria > Bacillati > Bacillota > Clostridia > Eubacteriales > Desulfotomaculaceae > Pelotomaculum > Pelotomaculum thermopropionicum. The sequence goes on along the minus strand of AP009389.1, from coordinate 2,246,259 downwards.
AAATTGCAACTTTTTCGTTGGAATTCCTAAATAAAGGAAGATGTTGTGGTACGTCTAAATCTTTTCCCCCGGAGACCTTGAAATCCGGGGGTTTTTACTTTTTTACTGTCAAAGTTGAGTTTAACAATGGTTAGCTTAAATGACCAAAGAGAAGACCTTAACCCTGCGGGGGCTTCGCTCCCCCAATTTCCCTCACCTTATCTGGTCGTAATCTGGCCGGTTAACCACCCGCTGACTGGCCTCGTCCCACTGTAGGGCGGCGATTCTTCCCGCTTTGACCGCTTTCAGGAACATATTTGGAACCGCTTTGCTGAATATCCGCGAGCTCCAGGCATGGGCGTCCTGTTCAGCGTTTAATCCGCTGGCTTGTAGGTGGCCAACGTGCTGGAGGTGATGCCGTAGCTCATGTAGGAAGCTGACTATGCTGATGTTATTCAGGCTGATGGTTTTCGATGCGGGTTGGTAAATTGCGAAGGCTCCCATTACGACACCGCCAGTTTTCACATTTACCTTGTCCACCCTGTAGATGCCGCAAATGTCCTCGCCCAGCTTTTTAAGGGCGTCAAATTTTTCAGCCTCCGATTTACGGTAGAAACCGGCCTTGACCATTTCTTTCACTAACCGAACCGCTTCCGGCTTAACCTTTATGCTTTTATAAATGGGGTTTTTAAGTGTCATTTTGTTGATCCTCGCATTTAAGTGAATTTGTTGCAATAGGTATTATATTACGTAATATAGTACATTTCAACTGGTATTTTATTCATCTTTCAGTAGCTGTACTATTTGTTCCAAAATTTAATAAGAAACTATAAAAAAGCGGGGCAAAAACCCCGCTACTCTTTAAAGCTACTTTTTTATTTTCCGAACCCTGTGCTTTTGGGGTGCCAGCGTGTTTAAGGGGGAGGCAACGGTGTGCTGTTCACGCAAGTCCTGCTGGGTAAGTGCGATATACCGCTTCGTCATTGTCAAGTCTGTATGCCCCAAGATTCTTTGCAGTGCGAAGGGTTGGCCGCCATTCCGTAAGAACTGCAAGGCGAAGGCATGACGCAAATCATAAGGGCGAATCCATACGCCTAGCTGCTTGCTATAAACTTCCAGACGATCCCCCCACTTTAAATCCGTCATTTTACCTCCTTCTGAACTGCAGAACACAGGGGTGCTGTTTTTCCAGGCAGGGTGTCTTGATTGCAATAATTCCCTGATGACTTGTGCCGTTACAGGGGATATGGGAAGCGTCCTGGTTGTCCTGGTTTTGGCGATTTCGGAACGGATGCACACTTCCAGGGAACGGAGGTTGATGTCGTCCACCAGCAAGGAAAACGCTTCTTTCGGGCGAATACCTGTATCTAACGTGAGAAGCAACAAAGCATAATCCCGCAGTCCCGCAAATGTTTCTTTGTTCGGCAAGGTAAGCAGACGGGCTAATTTTTCTTCTTCTATGTTGACAACCCGGCCTTCCGCCTTCCTGCGTTTAAAGCCGGCCAATGGGTTATCTGTAAAGATGCCCTCCTGGATGCACCAGTCAAAGAAAGCCTTTAGGTTGACCAGCCGCAAATTAAATGTCGCCGGTTTGACAGGCTGTGCCATATACTCCAGAACAGCAGATTTCAGGTTTTTGGAATTGTACGCTTTTGGGTGGCGGTTAAAAAATTGACTAACGTGTTTACGGTAATCGGTAAGCGTTCTTTCAGCTAATCCTTGAGCCTGTTTCCAGAAAAGGAACCCTTGTAACGCTTCCTGCCATGTATCCGGTACTTCTTTTCTGACGGTAGCAACTTTCTTTTTCGCCATAAATAAAATTCCTCCTTCGCTACTCAAGTATTTCCGGACAGAGTAGCACAAGAAGGAATCCGTTGCGGTTGATTCAGGGGCAGCGGATTCGGTGTTTTAAATTTCCTTCTGGAAATTACACCCAACCCTGGAGCCCTTGAAAATACTGATGGTGCCGAAGGTGGGAGTCGAACCCACACGGGGGGTGAGCCCCGGCGGATTTTGAGTCCGCTGCGTCTGCCAGTTCCGCCACTTCGGCGTTTTTTGTTCTTAAGCAACACCTATTCTAGCAGAAAAGAACCTGCCAGTCAATACAAGGGAGGCGGGGCGTTTTTTGCTTAACGATAATTTGCCCTGGATTTTTCCGGGCCAGTATCCCTTTTGGCAGTTAAAGGACGGTATTTTCAACGCGATATAACGGGCGGGGGCAAGCTTTTTGTAAGCTTTACATGGAGCCCTGTCCTTGGCAGAGGCCGGGCGATTAATTAAGGTGCTGAAATATTTTAAGAAAGGATTAAAATGAGGCGTGTCGAAGTTTAAACTTAGCCGTGAGCGGGGTGCAGCCCGGTACCCGGCAAATCCCCTGCCCTGATGGCGGGCGGCCCTTTCGTGAAGGAGGGGGTGAGATGCATCCGGCCGATGAAATTCTTGTCGAAAGAAGCCAAAACGGCGACCTGGAGGCTTTTGAAATGCTGGTCCGCCGTTATGAAAATAAGGTATACACGGTGGCGTACCGTTTTTTAGGCAACCACGCCGATGCATCCGACCTGGCCCAGGAAGCCTTTCTGCGCCTGTATCAGGCCCTGCCCCGCTTTCGCGGCGAGTCCAGTTTTATGACCTGGCTTTACCGCATTACCGCCAATGCCTGCCGTGATGAACTGCGGCGCCGGCAGAGAAACAGCACGGTATCCTTAGACGGCGAAAACGGTCTTGAACATATTCAAAATTATTCCCTCTTTTCAGGATACATACCTTCCCCCGAAGACACAGTTGAAAAAAAAGAGCTTAATGAGCTTGTTCAGATGTGCCTGAACAGCATATCCGGGGAACATCGCCTGATTCTGGTAATGAGGGAGATCCAGGGCATGACTTACGATGAGATTTCCGCTGTAATGAATTGCTCCCTGGGTACGGTAAAGTCGCGCCTAAGCCGCGCCCGCCGGGCATTTAGGGAAAAATTTAACGGCCTCAAGGAACTCATGGAGCTAACCTCACGTCAAGAGAAATATGGAGGGATTTGAAATGCAGTGCCGTGAAGCGAGGGAGTTGCTGTCCCCCTATCTCGACGGAGAGCTCGATGCGGCAACGGGAGATATGGTTTCCGCCCATCTGGCCGGCTGTCCGGAGTGCCGGACCGAGTACAATGTCCTCCGTGAGCTTTTAAACATGTTCAGAGGCCTGCCCGAAGTGGTTCCGCCCTCCCGGATCAGCGACAGGGTTATAAACAAAATCAAGCTTTCTTCACCCCCTGTTCGCAGTACGTCCAGAATTGCCGGCATTTTCAGGCATCTTGCCGGCGGGCGGTGGCATCGTGCCGTTGCCCTTGCTGCCGCGGTCCTTGTGACTGCAGGCATCACGGTATTGGTGTACGGGCCGCCGGGCCGCTGGGGAGGAAAAGACTTAATTTTGCCGGGGAGCACCGGCTATCATAATGGTAGTGATATTAATGCTTCGGGCGGTATAAACGGCGAAGAAGACGGGGCGGCCACCGGGGGTTTTTCTTCTGGCTCCGAAATTTCTTACCGTTCCGGCATTGCCGGCAATATAATGCCCGGCCGGCCTGCTGCAGGAACCGCTGGCGGTGCCGAACCGTCCCTAGCTGAGTCCCGGCCCGGGCCGTCCGGCACTGAAGCGGGCCCAAGCCGGCACGCAACGGGCTTGCCGGAACAGTTTGACAACCCGCCTGAAAGGCGCTTAAGGGGAAGCAGTTTACTGCCCTTGCAAACGGGTACTGCGGCTGATAACCAGAGCATGGCTGTCAGAGGAAAAACAATTCAACAGCAGGCCGCTTTCAGCTCTGCCTTTGGTGCTGGTGCACAGCAGAAAAAAATTGTTCGCAGTGCTGCCGTCAGTCTTGATGCTGCCGATCCGGGCGGGGTTGCGGCCAGGATAGCAGACATTGCCGTTAAAAGCGGAGGATACCTGCTAAGTGAAGAATCAGGTGAGAGGGTTGTTGCCGTAAGCGTGCCGGCAGAAAGGTTCGAGCAGGCGGTGGATTCAATACGGGAACTGGGGCATGCTGCGGTTCAGCGGATTAATGAAGAGGATGTTACGCAAATATATTATGCTTGCGAAGCCAGGCTGCAGGAACTGGCGGCCGAAGAGCAAAGGCTGCTTGGTGAGCCGGTCGGTGCAGATTCAGCATCGGATGGCGTTCAGGCGGCTGAAGTTCAGCTTGCCCGGGTGCGCCAGGAGCTTGAACTTCAAAAGAAACTGTTAGGCAGTTTATCAAGCAAAACCAGGTATGCTACCATTAAGGTTTACCTGCAGTAACGCCTGTTTGGGCGGGAATTCTTGCAGATCCAGCCTTAACATTTAAGGAATGAAATTTTTCTTGTCATTGCCGGTAAATATGAGTAAAATAGGGTTATCCCGGATGTTTCCCAGATACATACAAACCGTCAGGCCAGCCATAATATAATTTAATTTTTACGGAAAGGAGGTTATGAAAGCCATGAAGGAAAAGGTCCAGGAAGTTCTCAATAAAGTTCGCCCGTTTCTCCAGAGGGACGGCGGGGATGTTGAACTTGTAGATGTTGATGCCAGTGGTTTGGTTAAGGTTCGTCTGAAAGGAGCATGTGGCGGCTGACCGGGCGCAACGATAACCCTGAAGCAGGGTATTGAGCGGGTGCTCAAGCAGGAAATACCGGAAGTGAAAAAAGTTGTTTCCGTATAAAGGACAACCCCCTGCCTGCAGGGGGTTTAATTTATCATATTAATTTTTTCTTCACATCTTGCCGGCTTTAAACCGCCTCCAGCCTGCCGGCCACCAGGCTTTCCACCACTGCGGGATCGGCCAGCGTGGTGGTGTCGCCAAGCTCACCGATTTCTCCGGCTGCAATTTTCCTCAGTATTCTTCTAATAATTTTTCCGCTTCTGGTTTTGGGCAGGGCACTGGAAAACTGTATTTTGTCCGGAGAGGCGATGGGGCCGATTTCCTTGCGGACATGGGCAATAAGTTCTTTTTTCAGTTCCTCCGTTGCTTCCACGCCTTCCTTAACCGTGACGTAGGCGTAAATGCCTTCCCCTTTAATCTCGTGCGGAAAACCTACCACCGCCGCTTCAGCAACTTTCGGGTGCGCCACCAGTGAGCTTTCCACTTCGGCCGTACCCAGCCTGTGCCCGGATACGTTAATAACATCGTCCACCCGGCCCATCAGCCAGAAATAGCCGTCTTCGTCCCGGCGCGCCCCGTCACCGGTAAAGTAATAACCCGGGTACTGGACAAAATAGGTGTTTTTAAACCTGTTGGGGTCGCCGTAAACGCCGCGCATGATGCCGGGCCAGGGTTTGTCGATAACCAGGTAGCCGCCTTCGTTTGGAGCGGCCTCGCTCCCGTCCTGCCGGATGATCTTCGGGTTTACCCCGAAGAACGGTACGGTGGCAGAGCCGGGTTTGGTGGGAATGCAGCCCGGCAGCGGGGAAATTAAGATGCCTCCTGTTTCTGTCTGCCACCAGGTATCGACAACCGGGCACCTTTCTTTACCCACCACCTTGTAATACCACATCCAGGCCTCGGGATTAATTGGCTCGCCCACCGTGCCAAGCAGCCGGAGGCTGCTGAGGTCCCTGCCGAGCGGCCATCTGTCGCCGTCCCTCATCATGGCCCGGATGGCGGTGGGGGCGGTGTAGAATATATTGACGCGGTACTTTTCCACGACTTCCCAGAACCTGTCCGGCTGAGGATAGTTAGGTACGCCTTCGAACATTAAGGAGGTTGCTCCTGCGGACAGCGGTCCGTAAACGATGTAACTGTGACCTGTAACCCATCCGATGTCTGCCGTGCACCAGAAAACATCTTCGTCACGATAATCGAAAATATACTTGAATGTTGTTGTGGCGTAAACCATGTAGCCCCCTGTAGTATGCATGACGCCTTTTGGCTTTCCGGTGCTGCCGCTGGTATAGAGGATGAAGAGGGGGTCTTCTGCGTCCATTTGCTCCGGTTCGCAGGCGGGCGTTGCCGCGCTCATCAGCTCATGCCACCAGTAGTCGCGCCCTGGCATCATATTGCAGTCCCTGTCAATCCTTCTGACCACTATGCAGTTCTTTACGGCGGGGCAATTGGAGAGGGCCTCGTCGGCGTTTTCCTTGCAGTTCAGCGTTTTGCCGGCCCTGAGTCCGAAGTTGGCGGTAACCAGCGTTTCGGCCTGGGAGTCGATAATTCTGTCACGCAGCGCTTCGGAGCTGAATCCCCCGAACACCACGCTGTGGATGGCCCCGATCCGGGCGCAGGCCAGCAGGGTGATTACCAGTTCGGGAATCATCGGCATGTATACGGTTACCCGGTCCCCTTTCTTTACCCCGAGGCTTTTCAGAACGCTGGCAAATTTGCAGACCTCCCGGTGCAACTGAAGGTAGGTATAGGTCCTGCTTTCCTCCGCCGGTTCGCCCTGCCAGATTAGCGCCGCTTTATTCCTGCGCCAGTTGTTTAAATGGCGGTCTAGACAGTTATATGAAGCGTTGAGCTTTGCGCCCCGGAAATAGCGCACGAAAACGTCATCTTTAAAGCTGTACTCTTCAACGGCGTCCCATTTTTTAAACCAGTCAATATGCTTTTCAGCCATTTCCGCCCAGAACTCGTCCGGCTTTTCGATTGACCTTCGCCACATTTCTTCATATTGCTGCCGGCTCTTAAGCAGGGCCTTCTCAGCAAACTCGCTTGACGGGCTGAAAATTCTTTTTTCTGTAAGTAATGATTCTACGCTGCCGGTTTTTTCAGCCTTCATAATTCTACCTCCTGCCTTTATGAATAGTGGTGATGTTGAAGCTGCTGTTTAAGCGGCCATACCCTGGCGCGAATAGCGGTATTCCGGATGTTCTTATAGTACAATAAAGCTTTTTAATAATTAAGAATTTGCCTTTTAGTTATCAGATTGGGAAGTTTAAATGCAGGATGAGGCGGTTAAACGGTAGGGCCCGTGAATCTGCCGCAAGGAAAGCGGAAGCGAGCGGTCTTTACAGGGAGGTTAACGGCAGCATTAATTAAAAGTCCGGCCGTTTAAAAGGCCGGATTTTTGCCGAAGGCGCATTATCAGCTTAATCTCAGACTGCGGAGGGCTCTTTAAAAACCGGCTGTTCGGTGTCTTTCCTTTGGATTATCTGGACAAATAAATCCACCAGATACGGATCGAACAGCGTGCCGCGGAATTTTCTCAGTTCTTCGCAGGCCTGCTCGGCAGTTTTGGCTTTTTTGTATGGCCTGTCGGTAGTCATGGCGTCAAAGCTGTCGGCTATTCGCAGCACTCTTGCCAGCAGGGGAATTTCCTCGCCGGCCAGGCCGGCCGGATAACCGGTGCCGTCGAAATTTTCATGGTGGTGCAGAATGACCGGAATTACTTTTCTAAGGGATATGATCGGCCGGACTATGTCGCTTCCCCAAACCGGGTGCTTTTTCAAAACAGCCCATTCCCTGGGTTTTAAGGGGCCTATTTTGTTCAGCAGTTCCCGGTCTATCTCTATCTTGCCGATATCGTGAAGAAAAGCGGCGTACCTCAGTATAACCGAGTCTTCTTTGGACAGTTCAAGCTGTTTAGCCAGCCTTAAAGAATAATGTACCACCCGTTCAGAGTGGCCGAAAGTGTACCTGTCTTTGGCGTTGATTATGGTGATCAGGGTTTTTATTGAATTAAACAGGTCCCTTTCCGTTTCGGCTATCCCTTCCCGCAGGTCGTCCATCACTGAAAAATAAAGCTGAGCTTTATTTCCCTGGTACTTGGCCTTGTACATGGCCTCGTCCGCCGAGCGGATCAATTCCTTGGGCGTGCTGCCGTGCTTGGGAAAAGTGGCCACGCCCAGCGAGACCGTAATTTTCCCTTTGGGCTGGACTGCTGCCCCCTCAAAGGGCTGCGACTCTATTGCCTGGCGAATCTCCTCCGCAATTTCCATTGCTCTTTCTTTGGAGCCCGGCACTATTACGGTAAATTCATCCCCGCCGTAGCGGGCGGCAATACAAGGGCTTTTTACCACGGTATTCAAGATTAAGCCCATTTCTTTGAGCAGTTCATCGCCTTTCTGGTGGCCGTAGTTGTCGTTGTAAAACTTAAAATAATCTATATCGAACATAATCAGCGAAAGCTGGCTGTTGTTTTCTCTGGCTTGCTTTATGTGATCTTGCAGGCTTTGGTGAAAATAGCGGTGGTTAAAAAGGCCGGTCAGGCCGTCGGTATTGGCCATGTCGGTCAACATTACCCTGATGTCCTTGTCTACATCCGCCAGGCCGCCGATAAACCAGGCCAGGGTGAGCATGACGGTGCTGTTGATTATGTCGGTCTGCAGCTTCACGCTGGGAGCGGAATCAAGGCCGGCCAGCAGGTCCAGCACAAGCAGGAAGGCACTGGCAAACCCGCCAGTAACCAAACCGGTTGTTTTGCCGTAGCTCGTTGAAGCAACGATGATCGGAATGAGAAGCACAATCTTGACCGGGCTGTCGGATTTGCCGGTAAGAAACAAAATGCTTGCGGCAATAAAGAAAGAAAACAAGAACAGGGAAATGTCCGCAAGGCCGGGCTTGCCTGCCAGAGTTAACCCGCTGGAAAGCTTCTTGCTTGCGTATACTATTACCAGTGTTCCTATAAGCGATATGGCAAGCAGTATTATTGTAAAAACTTCAGAAGGCCTGTCAGGAGTAGTTTTAAGCATGGCCAGAAGGGCCATGAAAAAAACAAATACAAAAATTATATGGGTAACAAGGATGTGTTCGGAAATTTTATTTTTTCTGTCATCTTCCCACTTTACCATAATTATCCACCTGGCAATTAAAGTTTTCGAGGTTGGGATCCCCAACCTCGAGCCGGGCTAGTTTTTTATTTTAGCAGGGACTTTGGCACTTCTGGTTGATACCATGCACCAGCGCAAGCAGGACCAATGCCGATTTTGGCAAAAATGGCCAAAAAGCTGAACAGGCTAAGCAGTACGGCGTGCTGGATGTACCTCATTTTTTCACCTCCTTATAGTTTTATGGTAGCTTTAAAACACTGAAAAAACTTTCAAAGCAATTTACAAAAGCATGACCCTGTTTTGTCAGCATTAGGGCCTGCCAGAAGATGCTTATGTTGATGGCCGCTATTGCGAAGGAAGCTGTTGCCGCTTTATAGCTGATTAATACAGCCTGCAGTACGGCTACGAAGGCAAGAAAAGCAAATGATAATAGGCGTAAATTCCGCCTGTGCCTGGACGACGTGATCGGTTTTGCCGGTGAATCAACAGGAGCAAGCAGGAAAACTAGAATGAGCGAGAAAATGATGCAAACGGCAGATAAAAACAGTAGGAAATCTGTTCCTGCGTGCCGGCCGATGAATCTTGAGAACGCTCCGAAGGAAGGTATTAACAATATGCTTAGCACTGTGCACCGCAGGGCGGAGCTGCAGTGGGCGCCTCCAATAAAAGATTTGAAAACAAACAGCGTAGCAAAGACTACAAGCGACTCTTTTAATAAACCGGTCAGCCAAGCTGCAAGCACTACAGAACTGATATTTATTATTAGGAAAAACAGCAATTCCAGGCTGAATATTATGACCTCTTCATTTTCACTGTCCAGGTTCAGCTTGTTCTTCATGTATGATGCAATAATGTGGTTGATGCCCATAATTATATAAGACCCGCTTTAATTTGTAGATTTAAAGCTGTATGATTTTTTCTTATGAATGTTTAGGAATATGGCTATACCGAGGAAAACGAGCTCGTATGGCAGGCAGAAAAGGCCTCTTAAAACCGGTGATGAGGCAACGTCCTCATAGGATAGATTGGTTAAATTCAATAAAGGCTTGGCGTAAATTGCCTGCATGGCAGCCATTATTACGAAAAGAAGTACGGTTGAAGTTAATATTTTTGATAGCTTTGCCTTGGTAAAAATGCGGATATATACAGTAAGTGTTATCAATAGGATTATTGTATGCATTCCAAAGGCTATGGGCAGAAGCCTGATAAGATTGGTAAATGTTTGTAGTAAAGAAATAAAAAGTATTTTTTTATAATCGTATTTAAGAGATAATAAGGCAAAGGCTGCTATTGTAAAAGTGATGCTTTCCGGGAAATCCTGCAGCAAAAGAGACAGCAATTCTTTTTCTATCATCCGTGCCTCCCTGTAAATAAAAGCCGTATAGCAATTTTGCTGGTTAGTAATTCTACTATCATCCTAAATCTTCCTTCAGAAGTTTTTACCTGTGCAAAAAAAATTTTAGCAAAAAAATAATAAGTTTTTTCGGGTTTTGTAAAAATATTAAGCCCCCTTTGGGGGGCGGAAAATGTTGCCTGGTGACTCCGGTTAGTTTCAGTCCGGTGTTAGAGCGTTGGATTTTGGGGTGGGCGGTACATGGCCTGCTGCTGGGCTTCGGCACCCATTTGAGGCATTGCCGCCCCGGACTGGAAGCCGTACTGCGGCATACCGGCCTGGTAGCCCGGCTGGTAAGTCGCCTGATGCATGGGGTGCTGATGCAGGGCGGTGCTCTGCACTCTCTGCAGTTCCTGGCTCCACTTGCTCATATTTTGGCTGATGTCGTTCATGCTGGCCGCTTTCGGCTGGTACCAGCCGCGGTTTCTCATCTCGTTAAAAATTTCGTGCTGGATCTGGTGCTCGTCACGCAGAATGCTGAGGAAAGTGTCCATAAGCTGGTTGTTGGCCGACTCAATGGCAGCCATGTTATAGCCGCTGGCGATGTATTTCTGGGTTATAAGTGAATCTGTTAAGCGGTCCTTTTCTTCAAGCATCGCTTTCACCTCCTAAAATTGCCTCTGAGGGGCAAGGTTTTGTACATTTCTCAACAGGGTTTCATAATGGCTCCGGTGCCTGTCGGCTATTCTTGAATACATTTGCTGGAGTTTGGGGTCGGTCGACTGCTGGGCACAGGTGGCGTATTTGGCTATGGCCAGGGCTTCTGCCCGGAGCTGCTCCCCTAAATGCATAAGCTCCATTTCTGTCAGTTGCATCAAAGAAATCCACCTCCTTCATATTTTAATTTAGTTTGGCCGGAGGCAGTGAAAATAATGCAAAAAAATAAAAGTTTCCCGGAAAAAATAAATACCGGCCGTGCCCGGGCCGGCAAAACCTGAAATATTTTAGTTTATATAAGTCACTTTAAATCCACGGCTTTCCAGGGCGGCCGCCAGCGGGGCGGGATCGCCGGTGTTCAGCCGCAGCATTATTTCGACGTTTCCGTTTTCTTTAGCGTTGCTTATAATGCCCAGGATCAGGATGCCGAATTCCTTTACCACCTGGGTAACATCGGCCAGCAGGCCGACCCGGTCCCTAGATTCGATCACCAGCCTTGTGCCGGCCTTGCCGTAACCGAAGAACTTGACCAGCGCGTCAAATATATCGGTTACCGTTATGATGCCGGCAATCCTGCCCCCTTCCATGACGGGCACGCTTCCTATCTTGTGCTCCCTCATAAGAAGGGCTGCTTCTTCCAGAGTCGTGTCGGTTGTCACCGTCAGGGGATTTTTAACCATTGCCTCGGCTACCGTCATTTTGGCCAGAAGATAGTTCAGTTCGTAGATGCTTAAAGAAGTTGCAGGGGACGGTGAAACGGTGAGGAGTTCTTTCTCGGTAACCAGACCCTCCAGATGCCCTTCCGCCGACACCACGGGCAACTGCCGGATTTTGTGCTTTTTCATTATTTCCAGCGCTTCAAAGATGCCTGTTTTTTTGTCAACTGTAATTAAATTTCTGGTCATATAGTCGCGTACAAACATGTTAAAACACCCCCATTTTCCTCCATTGTAATTTAAAGTTGAAAGACTTTCAACAAAGCAAAGCCGCGTTGTTTGGCAATGATAAAAACGGCAAAAAAAAACTGGGCTTGCCGGCCAGTTTAAGTTAAAATATTTAAGTTCTTTAACTATAGAAGGTCTGGTTTACGCTTTCTTCTGACAGGTTTTAATGAAAAGTAAGCTGTGGCCAGAAGCAGAAATCCGATTATTAATCCGGTATAACCCGACAGAACGTTGATCAATCCGCCGCCGAGTGCAGATCCGAAGGCCTGTCCGGCTGCCCGGGTGCCCTGTTTTGCGGCCAGGACGGCCTGCTGGTTGTAAAAATACGGCAGAAGCCATGATGCCAGGGGCATTGCCAGGCACTCCAGCGCTGCTGCAAGGCAGGCCCTGGCCCATATTTTTCCGGCGGAGGCGGCCCCGCGATAAAACAGAAGGGCAAATATTATCCAGCCTGCGGGCAGCGCGATTGGTGTTACTTTTAAAGTTGCCAGGGATAAGAGAATACAGAGCAAAAGAGAGGTAATCAGGCCGGCCAGGACGGCGTTAAATAGCCTCACGGTTTTCCCTCCTTTCTTTGGCTTTATTGAAAATGTATGCTTGTATGAGCCAAATATTTCATAAAAAAAATAAAAGGCCTAAACGGCCCTGCGGGAAGTTTAGACCTGCCGCCTTTTTCTGCCGGGTGGCCTGCTTTGAAGATAGAGAACGGTGGCCACGCCCAGCAAAAATCCGAATATAAAAATTGAACCCAGAATCAGGGGCAAATTGAACCGCCTACTTTCATTGTTTTTTTGATTATAACACGGTACCCGGCTTTTTTAAAATAAGAGCTGCGAAAAATATCCCTGCCCATATGACATTGCTGCCCATGCACAATTTTAAAAATAAATTTCATAAAAAAATTGTTGGGGAATATTGACAGTCTGAAAAGTTTATATTATACTAAGGTCAAGGATAGTCAATATCAGGACGACCGGCCTGTCTGCCGGGAGTAACAAAATTCAAAGAACCGGGAGGTGTGTTTCATGGCATTGGTAAGGTGGGATCCTTTCCGTGAACTCGTCAACCTGCAGCATTCCATCAACAGGCTTTTTGACGAAAATTTCCGCTTTATGAGGGTGCATGAAGGAAACCTGGCCCAAGGATGGACCTTCCCTGTAGATATTAAAGATACTCCGGAGGCCATCCTGGTCAAGGCGGAGCTGCCCGGGGTGAACAAAGACGACATTAAGGTTTCCTTCAGCGACAACCTGCTGACCATCCGGGGCGAGCGCAAGAAGGAAGAAAAAGAGGAGGGCGCAAATTTCCTCAGGGTTGAGCGCAGTTACGGCTCCTTCAGCCGGTCCTTCTCGGTGGACGTGCCGGTGAAGCAGGAGCAAATCAGGGCTCGCTACCAGGACGGCATTCTGGAGATCACTCTGCCCAAGGAAGACTGGTCAAAGAAGAAAGAAGTTACCATTACGGTTGAAGGCTGAGGCAAAACTCTCCCGGCAGGCTGGGTTTTAAAAGACGAGGGAATAACCCCTCGCTTTTTTGTAAATAGAATTTATAACCAGGTTAACATAAGCTTTTATAAAGGGGGTGAGCTTTAATGCAGTACAAGGACTATTATAAAATACTGGGAGTGGACAAAAACGCCGATGCCAGGACCATTAAAAAGGCCTACCGGGAACTGGCCCGCCGCTACCACCCGGATGCAAACCCGGGCGACAAAAAGGCGGAGGAAAAATTCAAGGAAATCAGCGAAGCCTATGAAGTTTTAAGCGATCCGGAAAAAAGAAAGCGGTACGACGAAATCGGCCAGGAATGGTCCAACTTTGACTGGAATAATTTTGACTGGGGCAAGTTCCGCCAGGGCGGCGCCCGCTGGGGGGAAGCCGGCCCGGACGGGTTCCGGTTCCATTTTGAAAGCCCCGGCTACGGGGGCTTCAGCGACTTTTTCAAGATGTTTTTCGGAGATCTGGATCCCTTCACGGATACCGACCTTTTCTGGGAAAGAAGGGGGGCGGCCCGGGGCGGGGGCGATACCGAAGCGGTTCTGGAACTGACCCTGGAAGAGGCTTACGCCGGGGTGGAAAAGGAACTCCTGGTAAACGGCCGCCGCCTGAAGGTGAAGGTGCCGCCGGGCGTGCGGGACGGCTATAAATTGCGCCTGCCCAGGCAGGGGGAAGAGGGCAGGATGGGCGGCCCGGCCGGCGACCTCTACCTTACCGTCAACCTTAAGCCTCACCCCCTCTACCAGTTAAACGGCAAGGATCTGGAATGTGAAATACCGGTTACGGTAACCGAAGCGGTGCTGGGAGCGCAGATAGACGTTCCCACCCTGAAAGGGACCGTTTCGCTGAAAATACCGCCGCGCACCCAAACCGGCAGGGTTTTCCGCCTGCGGGGCATGGGCATGCCGGAGCCGGGCGGCGGCAGTCCGGGCAATCTGATGGTTAAGGTGAAAGTGGTAATTCCGGAAACCATTACGCAAAAAGAGCAGGAGCTTTATAAGAAACTGGCGGAAATAAACAGGGAGAACCCGCGGGCTCATCTGGCGGGATTAATCAAGAAGACGGGGAGGAGGGTTTAGTTAATGAGACTGGATAAACTCACTTTAAAGACCCAGGAAGCTTTTGAGGCCGCCCAGAGGCTGATGGCCCAGTACAGCCACCAGCAGATGGAAGGGGTGCACCTGCTGCTGGGCCTGCTTCAGCAGGAGGAAGGTATTGTCAGGCCGGTTTTGCAAAAGCTGGAAGTGGATGTCAATAAATTAAAAGCCCAGGTTCAGGCTGCGGTGGAGCGCCTGCCCAGGGTGCACGGCGCCGGGGGGGTTTACGTTTCCCAGGAGCTCTCCCGGATCATCGATCTGGCCTGGAAGGAAGCGGAGAGGTTTAAGGACGAGTACCTGAGCACGGAGCACATCCTGCTGGGGATGGTTGGCCTGCGTGAAGGAGAGGCGGGCAGAATCCTGCGTTCCAGCGGGGTAACCCAGGATCGCCTGTACAGAGCCCTGGCCGAAATCCGCGGCAGCCAGCGGGTGACCGATCAGAACCCGGAAGACAAATACCAGGCGCTGGCCCGCTTTACCAGGGATCTCACCGAACTGGCCCGCAAGGGCAAACTTGACCCGGTTATCGGCAGGGACGAAGAAATTCGCCGGGTCATTCAGGTGCTTTCCAGGCGCACCAAGAACAACCCGGTCTTAATCGGCGAGCCCGGCGTGGGCAAGACGGCCATAGTGGAGGGGCTGGCCCAGCGGATCATGAGCGGCGACGTGCCGGAAAGCCTGAAAAACAAGCGCCTTTTGAGCCTGGACATGGGCGCGCTGATCGCCGGATCGAAGTACCGGGGCGAGTTTGAAGACAGGATGAAGGCGGTTTTGAAGGAAATAAACGACGCTCACGGCGAGATCGTGCTGTTCATCGACGAACTGCACACCCTGGTGGGCGCCGGGGCGGCAGAGGGGGCGGTGGACGCGGCCAATATGCTCAAGCCGGCCCTGGCCCGGGGCGAGCTGCGCTGCGTGGGAGCCACCACCCTGGACGAGTACCGCAAGCACATCGAGAAGGATGCCGCCCTGGAGCGGCGCTTCCAGCCGGTCTATGTAGGTGAGCCCGGCGTGGAGGACACCATTGCCATACTGAGGGGCTTGAAGGAAAAATACGAAGTGCACCACGGGGTGCGGATCAAGGACGCGGCCCTGGTGGCGGCGGCCATGCTTTCCCACCGCTACATTTCCGACCGCTTCCTGCCTGACAAGGCCATCGACCTGGTGGATGAGGCGGCTTCCCGCCTGCGCATCGAGATCGACAGCATGCCCACCGAGATTGACGAGATCGACCGGCGGATCCGGCAACTGGAGATCGAAAAGCAGGCCCTGGCCAAGGAACAGGACAAGGGCAGCCAGGAAAGGCTTCAAAAGATTGAAGGAGAACTGGCCGCGCTTAAGAGCAGGCTGGAGGATTTAAAGGAACACTGGCGAAAAGAAAAAGAGTTAATCCAGAGCATCCGGGAAATAAAGGAGAGGATTGAGGAAACCAGGCTGGCGGAGCAAGCCGCCGAGCGGGAAGCCGACCTGGGCAAGGTGGCCGAATTGCGCTACGGCGTAATGCCTGAGCTGAACAGGCGCCTGCAGCAGAACAACGAAAAACTGGCGGAGTTGCAAAAGGCCCATAAAATGCTGAAGGAGGAAGTGGACGAGGAGGACATCGCCGAAGTGGTGGCCAAGTGGACCGGCATTCCGGTAAGCCGCATGCTGGAAGGGGAGGTCCAGAAACTGCTTAAAATGGAGGAACTGCTGAAAGAGCGGGTGGTCGGGCAGGACCGGGCGGTAAAGGCGGTGTCCGACGCCATCCGCCGGGCCAGGGCCGGCGTGGCCGACCCGAACCGGCCCATGGGTTCCTTCATCTTCCTGGGGCCCACCGGCGTGGGTAAGACCGAGCTGGCCAGGGCCCTGGCGCACTTCCTCTTCAACGACGAGCGGGCCATGCTCCGTTTCGACATGAGCGAGTACATGGAGAAGCACGCCGTCTCCCGTCTCATCGGCGCCCCGCCGGGCTACGTGGGCTACGACGAGGGCGGGCAGCTCACCGAGGCTGTAAGGCGCCGGCCCTATGCGGTAATTCTCTTTGACGAGATAGAAAAGGCCCACCCGGACGTGTTCAACATCCTGCTGCAACTCCTGGACGACGGCCGCCTTACCGACGGGCACGGCCGCACGGTGGACTTCAAAAACACGGTGGTGATCATGACCTCCAACCTGGGCAGCCACTGGTTCCGGGAGATTAATTTGAAAAACCGGGCCGAGCTGGAAGCGCGGGTAATGGACGAGCTGAAGGCCAGCTTCCGTCCCGAGTTTTTGAACCGCATTGACGAGGTGGTGATATTCAACAATCTGGGCAAGGAAGAGCTCATCAAGATTGTGGATATCCAGCTGAACCTGCTTAAGGCGAGGCTGGCCAAACTGGGCCTGACCCTGGAGGTGACTCCGGAGGTCAAGGCGCTCCTGGCGGAAGAAGGGTTCGACCCGGTGTACGGGGCCCGTCCCCTGAAGCGGGCCATCCAGCGCCGCCTGGAGAATCCTCTTTCCGTGCACATTCTGGAAGGAAAGCATGCCCAGGGAGACAGCATCCTGGTGACGGTGGATAAGGCTACCGGCAGCCTGACCTTCCAGAGCCGGTCATCTGCTCAGGCGGGGCAGCCTGCCTGAGCCTTTGCCAGCCTTTTACCAAAGGGGGGCTGCCCCCTGTAAGGAGGTAATTGCTTAAAATGGCTTCAAAAGTATTCTTTGCCGACATGCGGGCAGGCCACAAGAAAAGCCTGCTGGACAAGGCGGAACAATTGTTTGAAAAGGCCGGTCTGCCGGAACTGATCAAGCCGAAGGACCTTGTGGCAATAAAGCTGCATTTCGGCGAGAGGGGTAACACCGGTTACGTCCGCCCCCAGTTTTTGCGCCGGATTGTCAACCGGGTGAAAGGCCTGGGCGGCCTGCCCTTTCTTACCGATGCCAATACCCTGTATGTGGGAAGCCGCTCGAATGCCGTGGAGCACCTGCAGACTGCCATTGAGAACGGGTTTGCCTACGCCGTGGTGGATGCCCCGCTGATAATTGCCGACGGGCTTACGGGCAAAGATTATGTAACGGTTGAAGTGAACCGGAAGCACTTCAAGGAAGTTAAAATCGGTTCGGCGGCCTATCATGCCGACGCCCTGATTGCCGTCACCCACTTTAAGGGCCACGAGCTGACCGGCTTCGGGGGCGCCCTGAAAAACGTGGGCATGGGCCTGGGTTCCAGGAGCGGCAAGCAGATGATGCACTCCGACGTCCTGCCCTCGGTAAACCCGGAAAAGTGTACCGGCTGTGAAAGGTGCAGCCAGTGGTGTCCGGCGCAGGCCATTGGGGTAAGGGGCAGGGTATCGGTGGTCGATGAAAACAAGTGCATTGGCTGCGGGGAATGCACCGTCACCTGCCCGGTGCATGCAATCAGCGTCAACTGGAAAACCGAGCCGGGCACCGCACAGGAAAAAATTGTGGAGTATGTTGAGGGGGCGCTGAAGAACAAGAACGGCAAGTACGGCTTTATCAGCTTTATCACCAATGTTTCGCCCGACTGCGACTGCTATGGCTGGAGCGATGCCCCCCTGGTCAGGGACATCGGCATCCTGGCCTCCCGCGACCCGGTTGCCATTGATCAGGCCTGCGTCGATCTGGTTAACCAGGCGGCGGTGCTGCCCGGCAGCCGTTTGGAGGGTAAAGCGGGCGCGGCGGATAAATTTCGCGCCCTTCACCCGGAAATAGACTGGAGCCGCCAGCTTGCCTACGCCGAAGAAATCGGCCTGGGCACCAGGCAGTACGAGCTGGTGAAGGTGTAAAGGGCCGGCGTTATTTATGCGGCCGGAATTTTTGGCAAAAGGAGAGAGCCTTTTGGAACACAGGCCGGAAAACGGCCGGGAAAAGGCCGTTTTGGTCGGGGTTGAGCTGCCGGGGGATGAAACCTGGCAATCCGCCTATTCCATGCAGGAACTGGCCAGGCTGGCCGATACCGCCGGGGCCGACGCCGTGCATCAGTTTATCCAGAAGAGGGACAGGCCGGACCCGGCCACTTTGCTTGGCCGGGGCAAAGCTTCTGAAATAGCCGCGCTGTGCCGGAATTCCGGCGCCGGCCTGGTTATTTTCGACCGCGAGCTTACGCCGGCCCAGGCCCGGAATCTGGAGGAGATTACCGGAGCTAAGGTAATCGATCGCACCCAGCTCATCCTCGACATATTCGCCCGCCGGGCCAGGACCAGGGAGGGCAGGCTGCAGGTGGAACTGGCCCAGCTCAGCTATCTCCTTCCCCGCCTGACCGGCCTTGGCGGCCAGTTGTCCAGGCTTGGGGGCGGCATCGGCACCAGGGGGCCCGGCGAGACAAAGCTGGAGATGGATCGCAGGCGGGTCCGCCGGCGGATAGCGGCGCTTAAAAAAGAAATAAAAGAAGTAAGAGAGCGCCGAGACCTGCTGCGCCGGAATAGAAAAGAGGTCCCCTTTCCCCTGGTGGCCATCGTTGGGTACACCAATGCCGGCAAGTCAACCCTTCTTAAAAAGCTGACCGGTGCCGACGTGCTGGTGGAAGACAAGCTTTTCGCCACCCTGGACCCCGTAACCCGCCGGGTGGTCCTGCCGGACAACGAAACTATTCTTTTAACCGACACCGTCGGATTTATCCAGAACCTCCCCCACCACCTGGTGGCGGCTTTCAGAGCCACCCTGGAGGAGGTAATGGAGGCCGACCTTCTTTTGCATGTAGTAGACGCTTCCCACCCCTACATGGAAGAGCAGATCGGGGCGGTAAATGAGGTTCTGGCGTCCCTTGGAGCGGCAGGAAAGCCGCTGGTTATGGTTTATAATAAAGCCGACCTCCTGCCGGACGCAAAGTTTTTTAGGGAGAAAAGCTCCCCTCCGGCAGTGGCCGTTTCCGCCCTGAAGGGATGGGGAATGGAGGACCTGCTGGCGGCCATTGCCCGGGCCCTGCCGGGCAGGCGGATCAAGGCAAGCTTTTTTATCCCGTACCGGAAAAGCGGCCTCTTGCCCGTGCTGCACGAAAAGGGCAGGGTTTTGAGGGAGGAGCACGGCAACGGCGGAATAACTGTAGAGGCCGAGATAGATGCGGTTTGGGCCCGGCGGGTGGAAGCAAAGCTGAAAGGGCAGGAATAACAAGCGTAACCAGGGCCGTTTTAACGGCTTATTTTTTTTTTGCAATTTTTAAAGTTAAAAGGTGTTAATAAAAAGGGCTGAAGAGCCGACGAATATTTAAAAAGAGTGTCTGTTAAAAGAAAATTTCTCCAGTTATAAAGGAATATTTTAGGTGCCTGTCGAAAAAAGTATAAAAATTTTGCTCTTACTTTTGCCGACGGAAGGGGTCACAGAGTGGAATTAACCTCACTTGTAGGTCTTGCAATTGCTGTGGTTTCTCTTGTAGCAGCCTTTGTTCTGGACGGCGGGCACATTATGGCGCTTCTAAAGCCAACCGCTGCTTTAATTGTTTTCGGAGGTACCATTGGGGCGACCATTGTGAGTTTTTCTTTTAACGAACTGGCAGCCGTGCCCAGGTTGTTCAAAGTTATTTTGTTTCAGAAACTGCCGGATGAGGTGGCTTTAATCGAGCAAATAGTCGGCCTGGCCGACAAGGTGCGCCGGGAGGGATTGCTGTACCTGGAAAACCAGCTTCCCCAGATCGGCGACGCCTTTATGCGCAAGGGAATACAACTGGTGGTGGACGGCACCGATCCGGAGCTGGTCCGCCGGATTATGGAGACGGAGATGTACGCCATTCAGGAGCGCCACCACAGCAGCGCCAGTATTTTTGAGGCGGCCGGCGGGTATGCGCCGACCATGGGCATCCTGGGTACGGTGATGGGGCTGGTGCACGTATTAAGCAACCTGGAAAGCCCCGAAACCCTCGGCCCTTCAATTGCCCTGGCCTTCATTGCCACCCTGTACGGTGTCGGGTCGGCTAACGTATTTTGGCTCCCAATTGCCGACAAGCTAAAAAATATGAGCAAGAAGGAAATCATGCTGCGGGAAATGATGCTGGAAGGAATTATGTCCATCCAGGCCGGCTACAACCCCATTTTAATCCGGGAAAGGCTGACCGCCTTTTTAAAACCCAAAGGGCGCTTCAAGGAAGAGGAAGGGCAGGAAAAGGAAGAAGAGTAAATGATAAGGAAAAAACAGGGGCAGTCGCAAAAGTCCGGCAAGGCCGGCCACGAAAGATGGCTGCTTACGTATTCGGATTTAATCACCCTGCTGATGATCTTTTTTGTGGTGATGTATTCCTTAAGCAGCATTAACGCCAGAAAATTTAAGGCTATTGCCATGTCCCTGGCCAGTGCCATGGGGGGCGGGCAGTCGGTCATGACCGAGCCGGGCGCCTCCCTGGCGCCGGGTGTATCCGGCAGTTCGCTGCCCGCGGACCTGGGCCAGGCTGCGGCCGAGGCAGCCGATCTGGAGAGTTTAAGGAGAGAACTGCAGGAGTACATTGAGCAAAACGGGCTGACCGGGAGGGTAAGCGTTAACCTGGAAGAGCGGGGCCTGGTCTTGAGCTTTCTGGACGTAGCCCTTTTCCCCCTGGGCTCGGCCAGACTGACACCGGAAGCGCAGGAAACGGTGGGCAAGATTGGGAAGATATTGCTAAAAGCTCCAAACTACATCAGGGTGGAGGGCCATACTGACAACCTGCCCATCAATACCAGGGAATTCCCTTCCAACTGGGAGCTTTCCGTGGCCAGGGCCACCAGCGTGGTGCAGGAGCTCATCCATAAGTTGAACTTCCCGCCCGAGCGCCTTTCGGCTACGGGTTACGGCGAGTTCAGGCCGCGAATGCCCAACGATTCGGCGGAGCACCGCCAGCAAAACAGGCGGGTGGATCTGGTCATTTTGAGGAGCAAGTACGAAACGGCCGAACCAATGGCGGTTAAGCCGTAAAAATAAACCAGGGAGGCGACTGTAATGGCTAATGAAGAAAAAGAGGCAGGCAGCAGGGAAGAACAATTGGTCGTATTTCAGCTTGCCGAACAGACATACGGAATAGGCATAGCTTCGGTTTATGAGATCATCAGGATGGAAACTATCACCAGAGTCCCCCGCACTCCTGATTTTGTAGAAGGGGTCATAAATTTGCGGGGCAAGATCATTCCGGTGATCGACCTGTGCAAGAGGTTTAACCTGGAGGTTTCTGAAAGGACGGGCGCCAGCAGGATTATCATTGTGGACGTTGGCGGGAATACCATTGGCATGATTGTCGACGCGGTATCCGAGGTTTTGCGCGTGCCGGCCGACAGCATTGAGCCGCCCCCGCCGATGATCCACGGCATCAGCGCGGCTTACCTGAGGGGCATTGCCATTCTGGACAGCAGGCTGATCATCCTGCTCAACCTGGACAAAATACTTTACGAGCAGGAAAAAAGCGAGCTGAACGGGTTTGTATTAGAAACGGCTTAGGGGTGGCGTCATAATGTTTTCTGAGGCGGAAATTGGCGTATTCCTGGATGAGCTGGAGGAAAAGATCCAGTGCCTGAATGAAAACATCCTGGTGCTTGAGAGGGAGGGGGGAAGCGAGGAGGCTCTCCAGGAAATTTTTCGCGCCGCTCATACCATAAAAGGTTCTTCTGCGGTTATGGGCTATGAAAAAATGGCTTCCCTCACCCATGAAATGGAAAACCTCTTTGACCAGATGCGGAAAGGGCTCCTCCCGGTGTCCGCCCCGCTGGTGGATACGCTATTTCTGGCCCTGGACACCCTGCAGGCGCTAAGGGACGAGGTTTTGGGCAAAGAAGTTGCCGTCGATGTGGAAGGCGTGATTGAGAAGCTGAGGCAATGCCAGGAACTGGGCGCGCCGTCCGGCGAAACGGCGGAGGCCGGGCCGGACCAGGCCGGCCGGGTGGAGGGCGGTATAAGCGGAGAACTCCAGGATGTTGAGGAGGAAGTTATCCGCGAAGCGGAAGTAAAAGGGTTTCAGGCTTACTGGGTGCGCGTGGAACTGGATCGCGGCTGCCAGATGAAATCGGCGCGGGCCTTTTTGCTGTTTGAAACGCTTTCCCAGGTCGGCGAAGTGATCAAATGCGAGCCGCCGGCCGAAGATCTGCAGGAAGGCAGGTTTGATTTTGCATTCAGGGTAGTCCTGCTGACCAAAGAGGACCCCGGCCGGGTGCGGAATCTTTTATTGACCGTATCGGAAGTGGCAGAGGCCGAACTGGAAAGGGTGGTTTTAAAGGCCGAGTCCGGTGCCCCGAAACAGTTTGCTGCCGAATCTCAGAACAATAAGCCGGAACAGGCGGCAAAGGGGGAGCAGGCCGAAGTCAAGCTGGTGCAGACCGTGCGGGTTGACGTGCAGAGGCTGGACACGCTGATGAATCTTGTCGGCGAACTGGTTATCGACCGGACCAGGCTGAACCGCTTTGCAGAGATTTTCGAAGGCCGCTTTGGCGCCGGCTCAGCCCAACTGGTTGAAAATTTAAACGAAATTTCGGCTCACCTTGGCCAGGTGACCAGCGACCTTCAGGAACAAATCATGAAGGCCAGGATGCTCCCCGTAGCCCAGGTGTTCAACCGGTTTCCGCGCATGGTGCGCGACCTGGCCCAGAAGATGGGCAAGGAAATCAACTTCATTGTGGAGGGGCACGAAACCGAACTGGACCGGAACATCATCGAAGTTATCGGCGATCCCCTCATCCACCTGATCCGGAACGCGGTAGATCACGGCATTGAAGGGCCTGAAGAAAGGGCCGCGATGGGCAAGCCAAGGGCCGGCACCCTTAAACTTAAGGCTTCATATATGGAGAACCACATTATCATCACCGTCCAGGACGACGGCAGGGGCATCGACCCGGCCCGCCTGCGCGCCAAGGCGCTGGAAAAAGGCCTTTTGGACCGGGAGGCGGCGGAGCGGATGAACGACCGGGAAGCCATGAACCTGATCTTTATGCCCGGCTTTTCTACCGCTGCTGAGGTAAGCGACCTGTCCGGGCGCGGCGTAGGCATGGACGTCGTCCGCACCCAGATTGAGCAGATTAACGGGACTGTGGAGGTTGCCAGTACGGTAGGGGCTGGGACCACCTTTACGATTAAACTGCCTTTGACCCTGGCCATCATCCGGGCCCTAATGGTGGGGCTGGGGAACGAGCAGTACGCCTTCCCTCTTGCCAACGTGGTGGAGACTATAAGCGCCCAGGTTTCAGAAATTAAAAAGGTGAAGCACAGCGAGGTCATCCTGGTCAGGGGTAATATCCTGCCCCTGGTACGCCTTTCCGAAATATTCGGCGTGGAAAGCTGCGGCGAAGAGGCCCGCCTGTTTATCGTGGTGCTCGGCGTTGGAGAGAAAAAGGTGGGCGTTATTGTAGACAGGCTGGTGGGCGAACTGGAAATAGTTATCAAGTCCCTCGGGGACTACCTGGGCAAGGTGCCGTGCATTTCCGGCGCCACCATCCTGGGGGACGGCCAGGTGGCCCTGATTGTGGATGTGCGGGGTCTGTTGCAGGAAATCGGCTTCGAGGAGGCAGCCTATGCCGCCGGTTAAGGTACTGGTTGTTGATGATTCCGCCCTGATAAGGCAACTGGTCACCAGGCTGCTGGGCAGCTTTCCGGACCTCCAGGTGGTGGGAACGGCCGTAAACGGCAGCGACGCCCTTTCCAAAATCGCGGCGCTCAAGCCCGACGTGGTAACCATGGACGTTGAGATGCCGGTGCTGGACGGCCTTTCGGCCCTGCGCCGGATAATGCGGGAGTGCCCACTGCCGGTGATCATGTTCAGCACCCAGACTTATACGGGGGCCAGGGCCACCATAGAAGCCCTGGCGCTTGGCGCCTTTGACTTTGTCACGAAGCCGGCCAGCCCGCCGGCCCTGGAGCCGATGGTGACGGAGCTGGCCAGGAAAATAAAAGCTGCGGCCCTTTACAAGGCCAGGGCGGCCCGGAGAACTTTGGCAGCACGGGCCGCTCCTGCTGTTATGACTTCTGCGGCCCGGTCCGGCAGGGCACGCCTGGTGGTGATAGGGACCTCTACGGGGGGGCCCGCCGCCCTCCAGACCGTCATTCCCGCCCTGCCGAAAGACTTTCCCGCCGCCGTGGTGGTCGTGCAGCACATCCCGGCGGGTTTTTCCAGGCCTCTGGCGGAACATCTGGCCAGGCGCGCCCGGTTGCCCGTTACCCACGCCGAATCCGGGGATGCCGTAGCTCCGGGCCGGGTTCTGGTGGCCCCGGCGGGTTATGATTTGATTTTTCGCGGCGGGCCGGGCGGCGCCACGGTAGCGCTGGACAAAGGAAGCAGGCCCCTGCCGCCGGGAGGCTTCCGCCCGTCGGTGGACGGCGTGATGACCTCGGCGGCGCAAGTGTTCGGCGATGCCGTGATCGGCGTGGTGATGACCGGGATGGGCCGCGACGGCACGGAAGGGATGAAAGAAATCAAGCTGCGCAACGGGCGGACCATTGCCGAAGACGAGAGCACCTGCGTTGTTTTCGGAATGCCGCGCGCCGCCATTGAGGCCGGCGTGGTCGACCGGATTGTGCCTTTGCCGCAGATTGCTCCTGAAATTATTTCCATGCTCTAAAGTTGGGCCCCGGTCCTGTCGATACTTTTTTAGCAAGGTTTTTTTACAGGGTGATGCCAGATGAAAGTAAACGGTACCGGCGTTACCGATGTTCTGCGCGCGTACGCCGGCCAGCTTAAAAGTAAAAAGGCAGATGCCGGGCGGGGCGCCGCACCGGTTTCAGATAGCCTGGAAATTTCCCCGGCCGCAAAAAAGATGCGGTTTTATCTGTCCGCCCTGGCGGAGCTTCCGGAGGTGCGGAAGGACCTGGTGGAGTCTTTGCGGCGGAGAGTTAATGAAGGCTCTTATAAGCCGGATGCCGGGAGGATTGCCGCCGGCATTCTGGAAGAAAAGGCTCTGGATAAAAAAATTTAAGGCGGTAAGTGTGTATGGCTGCTGGCAGCTTGTTTGAAGAGCTTTACAGGTGTTTGCTGGCGCAGGGAGAGGTGCTCGGCCGCTGCCTGGCTGCCGGCGAAGCTCAAATTGAGGCTTTGAAGGAAAACGATTTGGCCCGGGTGCGCAGTATTACGGCGGAGCAGGAGGTTTTTGCGGCGCAGTTAAAAAAACTGGAGGAAGAGCGCCTTTTAATCCAGCATGCCCTGGAAGGCAGCCTGAACATTAAAAGCGGCGCATCTTTAAATGACCTTTTGCCATATGCTCCTGCTGAATTGAGGCCTTCGCTGCAGGAAGCATGCGCGGACCTGCGGCATAAGATAGAAAACTTAAAAGAAATTAACTCCTTTTGCGCGCTGCTTGTAAGAAAAATTCTAAAAATAAATGAAAAGCTGATCCAGATCCTTAGTTCCGGCGCGGCCGGCAGGTGCTACGGCGAAAAAGGCGAACTGCACGGCGGGCTGCAGCTTAACCCCGTTTTAAATAAAAGCGTTTAACCAATTTATTGCAAGAGGTGGTTGATGTTGCCATCCACTTTTTTTAGCCTTGAAATATCCCGCCGGGGGCTGGCTGCGGGGCAGACCGGGATGGAGGTGAGCGGCCACAACGTGGCCAACGCCAATACGCCCGGCTTTACCAGGCAGAGGCCGGTGCTGGCCGCCAGCGATCCCTACACCATGCCTTCCCGGGGGAAGCCCGTGGCGGCCCTGCAGGTGGGCACCGGCGTTACGGTCGAGCATATCGAAAGGATCCGGGACGGCTTCCTGGACGGCCAAATCCGTACGGAGACCGGTTCCCTGGGCAACTGGGAAACCCAGCGGGACGCCCTGAGCGAAGTGGAGACCATCTTCATGGAGCCGTCCGATACCGGCCTGAACACACTTTTGTCCAACTTCTGGAACAGCTGGCAGGAGCTCAGCAAAAACGCCGAAAACTCGCCCATCCGGGCCGCCCTGGTGCAGAATTCCGTTTCCCTGGCCAACGGGCTCAACCATATGTACCAGATGCTGGAAACCGTCAAAACCAACCAGCGCGAGCTGGCCAACATCTGTATCAACGACATAAATTCCAAGGCCAGGCAGATCGCAGACCTGAACAAGCAAATCGTCAACATAAAAGTTGCCGGCGACCAGCCCAACGACCTGCTGGACAGGCGGGATTTGCTCCTGGACGAGCTGGCCAGGCTGACCAACTTTGAAGTTGCTGAAAATGCCGACGGGTCGATCAGAGTGGACATAGGCACGTTCAACCTGGTTGACGGAACGGACTATTCCGCCATAGAACCGATTACCGGCTGGACCCCCCCGCAGCCGTGGGATCAAAGCCCTTACGACCAGATTACGAGCGGTCAGCTGCAGGGGATCAAGGACGTCTTGAACAAGAACAAGCTGCAGGGCTACGCGGACGACCTGGACAGGCTGGCTTCGACGCTTATAACCGAAATAAACGGCCTGCACTCGGCAGGTTATGGCCTGGACGGCTCCAGCGGATTGAATTATTTTACCGGCACAGGAGCCTCCAATATAGCCGTCAACAGCGACATTATAAACGACCTGAACAAGGTGGCCGCGGCTTCAACCGGCGATGCTGACGGGGACGGAGCCTGCGACGCGCCGGGCGACGGCTCCAACGCCTTGCTCATAGCCCAGCTTCAGAACAAGAGTATCGCCGGGCTGGGCGGCATAACCTTCGGCAATTTTTACAAAAACCTTACCGCCCGGCTGGGGGTGGACACCCAGGAAAGCAGCCGGATGGCCGAAAACCAGCAGGCCCTGGTGGATCAGCTTAGCAGCCGCAGAGAGTCCATATCCGGCGTATCCATGGACGAGGAAATGACCAGCCTGATCCAGTACCAGTATGCCTACCAGGGTGCCGCCCGGGTGATAACCGTTCTGGATGAGATGCTGGACACGCTGATTAACCGGATGGCCGTTTAGGAGGTGCAGCAAGCAACATGCGAGTGACTAACAAAATGATTGCCCAGACGGTTTTAAACAACCTGGCGGCGAACCTGAACAGGCTGCAGAAGCTGCAGGACCAGATGTCCTCCCTGCACGTGGTGTCCAAAACCTCTGACGACCCGATGATTGCCACCAGGGTGGTGACCCTGAACTCCGTTTTAAAGCAGCACGACCAGTACGAACAAAACATCAGCGACGCCAAGAACTGGATTGAGACCACCGAGAGCACCCTGGGCAACGTCACCGATGCCCTCCAGCGGGCCAGGGAGCAGGCGGTGTACGGGGCCAACGGCACCCTCGACCAGACCAGCCGCGAAGCCATCGCCCAGGAAATAGACAATATCTTCGACAACATCGTGCAGCTGGCCAACACCAACTTTGCCGGCCGCTATATCTTCGGCGGGACGAAGACCACCACCAAACCTTTCGAGTCAGATGGGGAATATAAAGGCAACGAGGGTAAGGAGGGTGAGCTGAAGTGGGAGATCAGCCAGAAGGTGGAGATGATCGTCAATATAGACGGCAAGAAGGTATTCGGGGATACTTCCGCCGCCGGGGACAACGGCATTTTCACCGTTTTAAACAACCTGCGGGCGCACCTGCGCAGCGGTGACACGCAGGCGGTAAGCAATACCGACCTGGGCGAGCTCGACCGGGTAATAAACGGCATCTTGAACCTGCGGGCCTCCCTGGGGGCAAAGGCCAACCGGCTGGAAACGGCCACTTCCCAGTCCGGCGGGGAAAGAACCAATTACGAAGCCCTGCTTTCCAAGCTTAATGACGTGGACCTGGCCAAGGTAGTCACCGACTTCAGCATGCAGGAAAACGTCTACCAGGCCGCCTTAAGCACCGGCGCCCGGATCATCCTGCCTTCCCTGGTGAATTTCCTAACCTAGTGACAGGGGACGGTTCTCTGTCACACTTTTGGCCCGGCAAGGGGAGAGCAGTTCTACTTGCGCAGCGCTAATCACTTACGGCCTTTAATTTGAAAGAAGGGGTACTATGAAGATCGGTGCCGGGGGGCTGCAGGCCCAGGTGATGCAGGAAGCGGCCAGGATGCCCGACGCAAGCCGCCTGAAGCCTCCCGTGGAGGAAGCCCTGCTGCAGGGCGAGGATCTGGCCATGCGCCGCCTGGCCGGCGAGCTGAACAGGGCGGTAGAGCTGATGCGCAAGGCGGCAGAATTATATCACAAGCCGCTGGAGTTTTCGGTTAGGCGGGGGGGCAGGCCGCGGATCAGGATGCGCGACCGGCGCACCGGCGCCGAGCGCGAGCTTACCCTGGAGGAGGCTTTAGCCTGGCTTGACGAACTGAGGGAAAACAGGGGAAGGAACTTAAACGGCTACGCCTGACAGCAATTTTAGGGGACGGTTCTTTGTCACGCTGACTTCAGCAATTTGAAATTGAGCCGCTATAGCCCTTGACTCTTTGTACTACTCCCCTGCCAACTCCCAAAATACCGGCGATTTGCCGTACTGACAGGCTTGTTTTACTCCTGAGTTCGCAAATCAGTTCATCTCGCAAATTCTTGTTTTTCAAAAGGGCAGTTAAATCTCCTTCCCCGCTATTTTTTAAATAGTTTTCGATAAATGCTTTGGCGCCTTTCTCATCAAGCATTATTTTTTCTTTTTCCACAATATCTTCGTGGTCTATGAAAACATCCCTGTTATCCTGTTTTGTGTAAGATTTGAATAATTCTATTGCGTTGTGCCTGTTTGCAGAAAACATTCCGAGGATAAAATCCTTTGCTATTTTTCTGTTTCCCGGACTATCTTTATTTATGTATAAATTGTAACTGCTCCACTTGTAAGACGAGGGGTCGGTTACGATTTTTGCTTTTACAGGGTTATTATGCACGTATCGAATAGATGCTAGTAAATAATCATCGCTTTCAATGGCCTGACTTTTAAACCGGTCCTGAAACAGGTGGCCGGTGCGCTGGTACTTTTTATTGAAGTAATATGCATAGCTTGTATTAATTCTTTGCATTATCTTGGACACAGATTCATCGCCCTCGCCGATAATCAGGTGTACATGGTTTTCCATTAGGCAGTAGGCATAGATTACGAAGTTTTTTTCTTCTTGCTTATTCCATAAGATATCTATAAATTTTGTGCGGTCATCATCGTCCTGAAAGATCTTCTTCTTCTCATTACCCCTGATCATTATATGGTAGACCTTGCTTTTACTGGGCCTTCTTATTTGTCTCGGCATAGGCACTCCCCTCAAGAGACTGTATCTTTAGCATTTTTTTGCTATCAAAACTATAACATTAAAACAAGAATGTGTCAAAGAACCGTCCCTTGTCACACAATCCACCGTGGTTGTTGCCAGAACCTGGAGATCTAGAGTATAATTTATTGAGGAGGGGAGCGTTGCTTTTGGATAGAGCAAGATCGATGATAATAGAATGCTGCAAATAATGCGTAAGGATTTGACTGACGTGGAGCTATTTCTGAAAGAAGTGCTCAGCCTGGCCGCAGCATATGGGGGTGACGCTAGGAATGGAGCATGATTCTGACTGCCGGAAAGAACATATAGATGATGATGTGGAATTGTTGGATGAAATGGAGTTTGGACAAAAGAGATACTCAAATACGCTTTGCCTTTTTGCACGGCTCTTTTATAGATGAACTTCCCTGCCGCGATATTGATATCGGCGTTTATTTTGACCCTCAGCTTGCCCTGGAAACCATGTTTGATTTAACCCTGGAACTCTCTGTGGAACTGACCTCACTGCTACACGTGCCCGTGGACATGCACGCCTTAAACCAGGCAGGCAACGGGTTTTGTTATCACGTGTCGCGGGGCATTTTGCTTGTGTCCAGGGATGACGAAGAGACATATGACTTTATAGAAAAAACCTGGCTGGTCTATTTGGATTTCCAGCCCCTGGCCAGGCAGATTTTAAATGATTTGCTTTAGTAAGGCCTGTTTTCGTGGGGCTATATTTTACCCTTAAAAAAACGTGACAAAGAACCGTCACCTGTCACAAACTAAGGAGCTGGGATATTATGCGGAGAGCCAGAAGGCTTTTACTGGACAAAGGGCAAAAAGAACTGATGATCGCCAGGATTGCTGGGCAGTTGGATAAAATGCCGGAAATCATCTTTGCCTTTGTCCACGGTTCCTTTTTGGACGAGGGAGATTTTGGAGATATTGACCTGGCGCTGTTTGTCGACCATTCCTGCCCTGCGGTAAAAGACAAGGCACTAGAATACGAGCTAAAAATGGAAATGCTCTTGGAAAAAGTTGCTGGTGTGCCAGTGGATGTCCGGGTACTAAATCTATCACCTCAACCTTTTCGCTACAGCGTATTGAAAAACGGCCGCCTGCTCTTTTGCCGGGATGAAGAGGTTTACGCTGATTTTCTATCCCATACCCTGGTTTCTTATTTTGATTTTGCCCCTTACCGGAACCGTTACCTAAAGGAAGTGTTGGGACTTGAAATTTAACGGCGATAGAATGAAATCCATCCTGTCCGAGTACCTGCAGGGGGTGAAAAGGCTTGAAGAACTGGCCGCCTTAAAAGAAGAGGAGTTCGTGGCCGATCCCCACAAGGTAGCCAGTGCCAAATACCACCTGGTAATCTGTATCGAAGCGGCAATCGATATCTGCAACCATATTATTGCAAAAAACCGGTTGCGTGTTCCTGAAGACTATGCCGATACCTTCCGGATTATGGGCGAGAATGGTCTTTTCTCTCAGGATTTTTTACCAAAATTGTTTGCCATGACTGGTTTCCGGAACAGGCTGGTGCATCGCTACTGGGATGTGGACAGTAAAAAGGTTTATTCTATCCTGCAAGAAAATTTGCCTGATTTGTACCAGCTAATCAACGAACTCAAAGCCCGGATCCCCATAATGCTCAACCTATAATTACCTGCACTCTTTGGAATTGACCTATGACTTTATAAAAAACCTTGTTAGTCTACCTGGACTTCCAGCCCCTGGCCAGGCAGATTTTAAATGATTTGCTCAAGTAAAAGCCTGCTTTTCAGAGCGGCTTTATTTATTTTGCCCCTAAAAGACGTGACAGAGAACCGTCCCCTGTCACGTGACAGCAAACCAGGCCTGCAGCTGGGAGCGGGAAAAATAATTTATTTTCAGCCGGCTCAAAAAGGGCAAACAGGATTGGGGGCGGCGGTGGCGGCGGGAGGAACTTTATGAGCGCTAAAGTGCTGGTGAATACCAATATTCTTGTTTATGCCGAAAACAGGACTCCGGCGCGTCAGCTACTGAAGCGCCTCGCCCGCAGCGCTCCGGAGGACTTCTCGCGCTTCTTCTGCCGAGTTTGCGGCAAAAAGCTCCTTCAAAAGGCGGTCCAGCACCTCCTGATCAGTCAGTTGCCGCACTTTTTCCCGGATGCCGGAGGTGTCCAGCCCGAACCTGACCTTTAAATACTCGCATATTATCTCCTGCGCTTTTTCAACCTTGCCCCTGGCTTCGCCTTCCAGCCTGCCTTCCAGCCTGCCTTCCAGCCTGCCTTCCAGCCTGCCTTCCATGCGGCCTTTTTCATGCCAGCTTGTAGTAATTTGCATGATCAACTCCACCTCTTTCTTGTCAATTTTACCCAGTTCCCGGTAGAATTCTTCTTCCTCCTGCCGGTTCAGCTTCAGGTAGGTTTCAAAAAAGCCGCCGATCAATTCCGTCCGCGCCGGGTCCAGCTTCATCCGGGCCAGCATGCGCATGAACTCCAGTTTTACCTGCACCCTCTCTTCCGGGCGAAAGCCCATCTTGCTCAAAAGAGCTGCGGCTACGGGGTTGTCGCTACGGATGTAGTCCCGCCAGTGCAGTTTTTTCAGCTCCAGCTTGTAGAAGTGAAAGCGCAGCACGTCCAGGAAAGAAAAGCCGATCTCAAAGCTGTCCGGCTCGTTGCGGATATGGTCGTAGGTAAATACGGCAACGGGCAGTATTTTCCGCCGGTACTTTTCGTACAGCCGGCTAAAGTAGATGAACATCCGCTCATTGAATTCTTTTTGGATGTATGACTGTGGTTCCACATGGACCAGGATCAGCCCGGGTTCATCTTTAAGCCTGGTTTCAACGATGATGTCCGCCCGGTGCTTTTCACCGGCCGTAATATCGGTGAAAAGTTCTTGCTGCAGAAACTTGACGTATTCCAGGTCGGTGGCCTGTGCGGCTTCGGGGAAAAACAACTCCATAAATTCGGCGAAAAAGGTCTCCAGCAGTTGTTTGAAAAGGCGGTCGTGGTCCACCTGGTCTTTGTTCATCGGGCAAGGCTCCTTTTTGTTCTGGTTACAGTTTACAACAGGTGGAATCAAGCTGGCAAGAGCAACGAGAAGGGCGGTTCTAAAGCAATGGGGGGATGGTTCCCGTCCTATCCTTAAATTCCGGAACCGTTAGAACTGCCGGGCGGTTCCCGAAAATCCCCGTCCGGCTCTTTTAATCCGCTCAATTAACGCCGGCCGGTCCCACAGGTTGATCTTGTAACGCTTGGCCTCCTCAATCGCCTGGTCAGTGAAATACTGATTTGTGACCACTATTCCTCCGGCGCACTTATACCACTGCATTCCCCTGAATAATTCACCCAGGACACCGGCGCCAACCCTCGTCCGGTTGTCTTGCAATTTTTTCGCCTGGACGGCAAATTTCCTTCCCTGCAGGTCCGTAATGATTATGTCCGCGCCGTGATCTTTCCGCTCCGGAGTCAGTACCGTCCGGTAACCCAATCTTTGATAAAGATGGATAAGAAACTTCTCAAATTCAAGGCCGGACATCTGATCAATGCTTCTAAGGCAGGCTTTCGGGTCATGCCAGGGGAAGTCGTAGTCGCTGAACTTTTTACCAAGGGCTTTCGTGGCTGGAGGGGAGTTGTCTTTTCTCTTTCCGGCTCTGCTTCTTTTAACAGCCCATCCTTTAACTAACCGGCTCATTAAGTCCAATCCAATGACAAAAGCAAAGAGCGGCCAGATAATTTTGAAAACTTCCCACATGTATTTAAATATTAGCGATGGATCAATATTGAGCGACAAAAAAACTTTACCCCCTTTATGGTCCGCCGGTGACAAAAAAGCCAATAAGTTACCTCTCTTTTCCTTCTGCCGGTGTTGCCTTGCGGTATGCACTAAAAATGAGCTTGGCAGAAGCGCAATAAACCTGGCCAGCGAACGGCCACCAACCAGTGACGGCAGTAAAAAATATTTTGGAAGTTCACAGATAATTTTACCATAATGAATATTTGGATAGATACTGAATTATTGGCCCGGCCAGAGAAAAAAGGAGCTTCCGGGGTGAATCATGGGAAGTTGCCTGTCGCTGCCTTATATCTTAAACCGGTCAGGTGTCCGGCTCCGTCAACTTTAAATGACCTTGCGGAAAAATTTTGCCGGATATGGGCAAAACACCCCTAAACCCCGGCGCGGCAAAAGCCGATATATATATCAGAACGGTCGGGGGCGGCCGACCCGGCCGGCACCGCACGGAAGCGGTGGAAAATAAAATTCATGGAGGAATGTATATGAGGATCAACCACAACATCGCGGCGCTTAATACTTATCGTCAGTTGAGTAACAACAACGCCATTAGTAGTAAGTCGCTGGAGAAGCTGTCGTCGGGCCTGCGCATCAACCGGGCCGGAGACGACGCGGCGGGGCTGGCAATATCCGAGAAAATGCGTGGTCAGATCCGCGGCCTGGATCAGGCGCAGAGAAATGCTCAGGATGCCATTTCAATGATTCAGACGGCGGAGGGTGCCCTCAATGAGACCCACTCCATTTTGCAGCGCATGCGCGAGCTAGCAGTGCAGGCGGCCAACGACACAAATACAGCTGTTGACCGTGCGGAAATCCAGAAAGAAGTTGACCAACTGGCAATTGAGATCACTCGTATAGCCAATAATACTGAGTTTAACACTCAGACTCTGTTGAACGGCGGGATTAAGAGTACTGGTCTTGGGGAGGCTACATTCCATATTGGCGCTAATGCCTCTCAAACCTTGGTCATCAATATTAATGCGATGGATGCAAAATCACTGGGCGTATCTAGAGACTTAGTTACTGCTTCTGCGACAACGCAAGGTGATATTGATACGGCATCATTTGGGGATACATTAGGTGCTAAAGTTGTAGATGGCGCCACAATAACTTTTCAGTATAGCGCTGGTTCAGCAGCAACAGCTGCAAGTTTAACTGGTGCTGCTGCTGCTCCAACTACAGATTTGACTGGTATCTCAGTGGATGCAACGTTAACAGTCAATATTGATGGTACAAATTATACTTTGAATCAAACTACTTTGCAAAGTGCAACTGGCGCCGGTAAAACAATTACAGATTTACAAAATGCTTTACAAACTGCGATTGGAGCGGCAGGTACTGTCTCAAACGATGGAACAAAGTTAACCATACAATCTGCGACTACAGGTTCAACATCTTCAGTTAAAATTACTATAGCTGGTACTACAACAGCCGGTATTGATACAGCCTTCGGTTTTACTTCTGGAGCTTCTGCTACAGGTACAGATGCTGTTGGTAAAAACATTACAGTCAGTGATGGCACAACTTCTCAAGTAGTGACAATAACCGATGAAACAGCAACTTCATTCACTGTAAGTTCCGGCAATTACCAAGGTATTACTATTACAATGGATACAGGTAAAGCCCTTTCAGACCTTGACAGCGTAAATGATAAAATCGTTGTAAGTGTTACTACGGATGCTGCTTCAGCAGCTACATTCAGCGGGAATGAAAAAATTGCCGATGCCGTCACCAAAGCCGGTATTAACGTTTCAACACAGTCAGCTGCGAATGCTGCTATAACAGTTATTCAGAATGCTATTGAAACTGTGTCTGCAGAGCGTTCCAAGTTAGGTGCCTACCAGAACCGCTTGGAGCACACCATAAATAACCTTGGAACGTCCGCCGAAAACCTTAGTGCTGCCGAATCCCGCATCCGCGACGTAGATTATGCCGAAGCAGCTTAGGCTGTCAAGGCACAGTCGTCCTGACTGGTAACGGTCAGGAGCATCACCGGGTGAATTGCTGGAAAACCCTGAGAGCCCTTCATACCACAACGCAGCCGGAAACGGCAGACGTGAAGGTTGGAAAAATGAAGGGATTGGGCAATCAGCAGCCAAGCCCCTGTACCGAAAGGTTGGGGAAGGTTCAACGACTAGGGCATACCACCTGCAGCCGCGAAGCGGTATGGTGATGAAGCCCGTAGGGCGCCAAAAAGCGCTCGAAGTGCCCGGCCCCGAACAGGCTCAATAAGAGCGCTGCGGGTGAAGATATAGTCTGGTCAACAAGGAAACCTGTTGTGGCGACGATGGCCAAAGAAATGATGGAGTACACCAAGATGAGCATCCTGCAGCAGGCCGCACAGGCCATGCTTGAAGTCCTGGCCGCTTAGTTTGGGCAAGGACCACAGGCGTCCCGGAGGGCAACTTCCGGGAGTATCACCGGGTGAATTGCTGGGAAACCCTGAGAGCCCTTCATACCACAACGCAGCCGGAAACGGCAGACGTGAAGGTTTGAAAAATGGAGGGATTGGGCAACCAGCAGCCGAGCCCCTGTGCCGAAAGGCTGGGGAAGGTCCAACGACTAGGGCATACCACCTGAGGCCGTCACAACGGTACGGTGATGAAGCCCGTAGGGCGCCTGGAGGCGCCCGAAGCACCCGGCTCCCGCTGCAAGGCAGCGGGATGAAGATATAGTCTAGGCGCCGGCGAAAGCCGGCGGGCCGGCAGAGCACAGGCCAATCAGCAGCCCCAGGGAGTCCTCCAGCTCCTGCGGTAACAACGATAAGGAAGCCAGTCGATACAGACTGGCTTCCTTATGCTATTTTTCGCAAAGGGGATGTTGAAACATGTTTTGTGTAAGAAGGAATATAGGAATCAAAACAAGGAAGTGATTACATGAAGGTTATCCCTTCTCCAGAAGAGCTTCCAATATCTTGGTTCTACTTTGGCTGGAAAAAAGCACGCAATTTTTATCTGAGGAATACAGGTTTCTATGATCCAGTAGAGTTAAACAGGTTTGGAGTAAATTTAGAACTGGAATTAGAGAAGATCCAAAGAGATTTTAGAAGATGTGTTTATAAAACAAGCCCGATAAAATTATTCCTTTTCCCGAAGGCTCTCACTGAAGATGGAAATATGCAGTACCGGCCAATGTTTCAAATTGCTCTTCGTGATCAGGTCGCGTGGGCAACGGTCATGCTTGCCATCGGTGAATGGTTTGATACACATAATTTTACCAATTCTCCTGAACACCAAAAATTGGAGTGGATGGTTTCCTGGAGTTGCAATAATCGACTTCGCAGAGTATATTACCCGGTCCAAAACAAAAACAATGTCCAATATGAGCGTATGTTTCTTAATCTTTCCAATAAAGATATTTATGAAAGTTTTCAATGGAGTCTTAGGAGATGGAGGGAACTGCAGGAGAAGCAATTTCGAGATGTTTTTAAAAATAAAAAAGATAGAGAAGAAGGCAAAGCATACTACGGAAATGCTGATATAGAGAAATTTTATCCAACCTTGAAATTAGAATATGTACATAAAGTTTTGGAACAAAGATTGAATAATCTATGCAATGAATATCAATGCATAGATACCGCAAAAAAATGGATCATTCTCTTGAAACAACTTTGTACTTTTGAGCTTGATGAAAGGGAGGGCATTAAAGAGCTTTATGAACTAATAAAAGAAGAAAAAATGTTTGGGGAAAATGGTTCGCCGGAAGAATTTTTGCCGACAGGCTTAATATCAGCAGGATTTTTGGCTAACTGTGTCCTTACTGAAAAAGTCGATAAAGAGATGGAGAAATTTTGCAAGGAGAAAACAAGACAGGGGACTCCTACCTACATAACCAGATACACTGATGATTTTACTATTATATCTTCATCAAAAGAGGTAGTTATAGAAGGTCTTAAAAAATTAGATGAATGTATAAAAAATATCAAGGGCCTGAAACTTTCTGAACGGAAAATGAAACCGCGTCTTGATATCGATGAACTTAAAAGTAAATTGGATATTATCAAGAAAGAAGATCTTTCTGACAAGGAGAAGGAAAAGATTTTAGAACTCCTGGAGATCCAAGGAGAATGTCCCTATGTAACCGAAAATGACCGCCTCCCTAAAAGCACCAGGGCTATTGACCGATTATCTCAGATAGGAGAT
Source organism: Pelotomaculum thermopropionicum SI (assembly GCA_000010565.1). Taxonomy (NCBI): domain Bacteria; kingdom Bacillati; phylum Bacillota; class Clostridia; order Eubacteriales; family Desulfotomaculaceae; genus Pelotomaculum; species Pelotomaculum thermopropionicum. Next base: position 2,209,019 of record AP009389.1, on the reverse strand, counting down.
CAGCAATTGAAGGCTATGGATAGGTATGAACTACGGGAATACCTTGAATTAGTCAGGGATTTGCTGGAATCAGATTTTACTGAGGAAGAAATTAAAACAGAAACACGCATTTCTTTTGCGGATTGGAGACTGAGAAAATGGAGTAGAGAAGTGCAGGAACGGGGATTAGAAGAAACTTTCCAGAATGAGCTTAAAGATATTGCAAATGTACTGGAAAAGTCATTTAATAGATTTTTTTTCAAACCCGGTGTTTTAGATTCCTATGTAATCTTTCTCCTGGAATGTGCGCCAAGAGACATTTCTATGCGGATTGAAAGAATAATGGCAAAAATGAAGCCCTGTAAGGAATGGAGAAAGGATCCTTTTTTCCTGAGGGTAAGGTTTTTATATACAGTTGCTGCTAACTGGCGAAGAGTTTTACCGAAAGTTCGACCAGAGATAATCAGTGCAATAACTAAAGGGATTAAACTTTGGAACTGGCATAGATCAAACGAATCTGCAAAGCTTCTGTGGTATGAGAAGCTGGCGATCATATGGGTTTCTACCGTACTTGATTTGGATTTGCATGAATTGATCAAAAAAGATGCTTGGAAAAATGAAGAACTAGGTAAGGTATACTTATTTCAGAGATTTGAATATATACCTGGTAGTATTAAGGAAAACCTGGCGGTTATTGTAACTGCAGATTTTGTTAAACGGAATCTACAACCGTCCCGGGCTGATAGTCAAAAGCATAAATTGGATGAGAGGGGAAAATGGTTAAAGTGGTGTTGGAGCACTATCCAGGAGCTCAATCTTGCTGATTCGCCAAAGCTTATTATGCGCTTAGGCTTGTCACAAATAGATTTATTTCCCAAATATTTATGGGAACAAGTTTTTAAAGAAATTGACGAAATACAGTTCAAAAATTTAACTGATTTGATAAGTGTTGAAATAAGTTATTATGAGTTGGTAGATGCTGCTATTGAAGCGCTGGTTTTGGATAAAAAAGATGTAAGGAATTTTCTGGGTGTACTTAAAGAGAGTAATGCTGATTCTGCTAAAATAATATTGTCCCGCCTCTATTATTTAAATGCCATAGGTGCATGGGAGGCTACTCCTGCCCTGGCAGAGGGGATAAAACTTTGTTCCGAAAAAAAAGATATGCTGATATCGCTTGATGATTGGTTATTGATGATTGAGACAAATGCTAAAAGTGATATTGACACTTTACCGGATAAACGCGGGTTAAACGAGATGGAAATTATAAAACTAATGCTTGCTGTCTGCAAGGAACTTGAAGATGGCAAAAGTGAAAAAAATTTTCAAATCAACGCTGGTAATATTTTTATAACTCCTGATCAATGGCAGAAATTCCGGAAGGAAGAACAATCTAATAATGAAATTAGGCTTATTCTCGAACATAGACGGCCTTCTTATGAATGGTATCTTACGCCTGTTTCATATTTGCAATTTGATGATGAAGAAAACCGGGAATATCATATTTGTTACTCTTTGTCCATGCTGCTTTTACGCATACTTGCAGGCAGAAGTTTTAGAACCTGGGGAGAAAAAATTTCCCGGCTTAATAACTGGTATTCACTTGAAAAAGTGCTGCGCATTTCCCGTTACCCATCTACTGGTTTCCTTGTCCTTATTGCCGGTGCATTGAATTACAGGTATATTTACTACAAGAAAATTGCGGAGGAGTGGGGCGTAAATTTGCCACTTTTACCCATTGAAGTAGAGCCAATTAGAACCTTAGGAAATTTTAAAAAACAACTGGAAGTTCATTTTGAGAAGATAAAACAAAGGTACACCTGGCAATATAGTTTACCAGAAGTTATCCTGATTAATCTGGATCTTTTTGTTGAAAGTGAGGGAAATTTTGATTGAGGAAAATGCTTGAAAAAGTAAAAGTTACCATTGGACAGGTATGTTTTAATGAAGACGATTTTATACCGGAATGCCGTTTTAGAATAAAAAATCCTCTAAAACATTATGAGTCAATAGAAAAAGTATTTCAGGTAGCGCTAAAGTCAGGAGCAAATTTTGTGCTTTTGCCGGAATTTTGTGTACCGCGCAAGTATTTACCAAACTTAGAACAGTGGGCAGAAAAATTAGGCGCTATTATTATCGGGGGAATGGAATACGGACCGGGATGGTGTGATGATAACGACAGAAGTTGTCATTTAATTAACCAGGCATTCGTGATTACTCCCAGAAACCTTTTATGTCCAAGCAAATATTCCTTGCGTTGCCGGAAAGGAGCAACCTTGGTAAAAATTACTAAATTAAGTCTTGCTCCCGAAGAGAAAAGGATGGTTTTAAAAAATAACTATAAATATCGTGAGGGAAATGGTATATACATTTTTCAAAATGAAATATTGGGCGACTTTGCCGTGTTAATCTGTTTTGATTTCATGAACCTCCCTGTTCAAGTTCTTTTGCAAAGTTCTGTCCAGACATTATTTATTGTGGCTTTTAATAAAGACGTGTCTGCTTTTAAAGCCCTGGCGGAGACTGATATTCGCCTTTTATTATGTAACGTAGTGATCTGCAATGCAGGACGATATGGCGGCTCGCTGGCATATGCTCCCTATCGCGAACCTTATGAGCGGTTAGTCTATCAGGTGGAGGGGAACAATGTGGAGTCAGCAGTTACAATTGAATTACCATTGAAACCTTTAAAACAAATTCAGATAACTCCCGAAAGTACACGGTTTGATGAAAAGCAGAGGTTTTTCCGGAAACCCCCTTATTATGGGCAAATGGCTGTAAAATCTAGAGAGTAATTTATTATTTAATTTAATTTCCAAAATAACTATTATGAAAACAGTAATTTCAATGACCTAAACAGTGTTAGCCATTATGAAACAAGACTATAATATTTATCCTTGAACAGGAAGAGCAACTTAACGTTATCTAACCACGGGAAAATACATCGATGTTTATATTTGATGCCCTGACGGCAGGCTTTCGCCCCACCTTCAGCCCCGGGAAGAGCCTTTGTCCCCCCCTGGCCGGAGTCACATTAGGGACGGTTCTCAATGTGAGTTTTCTTCCTTCCACTTGCAATATGCGACAAAATATGTCCGTTCAAAACCCGCGCTTAATAACCGGCGGTGTATTTCAACTGGCCGCCAGTTATTTTTTATGCAGTCGTTTATAATTTTCAGCTTTTCTTCAGTCCAGTGGTTAACGGGTTAGGACACGACCAGCTCTTTACCGTCCCTTTGTTCCATGAATCCGTTTCAACCTTCATCCATTCCCCCTGGCCATGGAGGCGTGCTCATCTTGTCCGTCATCCAGCAGGTCGTGAAGATAAGCCCGGAATAGGGGCTGGTAGTCAAAATATTCCCGCCAGGTTTTTTCCAGAAAAGTATACCTGGTCAATTCGTTTTTGCTCAAGAGCACTTTGCCGCAAGTAGCGTGATAACGCAAGGCAATGGGGGCGCAATTTAATATTTGAACGTCTATCGGCATGCTCACCAGGCGTTCCAGGGGTGCCTCAAGATTTCCCTCGTAGTCCCAGTGTTTTTGCGGCAGTGCTGTTTCTTCCAAATATACCGCAACGTCTACGTCGCCGCACGGGACAGGCAGGACAAAGGAGCCGTGCAAATAGGCGAAAATAATTTCTTTGTGACCGGTCAATTCCTTTTTCAGGATGCTTTTTATTTTCTTTTTTTCTGCCGGCGTTAGAAGACGCTTCTTTTTTATCATTTTTTTATTCCTCTTTTAGCACTGGTGCCGGGAATGATTTTATTAGGCGCTGTATCCACTGAAGCCATGGTTTTCACTTTTGCAACCACATCTTTTGAGGCCAGGGCCGATAAGTTCTCCTCCTGGATGGCCCGGTAAATTTCGCTGCGGTAGACGGCCACCTCGGGCGGGGCTTCGATGCCGATGCGCACGGTGTCGCCGGACACGTCCAGCACCACAATGCAAACGTTGTTTCCGATATTGAGGGACTGCCCCCTTTTTCTAGTAAGTACCAGCATTTTACCTGCCCTCCCTGGTGGTCATGCCAGCTGTCTGAGGCAGAGGATGGCGCACGCTGTAGCGCCTGTCGTTCAACACCACCTGGCGGGCGGTGCCGGAGGCGGTGTTCAGCACTACCGGGGCCAGCAGGTTTACGGTGGCGCTCTTCAGGCCCCGGCTGGCGTTTACAATGCAGAAGACGGCCAACTCTTTTTCCGGCGCTTTTATGCCAAGCGCTTCAGCCTCTTCGACGGGCAGGTCGAATTCGTAATCAGGGAAAATGGCGAAAGGGTTTACCAGGATGAAGCCAATGTTGTCATCCTGCAGGGACTGCAAGAAGAAAAAGGGTGATGCCGGCGCCAGGGCGACCAGTTCGAACCTGGTCAGTTCTCCGGGCAGTCCCGGCAAGCCGGCCGGGAAGGTAAAAATATTCGAGTCGGCCAAGGCGGTTTCCTCCACTGTTTAATTTTAACTGCTAGCTTAGATTTTACACCATTAAATTAATTTTTTAAATGCATTCTCAAGTTTTTTGCCTGTTTTCCGATATTTTATAAGAGATCATAATTAATAAGGTGATTATATGAGTTCCATCTTTCCGGTCAGTTCCAGCCTTCGCATCGGCGGGCTTGCTTCAGGTATCGACACCGACTCGATTATTGAAGAACTGATGAAGGCAAAAAGAATCCCGCTGCAAAAGCTCGAGCAGAATAAACAAATCCTGCTGTGGCAGCAGGAGGACTACCGCGAGCTCAATACCAGCCTGCGCACCTTCAGGGACAAAGTATTCAGCATGAAGCTCCAGGCCACTTACATGACCAAGAAGGCCGTTTCTTCCAATGAGTCTGCTATTGGTGCTTCTGCCGGCACCGGCGCCGTGCCGGGGATCTACTCCGTGACTGTGAACCAGCTTGCCGCGGGCGTTTCCGTGGGCAGCCAGGCCGGGCTGCCGGACGAGGCGAACGGCAGCGGAGGCACCAAAAGCCTGGCCGACCAGTTCTTCGGCGGCGTGGTGAAGGACATCTCCTTCACGCTGGAGGGCTCAAAAGGCAGCAAGACCTTCACCTTCAACACCGGCACGGACAATATCTACAGCGTGGTTTCCGCCATCAACGCCGCCGGCCTGGGCATCAGCGCCAGCTACGATGCCACCCTGAACCGCTTCTTCCTCACCACCACCTCCACCGGCGCCGCGGCTAAAATAAAGGTGACGAACGATACGGACGACTTCCTGGCCGACGCCGCCGGGGCCGGGGGCAGCAAGCTGAAGCTCTTGCTGAAGGACGACGGCACCGTTTACGCCGGGCAGGACGCCGTGTTCAGCTTCGGCGACGCGGCGGGGCTTACCAGTTCTACCAATACGGTCACCGTAAACGGCATTACCCTTACCTTAAAGCAGGGCGGCGGTGCGTCCAGCACGGTTACAGTGTCAAACGATACCGATGCGGTCTTCAACGCCATAAAAGATTTTGTCAGCGCATACAACGATCTTATCGGTAAAATAAACGGCAAGCTTTCCGAAACCCGTTACAGCGACTACCTGCCCCTGACCGACGAGCAGAGGAAGGAGCTTACGGACGAGCAGGAAAAGAAGTGGGAGGAAAAGGCCAGGAGCGGCCTGTTGCGGAACGACAGCCTGCTCGAAAGCATTGTTATAAAGATGCGGATGACCATGTCGGCGGTGGTTCCCGGCCTGTCCGCCGGCGAGGGGTATAACAGCCTGGCCGGTATAGGCATTACCACCGGATCGTATTCTGAAAAGGGCAAGCTTTACATTGATGAGGACAAGCTTAAAGAAGCCCTCCAGAAGGACCCGGAGGGGGTAATGAACCTTTTCACAAAAAGTTCGGATGTTTATTCAGAAAAGGGTATTGCAGCCAGGCTTTATGATGATGTAAACAACGGCATTACTTTAATATCTGAAAAGGCCGGCAGCGACAGTTCTTACACCAGCGTTGACAACAGCGCCATTGGCAGGCGGATTAAACAGATAGACGAGGAAATTGACAGGATGGAGGACCGCCTGGCCGAAATGGAGGACCGTTACTGGCGGCAGTTCACGGCCCTGGAGCAGGCCGTCAGCCGGATGAACGCCCAGAGCGCCTGGCTGTTCCAGCAGTTCGGCGGGGGGAACAGATAACAAATGGCATTGAGCCGGTGGTTTGAAGCAACGTTTGAGGGGGGTTATTCAGAATGAAAGACAGCCTGTACAGCCAGTACAGCCTTAATGCCGTTATGACTGCCAGCCCGGGCGAGCTGACCCTGATGCTTTTTAACGGCGCTGTCAGGTTTATCAGGCAGGGGCTAAATTTCGCAGAAGAAAAGAACATCGAGGGGGCGCATAATGCCATCATCCGTGCCCAGGAGATCATCCAGCACCTGAACGGCACGCTGAATATGGATTATGAAGTATCAAAAAACCTGGCCATGCTTTACGACTACATTGTGCGCCGCCTTACCGAGGCCAACATTAAAAAGGACGGGCAGATCCTTAAAGAAGCTCTTGACCTGGTCGAGGATTTAAGAAATACCTGGGCGGAGGCGCTGAAGCTGGCAGGCCCGGCTTCTGCGGCCGGTTTGTAAAGAAATGGCCGGCGCTGTATATGACGGTTTGCTGGACGGGGTTCTGGAACTGATGGTGCGCAAGAAAGAAATGGCTGCAAGAATAAAAAGCCTTACCCTGGAGCAGGCCGGTTTTCTTGCGCCGGAACAGGCGGAAAAGCTGCTGGAACTTGTTGATAAAAAGCAGGCCTGTATCGATGAGATTGGCCGGATAGACGGTGAATTGCAGCAGTTGAAGGAGAAAGCCGGTGTGGTTGATGGAGTGCCGGAGCAGGAGGGGGTAGACCGGCCCGTTTTTCAAAAACGGGAAAGGATTGAAAAAATGCGGAGGGAAATCGATTTGATTTTACGGGAAGCCTGGCATCTTGATGAGCAAAACAGGCGCAGGCTTGAGGCGGAGTTTTGCAGAATAAAGAGCGGCCTGAAATCGCTGCAGGCCGGCAGGAAGACCTTTACGGCCTATCAGGGGGCTGCCGCGCCGGCCAGGGGCTGTTTTATTGATAAGAAAAAGTAAGCTTCCGGGGTGATTTAAGCTGATGAAGATCCAGTGCGTTGACGGCTTTAAGGTACCCCTCCGGCAGGAGGTTAAGGGAAAAGCTGCAACGGAAAAAACAGTTTTGAATTTAAGTGAAGTAAGAGATCCTGCCGATCAAGCCGAAGAAGAACGAATAAAAGAACTGGACAGGCAAAAACTCGAAGAAGCTGTCGAAAAAACCAACAAAACAATGGAAATGTATAACACCGAGCTGCGCTTCAGCATCCACGAGGAAAGCGGCGAGGTGATGGTGAGAGTGATTAATACAAAGGATAATTCGGTTATAAGGGAAATTCCTCCCGAACGCATTCTTAACTTTGTGGCCTACGTTAAAAAAATGCTTGGGATTATTATAGACAAGCTAATATAGAATAGAAAGCAGCGCCAGGCAGAATGATTTGCCCGCGTATCACGCGGGTTTTAATTTTTTGCCGCCAATATAAAATTTTTGTTACATATTGAAGGACAAAGAATTTTCCTGTAGAATGGTAAAAAAAAAGGAGCAATATCCCGAAGAAGATAAATATTTCCACGGAAGGGCAAACCTCCCGAAAGGGTGGGACGCAAAGCTATCGGGCCTAAAGCCGGGTATTGGCGCAAGGACAGCTGCCTTAAAAAGGTGCGGCCTTGGCGCCTGTATTTGGCCAGGGCGGCCGGGTTGCCAAGAATTTAATTGGTCCAAGCCCTTCATTGCGGCTTGGTTTTTTAATATTAAACAAAATGGGGAGAGATTTTATAAATGTTTTCCGGCCTTACAATGCAAGCCCTGAAAAAAGGGCTGGATGCTGCGGCGCTGCGGCACAGGGTCATAGCCAACAATATCGCCAACGCCAATACGCCCGGCTTTAAAAAATCCGCGGTGGAATTTGAAAGTTTATTTAAAGAGGCCCTGGGCCGGAATCCGGTTGGAATGGCTGTAACTCATCCCCGCCATATGGGAAAGGCCCCTCTCCTGAGCGAGCTTCAGCCGGTGGAAAAAATAAATAACGCCACCTCTATGCGCACCGACGGAAACAACGTCGATATTGACGAGGAAATGGTTAACCTGGCGGCAAATGACATTCACTACCAGGCCATGGCCAGGGAGCTAAGCGAAAGGTATGCGCTGTTAAGTTATGTTATAACCGGCGGAAGGAGGTAGCAAAATGGGCTTGTTCGATTCATTTGCCATCAGCGCCTCGGGGCTCACCGCGGAAAGGCTGCGGCTCGACCTTATTTCCAACAACATAGCCAATATGAATACCGCCGGCAGGCCGGACGATCCGGCCGTACCTGCCTACCGCCGCCGCTTCCCTGTTTTTGCGCAGGTCCTGCAGGAGGTGAGGAGTGCCGGCACGGCGCGGCCTCGCTATAAAGGGGCGGGAGTGAGGGTAATAAGGATAGTTGAAGACCATAGCCCCCCCCGACTGGCCTATGAACCGTCCCATCCATTGGCAGATGAGAGGGGCTATGTTGCCTATCCCAATATTAACATAGTCAACGAAATGATTAACATGATTACCGCAACCAGGTCGTATGAGGCCAATGTAACGGCTTTGAACGCCGCCAAGGATATAGCCTTAAAAGCTATTGAAATTGGCCGCGGCTAAAAAAGGGAGGTAATTTCAGATGCAGGTGCCGTCTGTTGGGCCGGCCTTGCTGCCGCAACCGGCGGGAGGAAAGCAGGAAGCAGGAGGCAGTTCTTTTTCCGAAATGCTGCAGGACGCCCTAAAAAAAGTAAATGATGCCCAGGTTAAGGCCGATAACCTGGCCCGGCAACTGCTGACCGGTGAAGTTCAGGATATTCACCAGGTAACCGTGGCCATGCAGGAAGCCAGGCTGACCATGCAGCTTGCGGTCGAGGTAAGAAACAAGATCATTGAAGCATACCAGGAAATTTCACGCATGCAGGTTTAAGACACTTTACATAGCCAGGGGTGGTTTGGTTGAGCCCGGGAGATCTCGCAGCCAGATTCAGGGAGAGGTGGCAGTCGCTAAGCCAGACTCAAAAGGTAATCTCCGTTCTGGTTGCCTCAGGGGCTTTAGTATGCCTGTTTTATCTCGGTCAGCTGGCAACGCGTCCCGCTTACGCGCCGCTGTTTACCGGGCTGGAGCCCAAGGATGCAGGAGTTATTGTTGATGAGCTAAAAGCTCTGAAAATCCCCTACCAAATAGCAGATGAAGGAAAAACCATAAAGGTGCCGGAGGATAAGGTCTACGAAGTCAGGATCCAGCTTGCCAGCAGCGGAGCGCTTGGCGGCGGCGGCATGGGCTTTGAACTTTTCGACCAGAGCAAATTAGGACAGACCGACTTTGAGCAGCAGGTAGGCTACCAAAGGGCCCTCCAGGAGGAGTTGAGGAGGACCATAGTCCAGCTTGAAGGGGTGGAACAGGCCAGGGTCCACCTGGTGATACCTCAGAAAAGCGTTTTTATTGGTGAGCGCGGAACGCCCTCCGCGGCAGTGGCGCTCAAGCTGAAACCTGCTGCGAGGCTCAAACCCGAGCAGGTTCAGGGCATTTGCGATCTTCTTGTCGGCAGCGTGGAAGGGCTAAAGCCGGAAAACGTCCATATCATAGACACGGAGGGAAATGTTTTAAGCGACGACTTAAAATCTGGTGAATGGGCTGTTGGTACAAAAACCGCCCTTGAACACCAGAAGGCCCGGCGGGAATACGAAAAAGAGCTGGAAAAAAGGGTACAGCAAATGCTTACCCAGATCATGGGCCAGAATAAAGCGGTGGCCATGGTTACTGCCGATCTCGATTTCAACCAGCAGCAGACGACCAGCACCGTTTCGTCGAATCCGAACAACCTGAGGATAAGCGAGCATATCGTCAGGGAGACCGGCGGGGGAACCGAAGCGGGGGGGCCGCCGGGGACCGACTCCAACCTGAGCACCTACCCCGCCCTTCAGGGTGCCGGAACGACAAATTACAGCCGTGAGGAGAGCACCATAAACTATCAGGTCAACACCGTGCAGGAAACTGTGGTTAAAGCCCCGGGCACCGTCAGGCGCTTGTCGGCCTCCGTAGTGCTTAACGAAACAGACGGCCCGGTAGACGTCCAGAAAGTAAGGGATGTTGTGGCTGCAGCCATCGGATACGACCAGGCCCGGGGTGACCAGATAAACGTTTCCAGCATGGCCTTTGACGATTCATATTTGAAAAAGGTTGAGGCCGAGATGGCCGAGGCGGAGTCGAGGGCCAGATTTAAGGAGCGGCTTTACCTTTACGCTTTGTCCGGCGGAGCTTTATTGCTCGTAGTTCTTTCAATTCTTGCCCTGTTGTTATGGCGCCGCCGTGCCGTGCAGCGCGTTGAAGAAGAGCCGGAATTTGTTACCGTCCGTGAAATGCAGGCCCAGGAGGAAAGAAGGATTAGAGAGGACAAGCAAGAGCAAATCAGGGATATGGCCAAAGAAAGACCTAAGGACGTTGCCGAGATTTTAAAGGTCTGGTTAAAGGACTAAGGAGGATCGGCATTGCAGCTTGCAAAGCTAAAAGGCATTCAAAAAGCGGCAATCTTGCTGATAGCGCTGGGGTCAGACCTGTCTTCGCGGGTGCTGAAGCAAGACTTTAATGATGCGGAAATAGAACAGCTGACCCAGGAAGTATCCAACATGATAAAAATTCCTGTAGAAGTCAGGGATGCCGTGCTTGATGAGTTTCTGGAAATCCAGCGTGCCCGGGAATACCTGGTGCACGGCGGGTTGCACTTTGCCAAGGAAATGCTGGAAAAGGCTTTGGGGCAGCAGAAAGCCTCGGAGATACTGGACAAGCTCACCAAAGACATGAAGGCCGTGCCCTTTAGTTCGCTCCGCAAGACCGACCCCAAGCACCTCTTCAATTTTATCAGGGAGGAGCATCCTCAGACCATTGCCCTGATCCTGGCCCACCTGACTCCTGAGCAGGCGGCGGTGATCCTGGCCTCCCTGCCGCCCGAAATGCAGAGCGAAATTGCCAGGAGGATAGCCATCATCGACCGGTTTACTCCCGATATTATCAGGGATGTCGAGGCCACCCTGGAGAGCAAGCTGTCTTCCGTGGTCCAGCAGGATCATTCAGTTGTAGGCGGGATTCAGTCGCTGGTGGATATTCTGAACAGGGTGGGCAGGAGCGCGGAAAAGGTTATTCTGGAAGGCCTGGAGCAGCAGGACCCGGCTCTTGCCGAGGAAGTCAAGCGGCGCATGTTTGTGTTTGAAGATATTATTCAGCTTCCCGACAACTTTATCCAGAGGGTGCTCAGGGAAGTGAACACCAAGGACCTGGCCCTGGCCATGCGCGGTGCCAACGAGGAAGTGAACGCCAGGATTTACAAGAACATGTCCAAGCGGGCCGCCGAGATGCTGAGGGAGGAAATCGAGTTTATGGGCCCCGTGCGCCTAAGGGAAGTGGAACAGGCCCAGCAAAAGATTGTCACCATAATCCGCAAGCTGGACGAAAGCGGCGAGATTATTATTTCCCGGGGTGGCGAAGATGTCATTCTCGTATAGGATTATTAAAGGTGCCGCTCTCAGGGACGGCTCCATGCAGGTGTTACCTTTAAGGGAGCATCTGGCCTGGGGAAAAACGGATGGGGCAGGGGGCGGCAACGGCAGCGACGGCGGAGAGGCGGACAATTTACTGGCTAAGTTTAAGGAGCAGGCTGAGGAGATCATCAGTCAGGCCCGCGCCAGGGCCGGTGAAATAATCGACCGGGCGCGTCTCGAAAGCGAAGAGATTAAGCGGGAGGCGTATCAGAGTGCTTTTGACCGCGGGTACCGGGAAGGCCGCGATAAAGGTTATCAGGAAGGAATGTTGAAGGCGGGCGAAGAGGCGGCCTCCATCCGGGCGCAGGCCCTGGAGGTGTTAAAGCAGGCTGAACAGATCCGCCGCCGGACGCTGGAGTCTATGGAGCAGGAGGTCGTAACGCTGGCCAGGGACATAGCGGAGAAGCTTTTGTCCGCTCAGCTTGCAATAGCTCCCGAAACCGTGCTGAACGTGGCCGGAGAGGCGCTCCGGCTGGTCGCCGGCAGGACAAGCGTGGCCCTATTCGTCAGTCCTGCAGAGGTGGAGCTTGTGGAGGGCAAAAAAGGCGATTTGCTCAGTCTTCTCCCGCCCGGCGCGGAACTGCTGGTGGTGGCCGATCCCGCGGTCCATCCGGGCGGGTGCAGGGTTGAAACCGAACTGGGCAGCGTGGATGCCACCCTGGAAAGGAGAAAGGAAGAACTGATCAGAGCCCTTTACGGCAGGTAAGGCGTAAAGGGAGAGGAGGGAAAACATGTTCAGAAGGAAAATCATGGCGAGGGTTGCGGTTTTTCTGGCGGCAATTCTGGTTCTGGCCCAGCCGGCCCTGGCGGCAGGCATACCGTTTACCGTGGAAATTGACGGTGATTCTACTCCCGGGCCTACCATTATTACCCAAAAAAATACGGTATCCGTCAGGGTTTACGATCCGGAAGGGGCCGACCATACCGTCAAGGTGGGCAGCATCCTGGCCGTGAAAACCGGTCCGGGTGAGTATGAGGTGGAAAATTATGCTTTGAAGGCGGGGACGAATTCCCTTACCGTTTCGGCCGATACATATAAGAATACATATACGCTTATTTACGTGGACGAGGCCCTGCCCGGAGCAAGCTACTACCTGCAGGCCATTCCTGCCTCCGGGAAGATCACGGCAATAAACAAGACTCTTACCCTCAAGTTCCCGAAAAACAATTACATAGCAGAAAATCCTGATGACCCCCGGATTGTTGAAGATCAGGGCTTGAGAATTGAGGTGGTCAGCTTTGACTATGACGAGTGCCCTACGGTGTACCATCAGGCGGTAAGCCCGGTTTACAAGATTACGCCTGAAAGCGACGACCTGGACGGCGACGGCGAGCGCGATAAGGCTGCCGTGCTGTACCCGGGTGAACTGACGCTGAAGTACGACGCCAATGTAAGCAGTGCTGCGGCCGACACCCTGACGGTAATCTACATTCCTTACGGCGACGGCGACTACGACGAGTACGACAACGACTTCCAGCATTTCTGGGATGATTACTGGCCGGATCGCGGCTGTGTTGTACTGGGCGGCCGGGTTGACACTGCCGCCCGCACGGTAACCGTTCCTTTCAGCAAAACCGGCTTTGGCACCTACGCCGTGTTTAACGTAAACAGGGAGTTTTGTGACCTGCTCGATGCGAATAATAACTTGAGCTGGGCAAGAAACTACGTTTTGCCGGTCTGGGCCAAGGGTGTGATGGAGAAAACCGGCAGCGGCGAGGATTTCGGCAACACCCCTATTACGCGGGAGGAGTTTACCGCCGCCATTGTTAAGGCCATGGGCATTCCTGTCGAAAACGACCTGCAAAACCCCTTTGAAGATGTAAACAGCAGCAGCCTGGCAGTTGACGAGTATGACGACTATATCTTAACTGCTGCCAAAAACGGCATTATTTACGGCTTTCCGACTACCAGCGGCTTGGAATTCAGGCCCGGGGATTACCTGACCAGGGAACAGGCCGCCACCATCATTGCCCGGGTGGCCGGCCTTAAGGTCAGCGACAATGAAGCGGTAACTGCGGCTGCCATGAAAAGGGCTTTTTACGATTATTCTCAAAATCCGGATGATTTTGGACCGTGGGCCGCCCCGTTTATTTACGCCGCCTACAAAGCCGGCTTTATCCAGGGCAGCCCGGTGGAGGTTGAAGGAAAAACTCTGTATGCCTTTAACCCGAAAGGCAACCTTAGCCGCACTGAGGCGGCCAAGCTGCTCTATGTGTTGATGAAAAAGCAGAAAAGGCTTTAGCCTCTGAAAGCAGGTGAGAGGTTGGAGAGCTTCTCAATAGACATTTCTCACTGGAGGTCCCGCCTGAAGGAGGCCAGACTGTTAAGGCTTACCGGGCAGGTTACCAGGGTTATCGGGCTAACTGTCGAGGTTAAGGGGATAAACGCATCGATAGGTGAAGTGTGTGAGATTACCGTGCCCGGCGAGCCGGAGCCGGTACGGGCCGAAGTGGTGGGCTTCCGCGACGGAAGTACGCTTTTGATGCCGCTGGGCGAACTCAAGGGGATTTACCAGGGGTGCAGCGTTACCCCCAGCGGCCGGCCGTTTACCATCAAGGTGGGAGAAGGGCTTCTGGGCAGGGTGCTGAACGGGCTGGGCGAACCCATGGACGGCCTTGGCCCTGTGGGCGGGCGCACCGAAAATTACCCGGTTGACAACCGCCCTCCCAATCCCCTGAAGAGAAGGCGAATTACCGAGGTCCTGTCAACCGGAGTGCGGGCGGTGGATGGCCTGCTTACCTGCGGCAGAGGCCAGCGGATCGGCATATTTTCCGGCAGCGGGGTCGGCAAAAGCACCCTTCTGGGAATGGTTTCCCGTTTCAGCGACGCCGACGTCAACGTTATCGGGCTTATCGGGGAGCGGGGGCGGGAGGTCCTGGATTTTATCGAGACTGACCTGGGTCCGGAAGGCCTGGCCCGTTCGGTCGTGGTGGTGGCCACGTCGGAGCAGCCGGCGCTGGTGCGCCTGAAAGGAGCCTTTGTGGCCTGTGCAGTGGCCGAGTACTTCCGCGATCAGGGCAGGGACGTGCTTTTAATGATGGACTCCATAACCAGGTTTGCCATGGCCCAGCGGGAGGTCGGCCTGGCCATCGGGGAACCGCCGGCTACCAAGGGGTACACCCCCTCAGTGTTCGCCCTGCTCCCCCGCCTTCTCGAGCGGGCCGGAATGTCAAGCGCCGGCTCAATAACCGCGTTTTTCACCGTCCTGGTGGACGGGGACGACTTAAACGAGCCTATCTCCGACGCGGTGAGGGGCATCCTGGACGGGCACATCGTCCTGTCACGCTCCCTGGCAGCGTCCAACCACTTTCCGGCGGTAGACGTGTTGAACAGCGTCAGCCGGCTAATGCCCGACATAACAACGGAGGAACACCGGGCCTGGGCCGGCAGGCTGCGCGATTTGCTGGCGGCCTACCGCCAGGCCGAGGATCTGATAAACATAGGCGCCTACGTGGCCGGCTCAAACCCGCGCGTGGATGAAGCAATAGCCTGTTACCAGGATATTGTTGCATTCCTGCGGCAGGATTTGAAAGAACATGCCCGTTTTGAGGAAACCCTTGCGATGCTTGAGAAAATAGTTAATAGAGGAGTGAATGGGCAGTAGTGGCTAGGTTTCATTTTCGTCTTGAACCGGTGCTGCAGCACCGGGCGGCAAGGGAGGAAGCTGCCGAGCAGGCCCTGGCCCAGGCCCGCAGAGAATACAACAGGCGCCTTGCCCTTCTGGAAGACACCAGACAGCGTTTGGAGGCTGCGTCTTTTGCAGCCGCAAGGGAAAATATGGATGTTTTTGAGGAAATGCATCTCCACTTTTACAGAATGTCGCTTAAAGGAAGGATGGCGGTTCAGGAAAAGAGCGTTAAAACGGCCGGCCATACCGTGGAGAAAAGGCGCAGTGAAGTCATTAAAGCCCGTCAGGAGCGGCAGGTGATGGAGAAACTTAAGGAGAGGCAGTTGCAAAATTTCAATCACGAAATGGCAGTAAAAGAGCAAAAGGAAATGGACGAACTGGCCGGCAATGCTTACCGGCACAGGGGCGGCGTTATGGTTTAAATATTAGATTAACCGGTTATTTGCCCGGTGTGGGAATAAAAAATTTTTACTTTCCGGGAAAGGGGGTGATTAAAGTGCAGGCAGGAACAGTCAATGAGGGCCTGGAAATGCCGAAAGCAGGCGGCCCGCCGGTTTCAAGGGCAGGGGCCGGGGCCGGGGAAGATTTTTCTGCGGTGCTGGCCGGCCTGATGTCGTTGCTTGGAAACGGGCAGACCGGACAACTGTTGCCCGGTGGGGATGCGGCAGCAGGAAGCTGCCGGCAGGGAGAGGGAGAACAACACCTCTCCGCCGTTGCTGGAGAAAGCAGGGTTATGCTGCCGGACGGGGCCTGGCAGGCACCGGTTGCCGCCCTGGAAAAGCTTCATGAGCATGAGCGGCTGGCGGATTCCTTTGGCGTTGCCGTCCAGTTCCCGGAAAACACAGCCGGCGGCGGTCAGGCTGTGGGACGGGAATTAAACGGGATGCCGGGGGTTTTTTTGGAGGAATCCGGGCGGGAAGCCGCCTTTGCAGCAGCCGTAGCGGGACTTGCGGGCAGAGGTGCGGCAGGCCAGGAAGGTGAAAGTGCAGCGGTAAGTTTTCCGGCAGTGGACGGCATGCTTTCTGCGGGCGACGCGCCGTCACCGTCGCCGGCGCAGGGGCCTTTGGAGGCCGGCCCCTTCCGGGCGGGTGACAAGCCGCAAATGCTGCCGGGGCCGGCAGGGGAGCCTGTTTTGGTTCAAATTAACGGTCAAAAAGGCCGGTCTGAACCTGCGGCGGCCGAAGCGGGGCGCGAACAGGTGCAGCCCGCAGCAGTCTTGAAGAGCTTTTTTGGCGGCGAAACAGCCGGCCGGCCGGGGGAAGCGGCGCAGCCTACAGCAGAGGCCGGGGCGGGTGCCCGGTTCCGGCAGGCGGCGGCCGGCGAAGCGGCCGGGCCGGGGCATGAATACGGAGAAGGAAACGGGCTACCTGGACAAACCGGCGGGCAGGCAGGCGGAGCGGATTTGCAGCCGGTTGCGGCCTGGCCTGAAGCAAGCCGGGAGACAGGCCGGTTACAGCTAACGCCCGAGGGGAATGCTGTTGCAGCCAGGCTGGAAACGTGGCGGGAGGCAGGCGGGCTGCAGCCAGGACCTGAAAAAAGAAAGGATGGTGGCGTCATTGTCCTCCTGAGCAAGCCGGAAACGGTTGGAGAAAGCGGGGCAAAGCAGGTTTCCGCCGCATCTGATTTGCAACCGGGCGTAGTTGCCGGGGAGCGGAACCGGCCGGCAGCGGCAGGACAGAAAGTAATTTTGGCTTCCGGCGAGGCTTTAACGAGTGCCGGCGGGCCGGAAAAGGGCAAGGCCGTATCCGGAGATGTGCGGCAGGCGATATCCGTTTATGCCGGCAATGAGCTTAAAGCCGAAGGACAGGTAAGCAGGCCGGACGCAGATGCCTTAATTCCTCCGGGCCGGCAGCCGGAAGCGGCGGTTCGCCCTGAAAAGGCGGGCGTTGCCGGAACGGGCGGCGCGGAAGAAGGTGGGGCTTTTGTTGCGGCCGGGCATGACTTCAAGGCTGAGACAGGACACAGGGGCATGCCGGAAATTGCCCAGCCTTCGCAGGGCGATCTGCGGCAGGTAAATAAGGCCGCTCAAAGTGAATTAAAAAATATGCCGGCAGGCCTGGGGGGCGAGCCTCAACTCCTGACTAACGCTCCTCCGCAAAACGGCAATGAAGCGCCGGCCGGCCGGGTAGCCCTTCACGGCCTGAATGACAGGCTGTTTCAGGAAATAAGGCACAGGCTGAAGATTTACGAAGGAAAACCGGAATTGCAGGTAAAGCTGATGCTGGAGCCGGAGCAACTGGGCCATATAACCGTAAAGCTGTACTATCACAAAGGGGAACTGAGCGCCCATTTTTTCACCGGGAACGAGGCCGTCAAGGAAATAATTGAAAGTTCGCTGCAGCAGTTGAGAAATTCTTTAAGCAGCCTTGATTTGAAATTAAACGAAGCATTTGTCTTTCTCGGCAACGGAAGCAATGACGCGCCGGGACACCTGTTTTACAAAAACGGCAGTGTTTACGGGAAGCCTGCTTACGGGAGCAATAACCACATTAAAGAAGGCAGTTCCGGCTCGAAGCCTGACGTTAACCTGAACAGGGTGCCGGGGCGAATCGACTATCTTGTTTGAAAGGAGCGGTGTTTTTGCAGGTAAACTCAGTTACAAGCGAATATTACCGGCCGCCGGACAATTCGAGAGAGCCGCTGAAGGCCCTGGATAAAAATGCTTTTCTCCAGCTTTTTGTTGCCCAGTTGAAAAACCAGGACCCGTTAAGCCCCCAGGATTCGAACACCTTTATAACCCAGTTGTCCCAGTTCAGCATGCTGGAGCAGCTTGCCAGCTTAAACGAAGAGGTTACGCTGGCCAGGCGCTTTCAGGAACTGGGCGAGGCGGCGGCGCTGCTGGGCCGGCAGGTAAAGGTTCAAACCGGTGACGGCGATGTTTCCGGGCAGGTGGAAAAGGTGGCCGTCGTGGAAGGCGAGGTGCGGCTGTTCGTAAACGGTACGGGCTACGGCCTGGATAAAGTGACCGAGGTGAGGTAGAGGTGGTGATGGGTGGTTAAGGGCGTAAGCAGAATCCAGGGTGCAGGGCCCGTTCAGGCGCCGCCTGCAGCAGGCCGGAAGGAACCTGCGCTGAAAAGCGGATTGTCTTTTGAAAGCATTTTAAAAAAAGAATTTGAAAAAAGCCGTGAATTAAAATTTTCTGCCCATGCCGAAAGGCGCCTGAAGGAACGGAATATCCATCTGGACGGGGCGGACCTGGCCAGAATAGAAGGGGCTTTCAGGCAGGCGGAGGCCAAGGGGGCGCGGGAGTCGCTGATCATTTACGGCGACCTGGCGCTGGTAACCAGCATAAAGAACAGGACCGTGGTTACCGCCATGGACGGGAAATCCGCGCAAGGGCATGTCTTCACCAATATCGACAGTGCGGTAATAGTAAACAGGCTTGGAGAGTAAAAGGTTTTTGCCATTAAGGTAAGTTTTAAACTTCAGCGCGTTGCAGGATATTTCCGTATCTTGCAACCGGCAGACGAGGGCAAAAAAATGCGGCCGGCCCGGCAGGAGGCCGCGGGCCGCTGAACGACTGAGGCGGCCACATTAAAATAAGGAGGGTTTGTTTAATGCTGAGGTCTCTTTACGCAGGCGCTTCGGGTCTGAGAAGCCATCAGACCAGGATGGACGTGATCGGCAACAATATTGCCAACGTCAATACCATCGGCTTTAAAGGCAGCCGGGCAAATTTCCAGGACGTGCTTTATCAGACCATACGGTTTGGCAGCGCCGGCAGCGATAACACGGGCGGGGTTAATAAATCCCAGGTCGGTCTGGGCGTAACCGTTGCCAGCATTACCAATAATACCGGCCCGGGCGGAATGCAGAGCACCGGCCGGGACCTTGACCTGGCCATTAACGGCAACGGATGGTTTATGGTCAAGCCCGATGCCAGCCAGGACGAAGTTTATTATACCAGAGAAGGTACGTTTTATATCGACAACAACGGCTATCTTGTAAACTCAAACGGCTACTACCTGCTGGATGTCAGCGGCAACACCATCCAGTTTCCCTCTGAAGGGGTTGCTTCCATAAACATATCCAAGGACGGCATCATTTCCTATACCCCGCTGGGGGGGGAAATGGTGGAGAACGCTTTTCAAATAGGCCTGGCCATGTTTCCCAACCAGGACGGCCTGGAGCGGGTAGGGTCGAATACCTTTAAGGAATCTCTTACCAGCGGGGCCGCACTGGACGAGAAAACGCCTAACAGCGGCGGCCTGGGTACGATCAATTCGGGGTACCTGGAAATGTCGAACGTCGACCTTACCGACGAATTCACCAACATGATCAGCACCCAGCGGGGCTACCAGGCAAATGCCAGAACCATAACGGTTACCGACCAGATGATTGAAGAGCTTCTGGCCCTGAAACGCTAGCTTTTTATCTTTCAAGGTTAACAAAGGAGCGGCAGGCAATGCTAAAAGGGCGTGCCTGCCCCTTCATTCAAGCAAAAGCAGGTGAGGCTGTGCCGGAAAAAGGTGAAAAGGCAAAAGAAAACAAAAAAGGAAAAGGCAAGGGCAGGAAATTTTTAATCTTTTTTATAATCCTGGCGGTCCTGGCCGGCGTGTCGGCAGGCGCGTATTTTTACTTCAAAAGGCCGGCCGGTGAAGCGAAAGAAGCCAGGAAATCCGGCGCGGTGGAAATGGAAACCGTTGAGATGGGGGAAGTGGTGGCCAACCTGGCCGGTTCCGGCGGAGCTCATTACTTAAGGGTAAACATTACCCTTGAGTACCCCAGGGATAAGAAACTGGCGGAAGAATTAAAAAAGAAAAAGCATCAGATACTGGACAGCCTGATTGCGGTGCTGCGCAGTAAAACCCTGGCCGACGTAAATTCCCCGGGCTCTGTTGATTCCCTGAAGAGAGACCTTCTCAACGGGATTAACGTCCATCTGGAGGAAGGGCAGGTTACCGGCATATATTTTACCGATTACCTTGTCCAGTAAAGGGAGGGAGTAATAACTTGTTGACGGAGGAAGAAATCAGGTCGTTTCTGGCCCGTGCCAGCAGCAGCGATGCCGACATAAAGAAGGTGCAGTTCCCGCCCCTGACGCCGGTTAAGGGTATGGACAGGGTTAAAACCAGCATGTCCCACCTGGAGGACGTGCAGATTGAAATCAGCGTTGAACTGGGGCAGACCGTAATGAAGGTCCGGGAAGTGCTGGGCCTTGAGCAGGGTTCCGTAATCAGGCTGGACAAGGCCATAGGCGAGGCGGTTGAGGTTGTTTTAAACGAGCAGCGTTTTGCCCGGGGAGAGGTGGTAGTAATTAACGACTCCTTCGGGGTGCGCATTACCTCCATTAACCGCGTGCAAAACTTGAAGCTGACCGAGTGGTTGGTATGAGCGCAGAGCTGGTCCGGGCCGTTGTACGCCTGCTGCTGGCCCTGCCGCTTGTGCTGGCGGCGGCCTACCTGGTATTGAAATACGGCCTTGCCCGCCGCTATCCGGTCATCGCCGGGAGCCGGCGGCTGAAACTGCTGGAGCAGCTCCCCTTGGGGCCCAAAACCGTCCTCAGCCTGGTTTCGCTTGGAGATAAATACTACCTGTTTGCCCACCAGGATAACTCGGTAAGCCTGGTCAAAGAACTGGAAGAACTGCCGGAAGCCGAGGAGATAAAAATTGGGGATATTGTTGAACTGACTCCCCGCACCATCGGAGAGATCGACCGGCTTGAGGAGCCGGAAAGGCCGGCCCGGAAAAGGAAATTGCCCTGGCTGGCAGGGGTTGCCGGGGAAAAATGCAGTTTTTGCCTGAAGGAGGCGGGCCGTTTTGCGGGGCGCCTCAAGGAGGCCGTAACGGCCGGGACAAAGAGGGTTTTGAGCCCGGGTGAAAAGGGTGAAAAGTAGGTTGAATTACAAATTCCCGGCGGTTGTATTGCTGCTTGCCCTCTTGATGTTCGCCTTTGCCCGGGAAGCTCCGGCGGCGCCGCTGCCCGCCGTTGACTTGAGCATTCGCCCTGCGGACAGCCCCGATCAGGTTGTGGACAGCGTCAAACTGCTGGTGCTGTTGACGCTTTTGTCGCTGGCCCCGGCCTTCCTGGTGATGATGACTTCTTTTACCAGGATCATTATTGTGCTGTCCCTGCTGCGCACCGCCCTGGGAGTGCATCAGGCGCCTGCCAACCAGATTGTTATCGGCCTGGCCCTTTTTTTAACCGTTTTTATTATGGCCCCGGTGTACCGGGAGATTAATGACAATTCTATCCAGCCGTACCTGCAAAATCAGATTAGCCAGGAGGAGGCGCAGGAACGGGGGGTTAAGCCGCTGCGCGACTTCATGCTGCGGCAGACCAGGGAAAAAGACCTGGGGCTGTTTATAAGCCTGGCCAAAATGGAAAAGCCGGAGAAGCCCGAGGACGTGCCGCTGCATGTAGTTATTCCCTCGTTTATTATAAGCGAGCTGAAGACCGCCTTTGAAATCGGCTTTTTGCTCTTTGTGCCGTTTCTGGTGATAGATATGGTTGTGGCAAGCATCCTGATGTCCATGGGCATGTTTATGCTGCCGCCGGTGATGATCTCCCTGCCTTTTAAGATACTACTGTTTGTTATGGTAGACGGCTGGTACCTGGTCGTTAAGTCGCTGGTGGAAAGCTTCAGGTAAGGGGAGGTGCGGCCGTGACGCAGACATACGTAATTCACCTGGCCCGTGAGGCCCTGCTTTTGGTTCTGGCCCTGGCCGGTCCGGCCATGGCCGTAGCGCTGCTGATCGGCCTGGTGATCAGCATACTTCAGGCAACAACGCAAATCCAGGACCAGATGCTCAATCTGGTGCCGAAAATAGTCGGGGTATTTGTGGTTCTGCTGGTGCTGGGGGCGTGGATGCTTAACAGCGCCGTAAGCTTTACCTTAAATCTTTTCGGCCAGATACCGGATCTAGTCCGGTGAAAGGCAGACAGCCGGACGAACTGCGCTTCACCCGTTTTTTCTGTTGGAAGCCGTTTTGTGGAGGGTTTGAACATTTGCCTGATCTGTCGTATCTTGCCGCATTTTTTCTGGTGTTTTTGAGGACCGCCGCTTTTATGACGGCAGGCCCGCTCTATGCTCTCAGAGGAGTGCCGCCACTCCTCAAGGCCGCTTTTTGCCTGGCGCTGGCCGCGGTGATCTTCCCGGTGCTGGATTTAAATGAGCCTTTGCCTTTGGATGCCTGGGGCTACGGGCTGGCGGCGGCAAGGGAGACCGGGCTGGGGCTGCTCCTGGGAACCGCCGTTACGATGATATTGAACAGCTTCAGAATGGCGGGCCAGATTATCGACTTCCAGATCGGCTATTCAATGGCAGCCCTGGCCGACCCTCAGTACGGGACGCAAAATACACTGCTTTCGCAGTACCTGTACCTGCTGGCGCTGGTGTTCTTCCTGGTGGTTGACGGGCACTATTCCTTGATTGCCGGGCTGGTTGAAAGCTACCGGCTTGTCCCGCTCAATGCGGCAGTGTTTAACGGGGCGGCGGCGTCCGTCCTTTTAAGGATGTTTTCCGGGTCATTTGCTATTGCCCTGCAGGTCAGCGCGCCCGTGCTGGCGGTACTGGTAATCTGCGACCTGACCCTTGGCTTCCTGGCCCGGACGGCGCCGCAGCTCAATGTGTTTTTAACCGGCTTTCCGGTAAAGATAGCGGCCGGGCTTTTAACTTTAAGCTTTTTAATCCCCCTTCTGGGTACCGTGCTCCGCTCTTTGCTCGGCTTAATTGAGAGAGATTTATACACATTGATGAGAGTGCTGGTATAAATGGCCGGTGGTACGCAGGAAAGAACCGAACAGGCTACGCCGCGACGAATACAGGAAGCGCGGCGCAAAGGTCAGGTGGCCAGAAGCACCGACCTGACGGGCGCTTTGTGCCTGGCTGCCATGGTGGCGCTTTTGTATGCCGTTAAGGACGAGTTTTTTTTAGACCTGCAGCGCTACCTGGGGTGGTATTTCAGTCAGGTGGCCGGTTTCATTGCGTCCGAAGAAGTCCCCGGGGCGGTTTTGTACGATACGGTGCTTTTTTCCGCCAAACTGATGGCCCCTTTTATTGCCGTGCCCGTAGTGACGGCCGTGGTATCAAACCTTGTACAGGTTGGGTTTCTGTTTTCAACGGAGGCTTTAAATCCGAAGCTTTCGGTGCTTAACCCGGCAACCGGCCTGCAGCGCATATTCTCTAGCCGGAGCCTGGTTGAACTGGTCAAATCGGTTTTTAAATTTACCGTTATAGGCATTATCACCTATTACCTGATCAAGGCCAACCTGGCCGATCTCCTGCTTGTTTTTAACCGACCTCCCGGCGGCATATACCGGGAAGTTGCCGGTTTCATTTTAAAGGTGGCCGGTTGGGCTGCCGTGGCCTACTTGATCCTTTCCCTGCTCGATTATATCTACCAGCGCTACGAGTACAAGAAAAGCCTGATGATGAGCAGGCAGGAGCTGAAGGAAGAATTCAGGCAGACCGAAGGCGATCCGCTGATCAAGTCCAGGCAGAGGGAAATGCGCCGGGCCATATCCTTGAACAGGATTATCAGCGAAGTGCCTAAGGCCACGGTGGTTGTAACAAACCCCACCAGCCTGGCCGTAGCCCTGCGGTACGAGCAGGGCCAGATGCCCGCCCCCAAGGTGGTGGCCAAAGGGGCTGGCCGGATTGCCGGGCGCATTAAAGAAATTGCCAGGGAGCACGACGTCCCAATTGTGGAAAACAAGGAGATCGCCCGCTTTATCTATTACAACGTGGAGCTCGACCAGGTTATCCCCTTTGAGATTTACCAGGCTGTTGCCGAAATCCTTGCCCTGGTGTACCGGCTTAAGGCCAGAAAAAATTACCGGGGCTAGGCAATTTTTAGAATCTTGTACTTTTATGCCGGAGCAGCAGGCTATAAAATAGTATTTGAGCCCCGGCCGGGTCCGGGCGGAATGGAAGTCCGGGAAGGAACCTGCCCTGACCTGTACCGGCGCTGCAGGTACGGAAGTGCTTATCTGTTCTGGAAGATTTTGTTACGGAGGGCTGGCATGGCAACCGCTCCTTTTTCTGTAACAGCGAGATCGCATTTGAAAAAGAGCAGCGACCTCATCATTGCCGGGCTCATAATCGGCATCGTCCTGTTAATCATCATTCCGCTTTCGCCCGGGGTTCTTGACGTTTTGCTGACCTTAAGCATCACCTTAAGCATGGTAGTCCTGCTGATCACCATGTTTACCGTTGAGCCTTTGCAGTTTTCCGTCTTCCCGGCGCTTTTGCTGGTAACCACGCTGTACCGGCTGGCTTTAAACATTGCCTCAACCAGGCTGATCCTCAGCGAGGCCTCGGCCGGTAAAGTGATTGCCGCTTTTGGCGAGTTCGTGGTCGGCGGCAACCCCGTCGTGGGCATGGTGGTTTTCGTTATAATTACCGTTATTCAATTTGTGGTCATTACCAACGGTGCCGGCAGGGTGGCGGAGGTTGCGGCGAGGTTTACCCTTGACGCCATGCCCGGCAAGCAAATGAGCATTGACGCCGAGTTTAACGCCGGCCTGATCAACGAGGCCGAAGCGCGGGAGCGCAGAAAGCGCCTGCAGCGCGAGGCGGACTTTTTTGGGGCCATGGACGGCGCCAGCAAGTTCGTCCGGGGCGACGCCATCGCGGGCATAGTGATCATCCTGGTCAATATTGTGGGCGGCTTTATAATCGGGGTGGCCCAGAAGGGCATGTCCCTGGCGCAGGCCGTTGAGACCTATACCATTCTGACCATCGGGGACGGCCTGGTCGCCCAGGTGCCGGCGCTGCTGATTTCCACGGCCACAGGCATACTCGTCACCAGGGCTACCTCCGACGGCAGTTTCGGCAAGGACCTGTCCAGCCAGTTTTTGAGATTCCCCAGGGTGCTGCTGCTGGCCGCAATAGTCCTTTTTGTGATGGGCTTAATTCCGGCCATGCCCAACCTACTGTTCCTTTTCCTGGCGGTGGTCACCGGTTATTTTGCCTATCAGATGATTAAAGAGGAAAAGAAGAAAGCGGCCATCGAACAGGAACAGGCCGCCGCCCGGCAGGTGCGCGAACAGAAAAGGGAGCCGGAAAACGTCTTCGCATATTTTCAGGTAGACACCCTTGAAATAGAGATAGGATACAACCTAATCCCCCTGACCGACGAGGCCCACGGCGGCGACCTGCTCCACCGGCTCGGGGCGGTGAGGCGCCAGTGCGCCAGCGAAATGGGTATTTACGTCCGTCCCATCCGGATCAGGGACAACCTCCAGCTCAACCCCAATGCCTATTTGTTTAAGCTGCGCGGAGTTGAGATAGCTTCCGGCGAACTGATGCCGGGACATTTCCTGGCCATGGATCCGCTGGGACAGAACCAGAACGTAAAGGGCATTCCCACCACCGAGCCGGCCTTTGGCCTGCCGGCCTGGTGGGTGGCCGCAGCCGACAGGGACCAGGCGGAAATGGCCGGCCTTACCGTGGTGGACTGTTCCACGGTGCTGGTTACCCACCTGACGGAAGTAATCAAGCGGTATGCCCATGAGCTTTTAAGCAGGCAGGAGGTTAAGGAGTTGCTTGACGTGGTTAAGGAAAAAAACCCGGCGGTGGTGGAGGAACTGGTTCCAGACCTGCTTTCCCTGGGCGAAGTGCAAAAAATTCTCCAGAACCTGCTTAAGGAGAGGGTGCCCATAAAGGATTTGGCCAAAATTCTGGAGGCCCTGGCCGACGGGGCCAGGGTGAGCAGGGACGCGGACTACCTGACGGAATGTGCCAGGCAGGCCCTGGCCAGAACTATATGCCGCCAGTATGCGGGGGCCGGTCCGAAGATTTCTGTTATCACCCTGCATCCAAAGCTGGAACAGATCATCTCCGATTCTGTCGAGCAGACCCAGCTAGGGGCCTACCCTGTGCTCGAGCCGGAGGTTGTCAGGCAAATTTTAAATAAGCTTAAGGAGCTAATGGAAAAACTCAGCATGCGCGGCCTTTCCCCCGTTGTCGTCTGTTCGTCCAGGATCAGGCTGCCTTTCAGGAGGCTGACGGAGAGGTCGCTGCCGAACCTGGCAGTGCTTTCTCTGAACGAGATAGCGCCCAATATTGAGGTTGAGGCGGTTGGGACGGTGATGCTGGATTGAAAATCAAGCGTTATTTGGTCAGGGAAATGCAGGAGGCCATCCGGCTGATCAAGCAGGATCTGGGGCCTGAAGCGGTTATCGTGAGCAGCTATAAAGTTCCGGCAAAAGGCCTGATCGGCTTTTTTTCGCCGCGCCTTCTGGAAGTGACCGCCGTGCTGGATGAAAGCCCCAAACTGGATATCAGGGTTGACTGCCCGCCCGCCCAGATGGCTGTGGGAGAGGCCAGACTGGCGGAAAGCTTGATTGGCCCCGGTGAAAACCGCCAAAAGGTGCTTTACGAAGGAAGGCGGGCGGACCGGTCCGCAGGCGGGTTTTATCCGGCCGGCAACGGGCGCAGCAGCGAGCTCATTAAGATTAACCTCCCGGAGGCCGGAAAGCCGCCCGCCCTGTGCCGGGAGGGCTGGCAGGGCAATGGATCAGGAAATCTATTTGAAAATATGGTAAAAAAACAGATTGCGGCAGGCTTGAAGGAGGATCCTGTCCTTAAATGGCGTAAAATGCTTTTAGATATGGAAGTGCAAGAAAATATTGTCGAGCACCTTTTGTCCGTTGCCGGAAGCGGCGGTAACCTGTCCGGGGACGGCTCCCGGCGCTTTTTCTTCAATTTGCAAAAAAGGGTAATTGATTTGTTGGAGACGGCTTACCGGCCCGGGGAAAATGCCAGGATTTTAACCTTTGTAGGTCCGGCGGGCATGGGGAAGACCACCACGCTGACCAAGCTGGCAGCCCGGTTCAGCCTTTATGACCGTAAAAAAATTGCCGTGATCGCGGTGAACACTTACCGGATCGGGGGGGAAGCGGAGCGGCTTCTGGCTTACGGCAATTTGCTGGGCATACCTGTGGAAGTGGTGATGACTCCGCTGGAACTGGCTAAAGTCCTGGAAAGTCATACCGACAAAGATTATATACTGATCGATACCAACGGCCGTTCGGCCAGGAGTACCGGGCAGTTGCTGGAATTAAAAGGCTTCCTCGATGTGGTAAAAGAACCCCATGATATTTTTCTGGTGTTGAGTTCGGCGGCCAAAAACAGGGACCTTTCCAGAATTGCCTGGGAGTTCCAGAAAGTCGGCTACACCAAGCTGATCTTTACCAAGGTTGACGAGACCGAAACGCACGGTTCGATTCTGAATCTCGTGTGTGCCCTGGGGGCGCCTGTAGCCTACCTGGCTGACGGCCAGGAAATACCCGACGACATCAGCGAGGCCGGCCCTAAAAAAATTGCCAGATTATTGTTCAGGGGAGTTGACCCCGATGAGGTTATGGCAACCTAGGACCAGATCGATATATCGCGGCGCAGCCGTAAAAAAGGAACGGCCCGCTGCAGGGCCGCGGGCCATTGCGGTTACAAGCGGCAAGGGCGGGGTCGGCAAGACAAGCCTGGTGGTTAACCTGGCCCTCTGCATGAGCAAAATGGGCAGAAAGGTCACGCTTTTTGACGCCGACCTGGGACTGGCCAATGCCGAAGTGATGCTGGGAATTGTTCCGCCCTACAGCCTTTACGAAGTCCTGTACGGGAACAAGACCATAGAGGAAATAGCCGTTCAGGGGCCTCTGGGCATAAAGGTCATATCCGGGGGTTCAGGCCTGCTGGAAATGGCCAATCTGGACCGCAACCGGCGCCAGCATCTTTTTAAGATGTTTAACCAGTGCTGTTTTGGCGACGATATTATCCTTATTGATACGGGCGCCGGCATTAGCAAGAACGTTTTGGGGTTTGTGGCGGCGGCCGGGGAGGTAATAATCGTGGTTACCCCGGAGCCGACTTCCCTGACCGATGCCTATGCCATGATTAAGATTCTTGCCAACTTCAGGGTACATTCCGAGGTAAGCCTGGTAGTCAACCGCGCGGCCGACAGCCGTGAGGCCATGCACACGCTGGGCAAGATTCAGGTTGCTGCCAACAGGTTCCTGGATATAAAATTAAACTTTTTGGGGTGGATTCCTGAGGACAGGCTTGTAAGCCAGGCCATAAAAAGCCAGCGGCCGCTCTGCCTGGCCAGCCCGAATGCCCATGCTTCCAAGAGCGTGGCCGGCATTGCCCGGTTTCTTCTGGAGGGCGTTCCTCCTGCCTCCGGTGAAGGGTTCTGGAGCAAGTTAATCGGATTGTTCGGCTAGGAGGGATTGTTTTGGCGGCACGACCCAGAATTAAGATTAAGCAGAAGGTCCGGATAGCTCGTGCCGACCTTAATAAAGAGGAAGACTGGTATTTAACCGACGTTCAGGATATTGGGGAAGATGAGTTTTGCGTCTCCATTCCTTTTCAGGGCGTAATGCCGCTGGTTTTAAAAAATGGCGAGCTGGTAAAAATTTCTATGGCAAATGAAGGCGAAAGAATTGAGTTCAAATCCAGGGTCATAGGCTGGCGTGCTGACAACATCCCGCTGTATGTGCTTTCCCTGCCGGACGAATATACGCGCGTACAGCAGAGGGAGTTTGTAAGAATTCCTGCAATGATCGATGTTTGTTACGCTGAAGTTCCCGAATCAGGAAAAGAGCCGGCTTTTATTAACAGTCACAGCCTTGATTTAAGTGCAGGCGGGATCAGAATTGTGGCAAAGAAAAACTATCCTAAAGGCGCTCACTTGCTGGTGAGATTTTCTTTGCCGTTGGAAAACGGCCCGGTTGAGCTGAATCTTTTGGGCACCGTGGTCAGGACGCAGCCTGTTGAAGGCAGCAGTATCCGCTTTCAGGTTGCCTTAAAGTTCGTTGACATAAAGCGCAAGCAGCAGGATTTAATTTTTCGCTATATATTCAACAAGATGCTTGAGCCCAGACGTCCCCGCTGATTTTTTACAGTCCCTTGCGGAAGAGAGGTTGGACTGCAATGGCGGTTGCCGAGGAACTGTGGCGGGAGTACCGCCGTTCCAGGGACGAAAAGCTTAAACACGAAATTGTCATGTCCTACCTGCCCCTGGTAAAGTATCTTGCCGGGCGGCTGGCGGTAAAGCTGCCTGCCTGCATCGGCCAGGAAGACCTGGAAAGCTTCGGCATTTTGGGCCTTCTTGAAGCGGTGGAAAAATACAACCCGGATTATGGGGTAAGCTTTAAAGCATATGCTTACAACAGGATCCGCGGGGCGATTATCGACGAGTTCAGAAAGCTGAACTGGATTCCCCGCACCATGTGGCAGAAGATCCAGAGTTTGAATAATACCAGGGAAAGGCTGCAGGGCGAGGCGGGGGAAACCGTTACCAGCGAAACTCTGGCCGGGGCTATGGGGATTAGCCTGCCCGAGCTGCATAAACTGGCCTGGCACGCCAGCCGCCTTTCCCTGTCTTCCCTGGATGAGACGGTGGCGCTGGCCGATGGGGAACTGGTGCGGTGGGGCGATATGATTCAGGATCCGGAAAGCCCTGATCCCCTTGACATTATTGAAAAAGAAGAGGGCAGGCGCCTTCTGGTCCAGGCCATTGAAGAGCTGCCGGAAAAGGACAGGCTGGTGCTTTCGCTTTATTACCAGGAGGGCCTGACTTTAAAAGAAATCGGAGCGGTCATGGAGGTTTCCGAGTCGAGGGTATGTCAGCTTCATACAAGGGCTATAAACAGGCTCAGGAAAAAATTAGAACAGGCGTCTGGCCTGTCCCGTTGCAGATAAAGGAGGGGCGAAAGAAATGATCAGGGGGTTGTACAGCGCGGCAGCCGGCATGGATGTCCTGCAGGCCAGGGTCGAAAGCGTTTCCAATAATCTGGCCAATGCCTCAACTCCGGGCTATAAAAGGGAGGACATAACCATCCGGAGTTTTCCGGAAATGCTTTTAATCCGGCAGGGCGGCATTCAGCGTAAACCTGCCGGCACACCGGAGGCAATTGGAACGGCCAGCAATGGCGTCCTGCTTTCAGAGCTGTTTATCGACCATACCCAGGGCGACCTGCGGGAGACCGGAGATCCGGCCGATGTTGCCATAAAAGGCCCGGCCTTTTTTGCAGTGAGCGCGCCCGGGCCGGAAAGCCCGGACAGGGTTTGTTATACCCGCAACGGGGCTTTTAAAATCGACCAGGAGGGTTACCTGGTTACTGCCGGCGGCTATCGCGTTCTTGGCGAAGACGGTGAAATCAGGATAGAAGATTTTCAATTAAACGACCCTGCGCGGCTGAGTATTTCCCCTGACGGCTCCGTGCGGATTGACGGGATGGAAGCAGGCAGGCTTATGCTGGTTGAATTTGACGATGTCAACAGCCTGCAAAAGGTGGGGGAAGGCCTTTTTGAAGACCCCCAGGGTACCGGCAGGCCGGCCGTTTCGTCTTCCGTCTGCCAGGGCTATCTGGAAGCACCCAATGTAAATGTGGTTGATGAAATGGTCAGCCTGATAACGGCAACCCGCGCTTATGAGGCAAACCAGCGGATAATCCAGTCCCAGGATGAACTGCTGGCCAAGGCGGTTAATCAGGTCGGCAGCTTAAGATAGATTTTTTCAAAGAAGAGGTGGGAAAACATGCTGAAAGCTCTTAGCAGCGCCGTAACGGGGCTTAATGCCCAGCGCACGAGGGTTGACGCCATTGCTGTCGACCTGGCCAATATTGCCGCTGCAGGCTATAAAAGGAACAGAACCCGGTTTGCCGAACTGGTCAGTCAAGAAATAGAAAAACAGGGCATCCCCGTTGCTGCGGAGGGCAGGCCCGCCAGGGCCGGAAGCGGTGTTAGGGCTGAAAGCGCTGACAAAGTTTTGCTGGCCGGCGAAACGGTAAAGACGGAGAGGCCGTTTGATCTGCTCATAGAGGGAGAGGGGTATTTCCGGGTTGTTCTGCCCGGGGGGGAGGAAGTTTACACCCGTAACGGCTGTTTTACCTATGATAAGGAAGGGAATTTATACTGTTCTTCCGGTTACCGGCTGGAGGGGGTAAGCCTGCCTGAAGGATGGGATAAGGTGATTGTTTCTCCCGACGGCAGGGTAAGCGCGGAAAAGGACGGCAGCGTAATCGACGCGGGGCAGATTACCCTCTACAGGTTCTCCAGCATGGCCGCCCTTAAACCGGCCGGCAGCTTCCACTTCTATCTGGACGAAGAAGCGGGGGAAGCCATCCCCGGTACGCCGGGCAGCGAAGGGTTCGGTGTGATCAGACAGGGCTACCTGGAAACCTCCAATGTGGATCTGACAGGGGAAATCACCGGCCTTATTGAGGCCCAGACGGTCTACGGATTTAATGCCCGCTCTGTGCGCATTGTGGACGAGATGTGGGGTATGGCCAATAATTTACGGAAATAGGGTGGTTTAAATGCAGTTATCGGCGGCGCGGGATGCTGTAAACGGCCAGGCCTTACCGGTACCCGAAATTCAGGTGGGCATAGCGGATCTTAAAGTTGCCGTGCAACCGGTCCGCCTGATCACGCTTGGTCTGGGCTCCTGTGTCGGGGTGTCCCTGTACGATCCGGTCATGAAGGTTGGCGGGCTGCTGCATATCATGCTTCCCGACAGCACCCAGTTTAACAATGCGGTAAAACTTAAACCGGCGAAGTTTGCCGATCTGGGCCTGCCCCTTTTGGTGGCGGAGGTAAGACGTCTGGGGGGAAGGGTTAACAACCTGCAGGCCAAGATAGCCGGCGGTGCCCAGATGTTCTCCGGCCTGAATGAAAAGTTTGCGCTCAACATCGGCGAGCGCAATATCAACATGACCAGAAAAGTATTAAAGGACCTGGGCATTAAAATACTGGCGGAGGATGTGGGCGGCAGCAAAGGCCGCACGATGATCCTGGATACCGCCAGCGGCAACGTCTATATCCGCACCGTTGGCTCTCAATTAAAGGTGATTTAATGGATTTTTCGCTTTTTAAAGAAAAAGTGCACCACAGCTTCAGGCTGGATTTGAATGCATACAAAGAAACTCAGCTCAAGCGCAGGCTGGACAACTTTATGACCCGGCGCAAGTTAAACGCCGGCGATTATGATAGCTTTTTTAAGCTCCTTATATCTGACCGCAAGTCTTATCTGGAGTTCCTCGACACCCTGACCATAAACGTGTCCGAGTTTTTCAGGGACAAGACGATGTTCGGCTACCTGGAAGAAAAGGTTCTGCCGGAGCTGCTGGCCCGGAAAAAAAGGCTAAAAATCTGGAGTGCCGCCTGTTCCAGCGGCGCAGAACCCTATTCCATAGCAATTATCCTGGATGAAATAAGCCCGGGGCAGGGCCACCGGATTGAAGCCACCGACATCGACCGGAAAATTCTCCAGGCAGCCGCCGAGGCGCGCTACACTCCGGAACAGGTGCGCAACGTTGACGGCCGCAGGCTGTTGAAGTACTTCAGGAAGGAAGGAAACCAGTACGTTTTAAGCGACAGGATAAAGCAGGCGGTTTCTTTCCGGCAGCACGACCTGCTGCTCGATCCTTTCGGTGACGGATATGACTTGATTGCCTGCCGCAACGTGACCATCTACTTTACCAGGGAGGCGCAGGACAGGCTGAACAGGAAGTTCAGCAAGGCGCTCGGCCCCGGCGGAGTGCTGTTTATCGGCGCCAGCGAGATGATTTTTAACTATCATGAGATCGGTTTGGAGAAAATTGCCACATGTTTTTACCGCAGGAAGACCTAAAATCCGGGAAGGGATGTTAAATGGCTGAGCTAGAGGGGATTTCGGGCCTTTACATGGATGCCCTGCAGGAAATCAGCAATATCGGCCTGGGAAATGCTGCCACGGCGCTGGCCGAATTGCTCAACGGAAAAGTAAATATGGCCGTGCCGAAAGCCGTTTTTCTAAATACAGAAGAACTTTTTACCCTGGCCGGCGGGCCGGAGGAGGTTGTGGCATGCGTTTACCTGGGCGTCGAGGGCGATGTTCCGGGAACGATCCTCTTTATTTTTAAAGAACAATGTGCCTACCGGCTGGTGGACATGCTGATGGGACGGGAGCCCGGCACCTCGGCCGGGCTGGACGCCATGGGCGAGTCTGCGGTTATGGAAATAGGAAATGTTTTGACCGGCTCGTTTATTAATGCTATTGGAAGCATGACAGGGCTGAGGATGGTAACCACCGTACCCATGTTTGCCTTTGATATGCTGGGTGCGATTTTAAGCACCTCCCTGGTGGCCAGCGGGTACTGGGACGATCAGATATTGCTCATTGAGACCCTTTTTTTCCAGGAGAATTTTCAGATTAAAGGACATTTTTTCCTGCTGCCCCAGACGGGCGCTTTAAACAGGATTTTTGAAGCTTTGGGCATGCCGGTAACACTCTGATCTTTTTTTAAGCAGGAGGTAGATTATCTTTGGGCAAGCGGATCCTGATTGTTGATGATGCAGCCTTTATGAGAATGATGATTAAGAATATCGTTACCAAAAACGGCTATGAAGTGGTCGGCGAGGCGGAAAACGGGCAGGTGGCCGTGGAATTATACAAGCAATTGAAGCCCGACCTGGTGACCATGGACATTACCATGCCGGAAATGAACGGGATTGACGGCGTAAAAGCCATTCGCCGCATTGACCCCAACGCCAACATCATCATGTGCAGCGCAATGGGGCAGCAGGCCATGGTAATGGAAGCCATCCAGGCAGGGGCAAAGGACTTTATTGTCAAGCCATTTCAGCAGGATCGCATCTTACAGGCCATCGAAAGGGTGCTGGCAAGGGCCGGCCAGTAGTACCCTGTTTGCCCCGTAATTTTAGCACCTTTTGCATGAGGGGAAATTTGCCTTATCGGTTGGTGATCGGTTAAATTATGGATGTACTGTCTCAGAGCGAAATAGATGCTTTGCTAAGCGCGCTTTCAACCGGCGAGGTTAAAATTGAAGAACTTAAGGAGACTCAGCAGCAGGTCGAATACAAGCGCTACGATTTCAGGCGGCCGAACAAGTTTTCCAAGGATCAGCTGCGCACCCTGCAGGTTTTGCACGGAGTTTTTGCGCGCCTTCTATCCAACTTTCTAACCGGCTACCTGCGCAGCAACGTACAAATTGAAGTTGCATCGGTGGACCAGCTTACTTACGAGGATTTTATCCGCTCCATTCCAACCCCTACGGTGCTGGCGATCTTCTCCTTAAATCCTCTTAAAGGTACTGCCATTGCCCAGCTTGACTCGATGTTCCTTTTCCCGATAATCGACCTTTTCTTCGGGGGGAACGGGGAGGCGCCGAAGGCTGTCCGGGAGTTGACGGACATTGAGCTGTCCGTGGTGCGTAAAATCAGCATGAAGATATTGGAACATTTGGCACTGGCTTGGAAGGACATAGTACATGTCGAGCCGGTCATTGAAACCGTCGAAACCAATCCCTACCTGCACCAGATTTTTTCCTTCAGCGAAATTGTTGCACTGATTACTTTAACTACGCAGGTGGGCGAGTCGGCCAGGGGCTTCATTAACCTGTGCCTGCCCTTTCCCCTGCTGGATCCCGTTGTCTCCCAGTTGTCCTTCCAGAGGCGCTTTGGCCCCCAGACTTCCGCCGTAAACGACGAAGAAGTAAAAAGGCTTCAGTACTGGCTGGGCTTTCCGAAGATCGAGCTGACCGTGCTGGCCGGGCAAACCCAAATAACGGTGGATGATTTTTTGCAGTTGCAGGAAGGCGACGTTTTAATTCTGGACAAGAAGGTCGATCAGGATCTGGACCTGTACATAGGGGAGCACTTGAAGTTTAAGGTACAGGCCGGGGCGCTGGGAAGCAAACTTGCCGTGCAGATAACAGCACTGGCTACGGAGGGCGAAAAAAATGTCTAACAGACTGCTAAAACAGGAAGAAATTGATGCGCTCTTAAACGCCCGGCTTGCAGAACCGGCGCTGCCGGAAGAGGGTGAGTATTCCGGGGTGCAGCAACCAGGCGGAACCGGTGGTAACGGGGCTGGTTCGGAGCAGCTTGGAGCAAATGTTGAAATGCTGACGGAGGAGGAAAAAGACGCTTTAGGAGAGATCGGCAACATCTGCATGGGATCGGCGGCCACCACCCTGTCGGTGCTTTTGAACCAGACGGTAAGCATAACCAGTCCGAGGGTAACCATTACCACCATGGAAGAGTTTGTCAAGTCCTTCACCATCCCGCACATGACGATATATGTGCGCTTTACCGAAGGGCTTTCGGGCTATAACCTTCTTTTCATGAAATTGCGGGATGCTGCCGTAATGGCCGACCTGATGATGGGAGGGGACGGTTCCCAGGCCTCTGAAGACCTGACCGAAATCAGCATCAGCGCCGCGTCAGAGGCCATGAACCAGATGATTGGAACCGCCTCCACCTCGATGGCCGCCATGATCGGCCGTCCGGTAAACATATCTCCTCCCGAAACAAGAATAGTCAACAAAGACAATGAGGCAAGGGTATTTGACTTGGTACAGGAAGAGCATATAGTGGTCGTCTGGTTTAAAATGACTATAGGCAATATTCTGGATACCCAGATTATGCAGGTCATGGGCATAAATACGGCCAAAGAGGAAGCAAACTTTATCCTTAACCGCTTCCTGCAGGTTGGCAGCGAGGAGGAGCCGTCCCTGCCGGAGGATTACCCCTCCGCCCGGCCGGACGCAGGGGAGGCGGGCCGCATTGACGAAGCAGGTGAAGATTTTGCCGCTTCGCTGTTTGAAGATTTTTCCCGGCCGGAGCCCGGCAAGGAAGCGGAAAGACTGCAAGGCCCGCCGGCCTGGGAACAGGAAATCCGGCCGCCTGCCGGCGCCGCTGCGCGTCCGGGTACAGAGCCTTTAACAGCTCCTGCTGCCATCGATCAAAGGCGTCTGGATCTCATTCTCGATATTCCTTTGAAGGTAACCGTCATCCTCGGCCGGACCAGATGGCCGATAAAAGATATTTTAGGGCTGACCCCCGGTTCTGTGGTCGAACTGCAGAACCTGGTGGATGAGCCGGTGGAAGTGCTGGTTAACGGCGTCCTCGTTGCTTTTGGCGAGGTGGTGGTTGTTAACGAAAACTTCGGCGTACGGATAACCAGCATTATCGGCCCGGAGGAAAGGCTGCAGAACCTGAGAAGATAAAATGGCCTTGCGTGGGAGGCTACCATTCCAGTCTTATGCCCTGAAACGGACAGGGCATTTAATATTTGTCCGGTAAAGGCGCCAGAATCTGGTTAAATTAGAATTTGACAATATTGCCGGGAGAGACGGAAATTGAAAATATTTGCACTGGGGGATATCCACCTTTCTTTCAGCAGGCCGGTAGACCCAGGGCGATGGGACAAGGTTAAAACCTATAAGCCGATGGACGTATTCGGCAGGGAATGGCAGGAGCATTACAGGAAAATATATGAAAACTGGCACAATTTGGTTTCCAGCCGTGATGCGGTGCTTATGCCCGGCGATTTTTCCTGGGCCATGAGGCTGGAGGAGGCCCGGTATGACCTGGAGTTTCTGGGGCTTTTGCCGGGAACCATAGTGGGCGTTGCGGGCAACCACGATTACTGGTGGCAGGGCATTGGACGGGTGCGGGCTGCGCTCCCGCCGAACATGCGGGTCATTCAGAACGATCATCAGCTTATAGGGGATGTTGCGATCTGCGGTTCGCGGGGCTGGACCTGCCCCGGCGGGGACAGCTTTACTGAAGCAGATTTAAAGATATACCGCCGGGAACTGATAAGAATGGAAAACTCTTTGAAAAGCGTAGGCCCCGGCGCCGGGGAAATTATTGTGGTGACGCATTTCATGCCGGTCAACGAAAAGCATGAGAAAAACGAATTAATTGAGCTTTTCCAGCATTACGGCGTCAGCACCGTGGTTTACGGCCACCTGCACGGGGCGGCAGTAAACCTGAGGCTCCCGCGGCAGGCTTGGGGCATTAAATTTTACCTGGCCAGCGCCGACTTTCTTAACTTTAACCCGGCCCTGATAAAAGAATGCGGCTGATCCAAACATTAACGGATTTAAAATCTAATATTTGACATCTACAGGCGGGCAGTGGTTCCGGAAGGAGGCTGCCGGGGCGGCGGCATCCTCCCGGCCGGGCCGTCTGCCTTTTCTGGCGGAAAGCGAGGCGAGTCGGCCAGGGTAATGCTGCTTAGGATTACCTCTTTTTCCTCTGCCAGGCATCCATTTTCGTAGCGCCTGTACCTTATTTCAGCCCTGGGGAGGACTACGGTCAGCTCGTTTTCCGGAGCCCGGCCGGCGCTGCGCGCTATTCTGACCAGAATGCTTCCGATTTTGACTTCCAGCAGGTTTTTGCTTTTTGCCGCGCCGGGGGCGGCCAGGGCCGGCCTGCTTTTTTTAAGAAAGTTAAACTTTAGCATGTTTTTCCTTAAATAAAATTAACTCAATTTCTTTGTTAAAATATATGAGTAAGTTAAAATAAGTGTGAGACATTAAGGAAGTTTATGATTAATCAACTAGAGGGATGGCAATGAAGACTGAAGCAGTTTTATTCGACCTGGACGGAACGCTGGTTGATTCTCTTCAGTTAATTATAAAAACTTACCGGCTGGTGTTTGCGGAGATGAACATACCGTGGGGCGACGACGAAGTGGTAAAGATGATCGGGCTTCCTTTAAAGGATATCGGCAGGCATTTTGCCGGCAGCCAGGGCCCTTTTTTTGAAGAGCTTTACCAGCGCCATTACCTTCGCGAGCACGATCTGCATACCAGGCTTTTCCCGGGCACATTAAAAATTCTGGAGAAGCTTAAAGCATGCGGGATCAAGCTCGGCGTGGTTACCTCCAAGGGAAGGGCCGGGACGGACAGGGCCCTGACCCTGACCGGGATCGGCAGCTTTATGGATGTGGTAGTTACCGCCCACGATGTTTCCAGGCACAAGCCGGACCCGGAACCGCTTTTGATCGCCCTTAAGCGCCTGGGAACGGCGGCGGCCCGGTCAATTTACGTGGGCGACAGCAAATTCGACGTTTTAGCCGGGCAAAGGGCCGGCACCCGCACCCTGGCCGTCACCTGGGGACTGGGAACCAGGGAGGAACTGGCGCAGCTAAAACCGGACGGCCTGATCGACCGGTGGGAGGAACTGGCAAAATATATTTAGGGGCTTAAAAGATGAAAATACCGAAAATACCGGAGGAATAAAGGTGGTTGTAGGCGTGTTGACCCTGGAGCTGTTCCTGGGCGGAGCAAATTCGCTTAAGGAAAAAAGAAGGGTGCTAAAAAGCGTTATCGATAAAATAAAAAGCCGCTTTAACGTTTCGGTGGCGGAGGTGGGCGGGCAGGACAGCTGGCAGCGTTCAACTGTAGGAATTTCCTTTGTAAGCTGCGAGCAGGCCCATGTTCACCGGGTTTTTGCTGCCATAGTCAGGTTTGTCGAGGCCCAGGGCGAGGTTTTAATTACGGACTACCGGACAGAACTGCTCTAGCATGAAACAGAGTTTCTTATTCCCCTTGCCGCGGCCGCCTGAATGCCGGGGCGCCCGGTTATTTTTGCTCCTGCTTATAAAATCTTCTTTCTCACCCAGTTCCATGCCCTGGTGTACCAGGGCTGCTGCTTAATTAACGATGAGGGGCAGTTGCGCAAAACGCTTATCTCATAGTCGGTCAGTTTTAAAACGGGCCTGAGCTTGCCGTTTTTATCGGGGACGAATTTACCTTTTAATTGATTGTTATCCATTTAATAACACCCCTGACAGATATTATAATTTATCCGGCGGCCACTTTGAAGCAGTTCTTTTTGTCGTTTTTTAAAACAGGTGCGCCGGTTTGGCGGGTGTGCTGTGAACTGCTGCTTCCGGAATGTGCGGGAAAAATTTCAGGACGGCGGAAGGATTTTTCTGTTAAAATGGCTTTAGAGAAACAAAAAAACTAATGGGGGGCTGAGGATGTGAGCGGTGATCTGGTTGAGAAGGCCAGGGAATATGCCAGGCAGAACTTCAAGGAAGGCCTTAACTGTGCGGAGTCTGTTTTAAAAGCGGTAATCGACGCCGGCGTTGCCGGCATTCCTCCCGAGGCTGTGGCCATGGCAACGGGGTTCGGGGGCGGTATCGGGCTGGCCGGCAACAACTGCGGCGCCCTGATTGGGGCCGTAATGGCGGTAGGGGCCGTGCACGGGCGCCGCAACCCGCTGGAGGGCGAGTTTCAGGACAGGGTGGACCGGCTGTACGGCAATCCCGGCCTGTACCGGTTGTTTAACGGGATGCCTCATGAATTTAAAGCCCGGTTCGGTTCGCTTGATTGCAAGGTGCTGAACGAGACGTATCCCGAATGGTTTGACCGGGAGAGGTTCAGGCAATGTATGAAAATGGTGGTTTATGCGGCGGAAATGGCCATCGAGTATATCCGCAAAGGGCAAGTAGAGGGCTACACCCAGCCTTTTGGCGAGAATGTGGCGAAAAGAGTTTAGCCGGGCGGGGGCTGCCATCTGTGCCGTTTTTAAAACCGGACGAACTGGTAAATGAATTGATTAACTACAGCCTGGAGCTTGGGATAACCAGGGCGGGGGTAATCCGGGCGGGGGATATCATCGTGCGGGAAGAGGTGGTTTCTGCCGGCTGTGCCGGCTGTCCGGAGTACGGGCACAACCTGATGTGCCCCCCTTCTATTCCGCCTCCGGACAAGTTCAGGGAAATGCTTGCATCGTACAGCAAGGGTATTTTGCTGCAACTGGAAGCTCCCCTGAGGCCGGACCCGGCCGGCAACGGTTACAGCGAGGCCTTTATACACGCCGGGCGCCTGCATTCCATGGTTTGCCGCATTGAACGGCGCGGCAGGGAGATGGGTTTCGTGCGGGCGCGCGGCTTCATTGGCGGGTGCTGCCGCCTGTGCGGATCCTGTCCCGGGCCGGGGGAACGGTGCCGTCATCCGGAAACGGCCCGTTCCTCCATGGAGGCCAACGGCATAAGCGTAGTCGAGACCTGCGCCGGCGCCGGCTGGCCGCTGGAATTTCCGGTAAAGGACAGGGTGACCTGGACCGGGCTGGTATTGCTTGACTGAGGCAGGGCATAAGCCGGTTATTCAATAACTGCACAGGGGCCTGTGGCGCACTCCTGCTGCGGCGAGGGGGAGAGCAGGCGGTTGAGCACCAGGCTTCCCAGCCTGCCGGCGCAGCCGCGCGGGGTAATAGCCGGGAACGACCATACTGCTGGTGAAGCAAAATGCCAGCATGGCCCTGGCCGTGGCAAACCGGGCTTACGTCCTGGAAACGGGAGAGATTGTGCTTTCGGGTTCCGCTTCCGAGATGGCCGGCAACCCGGAAGTAAGAAAGTCATATCTGGGGGAATGATCCTGTAATGGTGCCGGTCCTCAATTATCAATATTTTCCGTACCGTTTCCTGTTAAGATGTTACAAAAGGGGGCTGTATTTTTTGTGTTGAGGAAAGTTTTGTACCTGGCCGGCATGTTGTTTCTGGCAGTCCTGGCAGCAGGCCTGTTCTGGGCCGTCCGCCCGGAGGGCAGGATAAACCAGGGCAGGTTGCATGGTATGGAAAACCGGAAAGCAGCCCTTGTCCGCCTGGAAGATGTCAGTCCAGGCGTTTACGATTCTGCCGATAAACTGGAGAAGCTTAAGGCCATTGCAGATTACCTGCATTCGGAGGGCGTTCCGTTTCACGTTTCGGTAATACCTGTTTACAAAGATCCCAGAAAGAATGTGGAAATCAGCATCGGTGACGAAAACAGCCCGCAGGCGCGCGCCTTTGTTGAAACCATAAAGTACATGAGGGAAAAAGGGGGCATTATCGGCCTGCACGGCTATACCCACCAGTACCTTTACGATATTACCGGATCGGGCAACGAGTTTACGGATAAAGGCATGCTCCTGTATTCAAAGCCTGCCTATGCCGAGGAAAGAGTTAAAAAGGCGCTTGAGCTGATGGATGAGGCCGGCATACCGGTTGATTACTGGGAAACCCCGCACTATACCGCCTCTTCTGAGCAGTACAGGGTTTTCGGAAATTATTTCGGCCTTTTATACGAGCCGAACCCGAAGGACAAAAACTATAAAAATGTCAGCATGTGGGAAGGTGCCGGCCCGGACGGCCGGGGTGTGATTTTTGTTCCGGCCCCCCTGCTGAACGTTACCGCCGAAAAAGATGTCGACAGGATCTTCAGGCAACTGGATAAAAATGATCCAGAAATGCTTGCCAGCTTTTTTATCCACCCCTTTCAGGAATTCAGGTTCATTTATAAAATGAAGGCGCCTGAGGGGTACGAATTTTACGTTTATGAGACCGGTTCCTACCTGCACAGGCTGGTAGAAGGGATCAGGGAAAGAGGCTACAGGTTTGTGACCGTTAACGAACTGATTGGCTTCCTGCCGGCCCAGCAGGTGACCGGCCTGCCGCCTGCCGGCGGAAGGGTTTTACTTGCCGGGGACTTTGACGGCGACCGGCGTTCGGATTTTCTTGCCGGGGATGCTGCCGCCGGCAGCTGGCAGGTGATCAAAAGCAGTGTCGTTCAGGGGGTGCCCAGGAACAGGCCGGATTCTTTCGGCGCGCCTGAGGAATGGCTGACCGGATGGGGAAATGCCGGCCGGGCAGGATATGCAGCGGGCGATTTTAACGGCGACGGCAGGGACGATCTGGCCCTCAGTGACGGAGAAACGGGAGATGTGCGGGTTGCTTTGAGCGGCGGCAGCGGGTTTGCCCCGCAGGAAAGTCCCTGGGGCAGGACCGGTGCTGCCGGCGGCGCGGTAAACTTGCTTGCCGGGGACTTTGACGGGGATCTTAAAGATGACCTGCTTTTTTGGGACGGCGGCAAAAATACCGCTTATGTGATGCAAAGCGACGGGAGGAGCTTTTTGCCGGCCGTGCCCTGGCTGGAAAAGTGGCAGGAGGGCGGCAGTTTAACTGCCCTGGCCGGGGACTTTAACGGCGATGGCAAAAGCGACCTGGCCCTGCACGAGGGGGCATCGGGCACCGTGCAGGTGGTCTTGAGCGACGGCAGGAAGTTTGTGCCGGCCGACAGCCCGGGGCCGGTCTGGCTTAACGGGTTTGCTGCCGGAAGCGGATGGCAGATAGCAGCATCCGATTTTAACGGGGACGGCCTGACCGATTTGGCCGCTTTTGACGGGACTGCCGGCAAATGGGAATTTGCCGCTGCTATGGGAGGTAAATTTATTCCGGAAAGCCGGGCTGTAGCTTGCGGCAAGGTGCCGGAAGGGCGCATTCTGACCGGCGATTTCAACGGTGACGGCAGGTTTGACCTGGCCGTGGAGCGCCGTTTTGCTAAAGGGCTGGCCTATTACGACGTTTTTCTTTTTGTTGCTTCAAAATAGAAGGGGGTGGTAAAAAACCATTGGGGGAAAATTAAATTAGGACGAAAGTCTCATGAAAAAAAAAGAAATTTTATATAAAATGTTGGCTGCGGGGCGTTTCCTTAGCGCGCACACCTGGGATTTAAGGTAAGGTGAGAAAGCAGAAAACGTTTTCCTGTTCAGGGGGGTGTTGTTTTGTTTAAGGTAACGTTTGACATTCCGTACAGGGAGACAGTTGCCGGCAATACTTCCGATGGCCTTTGCATTCCGCTGCCTGAAGGAATAATGCCCAAACCCGGTGAAACCTGGATTGTAGAGGCAGTGCGCAGGATTTCGGCCCGCACTTATTACGTCAGGCTGATCAGGCCCTGGCGCGGCCTGCTGGCCGATTATGAGTGCATTCAGAAGGGAAATCCGGATTTTAACAAGGGGGTGCTTTGCTTTAATGACGGGACTTCATTTCCTCTGAGCAGAACCGCCTATGCCAGAGCTTGGGAGGATTACCAGATCCTGTCGTCCAATACAAACGCAGTAATTATTCGCGATGGAATGGCCGTCCGGTGGAGGAAGAAGGGCAAGCCTCCGGAAGAGATGCCTTTGCACCG
Organism: Pelotomaculum thermopropionicum SI; assembly: GCA_000010565.1. NCBI lineage: Bacteria > Bacillati > Bacillota > Clostridia > Eubacteriales > Desulfotomaculaceae > Pelotomaculum > Pelotomaculum thermopropionicum. The sequence goes on along the minus strand of AP009389.1, from coordinate 2,166,131 downwards.
CTTTGCAACCAAATATAAGCGCCAACAGTTGCTGGGAAAGCAGGAGGATATAGAAAACTTCCTTAATTCTCTGGAGCTTCTGGTGGCAAAGGCCGTTGAAGAATCCAGAAAGAAAAAGGAAAAAAACCGGAAAGGCTGGCCGGCCGCAGAAGGCTGCAATGCTTCTTCATCTTCCCTGCATTTGCTGGATTAAATTGATAACAGGTTACAGAAGGGTTTTAGCCTTGCAGCAAAAATTTTTTATATAAAAGTTATGAAATTACGGCCGGCAAGGGGTGAGAATGTGGCAAGACCCGATTTTGAAACTTTCAGGGAGCTTTTTTTAAGTTGCCTGGCCGAGCATACCGGCCAGGAGCCGTCGGCGCTGGCAGAGAAAAACTGGTCTGAAATTGGCAGCCGGGAAGTCAGATACGGTATGCTGGAGGCGGTTAAGGAAAAGCTGCGGGAAAAATACGGCGTAGAGTTTGAAGCAAACCAGAGGCTGGTGATGATCGAAGGACCGGTGGAGAGCGCGGTAATCCAGGCCTTTCATGAATTGAGCACAATCTGTCTGATGGAAAGAATAAATGCAAAAATCAGAGCCAGGATGAATTAGCATTTAAAGTACGGCAGAATTGGCAAGTGTGGCGAGATGGAAATGCCAAAAGATGACAGGCCTCATTTAAAAAATTTTTTGAAAAATTATTTAAAAGATATTATAATATAAATAGCTCGAAGAAGTTTTTTGTACTAAAATCAATTTAATTAAATCTAAAAAATTTTTCAAAAAATAATCTTTATCAAAAAAGGAATTTTAAGCCGGAAGTTGAATATAATATAGGGAGGTTGGTTCCGCAGCTTCTTGCAGGCTGCTGTGAGTCAAACCACCTTATGCAATGGTTTTTGGGGGTATCATAAACCGGCGGGAACGGTGCTTAGCCCGTACAGATGAGGACGGGCGGGGCCGGTCCTTAATAAGCCGTGTTTAGTGGACAATCAATAAACCATTTTTTTATTTCTAAAAAAAGGGGGGGTGGGCAAAAACAGGAGAAATCTAGGAGATATCTAAAATCAAGGCGTTATGTGCTGCAAGTAAGTCATTCCCGGTAATTATTCTTTAGTTGTCGAAGATTCAGATGTCTTTTCTGTTGCTCGCATGCAAGTGGTAAGAATTTAAAATTCGGGAGGTGCAGTAATTATGCCAAGATGGGTTCCGCTTTTAGGAGGCGTTCTGGGCAGCACTACCTGCGGGTTGCTTCTGTATGCTTTCAGCGTTTTCATTAAGCCGCTGAGGGCTCAGTTCGGATGGACTGCTACCGAGGTTCAGCTGGCTTATGCTATAGCCGTGCTTGTTTTCGGCCTGATGACTTTCCCGGCCGGAAAGCTGAGCGACAGGTTTGGCCCCAGGCCGGTGGTGGTTATCGGGGGTGCCATCCTTGGTATCGGCTTCTTCATGGTTTCAACCATAAAGACAAAAGCAGATTTAGGCCTCTTATATCTGTATTACGGTCTCATTGCAGGTTTTGGCGGCGGCCTGGTTTATCTCCCGCCCATTGCCACCGCACCAAAGTGGTGGCCCGACCGGAGGGCTCTGGCTACCGGACTTACGGTCGTCGGGCTCGGTTTGGGGTCGTTCATCATGGGCCCGCTGGCAACATCCATGATTAACGCCTTTGGCGGAGCGCTGCCAGTATTCAGGTATGTCGGCATAGCGATGTTCTTTATGGCCATCATTGCCGGCCTGTGCCTGCAGAACCCGCCGCCGGGCTATAAGCCGGCCGGGTGGAATCCGCCTGCGCCGAAAGAAGGGGCGCCAAAAGCGGGCAGGGACTACACCTTTGGGGAGACCATCAGAACCGCTCAGTTCTGGATGCTTTACCTGGCTTATTTCTGCGGTTCGTTTGCGGGCCTGATGGTGATCGGTGTTATTGCGGCCCACGGTATTAACGAGATGAACAAGGCGCTGGCTGCTTCTATGGGGGTTGCCGTAAGCGCGCTTCCCAAGGATTTAACCGCGGCAATTGCTATGAAGGCCGCTATTGCAACTAGTTGTCTGAATGCTGCCAACGCCCTGGTGCGCATACTGATCGGTGCTATAGCGGATAAGACGGGAACGAGGATTTGCTTCCTGGTTACTTTTACCCTGCAGGTAGTGGCGATGCTGGTGCTGTTCCCGGTAGGGAAAATCCTCTTCCTGCTGTGCGTGGTTGCCATTATCATTGGTTGGAACTACGGTGCCATGTTTACCCTTTTCCCGGCTACCTGCCTGCAGTACTTCGGTCCGACGGCTCAGGGCTCCAACTACGGCCTGCTGTTAACCTCATGTGGTATTGCCGGGTTCGTGGCGAATTTGATTGCAGGCCAGATGTTCGACAGGTTCGGGACGTACATGGTTTCCTTTGTGATTGCCGCAATCCTGGTTGCAATTGGCGTTCTGGTCCTGGCCGTAACGAGGCCGCCCAGAAGGCTGGAAGCCTAACCTTAAGCTGCAGGCCCCGGTTTTTTCCGGGGCCTGAAATTTTTTAAAAAAAAGCGCCTTTTCTTAAAGGCGCTGGCAGGGGAATCTTTGTATTTAAATTGACATGGTTGGGCAGAACGGGTTATTCCTTGATTTTTTTCTTGACGAAATATCCCTTTGGGTCAATTACCTCTCTGATCAGGCGAATTTCTTCTTCCGTAGGCGGGTCAAACTCATAGACGTCATCGGGTATGATTAATTCAAAACCGGTGGCATCCTGGACGCTCTTGACGGTTTCGCCGGGAAGAGTGGCGATAAGCTTCATCCGTTTGGTTTCATCGTCAAAGCCTAAAATGGCCTTGGTGGTAATAACGCGGTAAGGTCCCTGCCCTACCAGCCCGGCGCGCCAGCGGGCGTTGGGCGAACCGTCAAGGTAGCCGGGGCTGGTGATGTAATTGAGTTTTTCGTTGAAGCGCCTGGGTTCGTGAACCATGATTATAATTGTGCGCTCGCAGGAGCAGGCCATGTCGCTGGCGCCGCCGCTGCCAGGCAGGCGGGTTTTAGGCTTTTGATAGCCGTCCGGGAAGTCCCCCATCATGGTAGAGTTCAGGTTCCCGTATGGATCGATTTCGGCGCCGCCGATGAAACCAATGTCGGCGTAACCGCGCTGGGTCAGTTCAAAGGCCGAGTTCAAGCCGAGCAGGTAATTGGCCTTGTAGGTGGTTCTGGAGTCGCCAACTGAAAGTGGGAGCCCACGGGACAGTTCCGGTCCCACTGCTCCGGCTTCAAACACAGGGACAATTCCGGGGCCGTGGGTAAGCTGGGCCAGCGTGATGGCCACCATGGGCAGGCCGGTGCCGGCGAAAACTACTTTATTGTCCTCCAGGGTTCTGGAACCGGCCACGACGATCATTTCCTGAGCGGTAAAGTCGGTTGCATATTTCGGCATCGTCTGCACCCCCTATCCTATTACCGTAAAGCCCGCTTCAAGGCGGATGCCGGACTCGATCTTTTGCACGTACTGAATCTGGCTGAACGGAATCCTGTCGATGAACTCGGCCGTGCTCTCCACGCCGAAGATATAGGTATCGTAGTACTGCTTGAGCGGGCCGGGATTGCCCTTGCGGAAGCTTTCACAAGCGTTCCTGAATTCCGGAATGTGCTTTTCGTCAAAGTAGTAAAGGCCGTGACAGTTGCCCGGATAGGCGCCGAAAGGAACTTCAATGACTGCGTCTACGGCAAAGAATGGTATGCTGACGCGGTTAGGGTACCGGGTCATTTCATCGTGTTCGATTAACCGTTCACAGGTGACGATGGTGTGGGCGGAGGCCATGGCAATTTCGGGGCAGGTATAGAGCGGGCCTTGAATCCGGCAGTTGCCGTAAATGTCTGCTTCCTGGACGTGAACGATGGCCACGTTGGGATGGGAGGCAGGCAGAAGCATGATTGGCCTTCCGGTAAAGGGGCAGTCGATAACCTTGGCCCTGTTGCGCTGAAGCATATCGCTTCCCATAGGGCTGCGGCAGGGAATGAAGGGGAGCCCCATGGCGCCGGCTTTAAAGCGGGCGGACATGTTAAAGTTGCTCCAGTCTTCGAGTTCAACCTTGTTGTTTTCGGCGAGGTAGCGGAAAAGCGGGGAAATGCCGAAAGCTTCATGTGCCCAGTAGGCAAGCTCCAGCCTTTTAATGCTGTTCTTGCTTTCGTCCAGGGCCATAGCTCCGGCCAGGTATTCGATGGCCAGACCGGCCGATTGGAAGGAGAGTGTCAAGTCTTTTCTTCCCTGTCTAATGATCTCATGAACAATTGCAATGGGCTGGCGGCCGTTGACAAACCCGGCAACGCCGATATTGTCACCATCCTTGACGTACTTTTGCACCGCTTCTTTAAGGCTCATTCTTTTGTCTCTTTTTGATTTGTCCTTGTTTGCCAGGAATTGCCTGGCTTCATCGGGTGAAAGGCCTGTCCAGTACATTGTCTGCTCTCTCTGGTTTCTGAAACCCGGTCAGCAGATTTGTCCGGATTTCCCTCCCGCCGACTAACCGGGAGACAGCCGCAGGTTGAGCCGCCTTGCCGTAAGGAGGCCGGGCTTGATCCTTTGCCGTTTCAGGCAAAAAATACACCAGGCGCCGGAATCCTTGCGGGAGCGGCGGCGCTATGCTGCCTTAACGGCTGTTAGAAACCTTTTTCCCCCTCTCCATAATCTAATTTTTGTTTTTACTTTTTCAACCTCCTTTACAAAAAAATTTTATTTTTCCGATAAATATTGTTCTATTGTCTCTAAGAACAATTTATATTTGTACCATGGTACTAGTACCCCCCTTTCCTGAAACAATTAAAAATTTTTTGAAGATTAATAAATTTCCAGCAAATAAGGGGCCTTTTTCAGTTTTCAGCCTTCCCGTATTGTCTGCCAGGACGGTTACAAACTTGTATTATGGGACTAGTACGTCTGATACATTGTCAGAAGGCTGAGAATATCGTTAAAATTATGAAAAATGAGACTATTATCCGTTTAAAAATAGCTTAGGTTTTTTTGCGCCGGTTATCATAACTTCCTTTTCAGGACAGTAGTAATGGATATATGAAAGCCATACGGATAGGTTTGTAAATGCTTTGCTGGTGATTGCCAAAACCCAGCTAATTTATTGTAGTGTTTCTACTTTTATTCTAAATTTGGGAGGGATGGCTCAATAAGCGCATGGGAAGGAGGGGATAAGCTGGCTCAAATTAGCAGGGCAGAAGTCTCTGGGCTTTGACGGGCAATAATAGCAAGAATTTTTTAAAGGGGAGGTAAAAAAATGATAAACACCGTTAGTTCAAAAATTAAAAATATTTCCACCCTTGAGTACAAGGAGAAAAAATTTGAGTACTGGGGTCCGACTCCTGATGAAGCAAGAAAGATAATGGTAAACAAGTCGCACGCCCTTAAAGATAAAAGAATGTCCTTGAAGGAAGCGGTAAGCAAGTATGTTAAGGACGGCATCAACATCGGCATCGGCGGTTTCGTCAATACCAGGGTTCCGGTTGCAATTATTCATGAAATTATAAGGCATGGTGCCAGAGATCTGACCCTGTCCTTCCAGTCCAACTCCATTTGTCCGGAACTGCTTGCCGGAGCCATGATTCTGGATCCTGACCGGATATCTATTAAGCGGGTCGAGCTGGCCTGGTGGGGGTATGAAATTATCGGCATTGCGCCTCTGCTTCGCTACCTGGCAACCAACGGCATGATTGAAATGGACGACTACACCAACTACGGCATGTCCGTAAGGTTTAAGGCGGCGGCAATGGGCATTCCGTTTATTCCGGTGAGGGACCACGGCGGTTCCGATATGGAGCTGGTCAACAGGGGCAAAATGATCGAGTGCCCGTTCACCGGCAAGAATATTTACCTGCTGCCTGCCTGCCATCCGGATGTCGGCATTGTCCACGTTACCGCCGCAGACATGTACGGCAACGCCAGAATCTTCGGAGCCCACTGCACCTGCCCGGAGATAGCCATGGCCGCCACCTATACCATTATGACTGCGGAGAAAATTATTTCAACTGAAAATATCAGGACTTATCCAAACCTCACCGAAATCCCGTATCCTGCAGTGGATGCTTTAACCGAGCAGCCGTTTGGCGCGTATCCAGGCGCCTGCTATGGAAATTACTGGTTTGACATGGATCACCTGAAGATGTTCCGGAGCATCTGCGAGGACTTCCGCAAGACCGGCAATAAGGACAGCCTGAAGAAGTACTACGACGAGTACATCTTCAGCTGCGAGACCTTTGACGACTTTCTTGAGAAAATCGGGTACAAAAACCTTAAGAAATTAAAGGATTTGGACGGCGGCCAGCCCATTATCCTGACGTAATCATGTTCCAGGTGTTTTAGGGAGATAACGGAACCCTTAACATTGCTTACTAATAAATTAAGGAGGTAAAGAGAATGCCTGAATACTCCCCATTTGAAATGATAGCCTATACCGGCTCAAGAGTGCTTGAAGACGAAAAGATTGTGTTCGTGGGTACCGGCCTGCCGATTATTGCCGCAATGCATGCCCAGCTTACCCACGCGCCCAACCTTTACATGATATACGAAGCAGGGTCGCTGGCCCCCATTCTGGAGATGGGAATGCCGCTGTCTGTAGGCGACACCAGGGCCGCCCGGAAAGCCGTGTATCTGAAGGGGCTTTGCGCGGTATTTGAGCTGACCCAGAGGGGATATGCGGACTACGCCTTTATTGGCGGCGCCCAGGTTGACATGTACGGCAACATATGCTCGACAATAGAGGGACACAACTACGACAAGCCGGGAATCAGGTTCCCGGGCAGCGGCGGCGCCGGAGCAATGGCGGCCAACTGCGAAAAGACAATTGCCATAATGGCGCTGGAAAAGAGGAGATTTGTCAAGAAGCTGGACTTTGTAACCAGCATCGGCTACGGCGACGGTTCTCCCGACTACCGGGAGAAGGCGGGCGTGATGGGTTCAGGCCCTTACCGGGTAATTACCAACCAGGCCCTGTTCGGCTTCGACGAGGAGACGAAGCGGATGAAACTGCTGGAAGTAGCACCTGGAAAAACGCCGGAAGACATTCAGGCCCTGGTGGATTTCGAACTGATCATTCCGCCGGATGTCAAGGAAATGGCCGAGCCGACAGACGAGGATTTGAGGCTTCTCAGAGAAGTAATCGATAAAGAAGGGTACTTCCTGAAGAGGGTAATCAAGAAGTAAAAAATACATTTTTATCAGCAGGAGGTGATCTGCCGGGCAGGGTTACTGTCAGAAAAGATGCAATAATTTTTAAAGTTAAATAAAAAAATACCCCCTCTCACCTGCGCCTTGATAAAAGGCGCCTTTTTTCTTATCCGGGGGGCTGCACTAAATTTTCCTGAATGGCTAAAACGGCGGCCTGGGTGCGGTCGTTAACGTTCAGCTTCATTAATATGCTGCTGACGTGGGCTTTTACAGTACGCAGGGTAATGTTCAACTTCCCTGCTATTTCCTTGTTGCTGAGGCCGTTGACGATTAGCTGGAGCACTTCTTTTTCGCGCAGGGTCAGCAGGGGGAGGTTTTTGGGATGCTGCCGCCGGGGTGTTCCCTGGACTAGGTTTACCAGCAGCTCGTTGGCAATGGAAGTGTCTACAAAATAGCGGCCCTCCGCTACGCTTTCGACCACTTCTATGAGCTGTTCCGGCGGGCTGTCCTTCAGTACGTAGGCGGAGCAGCCGTCGCGAATGGCCTGCACCACTTTTTCGTGCTGGTTGTGGACCGTCAAAATAATTACCTGGATGTCCGGGTAATTTGTTTTAATGGCTTTTAAGGCCTGAATGCCGTCCATTTTGGGCATGTTAACGTCCATCAGGATCATTGTCGGCTTGAGCCTGGCAATGGCTTTTAAGGCTTCCTCCCCGTTGGACGCCTCTCCTACTACGTTAATATCGTGAAGTTCAAACAGCATGCGCAGGCTGCGGCGTACCAGCGGATCGTCGTCTACCAGCAAAAGCTGGATTTCGCTTGTAAGAAACTCGTTCATCTGCGCTCACTCCCGCCGACCTGGATTGTAAACCGGCAGGGTGACGATAAATTTAGTACCCCAGCCGGGCTCGCTTTTAACTTCAATCGTGCCTCCATGCGCTTCGATATTCTTCTTGGCTATGGCCAGGCCCAGGCCCGTGCCGCTTTGTTTGGTTGTAAAAAAAGGTTCGAAAATTTTTTGCTGGATTTCTACGGGAATTCCGCTTCCCCAGTCTTCCACGGTCACCGCCACATGGTCAAAAGAAGGGCTGGAAGATATGCGCACGGTACCGCCGCTGCCGGTTGCCGCAACTGCGTTGGAGAGAAGGTTGCGGAAAATTTCGTTCAGCTTTTCGCAGTCTGCCAGTACCGGGGGGACGGGTTTGTTTAAGGATGTTTCGATAATTATATCTTTACCGTTTTGCTTTTTAAATTCGGCAACCAGGCATTTTAACAGCTCGTTCAGGTCGACCTCCTTAACCCTGAGGTTGGTGTCGGTGGAAAAATGCAAAAGATCTTCTGTGGTGCGGCTGACCCGGTCCACCGCTTCCTTAAGGATTTTTAAGTCTTCGTGGAAGTCCATTTTCCAGGCTGATTTTTTTTCTATTGAGTAAAGGGCAAGCCTTATGGAAGTAAGAGGGTTTTTTACCTCGTGGGCAATAACTGCCGCCGCCCGGCCCAGGGCGGCCAGCCTTTCGGCCCGCTTAACCTTTTTTTCCATCATGTTAATAATGTGTTCTTTTTCCTTTAATTCTTTTTCGTAGGCAATGGCATTTTTAAAGCCGGTGCCGATCAGGTTGGCCACCAGTTCGAGCATCCGCAGATCTTTAAGGCTGAAGTCCTGCCGGCTTTCCGGCCGGACGGCGTGGACTGTTCCGATAAGGTTGCCGTCCAGAAGGATCGGGGCGCCCATTGCATAAAGGTAACCTTCGTACCTCAAGGCAGACTGGTAGTACTGTGAATTTTTTATTTCTTCCACAGAACAGATATCGGTGACCCGCCAGGCTTTTTTCGTTTCAAGGATCTTTTGCAGGAGGAAGTTGATCTCCGAGTTTTCGGTTAAAATTTTCAACAGCTTTTCACTCAGGCCGATGTTGGACTGGACGGTGACGACCCCGGTTCTCTCGTGGTAGAAGTAGATGACGCTTTTCGAGTGCAAAATAAGCCTGGGCAGGTAGGAGTGAACGGAATAGAGGATTTCGTCCATGTCAAGGTTTGAGCTGACGATATTGTTGAGTTTAAGAATTATTTCAAGCTCGTCCACCGTCAGCTCCTTTTTATTGACCCTCCTGTCAATCCTGGCTACCGGCATGAGCGCCTCCCTTCCCCCCCTTATAGAGAGTGATGATTCAGATAATTACAATAATATTATAACAGGTTCTGCCGGTTTCCGCACTTTAAGAATTTTAATGATGCCTTATGGGGGGATAATACCGTTTTAGAACAGTTCGGCTAAGCTTGAACCATGCCGGGCTTTTATTTAGAAATGAATGATTATGGTTAAAAAATGTTATAAGAGGAGTGGGAAAATGGCAAAACAAGCCGATGACGAAATCAGGCGGAAGGTGCAGGAGGTTCTCGATTCAAACATTGAATCGGGGGAATACGGGTTAAAGGCGGATGTTGTCAACGGAGTGGTTATACTTACGGGAATTGTCGACACCCTTTCGGAAAAGGAAAGCATAAGCAAAATGGTTGGGGACATTGAAGGCGTGCGGGGCGTAGAAAATAACATTGCCATCAGTACGGACGGGGCTGTCGACGACGGGGACGTAACCTTTGAAGTAATGGAGGAGCTTAAGGCCGGTTCAGGCGTAAATCTCAAGCATATAGGGGTGAAGTCCGTAAGGGGCAGGGTTTTTTTAAAAGGTAGGGTAAACAGCGAAGCAGAAAGGGAGGCGGCCGTTAATGCCGCTGCGAAGGCCAGGGGAGTGCGGGAGGTGGTAAGCCAGCTGGAAATGGAAACGGCACGGGAGCTCACCCTGGACGGGATATTCCACAGCCAGGTCAATAACGACGGGGAGGAGAACAACAGAAGAGAAGTTTGATGAAAAGCCCCCGGGGTTTCTGTAATAAAGATTCTGTAATAAAGATCTTGATCGCTGTTTTTTAAAAGGTATAATGATCTAAGCAGCTTTGCGTCCGGTTTCGTGATTTATTTTGGCGCGGGCGGGCCCGTGTTTTTAAGGTCGGAGCTTGCGCCGGAAGGGGAGTGTTTTTATTTGATCTTGCCTTATGACGGAGTGCGGCCGGAAATTGACGAAACAGCTTTCATAGCGCCCACCGCGGTGGTGGTGGGGAGGGTAGAAATCGGCCCTTACTCGAGTATCTGGTACAACTCGGTGGTCCGCGGCGATGTTGATACTGTTGTAATCGGAGCCTGCACCAGCATCCAGGACGGTTCTATCCTGCACGAGCATGCAGGCTTTCCCCTGGTCATAGGAGACAGGGTGACCGTAGGGCACCGGGTTTTGCTGCACGGCTGCACGGTTGAAGACGGGGCCTATATCGGCATGGGGGCAATAGTGCTCAACGGCGCCAGAATAGGCGCCGGAGCCGTGGTGGGGGCCGGTTCCCTTGTCCTGCAGGGCCAGGAAATTCCTCCCGGAATGCTGGCGCTGGGCTCACCCGCCAGGGTTGTCAGGCCGATCAGGGAAGACGAGGTGGATCGGTTTCTGGGGGCTGTGGGCAGGTACCTCAAGATGGCGGAAAAGCATGCCCGCACTGCCGCCGGAAAAGCCCGCTGACCTGATACGGGCTGCTTTGGCAGGCGGGCGCAATATAATAGATTTTTCATTATAGGTACCTGTAATTCCTGCTTTTGTCTGTTAAATTAAAGAACCCCCGTCCGGGGTTGCCTGGGTGAATGAGATATTTAAAAGAAGATGGAAAGCAGGCCGTATATCACTCCGGCAAAGAGGGCCGTTACGGGCAGGGTAATCATCCATGCCACTACCATCTTTTCCGCCGTTTCCCAGTTTACCGCCGAAACCCGCTTGGCCGCGCCCACGCCCATGATTGAGGATGAAATGACGTGGGTGGTGCTTACCGGCATTTTAAACAAGGTAGCCAGAATGATTACCAGGGCCGAACTGAAGTCGGCCGAAAAGCCGTTGGCCGGCTCCAGCTTGATTATCCTGGTGCCGACGGTTTTAATGATTTTCCAGCCCCCCATGGAAGTTCCTGCAGCCATGGCGAAGGCGCAGGAAACCTTGACCCACAGGGGCACGTCCAGGGTTGACTGGAACCCTCCTGCAATCAGGGCAAAGGTTATAATCCCCATTGATTTTTGGGCGTCGTTGGTGCCGTGGCTGAAGGCCTGCCAGGCAGCGGTAAATATCTGCAGGATGCGGAAGCGGCGGTTTAATTTGGCCGGCTGGCAGTTCCGGAAAATGATTTTCACCATGGTCATGATGACAAAGCCCGTGGAAAAAGCCGCAAGAGGTGAAATTATCAGGGCCTCCAGGATGGCCAGAAAACCCCTGAAGTTCACTGCTTTAAAACCTGCTGCGGTGATGACGGCGCCGGTAAGGGAACCGATCAGGGCATGGGAAGAACTGCTGGGTATGCCGTAATACCAGGTGATCAGGTTCCAGGCAATGCCGGCAATGAGAGCGGCGGCAACGATGTACATGCCGTGTTCCAGGGTGAGCGGATCGGCTATTTTGCCGCCGATGGTTTTGGCTACTCCGGTGAAGGAAAGGGCGCCCAGGAGGTTCATGAAGGACGCAAGAACAATCGCCGCCCTGGGCGGCATGGCTTTGGTCGAGATGGCTGTAGCTATGGAGTTGGCTGTATCATGAAAGCCGTTGATGAAATCAAACGAAAGAGCGAGAAGCACAACGGCGGCAATAATGACCAGCGCTGAATCAGGCATTCTACCTTCTCCTCAGGAGTTTCTCATGATGATGCCTTCCAGAATGTTGGCCACGTCTTCGCAGGCGTCCGTAACTTCCTCCATCATGTGGTATATTTCTTTCCTTTTAATCAGCTCAATGGGATCGGTGCAGGTAGAGAATAATGTCTTCAGACTGTCCCTGAGCAAGTCGTCGGCCACATTTTCCAGGTCGTTAATCTTATGGGTGTGCCTGGTTATTTCTGGAAGTTTTTTCTCAACCAGGTAATTAATAGCATATACTATTTCCTGGGTGCACATTTCGATGTTTCTGGCAAAGAGCTTCATGTATTCGTCCGGCTCGCTTATGTTGAACAGGTCGAAACTCCAGGCGCAGGCTTCGATCAAATCCAGGATGTCGTCCAGCTTAATGGTTAGATCGAGAATATCTTCCCGTTCTAAAGGGGTAATGAAGGTTTTGTTTAAGGCCATGATAATCTCATGGGTGTACTGGTCGCCCATGTTTTCTACGGTTTTTATCTGAAGGGCAAACTGCTCGGCGTCCTTCAAATTGTGCAGTTCTTCCCTGAACACCTGGGAAGCAAGCTGGATATTCTTTACGACCAGTATAAAATACTCAAAAAAAATGTCTTTTCTCTTTTTTCTTAAAAAGCTCAGGAACATCAGCTTCACCTCTTGGGAAATTGCCCCCTTCGTAATATTAACATACCTTACAGGAAAGCAAATGTTAAATCTGTGTTAAGTTTTTCTGGAATTATTTGACTTGAAATTTTTATAATTTTCCGTTAAATAATGAGAACAAAAGGAGTGGTGGCCGTGGCCTTTAGTTTAACCGAAATATTGTGGTTTGTGTTTTTGTTTATGGCTTTTCTGCCTTTATTAAAGCAGCAGCGCCTGGAAATTGTCAGGCTCAAGCTGATCCGCCAGATCGAGTTAAAGCGCAAGTCGCGCCTGATCACCCTTATTCACAGGCAGGAGTCGATAAGCATTCTGGGCATACCCATATCGCGCTACATCAATATTGAAGACTCGGAAGCCGTCCTGCGGGCAATCCGGCTGACCCCCGATGACATGCCCATCGACCTGGTCCTGCACACCCCCGGCGGGCTGGTTCTAGCTTCAGAGCAAATCGCCAGGGCGCTCCAGAAGCACCCGGCGAAGGTAACCGTTTTTGTGCCCCATTACGCCATGTCGGGCGGCACCATGATTGCCCTGGCCGCCGATGAAATTGTGATGGACGAAAACGCCGTTCTGGGCCCGGTAGACCCGCAATTGGGCGAATTTCCCGCGGTGTCGGTGCTTGAGGTGGTCCGCCAGAAAGGCAGGGACAGGGTTGACGACCGTACCTTAATGCTGGCAGAAATTGCCTCTAAGGCCGTCTCCCAGGTAAAAGAATTTCTTTATTTTCTTCTTTCGGATAAAATGGAGGAGGCCAGGGCCAGAGAACTGGCAGAACTGCTTGCAAGCGGTACCTGGACTCACGATTATCCCATCGACTGCGAGAAGCTGAAGGAAATGGGGCTCCCGGTAACCGTGGGGCTGATGAGCGAAATCTACTACCTGATGGACCTTTACCCGCAGCCACCCCAGCGGCGCCCGTCCGTGCAGTTCATACCGCTTCCCTACGGCAGGCGGGAGGATCAGCCAGGCAGAAGATAAACCCGGCAAAACTTACGGCAGGCCATTCCCCCGGAAAAAGGAGAGGCCTGCCGTTTGCCGTGCGGCCGGCAGTTACTCTTTAACCACGCAGTTTTTAACCCTGTCTTTTACCAGCCTTCCGTCCGCAACCAGTTCTTCGGCCAGGAATATGAAGGTGATGAAGTCTGAAATTCCTGCTTCGCCCATGACCCTGGGAATATCTTCGGCGCTTCCGTGCCTTTTTATGACCTCATACAGGCGTTCTTTTTTTGAGCTGATAAAATTTTCGGTTTCCTCGCGGTATTTCCTGGTCCGGCAGATAACGCCGCCTTTTCTTGTGAAATAACCCATCGCAATGAGCTCCTCGATGTTTTCCTCCTCTTCCCCGGCCGTTAACAGCCGTTTGAACAACATTTCATCCATTATTTCATTCATTTGCCGGCTTGCCCCCTTCCTCTGCTGGATTATTCGCCAAAGCACGGGCTTATCCTCTTTTATTTTCGGGCAGTAAAAAATGAGTTTCTTCATTAAATAGGCAAAAGCTGGAGGTTAAATTGCCGGGGGCATAGAATAGATACCGCAAATGAAAAATATGGAGGGGATCGGTTTGCGCACCGGGCTGATTTACGATGCCGCCTACCTTGACCACGAAACGCACGGCTGTCCGGAAAGCCCTGCCAGGGTAAAGCACACTTATGAGATTTTGAAAATAGCCGGGATGCTGGAAAAACTGGTAACAATCAAACCGCGTCCGGCCACCGTCGAGGAAGTGTCGCTGGTGCACCTGCCCGCTTACATCGAAAGGGTAAAAGAATTTTCTAAACGGGGCGGGGGCAGTTTTGGCAATAACACTACCGGTTCGCCTGAAACTTTTGAAACCGCCCTGCTGGCGGCAGGCGGAACACTTTCGGCAGTAGAAGCGGTGCTGGAAGGCAGGGTGGAAAGCGCTTTTGCCCTGGTGCGTCCTCCCGGCCACCACGCCAGGCCGGGGCAGGCAATGGGGTACTGTTTTTTTAACAACGCTGCCATAGCGGCGCGCTATGCCATCAAGCGGTATGGCTTGAGCAGGGTGCTGATAATTGACTGGGACGAGCACCACGGCAACGGTACCGAAGAAATTTTTTACAGCGACCCCTCGGTTCTGTACTTTTCCGTCCACCGCGACTGGAGCTACCCGGGCACCGGCCAGGCGGCAAAAGCCGGGGACGGGGAGGGAAAGGGCTTTAATATCAATGTGCCCCTGCCCAAAAGGTCGGGCGACGCCGACTATGAGCATGTTTTCCGGCGCATCCTCCGGCCTGTTGCGCTGGCCTACCGCCCGCAACTGGTGCTGGTTTCCGCCGGGTTTGACGCCCACAGGGACGACTTGATCGGCCAGATGAGCCTGACCCCGTACGGTTATATGGCGCTGACCGGAATAGTATGCGAAATAGCCACCTGCTGCGGTGGGGCGCTGGCTGCCGTACTGGAAGGCGGCTATAACCCGGGTGCCCTGGCCGAAAGCGTGTTTGCGGTATTGCATACAATGGCCGGCTGGGACGCCGGCAGCAGCAGTCAGCCGGCAGATGAAAAACCGGTAAAAGTAAACGTAATGGGAATTATTGAAGAAGTTGTAAAAATACACGGCAGTTACTGGGATTTCGGTTTTTAAGCTGGCGGGATGATTTTTACTGGGGAGTGCTAGTCGTGGTGCTCTTCGAGATTAATGCCGAAGAATTTCAGGATCCGGTTCAGTCTTAGGGCAATAAAGCCCAAAACTGCCGCGATAAGGACGGGAAAATACATACCGGCTCCTATTCCTGTACCCAGGGCGGCGGTAAGCCAGATGCTGGCGGCCGTTGTCAGGCCGCTCACCTTGTTTTCCTCCCTGAAAATTAACCCGCCGCCGATGAAGCCGACCCCCACCACAATTTGCGCCGCAATTCTGGCAGGGTCCATATTGGTGCGGTAGTAGGGCGGGCCGCCGAATTCGACGAAGCCGTAAGCGCTGATGATGGTAAAAAGAGCAGCGCCCAGGCCGACCAGGGCGTGAGTTCTGAGCCCGGCCGGCTTGTGCATGATCTTTCTCTCAGTTCCGATCACAGCACCTACCAAAAACGCCAGAAAAAGCCTAATGGCTATTTGTGTTTCGTTGATAGGCAAGTTTAATCAGCTCCTTTCTGTTTTAAGCAGGCTTAAAAGCCCTTTACAACTATTATATACAACCATTATAGTTCATTGCCGTGCGCCGGTAAGAAGATTTTAAAGGGTACCCTTAAAAAGGGCACCCTTCGTTTCGGCTACCGTTCTCCTGCCATCGCCCTCTCGGCACGTTCAATGGCAAGCCGGACGAGGTTACCGCAGTTTTGCGAGGAAACGTTACCGAAGTAACCGCCGTCCCTGCGTACCACGTCACCTACGCCAAGTTCGTCGGCTAACTCGTACTTCAGCCTTTCGGACATTACTCCTCCGCGCCTTCTGCTCATTAGCCCAACCTCCTTATTCAGTTGAAGAACGATAGCCTTTATTAATATCTGCATTTTTAAAGTTTTTAATCTTGTTAAATTAAGGCTCGCCTTATTTTGGGGCTGAAAATCCCTTGCCAAGCACTTCACTGGCATCGGATATGTACATGAAGGCGCCGGGGTCTGTTTCGGCCACGATGCTTTTTAGCCTGGCCAGTTCAAACCTGCTCACCACGCAGTTGATTACCGCCTTTTTCTCACTGGTATAAGCGCCCGTTCCTTCAAAATAGGTCACGCCGCGGCGCATCTCGTCCATAATTCTTTTGCCAATCAGGAATGACCTGTCTGATATGATGACAACTGATTTGTTAATATTCAGGCCGGTTATTATTACGTCGGTGAATTTTCCCGCCGCGAACATGGATATTATGCTGTACAGCCCTGTGTTGACCGGGAAGAAAATCATGGATATGCCTACCACCAGCAGGTTCGAGTAGAAGCTTACCTCGCCCAGGCCGAGGTTCTTCTTTTTTCTCAGAATTACCGCCACGATGTCGCTGCCCCCGGTGCTGCCGTGACCCCGGAAAACCAGTCCGAGCCCTGCCCCGCTTAGGATTCCGCCAAAAATTGCCGCCATGAGCAGGTCTACCTGGGGAACCGGGACCCATCCTTCGGTTGCCGGCAAAAGGGCCGCCAGGGCCAGGGTGCCGGCCAGGCTGTACATAAAGAACTGCAGGTTGATTTCTTTTGCACCCCAGAGGAAAATGGGAATGTTGAAAACGATGATGCTGGCAAATACCGGTATTTTAAATAAATAAAAAATAATCAAGGCCAGCCCGGAAACTCCCCCTGTCAGCAGCCCGTAAGGGATTAAAAGGACGTTCAGGCTTAAAGCTATCAGCAGGGCGCCGGCAATTATAACCAGAAGGTTTGCCGATACCGCTTTAAGGAAATGCTTTGAGGGCAGGCGCACCCTTTTTAATAAACAGTTCACAGTAAATCACTCCGGTTTAATCTTTTTAACCGCCATCCCCGGCAAGCTTCCGCCGGCGTTACCTGCAAACCCGCTCCTGAAAGGGGTCTGACGGAGTGCCCCGCCTTCCGCAGCGGTAACCGGCCAGCGGATACCCTGCCCCGGCCACTGCCAGGTATACCTTCCTGCGGAAAAAGATCGGCGAATTGCTGGAAAAATCCATATAAGCCCCGTCATAAATAGAGGATTCCTCAATCTCAAAGGCGTAGTAGGCAAGAAAGGTTATTTTTTTGCTTTTTTCTCCTTTTGCACTGTTTTGAGGCCGAGCTTTTGGCTTGACAGGGCTGTTTCAAGGATGTTGGTGTCATCTGTATAAAAAAGCTTTAATGACTGGTATTATAATATGCTTTCTTCATCCATCTTTTTTATTCCGCCTTATGCCGCCAGCCTTTCTAGGGTTTTATTTTATGCCAAGCCAGTGTTCGCTGTTTTGAATCAGCCTGGCGCAGGTGAGGACGAAAAAGGCCGCTTCGGCACAGAACCAGTTCCCCGAACCGGTATCGATGTATGTTTCCCGCACCATGCGGATCTTTTCGTAAGCCTGACTGTAGTCGCCGTGCAGGCAGGCGCAGTATCCCAGGATTACCCAGGGGTAGTCGGGCGGTTTGATGGCAATCCAGTCCGGCTGGTATTCGTTGAATTTCTTGTAAAGCTGCATGCCCCGCTCCGAGCCGGGCTCGATCAGTCCGTAAAGGGCGGGGAAGACCTGGCAGGCCGCATCTGGATAAAATTTTCTCATGTCTACGGCCGCCCTGCTCCAGCCGTACTTGCTGGGGTGGTAGTAGCCGCCCCGCCTGTTCCACAGCACCCTTTCGACCCCGCCGGCAATGGCTTTTGCCCTGGCCTTAAAATAGGCAGCTTCCTCGTCGCCGAGGCTCTCTAGAAGCTCCGCGAAGTCTGCCAGGCCGCGGTATGCTTCACAGTTGTCCATAAGGTATTTTACCCTGTAGCCGGCCAGGGCGAAGGTGAGACCGTCCCGGTCCATTAAATTTACTACGGACCGGGCCACTTTTTTTAAACCGGAAATGTTTTTCTCAGCCCAGCCGGTTTGGGCGGATTTTTTATGGTATGCGGCGGCCAGGGAAAGGAAGGTCCCCGCATAGGCATCCTCAGAGTCGGGCCGGGCCGTTTTGGGGGACAGGTTCTGGCCGTAATGATAATCGAGGATGGTTCCGTTTTTCTCTATGTTGCGCAGGTACCAGTCGAGATAGCGCTCCGCCAGGGGAAGGCATGACGGTTCTTCAAGCAGGGCCAGTGCTGCAAAATTTGAAAAGTAGGGTGTTACCCAACCCTGATCAGGGTACCTGGTGATGGCTCCGTCGGCACCGTTTCCCGGGCATAGGATCTGACAGCTTTTGAGCCAGCGGATTTGGGCTGCCATGTTGGCCTTAAGGGCATAAAGAATTTGGGGCGCGTTGCTGGGGTATTCCATTTAAAACACTCCTTTTACAAATTTTATTACATATTATGAGTTTTTTAAATGTTTAGTTTCAGGTGCCCGGAGGAAAGCAGAAAAGGCCGGAGAATATTCTTCACAGGGGGGGAATTTGAGAAATGAATAACGCAGCTAAAACCGCTCACCCGGCCGTGCTTGCGGACGCGCTCCGGGCGGCCAGGGGGCTGGCCGTCTACCGGAATATTTTAAAGGACCCGGTTTGCCTGGCACTGGTAAGGTTCATTGAGGCCGTTACCGGTGCGGCACGGCCGGAAGAGGTGCTGGAGTCTTACTGCAATTTATTTTTTTTATTGTCTGAAAAGGCTTTGGAAACAAAAGAGGAGCCGGTGGGGGATGCCTGGCAAAACCACCTGCTGCAGCTTTTGCTTTACGATGACAACGCCTTCAGCCGGGCCGCGGCGGCGGCTTCCTTTGACAGTCTGGGGCTTTCCCTGCGAAAGGCGGCAGAAGGGGATTTAATAAGGCTGCAGCTCCTGTACCGGGTGGACGCCGCTGCCGCCCGCGATGTAGCCCTTCAGGTGCTGGGAGAGGGCTGCGTGCCGGAGGGCGGGCTTCCGGTGTGGGACGACCTGGGTGTTTCCGCCGCGGGCTGCCGCCCTGCCGCGGGAAAAAAGCATGCCCGGAAAATTAAAGTTTTGTTGAACGGATCCGGCAACTGGGGCGCCTGCCTGCGGGAGCTGGCGGAGTATTACCGGCTTGCCGGTGCAGGAATTTTTGGCAGGTACTGGGCTTTCAGGTGGGCAGGACGGTTTTCCGCCCTTGAGGGGATAGAGGAACCCGATCCCACCCGTCTGGAGGAACTTATCGGCTACCGCCCGCAGCAGCAGGAAGTGCTGGCCAACACGGAAAGGTTTCTGGCGGGCCTGCCGGCCAATAACCTTTTGCTGTACGGCGACCGGGGCACCGGCAAGTCGTCAACGGTGAAAGCCCTGTTAAACCGTTACGGTGAAGCTGGTTTGCGCCTGGTTGAGATTTCCAAGAGCTTTCTCGGAGATTTGCCTTACGTCATCAGCATTTTAAAGTCAAGCCCCCAGCGGTTTATTATTTTTATCGACGATCTTTCCTTTGAGGAATCAGAGGTTGAATACAAGGAATTGAAAGCGGTTCTCGAGGGCGGCCTGGCCAGGTGGCCATCCAACGTGCTAATCTACGCCACTTCCAACAGGCGGCATCTGATCAGGGAAGTTTTCGGCGACCGTGAAACGGCGCAGGGTTCTGACAGAGAGGTTCGGGAAAA
The DNA here is from genome assembly GCA_000010565.1 of Pelotomaculum thermopropionicum SI. Lineage (NCBI taxonomy): Bacteria > Bacillati > Bacillota > Clostridia > Eubacteriales > Desulfotomaculaceae > Pelotomaculum > Pelotomaculum thermopropionicum. The sequence goes on along the minus strand of AP009389.1, from coordinate 2,146,527 downwards.
CGATACCATGCAGGAAAAGCTTTCCCTGGCAGACCGGTTTGGAATTACCGTTCTTTTTCCTATGCCCGACCGGTCGCTCTACCTGGACATCGTCCGGGGGTTGGCCGAACAGAGGGGGCTTTCGCTGGACAAAAAAGAACTCGAGCGCAGAGCGCTGCTTTGGGAGGCCTGGCAGAACGGCTGCTCAGGACGCACCGCCAGACAGTTTGTCGACCACATCAGCGGTGAACTGCTGCAGGGCTTTTGAAAATAAGCGGGGGCAGGCTTCCGCCCTTTTAGACCCGGCGTATTTGGCGCAGCGCTTAATTTTTGGAGGGTTTTGGGCGCCAGGTGTTGAATAGAGTTGCCGTCAGCCTGGAAAGGTTATTGTAAAAAGAAGGTTAAAGAATGAATTCAATGCAAAAAGGGGAATGTTTTTATGAATAACCCTCGCTTCCTTTTGATCCTGTTTGCCCTGGCCTTTATCGCCATCCAGGTTGTAAGCTACATGGCGGGTATTTCCAGGCACGAAGAGCGGATGACCAAACTTGAGAAGCAAATGGTTCAGTTTGAGACCAGGGGCACCTTTCTGGATTTAAAGCTCGATCCGGCAGTGGAGTTAAGAAAAGAAAAATCCAGGTTTAAGGCTGAAACAACGAATTTCATTATTAAGGTCCTGGTTATTTCCGGCGCCACCGCATTTGTCTACACCCTGATGAAAAAGGAGAAAGGGCAGAAGAAGGCTGATTGAAAAGCCTGATAAAAGATTTTTTAACGAGGTATAATTTTTACCGGCCGGCAGCAAAATACTAGATAGTGTCCCCTGAAAAAATCAGGGGGTTTTACAAAAGTAAAAGGAACTCGGCACTCTGAAATGGAAATTGTTATTGACCAACAAACCAATTCCAAACGAGGGGCCGAATTCCTTGCTTAATAAATTTCTTCATGGCCCCTCAAAAATCCTGTTTTTGAGGTGGGTTTCATGTTAAAACTCCGAGAGAATCAAATAAGCCTTTGGGACACAGTTCTTCCCGAATCTTTCAGGTCCTTACCCGCTGAACTGGCCAAAATTGACGATATATTAGACGACCCAGTCTTCATGCAGCCGTTCATTGCAAAATTCAATACCAGACGCGGCAGGCCGACCATACCCATTGAAACATACTTGCGGTTGATGTATTTAAAAAGGCGCTACCAACTGGGTTACGAGACCCTAATCAAAGAAGTTGGAGACAGCATTACCTGGCGCCGGTTCTGCCGGATTCCTATTGATGAAGAAATGCCCGACCCTACAACACTGATTAAGGCACGTCAGCGTTACGGAGATGAAGTGGTCGAACAACTGAACGAATTACTGCTGCTCAAACTTCAGGATGAGAAGATTTTAAAAACCCGTAAACTGCGTGTAGATACAACCGTAGTCGAATCCAATATTCACCATCCAACAGATGCAACATTATTACACGATGGTGTCAAGGTAATTACCCGTTTTGTCAGTAAAATACGCAGAGTAGCCTCGCAAGCTGCAAAAGGTTTTGCGGACCGAACCCAAGAAGTCAAGGAACAGATATTATCCATTGCCAAATTGCTGCGCCGCAGGACGGGGCAGTCCTGGGAAGATATCAACGCAATAACCCAAAAAGTCACCGAGATAACCGAAGAAGTTTGCAATGAAGCTCTTGAAGTGATCAGCCGGGTTAACGACAAAGGCCGCACTTCTATTAAAGCGTTAAAAGACAAACTTAGTCAGGCTGTTGACTTAACCCAAAAATTGATTGACCAGGCCAAACAGGTGACATCCGGCAACCGAAACATTCCCGACCGGATTGTGAGTTTCTTTGATCCAAAAGCACGCCCGATCAAGAAAGGCAAGCTGGGCAAAACGGCAGAATTCGGTTATAAACTGCGTATCGATGAAACCGAAAGCGGATTCGTTACTGGATATCAACTGTACCAGGGGAATCCAGCAGACGATGGCCTTCTAATACCGGCTGTTGAACAACACAAAAAACGATTCCGCTCTTCTCCGAGCGCGGTTGCCACAGACCGTGGATTTGGCAGCCAAAGCAATGAAGAAGCTTTACATACCCTTGGTGTTAGGCGCATTAGCTCCCCGCTTAAGGGCAGAAAAAGCAAGAAACGGATGGAATACGAAGCCCAGCTTTGGTTTAAAGACCTGCAGCGGTTTCGAGCAGCCGGAGAAGCGAAAATTAGTTTGTTAAAACGAAAGTATGGTTTAAACCGCAGCCTTTATAGGGGCTTTACTGGCTCAAAGACCTGGGTGGGCTTTGGAATTTGGGTCCATAATCTCAAAAGAGCAGCCCAGATAATCTAAATACAAAGCCCACTAGGAATTTGGAATTTAAATTATTACCCCCCTGGAAAACTCGTGAGAATAAGGTTTTTTAAAAATCGATTTTTTCAGGGGACACTAGATAAATATTAAACGGGAGGCAGGATTTATGAAATTCGGAACCCACGAAGCTGTAGAGATGCACGAAGTTTTAAGCGAGTCGGCCTGCATCATCGATCATTACGCCATGTACATCAGCCAGTGCCAGGACCCCGAACTGCGCCGCATTCTCGAACGCCAGCAGCGCCATATGATCGATTCTTACAACACCAAAGTTAATGTAATGCAGGGGCAGGGAATAGATGTTTCCAGGGTTCCCGTTGCTACCATGGGGGCGGGGACGGCCGGCATGCCGGTGGAAAGCAGGCCTGAGTACGGCATGCAGCAGGGATCGCCGGTGGTTCCCAGGCCCGATGCTAGAACTTTAAGCGACCGTACAATTGCAATGGGCGCTCTTGTTTTTCATAAGTGCAGTGCCGTCCGGTCCACCAATGCGGCCTTGGAATGCGCCAACCCGCACCTGCGCAATGTGCTGGCGTCTTCCGCCCGGTCCTGCATGGAGATGGCCTACGAGCTGTTCCAGTACATGAATCATAAAGGATGGTATCCGGTTCCCCTGATGCCGGACCGGGTTATCCACCAGATGCAGCAAACCTATCAGCCGATGACGGGACACTAAGAGACAGGCCCGGGGCACCCCGGGCCTGCTTAGACTGAAGACAAACTGCCATTAAAGCCACCGGTGGCTGAAGACGCTGCTCTGTTGCGTAGCGTCGTTTGGTGAACTTGGCGAAGCTGAGGTTGCGGAATTGGGGGCGCGGACAGGATGTCCGCGCCAGCCCTCACCGAGCCAGGACGGTGAGTTGAGGGCGCCCCAATTCCGCCTGAAGTGAGCCATAGTTCACCCGACGCGGAGCATTCTGAGCCAAGCGGTTTCAGCCACCGGGGGACTTTGTCAACAACCTGGGCAGGCCCGGGAAATCCCGGGCTTGCTGGTACTCAAGAAAAAGGAACAAACAGGATAATTGCCAGCAAAATCATTCCCAGCACGGCTGCGGCTGCCAGCAGCCCTGTTTTTCTGCAGGCTGCCGCCAGAAGGGACAATTCTTTTTCCATGGCCTCCATTTTTTTGTTTATTTCAAGTATTTCCAAGTTAATTGCGTTTGCCCTGCCTGCAGCGGGTTCGACAATTTTTTTTTGGATGGTAGAGGCCAGCGACCGGATCAGTTCGGCACCGTTTTGAGTTTTTTCAGACATCTTCGTTTCCCCCGCCGGCCTGGTTGATGGCGTCCCGCAAGGCCGAAAGAATAACCAGGGGAAGCTGCCGGACTTTGTCTTCCAGCACTTGCAGCCTTTCCATCAACTCGGCTATTTTTACCCTGTTTTGTTCGTCCAGTTCATCCAGGCGGCAGGCTATTCTGGCATTGCCGTCTATTACGGGCTGCACCAGTTTTGCCCTTAAGCTGGCAAGGATATCCCCAAGCATCTGCTGGATTACATCGTCCCCGCCCTTTTCGTCCTTTAGCAACTCCAGTTTAAACTCCATGTTCTTTACACCCCGCTTTCAATTAAATTTTTCAACGGCTTTTCTTAAGAGGGCTAAAAACCTGACGGCTGCTCTGCGAGAATTTTCTTCCAGCGCAGCCTGAACGCACTCAGTAAAGTCATCGAGGAGGCTTTTTTTAATTTCCTGACCGGCGCACCCGCTTACCTCGCTTATGATTTTGCGCAACCGCTCGTCTAAAAGCCTTGCATTTTCCATTTTATTACCCCCCGGTGCTGTAGATTGTTTTCCGCATTTCCTTTAATTTCCTTTTTGAAGTTCTGAGCAACTCCTGCGCCTTGCGCAGGTTCTTTTCCCCGCCATGCGGCTGCCGGCCTGTAATCTCGCCGTTTACCTGCCGGCCGGCCAGGTCCAGGATGGAGTACAGTTCATCTAATTTTGCCAGATAGAAGGCCCTGCCGCGGTATCTTAAAATTCCCTCCTCCAGGCTCTTCAAAAAATAATTCATTCCCCCGTCTTCGCCGGACAGGGCTTTAAGGGCGGAAATCAGGTATATACGCGGCGATGAAAGGTTATTCCTGACGAAATTGTAAACTGCTTCCCGCTGGGATGGAGTCAGGGAGTCGGCAAAATTGATTACAAAATACAGTTTTTCTTCGCCGCCCGGCGCCACGGCCTGTTTTAAGTGGCCGGCCGTTCCTGACAAAAACAGGTTGCGGAAGTTTTTCTCGTCCATTTGATTGAGAATATGCTTGCCGTTGAAGAAAACCAGGTGGGCGTCGCTCTGGCGGATGTACCGGGCAGATTTTTCGCAATGATGCTTTTGAATCCAGTCCAGACCGGGCGTGTCGATGAAGTCGGCCAGCTTTAAATATTCGGAGGGGTATTCGATGTGCACGGTTTCTATCCTGAAGGCGTTGTCATAAGCCACTGCAAGCTCGAAAGATTGTTTACCCTCGGGGGTTGAGAGGTCAAACTCATGTGCCCCCGGATTTTGAAAGGTCACCCTGATACTTTGCGGCACCCTCTTCCCTTTAAGCCATTTCAGGGAAACGGTTCTGTAGGCGGCCGGTGCGGTCCTGCTAGATCCTCTGATACCGCCGGCGGCAAACAGTTCCCTGAGGCGGCCGGCCATGGTGCAAGCCTCGTGCCGGTCGATAAACCGGTAGGCGCCCTCCTGACAGATTTCCAGGCGGGCGATGCCGGATTGAGGGGCGGCCAGCCACCTCTCCAGTGCCGCCAGCGCTTCCGTGTTTAAGCGCGCTTTTCCGTCAATCAGCCCGAAAAGCTGCAGGGGACCTGAAGAGGGGTATATACTGTCGCCTTTTTTTGCCTGCCGAAAAAAATTCTGGTTACCGATGCGGTGGTTGGCCCGTCGGCTGCGGGTAGAACTTTTTCTTTTAAAATAGCATTGAAAAACGTGGACTTGCCGGTAGAAAACCCTCCGGCGGCCGCCACGGTAAAGCGCTCCTCCTCCACCTGGCGGAAAAATCTCGTCAGCTTTGACCGGTCGACAAAATTAAGGAGCTCATTTTGTTCCAGCAGGCTAAAGCTCAGCTCGAGAAGGGCTTTTTTAATTTCTTTAAGCCCGGCCGCCTTCGGCCGGTAGGGCCTGCCGCCCGGTGCAGCCCCTGAGGTGCCCAGGTTGGAGGAATTTATTAAGTTAAAGTGGCCGTCGATTTCTTTTAAGACTGAAGGAACGGAGTAAATCTGCTTTTCCGCCTCCAGAACCTTCCGGGCTGTTTCCCGCACCTTCCAGAATTCGCAGAGAAAAAGAGCGTCATCCCTTATCCTGGCAGCTTTTTTTAGCCTTTCAGGCAGCTCGCGATCCATTTTTTTCAGTTTTTCTGCGGCGTGCTGCAAGCAATCCCGGGCCAACTCCACCTCCAGGAACTTCCGGAGCATTTCGACGTTTTCCCGTTTTGCAGTATTGATGGTGTTCAGCCTGACCTGGCTTAAGAAAATTTCTCTCAAGGCCGAACGGGTTGTCTCCAGGGAAGTGCCGTCGCACGGGCCTAAGTTGCAGTTAATCCAGAACGAAATGTCGCTTAAACTTTTCTTTTTCCAGAGGGAGGCCAGCCTGTAAAGAAAAACCCGGTTATAATCTTCTATCCCGCGCTGGTGAAAAAGATATATTATTTTGTCTGCCTCTGCTGCAGCCTGTTCGGCCAGGCGGCCCGCATCGCCGCCGGGGGAGTCTATACCGGGGGTATCCACCAGCCGGCACTTTTTCAAAATGCCGGAGGGCATCTCGACGTCCACCCGGCCGCCTGCCAGCCCTACTTTGGCCAGAAACGAGTAAAGCTGCTCCTTATGGTGGAATACCCTTTTTTCTCCGGAGCCGCTGGTTCTGGCTTTAAAGGTACTGCCGTAAGTGAAGTGCATAAGGCAGGACGTGGTGGGGATGATGCCCACCGGGCTGACATCTTCTTCCAGGAGGGAGTTCAGCAGGGTTGATTTTCCTGAATTGAACGACCCCAGAATAACCACGCAGGGCCTGTAGTCCTGCCCGGAAATTTGTTTCAGCTCTTCAGAAGCGGAAATGAAATGGTTAATGGCATTCATTGAAACCGCCCCCTGGTGTGGTAAATCTTTCTATATCTGTATATATTAATGAGGGCGGCCTTTTATGCCATCTCAAATATTTTGCTTTTCGGATGGAAAAATAAGCGTAGGCATTAGACAAGAGGGCTTTTTGCACGGCATTGCCGCCGTGTTCGGTTTAGGCGGGTGTTTTCAGGGGGATGAAAGCGGTCTATATTTTTGGAGCCGGCGCTTCGGCCGCGGAGGGGGCGCCGGTTGTGCGCAATTTTTTCCGGATGGCGTACCGGTACTTTAAAGAAGAGCAATACGATGCGGGTCTGGAAATTGTCTGGGAGTTCCTGGAGCACTTTTACGGCAAAAGGTCTGTAATAAGCTCCGGATCGGATCTGGACAGGTATCCCGGCATTGATGAAATATTCAACATAGTGGACTGGTACCTGCTGCACAATCAGGCTTTTTCGGCCAGGTTTCCGCAGAAGAGGCTGGACGATTTAAAGACGGCCCTGGTGAAGCTGATCAGCATGACCCTGGACCGGTCCCTGCCCCCGGACAACAGCATTCACCGTTCGTTTGTGCTCAGGGCCCTGCAGGAAAGCCGGGAGGTTCCCACGTTTATTTCCTTAAATTACGATATAGTTCTGGACAGGGCCATCAGAGCGGCGGGCTGCCGGCCGGAATACGGTTTTTACGGCAGTCACAGGGACCACCTGGGCCAGGCCGGGCAGGTTCCCCTTTACAAGCTGCACGGATCCCTGAACTGGTCTTTCTGCCCCCTGTGCGGGGAAATTGCAGAGCACAATGAAAAGGTGGCCCATCTCCTGTTCAGCGAGAACAGCCCCATTGTCTGCATGAATTGCGGAGGGGCAAATCCGCAGGCCGTTATTATCGCCCCGACATTGTATAAATCGTACAAAATAAGCAGGCTGCAAAATGTCTGGGACAGCGCCTGCGCGGCAATCAGCCAGTGCGACCGGCTTGTCGTCATCGGCTATTCCCTCGACCCGGCCGACACCTCGATCATTGCCACGCTTAAAAGGGCCTTGAACGCGCCGGATAAAAACAGGGAGATTGTTGTTATAAACCCCAGCCGGCGGACCTGCGGCCGCTACCGTCAGATTTTTGGGAACGGCTGCAAGATAAAGTGCCGGCCCTTTACCGGGGAGCTTTTCTAAACCGTGCCGCTATTTTATTACCCCAAGTGTGCCGAGGATGACTTCAAGCAGGATCAGTAAAATAATGGCGAGTTCCAGGAGCTCCGAGCGCTGGTTGATAATCCTGTTGCTCAGCATGGTGTAGCTCTGGCTTATTATAGAAATTTTTCTGTCAATGCTTTCCGCCCAGGCCCTGGTGCGGAAAATGGAAAGCGCCGCCCCGTATATGCGGGCATAAAACACGTCTTCTGTAACCTTCAATGAGTTGTCTATGCGTTCGGTAATTTCGGTTACGTCGGCAATAAGCTCCATCAACTGGTTCATAATCCGACGGTAATGGCCCAGGCGCCTGAAGCTGATCACTTTTTCCGCTTCTTCTATGGCATCGTACATTTTTTCCAGTTCGCCGGTTAAAAGGTTGTCGTAGTACCTCAGCTCCAGCAGTTGGGCGTTGGCAAACTCGAGCAGGTCGGGAATGTCGGTGCTGCCGGTAGAGTCGTAAACCAGGGCCGAGTCCCAGGTTATCACGGTTAAATCGTCGGGGCCGTAAGAGAAAGAATTGCGCATTGTTTCCCGCCGCACCTGTTCGCTTACCGGTTCCCGCTCGGCCAGGAGAAGCTGGGTGGGGTCGAGGGCCGGGTCCCATTCGCGGAAATAGTATACGGTGAAATCCTCCACGAAGCCGCTGTAAGCTTCCTTGACCAGGGCGGCCGAAAGGGTTTTCCTGATGCTGTCAAGCTGCCAGAAAAAAACCTGCTCAATTTCGTCGCTGTTGTAAAGTTCAACGGCGATGTTCTGCAATTCGCCGAAGGCGGTGCCCTCCTGCAGGGGGAGCCGCATGATTATTCCAATTACGCCGAGGTCGTAGATTTTGCCGGTAAACTGCGCTTTAAAGGTTTGCCTTCCGATTTTAACCTTTTGCTCGCCCAGTTCCACCGCAACCGGCGGGTTTTTAAACTGGATGGATTTCGGCCTGATCCGGGATAGGCGCATTCTTGTCGGCTGGTGTTCCTGGGCCAGGATTTTTTCTACCTCTTCCAGGTTGATTTCTTCTGCAACGTCAAACAGGCGGTAAACCCAAATGGAATTATTCATTGTCTAAAGCAACCTCGCATGGACTGCATGTCTTTATTTAAAAGGTCAGGGCCACCTCGTCGCGGTCCAGGCGCTCCCGGATTAACCTGGCTTTTTGGGCCAGGGCGGGATTGCCGGAAGCCGCCCGTTCGATCTGGCGGAGGAGGTCTATTTCCCGCCGGAAAATTGAGAACAGGTCGCCGGGCTGGAGAGAAGACATTTCCAGCAGTTCTGAAAAACTGGCCCCGTTGTACCAGGCGTAGGCCAGCGGCCCGGGAAAGTCCGACCAGATGCAGAAACGGTCCGGCACGCCCATCTTGCGCAGGTTGCGCCTGAGCAGGCCGGCTTCATGCAGGGCGGGCAGCTCCATCCTGACTGCCCGGGAGTGCCTGCCGGGTATTAATTCCACCCCTGCCAGGACGGCGGCAGCTTCCGCCGGGTCGGCATCTTCAATGAGGCCTGAAAAGGCCAGTTCCGTTACCAGTATTTCCTGCACATGCAGCTCAAGGGCAAAGATGCCCCGCGGATAAAATTCCCTGCCCTTTACGTAACCCAGCTTTTCCAGGATATCGCGGACTTCCTGGAATTCCGTAAAGATGGAGTCTGCCTGGGCCGAAACTTCATTGTATTCGTTCGTTAAAAGCTGGAAGCGGTTGCGGGTGTGTTTAAGAAGTTCGAGCGCGGCCCGGCACCTTTCGTTATCCGGACATTTTTTCGGGGCGAAGGAGGCGAGCTGTTTTTGCAAAAGCTCCCTTTCCTTTTTCTTGCCTCTCCAGCGAAGGCGCTTCAGGTGCCTGCGGGCCTTTATTCTTTCCACCGGGCAGGCAAAGGTCCGGCTCTCCGGGCACAGGCTGGCTTCAATTGATGCAATGCGCTCCTCATATTTTTTTACTTCCTGTTCGAGGTGTTTTTTTCTTCTTTTGATCTGGTACATCTTGAAATTTTCATTTAAAAAACGGTCAATTTCGCCGTCCGTTTTATACCTTAAAAGGCTTAAGACCGTGTTGGGGGAAATAACCAGCCTTCCCGACACCGGCTCGATTTCTTTTTCGTTAAAGAACCCGGTTTGCTCCGGAAAGCGGCTGTCCACGCGGATAAAGGCGTGGCCGACCCGGTCAAAGCCCCGCCGGCCGGCCCGCCCGGCCATCTGAAAAAACTCCCTGTTTTGCAAAATGCGGAAGTCGCGTCCGTCCCATTTTCTGGTTGAGTCGAAGATCGCGCTTGCTGCCGGAAAATTTACCCCGGCGGCAAAAGTTTCGGTACAAAAAACCACCCAAAGCAGGCGCTGTGAGTAGAGTTTTTCCACCAGGTATTTAACCGGCGGCAGGAGCCCTGCATGATGATAGGCAATTCCCTGGTAAAGCAGGCGCCGCAGGTTGCGCCAGCCGGAACCGCTAAAGGTGCCGGGGTGTTCGGCTTCGGCCGCCCTTACCTGCCGGCCCAGGATGCGCTTCTCCTTTGCGTCCAGGAAATCCCATTCACGCCCAAGTTCCTGCGCCAGCATTTCGGTGCGCCCGCGGCTGAATACAAAAAAAAGGGCCGGCAGCTTGTCCTGAATTAATTCAATTATTTCTCCACACGGCAGTTCAGGCAGCTCTAACACTTTTTCACTCCTGGAAACATTTTTGGGAATTTTATTCTTCAATCAGGCGCTTTTTGTTCCGCAATGCTTTCAGGTACCCGTTGAGTTCGTCAATTTCGCGGCAGGCTTCCCTTTCCCGCACGATCCGGCCGTCTGGCAGAATCCACCGGATTTCCAGGGGCACATGCCTTTTGTTTTCCCTGATAATAACCACGTTTTCCCCACGTACCGAACCAATCCATCCGGCAATTTCATCTATATTTGGAACGGTTGCGGAAAGGCCTAAAATTTTCATGTGGGGCGGCGCGAACAGGATGCTTTCCTCCCAGGTGGTACCACGCTCCTCATCGTCCAGGTAATGAATTTCGTCGAAAACCACATAAGAAGTCCTGGCCAGTTGCTCGGGCTCGCTCAGGCACCAGTTTCTGAATATTTCGGTGGTCATTATCAGCATGGGGGCTCCCGGATTTATGCTGATGTCGCCTGTTACCAGCCCGACCGACTCCTCGCCGAAAATTTCTTTAAAGTCCCTGAATTTTTGGTTGGAAAGGGCTTTCAAAGGAGATGTATAGACCATGCCCCGGCCGGCTGCCATCAGGTCTTTAGCCAGTATTTCGGCCACCAGCGTTTTTCCGTTGCCGGTAGGCGCGGATACCAAAACCGAATAGCCCTTCCGCAAGGCTTCTATTGCCTTATTCTGAAAGTCGTCCAGAATCAGCCTGCCGGTGTCCGGCGGCGGGGTTTCTTTCCGGCGCGGCGGCTTTTTTTTCCTTGTGCGCCCGGCAACTGTCTGTCCGGTCCGGTTGTCTGGCAAAATTTTATTAGCACCTCGCAAGTTTACTGCTTATGTCATTAGTAGTCTAGCACATCCCCTGCAAAATAAACAACGCTTTTTAAAAAATAGCCGCAAAATAGTGGCGGGCCGGAAAATGCAAAAGGTGGCCGAGATGCCGGCCACCAGGCCGCCGCACCGGCCACCCAAAGGGTTGCTTGCTGTATTTTTTAAGGATCGACAACCCCGCCGGCCCAGATAAAGCCGATACCGAAAACGAGGAGAATCAGGATCAGGAAGAGGATGAAAGCCCAGTTGCCGAATGCCGGCGGGACCTGTTCAACCTTAACGTCTGCCATTTTTGGACCTCCTTAAAGATAGACTCAGTTAATGAACAAGAAGCCGATACCGAAAACGAGGAGAATCAGGATCAGGAAGAGGATGAAAGCCCAGCTGCCGAACCCGGGTACTCCTTCCACTTTAGCTTCCATGTTTTAGCCTCCTTTTCTTCTTCTGTCCAGGATAAAAATTGACAGGCATGGTGAAGGTTTTTTCTCTTCAGAAACCCCCTTAGTGTTGGTTTTTACTTTATAATATGACTTAAAAAAAAATTGGTTACAGTGAAAAGGGCCGGTGTTACGGTCAGAACTGAATATTTATATACCGTTTTGATTATGCTGTCGAGCGGTATCGCAAAATGGAACAAAATGTTCCATTTTGCATCATATTTTATGAGGCTCCCGGTTGATAAGTTCTTAGAAAAATGTTTTATATCAAGGTCAAATTAATTTTATTTAAACCTGGCATTGTTTTTGCTTTGTACTTTAACAAAGAAACTTATGAGATTTATAGATATAAGAACAACGGAGGGATGGACAATGAGGGGCAGAAAAAAGAAAAGCAAAAAACTCGAGGTGCCGGCGAGGACAACATGGGTTTATGACGAGGAGTTCGGGTGGATTGATATTAACCTGTTTCTTAGTAAGATAAAGAAAATTGAAGAAGAAATTAACAGCAGGTGTAAAAAAACCGGCTGAAAGCCGCGGGGCACCCATGCCCGGCCGGCGAGGTATTGTAATGTGTTTGAAGTAGAACGGCCTTGGTTAATGCCCTTTTTAAAAGCAAGGAGACAAATTGACAACCTTAAGAAGGGTTTTTATTTTTGTTGGCGAATATATCACCAAGGAGCCTTTAGGGGAAGAGGGTTTTTATGGCCGAGAAGGAACTTTTGGAATTGCGTGAATTCCAGGAGGACGAACCCTTTATTAAAGAGGAAGCCCTGATAGCGGGCGAGCAGTTTCCAGCGCTGATTCAAGACGGCCTTTCAGAAAATATTTCTCTGCTCCTAGGGCAGGAAATTGAAGGAAGTGAAATTCCCCTGGAATACGGGGGGCATGTTATCGGTTCAATTAAGATATGCCGGGAGGAGGGACAGGTAAAGGGCACGCTTGATATTTCCAGGTCTGTTATTGAAATGCTTTTAAAAAAGGCCTTTCTGGTCGAAGAGCAGCAGAGGGAGAGCCAGGCTAAGGAGTTGTTTGTGTCCCAGCTGTTAAACCAGAAAAGCAGCCAGCCTAATCCCACCCTTAATATACTCGGCCGTATTCTCGGCTATGATCTTGAAGATCCCCAGGTTGTGTTTATTGTTGAATTTGAAAAGAAAGAGTCGCTGAACGACAGGTCTCCCGAGTGGAACAGGCTGCGGTCTATTGCAATTAAAATTATTGAAAATTTCTTTAAGTTTTCCGGCGGATTCATTGTTGTTTCCTATTTCAGCGGAAGGATTGTGGTGCTCAAAAACATACTTTATGAAGAAGCCGGGCGGGAAGCCGGCAGCTGTAAGAATGGCGGGAAAGAAAAGGGCGAGGTGCTGTTAAGGTGCAGAAAACACTTGATTTCCCTGGGCGAGTCATTGCGCCAGGCCATTTTGCTTGGCACAAAACATGACGTCTCCATTGGTATCGGGGAGTGTCACAGGGGGGTTCTGGCGGTCCGTCATTCGTATCAGGAAGCTTACCTGGCTCTAAATATGGGGAAGTACTTTAAAGAGGTAAGGCAGTCAAATATTTACCATATTTCCGACTTTGCGCTGGAAAGCCTGCTGTCCAGAATTTGCGATGAGGAAAAAGAAAGGTTTATTGAGCGTTACCTGGGAAGCATAAAGGATGAGAAAGAACTGCAGGAAACCCTGGAAGCTTTTTTTCAAAATAACCTGAATATCGCCCAGGCTGCCGAAAAGGCTTTCCTGCACCGCAATACGTTTACCTACCGCCTGGATAAGATTCAGTCCCTTACGGGTTTAAACCCCAGATCTTTTTATGACGCGCTGGTATTGGCCATTGCCCTGATTATGAAGCAGATCGGCACCCATGAACCTGTTTAGGTATATCATTTTGTAAGAATGATATAAAAAAACATTATTATATTGGTGCTATTTGTTTAGTTGTTAATATATACTCACAAAGCATCAAATTTGTTCGTTTTGAACTTACTAAAGAGCATAATTGCAGGCATATTTCTTTAGTCCCGTTATCTAATGATTAAGGCTCGAGTTTAATATATCTTTAATAATTAAGGAGAATAAGAAAATTTATAATTTAATATAAATTTTTTTGAGAAAGGAGGTGTGGTAAGGGTCCCGGGGGATGGTTCCGGCAAGGCCGGCGAATTAAAGAAGCTGTTGCAATATTTAAGGGAAATTTTGTTGAATTAGATAGACGCTATGTTAAATTAAAACACAAAGCAGGAAAACCGGTTTCTTAAGCCATCTTTTTGGACATCAGGGTAGGAAACATTCTGCCATGCCGTAATTATGAATTGTTTTGAAATCAGGGCGTTTTTTAGCCGCAAGAAGAATGCTTGGTCGACGCAAGAATTTCATTACTTATGGACTTATGTGAAAAAGATTACAACTGGAGAACCCTAAAGGCAATTAAGCGAGGGAGGTTAGAGTTGTGGTGGCATGTGAATGCAAGTGCGGAGAAGACGAACTGACTAAACAACTGGAAAAGATTATCGACCAGTACAGGGGGCAGCCTACCGGCCTGATCCAGGTGTTGACCAGGGCTCAGGAACTGATCGGGTACCTGCCCAGATGGGCTTTAATTATGATTGCTGAAGGGCTGGGGCTGTCGCTTCAGGAAGTGTACGGCGTTGTTACTTTCTACGCGTTCTTCTCTCTGATACCCAGGGGCAGGCACAAAATCAGCGTGTGTGCAGGTACTGCCTGCTATGTTAAAGGAACCAAGATGGTTCTTAAAACTCTTAGAGAGGCTATCGGTATTAAACCCGGCCAGACTACCCCAGACAGCCGGTTTACGCTTGAAATTGTCCGTTGCATTGGAGCCTGCGGTCTTGCTCCCGCAATGATCATCGACGGCAAAGACGTGCACGGCCGCTTGGAACCGGAGCAAATTCCTGCAATTCTCGAACAGTACGCATAAGAATATTGAAATATACTAAATATCCCTTGTCTTTTATTTGATTTGCTGGCGCGGTGCACCCGGGGTCCCGCCGGATGGGTGCAGGTAGGTTTTTTGACAGGGGATATTTTTGAGAAACGGCTGGAGGATTTAAACGGAGGTGTAATAAAGTGACAGTAAAGTCTGTGGACGAACTGGCAAAGATTAAAGAAAGCATGCAGGAAGTCCTGAAGGTACGCGAAGGCGTACCGTCGGCAACCTGTAAGGCCCACATCATGGTTTGCGGCGGTCAGGGTTGTATTTCTTCCAAGTGCGGTGAGGTCGTAGACGCCCTGAAAGAGTCCCTCAACAAAAACGGGCTGACGGAGCAGGTTAGAATCATCCTGACCGGCTGCATGGGCCCGTGCGATATGGGTCCGGTTGCCATTGTTTATCCTGATGCCACCTTCTACCGGAGGCTTAGGCCGAAGGATGCCGAGGCAATTGTTGAGGAGCATATCATGAAGGGCGCTCCGGTGCAGCGCTTGCTGTACAGGGCACCGGGGGCCAAGGAGCCGACACCCTGCATTCATGATATCGATTTGTTTAAAAAGCAGCAAAAGATAGTTCTTCGCAACACGATTTATATAGATCCCCTTTCAATAGAGGAATACATCGGCAGAGACGGCTATGCTGCCCTTGCAAAAGTTCTCACTCAAATGACCCCGGCGCAGGTTATTGAGGAAGTCAAAAAGTCAGGGTTGCGCGGGCGGGGCGGCGCCGGCTTCTCCACCGGCATGAAGTGGGGATTTACCGCAGCGGCTCCGGGAACTCCAAAATACGTGGTCTGCAACGGTGACGAAGGAGACCCGGGCGCTTTCATGGACAGGTCCGTTCTGGAAGGCGACCCCCACAGCGTTATCGAGGGTATGGCCATCTGCGGCTATGCCATCGGCGCCGAGCAGGGATACGTCTACGTGCGGGCGGAGTATCCTCTTGCCATTCAGAGGTTGAGCTATGCCATTGAAAAGGCCCGCGAGTACGGTCTGCTGGGCAAGAACATTTTCGGAACCAGCTTCAACTTTGACATTGAAATCCGCATAGGTGCCGGCGCCTTCGTCTGCGGCGAAGAAACTGCGCTGCTGGCCTCCATTGAAGGCAAGCGCGGCGAGCCGAGACCCAGGCCTCCGTTCCCGGCCCAGTCCGGCGTCTGGGGCAAGCCTACCGTTATCAATAACGTTGAAACATGGGCAAATATTGCGCCGATTATTCTTAAAGGGGCAGACTGGTATGCTTCCATCGGTACCGAGAAGAGCAAGGGCACCAAAGTATTTGCCCTGGCCGGCAGGATCAACAATACCGGTATCGTGGAAGTCCCCATGGGCATCACTTTAAGAGAAATTGTTTATGAAATCGGCGGCGGCATACCCCGGAAGAAGCAGTTTAAGGCCGTCCAGACCGGCGGTCCGTCCGGCGGCTGCATCCCGGCCGAGCATCTGGATACTCCGATCGACTATGATTCCCTTGGAGCGCTGGGTGCAATCATGGGGTCCGGCGGCATGATCGTTATGGACGAAGACACTTGCATGGTGGATATAGCCAAGTTCTTCCTCGACTTCGTAGTAGACGAGTCCTGCGGCAAATGTTCGCCCTGCCGGATCGGCACCAAGCGGATGTATGAAATTCTTGACCGGATTACCAACGGCCAGGGCAGGGAAGGCGATATCGAGCTTCTGAGCGAGCTGGCAACCACAATTAAGAACACCGCCCTGTGCGGACTCGGCCAGACCGCGCCCAACCCTGTTCTGAGCACGATCAGATATTTCCGCGACGAGTATGAGGAGCACATCAAGGAGCGCAAGTGCCGTGCAGGCGTTTGCGAGTTAAAGTAATAAAAGCCGCTCCCGCAGCTTTTTATGAAAAATGAAATGTAGAAGAATACGGGAGTTTGGAGGGGAAAGTGAAAAATGATAACATTAACAATTGATAACCAGAAAGTAGCGGTAGAACCGGGTTCAACCATACTCGAGGCCGCTAAAAAGTTGGGGATAAACATCCCGACGCTTTGCTACCTGAAAGACATCAATGTGATTGGGGCCTGCCGGATTTGCATGGTGGAGGTGCAGGGGGCGAGGACCTTCGTTCCTGCCTGCGTTGCCCCGGTGGCAGAAGGCATGGTCGTCCG
Source organism: Pelotomaculum thermopropionicum SI (assembly GCA_000010565.1). Lineage (NCBI taxonomy): Bacteria > Bacillati > Bacillota > Clostridia > Eubacteriales > Desulfotomaculaceae > Pelotomaculum > Pelotomaculum thermopropionicum. Next base: position 2,129,982 of record AP009389.1, on the reverse strand, counting down.
GACCAATACTCCGGCTGTCATTAAGGCCCGCAAGCTGGTTCTGGAATTAATCCTTTCGGACCACCCCATGGAGTGCCTTACCTGCGTCCGCAACCAGAACTGCGAACTGCAGAAGCTTGCCGAACAGTTTGGGATTAAGGAAGTGCGTTTTGACGGCGCAAAAACAGAATATCCCATCGATGATTCCTCTCCTGCCATCATCAGGGATCCGCGCAAGTGCGTTCTCTGCCGCCGCTGCGTAGCTGTGTGCAGCAATATTCAGACGGTGAATGCCCTTACCGCTCAGGAGAGAGGATTTGATACGCTGATCGCCCCCGCCTTTAACGAGAAACTGGCCAACATGGAGTGCGTCCAGTGCGGCCAGTGCTCCCTGGTCTGCCCGACCGCGGCCATCCAGGAAAAAGACGATATCGACAAGGTTTGGGCGGCCCTGGCCGATCCCAAGAAGCATGTTGTGGTTCAAACTGCGCCGGCCACCAGGGTGCAGCTTGGTGAAACCATGGGAATGGAGCCGGGTAGCATTGTTACCGGCAAAATGGTTGCAGGATTAAGGCGCCTGGGCTTCAACAAAGTATTCGATACCGACTTTACCGCCGACCTCACCATTCTGGAGGAGGGCAACGAGCTTCTCCAGCGGATCAAGACGGGCGGCGTGCTGCCCATGATAACCTCGTGCAGCCCGGGCTGGATTAAGTTCGCCGAGCATTTCTACCCCGACCTGCTGCCTCACCTGTCCACCTGCAAGTCGCCGCAGCAGATGTTCGGCGCTCTGGCCAAGACGTACTACGCGCAGAAGGAAGGCATTGATCCCGCCGACATTTTCGTCGTCTCAATAATGCCCTGTACCGCCAAGAAGTTTGAGTGCCAGCGGCCTGAGATGAAAGACAGCGGCTACCAGGACGTGGACGTGGTGCTGACCTCCCGCGAACTGGGGCGCATGTTCAAACAGGCCAATATTAACATAGCCGAACTGCCTGAGGAAGAATACGATGCTCCGCTCGGCATTTCCACCGGCGCCGGCGAAATCTTCGGTGCAACCGGCGGCGTTATGGAGGCCGCCCTGCGGACCGTGTATGAAGTTGTTACCGGAAAAGAGCTTGATAACATCAACTTCGTCGAATGCCGCGGTCTTACAGGCGTGAAAGAAGCCACCATTCAAGTGGGCGACCTGCCTGTCAAGATTGCAATTACCAACGGCCTGGGCAATGCCAGGAAGGTTCTGGACAAGGTCCGCGCCGGCGAGGCCGATTACCATTTCATTGAAATCATGTGCTGCCCGGGCGGCTGCATCGGCGGCGGCGGTTCACCCATCCCGACCAACACCGAAATCCGCCTGAAGAGGATTGACGCCACCTACACCGAGGACGAGCGCATGGTACTGCGCAAGTCGCACGAGAACCCGGCCGTCAAGGCTTTGTACGAAGAGTTCCTGGAAAAGCCGCTGGGCCACAAGTCCCACGAACTTCTCCATACCCATTACACTCCGAGGGGCATAAACAAGCAGTAAACTTAAAGTAAACCCATCCCTCCCAATCCTCATATAGCATCCCCATCTGAAAGAAGGCTTTCAGATGGGGATTTTTTTAGCGATTGGGCTTATCGCACGAAAATATTAATTAAATTTAGTTGAGTTTAATTTAGTCAATGACCATAAAAAGGAAATCTTAATTTAATTAATTCTGTTTTATTGTTTATGTTGATTAACCGGGAATTGCAGGTATGAGATTCTTTATGTTAAAAAGTACATCCGCCAAAAATTTAATTTGGTCCCGTTTGCCAATGACTTGACTTGTTTCTTGCGGTAAGGTATCGTTAGTAATCGGGTTTGAATTTCAGGGGGGACGCCTTTAGACGTTACATAAAAATTTCATGGCCAGGGGGGGGTATTAATGCAGGTCAAGTTAATAAGTGACTTTTTAGACGCAAACAGCATTCTTGCCGGGCAGAACAGGCGGCTGCTTAACGAATTGGGGGTCTTTTGCGTAAACCTGATGGGAGCGCCGGGATCGGGAAAGACCGCCATCCTGGAGAGGACAATTGACAGGCTGGGAAAAAGATATAAAATTGCCGTCATCGGGGGCGACATTTACACCGATCGCGATGCCGGGCGCATTGCCAAAAAAGGGGTTCAGGTGATCCAGATCAATACCAGGGGGGCGAGTCATCTCGAGGCCGGCATGATTTTCAAGGCGATGCAAGAGCTTGAGCTGGAGGGAGTGGACGTCCTGTTCATCGAAAACGTGGGCAATCTGGTCTGTCCTGCCGAATTCGACCTTGGCGAAGATATCAAGGTAATGACGGCAAGTGTGGCCGGGGGGCACGACAAACCGGCGAAATACCCCTTAATGTACAGCGAGTGCCGCGCCGTTATTTTGAACAAAATAGACCTTCTGCCTTATACGGATTTTGACATGGGCCGCTTTATCTCGGACGTGCGGAAGCTTAATCCAAACGTGCAGTTTTTCTCTATTTCTGCAAGATCGGGCGAGGGCATTGAGGAATGGGCCGAATGGCTGGGCAATAAAATAAAAAATAAAGCCAGGCAGCTGTCTTTTCTTAACTTTTAAGGTTTTATGCAGCGTTATAAATTGGCATTTGATTTCCGGAAGAATTTTAGATAGCTATTTTGCCGGCCTGATTGAATAATTATCGCCTGGAAAACAGAATATAAACCTAGCTGCCGTAATATTCGCAGGGAGGTTTATAAGGTTGGCGCAAAGCAGCAATTTACCCAGAGTTGCTTATTTCTGCATGGAATACGGCCTCAGCGAGCAGCTTCCCATCTATGCCGGAGGTCTTGGCGTACTGGCCGGCGATTACATCAAAACGGCCAGGGAGTTGGGCCTGCCCGTGGTGGCCGTGGGAATTCTCTGGAGACAGGACTACACCCACCAGTTTATTGGCGACGACCTTCGTCCTTATGACATTTTTCCCAACATCGATTACGACTTTGTCAAAGATACCGGCGTAACTGTTAAGGTCCGTGTGCGCGGGGAGGATGTGGTCTGCCGGGTGCGCCTGGTTGACCAATATGGAAACGCCCCTTTGTATCTTCTTGACACAAATTACCCGGGCAGCCCCCACGGCTGGATGACCAGCCGCCTGTACGGGGGAGGTCCCCAGGAAAGAGTGGCGGCGGAAATCATCCTCGGCATAGGCGGCGTGCGCGCCTTAAGGGCGCTGAATATACCTGTGGATGTTTACCATTTTAACGAGGGACATGCCGCGCTGGCTGGCATTGAGCTAATAAGGGAAAAAATGCAGGAGCAGGGGATGTCTTTTGAAGACGCCTGGCTCGAAACCAGAAAGCAGGTGGTTTTTACAACCCATACCCCCGTGGCGGCCGGCAACGAATCCCACGACCACGGCCTTTTGCGCTACATGGAAGCCTACAATGGGCTTAATTACAATCAGATGAAAGCGCTGGGCGGCGATCCCTTCAATATGACCGTAGCCGCCTTGCGCCTGTCGCGCATCAGCAACGCAGTTTCAAAGTCCCACGGGCGAACCGCCAGGCAGATGTGGAGGAACATTTACCGGGCGGCGCCCATTATTTCCATTACAAACGGCATCCATCTCGACACCTGGCAGGACCGGGGGATGAGAGAAGCATTTAAAACCGGCGGCGATCTCTGGGAGCAGCACTTAAGGCTGAAAAGGAATTTAATCAGTTTTATCAGGCGTCACACGGGCACCCAGCTTAATGAAAACGCACTTGTTATCGGTTTTGCCAGAAGGGCGGCTCCATACAAGCGCAGCGATCTGATTTTTAAGCACGAGGACATTATTGCACCCCTCCTGCGGGAAAAGAAGATTCAGCTTGTCTTTTCGGGAAAGGCACACCCTGACGACAAAAGAGGCAAAGAAATAATTAAGGCTTTAATTGAAATGGACAGGAAATACAGGGACAGCATAGTCTTTCTGGAAAATTACAACATGGAAATTGCCCGCATGATGGTAACCGGCTGCGACCTCTGGCTGAACAATCCCAGGCGGCCGCTGGAAGCCAGCGGGACCTCCGGAATGAAGGCGGCGGTTAACGGTGTATTGAACCTGAGCGTGGTGGACGGCTGGGTCGGCGAAGGGCCCCAGCACGGAGTAAGCGGCTGGCTTATTAATGGCATTAGAAGGGCCGCGGCAGACTGGGAGCAGGATGAGGAGGACCTGAGAGTCCTATACGAAGTATTGATTAACGAGGTTATTCCTACGTTTTACAATGACCGGACCAGATGGGTGGACATGATGCACGCAAGCATAGATATGGCCCACTGGCAGTTTTCATCCCGGCGGATGATCCGCGAGTATTACGATCTCATGTACAGGGATGGAGAGGCCGGCCCGCATAGGGAGGTTGAACGCGCCTTTAATAATGAAGAACAAAATGTGTTTGTTTACAGCCCTTCTTGACCATATAGCCCTGCTTGAATATAAAGTTTTTTGGCCATGGTACCTGGTTGCCGCATTTTTACCTCAGCAAACTGCTTTTTTTAAGGCTGAGGTAATTTTTTTTGAGCAATTTTTTTAAAATGTCGAAAAAAAAACGGCAGGAAAACCTTTGAATTTTAAAGAATTATTAACTCGTCATAAGGGGGGGTGGCCTGCTTGAATTTCCCGAAAGCGCCGAGAATAACCAACATCTGGTCGAAAGTAGTTGATGGTGAAAACGGCGAATGGCTTTCCAAGGTGGTCATCGAGTCCACGAGGCCTTACTCGTACATTGCCAGAAATTCCGGCAGCAAAGTGACATTTACAGGCAAAGGGGCTGTTGTAAATTTGCCTGAAGGCAAAATTGAGGTAAACGACGGCCTCTTGCGGGAGATAGGGATCAGAACGGATGAGAGGGATTTTTTTTCTGTGGAGATGTTGCTTGACCACCCCGCGGAATTCCGGCTGTCTGCTGAAAAAGGCCTTCCCTTCCGGGTGAAGATTTTTTTCGACCGTTCCCCTATAATCAACCTGTTTACCGGGAAAAAAGTGGCGGTGGATCCGGGCCACGGCGGAAGGGATGCCGGCGGCAGGGGGCCGGTCAGCCTCCTTGAGAAGGACATTGTTCTTCTTATAGCCAGAAATCTGGAAAAACTGTTGCATAGAGCGGGTTCGCAGGTCATTCTGACCAGAGAGGGAGATATTGATCTTTCCAGGGAAGAAAGGTTTCAAATGGCCGGCAGGGCAGGCGCCGACGTTTATATCAGCATACACAACCTGGCTCGTGCTGACAGCAGCGAGGAGGGAATTTCCACCCTGTACTCACCGGCCAACCGGCAGAGCGCCTTGCTGGCAGGTTTTATCCAGGAGGAGCTGCTCAAAAAGCTTAAGGCCCGCAACAGGGGGACAGGCGGGCAGCCTGAGCTGGCCGCAATGGGCGGCATACCGGCGGTGGAAACAGAGGTGCTGGCCATTACCAACCTGGTGGAAGAGGTTTTCCTGCGCGGGCTTACGGTGCGGAAAAAAGCTGCCGAGGGAATTTTCAACGGCTTAATCAAATATTTTGCCCGGAACCGGCAGGACAGCGAGGGTGAAAACTAAGTGTATGCGGGAAGGATTCCGGTCAGGACGCACATTGTAACCGAAAAAGATGATATTGTGGAAGTGGCAAAAAAATACGCCGGAGAAATAGCTTTACCGGGAGATGTCATTGCCGTGGCCGAAAGCGTTGTGGCAATCAGCCAGGGCCGGGCAATCCGGCCGGAAACGGTCAGGCCGGGGTGGCTGGCCCGCTTTTTGTGCCGTTTTCCGGGGAAGGACGGCAGCCTGGCGGCCCCGCCCTCCCTGCAAGTGGCTATTGAGGAGGCGGGCACGGCGCGTTTCCTGCTGGGTGTGGCTGCGGCCGTGCTGGGCCGTCTGGTTGGCCGCAAAGGTGATTTTTACCGGGTGGCCGGGCGCCATCTGGCCCAGATTGACGACTTTGCCGGCACAATGTGGCCTTACGACCGGCACATAATCCTGGGCCCAAAGGATCCGCAGAAAGTTGTTGAGAAAATCAAGCAGGCCACCGGTGCCGAGGCGGTTATTACGGATGTAAACGACATAGGAAACGTGGATATCCTTGCGGCAACAGAAGGTGTGGATCAGGAGGCGCTGTGCAGGTTCCTGAAGGACAACCCTCATGGCAACGACGACCAGCAGACGCCGATTGTTGTGCTTGTGTCATCTGAAAACATGAAATATTTCGCATAAAGCCATACGTGAAAGAAGAGGATGGAGACAGATGCTGTTGGACCAGAACAGGACGCCGCTTTTTGATGCCGTAAAGTATCATGTTAAAAGAAATGCCGTTCCATTGCAGATACCGGGCCATAAACACGGAAACGGCCTGGAAGAGTACAGGGATTTTGTTGGCGAAAACGTCTTGAGAATGGACCTCAACCAGACCAGGGGCATCGATTTTCTTTGGGACCCACCGGCGGTAATTGCCGAGGCCGAAAGGCTCTTGGCGGATGCTTTCGGGGCGGAGCATGCCTTTTTTTTAATCAACGGCACCACCTCGGGGGTGCAGGCAATGATCATGAGCGCCTGCAAGCCCGGAGAACAGGTGATAATTCCCAGGAATGCGCACAAGTCGATTTTTAACGGCTTAATTTTAAGCGGGGCCAGGCCGGTTTATGTGCTCCCGGAAGTCAGCGACAGGCTCGGCATTGTGCTGGGCGTTACGGAGGACAGCCTGGCTGCTGCTATAAAGGAAAACCCCGGCACGAAAGCGGTCCTGGTAATAAACCCTTCCTATTACGGCATTGCTTCCAATTTGAAGGGTATTGTTGAAGCGGCGCGGCAGAACAATATTCCGGTGCTGGCCGACGAGGCCCACGGTACCCATATGCACTTCCACGGCTGTTTCCCGGTGTCTGCCATGAAAGCCGGGGCCGATATGAGCGCGGTAAGCCTTCACAAGACCGGCGGTTCGCTGACGCAAAGTTCGGCGCTGCTCATCGGCGCCGGCAAGGTGGACCCCGGTTATGTGAGGCAGGTTCTGAACCTGACCTATACCTCCAGCCCGTCCTATATTCTTTTGTGTTCCCTCGATGTTGCCAGAAAGCAGCTTGCCACCAGAGGCGCGCAAATACTGGAGCGGGTTTTGGAAATAACGAGGTGGGTAAGAGAAGAAATAAATAAGATTGACGGGCTTTTTGCGCCCGATAAAGGCTTCTTTGAAGAGACGGGCTCTTTTGGTTTCGATGAGACAAAGCTGTTAATCAACGTCCAGGAACTGGGGCTCACCGGCTATGAAGTGGAGGAAATGCTGGCCAGGGACTACAACATTCTTATCGAGCTTGCCGATATGTACAACATCCTGGCAATAATAAGCATAGGCGAGCGCAAGGAATATTTGGAAGCTTTGGTTAGTGCCCTGCAGGATATTTCCAGGACGGCGGCAAGGCGCGGCACAAAAAAAATTGAAGCCTTTCAGTTTAACCCCAAAGTGGTGATGCCGCCCAGGGATGCCTTTTATACTCCAAAGAGATCCGTTCCCCTCGAGCATTGCGCCGGCGAAGTTGCGGGCGAAATGGTCATGGTTTACCCTCCCGGCATTCCCGTGGTATGCATGGGAGAAATTATTACAGAAGAAATTGTGGAGTATGTTAAGATGCTTAAGCGTGAAAAGTGCACCCTCCAGGGAACTGCCGATCCAAAGGCAGATAATATTTTAATTCTCAGCTAATGCCGCCTCTTTGGAGGTGGTTCATTTTTTGCTTTTTCATAAAAATTATATAATAATAAATCTAAAGAAAAAAATAAACAATTAAAGGTTTTTGTCGTTTTTTGTATAATGTTCCTTTTACTGATTGTTTTGGAGGCTCTGATATGGTATATGAAAATGGAATTAAGGAGCAGCCGACAAAACTTTACGAAAATATATTGAACAGCCTTCCGTCGGGGGTTTATATCGTCCGCGGCGGAAAGTTCCAGTACGTCAGCCCCAAGTTTCAGAAAATTACCGGCTATGGCGCCGGCGAGCTGCTTGGACGGGATGCAACGTCCCTCGTTTTTCCCGAGGACAGGGAAAAGGTAAGGAAATACGCCATCAGTATGTTAAGGGGGAAGGAGAAATTCCCCTACGAGTTCAGGATTGTTACAAAAAGCGGGGAGATTCGGTGGTTTCAAGAACAGGTTGCACCCATCACCTACAGAGGGGAAAAGGCCGTTTTGGGAAACTGTGTGGACATTACAGGGCCAAAAAAGATGGAAAGCGATCTCAGAATTTACGAGAATCGGCTGAGGCAGATTACCGGAAACATTTTCGATATAGTTTCTATTGTCAACAAAGACGGCATTTACGAGTACATCAGCCCCTCGGCGAAGATCATCACCGGGCACGAACCGGAGGAAATAATCGGGACACAAATTTTTGAGCTGGTGCATCCGGACGACCTGGAAAAGGTAAAGGCCGCTTACGATCACGCTGTTGAAACCCGCTCGGCGGGCAAGGTGGAGTACCGTTACAGGCATGCTGACGGCCACTACATCTGGTTTGAAACGACCGGGAGCCTTACCTTTGACGAGGAAGGCCAGATAACGGGTGCCATCTTTATTGCCCGCGACATTACCGAGCGGAAGCGGGCGGAAGAAAACCTTTGCGCTGCCAACCGGCAGCTTGTGGACATAATTGAATTTCTGCCCGACCCGACCTTTGTGATAGACTGCAGCAGAAGGGTAATTGCCTGGAACCGGGCCATTGAGGAGCTTACCGGAGTGCGCAAGGAAGAAATCCTGGGCAAGGGCGATTATGTTTACGCCGTGCCCTTTTACGGAAAGCCCAGGCCCATTTTAATAGACCTGGTCTTTGAAGTTGACATGGAGACAGAGCGGCAGTATGAATACGTTAAAAGGGACGATATGACGATTTTTGCCGAGGTCTTTATAAAGTCCATGTATAAAAAGGAAAGAGGTGTCCACCTCTGGGGTAAGGCCTCACCCCTTTTCGACAGCGAAGGGAACCTGATCGGCGCCATTGAATCCATTCGCGATATTACCGAGCGCAAACAGGTGGAAAAACAGCTGATGTACCTGAGCCTGCATGACTCCCTGACCGGCCTTTACAACCGCGCCTATTTTGAGGAGGAGATGCGCCGGGCCGGGGAGGGGCGCTATGACTCTGTAGGGATTATCATCTGCGACGTGGACGACCTGAAAATAGTAAACGACACTCTGGGCCACGATGCCGGCGACGCATTGTTGATTGCGGCTGCCAGAGTAATAAAAGAATCGTTTCGCGAGGGCGATATGGTTGCCCGGATTGGAGGTGATGAATTCGCAGTGCTGCTCCCCGAAAGCGACTACAAAGTCCTTGAGGATGCCTGCTGCAGGATACGCGGGGCCATTGCCAGGTACAACGCCGAAAACCCCGGACTGCCCCTGAGCATTTCCATCGGCTTTGCCGCCAGGAGCGGCATACCCAAGAGCATGAGCGACCTTTTCAAGGAAGCGGATAACAAGATGTACAGGGAAAAGCTGTACCGCAGCAGAAATGCCCAGAATTTTGCCTTCCAAACCCTCAAGAAGGCGCTTGGAGCAAGGGACTTCATCTATGACGGCCATACCGAGCGCCTGCAAAGCCTGGTTACGGAAATGGCAAGGGCAATTTCCCTGCCCGAAAACAAAATAGCCGATCTCCGCCTGCTAGCCCAGTTTCACGATATCGGCAAGGTGGGAATTCCCGACAGCATTCTTTTCAAGCCGGGTGCCCTGGACCCCGAAGAATATATGGAGATGCAGCGGCATTGTGAAATTGGCCACCTGATTGCAATGTCGCCGCCTGATCTGAACCACATAGCCGACCTGATTTTAAAGCATCACGAGTGGTGGAACGGGAAGGGCTATCCCCTTGGCCTGAAAGGCGAGGACATTCCGCTGGAATGCCGTATATTGACCATTGCCGACGCCTATGATGCCATGACCAGCGACCGGCCCTACCGGAAGGCCATGACCCATGAAGAAGCTGTAAGTGAGCTTAAGAGGTGTGCAGGAACCCAGTTTGATCCTTACCTGGTGGATAAATTTCTGGAGCTGCTGGAAAGGAAAAGAAAAGAACAGTGAATTTATTGTAAAAAGAGAGAGAGGGAAAGTTTCTTAAAAAGCAAAAGCAATATCTAAATATTTAAATTTATATTTTAAACGTACCCGGTTAATTTTAGTGAATGTTAAAAGGGGAACTTGCCTGTGGTTAAAACTGAAAAGGCAGGTATCCACAGGCCGACAAACGCCCAAACAATAAGAGACCATGCCAGCGCACCGGCTGGAAACTTTCCGTATGCGTTCAGCCAGACCTCGACTGTCAGGACGGTATAACCGGCACACATCAGGGCCAGGTAGGGGCTTACCGGTACCAGCGGAGTGCCGAGGGCATAAACGAGAAAATACACCAGAGAGATTATTGCCACCGTCAGGCTTACGTTGCCGACCGACCTCATGTCCTCCAGTCCGTTTAAAAGGGCATACGATACGACAATGTAAAGTATACCGTGGGCAAACAGCAGTCCGGCCCCGAAAACGTCCTGCTTGAATGCAGGAGTAGCCTCCACAAGCGCCCCCACAACCACAAGGACGCCCACAACACCGGTTACAAAACCAGTTCCTTTAGCTTCCCCCTTGCCCAGAAAGAGAAGTGCTACTGGTATCCACATAATTGCAATAAATATAAGGACACCTAATGTTAACGGCATAGCTTGCAGCCACCTTTCAAGCTTTTTTTAAAGAAACTTTCCTCTCTCCCTTTAAAAATTGCGGACAAGCGCAGTATTGCAAATCCCACCCCCTTTCTTCCGGGATAATTTTGAAATATTCATAATCCAAACAATAGCGCAAATTTTATGCCAAAAAATTTTTTCTAAAAGAAAAAAAATCGATCTCGTTTAGATCAATTTCCATAAAGATACGGTCAATAATTGACCAGCTTGTGATAATATTGATATAAAGTAATACAGGAGGTGGTATTTTGCCTGGTTGTCAGGATAGTATTGATTTTTTTTGTGACGTTGTGAACGGTATGGTGAAAGTTAGCTTTGAGGTGGATTATGTAGACGGAAAGTATGAAGTTACACGGCCTTTGAAGAATGGCGAATATATTTGCCTTCAGGCGGTGCATCCCGTCTACTGCATGGAGTGTTCCGGCATTCCCCAGATAAAAATGAGGATCGAAGAGGAAATAATGAGATATTTTAACAATAAATACAAATAAATTTAAATAAACAGTTTATCTTATGGATTTTTTCAAATGCTGGTGCTCACAGACATAAAAAAGCGCCTGTAAATCCGGACCAGGGGTTAACAGGCGCTTTTTGCCTGAAAAACTCAATTCAAGATGAAAAGGTTTTTTACCGCCTTGTTGTTTTATCCAGACCTTTATACTCCCTGATTTTTTCCAGCAGTACGGGAAGAAAATCTTTTGCGTCGGCAACCACCCCGTAGTCCGAAACCTGAAAGAAAGGCGCTTCAGGGTCCGTGTTGACGCTGATGATTACACCGCTGTCCTTCATTCCGGCGGTATGGTGGGTGGAGCCAGAAATCCCGAAACCCAGGTAAACCCGCGGCCGCACGGTTTTCCCGCTGGTGCCGATCATGGCGCCCTCATCTTTGACCCACCCTTCGTCAAGGGCCGGCCTGGTGCATCCAACCGCCCCCCCAAGCTCAAGGGCAATTTTTTCAAGAAAGTGCCATGCCTCCGGGCCCACTCCCCAGCCGCCGGCCACCACAACCTCAGCCTGCTCGAGCGGCAGTCCCGGCGGCTTGTGCCGGACAAGACGCACGGCCTTCAGGGGCGACCGGTAGCCGTCCAGCACGGCAGCGGATTCTTTTATCACTTCCCCGGAGCGGGAGGTGTCCCTTTCTCTTTTCCGGAACGCGCCCGGTCTGACGCTGGCCATCTGAGGGCGTGATTCAGGACAGGTGATGTCGCAAAGGACCGTTCCGCCGAAGGCCGGGACCACCTGCACCAGCTCTCCCGCCTCATTAAAGCGCAGGTCCACGCAGTGCGCCGCAAGCCCCGTTTCCAGCCTGGCCGCCACCGTGGCAGAAAGCTCGCTGCCGCCGTAAGTGGCGCCGAAAAGAACTGTTTCCGGGCGGTGCCTTTTTATCAGCCCGGTTAGAACAAGGGCGTAAGTGTCATTCTGGTATAGCTCCAGCCGCGGATGGTCGATCAGGTAAACCCTGTCCGCGCCGAAGGCAATGAGTTCTTCAGCCAGCGGCTCGACGTTGTTTCCCAGGAGCACGGCTGCCACTGGCACACCGTTTGATTCGGCAAGTTCCCTGGCCTTTCCCAGCAGTTCAAGGGAGACCTCGGCCGGTTTGTCCCCGGCCTTTTCCGCTATTACCCAGATTGCCCCGGTCTGTTTGTGCAAGGCTCGTCCCTCCCTTTAAGAAAGCACGCCCGCGGCGCGCAGGATTGCTAAGATTTCTACGGCTGCATCGCCGGCCCCGCCTTCAAGCATCTGCACTTTTCTTCTATGCTCCGGCCTGTGCAGCTCTCCCGGCCTGGTAGGCGAGCCGGCCAGGCCGGCGTCGTCGGGGCTTAACCCCAGGTCGTGCAGGCTCCAGGTTATAAGCGGCTTGTTTCCGGCCGCAACAATCCCCATCAGCGAAATATAGCGCGGCTTGTTTATTTCCCTGGCAACGCCCAGGACCATTGGCAGGCACCCTTCGTATTCGACGTAACCGTATTCGGTTTTTGCTTTCATTTTTAAAATGGAGGACTCCAGGCTTAAATCGATAAGGCAGTTCAGGTGGGGCAGCCCCAATAGCTCGCCAAGCTGGGAAGGCATGTGGCTTGTCCCGCTGTCGGCGCTTGCAGAGCCGGCCAGGATTAAATCAAAGCTGCCGATTTTTTTCAGGCCGGCGGTCAGGACCCGCGCCGTGGCAAGCGTGTCGGAACCGGCAAAAGCCCGGTCGCTTAAAAGGTAGGCTTCGTCGGCGCCCATGGCCAACCCTTCTTTCAGCGTTGTCCCGGCTTCCGGAGGGGCCATGCTGACCAGCACGACTTTCCCGCCGTGCTGCTCCTTTAACCGCAGGGCCGTTTCAACGGCGTGCCGGTCGGCAGGGTTTATTACCATCGGAGCCACTCCGCGCTCGAGCAGTTTTGTTTCCGGGTTAATGGTTAATTTGCCGTAGTGTCTGGGATCGGGAACCGGTTTAAGGCATACTGCTATGTTCATTTTTGTCGATTCCTCCGCTGCAGTAAATGTTTCCGGGGCCGTTTCCGGCCCTGCATTTTCCAAAAAATTATTTTTTCAGTTCGTTTTCAGCAATAATTATTTGCATTATATGTGAAGTTCCACAGGCCGGAATGGCTGACACCGCATCCCGCAGGTAGCGGCTGACCGGGTAGTCGGTAATCACACCGTAACCTCCCATCAGTTCCATGGTCCGCCTTGCCGCGTTGACGGCGGCTTCGGAAGCAAAAAACTTAGCCATCGACATTTCTGCGCCGCACGGCATGCCGGCGTCCCTCATGCCGGCGGCGTTGTAGGTCATCAGTCTGGCCGCCTCGTAGTCGGTGCGGTTTTGGGCAATGATGAACTGGATGTTTGTCAGTTTGGAGAGAGGTTTCCCGTAAATTACCCGGTTTCTGGCAAATTTTACCGACTCCTCCAGGCATCCCCGCAGGATGCCCAGCGCAACGGCCGCCGTCCCGCACCTGCCCATCCCGCTCAAAGTGCCGAGGGCAATTTTAATGCCTTCGCCGGGTTTACCGAGCAGGCAGCTTTGCGGCAGTTGCACGTTGTTTAAAACGATATCTCCGGTGCAGGAACCCCTTAAGCCGGCCTTTTTTTCTTTACGCCCGGGAGCATGGCCGGGAGCGTTTCCTTCAATGATGAAAACCGATATTTGAGGGCGCCCTTCGGCGTCTTCCCCGGTGCGGGCCGTTACCACGTTGACATCCATGCAGTGCGAGTTGGTGATAAAGCATTTGCGGCCGTTTAAGACCCATTTACCGTCGGCCAGCCTTGCGCTGGTTTTTTGGCCGGAGAAGTCCGAGCCTCCCCCCGGCTCGGTCAGTGAAAAGCCTCCGAAAGAGCCTGAACATAGCGCCGGGAGGTATTTTCGTTTTTGCTCTTCAGTTCCCCAGGTCATGATGGCGTAGGTACCCATGTAGTGGGCTACCAGGCTTACGGCAAAACCTGCGGAGTAACGGCCTGTCTCCTCGAGGATAATGGCCATTTCGGTACAGCCCAGGCCTGCCCCGCCATACTCCGCAGGTACAAAAACGCCGTTGAAACCGAGCCGGGCCGTTTCTTTGAACAGCTCGACCGGGCAGATATCCTCTTCGTCAAATTTTTGCGCTAAAGGCGCAATTTCATTCTCGGCGAAGTCCCTGGCCGCTTTTCTTACCAGTTCCTGCTGCTCAGAAAACTTTAACATCCTCGTACCAATCCTTCCCTGTATGTCTTTGCCGCAGCACAAAGGCCGTTGTTGACAAAATTTTATCCGGGCCAGGGAAAGCTTGTCAAACCTTTTTTCTTATATTAAATTGTCAGCGGCATGTGCGCCTGTGATGCCAGAAGAAGCCTTCTTTCAACTTCGTACCAGTTGACCAGTTGCCACCAGGCTTTAACGTAATCTGCCCGGCGGTTTTGGTAGTCCAGGTAGTAGGCATGTTCCCACGCGTCTATTACCAGGATGGGAATGCCGCCCCATTGAGTCAGGTTCTGATGCTTCTCGGAGTTTAATATTTCAAGGCGGTTCCAGGCGGGCTGCCAAACCAGCATTGCCCAGCCGGAAGCTTCCACGTTTATTGCCGCCTCGCTGAACTGCTCCTGAAAGGAAGGCAGGCCGTCGAAATATGCGGTTATTAAATTTTGCGTAAGGGCCCCGGGCTGCCCGCCGCTGCCGGCGGGCGCCATGACGGTCCAGTAAATGCTGTGCAGTATGTGCCCGGAGCCGTGGAAGGCAAGTTCGCGCTCCCAGTGCTTTATCAGCGAAAAATCCCTCTTCTGGCGCGCCTCTGCCAGATTCAGCTCGGCTTTGTTCAGGCCTTCAACGTAAGATTTATGGTGGTAATCGTGGTGAAACCTCAATGTTGCCGGGCTGATTACAGGTTCGAGTGCATTGTACGGGTAGGGCAATGGCGGCAGCCTGTGGCCGCCCGGCGGCACCATCGGATATTGCATGGCACACCCCCGCTTTTATTTTATATATATTCATGGTATCGGCTTTTTCGGGCAGACATGGGGCCGTTCCTTTACTATGGGCGGAGTTGCCTTGTAATTTGATCCGGGGTAGTCGGTCTCGATAAATATCAACTGGCCGCCCGGATAGACGCCGTTGTTCGTGACTTTGTAATCATCATGATTGTGGGCTAAATAGAACTGCGGGAAGAAAAAGCCGTCGGCCTCGCCGGAACCGTAGTTCCAGGCTGCCCAGTTGTACGGCGGAATGAAATTACCCTGTTTCAGACCGGTTTCCAGGATGATAGCGGCCCACAGATCGGTTGCTCCCGGGAACGGAGGAATAAATGTACCGGCTGCAATTGACCTGGCGGTGGCTTCCTCTATCTGCTGCTTTAAGGACGGGAAACCGGCCTTGCCGCAGAATATATAATCTGCGTAAAGGTCCCGCTTGTCATCGGCGGTGTAGAGAACGTCATAGCTTTCCCCGGAGCCGACCAGGGTGGTGAAGTTCATCTGGTGGGCGGGGTTTTTCATGTCGGCCACCCTCGGGTCTGTATCCTTGCCGATTATTAGACCGTGCCAGCCGTGAACGTGGAAAGGAACCGGCTGATAGCCCAGATTGCTCATGCGCAAAAGGAATTTGTCGGGCGGTTTGATGCCGCCGGCACCTGTAGAAACCCTGACGTAGGTTTCATACCCTGCCGGGATGCTGTAACCGAAGCCGGGCACAAGGTCTTCAGGCAGGCTGACCGGCAGCAGTGTGTCCGGGAAGGCGCGGCCGTTTACCAGCCACCAGTCGGGCTTGTAGTTTACGGGGTTGAAATCGGCCTGCTCGAAAACCGCCCTGTGCCAGGCGGAGTCAATGTCTGAAAAGAGCAGGACCCAGTCGCTGTTGAAGAAAGTATTGATGTCGTCGTAGGCGAAGTTCCTGTTGGTGGCCGTTCTTGGAATCTGTACCTGCCGTACCCCGTGAAAGAACCACTCGCCGGTTTTGGGATCTTTGCGAATACCGGCCCTGGCCAGGCTTTCCATGGAGGGATAGACGATCAGCGCTCCGTACATGCCCATCTGGATATGCTCGGAAGCCTCCTGGTGGCAGTGATAGAAATAGGTGCCGGGCCGTTCCGGTTTAAAATAGTAGGTTATGGTAATGCCGGGCATGCCTGGCGGAGTTACGGGCAAGCCAAATGATGTTTCAGGGACGCCGTCGAGCTGGGTGGCTATGTGAGCCCCGTGAATATGGATGGTGTGAACGTCCAGTATCGGCGGTTCGGTGAGAAAGAACCCGAGGTTGGTGAGAGTAAGGTAAAGCTCGTCGCCGACTTCCAGATCGATCCTTGGTGCCGGGATTACTGCCGTTCCCCTCAGTTTATCCAGGTTTTCCGGTATGGCCGGATCGAATTGCGGGTTGACTGTTTTGACAGGGCCCGTGGGCCTGCCCATGACGTCGATTGGCTGGGTTTTGAACAGCCCTCCTACAAAGCCGAAAACGTAAACCTTTTCACGGGGCGCAGTCCCCGTGGGATCGGTGGGCAGGTTTATAAAACCGTCTGTGGCAAATAAACTCCAGAAATATCTTTTGGGCATATTGACCCCCTCGCAATAAATTTTTTTTTCTGGCTATTTCCCCATAGTGAAGCAGTAAGATTTTAATTTTATGTATTATATGCAATATATTCCATTTTTGTGATGAAACCCGGTCTACGGCAGGCAAGGCTTCGGCCTGTCTTGCGCTGTGAGGCAATTCATCAATGAAAGGATTAAACGCATTTTTTGAATGACAAGCATGTGTCACGGCCGCCTGCTACAATCAGGTCAGGAAATTTTTAAAGGAGCTGGTGGGCGTGACGGTTTTGGAGGAATTCCTGGGTACATTGCGGTTGGGTGAGCCGCAGGCTTGCGGGAATCTAACTATTTTTCCGCTGCTCGGGACGAAGTTTCGTGAACCCGGTTACCTTTTGTTGGACGAAGCTATGGCGCAGGGTCAGTTCGAGTTGCAAGAGGTGAGCGAAGCCGGCAGGGTAAATGAAATTCTGGCGATCAATAAGGGCGGCCTGCCCGTCCTTCTCATTGACGGGGAGATTCTTGCCGGGGCCAAACAGAACCGGGTGGTTAATGCCAGCATTCTGGTGGCAGCCCGCAGTGAGCTGAGAATACCGGTGAGTTGTGTAGAGGAAGGCCGCTGGTGTTACGTTTCGGAAAAATTCACGGGGGGCCGCTTCTCCTATACCCGCCTGCGCGCCCAGAAATCTGCGCAGGTGGCCTATAACCTCTATTCACACGGGGTTTTCAGTGCGGACCAGGGTGCCATCTGGGATGAGGTGGAGCGTAAGCAAACGGAAATGGGGGCGGAATCCCCTACCAGGGCGGTTAATGGAATATACGAAAGCTATGCGGATAAGCTGGAAAAGTTCCGTTCGGCCTTTTCACCCATGGAAGGACAGGTGGGTGTGGCAGCTTTTATTAACGGGCATTTTATCTGCCTTGACGTTTTCGACAGTCCGGCGGTTTTGCACAAGATGTACCCGAAGATGATTGAAAGCTACGCCCTGGATGCTCTGGAACAGGCCGGCCAGGACAAGAAGGAGGCTAAAAAGGGTGCAGCGGAGCGGTTGCTGAAAAAAATAGCTGCCGCCGGAGTGGCGCGCTTTCCTTCCATCGGCCTTGGCGAAGACCTGCGCATAAAGGCTGAGGGAGTGATTGGCTCCTGTTTACTCCTGGACGGCAGGGTAATCCACCTGGCCGTTTTTGCCGGCACGGAAAGGGGGGTGCAGGGCAGGGGCGGCCGTTTGAGCAACCCGAACCGGCGGCGGGCGGCGCGACTGTAGCTGTTTAGTAGCTTTTACTCCGGATATAAAAATTTTAGGGAACTACTAGCCCTTATGGAGGTCCTTAAATGGCAGAACTGCTTGTTAACCAGATTTGTCCCGGGGCAACCGTACAAGGAACTTTCGCGCTTAAAGCAAAAAAACTTCTTCCCTACCGGGAGGCGCCGGGACATTTCCTGGCCGTTACTCTGGCCGATCGCACCGGCAGCGTTGAGGGGCGGCTCTGGGAAGGGGCCGAGGAAGCAGACTCCCGCCTGAAGGCGGGGGATATTGTTACCGTTGAGGCGCTGGCCGTGGCATACAACGGTTCCGTGCAGTTGCGGATCGATTCAATTGTCAAAGAAAATGGCCGGATTGACCCGGCAAAGTTCATCCCTTCCGCAGGAAGGCTGGAGGAGGCCGAAATGAAGCTTATGCAGCTAATTGATTCTTTAACCCAGCCCTACTTAAAGGCGCTCTTAACGCATATTTTTTCAAAACAGGACTTTTACGAAGCCTTCAGCCGGGCTCCTGCCGCTGCCCAGTACCATCATGCCCTATTGGGCGGGCTTTTGGTCCACAGCGTCACGGTAGCTTCGGCGGCCGACGGCGTGGTTAAAGACTATCCGGGCGCAGACCGGGACCTTCTGGTGGCCGGGGCCATCCTGCACGACATCGGCAAGGTGCAGGAATACCGCTGCCGCGGCACCGTGGAGCAGACCGACGAGGGGCGTCTTTTAGGGCATATTGTTTCCGGCGTGCTGTTTTTAGACCGCGCCATTGCCGGTGTGCCGGGCTTCCCGGCGGACCTGCGCTTAAAGCTTCTGCACATGATTACCAGCCACCACGGGCGCTACGAGTGGCAGTCCCCCAAGCGGCCCAAGTTTTTGGAGGCGGCCCTGCTGCACCAGCTCGACCTGCTGGACGCCCAGGCGGACATGTTCTCCCGCGCTGCAGCGGGGCGGGAAGATGGCGACTCCTCCTGGACCGGCTGGGTGAAAGGGCTGGACCGGTGCGTTTACTGCAGGTAAGGCAGGCCCGGCGCCCCGAAAAATAAATTTCCGGCAGGTAAATTGTGGTATTTTGGCGAAAATTATTTAGGATAAATTACAAATCGGCCGGAGGTTCGTCATGCCGGGTAAAGTGAAAAAAGACGCCTCGCGGGGCTTAAGGCTGAACATGATTGTCGACTGGCTCAACAAAAAGACCCCTTACGGCGGCGTCACCGTCAAAGAACTTGCTGAGAAGTTTGAAGTGAGCGAGCGCCAGGTCTACCGGGACTTAAACACCATCGAAAATTACCTGCGCGTTCCGCTGGTGCGCCAGGAGAACGGCAAAGCCGTGCGCGTGCGCATAGAATCCGGCTACCTGCCCAGTTTAAGCCCGGAGAAGGCAACGGTCATTTTTTTGAGCCTGCTCCAGCAGAAAGGTTCCGCCCTTTCCGGCCACCTCAACGAAATTAAAGACGCCCTCGTATCCACCCTCTTCAAGTACCACTACGATCCCAAAGAACTGGCAGTAGAAAAGCTGCAGAAACGCATCCACATCGTGGAAGAGACCCTGGCCGAGCCGGAGAAGGTGGGCGGCCTTTTTGCCGTTCTCGTGCAGTCTATTAAAGATTCCCACCGGGTAAAAATCTGGTATTACACCACCCACAGCGGTGAGGAAACCGAGCGGGTGGTGGAGCCTTACGGCCTGATCTGCAAGCACCAGAACTGGTACCTGGTCGGGCGGTGCAGGAAAAGAAACGACATCCGGGTTTTCCGGGTCGATCAGATTAAGGATGTCTTTCCGTACACCGGCGAACATTTTGAATATCCTGCGGATTTCACCCTTACCGGTTATATGGCTTCGAGCTGGGGCGTCATCAACGACGGGAAAGTGTGCCGGGTGGTAATTAAATTTGACAAAAGGATTGCCCACCGGGTGAGAAACGTCCTCTATCACCCTTCCCAGAAAATTGAAGAAGAGCTCCCCGGCGGTTCGGCGGTGGTTTCCTTTGAGGTATGCGGCCTTGCCGAAATGACGGGCTGGCTTCTTCAGTGGGGGGACATGGTGGAGGTGCTGGAGCCGCAGTGGCTGCGGGAAGAAATGCGCGCGATGGCGGAAAGGGTCGCCCGGGTCTACCGGCCCGGGCAGTGAAGGCCTGTTTAGCAAAGCAGGTGTATTAGGAGGATATCAAGGATGTTTAACGGGCAGTACTGTTCTCACAGCAAAAACGGCCTTGGAAACAGGCATCTTTTAGATGAGCATCTTATATCTGCTGCGGAAATGGCGTCCCGGTTCACCGCCCCTTTTTACCGGGGAAGCTTTACCTTTTTGGGATGGATGGCCGGTCTGCTGCATGATCTTGGCAAGTGCCACCCGGGCTTTCAAGAATATTTGAAGGTTGTTGATCAAGGCGGCAGAGGCGAAAAGGTGCCACATTCCCCCTGGGGGGCAGCGCTGGCCGGCTGTTTGCAGCTTCCCCAGCAACTGCGATGCCTTTTAGGACTGATCATTTACGGCCATCATTCAGGGTTAACCGAGCCTGGCGATTACTCGTCCAAGATCTCAACGTACACCTCGAAGGAAATGCTGACCAGGATGCATCTGTTTCTTCAATCCCTGTATAACGAATGTTTGTTGCAAGTTCCTCGCGCGGCATCCTGGCCGGATTTGGACGCAATTCAACTGGAGATGCTTGGCAGAATGGTATTTTCGGCATTATTAGATGCGGACAGGCTGGATACCGAGGCCCATTTTTACCCTGAAAAGAGACGCCTGCGCGAAAAACACCCCAGCTTGGAAGAATTGGCTGAACGTCTTAAACAGGATCAAAAATTGCTGCTTGAGAAAGCTGCCCGGAACCCTACGGTAGTGAACCGGGTAAGAAAAGAAGTTTATGAAGCGTGCCTTGCTGCAGCATCTAAAAAGCCCGGCTTTTACCGCCTGACGGTGCCAACCGGCGGTGGTAAAACGAGAAGTTCCCTGGCTTATGCACTCGGACACGCGATTTTCCATAAAAAAAGAAGAATTATTTTTGTCCTGCCCTATACAAGCATTATAGATCAGAATGCCAGGGTATACCGGGAAATCCTGGGCAGCGAGGCTGTTCTGGAATACCACAGCCAGACGGCAGTTCCTGCTGTTGGCGATGAGGAAGCGGATGACCCGCAATTGCTCCGCCTGCAATTGGCCGAAGAGAACTGGGACCTTCCCGTAATCGTTACCACGACCGTCCAATTACTGGAAAGCCTGTTTTCTAATAAGCCCTCCAGGTGCAGGAAAATACACAGGATAGCCGACAGCGTTCTGATCTTCGATGAAGCTCAGACTCTCCCGCCCCTCTTGTTAAAACCCACACTCGATGTATTAAAAGACCTGGTGGAAAACTACGGAACAACCGTTGTGCTGTCGACCGCAACCCAGCCTGCGTTCAACTCAGAATTTTTGCCTGATGTGCAGGGGATGGAGTTTACCGAAATAGTTCCCGACTATCAGAAGCACTTCGAGCTTCTTAAAAGGGTGGAGTATTGCCTGCTGCCCGGCCAGGTTTCTCTGGAATATTTAGCGGAGGAACTTGCCGGCCATGAACAGGTACTGGTAATTATGAACACCAGGAAAGAAGCCATACGGCTGGTAGACGAACTGGTCCGGCGGGGAAGGGAGTGCTTTCATCTGTCCACCCTGCTGTGCGGGGCGCACCGCAGGGTAATATTGGACGAGGTCAGGCGCAGGCTGGATTTGAACAAAAGGCCGGGCCCAAAATCGCCTTTACTACTTGTGAGCACCCAGGTGGTGGAAGCCGGGGTGGACCTGGATTTTCCGCTGGTATACAGGGCCGTCGGGCCGCTGGACAGGATTGTCCAGGCGGCAGGCAGGTGCAACAGGGAGGGAAGGGCTAAAAGCGGATTGGTTAAGCTGTTCATCCTGGAGGGCGAGAAGGCTCCGTCTGGCCCCTATAAAGCCTGGTTCGAACTGGCCAGAGTGATTTTGTCCGAGCGAGGAGGGGCCGGTGCACTTAATTACCCGGATATATTCAAAGAGTATTTTTCGAGGCTTTTTAACCTCTTGGGCGGCAACCTTGACAAGCATGGCGTGCAGGAGTTAAGGGCCGAACTGAATTATCCCGCGGTTGCAGAGCATTACCGGTTGATTGAAAGCGACACAGTGCCCGTGTTGGTTAAGTATGGAGAGTGGGACAAAGCTTTCAGACGGTTTGAATTGCGCCCTTCCAGAGAAGAATGGCGCCAGCTTCAGCCTTACATAATAAACATTTTCCGAAGGGAGGCGGAAACATATCTTAAAGATGGACTTATTACCGATACCGGAAAAGGAGTCTACCTGTGGGAAGGCCTGTACGATGAGACCAAAGGAATAAGCGGTGTATTTCGCGATCCGGCCGATCTTATAATTTAGTCCTGGAGGTGATGAGGTGTTTCCAAGTTGTGACGTTAAGGTAAAAGTATGGGGAGAATATGCCTGTTTTACCCGGCCCGAATTCAAGGTGGAGCGGGTTTCTTACCCGGTCATAACTCCATCGGCCGCCCGCGGGGTGCTGGAGGCCATTTTCTGGAAGCCGGAATTCCGCTGGGAGGTGCGGGAAATATGGGTTTTGAATGAAGTCAGAGAAGAAGTTATTGTGCGCAACGAGATTGAATCGCGCCAGAGCCCGCGGGCCAAATGCATTATTGAAGAACAGCATCAGCAAAGGGCAACTCTGTTTATTAAAAACCCTTCCTACCTGCTCTTTGCCGATATAGCTCTCAAAGAATTTGTTGACAGCCCTAAAAAGAAATATATAGAACAGTTTAACCGCCGGGTGGAAAAAGGAAAGTGTTTTCATCAGCCCTACCTTGGGACCAGAGAGTGCACCGCCTTTTTCGGTCCGCCCGACGGAACTGAAAAACCAGCCACATTAAATATTGCCACAGGCAATATGCTTTTTGATATTGCATTTTGCGAAAATACTGAGAAAAGGGAGCTTACCTTCCTGAAAAAGAAGGACGGTTCGTCCAGCGTCGAGGTGGGCGGTTTTGTAAAACCGTTGGTCTTTGCGGCCGAGGTAAGAGACGGCATTCTCAAAATTCCTCCGCAAAAGTACGATGAGCTTTACAGGCAGGAGGGAGTTCATGTTAAAAGAGCTGGTTGAAAAAGGCAATGCCCTGCGCGGTAAAGAAACGGGTATGCCGCTGGGTTACGGCGAAAGAAAAAATATTGACTTCGTAGTTGACTTTTATCCGGACGGCCGGGTTGAAATAATCGATGCTAAAAAGGCCGATATCGGCATTCCGCCTTCGCCGGCCAGTTCCAGCCGGACCAGCAAAGTTGTGCCTCTGCCGTTTATAGACCAGGCTTCCTATTTAATGGGGTGGGGCAAGAAAAAGACCGGTGAAGACCGGAAAGCTTCCGAAAAACAACAAAAGTATACAGAGCTTTTAAACGAAATGGCTGCCAACTCCCATTTTTCTACGCCTTTGATGAAGGAAGCCATATCGGTTTTAAGACATGTGCGGGATTCGGGCGCGCTGTTAAAACGGTTTAGAGATGAGAAAAAAGAGCTGTATGCTGACTCGTGGGTGGCGTTACGGTTTCAAAAAGGCCCTTTAAAGGACAGATATCTTTTCGATACCGATGAGACAAAGAAATTCTGGGCTGAAAAGACACTTGAACAAAGCCGGAGCGCTCATGCCTATAACTGCCTTATTTGTGGAAAAGTGGCGGAAATAATAGATAAACTTCCGGGAGAGGGATCTCCCAAAATAATATCGATTAATGCTTCCTCATTTGTCTCTTACAGAATGAAATCTGAGGGGGCTCCGCTGGGGATATGCATGGATTGCGCCGACATGGCGGTGAAAACCTTCAACAGTTTGCAGAAAAAAAACAGGCGGTGGCTGGTTCAGGATAAATCTGCAGGCGGAAAGGTTAACAGGAAAAGTTTTGCCAACATATGGGCTGTTTACTGGCTTAAGAAGGAGGCCACCGTAACTCTGGCAGGCGCCGAGGTGAATCCGGTTGATGTTTTGATCGGCCCTTTGTCGTTTACAGAAGGGCTGCCGGTTCAGACGACCGGCGCACTGGTGGAGAAGTTTCTCGCCGTCCCCTGGTCGGGAAGCGGCATCTCTGCAAATATTGATGAAAACGACTTTTACCTGATGCTGATTTCTCCCAACAAGGCCCGCCTGATCATAAGAGACATGATCCATGTGACCGCGGCAAAGGCCAAAAGCAATTTGCGCCGCTATGTGGAATCCCTGGCCCTGGAAGAAAACGACAGGCTGGTTACCATCGAAGAGATTATCCAGGCTCTGCAGGTGAAAGACGGGGCTGTTGCTAAAGAACTGGTGAGGGCGGCTTACCTGGGGGAAAGACTGCCCCCCGGTGTTTTGCAGAGGGCGGTGAACAGGATTCAGCGGTCTGCGCTCTGGAGGTATTCTTCACCGGAAAGGCCTTCGGGAGTAAAGGTTTACGATTATGAAAAAGGCCGCAAAAATTGGGCCGTTCTGTGTGCCTTTCTCAAACTGTATCTAATGTTACGAAAAGGAGGTGCTGTACCTGTGGAAAAACAAAGGGAAAGACTGGGCCATTTGCTGGGCGAACTGTTTGCCGTGCTTGAAGAAGCGCAGCGGCGCTCATCAGGAAAAACCACTTCCACTTTGACGACCAGATATTTCTCCGCTGCCATGACGACCCCGACTGCGGTAATTCCTGCTTTAGTAGCGACTGCAGTTAAAGCATACCTCCCGAAAATCAGGAGAGATAGCAGCGGGTATACAGAATTGGAAACGGAGCTGGAGCGGATAATGGAGGAGGTAGATAATTCTGGAGGGATGCCATCAATCCTGTCTATGGAGCAGCAGGCCGGGTTCGTTCTGGGGTTTTACAGTAAGAGGGTGACGTTTGAGCGCCACAAGAAAGAACGTATGGAGAAGAAACAGCAGGAGGAGGTAAAGAAAAATGGATAAACATTGCGATCCTAAGAAAAGGCATGATTTTGTATATCTTTTTGAAGTTATTAACGGCAATCCTAACGGCGATCCTGATGCAGGCAACATGCCGCGCGTGGATCCCCAAACCTTTAACGGTATAGTAACCGATGTTTGCATTAAGCGAAAAATTAGAAATTACGTCTCGCTAGTGCATCAGGTGCCGGTATACATCCAGAGCGAGATGGCTTTGAATACTTTGGCCCGCGATGTTTTACGGAAGAAAAACGTTATGGCCGTTGAAGCAGATGTTACAGAGTATATCAGAGACGAAGAGTTGCTATCCTGGATGCAAGATAATGTCTCTGATTATGTAGAAGTAGTATCTAAGGAAGAAAACGGCAAAACCAATTACACTGCCTATTTTGTAGGAGATATTTCAATATTAACCGGCAGAAATGGAATTAACAACGTGATTGCGGATGTGAAGGAACAGACGGAAATTCCTGATTGGATTCAACCAAATTTGAGCAAAATATTGGAAAAATTGCAGTCTGCTACAAAAGGACAAAAATTAACAGCGGAGGTAAGGTCTAAAATAAAAACAACTATGGCTAGTGAGTTCTACGACATCCGCATGTTCGGGGCAGTACTCACCATGGGCACGAATGCCGGCCAGGTGCTCGGGCCGGTGCAGATCACATTTGCCAGGTCTGTTTCCCCGGTATTCCCTATGAACCTGACCATAACAAGAACCGCCATTACAAGAGAGTCTGACAGGCTGAGAAAACAGACCGAAATGGGTCAGAAACCAATTATCCCCTATGGGCTTTACGTTGCTCACGGCTTTTACAATCCAAAGCTGGCGGAAAAGCTGAACCCCGGCTCGGAGCTCCTGGTTAAAGAAGATGACCTGAAATTATTATGGGAGGCCCTGTGCAACATGTTCGAGTACGACCGCTCGGCTTCCAGAGGTGAAATGGCCTGCCGCGGGCTTTATATATTCACTCACGAAGATGAAAAAGGGTATGGAAAAGCACCGGCTCATAAATTATTCGAACTGGTAAAAATTACCGAAAGAGATCCGGGCAGGCCGCAACGCTCATTTGACGATTATACAGTAATGCTGGAAGATAAAATGCCCCCCGGTATTACGCTTACCAGGTTGCCCTAACTTTTGCCATGTATACCGAAGATGAACTTCTGCCGGTATCTGCACTGCAGCATATAGTCTTTTGTGAACGCCAGTGGGGGCTTATTCACCTTGAACAGGTCTGGGCGGAAAACGTCTTGACGGTGCAGGGTCAGATCATGCACGAAAGAGTTCATGAGGCTGAGCAGGAGTTTCGAGGTGACGTGGTGGTTGCCAGAGGGGTGGCCTTGAGGTCTCTCAGGTTGGGGTTGGCAGGCAAAGCTGACGTTGTAGAGTTCATTAAACTGGCTCGGGGCGGTCCGCAAGGCGGTATCATTATTGAGGGGCGGCCGGGCCGGTGGATGCCGGTGCCTGTAGAATACAAGCTCGGAAAGCCTAAACTGGATCGCAGCGATGAGGTTCAGCTGTGCGCTCAGGCTCTCTGCCTGGAAGAGATGTTAGGCGTAAAAATTGAGCGCGGAGAGATATATTACGGTCGGCCGCGCCGTAGAAGCGTGGTTTTGCTTGATGATTCTCTGCGGGAGGCAACAGAGGCGGCGGCGTATCGCTTGCACGAACTGATGAGAGCGGGGCAAACACCGAAAGCTGTTTACAGGAAGGCATGCAGGAGTTGCTCTCTTTACGGGTTCTTGCACCGGGACAGGCCTGGAAGGCCAAGTCTGGCTCTGGATATTATGGAAGAGCTAAGGCCTGTGATTGCTGATAGGCTGGCTTTAACCCTGGTTAACCGTAAGCAAATTGCCCCGAAAGGCTTTAAGAAAACTGAGACCGGAGCCGTTATGATGGATGAAAGAACGAGAAAGGAGGTCCTGGAAGCATACCAAAACAGAAAGAGAGATGAGGTTTTACATCCTTTTATTAATGAGAAAGTAAAAATTGGACTGTTGCCTCACATACAGGCTTTATTATTGGCCCGGCACTTGCGCGGTGACATTGATGATTATCCTCCGTATCGTTGGAAATGAGGTAATGGTTTATGATGGTTTTAATTACTTATGATGTTAACACCGAAACGCTTGAAGGTAAAAGAAGGTTGCGCATGGTAGCAAAGGAATGCGAGAACGTTGGGCAAAGGGTTCAGAAGTCGGTCTTTGAATGTCTTGTTGATCCAGCACAATTTGCCGCTTTGAAAAGGCGGTTAGAGAAGATAATCGACAAAGAACACGACAGTTTGCGCTATTACCGTTTGGGGTCTAACTGGCATGGCAGGGTGGAGCATATTGGGGCCGGGCAAACCTACGATCCTGAGGGGTTTTTAAGCGTTTGAAATGCGCGGATCATAAGTGATCGCCAAAACACGGGGGTATTCGCACCTCTTTTATCCTTTGGCTCAAGACCCGTTCATCCAGGACGGGAAGTAAAAAACATTTTATATAAACAGTGGGGTTCGCAAAAACAAACTGGATGGTAGCAATAAATAAAGGCGTTATAACATATACAGTCGCTCCCCGTGCGGGAGCGTGGATTGAAACGATTACCTGGCCCACACAATCTTGCAGGTTAAAGTGTCGCTCCCCGTGCGGGAGCGTGGATTGAAACAGCGACACTGGTGCGGAATTGCCCGAAACCTACTGTCGCTCCCCGTGCGGGAGCGTGGATTGAAACAAGAAACTCGTTGTATTGCAATGTCGTCACCTCTGGTCGCTCCCCGTGCGGGAGCGTGGATTGAAACATCTTCCCACCGCCTCATCCAACTCTCTTAGCCGGTCGCTCCCCGTGCGGGAGCGTGCATAGCAAAAAGCTGCAGGACTTTCCTTGCAGCTTTTTAAAATCATTTTTCTGGTGTCGGAGGGCCGACTTTACTTTATCCGCTCACCGGTAGATAAACATTCATCAGTCTTGCCTGGCCCCATTTGCAAGCCGCAAATAGGATAGGGCGGGGCTTTTCTTTTGCTTTTATCCCCAGACAGGGACAGAACTTTATGCGCACTCTGGGTAACCGAACCCCGCGCGCGGCCACTGGTAGTACTGGTAGGGTCCAGTCAGGTTCAAAGTCGAGATCACGTTACGCTGGCTGCCCATACACGTATACAGGAACCTGCATGACTCTTTTTGCCCGGGGAGGTTTCTCCTTCATTTTGTCCAGTTCTTTGACAACCTCAGCGTCAAAGTATTGTTCCCCGCAGTTTTCACAAACCCACGCCGGAACGTTCTCGACCAGGGTAAATGTATCACCCCACCAGTTCTCGGTAACAACAAATTTTTTTACAGTGGGATTCCCGCATTGAAAACATTTAGTCACCATCATGATCCCCCTTTCTACGGGTACGCTCATCAATCCATTTTGGAGGTTCGGGAAAATAGACCGTAATAATTATTAGTGTGCCCGAAGGATCAATCCCGCAAACAGCGTGCACCGGTCTACCCGGCCCGATATACCCGAGGACCAGGCAGCTATGCCCCCGGACATCCTCCGGGTAATCCTCAATAATCTCACCATTCGCGATAGCCATGACCACCTCAGTGTCCTTAACCTTTCTTTGGCCGGCCCGCACACGCGCATGTTTAGACATGGCCCAGTTCCCGCTTAATATTTTCTCCCTGATCAGGTTGCTATCCATAAAACCTGCCCTCAATATCCGGCGTAAAATCTTTTTCTTACAGGCAAGGGTTAGCTGATCCTTGCCACGAGTTCACCAGGTTTTGGCAAAGACAAGATGGTCCTCACGGCAAGCCCGCTGACAGTAAACAAAATTGTTCCCTGTTTTTCCTGCTTGATCATATCACATCCCGAAGACAGAGTAAACAATGGCGCGCGGTTTTGACCTATCTTTCCCGAATATCAT
This sequence comes from Pelotomaculum thermopropionicum SI, assembly GCA_000010565.1. Lineage (NCBI taxonomy): Bacteria > Bacillati > Bacillota > Clostridia > Eubacteriales > Desulfotomaculaceae > Pelotomaculum > Pelotomaculum thermopropionicum. Next base: position 2,101,227 of record AP009389.1, on the reverse strand, counting down.
TTTAGCAAGCAAGCTTAAGCAGTCGGGGAAGGTCTTTTTCGGATAAAATTGATGGGGGACTAAAGTCCAACCACGGGTAGATAAGGAGGTTTGTATTTTGGTTACTAATAACTTGCGATACGAAGATTTGCCGGATTTGCTTACTATCAAGGAGCTCCGACAATACTTACGCATCGGGGCAAACAAAGCTTACGAATTGGCCAATAGCCCAGGCTTCCCAGTTTTACAGTTCGGGAATAAAAAGGTTTTCCCAAAAGCTCAGGTCAAAGAGTGGGTGATGCGGGAACTTGAACGGGGAAAATTGCCGAAAAAACTGAGGGTAATTTAATGAGAGAAGAAGGTGAGCAAGGTATGCAATTATTTGATGCCACTTTAATTATAAGAACAAAAAAATTTTAAAGTAAAAGAAGCCGTTATATTACGGCCTTTTAAAAATTAAATTCAGTTATAATATCATCACAATGTGTGGTATCCGGTGTGGTGTCGGAGGCGGGACTTGAACCCGCACGGTTTCCCACACGCCCCTCAAACGTGCGCGTCTGCCTATTCCGCCACTCCGACATATATTAACAACTGGCAAGAGTAATTATATCAAACGGGTATTTTGAAAGCAAGTGTAAGTGTTGTCCATTTTGAGGAGTAATGGTTTTTCTTTGTCTGAAATACGTTCGGAGTTTACCTCAAACGATGCCTCAGCACTTCCGGCCGGGAAGGACAGTTCCTGGCCTGTGTCGAATTACTAAACGACAAAAGCTGTTTGGAGGAAAAAGATTGTACCCGCAAACTCATGTGTATTTTGCCGAAAACGTCCTGGGAAAGCAGGGGGACGACGTTACTCTGGGCAGCGTCCTGCCTGACATGCTGATCGGCGGCGAATTCAACCACCACCAGGCCCACAGCAAGGGCGAGGAGATATACCGCTTTATCAAAAAGAACGGTTCGCTGCTGGATTTCGGCAAAGCGGTTGTCACCCACGGCTTTGTTCCCAAGGGGCTGGACTACTACGGCGACGAAAAATACCTGGACTTTGAAAAGGGTTACTGCTTTGAAAAGGCAAGGCCCTTCATCCTGAAAACCGTGGAGGCGTGCAATATTCCCGCGGAAATGGGCTGGTGGAAGGCTCACAACATCATTGAGATGGGGGTGGAGTTGCTGATCAGTTCGTCCGGCGACTACAGCGAACGGATAAAGAGCGCCTTCGCCAACCGTTTGCTGGTTTCCGGGGTGGATGAAATGTTTCGCAGCCTGTGGAAAGAAAAAGAGCTTAATTTTATTTCCCGGGTCAAAAGGTTTGCCGGGTTTATTGAAATGGGAAAAGCCACTGCAGTCTCTCTTGCCCGGAAATACAGGCTTCAGATGCTGTTCAAGCACCAGGTGGAAATAGACACGAAAAAGGTTGCGCGCCTTATATACAGCGCGGCCGAAAGCGTAAATGATGATTTGCAAAAGTTCTTTGACATTGTATCAATGCAGGTCAAAGAAAATATAGGGGCAGTACTCTAATTAAAGTACTCTAATTAAATTTTCGGAATGCGGATGGTGCACACCATTGCTGCCGAGAGCATAACGCTTGACAGCAGTATTATAAAAACGGAATGCGGCAGAAGGGCGACAAGCAGGGCCATTACAGATCCGGCAATGGTTATGGGCACGCCCTGGAAGCAGGACGAGTTGTCCGAAATATTGAACCTGGCCAGGCGAAAGGCGCCGCATAACGTGAAAAGGACGAAGCAGGCCAGGCCGGCCGCATGCCATTTGCTGTTCGTGACGCTGTACAGCAGGGCGGCGGGCGCCACCCCGAATGAAACCAGGTCGGCCAGGGAATCGAACTCCTTGCCGAAGGACGATATGGCATTGCAGCGGCGGGCCAGTGCGCCGTCTGCCCGGTCTAAAATGGCGGCAATAATGACAAGGGCTACGCTGAGCTGAAAATTATGGTTGATTACGGCGGCAATGGCCATAACGCCGAAAAACAGGTTGGCGGCCGTACACAGGTTTGGCAGTATTTCTATTCTGCTCATAAGCATCATCCCTTCGTTAACGGGGACGGTTCCCTCTTACCAGGAATTGCCGGGTTCAGGCAGGGTACCTATGACGGTTTCACCGGCCCTGACCCTGTTGCCTTTTTTTACGAAAATGCGTGAACCTGCCGGAATGAAAAGCTCTGTGCCCGATCCGAACTGTATTACACCTATAAGTTCCCCGCCGGCCAGATGCCTGCCTTCCTCCGCCCAGCATTTTATCCTGCGGGCGATAAACCCTGTAACCTGGCACACCAGTATTTTAAAACCCCTGCACTCAATACCTATATAATTCTTTTCATTGATCTCCGAGGCGTGGCTTTTAAAAGCGGGTATGAATTTGCCGGGCCGGTAGTGCCTGTACCTGACCTCTCCCTGGACGGGGGAGCGGTTGAGGTGAACGTTGAATATGGACAGAAAGATGCTTACCCGCACGGCTTTGTCCTTGATGAACTTTTCCTCGAAAACCTCGTCTATTTCCATGACAACCCCGTCCGCGGGCGAGAGGATAAGGTTTTCGCCGGCCGGAATTTCCCTTTTGGGGTTGCGGAAGAAGTAAAGGGTGAAAATGATAAACAGTGCCGGTATTATAGTGAGAACCGGGAAGATGAAGTAAAGAATCAGCAGTATGCCGGCTTGTATGAGCAAAAAGGGCAAGGCGAGCTTTAAGGTCAGGAAAAGCCTTCCGGCAGTGTTATCGTGATGTTTGACCGCCACTGGTGTTGTTTTCCCCTTAAAGGTTAGAATATAGATTTATTTAAAAAAAAGAATGTCAACTAAATCATAACCTGAAGGGAAAATCATTGCAAGAAAAATAACTGGGCAATAAACCGCAAGAGCCGGGGACTGACCGGTTTTTATTGTCTGCCGGCGTTGGAGAATATTCTTTATTTTTTAAGACAATTATAGTATCAGGGGTGTTTTAAATGGGGCGTAAAAAAAGCTACGACGAATTACGCTCAAAAAGGGCCATGGACAGCTTGAAGTGGGAGACTGCAAAGGAACTGGGCCTTGAAGACGACCTTAAAGATGGAGGAGACGAGCTTTCGGTGCGGGAGGCCGGCAAAATCGGGGGAAACATGGTCAGAAAGCTGGTCAAATCGGGGGAACAGGCGCTGGCCGAAGAGGGCGAAAGGAAGGCCGGGCTGAACATCGAGGACGAACCCGGCCGCTACCAGGACAACGGTTAGCAAAAAAGCGCGGGAGGCAGGCAAACGCTCCCGCGCTTTTTTACTTTCCAAATGTGGTAAAATGTTAATAAAACTTTAGCGAGGGCAGGGTGCTACCTGTGAAATCGGCCCGGTATAATCAGTATTCAGACCACCTGGTAAAAAAGTTCGGCGAGAAGGTTTACAAGCTGCCCGTCAATTTGCCGGGAACCTGCCCCAACCGGGACGGCAGGCTGGGGCGGGGAGGCTGTATTTTCTGCGATGAAACTGGAGCGGGTTTTGAGTGCCTGCCCAGCACCGTCCCGATCAAAAAACAGATATCGGAGAGCAGGGCGTTTTTCCGGAAACGGTTTAATGCCAGGAAATTTATAGTCTACTTTCAGGCTTTTACAAACACTTACCTTCCTTTTGAGCGTTTCAGGGACAATGTCCTTCAGGTTGCGGGCGAGGAAGACGTGGTGGGCATATCCGTCTCGACCAGGCCGGACTGTGTCAACGACCGCTACCTCGACTTTTTGTCCTGGTTTAAAGAGGAACAGAAGCTGGACGTAAATATTGAACTGGGCCTGCAGACGGTAAACTACCACACCCTGGAGAAGGTCAACCGGGGTCACACCCTGGCGGAGTTCATCGACGCCGTTTTGCGGGTTAAAAGGTATGGTTTTGACACCTGCGTGCACCTCATTCTGAACCTTCCCTGGGATAACATGGACGACGTGGTGGAAAACGCCAAGGTACTTTCCGCCCTGGGTATAGAGTACGTCAAGCTGCATTCCCTGTACGTTGTTCGGGGCACGGTGCTGGGCGACATGTATGAGCGGGGGGAATTTGAAATCATACCCATGGAGGAATATGTGAAAAGGGTGGCGACATTCCTGGAATACCTCGACCCTGCCGTGGTAATCCAGAGGCTGGTGGGGAAAGGCCCGAAGCAAAGCTCGCTCTTCAGCAACTGGGGGGTAAGCTGGTGGCTGTTAAAGCAGAGAATAGAGCAGTACCTGGAGGAGCATGACATCTATCAGGGAAAAAAATGCGACTACCTGAACGGCAAAGCGGTAAAAGACCTTGACGGCCTCGCGCAGCCGCCTTCTTAAGGGGCGGTTTTTTACTGGCAAATTTTTGCCTTTGACTTTCCTTCACTATTTGCATATACTCTTAAAAAGCCCCCGGGAAATTCAAAAAATGGGGTGATAACGTTGAAAATGAAAGTCTGGAACCTTTTATTAAAGGCTGTTAAAAAGATCTGGGTAATGACAGGCTGCTTAAGAAAAACATGGGATAAAATGAGCGACTGCGTTAAAAAAACGTGGGACGAAATGGACGGGTTTAAAAAGAAGGCCTGTCTTGCAGCCGGCCTGCTTCTCGTACCCGTCGGCCTTTTGCTGCACCCGGTGTCTGCCGTGAACAAGCTGGTAAAACCCGGCAAAAAAGAGCAACAGGTTGTGGCCGGTGCCGGAGAGCAGGTGCAGTCCGGCAGGGAAAGAGGTTCTGCGGTGTCACGGGGCGGCGTGGTTGACCGCAACAGCGTCTACCTGATGGCCCAGGTAATTGAAGGCGAGGCCGCCGACGAGCCTTACGAAGGAAAGGTGGCGGTAGGGGCGGTAATCCTGAACAGGACTGAAAGCCCTGATTTTCCGCACACAATCCCGGGGGTTATTTACGAAACCGATGCCTTTGAATCGGTAAGCAACGGCCAGTACCTTAGGCCCGTAAGCAAGGAGTCGCTAGATGCCGCGATTGACGCCTTAAACGGCCGCGATCCGACCGGCGGGGCGCTGTACTTCTGGAACCCGGAAAAGGCCACAAGCCCGTGGGTTTGGTCAAGGCCGATCATAACCCGGATCGGGGGGCACGTATTTGCCCTTTAACAGCGCGGAGGGGAGGCGCGGATGCCTCCCCTAGCCGTACAGACAACTGTAAATGCGGTAGTAAAGCAGCACTTTCCTTACATAATGGCGGGTTTCCGGAAAAGGTATCTGGTCTATGGTGGTGCTTTTGCCGGCAGGCAGCTCCTTGCCGGAAATCCACTCTTTAACGTTGCCCCGTCCGCCGTTGTACGCTGCCAGTACCAGGACGGTATTGTCGCCGAATTCTTTTTTCAGGTCCGCTATATACCATGCCCCCAGTTTTATGCTTGTCTCAGGATCGAAAAGGCAGTCCGGGTCGAAATCGGGATCGCCCATCTGGCTGGCTACCCAGCGTCCGGTTTCAGGCATAATCTGCATCAAGCCCCTGGCTCCCCTCTCGGAAACCGCCCATCTGTTGAAACCGCTTTCCGCTTTCATTACCGCCGCCAATAAGCATGGATCCAAATTGTAAACCCCTGAGTAGTAAGTGATAATGTTGCGGTAAGGAAAGGGGTAGAAAAAACCGGTGATGCTTTTGAAGTTCAGACAAACCAGTATTAAAACAAGGAGCAGGAAGATCCGCCGTTTAAACCTTTTCCTGCTTGCCCTTTTGCGAAAGGTCAGGACCAAACTAAACAACTCCGCTGCATGGCTTATTATGTTATATGCTGCCCGCCCGGTCGAAATGCTTGTGAAGAAAATCGGCCCAGTGGCGGTCCACCTGCCTGGCCGTCTCGGCAGGATCGCCGCTGTTGTCGATAACCCGGCTGGCGTATTTGAGCTTTTCCTCCTGCGGCAACTGGGCGGCAATGCGCAGCCTGGCCTCGGCCGGGGTAAGCCCGTCCCTTTCGGCCAACCGCTCAATCTGCCTTTTTTCTTCTACCTTTACCACCCATATTTCGTCTACGCCGTGGTGCAGCCCTACCTCAATCAGAAGCGGGGCTTCAATTACCAGTACGCCAGCCTTAGAGCTGCTATTGGCTTTAACTTTTTCTATTTCACGGCCAATGGCTTCTTTTATTCGCGGGTGGGTAATTTCGTTCAGCCTGGCTCTGGCCTGCGGGTCGGCAAAGACAATGGCTCCCATTTTTTTGCGGTCAAGCTCGCCCTTGGCGTTTAAAACACCCGGTCCAAAGCTTTCGACAATTTCCTTGAGGGCGGGAGTGCCCGGCCGAACTACCTCCCGCGCCACCTGATCGGCGTCTATCACTTTTGCCCCAAGGGCTTTAAGGCGGCGGGCCACCGTGCTTTTCCCGCTGCCGATATTACCGGTTAGGCCGATGACGTGCATAACGCACCTCCCTGCAAACATAAATTTTGTTATTCAGCATTCGACGTTATTGTTCCTCTATAAATAACCTTTATTTTTTTAATTAAAATAAGAAAGCCGCGCGGCCTAAAGCCGGCGGAGCGGGTGGTATGTATTCATTTCTGCCAGAGTTTAAGCAACCCCAGCGAGATCAGCAGGAATCCCGGCAGGAGGGTGACCTGGCGCCCCACCCTGCTGGTTATTACGGTGCGGCCGGCCAGGATGCCCAGATAGGTGAGCAGGAAGTGGCCTAAGCCGACAACCGTTGCGGTAATGGCCGGGGAATAGCCCATCATGGATACTGCAAAGCCGGCGCCGAAGGCGTCCATAGCCAGGGCAGCTCCAAGAACCAGGGCTTCCGGGGGGGAAATGATTCCGGAACTGTCCAGGTCGGCCTTAACGGGCTCCCTGAGAACCTGGATGACCAAACCCAGCGGGCGGATGCGGATTTCCAGCATCCTGGCGGCCTTGTTTTTCTGTCCGGGTTCACCATTAGGGCGGCGCCTGGCCCGGCAGTTTTCGCAGAGCACCCACAGCCCTATCAGCAGCAGCATAAAGCCGCCCAGCCGGTGGGCCAGGCGGGCTGGGATGCAGGCCGCAAGAATCTGGCCGCCCAGCATGGATACTGTGACGGCCGCCACGGAGATTAGGCTGATGATTATGAGTGATGGCGGCGGTACCCTGATTTGCCGTGTCCCGTAAGCTAAACCGGCACCAAAGGAATCGAGGTTAAGGGCCAGGGCAAAGAGGAGATAAGAAAGCAGTTCCAACGTCCTTTACCTCCCGTCGGGCAAGAGCTGCCTACCTTTTAATGTATGGAGGGAAAAAGGCGTTGGTTACTGCCGGTGAATGGTTTAACCTATTTTACTTTCTGGCAGGTCGGGCAGTAATAGGAACTGCGGCCGCCCACCTTTTTTTTTGCTATTTTGTCGCCGCAGCGGGGGCAGGGCTTGCCTTCGCGGTTATAAACCTGCAGGAACTCCTGGTAGTTGCCCGCCTGGCCGTTCCCGTCGATGAAGTCGCGCACGGTGGTACCCCTGTTTTCAATGCCTTCCTGGAGGAGGTCGCGGATGGCACGATAAAGGCGTGCTATTTCGCGGGGGGTAAGGGTGGTGGCCAGCCGCTCCGGGTTTATCCTGGCCCGGTGCAGAGCCTCGTCGGCATAAATGTTGCCCAGCCCGGCAATGAAGGTCTGGTCGAGGAGCAGCGGCTTGATCCGCGCGTGCCTGCGGCGCAGTTCTTTTTTAAGGAACTCCCTGGTGAACAGTTCTTCCAGGGGCTCAACGCCCAACTCCTTTATGCCCTTCAGGCCGTCCAGGGCGTCCGTGGGCACCAGCCATATCCGGCCGAATTGCCTCATGTCCGCAAAGTGCAACTGGCAGCCGTTGCTCAAGTTAAAAATGACGTGGGTGTGCCTGGCCGGGGGATCCTGGCCCGCACAATAAACCAGCCTGCCGGTCATGCGCAGGTGAACGGCGAGGGTATAGCCTTCGCTGAGGTTGATCAGCAGGTATTTGCCCCGCCTGCCGACCTTCAATATTTTTTTATCCGCAATTGTTTCTTTGAATTCGCTTAATTCCGGGCTTCGGATTACTTTTGGCAGGAGCACTTCAACGCCGGTAATCTTTAAGCCTGGCAGTTTGGCCTGGAGCGTTCGTCTGACGGTCTCCACTTCCGGGAGCTCCGGCATTGTTTCATCCCCTTAGATTTTTTTTACGTCATACCAGTTCCGGCCGGCTTTTATCTCTACCAATAGGGGTACTTCCAGGACAAGGGCATTTTCCATGCAGCGCTTGACCAGATCTTTAAGCTGGTCGATCTCGACGGCCGGGGCGTCGAAAATCAGTTCATCGTGCACCTGCAGGATCATTTTTGCCTTCAGGCCGTGTTCGGCCAGCTCCCGGTGGATGTTGACCATGGCCAGCTTGATGATATCCGCCGCGCTGCCCTGAATGGGCGTGTTCATTGCCGTGCGCTCGCCGAAGCTGCGAATTGTCCTGTTCGGGCTGAACAGGTCCGGCAGGTAGCGGCGCCTGTTTAAAAGGGTGGTGACGTAGCCTTTTTGGCGCGCTTCGCGGATGATCCGTTCAATGTAATCTTTTACCCCGGCGTAGCGGGCAAAGTAGTTTTCGATATAGCGCCTGGCCTCCTGCCGGCTTACTTTGATGTCCCTGGCCAGGCCGAAGTCGCTCAGTCCGTAGACAATGCCAAAATTCACAGCTTTGGCCCTGGTGCGCATTTCCCTGGTTACCTCTTCAGGCCGCACCGCAAAAATCTCCGCAGCCGTTCTGGTATGGATATCTTCCCCGTTTTTAAAAGCTTTAATCAGGGCCGGGTCGCCGCTTATGTGGGCGAGTACGCGCAGCTCGATCTGGGAGTAATCGGCCGTCAGGAGCAGGTTCTCCGGCCGGCCTGGGATAAAAACCTTCCTGATCAGCCTCCCTGCCTCGAGGCGGATCGGGATGTTTTGCAGGTTCGGATCAGAGCTGGACAGCCTGCCCGTGTTGGTGACGGTCTGGTGGAAGGTGGTGTGCAGCTTGCCCGTCTCGGGGTTGATCAAGGCCGCCAGGCCGTCGGCGTAAGTGGACTTCAGCTTTGCCATCTGGCGGTACTCCAGGATTTTAGCCACCGCTTCGTGTGCCGCCGCCAGTTCCTCCAGCACGTCGGCGTCCGTTGAATAACCGGTTTTGGTTTTCTTTATTACAGGAAGCTTTAAATCCTCGAAAAGCACTTTGCCCAGCTGTTTGGGGGAATTGATGTTGAATTCCCTGCCGGTCAGGCGGTAAATTTCGTCCGCCAGTTTTTCGATCTGGCGGCCCAGTTCTTCCGACATGGCCTCAAGCTGCTTTTTGTCCACCGCCACGCCTTCAATTTCCATTTCGGCCAGAATTCCGGCCAGAGGGATCTCTATCTCGTAAAAAAGCCGGTCCTGCCCGTAAAGCTTTAGTTTGTTGTCCAGAAGCTGGGCCAGCTCCATGATGCAGTGGGCTTGGGCCGGGAGTTTTCTGTCCTCGCCGGGCAGAACGGCATTTAAATGCTCCAGGGAAATGTCCTCCAGATCCTGGTTGGAGGACGCGGGATTGAGCAGATAGGCGGCAATCATGGTGTCGAAGGCCAGTTGCCTCAAGGTTATGCCGTTCCGGTGAAGCAGGCGAATTGTTTCTTTGCCGTTGTGGCAGTATTTCTTGATGTTGCCGTCTTCGCATATGGTTTTCAAAATTTCCAGGATTTTATCCGGAGGGCCGTCCAAGCTGTAGGCCGTGCTTTCCCCCTCCAGGGCGAAGCTCGCCGCGGCAATCCCGCCCCGGCCGTCCCCGGCCAGTACAAGGGACACCTTCCCCGCCTTCCGGGCGGCCTTAATGAAAGACTTTATCCTGGCCGGCGAGTCAATGGGCTGGCAGGCTGCCTGGTAAACTTCCAGGTTGGGCCTGGTCAGGGCCTGCCTGGCGCTTTCCTCCTTTTTTTTGACGCCGGTTTTTTCGTCCCTGTCAAAATAAATGGATTTTATCAGCGACTTAAATTCCAGCTTTTTAAAAATTTCCAGGAGCTCTTTATGATCCGGGCCCTGCCAGCGGCACAGAGCGAGGTCGATTTCCACAGGCACGTCGCGATGTATGGTAGCAAGCTTTTTTGACAGTTCTGCCTGGTGTTTGTAGGTTTTTACCAGCTCACCCGTCCGGCCGGCCAGTTCATCGGCGTGGGCTATAATTTCTTCAAGACTGCCGTATTCCTTTAGCAGGCGGGAGGCCGTTTTTTCCCCTATTCCGGGGATGCCCGGAATGTTGTCCGAGGCGTCCCCGGTCAGGCCCTTAAAGTCTGCATACTGCCGCGGCGTAATCCCATACCTCTGCCAGACCATGCCCTCGTCGTACTCGTCCAGCTCGCTGATCCCCTTTTTAACCAGCCTCACGCTGGTTAAAGGGGATACAAGCTGCAGGGCGTCGCGGTCGCCGGTAACTATGATTGTTCTCAGGCCGGCCTGCTCCGCCCTGGCCGAGAGGGTGCCGATCAGGTCGTCGGCTTCATATCCTTCGGCTTCAAAAACCTGAATGCGCATAGCTTTTAAAACTTCTTTCAGAACCGGAAACTGTGGCCGCAGGTCGTCCGGGGTGGCCGGCCGGTGGGCCTTGTATTTCTCAAAGTCGTCATGGCGGAAAGTAATTTTGCCCTTGTCGAATGCCACCGCAATCCTGTCCGGGTGTTCTTCGGCCAAAATTTTCAGCAGCATGTTGGTAAAGCCGTATACCGCGTTGGTAAGTATTCCCTGGCTGGTTGACAGCGGCGGGATGGCGTGGTAGGCCCTGTGGGCCAGGCTGTTGCCGTCAATAATAACCATGGTTTCTGAAGTCACATTTTATGCACCTGCCTTGGATATCCTTCCGTAGTATTTCACCGCGCCGGACCAAAATACCTGCCCCGGGTAATAATCAGCAGAGCCGGAAAAATGTGCAGGACTTTACCCCGTCAGGGGCGAATAAAAACCTTATCCAAAAGCAAAGGGTGATTTGCTTGAAAAAAACTGCTTTACCGCTCCTGGCCCTTTTACTGGTTCTGTTTTTTTTGTTTGCTTCGCCCTCCCTGGCAGATGACGGCTCTTCAGTTGGGCTGGACACTCTTGAAGAGATTTACATGCAGGTGCAGAACCTGCATATATATAACCCGGATCCTGAGACATTAATTAGAGGGGCAATCGAGGGGCTGATAGGCTCGCTGGACGACCCCTATACCGAATACTTGCCGCCCGAGGAAATAAAAAATTTTAGCGATTCCCTGGACGGCGACTACGTGGGTGTGGGCATTCAACTGCAACCCGGGGGAGAATATCCCAGGGTGATCAGCACCTTTGAAAACACCCCGGCCAGCGAGGCCGGCATAAAGCCGGACGATCTGGTAATTAAGGTGGACGGGGTCAGTGTTTTAAATGAGCCGCTTGGCACTGTGGTTCAAAAAATCCGCGGCCCGAAGGGGACCAAAGTAAGGCTTACCATACGGCGCCAGGGCGTGGCAGACTTTGAAGTGGAGCTGGTCCGGGCCAGCATTAATACTCCCACGGTTAGCGGAAAGATGCTTGAACCCGGCATAGGCTATATCAGGATAAGCATGTTTGGCACCCATACCCCTGAAGAGTTCGGGAAGACCCTGGCCGGGTTAATCCGGCAGGGAGCAGACGGGCTGATTCTGGATTTAAGGGATAATCCAGGCGGCATTTTACAGGCGGCGGTGCAGGTCGGCGGGAATTTCCTTGAAACCGGCCGGGTGGTTGTCAGCACCGTCGACCGCAATGGCAGGCGCCAGGAATACTGTAACGAGGAAAAACCTGTGGCCAGGGGCATACCTGTAGTGGTACTGGTTAACCATAACAGCGCCAGCGCCGCAGAGATACTGGCCGGCGCGCTGCAGGATTACGGAGCGGCCGTCCTGATAGGCAGTCAGACTTACGGTAAGGGCACTGTTCAGATAGTGGTGCCGCTGGAAACAGGGGGTGCCCTGAAGCTTACCGCAGCCAGGTACTGGACTCCTAACGGCAGGATTATTGACGGCACAGGCTTAAGCCCCGATATTCAGGTGCTCACTTCAGACCTTCACCTTGCCGCGGCAAAGCGTTACTTAAAAAAGCAAACCGGCGGGGAGCTGGTATTTAAAAAAGATAAACCCGAAGCGTTAATTAACGGAGAGGCAGTTCAGCTCAGGCAGGCGGTGCTGGAGCGGTCCGGCCTGGTTTACCTGCCGTTGAGGTTTTTATTTGAGGGCCTCGGTTACAGGGTGGACTGGCAGGCTGATAACGACGGCATAAAAATATCCGGGGCGGGGGCGGAAGTCATCTTTTACGCCGGGCAAGGCCGTGCTGTTGCAGGCGGGCAGGTTGTGCCCGGGGCGGCACCGCTTTTGTTTGAAGAAGGGGCTGCTTTCATTCCCTTGAACAACCTTGGTATTTTCAATATCGGCGTGGTGGTTGAGGGAAACAATATTATATTAAAGAAATAATTTCTTTTATAGTTTAAAATATAGTTTAAAATAAAGTAAATTGATCAAAAAATATACTGGTAAAAACGGTATATTTTATACGGGAGGTGGGCCGAATGCCGGGAACCAGAAAGTCGCGTCTTCTCTTATCTCTGGAACAGGCCAGGTGGCGCCGGGCCGGTCAGGATTTACGCCGCCGGCTTGGTGAATTTGCCGACCAGCCTTCTCTTGCATGGGATGCCGCCAGGGCTCAGGACATTTACCTTGGCTGTATGGGTGAGCAGACGGTTGACGGCGACGACGACTTTACAATGGAACGTTGCTTTGAATGGTTTATTTTTGACTACAAGCTTTCCAGCGGAAAAACAGTAATTGAAACGTTCCGGGAAGAACGCTCCCAAACCCTGAGCGAGTTTGAGGCGGTTCTTTTGAAAGATTGGGCCCGTTCACGCATTTCCCTGTATGAGATAAAGAAGGTTATACCGGGCGAGGGCGTGGTTATTAAGGAACTCCTTGGACGGGGAGAAAAACTGGTCAGGGATTCAAATGCGGCTGCGGAAGTAGAACCGGGAAGCGTTTTGCTGATTAGGGTTCTTAAAGTAGGAAATGAGTATGAATTTTCCACCGGCGGGCTGGCCCTGCCCGGCGAGTGTAAAAAACCGCTGCTAGACCGGCTGTACCAGGACCGTCAGGAGTACTTCAGCGAAATAAAAAGAAAGGTGCACGGGTGGAGCAATTACCTTAAGGAGCGTGCGCACAAAATAAATGCCATGGTTGTGGAGTACGGCCTGAACAATAGCCGTTCGGGCGCGGCAGCGCCTGCCGGCGAGGAAACGGTGCGCTGGACCGTTCTTTACGTGGGCTCCTGGCAGGATGTGCTGAAGGCCATCGGCAAATCGGATTCGTTCAGGATAATAAGGGAATTGAAGGACGGCTCCGGTTCCTTGCGGCAGGTAACGGCAGCCTTGCTTGGTGGTGAGTACCGGGGGCGGAATATGCGCCCCGTGCTGGGCCACCTGACCTTGACGCAGCGGTTTATAATCATCACTGCAGGTTCTCCCAGGCTGCTGGCCGAATGCAAGAAGTTGCTGATGGGCCTTTTGACGGAGATGGTTAAGGAAAACCCGGACGGTAAAAATTGCACCTGGATTTTCCTGTAAAGAACGCAAATTTAATTTGTATCCCGCTTTTGCCGGGGTGCATTTTTTGTGGGGGGAGATTGGACTGACAGAATTAATTGAAGAGATTGTAAAGATTATTACCGGTGCTATTGCAGCCATGGGTTACTGGGGAATAGCTATCGGTATGGCCATTGAAAGTGCCAATATCCCGCTGCCAAGCGAGGTAATCCTGCCTTTCGGAGGCTATCTCGTCTCCACCGGGAAGCTGGAATTTTACCGGACGGTTCTGGCAGGAACGGTTGGAGGCACCGTAGGATCGGCCCTTTCGTACTATCTCGGCTTGCGGGGCGGGAGGCCATTTCTGGTTAAATACGGCAGGTATTTCGGTTTTTCGGTTAAGCACCTCGAACTGGCCGAGCGCTGGTTTGAGCGGTACGGCGAGGCCACGACTTTTTTTACCAGGCTTATGCCCATTGTCCGGACCTTTATCTCCCTGCCGGCCGGAATTGCCGGCATGAATTTTAAAAAGTTTATTGTATATACCTTTTTGGGTTCTCTTCCCTGGAGCCTGCTGCTTACGTATATAGGCTTAAAACTCGGCCAGAACTGGAAGTCGATAGAAACCTGGTTCCATAAGCTGGACGTGGCGGTTATACTCTGTCTGGCGGCGGTTATTTTATACCTCTGGTACAGGCGCAAGAATTTATTTTAAAGAGGTGAATAAAATACGGAAGGAATATTATTAATTTTAATGAGACTTGATGCGGGACTGTTTAACCAGATCAACCACGGCCTGCACAATTCTTTTTTTGATTTTATAATGCCTCTGATCAGCCGCGCCGGCGAAGGAGGACTGATCTGGATTGTTTTCGGATTGGCCATGTTTTTTTCCGGCCGGCCGGTTGTAAAGAGAGCCGCCCTGCTGATGCTGGCGGCCCTGCTGGTGAGCTACCTGGCCGGGGAAGAAGGTTTAAAACACCTGTTCAGGCGGCCCAGGCCTTTTGAAACCCTGCCGGGCGTCGATTTGCTGGTGCCTCCGCCTCATTCCTTTTCTTTCCCCTCCGGACACGCGGCCAACGCTTTTGCTTCGGGCCTCGTGCTGGCCCGGAAAATACCGGCCCTGGCCCTGCCCGCCCTCTCCCTGGCCGTGGTAATGTCCTTTTCCAGAGTGTATGTAGGGGTTCACTACCCCCTGGACGTGGTGGGCGGCGCGCTGCTGGGGGCAGCCTGCGCCCTGCTGGTGCTGAAGGGCGAAGCAGCGGTTCTGCATGTACCCGAAAAGACAAAACCTCCTTTTATGTCATAAATTAACATGCCTATTTCCTGGCAGCACGAATATTTTTATTTAAAGTCCACCTGACGAAACCCTTTTTTTGATTAAATAAACCCGGCACAGGCTACAGCAGCCTGGAAAGGAGGCGTTCCTTTGCTTTCCCCGAAACGGTCCAGAATTACAAATATCTGGTCAAAGGTATCCGAAGAGGACACCGGTGTTTTTTCAAAGGTGGTGATAGAGTCCACGGAAGCCTTTGATTATAGGGCAGGCAGGGAAGGAAACAACATTGTCCTGGAGGCTCGGGGGACGGTGGCCAACATGCCGGAGGGCTTAATCGGCGTAAACGACGGTCTGGTCAGGGAAATATCCCTGGTTCAGAAAGGTCCGGAAATTGCCCTGGTGGTAATTTGCCTGGACCACCCTGCCGGGCACGAAATTGAAGTAACGCCAGGAATACCTGTAAGGACTGTCATTACCCTGGAACGGTCTTTTCTGGCCGGTTTATTTAAAGGAAAAAAAATTGCCATTGATCCCGGGCATGGTGGAAATGACTGGGGAGGCAGGGGCCCGGTCAACCTGGTCGAGAAAAATGTGGTTATGCCTGTCGCCCGGAATCTCCGGAAATTGTTTGAGCAAGCCGGTGCGCAGGCCGTCCTGACCCGCACCTCGGATGAAAATGTTACAAGGGAGAAAAGATTTGAAATTGCCAGGAAATGGGGAGCAGACCTGTTTATCAGCATTCACACCCATTCTCACAGAGACTGCAGGGTGGGCGGAACGGCGGTGCTTTACAGCCCTGAGGGTTTGGCCGCGGCAGACATGATTAAGGAAGAAGTTATAAAAAAATTGAAGCTAGCGGATAGAGGCCTCAGGGAGAGCAGAGATTATGAAGGCCTTGGCATACCGGCGGTGGAGGTTGAAGTAGTTACAATAACCAACTGGGTGGAGGAAGGGCTTTTGCGCAGCCCTACCGTTCATAAGAAGGCGGCGGAAGGCATCTTTAACGGGGTAAAAAACTATTTTGCCCGCACCAGTACCTTTTAAAGAAGGTGTTACCGTGATTGCAGGCAGGATTCCGATTAGAACACATATTATTACCGAAAAGGACGATATAGTCGAAGTGGTTAAAAAATATACCGGGGAAATTGCCTCGCCGGGAGACATTATTGCCGTAGCTGAAAGTGTGGTGGCGATTACTCAGGGCAGGGCAATCCTGCCTGAGACCGTCCGGCCGGGGCTCCTGGCAAGGTTTCTGTGCCGCTTTCCCGGCAAGGACGGCAGCCTGGCCACTCCCCAGGCAATGGAACTGGCCATCAGGGAAACCGGAACGCCCCGCATCCTTTTAGGGGCCGCTGCTGCCGCCCTGGGCAAACTGGCCGGCAGGAAGGGGGATTTTTACCGGGTGGCCGGGCGCCATCTAACCCTTATTGATGATGTGGCCGGGACTATGTGGCCTTTTGAAAGGCATATCATCCTCGGGCCGAAAGATCCGCAAGCGGTTGTAGATAAGATTAAAAAGGCCACCGGGGCAGAGGCCGTGATAGTGGATGTAAACGACATTAAAAACGTGGATATTCTTGCCGCAACCGGGGGCGTAGAGCAAGAGATGCTGAAAAGGTACCTTGAAGATAATCCTTTTGGAAATGACGACCAGCAAACCCCTATCGTCGTTTTGAAAACGGCTGGCAGGTGACGGGAGGAAAATTCGCTTTATAAACCGGGACGGTCCTGCCCGGGCGCAATCCCTGATTGTTTGCCCGGCAAGCAGCCGTCCTTCTTTGTTTGGGGCAGGGAATAACTTTAAAAATATTTGAGATAATAGCCAGTGATGAGAAAGATAAGGAGGTTAAACGGCGTGAAAGCAACTAAAAGGCTGTCGTTTTTTTTAGCGGTATTGTTTGTCGGGGTGGCGCTGGCGGCAGGCTGCACCGCCTTAAGAAAACCTGCCCCGCAGAACCCGCCGGAAAGCCAGGCTCCGGCACCGGCAGCACCGTCCCAGGAAGCCATGCCCACCAGCCCGGAAGAGGTCAGCAGGATAGCTTCGAATATCTCTGCTGCAGCAAGTCGCGTGGCGGGAGTGAACAGGGCAACGGTGGTGGTGGCAGGCACCACTGCCTATGTTGGCGTTGACCAGAAGGCTGGCCTGGAAAAAGGGGAAACCGAAAGAATAAAGCGGGAAGTGAGTGGTGAGGTTAAGAAGGCGGAGCCGCGTTTGACGGCCGTTTATGTAAGCAGCGACCCTGATATAGTTACCCGTTTGCGGCGTGTAGCGGAAGGGGTGGCCGCCGGGCAGCCGGTATCGGCTTTCGATAATGAACTGGCCGAGATAGCCAAAAGAATTTCCCCGACTTCCCGGTAGCGCATTTTAAAAACCGCATTGGATGGAAAATGCGGTTTTTTTGCAGGCAGGCGGTCTTTCGGCCGGCGGTAAATAAAATTATTTTAATTTTTGAAATGTGAAAGTAATAGGCTTTCATTTTTTCTCTCCTGCGAAGCAGTTTGATAAATATTGCCGGTGCGGAAATATATTCCACAAATATTATGCAGAAGGAGGTGTGCAGTATTTTTGATGTTCAGGTTGAAGGCCGTTTTTCTTCTGATTCTGCTTGTTTTTTTAACTCGCCCCGCAGTGGCGGCTCCGCCGGCCATAACCGCCGACGCGGCCATACTGATGGACGTTCAAACGGGACAGGTTTATTATGCCAAAAACCATTACAGAAGGGCCGAGCCGGCCAGTCTGACCAAGATCATGACGGCGGTGGTGGCCCTGGAAAACGGCAACCTGGGTGATGTCGTCACCGTGGGCGGCAGGGCGGCGGCCGTTTCCATGGGTTCGATCATAGACTTAAGAAAGGGCGAAAAAATTACCCTTGAGGAACTGCTTAAAGCCGCCCTGATCAGTTCTGCCAACGATTCCACCGTTGCCATTGCCGAGCATGTAGGGGGAAGCCACGAGCGTTTTATAAAGATGATGAACGCCAAAGCGGCAGTTCTGGGGCTCTTCGGCACCCGCTATGCCAATACAAACGGTTACCATGATCCCAACCACTATACCACTGCTCGCGACCTGGCGGTCCTGACAAGGTGCGCCCTGGGCCACCCCAAGTTCAACGAACTGGTGCAGACGAAAGAGGCCGCGGTTCGCTGGGTCGAGCCGCCGGAGCGGGAAGAGAAGATTATCAACAGCAACCGCCTGTTGTTCGGCGGATATGAAGGCATTGACGGGGTGAAAACCGGCACCACCCCCATGGCAGGCAATTGCCTTGCGGCATCGGCCACCAGGGAGGGGCGCCGTCTGATTGCTGTAGTGCTTCACAGCGACAACCGTTACCAGGACTGTGTCAGGCTGTTCGAGTACGGCTTTAATGTGATCAGGCCGGTTCTAGTTGTAAGAGCCGGTGAGGTGGTAGCAAAACGGCCGGTGACAGGCGGGTCGGCAGGGGCTGTGGAGGCGGTGGCCGAAAAGGACCTGGAAGTCCGGCTGGATCCGGATGATCTGGCAAAGCTGGAAAAGAGAGTTGAAACGGGCGGACCGGTGGCAGCGCCGGTGAAGAAGGGGCAGAAAATTGGTGAATCTGTTTACCTGCTGCACGGGCAGGAAGTGGGGCGGGTTAATCTGCTGGCCGGGACGTGGGTGCCGAAGAAGGGATGGTACAGGCAGTTGTGGGACAAAGTATCAGGTTAATTATTTCTGCTATAATAAAAAATAATGAGGAAATTTTTCCTGGCAGTTGCTGTAGTTATATTTCTAATGACCATGGCACCGGCGGCTTTTGCCGCCCAGTCTTCTGATTATTTTGTTTTCTACGGCAGCTCTGATGTTGGGTGTATAACCGACGGCCACCGCGGTTATTGCTGGGACCATTCTTCCGGCGATGACGGCATAATCCAATATTGCTTTAAGACCATTGGGTGGAAATAAGTACGTGAAGGCTTGACAATTGAAAAGGTACGGAGCATAATATATATTGCCGGGCGGGTAGTTCAGTGGGAGAACGTCTGCTTGACACGCAGAAGGTCGGAAGTTCAATTCTTCTCCCGCCCACCAGGAAATTCAAGGCTTCCGGGGCTTTAGCCGGAAGCCTTTATTGTTGTTTTGGTGCCCATTTGGTGCCCGACTAATTTTCTGATGCTTTTTCGGTGCCCAACTTGGTGCTCAAATTTAACACCTGATTGAGTTTATCTGAATAATGTCACATTGTTTATTAAAGGCGAAATCTGCTACCGTTATAAGGCAACAGGTTTCTTCTAAAGGTACTGCTTTAATTTTTCAACTGAAACTTTTGCCGTGCGGAGGATTTTTGTAAGCGTACCTGGTGGGATGGTTTCTCCTTTGTGGACAGCGACAAGCGCAAAGCGGTTGGGGTCGGTTTTGTGTTTCAAGAAACGGTAGCTGCCCTTTTTACGGTGAACATGGAAACCCAAACGCTGGAGGACGCGAATCAACTCTTCCCCGGTAACCTGCGGCAAATGACTCATAAAGCAACCTCAACCCGGGTAAACGTGCTCTGATCTTTTGGAATTGGCTTGCCGTCTTCAGCGATTACTTCGAGGTATAATTCTATTGCCTCCTTGATCCGCTCTAAAGCTTCTTCTTTGGTATTCCCCCAGGTAACACATCCAGGAAGGGCTGGTACTTCTGCTGTCCACCTGCCGTCATCCTCTGGCGTCAACTTAACATTAAATTGGTGAGCCACAATGTATCACCTTCCTTTCTCCCGTTCCCACTTAAACCGCAGGTTACTATTATGAGGTGGATTAGTACTGCAATTCCCTAAAAACGAGAATAGGGAAAATTGTAAAAGAATCAATTTTAGAGAAATCCCGGTAAAGGAAGTCGATTATTGGTCTTTTTCTGGATAGCCCGTTTGATTCCCCACTGGTTCCATTTTTCTTTAAAGGCCTCCTCCATGCGCCTCATCTCGTTATCAATTTCACGCTGTTTTTCTGTTACTTGGCGTATGACTTGCCAGGAAACCGTTTTAATTTTTCCCCCGGACATTCTGATACACCTCCTGGCTTTATTTTATACTGACTCGCCTAATTTAACTACCGCCTTTTTGCTTATCCCTCTTCTTCTTTTCGCGTTCCCACTTCCATGCCAGGTAATCAAGAATGTCTTCTTTGTCTTCCTCGTTCAAGGGTGCCCCGTCAAAGTAGACGTTGGCGTTCTTCAGAAACACTTCCAGTTCAATCTTTGTCGGCGGAGTGTCCCGGTACCACAAGGATGGGGTGGAGGGGTCGGAGATGGCACTTTTACCAGTTTCCTCTAAATATCCAGCAACAGCCAAAAGCTTTTCATATGGATAATTATAAGCCTTTGAAATGCCTTTCAACGTTTCTGGTGATGGTCTAATTTCTTTCCCGGTTCTGGGGTCAATTCCTTTTTCTAATTGGCTTAAGTAAGTATGGCTTATTCCAGCCCTTTCAGCGGCATCACGCAATGGCTCATCACCACGTAACTGCTTTAGAAGCCTTGATAGTTTGGTCATTAGAATAACCCCTTTTGTACATCCTACTTTACTAATTGTAAGATATGTATTAAAAAAAATCTACCAAAATTCCGTAATTCATGCTTGACAGACAGTTTGACATACCTTACATTAGTTAACAGGAGGTGATGCCAGTGGATAACCGGTTGCGGCAAATACGCAGAGCCAAAGACATTACTCAAGAAGAACTGGCTAAAGCCATAGGGGTTACCCGGCAAACTATAATTGCAATTGAAAAGGGGCAATGTATCCCCTGCAAAAAACAAGGCGGCCGGACTTAACCGGACATTCCTGTCCTGGCCGCTTAAGCCCGGCTTACTCTTTCGGTGGTTAAAAGCTTACTGGCTCTTTCCCTCATCGATGGTTTTTCTTCCTGCAATTACCCGTACTGATTCTGCAATGTCCTTGGCGTAAAAAATAAAGGGGATGGTTAAGACTACGGAGACCAGCGTAAAAAAGGCCATGCCGGCAGCGTGGAGCATACCGTCTTCTTTGGCCAGGAACATAAATAGCACCTCCTTTTTAAATAGTATTTTCTTTATTGGCGGGCAAAAAACAAAGAAAATCGTGGCAAATTCCGTTTGCATTTATTTGAAAGGTCGCCAACGTCAAACCGCCAGAGTTATTTAACGCTTGAAAATCGATAATCAGGCCGCAGATCGGAATTGATGACATCCAGATAAGGGGGCAGGAAATGTCGCCGGCAGCTCGGAATTTTGCACAATTTTGAGAAATTTAAGAATCGATAAGCCTGACCCCCGAGTGAACATCTGTTCTGCAGGATTTTTTTATGGAAGAACAGAAATTTAACCTGGGGTGATTATTTTTATGAAGAAAAAGGGCAGGGCGGAAACGGCCAGGTGGAGCTGGCCGGTTTGGGCGGTTATAATTGCAGGGTTCATAGTTTTTGCCCTTCCAATATCCGAAAGGGTAAAATTTTGGCTGATGATACCGCTTTGGGCGCTCTTTTTTTATGTTTACTATAAATTTGTGCATAAAAAAAGGTTCTCCTAGGGAGAACCTGCATAGTTTTTAAGGCTAAACTATCTTTCCGTAACAACTGCGGCAGACGTAAAATCCGACGGCGCTGCGGCAGATGATAAGTTCTTCAAATTCGCCGGCCGGTTTTAGTTCGCCGCAGCCGGGGCAGTACTCCATGTCTTCCTTGTTCCACCGGCTGCCGCACGAAGAACAGGCGAAATGGGGTGCCGGTTTTTCACCGCCTTCCGCGTTCCGCTCCTCCATTGCCTCCGCCTCGCATTGAGGGCATTTGTGTTTTTTGCTTAACATGCCCAGTTTTTTTCTCCTTCCTTTACCGGCCCCAAATCGTCGGCCAGCCCGCGCTCTTTCATCTTTATCCAGAAGGGAAGCGTTTCCTCGTAGATTTCGTTGACGGATATTCTTTTGAATTTGGGCCGCAAAAGCCTTAAGGCTTCCTGCCCCAGGCCGCTACGCTTGGGGTTGAAGCCGATTGTAAGCACTCTTAAATCGAAGTGATCGCCGTTTTTAAAACCGATAATTTTTATGCCCCTGTCGAATCTAAAAACGGTAGCCGTTCTTTTGCCATACTGGTAATTGGTTTCTAAAATTAGTTGGAGCATGGCATTTTCCTCTTTTCAGTATATTCTGAAATTATCATAAACCGGCAGCGCTTTTTTTGACAAGATTAAAAATTTTTAATATTCAGTAATAAGGCCCGGCTTATGTTATGTAACCAGAAATTGCTGCCGGCGGCAGACTTTTTCGCATATTTGCAGGAATGGCGGGCGCCGGCAGGCGGATTGACCGCTCCAGCGCCACCGGGCAGGTTATCTTGCATAACTGGAAAATAACTCTTGACATGCAGTAACCAACCTGGTAATAATATTTCATAGGACAATTGCATGGGGATAAGGGGAGTAGCCGCCGGGTGCTTAACCCGGAGCAGGGATCGTCAGTACGGTAGCAATACCCGGTCTCTGTAACCGGATCAAGGTAAGGCAAGACCTTCGTATTTAGTATTTTTAATGCGAAGGTCTTTTTGTTTTATATATTTGTTGTCAGGGAGGTGTTGAAGATGACATTAAACTTAATTATGCTGGCAGGGGGCCTTCTGGCCATTCTTACCGGTGCAAAACTCTTTACCAACGGTGTGGAATGGCTTGGGAAAAGGCTGAACCTTTCCGAGGGAGCGGTGGGAAGCATCCTGGCCGCGGTAGGAACGGCGCTGCCCGAAACCATGGTTCCTTTAATCGCCATCTTATTTGCTCCCACCAGAAATGCTCATGAAGTTGGGATAGGGGCAATCCTGGGCGCGCCGTTCATGTTGAGCACCCTTGCCTTCGGTGTGGTGGGTGTGTCGAAAGTTGTTTACTGCCGGGGCGAGGAGTGCATTGACGTCAAACGGTCAATTTTGCTGAGGGACTTAAAATTCTTCCTTGTCTTTTACTCGCTGGCAGTTATGGCGGCTTTTATCCCGTTGCATGCCCTCAAAGTGCTGGTGGCTCTTTTGCTGGTTGCCGGGTACGGGTACTACGTTAAAAAAACCCTGGGAGACGGAGACACGCTGGCCGAGATGGACCTGCCGCCGCTTTTTCTGTGGAAAAGAGACTCCCAGGCCCCCGTACCTGCCATTCTGGCCCAGGTATTTCTGGGCCTGGGCTTGATAGCCGGCGGGGCGGATTATTTTGTAAGCGCGCTGGATGCCCTGGCCACCGGCGCAATGGTTCCGGCCCTGGTTCTGTCCCTGCTTATCACGCCGGTTGCAACCGAGCTGCCTGAAAAGTTTAACAGCGTGATCTGGGTGAAGGGAGGGAAAGACACTCTGGCTGTAGGCAACATTACCGGTGCCATGGTTTTCCAGAGCACTGTGATACCCGCCATCGGCATACTGTTCACGCCCTGGCTGCTCACTTTTTGGGCAGCCTTGAGCGCCGGGCTGGCCCTCCTGTCAAGCTTTCTGATTTATCTGTTCGTAATGAGGCAGAAAAGGCTCAAAACCAGCGTAATGATATACCCGGTTGCCATTTACGGCCTGTTCTTGCTCATGGTCATTACCATGTTGTAAACCTGTTATAAATCTAAAAGAAAGTGCTTAAACTTTTACAACAAGGAGGTATTTGTCAAGTGAACAACCTTAAGGTCTGGCTGTTGATGGCCGCCCTGTCGGCCATTCTGGTCCTTATCGGAGGCGCTATTGGCGGGAAGTCTGGGGCGTTGCTGTTCTTCCTGATTTCCCTGGGCATGAATTTGTTCAGCTATTATTACAGCGACAAGGTTGCCATTTCCATGACGCGCTCACGGCCGGTTTCGGAGGAGGAAGCTCCGGGGTTGTACGACGTCGTGCGCAGGCTGACGAAAAGGGCCGGGCTGCCCATGCCGCGCCTCTATATAACCCCTTCGCCGCAGCCCAATGCCTTTGCCACCGGCAGAAACCCGGCACATTCCGCCGTTGCTGTCACCGAAGGACTGCTGCGCCTGCTGAACCAGAGCGAGCTAGAAGGGGTGCTGGCCCATGAGTTGGCTCACATAAAGAATAGGGACGTTTTGATAGGTACCATTGCCGCCGCTTTTGCCGGGGCAATAACAATGATTTCGAATATCGTCCAGTGGGGCGCCTTTTTCGGAATGGGCCAGGACGATGAAGAAGGAGGAGGCGGCAGTTTTATCGCTTCGCTCCTCTTGGCCCTTATTGCGCCTGTGGCGGCCATGATCATTCAACTGGCCATTTCCCGCTCGCGGGAGTACCTGGCGGACGAAACAGGGGCGCGCATGGCCGGCAACTCCGGCGGCCTGGCAAACGCCCTTTTAAAGCTGGACAGCGCTGCCCGCCGGATACCCATGCAGGTTAATCCGGCCGCCTCGCACCTGTTCATAGTCAACCCGCTGTCCGGCGAATCCATAGCCAGGCTGTTCAGCACTCACCCACCCATCAGCGAGAGGGTAAAGCGCCTGAATGCAATGGCCATTTAACAAATTTCCGTAACGGGCGCATGTAATAATTGACATGGTGTTTAAAGAGATATAAAATAAAATTAAGCAAGGGTCAGCCGGAGCTGGCCGTGTTTTAAGATGTCGGCGGGTAAAAAATAAACAGTTAAAAGAAATAAGCCACGGAGGTAGTTGCCGGAAGGAGCGGCTGGCCCGTGGCTTTTTATTTTGATTTTGCAAGGCGGTGATGAAGCAGAAAGTTCTTTAAGATTTTATAAAAATTATAGCGGGGTGGTATCTTTGCATATTCCGGACGGTTTTCTCGATGCAAAAACATGGGTGGGTACAGCAGTTGTTAGCGCCGGTGCATTAAGCTACAGCATTAACAAGGTTAGGGAAGCATTTAGCGAGCGAACGGTGCCGGTAATGGGCGTGCTTGCGGCTTTCATTTTTGCAGCCCAAATGGTAAACTTCCCTATTGCCGGGGGTACCTCAGGGCATCTTTTGGGGGCCGCCCTGGCAACCGTTCTTTTAGGTCCGTGGGCTTCTGGGCTGATCATTTCCACCGTCCTGATTATTCAGTGTTTCTTCTTTAACGACGGCGGGCTAACCGCACTGGGCGGCAACATCTTGAATATGGCCTTTGTCGGCAGCTTTTTGGCCTACGCTGTGCATAGGCTGGTATCCGGGATCGCGCCCGGCAAGAGAGGCGAGCAGGTAGCTATTTTTCTGGCTTCCTGGGCCTCGGTCGTTGGTGCCGCCTTTGCTGCAACGGTTGAGCTGGCCTTATCCGGGACGGTTCCTTTCGGTGTCGCCTTTGCGGCCATGATGGGCTGGCACATGTTGATCGGCTTGGGCGAGGGTTTGATTACGGTGATAGTGGTGTCTTATGTGCGCAGCGTTGGATTGATTATTACTGCCTCGCAGGAAAGAGCTTAAAGTGAGGGGGTACACAATGAAAAAAACATCTCTGTATGTATTGCTGACCGCCCTGGCCGTAGC
Organism: Pelotomaculum thermopropionicum SI; assembly: GCA_000010565.1. Lineage (NCBI taxonomy): Bacteria > Bacillati > Bacillota > Clostridia > Eubacteriales > Desulfotomaculaceae > Pelotomaculum > Pelotomaculum thermopropionicum. Next base: position 2,076,117 of record AP009389.1, on the reverse strand, counting down.
AATATTTCTCTCGCCTTTTGCCTCTTCCAGTCCGGACGGGCTTGAGCGGGTAGCCGAGGATCTTGGCTTTATTGACAAAGGCGAGGAGCAGGTTTTAAAGTCACCCATTCCTGATTACGCGTTTCCCGGCATCGAAAATGAAAAAGTGGCCACGTCTGTTGCCGGTGCTGCAGGCACTTTAATTACCTTTGGAGCCGTATACGCCCTTGCCAGGGTGGTTGGCCGCCGGAAAGTAAAAACCGAAGTCAAAAAACTGCAAAATGATATTTCATAAGTGGTTTATGCCGTCCTGCGAAATATTTGAAAAGGACGGCCTCTCTTTTTTTTATAAAATTTAACCGGAAAAATTTGGGCCGGCAGGGTTGAATGCCGTTTTTAACTGAATTATTTCAAGGCATAGCGGCAGTTGTTTCTGTCTATACTGAAAAAGAAACTAAATAAATTATATTTTAAAGAGGTGAGCGGCTTGTGGCCCAGATCATTTCCATCGGTGCAACGCAACATATCGGGTTGCTTAAGGCCAGACTGGGCCGGGAGGTTGGACTTTTTGAGGAAGAAGGACTTAAGGTATTCATAGAGGAGAAGCCTGCCGGGGAATTTACCTTTCTTTCCTGCCACATTACCAATTACGGCAAGCGCTGTTATTCGGAAGAAGAAATACGGCCGGCATTTATTCATTACATAGCCGATGCAATTTCGGAAGTTATCCTGAGCCACTGGGAGGACGAACTTTTAAAGGGGATAATCAAGGAACATTACTGTTACTTCGGCCAGGAGGATAAGAACTTAATCTTCAATTATGCCCTGCGCCATATTAGCCGGGATGACGGTGAGCCGGCAGGGGCTGTGCACCGGATGGCCCGTAAAAACATGATATTAAGAAAGGTGCAGGAATTTCTTGGCCACAGTAACCGCATTATCATTGACGGTTTTATCAGGTTCAGGTTAAGGGAGTACCTGGGCCAACTGCGTCAGGCTGCTGATAAAGCGGTGGATGAACTGTTGATGGAAAAGGAATACGGCGAGTTTATCCAGCTTTTAAAATATTTTGTGGAAGTGCAGCAGTCCTGTGTTGACCTTGTGCATGTGCTGATCAGGCCAAGCGGCAGTTTCTGGCTTTTTAACGAGAAGATGCAGCCGGTCGGAAGCGAATCTCTGGAAGGATTTTCGGTCAGCCTGGACGGCGGCGAGATTAATTATGAGGATGTGCTGGTCAGCGCCCTTATTGCAATAGCTCCGGGAAAGATAATTCTGCATAATGCAGACGCTAACAGACCGGTGGCGCTGGATACGATAAAAAAGGTGTTTACGGGGCGTTTTGAAGAATGCCCGGGTTGCGGCCTGTGCATAACTGAAGCCGGTTTTGTTGACAAATGCATGGCTGATCAATATAATACATCTGTAGGAATATTGCAAACCGGCGATGAAAAGGAAGAGTAGGGCTTATAAACCTGGCCTTGCAGAGAGAAGGCGCCCGAGGCTGAAAGCGCCTTTAAGGCAGGCGGCCTGAAGACCGCCTTGGAGCTGCCGGCTGAAAACGAAAAGTAAGCCGCGCCGGGGGCAACCGTTAACTGCCGCGAGAGAGGAAGGGCAGCTTGACCTTCCTAAACAGGGTGGAACCGCGGGCATTCCCCGTCCCTGATTGTTAGTCAGGGGCGGTTTTTATTTGTTTATTTTTTCAATGAAAGGACGCAGATGTCAATGGCTGAGAAAATTTCCGTGACCTTTCCGGACGGTTCGTCCAGGGAATACCCGGCAGGGACTCCCCTCATGGAGGTGGCCCAGAGCATCAGCTCACGCCTGGCCAGGGAAGCGCTTGCAGCCAGGGTGGACGGACGTTTGATGGATTTGAACCGTCCTCTGGAAAAGGATGCTTCCGTGCAATTCCTGACCTTTGAACATGAAGAAGGCCGGCAGGTTTACCGGCACAGCACGGCTCACGTAATGGCGCAGGCGGTGCAGAGGCTGTTTCCGGGCACCCGCCTGGCCATCGGGCCGGCCATAGCTGACGGCTTTTACTACGACTTTGACCCGCAAGAGCCTTTTACCCCTGAGGATCTGGCCAAAATTGAAAAGGAAATGGAGAACATCATCAAGGCCGACCTGCCCTTCGAGCGCGCCGAACTTTCCAGGGCGGAGGCGCTGGCCATGTTCAGGGAGGCCGGCCAGGACTATAAGGTGGAGCTGATTGAGGACCTGCCGCCGGAAGTGCCCATCTCCGTTTACCGCCAGGGCGAATTTGTGGACCTCTGCACGGGCCCGCACGTGCCTTCCACCGGCCGGCTGAAGGCGGTTAAGCTGATGAGTGTGGCCGGGGCCTACTGGCGGGGCAGCGAGAAGAACAAAATGCTTCAACGCATTTACGGTACCTCCTTTCCCAAAAAGGCCATGCTGGACGAGTACCTTTTCCGGCTGGAAGAGGCTAAACGCAGGGACCACCGCAAGCTGGGAGCCGAGCTGGACCTCTTCAGCATCCACGACGAGGGGCCGGGCTTTCCGTTCTTCCATCCAAAGGGCATGATCCTGCGCAACGAGCTGGAAAAATTCTGGCGGGAGGAACATCAAAAGCGGGGCTACCAGGAAATCCGTACCCCGGTTATCTTAAGCCGCAACCTGTGGGAGCGGTCCGGCCACTGGGAGCACTACCGGGAGAACATGTATTTTACCAGAATTGACGACGGCGATTATGCGGTAAAGCCGATGAACTGCCCCGGCAGCATACTCATTTACAAAAACAGGCTGCACAGCTACCGGGAGCTGCCCATCCGCTTGGCCGAATTGGGCCTGGTGCACCGGCACGAGCTTTCGGGAGTGCTGCACGGGCTGATGCGGGTGCGCTGCTTCACCCAGGACGACGCTCACATCTTCATGCTGCCTTCGCAGGTTAAAGAGGAAATTATTGGTGTGATCGAGCTGGTTGACGACTTTTACAGGGTGTTTGGCTTTCCTTATCATGTGGAGCTTTCCACCAGGCCGGAAAAGGCTATGGGTTCAGACGAGACCTGGGAAATGGCCACCGGTGCCTTGCGGGACGCTCTGGAGGCCAGGGGACTGGATTACAGGGTGAACGAGGGGGACGGGGCATTTTACGGGCCCAAGATTGACTTCCACCTGCAGGACTCCCTGGGCCGCACCTGGCAGTGCGGCACCATCCAGCTTGACTTCCTGATGCCGGAGAAGTTTGACCTTACTTACATTGGTGAAGACGGCCAGAAACACCGGCCGGTAATGATTCACCGGGTGGTTTTCGGCAGCATAGAAAGATTTATCGGCATCCTTACCGAACACTTTGCCGGCGCCTTTCCGGCCTGGTTGGCCCCGGTGCAGGTACGGGTGCTTCCCATTGCCGACCGTCATGCCGGATACGCCCGCAAGGTGCTGGACTGCCTGACCGGTGCGGGAATACGGGCGGAACTGGATGCCCGCAACGAGAAGATCGGCTACAAAATCCGCGAGGCCCAGGCCCAGAAAATTCCTTATATGCTGGTTACCGGGGATAAGGAAGCTGAAAACGGCACCGTGGCAGTGCGCCACCGCACCACGGGAGATATGGGTGCCATTCCGCTGGGCGGGTTCGTTGATAAATTACTGGATGAAATAAAGAGCAAGGCTTATTAAGCGAATGGTCGGCCGTTAATAGCCGTCAATTATGATCCGGCCCGGCGCCGGGTCACAACGCAAAAATCAGCGGATTTCCTTGACTTGCCTTAAAACCTTGTGCTATAATTACTGCGGCAAACAGCAAATTTTTATCAAGAAGAAGCCATCCGCTTCTCACCTTACGACGCCGGGTGAAGCAGTCCGTAAGGTTTCTTGAAATAAGAGGAGTAGACTGACTTTTAAGCGGGTGGACGAACCCGCTTTTTGATTTGTTAATTTTAAACAGGGAGGTGAACCTGCTATCACAAAAGATTTCCGCATCAACGAGGAGATCAGGGCCAGGGAAGTGAGGGTTGTCGACAGTACCGGCACGCAGCTCGGCATAATGCCGACCAAGGATGCTTTGCGCCTGGCAGAGGAAAGGCAACTGGATCTGGTGGAAGTGGCGCCGGCCGCAAAACCTCCGGTTTGCCGGATTATGGACTTCGGTAAGTACAAGTACGAGCAGAGCAAGCGCGAGAAAGAGGCCAGAAAGAAGCAGAAGATTATAAACATTAAAGAGGTCAAGCTTCGCCCCAATATCGAAGACCATGATTTTGAAGTAAAGGCAAGAAACACCGTGCGGTTCTTGAAGGACGGCGACAAAGTCAAGGCTACCATTATATTCCGGGGTCGGGAAATTGTTCACACCCAGTTGGGCCAGCAGTTGCTTTTGAGGCTGGCTGAATATGCCAAGGATTTTTCATCGGTTGAAAGGCAGCCGAAGCTGGAAGGAAAAAACATGATCATGATTCTTGCGCCAAAACAGGATAACTAGGAAGGAGATGGATTGAATTGCCTAAGATAAAAACCCACCGCGGGGCTGCCAAGCGCTTTAAGCAGACGGCCGGCGGGAAATGGAAAGGTTCTCACGCTTTTCACAGCCACATTCTGGGCAAAAAAACCGCCAAGAGGAAGCGCAATCTCCGTAAGGTCACCGTTATCAGCATGGCCGATGCTCGTCGCCTGAAGAGGCTGCTGCCCTAAATATCCAGTTCAGAAAAAGAGGAGGAATATTCCATGCCACGGGCGAAAAGCAGTGTTGTTTCCAGGAAAAGACATAAAAAAATTCTCAAGCTGGCAAAGGGTTACCGGGGTGCGAAAAGCAAGCTGTACCGCATAGCCAACCAGCAGGTGATGAAGTCCCTGGTTTACGCTTATCGCGACCGCAAGGCCAGAAAGCGTGATTTCCGTAAGTTATGGATTACCAGAATTAATGCCGCCGCCAGGATGAACGGTATTTCCTACAGCCGGCTGATGAACGGGTTGAAACTTGCCGGGGTTGATATCAACCGGAAGATGCTTGCGGACATGGCCGTGAACGATGCCCAGGCTTTCGGGCGCCTTGTTGAGATAGCCAAGGCCAAACTTTAGAATGTCTGCGGCAGCGCATCAACCGTCGGTTGATTGGCCAAAACTAAGCATGGTAAGCTGACCATGCTTTTTAATTAATGCATAAAAAAACGGGGCAGGGAAAAAAAGTGAAGCAATTTGCAGTAATCGGTCTGGGACGTTTTGGAAGGAGCGTTGCCGTTACCCTTTCGAAGATGGGCTATGATGTCCTGGCCATTGATAGTAATGAAGAAAAGGTAAACGACATAATAGAGCATGTAACTCATGCCGTCCAGGTGGATGCCATGGACGAGCAGGCTCTTAAGGCCCTGGGTATACGCAATTTCGATGTGGTAATTGTGGCCATCGGGCAGGATGTCCAGTCGAACATTCTGATAACGGTCATGCTCAAAGAAATGGGCGTAAAAAAGGTGGTATCGAAGGCAGTTACCGAACTGCACGGGAAGGTGCTGGAAAAGGTAGGCGCCGACAAGGTGGTGTTTCCGGAACGGGACATGGGGGTGAGGGTAGCGCACGCCCTTGTTTCTAAAAACATTCTCGACCAGATTAACCTGTCTCCCGATTACAGCATAATCGAGCTGATAGCGCCGGAAGAGTTTACCGGAAAAACCCTTGGCGAGGGCGCTCTCAGAGGGAAGCACGGCGTAACGGTGCTGGCCATCAGGCGGGGCAGTGAGATAATTATCTCTCCCGGCGCCAAGCATATGATTGAAAAAGGAGACGTCCTGGTAGTGGTCGGCCGCAACGACAAGCTGAAAAACCTGGAGGAAAGGTAGTTATCCGCCGGTGTTGAGCAGGCAAAACTCCCGCATTAAGTACCTGCGCCGTTTAGGAAGCCGCCGTTTCAGGGAAAAAGAAGGGAAATTCCTGATAGAAGGAGTCCGCTTTGTGGAGGAGGCTTTGAATTCCGCCTGGCCGGTTGAGATGCTGGTCTACTGCCGCAGGATTACGGAAACCCGGCGAGGGGAGGCCCTTCTTGAAAAAGCCTCATTTCAGGGCGTGCCGCTTGTGGAGGTGGACGAAAGCCTCTTTGGCGAACTGGCCGGTACCACTACGCCCCAGGGGGCCCTGGCGGTGGTTAAAAAGGGCAAAGTTTCACTGGAGGATTTGCAGGCAGGCGGGGAGCCTGCCCTGCTGGTAATAGTTGACGGCGTGCAGGATCCCGGAAACCTGGGCACCATAGTCCGTTCCGCCGGTGCGGCGGGAGCAGGCGGGGTAATCCTTTTAAAAGGCACTGCCGACATTTTTAATGCAAAAGCCTTAAGGGCCACCATGGGGGCGATTTTTTACGTGCCGGTGGTTCAGGATGTAACCTCCGTTGAGGCCATGACCTACCTGAAGCAATTGGGGATAAAAGCTGTGGCCGGCGACCCGCGCGGCGATAAGCTCATTTATGACTGCGACCTGACGGTTCCTTGCGCGCTGGTCCTGGGAAGCGAGGCTGCGGGGGCGGGTGAACCGGTTCTGAGAATGGTTGCCGAGCGGGTCCGCATACCGATGCCGGGCCGGGCAGAGTCGCTGAATGTGGCAGTATCCTCGGCGGTGCTTCTTTTTGAGGCGGTCCGGCAGCGCTGCTTTAAGGAAAGGGGACAAGCCTAAAGGGTATGTCCTTATCGGCGGAAAGGGGACACACCTGAAGGCATGTCCTCTTAATAAATGTGTCTTATTTTGTCCTGTTGCCCTCTTTCGGTTTTTCTGTAAACTTTCTTGTCATCATTTTTTGCTTGTGGTATAATCAAATCCGAAAGGTCCCCAAAAAATTGAGGGAAGGTTGTGGTTAATGGATGATCTTAACCGCCGAATTTTTTTGGAGGCTGTTCGAGGCAACAGGTTCGATAAGGGCCTACATATTATACAGGAGGTTGGCAGTTCACTAAGCTTTATGATATATAAATTAAATTAAATAAAAAAAGAAAAAGTTAAACGGTGATGAAGGGGAAGAGTAGGTGGGCCGGCGTTCTTCAGGGAAGGAGGGCCGGTGGACTGGAAGCCCTCCCAGAACCAGGCCATTGAAGTTCGCCCCGGAACTGCAGCTGAACGTACAGCCAGTAGGTGTCGCCGGTTCTCCTGCCGTTATCGGGAAGAACGGGAGCGGGCCTGTTAATTCGGCCCGTATTCCGGTAAGGGTTTATGCTTGACAGGTGTAAACTAGAGGGTGGTGCTGCGGAAAATTTTATCCGTCCCTGTAGAAGGGACGGTTTTTTATTGGGCGTATAAAGTTATTATGTATATAATGGGATTGATCGTCAGAACAGGAGGCTTGCTGAATGCTCGAAAGGTTACAGGAGATTTGTGAAGAGGCGCGCGCGGCCCTGAACGGGGCCTGCAGTCTCGAGGAGTTGAACGAAATAAGGATCAGGTACCTGGGCAAGAAGGGCGAGCTTACCCGGGTGCTGCGGAGCATGGGGAGTTTGAGCGCGGAGGAGAGGCCCCGCATCGGTCAGGCAGCAAATGAGATCAGGGACTTTATTGAAAAAGAGCTGGCAGCCAGAACGGCCGCATTGAAAGAAATGGTCAAAGAGCAGAAGCTGCGCGGCGATAAAATCGACGTTACCCTTCCCGGCATGCCCCTGCCGGGGGGCGGCAAGCACCCGCTGACCCTGGTCCTGGAGGAGATACAAAGGATATTCCTGGGACTTGGGTACAGCATTGTAGAGGGGCCGGAGGTGGAAACCGACTATTACAATTTCGAGGCCCTCAACCTGCCCAAGGACCACCCTGCCCGGGACATGCAGGACACGTTTTTTATAGGCGGCGAGATCCTGTTAAGGACTCATACCTCGCCGGTTCAGGTGCGTACCATGGAAAAGACCGCTCCCGGGCTTCCGGTTAAAATTATTGTGCCGGGCAAAGTTTACCGCCGCGACGATGATGCCACCCACTCGCCCATGTTCCACCAGGTGGAGGGGCTGGCCGTAGACAGGCGGATTACTTTCAGCGACCTGAAGGGCACCCTTGACCTTTTTGCCAGGGAGATGTTCGGGCCCCAAACCAGAACCCGTTTCAGACCCAGTTACTTTCCGTTTACCGAGCCGAGCGCGGAGGTGGATATATCCTGTGTGATGTGCGGCGGCAGGGGTTGCCGGGTTTGTTCCCAAACCGGGTGGCTGGAAATACTCGGTTCCGGCATGGTGCACCCCAGGGTGCTGGAAGTGTCCGGCTACAACTCCGAGGAGGTTACCGGCTTTGCCTTTGGCATGGGAGTGGAGCGGATTGCCATGTTAAAATACGGCATTGATGATATGCGCCTGCTGTTTGAAAACGATCTAAGGTTCCTGCAGCAGTTCCGTTCTTGAAGCATGAAGGTGGAAAATTATTTCAAAGAATTAGAGTGATTAGCAGGAGGTTGCCCGACGTGTTTGTATCGTATAAGTGGCTTCAGGAATTTGTCGATATTGATATATCCCCCTTTGAACTGGCGGAGCGCCTTACTCTGGCCGGCATTGCCGTTGAGGCGGTTACCGAGCCGGGCAAGGACATTGAAAAGGTTATTACCGGCCGCATTGAAAATATCGAACCCCACCCCAATGCAGACAAACTGGTTATAGCCTCCGTAAATACCGGCAGGGAGAGGCTGCAGATAATTACCGCCGCCACAAATGTGCGGCAGGGCGACGTCATTCCGGTGGCGGTCGAGGGGGCCAGGCTTGCCGGCGGGCTTGTGATTAAGCGGGCCAAACTCAGAGGGGTGGAATCCCGGGGGATGATGTGCTCCGGGCAGGAACTGGGGATCGATCCCAGGATGATGCCTTCTGATCAGGCCCATGGCATTATGATCCTGCCGCCGGGCACCCCTCTGGGAAAGGATGTTAAGGAAATATTGGGGCTGGACGACTTTATTCTTGAGCTTGACCTTACTCCGAACCGCGGCGACTGCCTTTCTGTTTACGGTGTGGCCAGGGAAGTGGCTGCCCTGCTGGGGCGTCCGCTGCGCCCGGTTGAGCCGGCTTATCCTGAAATGGGCGAGAGCATAGAGGGGCAGGTCAGGGTGGATATAGAGGCTGCCGATTTGTGCGGGCGCTTTGTGGGCAGGCTGATCAAGAATGTCCGGGTGGGCCCTTCGCCCCTCTGGATGCAGCAGCGCCTGCGCTTTGCCGGGATCAGGCCGATCAGCAACATAGTTGACGTGACCAACTACGTCATGCTCGAGCTCGGCCAGCCGATGCACGCGTTTGACTACGAGCTTTTGGAAGGCGGACATATCATAGTGCGGCGGGCCAGGGAGGGCGAGAAGATTACCACGCTTGACGGGGTTGAGCGGCAGCTTGCGCCCGGCATGCTGTGCATTACAGATCCGTCCGGGCCGGTTGCCATTGCCGGGGTTATGGGCGGGCAGGCAACCGAGGTTACCGGAAAGACCGCTTCAGTTTTGCTTGAGTCGGCCTTTTTCAACCCGATCAGCATCCGCAGGACTTCAAAGGTACTGGGGTTGCGCTCCCAGGCCTCCCTGCGCTTTGAGAAGGGAATCGACATTGGGGGATGCGCCAGGGCTTCGGCGCGGGCGGCCCAGTTGATTGTGGAAATGGGCGCCGGCGAAGCGGTATGCGGGGCGGTGGACGCCTATCCCGCTCCCGTTCCGGAGAAGAAAATTGCCTTAAGGCCGGCGCGGGTGAATTACGTGCTGGGGGTGGATATTCCCAAAGAAGAGGCAGGCTCGATTCTTTCCAGGCTTCAATTCAAAGTGCAGGATGCAGGAGAGGAACTGCTGGTAACCGTCCCCACCCACCGGGTTGACGTGAGCCTGGAGATAGACCTGATTGAAGAAATAGCCAGGCTGCACGGCTACAACCAGGTGCCCGGGACGCTGCCGTACGGCCTTTCCACCCACGGGATTGAAACAAGAGAACAGCTGTTTACCGCCAGAATCCGCGACCTGCTGGCCGGGTCCGGGCTGTACGAGGTGGTAACCTACAGCTTTACTCATCCCAGGGTGTTTGACAATATGAACCTGCCTCCTGACAGCCCTTTAAGAAATGCGGTGAGAATCCAGAACCCGCTCAGCGAAGAGCATTCAGTGATGCGTACCATGCTGCTTCCGGGCTTGCTGGAAATACTGGCCGGGAATTACAGCCGCCGGGTCCAAAACGGAGCGGTGTTTGAAATCGGGCGGGTTTTTCACTCCAGAGGCGAACAGCGCCTTCCGGAAGAGCGCCCCGTGCTTGCAGCTGCTGCTGCGGGGCGGACGCAGGGAAACTGGAATACCGCGCCCCGTGAAATGGACTTTTATTATCTTAAGGGTGTGCTGGAAAAACTATTCGGGAGCATTGGTACAAAGGCCGTAAACTTCCGGCCGGAAACCTCCAATCCGAGTTTCCATCCCGGCCGGACCGCCTTGCTGGAGGCAGGCGGACTAGAGCTGGGGGTTCTGGGCGAGCTTCATCCCCATGTATCAGAGCGGTTCGAACTGCCGGAAAAAGTTGTGGCTTTCGAGATAGATCTGATAAATCTTCTGTCTGTTTCCGGCCAGCCCGTAAGGTATAGCCCCCTGCCGCGGTTTCCGGCAGTGGAGCGGGACATTGCCATTATCGTCAGGCAGGGAATACCCGCTGCCGATGTTTTCGATACCATCCGCAAAGCCGGCGGCGACCTGCTCCGCTCGGTTCACCTGTTTGACATTTACTGCGGCGAGCAGGTTCCGCGAGGATTCCAGAGCATGGCTTTCTCTTTGAAGTTCCTGGCCGGCGACCGTACCCTCACGGACGTGGAAGTTTCAGAAAGGATCGAAGTCATTTCCCGGACTCTCGCCGGGAAATTCGGTGCCTCGCTGAGGAGTTGAGCAAGCGCGCTTTGCAATGTTGCGACGGCGGCTCCGCTCTAAAAAATCTTGCTGTTAGGCACTAGCAGCATACGTGAGCCTGTTATTCATGCCGCCTGGTTTTAATTTTCCATGAATGCAGGAAAAAGTAGAAATATGGCGAAGTAGCAGTAAAAGTTTTTTACCGTGGGGGAGTTCTATGGCTGGGCAGGAATGCCGGGTTGAAGTGGAGATTTTCGGCGAATACTATACTTTGAAAGGCGACAGTTCAGAGCAGGAAATGCTGGCCCTGGCACAGTTTGTCAGCCACAAGATGAAGCAGTTGGCAGGGCGCAACCCGAGACTGAACAAAACCCAGACGGCTATACTGGCTGCCCTCAATATAGCCGAAGAGTTAAGAAGACTTCAAGAAGAATATGACAATATGGTAAAAATGCTGGAGCCCGGGGAAAAAACCGGTATAAAAAACTCATGAGGTATTCTTCATGAGTTTTTTTGGCGTCCGGCGCCGGCAGCGCTTTTAAAAGTATTTGCCTTTAAAGGAGAATGATAGACGGCTGAAGAAAACTAACTCTGAATATATCTATGTCTAAGGTGCATTTTTTTCGGGAAGATTAAGCCGTGTAGGAAACGGGGCTGGATTTATGCAGAACTTTGAAGTTGCCTGGATTTTTCACGAACTGGCCGACCTGCTCGAGTTTAAAGGAGAAGACTTTTTCAAAATTCGCGCCTACCGGAACGCCGCCAGGGTTCTGGCCTGCCTTGAAGAGCCTCTGGAAGAAATCTGGAAAAGAGGCGAACTGGCAAAGATTCCGGGGATAGGCAAGAACATTGCGGCTAAAATCAATGAGGTTCTGGCCACAGGGCACCTGAAAAAACATGAGGAACTGCTGCAGGAGATTCCCCCGGGGCTTTTGGAAATAATGTCCCTGCCGGGAATCGGCCCTAAAAGGGCGGGGCTGATTTACCGGAAGCTGGGTGTGGCCAGCCTGGAGGAACTGGCCAGGGCCGCCCGGGAGGGCCGTGTCCGGAGCCTGCCCGGCATGGGCAGCAAAACTGAAAGTGATATAATCAGGAATATTGAAATGCGGGAGGACAGGGCCGGCCGTGTCCTGCTGGCAACGGCAAGGGAGCTGGCCGGGGAGCTTGCCGGCTTTCTAAAAATTCTTCCAGGCGTGTCCAGGGTGGAAGCAGGCGGAAGCCTCCGCCGGTGGCAGGAAACGGTCGGCGACATTGACCTGGTTGTGGCAGCGTCCGAGCCGGAGCCGGTCATCCAGGCCGCTGTCGCCCATCCCCGGGTCAGGGAAATAACGGAAAGAAGCGGCAACCGGTTCAGGTTTCAGACCCAATGGGGCATTTCCGTCGATCTGGAGATTGTGCCGGAGGAATTGTTTGTTCAGGCGCTGTTCCGCAGCACGGGGAGCAAGGCCCATTACCGGAAGATACAGGGCATGCTGGCCGGCAGGGGGAAGCACGTTGAGTCCGACTTTGCCGGCCGTGCCGGGAAAACCTTCGAAGAGGCCGATATATACGCCTCTCTCGATTTGCCTTTCATCCCTCCTGAGCTCAGGGAAGACAGGGGCGAGGTGGAGGCCGCCCTGCAGGGCAGGCTTCCCCGCCTGGTGGAATTGAAGGATATAAAGGGCGACCTGCACATTCACACCACCTGGAGCGACGGGCTGGGAACAGTCGAGCAGATGGCGGCGAGGGCCAGGGAAAAAGGATACCAGTACATAGCCGTAACCGATCACTCCCAGTCTCTTAAAATAGCAAGGGGGCTTTCCCTGAACATGCTGAGGGAACAGCACAGGGCAATCCGGTCGCTGAACGAGCAAAACGGCGATTTTCGCATCCTCACCGGTATTGAGGTGGACATCCTCCCCAAAGGAGGCCTGGATTGCCCCGACGAATTGTTAAAAGAGGCCGATCTGGTGGTTGCGTCGGTTCACAGCGCCTTTAAACAGGACCGGGAAACCATGACCGCCCGGATCATATCAGCAGTGGAAAACAGGAACGTGGATATAATCGGCCACCTTACCGGGCGCCTGATCGGCCAGAGGGAAGAGTACGCCCTTGATCTCGAGAGGGTATTGGAAGCGGCTGCCAGTTGTGGTACCATATTAGAGATCAATTCGTCTCCGGACCGCCTTGACCTGAACGACATTAACGCCCGGAAGGCCAGGGAAAAGGGCATTAAAATGGCCATCAGCACCGATGCCCACGATCTCAAAAGGATGGACGAGATGCTTTACGGGGTTTCGGTTGCGCGCCGGGCCTGGCTGGAGCCGGGCGACATTTTGAACACCATGGACATTGATGAACTGCTGCAGTTTTTAAGGAAAAGGTGATCGGGCGGGTGCTGAAAGTTAAAGGTTTATACGGCGGGGAGGAAATCCTGCCCCGTTCTTTTTACGCGAGGGATACCGTAACTGTTGCCAGGGAACTGCTGGGCAAGGTGCTTGTCAGTGTTTCCCCGGAGGGAATTGCCGCCGGCCGGATTGTGGAAACGGAAGCCTACATCCAGGGGGACCCGGCCTGCCACGCGGCGCGGGGCATGACCCCCCGCAACCGGGTTATGTTCGGTCCGCCGGGCCACGCCTACGTTTACTTCATTTACGGAATGCATTACTGCTTTAACGCAGTTACCGCCCCGGAGGGGGTGGGCGAGGCCGTGTTGATAAGGGCGCTGGAGCCGGTGGAAGGAATACAGTTAATGAAAAAAAGGCGCGGGAGGGAGAATAAGGCAGAGCTGTGCAACGGGCCGGCCAGGCTGGTGCAGGCTCTGGGCATCACCCGTCACCACAACGGCGCCGACCTTACCTGCGGGCCCCTGTACATTTGCAGGGGCGGCCTTGTACAGGAAAAAGTGGTGGCGGCTACCCGTATCGGGATCAGGGAGGGCGCCGACCTGCCGCTGAGGTTTTACCTGGAAGGCAGCCCGTATGTGTCGAGAAAATGAACTAGGAGGGGGAACTGTGAAACTCAAAGAAATCTACCATCTGGCAATTGAGAGGGGAATGGAAAAAGACCCGCGCTCAAAGGAGGCGGTGCAGAAACTGCTGGAAAAAGAGAAGAAGCTTTACGACGAGATGAAGGATGCCGAAAAACAAGAATTCGACCTGGACAGGCTGTTTAACCCTTACAGCGATACCAGGATCCTGTACGGCGATCCGGAGCGGGAAATTACCGCCATTTTAGCCGGGATTGACATGGAGACGGCTGAGGTGCTCCTGGCGGAGAGGCTTTCCAGCAGGGGCAGGCGGATTGATCTGATCATGGCCCACCACCCTGAAGGAAAGGCCATGTCCGCCCTGTATCAGGTAATGAAGCTGCAGGAGGACGTGCTGAACAAGTTCGGCGTGCCCATCAACGTGGCCGAGGGGATTATGGCCTCCCGGATCAGCGAAGTAAAAAGGGGCCTTATGCCCTTAAACCACAACAGGGCGGTGGACGCCGCAAGGCTTTTTGACATACCCCTGATGTGCGTTCATACCCCGGCGGACAACCACGTCAACGACTTTCTCCAGAACCTTTTCGACCAGAATAAGCCGGAGACCCTGGGCGATGTGGTGAAAGTCCTGAAAGAAATTCCCGAGTATGCCGAGGCGGTGAAGTACAATGCCGGCCCGGAAATAGTGCTGGGGAGCAAAGAAAAGCGGGCGGGCAAGATCATGGTGGATATGACCGGGGGAACAAGCGGCTCAGAAGACGCTTACGCCAAGCTGGCGGCAGCCGGCGTCGGCACCCTGGTGGTAATGCATATTGGCGAGAAGCACCGCAAGGAGGCGGAGAAAAACCACATTAACGTGATAGTGGCCGGCCATATGGCGAGCGACTCGCTCGGGATGAACCTTTTCCTGGACGAGCTTTCCCGCCGGGGAGTGGAGATCATACCTTGCGCGGGCCTGTTAAGATACGAGCGGAAGGAGCACAGTTAATGCCCGGGAAGAAGCCGGAACTGCTGGCCCCTGCCGGCAACTGGGAGTCCCTGGTGGCGGCCGTGGAAAACGGGGCGGATGCCGTCTATCTTGGCGGCAGGCTGTTCAACGCCAGGCTGTCGGCCGGAAATTTTGACAATGATGAAATTGTCCGGGCGGTAGAGTTTGCCCACGTGCGCGGGGTAAAGGTTTACGTCACGGTAAACATTCTCCTGGACGACCGGGAGTTGCCCGGTGCTGCAAAGTTCCTGCATTTTCTGCAGCAGTGCGGTGCGGATGCGGCAATTGTCCAGGACCTCGGCCTGGCCAGGCTGGCCCGGCAGGTTATACCGGAGCTTCCCCTGCATGCCAGCACCCAGATGACGGTGCACAATTTGCCTGCCGCCCTTTTATTGAAGGAGGCGGGGATAGGCCGGGTAATACTGGCCAGGGAGCTTTCTCTTGAAAGAGTAAAAGAAATGGTGCGGGTATCCGGCCTGGAGATAGAGGTGTTTGTTCACGGGGCCCTGTGCGTGTGCTATTCCGGGCAGTGCCTCATGTCCAGCCTGATTGGAGGGCGCAGCGGGAACAGGGGGCGCTGCGCCCAGCCCTGCCGCCTTCAGTATGCCCTGGTTGACCGGCGCGGCCGTCTTCTGGTTGATCCGGGCGAGGCGGGGGAATACCTTCTGTCTACCTGCGATCTTAATTTAAGTGAGCACCTGCCGGTTTTAATTGAGGCCGGCATTGCTTCGTTTAAGATTGAGGGGCGCATGAAGAGGCCGGAGTACGTGGCAACGGTGGTAAGGATTTACCGGGAGCTTATTGACCGGGCGGCGGCCGGCGGCAGCTTCGCCGTCAGGCCGGAGGAAGCCAGGGACCTGGCCCAGATATTTAACCGCGGCTTTACCGCCGGCTACTTTTTTGGGCGGCCGGGCCGCGCTTTGATGAGCTACAGGCGTCCGAACAACCGCGGCATCCGCCTGGGGCGGGTAAGAAGTTTTGACAGAAAGAGCCGCCTGGCGGAGATACTGCTCGAAGAGCCGCTGCGCCTGGGTGACGGCATTGAGGTGTGGGTAAGCGAGGGCGGCCGCATAGCCGGCACGGTAGGCCGCATTCTCCTGGACGGCCGGTCTGTGGAGCGGGCGCCGGCAGGCGCGTGTGTGCAGCTGGACATAACAGGCCGGGTTTTTCCGGGCGACCGCGTCTTTAAGACTCACGACGCGGAACTGGTGGAGCGGGCCAGGGCCAGTTTTGCCTCCCCCAGGGAGCAGAGGAAAATACCTGTTTTCTTTACGGTTTCAGCCCGGCCGGGGGAACCAATGCGGATCAAAGTGGAGGATTCCGAAGGGTTTGCCGGCGAAGCTGAAACGGCCCTGCCGGCTCAAACTGCTGTAAACCGGCCCCTTACCAGGGAGTACCTGGAGAAGCAGCTTGACCGGCTGGGCAACACGCCCTTTGCCATGGCCGGGCTGAATTGCGACCTGGCCGGGGAGGTGATGGTGCCGGTCAGCGAAATAAACGAAGCCAGGCGGACGGCGCTGGCCCGGCTGATGGAGCGGCGGGCGGCCTCCTTCAGGCGCAAGCCCGTGCCGGAGGACGTTTTTGGGCGGCGCCTGGCAGGGGCCCTTGCCCGGGAGGCGGGGAAGGGCCCGGGAGTTGTCAGGCCTGTGCTTGCGGTGGCCGTCACCGATCTGCCCTCGCTTAAGGCAGCCGTCAGGGCGGGGGCCGACGAGGTTTACTTCGGGGGCGAGTACTACCGTTCCAAAGGCCCGGTGACTCTGGACGACATCTACGCTGCCGGGGAAATCTGCGCGGAGGCCGGGGCGCGTTTCATCCTTTCCGCCCCCCGCGTTCAGCAGGACGGTGAGCTGGACCGCTACTGCCGCCTTCTGGAAAAAGCCGCCGCCCGGTACCTGGACGGGGTGCTGGCGGGGAACCTGGGGCTGATCAAAAGGGCGCGGGAAATTGCCGGGAAACCCGTTTACGCCGATTTCCCCCTCAACGTGTTCAACTTTGAGGCTGCCTGCTTCCTCGCGGAAGCCGGGGTAAGCCGGGTCACCCTCTCCCCGGAATTAACCATGGAGCAGATAAAGCGGATGGTGCCTTTTTTGCCCGTCCCGGCCGAGGTAATCGTGCACGGGGAGCTGCCTTTGATGGTGTCGGAGTACTGCGCGGTGGGGAGCCTGCTCGGCGGCGGCAGGGTGGAGGGCTGCACCGGGCCGTGCCGGAGCCGGGCCTGCGGCCTCAGGGACCGCAAGGGTGTCGTTTTCCCGGTAGAGCTGGATCAGGACTGCCGGATGCATGTCTTCAACTCCCGCGACCTCTGCGCAATTGAAGAAGCCGGTGAACTGGCCGGGGCCGGCATTGAGGCGCTGCGGATCGAGGCCCGGCGGAACCAGGCGGAATATGTGCGGGATACGGTGCGGGCCTACCGCCTGGCAATCGATGCACTGCCGGAAGGCCTCAAGGAAGACAGGCTGGCGGAATTGAAGGAGCCCCTGGCCAGATACAGCCCGGGCGGGTTCACCAAGGGGCACTACTACCGGGGCGTGCTTTAAAATAGAGGAGCCTGAAGAGGCAGGTGCATTGCAGTGAGACAACGCAATGACCTGCTTTTTTTATGCGGTCTCATCCCGGTATTTCCGGAAAAAGCAGGGCTTCATTTAAGAAACATACCCGCCCCGCGCCGGTAACAAATAAAAATGCTCCTGAGTAAAATGTAGTGTCTCCGGCGTATTGCGGCATAGCCCTGGCCAATTGTTAGCCGGGACTAATTTAGTTAAACAAAAGTAAAATTGCGGTGAAAAGGAGCCGTGCCATGAGGAAAAGAAAAAATTCACCCGGGGCAGAAATGCTGCCGAGCCTTTACGACTTGCCTGTAGGCCGTACGGCTACGGTAAATTCAATCCAGGCCGAAGGAATTACCAGGCGCAGGATGATGGATTTGGGGCTTCTTCCCGGAACCAGGGTGGAAGCGCTCCGGGCCGGCCCGGCGGGCGACCCGAAGGCCTATAGAATACGGGGAGCCGTCATTGCTTTCCGGAAAGAGGAAGCCCATCAAGTACTGATTGATTTTAAAGGGGAGTAAAACCATGGGTTTAACGCGGCGGTCCGGCGGAAGCCGGGCGATGCAGGAAGGTTTTCTGAAGCGGCAGTATTCCGGGGCGGATTACGTGGTGGCCCTGGCGGGCAATCCGAACACCGGGAAGAGCACCGTTTTTAATGCCTTAACGGGATTGAACCAGCACACCGGCAACTGGCCGGGGAAAACGGTGCTGCGGGCAGAAGGCAGGTACATTCACCGGGGGATGATCTTTAAACTGGTCGATTTGCCCGGCACTTACTCGCTGATGGCAAACTCACCGGAGGAGCAGGTGGCGAGAGATTACCTTTGCTTTGGCAAGCCGGATGCCACGGTGGTGGTGGCCGATGCCACATGCCTGGAAAGAAACCTTAACCTGGTGCTGCAGGTTCTGGAAATTACTACCAGGGTGGTGGTATGTGTCAATCTGGTTGACGAAGCCAGGAGAAAAAAAATAAAGATTGACTTTCAATTATTGGCTGCAGAGCTGGGAGTGCCGGTGGTTCCCGCCGCAGCCAGGCATAGGCATGGTCTTGATAAGCTGGTTGAAGTCGTTTCGGAAATGGCTGCCGGGCGTATTACAACCAGACCCGTTGCAATCAGGTACGGGGAAGAGATTGAAGAGTCCGTCCGGAAACTGGAGCCAAAAATTAAAAAGCTGGTGGGAGAGGAGTTCAACTCCCGCTGGCTGGCCCTTCGCCTGCTGGATAAGGACCGGGCGGTGCTTGCCGCCCTGGAAAACTGGCTGGCCGGCAGGAACAGCCTTGCTGCCGGAATGGAAGGTGTGATTTTGGGGTGAACCGGGGCTCTGCCTTCACCGGCCTGAATGAAATCCTGCAGGAGGCTGAACGGTTAAACCCTGCGGGCTCGTTGAAACTGAGCGATTCAATCGTCAGCGCCATATACGGCAGGGCGGAAAGGATAGCTCAAAAGGCCGTCAGCCAGGAAGCAAGACCGGCCGTCGATTGGGATAAGAGGCTGGACGACATTCTCACCTCAAAGTTGTTCGGCTTCCCTTCCATGTTTTTACTGCTGGCCGCCCTTTTTTGGGTGACCGTAAGCGGCGCGAACTACCCTTCTGAGGTACTGGCGGCCGTTCTTTTCCGGGGCCAGGAAAAGCTGGCGGAGTTGCTGGCCTGGCTTCGCGTCCCCGCTTTTGTCAGCAGCTTTCTTGCGGATGGAGTCTACCGGTGCCTGGCCTGGGTTGTGTCGGTCATGCTGCCGCCGATGGCCATATTCTTTCCCTGCTTTGCGCTGCTGGAAGATCTGGGGTACCTGCCGAGGGTTGCTTTCAACCTTGACAGCCTTTTTAAAAAAGCGGGCGCCCACGGCAAGCAGTCCCTGACCATGAGCATGGGCCTTGGATGCAATGCCGCGGGCGTTATTTCCTGCCGGATTATAGAATCGCCGCGGGAGCGCCTGATTGCCGTGCTTACCAATAATTTCGTGCCCTGCAACGGGCGGTTCCCCACCCTGATCGCGCTTGCCGGCCTGCTGGCAACGGGAGCGGGTGCCTCTGCCGGCGCCGCGCTTATTGTTTCCGGCATGGTGCTGTCCGGTATTGCTGTCACCCTGGCCGTATCCTGGATCCTGTCAAAGACTTTGCTGAAAGGGATTCCGTCCTCCTTTACGCTGGAGCTTCCTCCATACCGCAGGCCCCAGTTGGGGCGGGTGATTGCCCGGTCCGTTTTCGACCGCATCCTGTTCGTGCTGCGCCGGGCGGCTTGTGTCGCAGCGCCGGCCGGGGCCGTCATCTGGCTTGCGGCCAACGTCCAGGCCGGCGGTGCCAGCATAATGGCGCACTTTGCCGGGTGGCTGGACCCTTTCGGGCGGCTGCTGGGGATGGACGGCCATATTATGGCGGCCTTTTTACTGGGCCTGCCGGCCAATGAAATCGTCCTGCCGGTCCTGATCATGAGCTACACGGCGGCAGGGTCCATGCTTGAACTGGATAGTTTTGAAGCGCTGCGGCAGCTTTTTATGGCAGAACACGGCTGGACCTGGCTGACGGCCGTCTGCATGATGCTGTTTTCCCTGCTGCACTACCCCTGCGGTACCACTCTGTGGACCATTTACAAAGAGACGAACAGTTTTAAATGGGCGATTCTGTCCGCCCTGATTCCCCTGCTGGTTGCCTGCCTGGTATGCTTTGCGGCGGCCCGGGCGGCCAGGCTGCTGGGATGGGCTTGATGTTTATAAATAAATAAGGGAAGCCAGGTATTACTCAGGCTTCCCTTTTCCTTTTACGGTATGCTTCAAACTGGCGGACGAGGTCCGGCCTGTCTTTAAAAAAATTCACAAAATCTGCCAGGCAGTTCAGCGTCCGGGCCCCAATGGTGTGCTCTATCTTTTCGGTTTCTTCCAGTATCTCTTCGGATATGCCGAGCAGGTTTAAAAAATCTTCTACAACCCGGTGCCGCTCCAGCAGCGTCCGGCCCCTTTTCTCGCCGTTTTTGCTCAGCAGGATGATGCCGTACCTTTCATAGTTCACATAACCTGCCTCGGCGAGCTTCTGGACCATTTTGGTGGCAGAAGGGGGCTGCACGTTGAGCGCCGCCGCCAGGTCGTTAATTCTCGTAAAACCCGTGTCTTTGGACAGGCGGTAGATCATTTCCAGGTAGTCTTCCATTGAAGCGGTCAAAAGATCTTCGTCTTTTTTCATATATTCACGGAAGGTAAAAAACTCCGCAGGCATTTTACAACTCACCCGCTTTAAAACAAAAACTTTTTTACATTATATGCTCCCCGGCATATTTTGCTTGCAGGGGTTTTCTTTTGCCGGCTGCCTGGATTATTGCGGCCCCATGTGTTATAATGTGAAGTTGTTAACAGTCGGGTAAACCGGGAAGGCAGATAACATGGACAAAAAGGCGCTGAAGAGGCTGGAGTATCATAAAGTGCTCGAACAGCTTGCCGCCTGTTCGGGCTCTTCGCTGGGCAGGGAGAAAATCATGGCCATGGAGCCGCTGGATAACCTGCAGGCCATTTTAAGGAAGCAGGAGGAGACCAGCGAGGGGAGAAAGCTTTTACGGCTCGAGCCCTTTGCCGAGGCCGGCGGCTGGAAAGATATCAGAGCCCAGCTAAGGAAGGCGGGCCAGGGGGCAATCCTTGATCCCGAAGAGCTTTTGGCCGTGGCGGACACCCTTACTGCCGGCAGGACAATCAGGAAGTTTTTTCAGGACAGGCAGGAGCAGTATCCCTTGCTTTATGAAGTGTCCTCTGCGCTTGTTTCTCTTCCCGAACTGGAAAGAAAGATAAAAAACGCTATCCTGCCGGGCGGCGAGGTAGCCGACGGCGCTTCGCCGGAACTGGCGCAGATACGCCGCAGGCTGGCTGCTGCCCAGGCCCAGGTGAAGGAGCACCTGGAGCACATCATCCGCTCTCCCAGTTACCAGAAATACCTGCAAGAGCCCATAGTGACGATCAGGGAAGGAAGGTATGTGGTTCCGGTTAAAATAGAGCACCGCTCCCAGGTGCCGGGCATAGTTCATGACCAGTCGGCGAGCGGCGCAACCCTCTTTATCGAGCCGATGGCGGTGGTGGAAAAGAATAATGAATTAAGACGCCTGATGGCGGCGGAAAAACGGGAGATTCAGCGCATTTTAGCCGAACTTTCGGCCGGGGTGGCCCAGCATGCCGGACCTATTGGGGCCTCTTTAGAAGCCCTGGGAGAACTGGACTTTATCATGGCCAGGGCCAGGTACAGCCAGAAGCTGGACGCCTGGGCCCCCTTACTGGAGGGCGAGGCCTGTATGGACATCAGGCGGGGCAGGCACCCGCTTTTGCAGGGTGAAGTGGTGCCGATCGATATCCGCCTGGGTGCCGACTTCGATACCCTGGTCATTACCGGCCCCAATACCGGCGGGAAAACGGTAGCCTTAAAAACCGCCGGGTTGCTGGTATTGATGGCCCAGTCCGGTCTGCACATACCGGCCGGGGAAGGTTCCCGGCTGGGCATATTCAGGCAGGTTTTTGCCGATATCGGCGACGAACAGAGCATCGAACAGTCGCTGAGCACTTTTTCATCGCACATGAATAATATAGTGGAAATTATCGGCAAGGCCGGCCCGGACAGCCTGGTACTGCTCGACGAACTGGGGGCCGGTACCGATCCTGCCGAAGGGGCCGCCCTGGCCCAGTCAATTTTAGAGAAGCTGCACTCGGCCGGTGCAAAAACCGTAGCTACCACCCATTACGGCGAATTAAAGGACTTTGCCCTGACCCGGGAGCGGGTGGAAAATGCCAGCGTGGAGTTTGACGCCATTACTTTAAGGCCGACCTACCGTCTTTTAATCGGCAAGCCTGGCCGCAGCAATGCCTTTGAAATTGCCGCCAGGCTGGGGTTGCCTGAAGAAGTGGTGAAAAGGGCCAGGAGCTTTTTAACCGCAGAGCATATTCAGGCAGAGGAACTGATGCGCAGCCTGGAAAAAACGCAGCAGGAAGCCGAGGCCGAGCGGAGGAGGGCGGCCGAACTGGCCAGCGAGGCCAGGGCCCTTAAGGAAAGGTACGAAAAAATTGAGGCAGACCTGGCGTCGAAGAGGGAATCGATTCTGTCCAAGGCTGCCGAGGAGGCCCAGGCCCTGGTGAGGGCGGCCAGGCTGGAGGCGGAGGCGGCGGTAAGAGAGCTCAGGGAGAAAATGGCAGAGGAGGCCGCCCGCGAAAGGGAGAATGCCATCCGGGAGGCCAGGGAAAAGCTCAGAAAGTTACAACAGCGGGTAGGCCGCGCCGTGCCGGAAAAAACCGTGCCGGGAGAAGCTCCTGCCGGTTTAAGGCCCGGAGAGGAGGTCTTCCTGACCAGGTACAACCAGAAAGGGTATGTTCTCGAACCGCCTGGAGCGGGCGGCGAGGTGCTGGTCCAGGTGGGCGTAATCAAAATGAACGTGCCCTTAAGGGAACTGCGCAGGGTAAAGGAAGCCAGGCCCGCCGGGGGGCAGAGCGAAGTGGCGGGAGTGCTGCTGAACAAGGCCCGGGAAATTTCGCCGGAGCTTGACTTGAGAGGATTGTATGCGGACGAGGCCTTGCTTGAGGTGGAAAAGTACCTGGATGATGCGTACCTGGCAGGCCTGTCCAGGGTTTACCTGATCCACGGCAAGGGGACCGGCTCGCTGAGGGCGGCAATTCACAGGCAATTGAGCGGCCACCGCCGGGTAAAATCGTTCCGGCTGGGCGAGCACGGCGAGGGCGGGCTGGGGGTAACGGTGGTTGAACTGGCCTGATAGACTAAAAAAACCGGGAAGAATCCCGGTGCTTACGTAATTTTGTAGGTCCAGTTGTATCCGTTGTTATTGTCCCAGTTGTTGGCGGCGTCGCGGAAGCAGAAGGTGAGCGTGCTGTCCTCCATATTAAGGGTTTTTTTCCACCCTTCTGGCGTGCGCTGCATGCGGTAGTCGTCGACAATCCTCCAATTGGCAGGGTCTCCAAAGCCGGCGTGGAGGAAAACCTGACTGGCTCCGCTTTTATCCAGAAGGCCGTTGTAAATGATTGTAATGTCTTTTCCGTCCGGGGAAAGGGATTTAACGTGGACGCCTTTCTGAGAATCAGACCAACCGTGGTGATACAATTATTCGCACCTCCTGATAAAGAAGTTTTTTGCAACCATTATTTTAAACAAAAATTACATTACTATGAGTGGCTATAATTGGCAATCTCCCCCTGGTGATAAAAATAAATTCCTGACGGTTGAGTGTTACCCGGCTTATTGTTCACAATTTCTTACCTTTTTTTTAAGCAAGATTTAAGAAAAGGAGTTTATAATTTAAACCAAACGGTATACCGTTTAAATTTAGTAAAGGGAGGTTTTATATGAAATCAAGAAAGTGGCGCATTGGAGCTATTCTTCTGGCGGCGGTTGTTTTTGCCGGAGCAGTGGCGGGCATAGCCCTTGCAGATCCCGGCCAGTCGCAAAATGCGGTGTTTAACGATTTATACCAGAGCTTTGTCTCAAAGCTGGCTGCTAATCTAGGACTGGAACAGGATAAGGTGACGGCCGCCCTGGAAGCCACCAAGAAGCAGATGCTTGACGAAGCCGTTCAGCAGGGGAAGATTACCCAGGAGCAGGCCGACAAAATTGCCTCCGGCAAAGGTTTTGGGCTTGGCATGTTTGGTCCCCGCCACGGCAAGGGCGACTTTACAGGGAAGGGATTCTATGGCCGCGGCCCTAACCTTGAAGATGCGGCAAGCATCCTGGGTATGACCGTTGATCAACTGAAAACCGAGCTCCAGTCGAAGAAGATGAGTCAGATTATTACCGAAAAAGGAATGACCATGGACCAGTTCCATCAAAAAATGATGGAACTCAAAAAGGAAGCAATTTCCAGTGCAGTTGAAGAAGGAAAGTTGACACAGGAACAGGCAGACAAAATTATTGAAAAGATGGGACAACGTTTTAAAAATCCACAACCAGCAGCAGAATAAAACTCTCTCAATCCCCGCGTATGAGCGGGGTTTTCTTTATTTTAAGCGGGCATGGGATAGAAAGGAAAATGTTTTACCGGTGTAGAATATTTCGCCAGGGTGGGCAAGCGATGTTTGAAACTTATTGTTCAGCTGGCATGGAAAACAAGCCGAAACCTCCGGTAAAATGGGCAGGCGGCAAGGGGCAACTCATCCCGCAATTTGACCCGCTGTTACCCAAGAATGATTACCATCTGTACATAGAACCTTTCGTCGGTGGCGGAGCGGTTTTCTTTCATCTATTACCTTCAAAAGCAATACTTATAGATAACAATAAAGAGCTTATAAATTTTTACCTGGCCGTGCGCGATAACCTGGAACAGCTGCTTCACAGCCTAAAAAAACACGAAAACACGGCTGATTATTATTACCAGGTACGCGCGCTCGATGCTGAAAAGCTTTCTCCTGTTGAAAGGGCGTCGCGGTTCCTCTACCTGAATAAGACGGCTTATAACGGGCTGTGGCGCGTCAACAGCAGCGGGAAGCACAACGTGCCCTTCGGGCGGTACAAAAATCCCCGTATAGCGGATGAACACAACCTGCGGCTGGTTAGCGAGGTGCTGAAACAGGCTGAATTAATCCACGGCGATTTCAGCCGCGTTTTGGACTGCGCCGGACCGGGAAGTTTTGTTTATTTTGACCCGCCCTACCATCCGCTGTCTGAAACGGCCAGCTTTACCGGTTATACGCCGGAATCTTTCAGCGCCGGCGACCAGAGGCGTCTGGCGGCGGTATTTCGCGAACTGGACAGGATGGGATGTACCGTCATGTTGAGCAATTCAGACACGCCATTCATACGCGAACTTTACTCGGGATATGATGTTAAAGTCGTACGCGCCAGGAGGGCCATTAACTGCCGGGCAGATAAACGCGGTCCAGTAAATGAGCTGGTCATCCGCAATTATGTTTAAAGGCAGTTTAAAAAGGAACCCGGGAGTTTTAAGGGTTCCTTCTGTTTTCACTGCCTCTTTTGTCTTTATTTTCCTGCCCCGGCTGTTTTGTCTGGCCGGTTGGTATGTCCGGCTGAGGCCCTGTGGTTCCCGGTATGGCCGGGTTTAACTGGTTTGCCGGACCCGGCTGGTTCCTTGCTGCGCCCGGTCCGTGCAGGGTGCAGTATTCCTTTGGGGCGCGCTGGTTGAAGTCTTCTACAAAGGAAGGTACTGAGTACGGTAATTTAATTAAGGGCTTTATAACCCTGTCGGGACAGTATTCGTTTGGCAGCTGGCCGCTGGCCGCGCATACCTCCATGAAGACGTGCACGTTATCGGTTTCTGATGGCACCGTTCCTTCGGCAAACAGGTCGGTCACGAGGGCGTCCCCGGGAGTGTTGGGACCCGGCAGCAGCCCCGATTTACCGTCAACCGTTGCCGTAATCAGCCCGGACGGGCGCGGAAAGTCTTTAACAGGTTCGTTGCTCAAAGCCTTGCTCATGATTTCCCGCCAGATTCTGGCCGGGTAGGTTCCTCCGTAGGCCTGGGGCATGGCCGCCGGTTGATCGTATCCGATCCATACGGCCGCTACCAGTTCAGGGGTATAGCCGACAAACCAGATGTCCTTGCCGTCATCGGTGGTGCCGGTTTTTCCCGCTGCCGGCCGCCCGATTTGGGCTCCGCTTCCCGTCCCGCTTTGCACAACGGACTTCAGCATATCCGTGACCAGGTAGGCGGTGGTGGCCTTCATGGCCTGGTGGTGCTTTGGTACCGGCTGGTCTAGAATAACGCCGTCCTGTTTTTCGACCTTCACTATGGCGGTTGGCTCAATATAAACACCCTGGTTGGCGAAAGCCGCGTAAGCGCCTGCCATCTGAAGCGGCGAAACGCCGTTGTGCAGTCCCCCCAGTGCCATGCTGGCGCCGTGCACGGAAGGGTCAAGGTTAATTCCCAGCCCGGAGGCAAACCTGACGGCTGCATCTATGCCCACGCTGTCAGCCAGCAGTTTAACTGCCGCTACGTTGACCGAGTGAGTCAGGGCGGTGCGCAGGGTGATCAGGCCGCGGTACCTGCCGTCGTAGTTTTTCGGCTCATAAGAGCCGTATTTTACGGGAATGTCGTCAACCACCGAAGCGGGCCCCATTCCCTTGTATTCTATGGCCGGCCCGTAAGCTGCAATTGGTTTGAAGGCGGAGCCGGGCTGGCGGGTGGCCTGAGTTGCCCTGTTCCACTGCCTTTTCTGAGTATGCTCGCGGCCGCCCACCAGAGCTTTGATGTAGCCGGTATGGGGGTCCAGCACTACAACTGCCCCTTGAGGCTGCAGTAAGCCGTTTGCATCTGTTTTTGATGGCGGGAAGTTGGCGTTTCTGGCCATGGCTGCTTCAGCCGCCTGCTGAATTTTCTGGTCCAGGGAGGTGTATACCTTTAACCCGCCCTTGAAAACCTCGGCTTCCCCGTATTTTTCTATCAGCTTGTCCGTTACGTAGTCAAGAAAATAAGGGTAGGGATATTGCCTTTCGGCGGGTTCTTTTGTCTCAAGTTTTATTTCCCTGGCCTTGGCCTTTTTGGCCTGGCTTTCGTCGATGAAGCCGCGCCTGGCCATGCTGTCCAGCACCGTGTTCCGCCTTTCTAAGGCAGCCTGGGGATCCCTGTAGGGAGAGTAGGCGCTGGGAGCCTGGGGCAGCCCGCCAAGCAGGGCGGCCTCTTCAAGCTCAAGTTCTCCGACATTCTTTCCAAAATAGGTTTGCGCGGCGGCCTGAATGCCGTAGGCTCCTTCGCCCAGGTAAATATTGTTCAGGTACATTTCCAGAATTTCGTCCTTGGTATAGCGCCTTTCAACCTGAAAGGCCAGGATGACCTCCTGTATCTTTCTTTTCAAAGTTCTTTCCGGGCTTAAGAAAGAAATTTTGACCAGTTGCTGGGTGATTGTGCTGCCGCCTTCCCTGATTGACCTTGAGGTAATGTCTGACCAGGCTGCCCTTGCAATTCCGCGCAGGCTGATCCCGTGGTGCTCGTAAAACCCCGGGTCCTCAATGGCCAGGAAGGCGTTCCGCACGTGTTCCGGAACTTCCTTTAAATCTACGGGAACGCTGTTTTTTATCCCGATCTGGGTAACCAGGTTGCCGTCTTTGTCGTAAATCATGGTTGAGGCGCCTGACTCCAGTACGCTGGGGTTCAGTACGGGCATGTCCCTGACGCTGGCGAACACCAGGCCTATGCCTGTACCGCCCGCAATTAATAAAGCGACGCACAAAAGGAAGAAGGCCAGGCGGTAAATGTTCAGCTTCCTTTTCTTTATTTTTTTGTTTGCCAACCGTTTTTCCCCCTTACAGGTCCTTACTATAAAATAAGCAATATGGCTTTTTGATAAACAAATATTTTCTATTATAATGCTTACTTGTATATTTGAGGTTGGCCGCAATAATTCCTTCTTGAGCGGCTAAAAGAAGAGCGGCCTTTCCTGGGCCGCCAAAACTATTTTATTTTAGAAACGGATCCAGTGGCGGAAACGGCACCGGGTCCGGGGCAGGTGTCACCGTTCCCAGCGGAAGGGGGATGGCTATAATCTGGCCCGGGTAAATGAGGTTGGGGTCGCCAATTTGGGGGTTAGCCTGCAAAAGGGACCCATACTGCACGTTAAATTTCAGGGCAATGGAGTTAAGAGTTTCTCCGGGTTGGACGATGTAAAGGGCAGCGCGGGGGATCGGCGCTTTGCCCGGCAGCGGTATGTGAATGATCTGGCCCGGAAAAATAAAGGCCTGGGTTTGCAGGATGGGGTTGGCCCTGATGATATCTTCAACCGTGGTGCCAAAGCGGGCGGCTATAATGCTTAGCGTGTCGCCGGCTTGAATAACGTAGTCCATTGTGATACCTCCTTTGCCCTAATATATTCATTAGTGGTATAATATGCCACAGGCCGCAGCATATTCATTCAGGCTGTTCAGCGGAGCTTTACGAGCAGCCGGATAACAGGACGTTCCCACCACGGCTGTTTTTTCTTTTCTGCCAGAGCCTTTCTTATCTGGGCCACCAGGTGGGCGTCACGGTTGGCCGTTAGCCTGTCGCAGGTGTCAATTTTGGGCGTGGTGTAGCTCTTTTTTGGCTTTAAGCGGCCTGGCCCGGCAGTTTCTGTTTCGCCGTCTGTCTCCGGCGGGAAGATGCGGTCGTACTTCTGTATGATTTCCTTTGTGTTCAAGCCCAGAAAGCGGGCGTAGGTGTTCAAGAAACAGCGCGCGTAAACCCGGCCGGGGAGAATGCCGAACTGCTCGTTTTCTAAGGCCTCCAGGTATTTCCGGCGGATTTTGGTTGTGCTTTCGATGTCTTCCAGCGTAAGCGACAGATTTTCCCGCGCCTGGCGGAGCTTGTTCCCGATTGCCACGGTTCCCACCTCTATAGGTTTGGTTAAAGCAATTATTCTACACCGCAGGGGAAAATCCCTTTATATGGTATTGGCGTTAATGAAAGGAATCATAAGTTATCCTGAATCTTTCAATCATAAATTTTTTCAAGGTTTAATATAAAAAAATTATTTTTAAGAAAATTTTTGCAATTTTTAAATTTAAGTCTGTTTATTTTCTGTAATTTATGGTAGGATTTTTTTAGACCTTTCCCCCTGCTTCCCCGCCGTAACTGGCGGGTTTTTGTTTTTATAACGGTAAAAAGAGGCGGGATTTGCATCTAAATGATAATTTTTGGCAGGATTATACAGTCATTTGTCGAAATAGAGGTTTGTAGTTTCTGGCAATGAACGCTAAAAATGAATAATCAATACGAATATAGTAGAACATTACCAGATAAATTGGTATGCTATGGTACTGGTAAAGGCGGCCGCTGCGGTGTAGGTTGGAATATAGACATTCTTGTTCCAGGACCTTTTCCGCCGGTGTAAGCTTACAGCAGATTTTGCCTGCATGGCCGGAAACAGTTTTTAATTTGCGGGAAGGTGAATTTGTATGGGTCAATCCAGTCCACCGGGTAAACGAAACCGCCGGACCGCGGCACTGGTGGCCACCCTGGGCGTGGAGCCGCAGGTGGTGACCATTACGCTGGACCTGCTGCTGGCTGGCGGCTGGACCATCGGTGAAACGGTGGTAATCTACACTAAAACCCCCAGAGTGCAGGAAGCTCTGGTAATTATTGAAGAGGAATTTAAAAGGGAAGCGTATCCCGGCATTAAGCTAAGGGCCGTTGCGGTTGCTTCGGCAGAAGGAATGACAGGCGATTTTTGCACCGATGAAGAGCTGCAAAGCCTGCTGCGCGTTTTGTACACCGAAGTGCGCCATCTCCGCCAGGCCGGACGCGTTGTGCATCTTTGCGTGTCCGGCGGCCGCAAGGTCATGGGGATAATGGGCATGGTGGTTGCCCAGCTTCTTTTCGGGCCGGATGATTATGTCTGGCATTTGATTACAGAGGGCTGGCAGCCCGGCGCCGGCCGGCAACTGCACCTTCCTCCTGATAAAGGGGTCTGGCTGGTGCCCGTGCCCGTCCTGCGCTGGAACGAGGCAGGCATGCTGATGCAGGCCGTGGCCGAGCTGAAAGACCCTGCCGAGGTGATGGCCTGGCAGGAAAAATTAAGCCGGGCCAGCCGGGTAAAACGGCAGCGTGAGTTTATCGAACGGTGGCTGACGCGTGCCGAGAGGGAGGTGGTCCGGCTGGCCTGTCAGGGAATGGATAATGCCGCCATTGCCGGGGCCCTTTACAAGCGTGAGCAAACGGTGGCCAACCAGCTCCGGGGGGTTTACGAAAAGTTCCGGGAGTGGCTGGGTTATCCTGAAGGCAATGTGGACCGGCACAGGCTGATTGCCGAGTTCGCACCGTATTTTACGCTGGTGGAGGAAGCGAAGTAATAGGGTTAAGAGCTAGATGGTCAACACAATGGAGAAAAATACTGAAAATTAGAATGGGTGATAGAAGCTATGAATGAGACAATAATGATTTCTTTAGTTGGCGAACAGCCAATACCGAATTTACTGGCTGTGCTTTACGCGAAGCCATTGCATGCGGTGTGGGTTTGTACTGATCGCACTGAAAATATTAGCGGGCGCCTGTGTTCTGTGCTTAAGGACCGCAATGTTTCAGTTGAGGACGAGCCTGTAAATGTTGCTCCTTATGACATGGTCGATATTGAAAGCAAATTAAAGGCATATATAAAAAAGAAAAGATGGGAACACAGTAAAATTATTTTTAATCTTACAGGCGGCACCAAGCCCATGGCACTGGTGGCCTATCGCCTGGCGGAGCAATTTTCCTGTCCTTTTCTTTATGTGCAGAGCGAAGGAAAGAAAAGCGTAGTTTATTGTTATCAGTTTACTGAGCGTGGTCCGGAACTAAAGAATGAAAGCGAGATTCCTCCTGTTCTAGATATTGATTTATACATTAAAGCATATCACGATAATTATACTGAAACTAATGAATTTAAGAATGAGTTTGAAAAAATGGTACATGCAGTGTTAAAGGCAGAACTTGACGAAGTGAAGAATTCGGTGAAACCAGTGCCTCGGCTGGGTGGCCTCGAAATTGATCTCGTTCTTCGTTGCGGCAACTGCGTGGGAATTGCTGAAGTTAAAACTGGTAAAAAGGCTAGGGGTAAGGAGGGTATCGAGCAAATTATAGCCGCTGCCGAGCAGCGCTTTCTTGGGACTTATACTGAAAAGTTTCTCATCTTAGACCGGGAATACGAGCAAAACAACCGGCAGCTTGCCGATGCCCACCGGATCACAGTAATTGAGCTTCCTTCAGCACAAGACGGAGAATTATCGGAAGGAGATCGAAGAAAGCTGGTCGATAAAGTAAAGAAAGCATTAGGAGGCTAGATGTTCTTGGTTCTCATTAACTTTTCTCATCCCTTTACCTATGAGCAGTTGCGGCAACTTGAGGAGTTTGTACAGAAAAAAGTAGAGCGGGTCATCGAAGTTAGCGCCCAGATCGATCCCCAGCAACCCATTGTCCCACAAATCGTGGCCATGGCGGATAGGACCGGGCTTACGCCTCAGGAGTGGCAGACAACACCGCTAATCGTTAATCCACCGTCTCTAAGCATCAGTGCCGTAACGCTTCTCGCAGAACTGCACGGAAGGTGCGGTTATTTTCCGGCGGTGGTACGCCTGCGTCCGGTTACAAACAGCGTACCGCCTCAATTTGAGATGGCGGAAATAGTAAACCTCCAGGCAGTGCGCGAAGAGTCAAGAAAAGGGCGCTGATAAAAACCGAGATGCTGAAAAAGAGATGTTCAGAGAGCTTTTAAAGAAAGGAGGAAGGATGGGCCAATGAATGGGACACACCTGGTCACTTTTCACATCGGCCCGGTGCAGGATTTCATTGCCACAGCGCGGCGCAGTCACGATCTGTGGTACGGCTCTTGGCTGTTGAGTGAACTGGCAAAAACGGCCGCATTGGAAGTTGTCCGGTATAACGGGGGTGATTCATCATGCCTTATATTTCCGGCTTCTGAAGGGGACAGCCTGGAGCAGTTGAAGTCATTTGATTTTAGCGCGCCTAATAAGGTGGTTGCCGTGGTCAGCTGCAATCCTGTTGAGTTAGGTGATGCCGTCAAAGAATCTATTAACAGGCGCTTGGATGAATTGTCCAATGATGTGTTCAGGGGAATCAATGGCTTTGAACGTGAAGTGGCCGTACAGCAGGTGAAAGACTTTATTGAGTTCTTTTGGGCTTCGTATCCTTTAAATGGTAATTACAAACAGGCGCGCGATTTTGCTGAAGCCGTCCTCAGCGCCCGGAAGGCAACGCGCGATTTTGCCCAGGTAAGTTGGGGTTCGAGCGAGCCCAAATGTTCCCTTGACGGGTGCCGGGAGTCGGTTATTGCTGAAACCATTTACAAACAGATGAACGATGACAAGCTTTATAAGAGTTACCGCGTGCAGCGCGGCGAGTATTTGTGCGGGGTATGCCTGCTAAAGCGTCACGGCAAACGGGGAAGGGAGGAGTATTTTTTCAGCACTTCCCACGTTGCAGCACTTCCATTGCTGGAACGGCTTACCGGACAGCACCGGCCGCTTGTGGAAGAGTATGTCGGCAAATTGAAAGAACTCGGCATTCCGCCGGGTGATCTGGAGACGGTACGGCCACCCCACCCCGTGTTTGGTCCTAACGACGGCCATTTATTGTACGAAGAGCGGTTCCGCGAGTTTTTCTTCCAGGAGAAGGAAAAGATACAGATAGCCCAAAAAGCGCTGCGTGAGTTTCTGAAAAAAGCCTTCGGCGATAAAAAACCGCTGCCTTACTACGCGCTTCTATGCGCTGACGGCGATCACATGGGCAAGGTAATCGACGCCCAGAAAACTCCCGAAAAACACCGGGAGCTCTCACGGAGCCAGAGCAGCTTTGCCCTGGAAGCGCGCCGGATAGTGAAAGAGAACAATGGATCCCTTATATATTCCGGCGGCGACGACGTCCTGGCTTTAGTACCTTTGCACAAAGTGCTCGACTGTGCCTGTAGGTTATCCAAAACATTCCGGGAGCGGCTTGCCGGGTTTAAGGGAGAGGACGGCGGGGAGGAAATATCACCGACACTTTCGGTTGGCATTGCTGTTGCTCATCATCTCGAACCTCTCTCCGACGTCCTTGAGCTGGCGCGCAGTGCGGAGAAGGCGGCCAAATCCGTGCCCGGCAAAAACGCCCTGGCGGTGACATTGAGCAAGCGGAGCGGTTCAGAGAGGATGGTTAAAGGCACCTGGGGGGACCTGGATCGGCAGTTAAAATGGCTTATTAACTTACATCGCAATGAAGACGTTCCTGACGGTGCCGCTTATGAGTTGTACGATCTGGCCAGGCGGCTTGAAACACGAAATGAAGAGTTAAAGGGTACGCTTCAAGAAGCAGCTTGCGCGGAAGCCAAACGTATTCTACGCCGCAAAAAAGCCCGGCGCGGTACTGAACGCATGGCGGAGGAAGTGTTGGCGGGGTTGGAGTCCTTACTTGAGAGCGACAAGTTTTCCTTTGAAAAACTCAAGCAACTGGCGGATGGCCTCATTATTGCCAGGGAGTTCGCCGTTGCCATGGAACTGGCAGGAGCGCCCCAGTTCCCAGTCTCAACCGGCGAGGTGGTGAAAAAATGAAGGTATGGGTCATTGAACCCCGTGATCCCCTTATTGCCCGCGACGGGCGCCCGTTTGGGCCTGTGCCCGGCGCCCGGGCCTTTACCCTGGCTTTT
This sequence comes from Pelotomaculum thermopropionicum SI, assembly GCA_000010565.1. NCBI lineage: Bacteria > Bacillati > Bacillota > Clostridia > Eubacteriales > Desulfotomaculaceae > Pelotomaculum > Pelotomaculum thermopropionicum. The sequence continues at coordinate 2,042,819 of AP009389.1, read as the reverse complement.
CCGTTTCCATCGACCATTGCCGGGGCTGTCCGCACACGGGACGGACTCGATGCCTCGGGTCGCTTTCAGCCAGCTGAAATTCCCCGTTTGAAAAAGATAGAGGTCCTGGGGCCGCTGCTGGTGGAATTGGATGCCGGAACAGGGGACATTGACAGGTGGCTGGTTCCGGCGCCCGCTGACGCGCTTTTTTTTGAACTTGTGCCGTCTGATTTTACCAAAGCGGCAATCAGGCAACTCACTCCACTACAATTGCCGCCGGGATCACACACAAACCTGCCGGAAGATTCTTTGGCGCCTGTTGGAATGCCCGATCGGGACCCCCGTAAACCGTTCAGTAAAACACCAGCCTATTGGTATTGGAAATTATTTGAAAAATGGCTTGTGGATCCCTTTGATGGTGATGTTCAACTTGTTGAAGTGGGTCATAACGGCCCCGTCCAGGAGGTGCGGATGCACGCGAGCATACGGCCGGATACGCAGACGGCAGATGAAGAGAAAGGGGCTCTCTTCCAAACGCGGGGTCTGGAGTTTGCTTGTCCGGTGGAGGACCATGCCGATGGCGGTATACTTTCCAGGGTGCGCCGCTTGGGGCTGGCGGCGGCCGCGGATGCTCCCAACCTTAAGCCGGGGATCGCTCCTTTGGGCGGCGAGCGCCGCCTGGCCTTCTGGCGGCAAAGCAACCAGGTGCTTCCCTCCTGTCCGGAAGCCTTAAAAGAAAAAATAGCCGCCCTGGGACACTGCCGCCTGATATTGCTTACACCGGCGCATTTCGGGGCAGGCTGGAAACCATCCCGGCTTCTTGAAGAATGGGAGGGTGTGCGGCCTTATTTGCAGGCGGCGGCCCTCAAGAGGCACCAGACTGTCTCAGGCTGGGATTTAGAGGGAAAAGGTAGACGCAAACCCACCCGCCGCTTGGCGCCGGCTGGCACCGTATATTTCCTGAAACTTAACGGTGACAGCGCAGCGATCAAAAGATGGGTAGACAGCATTTGGCTGACCTGCGTAAGCGACGGGGAGCAGGATCGCCGCGACGGGTTTGGCCTGGCTGTTACCGGAGTATGGGATGGTAATCTACACCGGATGGAGGTGTGATAGTAAACATGAGAGAACTGCCGAAGGAATTGCCGCCCCCGGTCAAGCCCCGGCTTGACCGTCTTAAAAGAGGCGATGAAGAGATAAAGATGATAACCCAGGTACGCTGTTACGAGTTGATTACCCCATTGTTTGGTGGCGGCGTTAATCCCGGTGAGGCTGACCCCATTACAGTGGTCCGCGGTACGGAAATCCGGGGGCAGCTGCGTTTTTGGTGGCGCGCCTGCCGGGGCGGCCGCTTCAACGGCAACCTGGCGGAGATGAGAGAGGCGGAGGACAAACTCTGGGGAGCGACCAGTACGGAGAAGAAAGCATTGCCGTCCCAGGTTGATGTGGTATTGTTAACATGGCACGCAGGCGAGTCTGAACAACCGTTTGAGGTTGTAGCGGATAACCGTACGGGTCGGCCAAAACCCAGACTCAAAGCAAAAGAATCTGTGGCCTTACCATATGCAGCATTTCCATTGCAGCCTTCAGAAGAAGAAATCCGTGCCGGCGGCATCGGCATGAAAACTAAAACTGTTCGTACTAATGTAAGCTTTACTTTGAAAATTACTTACCCTGATAAACAGCAGCAGGAGGTGGAAGCTGCGCTCTGGGCTTGGGAAACTTTCGGGGGTGTTGGCGCCCGCACGCGGCGCGGCTTTGGGGCCTTGAAGCTGGTAAGCGTCGACGGGAAGCCAATAACCCAACCAGGAGCCGCCCAGATTGAGGCCGAAATTCGTCAGGCCCTGGAAAAGCATGTTATGAGCGGGATGTGGCCCGACGGCGTACCGCATCTTTCCCTGGAGCCTCAAATGAAAATAACGGGTAGACACGCGGAGCCCAAAGCTGCCTGGGATTACTTGATCAGGCATCTAAGGAACTTTCGTCAGAGCCGTTCAGGAGGATCCCCACGGCAGTCTGGGCGCAGCCGGTGGCCCGAACCGGACGAAATCAGAAGACTTACGGGCTGTCAATGCAGCAGGCACGCCGTGCCGCTTTCTAATATTGGCAAGTTCCCGCGGGCGGCCTTCGGGTTGCCGGTTGTGTTTCACTTCAAGGATAGGGATGCGGGTGATCCTTGTGATACTAAATTAACGTGTGGAGAACAAGACTGCGATCGTCTGGCTAGCCCTCTGATTTTAAGGCCGCTTGCCTGTAGGGATGGCGCAGTGGGGCTGGCAATGGTCCTGGAGGGGACAGGTGTGGGTATGGTTCCAGGCGGCCTGGTTCTTGAGAAGGAGGAAGGGTCCGAGGAAAGCTGGCCAGTTGAGGCAATGATTGATGTTAACGAGGCGCAAAATATTCCGCCGCTCAATGGTGAACGGGATGTCTTACAGGCTTTTTTAAAGAGAATCTGATGAGGAGGTCAACTTGATGGAAGCACGCATGCTTTTCTTACTAGCGCTTTCCCCCCTGCACGCGGGAACCGGGCAGGGCGCCGGGGCGATCGATCTCCCGGTGGCCCGCGAAAAGGCTACAGGCCTGCCTTATCTTCCCGGCTCTTCTCTGAAAGGAGTGCTGCGCGACGAATGCAAGAACAGCGAGACACGGAAAAAAGTTTTTGGTCCTGACAAAGACAGCGCCCACGAACATGCCGGCTCGGTCCAGTTTTCGGACCAGCGGTTGCTCCTGCTGCCAGTCCGGAGCCTTAAGGGAACGTTTGCGTGGGTCACCTCGCCTTACATTTTGCGCCGCTGTCTTCGGGATGCAGAAAATGTTATTGGTTTTGATAAAATACCGGAAATTTCTCTTCCCGGTTCTATAGGCAACTGCCATGTAACTAATGATGAGTGCACGATTACGCTGGATGATCAGAAGGTCATTTTTGAGGACCTGGATTTTACCGCCGTGCCAGATGAAAATGTGCGTGCGTGGGCTGAATGGATTGGCAAGCGAATTTTCCCGGGTGACACTGACTGGCAGAAGATGCTGGCCGCGCGTTTTTGTGTCGTGCATGACGATGTGATGGGCTTCCTGCTTGAAACCGCAACTGAAGTCTTTGCCCGCATAAGATTGCGCGAAGATGCCAAAACGGTGGAAAACAACGCCCTCTGGTATGAGGAAGCCCTGCCGGCAGAGACAATTCTTTCAGGGCTGGTTTTCGCAACCACGGTGAAGGCAGGACCGGGGGAAGTATTTAATACCCTTGAAGGATTAATGAAAAAACCGCTGCAGTTGGGCGGCAAGGCGACGGTCGGGCGCGGCCTGTGCCGCCTGCAGATGGCAGGAGGTGGAATTAGCTGTGCTGACCCGCAACCAGGAGTATGCCGCCAGGATTTATCAACAGGTGAAACAACTGGCAGATAAAGAAGACAAGGACAAGTGCAAAAAGTACGGCTCCATGTCGCACAGGCTGCCGGTGCTCATCCGCACGGCGGGACTGGCCCAGGCGCTTGCGTTTGTAGAAGCCAGGGGTGATGCCGGCGGGAAAAAACTGCTTGAAGACATTGCAATTGTTTTAGATTTTAAAGGAAAAGAAGCCTTACTTGAGTCCAGCCGTGGGGCTGAACTCCCTGAATACATGCTCCTGACACGCAAAGTTCTTGCCGCCTTGACCTGGTACAAGCGGTTTGCCCAGTCGGTGCTGAGTGTGGAGTCGGGCGCGGCGGAGGAGGACGGAACCAAATGAGCAGCAGGCGGAACTGTCTCGTTAACTTGAGCTTAAAAGAGGCATCTACAACCAATGCGGGGCTCTGGCTGGACAAATTCATCCGCAATCAGGCCGAAGACGATAAGAAGAGCCGCCGCTTGCTGGTCGACGACGTGGCTGGCATAAAAGAGCCGGATGAATACTCGCTCTGGTTCAAACGCTGGGAGGGAACGCTGCTTAATTATGGCGCACAATGCCGGGTGGCGGAAGTTTTGGGACGTATGGCTGTGGGCCTGGGTGAGGAGAGCGTCCTGGAAACATCGGTTGCCCTGCACCACACGTATGGTGTGCCTTATATACCGGGCAGCGCCATCAAAGGAATGGCCGCCAGTTTTGCCCGTCAATACCTGGGAGATGACTGGCAAGTGGATAATCCCGCGTATAAAACGGTTTTTGGCGACACAGACAATGCCGGCTATATCATTTTTTTCGACGCGCTGCCCTTGCCGGGGACCGGTCATTCGTATCCTGACGTGATCACTGTCCATCACAAGGATTATTACAAAAAGGGCAACCTGCCGCCGGCTGACTGGGACAGTCCTAACCCGGTTCCGTTTCTTTCGGCCACGGGCAAATACCTGGTGGCGGTAGCGGGCCCTGCTGCCTGGACAAACGCAGTATTTGAAATTCTGCAATATGCCTTTCTTGAGCTGGGGGTAGGAGCAAAAACATCCAGCGGTTACGGACGGTTAAAGTTGAAACCAGCTCCTATTGTCACGGATAAAGATCAAGAGAAAGCTGATCAATTAATTGGCCAGATCAAGGCGTTAAAGAATCCGGAGGTTGCCGGGCGGATCCATGCATTTTACGAGCAGTGGAAAAGTATTGAGATAAATGCGGAGCAAAAGCGCCGCATAGCAGAAGCTATTATAGCCAAAGTGAAAGAGGCCGGCCGGGAAAAACAGTCAAGAGAAAAGTCCTGGTATAAAGATTTGCTGGCGAGTCTTGTTGACTGATTTGAGAGTAATTTAACGGAAATGAGGGGAATCACCTTTGCAACTCACCGTTACCTTCCACGCCCCGTCCGAGGTGGCCGTTCCGGTACACTACGGCGTCCTGCTGCAGGGTTTGATCTACCGGCAGATGCAAAACCCTGCCCTGCGCCGCTACCTGCACGAGCATGGCTTTCCCCTGGAAAAACGGCGCTTTAAGCTGTTCACTTTTTCCCGCCTGATGGGCAGGTCGGCCCGCTTCGACCGGGCCGGTGGCTCAATAGTTTTTGTACCGCCCCTGCAGCTGGTCATTTGCTCTCCCATTTCCTTTATCCTGCAGGAACTGGGCAACGGCTTCCTGCAGCAGGGGCAGGTCCGCCTTGGCGATGCCAGGCTGGAGGTGAAGGAGATGGCCGCGGCCAGCCCCCGGGTGAGCTCCAGCTCCATCCGGGTGAGAATGCTTTCTCCGGTGGTCATGTACAGCACGGCCGGAGCGGAAAACGGGCGTTCCTATACTTACTACTATTCCCCCTTCGAGCCGCGCTTTGCGGAACTCATCGGTGCCAACCTGGCAAAAAAGCACCTGCTGATTCACGGGCGCCGGGCGGAAGCAGACGGCTTCGATATAAGGCCGGCGGAGGTCAGGGAAAAAGACTTCAAGATAACCCGCTACAAGGACACCATCGTCAAGGGGTGGCTGGGCGAGTACTACTTGAACGGGGACCCGGAACTGCTGCAGGTGGCCCTGGATGCCGGCCTGGGGGCAAAAAATTCCCAGGGCTACGGCTGCTGTGAGCTGGTCATATAGTAACCCGCTACCAGTAAAAATGTTATCCGCCGCTCTCGGCAGCGCTGTCACAGCAGGCTATACTTTTTCTAATAACAGGACGATATGGGAGGCAAAGTCTTGCATGCATACCTGAAAATGAGAATGGATCCGTCTTCGCCGGCCATACCCATTCATTACAATTATCTAATCCAGGCCGCCATTTATGCCGTGCTGCCGGAAGAAATGGCCGCACGTCTTCATAATGAGGGTTTTGCCGCCGGCAAACGCAGCTTTAAAATGTTTTCTTTTTCGAGGCTGATGGGCCGGTTTATCCTGGATAAAACGGCGGGAACAATTAGTTTTCCCGAAGAAATATCTTTCGTGATTACTTCCCCGGATATGGGATTTTTCCTGGCTCTGATCAATAATTTGCTCACCAGGGGTCAAATTCAGGTCGGGCAATCGCTGCTGTTGATTGACGAAATCCGTTTTGACGAGCAGGTGGCGGACGGCGAGGTTTTGACCGTGCGCACCCTTTCCCCGGTGGTGGCCTACAGCACCCTCCTGCGTCCGGAAGGCGGCAAGTACACCTGTTATTACCAGCCGGGAGAGGGGGAGTTCGACAAATTGATCACAGCCAACCTGGCCAAAAAATACGAGGCCTTCTACCGTAGCCGGCCGCCGGAAGGAAACGTCCGGGCGCGCCCCCTGGACCGGCCCCGCCTGCACGTGACTACGTACAAGGGCACCGTGGTGAAGGGCTACACCTGCCGCCTGAAGCTCAACGGTCCCCGGGAACTGCTGCAGATGGCCCTGGACGCCGGCCTTGGGGGCAAGGGGAGCCAGGGGTACGGGTGCGTGGAGAAGGTGGTGGGACGGAAGGGGAGCCAGTAGTTTAATTGTTCTTTTGTTCAACGATACGCCTGAGTAACTTGAGTCGCTGTTCTTTGAAGAAATTTTTCATGTCTGAGAGGTCGAACGGTTTGTGCATTTTAACCGGCAGCAGGCTTATTTTCTCCGCCTCCTGCATGGCCGCGGCAAGCCAGTACAAATCAAAGCCGGTGTCTTTTTTCGCCGCCATTTGTACCATCTCCATGAAGTCGAAGTATTCTTTTGCCAAAAAATAAACGTCGACAAAATCACGGGGCTCGGCCCGGCCGAAGAGTGCCAGCATTTTATTGGCCGCAATATCTTCCAGGTCGTCCACGGGCACCTTGATTCCTTCGATGTTTGATTGTACCGGCGGCTTGAGCCGGAAGGGGGCATCCAGGGCCATGTCTACTTTTAGCTCTTGTTCGATCAAGAACCTGACGAAGGTGGCCTGCCGTCTTTCAATCTGTACATTCAGCCCCGCTGAACGCAAAGTTTTTTCGAAATCCCGCGCTGTTGGGTTGAGAGAAGTGGGTTCACCGGTAAAGAAATCCAGGTCATCCGACTCCCGGTGGCGGAGGTAACAAACGGCGAGAGCAGTACCTCCGGTGAAGTAAAAATCACCATGTTTGTTAACCCTGGAAAAAATTTTGAGAGTTTTTTTCTGAAGCGCGGTAAGTTTCATATCGGATTCCTTTCTTTCCGCTTCGGATTCAAAATACTCGGACCAGAGTTTTTTGATACGAACAGGAAGAAATCTTTGGGCGAGAGCCTGTTCGATATGCTGTTTGTCAAGCAGGCTGATGTCGCCTGCCAGTCCCTCGCAAAGGATTGTTTTAGTCCGCCACGTGGCAAAATCCGGGTTTTCTAAAACATCTTCAGGCACGCTCCAGAAAAGGGCTTTTCGGCGGGTTTTGTCTAGCATCTGAAAACTTCTCCTTTGAAATTTTTTATTTAATCCTTATAGGTAGGCTATACAGCAACAGCAGAAGCAATTGTTTCAATCCCTTAGAAGGTAGGCTATTAACAATGTAGTTAGCTGAAGAGCCGTAAGATTATAATTTAGATTGTTCTAGCCACATGGCACATTTATTAAGATAAAGAAAAATTGGGACTTGACAATATTTTACTACAAAAATAATCTTGAAGTAAAGCAGATCCTTAACAACAGAAACAATTTAAAAATTTATTATATGAGAGTTTTTCAGTGATAAGGTCGTTAACTGGAAAGAAATTGGTTATACAAATATGTTGGCCTGTGCGGTAGACAAAATCGGGCCGCAAGGCAGGATGTTGTTTATAACTGTAAGGAGCAGTAAAGGCTTTTTGCCAGCTAACTTTATTTAAAAGGTGGTGAAATGGGTGTTTCTAGAGAAATTGGTTTCTATCGGTGGACCTTTCCTGGCTCACGGCATGACAGCTGCCGAGACACTCCACCAGGTTACGGATGTCTCTACTGACGGAAGGTTTCTCGAAAATGTCATCGTTGTTGAGTTAGCTCGCGAGGAAGAACGGCTGAAGTACGCTATCTTGCCCCTCATGACCTGGGGAGGATATGATGAAGTAGAGGGTGGGGGAAAAAAGAAAGGCGGCAAGAAAAAAAAGGCGGCATTCGTAGCGGATACCGCTCGCGGCCTAGCCCTGCCCTATGCCCTGGCTTCCGGAGGCAATCCCACCGTGCCCCAGGGGCGCTACGGAGTAGCCGTATACCCGGCTTACCCCAATAGTGTATCCAAAATGACGATCTCAGACGAGGTAGCCAGGTTTCTCCGCAAGAGGCTGGATAAAACCCTCAACTTGCCTGTAGACATAGCTGGTAGTGATCTAGATGCCATTGCCAGACAGGTTAGCGGCTTGATAGAAAAAGTGAACGAAAAAGTGATAACTAAGGAGAATCAGGGGTACGCCCTGATTGCCCTGATATTTCCTGATAGCGGCGGTCCTTATCTTTATGTTAATAGAGCGCCGGTAAAGGGCGACCGCCAGTACATCCTGGTAGGTGAAAGTATACTCTTTCCGGGTAAATATATCGTCGCCGACATTGCCAGGTTAGAGAAGTACTTTTGGGAGTCCAAGATGGCCGAGGGGATGGAGAAGGGACGGCGGGAAAAATGCTCTATCTGCGGCAGGCAGGAAGAGGCGGTTTCACCTTATTGTAAAGCCTGGAACTGGCTGAGTTATACCTGGGACGCACCCCTTTCGGAGAAATTCCGGGGTGACGAGCCGGATCTGGCCGGAGCAGTGGGAGCCTTGTGCCGGTCGTGCTATTCCTCCTTGATCATGGGAGCAGGTATATTCAGTGAGATTTCATCTCCTTTACCTTATTATCTCACAAAAGAGCTTTTTCTCCCGGTGGCCTCGGCAGCCGGCAGGGATGCAGCCAAAAAGTCCAAAGCCAGACCTCCAGCCATCTACGGCTGCGCCCTCATTTTACCCTTCCGGAGAGGAATAGACGTTGCTGAGAGCGGGGAGATGCTGAAGGAGGCTCTGGATGCCTTTCGCAGCAAAAACATGCGCAAGGATAAAAACGACCTGGCCCTTGCCGCTATCACCGGTTTTGAAGCTGTTTTACCCGGTGACTTCAACAGCGACGATTACCGCCTGACCATCGTTTACTACCAGGCATCCCAGGCCGATGTTCAGCTGCGGGCGGTGATCGAGGATGTGCTGCCTTCCACGGTGAGAATTCTGGCCGACTATATGCCCCAGGTGGCCGACGAGGCGGCGGAAGTCAAGCGAAAGATAGCCGTTACAGAAGCCGACTTCACGGCGGACAATTACCGCTCCTTAGTATATATCTTAATTAGGGCCTATGGCGGCGGCTACCTGTGGCACACCCTGCAGTCTGTTTTAAACCGGCGGCCGTTGAGCAGGGAAAGGTTTATGCGGGGGGCTGCTCTGCGTATGAACGGTTATGCCGGCCGGTCTGACGACAGTTCTTTCTGGAGTTTAAGGGAAGAGGTGGCTTTTTACCTGGCTTTCAGGAGATTTTTGAACTTCTATAGCAAAGAGATTTTAAAGGAGGGTTCCGCTGTGCCAGACTGGCGTCAAATGCTGGACAAGATCACCAAAACAGCACCTGACCAATTAACTTTCAGTAGTGTGGAAGAACTGGGCTTTGCTGCTGGGTACCTCACCAACCGTTTTGGGCGCTGGTATTATTATAATACCGGTGGGGGTAAGGAAAAAAAGCCAGAGGGAAAGGATTTTATCAAACACCGGGTAATGACTTTTGGTTCCAGGCTAACTCCGGACATGGTCTGGCGCAAGGCCCTAAGCCGCTTTCAGGAATATGCCTTTAAGCTGGACATCAATATGCCTGATGATTTTCGACGCCGCGCCGGGGTGGTGGAGAGCGAATTCAGACGTCTACGCCAGCAGGTGGAAAGAAACCGGGATGAGTTTATGGGTGCCTTTTGGAGCGGCTATATGCTGGCCCCCGAGGCCGATAAATAGGGAAGTTAAAGTAACATCGCTTCTTATTATTCTTATTAGATGACCAATCACTATTGTCTGCTGAATAGGTTTGCAAAATTAACACTAAATTAAAAAGGGGGACTATTTAAATGGCAGTTAACAGTGGGGAAATTTTGTTTGTCAAGGCTGTGAAGGACGGGATACCAAACCGGGACCCCTTGAATGACTCCGACGCCAGGCGCATTTTCGGTGAGGACGACGGCAGGATATCCCTTTCCGACGTCAGCATTAAAAGGGACGTGCGGGACTATGTATTGGCCAAATACCCGGACGGGGGCGGTAAGGGCGGCAGCTACTACGTTTTCTGCCGGGAAGAGAGAACGCCCGATGGCAAGCTGCTGGGGCGGGACCGGCTGGCGGAGGCCATTTTGGAAAGGGCGGGCCGCAAGGATCACCCGGACAAGCCTGCTGCCTTACTGGAGTCTGCCTTCGATATGCGGGTTTTTGGTGCCGTTTTCAGTGTGTCCAAAAAGAGTTTTCATAAGACCGGCCCGGTTCAGTTTGGCTGGGCACATTCCCTGCACCCGGTGGAAACCAGGTATGTCCAGGGAACGGTGGTCATGCCTAGTCGTGACGTTAGTGATGCCGGTGAAGATGAAGGGAAAGAACAGGGTACCATCTGGACCACTTACACTCTGCCCTTTGCCGTCTTTGCCATGCCGGGAGTGATCAATGCCTCCATAGCGGAAGAGACTAAAATGAGCGAGGACGACCTGGAGCTGCTGCTGGAGGGACTCTGGAAGGGCACATTGCACAGGCAGGCCCGCGGCCGGGGCATTCAGCAGCCTCTCTTGTTAATTCACGTGGAATATAAAGACAGGTTTTTCCGCATCGGTTACCTGGAGGAATACCTCAACCTGGAGCCGGGGCGAGAGGCCTGGCTTGGTGGACAGCCGCCCACATCCCTGGAGGAAGTGACCCTGGATATTTCAAAATTAGCCGGCCTCATCGGCAGTAACAGCCCTCACTGCGACAAGATTGCCAGGGTGCGCTGGATAAAAACTCCAGGCTTAAAGACAAAAGGTGAATTGCCGGGGGAAGAGTTGAAAATGTGGTAGGTGCCTCGCGTAAGGAGGTTGACAGAAGGCATGTATGACCAAGTACTGGTTTTTAGCATTAAAGGCTCCCTGGCTCATTTTCGTCAACCCGATACTACCGCTACCCATGCTACCTACCCTTTCCCCCCCAGGCCCACAATCCACGGCCTGCTGGCTTCGGTGCTGGGTCTGGACTTTGATGACGAAGCAGGAGCGGCCTTTTTGCATGAAGAACACTTTGTGGGTCTTTCCCTGTTGAAGCCGGTGCGTACAGTATGTGCCCAGATGTCCATGCACGGGAAGGGCTTCACCGGGGGTGGGGGAGATTCTTTTAACAGGCTGACTACTATTGAACTGGTGGTGTCGCCCCACTACCTGGTATATTACACCGGCAGCAGGCTGGGTGAACTTGCAGAGCGGATCCGGACGGGACAAAGCGTTTACCATACTTACCTGGGGTCGGCCTACTGCCTTACCTTCCCGGTTTTTCACGGCCTTTATCCGCTGCTGGAGGTAGCTCCTGGTGAAGAGGAGCCTTTGCCCTGTTCATCTGTGGTGCCTCAGGGGGTTATTCAAGAAATTTTAGTTGAGCCGGGAGGTAATTACGCCGTGGCCAGGGCCCTTCCCTACCGCCACGTCGGCGGCCGGTTTTTTGAACGGACGTTGAATGTCATTTACGAAGTAAATGGCAAGCCTCTTAAAGTAAAAGTCCGAAAGGTACCGGAAATCGCCTGTAAATTTTTGAAATTGCCTGAGGGCAAGGTGGTATGCCTGTGGTAAAAGGCTTCCCGCTGGAAGAATGTATCGCCCGACCGGCCGATGGTGGCAAAACATACCCTCTAAAGGAGCACCTGTTGGCCGTGGCTGAGGCCTGTGGCAGCACGGCCGGAGACCGCCCAGAGCGGCTCAGGTTTTTGGCAGGGCTGTTGCACGACGCGGGGAAAAGCAGCAGACCCTGGCAGAACTATATTCAGGGGAAGACCAAAAAAGGCATGCCCCACGCCTTTGCGGGGGCCATGCTCTTTGCCGCTCTTTTTGCCGACCTTCTGGAAGTCTGGCAGCCTGCCAGGCAGGAGAGAAAGAGACTGTGCCACCTGGCCGTCAACCTGACCCAATTCCTGTACAACCACCACGGCAGGATCGAGGATGTAAACGGAGATTTTCCGCCATGGACCGGAATCATTGCACCCACCGAGATTATGGAGGTGGACGTTCCGGGTTTGCTGAATCTGGTGGCACTTTACTTTCCGGAAATTGATGACAGGTTGCAAATGTACAATAAGAAGCCACAGTCTTTGGTGGAAAAAATATCCTCCATAGCCGGCCCAGATTGCTGGCCCAGGTGGGCCACTGAGATGGCCACCTGGGTGGAAAAATTGTTAAAGGAGGGAAATCCTTACGAGATAGGTGCGCGCCTCTGTCTCCAGCAAGAGAATTCCCGCCTGATCACTGCAGACCGCCTGCACGCCGGCGATTTCCTCGCTGACGATAATAATTTCCTGACTCCGGCCCGGGCCGTCTCGGCCTTGGACAGCATCCAGCGGTATTGCAGCGGACGCAGGAGTGAAATGACCGGGCAGGCCGACCGGTCAATTCTGGAGGTCAGGGAAAAATGGCGCCAGATTGCGGTGGAGAGTTTTCTGAAAGAAGAGCGGGAGAAAATGTTCACCCTGGAACTGCCCACGGGTTACGGCAAGACCATGGCCGCCCTCTCCGTAGCCCTCCGGGCCGTCGCGAGGGGCCTGTGCAGGAGGATTATCTACGTAGCGCCTTATCTCTCCATTTTATCCCAGGCAGCACTGGAAATAAAAAGGGCCAGCGGGCTTCCCGTGCTCACCCACCACCACCTCTCCGTCCTGCAGGGTCTGGTGGAGCATGAACTGGCGGAAGACCTGCTCCTGGAAACCTGGCAGGCGCCGGTGGTGGCCACCACCTTCAACCAGCTCTTCCTGGCCCTCTTTCCTTACCGTGCCCAAAATACCCTGCGGCTGGTCGGCCTGAGGAATGCCTTTGTAATTGTAGACGAACCTCAGATCATCAACGCTGACGCCTGGAACCTTTTTCTGGCGTTGGCTGAAGCTGCTACTGCCGAACTTGGCTCGAAATTTTTGTTTGTCACCGCCACCATGCCCCGCACCGACGGTGGAGTTTTTGGCCGGGTGGTTTCCCTGGGCCGGGCTGAACCTGTTTCAAATCGCTACCAGGTGGAAGTCGGTGATACTGAGGATGAAAATTCCCTGGCCGAAAAAGTGCTTAAGTCCTACAACACTTGCGGTTCCACGGCGGCCATTTTAAACACTGTACGGGATGCTGCTGAAGTTTACCGGCGGTTGTGCGGCGAGGTTCATGAAGGCGAATTATACTTTCTCTCCGGGCGAATGACGCCTCTGCATAAAAAAGAGAAAATCGCCGCCATCAAATCCTCTTTAAAAAACGGCCGGGGTGCCCTGGTTGTGTGCACCCAGGTTTTAGAAGCCGGGGTGGACTTAAGTTTCAGAGAGTTATTCCGGGCTCTGCCGGTGATCCCATCGCTGGTGCAGGCGGCAGGACGCGTAAACCGGCATGGTGAAGGGGAGAAAGGTAAACTTTTTATCTTTGAGTTTTTGCGCGGCGGGGAAAAGAAAACCAGACCTTATGTCTACAGGGGCGGGGAGCAGCGGGAGGTCACCGACATCTGCCTGGCCGAAAACAGGGTGTTTGACGAAGCTACAGCCGGCCGACTGGTCCACCGGTATTACCAGATGTGCTTTCAGCGCAACACCCGCCAGACACCGCTGGAAAAAATCCTGGAAGGCGCCCGGGGTTATTACACCGCACCGGCGGGACTGAGCCCTTTTGGCCGGCAGGTGCCCCAGTACGGTATCTTTGTTCCTCTCGTTTTTGGCGAATTGCCTCCAGAAGTGGACCTGGCCATGAAAAGATTCGGCTGCCATAACCCGGACGAGATCTGGGACAGATATGCCGCCAAAGGGTTTTTGTCTTCCCTGGAATATACGGATAAAAAGCAGTTCATGGGGTTGATGCAGCACTTTATCGTCCAGTTACCGGAGGAAACGGCCAGGGAAGTGGGAGAGCCGGTGGAAAAGAGAGCCATTTTGCGCATTAAGGGAGAGTCGCTTTACTCCAGGGAAACAGGCCTTTCCTATGTTGCTACAGATGATGAAAAAGAGATCTGGTTCATTTAGTTACGTTTAAAGAAAGACTGTCACTATGAAGATTATTCATTATGCGAGACTTTTGCGTTGAGCCGGCATCGCTCAGGGAAACGCAGAGAGGCGCAATATGGAGGATTTTACATGCACACCTCATATCTGCTTGCCGGGATAGGAGTCGCGGTGTTCTACTCATGGCCGGAGGTTGCAAAAATACATAAAGGTGCCGCAATACCTGTGGGGGGTAAATAAAGTGATGGACCAGGAAATCAACGTCAGCGGCACTCTGGTTTGGTACTATTACATATGCCCCAGGGAGGTATGGCTGATAGGCCACCAGATCAACCCGGACGAAGATGACGCCAATGTGAGCCTGGGACGCTTCATTCAGGATTACTCTTACCCGCGCGAGCGCAAAGAATTGCTGGTGGGTCACAGCAAAATGGATGTTTTTCGTGCCAGCGATGAAGGCCTGGTCATCGGGGAAGTCAAAAAAAGCTCCAAGTACCGCAACAGCGCCCGCATGCAGCTGGCGTTCTACCTGAGCGAATTAAAGCAGCGCGGCATCGTGGCCAGGGGAGAATTGCGTTTCCCCAGGGAAAAGCGCAGAGAAGAAGTGGTGCTGGATGAACAAACGGAGCTGGAACTGGACAGGGTGCGCCGGGAGATCCTGCGCATCCTTTACCTGCCCGCACCGCCGGCGCCGGTGAAAATAAACTTTTGTAAGAAGTGCGCTTACGCTGAATTTTGCTGGTCCTGATCTTTATAAACGGGCGGGGGTGGTTCTATATGAAAAAAACCCTTTACATCTTCTCCAATGGCGAGCTTTCCCGCAAAGACAACACTCTTTACTTTGAAACGGAGGAAGGCAGGCGCTTCATCCCGGTCGAGGATACCGGTGAGATAATGATTTTCGGCGAAGTGGACGTAAACAAGAAGCTCCTGGAATTTCTTTCCGTAAAAGAGATCACCCTGCACTTTTTCAATTACCACGGATATTACATGGGATCCTTCTACCCGCGCGAGCATTTGAACTCCGGCTACATGACTTTAAAACAGGCGGAGCACTACCTGGACGAAGAAAAGCGCCTGGTCATAGCGAAGGAAATTGTGCGTGGCGCGGCCAAAAACATCAGACAGGTACTGAAATACTACTATGGCAGGGAAAAGGACGTGGGAGGCAAGTTAAATGCAATAGAAAATTTAATGGCTCCCATAGAAGAATGCCGGGACACGTCGTCTCTGATGGCGCTGGAGGGAAACATCCGCGACCATTACTACCGGGCTTTCGACGAAATAGTGGACAACCCCGACTTCGCGTTTCAGGAGCGCAGCCGCCGCCCGCCCAAAAATTATTTGAACACCCTGATCAGTTTCGGCAATTCCCTCATTTACACCATCTGCCTTAGCGAAATCTACAAAACCCACCTGGACCCCCGCATTGGCTACCTGCACGCCACCAACTTCCGCCGTTTTACGCTGAACCTGGACATAGCCGAAATATTTAAGCCGATAATAGTGGACAGGCTGATTTTTACTCTACTGGGAAAGAAAATGATTACAAAGGAAGACTTCGACCGGGGTACGGAAGGTATAATGATGAAAGAAAAGGCTAGAAAATGTTTTGTGGAGAATCTTGACGAGAAACTGAAGACAACCATCAATCACAGGGAAATAGGACGGCCGGTCTCTTACCGCAGGTTGATCCGGTTGGAGCTGTACAAACTGGAAAAACACCTGATGGGTGAAAAGGAGTACCAGGCCTTTGTGGCCAGGTGGTAAAGTAATAATACGCCGGCTTGGATGGGATAGTCAGTTGGCATGTTATTGCTTTTATAAATAAGGCTGGTGACCCTACCTTGTTTGTTATCCTGGTTTACGATGTCAACCAAAAAAGGGTGGCCAGGGTCCTGAAAAAGTGCCGCCAGTACCTTAATTGGGTCCAGAACTCTGTACTCGAAGGGGAGATTTCCGAAGCTAATTTAAAGAAGTTGAAGATGGAACTGGAGAGAATTATTAGGAAAGATGAGGACTCGGTTATTTTTTATCATCTTCGTACGACGAAATATTCTTCCCGTGAAATAATAGGCTTGAAGAAAGGCGGGGATGAAAATATAATTTGATATGTAAGCCGAATGAGAATTGTCGTCGAATACCGGTAGCGCAGAAATGCCGGGGGAGCGACGACAGCTTCGGGATATTAGAAACCTTGCGGCAACGGGATCGTCGGGGAAGTAAACATCTAAAATTATATATGTACCCAAGCAAAAGGGCCTTATTTTTTGGGCTACAAGATGGGTTTTTAGCCTGCCTATGAGGAATTGAAACACCGGGCAAACACTCGATGATGTCTGGTTTGACTGGGTTTTTAGCCTGCCTATGAGGAATTGAAACGCGTTCTCACCCGGTTCGTAAGGCGCATGCCGGATATGTTTTTAGCCTGCCTATGAGGAATTGAAACGCTAAAAAAGGGATTTACCTGACCCCTGCGGAGCGGTTTTTAGCCTGCCTATGAGGAATTGAAACCCTGTAAACCTGCCTGGCCAGCTTGGGCAGCGCGCCGGTTTTTAGCCTGCCTATGAGGAATTGAAACGGGTCAATCGCGGTAGCCGCGTCGGAGAAGATGCCGGGTTTTTAGCCTGCCTATGAGGAATTGAAACCGGTAGGTGTCCAATTTTAGTTGCCGAGGATGTTATGTTTTTAGCCTGCCTATGAGGAATTGAAACAAGAACATGGAGATAACCCTGGGGAAAATGGGGATAACGTTTTTAGCCTGCCTATGAGGAATTGAAACCAGTGGTGGAAATTTGGTAAAGAGGTGGGTAAGTTTTCAGTTTTTAGCCTGCCTATGAGGAATTGAAACGTAAAAAGAGTGAAAAAATGATAAATAGAAAATTTGTTTTTAGCCTGCCTATGAGGAATTGAAACCTGGATAAAAAGGGCATGGAAACAAATAACTAAAGGTGTTTTTAGCCTGCCTATGAGGAATTGAAACTGCTTTCTCTGCTATCTCTCCCACCAATCCTCTAACCGTTTTTAGCCTGCCTATGAGGAATTGAAACATTGTATCAGAATTTAATACAATTTGCTATAGACTTGTTTTTAGCCTGCCTATGAGGAATTGAAACCCGGTTCTGGGTGACAAAGGGGAGCGTTCGCAGAAAAGTTTTTAGCCTGCCTATGAGGAATTGAAACGCTATTGGCGGCTTTGTTTACAATTCGTAATACAGTTTTTAGCCTGCCTATGAGGAATTGAAACCCGGGTCCTTTAACCACTCTTTCCAAATAGCAGGATTTGTTTTTAGCCTGCCTATGAGGAATTGAAACTGAAAAAGGTATTAACTTTTTTTCTTGGAAATTATGTTTTTAGCCTGCCTATGAGGAATTGAAACAACCACCAATTACAAGACTTAATATCCATTTTTGCAGTTTTTAGCCTGCCTATGAGGAATTGAAACATATTCCCGTTTCCAAATACGCCGAATGGTACGACCGTTTTTAGCCTGCCTATGAGGAATTGAAACTGTGCAGGTCTGAGCAAGATAAGTTCAATACCTGAAGTTTTTAGCCTGCCTATGAGGAATTGAAACTTCCCAGGAGGCGGGCAACTTGTTCCTGGGAATATCCGTTTTTAGCCTGCCTATGAGGAATTGAAACCCGGACCAACATATATCGTCTGATACAGTGCAAAAAAGTTTTTAGCCTGCCTATGAGGAATTGAAACAACATCACCTCCCATCAATCTCCTTGTTGCCAATACCGTTTTTAGCCTGCCTATGAGGAATTGAAACTCCAGTGGGTATGAAGTCAGTATACGAAAAAACTTCCCTGTTTTTAGCCTGCCTATGAGGAATTGAAACTCTCCTAGCGTCAACCGGATATTGGTAACCGCTGCGCGTTTTTAGCCTGCCTATGAGGAATTGAAACTGAAAAAGGTGAGGAAATGAGTCTGCCCAACTATATCCGTTTTTAGCCTGCCTATGAGGAATTGAAACGTTTATAAATATTTTTCACTTTATGTTGTACTTTTTCGTTTTTAGCCTGCCTATGAGGAATTGAAACTATAAAGACACTTTGGGGTGTCCTTGTCGGGAGTATTTGTTTTTAGCCTGCCTATGAGGAATTGAAACCTCGTTGAAGGGCGGTAAAAGAGGATTGTTTTTGCGGTTTTTAGCCTGCCTATGAGGAATTGAAACCAATAACTACCCCCCCTGACGGAGATATCTAAAGGGGTTTTTAGCCTGCCTATGAGGAATTGAAACGTGCTATCATAGCACTTTTTGAAACACATATACATAGTTTTTAGCCTGCCTATGAGGAATTGAAACTTCCCTCTATAGTGTGCTAGAATAATAATCTAGCACAGTTTTTAGCCTGCCTATGAGGAATTGAAACTTTCTCCTGGAGAAACTACCGGAGAAATGGGCGGAGTTTTTAGCCTGCCTATGAGGAATTGAAACAGTAGAAGAAAAACCAACCCCGGAAAAACTTAAATATACCGAGGTATGGGATAGACCTTATAGTATTCTAAGAAAGGGTTTATCCCTATTTTTATTCCTATAAAATTAGTTAAATATATTGTTTTAATATAGTACTAGTAGTACAATATAGAAAATATTTCATTTAATGGTGGTGTTTGCCAATGAGGGTGGAAACGATTAGAACTTCCGATGGAAAAATCCGATATATGCTGGTTGACTCAGACAGTGAACCCGTCCTTCCCGTCATGCGGTTCATCAAGTTCAAGGATAACAGCGGAGCCGCACGGAACAGCCTCCGTTCCTACTGCCAGCACCTGAAACTTTTTTTCGAGTTCATTGAGCAGGAGGGGCTGGATTATCGTAAAATCAGCATCGACGACATGGCTGCTTTCATGCGCTGGCTTCAGAACCCCTACGGGAACCTGAAAGTAATCCCAGTGACGCCCGTAACGTCCCCCCGCGGACCGGCCACCGTGAACACCGTCATCTCCACGGTCCTCAATTTCTACGACTACCTCATGCGCCATGAGGACTATAGCGTCCAGCTCTCCGAAAGGCTTAAAAAGACCATCCCCGGGAGCAGGAGGGGCTTTAAAGACTTTCTCTACCACGTCAACAAGGACAAGGAGTACCCGGCCAAGATTTTAAAGGTCAAGGTCCGCCGTTCCCGGCCCAAGACCATTTCTAAAGAGCAGGTGGGCAAGTTGATTGACGCCTGCTCAAACTTAAGGAATAAGTTTTTAATCCAGCTTTTATGGGAAAGCTCCATTCGTATCGGCGAGGCCCTGGCCCTGTGGCTGGAGGACTTTGAGCCCGACGGGCAAAAGATCCACATCCGGGACAGGGGGGAACTTCCCAACCTCGCCGAAATTAAAACTATCTGCAGCCCCCGGACGGTGGACGTTTCCCCGGATTTAATCAACCTGTTTTTCGACTATGTGGCTGAATTCCACACGGACGAAGTGGACACAAACCACGTTTTTATTAAACTGTCCGGTGAAAATAGGTATCAACCCATGGAATACCAGGACGTCGCCTCTCTTTTCCGCAGGCTGAAGGCCAAAACGGGAATTGGCGTCAGCCCCCACATCCTCCGGCACAGCTCCTTAACCGAACTGCGCCGGGCCGGCTGGAAGCCGGAACACTTGCGAAAACGGGCCGGACATGCCCATGTCCAGACCACCACGCAAATTTACTTGCACCCGAGCGATGAAGACATGCGCAAGGACTGGGAGAAGGCAGAGGAAAAAATGCGCCTTAAACGGCAGCAAAAGGAGGGCTCTGAACAGTGAGTACGGTTTACCGGCCGGTCCCGACGCTAGCAAAATTACAAGAGATCGAGGAAACCTTGTCAGGCTACTGGGAAAAGGACAGGTGGGTAATTACTGACCCCATCTTTGACGAGTTTCGGCCTGAAAGGTGGACTTTAACCAACAAAACTATTGACTTTTCCCGCCTACAACCAGGTATTAAGGGAGAGGTCAAGTTTTTCTTTGTTCACCGCCTCCAGGAACACACCTTGCGATTAAAAACGGCGGTCGTTTACGGAGTTTGCTTTGCCCGCCTGGCTGAATTTCTAGAACGGGCTTATCCCAGGATTAAAAGTTTTACGGACTTGGAAATAGAAAAGGCCATGATTAGGTGGCGTTCTTACCTAATTGAGCAGGGGTTTAAGATTAATAAAGATAGCCGCTTGTCCAGTAATGAATACGAAACTCTGTTACAGCAGGTATATCAGTTTATGGTCAACTTCTACGACGAGCGGGAGGAGTTTGAAAAGAACGTCTGGGATGTGCGGAAAATACCAGGAGCGAAATATACCCAAAACAAAGCTCTTTACCTGCTTTCCTTTGAGGGCATTCCCCTTCCCTTCCGGCCCCTGGCTAAAAGATACCTGAAGGTACGGGTAGGCATTCGGTCATATACCCAATGTGCAACAGACTTGATGGCTCTGCGTTTGTTTCTGTGTTTCATTCACAAGCAATATCCTCACTGGAAAGACCTTAAGAGTTTATCTCGTAAGGATATAGAGAATTACCTGGCATGGTACCGGTCGTACACAGAAGGTTGGCGAAAACAGCATTATGAATATTTAGTCAGCCTGCGGAGCTTTTTAGATTACATACAGCGGGCCGGGTACCCGGAGGCGCCGGAAAAGCCTCATTTTTTGCTGTTGTTCAAGGAAGATTTCCCTAGGCTGGCTAAGCGGTCGGAAGAAGATATTAAATTTATCCCTGAAGGGGTTCTAAGGCAACTGGAAGAAAATCTGGATCAGCTTACGCCCCCGGAGTACATCCCTGTAGTCGTTCTTCTTCGTGCTACGGGCTGGCGCATCTCCGACATCCTGAACCTTCGTTACGATAACTGCCTGGACCGTACTGCCCAAGGGTGGTGGCTCTGCGGGGATATTCTGAAAACGCAGGTGCTGAACCACCGCGTTCCCATTACCGACGAGGTGGCTACAGTGGTTCAGGCAGTAGTTGATGAGATCAAAGAAAAAAGCACGCCGGAAAACAACCCTCATAAATTGCTGTTCGTGCGACTGGAAGGAAAACGCAGGGGCCGCCCACCAATGGGGTTGCTCATTCAACAGGCTCTCATTCGCTTGGCCCAAAAATGCAACATCGTAGACGATCAGGGCCGGGTATTTCATTTTGGTAACCATGCTTTCCGCCACACTAAAGGCGTGGAGTTAATTAACAACGGGATGAACATTCTTCACGTCCAAAAGTGGATGGCCCACGCTTCCCCGGAAATGACCCTGCGTTACGCAAAGATCCTGGACACCACCATGCGGAAGTCCTGGGAAGAGGCCACGAAAAACGGCCTTTTCCGGATTGACCCTACAGGGAAGCCCGTAAGGATCGACCCTTCCGAAATCGAGAACGAAGATTTAATTGAGTGGGAGTATATCCGCCACAACCTGGATGCGGTGAGGACGCCCTTAGGGTACTGCCTTAAGCCCCACAAGGTGGAGTGCAAGCACCAGTTAAACCCCTGCCTGACCTGCCGCAATTTATGCACCACCCCTGATTTTATCCCGCAGTTCGAGGCGGAAATCAGGGAGGTAAAGGCTGTCATCGAGCGCGGCAAGGCCCAGGGCCGGACCATCTGGGTGGAGAAAAACGAGACCCTTCTGGAGCGTTACGAAGCGATTCTGACTGTTCTAAAGGAAGGCCATACCCATCACCTGGCAGGGAAAAAAGGGCGAGAGTACGTGGGGGAGGAACGTTTAAATGTCCGGCAAACACCAGCGTAACACGGGAGGAATGAAAAAACACGCCCGGCACAAGAGCGAGGAAACCGTGAAAAAGGTTGACGAGGCCATCCAGAGGCTAATCAAGGCTGGGGAGAAAATCAACTTCAACAGCGTTTCTCTGGAGGCCAGGGTGAGTAAGTCTTATCTCTACACCCACCAGGAGATTAAGGAGTGCATCGAGAACCTCCGTAAGCAGCAGGCGGCCGCGCCTTCTCCGAAGCAGATAAAACGGGAAATGACCGATGCCAGCAAGGATATTATTATTGCTGCAAAAAACAAACGTATCAAGGAACTGGAAGCCGAAAACAAACGGTTGAAAGAGGAACTTAAAATGCTGCGGGGAAAGCTTTACGAATCATTGGAGTAGGATTAATTTTACGAACGTAATCATTCTTAAAATGGTTATGCTTATTATTGCCGCAGCCGGGCCTGTGGATATGTGGGCAACGCGAAGCGTTGTCCAAGCGAGTGTGAACCCTGTGGACAGGCGGGAAGCAAACCAATGAACTGCCTGGAAATTCAGGGTTCGGTTAGATAACCCCGATTGGTGAGATGAACCCTTGTGCCTGTCCACAAGTCCACACGAGCGGCATATCCACAGGCCTAAAGCAGGATTAGAGGTTCCCCATGTTGCGAGTCTGGTTTTGGAGTACGCTTAATATTTTAAACACAAAAATATACGTTGTGGATATATACAGAAAGTGAGAACCTTGTGTTTACAGGGTTTTTTCTTTTTAGGTATATATAATTTGCACGGGGTTTTGTTTTTAGCCTGCCTATGAGGAATTGAAACTCATTGGCGGGGGTGGTGCTGGCAGTGAACTACGAGGTTTTTAGCCTGCCTATGAGGAATTGAAACTGACGAGCTGGCGGCCAATGTGGAAAGAGCCAAGAAGTTTTTAGCCTGCCTATGAGGAATTGAAACACGAAAGATGAGGCAAAGGATTTTGAGCGGATAGCCGTTTTTAGCCTGCCTATGAGGAATTGAAACCCTACACTTACCGGCAAGTTTAGTGTTCTGATTTAGTTTTTAGCCTGCCTATGAGGAATTGAAACTATTCTGGCTCAGCTTAAATCCTTCAAAAATCCTTAAGGTTTTTAGCCTGCCTATGAGGAATTGAAACCGCTCGGCCGGCGCTTCGATTTGGTTGCCGATGTTGTCGTTTTTAGCCTGCCTATGAGGAATTGAAACTACTAGTAGCATTGTCTATACGTCCGGCAAAAGCCGTTTTTAGCCTGCCTATGAGGAATTGAAACTTTTCATTTCTTATCGAACTAGCGCCACCCGTTAGTTGTTTTTAGCCTGCCTATGAGGAATTGAAACTAGAAATGTCGGCGCAAGTGGAGCACTTCGGAATAGTTTTTAGCCTGCCTATGAGGAATTGAAACATGAATATCCAGACGAAAAACAGAGATATGCAGTTTGGTTTTTAGCCTGCCTATGAGGAATTGAAACCTATAAGCCGCTTCCGCAATAGGGCAGCCTCCGCCGCCGTTTTTAGCCTGCCTATGAGGAATTGAAACCAAAAAGTCTCAATGAACTCAATCGGCTGGCTGGCCTGTTTTTAGCCTGCCTATGAGGAATTGAAACCCAGTTTTCCTGGAAAGGCACAGGTATCTTGTCCTGTTTTTAGCCTGCCTATGAGGAATTGAAACCCCTCCGGACGTCCTCCAAGCCCCGCCCGGCGCCCGGTGGTTTTTAGCCTGCCTATGAGGAATTGAAACCCTGTAAACCTGCCTGGCCAGCTTGGGCAGCGCGCCGGTTTTTAGCCTGCCTATGAGGAATTGAAACTCCCCTTAAGTGTTTGATTTCTGCGCAACTTCCCTTGTGTTTTTAGCCTGCCTATGAGGAATTGAAACCAGCCTGCGCCAGTCCCTCGTTAGCGGTATGTATGGCTGTTTTTAGCCTGCCTATGAGGAATTGAAACAAAAAAGCAGCTGATAAAGCCAGAAAGTATTTCAACCAGTTTTTAGCCTGCCTATGAGGAATTGAAACTACCATCAGAAAAACCTTTTATTGCCGCGATAGAGGTTTTTAGCCTGCCTATGAGGAATTGAAACCACGTGCTGAATATCTGCACTCTGGCCGTCATGCGCTTGTTTTTAGCCTGCCTATGAGGAATTGAAACGGCTCAAAATTGGGCATGACAATCATGGGATTGTCTGGTTTTTAGCCTGCCTATGAGGAATTGAAACATTTCCTCCGGTATTATTCTCAATTTAGATTCACCCGTTTTTAGCCTGCCTATGAGGAATTGAAACCAGGTCCCACGGAACCTGGGCGGAAACCCCTTTGGTGTTTTTAGCCTGCCTATGAGGAATTGAAACAGGAGATTGGGGGTTGTTTTATAATGAACGCATACTGTTTTTAGCCTGCCTATGAGGAATTGAAACTAAACTCCCATCGCTATCCTCCTCTAAAAGGGTATTTGTTTTTAGCCTGCCTATGAGGAATTGAAACGAAAAGGTCTACGGGGGTGCGCCATGAAATCAATAGGTTTTTAGCCTGCCTATGAGGAATTGAAACCAGTGTGCAAGCAGCTCTTTGACCTGCTCCCCGAGGGTTTTTAGCCTGCCTATGAGGAATTGAAACCATTTATTCGCAGGATAAAACTAAAGCAACTTTGTGTTTTTAGCCTGCCTATGAGGAATTGAAACACAGCCTGAACGTTACCATGTGCAAAACAATACATTGTTTTTAGCCTGCCTATGAGGAATTGAAACTATCTAGGTGCTATGCGACCGGAAACGTGAGCGGCAGGGTTTTTAGCCTGCCTATGAGGAATTGAAACCTGGAAAAGGCTGCGTTTTTCGGCCACTTCATCACCGTTTTTAGCCTGCCTATGAGGAATTGAAACATCAAGTAGCAAAATAAGTAGTAGCAAAATTGTAGATTCTCAAATTAATCCAATAACGATTCTCACATTAAATTGGGTCAATCCAGTCCAAAAACAAGCGAAATTCGCAAATTAAACCGGTACCTTCAATAAACATTTGCAAATTTCATTAGCATTAGAAAAAGATCCGGGCTGCCCTGATTAGACAGCCCAGATTCAAGAATAGCTAATCCCGGTACCTATTCCGGAAGGCCAGTATTTCCGCCCGCGCTTCTTGTAGTTTTTCGCGGAACACGGTGGCAAACCAACCCGTCCGGTTCCTGGTCGGTGGATAGACTCTGGCTTTATCAGCTACCTTGCAAATCGCTTCGATCATTTCTTCTTTGGTGTAGTTTAATTCCTGGGTCATCTTGACCGCTACGGGCAGCAAATCCGAAAAGCCGGTGAATAGAAAGTAATCTTTCAGGCTGCGCATAGCAAACCAACCCCCTAAATTTCCAGTTCCTGCTGGGCTTGGTAGACCACCTCGGGATCGATCTCCCTTTGCTTCTTACTGCAGGCGCAGATCAAACAGGTGGTGACCAGGTTGTTGACCAGCCGGGGGAGTCCGTTGGTGACGGCATAGATTGCCTCAAAGGCTGCGGGGGTAAAAATCTCCTCGTGCAGGCCGGCATACTTCAACCGGCTGACGCAATACTCCCTGATCTCCTCGGCTTTTAAGCCCCGCATGGAATATTTGACGGTCAGCCGCTGCCGTAAAGGGTTGTTCACATTGAGGGCAAGCTTGCTCCGGATTAAGGTCTGTCCGGCCAAAATTAGAATAAAGGGGTTTTGCGAGTCCATCTGAAAGTTAAATAGAAGCCTTAAGTCCTCCAAAATCTTGTTGCCCGCCAGGTGAATTTCGTCCAGGACAATCACCGGGGTAATCCGCCGTTCGTAATAAAGACTGGCAATGGCCCCCTGAATCTGGTGGAAGATGCTCACCTTCTTGTGCTTCGGTTCTTCCCCCAAGGCCAGAGCCAGACCCTGGTAGAATTCCAGCACGGTTACCGTGGACAGGGCAAAGTAACACGTCTTGTAGTGGGCGGGGTTCAGTTCGCTGACGTACTTGCGCAAAGCGCTGGTTTTCCCGCACCCCGGCTCCCCGGTAACCAGGCCGATCCCCCGTACCTGCTGCAAATATTTTAAACGGGAGGTCAGCTCCTGAAGGTCCCAACTGGCAAACAACTGGTCAAAGGGCACCTCTTTGGAAAAAGGGTTGAACTTTAGGCCGTAGAACTGGGTGAACATCATTTTTCTTCACCTTCATTTTCGAGCAGGCGGGTAAAAGAGATGACCGGCGCCGTGGTCTCCCCACCGCCCCGGGCGGGGGAAAGTTCCTCCGGCTCATCATTTTGATGCGCCGGGCGGCCGCGCCCCTTTCTTTTCACCCAGGCGTTGGCAAAGAAGTCCACCTGCCTAGCCTCGCCCACTTTCAAGCCGTCCTGGTAAAGGAACACCGGCCGGGCGGGGGACTTCAACCATTCGGGCTCGTACCTGACCTCCACCCTGCTGCCGGCAAACTTCTGGTCTGTTTCGTAGAGGATGTTTTCCAAAGAAAAGGTGGCGTCGTGGTTAACTTTGCGGGTTGTCCGCAAAAGGAAATACTCGTCCAAAAGGGTCGGGTCGGAAAACATCTTTACCGCTTGCGCCTGGGATAAAAAATAATCGAGGGGGCTCATGCCCAGAGCGCTGTGGATTTTGCGCTGGTAATCCGCCTCCAGCCACTGCCAGAAAAGCAGGTTTAATTCTTCCAAAGACTTTACCCTGTCCATCTCCAGGCGGCTTAAAAAGCGCATCCGGACGGTCCTAAAGAACCGTTCCACCTTCCCTTTCGAACTGGGAGAAAATGGTTCCGCATGCAAAAGCGTGCACCCCAAGCTGGCGCAAACCACGGCCAGCTGGTTGCAGCGGTAAACCTTGCCGTTGTCGGTATAGATCATCTTCGGGACCCCCCGTTTTAAAATTGCTTCTTTGAAAACGGCCCTGACCGCGGTAAAATTCTGCTCCCAGCAGAACCGGGCGGCCGTAACCAGTCGGGAGGCGTCATCAATGAAGGCAAGGAGGTAAGTTTGTTTTTTGGACCGGCCCACCCTTAAGCATGGGCCGTACATGATGTCCGTCTGCCAGAGCTCGTTTACCCGCTGGTGGGAAAAGCGCCGGACATCCTTTTCTTCTTCATCGGGATCTTTACCGGAGGCCAGGTCCGGGTTCTGGGCTAAAAAGCGGTAAAAGGTGGCCAAAGAGAGCCTGTCCGGGGTAAACACCCCCTCTTTGACCAGTTCCTCATAGAGGAGGATACCTTTTAAACCGGGCTTTTCCGCCCTTTTCTGCCGGATTTTTGCGGCGATTTCCGCAGTCACCCGGCGGCTTTTTCCACGGTCGGAGCGATAGCCCGGTTTTAACCCCTCCAGGCCATAGCGACGGTAAAGGTAGAGCCACCACTGAAAGGACTTCACGGCATAGCGCCGCGGTCCGTAGTGGGGCATGTCGATAAGCTGGTCCGAGAGCTTTCGAAAGTATTCCTGCTGGTTCAATTTTTCTTCGTTCAACACCGGCGCAATTAAAGAAAACTTTTTTAAGGCGATGTTTTCCCTTTCTTTGGCATCAAGCATAACCAAAACCTCCTGTTTAGGAGGCTTTAAGCGCTTAAAGCCTTTTTTCGGCGCCGCCGTAATCGTAACATTTCCCCGGCCAAACAAAAAGACAAAAGGTTTGTTGGCGGCTTTTGCCCTTCCAAAGGGGTACCCAAAAGGCTCTTTTAGATGCTAAAATTATGTGCGAGGAGCCAGGAAAGAGTACCCACATTGGGCGTAAAACCTGGTGGAGAAGGTCTGGATGTGGGCGAATCCAGCAGCCACAATGTGCAGTACCTTTTTGGCTCCTTCCCTTTTATCCAGGTTCTCCCCGGGTAGTTCTACCCGGGGGAGGAGCTGACGAAGGCCCAGTTTGATGTGGTATAGGTTGGCAAAAAAGCGCCGGGCGTAAAACTGCAGGTGGGCGGGGGTCCAGAATAACCGCTTGAGCAACTGCAAAGAGGCCCGAAGGGAGTAGCAAAACACCAGGATGTACCGAAGAGCGGTATAGATTACCTCCACGGTGTACTGGAAGTAAGGCAGGCAGAAGGAAGGCAGGTACGAGATGGTCTTGCCGCAATATTTACAATGGTACCGGCGGATCAAAATCCGGGCGCTGAAATCCGGGGTGACGACGTTCCGGCGGTAAAAACCATGCTTTTGCGGGGCTATCTTGACCAGGCAGCCAGGATTCGGGCAGGAATCGGGTACAGGAAAAGGGAAATCTTTGCCCAGACGGTAATATTCTTCGGGCGAGACGGAAGTGTAGAATATCTGCTGCATGGTAATTAACACCGCCAAATATTCTACCTTTTTCGCATTGGAATTTGAAGGGGTACACAGGTGGGTATGCTAACATATGGGAGAGGACGGACGGACATTACTAAAAGAAAATGAGAAAAATTTGCAGATTGCTATGGTATTAAAACCGGTTGCATATTGTTCAATCTGATAATATATGCCTGGACTGAACTAAATGAAAATGAGAATTTACACAAAATAAGTATTGTTTTTAGCCTGCCTATGAGGAATTGAAACTCTGACAACCAATAATATGTCACTCCCATTCTATGACGTTTTTAGCCTGCCTATGAGGAATTGAAACCCTGATGGTACTTCAGAAATGGTGCAGGATGTGATTGTTTTTAGCCTGCCTATGAGGAATTGAAACTCTTCTGCCAGTTCTTTGACAGGTAAAGCACAAATTTGTTTTTAGCCTGCCTATGAGGAATTGAAACACCCTTTTCCTCATTCGAAAACTACCTCCCCATAATATGTTTTTAGCCTGCCTATGAGGAATTGAAACTGCAGAGCCGATGGAAAACGGTAATGATGCCGGAAAGTTTTTAGCCTGCCTATGAGGAATTGAAACAAGAAATGATAAATGAATTTAAATTAAAAGGGGAAAAGTTTTTAGCCTGCCTATGAGGAATTGAAACCGTGACGAATACGACATTGTGGTTTATTGGTGCGGGTTTTTAGCCTGCCTATGAGGAATTGAAACGTTAGGAGTATGGAGGTGCCCGGCAATGGCTGAATTGCGTTTTTAGCCTGCCTATGAGGAATTGAAACGAAGTAGTAATAATTCAACCTTCAGAAAGGATAACTGAGTTTTTAGCCTGCCTATGAGGAATTGAAACCACCATAACTCCAACTTAAATTGAGTTGCATTGTTGAGTTTTTAGCCTGCCTATGAGGAATTGAAACATCATTTCCCATTCTCGCCCTTATTCAATCACTCTGTTTTTAGCCTGCCTATGAGGAATTGAAACCCCGAAAGTCCTTTTAGATGGGAAGTACTTGACCAGGTTTTTAGCCTGCCTATGAGGAATTGAAACTCAAACGCAGGAATCACAAAATTTTTCATATATTCCTGTTTTTAGCCTGCCTATGAGGAATTGAAACTACGTCGAGGCCGAAGACTATCGGTTATTACAAGAGTTTTTAGCCTGCCTATGAGGAATTGAAACTTTCCGCCCGTTCCGGACTCTCATGATGCCGTCGCGCGTTTTTAGCCTGCCTATGAGGAATTGAAACCGCTCGGTTATTGTCTCAATAGGATTTCCTATCTCGTGTTTTTAGCCTGCCTATGAGGAATTGAAACTCCAGTTCGCCGGGTCGTGGACGTCGTCACCTTCATCCAGTTTTTAGCCTGCCTATGAGGAATTGAAACGGGAAAATTGATTGGTATCAGGAGGGCGGGAAAATACGTTTTTAGCCTGCCTATGAGGAATTGAAACTGACCGAGAGAAAACCAGTTCGAAGACTGTCCCGCCGTTTTTAGCCTGCCTATGAGGAATTGAAACAGCTCAATATAATCAGCCTTGGCATCCAGGGCGGCAATGCGTTTTTAGCCTGCCTATGAGGAATTGAAACCAAACATTTTGGAATAAATAATTCTCAATGTTTAAGTTTTTAGCCTGCCTATGAGGAATTGAAACACGGGACATACTTCGACGAAAACGGAAACGAAGTTAAGTTTTTAGCCTGCCTATGAGGAATTGAAACACCCTGAAGCCGGCTTCCGGGTGATATTCAAGCAGCCGGTTTTTAGCCTGCCTATGAGGAATTGAAACCTCAATAATCTTGAGGACTACAAAGGCCTGATAGGGTGGTTTTTAGCCTGCCTATGAGGAATTGAAACCCATCTTCGCTTTTATCTCGGACTTCAAATGCAAAGGTTTTTAGCCTGCCTATGAGGAATTGAAACATCCGGGCTAAAATCCGGATTTTTTTATTTTTTAAAAGTTTTTAGCCTGCCTATGAGGAATTGAAACTACTCAATTCGATGTATGGTAAGTTATTACAACAGGGTTTTTAGCCTGCCTATGAGGAATTGAAACGACCATAATCGCCGGCAATTTCCGGATTAAGCCCGGGTTTTTAGCCTGCCTATGAGGAATTGAAACTCTCATGATAAAGTCCATCACCCCTCCCAAATTTACGTTTTTAGCCTGCCTATGAGGAATTGAAACAAAAAACCAAAAGAAGAAACTTATTATGAAACTGTGGTTTTTAGCCTGCCTATGAGGAATTGAAACCCGTTCAAGTAGGAGAAACTAAAGCGGATGTGGAAGTTTTTAGCCTGCCTATGAGGAATTGAAACCAGAAACACCAGCACAAATGGCAGAATTGTTAAGGGGTTTTTAGCCTGCCTATGAGGAATTGAAACTTTACTTTTATAACGTATTTACATTTTTGCAAATTTATGTTTTTAGCCTGCCTATGAGGAATTGAAACATTCCATAAAGGGTAGGTGAAAAATATGAAAAAATGTTTTTAGCCTGCCTATGAGGAATTGAAACAGCTCCTACTGCGCCGCACGCGACGGGAGAGCCAGGGGGTTTTTAGCCTGCCTATGAGGAATTGAAACATGCCTAAAAACCCTAGATATATAAACCGGGGTGCAACGTTTTTAGCCTGCCTATGAGGAATTGAAACTGGGTACGATAACCCGGACGCGGACCGGCTGGCCAAGTTTTTAGCCTGCCTATGAGGAATTGAAACGCCCTGGAGAGTGCGCCGTAATAGGGAACCTTGTGCTTGGGTTTTTAGCCTGCCTATGAGGAATTGAAACAGGAAAGCGACATCAAGGCTAACCGTGACCGTTTTGTGTTTTTAGCCTGCCTATGAGGAATTGAAACCCTGGGCGAGCTTCAGTCGGATGGGGGCGCAGCGCAGTTTTTAGCCTGCCTATGAGGAATTGAAACTCAGCGTGCCGGGGTCGTTGGTAATATCCCTGGCGTCCGTTTTTAGCCTGCCTATGAGGAATTGAAACAACCGCCGATGACGTATGCTATATGCTTCGTTTCGTGTTTTTAGCCTGCCTATGAGGAATTGAAACGCATCAAATCCAGAGACTCCCTTAAAAGCAGGATCGGTTTTTAGCCTGCCTATGAGGAATTGAAACATGTCAACGTAGCCGAAGGTCGGCTCAGCGCTGGCATAGGTTTTTAGCCTGCCTATGAGGAATTGAAACGCCTGCATCACCTCAAGAAGCTCTTTTTGCTCCTCCGTTTTTAGCCTGCCTATGAGGAATTGAAACGTGCGTAAAACATGGGAGGAATGCAAGCAAGGGTTTGTTTTTAGCCTGCCTATGAGGAATTGAAACGAGGGCGGGGAAGAGGTAGACCTCGACAAGATCCAAAGTTTTTAGCCTGCCTATGAGGAATTGAAACCCGTATAGAAAAACTGAAACCTGGTTAATTGATGAGTTTTTAGCCTGCCTATGAGGAATTGAAACAAAATACGCCAGGGCCTCGTGCAGCTTGTCGGCGCCGTTCGTTTTTAGCCTGCCTATGAGGAATTGAAACTGAAATTCCCAATTTTGGAAGGAGGATAGGCCATGGGGTTTTTAGCCTGCCTATGAGGAATTGAAACACTGAGAATGCTGCCATTAAGACAATCCTGGATACTCTGTTTTTAGCCTGCCTATGAGGAATTGAAACCAAAAACCGCAGCACGGTAAAGGCATCCAATCACCACGTTTTTAGCCTGCCTATGAGGAATTGAAACGTAGAAACCATTCGTTCCCTGATGGATGAAGGGAAGTTTTTAGCCTGCCTATGAGGAATTGAAACTGACCTGGCTCGAGGGGGGCGAAGTAGACAATCTGCGTTTTTAGCCTGCCTATGAGGAATTGAAACAGGCCCTGCGCGCCGGTGTAACTCCCGGGAACATCCGTTTTTAGCCTGCCTATGAGGAATTGAAACTCAGGATATGTATGGGCCAGGTGCATTATCTGCTAAGTTTTTAGCCTGCCTATGAGGAATTGAAACTCCCAAAAATGCAATAACAAGCATGGGAAGTAAAGCGTTTTTAGCCTGCCTATGAGGAATTGAAACTTCGAGGAAACCGTTTCCATTTGTCAGTTCTACCCCACGTTTTTAGCCTGCCTATGAGGAATTGAAACCTTCGAACCGAAGGACTGCGATCCGGAGGTAACGGAGTTTTTAGCCTGCCTATGAGGAATTGAAACTCGTACCATACACATCAATTCCGCCACTCCCTGCGCCGGTTTTTAGCCTGCCTATGAGGAATTGAAACTACGCCCGCAGGGTATGCTGAGAATACCCGGCCAGGTTTTTAGCCTGCCTATGAGGAATTGAAACTTCTTTTGTTAGTTTATCTAATATTTTCTCAGGTAGTTTTTAGCCTGCCTATGAGGAATTGAAACTATGTGCCATTGGTTAAGTTATATTCGGCTGTACCAGGTTTTTAGCCTGCCTATGAGGAATTGAAACCGTCTAAGCATATGCCATAAGTATTTTGTGCAACAGGGTTTTTAGCCTGCCTATGAGGAATTGAAACTTTCTAAAAATATTTTAACTTTTTCTTCTGTGGCTTGTTTTTAGCCTGCCTATGAGGAATTGAAACGACGAGGGTGTCAAGTAATTTTACTTGACACAAAAGGCGTTTTTAGCCTGCCTATGAGGAATTGAAACGTCCTTCTGAAAGACATTCATAAGCTGAAAGAATGATAGGTTTTTAGCCTGCCTATGAGGAATTGAAACTCACCTCTTTTATTGTTATTATACTATTTGTGTTAAGTTTTTAGCCTGCCTATGAGGAATTGAAACTCACCTCTTTTATTGTTATTATACTATTTGTGTTAAGTTTTTAGCCTGCCTATGAGGAATTGAAACTATTGAAGAATAGTGCTAGTCCCCTAGCACTTTTTGAAGTTTTTAGCCTGCCTATGAGGAATTGAAACTTAAGTTTTTTCTCTAATATTTCTGCCATCATTTCAGTTTTTAGCCTGCCTATGAGGAATTGAAACTTCTTTCATTTAAACAACCTCCTATTTTTTTATTTAGTTTTTAGCCTGCCTATGAGGAATTGAAACGAGGTTACTGGACAGCTTATTTCACAATAACAAACTAAGTTTTTAGCCTGCCTATGAGGAATTGAAACATTTTAAAACCTCGTTAACACTCTATGACAACAAAGAAGTTTTTAGCCTGCCTATGAGGAATTGAAACACAATAACAAAGTAAAAATAATATACAATTACCTTGTGTTTTTAGCCTGCCTATGAGGAATTGAAACAAGAATTAGAAAGACAAGGAAATCGTGTAGCAAGGTTAGTTTTTAGCCTGCCTATGAGGAATTGAAACCCCATCTACAATAGTAAGAACACCTGTTCCTTTTATAAGTTTTTAGCCTGCCTATGAGGAATTGAAACTGGTTGCCACTCTGGTTTTGCCAACTCCTCATAAAGTTTTTAGCCTGCCTATGAGGAATTGAAACTCATAAATAAAATCCAATTTTCTTTTTAACTCTTTACGTTTTTAGCCTGCCTATGAGGAATTGAAACTTGTAAGAAGGAAAACTACTAATATATTTGTACTCCGTTTTTAGCCTGCCTATGAGGAATTGAAACGCCGGCCAGGTAATCACAGATAAGTATCTCGAGCCGGGTTTTTAGCCTGCCTATGAGGAATTGAAACTTCACCACGCAGGACAAAAGGCTTGGTTTCCTGGTGTTTTTAGCCTGCCTATGAGGAATTGAAACTGAAATCCCGCAGCAATGACATCAAAAGCCCGTTGTGTTTTTAGCCTGCCTATGAGGAATTGAAACGGGTCTGGGCAGCAAGTGGTACTCCCTTATTCCGAGTTTTTAGCCTGCCTATGAGGAATTGAAACCGATTCCTGGAATTCCCGGGCCTGGGTTGAAGACATGGTTTTTAGCCTGCCTATGAGGAATTGAAACTATTTCATATATTACCTGCCGCATTTTTTCATCAATGTTTTTAGCCTGCCTATGAGGAATTGAAACACGGTTTTGATGTAAAACCTCACTTCAGCGCCTATAAAAGTTTTTAGCCTGCCTATGAGGAATTGAAACAACATGAAATATTTAATCCTGTAATATTAGAACTCCGTTTTTAGCCTGCCTATGAGGAATTGAAACATTCGTACATCTATTTTTTGTTCATAACCCAAAACTGGTTTTTAGCCTGCCTATGAGGAATTGAAACTTTCTGCGAGTTCCCTTAATGCACTTTGCCCACCTTGTTTTTAGCCTGCCTATGAGGAATTGAAACGACCATGAACTCTCTCACTGCTGCCGCGGCGATGAGTTTTTAGCCTGCCTATGAGGAATTGAAACCCGAAGCGCACGTAGTTGTTTTCTGCCCTCGGCCTCGGGTTTTTAGCCTGCCTATGAGGAATTGAAACTCTGATGGTATAAATAATCAGGGCTTGGTGCTGGCATAGTTTTTAGCCTGCCTATGAGGAATTGAAACGCGGATAGGTACGACACAATGAGGATATTCAACATTGTTTTTAGCCTGCCTATGAGGAATTGAAACACACCATCCCATTCCCACATTACCGTCGGGGAATCATAAGTTTTTAGCCTGCCTATGAGGAATTGAAACCCGGATCCAGCCCTGCCTCTCTCATTGCTGCTGACAGTTTTTAGCCTGCCTATGAGGAATTGAAACAATTGTCAGAAAGTGAGGTCGATAATTTGGGTAGCAAGGTTTTTAGCCTGCCTATGAGGAATTGAAACTCGTTAAGAAGAGAATTGCGGATAGGTACGACACAATGTTTTTAGCCTGCCTATGAGGAATTGAAACTCTTTAGAGATTAAATTGACACGAAATATATTTTATGAGTTTTTAGCCTGCCTATGAGGAATTGAAACCCTGTAAACCTGCCTGGTCAGCTTGGGCAGCGCGCGTTTTTAGCCTGCCTATGAGGAATTGAAACTAGACCTTCTCCAGGATAGCCGACACAAGGGTTTCATGTTTTTAGCCTGCCTATGAGGAATTGAAACCGGACAGTGAATCATTAATCTGGTTTGCGTTCTATGGTTTTTAGCCTGCCTATGAGGAATTGAAACCTGCACTAGTGGATGCGGCGAATGTTTTGATTCATGGGTTTTTAGCCTGCCTATGAGGAATTGAAACTTCGAGGTATGTATCACGGATTTTCGTCCATTTCCGAGTTTTTAGCCTGCCTATGAGGAATTGAAACCTCAATAGCAGCGAGGTATACATAAACACTGATAAACCGTTTTTAGCCTGCCTATGAGGAATTGAAACTTTTGACCTTGGTCTCGGGAATGAGAAGTTTCATTTATTCGTTTTTAGCCTGCCTATGAGGAATTGAAACTCGTTCAGTGCAACCATAGGCGTCGCAAGGCTCATAGTTTTTAGCCTGCCTATGAGGAATTGAAACTGATTATGGCTCCTATACCCTGAAGAAGAATTTTAAGTTTTTAGCCTGCCTATGAGGAATTGAAACAAAGCTAATGGCCCGGGAAATAGACGAAATCAAAGACAGTTTTTAGCCTGCCTATGAGGAATTGAAACCGTAGTAGTACGAATTCCTAAGAGTATACCCCTGCCAGGTTTTTAGCCTGCCTATGAGGAATTGAAACGTTGACGCCGTGAATGCTTCCAATAGCCCGTATATCAGTTTTTAGCCTGCCTATGAGGAATTGAAACTCGGCGGATCGCCAGTTGGCTAGAACCAACTGGCAAACGTTTTTAGCCTGCCTATGAGGAATTGAAACCCACATCCATCAACGGGGCATAAACCTGCATCAGGGTTTTTAGCCTGCCTATGAGGAATTGAAACTATCCTTCTGTGCCTGCGTCATGGGCAGGGCCTGGGGTTTTTAGCCTGCCTATGAGGAATTGAAACCCCGGACCACGCCTCGTGCGCCCCGGAAACGTCCTTCAGTTTTTAGCCTGCCTATGAGGAATTGAAACCAGCCTGCCTGTTCCGCTGGTGGTTAGGAGGAGGAAGTTTTTAGCCTGCCTATGAGGAATTGAAACAAACCGAAAAAAGGAGGATGTGCACTATGTCTGAAGTGCGTTTTTAGCCTGCCTATGAGGAATTGAAACCGAGGTACTGGCCCGATACGCACCGCACCGGGCCGCGTTTTTAGCCTGCCTATGAGGAATTGAAACTAACAATTCCTCTATGTATCTTGCATCTGCTTTAGAGTTTTTAGCCTGCCTATGAGGAATTGAAACCAAAGCCTATAGCAGGCCACCTCGTTGGCGGCGTAGTTTTTAGCCTGCCTATGAGGAATTGAAACCCGCGACGGTACGGTAACGGTGCGCGTCCCGTCGGGGTTTTTAGCCTGCCTATGAGGAATTGAAACCTCATCTTCACAGATGAAGAGGACGCCAGCTTTATGTTTTTAGCCTGCCTATGAGGAATTGAAACAGATACGGTGACGGCCTAGACGAGTACCAGAAGTTCGGTTTTTAGCCTGCCTATGAGGAATTGAAACGGAGGAGGAAGGACTTTCGTCCTCCTCTTCTTCCACGTTTTTAGCCTGCCTATGAGGAATTGAAACGAATCCTACCTCCTCTTTCCACTCCTTCAGGCTAGCGTTTTTAGCCTGCCTATGAGGAATTGAAACGGCGGCCTGCGAAGAATTCGCAGGAAACGACCCTGCGTTTTTAGCCTGCCTATGAGGAATTGAAACTGCGGATTTTGCATGTCTAATTGGCAGATTTAACCTTGGTTTTTAGCCTGCCTATGAGGAATTGAAACTTCCGATCATCTTACTCACCCCTTTGGTTTGATTATGTTTTTAGCCTGCCTATGAGGAATTGAAACCTTCACTATCTCAAGTGCTCGCTCGTATCTTATGAGGTTTTTAGCCTGCCTATGAGGAATTGAAACATCACCGGCAGGTCCTGGATTTTCTGTACCGGAAAACGTTTTTAGCCTGCCTATGAGGAATTGAAACCTGGGTGCCGTAGTAGTACCGACACTCAGCGTTTTCAACGTTTTTAGCCTGCCTATGAGGAATTGAAACTCAGGAGTGGGCCTCTACATGCTGTGCGGCGATAAGTTTTTAGCCTGCCTATGAGGAATTGAAACCAAAATTACAGACAACTGAGGTGCGCCAGGAATGGGAGTTTTTAGCCTGCCTATGAGGAATTGAAACCAGTGGCCGCACTCTTGGGACATTCCCGGATAGACAGTTTTTAGCCTGCCTATGAGGAATTGAAACAGTAAAGGAGTTAGAGCATATATAGCTAAATATGATGTTTTTAGCCTGCCTATGAGGAATTGAAACGGGTATTAAATTATGTTTTCCCGATTGATGGAGCTATGTTTTTAGCCTGCCTATGAGGAATTGAAACCTACTCCTGCCCCATACATCCACTGATCCAGTAAAGTTTTTAGCCTGCCTATGAGGAATTGAAACGCAAAGCAAAGGCGAAGGCAAAGGCGAAGGGGATAGGGTTTTTAGCCTGCCTATGAGGAATTGAAACCGCGCTTGGATGCGCTTTTCACAGCCCGTTCAATCGTTTTTAGCCTGCCTATGAGGAATTGAAACAATATAGAAGATAGTATATTTCCAAGCCAGGTGAAAGTTTTTAGCCTGCCTATGAGGAATTGAAACCCGAGAAAACAAACTTGACATCGGCAGAGCAAGAAGTTTTTAGCCTGCCTATGAGGAATTGAAACTAGCCTTGTTCTCTAAGTTCTTTTGCAAGCGAGTAAGCAGTTTTTAGCCTGCCTATGAGGAATTGAAACCCGTATCGCGGCACATGGACGGCGGCCAATAACACGTTTTTAGCCTGCCTATGAGGAATTGAAACAAGAACGAGTGGCCAATCTGCCGACTAAGGAGGTGCGGTTTTTAGCCTGCCTATGAGGAATTGAAACGCGGCCACGTAACCCATACATGCCATCAGCTATAACGTTTTTAGCCTGCCTATGAGGAATTGAAACTAGACGTGCCAGATAATCAGTGCTGGCTCTGTGGAGGGTTTTTAGCCTGCCTATGAGGAATTGAAACCATTGGGTAATTGTTGGCGCAAACCGCATTTTGCGTTTTTAGCCTGCCTATGAGGAATTGAAACTGAAATAAATTCCATTGCGGCGTCCTGTTTCGGCCATGTTTTTAGCCTGCCTATGAGGAATTGAAACGCACCTCTTTTTGTAAACCAGCTCAGGCCTAGCCCGGTTAGTTTTTAGCCTGCCTATGAGGAATTGAAACTTAGATACATTGGTTAGCATCGTCAACCTCTCCAGGCGTTTTTAGCCTGCCTATGAGGAATTGAAACCAACAAGGTACTGTTCAAGCATATAAATTTAGTGATTCGTTTTTAGCCTGCCTATGAGGAATTGAAACTAGAATTATTTTTCTCGAAAAATTTCATAATTTCCGTTTTTAGCCTGCCTATGAGGAATTGAAACACTGCTGCAAATGAGTATTCTTTTGAGAAATTACAGGGTTTTTAGCCTGCCTATGAGGAATTGAAACTGGTGCAACAATCAGCGCCGAAGTACCCCCGAGAAGAGGTTTTTAGCCTGCCTATGAGGAATTGAAACCGGAAGCTCTGCCCGAAAAGCTCTGCGTCCTTCGGGTAGTTTTTAGCCTGCCTATGAGGAATTGAAACAGTGAGTATGACCCGTCTTTATTTGCTGGTGGTGAGTTTTTAGCCTGCCTATGAGGAATTGAAACTGGAGATCACCAGCGAGGCTGGGATCACCGATGTTTAGTTTTTAGCCTGCCTATGAGGAATTGAAACAAGATCCTCCCGCTTGGAAAGTTCCTGCCAGAACTCCGTTTTTAGCCTGCCTATGAGGAATTGAAACACGGAACTTATTGAGGACGGCTTCAGCATCCAGGAAGTTTTTAGCCTGCCTATGAGGAATTGAAACGAACTCCCGGCAGAATGGGCACTCTTCGAGGCAGGAGTTTTTAGCCTGCCTATGAGGAATTGAAACGCGGTTCCTCCAACCTCTGCACTCCAAGCATTTCCTCAGTTTTTAGCCTGCCTATGAGGAATTGAAACATGTGCTCCTGCAGCTCTCCCCTGGCCCACACGGAGTTTTTAGCCTGCCTATGAGGAATTGAAACAGCATAGAGGATGGCAAACCGCAGCGCTATATCTTAGTTTTTAGCCTGCCTATGAGGAATTGAAACTGCCTGGCGGGGTACCCTTTGGTGTCAAGTCGATCAGGTTTTTAGCCTGCCTATGAGGAATTGAAACCTGAGTACAACCCCTGGAGCGGGTGGCGGCAGGTTACGTTTTTAGCCTGCCTATGAGGAATTGAAACCCGTACCGTCGCGGAAACGACGCGACGGTAACGGTAACGTTTTTAGCCTGCCTATGAGGAATTGAAACGCCCGGCAGGTTATAGCCGCCGAGTTGGCCGGCCACGGCGTTTTTAGCCTGCCTATGAGGAATTGAAACATAAGACTAATCTGCGGAGGTGACGTTGATGGAAAAGTTTTTAGCCTGCCTATGAGGAATTGAAACACAGGCGGCCTGGCTAGTCTAGGCTAGTCTAGGGTGTTTTTAGCCTGCCTATGAGGAATTGAAACGGAATGCCGGCAGCCCGGAATGCTTTTTCGAGGCAGTGTTTTTAGCCTGCCTATGAGGAATTGAAACCGAACGGCGAAAATCACGTTTTTGGATTGTGGGGGTTTTTAGCCTGCCTATGAGGAATTGAAACGGGACATCAATTGTTAATACAGAATCTTTTTTAGCCGTTTTTAGCCTGCCTATGAGGAATTGAAACCGGTGGTCGGGTACCTGGAAGGACAGCTTCATAGTCCGTTTTTAGCCTGCCTATGAGGAATTGAAACCGGTGATAGAAGATATCCTGCACCTGCCGCCCCGGGTGTTTTTAGCCTGCCTATGAGGAATTGAAACAGATAGGAATATCGCCCAATACGGGATACACCCTATCGGTTTTTAGCCTGCCTATGAGGAATTGAAACAAGCGGTGTGGGAGGTGCGGACGTGGTAGACCAGGTTTTTAGCCTGCCTATGAGGAATTGAAACCAGAAAAATTGTTTACTGTTCCGGCGTCCGATCCATGTTTTTAGCCTGCCTATGAGGAATTGAAACAGCGCAGCTACCGCCTGGGCCACACTGACAAAGGCGGTTTTTAGCCTGCCTATGAGGAATTGAAACATAAAAAGGCGGTGTGTTTATTTGGTTGCTTTTACGTTTTTAGCCTGCCTATGAGGAATTGAAACTTCCGCCGCGTTCGGGGCTTCTAGCACTTCAGACATAGGTTTTTAGCCTGCCTATGAGGAATTGAAACGTACCTCCTTCGCCTATATACGTTTCAAGCACTTCCCGTTTTTAGCCTGCCTATGAGGAATTGAAACCTGGAGGAACCGCCGGGCTGCGTCGAGCAGCCGGCGGTAGTTTTTAGCCTGCCTATGAGGAATTGAAACACCGTGTCACCGCTGGGCAGGGTACGTTCGCGCACGGTTTTTAGCCTGCCTATGAGGAATTGAAACGCGGCTGTCGGCGACTGGGTTGGCTGGTTGACTCGCGTTTTTAGCCTGCCTATGAGGAATTGAAACACAGGCGGCCTGGGTTGGCTAGGCTAGGCTAGGCTGGGGTTTTTAGCCTGCCTATGAGGAATTGAAACCTACATCATACCACACGCATACGCATATGTCCACACAGTTTTTAGCCTGCCTATGAGGAATTGAAACCCCGGCTGGAATAGGGCTTGTCCCGGCCTGGGGAGAAAGTTTTTAGCCTGCCTATGAGGAATTGAAACGCGATAGGTATGCTGGCACAAGCATAGTCGAACGAGTTTTTAGCCTGCCTATGAGGAATTGAAACCTTACAGGATGATACCCTACACCCTCTATCCCATTTGGTTTTTAGCCTGCCTATGAGGAATTGAAACCTGTCGAGCCGGATTTTGGCGCCGTCTTGGCGTCGGGTTTTTAGCCTGCCTATGAGGAATTGAAACTCATAACAAGGAGCATGGCGGGGCAAGCACAGCGGAGTTTTTAGCCTGCCTATGAGGAATTGAAACTGCCTGGCGGGGTACCCTGGGGGTCAGGCTGGGTAGTTTTTAGCCTGCCTATGAGGAATTGAAACACCGCGGTCTTCAACTCTTGCTCGCGGTCCTTCGCTTGGGTTTTTAGCCTGCCTATGAGGAATTGAAACCTAACTGCCCCGTCGCGGTTCTAACTGTCAGGCTAAGTTTTTAGCCTGCCTATGAGGAATTGAAACCAACTAAACTGGCAGGTGACAGTCTACATTCTGGCGTTTTTAGCCTGCCTATGAGGAATTGAAACCCGTACCGTCGCGGAAACGACGCAACGGTAACGGTAAGTTTTTAGCCTGCCTATGAGGAATTGAAACACCCAGGCTAGGGTCCAGCGCCCCGTAGTAGCCGACGAGTTTTTAGCCTGCCTATGAGGAATTGAAACCCGTTCAAACCGACCCTCACTTTTGGGGAAGGACCCAGTTTTTAGCCTGCCTATGAGGAATTGAAACACCCCGACTTATTTCTGCAAGTATCGTCACCGCATAGTTTTTAGCCTGCCTATGAGGAATTGAAACGCTATCGCGCCCCGGAGGACATCACGCCCAACCGACAGTTTTTAGCCTGCCTATGAGGAATTGAAACACACTTTGGTGTCAAGTCGATCAGCTTGACACTTTGTTTTTAGCCTGCCTATGAGGAATTGAAACACAGGCGGCCTGGGTTGGCTAGGCTAGGCTAGGCTGGGGTTTTTAGCCTGCCTATGAGGAATTGAAACACCTATATATCTAATAAATCTCAACACCCACCTTAGTTTTTAGCCTGCCTATGAGGAATTGAAACAGAAAAAGTTTTTTGGAAAAGAGGGTAGTTGTTTATTGGTTTTTAGCCTGCCTATGAGGAATTGAAACACAGCCTATCCTAGAAGAAGAAACAAAAAAATGAGACCGTTTTTAGCCTGCCTATGAGGAATTGAAACGTGCCTGTGGGCGAAATATGGATCTGCCTATATAAGCACAGTTTTTAGCCTGCCTATGAGGAATTGAAACCTGTTGAACGCTCTTGATACTTGGGAATTGAGTATGGTTTTTAGCCTGCCTATGAGGAATTGAAACCTAGCCGGCGACGGGAACGAGCCGCTGCACCTCGGTTTTTAGCCTGCCTATGAGGAATTGAAACGTGCGCGGCGGGTGCTGTACGTCACCAGGAAATCGTTGGTTTTTAGCCTGCCTATGAGGAATTGAAACCTGCGAGGCTAAGGAGGGGTGAACAGTGTCGGTAAATCGTTTTTAGCCTGCCTATGAGGAATTGAAACCTATTATCATGATAGCTTTTATCTGGATTCTAACAGGTTTTTAGCCTGCCTATGAGGAATTGAAACTCAACACTTTTTCTCAATTACTCGGTTTTTCCGGCAGGTTTTTAGCCTGCCTATGAGGAATTGAAACAGTTGATAAAGGAAGCAATTGAGGCCACCGGCAGAAGTTTTTAGCCTGCCTATGAGGAATTGAAACATCTCCTCGCCCAGCGCAATCTCCCTAGCTGTTTCGTTTTTAGCCTGCCTATGAGGAATTGAAACGTTTCCTCGTCAATCGGGGCATTCTGTCCGAAGGAGGTTTTTAGCCTGCCTATGAGGAATTGAAACTATGGAAAATCTCCGCACTATATGTAGTTCCTGTAACGTTTTTAGCCTGCCTATGAGGAATTGAAACTCAGTTGCCTCATTCTTGAATCCAGGTTTCGGATAGTTTTTAGCCTGCCTATGAGGAATTGAAACGTGAGAACCTTCCTCAAAACGTGCTGGCGATAGAAAGGTTTTTAGCCTGCCTATGAGGAATTGAAACCTGACGATCAGTTGAAAGCGTGGCGGCTTTCGTGGGCCGTTTTTAGCCTGCCTATGAGGAATTGAAACTCGAACCGGTTCGCTGGGGTTACAACAACCCCGGGTTTTTAGCCTGCCTATGAGGAATTGAAACGAACATCAATTTCCGATGCGCCAGCCGGCGCACTTCGGTTTTTAGCCTGCCTATGAGGAATTGAAACTTACCGTTTTTGTCTCATATCCTTCTTTTGTTGCCGTGTTTTTAGCCTGCCTATGAGGAATTGAAACTAGGATATTTGAATTACTTTATTCCTGTAGCAGGAAGTTTTTAGCCTGCCTATGAGGAATTGAAACTACTACAAACATATCTACTGTTCCCCTTAACCTTGTGTTAGTTTTTAGCCTGCCTATGAGGAATTGAAACACTAAAAAACTTTATCCATTCCACCCTTTCTTTTGACTGTTTTTAGCCTGCCTATGAGGAATTGAAACTTACTTTGTGAACATATACATGACGATGCATTCCAGAGTTTTTAGCCTGCCTATGAGGAATTGAAACAAGGGGCTGCTGCCTTGTCCATGTTGGCGGCCGGCACGGTTT
The DNA here is from genome assembly GCA_000010565.1 of Pelotomaculum thermopropionicum SI. Taxonomy (NCBI): domain Bacteria; kingdom Bacillati; phylum Bacillota; class Clostridia; order Eubacteriales; family Desulfotomaculaceae; genus Pelotomaculum; species Pelotomaculum thermopropionicum. Next base: position 1,999,506 of record AP009389.1, on the reverse strand, counting down.
TTAGCCTGCCTATGAGGAATTGAAACAGTTTCGGCTCAGATAATAACCTTTCATACTTACATTTAAGTTTTTAGCCTGCCTATGAGGAATTGAAACCCCTGGGACTGGAAAACCTGACCTGCCTGCAAGCAGACGTTTTTAGCCTGCCTATGAGGAATTGAAACATTTTACCGACATTTCGCCAAACCGCTGGAGTTATAAAGTTTTTAGCCTGCCTATGAGGAATTGAAACAAAAGTTCCGTGTTGTAACGCCAAGCCTGGATGAAGGTTTTTAGCCTGCCTATGAGGAATTGAAACCCGCGGGTACTCACCCAGGAAGATGTTGCCAAACTACTGTTTTTAGCCTGCCTATGAGGAATTGAAACAGGCTGAAATATTACATTCGCTACATGGACGATATCGTTTTTAGCCTGCCTATGAGGAATTGAAACTGTCCAGCGGCCAGATGGCGGTTAACCTGGTCACCCGTTTTTAGCCTGCCTATGAGGAATTGAAACCACTAAAAGACAAACAGAGGGTTATATTACATGGAAAGTTTTTAGCCTGCCTATGAGGAATTGAAACTTGGTCGCCTCAGTAAAATCAAGGGTTTCAGCGATCCGTTTTTAGCCTGCCTATGAGGAATTGAAACGTTCTCGTTCTGGTGCAATTTCTGCACTAGAACGAACGTTTTTAGCCTGCCTATGAGGAATTGAAACTTTTGATAAAAGGGCAAAAGAATTAAATATTTCTTTTACGTTTTTAGCCTGCCTATGAGGAATTGAAACCGCAGAGAGAAAGAGGGAGAAAAAGAAAAGTTTCTTCGTTTTTAGCCTGCCTATGAGGAATTGAAACCCGCGATGAGCAGTTGATGAAGTACTGCCGCGGCCTGGGTTTTTAGCCTGCCTATGAGGAATTGAAACTACATACCTCCTATTATTATTTTTATTTTTAGCCTCCTGCAAAACCCCAGAAGTCTTGAGAAATAAGGGATTTTGCAGACTCTTATAGCAGGGTTTCCTCCAACTTTCATCGTAATACTTAAGAGAAATTCCTCCGGAGGTGAACCCTGTTGCCAAAACACAAGCAAATTACCTTCTCCGATCTCTACGAAGAATTTGAACAAGCGTCAAGCAAGAACAAACTGAAAATGCTCACAGATTACGTAGACATCGAAGAAATCATCCCATTAGAGGTTAAACTGACTTACTACAAATCCACTGGTCGCCCCCCTTATTCTTTGGCGTCTATGTTATCCGCCTTAATTATCCAGAAGATCTTATCCATTCCCACAGTTGAGCTTTTGGTTACTTTCCTTGAACTATCAGAGCCCCTGAGGGATTTTTGCGGCTTTGGTGAAAGTGTGCCTGACCCCGCTACTTTCTCCAGGTTCAAAGACAAGATCGGGCCCACGGAGCTCAAAAAAATCTTAGACCGCCTGGTGGAACTGACTGAGCCCTACTTGAAAGAGCTCGACCCTTTTGCGGCTTCCCTTCTCGTCCTGGATACAACCGGCTTAGAAGTGCCGGTAAGAGAAAATAATCCGAAGTTCTTTTATTCCTTGAAAAATCAGGTCGAGAAGGGAGTCCCTGAAAAACCTGAAAACGAGATTTATGCTATGACCATCGCTAAAATGCCCAAATCTGCCAAGGCTGCCCCAAAAGCCAAACTCATTTACACTAACGGCCACTTCGCCTATGCCTACACCGCTGCTGTTCTGACTGACGGCTTCGGCCTCGTCCGGAATGTGCTGCTTTTTGAAGGTCAAAAAGATTCGCTTGTGTTAAAACCAGTCATGGAAGATTTCCGGCAGCATCATGACCTCTCCCGTTATGAGTTTTTTGTCGGTGACGCCGGGTTTGACAGCACGGAAAACTTCCGTTACCTGGCGCAAGATTGCTGCCTTAAGCCGGTTATTAATCTCAATCCCCGGAATGCCAAAGGGTTGCCTGAGCCTGGACTCGCTCCCGATGGCGTGCCGGTGTGCCCCAAAAATCCATCCCTAAAGTTTAAATACGCAGGCTTTTGTAAATCAAGAAACCGGATTAAATGGCTCTGCCCCTTAAGTAAACAGGGGAAAAGCGGCTATACTTGCGCCTGTCAAGTACCGTGTACCCCCTCTAAAAGCGGCCGGATGGTTTATACTTATCCCCGGGATAATTACCGTAAAAATACTCCTATCCCCAGGAACTCTAAACTATGGAAGAAAATCTACCTTTTGCGCATTGCCGTGGAGCAGGCCATCTCCCGGCTGAAGCTCCCCTTGATGCTCGGCCGATTAACTGCAATGGATTTCAATACCGCTTATTGTGATCTCGTTCTGGCAGCCATCGCTCAAAACCTTGTTGCTCTAATCGCTTTGAGGGCCAAACTCAACGATAAGGTAAGGTCTCTACGTTGGCTTGTTGCTTAGGGCTGAGTTTGCTTCCCTGTTTTATCAATAAAACCGCGCTTTTTGATTATTTTTTCTTTGATACTTGGTGCAACAGGCATCTTAATCCATTATGTGCCAGTTAAAAGGCTTCGACCTGTCATAAAGGCTCTTTTTATTTTTTAAAGAACTTTAGTTTTGCAAGCGCCTATTATTTTTATTTTATTTTGGTTTTTAGCCTGCCTATGAGGAATTGAAACCGGCTAAGACTTCGGCGGTAGCCGACCTGGTTTCCATTGTTTTTAGCCTGCCTATGAGGAATTGAAACCGAAGAATTCGCAGGTAGTGACCCTGCCGCGTGGAAGTTTTTAGCCTGCCTATGAGGAATTGAAACGGCACTACGACGACGGTACGCGTGCCGTCGGGATTCAGTTTTTAGCCTGCCTATGAGGAATTGAAACAAAACCGAAAGGGGGGAACGTGTAGTGGTAATCGCAAGTTTTTAGCCTGCCTATGAGGAATTGAAACGAAAGCCCCCTTTCAGAAGTCAAAGATGAGGCACGCGTTTTTAGCCTGCCTATGAGGAATTGAAACAGCACCAAACCGAATTCTTCCGCCTTGGTCGGCAGGTTTTTAGCCTGCCTATGAGGAATTGAAACGATTTTGGGAAAAAAGAGGAAGAAACTCTCGTTGGAGTTTTTAGCCTGCCTATGAGGAATTGAAACCTACGTCCAGCAGGGCGTGATGACGGAAGCAGGCACGGTTTTTAGCCTGCCTATGAGGAATTGAAACAAAGAACAAGGGAAATCAGACATCGACATTTTGAAGTTTTTAGCCTGCCTATGAGGAATTGAAACTTCGCAGGAATAAGTCCTCTTTCCGACATTTTCATTACGTTTTTAGCCTGCCTATGAGGAATTGAAACGCGTCTAACCAAGCCAAGTGCTGGCCAGCATTGCTTGCGTTTTTAGCCTGCCTATGAGGAATTGAAACAGGAGGGGCATATCCCCGGCCAGCTCCGGAACCGGCCGGTTTTTAGCCTGCCTATGAGGAATTGAAACATCAACTTCCTTGATCACCCTGAAATTGCACACAAGTTTTTAGCCTGCCTATGAGGAATTGAAACAAATATCTTTCCTTCCAGTCGATTGGATCAATCGTCCGTTTTTAGCCTGCCTATGAGGAATTGAAACGAAGGCCATGACCGACAGTGAAAAGCGCCTCAGTTTGCGTTTTTAGCCTGCCTATGAGGAATTGAAACTACGGCAACTCAGTGACGTCCAGCACGGTTATGACGGTTTTTAGCCTGCCTATGAGGAATTGAAACAAAGTGTAAAAGAATAGTAATTATTCCTTAATACAAGTTTTTAGCCTGCCTATGAGGAATTGAAACAAATATCTTTCCTTCCAGTCGATTGGATCAATCGTCCGTTTTTAGCCTGCCTATGAGGAATTGAAACGAAGGCCATGACCGACAGTGAAAAGCGCCTCAGTTTGCGTTTTTAGCCTGCCTATGAGGAATTGAAACTACGGCAACTCAGTGACGTCCAGCACGGTTATGACGGTTTTTAGCCTGCCTATGAGGAATTGAAACTCTCCAGCAGGCAGCAATGGCTCAGCAACAACTACGTTTTTAGCCTGCCTATGAGGAATTGAAACCATCCTGTTGCGGTTGAATGTGCTCCTTCAGTGCACCCGTTTTTAGCCTGCCTATGAGGAATTGAAACTTACCCCTTTCGTTTAATTTTCTGGTGGGGAGGTTGTTAGTTTTTAGCCTGCCTATGAGGAATTGAAACTCGACTGCAGAGAGGAACTCTCCAACCGCGGCCGTGTTTTTAGCCTGCCTATGAGGAATTGAAACACCAGCAAAGTAACCTGGGCCATGGCTTTCAACGGGTGTTTTTAGCCTGCCTATGAGGAATTGAAACGATTCACGCAAGAAGAGATTCGCCGGGAAATCGGAACGTTTTTAGCCTGCCTATGAGGAATTGAAACTATTTCATTTTACCTCTTTTCTCCGGCACCTTGCCCCCGTTTTTAGCCTGCCTATGAGGAATTGAAACCGGCAGGCACCCTGGCCCGGCGGGTGATTGTATATGGTTTTTAGCCTGCCTATGAGGAATTGAAACCGCCGTCGCCTGTGAATGTTACCAGGTCGGTTTCGAGTTTTTAGCCTGCCTATGAGGAATTGAAACCGGGAGCTATCGTCATGAAGGGAAACGGCGTCCACCGTTTTTAGCCTGCCTATGAGGAATTGAAACGAGGTGGTGGAAACGCACACTGAGAGAGGACAGTTCGTTTTTAGCCTGCCTATGAGGAATTGAAACTTCAAAGAGCGGTCTACCTTTTCCAGCATTTCACTATGTTTTTAGCCTGCCTATGAGGAATTGAAACGCGGAAGTGTGTACGGTGTCGGCCGTTGGCATTTCCGTTTTTAGCCTGCCTATGAGGAATTGAAACCAAAGCCTATAGCAGGCCGCCTCGTTGGCGGCGTATGTGTTTTTAGCCTGCCTATGAGGAATTGAAACCTAAATACTCTGTCGCTTATAATTGCCTCGTGAGTACGTTTTTAGCCTGCCTATGAGGAATTGAAACTTTTATTGTTTATCAGTTTTTAGCCTGTTATGAGGAGTTTTTAGCCTGCCTATGAGGAATTGAAACTCAGTACCTGGCCGATTTACTACCAACCCGGCAACCAGTTTTTAGCCTGCCTATGAGGAATTGAAACATAAACACGCTGGCAATACCCTTAGCTAGTACCGCCGTTTTTAGCCTGCCTATGAGGAATTGAAACGCTATTTTTGCGGATGTAATTGAAGCATCGGCTATGTTTTTAGCCTGCCTATGAGGAATTGAAACTATCACCTCCCCTTCCGGCGTCTCGCAGGACGGCGGGAGTTTTTAGCCTGCCTATGAGGAATTGAAACTCTCTTGCGCCTCTTCGGCCCTAACAGGCAGAACACGTTTTTAGCCTGCCTATGAGGAATTGAAACCAATGCAGATGCATGTTCCAATGGCTATGCTTATAGGTTTTTAGCCTGCCTATGAGGAATTGAAACTATGGTCTATGTGATAGTTATTTTTGGATATCTTTGTTTTTAGCCTGCCTATGAGGAATTGAAACCACCAGGACCAGCCTCTGACCCGCAAATTACCCAGTTGTTTTTAGCCTGCCTATGAGGAATTGAAACCTCTGTACCAGTCCCAGGCTGCGTCCCGGTAAGTCTGTTTTTAGCCTGCCTATGAGGAATTGAAACATTCAGCCATCGCAGGGCACCTCCAATTTCCTAACCGTTTTTAGCCTGCCTATGAGGAATTGAAACCCGTTAAGTACGGCTCGGCGGAGGGCTTCACGCACAGTTTTTAGCCTGCCTATGAGGAATTGAAACGAGCAACGGATGGAAAACCCGTTGCTTTCGCTTTTGAGTTTTTAGCCTGCCTATGAGGAATTGAAACTTGCACCATTTGACTTGGGTTATTGCGAAGCCTTCCGTTTTTAGCCTGCCTATGAGGAATTGAAACTTTTACGAATTCATGCACATATTTTATAGTATATGATTCGTTTTTAGCCTGCCTATGAGGAATTGAAACGGGGTGTCCAGCAATGTATGACAAAATTATCGAGGACAGTTTTTAGCCTGCCTATGAGGAATTGAAACAACAGTATCTGGGGAAGCCGCTGGAGCAGAGTATTTTCGTTTTTAGCCTGCCTATGAGGAATTGAAACTCCGATGACCTGAAGGAATGGCAGAGAAACATGAATATGTTTTTAGCCTGCCTATGAGGAATTGAAACTTTGTTAATCTTGCCATTTAAATCACTCCTTTTTTAAGTTTTTAGCCTGCCTATGAGGAATTGAAACATCTTTTAAGAGTATGTTTACTTAATGTCAATTTGTTGTTTTTAGCCTGCCTATGAGGAATTGAAACAATATATTCTATTGCTTTTGTGCAATTTGCTCCAATTTTGTTTTTAGCCTGCCTATGAGGAATTGAAACTTCAGAAAACTTTCCTAGAGTATACATCTTGTTCTGAGTTTTTAGCCTGCCTATGAGGAATTGAAACCCCGTGAACGTCCTGGCGTCCCTAGTTTCGTAGTGCATGTTTTTAGCCTGCCTATGAGGAATTGAAACAAATAGCACTTTTTAAAATCCATGTATGAAATACAACGTTTTTAGCCTGCCTATGAGGAATTGAAACATCATTTCTTCGTACCTTTGCGTGCGGCGGCTGTTTTTGTTTTTAGCCTGCCTATGAGGAATTGAAACAAACAGGCCCGTGCCCTGGGCATCATCCCGGAGCCGAGTTTTTAGCCTGCCTATGAGGAATTGAAACCGGCTACCGGCGGAGCAGGATAGTCATCTGGACGGGTGTTTTTAGCCTGCCTATGAGGAATTGAAACGTTCCTTGGAACAAGGGCAAGCCAGCCTCAGAGAGACGTTTTTAGCCTGCCTATGAGGAATTGAAACTGGACGGCGTGGATAACCACGTCTTCTTCCATGCCTGTTTTTAGCCTGCCTATGAGGAATTGAAACTCAGGGAGTATGATGGGCCGTCGACACTGTTTTACCGTTTTTAGCCTGCCTATGAGGAATTGAAACAGCACTTCCGTAAGTTAATTAACCTACTTCGTTCAGTGAGTTTTTAGCCTGCCTATGAGGAATTGAAACTCGGGCAAACCGATTATAAACCGCTAACAGTGAAAGTTTTTAGCCTGCCTATGAGGAATTGAAACAATGACAACCACTTGTCTAACGCTTCATGGTCTTTAAGTTTTTAGCCTGCCTATGAGGAATTGAAACTTGGCGCAAACCGCATTTTGCCTCGTTAAGGAGGGGCGTTTTTAGCCTGCCTATGAGGAATTGAAACTCTTCAACGCTTGCGGCGAATACAAGCGGCCTGCCGTTTGTTTTTAGCCTGCCTATGAGGAATTGAAACTCAGAAAAAAAAAGAAAGAAAAAGCCCGTCATTCCGTTTTTAGCCTGCCTATGAGGAATTGAAACTCTGAGCCGAAACTTACTGATAAAAATTAAAAAGTGAGTTTTTAGCCTGCCTATGAGGAATTGAAACTTCCAGGGTACGGCGAAAGAATTCTTCTCTAATTTCGTGTTTTTAGCCTGCCTATGAGGAATTGAAACGACTGTGATCTGGGAATGCTCCGCGACGGCAAGCGGGTGTTTTTAGCCTGCCTATGAGGAATTGAAACCCTTAACGCCACCCTCTTCATCAAATACCCAGGAGTGTTTTTAGCCTGCCTATGAGGAATTGAAACCTTTTGCAGTTCTTGTATTTTGAGATGTGGTTGTGGGTTTTTAGCCTGCCTATGAGGAATTGAAACCGCTCAATCTCGGTAACGTAGAAGTAGCCCAAGGGGTTTTTAGCCTGCCTATGAGGAATTGAAACGGACGGATGGTCAAGGTCCTGCGCGGAATGAACTCTCTGGGTTTTTAGCCTGCCTATGAGGAATTGAAACTCGACGGGGCGCTGCACGGGAATGATCAGGTGGAGGTTTTTAGCCTGCCTATGAGGAATTGAAACGCCAGATCCAAATCTCCAGCAGTCGCAAGATTTAAGGCAGTTTTTAGCCTGCCTATGAGGAATTGAAACGCGTGAAGCCGGAGGTTATCGACGGGGCGCTGCACGGGAGTTTTTAGCCTGCCTATGAGGAATTGAAACGAATCCAGTGGCTTCCTTCCACTCCTTAAGACTAGCCGTTTTTAGCCTGCCTATGAGGAATTGAAACCACGCCATCAAGATAAGTCCGTCGGCACAAAGCGACATGCCGTTTTTAGCCTGCCTATGAGGAATTGAAACCAGGTAGGGGAGCAGGCGATCTGCTTCCCCATCGCGCGTTTTTAGCCTGCCTATGAGGAATTGAAACAAAGTTTTAGCTTGGTATCCTGTTTCTGAATAGTGACGGTTTTTAGCCTGCCTATGAGGAATTGAAACGCTCATGGAGCAACCCATGCACTGACTCCGGTACCAAGTTTTTAGCCTGCCTATGAGGAATTGAAACCAAAATATCTATAACCGCAGCTGCCTTTCCAAGTTCGTTTTTAGCCTGCCTATGAGGAATTGAAACATCGCGTCCCCCACCCGGTAGCCCAGTTCTTCCTCAGGTTTTTAGCCTGCCTATGAGGAATTGAAACTGACCTCGTCATCGTCGGTCCCCTCGTCGTAGAGGTGGGTTTTTAGCCTGCCTATGAGGAATTGAAACCCCGCATCGAGAGCGGCGGCGAAATCGCCGAAAAACGCGTTTTTAGCCTGCCTATGAGGAATTGAAACCCGACTTCAACCGTGAAAAGGCCGAGCGGCTGGGGCAGTTTTTAGCCTGCCTATGAGGAATTGAAACCCAGCATAAAGACACAGGATGTTTGCTTCTCTGTGTATGTTTTTAGCCTGCCTATGAGGAATTGAAACCAAAATCGGTGATGGTAGATATGCGCCCCTTGGCCGTCGTTTTTAGCCTGCCTATGAGGAATTGAAACGCGGAGATTTCCGGCGTGACACAGTTCCGATGCTCGGTTTTTAGCCTGCCTATGAGGAATTGAAACATAATATCTTCAATCTCCTTGAATCTGACGACGAAAGTTTTTAGCCTGCCTATGAGGAATTGAAACCAGCATCCCACTGCTTGCAGTCGAAGCGGATCAGCGCGTTTTTAGCCTGCCTATGAGGAATTGAAACAAAATAGTGAGTTCCGGTTGTAGCATTAGTTGGAGGTTTTTAGCCTGCCTATGAGGAATTGAAACTGCGTGCCGGGGACCTGAAGCTACTTCTGGACGAGATGTTTTTAGCCTGCCTATGAGGAATTGAAACCTCCCGGCGGCGGACCAGCAGGCGCTGCCCCCCGGCGGTTTTTAGCCTGCCTATGAGGAATTGAAACTTGCCTGTCTCACCAACACACCCCATAAATGTTCTGGTTTTTAGCCTGCCTATGAGGAATTGAAACCTTCGATATCAGAAGTTGTGGAAAGGGCGGTAAAAGAAGTTTTTAGCCTGCCTATGAGGAATTGAAACTCAGTCTGCTGAATATGAGGATATATGCATAGATGGTTTTTAGCCTGCCTATGAGGAATTGAAACGTAATATAGTATCAGAGGGATTAGATTTAACTCCTTTAGTTTTTAGCCTGCCTATGAGGAATTGAAACTATCATAACCAAACTTCCTACTCTGTGAAAAGAACGTTTTTAGCCTGCCTATGAGGAATTGAAACGCGTCTGGCGCGAGCACATGATCGAGGTTTTTTTAGTTTTTAGCCTGCCTATGAGGAATTGAAACAACTTCCGCAGCTCAAGGAACTGCATGTCTTCTAGCGTTTTTAGCCTGCCTATGAGGAATTGAAACTCACACCTCACCATATCGTTATGTCCGGCAGTGGGGTTTTTAGCCTGCCTATGAGGAATTGAAACTGAGCCCACCACAGGTATTGACTTCGACGAGGCCTAGTTTTTAGCCTGCCTATGAGGAATTGAAACCATCCCTGGATTCACCGATGTAATATGCAGTAGCCGTTTTTAGCCTGCCTATGAGGAATTGAAACGGCCTCCCCAGGTGAGGTTATTTTGCTGTCGTTGAGTTTTTAGCCTGCCTATGAGGAATTGAAACCGGCTTCATCAGCAATCCGGACGAAGAGGCATGGCTGCGTTTTTAGCCTGCCTATGAGGAATTGAAACCCACAATCCTCGCAGAATGCTACTTTTTTGTGATAGGTTTTTAGCCTGCCTATGAGGAATTGAAACCCGGCAATTCTTTTCCCTCCCCAAATCATGCTTCTGGCGTTTTTAGCCTGCCTATGAGGAATTGAAACTACCTGCGGTCAATATAATAGCCATCGTCCCTACTGAGTTTTTAGCCTGCCTATGAGGAATTGAAACCACCTCCTTGCGCCGGGCCAGCGAATTTCTGGCGGGGCCGTTTTTAGCCTGCCTATGAGGAATTGAAACAGAGGGCCAGCGAATTGAGCCGGGAATATAACAACCGTTTTTAGCCTGCCTATGAGGAATCTCTTTAGCCCCCTAATCAGATTGGACAAGTAGTCTTAAATCTGATAAATTCAAGCGGGGGGATAAAATTGACCAGAAAACAGTACTCACCAGAACAAAAATTACAAATTATCAAAGAAGCCCTTGAAACCGGCAATGCCTCCATTGTCGCCAGAAGACACGATATCTCCACCAGTCTGGTTAGTAAATGGGTTAGACAATACAAAAGAGAGGGAACTGGTGTTCCTCAGGGAGAAAAACAGCGGAAAACCCACAATAAATGCCCTGTTACCATTGAAGAACACAAGAAAATGATTTCTGAAAACGAAAAGCTTAAAAAGCTCCTCGGCGAAAAAGAACTGGAAATTGAAATACTCAGGGATTTGTTAAAAAAAACGAACCCACACTTGCCGATAAAATAGAAATTGCAAAAAAGTGGATATCCAGAGGATATAAGGTATCGCTTGTTTTAAAAATTCTCGGAATAAATCGTTCCACTTATTACCATAACCTGTGCCACAGCAATAAAGAGCGTATCCGGGTAGGCGGCCGGCCCAACTCTCACTACACTTTAACCAGGGACGGCAATATTGTCAGCAATGAGCAGGTTAAGGAATGGATCTGCGAATTGATCCAGGAAGAGGGTTTTGCTTACGGCTATTTAAAGCTCACTTACTGCCTGCGGAAAAATTTCAACCTGATCATCAACAAAAAGAAAGTATTTCGCTTATGTAAAGAACTTCAGGTGCTACGGCCGCAGAGGAGGATAAAAACCAGACACCCCAGAAGGCTGGCACGTAACCGGGTTATCACAGGTCCCAACCAGTAGGGCTGGCATGCGAAGCCAGGGATGCAGTGTAGATTCTCAAATTAATCCAATAACGATTCTCACATTAAATTGGGTCAATCCAGTCCAAAAACAAGCGAAATTCGCAAATTAAACCGGTACCTTCAATAAACATTTGCAAATTTCATTAGCATTAGAAAAAGATCCGGGCTGCCCTGATTAGACAGCCCAGATTCAAGAATAGCTAATCCCGGTACCTATTCCGGAAGGCCAGTATTTCCGCCCGCGCTTCTTGTAGTTTTTCGCGGAACACGGTGGCAAACCAACCCGTCCGGTTCCTGGTCGGTGGATAGACTCTGGCTTTATCAGCTACCTAGCAAATCGCTTCGATCATTTCTTCTTTGGTGTAGTTTAATTCCTGGGCCATCTTGACCGCTACGGGCAGCAAATCCGAAAAGCCGGTGAATAGAAAGTAATCTTTCAGGCTGCGCATAGCAAACCAACCCCCCAAATTTCCAGTTCCTGCTGGGCTTGGTAGACCACCTCGGGATCGATCTCCCTTTGCTTCTTACTGCAGGCGCAGATCAAACAGGTGGTGACCAGGTTGTTGACCAGCCGGGGGAGTCCGTTGGTGACGGCATAGATTGCCTCAAAGGCTGCGGGGGTAAAAATCTCCTCGTGCAGGCCGGCATACTTCAACCGGCTGACGCAATACTCCCTGATCTCCTCGGCTTTTAAGCCCCGCATGGAATATTTGACGGTCAGCCGCTGCCGTAAAGGGTTGTTCACATTGAGGGCAAGCTTGCTCCGGATTAAGGTCTGTCCGGCCAAAATTAGAATAAAGGGGTTTTGCGAGTCCATCTGAAAGTTAAATAGAAGCCTTAAGTCCTCCAAAATCTTGTTGCCCGCCAGGTGAATTTCGTCCAGGACAATCACCGGGGTAATCCGCCGTTCGTAATAAAGACTGGCAATGGCCCCCTGAATCTGGTGGAAGATGCTCACCTTCTTGTGCTTCGGTTCTTCCCCCAAGGCCAGAGCCAGGCCCTGGTAGAATTCCAGCACGGTTACCGTGGACAGGGCAAAGTAACACGTCTTGTAGTGGGCGGGGTTCAGTTCGCTGACGTACTTGCGCAAAGCGCTGGTTTTCCCGCACCCCGGCTCCCCGGTAACCAGGCCGATCCCCCGTACCTGCTGCAAATATTTTAAACGGGAGGTCAGCTCCTGAAGGTCCCAACTGGCAAACAACTGGTCAAAGGGCACCTCTTTGGAAAAAGGGTTGAACTTTAGGCCGTAGAACTGGGTGAACATCATTTTTCTTCACCTTCATTTTCGAGCAGGCGGGTAAAAGAGATGACCGGCGCCGTGGTCTCCCCACCGCCCCGGGCGGGGGAAAGTTCCTCCGGCTCATCATTTTGATGCGCCGGGCGGCCGCGCCCCTTTCTTTTCACCCAGGCGTTGGCAAAGAAGTCCACCTGCCTAGCCTCGCCCACTTTCAAGCCGTCCTGGTAAAGGAACACCGGCCGGGCGGGGGACTTCAACCATTCGGGCTCGTACCTGACCTCCACCCTGCTGCCGGCAAACTTCTGGTCTGTTTCGTAGAGGATGTTTTCCAAAGAAAAGGTGGCGTCGTGGTTAACTTTGCGGGTTGTCCGCAAAAGGAAATACTCGTCCAAAAGGGTCGGGTCGGAAAACATCTTTACCGCTTGCGCCTGGGATAAAAAATAATCGAGGGGGCTCATGCCCAGAGCGCTGTGGATTTTGCGCTGGTAATCCGCCTCCAGCCACTGCCAGAAAAGCAGGTTTAATTCTTCCAAAGACTTTACCCTGTCCATCTCCAGGCGGCTTAAAAAGCGCATCCGGACGGTCCTAAAGAACCGTTCCACCTTCCCTTTCGAGCTGGGAGAAAATGGTTCCGCATGCAAAAGCGTGCACCCCAAGCTGGCGCAAACCACGGCCAGCTGGTTGCAGCGGTAAACCTTGCCGTTGTCGGTATAGATCATCTTCGGGACCCCCCGTTTTAAAATTGCTTCTTTGAAAACGGCCCTGACCGCGGTAAAATTCTGCTCCCAGCAGAACCGGGCGGCCGTAACCAGTCGGGAGGCGTCATCAATGAAGGCAAGGAGGTAAGTTTGTTTTTTGGACCGGCCCACCCTTAAGCATGGGCCGTACATGATGTCCGTCTGCCAGAGCTCGTTTACCCGCTGGTGGGAAAAGCGCCGGACATCCTTTTCTTCTTCATCGGGATCTTTACCGGAGGCCAGGTCCGGGTTCTGGGCCAAAAAGCGGTAAAAGGTGGCCAAAGAGAGCCTGTCCGGGGTAAACACCCCCTCTTTGACCAGTTCCTCATAGAGGAGGATACCTTTTAAACCGGGCTTTTCCGCCCTTTTCTGCCGGATTTTTGCGGCGATTTCCGCAGTCACCCGGCGGCTTTTTCCACGGTCGGAGCGATAGCCCGGTTTTAACCCCTCCAGGCCATAGCGACGGTAAAGGTAGAGCCACCACTGAAAGGACTTCACGGCATAGCGCCGCGGTCCGTAGTGGGGCATGTCGATAAGCTGGTCCGAGAGCTTTCGAAAGTATTCCTGCTGGTTCAATTTTTCTTCGTTCAACACCGGCGCAATTAAAGAAAACTTTTTTAAGGCGATGTTTTCCCTTTCTTTGGCATCAAGCATAACCAAAACCTCCTGTTTAGGAGGCTTTAAGCGCTTAAAGCCTTTTTTCGGCGCCGCCGTAATCGTAACATTTCCCCGGCCAAACAAAAAGACAAAAGGTTTGTTGGCGGCTTTTGCCCTTCCAAAGGGGTACCCAAAAGGCTCTTTTAGATGCTAAAATTATGTGCGAGGAGCCAGGAAAGAGTACCCACATTGGGCGTAAAACCTGGTGGAGAAGGTCTGGATGTGGGCGAATCCAGCAGCCACAATGTGCAGTACCTTTTTGGCTCCTTCCCTTTTATCCAGGTTCTCCCCGGGTAGCTCTACCCGGGGGAGGAGCTGGCGAAGGCCCAGTTTGATGTGGTATAGGTTGGCAAAAAAGCGCCGGGCGTAAAACTGCAGGTGGGCGGGGGTCCAGAATAACCGCTTGAGCAACTGCAAAGAGGCCCGAAGGGAGTAGCAAAACACCAGGATGTACCGAAGAACGGTATAGATTACCTCCACGGTGTACTGGAAGTAAGGCAGGCAGAAGGAAGGCAGGTACGAGATGGTCTTGCCGCAATATTTACAATGGTACCGGCGGATCAAAATCCGGGCGCTGAAATCCGGGGTGACGACGTTCCGGCGGTAAAAACCATGCTTTTGCGGGGCTATCTTGACCAGGCAGCCAGGATTCGGGCAGGAATCGGGTACGGGAAAAGGGAAATCTTTGCCCAGACGGTAATATTCTTCGGGTGAGACGGAAGTGTAGAATATCTGCTGCATGGTAATTAACACCGCCAAATATTCTACCTTTTTCGCATTGGAATTTGAAGGGGTACACAGGTGGGTATGCTAACATATGGGAGAGGACGGACGGACATTACTAAAAGAAAATGAGAAAAATTTGCAGATTGCTATGGTATTAAAACCGGTTGCATATTGTTCAATCTGATAATATATGCCTGGACTGAACTAAAATGAAAATGAGAATTTACACAATACTTTAAGGCCCCATCAAACGCTGGGATATATGACGCCAAGCAAATTTTACGAAGAATTTTTAAGAAATAATGCAAGTCGGGGAGTATTAGTCGTTTAAGTCCAAATAATCGGGGGCCAGTACAAAGTTCAAGAACTGATAGACGAAGCCGTGAAGAACCACGACATCAAAAATCTGTGGTATGCTCATCAGGTGTTGCATGACCTCGATTATTGGGTATTAAATTATCCTATTCAATATCCAAAGGAGTTCCTGCTCCTCCCGATTGGAAGGGTGTAGAGACGTATTTCGGCACAATAAGTGTTTTAGATTAGTTTAAGAGTATGAGATTACTATGGTGGTAACTACTTTAGAAGGCAAGGAAGGAAACTCTGTTAAACGGCTACTAGACGGTTGGCCGGATTATAAAGAAATAATCTTGCCAGGTGACAGCATCGTAGAGGCTGATGCCTCTGGTAGAGTTGTTGAAGATTTTTCTGCGAGCAGCGGAACGAAATAGCCGGTTTGTGCGTCTGTATTTTTTACAGAAAAAATTCTTAAGGGAGGTTTTGCCAGTGAGGAAGAGGTGGTTATTATATGTAATTATACCTATTTTTACTATTACTATTCCTGCTTGTGCAATAAATAGCAAGAACAAGGCTGAAAACTTGAGTGTTCCCCTGCAGACAACTTCACAAATTTCTCAACAAATTCAAGCTCCTTCTAATACTCATCCACAAGCTCCAGCCGAAAAGAAACTTACTCAAATTATTGTAAAAAGAGGCAGTGACGTTTTTTCTTTTAATCCGCTCACGTTGAGGGAATCAGGCATAATCTTAGACATTCGGGACTTGCTATGGGTAGCCCCGCGGGGCGGTGCTGGAATACAACCAGAAATTAAGCAAGTGGAGTTAAAAGAACTTAATAAAAATCTAAAAAATGAGGATAAAATAAAGGATGCTTTTTGTTCGGTTCGCCTTATTTATGAGCCATATAGGCCGAAGCAGGGAATGAATGATATTGCTCACAAGGACTTAATTATCTATATAAATCCGGATAATGTAAATGATGCCTGTTTCGGAATCCAGCACCCAGATAACCAAACTAAATGGGATCTTTACTATTTGTCCGATTATGGACAATGGCTCAAAAAAGAGGTCGACCTTCTATTACGCTTACATACGGGATTATAAAAGTGCCTGGTCGGCTACGCGACCAGGCACTTACTGTTAACAAAAATCGCTTAAGTTACATAATGTATCCATCCAAGCTACTAAGTTGTTATAGTAAGCGTCGTGGTCCGGGCCACCGTATCCAGCATCTGCTATAAATCGGGCACATGTATATTCACTAGGCGTAATACCTTTTATTTGGCACCAAACAAGGTAGTCAATTAGCTCTGAATAAATAGGATTAATGTCTTTGTCGAAGAAATTTCCATATCCATAAGCATGTTTGGTTCGTCCACAGAATTTCGCCCATCCTCCAACTCCAGGACCTTCATTCCCAGGTGGATTATTTGGGTTAGTGTAGACCAAATTAGCCCAATTTTGATTTGTTTTCTGATAACTACCGGTAGCCCAACCGGATTCTCCGCCCCATTGAGCTAAAATTAATTTTGGTGGTAGGTCAAGGCAGAGAGAGCTTGCATAATAGGCGGCATTACGGAAACAGTTAACAAACGCTTGAACCTTGTCAGCCGGATCAGTATTCGGGTTAAGACCTACATACGTATCAGAACTACCATCTGAACAAGTAACAGTGGACGTGGGGATAGGTTGAATTGGCATAAGAATTCCTCCTCAAATAATTTTTCTTTACACCGAGGCAAGGAGGAGATAAAATAGTCTAACAACTCCCTGCCTATGGGGGTTGTCCGTCCTGGATGAGGCTCTACTTGGCGGTGGGCTCGTCCAGGACAAAATGTTTCCTTAACCTGTTCAACGCTCGCTCTTTCAATCGGTGTACGACCGATTGTGATATTCCCAACTGTTCAGCTACCTCCCGCTCTGTACGTCCCTCCAGGACCGTTGCCGTAATGACTTTTTGCTGCTGTGGCGTCAGCATCGTGAGGGCTTCCTGAAGGAATACAGAGTCCTCTACTTCGGCCAAAATGTCATCTGTGCCGGCTACGGTATCAAGCATCTCTGTCATCTCATCTTCGGCTTCTTGACTGAGTAGGTTGTTAAGGATTAGTAGTTCGTGCTCCCGTAGCCGCTTATGCTTCTTCGCTAACCTGATAGCTTCGTGGCGTAGGCCGGTTAAAAACCAGGCCATAATCCGGGCTTCTTCAACGCTGTCGTAGATGTCAGGTGTAGGGAGCCATCATCGTCCACCTCCTTCCAGCTTGTCTAACCTGC
Source organism: Pelotomaculum thermopropionicum SI (assembly GCA_000010565.1). Classification (NCBI taxonomy): domain Bacteria; kingdom Bacillati; phylum Bacillota; class Clostridia; order Eubacteriales; family Desulfotomaculaceae; genus Pelotomaculum; species Pelotomaculum thermopropionicum. The sequence continues at coordinate 1,982,409 of AP009389.1, read as the reverse complement.
CCTCTACTGCATAAAGAGAAAATAGGGGGGCGTTTTAATACCCCCCTACTAAAAAAAATTTTTGAGTTATTTCTGATGGTCGCTTTTACGGGAGAAGTACCGGTTTAGCTCATCCCTACCCCACGTGGTATTTGGTCGGTAGCGGTAAACAGCTTCTATTATCCAAGTCACCAAATCGGAGCAAGCCTTCTCGTATCCTAGCTGACGGCTGTATTTCTTGACGATTGGAATGAAGCGTTTAACAACCTGGGTCATAGATTCTTCATTACCACTCTTCGCTAGAGCAATCAGTTCTCGGAGTTTCGGTTTTCTTTGCAAGTTTTGTCACCTCCACAGAGGCAAAAAGACCTACCACACTTTGGCAGACGGCAGGTCTTAGACTTCTGCAGCAGCGACAGCCAGGCTATCATAGTGCCGGGAAGTACCTTAGACCCTATAGCTTTGCGTCCCCACCTTTCAATGGGTTTGCCCTTAACGTAGGTATTCGGTTTCGTTGGAGAAGCGCGGAACCTTCACCTCCTTCCATCCGTCTATTTATTAAGACGAATGGCAGGTCAAAATGGTTCCATATATTGGAAATAAGTCATCGTTTTTTCTAATGTCGTTCGTCAAATACATTCCTTATGATGGAAAGGCAAATAACTTGTCCATCGTATGAATATGATGGTAATAGATATGGAATTTCTTTACCAAAATTGGCCATGTCGAATATTGTAGAAATTTTGGAAGCCCTCTTTTAAGTTGCTAGGAAGCATCTTAAAATAAAAACATAGAGCTAATTAGCACGGTGTAGGAGGTGAATGCTTTGGCTAAGACACATTTAGGTAGATGTGACTGCTGCGGTTATGAGGTCTATATCGAGGACTTCGCCGGTCATGATAAACCCAGGAAATTCGCTAAGGTTCCGGGACGTGGCGATGTACTTCACACTCGAATAGTGATGGAGAAGAAACTTGGTAGAGAACTAGACGGCTACAACGAAGCTGTTCACCACATCAACGGTGACTGTCTTGATGACTGTACTGGCCCCCGATTATTTGGACTTAAACGACTAATACTCCCCGACTTGCATTATTTCTTAAAAATTCTTCGTAAAATTTGCTTGGCGTCATATATCCCAGTGTTTCAAGGTGGACCCCTTTGTTAAGACAGTTTTTTGAAAAAATTTTAGAACCAAACATATTTTCGTTTATATACATATGACTGATACAAAAGAGAAAGTTTAAATTTTGCGTTACCATTTCTGGTTAATTATCCCTGTTATAATATACTATTTTGGAATAGCTTTTTGCTTACCCGGCTTGCTGCCTTATCTCTTTCTGGCAGAGCGCCTGTCAAGGGCGGCGAAAAGCCGTCGCCGTCAGGCGATTGCCTTTAGGCAACCCTTGACAGGCGAATCCCGCCAGGAAGTACAATGGGAAAGGCCGGGTAAGCTAAGGATGGTAAATTTCTGCCGGAGTCCGGTAGGCAAGTGCCTGGTGTAAGCGTTTGTGGTTGTAGAAGGTAAGGTATTCACTCAGTCTTCTTCTTGCTTCCCGGGGACTCTGGTATTCGTGCAGGTACACCTCCTCGTACTTGATGGTCCGCCACAGGCGTTCGGTGAAGATGTTATCCTGGGCGCGGCCCCGGCTGTCCATGCTGATTTGGACGCCGGCTTCCTTGAGTAATTGGATATATTGCGGACTGGTAAACTGACTGCCCTGGTCGCTATTCATGATCTGTTTTGGCCAAAGATAAGGCTTGGCCGACAGCAGCACACACGAAGTCTACCGCCAGGGTATCGGACAGCTCCCAGCTCACCACGTAGCGGGAATACCAGTCCAGGACGGCTGTTAAGTACAGCCAACCTTTAAGCATGCGGATGTAGGTGATATCGATGCCCCAGACTTGGTTTGGTTGTTGGATAACCACTCCCCTCAACAGGTAGGGATAAACCAGGTGATCCTGGCGTCTTTTGCTTAAGTTTGGCCCCGGGGAGATAGCGGCGAACCCCATCTCCCGCATGTGGCGCTGCACAGCTTTGCGGTTGACCAGAAAACCTTCTCTTCTTAATTGGGCCGTAATCCGGCGCGATCCGTAATACGGATGGACCGTATAGATTTCGTCAATCCGGTGCTTTAAGGCAATTTCTTCCGGGGAAGGAGCAACCGGTTTGTAGTACAGGCTCGACCGGTTTAGGCCCAATAGATCAGCCTGGGTGGTGATCGGTAACTCCGGGTTGATCCACTCCACCAGGGCAATGCGTTCTTCACGGCTCAGTTGCGAGACCACATTTTTTTTTCAACCAGGCCAGCTGGGTGGTTAAGCGGCCGATTTCGGCATAGAGTTCCTCGCTTTGTTTGGTGTATTCTTTTTTCATTCTTTCAATTGCCCTTTGTTCGTCGGTAAACAGCGTGGGTAATCCTTCTAAAGCAATTTTTTCTTCCACTGTTTAAGCTGGCTGGTGTGGACCCCGTACTCGCTAGACAGTTGGGCGAGGGTTTTTTCTTCGCGGAGAATTTCCAGGACAATTTTCGTTTTAAAGTCCGGTGAATAACTCTTTCGAACAGACATTTGGTTCTTAACCTCCCCGTTTTTACTGTCTAAATTTCTGGGTTCATTATAACTTTTCCGCTACCGTGCATTGCTAGGTTAAATAGTTCGTCCTCGCGTCACCTCCTTTAACGTCTTGGCTGAAGTCAACCTGAAAATGCTGCAGTTGTTTAACTGCCTGGTAAAAGGCCCTACCAGCAAATCAAGCTTCCGCTTTCTTCTCTCCCAGCTTTCTAGGTGAGCTTCGATAGCCTCTTTCATTTTTGCAGGTTCCCGCAAGGTTTCCATTTACCTCTTGTGTAACTTGTATACTAACCCCATAGAAGACCAGACAAATGGCATGGTAGAATGGGAATGATCTCCCGGTTTCAGTTTTAATAGCAACATCTTTTGGTTAATATGGTAATATATGATATGAAGAAAAACACAGCTGATAAAGAGGCTTATAGAAAGGGTTGCCGTTTCCGGCAGGATTTCTTTTTTCAATGTAGAAAAAGACACAGGCTGGCTTGAGGGTGGGCTTTGAAGAGAACCAGGGGGGAAGGCTTTATTTTGAACAAACTGTTGGATTACGATCAGGAGGTGGTAAAAATTAACCAGGTCAGCTACACCTACGACGTGCGTATGTTCAGGAACACATTTGAATATGAATTTACCTACCTGAACGGATTTTTACGCAATGTGCGGCGGTTTGCTGGCAAGCCGGCCCTTACCTGCCCGCTGCGTGGAAATACATGGACCTATGCCGGGCTTAATCAGGAGTGCAACAGGCTGGCTCACGCGCTGCTGGCCGACGGTGTCGGCAAAAACGACGTGGTCATGTACCAGTTGCTTAACAGCGCCGAGTTTGTATTTCTCTATCTTGCCCCGCAAAAGATAGGTGCAATTAACTGCCCGATTAATTTCAGGATTTCCCCGGGAGAGACGGCTTATATTATTGATGACAGCAAACCGGCGGTATTTTTCTATGACGCAGAAATCAGGAAAACGGCCGAAGATGCGTTGAATATGGCCAGGCACAAGCCGCGCCGGGTTGTTATGGTCGACCCGCTGGGTAAGGAAAAGCCTTTTGCCGGTTCAATTGCCTTTGAGGATTACGTAAAAGGGCATCCGGATTACAATCCGGAAATCTCCCGGCCCATGCATATTTACGATGAAAACACCCGGCTTTATACCTCCGGGACTACAGGCATGCCCAAAGGAATTCCGCTTAACAATATAAACGAGGTTTTATCCGCCCACGATGTGATCATGCACTTTCCCCTTTCGCCTCTGGATAAAACCATGAACATGAGCCCGTGGTTCCACCGCGGGGGCCTTCACTCCGGCGGGCCAAACCCCACTCTATACGTTGGGGGGGAAGTGGTGATTCTAAGGCATTTTGCTCCCCGCATATGCCTTGATTATGTGGAGAAGTACGGCATTACTTTCCTGATCGGTGCGCCTCCCATGCTCAAGCTGTTGCATGATTTTCAAGCTAGAAATCCCAGAGACCTAAGCAGGCTGAAGGGTATAATTACCATGGGCGCGCCGCTGGAGAGGGAGGCCTGCATTAAGTTCCAGCAGGTGCTTACCCCTAATATTTTTAACGGTTACGGCACTACAGAAGCCTTCTGGAACACCTTTCTGCGTCCCTACGACCTGCCGCAGATGGCCGGTTCGTCGGGCCGCGCCTGCACGGACGACGATGTGGCGGTGGTGAAAGTTTACCCCGACCGGCGGGCCGAGCCTGATGATTATGTTGCTAAAGACGGCAAGGAAATTGGTGAGATAATTGTAAAGGCTCCGGCCAAAACCACTTACAGCTATATAAATAACCCTGAAGAAAGCGAACGTGTTTTTTACAAGGGCTGGATTTACATCGGCGACCTCGGCGTCTGGGATGAAAATGAGTATATCACCGTGGTAGGCAGAAAGGACGATATGATCATATCTGCCGGGGAAAATATTTATCCCGATCAGGTGGAAGAAGTGATTAACCAGCACCCCAAAGTTAAGGAGTCGGTGGTTACCGGAGTTCCCGACAAAGTTCGCGGTGAAGCCGTGGTAGCCTATGTGGTTAAAATGGATCCATCCCTTACCGCCAGGGAACTGGATGAGCATTGCCGCAAACATCAAGCACTGGCCATGTATAAAAAGCCCCGTTACTACAGGTTTGTGGAGGAACTGCCCTTCACGGCGACGGGGAAAAAGATGCGCTACAAAGTAAGAGAGCAGGCAGTTGCAGATCAGCAGGCAGGCCTGCTGGAAAGAGCGTAACCGTCGGCAGGCCGTAGTGTTTGACCGCTTTTAAAGCATTTCTGCCTTGCCGACGGGCCGGCTTTGCGCTGTTGCCGGGCAAGGCAGGGTAACACGCCGGAGCTTTAATATGTCGAGGGGGGGGTCTTATGGGCAGCCAGTATCCTTCTTGCCGCCTTGAAATGGAAGTTGGCTGGGGCGACTGCGATGCTGCCGGCATTGCTTACTACGCCCGGTACTTTGACTGGTTTACCAACGGGCGCATTCACTTTTTAAAGAAATACGGCCTTCCCTATATGGCCGTTTTTCACCGGCAAAACATTAATATGGTGGCTCTTGAAGCAGAATGCCGGTATAAAAAAGCATTGCGTCCGGAAGAGACCGTGGTCCTGGAAACAACACTGGAGTCTTTGTCCAGGACGAGAATAAGATTTGAATATAAAATTTTTAAGAATGACGGCTCCCTGGCCGCCGAGGGTTTTACCAGCCATGCTTATGTGGATGAGGAGGGTAAACCTTTTGACTTTAAAAAACGATATCCCCTTCTTTGGGAAAAGACATTAAGAATACTTGGCGGGCAGGAAAGCAAAACGGCATTCTAACGGGCCAAAAGCAGCCTATCCGTATCCAGCGGCTTGCCGCCGGCCTTCTCAAACAGCCTGAGCAGGTCGGAAATTTTTAGCTTTTCTCTTTCCGGGCCGGCAATGTCAAGAATGATTCTGCCTTCGTGCATCATAAATGGTCCGGTTGCCGACAGTCAGCGCCTGTTCCATGTTATGGGTCACCATCAGGGTTGTCAGCCGGCCTTCGGCAATTATCCGGGTGGTTAAATCCAGCACTGCCACTGCTGTTTTCGGATCCAGCGCGGCTGTGTGTTCGTCCAGGAGCAGGAGTTTTGGGCGGGCAATGGTGGCCATCAGGACGGGTAAGGGCCTGACGTTGCCCCCCGGAAAGAAGCCCCACTTTTGAAGTTAACCTGTTTTCCAGGCCCAGGCCGAGTTGATGCAGGCGCTCGCGGAACAGTTCCCGCTTGGCCCTGTTCGTTCCCAGGCGCAGGCGCAGCGGCCGGCCGCGGTGCAGGGCCATTGCCAGGTTCTCCTCAATGGTCATGGAAGCCGCCGTTCCCAGATTGGGGTCCTGGAAAACACGTCCGATAAAAGCGGCGCGAACGTGCTCGGGCTGGCGGGCGACATCCTTTCCCTCCAGCAGGACCTGCCCTTCGTCAATCTGGAAAACGCCGGCTATAGCGTTTAGCAGGGTGGTCTTACCGGCACCGTTGCTGCCGATGACGGTAACGACTTCGCCGGGGCAAGATGAAGGGAGACGTTTTGCAGGGCTGTTTTCTCGTTTACGTCACCGCGGTGAAAGACCTTGGTGACGTTTTTAATTTCAAGCAATACTGTCCCTCCTTTCCCCGCATGCCGCCGGTTTGCGGAACCGTTCCCGGAGGGCGGGGAAGGCCAGGGCGGCGGTCACGATAGCTGCCGTGAGGAGTTTTGAATCGGTGGCCGGCATACCAAGCTGCAGGACGACGGCTATAACCATGCGGTAGATAATTGAGCCGACCAAAGCTGCCAGCAGCGCCCTGATGATGTTTGGGGTGCGGACCAGGACCTCGCCGATTATTACAGAGGCCAGCCCGACTACAATCATGCCGATGCCCATGCTTGCGTCGGCAAAGCTCTGGTACTGCCCTACCAGGCTGCCGGATACGGCAACCAGGGCGTTGCTTAAGGAAAGGCCGGTTATTTTGGTGATGTCGGTATTGGCTCCCAGGCTGCGGATCATCTGAGGGTTGTCGCCGGTTGCCCGGACTCCCAGGCCGACTTCAGTTTGCAAGAAAAAACAGGGTCCGGCAACGGCGAACAGGCATACTGCACCGCCCAGCATAATGGCTGCGGAATCAGGGCCGGTCAGCCTGCCGACGGCAGTAAAAAAATGTGCTGACCCGAAGCAGCGAAAGGTTGGCTGTGCCCATAACCCGCAGGTTCACCGAATAAAGCGCAATCATTGTAAGAATGCCGGAGAGAAAGGGGTACTTTTTGAGCCTGCTGCTGTGGCGGCGGCTGTGCCTTATTGCCGCATCCGGCGGCACCGGTAAGCAGAAGGCCTGCCAGCACGGCAAAAATTACCCTTTTCACCAGTATCTCCTCCCGTTTTATGAATTATCTGATTAAACTGAATTCGACGAAAACCTTTTTGTCCTTTTTCTTCCTTAAGTTAATCATTTTTAAAATAAAAAAACCTCCATTTTCCGGAGGCTGGTGCCCGAGACCGGACTTGAACCGGTACGGAGATCGCTCTCCCCAGGATTTTAAGTCCTGTGCGTCTGCCAGTTCCGCCACTCGGGCGTGTGCCTTTGTGAGTGCAAAGTTATTTTAGCACCCGCAGGTTGGATTGTCAATGACAAACAGATCCTCTTGTGTTCATTCTGTGATAATGTCACCCTGAAATATTTCTATGAAAATGTCACCCCCCTGGGTAAAACAGATCCTGCGTACCGGCTGGCCTGCTTGAATGGACTGTAACAAACGCGGAAAAGGAGGAGCAAGGACCTGTATGTAGTAAGTATTATTAAGAGCTGTAAAAAGTAACGCATAAACGGAGGAAGAAACAGGTGGACAATATGGAGAAGTATAGAATACCGGTGGAGAAGCTGAGAAGGGTATGCCGTGACGAGGAGCTCGATTTTTGCAGGACAACCGAGGACGTGCCGCCGCTTGACGGCTTCATCGGCCAGGAGCGGGCGGTGCGGTCAATGCAGTTCGGCCTGTCCATAAACGCGCCGGGTTATAATATTTTTGTCGTGGGACCTCCCGGCACCGGCAAAAGCACCTATGTTCAAGCTGTTGTCTCCCAGTTGGCCGCGGGCGGGCCTGTTCCCAATGACTGGTGTTATATTTACAACTTTGCCGACCATGACCGGCCGCTGGCGGTTTCCCTGCCGCCGGGCGAGGGGCGGGTTTTTCAAAAAGATATGGAAGAACTCATATCAGATCTAAGGGTGACCATTCCAAAGGCTTTTGAAAGCGGCGATTATGAAGAGAAGAAAAATTCAATTGTCCAGTCGGTTCAGCAGAAAATGGGGGGTTACCTGCAGGCGCTGGAGGCAGAGGCCCTGGAAGCCGGTTTTGACATGAAACAGACGCCCAGGGGGTTCATTTTCATTCCTGTGAAGGACGGCAAGCCTTTTTCGCCGGAGGACTATGAACAGCTTCCGGGCCAGGTGCGCCGGGAAATGGAAGAAAAGGGCCGGAAGCTGCACAAGAAGCTTGAAAACACTTTTCATACCTACCGCATGCTGGAAAAACAGGCAAATGAGCAAATTGCCGAACTGGAAAAGGAGATCGCCCTTTTTGCGGCCGGGCCGCTGTTTGACAAGATGCTGGAGAAGTATAAAAAGTACCCTGCCATAGTTGATTATCTTAAGGCTGTATTGAAAGATATTACCAATAACAATCTTGAAATTTTTAAAAATCCCGGGTCGGCTGCGGCTAACATGCCTCTTCCCTTTTCCCAGGAAGAGGTTGACTCGTATTTTCGTTACAGGGTAAACCTGTTTATCAATAACGAAAAAAGCGGCGGGGCTCCGGTAGTCATTGAGCCCAGCTCGAACTACTATAACCTCTTCGGCAAAATAGAATACCGGAGCCAGATATTTTCGCTGAATACGGACTTTACCATGATCAAGCCCGGTGCAATTCACCGGGCCAACGGCGGCTACCTTATTTTACAGGCCCAGGATGTGTTGAGCGATCCATTTGCCTGGGTAACGCTGAAAAAGTCGCTGAAGTACCGGCAGGCTATTGTGGAAAATATCGGCGAGCAATACCGCCTGGTGCCTACCGTTTCCCTAAGGCCCGAACCGATACCACTAAATGTAAAAGTCATTCTTATCGGCAGCCCGCTCCTGTATTACCTGCTTTACAACCTGGACGAAGATTTTCAAAAGCTCTTTAAGGTGCGGGTAGACTTTGACACCGAAATGCCCCGCACTCCAGAAAACCTGCGCCAGTATGCCTCTTTTGTCAACTCGGTCTGCCGGAGGGAAAACCTGAAGCATTTCAGCCGCTCCGGCCTGGCCCGCCTGATCGAATACGGGTCCCGCCTGTCGGGCCGCCAGAACAAACTTTCCACCCGGTTCAACGAGGTATTCGAAATAGTTTACGAGGCGGCAGCCTGGGCGCAGGCGGAGGGCTCCGGGTACGTGGAGGCTTCTCATGTGGAAAAGGCGCTTGAGGAGCGTAACTACCGTTCCAGAAGGCTGGAAGAAAAGATTCAGGAACTGATTACCCAGGATAAAATACTGATTGACGTAAGCGGCAGCGTGGTCGGCCAGGTCAACGGCCTTTATGTGGTCGAGTCGGGAGGGCACAGTTTCGGCCGGCCGGCCAAGATCACCGCCAGGACCTATATGGGGCGCGGCGGAGTCATAAACATTGAACGGGAAACCAGAATGAGCGGCAGCATTCACTCCAAGGGCGTTCTAACCCTGGCCGGCTACCTGGGGGGCAAGTTTGCCCAGGACAAGCCGCTGGGTTTAACCGCGCAAATCACTTTTGAGCAGCTCTACGACGGGGTGGAGGGAGACAGCGCTTCCAGCGCCGAGCTTTATGCCATACTTTCCAGCCTGGCAGACCTGCCGCTGAAGCAAAACCTGGCGGTTACGGGGTCGGTTAACCAGTTCGGGGAAATCCAGCCTGTCGGGGGAGTAACCGAAAAAATTGAGGGGTTCTTCGATGTTTGCAAAGCAAAGGGGCTGTCGGGCGACCAGGGGGTAATAATTCCGGTCCAGAACGTGGACGACCTGATGTTGAGGGATGAGATCCTGGATGCAGTTAAAAAAGGCCGGTTTCATATTTATGCCATAAGAAATGTCGAGGAGGGCATCGAGCTTTTAAGCGGGGTGCCTGCTGGAAAACCGGGGGAAGACGGAACCTACCCGGAAGGCAGTGTCTTTGCGCGGGTTGACCGGAAACTTAGGGAATACAACAAGGGTTTGGCCGGCAGTGACGGCACCGGTGCCGAAAAAGACGGGAAAAAGAACGGCTCTCTTGACCTTGCGGGGCCTGTACGGGTGTAAAATGGTTTACCGGCCTTCACCGCTTTCAAATATTTTAAGCAAGGCCTGGGCTGCTGCGTCTTCGGGGCTGTTTTCACTGCAGGTTTCAAATGTGCCGTCCCGGTAGCACCATTTGTTGCTCGGTTTGTCGTAAATGAGGGAGAACCCCCTGTCCGTCCTGTTTTTAAGTTCGTATAGCAGTCGCGCCAGTTGGGGGAGCCAGACCAGGCCCCCCATTTCTCGCAGTGAGAGGACTATTTTTTTTTCCTTCTCATGCTTGGGAATAATAGGCTCAATGATTTCTTCCCCGTCTTCCCCGCAAATTATGGTAAGGTCGCCCACTTTCGGCTCCCACGGCAGATACTTTGCCAGTTTTTTTGCCAGTTCTACGCTAATCACGGTGCCGCCTCCTTATATATGAAAAATGCCTGCAAATAAAAACATCATGATATTCGTCGCTCCGCCGGCTTGCGCCCCCGGCGGCCGGATTACAGGCTAACGCTAAACACTTAACCTGAATAATAACTTCCTTATAGCTGTTGAAAAATCCTGCCTGGCGCTTGCTAATGCTATTTTATTTATGCCGGCGCATTCCTGCCGGCAACACAGGAACGGGAAATTAACGTCAGGCATTCTGGCCTGAGAAGTGTTCTTTTGTTATTATTATTGGTGAAAAACTTTTTACGGGGGGAACGGGCTTGTTTGCGGGCGGGAGGCGTTATTTGCCGTTTGCTTCAATGGCAGTCCTGCTTGCCGTGCTGGTTTTTGCAGCAGGCTGCAGCATTAAAAGCGTACTGCCCTTTAGGCAGAATACGGCGAAGGGGGAACTGATCAATGCGGAAGTTCTCCCCGGGGTTGGCCCGGATGCCGTGGCCGGGGTGGTATCGCGCACCAGCCCGGCGGTGGTAAAAATATCCGCCAGGGTAAGTTCTTCAGGTGCGTCCAATCCCTTTTTCAACGACCCTTTTTTCCGCCAGTTTTTCGGCCTGCCTTTAAGGCCGAGGCAGCAGGAAGAGGGGCTGGGTTCCGGGTTTATAATTTCCAGCGACGGGTATATTTTAACGAACGAACATGTAATTGAAGGGGCAACGGAAGTTTATGTTACCGTTACCGGTTTTGACGGCGATTTTAAGGCAGAGGTGGCAGGGGCAGACTACGACCTGGATCTGGCCCTGTTGAAAATAAATGCCGGCAGTGAGCTTCCTTTCCTTACTCTGGGCAACTCCGACCAGGTCAGGGTGGGTAACTGGGTAATAGCCATCGGCAACCCTTACGGGCTGGATCACACCGTAACTTGCGGGGTGATCAGCGCCAAAGGGCGGCCCGTCACTGTGCAGGGCCGCCAGTATGAAAACCTGCTGCAGACCGATGCTTCCATCAATCCGGGTAACAGCGGGGGGCCTCTTTTGAACCTTGAAGGCGAGGTAATAGGCATTAATACTGCTATTAACGCCCAGGCCCAGGGAATAGGTTTTGCCATTCCGGCCAGTACGGTGCTCCATGTACTGGAGGATCTAAAAAGCGGTGCGAAGAGCTCCCGTCCCTGGATAGGCGTGCAGGTCCGCTCCGTGGATGAAGAAGCGGCACGCTACCTCGGGCTGGATCGCCCTGAGGGGGCCGTGGTGGCCGGCGTGGTGGCAGGAAGCCCGGCCGAGAAGGCGGGTTTAAGACAGTGGGACGTAATTGTGGAGTTTAACGGGAGCAGGATTGGCGATGCCGGCGAATTGGTGGCGGCCATTAAGGCCTGCCAGATCGGCCAGAAGGTCAAGGTGCTGGTGGTGCGGCAGCGCCAGGTTCATCCGGTAACCATACTTATTGCCGAAAAGCCTGCCAATATAAGATAATAATTAATGGAGTAGCTCCCGGAGTTTTTCCAGGGGGCCAAATGGTTCTTAGAAAAAACGACCCTCTCCTTTTGGCCCCAGTCTGAGAGCTGGGGTTTTCTAGTATTGAAGACCGAGGCTTTGGGCCAGCAACTGGACCGGGTGCGATACGTTGGTGCTGCTGCCGCTTTTTGAAAGGCCGTGGCGGATTTGCATCAGACAGGTCGGACAACAACTGGCAACAACTTCTGCTTCTGTTTTCTTTATGGAAGCAATTTTTTTATTGAGGATGCCCATGCTTGTTTGGTAATGATACAGGGCAAAGGTGCCGCCGCCTCCGCAGCAATCAGATGCCCCCGGCATTTCCCTGAAATCTGCGCCGGTCATTTGCAAAAGTTCCCGCGGGCTTCCGGTAATTCCCTGTGCCCTGGCCAGGTGGCAGGGATCGTGGTAGGTAACGGGCTTTTGGATTCTTGTCAGCGGCGGCTTATTGCTTTTCACCAGTTCCACAAGCAGGCCGGACAGGTCGAGTATTTTAATTTCGGGAAACTCTGACCGCAACGGGCTTTCTTTAAGGGCGGCGGTGCATGAGGCGCAGTCGCTGACCACAGCCTTAACGCCCAGCCTGCGGAAAGCCTCAAAGTTGGCTTTGGCCAGCAGTGCGGCCGTTTCTGCCTCGCCGCTTTCTACCTGGGGAAGACCGCAGCATTTTAAGTTCTCCGGAGTGGCCACCTCGCAGCCGAGGCGGGATAAAACGGCCACGGTGGCTTTTGCCAGGCCGGGAAAGAGGAAATTGGTTGAGCAGCCCAGGAAATACCCTATTCGCATTTTTGGCCTGCCGGCGGCAGGGGTAATTTCGGAAATGGCCGCCCGGGCCGGTCTGCCGGGCAGCCTGCCGGGCAGGGAGAGACCGCGCGGCAGCAGGTGCAGGGCAATGCCCAGGTTTAAAAGGCCAAAGGCCTGGCACCGCCTGAGCAAACCGGCCGACAGGTTAAGCAGGGCCGGCCTGGTCCAAATTTCTTTGAATAAAAGCCTCCTTAATCCTAACGGCTTTTTTTTGGCCAGATGGGAGCGGGCGGCGGCAACAATTTGGTGAACCGGAACGGCAGAGGGGCATTCCTGAGAGCAGGTGCGGCATAGAAGGCAAAGGGACATTTTTGAGGCAGTTTCGGCATCTGCACCGATTTCCCCGCCGGAAAGCAGATAGGCCAGGAACACCTTTCCCCGCGGGGAGGCGGTTTCATTCCGGATTTCTTCAAAAACCGGGCATGCCGCACGGCATTGCCCGCAGCGCACGCATCGCATGTAGTGCTCTTTAAGGGAGCAAAGCTCTTCAAGCACCGCCTGCACCGCCTTCCGGGGGCAGCAGTTTGCCCGGGTTCATAATGTTGGCTGGGTCGAGGGCTTTTTTTATGAGCCTCATTGTGTTCACAGCCGCGCCGTGCTCGTCCAGGGCGTACTGGTTGCGGACGGCGCCTACACCGTGCTCGCCGGTGGTTGAGCCGCCCAGCTCGATGGCAAGGCGGTGAATGGCGTCTGCCAGCTTGTTTGCCCGCTCCACCTCATCGGGGTTCTCCAGGTTGATTACCGGGGCTGTGTGGATGTTTCCGTCGCCAATGTGGCCGTAATTTACCACGGCAACTCCGTACTGCCGGCCCAGTTCCTTAATCCTGCGCAGGGCTTCGGTTACTTTATTAAGGGGGACGCTGATATCTTCCCCGGCAAAAATCCTGCTGCCGTCCGGCCGGAGCCTGGCCGCGGCAACGGCCACGACGCTCCGGCCGCGCCACAGCTCTGCCATGCGCCCGGGGTTGGTGGCCCATTCTACGGAAATGGCGCGTTTTCCCACCACTTCAACGATCTTTTGCCCCTCCCACTCCACGCCGGCCGGATTCCCGTCCACCTCGAAAAGCAGGATGGCTTCCGCATCGGGAAGGTTGATTTCCGGATTGTACATGTTAATAGCCCGGATGGCCGAAGAATCCAGAATTTCGATGCCCGAGGGGAGGATTCCGGAGCGGTAGACGTCCAGGACGGCGGCCGGAGCCTCCTCCAGGTCGGCGAAAACGGCCATGGCAATCCCCCGGGCTTTGGGCCGGGGCCAGACCCTTAGCCTTATTCTGGTGATTATGCCCAGAATTCCTTCCGAACCGACGAACAGCTTGCTGAGGTTCAGGCCAGAGACGTTTTTTAAAGCCTTGCAGTTTACTCCGCCCGTGGTAATCACCTGGCCGTCAGGAAGCACCACCTCCAGGCCGAGGACGTATTGCTCCGTGGTTCCGTATTTTACCGCCCTGAGTCCGCTTGAATTGTTGGCCACCATTCCGCCAATGGTGCACATGCGGGTGCTTCCCGGGTCCGGCGGGAAGAAGAGACCATAGGCGGCCAGGTATTCATTCAGCCTGTAATGAACCACGCCGGGCCGGACAAAAACCTGCATGTTGGCTACATCCACCTCTTCAATGGCATCCCAGGAAGAGAGGTCCACCACGATTCCGCCCCGCACGGCCAGGCAGCCGCAGGTTTCTCCGCTGCCGGCCCCTCTTGGGATAACAGGTATGCCGTGCCTGGCGGCCAGTTTTACCGTGGCGGCTACCTCCTCAGTGGAACGTGGCAGCACCACTGCATCCGGTGTATAATTGCGGAACCTGGCCAGGAAGGAACTGTCGTAACTGTACATTCGCCGTTCCAGATTGCCGGTCAGCAGCCGCTCCGGCGGAAATATTCTCTTCAGTTCGGAGGCCAGTCGGTGCCTGTTCAAAGCGAACACCTCTATAGGCAAAGTTTTAGCGGCTTGTTACTTTAGCCCGTTACGGATTTTTCTCCATCTTCAGCCGTCCGGCAGGCCGGTGTGGCTGAAAAACCATAACGCCTTACCAGCTCCCGTCTTGATATCACCACATATTTCGGCGTAAGCTTTTCCCGGTAGGCTTTCAGGTTTTTAAAGCCACCGGGGTGAAAGAGAGCCAGCAGCCATTGCTCATACCAGCCTGTTACGGTGCGGAAAAGGCCCGGCTTCATGTCGAACACCGTAAAACCTATTAATTCGGCGCCCCGGTGCAGAAGGGTTATACCAAGAAGAACCTCTATGTTGCAAAAGCGCCTGTCATTCATCAGGATGCAGGCCATATCCGCCAGGCCGTTGCGAATTTCCTTCAGCGCGATCAGGGTCGCCCGCTCCAGCGACGTACTCCTGTCAACGAGGCTTAAGAGACGTTCGTTGTTTATGTGAAGCTCCAGAAACTGTTCACCAGGCCGTAGAACCGAGCCGTCCGGCAGGTGCCACTCCTTCCCGCGATAGCGGCGTAAAGCTATCCTCCAGATGGAGCTTTTACCGTCACCGAGGTCTCTGATCCCGGAACACAGCCGGATTGCCTTTTCAAGCAGGCTCCAAAGCATTCGCACGCCCTTTGCAAGAGCGGCCCGCCGGCTTTTTAGCCCGTTCAATTCCTCCAGGGGGACCACCTTTAGCCCTTTTTGCCGCAGACCTTCCAGAATGGCCGGGAGGGCCTCCACTACATGGGCCGGGCTTCCCTTGGCGGCGCCCGGGGCGGAGTCGCCGTCGTGCAGGACCAGGATTGCCCCGTCCCGGAGCCTGCCCAGTACCTTGCGGCAAATACTTTCCGGAGTGGCCCGTCTTATCCAGTCCCAGCTCATATAGGTCCACAACACCACTTTAAGGCCTTTAAGCCGGAAATAACACAATGAAAAAAGGTTGAACAGCCCCCAGGCCGGCCGGCAAAAGCGGGCCTTTTGCCCTGTAAGCTCTTCAATGGCGCGGTTGGTTTCAGCAATTTCCCTGGTTGTGGCAAACGGCCCCAGGAGCCAGGCGGCCTTGTGGGAAAAGCCGTGGTTTCCTATTTCGTGCCCGGCCTGCACGATCTGCCTGATAATTTCGGGATGGGCCCTTGCTTTTGAACCGATTACGAAAAAACATGCTTTTACCCGGTACTGCCCCAGGATATTCAGGATTTGGGGAGTGTAGCGGGGGTCTGGTCCGTCGTCAAAAGTAAGGGCAATTCTTTTTTTACCCCTGGGGATGCGGCTAATTGCGCCTATCCCGCTTAAACGGACCAGGGCGGTCGGCACTACGGCGTATATCAGCAGGAATAAGAATGCTGTTTTGAATAAGGAAGTTTCCATTTGCAAACCCTCTCCCCGGCACCTCTTGAAGATGTTATCTGTAAGAGCGTTTTTTTTAATTATATTCCCTATGCGAAAAGTTTTTCCACAGGATACAGGAAGTAAAAGCAGGACATGGCTGCAAGAACTGTAACGCTTAAGATTAAGGCAGCCGTAATGCCCAGCGAATTTGCTATCATGCCTCCCAGGGCCGGTCCGACGGCAATCCCCATCCCTTCGATGGTGGCAAAAACTCCCCAGCCGGTAGCCTGCCTTTCGGGTGAGATGACCTTTGCCAGCAGGTTGTTCCAGGCGGGGAGGACAATAGAGTAGGAAAACCCTGTAAGCGCAGCCAGCAGATAGGCGCTCAGGGCGCCGCAGGCGATGGAGAACAGGGCCAGCGAAAGGGCGGTCATTCCAAAGCCGGTGCCCAGCACAATTTTCAGCCTTATCCGGTCGGCCAGCCGGCCCATCGGCAGGAAAGAGAGGGCGGCTGCTGCGCCCCCGGACAGCAAAAGCAGGGCGTACTGGTTGGGGTTGAGACCTATTTTGTCCTGTGCATAAAGGGGAAGCAACGGCAGCAAAAGTCCGCCGGCCATCGTTTGTAAAAACATGCCGGGTAAAAGCAGCTTTTTTACGGCCTGGTTCCTGGCCATTTTAGACACTTCTTTAATAAAGGAAAAAGCCGGTCCGCCGCCGGTTTTGCCTGCGGCCGGCAGGGTTGCCGCCGCCAGGACCAGGGCCGCCCCCCAGAGGGCAATCAGCAACCAGAAGGCCAGGTTGTAATCGCGAACGATAAAAAAGTTTATCGCCACCGGGCCGCCGCCCCCGCCGATCAGCCAGACGGCAAAAACAATGCCCATCCGGAATGCCCGCTCTTTGAACTGAACCGGCGCTACACCGCTCACTACCGCCAGCCAGACCGGCGAAGCGCCCATGCCGAAAAGCGCAGAACCGGCTATTAAAACGGCCGTAACGGGATAAAGCTTCATTGCCAGCAGCGCTGTCATGCCAAGCACCAGTCCGGACAGCAGGACCGGGTTGCCGCGGCGGTCAAGCTGCCAGCCGGCGGCGCTCTTAAACACTGTTTCCACCAGGTAATGGGAGGATACGGTCAGTCCGGCTGCTGCTACCGAAATGCCAAGGCAGTTCACCGCATAAAGCGGGAGAAAAGTGAGGTAAAAGGCGCCCCGGGTAAACTCCATTAAAAAAAGGATGGTTAAAAGGCCAAGCTCTTTTTTAGAAGAAAAGATGGCTTTAATTTCATGCAAAGGCTTAAGGACACTCCCCGCTAAAAAGATCGGCCCTGGATATGATTAATGTTATTATACATCATGGAAGGGAGTGGAACAATTACGGCTGGACAAGCCTTAAAAATATGTGTCAGGAATTAAAAAAATATTGTTGATTTTTTCTTGGTCTTTACATATAATTTGTTTTGAGAATGGTTATATTTATCGTTTACTTGATAATGATTATCATTATTTGCAGGGGGATCGCCATGACCCTGGATAAGGTGAAAAAAGGGCAGGTAGTAAAGATTACCGGCATACCCAATGAAATGGTCAGGGTGCAGGCTATTCGCTTTGGCATATCGGAAGGAACGGTGGTTGTATGCCGGGAGGTTGTACCTGCAGGTCCGGTGGTGGTTGCCAGGAACAAGCAGGAGATAGCCATCGGCCGCAGCCTGGCGCGAACCATACTGGTGGAGCCGTGTTAGAGTAGCGTCCGGAAACCGTACGCTTTGGGGGAGGGTCTATTCTGGAAAGCAGCCTTTTGGAAGGCAACATTCCGGCGGGAAATAAAAAGATAGTCCTGGTCGGAAACCCCAATGTTGGCAAGTCTGTTTTCTTTAATGCCCTTACCGGGCTTTATGTTGACGTGGCAAATTACCCCGGAACCACTTTAGACATTGCCTGCGGCCGGTGCAGCAGCGATGTTGTGTTCGACACACCCGGTATCTACGGAATTTCCTCATTTAACGTTGAGGAAGAAATAACCAGGGATATCATCCTTTCAGCAGATGTTGTTGTAAATGTGGTGGATGCTGTTCACCTGGAGCGGGATTTATTCTTCACCCTGCAAATAATTGATATGGGCGTGCCGCTGGTAGTGGCCTTGAACATGGTTGATGAGGCCGGGCGGGAAGGGCTTAAAATAAATGTTCAGCTCCTTGAGGAGTTGCTGGGCGTTCCCGTGGTGGCCACCGTTGCCGTTGAAAATGCCGGAATGGATGAATTAAAAAGAAAGATATGCCTTGCCCGCCCCGGCCGGGTTGAACCGTTCCTGCTGGAAAGGCTGAGCAGGCTGAGCCCTCCTTTGAGCAGGGCAGAGGCCCTTTTAGTTCTTGAAGGGGACCCGGCGGTAAGCAGGCGCTGCGGCGTGCAGCCCGGCAAGGAACGCGATGCCCTTTACCGCAACCGCCGGGAAAGGGTGAACAGGATTGTGGCCAGGGTTGTGGAAGAGTCCAGGGCGGGCGCAGGTATAGCTGCCAGACTGGGTCACTGGATGATTCTTCCGGTTACCGGCTTTCCCCTTTTGCTTTTCACCCTCTGGCTTGTTTACGAACTGGTGGGGGTTTTTATCGCCCAGATTGTGGTCGATCTGACCGAAAGTATTATGACTGGTTATTATGAACCTGCGGTGCGTTCCCTGATTGGCGCTTTGGTTCCGCCCGGTTCGGTTTTAAACACAATCCTGGCAGGCCAGCACGGGCTTCTGACTATGACCGTCACCTACCTGATCGGCCTCCTGCTGCCGCTGGTGACGGGGGCTTTTCTGGTTCTTTCCGTCCTCGAGGACTCCGGCTACCTTCCCAGAATTGCCACCTTAATCGATCGCATTTTATCCTGGCTTGGTTTAAACGGCCAGGCGGTTATTCCGCTGATTCTGGGCTTTGGCTGCGTGACCATGGCCTGCATTACAACCAGGCTGCTGGGCTCCGACCGGGAGCGGCGCCTGGCCATATTCCTGCTGGCGCTCGGCGTGCCCTGCTCGGCCCAGACCGCCATTGCCGCCTCGGTGCTGGCCGGCCCGGGCGCATCCTATATGGCCTTATATATTTTGTTCATGTTCAGCATTGTGGTCTGCACCGGCATCCTGCTGAACCGGTTTTTGCCCGGCAGGCCTTCTCCCCTTCTCATCGAACTGCCGCCCCTGCGCTTGCCAAGGCTGCAAAATGTTTTGAGAAAGACCTGGAACAAGTCGTATTCTTTTATAAAAGAAGCTTTCCCGCTGTTTGCGGGGGGAATGCTTTTTTTGGGCGTTCTGGACATTTTCGGCCTGCTGCAGCAGATAAGGAACCTTTTGGCCCCCATTACGGTAAACTGGCTGCACCTGCCTGCAGAAGCAGCGGACATTTTTATTATGGGCTTTATCAGAAAGGAATTCGGGGCGGCTGCCGTTTTGGACCTGCAGATGTTGCCGCTGCAAAAACTCGTCATTATTTTAACGCTGTCCCTTACAGTGCCGTGTATAGCCTCTACCATGGTGATTTTTAAGGAGCGGGGCTGGCGCGAGGGGTTGCTGATCTGGTCTGCCGTTTTAGCCATGGCCTTTTTTATCGGCGGGGTTGCCGCCCGGCTGCTGGAAGCTTTCAGTCAGGCTGGGGCCGTTCAGACGCCGGCCCTGTTCGGGATGATCATTTTATGCCTGGCTGCGGTACTGGTCTTTGCCAGGCTTCCTTTGTCCGGAAAGGCATCGTGAAGCCGGCGTTTTTCCTTTACGGTTACCAGCGGCCGTTTTATTTTCTATTATTAAGAGCTTTATCTCAGGTTGCGGTGGTATAGCCTCTTTCTGGTGAATATGGTAATTATGGCGGGTTACCCAAAAAAATTTTCGGGTGAGTCTGGTGCGAACAAGCAAAGGCCTGCTGATTTTTTTAATATTGCTGTTGCTGCTGGCCAGCGCAAGTCCTCTTCAGGCCTCCTCCGGGCCGGAAATTGTGGGAGAGGCTGCGGTGGTGATCGACATTAAAAACGGCCAGGTGCTTTTTGAGAAGAACCCGGACCGGCGGGTTTACCCGGCCAGCACCACCAAAATAATGACTGCCGTGATAGCTTTGGAAAACGGCAGACTGGATGCCGCGGTGGCCGTTCCGGGCGAAGCCTGCAATATCGAAGGCTCGTCCATCGGCCTGCAGGAAGGAGAAAAGATCTCCCTGGAGGACTTGCTGTACGCCCTGATGCTGAATTCAGGCAATGACACGGCCGTAGCCATTGCCTGTCATGTGGGAGGGTCGGTGGAAGCCTTTGTCTCGATGATGAACAAGAAGGCCGCCGAGCTCGGGGCCGTAAATACTCATTTTAACAACCCGAACGGCCTGCCCGATCCTGGTCACTACAGTACGGCTTACGACATGGCCTTAATTTCGCGCTATGCCATGCAAAATCCGGAATTCAGGAAGATAGTCTCAACCAGGGTGAAAACCATCCGCCGGAGTGTTCCGGACGCGCAGGTCTACCTGGAGAACCATAACAGGCTGTTGTGGCTTTATGAGGGCGCGACCGGTGTTAAGACCGGGTATACGGTTGAGGCCGGCCAGTGCCTGGTTTCCTCTGCCGCCAGGCAGGGCAGGGAATTGCTTGCGGTTGTCATGAAAAGCGAAGGCAGCAACATATGGTCTGATTCGACCTCGCTTATGGATTACTGTTTTAAGGAGTTCCGTCCGGTTTGCCTGGTTGAGGCAGGCGCCTTTGTGGCTGATGTTCCCGTGAAATTCGGCGAACCGGCGGCGGTGGCGGTTCAAACCGGTAGTTCGTTCACATACAATTTTCCTGCAGATAAACCGCTAGAAATCAAAAAAGAAGTTTTGCTGGAAAAGGAATTCTGCGCGCCGGTCAGGGCCGGTGAAAAACTGGGAGAAATGGCCTTTTATGACGGGGAGCGGGAACTGGGCAGGGTTGACCTGGTGGCCCAGCAGGAGGTCAGGCGTAAATTTCTCGCCCGGTGGTGGCCATGGCTTTTACTGTCCGGCATGCTGCTTGTACTTGTGGCCATCATCCGCCGTCACCGCAATGAAAGGCGCAGGCGGTGGCTGAGGTACACCAGGAGAAGAAAATATTATTACCTGTAGGGCGTTCTTTACCCATTAATTGACAGAAACGCAGGCATTAATTATACTAACAAAAAAGGCAAGACTGGTGGTGAGACAGTGAAAAACGTTATATCCGACGTGGAAGACAGGCTGAGGGCCGGAGACAGCAAGTTGACGGCCCGCCGGGAACTGGTTTTAAAGGTTCTTTTGGAAAACAGCGATAAACACTTAAGCGCCGAAGAGGTTTATAACCTGGTAAAGCGCAGGGCTCCTGAAATGGGCCTGGCTACGGTTTACAGGGCTCTGGAGCTTTTCCAGGAGTTTGATATCATCCACGCCATAGATTTCGGGGACGGGCGCAAGCGCTATGAGTTCGGCTCGGGCAAGGGAAAAATCCACCACCACCATCACCTTATCTGTACAAAGTGCGGCGGCATTACCGAGGTTAACGAAGATCTCCTGGAAGACCTGGAAAACCGTGTTAGCAGGCAGCATCATTTTACTATAACGGATCACCAGTTGAAAATTTTCGGCATATGCAGGCAGTGTACGGGAAAATGAAACCAGTTAAAAAAGTGGTTAGTGTCAGCCTTGGTTCCCCCCGCCGCGATTTTGAAGCCGAAATTGAAGTGCCCGGATACAGGCTAAAAGTCAGACGGGCTGGCACCGGGGGTGATACAGGGCAGGCGGCGAAACTTTTAAAAAGCCTCGACGGAGAGGTGGATGCCCTGGGGCTGGGAGGGGTTAACCTGTACCTGCAGGCGGGGCGGCGGCGGTACGTGCTGCGCGATGGCGCCAGGCTGGCGGCGCTAGTGAAGAAGACCCCCGTGGTGGACGGCAGCGGGATTAAGGATACCGTCGAGAGGGACCTGGTCCCCTTTATCCAGCAAAGGGCCGGCTGGCCCCGCCAGGGGCAGGTTGTTTTGCTGGCGTCGGCGCTGGACCGTTTTGGCCTGGCGGAGGCCCTGGAGCAGGCGGGCTGCCGTTTGATCATCGGAGACGCCCTCTTTGCCCTTGGCCTGCCGGTGCCGTTTTATTCCCTGGCTGTTTTGCGGTCCGCTGCTTATACCACCCTGCCTCTTTTGAGCAGGCTGCCGATAAGCTTTCTTTACCCGCTTGGGGAAAGGCAGGAAACCTTCAGGCCGCGCTTTGAGAGATTTTACCGGCAGGCCGACATTATTGCCGGGGATTTTCATTTTTTGCGCCGTTACCTGCCGCCTGACCTGAGTTCCAAAAACGTTATCACCAGTACGTTGACGGCTGAAGACACTCAGGAACTGAAGAAGAGGGGCGTCAGGTGGCTTGTGACCACAGGGCCCTCTTTCGGCGGGCGAACCCTTGGGGCAAATGTGCTGGAGGCCATCTGCACAGCCCTTCTGGGCGGAGCGGGCGGCCCTGGGCTTTACCGGGAGGTGCTGCACCGGATAGGGTGGGAGCCCAGGCTGGAAAGGCTTAACTGAACAGGCCGGGATAACGCCGCCCTATTTTATAATTTTTCTTTGGAGGAATGTTAACATGACCTTTGAACCTATGGGACTTGCCACCGGAATAGGCAGCCTGCCTTACACAGGCTCTGAAGAAGCCCTGAACCTGGTTAAGAAATGCTTTTCTGAAATCCCCCACTGGCCGCAATTGCCGCAGCGGGGTAGACAGGAGCATTTTGCCAGGCAGTTTCTGTACCCGCTGGTAAAAGCCGGCCTTCTGGCGGATGACGGCGAAAAAGTGTATTTTGATACGGCAAGGCCCGACTGGACGGACAATTTAACCGGATTTTACGAGCTGTACCTGGCTTGCGAGGAGGGCGACCGGGCGGCCTTAAATGAGTTTGCCTTTCCTGAGGAAGCGGCGCCGGGCTTTTTTGCATTTCTAAGGGAAATGGAAAAAGGGACCGGCCCTGCCGCCGTTTTAAAAGGGCAGGTGGTGGGGCCCTTGACGGTGGGGTTCCAGGTTAAAGACGAGTGTGGCCGCTTTGCTTATTACAACGAGCAGTTGCGGGACCTTCTGGTAAAAACCCTCGCCCTTCACTCGGCCTGGCAGGTAGCAGAACTCGGCCGCTTCGGCCTGCCGGCGCTTGTCTTTGTGGATGATCCCACCCTGGGCGTTTACGGCCAGTCAGGCTACATAACGGTGACCAGGGAGATGATCAAAGAGGACCTGGGGGCAATCGTATCGGCCATAACCGGGGCAGGCGGAATGGCCGGCGTGCACTGCTGCGACGCAGTCGACTGGTCCATCCTTTTTGAGCTTGACCTGGCTGTGGTAAGTTTCGACGCTTACAATTACTTCAGCTCCATTGTACCTTTTGCCGGTTTGCTGAAAGAGTTTTTAAACCGGGGGGGCGCCCTGGCGTGGGGCCTTGTGCCCACTCTAAATGAGAGGGCCCTGGCGGAAGACGCGGATACACTGCTTGAAGTTCTGGACGGGGAGTGGTCGGAATTGACCGGGCGGGGGATTCCGCGGGAGTTGCTGTTCAGGCGCTGCCTGATTACCCCGGCCTGCGGCACCGGCCTGCTGGAAAAGCCGCTGGCGGAGAGAATTTACAGCCTTGCTGCGGACCTTTCCCGCAAACTCCGCCGCCGCGAGGGCGTGGAGTAGATGCTGCCGGTTGATAATCACCTGCACACGTTTTTGTGCGGGCATGCTACCGGAAAAATTGAAGACTATTTACAGGAGGCCGTCCGGAAAGGAATACAGGAGGTCGGTTTTGCCGACCACCTGCCCCTTTACTTCCTGCCCCCCGGTGAAGTCATTCCCGGCTATGCTATGAAGGAGGAGGAACTTCCCGCTTACGTTAGCATGGTCAGGAAGCATGCCAGCCGCTCGCCTGTCATGGTAAAACTCGGCATTGAGGCTGACTACGTTCCGGGGTGCGAGGAAAAGCTGGCCCGCCTCCTGCGCACCTATCCGTTTGATTACGTGATCGGCTCGGTGCACTTTTTAGACGGGTGGGGTTTTGACAACATTGATGAGGTGGAGGAATACAGCCGGAGGGAAATAGACCTGGTTTACGAGCAGTATTTTCACCTTGTCCAGCAGGCAGCCTTAAGCGGCCTGTTTGACGTGATGGCCCACCCCGATCTGATTAAGAAGTTTAACTTCCGTCCCACCCGCGATATTACACCGCTGTACGAGGATACGGCGAAGGCTTTTAAGAGGGCCGGGGTCTGTGTCGAGGTAAACACGGCGGGATTGAGGTACCCGGCGGGGGAGGTTTATCCTTCATTAAACTTGTTAAAGATATTTTTTAAGCACGGCCTTCCCGTTACCATGGGTTCGGATGCCCACCGTCCGGAGCAGGTAGGTGCCGGCCTGGCGGAGGCGCTCAGGCTCATCAAAGAAGCCGGTTACACGGAAATAGCAGTTTTCAGTGCAAGAAGGAGGGAGTTTATAAAAATTTGTTAGCCGGTTGAAGGAAAATTTTTACATTTAGCGAAATTGTTTCAGATAAAAACCTGGTTTGCGAGGGGTTCGGCATGGAACCGGCGGGTATCGGCCTCGCTCTTTTTTCATTTGTGTTATTTGCAATAACATTGGGTTTGTCAATCAGGCCGGCCGGCCGGACGTTTTGTTCTCATAACAAAGCCTGCGAGCAAAAGGTTATCGTGGTAAAGCTGCCTGATGTATTCAATATTCCGGAAGAGTATGCGCTGGACCTGAAAATTTCTCTCTTAAAAAGCAAAAAGGCACAAGACGGGGGAGAGAAGGAAAGCAAAACGGGGCAACCGGGGAAAAAATTTTACCGAAGGCTGGACGAATATTTATAGTCATGGTGCCGGGCAGGCCTGGGCAAAAGCCTGCCCGGCAAATTTTTTTATGTTACAGGCATCTCAAAATACAGGTTTTTCTTAAAGGAATTTTTATTTTTTTATAGAAATAGTGGTGGAAAGTGGTGGCAAGTGGAGGAAGGTACTCCGTAACCGGAGTTGACTGCCATGTTCATGGGAGAGCACCAGCACAGCATTGATCCGAAAGGAAGGCTGTTTATTCCTGCCCGCTTCCGCGAAGGCCTGGGAAACCGTTTTGTTCTTACCAAGGGTCTTGACGGATGCCTTTTTGCCTATCCGCTTCCGGAATGGGAGGCGCTGGAGCAGAAGCTGAAGTCACTCCCCTTTACCAGGGGCGACGCCCGGGCCTTCGTTCGTTTTTTTTTCTCCGGTGCCGTGGAATGCGAGGCAGATAAACAGGGAAGAATATTGATCCCGCTGAATTTGCGGGAATACGCCCGGCTGGAGAAGGAAGCGGTAATTATCGGTGTTTCCTCACGGGTCGAAATTTGGGCAAAGGATCAGTGGGAGCATTATAAGGGCCAGGCCGCTTCTTCTTATGAAGAAATAGCGGAGAAGATTGTAGACCTTAATCTTGGTATTTGAGGTAAATGTTTGGGAAATTATTTTAAAGCCAGCGCTTAAATGCCCCGTTGGGGCAGGATGGGCAGGAGTGCGGCTGTGGATGCAGATTGCAGCAGGGGGTTTTTATGGAGTTTATTCACCGGCCGGTAATGCTTGATGAAGTATTGGAAGGGCTTAACCTGAAGCCGGGCGGCGTTTATGTGGATTGTACCGTTGGCGGTGCCGGTCACGGCGAAGCCATACTGAAAAGAACCGGGGCGGAGGGGCGTTTGATCGGTATAGACCGGGACCCGGAAGCCTTGGCTGCTGCAGAAAGAAGGCTGGTTCCGTACGGGAAAAGGGTGGATTTGGTACGGGCTAATTTTGAAGATATCGGAAAAGTACTGGAAAGGCTCGGCCAAACAGGAGTTGACGGAATATTGTTTGACCTGGGGGTTTCCTCGTACCAACTGGATAACCCGGCCAGAGGTTTCAGCTACAAGCGCGACTCACTGCTGGATATGAGAATGGATCCGGAGCGCGGCCCGTCTGCCAGGGAACTTGTAAACACCCTTACGGCGGAAGAACTGGCGAGGATAATCAAAGACTACGGGGAGGAGCGCTGGGCCTTCAGGATTGCGGCCTTTATCGTGGAGGAAAGAAAGCGCAGCCCTATTGAAACCACCGGCCGGCTGGCGGAAATAATAAAGAAGGCAATTCCTGCCGGGGCCAGGCGGGAGGGGCCGCATCCCGCCAGAAGGACCTTTCAGGCCCTGCGCATAGCCGTTAACAGGGAACTCGAAGTTCTGGGCGGTGCCCTCCGTTCGGCCGTCCGGGTGCTGCGGCCGGGCGGGAGGATCTGCGTAATAACTTATCACTCTCTGGAGGACAGGATAGTTAAAGAAACATTTCGCCGCCTGGCCTCGCCGTGTACCTGCCCGAAAGAATTTCCCGCCTGCGTTTGCGGCGGGAAAAAGGAAATTAAGATCGTTACGGCCAGGCCTGTGGTCCCATCCGCCGGGGAAGTGGAGGAGAACCCGCGGGCCAGAAGCGCCAAGCTGAGGATAGCGGAAAAGCTCTAAAACACGAACTTTCCGGAATTCGAGGAGGCGCCGGGGCAGTTCTATTCCCCGGGGAGGTTGAATAATATTGATAGTGGCTCAAGAGAAGACAGGCTGCCGGGGGAGGTTTGTCAGGAAATCCCTGCCGGCAAAAAGGCGGAGGAATTATTCACCATCCGGAAGGGCGGGACTGGCCTTGTCCGGCCTGATTCTGGCCGGTTTTCTTGCAGGCCTGGTAGTCACTTACTATTATTCGCAGGTACTTGCTCTGGGTTACAAGATTAACCGCCTGGAGAAAGAGCTCGCCCTCCTCAGGGTGGAAAACCACGATCTGGATGAAGAAATTCGCAGGCTGGCTTCGCTGGAGCGGGTGGAGTACCTGGCCGTTAATAAGCTCGGGATGGTTAAGCCGGACAGCAGCAACATCCTGGTGGTTGCCGTTGCCGGCAAGGCCTTGCCGGTTTCCGGACCGGAATTAAAAACCGGAACAAACAACGGTTCATTACCGGGAAAGGATAAGAACCACCTGATCAGGGCTTTCAGCGAACTGGTCAACCGGCTGGAAAACAGGCTAAAGCCTGGGCAAAATGCTGAAGCCAGATCCGGGGAGGGAACGGATGCATACCACCAATATCCTGATCCGCAAAAGAATAACAGGGCTGTTTCTAATTACCACACTGGCGCTTGTTGGCCTGATTTTCCGCCTGGCCTGGCTGCAACTGGTTGAGGGGGACAGGTTGAGGGCGGAAGCACAGGAGGTCCGGATGCGGGATGTGCCGGTTGAAGCCAGGCGGGGAACCATTTACGACCGCAATGGGAACGAACTGGTTGCCAGCGTGAGCGTCGATTCGGCCTATGCCTTCCCGCCCCAGATTAAAGATAAACGCGATGCTGCAAACAAAATAGCGGATGTCCTGGGTATGGACAGAGAGGATGTGTATAACAGGCTGAATCAAAATGTGGGCTTTGTCTGGCTGAAAAGGCGCATAGACTATGAGTCTGCCCAGAGGCTGAAGGCCCTCAACCTGAGCGGTGTCGAACTGGTGGAGGAGAGCAGGCGTTTTTACCGGCAGGGAAGCCTTGCCGCCCATGTGCTTGGTTTTGCCGGGGATGACAACCAGGGGCTGACCGGAATCGAAAGCGTATATGACAGAGAATTAAGAGGCATACCGGGCAGGATAGTTATAGAAAAGGACGCCGTTGGCAGGAATATTCCCGAAGCCCTGCATAAATTCATTCCGCCCGTTCCCGGCAACAATCTGGTATTGACTATCGACCAGACCATCCAGTATTTTGTGGAGAGAGAACTTGATAAAATTATGGACGTCCACCATCCCAAACTGGCGGTAATAATTGTTATGAACCCCAAGACGGGGGAAATTCTCGCTATGGGCAACCGGCCTACCTTTAACCCAGGAGAATGGATGAAGTACCCCCAATCGATCTGGGACCATAACCCCAGCATCTGGTACAATTATGAGCCCGGTTCAACCTTCAAGATTATTACCGCCGCCGCCGCCCTGGAGGAAGGCGCCGTCAGGCCTGGCGACACCTTTTACGATCCCGGCTATATTAAAGTTGCCGACCGCTTTATCAGGTGCTGGTATGATGGCGGCCACGGCTCCCAGACCTTTGCGGAGGTTGCCCAGAACTCCTGCAACCCGGGCTTTATCATGGTGGGCCTGCGGCTTGGCAAAGAGAAGTTTTACAAGTACATCAACGCCTTCGGGTTCGGCCAGAGGACGAACATCAGCCTGCCCGGCGAAGAGGTGGGCATTCAAATACCGCAGGAAGAGGCTACCGAATTAAATATTGCCACCATGTCAATTGGCCAGTCCATTGCCGTGACTCCAATTCAGCTTATTACTGCCGCTTCGGCGGTGGCCAACGGCGGGGTTTTGCTAAAGCCTTCCCTGGTTAAGGCAATTACCGATGCGGAGGGAAAGGTGCTCAAGGAGTTCAAGCCAGAGCCGGTACGCCAGGTGCTTTCGAAAAATACTGCCCGGACCCTAATGGAACTGCTTACCGATGTGGTGCTGAAGGGCACCGGGCGAAATGCGTTTGTAGACGGGTATGGGGCGGCGGGCAAGACCGGCACGGCCCAGGTTGTTGATGCCGGCGGCTATGCCGAAGGCAAATATGTGGCTTCGTTTGTGGGCTTTGCCCCGGCGGACGACCCGCAGGTGGCCGCCCTGGTAATGGTAGCCGAGCCGAGCGGCCCCGTCTATTTTGGCAGCCAGGTAGCGGCCCCGGCTTTCAAAGCTATCGTCCAGGATACCCTGCGTTACCTGAAGGTACCGGAGAGGCCCGGCCTGGAGAAACCGGCGTCTCCCTTTGTAATAGAGGAGCCGAAGGCCAGGCTGATCGTGCCCAATGTGGCCGGCTACCCGGCAGAGGAGGGCATAAACGTACTTAAAAAAGCCGGCCTGGCCGTTCAAACCAGGGGACAGGGGAGCATTATATGCGGCCAGGTGCCTAAAGGCGGGGTGGAGGTTTTAAGCGGCACTACAGTTATCCTGGATCTGGAATCCCCTTCTGCGGAGTCCGGCGAGGTTACCGTGCCCGACCTGAAAAATTTAACTATTAAAGAAGCGGGGAGCATTTTGGAAAAGCTTGGGCTTGGCCTGAATCCCGTAGGGACCGGCCTGGCGGTAAGCCAGCAGGCGGCTCCGGGTTCCAAAGTGCCCAAAGGAACCGTTATAACCGTTGAGTTTCAGCCCCCGGCCGAGCAAACTCTCCGTGATTAGGCCGATCCAGGAGGTTTGAGAAAGTTTATTGCGGTAAACAAATAGAGGATTAATTAGGCATATTATGGAAATAATATGTAAAAATGTCAGGAGGATTAAAGTTGCTTTTCAGGGAACTGCTCGAAGCGGTAGAGGCAGATGCTGCCGGCGGCGACCTTAATGCTGTTGTTGAGGGTATTGCCTATGATTCGCGCCAGGTAAGGCCCCGTTTTTTATTTGTAGCAATCAAGGGGTTTAGGGCTGATGGGCACGAATACATCGGCGAGGCCCTGGAGCGGGGCGCCTTGGCGGTGGTAATGGAAAGAAGGGTTGAGCTTCCGCCCGGGGTGGCGTGGGCACTGGTGCCGGATGCGAGGCGCGCCCTGGCGCTCCTTTCTGCCCGTTTTTACGGCAATCCTTCTTTTAAAATGAAGTTAATCGGCGTTACCGGAACCAACGGCAAAACGACCACAACCAGCCTTATTGCTGACATCCTTGCCGGTGCAGGCTGCAGGGTGGGGCTGATAGGGACTGTCAACAACAGAATTGGCGACAGGGTTCTTCCGGTAAAGCATACAACTCCTGAATCGGCCGACCTGCAGCAGCTCCTGCATGAGATGGTCATTGAAAAGGTCGATGCCTGTGTGATGGAGGTTTCATCTCATGCCCTGGCGCTGCACCGGGTCGACGGGAGCGAGTTTGATCTTGCCGTGTTTACCAACCTGACCCAGGATCATCTTGATTTTCACCGGGACATGGAGGATTACCTGGAGTCGAAATTGAAACTGTTTAAATGGCTGGGCCGGCCCGGGCATAAAAGGGAGGCCGGGATTGCTGTGATAAATGCCGACGATCCTCACGCCGGGCAGTTTATCCGGGCGGCCGGCGGTACCGTCTATACCTACGGTATAAAAAATGCTGCCGATGTGCGGGCGGAGAGCATAAGCATAGGTGCCAGGGGTGCCTGTTTTGGCGTGGCAGGGAAGTGGGGACGCCTCAGGCTGGACCTCAGGATTACCGGCTTGTTTAACGTTTACAACGCCCTGGCCGCCTTTACTGCTTCGGCGGCCATGGGGGTGCCGGCGGAGGAAATAAAAGAAGCCCTGGAAAAGGCCAGAGGGGCGCCAGGGCGCTTTGAAATGGTAGATTCCGGCCAGGACTTTGCCGTGGTTGTGGACTACGCCCATACGCCGGACGGGCTGGAAAACATATTGAAGACCGCCAGGAAAATAACGGAAGGGCGGCTGATCACGGTGTTCGGCTGCGGTGGCGACCGCGACCGGACCAAACGGCCTCTTATGGGCGGGATAGCCGCCAGATACAGCGACTTCGCGATCATTACATCCGATAACCCGCGCACCGAAGACCCCTTAAAGATTATAAAAGAAATTGAAGAAGGAATGAAAACTGCAGGGTGGGAAAGATACGTAACAGAACCCGACCGGCGGAAGGCAATCCGCCTGGCGGTAGAAATGGCCCGCCGGGGAGATGTGGTGGTGATTGCGGGCAAGGGGCATGAGGATTATCAGATTATCGGCACCCGGAAAATCCCCTTCAACGACCGCCGGGAAGCGGCAGCGGCGCTAAAGGAGTTAAAAAAGGCGGAAAATTAGCGGCTCGAAGTGAGGGTTTTATGAAACCGGTTACTTTGAAAGAACTCGAGAGAATTGCCTGTGGGAGAATTATCCAGGGAGACCCCGGAACTGTTTTAAGCTCGGTGTCCACCGACACCCGCAGGCTCAAAAAAGGAGAGATTTTTTTTGCCCTGTCCGGGGAGCGGCATGACGCCCATAACTTTCTGGCGCAGGCCGCCGGGGCAGGGGCAGGCTGCCTGGTGGTGAGCCGTACCGCGGATTTGCCTGCGGGAGTGCCCGTTCTGGCGGTTGAGAACACCCTGGCTGCGCTGCAGGCTCTGGCAGCCTTCAACAGGAAAAGCTGCGGGGCGCGTGTGGTGGCGGTTACCGGCAGCACCGGAAAAACTACCACAAAGGATATGACAGCCAGCATTTTAAGCACCCGCCTGCGCACTTTAAAAAGTGAAGGCAATTTCAATAATGAAATCGGCCTTCCCCTGACCCTGCTCAGGCTGGACGAAACGTGCGAAATAGCCGTAGTTGAGATGGCCATGCGGGGAGCGGGGGAGATTGATGCCTTGTGCCGGATTGCCAAACCGGACTGTGCTGTAATTACAAATATCGGGGAGGCCCATCTGGAGCTTTTGGGCACGGTAAGCAATATAGCCGCCGCCAAAGGAGAGGTGCTGGAACACATACCCGCCGGCGGGTTTGCCCTGCTGAATGCCGAGGCCCCGTTTATCAGGCGGGAGGCGGGGCGTTGCCGGGGCAAGGTGATCTATTACGGCATCGACTGTCCTGCCGACATAAGGGCGGCAAACATAAGGCCCGAGGGCCGGGGGAGCCGCTTTGAAGTTATCCTGGACGGTGAAAGGCGGGAATTTTTCCTTCCTGTTCCCGGCCGTCACAACGTGATGAATGCCCTGGCCGCCATAGGCGTGGCAAGGGAACTGGGATTAACTTGGGAGGAAGTGGCCAGGGGACTGGCTGCGGTCACGTTGACCGGAATGCGCCTGGAGATAATTGAGGCCAAAAACTTAAGAATCATCAACGATGCTTATAATGCCAACCCCGCTTCTGCCAAAGCGGCATTGCAGGTTTTAAAGGAAATGGCCGGCGGGCGGCGCGCCGTGGCCGTGCTGGGCAATATGCTGGAACTCGGTCCGCGCGCTGCGGAAGGGCACCGGGAAGTGGGGGAGGCCGCAGCCGGGGCAAGGGTATCCTGCCTGGTTACGGTTGGAGACCTGGCTGCGGGAATTGCCGAAGGGGCATTAGACGCCGGGCTGCCTGCGGAGAGGATTTTTCGGTGCGCTGACAACATGCAGGCCGCAGGTATACTAGAGGAACTGATAAGGGACGGCGATGTGGTGCTGGTTAAAGGATCCAGGGGAATGAAAATGGAGGAAATCGTCAGGTGCCTGCTGAAATCCAGGGAGCCCGCGCTTTTGCAGGAGGCAGGCCCCGGTTAAGGGGAAAATGTTTTTACCAGACTTTCCCTGTTGCCTTTACCGCCAGCTAAAATACGCTATCTTAAGGCATTGCAGCCAGATGAGCAGCAGGAGGTTTTTATGGGGAACATATGGGTGGCCTTTACCGTCTCGCTTGCGGTAACCTTAATTGCCGGCCCGCTGGTTATTCCGGTTTTAAGGCGGCTGAAGTTCGGGCAGAGTATCCGTTCCGACGGGCCTTCGCGGCACCTGCAGAAAGCCGGCACCCCGACCATGGGGGGTATAATTTTTCTGGCCGGCACGGCGGCGGGGGGATTTCTGCTGATCCGCTCGGCAGATGGCCTGATTGTGCTGTTAATGGCCCTTGGCTATGGATTTATCGGCTTTTTGGACGATTATATAAAGGTGGTGCTGAAGAGGTCTTTGGGCTTAAGGGCGCGGGAGAAGCTTCTCGGCCAGGTGCTGCTGGCAGCCGCGCTGGCTTACTGGGCGGTGTTTGAGGCAGGCCGCGGCACCGGCATCGTCCTGCCGTTTTCCGGCTTTTTAACCCCGGGGGGCATTCAGATGGATTTAGGCTGGTGGCCGTTTTTAGCTTTTACCGTGCTTTTGGTCGTTTTTATGAGCAATGCCGTCAACCTTACCGACGGGCTGGACGGCCTGGCCGCCGGTGTGAGCATGCTGGTGGCCCTGGCCCTGGTGCCGGTGGCCCTGGCTGCGGACAGGGCCGGGGTGGCTGCCGGCATGGCGGCGCTGGCCGGGGGATGTTTGGGATTTCTGTTTTTCAACTTCCATCCGGCCAAGGTGTTCATGGGCGATACAGGTTCCCTGGCGCTGGGAGGAGGACTTTGCGCCGCCGCTGTTGTAACTAAAAGCGAGCTTCTGTTTTTAATTATCGGCGGCATATACGTTTTAGAGGCACTTTCCGTAATTATCCAGGTAATTTCCTTTCAAACTACCGGCCGCCGGGTTTTCCGGATGAGCCCCCTGCACCACCACTTTGAGCTGGGCGGGTGGAGCGAAAACCGGGTGGTAATTACCTTCTGGGCTCTTACCCTGGTGTTTGCCGCCGCTGGTCTGGCCGGGCTTTACCGTCTGGTGTAAGGTGCCCGGCCGGTATAATATAAAATATAGGCGATGTACAGAAAGGCAGAGAACAATGCTGAAAGATTTCACAAGGAAAAAGGTCCTGGTTATTGGGGCCGGCAGGAGCGGCCTGGCTGTTTCCCGCTTTCTGGTAAAAAAAGGGGCTTCCGTGGTGCTGGCCGATGCCGGCAAACCGGATTATCCGGATGGTGAACTGGAGGACTTGACTGCTGCAGGAGTGGAGCTATCACTGGGGGGTTATCCCGGAGTAGGAAAGGAAAGTGTCGATCTGGTGGTGGTGAGTCCCGGAGTGCCGCTCACTGTCGAACCGGTACGGGCGGCAGTGCGGGAGGGTATTCCTGTCACCGGCGAATTGGAACTGGCCTATTACTTTACCAGATCGCCAATCGTGGCGGTCACCGGAACCAACGGCAAGACTACCACAACTACCCTGATTGGCGAAATTTTTAAGGATGCGGGGATGAATACGCTGGTTGGAGGCAACATCGGCAGCCCCCTGATCGCGGAAGTAGAACGGTACGGCCCCGACGACGTGATCGTGGCGGAGGTTTCAAGTTTTCAACTGGAAACCGCCAGTACTTTCAGACCGAAAGTAGGGGTTGTGCTGAACATCACCCCCGATCACCTGGACCGCCACGGCACCATGGGCAACTACGCCGCAACCAAGGCCAGAATGTTTGCCAACCAGGGGCCCGGCGATTTTGCCGTGCTTAATTGCGACGATCCGCTTGCCGCCTCTCTGAAGGCCGGGGTCCGCAGCCGGGTGATTTTTTTCAGCCGGCGCAAAGAGCTGAAGGAAGGTGTCTGGGTAAGCGGGGGGATGATAGTGGCCAGCCTGAACGGGCACAGGGAAGTTGTCTGCCGGAGCGACGAGTTGGGCCTTCCCGGCGCACACAACCTGGAAAACGCTCTGGCCGCGGTTGCTGCTGCAAAGGCCATGGGGATCGAAAGCAATTCTCTGGCTGGGACGCTTAGAAGGTTTAAAGGAGTGGCCCATCGCCTGGAATTTGTTGCTGAAGTTGACGGGGTCCGCTATATCAACGATTCCAAGGGGACCAACCCGGATGCTGCTATTAAGGCCCTGGAATCGTACGGAGAACCCATTGTGCTGATTGCCGGCGGCAAGAATAAGGGCAGCGACTTTAGGGAATTTGCCCGGAAGGTAAAAGAGAAGGCAAAGGTGCTGGTGGTTCTGGGCCAGAGCGCCGGGCTTATAGCCGAAGCTGCAAGAGCCGAAGGCTTTGAAAACATCCTTTATGCGGACGGTTTCAGGGAGGCTGTGCTGCTGGCCCGCCGGGTCGCCCGGCCGGGGGACATCGTTTTACTGTCTCCGGCTTGTGCCAGTTGGGATATGTTTAAAAGCTTCGAAGAGCGCGGCGACCTGTTTAAAGAGATTGTCCTGAGTTTAAAAAAGGGGTAGGTGGAACATGCCGCTGAAGAAGAAATCCCCCGACTTTGTTCTTTTTCTTACGGTAATGACCCTTTTAAGCCTGGGTGTGATCATGGTTTTTAGCGCAAGTGAGTACAGCACCCTGATCACCTACAACGACAGCTTTTACTTTTTCAAGCGCCAGGCGGTATGGGCCCTGCTGGGCTTGATAGCCATGTTTGTAATGATGAATTACGACTACTGGCGCCTCAAAAACCACATCTGGACCCTGCTGATTGTTGCGTTTATACTGCTGATTCTGGTCTTAATTCCCGGCATAGGCAGGGAAGTTAACGGCGCACGGCGCTGGATTGCACTGGGGCCGCTGACCTTTGCCCCTGCCGAACTGGCCAAACTTTCTGTAATTATTTTTGTTGCTTACGGCCTGTCCAGGCAAAAGGAAAGGGTCCGGCAGTTCTCCAAAGGGGTCCTGCCTTACCTGACCGTGATGACCTTGGCCGCCGGACTGATCATGCTTCAGCCCGATCTCGGCACCACCCTGTCGCTGGCCGGGATTGTATTTGCCATGATCTTTGCCGCCGGGGCCAGCATGGCCCACCTGGGCAGCATTGCCGCGGCCGGGCTTGCGGCGGTCGTGTTTGCCATTGTCATGGAGCCGTACCGGATGAAGCGGTTCCTGGCTTTCCTGGATCCCTGGGCTGACCCCCAGGGTGCCGGTTTTCATATTATCCAGGGCCTTTATGCAATTGGCTCCGGTGGCTTATTCGGGCTGGGACTGGGGCAGAGCAGGCAAAAATTC
Source organism: Pelotomaculum thermopropionicum SI (assembly GCA_000010565.1). Lineage (NCBI taxonomy): Bacteria > Bacillati > Bacillota > Clostridia > Eubacteriales > Desulfotomaculaceae > Pelotomaculum > Pelotomaculum thermopropionicum. The sequence continues at coordinate 1,947,167 of AP009389.1, read as the reverse complement.
CTCTATCTTCCCGAAAGCCATACCGACTCGATTTTTGCCATTATCGGGGAAGAACTGGGCTTTATCGGGGCCTCCCTGGTGATTATGCTTTTTATCCTCTTTGTGTGGAGGGGCCTGAAAATAGCCGTGTCGTCGCAGGATCCTTTTGCCAGTTTGCTGGCTACTGGTGTCACGGCCTGGATTGGCGTGCAGGCCATAATTAACATCGGCGTAATGACAGGATCCCTGCCTTTTACGGGCATTCCCCTGCCCTTTATCAGCTCCGGCGGGACATCCCTGCTTTTCACCATGGCCGGTGTAGGAATACTGCTTAACATTTCGCGGTATACCGCTGCCCGGTAGAGCGAGGTGGAAAAGTTGCGCTTCCTGGTGTCAGGCGGGGGAACCGGCGGGCATATATACCCTGCCCTGGCTATTGCCAGAGGGCTTAAAAACAGATACCCCGGGGCGGAAATTCTTTACATGGGGACAAGTAACGGAATGGAAGCGGACATTGTTCCCGCGGAGGGGTTTCCTTTTACGGGCATTTCTGCCTCCGGCCTGGAGCGGAAGCTCTCGCCTCGCAACTTGCTGGCCTTATGGCAGGCGGTGCGGGGATTCTGCCAGGCCGTCGAGATAATCGGCAGGTGGCGTCCCGAAGCAGTTATCGGGACCGGGGGGTATGTCTGCGGGCCGGTAGTGCTTGCCGCCGTCCTTAAAAGGATACCCACCTTAATTCATGAGCAAAATGCTCTTCCCGGTGTAACCAACCGCATTCTTTCCCGTTTTGCGAGCAGGGTTGCAATTACCTTTGCCGACTCCTTAAAGTATTTCCCGGATCAAAGCAAGGTCAGGCTGACCGGCCTGCCGGTGCGGCCGGAGATACTGCAGGCCGACCGAAAGACCGGTTTGCAGAAACTGGGCATAAAAGAGGGCCGCTTTTTCCTTCTCTCCTTTGGGGGCAGCAGGGGGGCCCGCTCCATTAACGGGGCCATGCTGACCGTAATTAAGGCCTTTGCAGGCAACCCGGATGTGGAGATTCTTCACGCCACCGGAAAGGCGGGATATCAGAAGTTCCTGGACGGCTGCAGGGCTGCGGGTATAGAACTGGACAAAATTGGGAATGTTACCGTTAAGGAATATATTTACAATATGCAGGATGCCCTTGCGGCCGCAGACCTTGTAGTAAGCAGGGCAGGTGCGGCCACGCTGGCCGAATTGACGGCGCTGGGCATCCCCTCGATTCTCGTTCCCTATCCCTATGCTTCGGAAAACCACCAGGAATTCAACGCCCGCGCCCTGGAAAAAGAGGGGGCCGCCCTGGTGATACTGGACCGCCAGCTAAATGGCGGTTTGCTGTCCCGCACAATAACGGAGTTAATTAATGATCGGGCCAGGTTGCAGGCAATGGCTGCAGCAAGCAGGAAAATGGGAAAAAACCGCGCTCTTGAAGATATAATTGATTGTATAGACGAGCTTATCCGGAGCAAAAGAAGGCACTTTTGAACCGGAACCGGCCGGGCAAACCTTTTTAATTGCCTTATTCTCAGCCGGCAGGCCGCACAAGCTGCGGAGAAGCTGTGGAGAAGGCCTGTCCCGGTATCAAGCGGTGCGTCCGGGCAGGCACGGGGGTTTTTAAGCGGATTTAGGCTGCATGCAAAGTTCGCTTTCTTCCGGGTAATGGCTGGACAAGTCCCGGTTCCGCAATGTAACACCTTTTTTCAGAAATGCATAGTATATTCTATCTTTTTGATGAGTTTTAGTTTCGGCGCCTGCCGTCCGGCTGCCGACTTTCCCGGCATGGAAGGAGATGGGTTTGGTGGACAAAAAGCGGCATGTTCATTTTATAGGCATCGGCGGCTCCGGCATGAACGGCATTGCCGCGATCATGCTGGGACTGGGTTACCGGGTGACCGGGTCGGACCTGAAACCCTCGGCCGCCACCAGGAGGCTGGAAGCCCTCGGGGCAACCTGCTATACCCGGCATGCTGAGGAGAACCTGGGGGATGCCGACCTGGTGGTAGCGTCAACAGCCATACCCCCCGACAATATAGAGCTGGTAGAGGCCAGAAAGAGGGGACTTCCGGTGATGCACCGGGCCGATTTGCTGGCCTGGCTGATGCGCAGGCAAAAGGGAATAGCCGTAGCCGGTGCTCACGGTAAGACCACGACTACTTCGATGACCGCGCTGGTGCTTGAAAAGAACGGGATGGACCCCACCATCGTTATCGGAGGTGAATTGAGTGAGATTGGCGGAAACGCCAAACTGGGCAGGGGAGAGTACCTGGTGGCGGAGGCCGATGAGAGCGACGGCTCATTCCTCAAACTGGATCCTGTTATTGAAATTATAACCAATATTGAGGACGACCACCTGGACTATTACAGAAGCGTGGAAAATATCTTGGCCGCCTTTAGGCGGTTCATGGCCAAGGTGCCGGAAAGCGGCCTGGCCGTGGCCTGCCTGGACGACCCGCGGCTGAGGGAGCTTTTAGCTGGTTACGACCGCCCCTGCCTGACCTACGCCCTGGATAACCCTGAAGCCGATTACACCATGCGAAATATCCGGCTTATGCGGCAGGTGACCGCAGGCGATGTGTATTACCGGGGCGGCTTTTTGGGCTGCCTGGAGCTCTCCGTGCCCGGCCGGCATAATCTTTCGAACGCAATGGCCGCGGTGGCGGTAGGAAGGTTTGTAGGCCTGGCTTTTGAAGGGATAGCCGCCGCCTTGAAGGACTTCAGGGGGGCGGGGCGCCGCTTTCAGCTCACCGGCGAGGTTAACGGAATAAAGGTGATAGACGACTACGCCCATCACCCGTCGGAAATAAAAGCCACCTTGAAGGCGGCCGGACAGGTAAAGACGGGGCGGGTCGTAGGTGTCTTTCAGCCGCACCGCTACACCAGGACATTGTTTTTAGGAGAGCGTTTTGGCGAAGCCTTTGAAGATGCCGATGTGGTTATTATAAGCGACATTTACAGTGCCGGCGAAAAACCAATTGAAGGAGTTTCGGCAAAGACCATTGTTTCGGCCATAGAGAAGCATAACGGCCGGAAGGTAATATACCTGCCCACCAGGCAGGAGATAGTAGATTACCTGGTGCAGATGGCCCGGCCAGGCGACATGATCCTGACCATGGGAGCGGGTGACATCTGGAGTGCGGGGATAGAACTGGTCAAAAGGCTGAAGGAGAATCAGAAAATTGGTTGAACCGGCTTTTTATAGAGAATTGGCAGAGCTGTTACCCGGGCGGGTACGGGCGGGCGAACCGATGAAAAAGCACACCACTTGGCGCATCGGAGGGCCTTCTGATGTATTTGTAGAGCCTGAAGGCCGTGAAGAACTGCGCCGGGTGGTGTGTTATGCCAGCCGGCGGGATGCCCCCCTGTACGTTATTGGCAACGGTTCCAACCTGCTTGTTGCCGATGGCGGGGTGAGGGGGATTGTGGTCAAGATTGGCAAAGGCCTGTCCCGGATATCAATCAAAGGAAATAAAATTATTGCTGAAGCGGGAGCCAGGCTGGCCGGCGTGGCGGCTGCGGCCGGTGAGGCCGGGCTGGGCGGATTTGAATTTCTGGCCGGAATACCGGGCACAATTGGCGGGGCGGTGGCAATGAACGCCGGGGCCAACGGATTTTCGCTCGGCAACCTGGTGGAGGAGGTCTTGCTGTTAGACTTTCACGGTGAGTTTTGCCGGAAGACAAAAGAGGAAATGAAATTCGGCTACCGCTCGAGTATAATCCAAAAGGCTCCCTTAATTCTGGTAGAAGCCCTGTTTTCCTGTTATCCCCGGAACAAGGAGGAGATCCGGGAGGAAATGGAAAGGTTTTTAGCCAGGCGGAAATTAACTCAGCCTTTATGTTACCCCAGCGCGGGGAGCGTTTTCAAAAACCCTCCCGGCGATACAGCCGGACGCTTGATTGAAATGGCCGGACTGAAGGGAATGCGGGTTGGAGACGCTCAGATATCCACGCTTCATGCTAACTTCATCGTGAATCTGGGATCGGCAACCGCCCGGGACGTCCTGGCGCTTATAGAAAAAGCCAGGGAGGCGGTGCTTGCCCGCTTCGGCGTGGAATTAAAACTTGAGGTAAAAATTATCGGCAATTGCCAGGCGGAGGTGGCAGAATGCAGAAGTTTGTGATCGTGGGGGGAACCCGCCTGACAGGAACGGTCCGGGCCAGCGGCTCAAAAAACGCTACGCTGCCGATAATGGCCGCGTGCATTTTAAACGGGGGGACCAGCGTTATCCACGAGGCGCCCAGGCTTCTGGACGTTTCGGTTATGAAGGATGTCCTGACTTATCTTGGAGCAAAGGTAACCAGCGAGGGAAACATTATTACCGTTGACAGTTCGAATATTCGGCCGCTGGAGATATCTGAAGAGCTGATGCGCCGCATGCGGGCTTCCAACCTGGTCCTGGGGGCGCTCCTGGCCAGGTTCGGCAAGGTAAAGATATCCCATCCCGGGGGCTGTCAGATCGGGAGCAGGCCGATGAACCTCCACCTGAAGGGCCTGCAGGCGCTGGGGGCGACCATCCAGGAAAAGTTCGGCTATATCACGGCCGAAGCGGAAAAACTGTCGGGTGCCGATATTCACCTTGACCTGCCCAGCGTGGGCGCCACGGAGAACCTGATGATGGCGGCAGTTTTGGCGGAAGGCGTCACTACCATTAAAAACGCCGCCAGGGAGCCGGAAATAGTGGATTTGCAAAATTTCCTGAACAACATGGGCGCCAGGATTAAGGGCGGCGGAACCGATACAATAAAGATTGAGGGAGTGCGGCCGGGCCATTTGAAACCGGCGGTTCATACCGTCATACCCGACCGGATTGAAGCCGGGACGCATATGGTGGCCGCAGCCATAACCGGCGGCGATGTAACGGTTACAAACGTCATTCCGGAGCATTTGGAACCGCTTCTGGCTAAACTGCGCGAAGCAGGCGTAGATGTTGAGGTGGGCGACGATTACGTCAGGGTAAGAGGAAAGGGGCGGGTGCAGGCGGTAGACATAAAAACCATGCCTTATCCGGGTTTTCCCACCGATATGCAGCCCCAGATGATGGCCCTTTTAACCCTGGCGGAAGGGACCAGCGTAATAACCGAAACCATCTTTGAAAACCGCTTCAAGCATGTGCCGGAGCTCCGCCGGATGGGGGCGGACATCAAGGTCGAAGGCCAGTCGGTGATAATAAAAGGGGTGCCCCGGCTGAGCGGGGCCTGTGTCGAGGCCAGCGACCTGCGGGCCGGGGCGGCGCTGGTGCTTGCGGCCCTGGCGGCGGAGGACGGAACCGTTCTGGAAAATGTATACCACATCGACCGCGGCTACGAGCAGATGGAACTCAAATACAGGGCCCTGGGGGCAAGAATTATTAGAGTCAATAATTAGTGGCTCTTTTTTTAGGCCCTTTTGGGACAAACTTAAGATAAATAAAGAAGACCGCTTTGGGCGGCCTTCCGGTTTTTAGGACCGTGTCAAGGTTTTACAAAACCCGGGAAGAAGAATCCAATTCCAAAGAACAGCAGAATCAGGATCAGAAAGAGGATCAGCGCCCAGCTTCCCCAGGCGGGAGTAGCGCCGGCGCCTCCGGCAGCAAAAGCCATACTGTTTACCTCCCAATTTAAATTATGCGGTATTTATATTTAAATAAAGAACCCTATGCCAAATACGAGCAGAATCAGGATCAGGAAGAGGATCAGCGCCCAGCTTCCCCAGGCGGGGGCAGCGCCGGCGCCTCCGGCAGCAAAAGCCATATTGTATGCCTCCTAACGTCAAGCAGATTTTAGATGAAGATAATTCCTATGCCGAATATGAGCAGAATCAGGATCAGGAAGAGTATAAAACCCCAGTTGCCAAAACCCGGAGCAACTCCCATAGAAAAGCCTCCTTTCTTTAAGTCTACATTATCATATGCCTTCAGGAATTAAATGGTTACAACGTTAATCAGGGGGTTTTAGCGAGCTTATTTTCTTTTTTCAATACTAAGTTCTTGGACAAGCAAAAAGCGGTTGATATAATTACATATGGGGTAAAATATTCACGGGTGTGCGGGGGGAAAGCCTTGACCGGTGCTTCTGCAAGGCGAAGGCGGCAGGGAAGGCCGCAGAAAAGATGGAACGCGGTAGAGGGCATTTTTTTTATTTTGGTGGTCCTGGTAACAGGTTACGTTCTGCTCCGCTCGCCGTTATTCGAGGTAAACAGAATTCTGGTCCGGGGCAACCAGTTCTTGAGCGAGGATAAAATAAGGTCCGTGGCCGCCATAGGTACCGGCCTGAACATTTTTCAGGCAGATTTAGCTACGGCTGCGTCCAATTTAAAGACGGTTCCGATGATTAAAGAGGCGCGCGTTTCCAGAGCACTCCCCTCAACCATTGTAATAACCGTTACAGAACGCATCCCTTTGGGCTTGTTGCCTGCCGGAGGGGGGTTTATTGAAGTGGACGGGGAAGGAGTTTACCTGCAGCAGGCCGGCCCGGGTGTTCCCGGACTGCCGGTAATAACAGGTTTGTCTTTTGCCCTTCCCGCTCCGGGGCAGGTTGTCCAGGCGGAGGGGCTAAAAGAAGCCCTGGCCGTGATCGGAGGTTTGCCCGGCGAGCTGGTGGCCGGTTTGTCGGAAGTTCATGTGGAGAAAGACGGCCAGATCATAATGTATACTGCCGACGGCATTCAGTGCCGGTTTGGACAGGCCGCGGAAATACAGGAGAAGGGCGCGGTTTTGTCCCAGCTTATTGTTGAGTTGCGCAAACAGGGAGCAAGGGTAAAATACATAGATCTTTCATGTGCCGGCCAGCCGGTGGTATATTATAAAAAGTATTAGTGTTCTGGAGGCGATCCGAAGTTGAAAAGCTTTCAGTGGGCGCTTGCCGTGGTAGGCCTGGTCCTGGGAATAATGCTGGCCTTCCAGTTCCGGGTGACCAGAGAAATCCAGAAAGCAGAGCCGGTACAAAGGGCTCAGCAGCTTTATGAACAGTTAAACCAGATGAAAAAAGAGCGGGAGGCGCTTCAGGCGGAGGTGGAAAGCCTGCGGGGAAGACTCGAGCAAATCACCACCGGTCCCAGGGCTTCCGAGCTGAAGGAGGAACTGGAGAAGGTCGGCATCATGGCAGGAGTGACTGAACTGACCGGACCGGGCGTGGAGGTGACCCTGAACGACAGCAATATAAGCTTGAGACCGGGCGAAAATCCAAACCTCTTTGTTTTGCATGACGAGGATATTTTGCGGGTATTAAATGAACTGAAGGCGGCCGGGGCAGAGGCAATCTCCATAAACGGCCAGAGGATTCTGGCCGGCAGCGAGGTGCGCTGTACGGGCCCAACCATCCTGGTGAATAAAAAACGTCTCGCTCCTCCGTATGTAATAACGGCCATCGGCGACCCGGACATTCTGGACAGCTCCCTTAAAATGAGGGGCGGGGTTGCGGAAACCCTCCGCTTCTGGGGCATCCAGGTAGCCGTGAAAAAACTGCCGCAGGTTACCGTTCCTGCCTACGGCGGCGCAATCGGGTTTGAGTATGCAAAAGCTGCAGGTTAGGGGAGAAGGGGTTTTGTCTAAATCTAAATCAATGACCAGGTCGATTTATTTTTCCATCACTCTTGTTGCAGCCGTTCTGGGCCTGTTAATGGTCTTTCAATTTCGCACCACCAGCAGCATTGACCGGGGAATTCCTTACGACAGGGTTCAGGAGCTGGCCATGGAGAAGAAGCAGGTGGAAAGGGACATTGCCCAGCTTCAGGAAGAAGCCGCCGATCTGAGTGCCAAGCTCAATGAGGCCGGGAAAGGCTACAATGAAGCCGCCGGCGCCCTGGAAAGCGAACTGGCAAAGGTCAGGCTCTATGCCGGGCTGACCCCGGTGCAGGGGCCGGGCGTGGAGGTGGTTCTGGAAAACCTTCCGGGACCGGCCGGCACAGGCCTTTACACAATCAGGGACGATGATCTGCTCAAGGTTTTAAATGATCTGCGCGGTGCCGGCGCCGAAGCCCTGGCTGTCAATGATCAGCGCATTATTGCCACAAGCGAAGTCCGCATGGCGGGAAACCATATTAATGTAAACCTGACCAAACTTTCCCCTCCGTATAGAATAAAAGCAATTGGAAACCAGGCTGCCCTGAAGAGCAGCCTGGAGATAAAAGGAGGCATTGCTGAGTATTTAAGCGATCTGGGGATAAAGGTAACGGTACAAACAAACGAAAATATATTTATACCTGCTTACAGCGGCACCGTGGATTATGAATTTGCCAGGCCGGCTGTAAAGTAGGCGGGAGGGGGTTTTAAAAAATGTGGCTGGGACTCTGGCTGGCAGTTCTCGGCCTGGCGGTTGGCATTGTCATCGGGCTTAACATACCTCTCGTGCTGCCCCAGGCTTACGCCAAGTACTTGTCGGTAGCGGCGCTGGCAGCGCTGGATTCGGTGTTCGGGGGTATCCGCGCCGCAATGGAGGAACACTTCGACAACACAATTTTTATATCCGGTTTTTTTAGCAATGCCCTGCTGGCGGCAGGGCTGGCCTTCATCGGCGAAAGGCTGGGCATAGACCTCTACCTGGCTGCTGTAGTGGCGTTCGGTGTCAGGCTGTTCCAAAACCTGGCCATTATCCGCCGCCATCTTTTAAAAAAATGAATTTGGCAAAAAGGGAAATGGCCTTCAATGTGGAATCCTAACAAAACAAGCAAAGTTTGGTCGGGAGGTGCCCGGGGTTGGCCAAGGAACGTTCTTTTTTACTGGTCGGCCTTGATATAGGCACTTCAAAGACGGCTGTTGTTATTGCCGAATATGTTAACGGGCGGCCGGAACTGAAAGGTTCGGGAGTAAGCCCGTCCGCTGGCCTGGAGGAAGGGGTTATTGCCGACACCGGCGCTGCGGCCGGGGCCATCAAGCAGGCAATGGATGCAGCCGAGCAAATGGCGGGGGTAAAGGCATCCCTGGCCTATGCCGGTTATAGCTGGGCAAACGTGACTGTTAAAGCGGCGGCGGACGTGACCCCGGATGAAAAGGTGCTTCAACTGATACCGCCGCGATTTTTGCCGGAATGGCATGGGTACGGCGCGGAGTTTAATGCCAGGGCAGTGGCGGCCGGCATTCGCGACGTCAACAATATTATCGAGAGTGCCCGCATTGCCGGGCTTTCGGTGCAGAATGTAATATACGGACCGCTGGCCATAGCGGAGGCTGTTTTAAGCCCGGCCGAAAGGGAATTCGGGACGCTCCTGGTAGATATAGGCGCAGGTTCTACCAAAGTTAGCATCATTGACAGGAGTGCAATCAGGGAAACAGCGGTCCTTCCTGTTGGTGGGGGGCATCTGTCGGCAGACCTTGCCATCGGCCTGCGGACATCCCTCGCCCGGGCCGGGGAAGTTCTTGATAATTTTTCCTTGGATGGGACTTCCGGAAGCAGGGAAATTTATGAATTGCCCGGGGAAAAGGAAGGGGACGTAAAAAAGGTTTCCAGAACGATGATCCGGTCCATAATCGAGGCCAGGATTGCCGAAATTTTAGACTTGGTAGCCATGGCTGTGAAAAGGTTCGATTACCCCGGCCTTCTGCCCGGAGGGGCTGTTTTTTGCGGCGGTGTGTCCCGGCTGAGCGGACTGGCCCTTTTAGCCGAAAACAAGCTTCAGATGCCGGTAAGGATTGGTCAAACGGAAACAACCGGGCCGGTTTCAGGCCCGGCTTACGCAAATGCCTTAGGCCTGGTTAAATGCGGATGCAAGCATCTGCGCGAAAAAGGGCCGGAGCTTAAAAGCCGCCGTGCGCGGAGAAGCGTGTTTTTAGGCAGATTTTTAGGCCGGCCAGGAGCCGGTTGACAGCCAGTCAGTTAAACGGGGAGATTCCGCCCGGTGCGGCGGCAGGGCATGAATGTTTGAACGCCGGCAGGCAGAAATAAACAGAGGAGGACTAAGGCATGCTTGATTTTGAGCTTGAACTGGACCAGTTTGCCAACATAAAGGTGATAGGAGTCGGGGGCGGGGGCAATAACGCGGTAAACCGGATGATTAGCGCCGGGCTGAAAGGTGTGGAGTTTATCGCGGTAAATACCGATGCCCAGGCCCTTTATCTGGCCCAGGCTAACCAGAAGATTCAGATCGGCGCCAAACTTACGAAAGGGCTCGGCTCGGGGGGCAATCCCGAAATCGGCCAGAAAGCCGCCGAAGAAAGCCGCGATGAGATCGTGCAGGCCCTGAAGGGGTCGGATATGGTTTTTGTAACCGCCGGCATGGGAGGCGGTACGGGGACCGGCGCCGCGCCCATAGTGGCCGAAGTGGCTAAGGAACTTGGCGCTCTGACCGTGGGAGTGGTAACCAAGCCGTTTACTTTCGAAGGGCGCAAGAGGGCCAGCCAGGCCGAAGCCGGCATTGAAAACCTCAAAGCCAAGGTGGACACCCTGATTACCATTCCCAATGACAGGCTTTTGCAGGTAATTGAAAAACACACGTCCATAGTTGAGGCCTTCCGGATTGCGGACGATGTGCTCCGCCAGGGCGTGCAGGGAATTTCAGACCTTATTGCCGTGCCCGGCCTGATTAACCTGGATTTTGCCGATGTTAAGACGATCATGAAAGAAACCGGGTCGGCCCTGATGGGCATCGGTACGGCCAGCGGTGAAAACAGGGCCACCGAGGCGGCCCGCACCGCCATTTCCAGCCCGCTTCTGGAGACTTCTATCGAGGGTGCCAGGGGAGTCCTGTTAAATATTACAGGCGGAACTTCACTCGGCCTGTTCGAGGTTAATGAAGCGGCGGAGATAATTGCCCAGGCTGCCGATCCCGAAGCCAACATCATTTTCGGGGCGGTAATCGACGAGCGGATGGAAGACGAAGTAAGGGTTACCGTCATTGCCACCGGGTTTGATCAGAGGGGCCGCAAAAAGGAGCGTCCGAAGGCCGAACTGGAGATCAAATCCTTTTCAAATAACGACGACCTGGATATTCCGGCCTTTCTGCGCCGGCGCTGATGGCCGGCTGGCATGTGCATAAAAAAAGCGCCCTCCACCAAAGATAAGGCTACCAAAAGAATGGTTTTCGAGGAGGGCAATGAATGACAGAAGGTAAAATTTATACCGGAAAGGGTAAAATCAAGGGGAACAGGGAAAAAAACTTGAACCGTGTCCGCGGGAAGCAGAGAATAATCGACCCGGAAAGAGGGCCTGAAAGTAAGTAATTACTGCAAAGAAGAGAGGTGGATAACGTTGCAGCAGGAAAAGAAGTACCGCCTTACCCAGATGGCCAGTTGTGCCGGGTGAGCGGCAAAACTGGGTCCTCAGGACCTGGCACAGGTGCTGTGCCGGTTGAGCCCCATGAAGGATCCGAACCTGCTGGTTGGCTCCTCCACCTGCGATGACGCAGCGGTTTACCGCTTAAACGACGAAACTGCCATAGTGCTGACGGTGGACTACTTTACTCCAGTGGTTGACGACCCGTATACGTTCGGTTTGATTACGGCGGCCAACGCCCTTAGCGATATTTACGCCATGGGTGCGAAACCGCTAATTGCCCTTAACATTATCGGGTTTCCTTCAAAGGCCTTGCCGCTGGAGGTTCTGGTGGAAATACTCAAAGGCGGGGCCGACAAGGTGAAGGAAGCCGGTGCCCTGATTGCAGGCGGCCATACCATAGAAGATAACGAGCCAAAGTACGGTTTGGCCGTTGCCGGCCTGGTCAGCCCGGACCGGGTTATGACCAATGCCGGGGCGCGCCCGGGCGATGCGCTGATCCTGACCAAGCCCCTGGGAACGGGCATTATTACGACCGCCTTAAAAGGAGAGTTGGCGGACGATTTGGCCTATAACGAAGCGGTGCGGCTGATGGCCGCCTTAAACGACCGGGCGGCCAAGGTTATGTCCGAATACGGGGCGCATGCCTGTACCGATATAACAGGGTTCGGCCTGCTCGGTCACCTTTACGAGATGATGGCTGCCAGCGGGGCCGCTGCCCGCATCTGGCTGGACAGGGTGCCCGTGCTTGGGCAGGCCCGTTCCCTGGCCGCTATGGGAATGATACCGGCAGGGGCCTATCGCAACCTTGGTTACCTGGAAAACAGGCTGCGGTGGGAGAAGGGCATCGACGAGCTTGACAAGTTAATTCTGGCCGACCCGCAGACTTCAGGCGGCCTGTTGATGTCCGTGCCGGAGGAAAAGGGCGGCGCTGCTGTTAACGCTTTACTGGCTTCCGGTGTGGCCGCGGCCAGGATTGGTGAGGTTGTTGAAGCCGGAGAGCCCCGTATATATATCGAAAGGTAGCCATGCAGGCATGCTGCGACCTGCCGGGCCGGGGCCTGGCTTTTGGACAGCGCCTGTTGTAGTAATTTGTTTGGAAAAAAATACCGGAGCCTGCCATAACCCGACAAATTCCAACGCCCTGGAGATGTATAATAAGGCCAGGGCAGTTATTATTTAACCGGGCTGTCATAAAGGTCTAACAAAGGCAATATAATGCTAACACAGGCCTTTTTGCTTTTTTAAGCAGGAATTTATTTTAAAAGCTGGGAGTCTGGTTTTATGGCGGCGTACACCGTTTACCTCGACCAGGTGTTTCTCGGCAATGCAGTTATGAACTACGCCATCCTGTGGGCCGCCTCTAAACTAAGCCGGACGCCGGCGAGCAGGGGCAGGCTGGTAGCAGGGGCTTGCCTTGGAGCGGCATATTCCCTTTCGCTGTTTGTTCCCGGAATGGAATTTTTCCTTTCAGCATGGTTTAAGGCCGCCTTTTCGGTAGTTATTGCTGCTGCTGTATTTGCCCCCCTTCCTCCCGTTAAGTTTCTGACCTGCCTGGGCTGTTTTTACCTGGCCTCCTTTGTTCTGGGCGGGCTGGTTTTCGGGATGATTTTTTTTACTCACCAGGGCCGGGTTGCCGGTTCCGGCAGTGCCGTGGAGGTCATTGCGGAACATTTCTGGCCGGGGATTGTTCTGGGGCTGGCCGCCTTTTGGACGGCGGGAAGAGGCTTCAGTGCGCTGGTAAAAAAAGGATGTTTTGATGGCCTTTTTAAAATTCCCCTTTCCGTAAAATCGGAGGGGAAACAGGTGAAATTAGAAGCCCTGCTTGATACCGGCAACCATCTGAAGGACCCTTTAACCAGGCATCCGGTTGTGGTGGTTGAATACGCGGCTTTAAAACCTCTTCTTCCCCCTGAAGTACAGGCTTGTTTTGAAAAAGAAGGCGAGCCCGATGTCTGGCAAATTTTAAACTTATTGGGTGAGAAGCGCTTTGCCGGGCGTTTTAGCGCCGTTCCCTTTCAATCTCTCAGCCGGATTGGCGGGCTGATGGTCGGCTACCGTCCGGACGAGGTGATTATAGAGCAAAAGGGCAGGCAACTGCGGGCTGAAAAGGTTGTTCTGGCCATTTACCACAGCAGCCTCGATCCCGGCAACTCTTACCATGCCCTGGTGGGACCTGAACTGATAGGCTTGGGATAAAATTCGGGCGGGCAAAAAGATTTAAGCCCCCGGTAAAGGGCATTTGCCAGAAGAGGTTTGGACGGGAGGGAGCAGTGTGGGTTTAAATAAATTCTTGCGGCTGAGGTGGACCTTCCGCCTGGCCTTGATTCGCTTCTTGATCTGGCTGGGCTACCGGCCCAGGGTGTATTACGTCGGGAGCAGTGAGGCCCTGCCGCCGCCCCTGACCACAGATGAGGAGTCCTTTCTGATCAGCCGGCTCGAGTCGGGCGACGGGGCGGTAAGAAGCGTCCTGATTGAGAGAAATTTACGCCTTGTGGTTTACATTGCCCGCAAGTTCGAAAATACCGGCGTGGGCATTGAAGACCTGGTATCCATAGGGACAATCGGGCTGATAAAGGCGGTCAACACTTTTGACCCGGCCAAGAAGATAAAGCTGGCCACCTATGCCTCCCGCTGCATTGAAAACGAGATCCTGATGTATCTGAGAAGAAGCGTTAAAAATCGCGCTGAGGTCTCTTTTGACGAGCCCCTGAATATTGACTGGGACGGGAACGAACTGCTCTTGTCGGACGTGCTGGGCACGGAGAACGACATAATTTATAAGTTTATTGAAGACGAAATTGAAAAAAAGCTTTTGCACCTGGCCCTTCAGAAGCTTTCCGGCCGGGAGCGCCGGATTATGGAACTGCGCTTCGGGCTTAACAACGGAACGGAAAAGACTCAGAAAGAGGTGGCCGATTTGCTGGGAATATCCCAGTCGTATATTTCCAGACTGGAGAAAAGAATTATCAAAAGGCTGAAAAAGGAAATACACCGCATGGAATAGGGCTGCAAAAATAAAGGCAGTCTTTTTTATAATAAAGAATTGCCCCTGTTACGCAGCGCAAGCTCATGTATAATTAGATCCGGCCGTGGCAATAATGACATTGAAATAAAAAAAGAATCAGCCTAACAAAAGGTGGGAGGCCATTCCATGCTGGTGAACAAGGTGGAGATTTGCGGCGTCAACACATCCAAGCTCCCGGTCCTGACAGGAAGTCAGATGAAAGCTTTGTTCGAGGCCATGCATAAAGGGGATGCCTCCGCCCGGACCAAGCTGATTAACGGCAATCTCAGACTTGTTTTAAGCGTTATCCAGCGTTTTACCAACAGGGGCGAGTATGTAGACGATCTCTTTCAGGTGGGCTGCATCGGCCTGATGAAGGCAATTGACAACTTCGATCTGTCCCAGAACGTAAAGTTTTCGACCTATGCCGTGCCGATGATTATCGGCGAGATCCGCCGGTATTTAAGGGACAACAACCCGATCCGGGTCAGCCGTTCCCTCCGGGACGTGGCATACAAGGCCCTGCAGGTGAGGGACGCTCTGGTTAATAAATACTCCCGCGAACCTTCAATCAACGAAATCGCCTGCGAGTTAAAAATGCCCAGGGAGGAAATAGTTTTCGCCCTGGACGCCATCCAGGAACCCATTTCGCTTTTCGAGCCCATCTACCACGACGGCGGCGATCCTATTTTTGTGATGGACCAGATCAGCGATGAGAAAAATCAGGATCAAAACTGGCTGGAAGGCATCGCCATCAGGGACGCTTTAAGAAAGCTTAGCGACCGCGAAAAGCTGATTCTAACTCTGCGTTTTTACGAAGGAAAAACCCAGATGGAAGTGGCCGAAGAAATCGGCATATCCCAGGCGCAGGTGTCGCGGCTGGAAAAGGCGGCGCTTAATCATATGAAAAAACATATATGAACATGATAAAACCGGCGGCTTTAAAAGCCGCCTGAAATTTTTTGTTCAGCTCCTGAAAGCCGGGGCATATAAATTATACGGGAGGGACCGCCGATGGTTAAGATCTCTGATCTGCGGGCGCGGGAGGTAATTAATGTAGTTGATGGGCGGCGGCTCGGAATGATCAAAGATATAGACATCGATCTGGAAGAAGGTAGGATAACCGCCATTATCCTGCCGGGTGCGGGCGGAGGCAGGTTTTTGGGTTTTCTGGGCAAGGAAGACGAGATTGTGGTGCCCTGGGAAAAGATCAGGAAGATTGGAGCAGATGTGATTCTGGTGGAGGTAAACAGCTTTACCGATCCGAGACATGAGCTCAGGACAAAATACTGAAAAATTAACGCCTTTTGCCGGAGCAGGTGAAAGCCTGAAGAGTGATCATAAAAGGCGGCATTTTAGATTGAGGAAGAAAGAATACCTGTTGGCCAGCAAGGAAGAGCTTCTTCTTCCTTTTTTGTTTTTCAGGGCCTTTTCCGTTTTTGTGCCCTTCATCAATATATAGTATAATTTCTTTGACTGCCTCTACCATATTGTGTGGCATGTTGCCAGCAAATTAATCCGGAAGGGTGAGTTAAAGTGAGGTGTCCTTTTTGCGGCTTCTCCGACAGCCGGGTGCTTGATTCAAGGCCCACAGTGGAGGGCAACTCGATCCGGCGCCGCAGGGAGTGCTGCGGCTGCAGCAAGCGGTTTACCACCTATGAAAGGGTGGACGAGCCCTCCCTGATTGTGGTGAAAAAGGACGGCCGCAGGGAGGCTTTTCACCGGCAAAAGCTTCTGCAGGGCTTGATTAAGGCCTGCCAGAAGCGCCCCGTTTCCACGGAAAAGCTTGAAGCCATTGTGGACGGCATTGAAAGGGAATTGCGCCAGACCATGGAGCCGGAAATAAAAAGCCAGTACATCGGCGAACTGGTTATGGAGCGCCTGCGGAAGCTGGACGAAGTTGCCTACGTGCGCTTTGCTTCCGTTTACCGCGAATTCCGGGACGCTGAGAGTTTTATGGAAGAGTTAAAAAATCTTCTTGAAAAGAATCGCGAGGGCTTAAGGGGAGGGCCAGGAGATCATGTTCAGGACCATTAAAAAACGTGACGGTAGGGAAGTTCCCTTCGACGAAACCAAAATTACAGATGCTATCTTTAAGGCTGCCCGGGCGGTAGGCGGAGAGGACCGCCAGACAGCGATGGAGCTGACCATCGAGGTTTTAAAGCTTTTAAAGAAGAAATACAACGGCAGCGTGTTTGGAGTGGAGGACGTTCAGGACGTGGTGGAGAAGGTCCTGATCGAGGCCGGCCATGCCCGCACTGCAAAAGCGTACATCCTGTACCGCGATAAGCGCACGCGCATACGTGAGGCAAAAAGCGATCTGATGGACGCCGTGGAGGAGATCCTGGAGGAGACCAACCGGGAAAACGCCAACATCAGCAACTCCCCGTCGGCCAAGATGCTTCAGATAGCCAGCGCGGCCAGCAAGAAGTATTATCTGACCCGCCTGATTCCGGAAGAGATGTCCCAGGCCCACCTGCGGGGGGACATTCATATCCATGACCTTGACTTCTATGCCAAAACGCTTACATGCCTTCAAATCCCGTTGAAGAAACTGCTGACGGAGGGGTTCAACACCGGCCATGGGTATATCAGGCCGCCCAAGCGGCCCACCTCGGCCACCGCCCTGGCGGCGATAATCCTGCAGAGTTCACAGAACGACATGCACGGCGGCCAGTCCTTTGCCTTCTTTGACCGGGACATTGCCCCTTTTGTGGAGGATGCCGATGACTTCGAGACCTACCAGGCCATGGAGGCCTTAATATATAACCTTAACAGCATGCATTCGCGGGCCGGTGCCCAGGTGCCTTTTTCTTCCATAAACATAGGCGCCGAGACTTCCGAACCGGCCCGGCGGGTGACGAAAAACCTCCTCCTGGCTTACGAGGCCGGTCTTGGGAAAGGAGAGAACCCCATCTTCCCCAACATCATTTTCAGGGTTAAAGAGGGCGTCAACTTAAATCCCGGCGATCCCAACTACGACCTGTTCAAGCTGGCCGTCAGAGTGGCGAGCAAGCGGCTAAACCCCACATTCAGCTTTATGGATTCATCCTTCAACAGGGAGTGGGGCACGGAGGTTGCTTACATGGGGTGCCGGACCAGGGTCATGGCAAACCGGCGCGGCCCGGCCGTAACCGACAGGAGGGGAAACCTTTCCTTCACCACCGTAAACCTTCCCCGGCTGGCCATAAAAGCCGAGCGGAACCTCGAAGACTTCTACCGCAGGCTTTCAGATGTGATAGACCTGGCCGTGCGCCAGCTTTATCACCGTTACAGCATCCAGTCAAGGCTGAAGGTTAAGGACATGCCCTTTATTATGGGGCAAAAACTGTACCTGGATTCGGAAAACCTGGGCCCCGAGGACCCCATTGCCGAGGCGATAAAACACGGTACACTTACCGTCGGCTTTATCGGCCTGGCCGAAGCCTTGATTGCACTGACCGGCTGTCACCACGGGGAAAGTGAGGAGTCGCAGGCCCTCGGCCTGGAGATTGTTTCCTTTATGCGCAAAAAGATTGACGAGGCTGCCGAGGAGTACGACCTGAACTATACCCTCCTGGCTACTCCGGCAGAGGGGCTTTCCGGGCGCTTTGTCGCTCTGGACCGCAGGGAGTTCGGGCTTATCCCGGGGGTGACCACCAAGGAATACTATACCAACTCCTTCCATGTGCCGGTGGACTTTCCAATCACCAGCTTCGAGAAAATCAGCCTGGAGGGGCCGTACCACAAATATTGCAACGCCGGGCACATCAGCTACGTTGAAATGGAAGCGCCACCTGTGCATAATCCGGATGCGGTGGAGGCGATCATCAGGCACATGCGCAACAGCGATATGGGCTACGGGGGCATAAACTACCCGGTTGACTTCTGCACCAACTGCAACCTGCTGGGGGTAATCAACGAGGACATTTGCCCCCGCTGCGGGTCCGGCAGCATCAGGCGGGTGCGCCGCATTACCGGCTACCTGAGCACCACCGACCGCTTCAACGACAGCAAGCTGGCCGAGCTCAGGGACAGGGTGCCGCACAGGTGATTCATTATGTATACCGTCTCAACCATAGCTGAAATTATGGGGTGGCACATTGTCATAAGCGAACGACTTGCGGAGCGCCGGTAACAGCACTCTGCGCGGCGAGGTTGCGAAATTGGGGGTGCGGGGACAGCGGTTAGGGGACACACCTCCTGGGGAGGTATGTCCCCAAGGAATTCCGCACCAGCCCGAACCGAACCAGGACGGTGAGTTGAGGGCGGCCCAATTTCGCCCGAAGCAAGCAGTAAGTGCTGTCGGCGCGGAGCACTGGAGTGAGTGGTGATAATGTACCACCTAGAAAGATGTGATGGTAATTGGAACTTCGCATTGCAGGCATAGTAAAAGAAAGTGTGGTGAACGGGCCGGGCCTGCGGTTTGTGGTCTTTGTGCAGGGCTGCCGGCACCGTTGCCAGGGCTGCCATAATCCCGAAACTTGGGACCCTGCCGGCGGCGTTGCCGTCAGGGCAGGGGACCTGCTGGAGCAGATCAAGTCAGTAAAACTGCTCAAAGGGGTCACTTTTTCCGGCGGCGAACCCTTTCTCCAGGCCGGGCCTTTAGCCTGGCTGGCCAGAGAGGCTAGAAAGCTCGGCCTGGACGTTATTATCTACACCGGATATACCTGGGAGGGGCTGCTGGCGCTTGCGCGGCAGGAGCCGGCAGTGGAGGAATTAATCCGGGTTTCAGACTATATTGTGGACGGGCCGTTTATTCTGACCGAGCGCGACCCGGAGCTCCCCTTTCGCGGCTCCCGCAACCAGAGGATCATCGACGTGGCCAGATCGCTGCGGGAAGGGACGGTAATTGAAGCCGGCTTTTCTTAATAAAGAAAAGCCGGTTTTTTTTATGGCTGCCTGCATGATTGTTTTTAAATGTGGGAATTATTGAATAAAAGTTAAATTAATGTCAATATACAGTACAGGTGTTCAAAAAATGGCCGTATTCAGAAAACCCCTTAAAGTCAGGTTTATGAGACGCGGCAAAAACGGAAGGCGGGGCGGATTTCCTACAGACCAGCCCGGCCAGCCTGTTTTTTCTGATGCCTCCTGGAATGATCTGGTTTTGAGCCCGGACCTGGAGGCCAACTTGAGGCAGATCAAGTCTGTCTTGAGTAAGAGCAGCGATGTGATTTACCGGGAGTTTCTCTTTGCCCAAAACGAGCAGATCAGGCTGGCCCTGATCTATGTAGACGGCCTGACGGATAAGTCGCAGGTAAGCGAGCAGATAATGCGGGCGCTGGTCCTGGAAGCGCCGATGGCCGTGCCGGAACAGGAAATCACCAGGGCCCGGGCGCTGTCTATCATTAAACAGCGGGTCCTGTGCATCCACCAGGTCATGGAAACCGATAAGCTGCAGGATGTCATCCATGCCATTCTGTCGGGGGATACCGTTTTGCTGGTTGACGGCCACGCCTGCGCCCTTGTTTCCGGCGCCAGAGGCTGGGAGGTGCGCAGCATTACCGACCCGGAGGCAGAACCGACGGTGCGGGGGTCGCGGGAGTCTTTTGTGGAGACCCTTAGGACCAATACGTCGCTTATCCGGCGGAGGATAAAAAGCCCCAGCCTGAAAATCGAAACTTTTAGAATTGGCGAGATTACCAATACTGACGTGGCGGTAATTTACATCGAAGGCATCGTCAACAGCAAACTGGTGGAGGAAGTGAAAAGCCGGCTGGAAAAAATAAAAGTCGGAGCTGTGCTGGAATCCGGCAACATTGAGGAACTGATTGAGGACAATCCCTTTAGCCCTTTCCCCATGGTTAACCATACGGAGAAGCCGGATCGGGTGGCGGCGATGCTGCTGGAAGGGCGGGTGGCCATACTGGTGGACGGTACTCCTTTTGCCCTGACCGTACCAAACCTTTTCGTTGAGTACCTTCAAGCCTCTGAGGACTATTATGAGCGGTTTATATTCGCCTCGGCCGTGAGGCTGGTCCGGTTTTTTTCCATGATCGTGTCGCTTACGCTGCCCTCGCTTTACATTGCGGTGGTCAGCTTCCACCATGAACTGCTCCCCACCGCACTCCTGCTGAGTATCGCTGCGCAGCGGGAGGCGGTTCCCTTCCCGGTTTTTGTCGAAGTGTTGGTCATGGAATTAACCTTTGAAATCCTGAGGGAGGCCGGGATCCGCCTGCCGCGACAGATTGGCCAGGCGGTAAGCATCGTGGGCGCCCTGGTCCTTGGGGAGGCCGCCGTTCGTGCCGGCCTGGTGGCCGCGGCCACCGTAATTGTGGTGGCGTTTACCGGCATTGCCTCCTTCACCTTTTTTTACAGCGCCAGCATTGCCTTTCGCCTGATCAGGTTCATCATGATGGTGCTGGCGGCTGTTATGGGCCTGTACGGGCTTATTACCGGCCTGGCGGTAATTGGCATTCACCTGTGTACCCTGCGCTCCTTTGGAGTTCCTTACCTGTCCCCGCTGGTTCCCACTACTGCTGTAGACTTAAAAGACACGTTTTACCGGGCGCCTTTGTGGGCTATGCTTACCCGCCCGCGGCTGATTGCAAGGCAAAATCAAGAAAGGCAGGAACGGGGGTTGAAGCCAATCCCTCCGGAAACCCGGCCAAAAAGGTAAGGAGTGAACCAATGCTGGAACAAGGTAAAATTGACAGCAATCAAGCCATTATGTTGTTGGTGAGCATGGTTCTGTCCACGGCCATCCTCACCGTTCCTGCCTTTGTCATAAAATTTGCCAGGCAGGACGCCTGGCTGTCGATTATGACCTCCATCCTGGTAGGGCTGCTGATTGCCATGCTGGTGGTGAGTTTAAGCCTTCGTTTTCCAGGCAAGACCTTGTTTGAATACGCGGAGGAAATTCTGGGCAAGGCACCGGGGAAGCTCATCGGCCTTTTGTATATCTGGTGGTTTTTGCACACGAACGCCCTAATTATAGATGAGTTTGCGTCGTTTTTGTGTACGGCCATGATGCCCAATACCCCCACTATAGTATTTTTTATTGCGGTGGTTGCCGTGGCGGCCTACGCCGTCCGCAACGGGCTGGAAGTGCTGAGCCGGTACAACCAGCTTTTTCTGCCCATTGTCCTGGGGTTGCTTTTTATTGTTCTCATTTTAACCACTAAAGACATGAAGGCGGCCAGGCTGCTGCCGGTTTTCGACATCGGCCTTGTACCCGTGTTGAAAGGGGCTACCGTGCCTGCGAGCTGGTTGGGGGAAGTTGTCGTATTGGCCATGATCATTCCTTTTCTCAACAAACCTAATGAAGCTTACCGGGTGGCTGCGCTGGCAACTTTATTCACGGGTTTAGTTCTTACGGCTTGCACCCTGGCGGTGGTCGCGATTTTTGGCCCAGTTACGTCCGGACACTTTGTTTTTCCCGTTTACAACGCGGTGAGGGTGGTATCGATAGCCAATTTTCTGGAGCGGCTGGAGTCTGTTATTGTGGCGGTTTGGGTATTTGGAGGATTTGCAAAAGTGGGAGTTTTTTATTACGCCGCCGTTTTAGGCAGCGCCCAGTGGCTGGGGTTAAAGAGTTACCAGCCCCTGGTGGCGCCGGTGGGAGTGATCCTGGTTGCCCTGGCGCTTTTGTGCCGGAATATCGCCTATCTCCTTGATTTTACATCCAGAGTCTGGCCGCCTTATTCTCTCAGTGTCTACGAAGCGGGGATTCCGCTGGTGATGTTGATCGTTGCCCTGATCAGGAAGAAGGGAGGAAAAGCGGTTGGTTAAAAAAATAGCTGTCCTCTTCTTGCTGATTCTTCCAACCGTCTTCCTGGGTGGCTGCTGGGACCGGAAGGAGCTAAACGAGGTGGCTGTGGTGCTGGGGACAGGAATTGATTGGATGGCAGATGGCCGGGTCCGGCTTGCTGTGCAGATTGCCAGGCCCACCGCCTTTGCTGGCGGCGGCGAGGCGGGAGGCGGAGGAAGAGATGGCACGGCGGCAAGCTGGGTGGTTTCTGCGGAGGGCAAAACCGTTGAGGATGCCAGAGTGCACCTGGCCGCGAAGATTCCCCGCGAGATTTATTGGGGCCACGGCGTTATTCTGGTACTCGGGGAGGAAATGGCCAGGAAGGGAACAAATATGGTCACAAATTTCTTTCTGCGCGACAGGCAGTCCCGGGAGACCATGTGGGTGATGGTGACTAAAGGAGAGGCGAAAGATTTCCTGGAAACTTTTTCGGCCATGGCAAAGACTTCGGCGCAGGCTGCCGGCTTTTTAAATGTTATGAAAACCGGCTATTCTGTCCGGCTCAGTGAATTTTCCGAGATGATGGCCAGCAAGGGGGTGCAGCCGGTGGCCACATGGGTTGGAGAAGTAGAAGCGGGGGTTATCCCGGGGCTTGGTCAGGAAATGAGGCCTTCAGCCCAAAGACAGGTGGGGCTTTTGGGGTCGGCAGTTTTTAAGGATGATAGGTTGGTCGGCTGGCTGGACAGTTACGAAACCAGAGGGCTGCTCTGGCTTAAGGGCGAAGCTATGAGGGGAGTAATCACCGTACCCAGCCCTGGCGAGCCGGATAAAGAGGTATCAATCAGGATCCGGCGGGGCAGGACAAGGATTGTGCCGGAATACGACGGGGAGTACCTGTGGTTTGATGTAGAAGTGGAGATGGAAGGGGACGTGCTGGAACAGCAAAGCAGCGAGGACCTGGCCAAACCCGAAAAAATTGAAGCCTTGGAAGGCGAAGTTGCAGAGGCAGTCAAAGAAAGAGCAACTGCCGTTCTGGAGAAAGTCCGGCGGGAGTACCAAGTGGATGTCTTTGGCTTCGGCAACGCCTTCCACAGAAAATATAAAAAAGACTGGCGGGAGCTGAAAGACCGGTGGGACGAAGAATTCAAGCGGGCAGAGGTCAATATTACCGTAAAAAGCCGTATCCGGGACACCGGCCTCCTGACTAAGCGGGCCAGCATGCCAGAGGAGTAACTGCAGGTTAAAACCAGATTTTTAAGGGGATTTACAAAGTGATCGCATTGCTGATCTTGATGTTTACCGGTATTATTCTGCTCGAGGTGCCGGGCCTGGTAAAAAAGAAAATGTGGCGGGAACTGGCGGCCTTTTCGGTTTTGCTGCTTATAGGCATGGCCTTGATCATGCCGCAGGCGTTCGGGGTGGTTTTGCCCAACCCGTCAGAAGCTGTTGCAGCCCTTTTCCGGCCTTTGGCGGAATTGCTGGAGTAGCGCAGGCGGGAAACCAGGTGACCTTTTCCTTTCTGTAAGCATAAAATAAAAAAAGCTAATTTTTAAAAGCTGAAAAGGAAGGGAAAAGGATGGCCAGAACATATACGGTACAGCCCGGTGACACGCTGTTTTTAATAGCCCGGCGGTTTGGCACCACTGTGGAAAGGCTGGTGCAGGCAAATAATATTGCCGACCCGGACCTGATCAATGCCGGCCAGGTGCTGATCATTCCGGAGGAGGGGAAAACAGGTGAAGCGGCCGGCAAAGAGGCCTCCCGCCGGATTGGAGGGCTTCTTTATACCATTTCCACCGACAAAGCCGTATACAGCCGGGGGGAAGATGTATCAATAACCCTGGTGAAAACGAATATAACCGGCAGCAGCATTACACTCCGCTATCCTACCGCTCAGCGCTATGACTTTGTGATCAGGCGCGGAGAGGAGCAGCGGGAAGTCTGGCGCTGGTCCCGCGGCCGTTCTTTTGCCCAGACGGCATCGGCAGTAAGCCTGCGGCCCGGTGAAAACCAGGTTTTCCGGGTAACCTGGGACCAGCGCAATAACCGCGGCGAGCAGGTGACGGCCGGCACTTTTGCAATTGAAGGGTTTAACGTCGCCAGGGGTTATGAGGACAGGAGCGTTTCGACCACGCTAAGAATAAGACCGGGTGCCGTTCCGGCACCGGCGCCGACCGCCACCCCCTGCCCGGATGTGAACATCCTGGCCAACCCGGGCTTCGAGAACTGGTCCGACCCCGCCTCCCCGCCAAGAGGCTGGACGGGAAGCAACCTGTTCCGCACAACCCTTTCCCGTTCAGGGAACTTTGCTGCCGAACTGGGGGCCGTTCACAACGAAAGGGCGCTGCTTGCCCAGAGGGTGGAAATCGAGCCGGGAAGGATTTACGATTTGAGCTGGTGGGCCAGGGAAAATATTCAGCCGGGCCGCGTGGCCAGGTACGTTTTGTTTGTAGAAATCTTTTACTTTGACCGGCAGGGTAATTTTGTCGGAAGAACCGAACCCAGGTTTTCCCAGGAAAACATACCGGATAACGCTTACCGGCAGTACAGCCTGTCTACTGGCCGCGTTCCGGCAGGGGCCAGAATCGCCGAGGTAAGGTTTACCTTTGAACCGTCGGGGCAAAACGACAATACGGTAAAAATCGACGATGTAAGATTACGTTGCCTGCAATGAAAGCATCCGTGCGGATTTGTTACATTAATTAAAAATTTGTTGCATTAAAAAAGGGAGAATCACGGGGTCCCGTATGATTCTTTTTTTTTGCAATTTGCTGCGAAAAAGGACAAAGGGGCTTTGAACAGCTTTTTAAAGGAAAGGTTAAAGCTGACTACAGCCCGCAACTGCCGCAGTTCCGGGAACTGCAGGCGCTGCACGAACCACCGCCTTTTCCTCCGCCGGCCCCGGCGGCAGAAAATGAAGACATTACCCGCCTGGGAGACGGGGCGCCGCACTCGGGACACTTCAAATTTTCCCCGCTTTCTCCCATTGGGCATAATTTTTCAAAACGCCGGCCGCACCCGGCGCAGCGGAACTCATATACCGGCATGAGATATTTTTCCTCCTTTCTGCGTACCCCGGAGAACTTTGCTGGTACTTTTCAGCTTAAGGCTTCCTGCCTGCCGTGTCAAGGCGGAGCTATATTTGTTTTTGATTGAAAAAGGGTTTCGCCGCGATAAAGGGAAATTACTCAAGAGGGAATGCTCTGAATAAACTGTATTTACGGGAGGGATGGCCAATGCGGCTGCAGTTTCTGGGGGCTGCCGGTACCGTGACAGGTTCCTGCTTTCTTCTGGATGCCGGAAATACCAGGCTAATGATTGACTGCGGCATGTTCCAAGGACCTAAGGAAGTCAGGGAGCGCAACTACGGCAGATTCCTCGTACCGCCCCGCAGCGTGGATTATATTTTGCTTACTCACGCCCACATTGATCACAGCGGCCTTATACCGAAAATCATCAGGCACGGTTTTAAAGGCAGGATTTTTGCAACGGCGCCTACTGTTGAACTGTGTGCGGTGCTGCTGCCTGACAGCGGGCATATCCAGGAAATGGAGGTTGAGCGTAAGAACCGTAAAAACCGCCGCGCCGGAAGGCCGCTGATCGAACCAATATACACCGTCGATGAGGCCTATGAAAGCCTTGCCTACTTCAGGCCGGTCGGTTATGATGAGGTAATCCAGATTGCTCCCGGCATCAGGGCGCGCTTTTTGGACGCCGGCCATATTCTCGGCTCGGCCATGATCGAGCTCTGGGCCGCGGAGGGCGGCCGGGAGGTAAAAATTGTTTTTTCAGGCGACATCGGCAACAGGGACCGCCCTATCATCAAAGATCCTTCCGACATTGCCGAAGCAGATTACGTGGTCATGGAGTCCACCTACGGGGCGCGCCTGCATGAGCACTGCGAAAAGGAAGTTGAGCTGTTGCACGCTGCGATCTGGGAAACGTACAGAAAAGGAGGCAACCTGATTATCCCCGCCTTTGCGGTTGAGCGCACCCAGGACCTGCTTTATCATTTGGGTATACTGATGGAAACCAAAAGGATGCCCCCGATGACCGTATATATCGACAGCCCGCTTGCTGCCGCGGCTACCGCTGTTTTCCACAAGCACCGGGAGGTTTTCGATCGGGAGGCGAGCGAGGTTATTAAAAAGGGAGGGGATCCCCTTTACCTGCCCGGGGTAAAATTTACCCAGTCCACGGAAGAGTCCAGGGCTTTGAACAATATTGACCGGGCCATTATCATTTCCACCAGCGGCATGTGCGAGGCCGGCCGGATCAGGCACCATCTCAAGTACAACCTGTGGCGGCCGGAAAGCACGGTGCTGTTTGTCGGCTATCAGCCGCAAGGCACCTTGGGCCGTCAAATCCTTGACGGGGAAAAAACGGTGCGGATTTTCGGTGATGAAATAGCGGTGAAGGCCGATATAAGATCTATTGACTGTTATTCGGCCCATGCCGACCAGGTCGGCCTGGTCAACTGGGTTAAAAAAATTAAAAAGCCCCCTCAGGAAGTGTTTGTGGTACACGGCGAGCCCGAATCAGCGGAAGTGCTGGCAGGTTTGCTGAGATCCGGACTGGGCCTGAAAGTTACCGTTCCGGCCTGGCAACAATCGGTGGAACTTCTTCCGCCCGAGGCAGAGAAGAGGGAAGAGGATCCGGTCAAGCAGGCTGCCGCCGCTCTGGCGGCAAAAATCAACGAGCTTAAACTGGAGGATCTGGAACAGGGGTACAGGGAGAAACTCCTTCACCTCCTTGACGAATTGAACGAGCTTGTTAACCGGCCGTGATGTTGCATTACAGCCTGTCCTATAAAAGAATTTTTTACCTTCACCGATTTTTTTAAAAGGGGTATAAAGGGTGTTTACAACCGGTGTAAAAGGTGATATAAAATTTTATACATTTCCGCACCTTGATGCCACCGGCATAGTCGTGCATTGCTTTACCACGCGCTGCGGGGGCGTCAGCAGCGGGCCTTATTCCAGCTTGAACACCGCCTTTCACGTCGGGGACAGCGCTGAAAACGTAAGGGCCAACCGGGCCCTGGCCTGCCGGGCGCTGGGGATAGATCCGGCCGGACTGGTTGCGGGAAAACAGGTGCACGGGGACGTGGTGAGAGCGGTGGAACGGCAGGACCGGGGGAGGGGGGCGTTTTCCGATGAAGATTCCTTGCCGGACACCGACGCCCTCGTTACCGGAGTTCCGCAACTGCCCCTGTCGGCCTATTTTGCCGACTGCGTTCCGGTTTTTCTCCTGGATCCCGTTAAAAGGGCAGTTGCCCTGGCTCATGCCGGATGGAAAGGTACGGCCTTGAAGATAGGGCTGAAGACGGTGGAAAAGATGTCGCGGATTTTTGGCTCCAATCCGCAGGACTGCCTGGCCGGCATCGGTCCGTCGGTCGGCCCTTGCTGCTACGAGGTGGATGACCGGGTGATGATTCCTTTCAGAAAGGCCTTTCCTGATATAGGCGAAATAGCCGTTGAGGCTCCGGCCGGAAGGTGGAAACTCAATTTGTGGGAGGCCAACCGCCGCACTCTTTTGTATGCCGGACTCAAGTCCGAAAACATAAAGGTGGCCCGCATTTGCACCTCCTGCCGCAACGACCTGTTTTTTTCGTACCGTGCCCAGGGCGGCACGGCCGGCAGGATGGCGGCATTAATAATGCTTAAGCAGCAGGAGGGGTGAACGAAATGCCCAAGATACTTGTAGTGGACGATGAAAAGAACATCCTAGAGCTGGTCCGTTTTAACCTGGAGCGGGAGGGCTACCAGGTGCTGACCGCCCTGGACGGCCCCCAGGGGCTTGAGCTTGCCCGGGCAGAGAGGCCGGATTTGATCGTTCTTGACGTCATGCTGCCAGGCATGAACGGCCTTGAGGTCTGCCGCGAAATGCACCGGGATGCTGCAACCAAAAATATTCCGGTGATTATGCTGAGCGCCCGGGCAGAAGAACTGGACCGGGTTCTGGGGCTGGAAATGGGTGCCGATGATTACATCACCAAGCCTTTCAGCCCGCGGGAATTGGTGGCCAGGATTAAGGCCAGACTGCGCCGGATCCAAAAAGAGGAAGGACGGGAAAGGGAAGCCGTGCCCGGGGGGCGCCTGGACTTCGGCCGGCTGGTTATTGACGAGGAAAAGTTTGCCGTTTATGTGGACGGGGTGAAGGTGGACCTTACCCCAAAAGAATTCGAACTGCTGCGTTTCCTGGCCCGCCAGCCCGGCAGGGTATTTTCGCGGGAGCAGCTTTTGGAACAGGTCTGGGGTTATGATTATGCAGGCGACTCCCGTACGGTTGACGTTCACATCAGGCACATCAGGCAGAAACTCGGGCGCCTTTCCGAGAGCGACCAGCCCATTGAGACGGTGCGCGGGGTTGGATACTGCTTTAGGGAGGTGCGCATAGTTTGGTAAATATAGTAAGGTTTTTACGGAATGTCGGCTGGAGGCCGGTAGCCAGCTACTTTTTACTGTTTCTGGTGTTTTTTATCCTGGTCCAGCTTTATTCCCTTAACAGCCTGAATATCTGGGGCGCCGGGGCGCTGGCATTTTCCTGCTCCGCATTGCTGGCCTGGATTATGTACTCGCGGATAATTGCCCCCCTGGAAGAAGTGGCGTCTGTAGCGCAGGACATGGCCAGGGGAAACCTCGATCAGGAAATCCGCATTTCCTCCCAGGACGAAATAGGCGATCTGGCCCGTTCGATAAACTACCTGGCCAGGCAGCTTAAGAACAACATAGAAGATGTCATCGCCGAAAAAAACCGGATTAAAGCCATCCTTTCCAGTATGTCCGACGGAGTCATTGCCATGGACGCCTGGGGCAGAATGATTTTGATTAACCCGGTGGTGGAGGAGCTTTTCCGGATAACCATGGCGGCCAGCAGAGGAAAGAACATCCTCCGGGTTATTCGCAACTACGATCTGGAAAAGCTTTTGAACCAGGCACTTGAAACCGGCCGCTGCATGCAAAAGCAAATCCAGATTCTGGCCCCGGAACCGCGCGTGTTCCAGGTGCATGTAATCCCCCTGCAGAACTCCGGCGCGGAGCGGGGCGGTGTGGTGGCCTTGCTGAGGGATATCACCGAGCGAAAAATACTGCAGGAAATGCGCAGCGAATTTGTGGCCAATGTCTCTCATGAGCTGAGGACTCCCTTAACTTCAATCAGGGGCTTTGCAGAAACTTTGCTGGACGGCGCCCTGGAGGAGCCGGACACGGCCAGGAGGTTTCTTGAAATAATCAACAGTGAGACCGAAAGGCTTTCCAGGCTGATTGACGAGCTTTTGAACCTGTCCAGGCTGGAAAGCCACAAGTGGGTGCCAAAAAGGCAGCCGGTTAACATGGGCGAGCTGATAAAAAGGGCTGTGGCAATACTGCAGCCTCGCGCTGTTGAAAAAAACCTGGCCATAAAAATTAATTTGCCCGAAGATCTGCCTGTGGTACAGGGCGACCCGGACATGCTCAGCCAGGTTCTGCTTAACCTGATTGAAAATGCCGTTGTTTATACCCAGGCCGGCGGAGAGGTCAGCATTAGTGCTGCAGCCACCCAGGACGAGATGAAGGTGGACGTAAAGGACAACGGCATTGGAATCCCGCCTGAAAGCCTTTCCCGCGTTTTTGAACGCTTTTACCGCGTTGATAAGGCCCGCTCCCGGGAACAGGGAGGTACCGGCCTGGGCCTTTCCATTGTAAAGCACATTATCGACGCCCACCGCGGAAGCGTTCAGGTTGAAAGCAAGGTTGGCATTGGCAGCACCTTCTCTTTTGTAATACCTTTAGAACACCAGGCCGCATCGGAAGATTTTTCTTAAAAAAGTGCCTGCAGCGCTTTTATACGCAGGAAATGACTGCATACCGTCGAATAAATTTCCTCTGGAAGGCAGCAGGCCGGGTGAAGGTCTACAATGAATAAAGAAGCAGCGGTTACCAGGACTTCACCGGGAAGGAGGCGGAAGGCAAAAGGCCGGTTTTTAAGGTTTTTGGCCGGTGCTACGGCTGTTCTGGCTGCAATTTTATTGGCAAGGCAGTTTATTCCTCCGGCCCTGTCAGATGTGCAACTGCTTTCCGTGCAGGAGGCGGTCCAAACCGTCAAGGTGGCAGGCATGCTGATTAAAGAGGAAACAGTGGTAAGTTCTCCAGCCACAGGCAGGGTTACTTTTACAGAGGACGAAGGAAGGCGGCTGGAAAAGGGCGCTGCCGCGGCGCTAGTGGCCGCCGGGCAGGACTCCGGCGGTACGGAGTGCGTGGTTTATGCCCCGGTGGCGGGAATTTTATGCACCCACCTGGACGGTCTGGAAAGCATACTGTCTCCCGGCAACCTTGATGTATTGGATTTGTCTAAATTTGATAAAATAGCGGTCAGGACAGTTTCCGGCGGTGAGAAAGTGGAAAAAGGACAGCCGGTCTTTAAAATTGTTGACAATTTATCCCCTGTTTATTTTTATGCTGAAATACCCGGAGAAGCCTTTCCCTCTGGAATGAGCGGGGATATTCTGCATGGTGCATGGAACGGGCTGCCCCTTTCGATAAGACCTTACCGGGTGGTCGAGGGGGGGGACGGGTGGAAGGGACTTTTTATTCTTCCGGCTTACCCTGAAAATATTGTTCATAACCGTTGGATTGAAATCGACGTTACAACCGCAAGCCTTTGCGGGTTGTTAGTACCGCGCCGGGCTATCGTCTACCGCGACGGCAGTCCCGGTATTTATCTGGCGGTTAAGAAAAAGGCCAGGTGGACGAAAGTTAAAATAGAGGGGGAGCTTGCCGGTAAGGTGGCCATAACTGGCCAGGGTCTGGATGAAAATACCCGTTATGTGAAAAACCCCGTTCTGGTCAGGGAGGGATGGCCGGTGGAGTGAAGAAGGTGGGTTTGCTTGAGTGTACTGGAAAACCTGAACCGGGTACGGCGCCGCATTGATGCTGCAGCCGGCCGGGCCGGCCGGAATCCGGAAGAAATAAAGCTGGTGGCGGTTACTAAGACGGTTGCCGTGGAAACCATCAGGGAGGTGCTTTCCGGCGGGGTTTGCTGTCTGGGTGAAAGCAGGGTTCAGGAGTTCCTGCAAAAATACGGCCAGTTGCCTGCCGGCGTGGAATGGCACTTTATCGGACATCTTCAGACCAATAAGGTAAAAAAAATTATCGGCAAGGTAAGCCTGATTCATTCGCTGGACCGCTGGTCGCTGGCGGAAGCGTTGAGCAGAGCGGCCTGTGAGGCCGGTACGGCGGCCAGGGTACTGGTTCAGGTGAACATAGCAGGTGAAAAAACCAAATACGGCCTTTTGCCGTCCGAGACACCGCAATTTGTGGCCGAGGCCGCACGGCTGCCCGGGCTGGAGGTAATGGGGCTGATGACCATAGCTCCCTGGTGCGAAAACGCAGAGGAAGTGCGGCCGGTTTTCAGGCAGTTAAAAGAGCTTGCCGGGAAGCTGACCGGCCTTGAGGGCGTTAAAATGGATTATCTTTCCATGGGCATGAGCGGTGATTTTGAGGTTGCCGTCGAGGAAGGTGCCAATATTGTCCGGGTAGGGTCGGCCATATTTGGCGGGCGCAGCTAGATTTTGCTTTTTGGGCCGGTTTGCTTTGCTCCGGACGGGATGTAAGAAAATACAAATAAAGAGAAGGAGGTTAAAAGCGGTCGTGGCCTTTAAATTAGTGGATAAAGTATTGAGCTTCATGGGCTTTGAAGAGGAGGTTGTGGAAGAAGAGGAAAAGCGTGCCCGTGACGAGATAGTTGAAGAACAGCCCTGGCAGAGGAAAAAAGAAAAGGACAGGGGGGCCGTTTTAAGCCTGCATGCCCAGCGCCAGGTGCGGGTGGTTGTTGTCGAACCCAGGGCTTTTGATGAGGTGCAGGGCATTGCCGACAATTTAAAAAACAGGCGTCCAGTTATTGTCAACCTGGAACAGGCCGAACCGGACCTGGCCAAGCGGATTGTAGACTTCATCAGCGGGGCCACCTATGCCTTAAACGGCAGCCTGCAAAAAGTGGGCAGCGGTATTTTCCTTTTTGTCCCGAACAACATGGACATTGCCAGCGATTTAAAGGACCCGCAGAAGGAAAAGGGAATATTCACGTGGATGCGTTCGTGAACGGCAGGGAGGTAGCTGTATGCCTTTGAAGGGGCAGAAAATAGGCTTCCTTGGCGGAGGGGCCATGGGTGAAGCCCTTATGACAGGTTTGCTCCGAACAGGTCTGGTGAACCCGCCTGCAATTTGTGTAAGCGATGTCAACTCCGGGCGGTTGGAGTACCTGGGGAAAAAGCTGGGAGTGGAAACCCATCCGAAAAATGAAGCTGTTGTGAGAAAAGCCGATATTATTGTAATGGCAGTTAAGCCGGATGCAGTCGCTCACCTGATGAAGGAAATTGCTCCCCTGCTCAGGCCGGGGCAAACCCTTATATCAATTGCCGCCGGGGTGACGTCTGCTTTTATTGAGTCCTTTTTAAACAGCCCCGTACCGGTGGTGCGGGTGATGCCCAATACACCCTGCCTGGTAGGCGAAGGCGCCAGTGCTGTCAGCGCCGGCAAATACGCCGGCAGGGAAAACATGGAGAAAGCCCTGGCCATTTTCAGCGCGGCGGGAAAAGCGGTGGAAGTGCCGGAGCGCCTGTTGGACTGCGTAACCGGCCTGAGCGGCAGCGGCCCCGCCTACATGTATGTGATTCTGGAGGGGCTCATCGACGGGGCGGTACGCCTCGGCCTGCCCAGGGACCAGGCCAGGCTGCTGGCCGCCCAGACCATGCTGGGGGCGGCCAAGATGGTGCTTGAAACCGGTGAGCACCCCGCCCGGCTGAAGGATATGGTGACCACGCCGGGCGGTACCACCATAGCCGGTCTGTTTGCCCTGGAGGAAGGGGCTGTGCGGGCTTTGTTAATGAAGGCAGTTGAAGCCGCTGCCGAACGTTCGCGCCAGTTGTCCGGCTTAATATAAAGAATGAGGTGTAACATGAATATTATTATTACGTCGCTGGATGTAGCCTTTCAGGTGTATACCTGGCTTTTAATCGTCCGGATCCTTCTGTCGTGGGTAAGGCACAATCCGTATCAGCCGGTAATCAGGTTTATTTACGAGGTTACGGAGCCGTTTTTAAGCCTTTTCAGAAGAATTGTTCCGCCCGTCGGGCCTGTTGATTTTTCCCCTATTGTAGCTTTTTTTGTTTTGCATTTAATAAGGCAGGTACTCATCAGCTTTTTGAGGCACTTTCTATAGATACCGGTTTAGGGCAGCCCGTTCAAGCGGGTTTTGTCGTTTATGCGCGCTAGCCGTTTCTGCATAATTTTCGGCCTGCTTTGAAAAAGGCATCTTTAAACTGTGGCGAAAGACTTTTTATTGTAAAGATGTTGAAACTTTAGTCATTGAAACTTTAGTCCGAGGTGAAAAAATTGCTGACGCCGCTGGATATTCAAAAGAAGGAATTTCGCCGGGCCTTCCGGGGATATAGCGAAGAAGAGGTAGATTCCTTTCTGGACCAGGTTATCCAGGACTATGAAAATCTATACCGGGAAAACCAGGAGCTGAAGGAGAAACTGGCCCAGGCCGACCGGAACCTGGCCCGTTACCGCGAAATAGAGGAAGTGCTTAAAAATACCATGGTCATGGCCCAGAAAAATGCTGATGATCTGCGGCAGAATACGGAAAAAGAAACCAGTCTGATGCTGGACAGGGCCAGAATTGAGGCGGAGCGGCTGACCCGGGAGGCGGAGCAGGAAGCCGAGGCGCTAATCCGGGATGCAGAGCAAAAGGCTTCTGAAATTTTAGCCGGAGCGGAAAAAAAGCTTAAGCAGGCAATGGAAGAATGCCACCGTTATGAAAAAGAGGCGCAGGTGTTCAGAATGCGGTTGCGTTCTTTTCTGGAGGCGCAGATAAAGCTTTTGGACAGCGAGGAGCAGGGCTTTTCCCCGGGGCGGGAAGACGAAGATGCTTAAAGGAGCTGCTTTTTGTGAAAATTTTGAGAAGGCTTGCAGGGCGGCAGCCGAGGGTTCAGGATGAAGAAGAGTATTTTGTTTCAGCCGTGCTGGTGCCCCTTGTTGAAACCGCCGGAAAGCTTCATCTTCTTTTTGAGGTCAGATCCAACCATCTGCAAAGACAGCCGGGCGAGATATGTTTTCCGGGGGGCAGGGTGGAGCAGGGCGAGCTTGCCAGCCCCCAGGACACCGCCATCCGTGAGGCCGTAGAGGAACTGGGAATAAGCAGGGAGCAGGTTGTGTTATTGGGCCCCCTGGATTACCTGGTTACCCCGCCCGGCACATTGATTTACCCTTATGTCGGATTGATTGAAGAGTATAAAGGCGTTAATCCGAATCCGGAAGAAGTAGAAAAAATTTTTCTGGCTCCGCTTGAGCATTTTTTCAGGAATCCTCCGTTTACCAGCAAGGTTGAAGTTGCGACGCGCTATGCCCGGGATTTTCCGTATCACAGGGTGCCGTCTTTATATTATAAAGAGGGCTGGCAGGCAAGGTGGACTTTTACCGTTTACTTTTACGAGTACGGCGATTATTTCATCTGGGGAGTGACTGCCAGAATTCTTCACAACTTTATTTCCCTGTGTTTATCAGATCATGCAGCCGGGTGAGCCGGGTTCGCGGCTAACGTATCCTGGCGATGAAATGACGGGGGTGATTTTTTGCTGGAAGTGGTTTATCAAAGGAATTGGTTTTGTTCAGTCAGGGGCATGCCCGCCGGGGATTTGCTTGCCGAAACGACCCTGCTCAGGAAGGAGGTGGAAGCGGCTGGAAGGCTGATTATTGGCAAGCGATCTGGCCGGTCGGTTGAAGTTGCCCGGTCATTATCCGCACGGATGGGCAGGGAGAGTTAAATGTTATTTCTTAAAGAAGAAAAGGACGGGGTACTGCTTAAGGTCAGGGTTCAGCCGAGGGCGGCCAGAAACCAGGTGGCCGGCCTTTACGAGGATGCCCTTAAGATTCGCCTGACGGCGCCTCCGGTGGACGGTGAGGCCAATGAGGCCTGCCGGGCCTTTCTGGCAGACTCCCTGTCGTTGCCACCTTCCAAAGTGGAAATTGTTTCCGGCCACGCAAGCCGCACCAAGGTGGTTAAAATAGCAGGAGTCGGTGCCGAAAAAGTGCGCAGGGCTTTCGGGCTCTAATTTTGGATAAATAAAGTGTCAGGACAGTGGGTATATTTTTGGTGAAAATAAGTCCGCATTTGCAATTGCGGCCTTGCACGGGTTTTTCGTAATGCGCTTGGCGCTTACCTTTTGCCGGCCGCCGGTTGACTGGGTCAGGGCTTTTCTATATAATTTTTCTATATAATAATATTGTCGTGTTAAAATATGTAACCGCCCATGAACGGGAAGAGTAAACGGCTGAACCGGTTAAGAGAGCCCGGGTTTTGGTGGGAGCCGGGTGCGGGAGGCCGTTGAAAATCACCCGGGAGGTGCCTGCCGAAACCTTTAAAGGGAGTAAGCCAGGCCGGTTCGCCGCCGTTAAGTGGCGACAAAAGTGGCCGGCGCGTTCGTTATTTTTGCCGTTTTGACGGGCCGGCAGTGAGGGTGGTACCGCGGGCCTTGCATCCCGTCCCTTAAGGGGCGGGTTTTTCTTTGCGCACCGTGGTAACCCGGCCCGAACCGCGCCGGGAACCGGCCGGCCATAATCAAAAAAATGACGCTTGAACCAGGGGTGAAAAGGCAAGGTGGAAAAAATGGACTACAGCAAGACTTTAAATCTGCCCAGGACCAACTTCCCCATGCGGGCCAACCTGCCCGAACGTGAGCCGGAAATTTTAAAATTCTGGGATGAAATTGATATTTATAAAAAGGTTCAGGAGAAAAACAAAGGGCGGCCAAAGTTTATCCTGCACGACGGGCCGCCTTACGCCAACGGGCATATCCACCTGGGTACCGCTCTGAACAAGATTTTAAAAGATATCATAGTCAAATTCCATTCCATGGACGGGTATGATGCGCCCTATGTGCCCGGCTGGGATACCCATGGACTGCCTATTGAGCAGCAGGCCATAAAGGCGTTCGGTTTAAACCGTCACGATATCCACCCGGTGGAGTTCAGGCGCAAGTGCAAGGAGTTTGCCTTAAAATTTGTGGATATACAGCGGGAAGAGTTCAAGCGGCTTGGCGTGCGCGGCCAGTGGGATAAGCCCTACCTGACCCTGATGCCTCATTATGAGGCCCGCCAGATCGGCGTTTTCGGCGAAATGGCCAGAAAAGGGTATATTTACAAAGGTTTGAAGCCGGTTTACTGGTGCGCCGCTTGTGAAACCGCCCTGGCCGAGGCCGAGGTGGAATACGGCGACAAACAGTCGGCTTCTATATACGTCCGCTTTCCCGTAAAGGATGGTAAAGGGATTTTGCCGGAGGAAAATACTTATGTGGTGATCTGGACTACCACTCCCTGGACCCTGCCGGCCAATGTGGCCATTTCCCTCCACCCGGACTTTAAATACGTCCTGATCCGGTCGGGCGGGGAAAAATACCTGGTAGCCGGGGATTTGCTGGATAACTTCCTGGAAGCCGTAGGCATGAGCGGCGCCGAAACGGTAGGGGAATATAAAGGGTTTGAACTGGAAAGGGTGGAATGCGGGCATCCCTTTATGGACAGGATTTCGCTGTTGATTCTTGGCGAGCACGTCACCCTGGATCAGGGTACGGGTTGCGTCCATACCGCGCCGGGCCACGGCATGGAGGATTTTATTGTTGGCCGGCAATACGGTTTGCCGGTTATTTCGCCGGTGGATGGGAAGGGCCGGTTTACCGGGGAGGGCGGCATATTTGCCGGGCAGTTTTACCTGGATGCCAACCGGTCCATAATTGAGGAACTGGACCGCCGCGGCCACCTGATGAAGTGCTCTACCATCCTGCATCAGTACCCTCATTGCTGGAGGTGCAAAAAGCCGGTGTTTTTCCGGGCAACCGAGCAATGGTTTGCCTCCATCGACGGCTTCCGCCAGGCCGCACTGGATGCCATCCGCAAGGTGCGCTGGATTCCTGAATGGGGCGAGGAGCGCATCTACAACATGGTTGCCGGCCGGGGCGACTGGTGTATATCCCGCCAGCGCAGCTGGGGCGTGCCGATTCCGATTTTTTACTGCAAGAACTGCGGTGAAATATTGATCAGCAGCGAAACCATCGGTTACTTGCAAAAGCTGTTTAGAAAACACGGATCAGATGTATGGTTTGCCAGGGAAGCTGCTGATCTGCTGCCGCCCGGCGTTACCTGCCGGCGGTGCGGGGGCGGGGAGTTTGTTAAGGAAACCGACATCATGGACGTCTGGTTCGACTCCGGCACCAGCCATATGGGCGTGCTCGATGAGCCGTCAATCTGGCCTGACCTGCGCTGGCCGGCCGACCTCTATCTGGAGGGCAGCGATCAGCACCGGGGCTGGTTTAACTCGTCCCTTTCCACTTCTGTAGCCGTTACGGGCCAGGCCCCTTACCGGATGGTGCTAACCCACGGTTTCGTGGTAGATGAGCAGGGCCGCAAGATGTCAAAGTCGCTGGGAAACGTGATTGACCCGGCCAAGGTGATCAAGCAGATGGGCGCAGATATTCTGCGCCTGTGGGTCAGCTCGGCCGATTACAGGGGCGATTTGGCAGTTTCCCAGAACATTCTCAAGCAAATGACCGAGTCCTACCGGAAGATTAGAAACACCTGCCGTTTTTTGCTGGGCAACCTTTACGACTTCGATCCGGCCGGGGACAGGGTAGAATACGGGCAGATGCACGAGGTTGACCGCTGGGCACTGGTCAGGCTGCAAAAACTGATCCAGAAGGTAATTGCTGCCTACCGCAACTACGAATACCATGTGGTTTATCACGCCGTCCACGGCTTTTGCGTGGTTGACATGAGTGCCCTGTACCTGGATATTATTAAAGACCGGCTCTACACGGCGCCGGCCAGGTCAACCGCCCGCAGGGCCGCTCAGACCGTTCTTTACGAAGTGCTTGTTGCCCTGGTTCGCCTGATAGCTCCCGTGCTGGCCTTTACTTCTGAAGAAATATGGCAGTATGTGCCCGGGGACAAAGGGGGAGCAATCAGTGTTCAGCTTACCGACATGCCTGAAGTTAAAGAAGAGTTTCTGGATGATGAACTGGAAGAGCGGTGGGAGCGGCTTTTGGCGGTAAGGGGGGAGGTAACCCGGGCCCTCGAAGCGGCCCGGCGGGAAAAGCTGATTGGCAACTCCCTGGAAGCAGCCGTCGAGCTTTACGCCGGTGAAGAGCTGCATAACTTCCTGGAATCCATGGCCGCTGAACTGGCCACCGTTTTTATCGTTTCAGAAGTGGTCCTGGGCCGTTTGGACGGGGCGCCGGAAGCTGCCTGGAAGAGCGATTCTATACCGGAACTGGCAATCTTCGTGCGCCAGGCAAAAGGAAAGAAGTGCGAGCGCTGCTGGATGTATCACGAAGGTGTGGGTATCGATAGCGGACATCCCGCCGTATGCCCGCGCTGCGCGGAGGTATTAAAAGGACTTGACTAAACAATAATTACCATAAAGGGTAATTACCCCTTTGCAATGGTGGTACGGCCATGTTTTTATTTATAATAATAGCAGTTGTTTTACTGGTGGATCAGGCGACAAAGGCCGCTGTGCAGATGCTGATGTGCCAGGGAGAATCAATTCCGGTGGTGCCGCCTGCATTTTACCTCACCTACATTATGAATCCAGGCGCTGCTTTTGGGCTTCTGCCCCATAAGAAGATGCTGTTTGTGACGGTGACGGTTATAATTATAGCCGGGGTGTTGGTTGGGTATTTTAAAATAAGGCCCAGGAAACCCGTCCTGGATTACGGGTTGGGCCTGGTGGCAGGCGGTGCGCTGGGCAACCTGGCAGACCGGCTCCGCTACGGGCTGGTGGTGGATTTTTTGGATTTCCGGATCTGGCCTGTATTTAACCTGGCCGACACGGCTATTGTGACCGGGGCCTTCCTGCTGGCCTGGGCGCTGTTGAATGATTCAGATAAAAGTTCAAAAAAGGAACGCAAATAGCCATGCTTACGGTGAATTCCTTCCAGGTAGGCGAAGAGGACGCCGGGAAAAGGCTGGACCTCTTTCTGGCCGGCGAGATGGAGGGCCTCACCCGCAC
Organism: Pelotomaculum thermopropionicum SI; assembly: GCA_000010565.1. Taxonomy (NCBI): domain Bacteria; kingdom Bacillati; phylum Bacillota; class Clostridia; order Eubacteriales; family Desulfotomaculaceae; genus Pelotomaculum; species Pelotomaculum thermopropionicum. The sequence continues at coordinate 1,908,264 of AP009389.1, read as the reverse complement.
TTATGTCCAGAAATTGATTGCGGAGGGAATGGCTTCGGTCAACGGGCAGCGGGGCCGGGCCAGTTACCGGGTAAAGCCCGGGGACGTGGTCGTTTTGCAGGTTCCCGAGCCGGAAGGCCTGGAAATTAAAAAAGAGCCCATTCCCCTCGAGGTGTACTATGAAGATGCCGATGTAATTGTGATTAACAAGCCGCGCGGAATGGTGGTCCACCCGGCTGACGGCAACTATTCCGGCACGCTGGTAAACGCCCTTCTTTACCACTGCAGCGATCTTTCCGGTATAAACGGGGTAATGCGTCCGGGTATAGTCCACCGGCTTGATAAGGACACTTCCGGGCTGATTATGGTCGCCAAAAACGACACTGCTCACTTAAGCCTTGCCCGGCAATTAAAGGAAAGGCAGATTACCCGCCGCTACCTGGCCCTGGTCCACGGCCTGCTAAAGGAGCAATCTGGCATGGTGGATGCGCCCATCGGGCGGGATCCGCGTGACCGGAAAAAGATGGCAGTGCTACAGAAAAATGCAAAGCAGGCGGTTACCAGATACCGCGTGCTGGAACGTTTCAAAGGTTATACATACATCGAGTTGATGCTGGAAACCGGCCGCACCCACCAGATCAGGGTGCATATGTCCTATATCGGGCACCCGGTGGTGGGCGACCTCAAATACGGTCCTTCCCGCCCTCACTTCGGCCTGGAGGGCCAGTTTCTTCACGCGGCGGTGCTTGGTTTCCATCATCCGCGCACGGGGGAATACCTCCAGTTTGAGGCCCCCCTGCCCGATGTTTTAAAGGCAGTTTTAGAAAAGTTAAGGCTTGAAAATCCGGGCAAGCTGCATGAGTAAAGCGGTGATTCCCGCTGCCATTAGCGGGCCGACGGGTATTCCGTGCAGAAAAACTATCCCAAGAATGGAACCGAGCAGCAGTCCAAAGACAATCTCAGGATCTGCTTTAAGCAAATTAAGGCCCCTGGTATTTAAACTGGTGGCCAGTGCCCCTCCGGCTACTGCCAGGAGACCGGAGAAAGAGGCGAGGCTGGATATAATTTCCTGCCAAGATGCCTTTCCGCTGGCCAGGGGAACCAAAATGGAAAGGAGCAGGAATGTTAGGCCCATTTCCAGCCCCCGCCTTTCAAGAAGGGAAAATATAAAATTCACATTTGTAAGTTTTAAGATTAACAGGATGCAGGCTGCAATAACAATAAGGCTTGAATGGGCCGCCATACCGATCAGGAGCAGCACCACCAGCATATTTACTCCTGACATCGGGCCTACCTGCCTTGCCTTGCAAGGTATTTTTAAAATATATGCAGGCCTGCCGGCTGCCATTACCTGTCTTGCGGTTTTGTGGCAAGATAGGCCTTGCGCAGGGTGTCACCCCGCAGTCCGACCCGGAGGGCTTCCAGCGCAAGCACATCAAAGGGGGATACATTTCCGAGGTTTACATCCGGACCGAACCTTAAAATTAATTCCTGCTGCTGTTCCTTTAAGGGCGCCTCCCAGATCAATAGCCGCGGATCTGTTACAGATGACAGTATTTTCTCTGCCTCCCCGGGAATGAACCGTCCCTCGCGGTCGTAAAAGCCGGCATTTTTGCCCGATTCCCTGCCTTCAATAATTACCCTGAAGGCGCCGTTTCTGAGATCGCTCTGGATTTGCCCGATGTAGAAGTCAATACCGGTTTTGTCCCGGGGGTCTTTTTTGCCCACCTCGGTCAGGACCTTCAAGCCCATTTCGGCGGCGGTACAGATAGCCTTTTCCCTTACTTCCGGCGGGATGCTGACGGTTCCGTCGGAAACCTCCACCGCCGTAAAGCCTGCTTGCTTTACGAACGCCAGGTATTCTTTTAGCTTCCCCTGTAAAACTGCTATTTCCAGGAAAGTTCCGCCAGGGTATATGTCCACGCCGTAGCTTCTGGCCAGGTTTATTTTTTCATCTAATATTTTCCCGGTGTAAAGGGCCGAAGTGCCGAACCCGAGCTTCAAAAAATCAATGTACTTTCCCGAAGTTCTTAAAAGGTCGGCCGTTTGAACGGGGCCCATTCCTTTATCTATTACCATGGTTAGCCCCTGTTCCCTGGGTTTCTGGCTGCGCCCTTCCAGTGGAAAATAAATGATATTAAGTAAAATACTGGGAGATACTTGTCCGCTCATTGTTTTTGCTCCTTCCCCGCTATTTCCCGGTGCCTGCCGGTGTGCCGGACACCCGCCTTTTGCGCCGGCCGGGAATATATGCTTTTAATTAAAGTATTCATGAAAAAATAAAAGGGTAACCTGATCTGCTCATTTATTCCCGCCGGCACGCATAAAGAATTTAAGAAAAAAACTGGGGCGGGGTGAATGACATGATTTTTTTAGCCGATAAAATAGTAGCAGGCATGGCAGGCGTAAGGCTGCTTTCGGCTGCAATAGAGTTTACTGCAGCCATGTTAATGCTGAAGTCAGGCAGGGTTGAAACTGCTTTCAAAATTAATTCTGTGCTGGCGCTGGTGGGGCCGGCCGTACTGCTTACCGTTACCAGCCTTGGCCTGGCCGGGCTGGCCGGAAAAGTTTCGCCGGCCGGCATGGTGGTAATTCTGGCCGGAGTTGTCTTAATCTTCATCGGAATTAGTAGAATTTGAGAAAAAGTGTTTTCAGGCCGGCCTTTTTACACCGCCGGTACAGGCAAAAGGCGGGGGCTTGCTTTAGACCGGGCCGCAGTATGGGAAAGTTAGGTTACAAAGCAGGACAGGGTTTTTGTATGGAGAAATCTTTATTAAACGGTTGGGGGGGAAAAGAAGCTGTGTCTGGTAGCGGGCCAAATGAAAAAAGCCTGCAAGATTTTTCCGGCAAGGTATGGGTGGAGAACGGCAAGGTGTGCGTTGGTGTGCCGTCTGAAAACGGCAGGGCCCCTACCATTACCCCCTGCGCCGGTGTAGATCTCTTTGTCAACGGCAATAAGGTGGAAGAAAAAACCTCTGTCGGCGAAAATGATGAAATCATAATCAAGCCCCATTTGCACGAGGAGCCGGGAGCGTACAAGATAAAGATTGCCCCGGGCGGCTTGGAAGCCGTGCTGGAACTGCGGACAGGAACGGTTTCCACCTACTCTGTTCAGGATTGCGGCCCCAGGAAAGATTTGGTTTTAAGTGCCGTAAAAATAATTGAAAAAAAATGCCCTTTCGATCTTGCCGGGATAATGCGTGAAATTGCCGGCAAAAACATCGTTTACGGCATCAGACACGATGAAATTCGGGCCATTCTTGACAGGCCGGAAGACGGCCTTTATGTAATTGCCCGGGGCGACCCTCCCGGCGAAAGCGTGGATGAGAGGGTGGAACTGAAGTTTGCCGCAGGCCGGGAAGAGCCGAAGGCCGGTGCCGTAACCGGCAAGGACAGAATAGACTTCCGTGATTTAGTTGAAATACCTTCAGTAGAACCGGGAGCCCTGCTTGCCGTTAAACTGCCCGGCGCTCCCGGGGCTCCGGGGAAGACGGTAACCGGAGAGATTATTCCGCCCAGAAAACCTGTTGTCTTCGAGCTTATAGCCGGAAAGGGCGCAGAGGTATTGGCAGACGGCAGCAAGGTTTATGCCCGGATCGGCGGCCGGCCGGTAGCCAAAAAGCTGGGGAATAAATATGTCATTGATGTTGACCCGGTTCTACATAAGAAAGGCGATGTCGACATATCATCGGGAAACATTCGCTTTAAAGGGGATGTGGTCGTTCACGGCAATGTTTGTGAAGGAATGACGGTGCAGGCGGCCGGCAGGATAAATATTACGGGCATGGTTTTCGGGGCCCGCATTGCCGCCCAGGGGAATATAAGTGTCGGGCAGAATGTTGCCGGCAGCCATATCGTTGCCGGGGGCAATAATATATTTTTTAGAGAGGTCAACAAAATTCTTGCTAAACTGCAGGCCGGTTTTTCCGAGCTGCTAAAAATGGTGCCCGCCCTGGCGGAGCACCCGAAACTAAAAAACGTTAATGCCGGGCAACTGGTGCAGCTTTTAATCGACAGGAAGTATCCCGGAATACCCGGCCTGATTTCCGAAATGGTCAGGTTGTCCAGCCAGAACTCCTTTATCCTTCCCAGAGAAATGGTTCATCTTTTGGAAAAAATTGAAAAGAACCTGCTCGGGTTAAATTTGATGAAAGTTAAAACCGTCGAGGAATTCGGCAGCTTTCTTTCTGAAATAGGCCAGGTGCGGCAAATTATCGACGGCATGGCCGGGGATAAGGCCAGCATCACCTTCAGCTATTCGGAAAACAGTACAATCGAGGCTTCCGGCGATGTAAGCGTCAGCGGCGGCGGTTGCATCAACACCGTTATCCGCGCCGGGGGAAACGTGAGGGTAAAGGGGGTGTTTCGCGGCGGGGAGATTGCCGCCGGGGGCGATGTCATCCTGAACGAGACCGGTTCGGAAATAGGCGCAAGAACCTTAATTAAAACCGGCGAAGGGAAAAAAGTTTTCATTAAGAAAGCATATGAGGGTGTGCAGATCCAAATTGGCAGCCGCAAGGCCAATATTACCTCGCTACAGCACAACATCAGGGCCGAGCTCGATGAAACGGGCGATTTGATCATTAGCTAAAGCAAAGAAAATACCGGAAATACAGTTTTTTGGTTGACACCGTCACACTTTTCCTGTAAACTCTGTAGTAAGACAAGCCCTTGAAATCGGTCCCGTGAGGCCGGTAAGGATCCATAGTATGGTTTTTTGGACAGCTATGCCTGCTTACCGGCTTGTAAGCAGGCTTTTATATTCCGGGCGGAAACACCCGTCAGTATTGGTGAGGTTTTTTATGGCCAGGGAAAAGGCACAGATTTTAGATAAAGACGGGATCCGGCGTTCTCTGACGCGGATTGCCCACGAAATAATCGAGCGTAACAAAGGTACCGGCAATCTGGTGCTGGTAGGCATCCGCCGCCGGGGGGTGCCCCTGGCGGAGCGGTTGGCCGGGCGGATTAAGGATATTGAAGGACGAACGGTGCCGGTAGGCATTCTTGATATAACTCTTTACAGGGACGATCTGACTACTCTGGCACACCAGCCGGTAGTGCGTTCTACAGAGGTGCCCTTCTCAGTTTCTGGCAAGATTGTGGTTCTGGTGGATGACGTTATTTACACCGGGCGTACCGTCAGGGCTGCTCTGGACGCCATAATGGACCTGGGCCGGCCGAAGTTGATTCAACTGGCGGTTCTGATAGACCGGGGGCACCGGGAACTTCCCATAAGGGCCGATTACGTCGGCAAGAACGTACCGACTTCCAGCAGGGAAGAGGTGTCGGTGCGGTTACAGGAAATAGACGGTGAGGAAAGGGTGGTCATCCTGGAAACGGCTGAATAAGTTAGATGCCGGACGTCAGCCGGGCTCGGAAAATACCGCTGCGAGTCCTGTTTGAGCTGACGGCTTCTGGCCACGGTTTCGGTTCCACCTTTAAAGAACGGTCCTGTGAGGCCGGAAAGGGAGGGCCCGGCGGATATTTCCCTTTCAGGCCTCGGCCCGCAAAACGGGCGGGGCCTTTATTTTTGAACCAGGAGGGAAGCAAATGGGCCTCATCGGCAAGGACCTGATAGGCTTGCGCGACATGCCGGCAGAAAGAATCAAGCTGATTCTGGATACGGCGGTGCCAATGAAAGAAATAATCAGAAGGCAGATAAAGAAGGTGCCTACCTTGCGGGGGCGGACGGTAGTTACGGTCTTTTACGAGGCCAGCACCCGCACCAGAACCTCCTTTGAGCTGGCGGCCAAATATTTGAGCGCCGATACGGTAACCATAGCAGCAGCTGCCAGCAGTGTGAGCAAAGGGGAAAGCCTTAAGGATACTGCCCGCACCATTGCGGCGATGGGTGCGGATGCGGTAGTGTTGCGCCACCCCATGGCTGGAGCGGCGGAATTGCTGGCCCGCACGGTTGACGCTGCAGTAATTAACGCCGGGGACGGCGCCCACGAACATCCTAGCCAGGCTTTGCTGGACCTTTTTACTGTGAGGGAAAAGAAAGGCAGGCTGGAAGGACTGAAGGTGGCCATTATCGGCGACATCATGCACAGCCGGGTGGCCCGCTCCGACATATGGGGTTTTACCAGGATGGGGGCGGAGGTGCGTCTGGCGGGTCCGGCCACATTGCTGCCGCCCGGCCTGGAAAAAATGGGAGCCCGCGTTTGCAGCAGCGTTGAAGAGGCTCTTATGGATGCTGATGTGGTTATTGTCCTCAGAATCCAGCTGGAAAGACAGCAGCAGGGCCTGTTCCCGGGCCTCCGGGAGTACGCCAGGCTGTTCGGCATCAACCGGGAGAGGCTGAGGCTGGCCGCGCCCGGTGCCGTGGTCATGCATCCAGGCCCGATGAACCGGGGCATTGAAATTTCACCCGAGGTGGCCGACGGCCTTCAATCGGCAATTAACGAGCAGGTTAACAACGGGGTGGCTGTGCGCATGGCCCTGCTCTACCTGTTGACCGGGGGGGGGTGCCGTAAATGAAGTTGCTCATTAAAGGCGGTACTGTTGTAGATCCGGTTGCCGGCAAAATTGAAGAAAAGGATGTTTTTATAGTTGACGGCAAAATAGCCAGGGCCGGAGCGCATGTGAACACTGCCGGCGCCGAAGTGCTGGATGCTTCAGGCAAGCTGGTTGTTCCCGGCCTGATCGATATGCATGTACACCTGCGTGAACCGGGGTTTGAGGCCAGGGAAACCATCTATACCGGGACTCGCGCTGCAGCCCGGGGCGGCTTTACTTCTGTAGCCTGCATGCCAAACACCAGCCCGGTGGCGGATAACGGTGCCGTAATATCGTTTATTAAAGCTTGCGGCTTGAAAGGGGCTGTGAATGTCTACCCCATTGGGGCCATCACCCGCGGCAGCAAGGGAGAAGAACTGGCCGAGATGGGCGATATGAAGGAGGCCGGCGCCGTCGCCTTTTCCGACGATGGAATGCCGGTGATGAACGCCGGCCTGATGCGAAGGGCCCTGCAGTACGCCGGGATGCTCGGCATGGTTGTTATCTCCCATTGCGAAGACAAAAACCTGTCCGCCGGGGGAGTAATGCATGAAGGATATGTGTCTACAATGCTGGGCTTAAAGGGCATACCCGCTTCGGCGGAAGAAGTTATGGTGGCCCGCGATATTTTGCTGGCCGAAGAAACCGGAAGCCGGGTGCACATTGCCCACGTCAGCACGGCCGGATCGGTGCGCCTGATCAGGGAGGCCAAAGCCAGGGGGGTACGGGTTACCGCCGAGGTGGCGCCTCATCACTTTACATTAACCGATGAAGCCGTTTTGGGCTATGATACCTCCACCAAGGTCAACCCGCCGCTGCGTTCGGCAGGCGATGTGGCGGCAGTAAGAGAGGGCCTGGCCGACGGGACGATCGATGTCATTGCCACCGATCACGCTCCCCACACCGAAGAGGAAAAGGACGTAGAATATGACTTGGCGCCTTTTGGAATGGTGGGCCTGGAGACGGCGGTGGGACTGGTCTGGACCGAACTGGTAGCTGCCGGCGTGCTCACGCCGCTGCAGGCGGTGGTAAAAATGACCCTGAACCCGGCCAGGGTGCTGGGAATCCCCAAAGGGACTCTTGAACCAGGTGCTGACGCCGACATTACCATTATCGACCCGGATCTTTCCGAGCCGGTTGACCCAGCCCGGTTTGCCAGCAAAGGGCGGAACACCCCTTTCAGGGGGCGCCTGCTGAAAGGCCTGCCCTGGGCGACAATTGTCGGCGGCAGGGTGGTTATGCAAGACCGGGTTATTCGATAAAAACAGGAATTCTAACTGATCGCGGAGGTGTTCTCATGCAAGCAATTCTGGCCCTTGAAGACGGAACCGTATTTGCCGGCGAGGCTTTCGGCGCGACGGGGGAAAGATGGGGGGAGGTAGTTTTCAACACCGGCATGACCGGTTATCAGGAGGTGCTTACCGACCCCTCTTACTGCGGGCAGATAGTGGTGATGACCTACCCCTTAATCGGCAATTACGGCATCATGAAGGAGGATTATGAATCCAAGCGGTGCTACGTGCGCGGCTTTGTCGTGCACGAAGAGTGCAAAAGGCCCAGCAACTGGCGCCTGGCTGAGACCATTGACAGCTTTTTAAAAAAGGAAGACGTAATTGGTCTTGCCGGTATCGATACCCGCGCTCTGACCAGGCACCTCCGCAACTTCGGAACCATGCGCGGCGTGATCAGCACCGGTACAGCAGATGCGCTGGAGCTTGTGGAGCGGGCGAAAAACTGCCCGCATCTGACCGGGCAGGAACTGGTGCCCATTGTCGCCGTTACCGAAAAATACACGCTGCCGGGCGGCAGTTACCGGGTGGTGCTGATGGACTTCGGCGCCAAGCTGAATATCATCCGCTGCCTTAGGGAGCGGGACTGTGAAGTGGTGGTGGTGCCGCCCAAGACTGCTGCTGAGGACATTCTGGCCCTGGCACCGGATGGAATTGTGCTCTCAAACGGGCCGGGAGACCCGGTGGATGTGCCGTACGCCATTGCAACCGTGCGCAAGCTTGTCGGGGCCAGGCCCATCCTGGGAATCTGCCTGGGGCACCAGATTCTGGCCCTGGCCATGGGGGCCAGAACTTATAAAATGAAGTTCGGCCACCGGGGGGCAAATCACCCGGTAAAGGACCTGGAAACCGGCCGGGTATACATTTCCTCTCATAACCACGGTTTTTCCGTCGACGAAGAGTCCTTGAAAGGCCTGGATATTTACGTCTCCCACCGCAACCTGAACGACGGCACGGTGGAAGGCATAAAGCATAAATTCCTCCCGGTATTTTCGGTGCAGTACCATCCCGAGGCCTCGCCGGGACCGAAGGATTCGGAGTATATATTCGACCAGTTCATTGAAATGATGGCCGGGAAGGGGAGGTAACATGCCGCTAAAAAAAGGAATCAGGAAAGTAATGGTGATCGGCTCCGGTCCTATTATCATCGGACAGGCTGCCGAATTCGACTATGCCGGAACGCAGGCCTGCCGCTCGCTGCGGGAGGAAGGCCTGGAGGTGGTGCTGATTAATTCCAATCCGGCCACCATCATGACCGATTCAAATATGGCTGACCGGGTTTACATCGAACCGCTTACACCTGAATTTGTCACCAGGGTAATTCGCGCCGAAAGGCCGGACGGCCTGCTGCCGACCCTGGGAGGACAGGTAGGCCTGAACCTGGCCCTGCAACTGGCCGAGTCGGGTGTGCTGGAAGAACACGGCGTGCAGCTTCTGGGTACTCCCCTGGAGGCCATCAAGCGGGCCGAGGACCGGGAAATGTTCAAGGAAATGATGCAGGCGATTAAAGAGCCCATTCCGGAAAGCACCATTGCCTCCACCCTGGAGGAGGCAGAAATTTTTGCTGAAAGAATCGGCCTGCCCCTGATAATAAGGCCGGCATATACTCTGGGGGGCACCGGCGGAGGCATCGCCTATACCATGGACGACCTGCGCGCTACGGTTACCAGGGGGCTTAAGCACAGCATAATCGGCCAGGTGCTGCTGGAGCGCTGTGTGGTGGGCTGGAAGGAAATAGAGTACGAGGTAATGCGCGACGGCGCCGACAACTGCATTACCGTGTGCAATATGGAAAACATCGATCCCATGGGCATTCATACCGGGGACAGCATAGTCGTGGCGCCCTCGCAGACCTTGAGCGACAGGGAATATCACATGCTGCGGAACGCCTCGCTGAAAATAATCCGGGCCCTGGGCATTGAAGGCGGCTGCAATATTCAGTTTGCCCTGGACCCGGGCAGTTTTCAGTATTATGTCATCGAGGTCAACCCCCGGGTGTCCCGTTCCTCCGCCCTGGCTTCCAAGGCCACCGGCTACCCCATTGCCAAGGTGGCGGCGAAAATTGCCGTAGGCCTGACCCTTGATGAAATTAAAAATGCCGTTACCGGCAAGACGTATGCCTGTTTCGAGCCTTCCCTGGACTACGTGGTAATCAAGTATCCCCGCTGGCCCTTTGACAAGTTTGCCAAGGGGGACCGCGCCCTGGGTACCCAGATGAAGGCTACGGGAGAGGTCATGGCCATCAACCGGACTTTTGAAGGGGCACTTTTAAAGGCCGTCCGCTCCCTGGAAATCGGCCTGGACCACCTGGCCCTGCCGGAGGCGGAGAGCTTAAGCCAGGAGGAACTGGAAAGCAGGCTTGAAAACGCCGACGACGAGCGGCTCTTTCTGGTGGCGGAAGGATTGCGCCGCGGCATGACGGTTGAGCGGATATATGAGATTACAAAGATTGACCGTTTCTTCCTTGGTAAAATTCAGGGCATTCTCCGGCTGGAGGAGCAAATCCGCCTTGCCTCGGAGAAAAACGGTTTAACCTCTCAGTTGCTGGAGCAGGCCAAAAAATTTGGCTTTTCGGATGCCTTTCTGGCCAGGCAGACCGGACTGAGCGAGCAGGAGATCAGGGCCAGGCGCAAAGCCTGCGGCATCCTGCCCGCTTTTAAAATGGTGGATACCTGCGCCGCCGAGTTCGAAGCAGAAACGCCTTATTACTATTCTTCCTACGACAGGGAAGACGAGGCGGAGGTCACCGGCCGCCGCAAGGTGATAGTCCTGGGCTCCGGGCCCATCCGCATCGGCCAGGGCATTGAGTTTGACTATTGCTCTGTCCATTCCGTATGGGCGCTGCGGGAGGAAGGCTATGAGGCCATCATTATCAACAATAACCCGGAAACGGTCAGCACCGACTTTGACACGGCCGACAGGCTTTATTTCGAGCCTTTGGTTGCCGAAAACGTTTTAAATATTATTGACAGGGAAAAGCCTGATGGTGTTATCGTCCAGTTCGGCGGCCAGACTGCCATAAACCTGGCCAAGCCCCTGGCCCGGGCCGGGGTAAATATTTTGGGCACTTCGGTGGAAGATATAGACCGGGCCGAAGACCGGGAGAGGTTCGACAAACTCCTGATCGAGCTGGGTATACCCAAACCGCCCGGCCGGACCGCCTTTTCAGTGGAGGAGGCCTATGCAATTGCTTCCGAAATAGGTTTCCCGGTTTTGGTGCGCCCCTCCTACGTGCTGGGTGGACGGGCCATGGAAATCGTATATAACAACAAAGAGCTTTTTGACTACATGTCCAGCGCCGTTAAGGTATCTCCGGAATACCCCGTCCTGGTGGATAAATATATTTACGGGAAGGAACTGGAAGTGGACGCCATTTCTGACGGGGCGGACATCCTGATTCCGGGCATAATGGAGCATATCGAGCGGGCCGGGGTACACTCCGGCGACAGCACCGCCGTTTATCCGCCCCGTGTAGCCGGCGTAAGGATCGGTGTGACTATATACCAGCTGCCAGCATAAGGTTAAGGGCCTGATCATATCAGTATGTCGCACGACGCGGATTACGTTCTGGAGTCAACCCCCGTTCCAGCCGGACCGTGCCTTATTTAAGCAAAATTACCGGCATACCAATGGTCAACCTGGCCACGAAGGTGATTATGGGCAGGAGTTTGAAGGAAATGGGGTACAAGGGAGGGCTCTATCCTGAAGGCAGGGTAGTGGGGGTGAAGGCGCCGGTTTTCTCATTTGCCAAGCTACACCAGGTCGACATTTCTCTGGGGCCGGAAATGAAGTCCACCGGCGAGGTTATGGGCGTGGACCGCGATTACAAGGTGGCCCTTTATAAGGCCATGGTGGCGGCGGGAAGCATGTTTCCAAAGAAGGGAACGGTACTGGCCACCATAGCCGACCGGGATAAGGAGGAAGCCGTTCCGGTAATAAAAGGTTTGGCCGGCCTGGGCTATGAAATATGTGCCACCACGGGCACTGCGGCGATGCTGAGGGCGGCCGGGCTGCAGGTTGAACAGGTGAGAAAGGTGCATGAAGGATCGCCGCATATTGTCGACCTGATCCGGGCAAATAAAATTAACCTGGTTATAAATACCCTCACTAAAGGCAAGGCGCCGGAACGGGACGGCTTTCAGATCCGCCGGGCGGCGGTTGAGTACGGCGTTCCCTGCCTGACCTCGCTGGACACCACCAGGGCCATCCTGGACGTGCTGGCGGAAAATAAAGAAAGGGAAGATTTTAACATCACCCCGCTGCAAGAGTACCTCAAGTAATTCAGCAGAAAGCGGTTGATGAACGGTGTCTTTGCTTGTGGAGGCAGAAATTTTAAAGCATGAGGAAATTATGCCGGGTTGCCGCCGGCTGACCCTGGCCGCACCGGGGGTGGCGGCGGCGGCCAGGCCCGGCCAGTTTCTGCACGTCCGTTGCGGCAATACGCTTGATCCGCTTCTGCGCCGGCCCATCAGCATTAACGCGGTGGACAGGGAGAAAGGGGAAGTCGCCGTCATGTACCGGGTTGCAGGCAGGGGTACGGCCCTGCTGGCGGGCAGGAGAGAAGGCGAGGCGGTGAGCCTGCTGGGGCCCCTCGGCAACGGCTTTTCAATGCCCCGAAACGGCGAGCGGGTTTCCGCCGTGGCCGGCGGAATAGGTATTGCCCCGCTTTTTTTCCTCCTGCAGGAATTGAAAGAAACGGGCATTCATGCCGCCGTTTTCCTGGGGGCGGCTACGAAAGGGTCCCTTTTGTTGGTCCGGGAAATAAGCGATTTGGGTCATGCTGTCCTGCTTTCTACAGATGACGGTTCGGAGGGCTTCCACGGGGCCGTTACCGATCTTTTTTATGCCGCCGGCAGTTGCCCCGGCCGCGGCGGCGCAGCCGGGGCATGCCTGCCGGAAGGTTTCTTTCCGCCCGGGCGGGTTTACGGCTGCGGTCCCCGCGGCATGCTGGCCAGGCTGTGTGAAATTATCGAGAAATGGGGCATACCGGGTGAGGTTTCACTTGAAGAAAGGATGGGCTGCGGTGTCGGGGCCTGCCTGTCCTGCGCCTGCAAAACCCGGCACGGCGAAGGCGGTTACCGTTACCGCAGGGTCTGCGCGGAAGGGCCCGTTTTCCCGGCCGGAGAGGTGGTGTGGCAGTGAAGGTAAACCTGACCGTCAACGTGGGCGGCATCCAGATGAAAAATCCCGTCACCACCGCTTCGGGGACTTTCGGCTGCGGGCTGGAATACGCGCCTTTCGTCGACCTCAACAGGCTCGGCGCCGTTGTGGTTAAAGGGGTAACCCTGGCGCCCCGGGCGGGAAATCCTGTTCCCAGGCTGGCGGAGACGCCGGCAGGCGTGCTGAACTCCATCGGCCTGCAGAACCCCGGGGTGGAAAAATTCATAGAAGAAGTGCTGCCCGGCCTGGCTGGTTACGATCTGCCCGTAATCGTCAATATTGCGGGCGAGACCGTAGAAGAGTATGCCTTGCTGGCAGGCAGGCTGGACCGGGTGCAGGCTGTGGCCGGGATTGAGGTAAACATTTCCTGCCCGAACGTAAAGAAGGGCGGGATGCAGTTTGGCAGCGACCCGGCCATGGCGGCCGAGGTTACCCGCGCCGTCCGGGCAAGTACGGGCAAGCCGGTAATTGTCAAGCTTTCCCCCAATGTCACCAGCATTGTCGCCGTGGCCAGGAAGGTGGCGGAGGCGGGAGCAGACGCCCTGTCCATGATCAACACCCTCCTGGGCATGGCCGTCGACATCAGGAAAAGGCGTCCGCTGCTGGGCAATGTGACGGGCGGCCTTTCCGGGCCGGCCGTCAGGCCCGTGGCGGTGCGGGCGGTCTGGGAGGTGTACCGGGAGGTGGATCTGCCCATCATCGGGATGGGCGGAATCACGTGCGCCGGGGATGCCATTGAGTTCATCCTGGCCGGGGCCACGGCCGTGGCAGTCGGCACCGCTAATTTTGTCAACCCGCGCGCTACCGTGGAAATTGCCGAGGGCATTGAAAGGTACCTGGAGGAAAACGGCATCAGGGATATAAATGAACTGGTAGGAGCTGCTCATAATGAGTAGTAGTGCCTTGAAACCATTTAAAAATCCGCTAATTATAGCCCTGGACGTTGATACGGCGGAGGAGGCTGTTTGTCTGGCCGGCAGGCTGGGGCCTTACGCCGGCGGCTTCAAGGTCGGCATGCAGCTTTTTTACAGTGCCGGCCCTGAGGCGGTTCGCAGGCTTAGAGAAAAAAAAGCCCCTGTTTTTTTGGACCTGAAACTGCACGACATTCCCAACACCGCCGCCGCGGCTGCGCGGGCGCTGGCCAGGCTTGGGGTGTCCATCCTGAACGTGCATGCGGCGGGGGGGAGGGCCATGATGCAGGCGGCAGCGGAGGCTGCCCGGGAAGAGGCCGAAAAGGCGGGAATAAACCGCCCCCTGGTGGTTGCGGTGACCGTGTTGACCAGCATGGATCAGGAAATGTTTAATAAGGAAGCCGGCATGGCCGGGCCGATTTGCGACCGGGTAGCGGCCTGGTCTCTGCTGGCAAGGGAGGCCGGGCTGGACGGGGTGGTGGCTTCCCCCAGGGAGATAGAGGTCGTCAGAAAAGCCTGCGGCCCCGGTTTTGTGATCATTACTCCCGGCATCCGCCCGTCCGGTGCGGCGCGGGATGATCAGAAAAGGACCATGACCCCCCGTGAAGCAATTGCCCTGGGCGCCAACTGGCTGGTGGTGGGCCGGCCGGTTACCGCAGCAGCCGACCCGGTTAAAGCAATAAAAGACATTTTAGATGATATAAAACAGATAAATTAAATTTATGCAGGCTGAAGGCTTACTGCCATGTAAAGCCGCCGGCATACTTTTGTCAACAAACCGATCTATGTTAAGCTTTTTAGGAAAAGAAATTTGTTTACGAGGAGAGTACATAAATTGACCAGGGATGAGATTGTGGCAATTTTTCAGAAGACGGGGGCTATGCTTTCCGGGCACTTCCGGCTGACTTCCGGACGGCACAGCAACCGCTACTTCCAGTGCGCCCTGGTGCTGCAGCACCCGGATTATTCTGAGCTTTTGTGCCGCGAGCTGGCAGCGCGTTTTGCCGGGGACGGCATTTCGGTGGTAATCGGCCCGGCCATGGGCGGCATTATTGTGTCCTACGAGGTGGCGCGGGCGCTGGGTGTGCGCGGTCTGTTTGCCGAGCGGGAAAACGGCGTCATGACCTTGCGGCGGGGTTTTTCCATTGAACCCGGTGAAAGGGTGCTGGTGGTGGAGGACGTGATCACCACCGGCGGCTCGGTGCGCGAAGTCATGGAAGCGGTCCGGAAATCGGGCGGCACGGTGGCAGGGGCGGGCGTTCTGGTGGACCGCAGCAACGGTGCGGTAGACCTGGGCGTTCGCACGGAGGCGCTCCTGACTGCCGAAGTGGTATCCTATGCACCGGAAGACTGTCCCTTTTGCAAGCAGGGCATTCCGGCGGTGAAGCCGGGGAGCAGGAAAATTTAGCCCTTTTAAACCTTAATTTTTTACCCGGTGTCATTGCCGCCCGGCTGCTGGAAGTTAAGCCTTTCTGCCGCCTCCCCGGCAGGGGCGGCCATTATTGTTTTCTGATGGTCGTAAACAACCATTCCCGGCCTGGCTCCTTTGGGCTTGCGGACGTGTTTTTTAAAAGTGTAGTCTACCGGAACGATTTTCGAGTTCCTGCCCTTGCTGAAATAGGCCGCCAGACCTGCAGCTTCTTCCAGGGTGGCCGGAGGCACTTCTTTTCCCTCCGTCTTGATGA
This sequence comes from Pelotomaculum thermopropionicum SI, assembly GCA_000010565.1. Classification (NCBI taxonomy): domain Bacteria; kingdom Bacillati; phylum Bacillota; class Clostridia; order Eubacteriales; family Desulfotomaculaceae; genus Pelotomaculum; species Pelotomaculum thermopropionicum. The sequence continues at coordinate 1,892,742 of AP009389.1, read as the reverse complement.
TTACGTGAGCGCCGGGAATGTCCCTGGCGTGCAGCCAGATGTCATTATCACGGGCTATCTTCTGGGTAAGGTAGTCGTTTTGTTTGTTGTTCCTTCCGATAAATATCTGAAACCCGTCCGTCGAGACAAAGGAAAGGGGGCTGGGCACCTGCCTTTCCTTTTTAGTTTTTCGCGCTCCGGGTTCGGGGGCGGGTTGTTTTAAGTACCCCTGCTCGGCAAGTTCCTGTTTTATTTCGTCCAGTTCGGATATTCCGGCGGCCATCTCTACTGCTGTTTTGACTTCCTCCAGGTAGGCCAGTTCCTCGCGGGCCCTGGCAGCCAGTGCTTCTAACGCCTGTCTGGTGTTTTTTGCTTTTGAGTATTTCTTAAAATAAGCCTGGGCGTTTTCTGCGGGGGTGAGCTGCGGGTCCAGCGGGATCGAAATGCGGGAACGCCGCTCGTCATAATAGTTTTCCAGAACCGCTTCCGGGCAGCCCTTTTCCAAACGATAAAGATTGGCTGTCAGCAATTCCCCGTAAAGCCTGAACTTTTCGGCGCCGGCGGTTTCGTCAAGGCTTTTCGCATACAGGTCCAGTTTCTTTTCGAGCCTGGCCATTTCTTTGTTTAAAAGCGTCATACCAGTTTTCCAGAACCGCTTCCGGGCAGCCCTTTTCCAAACGATAAAGATTGGCTGTCAGCAATTCCCCGTAAAGCCTGAACTTTTCGGCGCCGGCGGTTTCGTCAAGGCTTTTCGCATACAGGTCCAGTTTCTTTTCGAGCCTGGCCATTTCTTTGTTTAAAAGCGATATAACAGAATTTCTGGTTTTGTTTAATTTTTCCAGTTGCTCCCGTGCCGTATAAAAGAGGTTGAGGAGGGTGTTCATTTCCCCGCCCATTATTTTTTCTCCGGTATGGGTTAAATTAACGGCTGCAAAGTCCAGAAACTCCCCTTTTTTGCCTGCCGTCAGACAGGGCTCAAAGGAGCCTTGCGCGGCTTTGGCCATAAAACTGCTAAATGACTGCCAGAGCACCCTGAGCTCGTATTCGCCGCACTGATCCAGCAGGGTTTCTAGAGGAAGTCCGGCCCTGTAAACGATCTCCCGGCAGGTAACGGTGGAGAGCCCTTCAAAGCGTTTTTGCAAAAGTTGCGGAAGGGCGGTTTCCAGCGGCGATTCCAGACAGGCAAGGCTAAATTGCTCTTCGTTAACCGAAAAGGGGTCGAGCTTTCCCTGGGAAGGCGGGAATACATACGGTTTTCCTGGCAGCACCTCCCGGTACCGGCTAACGGCATGGGAATAACGTTTAATGCCGTCAATAATGGTTCCCGTGGAAGGATCCATCAAAATGATGTTGCTGTGTTTTCCCATTATTTCACAAACCAGGTGTTTTTCCGACGCCCGGCCCAGTTCGTCCCTGGATTCGACCTTCATCACCAGCACCCTTTCCAGTCCGGCCTGCTCAAAGCCGGCGATCCGCCCGCCTTCCAGGTGTTTGCGCAGGACCATGCAATAAAGGGGAGGGGCGGCGGGGTTTTCTCTGGTTGCAGTGGTGAGATGGACCCGCGCGTTCTGGGAACTGGCCGAGATGAGCAGACGGTACCTGGCGCCTGGCCGGTGCACTGAGAGAACCAGCTCTTCCTGCTGTGGCTGATAAATCCGCTCGATTCTGCCGCCGGTCAGTTTGTGTTCGAGTTCTTTCCGCACTGCAGCCAGAACAAGCCCGTCAAATGGCATGGCTTACCTCCGAAGACAGGGAAATTAGCTTCTTACCGGTTGCCTTTTCATTATATTACAGCCGGGCCGGCCTGTCACGGTTTTCCTCCGGCCTGTCCCGTACCGGCCTTATTATTAACACCAACAGTTGTTGCTAATGATTTTACCGTATGTGCTTCATTTTAAGCTGCTGTAAAAGGACCGGAGCAAAAAAGGTAATTTTTTTCCAACACCGGGAATATGTTAGGAATAATCATTAAAATACGGACAAGGGGTGACCGGTGATGGGCGGGAATTGGCACGCCTTGACGCAACAGGAAGTTGTTGGATACTTAAAATCCGATGCCGTAAAGGGCCTTTCTGAAAAAGAGGCCAGGGAAAGGGCAGCCAGATACGGTCCGAACGAACTGGCCAGGGGCTCTAAGGCCCCTGCCTGGCAGCTTTTCTTTAAACAGTTCGGGGATTTCATGGTCCTGGTGCTTCTTGCGGCCACCGCCGTATCGTGCTTTTTGGGTGAATATGCCGACGCCGTAACCATAATGATTATTGTGCTGCTTAACGCCATCCTGGGTTTTATTCAGGAATACCGCGCCGAGCGGTCCATAGAGGCGTTAAAACGGCTTGCCGCACCGGAAGCCAGGGTGGTTCGCAGCGGCAGGGAGCGCAAGATCCCTGCGGCCGAACTGGTGCCGGGGGATATAGTTATCCTCGAGGAAGGGGACAGGGTGCCGGCCGACCTGCGCCTGCTGAAGGCGGTTAACCTGGAAATTGAGGAATCGGCGCTAACCGGGGAGTCGGCACCGGTAAAAAAGCAGGAAACAGCCATGCCGGAAGGGGACATAACCCTGGGGGATATCCGCAACATGGCTTACCTGGGAACCGTGGTCACCAGGGGACGGGGGCGCGGCATAGCGGTCAATACCGGAATGGCTACAGAAATGGGCCGCATTGCCGGTATGATCCAGGAGGCGGGACAGGAAGAAACACCTCTTCAGCGCAGGCTGGCCCAGCTTGGCAAGGTGCTGGTGAGCTTCTGCCTTTTTATATGCGCCTTGGTGGTGGCGGTAGGGATCATCAGAGGCGAGGAGGCCTACCAGATGTTTTTGGCCGGGGTAAGCCTGGCCGTGGCGGCAATTCCGGAAGGGCTTCCGGCCATTGTTACCGTGGCCCTGGCCATCGGGGTGCAGCGGATGATCAGGCGCAACGCAATCATCCGCAAGCTTCCGGCGGTAGAAACCCTGGGCTGTGCCACGGTGATCTGTTCGGATAAAACGGGCACTCTTACCCAGAACGAAATGACTGTGCGCGAGGTCGTTCTGGGAGAAGATAAATTAATTGTAACGGGTGAAGGCTGCGATCCTAAAGGTGAATTTATCGGAAGAGGGGACAGGCAGGGGCGGCAATTCATTTTGCTGATGAAAGCGGCGGCATTGTGCAACAATGCCGTGCTGGAACGCGGAGGAGTCAGCATAACCGGGCTGTTCCGGGATTTGGTCCGCAAACAGCCGAACAGAGAATGGTCTATCATGGGCGATCCCACCGAGGGAGCCCTTCTGGTCATGGCCGCCAAGGCCGGTTTTTGGAGGGAGAAGCTGGAAAAGAAGGAGCCGCGGGTGGTGGAGCTTCCTTTTGATTCTGAGCGAAAGCGTATGACCGTTGTTTGCAGGCAGCCTTCCGGGGCGCTGGCGGCCTATGTGAAGGGCGCGCCTGACGTAATCCTGGATCTCTGTACCCATGTTTTTAAGGGCGGAAGGGTTGTTCCCCTGTCGTACCGGGACAGGGAAGAAATTCTCAGGCAAAATTCAGAACTGGCCGGGAAGGCGCTGCGGGTGCTGGCTTTTGCCTGCCGGGAGCTGCCTGGAAATACTGAAGACTTTTCAAAAGAGGCGGTTGAGCAGCAACTGGTCTTTCTTGGGATGGCAGGAATGATCGATCCTCCCAGGCCGGCCGCCGTGAAGGCGGTGCAAACCTGCCGCCGGGCAGGAATAAAGGTGGTGATGATTACCGGTGATCACCAGCTAACGGCCTGCGCCGTCGGCAGGGAACTGGGCATATTGTCCAGGGGGGAAAGGATTCTTACCGGACGCGAACTGGACCGCATGTCTCCTGAGCAACTCCGGAAAGAGGCCGGCCGGGTTTCGGTTTATGCCAGGGTTTCGCCAAAGCACAAGCTGCAGATAGTGAGGGCTTTAAAGCAGGCGGGTCATGTGGTGGCCATGACCGGCGACGGGGTAAATGATGCGCCGGCGGTAAAGGAGTCGGATATCGGGATTTCCATGGGTATTAACGGTACCGATGTAACCAAGGAGGCCTCCGCTATGGTCCTGGCGGACGACGATTTCAGCAGCATTGTGGCTGCAGTGGAAGAAGGGCGGGGCATTTACGACAACATCCGGAAATTTATCCGCTACCTTCTTTCATGCAACGTTGGAGAAGTGCTGACCATGTTTCTTGCCGTCCTGACGGGATTGCCGCTGCCCCTGACGCCTATCCAGATCCTGTGGATGAACCTGGCTACCGACTGCCTTCCGGCCATGGCCCTGGGGGTGGATCCATACGACCGCGACATTATGATGCGCCCGCCGCGCCACCCCAGGGAAAGCGTTTTTTCTCACGGCCTGGCCTGGCGGATTGCCTTCAGCGGAGCGGCAATCGGGCTGGGCACGCTGCTGGTTTTCTGGATCGGGCTTTCCATGGGTGATGTCGCCCTGGCCCGCACCATGGCCTTCAATGCAATAGTCTTTTTCCAGCTTTTTTACGTGTTTACCTGCCGGTCGGAGTTCCATACTATCCTTGAAGTTGGATTGTTTTCCAATCCATACCTGGTCTGGGCAGTGCTGAGTTCGGCAGTCTTGCAACTGGCGGTGAACTGCGTGCCTTTTTTGCAGCCGGTCTTCAACACCGTGCCCTTAAACGGCCTGCAGTGGGCCGTAATTTTGGCGGTTTCCGCGACACCCGCCGTCCTGGGTACCGCGTTCCGGCATCTGGTTGACAGGGCCGGGAAAAAAGTTATGTACCTAAAGGTATAATTAGATTAAAATGAAGAAGGGAAGATTAAGACGGGCAGGTGCGGCAGTAAAGGCGCCGCCTGCGGGCAATGGAGGGTTTTTATTAATGCATTTTACTAAGGCTCACGGTCTCGGCAACGATTTTATTCTGGTAGACTGTTTTAAAGAAAAAGTAAATCCCGAAGACTTTCCCGGCCTGGCCGTAAAGATGTGCGACCGTCACTTCGGGGTCGGTGCGGACGGCCTGGTGCTGCTTTTGCCCTCGCCTTCGGCCGACGTCAGCATGCGCATTTTCAATCCCGACGGCAGTGAGGCGGAAATGTGCGGCAACGCCATCCGCTGCGTGGCCAAATACCTTTATGAGCGAGGTATGGTTAAAGCAGACAGAATCAGGGTTGAAACGCTGGCCGGAGTGATGATCCCGGAACTTCTTGTAGAAGAAGGCCGCGTCAGGCTGGTGCGGGTCGATATGGGTGAACCGCGCCTGGAGCGTTCAGAGATACCTATGGAAGGACCGCCCGGGCGGGTTCTGGGCGAGCCGCTTGAAACCGGCGGGGCAGTTTACCGCATAACCGCCGTTTCAATGGGCAATCCGCACTGCGTAATCTTTGTCCAGGATTTGGACGCGGTGCCCTTTCAAACAGCCGGTCCGCTTATTGAAACTCACCCGGCCTTTCCACGCAGGACCAACGTAGAATTCATCCAGGTTTTAACGCCGGAGGAAATAAAAATGAGGGTATGGGAAAGGGGGGCCGGGGAAACCATGGCTTGCGGAACGGGAGCCTGTGCTGCCGTGGTGGCCGGCGTATTGAACGGCTATACCGGGCGGCGGGTAACCGTTCATCTGAAAGCCGGAGACCTTTTCATAGAGTGGCCCGAGGGCAAACATGTGTATATGAGCGGCCCGGCCGAGGAGGTTTTCAGCGGGGAGTATCCGTACCGTACATAATTGCCAAAAACCAGATAGTGATGAGAATGCTCATCTCCGGTTGTACACGGGTATGAGCTTTTTTTGTCGGTGCCCTTCCGCCGTCGATTTTTTGGCCGCAGATGAAAGTCCAAGATTTAATTATTTTTGGTTTGAAAATTTGAAATATAATGAATGAAGTGATTTTAATTGACAATAGTGTATACATGTTGAAAGATATTGCAGATTTTCGACGCAGTGATAAAATGTATAAGATAGAGACTTTGCCGGAACGTCCTGCATAACACATAAAGAAAGGAATGAAATTGAGGTTGAAATTCACGGAAGCGCAGCGCATTCGCAATCTGCCGCCGTACCTTTTTGCCCGGATTGAAAGGCTGATTGACGAGAAACGGGCGGCAGGAGTGGATGTAATCAGCTTGGGCATAGGTGACCCGGACCGGCCGACGCCGGATCATATTGTTGAAGAGCTGATAAGAGAGGTCAGGAATCCTGCCAACCACCAGTACCCCACTTCTGTGGGCATGCTGAGCTACCGCAGGGCGGTGGCGCAGTGGTACAAAGGCCGCTTTGGCGTTGAGCTCGACCCGGAAACCGAAATCGTCTCCCTGCTCGGTTCAAAAGAGGGCATTGCACACATATCCTGGTGCTACCTCGATCCGGGGGATGTCGTTATTGTTCCTGATCCCGGCTACCCGGTATATTCAGGAGGGGCAATTCTGGCCGGTGCAAAACCTTATTTCGTTCCCGTGTACCCGGGCGACGGTTACCTGATCGATTTTGACTCTATTCCTGCAGATATAGCCAGAAAGGCTAAAATGATGTTTATCAATTACCCGAACAACCCCACCGGTGCAGTGGCCGACGAAGCATTTTACCGGAAGGCCATCGATTTTGCCAGGGAATACGAAATCCTTATCTGTCACGATGCGGCTTATTCCGACGTGGCCTATGAAGGTTATAAGCCCCCCAGTTTCCTCCAGTTTCCCGGCGCCAAGGAAGTGGGCATCGAGTTTCATTCGGTTTCCAAGACTTATAACATGACCGGCTGGCGCATCGGCTGGGCTGCAGGCAATCCGGCGGCGGTTGAAGCTCTGGGCCGCCTCAAGTCGAATATCGACTCCGGTGTCTTCCAGGCTATTCAGCATGCTGCTGCCGCAGGGCTGACCGGCCCGCAGGACGTGGTGGAAAGACAAAATGCCATTTACCAGGAGCGCCGCGATATTCTTGTGGACGGTCTGAACAATCTGGGGTGGAACCTGGCCAAACCCAAGGCCACCTTTTACGTCTGGGCACCGGTGCCAAAAGGCCATACTTCTGAATCTTTTGCGGAACTGGTGCTGGATAAGGCCGGCGTGGTAATTACGCCTGGCACGGGTTACGGAAAAAACGGCGCCGGCTATTTCCGCATGGCTTTAACTGTGGAAAAGGAACGGATTCTGGAAGCCATAAGCAGGATAAAGGAATATATAGGAGAAGTAGAAGTGTAGCTTGAAAAAAGTGTTATTAAGGCAGGTTTAAGGCGACTTTTTAGCCGGATGTAGTTGTATCCGGATTTAGCGCCTGGTTAAGAACGCAGCAATTAAATATATTTTAACAGCATCCCGGCGGGCCAGAAGTTTGAATTGTGCAAAGGAGCACTGGCCGGTCTTCCAAAGAAGGAGGTAGATACTCGTTGAAGTTAGCTGACCGGGTGCTAAATATCAGCCCCTCTCCCACACTGGCCATAGATGCAGAGGCCAAACAGATGATGGCCAACGGCACTGAAGGTGGTTAGTTTTGGAGCAGGTGAGCCGGACTTTGATACCCCCGGCCACATTAAGGAGGCGGCTATAGCTGCCATCCGGGCCGGCAAGACCAAGTACACGCCTGTTGCGGGAATCCAGGTGTTAAAGGAAGCCATTTGCAGAAAGTTCGAAGTCGATCAAGGACTGAAATACAAGCTTGAACAGATCGTGGTTTCAGCAGGAGCAAAACACTCCCTTTACAACACAATGCAGGTGCTGGTTCAGGCGGGGGATGAAGTTATACTGCCCGCCCCTTTCTGGGTCAGTTACCTGGAACAGATAAAGCTGGCCGGAGCCCGGGCGCGGATAGTGGAAACCAGGGAGGAAAACGGGTTTAAGCTGACGCCTGCCGAACTTGCGGAAGCAATAAACCCGCGCACCAGGCTTTTAATCCTGAACAGCCCGGCCAATCCTACCGGTGCCGTTTACACGCAGGAGGAACTGGAGGCGCTGGGAGAGCTAATTTTAAAGCACGACCTGATGGTTATCTCCGACGAAATATATGAAAAGATTATATACGACGGGTTAAGGCATGTAAGCATTGCCTCTCTTTCGCCGGAGTTAAAGGAACGGACGGTGGTTATTAACGGGGTTTCCAAGGCGTATGCCATGACCGGCTGGCGGATCGGCTATGCGGCTGCATCTTACCCGGTGGCAAAGGCTATTGCGGATTTACAGAGCCATACCACCTCAAATCCGACTTCTATTGCCCAGGAAGCCAGCGTGGCCGCTTTAAACGGCGACCAGAAGCAGGTGGAGCTTATGGTCGCCGAGTTTGCCAGGCGGAGGGAATACATGCTGAAGCGGTTGCTGGATATTCCGGGCGTATCCTGCGTCAGGCCGGGAGGGGCCTTCTACCTTTTCCCGAACGTAAAAAGTTATTTCGGCAGGGCCTATAAAGGCAGAGTAATTAACAATGCCTCTGATCTTGCCTCTATTATCCTGGAAGAGGTCCAGGTGGCGGTGGTGCCGGGCATAGCCTTCGGGAACGATAATTACTTCCGCCTTTCTTACGCCTGTTCTGTGGATAAAATAAAAGAGGGGCTTGACCGGATAGCCGGTTTAATGGCACAAATAAAATAAAAACCGGCAAAAATAGTGCAGACAAGGTTGTTTTTGATTAAATGCTGCACTATTCTTTTTCTTTAAGAGGATTTTCTTTTTTTAGGTAGAAAAAATAATTTTATGGTAAAAGCCCAATACTAATAGCAGCGGAAAGGTACGGGTGGTGAGGAATTGCTAAAAAGCATGACCGGCTACGGCCGGGGCGAGGCCAGCGCGCAGGGAAGAAAGTTTACCGTTGAACTTAAGGCAGTAAACCACCGCTTTAATGAAGTGGTTTTAAGGCTGCCCCGCTCCCTTTCATCCCTGGAAGACAGGCTCAGGCGTAAAATACTGTCCCGGCTGGCACGGGGGCGCATTGACTGTTTTTTAGGAATGGAGTGCTGCGAGGGTAGAACCGATGCGGTAAAAGTTGACAAAGCTTTGGCGGAAGCGTATTATAAGGCAATGAAAGAGCTGCAGGAAAGTCTTGGCATTGAGGGCAAGGTCAAAGTGAAGCACCTGGCCGCCCTGCCGGGTGTGCTTGTTATAGAGGAGACTGCTGAGGATGTGGAGAAATGGTGGCCGGCCGTTCAGGAGGCAATGGACAATGCGCTTGAGAATTTGATTCAGATGAGGGCGGAGGAAGGCAGACAACTGGCCGGTGACATTCTGAAAAGGGTGCAGCACGTTGCTTTACTAAACGAGCGAATTAAAGGCAGGGCGCCCGCAGTGGTAGAAGAGCACAGAGAAAGGTTAAAGGCCCGCCTGAACGATTTTTTTAAAAACGGAATCCTGGATGCCGACCGGCTTGCCGCAGAAGCGGCACTTTTTGCCGAGCGTTCGAATATTAACGAGGAAACCGTGCGGCTGGAAAGTCACGTAAGGCAAATGCTGGCCTGCCTTGGCGCAGATGAGCCGGTAGGAAGAAAGATGGAATTTTTGATCCAGGAGATGAACAGGGAAATAAACACCATTGCTTCTAAGGCCAATGATTTGGAAATCAGCCGCTGGGTGGTGGAAGTAAAGAGCGAGCTGGAAAAAATAAGGGAACAGGTGCAAAATATAGAATAGCAGTTAAGAAGGGGGAAGCAAAATGGAGATCAAGTTAATAAATATAGGTTTCGGCAACATTGTTTCGGCCAACCGGATAATTGCCATAGTTAGCCCGGAATCTGCCCCCATTAAAAGGATAATTACCGAAGCCCGGGACAGGGGCATGTTGATTGACGCTACCTATGGGCGGCGCACAAGGGCCGTGATCATTACCGACAGCGATCACGTCATCCTTTCTGCCGTGCAGCCGGAAACTGTGGCCCACCGCCTGGTGTCGAAGGAGGCGCCTGCCCAGGCTGAGGAATCTGCCGATTAAAAAGGTGCAGTTGCCGTGGAAAATAAAGGCTTGCTGCTGGTCTTATCGGGCCCGTCGGGGGCGGGAAAGGGAACGGTCTGCAGGGCCCTCCTGCAGAATAATCCTTCAATGGTATTGTCTGTTTCCGCTACCACCAGGCCGCCCCGGGAAGGTGAGGAAGACGGCGTCCATTATTATTTTTTAGAAAAAGAAACCTTCAAGAAAATGATAGAAGAAGGGCAGTTCCTCGAGTGGGCAGAGGTGTACGGCAACTACTACGGCACTCCCCGCCGTTTTGTGCAGGAGGCGCTGGGCCGGGGAGAGGATGTAATTCTCGAGATTGATATTCAAGGCGCCCTTCAGGTAAAGGAAAAAATTCCCGAAGCCGTGCTGGTTTTTCTTATCCCGCCGTCCAGGAGCGAACTGTCGTTACGCCTTGTTTCACGCGGTCTGGACTTGCCCGAAGAAATTGAAAAACGCTTGAATTGTAGTGCAGATGAAATTAAACTGGCCGAACGGTATGACTATATCGTGGTTAATGACGATATTGGACGTGCGGCGGGCAAGGTTGAGGCCATAATAATGGCTGAAAAATCCCGCCCGCGTTATTTTAAACGGTTCTTTGAGCAGTTTCTCAGATAGAGTTACAACTTTTAAAAACTGCAATTGGAGGGTAGCTATGAACCAACCGTCTCTCGATGAGCTTTTAGAAAAGGTTGACAGCCGGTACACCCTGGTTGTGGTAGCTGCCAAACGGGCCAGGGAACTCACCGAGAGGGGAAAAACCAAGGCTGACGGGGCGGCTGTCATGAAGCCGGTAACAGCCGCCCTAATGGAAATTGCCCAGAACAAGGTGGGATACAAAAGGACCAGGTCAGGCATTAAATAGTGCGGCATCGGATATTTTAAGGAAGATGGACAGCGTGTAAAAACTTAAGGAGCAACACCTTCGAACAACCATGTTTAAGAAGGTGTCCTTTTCTTGCTGGAGGAAAATCATGCTGGCTGGAAAAAGCATAACTGTAGGCGTTACCGGCGGCATTGCCGCTTTTAAGGCCGCGCAACTGGTAAGCAATCTTAAGGCTGGCGGGGCGTCAGTACAGGTGATAATGACCCGATCGGCCCGGGAATTTGTAGGACAGCTTACTTTTCAGACCCTTTCCGGCAACCGGGTTCGCACAGAACTGTTCGAGGCGGCGCAGGGCGGCGTGCAGCATATAGAACTGGCCACCCGTCCCGATTTAATTGTGGTTGCCCCCGCCACCGCCAATATTATTGGAAAGGTGGCCTGCGGCATTGCAGACGACCTTCTCTCCACCGTCATTATGGCCGCCACCTGTCCCGTGCTGTTTTGCCCGGCAATGAATGTTAATATGTACAGGAACAGGGTGGTCCGGCGGAATATGGATATGCTAAAAGAGCTCGGGTACCACTTTGTTGAACCGGAAACAGGCAGGCTGGCGTGCGGCGCCGAAGGGCAGGGCAGGCTGGCCGAATTGGATGACATAATGGAAAAGATTATAACTCTCCTTGTTCCTGAGAAAGATCTGAGCGGCTTGACCGTTATTGTAACTGCCGGCCCCACGGTGGAGCCGATTGATCCTGTGCGCTACCTTTCAAACCGCAGTTCAGGCAAAATGGGTTATGCCATGGCTTGCGCCGCGGCCCGCAGGGGGGCCAGGGTAATTCTTATCAGCGGGCCCACCTCTTTGAAACCTCCGCACGGGGTGGAGTTAATCAGGGTGGAGACGGCGTTGCAGATGTACGATGCGGTCATGGAACACTTCCCCGGCGCAGATGTAGTGGTGAAATCGGCCGCCGTAGCCGACTACAGGCCAAAGGCAGTGTCCCCCCAAAAAATTAAGAAGCACGGCCGGGATCTTACCATCGAGCTGGAGAAGAACCCGGATATCTTGGCGGAATTGGGCAGGAGGAAAAAGCATCAGATTCTGGTTGGTTTTGCGGCTGAAACCGAAGAACTGGAAACAAACGCCCGGCAGAAGTTGGAGAGCAAAAATCTTGACCTTCTGGTGGCAAACGATGTGACCCAGCCGGGAGCCGGTTTTGGTTCAGATACAAATATTGCCAGATTAGTATATCCCGGCGGAAGGACCGTGCCTCTTCCAAAAATGGATAAACTTTTACTGGCCCACCGCATTCTCGACGAGGTGCAGGCATTGCGCAAGGTGCAGCAGTAATTTTGCTGAAAAGACTAAGATCCCGCCCGGCGGGATTTTAGTATATGCCCGCTTGACAGCTTCCCCCGGTTTTAAAAAGATTGGGTTTTGATTCTGCTATTAAGATGCAGTTTTTTAAATATTTTCTGGAGGATACAATGGGAGAAACCGTCTCTTTTGCCGAAGTCATAGTTGATCTCAGTTCCCGGAATACAGATCGGGTATTTCACTATGCCATCCCCCCTGATTACAGGGATAAAATTGCAGTTGGTTCAATGGTAACGGTGCCGTTCGGCAACAGGCATCTAACCGGCTATGTGGTGGGTTTCGGGATTCCCCCAGGCGAAGTGAGGATCAAGGAAATTGCCGGGGTTATTGACGAAGGACCGGTATTTACGCCTGAACTGCTGGAACTGGCCCGCTGGATGGCGGAAAATTATCTTTGCAGCACCGCCGAGGCTTTTGCCCGCATCCTCTCGCCCAGGCTGCAGGTAAAGGCTTCCCGCCGGGCAGATGTGCTGGTATACCCGGCGCTTGCCGGAGCGGAGATGGAAAAAGCTTTGAGTTTGCTTGGACGTTCTCCCAAGCAGTTAGCGGTCCTGCAAAAAGCTGCCGGCTGCCCCGGGTTGACTAAAAGTGAACTGGCTGCCGCTGCCATGACATCGTCAAAAACGGTGGATGCACTGCTCAAAAAGGGCCTGCTGAAAGTATCCGCCGTGATGCCTGCTTATCTCCAGGACGCTCCAGGAGATATGATAAAAACCGGCAGCCTGACGCTGAACCAGGATCAGGAGGCGGCTTTGAGAGAGATCTCGGCTTCCCTGGACCGGGGCAGGTTTGACGTATTTCTCCTGCATGGAATAACCGGCAGCGGCAAGACCGAAGTTTACCTCCGGGCTATTGCCGCTGCGCTGGAAACGGGGCGCCAGGCTGTTGCCCTGGTTCCGGAAATATCGCTGACCCCGCAGATGGTGGAACTATTTCGCGGGCGGTTCGGCGGGCAGGTGGCGGTATTACACAGCGCGCTTTCAGGCGGGGAAAGGTATCAGGAGTGGCGGCGGGTGAAGGAAGGTCAGGCGTCTGTGGTTCTGGGGACCAGGTCGGCCGTTTTTGCGCCCTGTCCCAGGCCGGGGCTTTTTATCATCGACGAAGAGCACGAACCGTCATACAAACAAGATGATCATATGCGCTACCATGCCCGGGAGATTGCTTTGAAGAGGGCCCAGCTTGCCGGTGCGGTAGTTGTGCTAGGAAGCGCTACTCCTTCCCTGGAGTCTTTTTCCAGGGCTGTTTCTGGCGGCCCGTATAAACTTTTAAAGCTGCCCCGCCGGGTGGACGAACGCCCTTTGCCGCGGGTAAGGGTGATAGACCTGCGGCAGGAAATAAGGGAAGGAAATAGGGGAATTTTCAGCCGCCCCCTGCTTTATGCTTTAAACGGGTGCCTGGAGAGAGGCGGGCAGGCAATCCTTTTTTTAAACCGGAGGGGATATTCAACCGTAGTGGTATGCCGGGAGTGCGGCTTGGTCTTAAAATGCCCCAGATGCGACATATCCCTTACCTACCACCTGGAGGGGCGGCTGCGCTGTCATTACTGCAACCACCTGGCCGTCCTGCCTGGCCTGTGCCCCGGTTGCGGGAGCCGTTACATCCGCCATTTTGGAGCAGGTACCCAGAAGGTGGAGGAAGAAGCGCGAAAGATTTTCCCCAAAGCGCGGATAGTGCGCATGGACAGCGACTCGACCGCGCAAAAAGGCTCTCACCAGAAGATTTTGGATGCCTTCCGGGACGGGCTGTATGATATTTTAATCGGCACTCAAATGATTGCCAAGGGACTGGATTTGCCGGGAGTAACCCTGGTGGGAGTAATAAACGCCGACACCGCCCTGCACATGCCGGACTTCAGGGCGGCAGAACGCACCTTTCAGTTGTTGACCCAGGTAGCGGGCAGGGCGGGGCGCGGCGGCTTGCCCGGCGAAGTGCTGATTCAGACTTACAGCCCCGAACACTACAGTATATCGGCGGCGGCAGCGCACGACTACGAGGGGTTTTACCGGAGCGAAATGGCTGTCAGGCGTGTGCTCGGCTATCCGCCTTTCAGCCACCTGGCCAGGCTCCTGTTCACCCATGAAGATGAAGAGGAAGTCAGGAAAGGAGCCGAAAAGTCCAAAGAACTGCTTGACAGGCTGGTATCCGGACGAAACTGTCGGGTTGAAATCCTGGGCCCGGCTCCGGCGCCGCTGAGCAAAATCAAGGGCCATTTCCGCTGGCAGCTGGTTTTAAAAGGCAGGCGGCGCGAAAATATAAAGGAAATTATCAGGGAAGGGCTGGCCGAGTTAGAAAGAGACCGGCGCTTTAAGGTAGCTGTTAATGTTGATATTAACCCCCAGGGGATGTTTTAAGGTATAATAATTTTTAAGGAGGCAAAGGCTTTGGCGGTTTACAAGATAGTCGAGCTGGGAGACCGCATTCTCAAGGAAAGAGCAAAAGAGGTGCCGAAGATTAACCAGAACATAATAAAGCTGTTGGACAATATGGCCGAGACGATGTACCATGCCAGAGGTGTGGGCCTGGCAGCCCCGCAAATCGGCGTATCAAAGCGGGTGATTGTGGTTGATGTCGGGGAGGGGCTGCTGGAGATGATCAACCCGGTAATTACCAGCTGCGCCGGGCATGAAACCGATTCTGAAGGCTGTCTGAGCATACCCGGGATTGTGGGCGATGTAACCCGGGCCTCCGTTATTGAAGTAAAAGGGCTGGATCGCCGCGGCAAGCCGCTTGAAGTAAAAGCCAAAGGCTACCTGGCCAGGGCGCTTCAGCATGAGATAGACCACCTGGACGGTATTTTGTTTATTGAAAAGGCCAAAAATATTAGAAAACTGGTACCAAAAGAGGATTAAGCCTTTCTGTTTTTATGATTTATTGTGATAATTAAGGCAGGGTGAGATATGCGGGTAGTGTTTATGGGTACGCCGGATTTTGCGGTGCCGTCACTAAAGGCTCTGGTGGAGGCAGGACATGATGTGCTTGCTGTGGTGACCCAGCCCGACCGCCCCAGGGGCAGGGGCAGAAAGGAAACGCCGCCTCCGGTGAAACAAGCAGCACATGCTTTGAACATACCGGTTTTTCAGCCTTTAAAAATAAAGGATGCGGATTTCACTGCCCTGTTAAAAAAGCTGTCACCCCAGGTGATAGCGGTGGTTGCCTACGGCCGGATCATTCCGCCGGACATATTAACCATTCCAAAATATGGCTGCATAAATGTTCATGCTTCTTTGCTGCCCAAATACCGGGGTGCTGCCCCGATTCACTGGGCTGTTATCAACGGGGAAAAAGAGACCGGTATTACCACCATGTTCATGGATGAAGGACTGGATACCGGCGATATGATTCTTCAGGAAGCCGTCGCCATTACGGAGGAAGATACAGCCGGTACCGTTCACGATGCACTGGCCGTTTTAGGGGCGCGGCTGCTGGTGCAGACCCTTGAGTTGGTCGGGCAGGGCATGGCTCCGCGAGTGCCGCAGCAGGGTATTCCCTCTTATGCACCGCCGCTCAAGACCGAAGACGAGCTGATCAGGTGGGACAGGACTGCCCGTGACATTTTTAACCAGATCAGGGGGATGAACCCCTGGCCCGGGGCAAGGACGTATTTTTCCGGCAAGGTGCTAAAAATCTGGCGCGCTGCTGTTGTGGAAGAAGAAGGGGCAGCGTTAAAGCCGGGTCAAGTGATGTCTGCCGGCCGCAATGCGATTGTTGTAGGCACAGGCAGGGGGCGGATTGCCGTCACCGAGCTTCAATTGCAGGGGGCAAGGCGTCTGAGCGCCGGCGATTTTTTGAGGGGGACACCAATGCCCGAAGGAATTGTTCTGGGCGAGGCTTGTTCGTAATTTTGTATGAAGGCATGCATCACGGAAAGGCATGAAAATACATTCATCAAATACAAAGTGCGGTATTGCGGCTAATCCTTGCCGCCGGAGGAAAATCAAGGTGGAATCGAAAAACTTTACGGCGCGCAAGAGACTTTTTATCGGCCTCTTAAGCGTCAGCTTACTGGGTGCCGGAACCGTTCTGGCAGTTATATGGTACCTTGCCTTAAGCCCGTCGAAGACCATTTTCGACCAGGTTCTGCTTTTGGCGCTGGCAGGACTGCTGGTGGGCGGCATGGTTGTGGCGGCTTTTGGCATCGGAGGGATAGTTCTGACCATTCTTTACGCCAGGGATATCACAGTCCTGCATGGGCCTATGCGGGTTGCTGTGAATATTTTCTTTCCAATTGCCCTGTTTATAGGCAGGATTTTTAAAATTGACAAGGACAGAATAAAAAGTTCGTTTATCGAGGTCAATAACGGCCTGGTCCGGTCAAAGCTGTTCAGTTTGCTGCCCGCCCAGGTTTTACTGCTGGTGCCGCACTGCCTGCAGAACAGCGACTGCCCCCACAAGATTACGGTAAATATTGACAACTGCCGCCGCTGCGGCAGGTGCGTGATCAGCAAACTCCTTGATTTACGGGACAGGTACGGAATAAAAGTCGGCATTGCTACAGGAGGCACCCTGGCGCGGAAGTTTGTCCAGGAATATCATCCTCGCGCCATTGTCGCCATAGCATGCGAGCGCGATCTTACCAGCGGCATCCAGGATTCAAATCCCATCCCGGTGCTGGGCGTAACCAACGAACGGCCTTTCGGCCCATGCTTCAATACTCAGGTAAGGGTGCCGGCTGTGGAGGAAGCAATTCGTTTTTTTATCATGCCACAGGGAAAGGGTGAACAGGTTGACCGGGTTGTCCGCCAGGGAACTGGCTCTTAAGGTGGTCAATGCAGTCGAGGAAGAAGGTGCATACGCCAACCTGGCCTTAAACCAGGTTCTGGAAAAACACCGGCCCGGCAAACTTGACCGGGCTTTTGCTACCGAACTGGCCTATGGCACCTTGCGCTCGCTTAATACCCTGGACTGGGTGCTGGAGCAGTTTATCAAACAGCCCTTAAGTTCGCAAAGCCGGACGGTGCTTAACATTCTCAGGCTCGGCGTCTACCAGTTGATGTTTATGGACCGGGTGCCGCCTTCGGCGGTCTGCAACGAAGGGGCCGAGTTGGCGCGAAAATACGGGCATGCCGGAACCGTTAAGTTTGTTAACGGCGTGCTGCGCAATATCTCCCGCCGGCTTAATGAAATAAGTTTCCCCGCTCTGGAGGATGACCCTGTAAAACATATATCCCTGCGCTACTCCCACCCGGTATGGATGGTGAAGCGCTGGTTAAAAGAGTTCGGCCTGGATCACACCGTTGCCCTGTGCCGGGCCAACAACGGGCCTGCTCCGAATACGGTGCGTACCAACACCCTCAAGATTACCAGGGATGGCCTGGCCGAAAGATTAAGAAATGAGGGGTTGACCGTGTCGGAAACCGAATTTGCGCCTGAAGGATTGAAGATTGACGGCTTTTTTTCCATCGGCTCGCTTCAGTCATTTAAAGAAGGGCTGTTTCAAATTCAGGATGAGAGCTCTATGCTGGCCGGCAGGGCCTTAATGCCGGCTCCCGGCGCCTTTGTAATCGATGCCTGCAGCGCGCCTGGGGGAAAAACTACCCACCTGGCGCAGTTGATGGAAAACCGGGGCAGGATCCTGGCCGTGGATATACATCCCCATAAGCTGGTGTTAATAAAAGAAAACTGCTCCCGCCTTGGCATTAATATCGTTGAGGGGCTTGCCGGCGATGCCAGGGAATTGCCGGAAAATCTCTATAACAAGGCCGATTTTATCCTGGTGGATGCTCCCTGTTCCGGCCTGGGTGTTTTAAGGAGGCGGCCTGATGCCCGTTGGCGCAAAGAGCCCGGCCAACTGCCAGCCATAATCCAGTTGCAAAGGGAGATTCTGGAAGGTGTCGCCCGATGTTTGAAAAAAAACGGCGTAATAGTATACAGCACCTGTACCATTACCCGGGAAGAAAACCTCAGGCAGGTGGAATGGTTTTTGGATAAGCACCCGCAGTTTGTTCTGGAGGACCTCTCGCCGTTTTTGCCGGCAGGCCTGGATTTTGAAGGGACGCTGAAGGGCGGTTTTTTACAGGTATTGCCATATCGGCATGGTATGGACGGCTTTTTTATAGCCAGGATGAGAAAAAAAGGAATCGGGTAAAATGGTGGAGAATAGTTTCTGTAAGAAGGAAGGCTCGCCCGTGGTCGGTGACAGGATAAATGTAAAGGATCTTACTCTGGCCGGCCTGGAAAGGCTTTTGACCGGAATGGGAGCCGAGAGGTACCGGGCCGGACAGGTAGCAATATGGGTGTTCCAGAAAGGCGCAGAATCTTTTCGGGAAATGACAAATCTTCCTGCAAATTTAAGAGAAAAGCTGGATGCCGCGGCCGTTATCAGCCGGCCGGAAATTCTGGCTAAAAAGGTTTCCTCAAAAAAAGACGCAGTAAAATATCTCTTTGGCCTGCCTGACGGCCAGGCGGTGGAAAGCGTTTTTATGAAGCACGCCTACGGCAATTCTGTTTGTGTATCAACCCAGGCGGGGTGCCGCATGGGTTGCCGCTTTTGCGCCTCCGCCCTGGGTGGGCTGACGCGGAACTTAAGCCCCGGCGAAATTTACGATCAGGTGCTGGGCATTCGGCGGGATACCGGGGAGCGTATAAGCAGCGTGGTTTTGATGGGTTCCGGTGAGCCTCTGGATAACTATGATGCGACTCTGACTTTTATTAAAAATGTTACCGCGCCGTACGGGCTGCATATAGGGTGCCGCCACATTACCGTGTCAACCTGTGGCCTGGTTCCCGGCATCAGGCGGCTGGCCCGGGAAAAGCTGGCATTGACCCTGGCCGTGTCGCTGCATGCGCCAAACGACCGGCTCAGGGACATTCTGGTTCCTGTAAATAGAAAATACCCCTTAACAGAACTGATGGCTGCCTGCCGCGATTATGCCCAGGAGACGGGCAGGCGGGTTACCTTTGAGTATGCTCTTCTGGCAGGAGTAAATGACAGGAAAGAACATGCGGAGGAACTGGTAAGGCTGTTGAAGGGAAAAATGCCGTGTCATGTAAACCTGATCCCGGCCAATCCGGTACCTGAGAGGGGCGTTAAAACTCCCTCCAGGCTGCAGGTAGAACTTTTTAAAAAGATTCTGGAAAGGCACGGTCTGGCCGTGACCGTCAGGCGCGGACTGGGTGCCGACATTGATGCTGCCTGCGGGCAATTGAGGAGAAAAATAGCGGTGATGGGGGAAAGACTGAATACCAGAGGGTGAGTATGAATGCGTCTGTTTTCCGATTTAGAGGGAAGCCTGGAAAAATACATAGAAGGGTTTTTTAAGGACAAATTCGGCGGCCGCATTCAGCCGGTGGAAATAGCCAAGAAGCTGGCCAGGGAAATGAGAGATGCCAGAAGGGTCAGCATCAGCAACATTTATGTGCCAAACCGGTATAATGTCCACCTGCACCCTTCTGACTGGGAAAACATTTCTCAGTTCGCCTCCCTGCTGTCCGGGGAACTGCAGGAATACATCAGGCAAAAGGCTGAAGAAAAAAAATACACTCTGGCGGGACCGCCTGACGTAAAATTCAGCCGGGATGAAACTGTGCCTTCAGGCGGCATGAAGGTGGAATCGGAGTTCGGCGCGATTCCCTCTGGGGAGGGCGGCTTGGAGGCAGGAGAATCTATAGAAAACACCCAGCGGTTTGTTTCAGTCAGGGACTCTTTCCGGATGGAAGCACCGGCTCCTGTTCACGGTTACCTTCAGGTTAAGGCAGGCCCGGACCGGGGAAAAGTTTTTAAGCTGGGCGATATTTCAATGATTATAGGGCGCCGGGAGGGCTGCGACATAGTGCTTAATGACAGCAGCGTATCGCGCCGCCATGCCCGCCTTGAGCTGCATCGCGGCCGGTATACAATTACAGACCTCGGCAGCACGAACGGAACCATGGTCAACGGTGTAAGAATTAACAGCAAGGCGCTTGAGCCCGGCGATGTTATAACCCTGGGAACGACAGTATTTATATTCAAGGTGGAGTAAATGTGATTCTAGCAGCGCTAACGCTTTTGAGATACATTTTTTTGCTGCTTTTGTTTATCTTTATATTTAAGCTGGTTAAGTGGATGGTTGGCGATCTCCGGGGCACCGCAGGGATGCAGGCCGGGCTTCTGCCGGTCCGGACATCCGGCGGGGGAAAAACCGGAGGCGGCAGAATTACGGTTGTTGAAAGCAGCCTGCTGGAACTCCTGCCCGGGGAATCGTTTGCGATAGGGAGGGAAATTATTATCGGCAGGGGTGCAGGCAGCGATATCAGAATCAGGGATTCGTACACTTCAACCCGGCATGCCCGCATTTATTTTAAAGAGGGCCAGTACTGGCTGGAGGACTTAAAGAGCACCAACGGCACCTTTTTAAACGGGCTGCAGGTCGGCCAGCCTACCGTCCTGGCCGACGGGGACAGGTTAAGAATCGGGGGCGTGACTTTTCAGTTTGTGAGGTGGGGGTATGAGGTGGGCTCAGGTAACTGATACCGGGCCGGTCAGGGCCGCAAATGAAGACAGCCTGATTGTGTCGCCTGAAATAGGCCTGTTTGCTGTGGCTGACGGAATGGGCGGCCACCAGGCCGGGGAGGTAGCCAGCAGCATGGCGCTGGTGCTAATGGAACGTGAACTTAAAAAAAGGCTTGGAAATGGGGAGAGGCCGGAAAATGCCCTGATTGACTCGGTAAAAGAAGCCAACCGTTCGATTTACGAACTGGCCCTCCGGAATCCGCGACTGGCCGGAATGGGTACGACCGTAACAGCCTGTCTGAGGTGCTTAAATGAAATACTGGTGGCCCAGGTGGGAGACAGCCGTGCCTACCTGCTGCGGGACGGATTGATAGTCAGGCTGACCGAGGACCATTCGCTTGTCCAGGAACTGGTGAAAAACGGCGGCATTACAGAAGAGCAGGCGCTTTCCCACCCGCACCGTAACGTACTTACCAGAGCATTAGGAACCAGTCCCTTTCTCGAAGTTGATCTTAAAAGAGTAGGCATTAAGCCAGGTGACCTGCTTCTGCTTTGCACCGACGGGCTCTCCGGGTACCTGCGGGCGGAAGAGATTATGTCTACCGTTTTTACTTCGCCGGGGCTCGAAGCGGCGGTTCAAACCCTTTTGTTAAAGGCATTCCAGTATGGCGGCACGGATAACGTTACGATCATTCTGGTGGAGCTTTAGCGGGAGAATTCTTGAGGGCCGCACATTGCTGCCGTTCAGTCCGGTGCTCGCATTGCCGCGGATTGCTTCGGACTGGACCAGCGCCGCTGCAAAGGGTATGTTCATAAATAAAAAAGCAGTATTCCTGCTTTTTTCATCCTTGTTTTGTGATGGTACAGTTTGGTCGGTGCAGTGTAGAGTCACCCCGCAATTTGCTTGACTGCATACGTATTTATACTTTATGGAGGCTTGTGAATGGATTCAGGCAGGGCAAGGCGGAAAAGCTACCGGAAAATACTGTCCGGAAAGGCTGTCCGCGACCGGGCGGCAGAGCGCAACCTACTTTTTTTAAGCGGGATTTATACCATTGCAGGTATGATGGTGCTTTACCTGGGTGTGCCCGGAGCGGCGGGAAGGCGGGCCCTTTTTGCCGGGCTGGTTGCCACAGGTGCCTTCCTCCTGGTCAATCTGTACTGGAGTTATGGCGGATACAGGGGAGACCGCTTTTTACTGCCCATAACGGCTGCTCTTTCGGCTACGGGGCTGGTTTTTTTGTTCAGGCTGGAGCCGGCTTACGGAATCCGCCAGTTGGCCTGGCTGTTAACGGGGCTTCTGGCGCTGGCCGCGACCACCGCACTGCTGACAAACTTGCGTTCTCTCGGCGACTATAAATACTTGTATGCCCTGGCGGGACTGGTGGCTTTAATCTTGCCAATTTTCTTCGGCAAAGAGCAGGGAGGCGCAAAAAGCTGGCTGGATTTCGGGCTGTTTCAATTTCAGCCCTCAGAGTTTGTCAAAATTCTGGTGGTGCTTTTTTTGGCCAGCTTCCTGGCGGAGAACAAGGTGGTTTTGACCGCCGGCACCAGGCGATTGGGCTGGCTGATGGTTCCCGGCCCTCAGGAGTGGGGGCCTCTTGTGGCAATGTGGGGTGTGTCCCTGATACTTCTCATTTTCCAGAAGGATCTCGGCACCGCTTTAATTTATTTCAGCACTTTTCTGGCCATGGTTTATGCCGCCACCTCGCGTTTTTTTTATACGCTTTTCGGCCTGGGGCTTTTTCTGGCGGGGGCAGCGGCAAGTTACTGCCTTTTTGACCATGTCCGGAGCAGGGTGGAAATATGGCTGAACCCCTGGCCGCATATAGATGCCGCCGGTTACCAGGTGGTTCAGTCCCTGTTTGCCATAGGATCGGGCGGAATTCTAGGGACCGGCCTGGGAGAGGGTTATCCGGGGTTTATTCCGGCCGTGCACACTGACTTCATATTCTCCGCCATCTGCGAGGAAATGGGATTTACGGGCGGCGCCGGAGTTATGATTTTATTTATGCTGTTCATTTATCGCGGAATAAGGATTGCCATCAGGGCCGGCGGCGATTTCGAAGCGCTGGCCGCCGCCGGGTTCACAGCTCTTCTGGGGCTGCAGGCTTTCATCATCATTGCCGGGGTTACCAAGCTTTTGCCGCTGACCGGGGTTACGCTCCCTTTTATGAGTTACGGCGGCAGCTCCCTGGTGGCAAATTTTATTTTACTGGGACTGTTGCTGAATATATCGGGCGAGGCAGAAAGCAGCTATGAAGAATAATATTTTAAAACTTGGCTACCTTCTGCTAGGGCTGTTTTCAATACTAATATTATATCTTTCCTATCTTCAGGTGGTGAAGGGCCCGGTTCTGGCCGCAAATCCGTACAATCGGCGCTTTCAAGAGCAAGAGGCGCGTATCCGGCGGGGAACCGTTTACGACAGCAGGGGCATCGAACTGGCCAGGACAGAGCTTTCCGACGGCAAAGGCAGGCGGGTTTATCCCCTGGGGGCCGATACCGTGCATGTTGTAGGATATATTTCAGACCGTTATGGAAGAACCGGCATTGAATCGGCTTATGACCGGTATCTCCTGGGAATGGAGGGTCCCGACCGGGTCAGAAACCTGGTAAACAGGCTGGCCGGCCGGGAACAGGCAGGCGGTGACGTTATCCTTACCATCGATTCTTATCTGCAGTCGCTGGCCGCGGATTTGCTGGGGGAAAGGCGGGGAGCCGCCGTCCTGCTGGATGTCAGGACCGGTGCCGTGCTGGTCATGGCCTCCAGTCCGGGCTATGATCCCAACCGTCTGGAAGAATTGTGGCCGCATCTGGTGCAGGACGGTGCGGCGCCCCTCTTGAATCGCGCCGTCCAGGGGGCCTACCCGCCCGGTTCGGCCTTTAAAGTGGTTACAGCAGCCGGCGCCCTGGCTAAAAATGCAAGCCTGGCCGGTGCGAAGTTCAGTTGTCCGGGCTACTTGATGGTGGACGGTTACAGGCTTGACGATTTGGCCGCTCACGGTGAAGTGGACCTGGTTAAAGCCCTGGCCGTTTCCTGCAATACCGCTTTTGCCCAAATGGGCTTAAATCTTGGAGCGGACGATTTTTACCGCACCGTAAGGGCTTTTGGCCTTGACCAGGACCCTGCTCCCGGCATTCCGGTGCGGCCCGGGACGATGGCCCCAGTTGCAAGATTGACCCCGGCCGAACTGGCCAGCAGCGCCATCGGTCAGGGTGAGGTGCTGGTAAGCCCGCTGCATATGGCCTTGGTTGCGGCGGGCATAGCAAACGGGGGGGTAATCATGCACCCGTATCTGGTGGAAACAGTACGGGACTCCATGGGAAGGGCCGTTTATAAAGCAGCGCACAAGATCTGGCTTATCGCAACCACTCCAGAAATTGCCGGGACGATTAAGAAAGGCATGCTGGAGGCGGTGCGCTCCGGCACGGCGAGTGCGGCTGAAGTATCCGGACTGCAGGTGGCCGGCAAAACGGGCTCTGCTCAGAATCCCGGCGGCCAGACCCACGCCTGGTTTATCGGCTTTGCCCCGGCGGAAGCACCCAGGCTGGCGGTGGCGGTGGTTCTGGAAAACGCCGGGTCCGGCGGGCGGGTAGCCGCTCCCGTTGCCGGCAGGCTTCTGGCTGCTGCCGCGGCCAGGGGATATTAACAGGATTTAAGGCGAAAGAAGCCCGGACAGGCAGCACCCTCTTGGATTTTTTGCGATTCTTATAGAAATTGCCGCATTGCTTAAAATAGATTAGGGGTGAAAGTTTTTGATTGGAAAACTGTTGGGTAACCGTTATGAAATACTGGAACAGCTAGGCGGCGGTGGCATGGCCATTATTTACAAAGGGCGAGACACCTTTTTAAACCGGCTGGTCACTGTCAAGGTTCTCCGCCCCGAGTTTACCTGCGATGAAGATTTCGTCAGGCGCTTTCGCAGGGAGGCCCAGGCCGTTGCCAGCCTCTCCCATCCCAATATTGTCAGCATTTACGACGTTGGGCGGGAAGATAAAACCCATTACCTGGTGATGGAGTATGTAGAAGGGGACAATTTGAAAAACTTGATCAGGGGGCAGGGGCGCCTGCAGCCCGGGCGGGCCGTAGAAATTGCCCGCCAGATCAGCGAGGCGCTGCAGCATGCTCATGAAAACCAGATTGTGCACCGCGACGTCAAACCGCAAAATATTCTGATTACCAGGTGGGGGCGGGCGAAGCTTACCGATTTTGGAATTGCCAGGGAAGCAACGGCGGCTACTCTTACCCAAACCGATACGGTGCTTGGATCGGTGCACTACCTTTCTCCCGAGCAGGCGCGGGGTGAAACCGCCGGGCCGCAGTCGGATATTTATTCCCTGGGTGTTGTACTGTACGAAATGGTAACAGGAGTACTGCCCTTCCAGGGAGAAACCCCCATCGCAGTGGCCTTAAAGCACATCCAGGAGGAACCGGCCCGTCCCTCCTTTGTGAACCCGTCGGTGCCACCCGGCCTGGAAAAGATTATCTGCCGGGCCATGGCCAAGGTGCCGCATGAGCGTTACCAGAGCGCCGGGGATATGGCGGCGGATCTCGAATCTCTGTACGCCACAGTGGCGGGGGAGATTAACAGGGCCGTTCCAGTTGACGAGTTTGCAACCAGGGTAATTTCCCCCGTCAGGCCGGCTGAGGAGGAAATAAAGACACAAGCCGGAGGAAGAAGGGTAAAAAGGCGCCGGCCGGGCTGGCTGTGGGCGGCACTGATAGTTTTGTGCCTTGTGGGCGTAAGCCTGGCAGCCTTCCAGTACTACGTCAATGTGCCCGAAACAACCGTGCCGGACGTAGAAGGAATGACTTTGGAAGAGGCGCAAGGAATTCTTCAAAAGCAAGGCTTTAAAAACATCCAGGTGACCAGGAGCTATCACCCGAGCGTTCCTCAGGGCCGGGTGATTTCCCAGGACCCTCCTCCCGAGACCAAAGTTAAGGTTACCCGCACCATTGCCCTTTCCGTCAGCCAGGGGCCGGAATACCGCACCGTGCCGGATGTAATTGGCTTGCAGCTTAAAGATGCCAGGATAAAAATAAGCCAGAGCGAGTTAAACGTGGCCGATGTTCAGGAAAGGTTCAGCGACCGGTTGCAGGGGGAGGTGCTGGATCAGGATCCCAAGCCCGGGGCCAGGCTTTCAAAGGGTTCCGGAGTGATTTTGTACGTCAGCAAGGGACAGCAGCCTGTAACCTGCCAGGTGCCGGACCTGACTGGCCTGACCCTGGACAGGGCCAGGGCAGAACTGGAAAGAGTAAAACTGAAGCTGGATGAGAACGTGGGCAGGGCCACCAGTACCGATTACCTGCCCGGGCAGGTAATCAGCCAGAACCCGGCCAAGGGAATGGAAGTGCAGGAAGGTTCCTCGGTACAGGTGACCATCAGCAACGGCCCCGGACCGGCAAGGCGCCTGGCCAGGGTTGAGGCAAAGATCCCGGATGATAAAAAAGAGCATGAGCTGAGAATAGTGGTCAAAGATGTCCAGGGAAGCAGCGAAGCTTACATCAACACCCATCCGCCGGGTGAGACGGTGATTAAGGAAGTGCCCTATTACGGTAAAGCGGTAATACAGGTATATATAGACAAAAAACTGGTTGGTGAGAAATCCGTTGAATAGCAATGGTAGCCTGATAGAGGGAATTGTGATCAGGGCTTACGGCGGTTATTACTACGTTTTCGACGGCCGTCAGGAGTGGGAGTGCCTGCTGAGAGGGCGGTTTCGCTACGAGAACAGGCAGGTCCTGGTGGGTGATCGCGTTTATTTGAAGCCAAGGCACGGCCGGGCAGGAGTGATCGAAGAGGTGCTGCCGCGCCGCACGGTGCTGGTACGCCCGCCGGTTGCAAACGTGGACCAGGCAGTCATCGTTTTTGCCGTCAAGGACCCCGACCCCAGCCCAAGGCTGCTGGACCGTTTCCTGGTGGTGGTGCACATGAATAAAATAGAGCCGTTAATCTGCTTTAACAAGGTGGATCTGGCCGAAAGCGGCCGGATTGAGCTTATATCCAGGTACCGGGAAAGATACCGGGTGGTGGCGACCAGCGCCAGAAGCGGGGAAGGCTTGAGCCTGCTGCGGGAGTCGCTGCGGGGCAGGGTTTCCGTTTTTGCCGGCCCTTCTGGAGTGGGCAAGTCCACCATTTTAAATGCCATCCTGCCCGGATTGAACTTAAAAACCGGGGAAATAAGCGCAAAGCTTAAAAGAGGCAGGCATACCACCCGCCACGTGGAGCTGGTTGCCCTCCCCGAAGGCGGGCTGGTGGCCGACACTCCTGGTTTCTCCAGCCTGGACCTGCCGGATTTAAAGCCGGAGGAACTGGCCGGATGCTTTCCGGAAATAGAGGCTTATCAGGAGGGCTGTTACTTTGCCGGCTGCCTTCATTACAGGGAACCGCGCTGTGCGGTGAAAGAAGCCGTGGGAAAAGGCCTGATAGAAGAATCGCGCTACCGGCAGTACGTGGAGTTTGTTGAAGAATTAATGGACCGGAGGAGGTACTGACGCCGATGATAAAGCTGGCCCCTTCCATCTTGTCGGCAAATTTTGCTGCCCTGCTGGAAGACGTTCTTAAGGCAGAGGAAGCCGGGGCGGAGTACCTCCATATAGATGTTATGGACGGCCATTTTGTACCCAATCTTACGGTAGGCCCCCTGGTGGTTGAAGCGCTGAAGGGCAGGTGCCGGATGTGTTTGGATGTTCACCTGATGATAGAAAATCCCGACGTTTTTATCGACCGGTTTATAGCCGCCGGGGCAGACCTGGTTACGGTGCACGCGGAGGCATGCAGGCACCTGCACCGCACTCTGTCCACCATTAAAGAAAAAGGCGCTAAGGCAGGCGTGGCCTTAAACCCCGCTACTTCACCGCGCCTGATCGAATGCATTCTGCCCATGGCTGACCTGGTGCTTTTGATGACCGTCAATCCGGGGTTTGGCGGCCAGCAGTTTATTCCGGAAGTGCTTCCAAAAATCCGTCAGGTCAGGAATATGCTGGACGAGCGCGGCATTAAGGCGGAGATTCAGGTGGACGGCGGCATTAACGCCAGTACCGCGGCGGCCGCCGTGGAAGCCGGCGCTACCGTGCTGGTGGCCGGTTCGGCAGTATTCGGCTCCGGCGACATACCTTCGGCCATCGCACAACTCAGAACTGCAGCAATGCGGGTCAGGCTTAATGATTCTTAAAATTTTCGTTTAAGGAAGTTAAGCCGGAACTTTGAATTTGATGTAAAAAGTAGTTCCCTTCGGGGAAGTTTCCACTTTAATCGAGGCGTTGTGGCGGGCAGCTATGCTGTAACAAACCGCCAGCCCCAGACCGGTGCCGTTGTCCTTGGTGGTGAAAAAAGGAGTGCCTATTTTTTCAAGCACGCCGGGTTCTATTCCGTGGCCCTGATCTTTGACCGATAAAATTACTTCATTATCCTCCATATATGTTTTTATTATAAGATTTTGACCAGGAGGCATTGCTTCCAGCCCGTTGCGGACAAGGTTTAGAACGAGCTGGCGGATTTCTTTTTCATCCAGGAGCAGGTCCGGAATATCCGAAAGCTCCATTTTGATGTAATTATTGTTTTTAATTGCGTCTGCTTCAATTAAAGGCGCCATGGCGCTCAGAAGCTGGTTTAGGCTTTGCATTTTTTTATCTACCGGTTTGTTTTTGGCCATGGACAGGTATTCCGTAATTATTGAATTTGCCCTGTCCAGCTCGTCTATCATCAGGCTGAAATATTCCCTGTACTTGCTGAACTCCTTTTTGCCGCAAAGCAACTGCAAAAAGCCGCGTACCGTGGTCATCGGGTTCCTTATTTCGTGGCCGATGCCGGCCGCCATTTCACCGATCAGGTTCAACTGTTCCAGGCGGGCCATTTCTTTTTCCATCTGCTTGCGTCCGGTTACGTCTTCAGCCACTTTGAGCAGGTGGGTGATGACTCCGTCACTGTTTCTAAAAGGTGAAATCAGGGCATATTCCCAGTAAAATTCACCGTTTTTTTTCTGGCTGAGAAGTTCTCCCCGCCATTCCCTGCCGGAATTGACGGCACTCCATAATGCGTGTATTTCGGGGTGCTGGCATTCCTGAGCGGCAAAAAGATTTCCCCCGATTGTTTCTTCGGGCAGGTAACCGGTAACCTGGGTATACTTCTGGTTTACGTACTCAATCCTGCCGCCGGTGTCGGCAATGACAACAATGCTGGGGCTTTGCTCGAGCGCGCTGGACAGCTTTCTGAGCTGTTCCTCGGCCTGCTCCCGCCTGGCCACTTCTTCCCGCAGGTCCTGTAAATTGGCGTTAAGCTGTTTGCGGTGCTGGCTTTCAATATCTGTCAGCCCGCCGGTGAACCAGCCCACGACGTATAACATGCTGATGAAAACCAGTTCTGACTCCAGGGCCTGCAGAAAGGGCCTTCTTTCCCCGGCAACTTTGTAGAATACCAGAATTGCAGCACAGACAGTAGACATGGTCAGGCCGGTATCTTTTCCCTTGACCGAGGACGCAATTAAAACGGGCAAGAAAAGAATTGTTTTAGCGTAATAGAGGCTGGTTTTAAAGATATAAAAATTTATTATTGCCATAAACAGTGGCAAAGTTACATAAGCCATGTCTATACAGGTGTGCAGCTTGGGGTTCTGTCGATCCAACTGGTTTTTGGTGTTATACAGGAAGACAACGCCAAAACCTATCAAATTTATTAATACAAAAAGGCGAAAGTTAATTGCGGGATATATACTTTTGAATACATTTTTGCTCAATATCATATCCAATATCAGAATGAAAATGCATAGCATATGGGTTGTTGTTAAGTACTCGTATAATTCGCTTTTTCTTTGAGTTTCCTTTTCTAAACCCACCTGTATACCCCCAGCAGGACGGTTTATACAAAAAGGAGGTGGATAACCACCTCCCCCTCTACCTCCTGAGCGATTCCGGAACTTCAGGTTGATATTGTGATAGAGAACATGCCGAGGCCGATGTGAGATTTGCCAGCAACAGAAGCAGAGTAGCCAGAAATCCGATAAGTTTGTATTTCATAACCGGTTTTCACCTCCCTAGTTTTTTTATTTTTTATTTTTTATCCCGTCTATTAACGAGATTAACCGGTGCCCTGGTCCAGTAAGCATAAAGCTGACCCAAAAAATGCTGAAAACCAGGCCGAACCGGACCTGCCGGGCGGCGGTCCAGTTGCTCCGGCGCAACAAGACCAGTATAACGGCCAGGATCGTTAGGACGGCCAGGGAAAGGGATTTCAGCTTTTTCCGCCTGAAAGGCGATACGACCGGCGCGGCAGGGCAGTCTACGGGCGCCAGGCGGATAATTGCCGTAAATCCGGCTAAAAGGGCCGCGGCCGGCAGAATATCGTCAAACGGCTCTTTTAACGGCGGGAGGGAGGCTGCCGCCAGGGTCATTAAAGGGAATACGGAGACGGTAATTGCCCCGCAGCGCCAGGGCGAGCTGGAGTGGGCCCCTCCGGCGGTGTGCCTAAATAAAGCAGCCGCAACCAGGCAGGCGGCCGTGCCCGGCAGGACGCCCAGCAGCAGGCCAAGGGCAAGGGCAAGGAGGACGTTGATTAAATTTATTGCCAGCACTTCAACGGCATAAGCCAGAACGGCTTCTTTGCCCGGGGGAAGGCCGGCGGCGGCGGCCAGATAACCAGCCCAGCGCCTGCTGAAGGGAAGATAGCTCATATTTTCCACGCACCTTCAACGGGCGTTTTAAGCCTGGCAATCAAGAGGGCCAGGATAATCATTAGAAAAGCCTGGGGCAGTCCGATCAGCTTCCACAAGAGATAGTTTGAAATGACGGCCTGGGGGTCCTGTTTGGTTAGGAAAAAGAAAAATTCGTGGATAATCAGTTCTAGTGTTACTAAGATGGAGAAACTGGCAAAAACTGAAATAAAACTTTTGCTCGGTGGAACACAGGTTGTTTTGGCGATAATAATGGTTACCAGGAGTAGGGCTGCTGCTGTATGAAGGCCAAAGGCCAGGGGGAGGGATCTGATTATATAAATAATTACGGCCAGCACCGTTCCGACGGCCGCTATAACCCCCCAGCGGAGGGGGACGCCGGCAAATGCCAGGCTGAAGGCCAAAATCCCCATCATTTCGGGAATGCCCTGTAATAAAAACAAGAGAGCTTTAACCATACCAGTCCCCGCTTTTCTTGTTATTTGCTGTAACAAAAGACTGTTTCTGCAAATAACGGGTCGGATCCTTCTGAAATAATCCATATTTTTTCATAATTTTCCAACAAATAACGACAAATCTCGAATAAAAACATATGATCATGTTTCGTGGCTAACGACAGAAGATTTCTTTTTTAACAAACGGCGGATATGGCGCTGCCGAACAGGCCAGACTTAAAAAGTATAACGGTTACACCTGCCGGAGGTAACAAGTGTATGAAAAAAATCTCCTTGCCGGGAACGACGCTGCTGGTTTTATGCGGCCCGCCGGGATGCGGCAAGTCCACCTTTGCTTTGCGGTATTTCAAGGATACAATGATAGTCTCTTCCGACCGTTGCCGCGCCCTGGTGAGCGATTATGAAGAAAATATGGCGGCTTCCAGGGAAGCATTCAGGCTTTTTCACTACACGATCGAGCGCCGCCTGTCCCTTGGCCGCTTTACGGTAGCCGATTCCACCGCCATTGCCAGACAGGCCCGCCGCGAACTGCTCCGCATCGGCAGAAAATACGGCTTTAATGTTACCCTCCTGGTTTTCAATATCCCCCTGGATGTATGCCTTGAGCGTAACACCGGGCGGGAGCGCCGGGTAATCAGGCCGGTTATAATCAAGGCCAGTAAAAAGCTCCGGCACATTATCGATGGTGCTTTCAGTGAGGGCTTTGATGATGTTTATGTCGTTACAGATGAAGACCTGAATGACCCCTTCTTCAAAATAGAAATCTTAAGGCACGTGTTAACCTTGCCGGGGCCGTTTGACATCATCGGGGATGTTCACGGCTGTTACGGTGAACTGGTCTTGCTCCTGGCCAGGTTGGGCTACCGCAGGCAGTTCAACTACCATGCCCATCCGTCTGGCAGAAAGGTTGTGTTTCTGGGTGACATTGCCGGCCCGGGGCCGCGCAGCATTGACAGTTTCTGGCTGGCAAAAGCAATGGTAGACTCGGGAAACGCCTTCTACGTTCCCGGCGACTACTGCCGGAGGCTCTGCCGTTACCTGGCGGGGAAAGAAGGCGGGAACAGGCAGGGACTGGAAAAGATACTGGACGAGGTGGAAGCACTGCCTGAAGACAAAAGGTCGTATTTCAGGGAGGAATTTCTCCGGCTTATCCGCAACGCCCCGCCATACCTGATTCTGGACAGGGGGAGGCTGGTAGTTTCCCACGCCGGGATCCGGGCGGACATGACCGGAAAGGTTACGGAGCAGGTAGAAAACTTTTGCCTCTTCGGGGAAACCAGGGGGGAAACAACTGAACAAGGACTTCCGGCCATTCCGCACTGGGTTGGAGAATACAGGGGAGAGGCGCTGGTTGTATGCGGCCATAATCCTGTTTCAAAGGCAGGGTTTATAAACAATACCATAAGCCTTGACCGGGGCTGTGCAATAGGAGGAAGCCTTACGGCGCTGCGCTACCCGGAAAGGGAGATTGTACAGGTTCCTTCGCTGACAGCTTGTAGCAGGGCGGAATTGCGGATGGATTTGTATTGAAGCCCGGAAAAGCCGGTGCCAGTTCTGATGAAGGCAGGCGTTTTCCTTCGCGCTTTTTGTGAACTCGCAATTTTGACTGTTTTTTACCAAAAAATAAATGTTATAATGTACTAAAGAATTTTTTATAAAAAGGTGCGGGTTTATGGAGAGCAACGGCCATTCTTCAATACATATTGCGCGCTACATAACCATTGCAATGGATCTGGCTGAAAGGATAGCCCAGGGTGAATATAAAGAAGGACAGAAGATTTCGGGCCGCTCCACGCTGGCCGGGCTTTACAACGTTTCTCCGGAAACCATCCGGCGGGCCCTCTCCCTGCTCCAGGAGGCTGAAGTGGTAAAAGTGGTGCCGGGTGCCGGCGTGTTTGTGAACTCTGTTGCCGCGGCCCGCGATTACCTGGCCGAGTCCAGCCAGTATAAAGTTATCAAAGAAATGCAGGAGCGCCTGAACCAACTGATTTCGGAAAGGAACAGGCTGAATTCCGATATCGAGCATCTTACAGCAGAATTATTGGAATATGTTTTGAGCCTTATTTCAACGAAGCATAAAATTTGAGAAAAATTTGGGGGAAACGGCAAAACGGAAGCCCTCCGAATAAACCGGCTTAAAGCTTACCGTTGAGCGTAAGGTTAAAAGCAGCCTGTTTACAAGTGCTTACTTTTATGCCATGATTTACAGCTTTCTTGACCGGCTTTTGCAGTATAAACTAAAATTGAACTTTTTAAATTTTTAAAAAACATTACATCGGGGACAGGCATGGAATGGCCGGCACGCAGTTCTTCCAGTCAAAGCCGTCATGGATGTAGTAGTAATAGTCAACATTGGCCCGGGTGAAGAAAACCGCAAGTTCTTTTAAATAATAAAAGAACGGCAGTTCAAATCCGGTTTCCCCCCCATAAAGAATTACTATCTCGCACGGGCCTAAACCGCCCGTATTCTGCCAGTTCTGACTGCAGCAGCCATCATCGTGGTTTGAGGGCATGCCGGCGGTTGCAGCACCTGTTGCAGAGAGCAGAATAACGGCAGTAATGATCGCGATTTTTTTAGCTGCATTTTTCCAGTGCATTTTTTTCACCTTCATTTAACAAGCGGAGTTTGAAATTTAATAGTTTAGTACTTCAATTTGTTCTGGCCATTTCCTTTATTCCGGCCGGTTTTGCAAATATTCGGATAAAAAATAAATTTTATAAAACAGTCTGCCCTGTGAGACGAAATGTATACCAGACATGCAGCAAAGGTAAGTAGGCAGGCTTATTTTTTGCTAATTATTAATTTAAAATTGCTGCTTGGGAGGGGCCCGACTTGATTATTGACAACGCAATACCCGCCTCGAACGACAGTTCTGAGCCTTTTTTCATACCTGTCAGAAATATGGGAATTCTGGAAGCGCGCCGCTTTGCCAGCGAACTTGAACAGGTTCTTGAGGCCTCCCACGACGGCATATTTATTACGGACGGCCAGGGCGTTATTTTGAGGGTTAACAGCGCCTGGGAGCGCATTTGCGGAATTTCAAGGGATTTTGTTGTCGGTAAAAACGCCCAGGAAATGGTAGATAAGGGGTTCTGGTCAGAGTCGGCCGCCATCTGTGCCCTTAAGGCTAAAAAAGAAGTTACGATAATGTTGAAAATGACAAAGGGGGAAAAGGTAGGGCAAAAGATTATGGCAACCGGCATACCGGTTATGGACGACGAGGGCAACATCAAAAGAGTGGTCGTTAACGTAAGGGACATCACGGAAATAGTAAATCTCAGGGATCAACTGGAGGAAACGCAGCAGCTTAACGAAAAATACGCTGCCGAACTGGAGCAGATGCGCATTCAGCATGTGCAGTACGACAATATCGTTGCCAGTAGCCCTAAAACCAAGCGGGTGCTCGATATGGCGGCGCAGGTTGCCAAGGTTGACTCAACCGTTTTGATTACCGGCGAGTCCGGGGTCGGCAAGGAAATAGTTGCCAATGTGATTCACTGCTTGAGCCACCGTTCCAAAGGGCCTTTAATTAAGATAAACTGCGGCGCCATTCCGGAGAACCTGCTGGAGTCCGAACTGTTCGGATACGAGCCGGGGGCCTTTACGGGGGCCAGAAAGCAGGGGAAGCCGGGCATGTTTGAGCTGGCAGAAAAAGGAACCCTTTTTCTGGATGAAGTGGGGGAACTTTCCCTGAATCTTCAGGTAAAGCTGCTCAGGGTCCTGCAGGACCACGAAGTGCTCCGGGTGGGCGGGCTGAAGCCCATTCCCGTAGACGTCCGGATTGTAGCGGCAACGAATAAAGATCTGATGGAAATGGTCAGGAAAGAGAAGTTCAGGGACGACCTCTACTACCGGCTTAACGTGGTTTCGATAGAAATTCCGCCTTTAAGGGAGCGAAGGGAGGACATACCGCTGCTGGCCTTGCACTTTTTGGAGAAAATCAATAAAAAGTACGGGTTTAACAAGCGCTTTGCCCCTGACGTTATCGACAGGCTTTCAGCCTATCCGTGGCCGGGCAACATCAGGGAACTGGAAAACGTGATCGAGCGGGTGATGGTTATGACAAAATCAGACGAAATCAGGACCATCCACCTGCCCGGCAACATCAAAAACCTTTCCTCCCTGCAAAACGACATAATGTTCTCGGAGATAATGCCGCTGAAAAAGGCGGTTGAGCATGTGGAAAAGCATCTGATCGAACAGGCGCTGAAGAAATACGGGAGCACCAGAAAGGTAGCCAGGGCTTTAAAGGTCAATCAGTCGACCATAGTGCGCAAGATAAAAAAATACAAGCTCTCTGCCGGTCAGGAACTGGATGTGTTTGATTCTTATTATGACGAAAAACTGCGGATTTAATGCCGGAAAGCTTGTCTTCAGTGCGGAGATTCATTAGCCTGCGGGCTCCGGTAAGCAAAAAGTGCCCCAGGCTTATTTTGTTTTAAGCGGACCGGCCGTTTAGAAGCAATTTACCCGATTGCCGTATGAAGGCAAGGTGATGCGGTTTTTATTCACCGATGCTTATTTGCCATAACAAAAAGGTATGCCCTGAAACACCTGTTAAGTCTTACATCTGTATATCTCCAAGGCCTTGAACGATTAATTAATGCATCGGGCAAGGCTTTTTTCTTTGTGCCGGGGATAACTTCCCCGTCAGAGACCGGCATCTGCTGCCGTTATAACAAGCTTAACCGATGCATTTTTTATTCAGTGATGCTGTTTTGACTCGCCTAATTATAGTTTTGCAAAAACAGTGGCGGATCTAGGCGCGCGAGAAGTTTGGCAGACGAAGTGATGCAATTTCACATCTTTTTTGAAGCTTTTATTAGGTTTTTAAAAAGTTTTTATAACCTTTAATTTCCGGTTCTGAATTTTAGGCACGACATTTGCGCCTATAAAAAACGAAAGCGGGAAGGCAATTATGTGAAATTGTGATCGAGGTGATGCCTGGAAGAAAAGATTTTATTTAAAAAATGCAGGAGGTGTTTTGCAAATATGGCTGTATTTATGACTGCCGAAGAAGCTGCAAAGTTAATAAAAAACGGCGATACGGTGGCTACCTCCGGGTTTGTCGGGATGGGCCACCCGGAAGAGATTTCAAAGGCAGTCGAGAAGAGGTTTCTGGAAACCGGCGAGCCAAGAGACATAACATTAGCATTTGGCGCCAGCCAGAACGACGGAAAGTCGAACTGGGGGCTGAACCGCTGGGCGAAAGAAGGGCTGTTGAAAAAGGTTGTATCCGGACACTGGGGACTTCAGCCCGACTTAATCCGTATGGCTGTGGAAAACAAAATAGAGGCCTACAACCTGCCCCAGGGGGTCATGATGCATCTTTTCAGGGCCATTGCCGGCAAAAAGCCAGGCATAATAACCCATGTGGGATTAAGAACATTTGTTGACCCCAGGGAGACGGGCGGCAGGCTGAACGACATCAGCCATGAGGAGTATGTCAGGCTAATTGAAATTGACGGAAAAGAGTACCTGTTTTATAAGGCATTTCCTATAAACGTGGCGATCATAAGAGGAACAACGGCGGACGAGTTGGGCAACATATCCATCGAAAAAGAGGGCATAGCCTTGGAGTTCCTGGCCCTGGCGCTGGCGGCCAAAGCTTCAGGCGGCAAGGTGATCGTCCAGGTGGAGAGGGTGGCGAGGGCCGGGTCGCTGCACCCGATGATGGTCAAAGTACCAAAGGTTGTAGTGGACGCGGTGGTTGTGGCCAAGCCTGAGAACCACTGGCAGGTTCCGATGGGTGAGCCTTACAACCCCAGCCTCAGCGGAGAAGTCAAAGTGCCTTTAAGCGCCGTAAAGCCCCTGCCTCTTAATGAGAGGAAGGTCATTTGCCGGAGGTGCGCCATGGAACTGATTCCTGATGCTGTTGTCAATCTGGGCATCGGCATGCCGGAAGGCGTCGGGGCAGTGGCGGCTGAAGAGAGCATCAGCGGCAACATGACAATGACAGTGGAACCGGGAGTAATTGGCGGGGTGCCGTTGAGCGGCGTGTATTTCGGAACCGCCGTCAATCCGGAGGCAATGGTCGACCACCCCAATATGTTCGACTTTTACGACGGGGGCGGGCTTGACCTGGCAGTGCTGGGAATGGCGGAAATGGACCAGTACGGAAATGTCAACGTAAGCAAGTTTGGCCCGCGCATTGCCGGGGCGGGCGGTTTCATAAACATCACCCAGAGCACCGGAACAGTGGTGTTTTGCGGAACCATGACGGCCGGCGGTTTGAAGCTTGAGATTAACGACGGGCAGCTGAAAATCGTCAATGAAGGCAAGATCAAGAAGTTTGTCAAGAAAGTGGAGCATATCACATTTAGCGGCGACTACGGCCGATCAAGCGGTCAGAAGATCAAGTATGTAACCGAGCGGGCTGTGTTCGAACTCCGGCCGGAGGGAGTGACCCTGACCGAAATTGCGCCCGGAGTGGATCTGGAAAGAGACGTTCTGGGACAGATGGAGTTCAAGCCGTTAATAGCTCCCGATCTCAAACTGATGGATCCCCGTATATTCAGGGATGCACCGATGGGAATCAAGGAAGAGATACTGGCAAAGGGCAGGCGTTAACTAAAGCTTGAAAAGCAAGAGTGTTTGAGACTGTTAAAAAAATTTGAGCAGGGGGTAAAAGAAAATGGCACTGAAAACCAGAGAAGATTATTTAAAATCATTAAAGGCGATGCGGCCGAATGTTTACAAGTTCGGGGAACTTATTAAAGACGTGACTACCCACCCGGCTACCCGCCGGACTGTGGAAAGCCACGCCCGTGCCTTTGACATGTCCCATGATTCTGAGTATGCCGACATCTTCACAACTGTGTCGTCCTTTACCGGGGAAAAGATACACCGCTGGACTTCAATGATGACTAACCTTGAAGAGATCATGTACAACGCCAAGTTAAAGCGCGCCATGTACCGCGTGACCGGTACCTGCGCTGGCGGCCTGTGTGTTGGCTGGAACGCCTTAAACGTAATGTGGAACGTAA
This sequence comes from Pelotomaculum thermopropionicum SI, assembly GCA_000010565.1. NCBI lineage: Bacteria > Bacillati > Bacillota > Clostridia > Eubacteriales > Desulfotomaculaceae > Pelotomaculum > Pelotomaculum thermopropionicum. The sequence goes on along the minus strand of AP009389.1, from coordinate 1,855,169 downwards.
CTTATGAAATGGACAAGGAGTACGGGACTAACTACCAGGAGCGTCTTAAGAAATGGATTCTGCAGGCTCAGGAAAAAGGCCTGGTAGTGGCTGGCGCCCTGACCGATGCTAAAGGCGACCGCAGCCTGAGACCGTCGCAGCAATCCGATCCTGATAGCAATTTGCGTATTAAGGAAGTCCGTGAAGACGGCATTGTCATCAGCGGGTTTAAGACAATGATTTGCGGCGTGGCGGCATCCAACGAGATTTTCCTGTTGCCGGGCAGCGGTTACAGGGAAGATGATCAAGATTATGCCCTGGCCTGTGTAGTGCCCCGCGATATAGAGGGGTTGACGATAGTTGAAACACGCCGTCCCAGCGACAGCAGAGAGTACGAAGAAGGTTTTGACATTCCTGAAACTGGAATAACCCAGGCCTACTTGCTCTTTACAGACTGCTTTGTTCCCAACGAGAGAGTATTTATGTGCAAGGAATACAAATATACCGGGAAGATTATCCAGTACTTCACAGCCAATTACCGGGCCTGCATCGGTGCCTGCGTGGCCGGGCAGGGCGATGTAATGATCGGTGCTGCTGCATTGATGGCCAGGACCAACGGCCTTGCCGCAAGCACCTTTATCAACAAGATAATAGACATGGCCATAAACAACGAAACTACCTACGGTGTGGGTATCGGGGCCATGGCCCTCGGCAAACAGCACCCGGCGGGCTGTTGGGTATCAGATTCGCTCATGGCCCACACAAACAAGGTTCATGTGGCTACACTTCCTTACGAAACCAAGCGACTCTGCCAGGATATCGGAGGCGGCATTGTGGAGACAGGTTGCTTCCCGTCCTACAAGGACTTCAACGACCCGCTGTACGGCCACCTGGTGCAGAGAGCCGTTAAGGCCAGCGACAAGTTCAGCGCAGAAACCAGGGCGCGTGCGGCAAGGCTTGTTGAATGGCTCACCCTGGGCGCCGGTGTTCCTGGCTGCATGCATGGCGGCGGTTCGCCCGACGGCGCCAAGCTGGTTGTAAGGGCCAATACTCCTATAGACCTGTATGCCGAATATGCCCGCAAGGTTGCCGGTATTACTGAGGAAGTGCCGGAGCCCGAAAAGAAAAAGAAGTAATGTAAAGGCAACAGTTTGACTAAAAGTTAAAGAAAATGTTCCGGCAGTGTTAATATCGCGTGACAAAGGCAGCCGGGGAACTTAAAAAAACCCGGCTGCTTAAAAAAATTCATGTATGAAAGGGGATTACTATGAACTTCAAGCTAACCGAAGAACAAGAATTAGTGCGCGCCAGCGTAAGAGAATTTTGCCAGAAGTACGTAGAGCCCATAGCCGACAAAGTAGACCAGGAAGCATACTTTCCGATGGAGACCGTAAAGAAGCTGGCCGAGCAAGAGTGGACCGGCATACCCTATCCCGTCGAGTACGGCGGTGCCGGGTCAGACTATCTGACCTACATCATCGTGCTTGAAGAGCTGTCCCGGGCCTGCGCCACCACCGGGTTTACCCTGGAATGCCACACCTCATTAGCCAGTTATCCCATATACAAGTACGGCACCGAAGAGCAGAAGAAGAAGTGGCTGGTGCCCATGTGCAAGGGCGAGATATTAGGGTCATTTGCCCTGACCGAGCCCGGGGCCGGCACCGACGCAGCTTCCGGCCAGAGCACCGCAGTGCTGGTCGGTGACGAGTACGTATTAAACGGCACCAAGATGTTCATATCCAACGCGCCGGTAGCCGGAGTGCTGGTAATATTCGCATCCACCGACAAGAGCAAGGGAGCCAAAGGCATAAGCGCATTCATCGTACCCGCCGATGCGCCCGGGCTGCAGATCGGCAAGCACCTGAACAAGATGGGCATTCGCGGTTCCCTCACCGCCGAAGTAATCATGAAAGACTGCCGCATACCCAAAGAGAACCTGTTGGGCAAAGAAGGCGAAGGTTTCAAGATTGCCATGTCCACCCTGGACGGCGGGCGGATCGGGATAGCCGCCCAGGCGCTGGGGATAGCCCAGGCCGCTTTAGACGAGTCAATTTCATACTCCAAAGAGAGAGTGCAGTTTGGCAAACCGATCAGTTCCTTCCAGGCCATCCAGTGGATGATCGCCAACATGGCCACCGACGTTGAAGCCGCGAGGTTTTTGACCTACTACGCCGCCTGGTGTTACGACCAGGGGAGGCCCTACAGCAAAGAAGCCGCCATGGCCAGGCTGTTCGCCTCCGAGTGCGCCGCCAGGCACACCAACAGAGCAGTGCAGATCCACGGCGGCATCGGTTACATCAAAGGGCACAAAGTCGAGCGGCTGTACCGCGACGCCAAGATCACCGAGATTTACGAAGGTACCAACGAAGTGATGAGGATGGTCATAGCCGGCAACCTGCTGCGGTAGGCAAGACAACATAGCGGCTTTGTTGCTTCACATAGACCACCAGGGAAAATAAGGCAGAGAATAGACCAAAGTCAAGCCTGTCGGAGAGATAGGTGGCGAGTAAGTCCCCCTTCTCTGCCTTCCCTGGGGATACAAGAGAGCAATTAAAAAACAGGAGAGGCGAGACATGCTCAAGATCATCGCTTGTTTCAAGTGGGTAATAGACGAACAAGACATAAGAGTCGACCAGAAGAGCCGCGAGCTCATAATGGAGCGAGTAGGCTACAAGATCAGCGACTACGACCGCAACGCCATTGAAGAAGCCGTGCGGCAGCAGGAAGCCCACGGCGGCAGCGTGGTGGCCGTGACAGTAGGGCCGCCCGGCGCCAGGCAGAGCTTAAAAGACGCCCTGTCCCGCGGGCCCGAGCGGGCGTGGTTTATCAGCGATCCATCCTTTGCCGCGCTCGAGCCGTCCCAGACCGCCGCCATACTGGCAGAAGCCATAAAAACGAAAGGCGAGTTCGACCTGATCATCTGCGGCGAAGGTTCCAGCGACCTGTACGCCCAGCAAGTCGGGCCCGCCCTGGCCCAGCGGCTCGGCATACCCTGCGCCACCTACGTTAACAAAGTGACCTTAGAGCCCGGCGAGAAGAAGCTCACAGCCGAGCGCAAGCTTGACGACGGCATAGAGACAGTAAGCATCCAACTGCCCGCGCTCATAACGGTGCTGCCCGACATCAACACACCCCGGATACCCAGTTTAAAGCAGGTTTTAGGAGCCGCCAAGAAGCCCGTAGAAGAGATCAAGAAGAGCGACTTAGGGCAGGACTTTCAGCCGCGCCTTGAGACCATAAGCATTTTAGGAGCGACCATGGAGCGGCGCCGTTTGAAGTACAGCGCCGAGGCAGCCGACATCAAGGCCGTGGTAGACGCATTGTTGAAAGAAGGAGTAATAGCATAAGGAGTTGGTCATAGAACATGGCAGGCATCTGGATATTTGCAGAAAGCCGCGAACAGACCTTAGAGCTTATAAGCGCCGGAACAAGCCTGGCCCGCCAGCTTGACGGGGCAGCGGTAGTTACCTTTGCAACAAGCAGGCAGTTGGCCGAAGAATACATCAGTTGCGGCGCCGGCGAAGTTTTGGTGCTGCCCCCCCTGGCCGGCGGCCAGCCCTTAGAAGCATACGTTCCGGCCATAATAGAAGCCGTTCGCGGCGGCGACCCCGACATATTTCTAATCAGTGCGACCCAGCGCGGCAGAGAGATAGCCGCCCGCGTTGCCGCCGCCCTTGACACCGGGCTGTGCAGCGGGTGCACCGCCCTAAAACTCGACAAAGAGAAAAAACAGCTAATCATGGAGCGCATGCTTTACGGCGGTGCCGCCGTGCAGACGGTGGTATGCAGCGGCCGGCCCCAGATGGCCACCATTCCTCCCCGCACCTTCGAGCCCGCCGCACCGCAGGAAGGCAGGCAGGGGAAGGTCACCGAACTGGCCGGCGTTCAGCCCTCACCCGTCAAAGTAGTCGGCAGGGCTCCCAAAGCCGCCGAAGCAGTAGACATAACCGAGGCAAAAGTAGTAGTCTGCGCCGGGCGCGGCTTCGAGAAAAAAGAAGACCTGAATTTAGCCCAAGAACTCGCCCAGGTGACCGGCGGCGCCGTTGGTTGTACCCGGCCCGTGGCCGAAGAACTGCGCTGGCTGCCAGAAGACCTCTACATCGGCATTTCCGGCAAGAAAGTCAAGCCCGGCCTTTACATCGGTCTTGGAGTAGCCGGGCAGATCCAGCACGTTACCGGCATGCGCGACAGCAAAGTCGTTTTAGCCGTAAACCGCGACGAAAACGCCCCCATATTCGACGCCGCCGATTACGGCATAGTAGGCGACCTGTACGACGTCGTGCCCAAACTGATCAAAGAACTCAGGATAGCCCTCAACAAATAACACAAGCGGGGTTTTAAGCCTTATGGAAGAGAAATTTGCCGCAATCGTAGTCGGTGCCGGGCCCGCAGGCAGCACCGCCGCCTACCTGATGGCCAAAGCAGGCCTTGAAGTACTGCTCATAGAAAAAGGAGCAGCGCCCGGGTCCAAAAACATGTTCGGCGGGCGGATGTACAGCCACGCCCTAAACCAGGTCATTCCCGGCTTTTGGGCCGAAGCCCCCGTAGAAAGGCCCGTAGCAAAAGAAATCATCACCCTTATGACCGGAGACCAGTGCCTGTCCATAAGCATTCAGGACTTAAGCTGGACCAAGCCGCCCTACCATTACCATTCCTTCACCCTGCTGCGGGCCGAGTTCGACGCCTGGCTGGCCGCCAAAGCCGAAGAAGCAGGAGCCATGCTGGCCTGCGGCATCCGCGTCGACGACCTTTTAATTAAAGACGGCCGCATTGTAGGCATAAGAGCCGGCGAAGACGAAATGCTGGCCGACGTAGTGATCGCAGCAGACGGCGTCAACTCCCTCATGGCCCAGAAAGCCGGCCTGGCCAGGATGTTTTCCCCCGGCCAGGTGGCCACCGGCGTAAAACAAGTAATCAAGCTTTCCCCCGAAGAGATCAGCCGGCGCTTCCAGTTAGAAGGCAACAACGGCGCAGCCCAGCTTTTCGTCGGCGAGTGCACCAAAGGCATGCAGGGTGGCGGGTTCATCTACACCAACAAAGACACAATATCCCTGGGCCTGGTCATAAAAGCAGCAGAACTGCAGAAGACCCAGCACAAAATTGCCGACCTGGTCGAAGAATTCAAGCACAATCCCCACATCAGGCCCCTCGTCGAAGGAGGAGAAGTAGTAGAATACTCCGCCCATCTCGTGCCCGAAGCCGGTTTAGACATGATGCCCCGGTTATACGGCGACGGCATTCTCGTTGCAGGCGACGCCGCCGGGTTCGTTTTAAACCTGGGCTATATAGTGCGCGGCATGGACTTTGCCATCGCCTCAGGCCAGGCCGCCGCCCAGACCGTAATAGAGGCCGCCAGGAACAACAACTTCAGCCGCCAGAGCCTAAGCCAGTACGCCAAACTGCTCAAAGAAAGCTTCGTGCTAAGAGACCTCGAGTTTTACCGCAAGGCGCCGCACTTTTTAGAGAACCGGCGCATGTTCGAAGTTTACCCGCAACTGGCCTGCGGGTTGATGAGCAGGATGTTTACCGTTGACGGCAGCCCGCCGGCGCACCTTTTGAACAAGGTATTAAGCCAGGTTAAAGAAAGCCAGGCCGGCCTTGCCCAGCTGGCCGGCGACGGCTGGAAAGGAGCGCGCATCCTGTGAAACGCCTGACCATAGAGCAGCTTTTGGGGATAAACAAGTTTATGGTGGACGACGAAGAGGCCCACATCGTTTTAAACAAGGAGATTTGCGCCTCGTGCGCGACAAAGCCGTGCACGTTTGCCTGCCCGGCCTGCCTGTACACCCTCAAGGAGAACGGGGAGGTCAACTTCGACTATGCGGGCTGCCTGGAGTGCGGCACCTGCAGGGCGGTCTGCCCGAAGGAGGGGGCCATTGCCTGGGGCTACCCAAGGGGTGGCTTCGGGGTCAGCTTCAGGTACGGCTAGGGTTTTTGCAATATAACCATTTAGGTTTCTTAAGCCCTTAAGCGCGGAATATTTTTGCTGTAAGGTTAAGGGTATATAGGATATATATGTTTATTCAAGTTATTTTTGGAACAAGGTAAACCTGGGTTTTTAATAATCTTGTTAAGGATATTACATTAGGGAAGGGGGGGGGCTGCTAAAGGAAAATGAAAACGAGTTAATTTTATAAGGTTAAAGGGGGCTTGGTATAAGGGCGGGTAAGTAATATAAGGAAGCTTAATTTTGTTTAATCAGGGGCTTATGGAGTTAAAAGAGTGCATTAAATAAAGAGGAAATAAGGAGGATTGCTAATGAGTCAAGCGGCAACCGAAACAAGTACTAATAAAGTGCAGGTATCCAGCCAACTGGCTAAGAAAATGCTGCGTTACCGTTGGGTTTGCTACGGTATCTTACTGTTTACCTACGTTTTCGTCTATTTTGACCGTGTCTGTCCGGCCGTCGTGGCACCTGAATTGATGAAGGAGTTTGGCTTGACGGCTACTGCGCTGGGTATTCTGTCGTCAATGTATTTCTACCCTTACGCCGCAATGCAGATCCCGTCGGGGATACTCTCTGATTACCTGGGACCGAGGTTTTCAGTAGGTACATTTTTCCTTATCGCTGCTATCGGCACAATCATTTTCGGTCTCTCGAAAACCTTCGGGATTGCAATTTTCGGCCGCTTTCTGATGGGCGTCGGTGTGGCCGTAGTGTGGATACCCTGTATGAGGATATTGGCCAACTGGTTCCGGCCCAAGGAGTTTGCCACGTTGACGGGTCTGATGCTAACCCTCGGCAACGTCGGCGCCATCATTGCCTCCGCACCGCTGGCAGTAATAGTAGGCGCAATGGGGTGGCGCGCAGCGTTTTACTGGGTAGGCGCAGGTCTGGTAATTGTTGCGATTTTAAACTATGTTTTGCTCAGGAACAAGCCGCAAGATATGGGATTGCCCACCGTTTCGGAAATTGACGGAGTTGAGTATTACAAGACGAACGACGCTTCAGACAATGCAACTTTTCTGCAAAACTGCGGAAAGCTGTTCAGGATGAAAAACTACTGGCTGATAGCAATTTATGCGTTCTGCATTTACGGTACGGTTATGGGATTCCAGGGACTCTGGTTTGTGCCCTACGCACAGGATATTTACGGTCTTTCCAAACAAACTGCCGCCAACATGCTAATGCTGTGGCCGATTGGGATGGCTTGCGGCTGCTTCTTTATAGGCCTGGCTTCCGACAGGGTGCTGAAGTCGAGGCGGAAGGCGTCCCTCTACGGCATGATTATCTATATAATAACATGGTTGCCGGTAGTGTTTATTACTGAGCAAATATCTGTATGGTTTTTCTACCCCTTGCTTTTCTTAATGGGCTTTTTCTGCGGCAGTTACGTGCCCAACTATGCCCATGTATCTGAAGGACAGCCCCACAGCTTCATTGCCACGGCCAACGGTATGGTCAACATCTGGTACTTTGTCGGCGGGGCGTTTTTCCAGACCATAATGGGGCGCGTGCTGGACGCCTACGGCAAAGTTGGTGGCAAGTTCCCGGTTGAGGCTTATCAAAAGGCCTTCATTCTTTGCATAATTGCCCTTGTTGTTGGTGCAATTGCCATGTATTTCACAGAAGATTCAAAGGCCTTGCAAAAGGGATAGAAGCTGTGTTACTGTAACGCATTGCGTTACGGCTTAAAAAGTCTCATTTAAATGTAATTGTTTTCAGATTGGGAAGCAAGCACCGGGTGGAGATACATAAATTGCACGCGCCGCAAAATACTTATAACAGCGTAAGAAGGACGGCTTTATCCGGCTGTGAGGGGTATGGAGAGGGCATTTAAGCCAGATTTCTCCATACCCTGCTTCCCAAATTTAAATTGCAGGAAAGTTTTAGCAAAAGCGGTTGGATGGTGAGGTTATGGTCCGGCAGTGGTACTTCTGGCCCGGTCATCTTTCCATAGAACAGGTTATAAAGTGCTACCGGGAGCAGTTTGGGCGGGATCCAGAAACGGTTTACAGGGATTGCGGGTTTTGGTGGACCGAAATAACAGTCAAAGGAACGGTAATTGCAAGTTAAAATTAATATGCAGTGCACAGCATTGAAGCCGGCCCGCTTGAAAAGCGCGGCTCCGGTAAGATATCGCTGCCGGGGAGGTGATTCAGCTTTGCGGACTGCAATTTGCCCGGGAAGTTTTGACCCCGTTACTTTCGGCCATCTTGACATAATCAGCAGGGCCTCCTTGCTCTTCGACAGGGTAATTGCAGCGGTCTCCAGGAATCCGTGTAAAAACCCCATGTTCAGCGTTGAAGAAAGAATGGAAATGCTTAAAAGCGTTCTTTCACCCTACCCCAATGTAGAAGTTGATTCATATGAGGGTTTGACAGTCAACTATGCATTGCAGCAAAAGGCCAGGACAATTGTGCGGGGTTTGAGGGTAATCTCGGACTTTGAAAACGAATTTAAAATGGCCTTGGTTAATAAGAAACTGTCCTGCCATGTCGAAACCATCTTTTTGATGACAAAGGCTGAATATTCTTTTATCAGTTCAACTGTCGTAAAAGAGGTGGCCTTTTTTGGCGGTTCACTGGCCAGCCTGGTACCGCCGCTGGTGGAGAAAAAGGTGAGAGAAAAGCTTAAAAGCCTGGAGCGGGTTTCAGAAGGAGGTTAATTATGGAGCACAGAAGTCTGGCTTGTCTGGTTTCTTGGTTGCCATCCCTGCAGGAATTGATAGGCACCAACTGCCCGATTGGAATTACGGATACGGAAAAATATATCGCCTACCTTGACGGTACAGAACTTCAAACGGCCAGTGTAGGGGATCCAATCAGGAAAGGGTCTGCGGCTGAGGCAGGAATAAATGAAGGCCGCCGCATTGTGAGAAAAATTGGGCGGGAAGTCTACGGGGTTCCATATATAGGGATGAGTATACCTTTAAAAAATGAAGAGGGCCGGGTTATAGGCACAATTAGCTGCGGAATCCCCATTTCCCTGCAAGAAGAGATTAACGATTTATCGGTGAAGGTTAACCAGAAATTAGAAAGCCTGGAATTGTCAACCTCCAACGTTGCTGCTTCATCGGAACAGTTTGCCGCGACGGTAAATGTTTTGGCCCAAAATGCAGACGGGATCAAGTCCAAGTTAAACATAATGAACTCGATTATCGAACTGATCCAGGAAATATCGGATCAGACCCACCTGCTGGGATTAAATGCGGCAATTGAGGCTGCCAGGGCGGGTGAGCAAGGCCGAGGCTTCAACGTGGTGGCAGAAGAGATCAGAAAGCTGGCAAACAAAACAAAAGAGTCGGTAAAGCAAATTTACAGTGAAATAAAAGGAATTCTAGAGTCCATAGAAGAAATTGCCTTGAACATCCAGCAGATTGCCGCAACATCTGAAGAGCAGGCTTCCACCAGCGTGGAAATCGGCGAGGCGACGCGAGGCCTGAAGGAGGACTCCAGGAAAATTCTGGAGCTGGCAGAAAAACTGGTAATCAGGTAAGAGCCAAAAAGACGATGTTTGCCCGGGCGGCTTCACCGATAGACGGCAAATTAGCCGCGGTGCGGTTGACACAACTTTAATCTGGCAATATAATATTTCCTAATGAAGTTAATATGGAGGACCTTCGGGGACAGGTGAAATTCCGTACCGGCGGTAAGGTTGTTTGCCGAGCCCGCGAGCCCTTTTGGGTTGATCCGGTGAAAAGCCGGGGCCGACAGTAAAAGTCTGGATGGGAGAAGGGAAAGCCTTAAGCCTTTATATTCTTTAAAGGCGTGCTTTTTGCATTTTCCAGAAAGGCATACCCTGAGGTTCTTGACCTGGGGTTTTTTTATTGCACGCACTTGAATACACAGCAGAATTATTTTTGCCGGGTGGAGCAATGGATGACAGGTATTATATGAATATGGCCCTGGAGCTTGCGGCCAGGGCAAGAGGCCGCACCAGCCCCAACCCCATGGTGGGGGCGGTGCTGGTAAAAAACGGGGTAGTGGTTGGGCAGGGCTATCATATGAAGGCGGGCACGCCCCACGCCGAGATCATTGCCCTGAAGGAGGCGGGCAATGAGGCAAGAGGTGCCACCTTGTACGTAAACCTTGAACCCTGCTGCCATTACGGGCGGACCGGGCCGTGCGCCGACGCAGTTATTGAGGCTGGTGTAGCCAGAGTGGTGGCCGCCATGGCCGATCCCAACCCGCTGGTAGCCGGAGGAGGGCTTAAAAAAATAAAAGAGGCCGGATTAGAGGTTACGCTTGGCGTTATGGAAGACGAAGCGCGCGAATTAAATGAGGCCTTTATCAAGTATGTAACCACCAGGAGGCCGTTCGTACTGGCTAAGGCTGCCCTGAGCCTGGATGGCAAAATTGCTGCACGTACGGGAAGGTCCAAGTGGATTACCGGCCCTGCGGCACGGGCGTACGTTCACCAACTGAGGGACTGGTACGATGCAATTCTTGTGGGCATAGGGACGATCCTGGCCGACGATCCTTCCCTTACGGCCCGTCTGCCCGGCGGAGGAGGCCGCGACCCGGTGCGGGTGATTCTGGACAGTTTGGCCCGCACTCCCTTAAATGCAAGAGTCATTAAGCAAAAGTCAAAGGCCCCGACAGTCATAGCAGTAACGGCTGGTGCCCCCCCCGGAAGGGTTAAAGCATTACAGGAGGCAGGGGCTCAGGTGGTGGTGGTAAACAGCGGTCCCCGGGTAGACCTGCCGGAACTGATGAGGATTCTGGCCGAAAAGGAAATCACCTCGGTTTTGATTGAAGGCGGGGCTGAGGTGCACGGATCAGCCTTTGCCGCCGGGATTGTGGATAAGGTAGCCTGGTTTATAGCCCCGAAAATTATCGGCGGGCGGGATGCACCCGGGCCTGTGGGAGGGGAAGGGGTTGACGATCCAGGTGGGGCATTGGAGCTGGAGCGGATTAAAGTGAGCCGGCTAGATCAGGACATATGCATAGAGGGATATGTGAAACCGGAATATAGAGGGGAGCGGCCTTTAAGGCCGCAAAACTGAACGAGGGGTGCCAGAGTTGTTTACCGGCATTGTGGAAGAACTTGGAGTTGTCAGGGCCGTCCGGAGCGGGACCGCCTCGGCCCGGCTGGTTATCGGAGCGACAAAGGTTTTAGAGGATTTGCGAGTGGGGGACAGCATCGCGGTAAACGGTGTCTGCCTTACCGCAGAAAGTTTTACATCCCGTGAATTTACGGCCGACGTTATGGCAGAAACGCTGGCCAAAACCAACCTGGGCGGCTTAAGCCCGGGAGACAGGGTTAATCTGGAGAGAGCCCTGCGCCTGGGGGACAGGCTGGGAGGCCACCTGGTCAGCGGGCACATTGACGGGGTGGGAACCATAACCAGGCAGGAAAGGTTTGACATTGCCACTCTAATCACCATCAAAGCTCCCCATGAAGTGATGCGTTACGTGATAAAAAAGGGGTCGGTGGCAATAGACGGCATCAGCCTGACTGTAGTGGATTTCGGCCCGGACAGCTTTCAGGTCTCGCTGATCCCGCACACAGCCCGCGTTACCACGCTTGGTTTTAAAAAGGTTGGGGATACCGTTAATTTAGAAGGGGATATTATTGGAAAATACATTGAAAGGCTAATGGAACTGCGCCGGGAAGAAAGCCAAAGGCCGAAAATAGACATGGTTTTTCTGGCCGAACACGGCTTTATATAAAAAAAGACAGCAGGAAAGAGGGGGTAAGGGTTATGAAATTCAATACAGTTGAAGAGGCAATTGAGGACATCAGGCAGGGCAAGATTATTGTTGTGGTAGACGATGAAGATCGCGAAAATGAAGGCGATCTGATTATGGCTGCGGAAAAAGTTACTCCTGAGGCGGTAAACTTCATGGCCGTTCACGGCCGCGGCCTGATTTGCCTTCCCATAGTAGGAAAGCGGCTTGACGAGCTTGAGCTGCCGGCCATGGTTACCAATAATACAGATCCCCATGCTACCGCCTTTACTGTTTCCGTAGATGCAAAGGACTGCACTACCGGTATATCCGCCCACGAACGGGCGATGACCATTAAGGCCGTTCTGGACCCTCAGACCAAACCTTCCGATTTGCGCCGCCCCGGCCATGTTTTCCCGCTGCGGGCCAAAGAGGGAGGGGTGCTGAGGCGGGCCGGGCATACCGAAGCCGCCGTAGATCTGGCCAAGATGGCCGGGTTGTACCCGGCCGGAGTAATCTGCGAGATAATGAAAGAAGACGGCACCATGGCCAGGGTGCCCGAGTTGATGGAGTTCGTCAGAATTCACGGCCTTAAGATCATTACCATAGCCGACCTGATCCAGTACAGGCGGCGCACCGAAAAACTTATCCGGCGGATTGATTCGGCCAAACTGCCCACCAAGTACGGCGAATTTACGGCCATTGCCTATGAAAGCGTGCTGGACGGCAAGGGACATATCGCCCTGGTTATGGGGAAAGCAGATCAGGTGGAGACGCCCCTGGTACGGGTGCATTCGGAATGCTTGACCGGAGATGTTTTTGGATCGCTGCGCTGCGACTGCGGCGACCAACTGGCAAGGGCCATGGAAATGATTGCCGAGGAAGGTACCGGGGTTCTCCTGTATATGCGCCAGGAAGGGCGCGGTATAGGCCTTTTAAATAAAATAAGGGCATACAACCTGCAGGATAGGGGCAAGGATACGGTAGAGGCCAACCTGGCCCTCGGCTTTCCGGCGGACCTCAGGGACTACGGAATTGGAGCTCAAATTCTGGCCGACCTGGGACTAAAAAAAATAAGGCTTTTGACCAACAATCCGCGCAAAATTGCCGGGCTGGAGGGGTACGGCCTGCAGGTGGTGGAGCGGGTACCGATAGAGATCAGGCCGGGCAGATGCAACCGCTTTTACCTTTTCACCAAGCAGAAAAAACTCGGCCATATTTTGAACATCAGCACCGGCGAGCGGTAGAAACGCAATTCGTGCAGAAACAGGAAAGGAGCATTAGACATGCCTAAGCTTTACGAAGGACATCTGATCGGCCAGGGCCTCAGGTTCGGGATAGTAATCGGCCGGTTTAACGAGTTTATTACAAACAAGCTTTTAAGCGGGGCGCTGGACGCCTTGAACCGGCACGGGGTAGCCGACCAGGACATTGAAGTGGCCTGGGTGCCCGGAGCATTTGAGATTCCCATGGTGGCCCGGAAAATGGCTTCAGCCATGAAATACGATGCGGTTATCTGCCTTGGTGCGGTAATTCGCGGAGCCACCCCTCATTTTGATTACGTCGCCGGCGAGGTTGCCAAAGGGGTAGCCAGAATAGGGCTGGAGAGCGGTGTCCCCACCATCTTCGGGGTTATTACTGCCGATAGCATTGAGCAGGCAATAGAACGGGCCGGGGCTAAAGCAGGCAATAAAGGCTGGGATGCGGCGGTAACGGCCATTGAAATGGCCAACCTGATGAAAATTCTAAAGTAAAAAACGGCTTGGCGGCCGCTTTTTTCGAAAACTTTTGTTATATAGCGCGCTGGACCTTTCCGCTTCTAAGACAGCGGGTACAGACCAGCACCCTTTTCGGGCTGCCGTTTATAAGGGCCTTTACGCGCTGGAGGTTGGGAACCCAGGTCCTCTTCGTGCGAATGTGAGAGTGGCTCAACTTAATTCCGACAGTTATGCCCTTGCCGCAAACGACGCACTTTCTGGCCATGATTTACACCTCCTTATATAAACCACCTCTCCATTTTACCAGAAAACATATCTTGCTGCAAGGGCGCACCTGCCGGACAACCAGTTTATTTTCTTTTGCGGGAGCTGTTTATGCCCAACGAGTTTTTCGCAAAACCGGTTCAATATCTGAAAATGGTAGGGCAACGCCGGGCAAGCGCCCTGCAAAAACTGGGAATTGCTACGGTTAAAGACTTGCTTTACCATTTCCCCAGGCGTTATGACGACCGTACCGTGCTGCGCCCTGCCTGGGCCTGCGCCCAGGGGGAGGTGGCCACAGTAGGCGGAACGGTGCTGGCCGCGCAGGATTTAAAACCCAGGCGCGGTTTAACTATAACCAAACTGGCCCTGCATGACGGTTCCGGCACATTCTATGCGGTATGGTTTAACCAGCCTTTTATTAAGAAAAACCTTCCTCCGGGTACGAGAGTTTTTGTAACAGGCAAGGTGGAGAAGGGATACGGGGCCGTTACGGTGGCGGTAGAAGAATACGAGGCCGATGACGGCAGGGACAGGCTCAGTACAGGACGGCTGGTTCCTGTTTACCCCCTTGCCGGCCGCCTGACCCAACGCATGCTGAGGGCGATGGTTAAATCGGCCCTGGATGAGGCAAAGGGAAAGGAAGCGGATTTCCTGCCTGAAAGTCTCTTGAAAAAGTTTAATTTACCCTGCCTGGGAACAGCCTTATCCGCCGTTCATTTCCCTCAAAATATGGAAGAAGCTGGTGCGGCCAGAAGACGCTTTATCTTTGAAGAGCTTTTTCTCTTTCAACTGGCCCTGGCAATGCGCCGGAAAGACATATCCGGAAGGCGGAAATTGCACACCTACCTGCCCGAAGGCAAACTGACGCAGGCTTTTAAAAGCAGCCTGCCCTACCGCCTGACCGGGGAGCAGGAAAAAGTATGGAAGGAAATTTCAAACGATATGGACTCCCCGGTACCAATGCACAGACTGCTGCAGGGAGACGTTGGGGCGGGCAAGACGGTAATTTCCACTTTAGCCCTGCTCAAGGCGGTAGAAAGCGGCCTGCAAGGAGCACTGATGGCGCCCACGGAAATCCTGGCCGAACAGCATTACCTGGGGATGAGGAACTATCTCGGCCCCATTGGTGTTGAAGCCGGACTTTTAACCGGCGGCACCGGCAGGAAAAAAAGAAAGGAATTGCTGGAGCGCATCCGTTCCGGCGATTTAAAGCTGGTGGTCGGAACCCATGCATTACTCCAGGAAGGTGTCGATTTCAAAAACCTGGGTCTGGTGGTGGTGGACGAGCAGCACCGTTTTGGCGTGCGCCAGCGGGCCACTTTGCAGAACAAAGGGCTTTATCCGGATACCCTGGTGATGACCGCAACGCCTATTCCCCGCACTATGGCTATGACCCTGTACGGTGATCTTGATATTTCGATAATTAACGGTCTCCCGCCGGGCAGGCAACCGGTTAAAACCTATGCCGTTGTACCGGCCGCCTTGCCCAAAGCGTATCATCTGGTCAGGGAGCAGGTGCGCCGGGGCCGGCAGGCATACATTGTGTGTCCTCTCGTTGAGGAATCGGAAAAGGTGGACCTGGAGGCGGCCGTTGAGCTGGCCGAAAAGCTTGCTGCGGGCGAGTTCAGAGATTGCCGGCTGGGCCTTTTGCACGGGCAGATGAAGGCTGAGGAAAAGGATAAGGTAATGACCTCTTTCCGGCAGGGGGAAATCCAGATACTTGTAACCACTACCGTAATTGAGGTGGGAGTGGATGTGCCCAACGCGACAGTAATGATTATCCTGGATGCCGACCGCTTTGGCCTGGCCCAGCTTCACCAACTCCGGGGACGGGTGGGGCGCGGCAGCCACCAGTCTTATTGTATTCTTGTTGCCGACCCCAAAACGGAGGAGGGGCGCGCCCGTTTGAAAGCCATGGTCAGGATTTCAGACGGATTTGCTTTAGCCGAGGAAGACTTGCGCCTGCGCGGTCCCGGTGAGTTCTGCGGAACTCGCCAGTCCGGCCTGCCCGAGTTTAAAATTGCCGACCTGCTGCGGGACTGGAAAGTACTTCAGGCGGCAAGGCAGGAAGCTCTTGCCTGGGTGGAGGAAGATCCGCACCTTAAAAATCCCGTAAGCAGGATGCTTGCAGATGAGATAAGGGCGAGGTTTGAAGGCACAGGCAGCTACATCGGGGTAGGTTAAAAGGCTAAAGGTTATTATAGAAATAAACTGCTTAAACAAACACCTTCTCAAAAAGAAGGTGTTGTTATGTTTAAAAAATTTTAAGACCTGATTTTTTTGGACGGCAAAGAAATATTTCACCGGTATAAAAATTTTTTATATAGATAATTATTTTTAATGAAAACCAGCAGCAAAATTAATATCAACTTGAAACCGTTTTGAAAAAACGTTTTTAAGTGCAGGCTAAAGCGCTTTCCATAGTTTTTGATAGTTAATGAGGGAATATGTTCTAGGCATAAAGGCCCTTAATGAAGTTCATACTACAAACAGACAAAGGAGGTGAAATCATTGGCACAGGGACAAAAAAGGAATAAAATTCTTATTACGGGAGCTTCCCGGGCCATGGAAGACTTTAAATGGGAAACTGCCCGCGAACTGGGCATCCAGATTCCTGAAAGCGGCTACATGGGCGACCTGCCGTCCAGAATGAACGGAGCAATAGGCGGCAACATGGTCAGGAAAATGATAGCCGCTTACGAAAACAGCCTTGCGGCGGGTACGGTTCCTCCGACTCCTCAAGTGACCCGGTAATCAATTTATGCTGATCAAGCAAATGTTCCTGAAGTACCCGGGCAGTTCAGGCCGCCAGCAAGCTGCCCGGGTTTATAAAAAGATCAACCCACTTTCCAAAAAAGTTGCTGCAAGCGGAATATTTACCGCTTGTTGCTTTTTTTAATTCAGAGTACATGTTTTCAATTCAGGTACATGTTATAGTCTTCTGCGCTTATGGACGGATGCAGGGCCATGGATATGCCTCCGGCAACAACTTTTGAAATGTTTAAAATAAGGGAATCGATTTCTTTAGGTGTTACCATTAGATTTCCGGCAAAGGGCTGGAGCACATTGTTAATAACTTCCTGGGTGAAATCCGGCCTCAAATTTTTGTAAATCTGGTACAGCATCGGGTTGGCCTGGAGTTGCTCCAGGAAATGTTCTACAGTAACCTGGGCGATAACCGCAGCGTGAACTACGGTGGGAACGCCAATTGCAATCACCGGCACGCCCGTACTGTCTTTGTTAATGACGGTTCTTTTGTTGCCTATACCGGAACCGGGACTTATTCCCGTATCTGCAATTTGAATAGTGGTGGCAATCCGGTCAACGCTGCCGGCTGCCAGAGAATCTATTACAACGATCAATTCCGGCTGTATTTTCTCCACAACGCCTTTTATTATTTCGGCCGTTTCAATGCCGGTAATGCCAAGTACGCCAGGCGCTATGGCGCTGACCGGACGCATTCCTCCCTTTAGTTCCTCCGGGGCGTACTTGAAAAGATGGCGGGTTACCAGGCTGTGGTCGATTACCCTCGGACCCAGCGCGTCGGGAGTGGCATGCCAGTTTCCCAGACCAACCAAAAGAATATTAGCATCTTCGGGAATATCCAGGAGTGAGGCGAGTTTCTGGGCTAGAATTTCAGCCACTTGCTGGTGAGCCGCACGATTATTATCGCGCAGGGCAGGCGCTTCAATGGTGATATAGTTTCCTTTAGGTTTTCCCATCAACTGCTCGGCTGAGTCTTCCACCACTTTAACTATTGTTACCGAAGCATTTTCATATTTTTCCCTGTCCACCACTACACCGGGAATTTCCCGGCCCATCTGTCCTCTTACGATATCATGGGCTTCTACGGCAAGATCGACGTTTATGCCGAATGCTTTATAGAAATCGAGATTCAATGAGGCTGCCTCCTTTTTTTAACCCTTAATATGTTATCCTGGGGAGACATTATTATGCAGAAAAAATAAAAACCGATTTAATTTCTTTGTATTTCGAAAAAATTCGATTTTCCTGCTTTATTATGCTATAATATTTGATTAAAGGAAGGGATTATATATTTTACGGGTTATTGCCGGCACGGCAAAAAAGCGGCAGCTTAAAGTTCCTCGCGGGATGAAGGTGAGGCCCACGGCGGACCGGGTGAAAGAAGCGCTTTTTAATATACTTGGAGGCCTTGTTCCGGGCTGCACCTTCCTGGATTTATTTGCAGGTACCGGAAGTATCGGGATCGAGGCGTTAAGCCGCGGCGCGGCGGGTGCGGTATTTGTAGAGAAATTTAAAGAAAATATTGGCGTAATTAAGGAAAATTTAACCGTTACCGGTATGGCGGGGAAGGCCCGGGTTTTGCACCAGGATGTAGCTGATGCCTTGATTTTGCTGGGGATGGAGGGTGCAAAGTTTGATCTTATCTACCTTGATCCCCCTTATCTAGAAGATCACAGAATAAGCACTCTTGCCGGCATTGCCAGGTACGGCTTGCTAAAGCCGGGGGGGGTGGCCGTAGTGGAAAGCGGCAAAAAGGACAGCCTGCCTTCCGAGGTAGAAGGTTTGAAAATGTTCCGCCAGGAAAAGTACGGTGATACGATGCTTTCTTTTTACTGCTGCAAATAAATTACCGGGAAGGAGAATTGCTTTGCGGATTGCAATTTGCCCAGGGAGTTTTGATCCTGTAACCTATGGCCACCTGGACATTATTGGCAGGGCCTCCATATTATTTGACAAGATTATTGTTGCAGTTTCCCGCAACCCTACCAAAAACCCTATCTTTTCCATTGAAGAACGGGTTGAAATGCTCAAGGAGGTTCTTAAGTCGTATAACAATGTTGAAGTGGATTCTTTTGAAGGTTTAACGGTAAATTACGCCATCGAACGCAAGGCCAAGGCTATTGTCAGGGGCCTGCGGGTAATCTCAGACTTTGAAAACGAGTTCCGGATGGCGCTTACAAATAAAAAGCTGGCCTGTCATATCGAAACCGTTTTTTTAATGACCAGGGCGGAGTTTTCCTACATAAGTTCGACTACTGTAAAAGAAGTGGCCTCGTTTGGAGGGTCGGTACGCAGTCTGGTGCCCCCCCTGGTTGAAGAGAGGTTAAAAGAAAAATTTAAAAATGCCAGCTATAAAGTAAGGAGGGACATCGAGCAAAGTGGATCTGCTGAGCGCCCTTAACGAACTGGAAGAACTTATCGAAAACAGCAGCAAAATTCCTTTAACCAGAAAGGTAATGATCGATGAGGACCGCATTCTTGATCTGCTGGATCGGATCAGGACCACCATGCCTGAAGAAATTCGCCAGGCCAGGTGGATTATTCAAGAGCGCGAAAAAGTTTTAAAGGACTCACAAAAAGAGGCCATGCGCATTCTGGAGGACGCCCAAAAGCAGGTGGAAAAACGGGCGGAGGACAGCGAGATAGCCCGCCAGGCCAAAGCCGTTGCTGAAGAAATTGTAGCCAGGGCCGAAACGGTGGCCAGGGAAATGCGGGAAGGGGCTAAAAGTTATGCTGATGACATTCTGGCCGGCCTCCAGGAAAGCCTGGGCAAGATTTTAAACCAGATAGAACGGGGCCGTTCCGAATTGAAAGCCATGAAATAAAAGCGGTTTTTGGCCGCGTTACTGTAAGGCTTTAAGCACGTTGCGCCAGTCAACGTGTTTTTCTATGTTTTCCACAACCGTTTTAATTGCTTTTTTGTCGCCGGCCCTGATTCTTCTGGTCACAACGGATATTTTTTCAATGGTCGTATAGGTGTCGTAGTGAACGAGGATAACTGGGATGTTTTTTTCCTCTGCCCTGGCCACTACTTTAACGTCGGGGTATAACCCGCCGGTAAGGATAAGGGCAGAGGTGCTTGTTTCCAGAGCGGCCAGGGCCACTTCCGAGCGGTCGCCGCCGGTAATTACTGCTTTATTG
The DNA here is from genome assembly GCA_000010565.1 of Pelotomaculum thermopropionicum SI. Taxonomy (NCBI): domain Bacteria; kingdom Bacillati; phylum Bacillota; class Clostridia; order Eubacteriales; family Desulfotomaculaceae; genus Pelotomaculum; species Pelotomaculum thermopropionicum. Next base: position 1,835,688 of record AP009389.1, on the reverse strand, counting down.
GCCGCCCGGCGCAAATAGCCGAGGGCGCTTTCCGCAGTCATGGCTCCTATTATTACATCTTCAACCACCCGGTCCAGCCTGTCGGCGCCTGCCAGGATTTCCCCGCCCAGCACCTCGCAGTATTCCTTTACCGTTGGGGAGGTTACCTCCGGGCGCATGGGAATAATCCCCAGGGTATGATAGCCGCGCTCTTCCAGAATAGGGCGGTAAACCCCTTCAGTTTTGGCCAGTAAGGGGCGGGGAATGTTGTGAAAAATATTTCCCAGTATAGGCACACTTTTACATTTAAGGTAGCTGTTGATAAAAATAGCATTGTCCAGGCTGTAATCATTTTCAATCCTGATTACAAAAATGGACAGTGCTTTCAGTTCCAGCGCCAGGCTGGGTGCATCCAGCCCCAGACATCCCATAATGTGGGGAAAACCGGCCCCGCCGATAATCACCAGGTCATGATCGGCGGCTATGGTCTGGTATGCCTGGCGGATGGTTTTCAGCGACTCACAGGAGTTCCTGGGACCGGACAGGTAGGATGGCCCGGCCATGTACGGAACTATGGTTTCCAGAGGGTGTTCCATGTCCAGAATTTGCTTCATCAATAAGGCATCCTCATCATTTCGCGAAGGAGGTACGGTAGGGTTGCCGACCGGCTTGAAGTAGGCCACCCGGTAACCCTCCTGGCGGAATTTTAAGGCCAGCCCCACTGCGACGCTGGTTTTGCCGCTCCCTGCAGTGCCCATTATATAGAGGTTTTTCACCTTTTCACACCTCACGATATGGTTATTTTTACATCAAGGGCGCAGGCTCCCTTGTTGTAGGCAAACACGGGGTTGATATCCATTTCGGTTATTTCGGGGAAATCATTAACCAGCTTTGCCACCCGGCCGATTATTTCTATTATGGCCTTAATGTCGGCCGGTTTTTCACCGCGGTAGCCGCGCAGTAAGGTGTATGCCTTGGTTTCGGCGATCATGTTTATCACTTCCCTTGGGCTAAGTCCGTCTGTCAGGCGAAAGGAAACGTCCTTTAACAGGTTTACGTATATGCCGCCCAGCCCAAAGGCAATTAGCGGGCCGAACTGAACATCCCTGGTTACACCTATGATCAGTTCAATGCCTTTTGGCATCATTTTCTGCACTTCTACTCCGTAAACCGATACACGGGGCAGATAACGATGGACGTTATCCATTATCTCTATAAATCCCGCTTTTACCTGGTCGTGCGTTGCCAGACCTGTTTTAACTCCTCCTACATCCGTTTTGTGCATGATTTTGGGAGAAGCTATTTTTAAAACCACCGGGTAGCCTATTTTATCGGCCTGCCCGGCAGCTTCTTCGGGACTGGAGGATAAAACGGTGGGCGCAACGGGCACGCCGTAGGCGGCTACCACTTCGGCAGCCTCGCTGCCCAAAAGAACCAGGCGGTTATCTTTTTTTACATCGTAAAAGATGGCCTTGACTATTTTTTTGTCCAGGTCTTTAAAATTAAAAACCTCTTCCTTCTGCGGCCGTTCCCTGGTTCTGGCGTAGCCGACCAGGCCGCTGATGGCTGAAATGGCCGGTTCTGGAAAGGTGAAACAAGGAATTTTTGCTTCAGAAAGCGCCCTGACCCCGCCGTGAAGTCTTTCGCCGCCCATAAAGGCTGCAAAAAGGGGTTTTTCCGGATAGGCCTTCCCCAGCTCAATCATTGTCCTGGCCGTTTCCAGGGGTTCGGTTACTCCGGCCGGGCAGACCAGGACCACCACACTGTCAACTCCCGGGTCGGCCAGCACCTTTTCCAGGGCAAAACGGTAACGGTCGGCCTTGGCGTCCCCGAGCACGTCAACCGGGTTGTAAATGTTAGACTCGGGGGGGAGGTAGCTGCGCAATTCGTTTAGTGTTTCTTTGGTAAAGCGTGCCATCTTGAGGTTTTTCAGCTCTACGTTGTCTGTAGCTACTATTCCGGGTCCTCCGGAATTGGTAATAATGGCCACCTTTTCCCCTTTTGGCACCGGCTGGCAGGCAAAGGCAACGGCCAGATCGAAAAGTTCCGGCATGCTTCTGGCGCGGATTACCCCGCACTGACGGAAGGCCGTTTCGTAAGCCAGGTCGCTGCCGGCAAGAGCCCCCGTATGGGAGGAAGCGGCCTGGGCGCCGGCCTGGCTGGTGCCTGACTTTAATATTATAACCGGCTTTTTCCTGCTGGCCCGCCTGGCTACCTCCAGGAAATGAGGGCCGTTTTCAACGTCTTCGATATAGCAGAGAATAACTTTTGTGTAAGGATCTTCGGCAGCGTCCTCGATAAGATGGGCTTCGGTCAGTTCAGCCTTGTTTCCCAGGCTGACAAATTTGCTGAAGCCCAGGCCGGCCTGAAAGCTCCAATCAAGAATTGACAGAACCATGGCACCGCTCTGGGAGATGAAGGCAATCTCGTCTTTCATCGGAAAACCGGCGGCAAAAGAGGCATTGATGGGTACGTGGGTATCCATAAAGCCCACGCAGTTGGGTCCGAGCATCCGCATTTTATATTTTTTGCAAGTTTCCACCAGCCTGCGTTCCAGTTCGAGCCCCTCTTTCCCGGTTTCCTTGAATCCGGCAGAAATTACCACCAGGTACTTAACGCCGGTTTTGCCGCATTCTTCTGCGGCTTCAAGCACCTTGGCCGCCGGTACGGAAATTATTGCCAAACCGGCCGGCTCGGGTGCTCTTTCAATTGACGGATAACAGGGAATGCCTTCAATTTCAGCTTCTTTAGGGTTGACAGGGAAGATTTTACCGCGGTAGCCGCTTTTAATTAAATTTTTTACAATAACATTGCCAATTTTGCCAGGCGACCTGGATGCTCCAATTACGGCTACCGACCCCGGGTTAAAAAAGCTGGTCAGGTCGGCCAATTATTTCACCTTCTTGTCCCGTTTGCGTTCAAACAATTGAACAATATTATCTTTTCCGCCGTGCTCCCGGTAAATGCATAAATAAAGCACTCCGCTTTTTTATGGCGGAGCGCTTGAAAAAACAAGGCTAAAAAGCATTTACCTGCGCCTGGGAAACGGAATTAGGGCGCAGGCGAGGTGTATTATCAGCGCCAGCAGGATTATCGTGGCCAGCACTGCGGCAAAGCAGGCAAAAGTTTTTAAGTTTGCCCAAAACAAGTTTGCCGGGTGGATTTTTGCTGCGGCGGCGAAGGCTGGAGCACCCAATTCTTCCAGCGGCCCTGCCCACCTGCAGGCGGCGTATGTGTAAAGACCGGCCAGGGAGGCATGTGCCAGACGGGAAAGTATAAACGGGTACATTCTTATATCTGTGCCGGCAATCATGCTGGCCGCCTGGGCATGTACCGAAAGGCCGCTCCAGGCCAGGATTATGCCCACCGCCGCAACCTGCTGGTCCAACGGCACCGCTGCTTCGCTGGCAAGCTTTGACCCGATGGTCATTTCGAAAATTCCGCTTCCGATTGCGGGAAGAATTTCCGGGGAAAACCCCAGCGGCAGGAGAACCACGCCAAGGCAGGCGGCCAGGGCGTCGATGATCCCGGCGGCATCCAGCATTCTGATAAGTACGGCAAAAAGAATGATGAAACCGCCGATGTTGAGAAGGGCGGTGACGGCGTTGCGCACAGCATCCCCGATGATTTTACCCGGCGTCCGGTTTTCCTGCCGCTGTACTTCCAGCAGGCGGCGGAAGGCCAGGTTGACCAGACCCTTGCTTTTTACAGGGGATTCAGGGATTCGTTCGGGATCGTTTGGCGCGTAAAAGCGCAGTGCCAGCCCCAGGGTGAGATTGGACAGGTAATGGGCGCCGGCTATTATAACTCCCAGGCCTGGGTTGTTGAACATGCCCACTGCCACGGCAACCAGCATAAAAAGCGGGCTTGAATTATTGGTAAACGACATTAACCTTTCGGCCTCAATTCTGGTGCATAATCCTTCAGAACGCAGCCTGGCGGTTACGGCCGAGCCAATTGGGCAGCCCGAGGTGTAACCTATAGCCACAACAAAAGACCCGGTGCCCGGGACGTTAAAGAGCGGGCGCATTACCGGTTCGAGCAGCACCCCCATAAAGTGGACCACACCGAGGCTCATCAGCATTTCCGAGGCTATGAAAAAGGGCAGGAGGGCCGGAAAGACGATGTTCCACCAGGTTTTCAAGCCGGCTACGGCACCTTCGAAGGCAATATGCGGGCTGGTGACCATGCCGGCTACCAGGGCCAGGGTGCAGGCGGTCCAAAAAAGGCGGGCTGCATCTTTACGAAGGCTTTTTCGATAATTTGGGTGCAATCCGGCCACAGCGTTCACCAGCCTGAGCTTTTCTACATAAATAATTATATGGCCTGGCTAAACCGCTTTAGACCCCGGCCGGATTTTTTGCCTCCTTGTTCCTCTGCTCGGTTCTATGGATTGCAGCATGCCGGCGACGCCAGCTATTGAAAAAACTTGACAAAACCCGGCCATCTTAATATAATTTTGGATGTTGAACACGGGGTGATAAGATTTTGCTTAAACTGGATGTAGCCAGACTGAAAAGGGCGCCGGGCGATTCTGCCAGGTTTGAGTTGCTGGCTGAATCCTTGCCTCCGCTGGAACTGCAAGGGGAACTCCTGGAATTTTCCGGCCCTGTAAAAGCCGTCCTGAACGTCGCCAACACCGGTTCAGCCCTGACGGTGGAAGGGGAGGCATCAGGCAGGATAAAGCTTAACTGCAGCCGGTGCCTGGATCCTTTTGACTACCCTTTTACGGTGTCGGTACAGGAAACCTATACACCAGTACCAGATGGCGGGGAGGAAACCGTGCCTTTTTCGGGAGATGTGCTTGACATTACTCCCGAGGTGCTCAAGAGCATCATCTTGTCCCTGCCGATGAAAGCGGTTTGCCGCATGGACTGCCTGGGGCTTTGTCCCGGGTGCGGACATAACCTTAACGAGGGCCGGTGCCGGTGCGAGGGTGAGGATGTCGATCCCCGCCTGAGCGTACTGAAGAATCTCATAAAGGGCAGGGAGCGGCCGGAGTAGGGTGCCGGCAGAAAGAACAGGCAGGCTTTAACGGGATTTTTAATTTGCGGCATTTAAATTTGGGATTTAAAGGAGGTGGAGTGAGTATGGGCGTACCAAAGAGGAAAGCCTCCAAGCAGCGCGGCAGACAGCGGCGCGCGGTCAACTTAAAACTGGAACAGCCGAATCTGGTCAACTGTCCGCAGTGCCGCGCATTGATCATACCTCACCATTTATGTCCGGAATGCGGGTATTACAAGGGAAGGGAAGTTGGAGCAGTAAAATAAAGCAAAAAGTGTGAATTTTTGAAATAAGCTTCCAGTATCTAAGCCGGAGCTTATTTTTTTTTATTTAACTTGCAAATTCAAAAAAGGTACATTATACTATTTTTAGTACCTGGTACTAATTTTATATGAGCTTAGGTTGTTATTGAGGGTGAGGGCGTGACCCGGGAAAGCGTTAACAAAATTAAAAGGCAGCGGAACCTGACCAGGTTACTGGAAAGCGATCCCTTCTTAACCGATGAAGATCTGGCTCATATCCTTAAGGTGAGCGTACAGACCATAAGGCTGGACAGAATGGAACTGAAGATACCCGAACTGAAGGAAAGGCTTAAGAACGTGGCAAGGGGCGCCGGCCTGCAATTGAGAACGCTTTCAGGGGAAGAGCTGGTGGGCGAATTGGTAGACCTGGATGTGGGCAAATCAGGTATGTCCATTTTAACCGTTACGCCTGCAATGACCCTTAGTAAAACCAGGATTGTGAGGGGCCATCATCTGTTTGCCCAGGCCAATTCTCTGGCCGTGGCGGTAATTGATGCCGAGGCAGCCTTGACCGGAATTGCCAGGGTCAACTTTAAGCGGCCGGTATACCGGGGTGAAAAAGTTTTAGCAAAGGCGGTTATAAAAATAAAAAAAGGCAATAAATACATGGTAAAGGTTACCTCTTACGTAAAGGATGAAGTGGTGTTTTTGGGCAGGTTTTTAATTTTTGCAGTGCCGGGGGAGGTAATACCGCGGTGAAAATTGCCATTGACGCCATGGGCGGGGACTATGCTCCGCGGGAGATAGTCAAAGGTGCCCTCCTGGCTGCAGAACAGTACAGGCTGAATATTATTCTGGTGGGGGACGAGGAGCAACTGCGGGCTGAATTGGGCAGAAGCAATGCCGGCGGGCTGGTTAATATTGTTCATGCTCCCGAGGTCATTGAAATGAGGGAGCATCCTGCTGTTGCCGTCAGGCGCAAGAAAAATTCTTCAATTGTAAAGGCAACCCAGCTTGTCAGGGATGGTGAGGCCAGCGCCCTGGTTTCGGCCGGCAGCACCGGCGCCGCTATGGCTGCTGCTTTGTTTGGCCTGGGAAGGATTAAAGGGATTGACCGTCCGGCAATTGCCGGAGTGCTTCCCAACGAAAAAGGCCTGACGGTTCTCCTTGACGCGGGCGCAAATGTTGACTGCAAACCCTATCACCTGCTCCAGTTCGGGGTAATGGGTTACCTCTATGCCAAAAAGATATTCGGCATTACCTGCCCCCGGGTTGGTCTTTTAAGCAACGGGGAGGAAGAAACCAAAGGGAATGAGGTTACCCTGGCCGCCTACCACCTCTTGCAAAAAGCAGGAATCAATTTTGTCGGCAATATCGAGGGCAGGGATCTTTTTAACGGCAATGTTGACGTGGCCGTCTGTGACGGCTTTGTCGGCAACGTCGTCTTGAAGGCCGGCGAGGGCCTGGCAGGGGCGCTGTTTAAGATTATGAAAGAAGAGATATCCAAAAGCTGGCTGGCCAAAATCGGAACGGTAATGGCCGAGCCCGCCCTGAAGGGCTTTAAAAGCCGCCTCGATTATGCCGAATACGGGGGGGCGCCGCTTTTGGGCGTGAACGGGATCTCTATTATTTGCCATGGCAGCTCCACGGCCAAGGCCGTCAAGAATGCCATCAGAGTGGCCAGGGAGTCGGTGGAGAACCGTCTCCTTGAAGATATCAGAAGCAGCATTGAAAGCATCGAGGTGAAAGGGGCTGGCGGCAACCTTGTCCAGGAAATTGATTAGAGCCGGGATTGCAGGTGTGGGGTGCTACCTGCCCGATAGGGTTCTTACCAATGCCCATCTGGAGGAGATGGTAGAGACCAGCGACGAATGGATAATTACCAGGTCCGGGATCAGGGAAAGGCGCATAGCCTCGCCGGATCAGGCGACTTCAGACCTGGCCGTGATAGCGGCCGGGCGGGCTCTGGCCGCCGCCGGAATAGGGCCGGAAGAAGTAGATATGGTTATAGTTGCCACCAATACGCCGGATATGTTTTTTCCCGCTACCGCCTGCCTGGTACAGGACCGGATTGGGGCGAAAAGGGCGGGTGCTTTTGACTTGGCCGCCGGATGTACCGGTTTTATCTATGCCATGGCGGTTGGCAGCCAGTTCATCTCGACCGGCGCGAGCAGGACGGTGCTGGTGATCGGTGCCGAAACTTTATCCAGAGTAACCAACTGGGAGGACCGTAATACCTGCGTTCTCTTTGGCGATGGGGCCGGGGCGGTTGTTTTAAGGCCTTCGGCGGATGAAAGCGGGATCCTGGCCTTTAAACTTTATTCCGACGGCTCAAAAGGGCCGCTGCTGATGATGCCGGCCGGAGGATCGAGACGGCCGGCCACCAGGGAAACGGTGGAGGAGAAGCTTCATTACATCCACATGAACGGGCGAGAGGTTTTTAAATTTGCAGTCAGGATTATGGAGGATGCTGTGGCAGAAGTGCTGGATGCAACGGGGTTAAAGGAGTCTGAGGTGGACTTTTTTATTCCTCACCAGGCCAACATAAGAATTATCGACTCGGCCGCCAAAAGGCTCGGCTTGCCCATGGATAAGGTGTTAGTCAATGTGGACCGGTACGGGAATACCTCCACGGCCTCTATACCTCTGGCCCTGGAGGAGGCATGGCGCGGCGGCAGAATTAAAAAGGGAGACAATATCGTAATGGTAGGTTTTGGCGCCGGTTTAACCTGGGGCGCCATGGTGATAAGGTGGTAAGGTGAAAAGAGCAAGTACAAATACTTGTTACGGGAGGCGGGAATTATTGATCCGTACCATATTATGTGATTTGCTTGGCATAGATTATCCCATTATCCAGGGCGGCATGGCCTGGGTTTCAACTGCCGAACTGGCCGCGGCGGTTTCAGAGGCCGGGGGCCTTGGCATCATCGGGTCGGGCAACGCCTCTCCCGACTGGCTCCGGGGACAACTGCATAAGGCCAGACAGTTGACCAGAAAACCATTTGGCGTGAATGTAATGCTCCATTCTCCCTTTGTAGAGGAAATAATGGCCGTTTTACAGAAGGAACCGGTAGCGGTTGTCACCACCGGGGCCGGAAACCCGGGCAAGTACGTGCCTGCCTTGCGGGAAGCGGGTACAAAGATAATCCCGGTAGTTTCCTCAGTTGCCCTGGCCAAAAGGCTGGCCCGGGGCGGGGTGGATGCCCTGATTGCCGAGGGGATGGAATCGGGAGGCCATATCGGTGAACTTACCACCATGGCTCTGGTGCCTCAGGTGGTTGACGCCGTAGACATTCCGGTAATTGCCGCCGGAGGTATTTTTGACGGCAGGGGGATGGCGGCCGCCCTGGCTCTGGGAGCGGTGGGCGTACAGATGGGCACCCGCTTTATGTGTGCTGCAGAGTGCACCATCCCGCTTAAAGTAAAGGAATTTGTTATCAGGGCAAAGGATCGGGATACTGCTGTAACGGGGGCTTCCACCGGGCACCCGGTAAGGGCCCTGCGTAACAAGCTGACCAGAAAGTACGAGGAAATGGAAAAGAGCGGCGCTCCTCTGGAAGAGATTGAAAAACTGGGGGTGGGTAGCCTGAGGATGGCAATGGTGGAGGGTGATATTGAGTACGGCACGGTTCCGGCCGGCCAGGTTTCTGCCATGGTAAGCCGGATTCAACCGGCCAAAGAAATTATTATGGAGGTTATAAGCGGGGCCGGCGAGGTATTGGGCCGTCTGAACGAGTTGGTGGTGCAAAAGCAATGAAAGTAGCCTTTGTTTTTCCAGGTCAGGGTTCGCAGTACGTCGGCATGGGCAGGGAGCTGTACAGCAGCTTTTCGGAGGCTAAAGAGGTTTTTAAAAGGGCCGATGAAGCGCTGGGCTTCCCAATTTCCAGCCTCTGCTTTGAGGGGCCCGAGGATGAGTTAAACAAAACCGTCAACACCCAGCCGGCCGTTTTGACGGTCAGCGTTGCCTGCCTGGAAGTGCTGAAGGTAAAAGGGGGGGGCGTCCCCGCCGCCGTAGCCGGGCATAGCCTGGGTGAATATACTGCATTGGTGGCGGCAGGGTCGCTAACATTTGAAGATGCCGTCCGCCTGGTACATAAGAGGGGGCGGTACATGCAGGAGGCGGTCCCTTTAGGAAAGGGCGGCATGGCCGCCGTTCTCGGACTTTCTGCGGAGGCCGTGGCCGAAGTATGCCGGAAAGCGTCAAGTGAGGGCATAGTTGAACCGGTTAACCTTAACTGTCCTTGCCAGGTGGTTGTTGCCGGTGACATAGCCGGGCTTAAGGCTGCCGAACTTTTATCGAAAGAAGCGGGTGCCAGGCGTTTTATAAGCCTTCCGGTAAGTGCTCCGTTTCATTCCAGCCTGATGAAGCCCGCCGGGGAGAGGCTGGCCATGGACCTGGCGGAAGTTGTTGTCGGCGATCCGGCCATTCCTGTTGTGGCCAATGTCAGTGCCGACTTTGTGCACACCGGAAAAGAGGTAAAAGAGGCTTTAATCAGACAGGTTTACAGTCCGGTGCGCTGGGAGGAAAGCATCCTGAGGCTTATCTCAAGCGGGATCAATACTTTTGTTGAAGTGGGGCCGGGCAAAGTGCTGAGCGGCTTAATTAAAAAGATCAGCCGTGAGGTGTCTGTTTACAACATTGAAGATAAAGATTCTTTGGAAAAAGTCCTTGCGTTAACCGGGGAGGTTGGCTAAAATGGTTCTTAACGGTAGATTTGCCGTAGTTACCGGCGCTTCCAGGGAATCGGCCGGGCTATTGCCCTGGCCCTGGCCCGGAAAGGGGCCGGCGTGGTGGTAAATTATGCCAAGAGCTCCAGCGCGGCCGAGGAAGTAGCGGAGATTATCAGGAACTCCGGTGGGAGGGCGCTGGTTTACAGGGCCGACGTGGCCGAGCCGGCCGGGGCCACTGCCCTTGTTAAAGCGGCAGTTTCCGAGTTTGGCAGGATCGACATCCTGGTGAATAATGCCGGTGTTACCAGGGACAGCCTTGTATTGCGGATGAAAGACGAAGACTGGGAGTCTGTACTCGATGTCAACCTCAGGGGCGCTTTTAACTGCATCAGGGCGGCTGCCGCAGAGATGGTTAAGAGCCGCTATGGGCGAATCATCAATATCAGCTCTGTGGTGGGTTTAATTGGAAATGTCGGCCAGGCCAACTATTGTGCCGCGAAGGCCGGCCTAATCGGTTTGACCAGGGCCATGGCCAGGGAACTGGGGTCACGCAACATAACTGTTAACGCCGTGGCGCCCGGGTTTATTACCACCGAAATGACCGCGGGGCTTCCGGAGAAAATCAGGGAGAGGATGCTTGACCAGATTCCTGCAAAAAGATTTGGCACACCCGAGGAGGTGGCTGATGTAGTAGCCTTTTTGGCCACAGAGGCTGCCGGTTACATAAACGGGCAAACTATAGCCGTAGACGGTGGAATGACATGCTGCTAAACAAGATTGCGGTTTGATGCCGGAAGGGGGTGATTGCAAACCATGTCTGTTTTTGACAGGGTAAAGTCCATTATTGTTGAGCAGTTAGGGGTTGAAGAAGATGAAGTAAAATGGAGTCATCATTTGTAGACGACCTGGGGGCAGACTCTTTGGATATTGTGGAGCTTGTAATGGCCCTGGAAGAGGAGTTTGACCTGGAAATCCCCGATGAAGATGCGGAGAAAATTCGCACGGTAGGCGAAGCCGTGAAGTATATTCAGGATCATCAATAGATTCGTCAAAGGTTTTTAAGTCCCGGGGGAAACCACGGGACTTTTTTGAAAGGAGGGCATAATCATTGCGGAAGCGGGTTGTAGTTACCGGCTTGGGAATTATCTCGCCGGTTGGAACCGGCCTGGAGAAATTTTGGGCCTCCCTGACCGGCGGGATTTCCGGCATCAAACCGGTGACCAGGTTTGACCCGGTTAATTTCAGCACGAAAATTGCGGGTGAAGTTAAGGATTTTAATCCCTTTGATTACATGGACAGAAAAGAGGCCCGGCGCATGGACCGCTTTACCCAGTTTGCCGTTGCTGCCACCGGTATGGCCTTAAGCGATTCAGGGCTTGACCTGGAAAAAGCAGACCGGAACCGGATTGGCGTTATCCTGGGCTCTGGCATTGGCGGAATTGAAACGCTGGAGGAGCAAGCCAGGGTTCTGGGTGAAAAGGGGCCGGGGCGGGTCAGTCCTTTTTTCGTGCCCATGATGATTGCCAATATGGGAGCCGGGCAGGTGGCCATAAGCTACCGCCTGCAGGGGCCCAATATTACCACCGTTACGGCGTGTGCCTCAAGCACAAACGCCATAGGCGACGCTTTCAAGATGCTTCAGTGGGGCCACGCCGATGTTATAATTACGGGAGGGACAGAAGCCCCCATTACTCCTTTAGCTATGGCCGGGTTCTGTTCAATGAAGGCAATGTCCACCAGGAACGATGAGCCCGAAAAGGCCTGCAGGCCTTTTGATGCGGGACGGGACGGCTTTGTGGTGGGCGAAGGGGCCGCCATTCTGGTGCTGGAAACCCTGGAAAACGCTTTAAACAGGGGGGCCAGGATATATGCGGAGGTGGCCGGTTACGGCAGCACCTGCGATGCTTATCATATAACGGCGCCCGACCCGGAAGGCTGCGGGGCGGTCAAGGCAATGCGGGAGGCACTGGCAGATGCCGGCATTGAACCGGATTCGATAGATTACATTAACGCCCATGCCACTGCGACTCCTTTGGGAGACAAAGCAGAGACCCTGGCCATAAAAAAGGTTTTCAAACAGCATGCCTATGAAATGGCAATAAGTTCAACCAAGTCCATGACCGGGCACCTGCTGGGAGCGGCTGGCGGGCTGGAGGCAATAGTTTGCGTCATGGCAATCCATAAAGGTGTAATTCCGCCTACCATTAACTACGAGCAGCCTGATCCGGAATGCGACCTGGATTTTGTTCCAAATGTCGCCAGAAAGGCCGAGGTAAATGCAGCCCTTTCCAATTCTTTCGGCTTTGGCGGGCATAACGCCACTTTAATTTTTAAGAAGTACGAAAATTAAAGATAGATGCCAGTAGGTTTTGAGAGAATATTAGGAAAATAAAAGGGTTCTTTTGCAATTTCAAAGGCAACGAAAAATATAGAAATGGTGGTATTTATGCCTGATGCGCAGGATAAACTGACCCTTCTTAAAAACAGGCTGGGGATTGCATGGCGCGATGAGGGGCTTTTAACCCGGGCGCTTACTCACAGCTCTTTTACATATGAAAACCGCCAGAACGGCCTTGAAAATAACCAGCGGCTGGAGTTTTTAGGGGATGCCGTCCTGGAGCTGGCGGTCAGCGACTACCTTTACCGCAGCAAACCGGAAATGGATGAGGGAGACCTGACCAAGCTGCGGGCATCAGTGGTATGCGAACCGTCACTGGCCAGGGTGGCCAGGGAGCTCGAACTGGGCACCTGCCTTTATATGGGAAAGGGGGAAGAGCGATCCGGCGGAAGGGATCGCCCGTCCATACTGGCTGATGCCTTTGAAGCCCTGCTGGGGGCTGTCTACCTGGATCAGGGTTTGGAAAAGGCGGCAGGGTTAGCTATAAAATATTTGGCGCCGTTAATCGGTGATGTTCTGGAGGGCCGCCTGGAGCGGGACTATAAAACCGAATTGCAGGAACTGGTCCAGCAGCGCGGCGGTGAACAGGTGCAGTATGTGATTTTGAAGGAGGAAGGCCCCGACCACCATAAGTCGTTTACGGCCGGAGTGCTGTACAGGGGAGTACTGGTCGGCCAGGGTACCGGGCGTTCCAAAAAGGAGGCGGAGCAGCAGGCGGCCAAGAAGGCTCTGATGAAAAGCGATTTAGGCAGTGCTTGTAACCATAAAAAATGAGTTTGGTGCGGAGCCGCCGGGCCGGCATTTAAACGGGTCACATCCATTGTTTTAAATGCCCCGGGGCCCTTTGTTTGAAGGAGGTTCAGAGCCAGTGGGCTTTTTTAACCGTTTAAAGGAAAGCCTGGCCAAAACCCGCCAGAGCTTTGTTGAAAAAATCGACAACCTGGTACACCGGCGCAGGGCCATTGATGAAGAGCTCTACGAAGAACTGGAGGAGTTGCTGGTTCAGGCCGATGTAGGGGTTAACACTGCCGCCGACCTGGTGGAAAGAGTGCGCCGGACCGTCAGGGAGAGGCGGGTGGAGGAAGCCGGCGAACTGAAAAACATTTTAAAAGAACATATCATGGAAATGCTGGAAGGGGACAGCGCGCCGGTAAATTTCAGCAGCGTTCCGCCTACCGTGATAATGGTGGTGGGAGTAAACGGAGTGGGGAAAACTACCACCATTGGTAAACTGGCTTATTATTACAAATCACAGGGCAAAAAGGTGCTGCTGGGCGCTGCCGACACCTTTCGCGCGGCAGCCATCGACCAACTGGAAATCTGGGCCGGCCGGGCCGGGGTGGAGCTGATCAAGCACCGGGAAGGGGCCGATCCGGCCGCGGTGGCTTTCGACTCCCTGCAGGCGGCAAAGGCGCGCCGGGCAGACCTCTTGATTATAGACACGGCCGGCAGGCTGCACACGAAGAGCAATCTGATGGAGGAGCTGAAAAAAGTCGGGCGCGTACTTGACCGCGCCATGCCCGGCGCCCCGCACGAGGTTCTGCTGGTGCTGGATGCCACTACCGGCCAGAACGCCATCAACCAGACCAGGCTTTTTGGTGAAGCCGTGGGAGTAACCGGGATAGCCCTGACCAAGCTGGACGGTAGTGCCAAGGGCGGGGTGGTGATAGCAATCAAGCAGTCCCTGGACATTCCGGTAAAAATGATCGGCATCGGGGAGGGCATTGACGATCTAAGGCCTTTTAATGCAAGGGAGTTTGTGGATGCCCTGTTTGTATAAAAAAACCGGCTTTAAGGTGGCGCCGGCAAGGTAACGCATAAATTTTATATAAAAAGGTTGACGTTGGATTCGTCGGCTTCGCCCAGGTAGGTGGCTACGCCGGCGAATTCAAGGCCGTCGATTAACTCTTCTTTTTTCAGGCCCATTACGTCCATGGACATGGTACAGGCGATCATTTTAACCCCCAGGGCTCTGGCCGTTTCAATGAGCTCCCGGAGGGTATTGACTTTTTTTTGCTTCATAATGTATTTCATCATTAAGGCGCCTAGCCCGCCAAAGTTCATCCTGGAAAGCCCTAGTCTTTCCGCTCCCCGCGGCATCATCCGGCCGAACAGGGCTTCGAGAAAGGACTTTTGGGTTTTTACCTTATCCGGCCTTCTTAAGATATTTAGACCCCAGAAGGTGAAAAACATTGAAACTTCGTTCCCCATGGCAGCAGCCCCGTTGGCAATGATAAACGCGGCCATGGCCCTGTCCAGATCGCCGCTGAAAACAATAACGGTTTTTTTATTTGCGTTCAAAGAAGTACCCTCCCCGGTCAGTTCTTCTTTATTCTGGCCTTGATTACCCCGCCGCCTTCTTCCAGGGAGAGCAGTTCGTTACCGGTTTTTTTGCACCAGGCAGCAATATCTTTTTTAAAGCCTTGATCCGTTACCTCAATACAAAGGATATCACCTTTGCTGCAGGCCTGGGTTTCCCTGAACAGTTGAACGATGGGACCGGGGCATTGGAGCCCTTTGGCATTGATAAATTTTTCTGTCATTGCCTTTTTCCTCCTTTATTCGGTTTCAAACGGGTAGGCGGTAATGCCGCCTTCGAGAATGCTGAGATTATTAAACCCAAAGCTTTTTAGTTTTAAAAAGGCCGTGTAGGAGCGCAGGCCGACCTTGCAGGCCAGAATAATTTCTTTATTTTTGTCCAGGCTGCCGGCATGTAAGGCCAGTTCCCTCAGCGGGATATTAATTGAACCGGGGATGGCCCGGACGAAGTACTCCTCTGCCGTCCTGACGTCTACCAGAACGGCTCCGGCCGCCAGTTTTTCTTTCAGCGAAAGAGGGGAAGTCCCCTTGAATTTGCCGGCCAGTTTGTTGATCATAACATTTGCCGCCACTATGGTGGAGCTCATGGCCGGTGAAAAGGGAGGAGCATAGGCAAGGTCCAGCTTGGCCAATTGGTCGACCGAGGCTTCCAAAGTTATGGCCGTTGCCAGGATGTCTACAGGTTTGTCAACGGCTCCTTCGCCGTAAATTTGCCCGCCCAGGAGGCGGCGGCTTTTCCGGTCTGCAACGAGCTTTGTAATGATCAGGCGGTTGCCCGGGTAGTAGTGGGCCCGGTCGGGGACGGGCACCAGCACGGTTTCAGGATCATAACCGAGCTTGCCGGCTTCTCTTTCAGTCAGTCCGGTTTTGGCCACATTTAGTTCAAACAGTTTAATAATGGAGGTCCCCAGTACTCCCTCCAGGGAGTCTTTATTTTCTTTGGCGGAGACGTTTATGCCGGTCACCCGGCCGGTCTTGTTGGCGGTTGAGCCCATAGGATACCAGACCGGCCTGCCCGTAATTAGATTTATATTTTCGGCGCAGTCGCCTGCGGCATAAATATCTTTGATGCTTGTCTCCATCATTTTATTCACTGCAATGGCACCGGTAGGCCCCAGTTGAATGCCGCATTCCCTGGCCAGATCCACGTTGGGGCGCACGCCGATGGAGAGCACGGCCAGATCGGCTTTGACCGGCCCGGCGCCGGTAAGGACGGCCCCCACCTCTCCCCGGCCGTTATCTTCAAAGCCGGTAACGGCGGTGCCTGTAAGGATGCTCAAACCTTTTTCCCTGAGGTAGTTCTGCACGTAAAGGGCAACATCCAAATCGTAAGAAGGGAGGATTTGCGGTGAAAGCTCGATTAAGGTTGTTTTTACCCCCAGGCGAGAAAGGTTTTCCGCCACTTCCAGCCCGATCATGCCGCCTCCGATCACCACCGCATCCTGTATATTGCGCCCTGCCAGCAGCCTCTTAACGGCAGCGGCGTCTGAAATGGCGCGGACGGTGAAAATGTTGGCCAGTTCTTTGCCCTTGATAGAGGGGATAAACGGGGAAGCACCGGTGGCAAGAACCAGTTTGTCGTAAAAAAACTTCTGCAACTCGCCGGTGGTCAGGTCCTTCACCATAACGGCCTTTTCCCCGGGGATGATCCTGACCGCTTCCTGGCCGGTGATGATCTCAATGTCGTGATCCAGCAGGAAATCTTCCGGCTGCCTTACCAGGAGTTCTTTTTCTTCCTGGACTATACCGCCAATATAATAAGGCAGGCCGCACCCGGCGTAAGAGACGTGCCGGTCTTTGGTGATAACAACGATTTTCAGGCCGGGGTTTTCCCGCCTGGCTTTTGCCGCCGCCTTGGTGCCGGCGGCTACTCCGCCGATGACAAGGACTGTTCCTGAACTCAATTTTTTCACTCCCCTGAATTCTTCATCAATAAGGCAACAATCTGTCTGACCTGGCTGTTTATAACCCTGTAACATATTTCGGTGCCTCTGCGCCTCCCTTCGATAATTCCTTTGCTCCTGAGGATTCCTAGCTGCTGGGAAACGGTCGACTGAGGCATATTGAGGCATTCTTTTATTTTATTTACATTGCATTCGTTTTCCAGCAGGCCGTGTACAATGCAAAGCCTGGTCGGGTGGGCCAGCGCTTTGAGCAGTTCGGCCTTTTCCTCGTATTTTTTCATGTTTTGCATTGTCTATAAACCCTCTTATATTCTTTTATCTGTATATTACGATATTAAGATTTATCATGTCAACGGGTAATCTGAATTTTTTGGGAGAAATTAATTTAAGATCATTTTGTTTTTCGGGAGGCAGGGAAGATGGCAGTATGTCCGGTTTGCAACGGCATGACCGGGGTTGAAAAAAAATGCCCGGAATGCGGCCGGGAAATGCTGGATGCAGGGGTCATTCAAGACTATTATGATCCCTATAGCGCTTATCTGGAACAGGGGATTTATGAAGACGGCTACGGCTGCAATAACGGCAGGCATTGCGTCCACCTTTTTGCCTGTCCCGAATGTCATTATGATGCCAGGCTGGTTTTTAAGAAGCTGTAATGAAAAGGTGCGCATGTCAGATTTAACCGCCTAATTTTGTTTTTAAAGAGGAATGAATGTGAAAAGGGCGAATACTAGGTTGAGGCCGGTACCGTGCCCAGAAATATGTCAAAGGAGATGATTTAAGCCTGTGGAAGTGAAAATTGCAGTTATCGGCGGCACCGGGGTTTACAACCCCGATATTATGACCAATGTCCGGAATGAAACGGTAAACACCCCATATGGCGAGGTCCAGCTTAAAATCGGACATTACCGCGGCAAACCCGTAGCTTTTATGAACCGTCACGGCGACGATCATTCAGTGCCTCCGCATCTTGTCAACTACCGTGCCAATATAGCAGCACTGAAGAAATTGGGGGTCAAAACCATTCTGGCAACGGGGGCTGTTGGTTCGCTTAACCCTGCTATGCAACCCGGGCATTTTGTTTTTGTCGATCAGTTTCTTGACTTTACCAAAAATCGCCATAATACATTCTTTGACGGAGGGGTGGCAGGAGTGGTCCATACCGATGTAACCGATCCATATTGCCCGGAACTCAGGGAAATTCTCTGCCGTGCCGCCCGAAGCCTTGGCCTGACCGCCCACCCTTCAGGCACATATGTTTGTACAGAGGGGCCGCGTTTTGAAACAGCTGCCGAGATTAAGATGTTCCGCCTTTTAGGCGGCGACCTGGTGGGTATGACCGGCGTGCCGGAAGCATCCCTGGCTAGGGAGGGGGAGATGTGTTACGCCACTATTGCAATGGTCACAAACTATGCTGCGGGCATTTCCCCCACCCGCCTCACCCATCGTGAAGTTGTGGACGTTATGATGCAAAATGTGGAGAATATAAGAAAACTCATAATGCAGGCCATAGCCTGGATTGACCAGGACCGCGGGTGCGCCTGTCAGAAGGCGCTGGATCAGACGGGGGGGTAAAAAAGGGGACGCTCTGCCTGATTGGCATTTCAGCTTGCTGGGTGGAGAAATGAAAGCGGGGGATAAGGTGCTGGATACCATGCGCTGGACGGGGGACGGTCTGCTCGAACTGCTTGATCAGACCCGTCTTCCTTTCGAAAAGAGTTATATAAAGTGCACTGAATATACTGACGTGGCAGAGGCCATAAAACGCCTGGCGGTGAGGGGCGCCCCTGCCATAGGTGCTGCCGCCGCGTACGGGCTGGTCCTGGCTGCCAGAAAAATCAGGGCAAATACAAAGAAAGAGTTTTTAACCGAACTGGAGGCCAGGGCCCGTGAACTGGCTGCAACCCGTCCCACGGCGGTAAACCTGCACTGGGCCTTGAACCGGATGCTCCGGAAAATGCGTCTGGCAGAACCGGAGGATGCCGGCCTGCTTTGCGACCTGCTGCTTGAGGAAGCTCAGGCCATTTTTCGCGAAGATATAACGGGCAACCGCAGGATGGCCAGGTACGGACTGGAACTGATCCCCGAGGGGGCGCGCATTTTGACCCACTGCAATGCCGGGGCGCTGGCCACGGCCGGCTACGGGACCGCCCTGGGATTGGTCCGGGCAGCGCACGAGGCAGGCAGGAGGGTAAGCGTATACGCCGGCGAAACCAGGCCGCTCCTCCAGGGGGCCAGGTTAACGGCCTGGGAAATGCTGCAGGAGGGCATACCAGTAACGCTGATTACCGATAGTATGGCCGGATATTTGTTAGCCAAAGGAAAAGCTGATCTGGTTGTGGTGGGTGCCGACCGTATTGCCGCCAACGGCGACGTGGCAAACAAAATTGGGACTTACAGCCTGGCGGTGCTGGCCAGAGAGCACAAAATCCCGTTTTATGTAGCCGCTCCTGTATCCACCATCGATCTGAGCCTGGCTTCGGGAGAGGAAATACCAATTGAAGAGAGAGATAGCTCCGAAGTTACCCACCTGGCCGGCCGGCCTGTTGCTCCTGAAGGCGTGAACGTCTGGAACCCGGCTTTCGATGTTACACCTGCCCGGCTGATTACGGCAATCATAACCGATCGCGGTATTGTTAAACCGCCCTATGATGAGAATCTAAGGAAAACGGTGGAAGGATTAAACCGTAACCTGGTCATTGAACTAACCGCAGAAGATGGAAAAAGCAACCTGTGAGGTGAAAAAATGCCCGGCTATATTGTTAGGGATATAAGCCTTGCCCCGTCCGGAAGGCTTAAAATAGACTGGGTCAGGGCGCATATGCCCGTGCTGAATGCGATCAGGGAGGAGTTTGAAAGGGACCTGCCCTTTAAAGGCTTAAGGGTAGCTCTTTCCATTCACCTGGAGGCCAAAACGGCCTATCTGGCCGAGGTCATCCGCGCCGGGGGCGCGGAGGTTTCCATTACCGGGTCGAACCCGCTGTCTACCCAGGATGACGTGGCAGCAGCCCTGGCCGTTTCCGGGATGAACGTCTACGCCTGGTACAATGCGACGGACGCGGAGTACAGGACCCACCTCCTGTGCGTGCTTGACAGGCGGCCCCAGGTAGTAATTGACGATGGCGGTGACCTGGTTTACCTCTTGCATACAGAGCGCAAGGAGCAGGCGCCTGAAATCATTGGCGGCTGTGAAGAGACCACTACCGGAATTAGGCGATTAAAGGCCCTGGAAAGAGAGGGCATGCTGCTTTTCCCCATGCTGGCGGTAAACGACGCTTTCTGTAAATTCCTTTTTGACAACCGCTATGGCACCGGCGAATCAGCCTGGTCCGGCATCATGCGCACCACCAATTTGGTGGTGGCAGGAAAAACTGTGGTGGTGCTGGGTTACGGCTGGTGCGGCAAGGGCGTTGCCATGCGCGCCAGGGGGCTGGGAGCAAGGGTTATTGTTTGCGAGGTAGATCCGGTAAGGGCAATTGAGGCATGCATGGACGGCTACCAGGTAATGGGCAGCGAGGATGCTGCCGGCCAGGGCGATATTTTTATTACCGTGACGGGCTGCCGGGACGTCCTGCGCCGTCAGCATTTCGAAAGAATGAAAGACGGGGCCGTGCTGGCCAACGCCGGTCACTTTGACGTGGAGATAAGCAAGCCGGACCTGGCCGGCCTTGCCGTGGAGCGGCGGCTGGCGCGCCAGAACATTGAGGAGTTTACCATGCCCGATGGCCGGAAAATTTACCTTCTGGCCGAAGGCAGGCTGGTCAACCTGGCTGCCGGCGACGGCCACCCGGCTGAAATTATGGATATGTCTTTTGCCGTTCAGGCCCTTTCGGCCAGATACATAGTTGAAAACAGCGGAAAAATGGAAAAGCGGCTGTACCGCGTTCCGGAAGAAATTGATCGCAAGGTTGCCGATTTAAAGCTTAAGTCGATGGGAATCAAGATCGACAGCCTGACCGAAGAGCAGGAATCTTATTTAAATGAGTGGCGGGGGTAAGGTTGCGGTAAGCAAAACGGCCTTAAGAAAAGCGGGCCGGCAAATGAATGGAGGGGTGAGTATGGCAAATATATTAATCCAGGGAGCCACAGTGCTTACCATGGAGGGACCTGACGGTGTTTACAGGGACGGGGAGATAGCAATTGCCGGAAACAGCATTCTGTCCGTCGGCCCGCGCGGATCTGTACCGGAGGGATTCAGGCCGGGGCGTTCAATTGACGGAACAGGCATGGTGGCCATGCCAGGTTTCGTCAACTGCCATACGCATGCTGCCATGACCCTGCTGCGCAGTTACGCCGACGACATGCCCTTGATGAAGTGGCTTTCCGAGAAGATCTGGCCGGTGGAGGAAAGGCTGCAGCCGGAGGACATCTACTGGGGGACCATGCTGTGCTGCCTGGAGATGATTAAGTCTGGAACAACCACCTTTGCCGATATGTATTTTTCCATGGAAAGGGTGGCGGCGGCTGTTGAAGAAAGCGGGATGCGGGCTTGCCTTTCACGGGGCATGATTGGCGTTGGTTCAGGTGCCCGGAAAGCCATCGATGAAAGCCTGAGCTTTGTCAGGGAATGGAACGGCGGGGCCGACGGAAGGATTACAGCCATGTTCGGACCGCACGCTCCCTACACCTGCCCTCCTGAATATTTAAAAAAAGTGGTCGATCTGGCTGCCAGGGAGGGTGCAGGCATTCACATCCACGTAGCCGAGACAAGGGATGAAATTGAACAAATCCGGGCCGGATACGGCACCACACCGGTCCGTTACCTGGACGCCGCCGGGGTTTTTGAGCTGCCGGTACTGGCTGCCCACTGTGTCCACCTGGATGAAGGCGACATAGAGATACTTTCTGCTAAAAGGGTAGGTATTGCCCACTGTCCGGAAAGCAATATGAAGCTGGCCAGCGGGATAGCTCCGGTAACCGAACTGCTTCAGGCCGGAGCGGCAGTTGGGCTGGGCACGGATGGGGCGGCCAGCAACAATAACCTCGATATGCTGGAAGAGATGCGCAGTGCATCCCTGTTGCACAAGGTTTCCACCGGCGACCCGCTGGCCCTGCCGTCTTTTGAGGCGCTGCGGATGGCTACCGCTGGAGGGGCGCTGGCCCTCGGCCTGAAGGACGTCGGCCTGCTTAAGCCCGGCATGAAAGCCGACCTTATTCTGGTAGACTTTCGCCGTCCCCACCTGTGCCCGCAACACGATCTAATTGCCCACCTTGTTTATGCCGCCCAGTCGGCCGACGTGGACACTGTTATAATCAACGGGAAAGTAGTCATGGAGAAAAGGCAGGTTTTAAACCTGGATGAGGAAAAAATTATGGCGGAAGCGCAGAAGCGTGCTTTGCGCCTGGTTAACAGGGAATGAAGCCCATTGCCCTTTCTTTTCTGAGAAAGGGCAAAATTTTTAAATCATAAATTGCGAGCAGGAAAATATTAAATTAAACAGAAATAATTGTAGTTGTGGTTAATTCTGGTGGTGGAAACCTTGTTTGAGTGGTTCTGGTACGGCAAAATCAGAAACCTGATCCTGGCCGGCTTCCTGGTTCTTGCTATGGTTCCCTCGCTGGTAGCTGTTGCCGTCGGCTATCGCTTTGCCGTTCAAGGTTTTGCCAGACTTCCTGTTGAAATTTTGTGGGGCCACTACGAAACGGTAAATATAACCAGGGCATCTGCCATTTCCGGTTTTGTGGCCGCCGTTTTGGTGATTGCCGCATCTCTGCCGCTGGCTGTAATTATAGCCCGCAAGCTTACCCATCCGCTGGAACTGCTTTCTGAAGGAGCAGACCGGATTGCCCGGGGCGATTACGGAATTACTTTTAATCTCAGGTCCAATCTGGAAATTGAAGCGCTGGCCGAGAACTTCAACAAAATGTCTTTGAAGCTGAAAGAGGAACGCGAAAACCTGTTCAGGCAGGTTGCCCTGCTGGAGGAGCAGAAGCGGGAGATATCGGTGCAAAAAGAAGAACTGGCGCGGGTTAATTCCCGCCTGGAACTGCTGTCCATTACGGACCCGCTTACCGGCGCCTATAACCGGCGCTACATCATAAGCCAGCTTGAGCAAGAACTGGCCGTCGCCGCCAGGCATGGCTTGCCCCTTTCGCTAATAATGATCGACATCGATCACTTCAAGAAGGTTAACGATACACACGGCCATCAGGTTGGCGATGAAGTTCTTAAAGATGTGGTAAAGGTTTTGTCCGGGTGCATCAGGACGGCCGATGTGCTGGGCCGCTACGGGGGAGAGGAGTTTGTTGTCATTGCGCCTTTTACGGGGTTTCAGGAGGCCCTTGTGCTTGCCGAAAGGCTCAGGGATACAGTAAGCCGGTGGCCTTTTGAAACCACCTACGGTTTTCTGAAACTGACCATCAGCCTGGGAGTGACGACTTTTAACGGCAAGGAGGAGCATTACCACAACTCCCTGATTGACCGCCTGCTAGCCCGGGCCGATGAGGAAATGTATAAGGCCAAGGCACAGGGCCGCAACCTGGTCAGTCCGTCGTTCCTGGGCACGGTTTAAGAGGCCGGTATCGGACCAAAAAGGGACAGCCAAAAACCTGTCCCCTTTTTATTTCTTTATTCCCACCAGCGACTTTAGAGCCGTTCTGGCGCTTGCCGCGGCCATGCTGAAAAGCCCTTTGTGGGAGGAAAAAATGTCTTCCAGCGCGTCAAGGAGAATGTCGATTTGCTCCCTGGTTACGTTCAGGGGCGGTTCCAGCCTGATTATGTTCGGGTTGTTTAAGGTGAATGCAGTAATAATGCGGTGCTTGTTTAAAAGTTCTCCGGCCACCATGCTGCCCAGATATTCTTCCGAAAGTTTGTTGACCAGGCCGAAGGAGGCCTTTGCCGCCAGGCCGCCCGGCTGGCTGAATTCAATTCCGGCCATCAGGCCGCGCCCCCGCACATCCTTAATAAGCGGGTACTTTTCTTTTAAGCCGAGCAGTGCCGACAGCAGATACTCGCCGTTTTCCCGGGCCTTCTCAGGCAGGTTTTCTTCGTAAAGCACCTCCAGGGTGGCAATGGCAGCGGCCGCCGCCCAGGTATTGCCGCCGAACGTTGATGTGTGGAGCAGGGCCCTGTCCATGCCGCCGTATGCCTTTTTCCAGGTTTCATCAGTGGTTATGTAGGTTCCAATGGGCATGATGCCGCCGCCTAGGGACTTGGCCAGGCACATTATATCCGGCGTAACCTCCTCGTACTGGCAGGCAAACATCCTGCCGGTGCGCCCCAGGCCGGTTTGAACCTCATCCACAATTAGCAGCGTGCCGTATCTGGAACAGAGTTGCCTTACGCCAGCCAGGTAGCCGTCGGGCGGTATGATAATACCGCCTTCACCCTGAATAGGTTCGACAATAAAGGCAGCAGCCGTCTTTTCTTTTAGTTTTGCTTCCAGCGCATCCAGATTGCCGAAAGGCACCGGCGAGAATCCGGGGAGCAGGGGCCGGAACGGCTTTTGGTACTTTTCCCGCCCGGTTGCCGACAGGGCTCCCATGGTTTTACCGTGAAAGGAGCCGTCGCAGTATACTACTTCCGGGCGGCCGGTAGCTGCCCGTGCCAGCTTGATTGCACCCTCTACCGCTTCGGCACCGCTGTTGCAGAAAAAGGAGCGCTGGAGGTTGCCGGGTGTTATGACGGCCAGGTTTTTTGCCAGGGCGGCCGGTAAGGTGCCCAGGGAGGCCTGCAGGAGATTGGGCAGCTCTTTTACCCGGTCTAAGGCGGCCAGGATCCTGGGGTGGTTGTGGCCCAGGTTCAGGGCGCCGTAAGAGCCCAGAAAATCCAGGTACCGGTTTCCGTCGCTGTCCCAAACGTAAACCCCTTCAGCCCTAACGAATTGTTTGTCGAAGTTCAGAAGGCCCATCATCATGGCCAGGCCGGCATTCAAATAGGTTTTATGGTTTTCCACCACCTGTTCCCGGTTTTGTTTCAAAGCGCCGGAAAGAGAAATAAACCCTTCCGGTTTTACCTTTTGGCCCGGGCAGTTTTTTTGTTCTTTCAATTTTTTCACCCCGAATGTGCTCAGAATTGTGCTCAACCCCGTTTTATTATTTTCTCTGCATGGTTAAAATAACCTTCAGGCCGGAAAAAAAATTCATTTTCTTGACATTTATGCCCCTGTTAAGTAAAATCTATCTGTAAAGTTAAATAGCTTGAAAGGCCATAGCGATAACGGGCCGGTGGAGATAAATTGATCGAAATCGAAAAAGTAGCCTTGATGAACCTGCTTTATGACTTTTACGGGCAACTGTTAACCGAACGCCAGAAAAACTTTATTGAGCTTTACTACTGCCAGAACCTGTCACTTGGAGAAATTGCCGATGAATATGCAGTGACCCGCCAGGCGGTGCATGACACCTTAAAAAGGGCGGAGCAGCTTTTATGCGAATACGAGAAAAAGCTCGGCCTGGTGGAAAAGTTTAATAATGACAGGGAAAAGCTGGGTGTTGCGGTGACCCTTCTGGAAGAATGCGAGCGATCGTATCAGGATGAGAGAATTGGAAAGGTAAGGGAGATTTTGCAGGAAGTTATTGGAACGGCAGGGAAGTAGCCGGGTATTTAGTTTTTCGGGTAGTATTGATTAAATTAGAAAGGCCTGGAGGGAGGGGCTGATGGTGTTTGCCGGTCTGTCTGAAAGGCTGCAGGAAACTTTTAGAAAACTGAGGGGGAAAGGCCGCCTTACCGAAGCTGATGTCAATGAAGCGCTGCGGGAAGTGCGGATGGCCCTTCTTGAGGCCGATGTTAACTTTAAGGTGGTTAAGGATTTTATCGCCCGGATTAAAGAAAAGGCTGTAGGACAGGAACTGATTGAAAGTTTGAATCCCGCCCAGCATGTTGTTAAGGTAGTGCACGGTGAACTGGTGGCTTTAATGGGCGGGTCGAACAGCAAGATCAATATGGCTCCTAAGCCTCCTACCGTAATTATGATGGTGGGGTTGAACGGAGCCGGCAAGACCACCACCTCGGCCAAGTTGGCCAATTACCTGCGCAAGCAGGGCAGGCGGCCTCTCCTGGTGGCGGCAGACGTCTACCGCCCTGCGGCAGTAAAGCAACTGCAGGTGCTGGGCGAACAACTGGGCATACCGGTTTTTGCTGACGGTACCGGAAAGGAGCCCGTTTCAATCGGCCTGGCTGCTGCAGAAAGTGCCGTTACCGGAGGGCGGGATGTTGTCATTATCGATACTGCCGGCCGCCAGGAAGTGAACGAAGAGCTGATGGCCGAACTGGAAGCAATGAAAGAGGCCATCAGGCCTCACGAAGTGCTCCTGGTGGTGGACGCCATGACCGGCCAGGCCGCGGTTGGCGTGGCCGAAACTTTCAACAGCAGGCTGGGCCTGGACGGAGTAATTCTGACCAAGCTGGATGGCGATACCCGGGGCGGGGCCGCCCTGTCTGTCCGGGCGGTTACGGGGAAACCGATTAAATTTGCCGGCCTGGGGGAAAAACTTGATGCCCTGGAGCCTTTTCACCCCGACCGGATGGCGGAACGGATTCTGGGCATGGGCGATGTGCTCACCTTGATTGAAAAGGCCCAGGAAAACTTTAACGCCGAACAGATGGCCAGGATGCAGAAAAAAATCCGGAGCATGGAATTTACCCTGGAAGACTTTCTGGAACAGTTGACCCAGGTCAAGAAACTGGGCCCTCTCGAGCAGATTCTGAGCATGATTCCCGGGCTGGGCGGCATTAAAAAGTTAAAAGACATTCAGGTGGATGAGAAAGAGCTTGTGTATGTCGAGGCTATCATAAGATCCATGACGCCTGAAGAAAGGCGCGACCCTGAACGGGTGCTGAACGGCAGCCGGAAAAGGCGGATAGCAAAAGGGAGCGGCACCTCGGTGCAGGAAGTTAACCGGCTGTTGAAGCAGTTTGAGCAGACCAAAAAGATGATGAAGCAGTTTGTGGATATGGAAAAGGCATTAAAGAAAAGCGGCAAGATGCCGAAGCTGCCCTTCTTTAATTGAACCGCTGTAAATGATGTCATTATTATATGGAGATCTGGACAGGAAAAGGAGGTGAAGGCGCGTGGCTGTTAAAATTCGCTTGAGGAGAATGGGTGCCAAGAAGGCACCGTTTTACCGCATAGTGGTTGCCGATTCCCGTTCTCCGCGGGACGGCAGGTTTATTGAGGAAATAGGCTATTACGATCCCCTTAAAAAACCGGCGGTAATTAACGTCAATGCGGAGAGGGCCCTGGACTGGCTGAAAAAAGGAGCACAGCTTTCCGATACGGCCAAAGCCCTGCTCACCAAAGCCGGGGTTTTGAAAAAGACAGCGGGAGAGGGTCAATAGATTAGGGAGGCTACTTTTTAATGAAACAACTTGTGGAAATCCTGGCCAAAGCCCTTGTTGACCAGCCTGAAAAAGTAGTTGTCGATATGATTGAAAAAGACAAGTCTATAGTCATTGAGCTAAAAGTAGCCCCGGAGGATATGGGTAAAGTAATCGGCAAGCAGGGCCGCATTGCCAGGGCTATACGAACTGTGGTTAAGGCTGCCGCAACCAGGCAGAAGAAAAAGGTTGTGGTTGAAATAATTTGACGGAATTTTAATCTCCATGTGAATTTCGGGAGGTCCTGGATGGAAAGGCTGACCCTGTTCCGGCCAGTTCTGGTCAAGGTGAAAGTTACAGAGGCATATAAGCGGGAAGTGGCAGCGGAGCTTCAGGAAGCCCTGAGGCGGGTCGAACTGGAGTTGCAGCACCTGGATTTTCAGGAAAAGAGGCTGGCTGCCGAACTGGAAAAGAAGAATCCTCAAGGGATAGCTGCTGCCAGGCAGCACCTGGAACAGGAACGTCAGCACAGGCATGAAAGGCGCCGGAAGCTGATTGAAAGGCTGAAGGAAGTGGGACAGTTGGCCCTGGGTTCGGAGGTAATCCTGGCCAGGATGGAAGGTCCTGTGGAACTCCGGGTGGGAGACGACTGGCGCAAAGTGCTGGGGGTTGAAGTTGTCCTTGAGGACGGTATTATAACCGCCATCAGGCAGGCAGATCCTGGAGAGGGGCTCTCAAATGCATGAGAGTTATATCAGGATCGGCAAGATCCTTAAAACTCAGGGCAATCGCGGGGCCGTGAGGGTATTGCCCCTTACCGACTACCCGGAGCGTTTTAAAAACATGAGCCGCGTCCAGGTTTCTCTCAAGGGTTTCAGAACCTTTTTTACCGTTGGAGAAGTTTACCACCACAAAAACTTTATTATTATTAAATTTAAAGAAATAGAAAGCATGGCCGCCGCTGAAAAACTAAAAGGGGCGTTCCTGGAAGTCGGCCGGGACGAACTTGTTCCACTGCCCGAAGACAGATTTTATATTTTCGATATCATTGGCCTTAAAGTGTACGATACGGGCGGGAGAAACCTGGGCAGGGTGACCGATGTCCTCCAGACCGGGGCTAATGACGTATACGTCGTGGATACGGGGGGCAAGCCCCTTCTAATTCCTGCTCTCAAGCAGGTAGTCAAATCGGTTAACCTGACTGAAGGCAAGATGGTAGTTGAGCTGCCGGAAGGGTTGGAGGAGCTGTGAAAATTGACATATTGACCCTTTTCCCGGAGATGTTCGCAGGGCCTTTTTCCTCCAGTATCCTGAAAAGGGCGCAAGAGCGCGGTCTGGTTGAGATCGGCCTGATCAATATCCGCGATTTCTCCACCAACAAGCACCATACTGTGGACGACGCCCCTTATGGCGGGGGGGCGGGCATGGTGATGGGGCCGGAAGCCCTTTTTGGAGCGGTTGAGCACGTTGCCCGCAAGTACGGATCAAAACCGGGGCGGGTGGTGCTGATGTGCCCGCAGGGTATTCCCTTCACCCAGGCTTATGCTGCTGACCTGGCCAGGGAAGAAACCATTGTGCTGGTTTGCGGTCATTATGAAGGTATAGACGAAAGGGTGCGGGAGGCGCTGGTTACCGATGAAATTTCCATCGGGGATTACGTTCTTACCGGCGGAGAACTTCCTGCAATGGTTGTGGTGGATGCAGTGGCACGGCTGGTTCCGGGAGTGCTGGGGGAGGCTCTTTCAGTAATGGAAGAATCGTTTTCTAACGGCCTGCTGGAGTACCCCCATTTTACCAGGCCCAGGGAATTCCGCGGACTTAAGGTGCCGGAAGTATTGCTGAGCGGGCACCATGAGGAAATCAGAAAATGGCGGCGGAGGCAGTCCCTGTTGCGCACGTTGGAGCGCCGCCCCGAAATGCTTAAACAGGCTGGATTAACCCGGGAAGACAGGGAAATATTAAAAGAGTTGCTCGCCAGCCTGAATGAACTGGATTTAAGTTGAAGCGCTCAAGGCTTGCCTTAGGTGGCGGGTACCCGGCGGCAGGCCTGCCTGAAAGCCTCCGGGCCCTCACCTTATTTTGCCGCAATTTGCCGGGCAGTTTCTTGTGGCACGTAATTCTTTATGTTATAATAAACACTGTTGAGTGTGTAAACGAGACATATCCAAGGGAGGGAGGTATAGCAGGTGAACCTCATCCACTCACTTGAACAGGAACAGGCCAAAAAGAATATTGTTAAGTTTGGCCCCGGCGATACCGTACGAGTGCATGTTAAGGTTGTTGAGGGCGGCCGGGAAAGAATCCAGGTTTTTGAAGGCGTTGTAATCAGGCGCAGAGGCGGTGGCTTGAGCGAAACTTTTACCGTTCGCAGGGTCTCTTACGGGGTAGGGGTTGAAAGGACATTTCCGCTTCATTCCCCCAGGATTGAACGTATAGAGGTTGTCAGAAAGGGCAAGGTTCGCCGGGCACGGTTGTACTACCTGCGCGGACTGCGGGGCAAGGCTGCCCGAATTCAAGATAAGAGGTAGGGTAAAAGGGGAGGACTGGGTTTAAAGGCAGTCCCCTTTTTACTTCAAAGAAAAACAGCCGTTTCTTGTTGACTTTACATGCGTGCGGGGAGGCAATTAAGTGGATCGGGAAGGCCTGAAAGAAGTACACGAAGGGCAGAAAGAGGAAGTCAAAAAGAAAGGCAGGCGCCCTCTTTTTGCCGAGATTTTTGAGTCTGTGGCCATTGCTGTGGTGCTGGCCGTGGTTATCCGGCTGTTTGTCCTGGAGCCTTTTTACATACCTTCCGGCTCGATGGAGCCTACTTTGAAGGAAAACGACCGGATCATAGTAAGCAAGTTAAACTATCGCTTTCAGGAGCCCAAACGGGGGGATATTGTGGTTTTCAAGTTTCCCCGGGATCCAAAGCGGAACTTTGTGAAAAGGCTTATCGCCGTTGGCGGAGAGACCGTTGCCTTGAAAGACGGCCACCTGTATATTAACGGTCAGGCGGTGCCGGAGGATTACCTGCCGCCGGGTCTTAGGTTCAGCGACTACGGACCGAGGGAAGTGCCAGAGGGCTGTTACTTCATGCTGGGCGATAACCGGAACAACAGCGACGACAGCAGGGTGTGGGGTTTTCTGCCGGAAAATTTGATTGTCGGCAAGGCGGTGCTCATCTACTGGCCGTTGGACAGGATTGGCATTGTCCATTAAACCTGTGAGGGGTTTGATTTTTGGTAAAAAAGCTGAAGTAGGGTGGTTCATGGATATTCACTGGTACCCTGGCCATATGGCAAAGGCCAGGCGGCAGGTAAAGGAAGATCTCAGGCTGGCCGACGTGGTGATTGAGGTTCTGGATGCCAGAATTCCGGCCAGCAGCCGTAATCCTGACATAGGTAAAATAGCAGGCAGCAAGCCCCGGCTTATTGTGCTGAACAAGTCCGACCTGGCTGATCCGGTCCTGACCGGGCGCTGGATGGATTACTTTAAGAAGGCCGGTTATGAAGCGGCGGACGTTGATTCGGTGAGCGGCAGGGGGGTGCGTGAAATTCCCGGTCTTGTTGAACAGCTTGCTGCTCCGAAAATTGCATCACTGGCAAACGCCGGCAGGCGGCCGAGGGCTGCCCGCTGTATGGTGCTGGGTATTCCCAATGTGGGCAAGTCGTTTTTAATAAACAAACTGGTGGGCCGGCGGGTTGTAAAGACCGGCAGCAGCCCGGGAGTGACCAGGGGCAAACAGTGGGTCCGTTTGACCGGCAACCTGGAGTTAATGGATACTCCCGGCATTCTCCGGCCAAGGCTGGACGATCCGGTGACCGCCTTCCACCTGGCGGTAACCGGGGCCGTCAAGGAGGAGGTTTTCAACCTGGAGAAAGTTGCCGGCAGGCTCTTAAAATGGCTGATGGAAAACTATCCTGATGCCATCCGGGAGCGCTACAGGCTGGAGGATTTGCCGGAAGAGCCTGAAGAAATGCTAAATGCGATTGGGGCCAGACGGGGCTATTTCATGTCAGGAGGGGCTGTAGACTTGATAAGGTCTTCCCGGGCCGTTTTGAAGGAATTCCGGGAAGGTAAGATGGGGCGGTTTACGCTGGAAAAACCACCGCAGTCAATATAAGCAAAGGGGATACTGCGTTTAAACCCGGAGGGAGAGGTTTCATGTTTCCCAATCTAGGCATGCCTGAATTAATCTTGATTATGGTATTTGCTCTGGTTATTTTCGGGCCGCGCAAGCTGCCCGAAATAGGGAGGTCCATGGGAAAGGCCTTAAGCGAGTTTCGCAGGGCTTCCCTGTCCGGCATGGAGAGCTTGAGAGGGGCGGTTGAAGAGAGCCGGGAAGAAGGCAAAAAGGATTCTGGCCGGGCTGTACCGGACGATATAAGAAGATAAAAGGCAAGGGATTAGGTGTATTCCCTTGCCTTTATTGTGCCTGGGTGCTTTTTATAAGTTTAAATTTCAGGCATGAAAGCCACTTCCGTATGATGCGCCGGCTCCGTGGGCGTGCTCTTCCTTGGGCAGGATGGGGAAGTTTTCTACAACAAAACAATAGATCAGCACCAGGGCGCTCCACATGCCGATGGTGATCAGCCATTCCCAGATGCTCGGGAAGTAACTGCTGCTTACGCTGTTGGCATACCCGGTGAAGACCACGTTCATCCGGTTAAAGATAACGCCGGCTACCACCAGAACCGAAGCGGTGACGACTCCCCACAGCTTGGTGCGGATGGACGGGACGGCGTACATTATGATTGGCAGCAGGACGAATACGATCATTTCAATCAGGAACATGTTGCTCTCAAACGACCCGTTGAACGCCATTGAAAGCACGCCCCGGTAGGCCAGGTCTCCTACTTTTACTATGAAATAAATGATCATCATCCACAGGGTGACTTTGGTCAGGCTTTCAAAGACCGGTAGTTCGGGAGACCTGCCGTAGGCCCGCGCCGCCAGGGTTCCCTCAATGGTGACCATGGCCGGGCCCAGGAAGAAGGCGGACCAGACAAAGAAGAACGGAATGAGCATGGACCACCACAGCGGGTTCAGCCTGTCAACGGCCACTATGAACAGTGAGCCCAGGGACGACTGGTGCAGGGTTGGCAGCACAATGCCGATGATGAGCCAGAAGGGCATGGTCGCGTGCAATATCTTTTTCAGAGGAGGGCAGTGCACCTTTTCAAAGAAGATTTCGCCGAATTCCAGTACCTGGACCGTGGTATAAAGGGAAATGCACCAGAACACTTCAAACAGCACGGAGTGATAGCCCCAGTAAAAGAACGGGCGCCAGAAGTTAAACCATCTACCGATGTCCAGGAAGAGGCTGACCATGGCGATGATATAACCTATAAGCGAGGTCAGAAGGGCTGCCCGGGCAATTGGCAGGTACTTATCCTTGTGCAGCACGTGGACGATTAAAGCCGTGCTGAAGCCGCCGCCTGCCAGGGCGATGCCGCAAAGCAGGTCAAAACCGATCCATAAACCCCATGGCCAATCGTCGTTAAGATTGGTCACCGACCCCAGGCCGTAGACAAAACGGTAGATGGAAGCTGCAGCGGCAATGGCCACGAAGGCGAACAGAAGCAGCCTGAAGGGGGTAATTTTAAATTTCCACTTTCTTTCCCTGTACATTTAAATCACCTCCGTTGCCATACTATTCCTCGACGGGTGCGTACATTTCCGCTTCGTCATGCACCTCGGCGCGTCTCTTGGTATACAGGCGCATGGCGGTCAGGATGGCGCCCCATCCAAAAAAGATGTAAGGAGTCCACTTGAGCACGTCCCAGGTATAGGACGGGATGGACTTTTGGGAGACGGGCTTGCCGAAAGCCTCCGTTCTGAAGCCCAGCAAATTAAAGGGAACGTCGGAGATATACATCCAGGAGGTGCCTCCGTATTCCTTTTCCCCGTATACTTGCTTAACATAACCTGGGTTTTTGTTGATCCTGCTCCAGGCTTCGGCAAGAAGTTCCTGCTTGTCGCCGAACTTCAGGGCACCGGTAGGGCAGGATGTTACGCAAGCCGGCTCCAGATCGTCTTTCATGCGGTCGTAACAGAAACGGCACTTCTGAACAAAGGGAAATGCCTTGTCCCACTGGAAAGAAGGCACGCCGAAGGGGCAAGCAATCATGCAGTAACGGCAGCCCACGCAGTAGTCCTGCTTTACTTCGGTTGGTTTATAGATAACCGCTCCTTCCTTTGTTTTGACAAAAGAGTGGGTAAAGCAGGCCGATTCGCAGGCAGGCTCGTTGCAATGCATGCACTGCCTTTTCACGAAGCGCCATTTAATTTGATCGCCCTGTTCTACTATATGGTAGGTTACCGCCGTCCAGGTGTCGGCATTTGTTCTTCCCGGGCTGTCCCAGTTGTTGCTGAAAGTACTGGGCTGGGAGGGCAGGTCGTTCCAGGTTTTGCAGGACACCACGCAGCTGCGGCAACCGATGCACCTGGGGATATCCACCAGTACACCCTTTGACATCATCACACCTCCGATTTGCGCTTGATTAAAGGCTTTTAAGCCAGGCCCAGCTTAATGGCTTTAAGCCTTCCTTATATTACACAGGAAAGCTTTGTATTCGGGAATCATGGTGTTGGGATCCCCTACTGCAGGTGTCAAGTCGTTGGCCGTGCTGCCCGGGGCCAGACCTTGATATCCCCAGTGCCACGGCAGGCAGACGATTTCCGTTTCTGAGCCGTTCACTTTGAGCGGCTTCACTATGGGCATTACGTTGGCCTTGCATTTGATCTCACCGCGCGCAGAAACCACCACTACTGTGTCTCCCGGCTGGATGCCCAGCTTTGCAGC
Source organism: Pelotomaculum thermopropionicum SI (assembly GCA_000010565.1). Lineage (NCBI taxonomy): Bacteria > Bacillati > Bacillota > Clostridia > Eubacteriales > Desulfotomaculaceae > Pelotomaculum > Pelotomaculum thermopropionicum. Next base: position 1,802,126 of record AP009389.1, on the reverse strand, counting down.
CAGACCGGGCGATATGGTGACAAACATCTCCGGCATCAGTTCGGTCAAGGTCGGGCAGCACCTGGTCACGGCACCGCTCTGGTAGTGCTCCACCAGACGGTGGGTGGTGGCAATGTAGGGGAATTCCGCCGTGCCTGGTTGCGCCACCTTTGCAAATACGCCCCTGTACCTGGCCGCAACGGGGTTGTTCTGCTGCTTGCTGAGAATATTTTTGACCGGGCTTTCCACCGGCTCGTAGTGCTCAGGAAGGGGGCCGTCCTTCATGCCGGTAGGGGCAAACAGGCGTCCCTGTCCTTCCACATTCATGATGAAGGAATTGGCGGCCGAGACTTCCGGCGGGATAAAGGCACCGGTGTTGGCGTCTTTAAATGTAAAGTCGGGAACGTCGTTGGTTATCCACTGCGTTCCGTCCCAGGATACCAGCATCCGGTTCGGATCCCAGGGCCTGCCCGACGGGTCGCAGGAATTCCGGTTATACACGATGCGTCGGTTGGCAGGCCAGGCAAAGGCCCATTTGGGGAAAATTCCCAGGCCGCTCTTGTCCTCGCGGCTGCGCCGCTGGCTGGCCGGCACTTTCAACTGCGGATCGACGTACATGTAGCCGGCATAAATCCATATGCCGCAGGCTGTGGAGCCGTCGTCCTTGAGCTTGGCGAATGAATCGAGCAAGGTGCCGTCCGCCACCATATAGCCGTTCATTTCCCTGGCAACTTTGGTGATATCAGGTTCATCGTGGCCGGGCGTGTCGTAATTCCAGACCATGTTTAAAATGGGTTCGGGGAATTTGCCTCCGGCCTGGTATTCCTTGCGGATGGCCTTCATCAGGCGGTCGGCAATCCACAGGTCACTTTTGGCCTGCCCGGGCGGCTCCACTGCCTTCCAGCGCCACTGGATCCAGCGCGAGCTGTTGGCCACCGTTCCCTCTTTTTCATAAGAGAAAGCAGTGGGTAAAAGGAAAACCTCGGTTTTTATGTCAGCCGGGTTGGCTCCGGGGCGCTTCCAGAAGGCCGCCGTTTCCGTTTCAAAGAGATCGACCACGACCATCCAGTCCAGATTCTCAAAAGCCTTGCGCTCTGCAGAAGCAAGGGGACCGCCAACGGCAGGGTTTTGACCCCAGGCAAAAAAGCCCTTAATCTTTCCTTCTGCCATAGCCTGGAAAATAGCCATGTGGGAATGATCTTTACCGGTATGCTTGGGTACCCAGTCAAAGCAGAAGTCATTCTCCTTTGTTGCCTTTTCGCCAAACCAGGCTTTAAGCATGCTGATTATAAACTTGGGCCTGTTGGACCAGTAGCTTGTTTTAGGAGTTTCCTTTTCTATATAGTCCTTTAAGGTTGGGTGCGCTGCAGCGTTGAACATGGGGTTGTAACCTGGCAGGTAATGATACAGCATGGCCTGGTCTGTTGAGCCTTGCACGTTCGATTCGCCCCGCTGGGCGTTGACTCCTCCGCCGGCAATGCCGATGTTACCCAGCAACAACTGAAGGATGGCAGTTGCCCGGACGTTTTGGGAACCGTAGCTGTGCTGGGTAATCCCCATGGCGTAAATCAGGTTGCCGGCCTTGTCGGGCTTGCCGGTTGAGCAATAAAGCTCACAGACCTTCCTGAACACGTCTTCAGGGGTGCCCGTAATCTTGCAGACCGTTTTAATGTCGTAGCGGGCCGCATGCCTTTTTAAAATCTGGAACACGCAGTTTGGATTCTGGAGGGTCGGGTCTTTTCTGATGCTGTCGCCGTCCATCTGGTATTGCCAGCTCTTTGTGTCGTAGCTTAAAACGCCGTCTTTCTCCACCAGCCCTGAAAAGACCCCGTCGTTAAAGCTGTAATCCGGGCTAATCAGATAAGAAGCGTTCGTGTAATTGACCACATAATCGTGGAAGTAGAGATTGTTTTCAAGAGCGTAATTTATTATGCCGTAAAGAAAAGCAATATCGGTGCCAGGCCGTATCGGGGCATAAATGTCAGCCTTGGAAGCGGTTTTGGTGAACCTCGGATCAACCACTATTACTTTGGCCCCTCTTTTTTCCCTGGCCATTCCAATAAAACGCATGACTTGGGGGTGGTTTTCGGCCGGGTTGGCTCCGATGATTAAAAACACATCTGAGTTTTTATAATCGGTAAACGAATTCGTCATTACACCCCTGCCGAACGACTGGGCCAGACCGGCCACAGTGGAGGAGTGTCAGAGGCGGGCATGGTGGTCGATATTGATGACCCCCAGAGCGCGGTGAAGCTTGTGCAGCAGGTAATTTTCCTCGTTGTCGAGGGAAGCGCTGCCCAGGTGGGCAATGGCCTGGGTACGGTTTACCGTAACGCCTTTTTCATCTTTTTCTTCAAAGGTTTCGTCACGTGTTTTCTTAATTCTTTTGGCTATTTCGGTTAATGCCCAGTCCCAGTCTTTTTTCTCCCATTTATTGCTGCCGGGAGCGCGGTAAAGCACCTCGGTCAACCGGCGGTCGTTAAGCACGCGCCGGCGCTTTTTGTCCACGATGGTATTGGCTTCCCCGAGGGCAATGCCCTTGCAGCACATGGAGCCTTCGTTGTTGGGGTTATCCGGGTCGCCTTCAATATGAATTACCCTGTCACCTTCAGAATATACAATGAGTCCGCAGCCACAGCCGCAAAAAGCGCAGACTGAGGGTGTTTCTTTGGCCTTTTTTATTTTGAGAGGACCTAGATCAAATGAAGGCAGCTTGTCCTCTGCCGTGCTGGCAAAGGCCGGTACGGCACCCACTCCTTCCAGGAGTGCCGTTCCTGCAGTGCCCAGGCCGAGGAACTTCAAGAAATTACGACGGCTAAGCTTTTGCATTAATACACTTTACCCCCCTTTACCTTTAACCGTAAAAATTATGCCCTCTCCTTGGCGGTGGATAAAATAATAAAAACGGTTCGTTTCCTTAATTCACCTCCTCTGCAAAGCAATTGTGTCTCTTTAAGTGTCTGCCGCCCGGGCCCCGGCCAGTTCGGCCAGTTCTTCCCGCCTTTTTCTCCTGGCTGTGCCCCGCTCAACAATGCGCACGATCCAGGCGCTTGCTTCGTAAAGCAAGTACATGGGACCGCTTACTATTAAACAGGTGATTACGTCCGGGGTGGGGGTCAGCACTGCTGCCGCCACCACGATGATTAACAGGGCATAACGGCGGTTTTTGGCTAAAAAGCGGTAATTAATCAGCTCTAACCTGGCCAGGATGAAGCTTATCAGGGGAAGCTCAAAGACGAGGCCAAACGGCAGGAGAAAAGTGATGGTAAAAGAAATATACTTATCAATGGTGAGCATGGGTACCAGTTCAGGGCCGGCGAAGCGCAACATGAACATGACACCCAGGCGGTATACCCCGAAAAAGCTGAACACTATTCCGCCGATAAAGCAAATGAAAGAAAGCACCACGAAAAGAGTAAAATAAAACCTTTCATTTTTCTTTAAGGCTGGAATAATAAAGCTCCACACCTGCCACAGGATGACCGGCAGGGCGGCAAGAAAACCGATGAATACGGACAGCTTAATCTTTACGAAAAACGCTTCCGTGACGCCGGTAAAGATAATTTTATTGCCCGATGAGGTTAAAGGCTCCAGCAGCACGGCCAGAATTTTATCAATGTAAAAGTAGGCGGCCACGGCAAGCACAAATGTGCCGAGAATGGAAATAATTAAGACCCTGCGCAGCTCTTCCAGGTGCTCGATTATGGACATTTCCTCGGTTTTCTTGGCCAATTTTCTTCCCCCGTGAAAACCGTTGGTTATAAAGCACCGCCGGTTAAATAATCTTAAAAACCGCACTTTCTTGCCAGGAGCCTGCCGGAAAACAAAACAGCACGGCAGGCTCCAATAAAGAAAAAATAATAATTAACTTTTTGCCGCTTTCACTAATTGCTTTTGATCCGTGTTTTCAATATTTGCGCTTGTTTCAACTTCATTTATAATCTCTTGCGATGAGCGGCGGAACTCGCGGATCGTCTTGCCGACGGCCTTGCCCAGTTCCGGCAGCTTACCGGGACCGAAAATGATCAGAGCAAGAACCAAAACCAGTATCAACTCCGGCGCGCCAATATGCGGCATATAAAACCCCCCCCTTCAAATCTTCGTATACATATATTACTACATAACGCCCATATATCCTGCTGAAAAATATTAATTTTTGTGACCTTTTAGCTGAAGGACAGCTTTTCCCTTTTTACCGTATATATCCTGCTTTTGTTTGCCCTGGCCTGTCCGTCCCGGCCGGAAATAGGCGGAAAGAAGTTTAAAAAAAGGCAGGAGTTGAGCGGCTGGCGGTGGAAATTATCTACAGATGAGTGGAGGGGTTTTTGTGATGGTTTCCGGTTTAACGGTGGCAGAAATAAGGAAACTGGCCGGCAGTCGGGCAGGGCTGGATGAGGATTTTCTGCGCGCTCTGGCCTGCGACAAAAGGGCGGGAGTGGCGGAGATATACCGCCGTCTTAAGCGGGATGAAAACAAAATGGCGGCAGAAGCAGAGCGTTTACAAAAACTGTATATTTACGAAAACAGCTTGATCGCCCAGGGGTACAGCCCGGTGGCAGGGGTGGACGAGGCGGGCCGGGGGCCTCTGGCCGGTCCCGTGGTAGCTGCTGCGGTCATTCTGCCCCCCGTGGCGGACCTGGCTCTAGCCGGATTAAACGATTCGAAAAAACTCAATCCATCAAAGCGGGCAGAGCTGGCCGCGCGGATCAAAAAGGTGGCCCTGGCCTGGTCGGCCGGCATATCAACTGTAGAGGAAATCTTTAACGAAAATATTCACGCGGCCAGCCTCACCGCCATGCGGAGGGCGGTTTTGAAGCTCAAAATAAGGCCTGCATATCTTCTGGTGGACGGTTACCGCATCAGCCGGCTGGAATTGCCTCAACTGGCCTTGACCGGGGGAGACGGCCTGAGCGCTTCTGTTGCGGCAGCATCCATCCTGGCCAAAGTGCTGAGGGACCGCCTGATGGATTTTTATCACGTTCAGTATCCGCAATACGGTTTTAACCGCCATAAAGGCTATGCCACGCCGGAGCATCTGGCGGCCCTGGAGCGGTACGGCCCCTGCCCGCTCCACCGGGCAGGATACCGCCCGGTAAAAAACTGCGGCAGCCGGCAAAAATGTGAGGGGTGAACCGCATGGCGGATGCGCGTAAGCTGCTGGGGCGGATGGGGGAAGAGGCAGCAGCCCGTTACCTGGAAAAGAAAGGCTGCCGCATTTTGAGCAGAAATCACTGCTGCCGGCTGGGCGAGCTGGATCTGGTTGTAAGTGACGGAGACGTGCTGGTTTTTGTGGAAGTGCGGGCGCGAACCGGTGAAGAATACGGGCTGGCGCAGGAGAGCATTACCGGGAGAAAAAAGAGCAGGCTGAGGCTGCTGGCCTGGCAGTACCTCAAAGAAAAAGGGAAAACCGGCAGCATGTGCCGGTTTGACGTTATCGCCGTGCTGTTCGACCGTGAGGGCAGGGTAAAAAGGCTGGAACATTTTGAAAATGCTTTTTAGAAAGATTTTTTATTTTGGAATTCTGCCCAGCCAGTTTTTTAAGATCCGGTTTGCCAGGCGATAGTATTTCCGCCAGATGAGCCCGGTTTCTTTGAAGAGGCTATCTGCTGCCCCAAAGCCCTTTTCTTCTTCCAGTTCATCTCCCCAGACGCTGACCCATTTCTTTATTATTGCCGGCGTAATTTCAAGGTGAAACTGCAGGGCATATGAGTTGGATCCGATTGAGAAGGCCTGGTTTGTGCAGGATGTTGTCGATGCCAGCAGGGTGGAGCATGACGGCAGGGAGAAAGTATCTTCGTGCCATTGAAAAACGGGGAATTCTTCCGGCATACCTTCAAATAAGGGCGAGTCAAGCCCGTCTGCAGTCAGCCGGAGTGTAAACCAGCCGATTTCTTTCAACGGGTTGGGTGTTACGGCCGCGCCCAGCGCTCTGGCCATCAACTGTCCCCCCAGGCAGATGCCCAGAGTGGGCAGATCTTTTTTAAAAGCTTCCTGAAATAAGAGGCAAACTTTCTTTAGATGAGGGTATAACCGTTCTTCGTTGGCGCTCATCGGCCCGCCCAGAATTACCAGGGAATGGTAGGCGTCCAGGTTGCCGGGCAGAACTGAACCAGGCCGCTCCATAAGGCGTATATCGAGCTCCCACCCGGCCGCTTCCATGGCCTTCTCAATCAGTCCCGGCCCTACAATTGCCGAGTTTTGTATAATCAGCGATTTCATGAAGCGCCGGCCTCCTTTCGTTTTTTTAAAAAATGAGAGAACGCCAGTGAAAAATTGCATCACTGGCGCCTTTGCCCGTGTTTCAATCAAGCTTTTTTCCTGAATTTATCTTATAGCAGGGTTTTGAAAAGTGTCAACGGATATAAATAAACTTTTTGGTCGCCGGAGTCGTTTAAAGAAAAAGAAAAGGAAGGCTTCAATAAATTAAAAGTAAAATTGGTAAAAGTTATTGATAAGAATTTGCATTTTACCAAATTCCGGCCTATAATAAAAAACAAATGATTACGGGGGTGTGCTTCATGCCGGTTGTAAACATTCAGTTGCTGGAAGGAAGAAGCGTTGAGCAGAAAGCTAAAATCGCCAAGGCTGTAACTGATATCCTGGTGGAAATAGGCGGGGCCAGGCCCGAAGCCGTAACCGTAATATTCAGCGATATAAAAAAGTCAGACCTGGCCGTGGGAGGGAAACTGGCTTCGGAAAAATAAACAGGATTGGCTTTGCCTGTAAAAGCAGCTTGACTGGAGGAGGAAAACCCTTTTTGGTGTAAAGAAAGGCAGGGCGGTGCTGCGGAAAGTTATTGCAGCAATACCCTGCCTGAATTTTTATCCAGTTCGGTGCAGGATGCGCCAGGTCAGGCATGAACGCCAGGTTTCGAGGCAAAACCGCTGCCGTGTGATACATGTTCTTCTTTAGGCAGAATGGGAAAGTTTTCTACGATAAAGCAGTATAACAGCACCAGCGCGCTCCACATCCCAATGGTGATCACGAATTCCCAGACGGTGGGGAAGTAATGGCCGCCGACACTTTTGGCCATTCCCGTAAAGACCACGTTCATGCGGTTAAAGATGACCCCGGCAACCACCAGAATTGAGGCGGTCAGGACGCCCCAGAGCTTTTTGCGGATGCCCGGAATGGCATACATGATGATTGGCAGGATAACGAAAACGATCATCTCAATCAGGAACATGTTGCTTTCGAAAGAACCGTTAAATGCGCTGGATAAGACACCGCGATAGCTTAAATCGATGACTTTAACAATAAGGTAAACGATCATCATCCACAAGGTAACCTTGGTCAGGCTCTCAAAGACTGGCAGTTCGGGTTTCCGTCCGTAGGCCCTTGCTGCCAGGGTGCCTTCAATGGTGACCATGGCCGGTCCCAGGAAAAATGCGGACCAGACGAAGAAAAACGGGATAATCATTGACCACCACAGGGGATTGAGCTTGTCAACGGCCACGACATAGAGCGAGCCCAGCGACGACTGGTGCAGGGTGGGCAGGACGATGCCGATTATGAGAAGGAACGGCATGAAAAAATGCAAGACCTTCTTTAACGGCGGGCAGTGGACCTTTTCAAAGAAGATATCGCCGAACTCCAGCACCTGGACGGTGGTGTAAAGCGCTATGCACCAGAATACTTCAAACAGCACCGAGTGGTAGCCCCAGAAAAAGAACGGTCGCCAGAAGTTAAACCATCTGCCGATATCCAGGAAAAGGCTGGCCAGGGCAATGATATAACCGAGCATCGAAGTTAAAAGCGCGGCCCGGGCTATGGGAAGGTACTTTTCCCTGTGCAAGACGTGAACGATCAGCGCCGTGCTGAAACCGCCGCCGGCCAGGGCAATGCCGCAAAGCAGGTCAAAGCCGATCCACAGCCCCCAAGGCCAGCGGTCGTTCAGGTTGGTAATGGAACCCAGGCCGTAGATAAAGCGGTAAATAGCTGCCCCTACGGCAATAAGTACAAAGATGATTAACAAGACCCTGAACCAGGTGATCCTGAAGCTCCAGTTCCTTTTTTGCATAAAAACCTCACCTCCAGCTAATTAAGGACAAATGCATTGGCATCATTTTTGATCAACGGGAGCGTACATCTCCGCTTCATCGTGCACCTGGGCCCGCCCCTTGGTATAAAGGCGCATAGCCGTAAGAATGGCGCCCCAGCCAAAGAAAATATAGGGTGTCCATTTGAGTACCTGCCAGGAGTAAGAGGGGATGGACCGTTCCGATACGTTTGTTTTAAAGCCAAGCTGATCGAAGGGAACGTCTGAAATATACATCCAGGACGTGCCCCCGTACTCTTTTTCCCCGTACACGTGCCTGACGTATTTGGCGTTGCCGTTAATCCGCTGCCAGGCCTCGACCAGAAGGGCTTCCCGGTTGCCGTACTTCAGGGCGCCCGTGGGGCAGGCGGTTACGCAAGCGGGACGCTGGTTGCCGTCTAGCATCCGGTCGTAGCAGAACCGGCATTTCTGCACATACGGGAAAGTTTTTTCGTACTGAAACTTGGGTATATCGAAAGGACAGGCAATCATGCAGTAGCGGCAGCCCACACAATAATCCTTGTTTAATTCGGTAGGCTTATAGATAACCGCACCCTGCTCTGTTTTGAGAAATGAATGGGTAAAACAGGCGGATTCGCAGGCAGGTTCGTTGCAGTGCATGCACTGCCTCTTTACAAACCGCCACTTCCGCTCCTCGCCCTGGCCTACCAGAAAGTAGCTTACCTGGGTCCAGGTGTCCGAGTCCATCTGTGGCTGGACGTCCCATCTTTCCGTATTCTCGGCCGCTCTTTCAGGCAGGTCGTTCCATGATTTGCAGGCCGTTGCGCAACTGCGGCAGCCTATACATTTGGTAACATCTACCAGAACACCGTTTGCTGACTTAACAGCACTCGACATTTTTGCACCTCCTACTTGTTGCCGGCATCTCAGGCAGTTCCTTGAACTATAAACATTTTAAATAAACTAAATTATATATTTTTTAGGTTCTTTCGTTATGCCTTTAACTTCCAGTACATGAACGGCGCAGGCAATGCAGGGGTCGAAGGACCGGACAATGCGCACCAGTTCGATCGGGTTGTTTGGGTCTTTTACCGGCGCTCCGATGAGGGCCTGTTCAATAGGGCCGGGTTGCCCTTTGTCGTCCCTGGGGCCGCCGTTCCAGGTGGTAGGCACTACCGCCTGGTAGTTTTCAATTTTATAGTCCTTTATCACGATCCAGTGCCCCAGGGCGCCGCGCGGCGCTTCATGAAGGCCAACCCCGGCTCCTTCTTTGGGAACGTTAAAGGGGGTATAGGTGGGTTGGCCTGGCACAAGCTGGTTCAGCCATTCCGCCATGGCATGGGCCACCTGTGAGGCCTCGATGGCGCGGGCAAAGTGCCGGCCCAGTACTGAAAAGGCCTTTTCTCCCAGGTTGACCACGTCTTTTTGCTTGCCCACCCATTGCCGGGCCAGAGGGCCGACTTCATGCGGCAGTCCTTCGTAGCGCGGCGCCTTGAGCCAGGAATAAGCGCCCTTTTTGTCGGGTGCCGGAACGGTGGCCCCTTCGCCGGGGTATTTCCCGGTAGTGCTGTCTTCATACCAGGAGTATTTGACTTCCTCTGTAATTTTCATTTTGTCCACGCTGGCGTACTGACCCTGTGTATAGCGGCCGCGCTTGAAAAGCTGCGCCTGCCCGTCCGGGTCGTCTTCGTCAGTCAGCCTGAACCCGCCGTATGCCAGCATATTTTTGCAGCCGGTCCCGATGGCAAACCAGTCGTCGCCATAGACACCGGCTACGGCAAGCACGTCGGGAATGTAAACGTTGTCGATAAAGGAGGTTATTTCCTGCAGGTAGTTTTTAAACTGGGCGATTTTTTCCGGCGTGACCTGTTCGGTAACTCCGCCGGCGGTATAAGCGGTAACGTGAGGCATTTTAGCGCCGAAAACCGCCAGCATTTCCTGCGCTTTTTTCCGCATGGTCAGGGCCTGGATGTAATGCTCAACGGCCTTGTCGTTTACTTCCTTAGGCAGGCGGTAATCACCTTCGTAACGCGGAATGAAAGGCGCCGTGTCAGGCCCCTTTACGTAATCCAGGGCGGTCAGGTGGTAAAAATGGAGAATGTGCGACTGCAGGTAGTTTGCGCCCTGGATCAGGTTGCGCACAATCCTGCCGTTGGCGGGCGGCTTTACCCCGAAAGCGTCGTCAAGGCACAGGATTGAGGTCAGGCCGTGAGCTATCGGGCAAACGCCGCAGATTCGCTGGACGTAGTGGCAGGCGTCGCGCGGGTCGCGGCCTCTTAAGATGATCTCAAGGCCCCGGAATAAGGTCCCGCTTGTTTTGGCGTCAATTACCTTGTTATTTTCAACTTCCACTTCTATTTTCAGGTGCCCTTCAATTCGGGTTACCGGGTCGACAATTATTCGCTGTGCCACTTCTTTTTTTCACCTCGATTTAGAGTTTTCTGCCCGCTCTTTTCTTCTCCAGAATTTCTGTTTTCTGCGGCTCAAACTGTGCCGAAGCGGGCGCTGTTTTGTTGGTTAAGGGATACACTCCGTAAATGGGCGAAGCCGCATCGGGGAAGGTCGGTTCGGAGCAGGCCATGCAGGGGGCGCCTGCCTTTATGCACCAGTTTACGTTATTATTCCACCCGCGCACCGGACAGTCGGCGTAGCCTACAAAACCTTTGCAGCCCAGCAGCGCCAGGCACCCCTCGTCACCGATAAAACTGGCGAACCTGCCGCTGTCGAAATAAGGCCTTCTCAGGCAGCTTTCGTGAATCGGCTTCGGATAGAACATGGCGGGACGGCCGTACCGGTCAAGCGGCGGGATGTCGCCGTACTTCAAAATATACACTACCGTTCCCAGGAAGTGGTCGGGATGCATCGGGCAAAGGGAAATATTGATGACCGGCTTTTTCGTGACAACTTTTTTCACGCCCACCACGCCGGTCGGGTTCGGCGCCCCGCCGGGGATGCCGCCGTATGAAGCGCACTGTCCGGCGGCAATTACGGCTTTGGCCGCATTGCCCAGCACCTGGACGGCCTTCAGCATGGTTATTTCCCTGCCGTTTTTCTCGGCTATGGTGCAGTACTTGCCGTCGTTTTTTAACGGAATGGCGCCTTCTACAACCAGGATGAACTGATCCTTGTGACTGAGCAGCATTTCATCCATAATTTCGGCCACAAAATGACCGGAGGCTGCAGAGATGTTAGGATGATACCTCAAACTTATGACATCGAGAATAACCTTTTCAATTGCCGGGTCGACGCTGTTCAGCAGCGAAATGGAGCATCCGGTGCAACTGGCCCCTTGCAGCCAGATTACCGGGGGCTTTCCCTCTGCCGCCAGAGCCAGGCTTTCCTGCAGTTCAGGCCCTATTACCGTGAACAGGCTTGCACCGGCTGCCGTGGTCATACACAGCTTGATAAATTCGCGCCTTGTTAAGCCCAAGTTGTTTTCCCTCCTGTTAGCTATTTTTTTCCGGAATTGCAAATGCCTTTAGAAGATGAACCTGGACCGATGTTTTCCCTGCTCCCCCCTTTGTTTAAATCTGATAATCTTGCCGTGCCCGGCAGGCGGCAGAAAAAGCCTTAAAAAATCCGGGCCTGCATTGCGAAAAGCAAGGCAGGCCCGGCAGCTAATGCAACCCAACTCTCCTTTTCGCAATGGAAGGCGCTCCGGTTTCCCGGGGAACCCTGTCGTCCAGCAGCCGTAGCCAAAGCCTTAGGTCTGAAGGATCGGAGAGGAAGTTTTTTGTTAAAAAGCACTACCCGGCAAAAGTTAGGATAAGCCTTTTATAACCGGTTAAGCAGCAACCCCTTTAATGCAGGGGAGTACAACACCTTCTCCTGTATCCTGTCCCGAGAATTCTGGAGCATTGAAGCAACATTTTATTGTTGTGATAAGATGGTCCATATAGGTATTCCACTATTATACTTAAATTCCTGCATGAAAACTTGATATGCAAATAAAATTTATTGACTGATTAGTATAAAACTGCCATTTCCTGCCTGATTAAACTGAGCAGGCGGGGCAGGTTTTTTTTAACGGGTTCTGACAGTTCTGTGCTGCAGGTAACTTTACCCGGTTGAACCCCGTAAATTACGGTAGGAGGCAGTTTGCCCAGTTTGCCGGCCAGCGCCAGCGCCTCAACAAGGCTGATGTCGTGCAGGGATACCGCCCGGCTTGGGGCATTTAAAGCCAGATCGGTGACCGGTATGCGGAAAATGGTTCCCGGTTCCGCCCCCGCCTCCGTACAGTCGATGATTATAGCGCGGGCGGCACCTTCCAGCATAAAAATCAGGTCCAGGCCGGCCGCACCGCCGTCAATAACTTCTACTTCCGGCGGCAGGGCCTCTTTTTTTAATTCGTTTACAGCATGGATGCCGATACCTTCGTCGCCGAACAGCAAGTTCCCCACGCCGATCACGACGGTTCTTTTTTTATCCAAAATCTCCAGCCCTCCTTGCCAAATTCCTCACCGGATATTTGTGCTGCCTTGTCCTAGCATATCCTGGGCAAGGGGGCGCCGGCCAGCAGGTTTAATTTTCTGGCGCCGCCCAGCGCCGTTTTCAGGTAAACATTTCCTTTGCCGGCCTTTACCTCGCCGATCAGGGAGGCATTTCCGGACCGGCCCTCCTCCTTAAGGAAACTCAGAAGTGTATCGGCCTCTCCGGCTGACACAATCACCAGAAACTTGCCCTCGTTGGCCAGGTACAGGGGGTCGAGCCCGAGCATTTCCGTAACCCCTTTTACGGCTTCGTCTACCGGTAAGGCCTGTTCTTCAAGCCAGATATCGGCCTTTGAAGCCAAAGCTATTTCCTTAGCATTTGTGGCCAGGCCGCCCCTGGTCAGGTCGCGCATCAGCTTGATGCCTTCAAACCGCTGCAGCAGCTTTTCGATAATCAAGTTTAATGGCGCGCAGTCGCTTTCGACCTGGCTTGCTATGCCGAAGGTTTCCCTTTGCAGCAGGACGGCCAGGCCGTGGTTGCCGAGAGAACCGTTCACGATTACCCGATCGCCCGGTTCCAGGCGGTGGTAGCCGAGGTCTACGCCGGGCGGCAGGAAACCTATTCCCGTAGTGGTGATGAATATTTTATCGGCCTGGCCGCGGCCGACGACTTTGGTGTCGCCGGCAATGATCTTAACCCCTGCCCGGCGGGCTGCCTCGGCCATGGAGAGGACGATTTTGTCCAGGTCCGTTAAAGGAAAGCCTTCCTCAATAATGAAGGAGGCGGTTAAGTATGCAGGCCTGGCCCCGCTTACGGCGAGGTCGTTGACGGTGCCGTATACGGCAAGTTTGCCTATATCGCCCCCCGGAAAGAAAATGGGATCGATGACAAAAGAATCCGTGCTCACGGCAACGCGGCCGCCCTCCACGGTGAAGACCGAGGCATCGCTTAACTCGCTTAAGATTTCATTGGAAAAGCAGGGCAAGAAATGCTTTTCCAGGAGCCGGCGGGAGAGGAGCCCGCCGTCGCCGTGGGCGAGCAGGACCAGCTCTTTATCTTTCATACCAGGCAATTAATTCACTTCCCTGTCCTGTTCTGACCATTCGTAGTGATAATAGGCGGCACAGGCTCCTTCCGATGAAACCATGCAGGGCCCCGCCGGGCTCGACGGCGTGCAGGCTCTGGCAAAAAGCGGGCAGTCGGGTGCGGTAAGCTTCCCTTTTAAGATGTCGCCGCAGGCGCAGCCTTTTGGCGGTTGCGTTTCGGGCGTGTCCAGGGCAAATTTAGCCGAGGCGTCAAAGCGGGAGTATTTTTCTTTAATGGCCAGGCCGCTTTGGGGCACCAGGCCGAAACCGCGCCAGAAGGCGTCTGCGGGCTTAAAATATTCTGCCAGGATTTCTTTAGCCTTTTTATTGCCTTCTTCCCGGACCAGCCGCTTGTAACCGTTGACGGTCCGGGCGCTGCCCTCTGATATTTGTTTAAGAAGAAGACAAACCGACTGCAGGATGTCGATTTCTTCGAAGCCGGTAACGACGGCCGGCCTGCCGTATTTTAAGGAAATAAAATCAAAAGCCTTCCTGCCGGTTATGGTACTGACGTGGCCCGGCAGAATAAAACCGTCGACAGTAAGCTCCGGATCGCTCAGGAGCGTTTCCATAACCGGCGGGACCAGTTTGTGGAGGGACAGCACCGTGTAGTTCGGCAGCTTCTGCCCGGCGGCGGCAGCAATGCTCAAAGCAATGGCAGGCGCCGTGGTTTCGAAGCCTACACCCAGAAAAACGACTTCTTTCCCCGGATTTCTGGCGGCATAGGCTACCGCTTCCAGGGGGGAATAAAAGATCTCCACGCATGCGCCGCGGGCCCGTTCCAGCTCGAGCGATGAACCGGTGCCGGGAACCCGCAGCATGTCGCCGAAGGTGGCAATTGCAATTCCCGGCAGGTTGGCCAGGGCGACAATTCTGTCTATGTCCCTCTGGTCGGTAACGCACACCGGACAGCCCGGGCCGCTTCTCAGTTCGATACAGCCCGCCAGCACGCTTTTCAGGCCGCTTCTGGCAATGGCCATGGTATGGGTTCCGCAGACCTCCATTATAACCGGCGTCCTGCCAAGTCGCCGGGCTGCGGCCCCGGCCAGGGAAGGCAGCATTTTCAGGATTTCCCTGCCAAAATTGAGCTCAAGACGGCTGTTTTGCAAATAAAATCTCCTCCCATAATTTAAGGGAGCTTTCGGCTTCCTTCAGATCTATTTTGCCAAGGGCGTAACCGGTGTGAACCATCAGGTAATCGCCCGGGGCGACTTCTTCGTCCACCAGGGCAATGCTCACTTTTTTTTGTACGCCGAAGCTTTCTATTACCGCCCAGTTTTCGTCCTGGTTGACCGCTACAACTTTGCCGGGTATGCCTAGACACATTTTTTCAACCACCTCCAGTGGGCAATCATGGCCTGTCCCAGGGCTATTCCGCCGTCATTGGCCGGCACCCGGCGGTGATACAGCACCCGGTAGCCGCGCTTTTCCAAAGTTTTTTTGACCAGCCGGAACAGGTAATGGTTTTGCCAGGTTCCCCCGCTCAAAACCACCTTTTTAAGGTTCAGGTTTAAAGATACCGTCTCAACCGCTTCAATGACCATGGCGGCTACGGTATTGTGAAACCTTGTGGAAATAATTTCGGCCGGTGTTCCGGACAGCCGGTCTTTAATTATTCCGGCAATCATGGTGCCCGGCGCGATAACGCCGTTTTTAATTTCATAGGGGTAGGCAAGGGAAGCGGTGCTTCCGCGATCCTCCCGGATCAGCTCACCAAGCTCTATGGCGGCCTGTCCTTCATAGGTGTTTTCCAGGCATACCCCCAGTATAGCCGCCACGGCATCGAAAAGCCGCCCGCAGCCTGAAGACAGCGGAGAGTTAAAGCCTTTAACAATCATTTTTTCCAGCACATCCAGGTTTTTGTCTTTGAAAATGCTCTCAGCCGCCTGTTTGCCGCGGGCACCTAAAAAGTGGATGAGGTAGGCCGCTGCGGTCCGCCAGGGCTGCCGGATGGCAATTTCTCCACCGGGCAGGGGCACCCCGGCAAGGTGGATTACCCGCCTGAATTTAGTATAACTGCCGGCTATTATTTCAAAACCCCAGAGGGTGCCGTCGGGGCCGTAACCTGTTCCATCCAGAATAACTCCAATGGCCTCCTCGTTTCCCATTCCGTTTTCGGCCATACAACTGGCAAAGTGGGCATGATGGTGCTGGACGGCCAGATATTCCCGGGCGGGAATCAGACGGGCCACCCGGGCCGATGCGTAGCCTGGATGAGCATCATAGGCCACAATTTCAGGGACTGCCCCGATTAACCTTTGAAAATTAATCAGGCTGGCAAAAAGGTTTTCCTCTCCTTCCACGCTGTCAATTTCGCCGATGTACTGGCTCATAAAGGCCAGATCGTTTTTAAGCAGGCAAAAGCAGTTTTTCATTTCACCCCCGGCGCCTAAAATGACCGGCCCGCCCGGTTGCCGCAATACCGGTATGGGATGCGGGACATAACCCCTGGAGCGGCGGATGATGTGGGTTTCGCCGTCGATTACCCGCACCAGGGAATCGTCACAGCGGTTGACTATATCGCGGTTGTGCAGAAGGAAGTAGTCGGCAATTTGCCCCAGTTCGTTTAAGGCGCGAGCGTTGTCCTTTACCAGGGGAAGGCCACTGTAATTACCGCTGGTCATGACCAGGAGATCGAAAGGGCCGCTGAAGAGAAGCAGGTGCAGAGGGGTGTAGGGAAGCATCACCCCTAAAGTATTAAGGCCAGGGGCAAGCTCTTCGGGCAGTTCTGCGTCCGGTTTTCTGCGCAAGATTACGATGGGGGCCTGGGGTGAACTCAGTATTTCTCTTTCCCGTTTGTCAAGAAGACAGTATTTCTCTGCAGTTTCCAGATCCCGGCACATGACGGCAAAGGGCTTGGCGTCCCTTCCTTTGCGCTGTCTCAGGGCAGCTATGGCCTCTTTGTTTCTGGCGTCGCAGGTCAGGTGAAAGCCGCCGAGGCCTTTTAAGGCCAGAATATTCCCTTTTTGAATGATTTCCCAGCATTTTTGCAGCCAGTTTTCCTTTCCGGCAGCAATTTTGCCGTTGCGGTCCCTTACTTCCACTTGCGGACCGCAACCGGGGCAGGCCACCGGTTGAGCGTGAAACCTCCGGTTGCCGGGATTGCCGTATTCTCCGGCGCACTCGCTGCACATCGAAAAAGGGGCCATGGCCGTATTGGGGCGGTCGTAAGGGATCTCCCGGATGATGGTGAAGCGCGGCCCGCAGTTGGTACAGTTGGTAAAAGGATAGGCATAATGACGGTCGTTTTTATCAAAAATTTCCTCCCGGCATTCTGTGCAGGTAGCCACATCCGGGGGCACGAGGGCGTCTTTGCCTGCTCCCGTTTCACTTGATAAAATTTGGAATGATGTGTACCCCCTGACGGGCAGTTCGTGAGCTTGAAAAAAAGTGATTTTAGACAGCCTGGGGGGATTTTCCTGAATCTCTTTTAAAAAAAGGGTTATGTTTTTTTCCTCGCCCTCGGCGTCTATAATCACTCCCGTGGGAGTATTTAGAACGCTGCCCTTGATTGCCCAGCGGCGGGCCAGGTTGTAGACAAAAGGACGGAATCCCACCCCCTGGACAACTCCCCGGATTAAAACGTGGTAGCGGGCCGTTTTTTGGCTTCTGGCAGCAGGATTTTTGGCCATGACGCACCACCTCCAGCAACTGGCAGGGTTTACCGGCCGCCCGGTTTAAGAAGCCCTTCCTCCTTCCGGCAGTAACCTGGAACAGACTGTCTGGTTCAATTGCCTGGCGAAATTTGTTTTGAGGAGCTTTTCAGGATTTCCCAGGGCTTCTTCCAGGGCATAATCGAAATCAATTGAACCGAGGAAAGGGACCTTGAGTCCGGCGATTTCTTCTGCAACGGCCGTTTTGTCCTTTAATTTCATATTTAAAAGCACCCCCATAACCGGGACGTCCAGTTCTTTCAACATTATTAACTCCCGTTTCATGACGGCAAGGGCTACTGCGGAGGGGGTGGTTACGAGAAGAAACTCGGATTTTCCGATCAGCCGTATAACATCCAGAACGGTATCGCCGGTACCCGGGGGCATATCTATAATGAGATATTCCAGCGGACCCCAGCGGGTTACGGCCAGAATCTCAATGATGGCGTTTGACACTTCGCCGCCCCTTAGAGGAGAGGGGTGACTGCCGGTGAAAGGGACGATGGACATGTATTTTATGCCGTGTATTTCCGGCGGGACAATTCCCCTCTCTTCCTCCGGGTACACCCCGTCCAGCCCCAGAATGACATGGGTGGAGGGGCCGCAAAAATCGAGATCCAACAGCCCGGTCCGGCGGGAATGCCTGGTCAGGCACAAGGACAGCGTGGAAGCCGTTAGGCTCTTGCCTATACCTCCCTTGCCTCCGGAGACGGCTATGATTTTTTTTACATTTTCAAACCTTTTTTTAATAACGCTCAGCCTGGGGTCCATTTACTTTTCCCCCTCGATGTATTCGATCCAGAGGCCGCGCCCTTTTACTATTTCAAAGTCGGGACTGCCGCATTGGGGACACCTCATGTAAACGTGTGCTACTTCAGGAACAAAATGGATGGCCTCGGTTTGCTCATCTGCCAGCTCTTTTAAAGATTGTCCGTAACTCCAGCAATTTTCGCAAACCCTGCACTTCAACAAGCTTTTTTCAATCTCGATAATGAATTTATCCATGCTTAATATAGAATTGTATGATTCCGTAAGCTTTTCCAGGGAAAAGGTAAAAACGTCCAGGTCGACTTGCTGCAATTCACCCACCATTAATTTGACCTTTAAAATTTCTTTCAGACTTTCCTTTTCGGCTTCTTTAATCACGGCTTCAACAACTGCTTCTGCCAGTGCCCATTCATGCATATTGTCACATCCTTGCGCGTTTGTTCGCCGGGATTTAATTCTTGCGGGTAATAGTCTCTTTGAAAGGGGAGCGGCATTAAAACTAAAGGGGAATTTATATTCCCCTGAAAGCACCGTAAAAATTTTATCTTGTCCAACAGGGGTTGTCAATCCCGCGCAACTGCTCGCCCCGCCTGTAAAAGCTGCTTTTTTCGGTTTTTGGTGATTGCTGTGGTTGTGGTGGAGACCGGTGTAAACCGGCGTTCTCCCTGCTTACCGGCCTGTGGCCGGAGGGCGGTGGATCGATTAGATATTCTAAGTGTTTAGCGGCAGGCCGGCTTGCGGGCTGAAAAACCCTTCGCGTATGGCCAGGATATCAAGCTGGATGGTATTTATATCCTCCCAGAAAAGGTTTAGATCCTTGCCGCCGGTCTTTCCCCCGTCGATGGTTTTAATGTAACCTTTGCATTTTTCGCAAAAGTACACCCTGTATTTTTCCATCCCTTCTACTGTGAAAAACTCCGATTCGCCGTTCAGGCAAAAAGGGCAGCCGAGGCGCTGGAAGCGCCACTTTACCTCGCACATTCCACAATAGAGGAGCCGTTTTCCTGTGTCTTTCTCCAGAAGGGCCAGGGTCGGCCTGCCCCCGCAAACAGGGCAACTGCTTTTTAACCAGTGCTCGGAATCGTAGAGAGAATGCGCGTTTAAAGCGTATTGCCGCATAAAAAGCTTAACGGTATGGTTCAGTAAAAAGCCCAGGGTTTCCGGGGGGAGGTCCTGTTCCAGGCAAGACAGCAGGTTTGTTCCCGGTGTGAATACCCTGGATATAAATGTTTCCCTGGCATCCGGCTGTGAAGGCATGGCATTTATAATTTGCTCTGTTTCCGCAGCCAGGCCGGGCATGTATTTTTTAATTAGGCCGGCTACATTGTTCAAAGTGACGAAGAAGGTATCGGCTTCAATTTTCGGGGGGCAAACACTTATAAGCGGAGTTCCGTTTTCCAGTCCGGCATTTAAAACTTCCGGGGCGGGACGGTCGAACTTTACAGCGCCTTCGGGCAGTTCAATCCCTAAGAACTCCTGGTTAAAATCCGCCATAATGCTTTGCAAAGAATTTTTCATGAAACTCCCCTGCTTTCTGTTAATAGTTCATGCTGTTGATAGTCACGGTGAAATAATGCTGATTGATTGGTTGATTAATATATAATTGTTTTCCGCCTTGCAAAGAATATAGCAAGCACTAAAAAAGATGTCAATTAAATTATTTATCCAGCCGTTCCTCTTTCTTTTTTTAAAGACAGCAGTGCCTCCTTCAGCTTTGCCAGCGGCAGCCTGCTGCTTTCGGAGAGTTTCTCCAGCAGAAACTCCTCTGATATATTTTCCTCCTGGCTGTCTCTTTCATACAGGCTAACGTACTGTTCGTAACGAAGAGCTTTCTTTTGAATCATCAGTACCACGCCGAGCACATCCGGCAATTTTACCTCCCGGTCCAGGATGAGCGCATTTGCCGCCCTGAGCCGGAGGCTGCCGGCCTCTTCGAGCAGGAATCTAATTCCGACCTTTCCCCCGGCAAGCGCGGCCACAATCATTTCGCCAGTCTTGAACTGGCTTGTTTTCCGGCATATGGCCACATCGCCGGGGAATATTCCGGCTTCGATCATTGCGTCATCTTTTATTTCCAGTGCGAAGTCAGCTTCCAGTTCCCGGGGTACACTTATGTATCTGATTATATTCTCAGGCGATTCACCGGTAAGGTTACAGGCAAGAGGGCTGACCAGGGGCACCTTCATCACCGGCAGAAATTCGGCAAGAGGTTTCTGCAGCGCTTCTGCAACTTTTTGTTCCAGTGCGTCTTTGATGTGATAGAGCTCTTCGCTGCCGGCGGGGTACTGAAGGTAGCCGGCTGCTGCCATTAACTCCTCGTAAGTGACTCCCGCCAAAGCATTGTCCGCAAGTTTCTTTATAATTCCCGGGGAGGGCGGAGTCTTAATTTTTAAGCGCAACAGCCTGGAGATATAGCCGGGGTCAACCTTAGCCTGACGGCCGTAACTGTTGATCGACCTGTCGCCTTTTGCTCTGGCAAGGAGTTGGGAGAAAGTTTCTTGATCAAAAGCCATGGGAGAGCCCCCGTATTTTTCGTCCGAATTGTTTTTAATAAATAAATAGATTTTCTAAACAAATTCTAACCAAATTCTAACCAATTGATTGCCCAAGGACAATGTATAAATTGTAAAATTTGTTGCAATTAAGTAAAAAAGATTGACTGTTGTCTGCAGACATGATATTTTATTATAGAAATAAAAAGGGAGTGGGCTTGTTGAAGGTTAATGTTGAGGCGCTGAAGGAACTGGCCTTTAAAAACGGGTGGTCCGTCCCGGAGCTTGCAAAGCATATCGGCATTAGCTATTCCTACCTTTTTAGAGTTCTTAAAGGCCAAAAAAAGGGCGGCAGCAAACTGTTTGCCGGTCTTTACAGGCTTTGCGCAGAGCACGATCTTGATTTTAGCGCACTTGTTTTTTTGGCGGATACATTGCCTGCCGACAATGAAAAGAAATAATATTAAACTCCGGCTTTCTGTGCTTTTCCCTCCTCTTAGATGCCCTGGTTTCATTTTTATTTTACACCTTTATTAACTTAAGAGATTTTTATCCATTGAGCGGTACTGGAGAGCTTCGGCAATGTGAATGTCCTCGATGATTTCGGAGCCTTCCAGGTCCGCTATGGTCCGGGCGACTTTCAGGACCCTGTCGTGGGAGCGGGCGCTTAAGGACAGCCTGCTGAATGCCTCCCTGATAAGCGCCCTGGCGCTGCCGGCAAGCCTGCAGAACAGCTTAATTTCCCTGGAACCCATGCGGGAGTTGCAGCCGTTTTTGTTTTTAAGCGAAGCGAATCTGCGCCGCTGAATTTCCCGTGCCCTTTCAACGCGCTTTTTGATTTCCGCGGAGCTCTCGCCTTTATCCAGGCGGGAAAGCTCTTCGTAGGTGAGGCGGGGAACCTCGACGTGAATATCGATGCGGTCCAGCAAGGGTCCTGAAAGGCGGGCGGCGTAACGCTGGATTTGATGGGGCGTGCAGGAGCATTCCCGCTCCCGGTCGCCCAGAAAACCGCACGGGCAGGGGTTAAGGGCGCCGACCAGCATCAGCCGGGCAGGGTAGGTGATGGAAGCATTGGCCCTGGATACGGTTACCACCCCGTCCTCCAGGGGCTGTCGCAGTGCCTCCAAAGCCTCTCTCTGGAATTCGGGCATTTCGTCAAGGAACAGAATGCCGTGATGGGCCAGGCTGACCTCGCCTGGTTTCACCACCCTGCCCCCGCCGATAATGCTGACGGTCGAAGCGGTGTGATGGGGATTGCGGAAAGGGCGTTTGATTATCAGCGGCCTGCGGGAAGGCAAGAGGCCGGCCAGGCTGTATATTTTTGTCACTTCAAGGGATTCTTGAAAAGTCATGTCGGGCAATATGCCGGGCAGGCGGCGGGCCAGCATGGTTTTACCAGAACCGGGGCTTCCGATCATGATGATGTTGTGCCCCCCGGCTGCCGCCACCTCCAGCGCCCTTTTGGCAGCCTGCTGGCCTTTTACGTCGGCGAAGTCGAGCTCTTCGTCTTCGGGGGCAGGTGCCGTCAAATCCTTCAGATCGGGCTTAAACGGGCGGATTTCGTTTTCCCCCCGCAGGAAGCCGGCCAGTTCGGTTAGAGAACGGACGGGGAAAACATTTGCGCCTTCTACCAGCGATGCCTCGGCGGCATTTTCCAGCGGAACAACTACATCTTTATGCGAAGCCTCGCGGGCTGCCAGGACGTTGGGAAGTGCTCCGGCAACGCCCCGCAGGGTGCCGTTTAAAGAAAGCTCACCCAGATAGACAAAAAGGCTGCACCGTTCCGGAGGCAATTGTTCGGTGGCAGCCAGGATACCAATAGCAATGGGAAGGTCGTAAATAGGACCTTCTTTTTTAAGATCGGCTGGGGCCAGGTTTACCGTAATCCTCTTCACGGGAAATTCCAGGCCGGAGTTTTTTATGGCGGCCCGTACCCGGTCTTTTGCTTCACGCACAGATGTATCCGGCAGGCCTACTATGTCAAAACATGGCAGGCCGTTTGAAACATCTACTTCAACTTCCACTATCTGGCCTTCCAGGCCGTGCAGGGCGGTGCTTTTTACAATGGCAATCATTTAAGCCTCCTAAAAAAAGTCATATAATTGCCCGTATCGTTTCTGGACAATATACTCGGCCGGTATTAGGTTGTTCCCGTTACTGATCTTCACGGGGCAGGATGCCGTTTTCCATAAGGCAGCCTAGCAAAGCTTGGTTGTTTTTTGCTATCATTTCTGAGACTGTTCTGAGCAATGCTTCCTGTTTTGCACTGTCCAGGGAGCCCTTTAAAATATCGGCGTTGTTGAACAGTTCTTTATTTTTATATATTTTATCAAGAAAAAAATTCAACGTGTCCATATACCGCACATAGCCGATCTGAAACAGGTCATCGGCGGATAATCCAAATGATTTTGCAGGCAAAAACAACACCTCCATTTTATAGTAAAATACATAACAATTTTGGGGTGTAATTCAATTTAAATACAAAATATAAAAATTCTTTATATTAAGAATCAAAATTGCGCCTCCGGTTTATTCAGAAGCTCAAGCAGGTTTTGGCCCAGGATTTTTTCCAGGTTCTTTCCGGAAAAAATCTGCTCGATTTTGTAGCGTTCGTAGTCCGGGTCGCCAAAGGGAAAATCGCTGCCGAAAATAATCCGGCCGGTCCCGTAGTTTGCAGCAAAATCCTCTATCTCGTAGGGACTGGCCAGTGCTGTGTCCACGTATACCCTGGTGTTTTCAAACAGGCCTGCCTTTTTCAGCCGTCCGTAACCGCCGTTTAAGCCCCCCATGTGGGGGATGATAACGGTCGTGTGCGAGGAGAACCGGGCTGCCAGTTCCAGGGTTTGGTAAAATTCTTCTTCTATAATGACGGGCAAGCGGGAGTTGCAGATGTGCTCGATGAACCTTTCGCATTCTTCGGAGCCGTACCTGTATTTCGGCTCATTGGAGTGGCGGTGCCACTTCACTCCTGTAAATGCTTTTTCCGGTAGTCTAAAATCGTTCCAGACAAACCAGAAGACGTAGATGTGCTGTGATGCTATTTTTTTCAAGTAGGAGTGAACTCTTTGACGGGATTCCCGGTAATAATGACTGTCAACAAAATTGCTGTCGTACCTGTCGTATATCTCTTCAACCGGGGAAAACAATACCCCGCCGTCAATGGCGGCATTGCGCCAAAAGGGAAGCAATCTTTCCAGTGGAAGAGTCATCCCGCAGTGGGCATGGGAATCAAGCACCAGCATGATGGCGGCATCAACTCCTTTTAAGGCCCTATTCGATCCTGAAAGGCCCCATTCCTTCCAAAAAAACCAGGCGAACCTAAAGCTTTGCCGTCCGCCTGGTTTAATGCACTCGGAGCAACTGCCGGAGATTGACAGGCTCATAATCTTCCAGTGTTTTTCCGTTAACCATAATTATCACCGGAAATTGAGCGGCGTTAAAGGCCGAACCGAATCTGCCCCGGGCATCCAGGGCCAGGATGCCGCCTTGAGCACCCTTTAAGCTGTGCAGCCTTTTTAGGGCAAGTTCGGCGGCCTGTTGAGGGTGCAGGCCGCTTTCAATTTTCTCGTCGACGTATTTCGCAGTCAGCGTTTCAATAAACGCCTCGCCCATGCCTGTACAGACAACGGCGCTTGTCCGGGAGGCAAAAATTCCGCCGCCCAGGCAGGGTGTATCGCCTACTCTGCCGGGCATTTTCAGGGAACACCCTCCTGTGGATGAAGCCGCGGCCAGACCATTACCATCCCATACCACACAGCCTACTGTATCCGCATGGTGTTCCAGTCCGGTGAAAAGGTTTAAATCCGGCTTTTTACCGCGGGCGAGGTTTTCCCTGGCCTTTTGCCATGTACTGAGCTGTTCGGCGGAGATGCAGTTTGATTCCCGGAACCCGTGCTTGCGGGCAAATTCCAGAGCTCCATCCCCGGCCAGGATAACCGCACCGGTTTTCTCCATTACGGCACGGGCAACCGAAACCGGATTGCGGATAAACCGGATGGCGGCAACAGCGGAGAAACGGCCGGTTTTGCCGTCGGCTATGGAGGCATCCATTTCCACTTCGCCGTTTAGATTCAGCACCGACCCGTAGCCGCAATTGAAATATGGAGAGTCCTCCAGCACGTTCAGCGCAGACTCCAGTGCTTTTATGCGGCTTTCTGGCAAAAACCTGTATCCCTCCGTTGCCGCCCTTTGAAGAGTTTTAAGGATCCGGCCTTCACGCCTTGTGTCCAAACCGCCGTGCAGAGCGATAATTTGCATAGCTTTAGTCTAGGCATTTATTTTTTTTGTATGCATCGGTAAGGCTTATTCAAACCCCTTTTTCGGAAATGAACTTCATTAGGGCGCGGTGGTATTCTTCCAGCACTCTCAAAGTGATGCGGATGTTGTCGTTAATCATTTCGTTGAGAATTATATTTGTAAACGCTCGCGGATCTTTTTCGGTATCCATGTTTTCTTTCATTTCTTTTATTCTTTTGTTTGTTTCTTCAACAACCTGCAAGCCTATGCGGCTGAAAGCATCCCTGAAATCGAACTCCACTGATTGCCGCCTCCTTTCTTTGTGTTAATTAAAAGCTTTTTAGTACCGGCCGAACTTTTTATATATTTTGTTTTTATAGTGAATAAGTGAAGGGCTTAGCCTCCTTTTTTCCATAAGCATGTCAAACCTGAGAATTTTCTGGTTCATTTTCTTCCTTAAGGTGCATCTTTCTTCTTCGTCATTGCAATAATCGATCAGTTTTTGAAGGGAGATAATCTCTTTTTTGAGTTGAAGTTCTTCGGGCAGCACACCGGCATTTTTCAGTATTATATAACCGGCGCGGAGTTCTTCGGGGACGTGGGAGAGGTCATCGATTTGAAGGGGCTTTCCCTTGCCCGGCAAATTCTCAAATTCGCCCTTTTCCATTGCTTCGCGGATCTTTCCTTCGGCAATAACCTCTGCTATATCCATCCTGATCGGCACCGGTTCAGTAAAAAGCATGATTTTTAATAATAAGACTTTGACAAATGTTAGTAAAATCCTTTATTTTTAGGCTTTAGTAAATAAAAAATCCACCGGCCTGGCTCCAGTTCTGCCGCAGCGGTCTTTAGAGAGGTGCCGGCCGGTGGGGCTGAAGTTTCTCTATTTTTTCTGGTCCTGTTTCCACAGGTGGCTCAGTTTGTTCTCCCAGAGCAGGGGGTTGTCCGGACTGACCTCAATAGGTACCAGCGGGCCCTGAAGAACCATAAAGGCACCCTCATCCGCCCAGGGGTTCTTGATCACCTTTGCCGGAGACCACAAGGCGTTTTCTTTGGTCACGGTATCGCCAATCTTGGGTATGCCTTTGCCGGTTTTAAGGTCGTATAAATACTGCACGGCCAGTTCGGCAGAGTCCAGGGCAGGCTGCTCCACTATTGCCAGAATTTTTCCTTCTTTAATTAACTGCAGCCCTTCAGGGCCCATGCAAATCCCGGTGATGCCGAAGTCTTTCGGATTGAGGCCAGCCGCCTCAATGGCTGAGACAACGCCCGGGCCCATGATATCCGGTGTATGCACGTAAATACCCTTGACTTCTTTACCATAACGGGTGAGCAGGTCGCTGGTGCGCTTGTGGGAGTCTTCATTATTCCATTTTCCTTCGCCCTGCACGACAGTAAGCTGCGGATACCGGTCGACCACGGCATGGAAGCCTTTTGAGCAGGCCTGGGCGAACATGTCCTCCACCGCACCGGTTATTTCGATAACGACGCCTTTGGGAACCTCCCCGTTGTTCCTGTCCTTAATTCCCTTAATAAATGCTTCTGCTGCCTTTTTGCTGGACTCTTCAATATCAAAGGAGATAAACAGGTCGACCTTGCCGCCTTCAGGCGAAGTGTCGAGGGCAATGATGGGAATACCGGCTTCGTTCAGCTTTTTAACGCCCGGCACAATTGCCTTCAGGTCTACCGCGCCGGCCATGATCAGCCCGTCTACCTTTTGCACGATAAAGTTGTCCATCAATTCCATTATTTTAAGCGAATCGGCCTGGCCGTCCTTGATGTCCACCTTTACCCCCAGTTCCTTGGCCTTTTGCTCGGCTCCGTTTATAAAAGCCTGAACAAAGGGAGCTGTCGGCTCTTTTACGATCATGCCGAAGGTTATCTGCTTGCCGTTTCCGGCCTGCTCCGGCGTTTTTTGACCGGCCTGTTTGGAGGCGCAGCCGGACAGCAGAAAAACTGCAAGCAAGGCCACTATAACAATCCTTAAATGCTTTGTAGTCACTGAAAAATTCCCCTTTCGTTTTCTTTGCAATGCATTAAACAAATTAAAACCTCTTTGACGAACACCCCCCGGATTTACGGTTTGCTTTTTGCGCTTTTGTTCAGGCTGTGGTAACGGCCTGACGCCCGTCCTGCTGTTCCTGGCTCAGCAGTTTTTTAACCTGCTCCTGGTGCAACAGGTAGCTGCGGACTTTTACCCTCACCCTGTCGATGACTATGGCAACGAAAATGAGGGCGCCCTGGGTGGCATAAACGAGGTTTACACCTACTCCCAGGAGGTTCAGGGAATTTGAAATCATTCCCAGGAGAAGGGCGCCCCCCAGCATGCCCAGCGGTGTTCCTTTCCCGCCGTCCAGGCTGGCCCCCCCCAGGATGGCCCCGGCGAAAGCTAGCAGGACCATACCTTCGCCCATTGAGTTTGAGACCGATCCCTGCCTGCCGGCTGCCAGAAGGCCGGCCGCGGCCGCCAGCAGCCCGCTTATGATAAAGGCATAGATAACCATCCGGCCGGTGTTGATGCCGGAAATGAAGCTTGCCCTGGGATTGCCCCCGGTGGCAATGAAATACCTGCCAAACGGTGTATATTGCAGGATGATATGGAAAAGCAAAAAGACGACCAGCACTATGGGTACGGCAACCGGAATGTTGCCGGCCATTCTGGCCTGCCCGGCGTAAGTGTATACTTTGTCAAGTGGGAATATTGAAAAGGGAACCAGAAAAAGCACCATGCCCCTGAGCATGATCAGCATAGAAAGGGTTTGAAGGAAGGGGTTGACCCCTATTCTGGCAATGCAGTACCCGTTAAAGAAACCTACCAGCGCTCCTACTGCAAGCGTCAGCAGGATGCAGGTTACCGGGTCTATGCCGCCCGGGATCCATTTCTTGGCCAGCAGCATGGCCACCCCCGGCGCAAAGGCAAGAGTGGACTCTATGGAAAGG
Source organism: Pelotomaculum thermopropionicum SI (assembly GCA_000010565.1). Taxonomy (NCBI): domain Bacteria; kingdom Bacillati; phylum Bacillota; class Clostridia; order Eubacteriales; family Desulfotomaculaceae; genus Pelotomaculum; species Pelotomaculum thermopropionicum. Next base: position 1,774,543 of record AP009389.1, on the reverse strand, counting down.
TCTAGCTGCCCGATTATCAGGGTCAACCCCTGTGCCAGAACAAGCAGGCTCATGATGGCGCTGTGGTAAAAGATGTTGACCAGGTTGTCGTAAGTGGCAAACCTGGGGGTAAACAGCGCGTTAATAAGGAAAAACACGAATACTATTACCCATATTAAATTTTCCAGCAGGAACAGTTGAAGTTGCAGTTTCCTGGACATAATGGCAATTCTCCTTGGTTAGCAGTCAGTTTGCTTTTTTCATGCCCTGAACGGCCAGGTACAGGTCGCTTTCGCGAAATTCCCCTTTTAAAAACTGGCCGGCAATCCGGCCCTTGTAAAGGATTATAATGCGGTCGCAGGTCGTTATCAGGTCATCCAGGCCGGGGGAGGTTATGATAATGCCGGCCGACCTGCTCAGTTTTTCTTTTATAATCTGCAAAATGCTTTCCTTGGCCGAGATGTCTATCCCTTTAGTCGGTTCGTCCAGCAGAAAAACTTTCGGCAGGTTGGCCGAAATTCTGCCGACCACCACTTTTTGTTTGTTGCCTCCGCTTAGTTGGCCGACCTCCTGTTCGGGGGAGGCAGCCTTGATATTCAGCATTTCGATTAAGTCCGAAACAAATTCCCTTTCCCTTTTTCTGCGGATCAGGAAACCCCTGCAGACCTTGTGCAGCGAGTTTAAAACGAGGTTTTCCCTGACGCTCAGGCCGTTAATCAGCCCTTCGCTTTCCCTGTCCTCGGGAAGGTAAACGACGCCGCTTCTGAGCGCCTGCGAAGGGTTTGAAAAACGCCTTTTAGCCTTTCCTATTTTGACCCATCCTTTTTCAGGCGGTTCTATTCCGGCAATGCCTTTTAACAGCTCGGTGCGGCCGCTTCCCCTCAGCCCGGCCAGTCCCAGTATTTCTCCTTTTTTAAGTTCAAAGCTGATATCTTCATAGGCTCCCAGCCTGGTTAAATTTTCTACGGTCAGCACCGTTTCACCTGACTTTGCCCCAGCATTATCGTTCGTGTTTTTCCGGGCTGGTTGAAACGCAGGGCCGTGACCGACAATCAGGGAGGAAAGCTCCTCCTTGTTCAAATCCCGGCAGTTTTTGGTGGCAACCGACCTGCCGTCCCGAATAACGGTAATCCGGTCGCATACTTTTAAAAGCTCGTCCGCCCGGTGGGATATGAAAATGACCGTGTTTCCTTCTTTTTTTCTTTCCTCGATAATTCTGTACAGCACTTTTTCGTCTTCTTGCGAAAGCGAGGCGGAGGCCTCGTCCAGTATCAGTATCCGGGCCCTTTCCACGTAACAGGCTTTCAGCACCAGCAAAAGCTGCCGTTCGCTTATGGAAAGGTCCTCGGCCTTGGCGCGCGCATTTATATTAAGGCCGGCTTTTCCGATCAGTCTTTGGGCTCTGGCGTACAGTTCCTTCCAGTTGATTAGCCGGCCCCGGCAGATATAGTCGGCAACAAAGAGATTTTCCGCCACGGTAAAGTCAAGGACGACCTGCGGCTCCTGGGTAACAATGGAGATGCCCTCTTTTTTGGCAATTATTCTGGACAGGGCTTCAAACTTTTTGTCTCCAACAAATATTTCGCCTTCGGTGGGCTGAATTATCCCCGCTATGATTCCCACCAGGGTGGATTTCCCGGCCCCGTTTTTTCCTATTATCCCGTGCACCTCTCCTTCTTTGACGTCCAGGTTAACTCTGTGCAGGGCAACCGTGCCAGGGTATATTTTAGAAATGCTGTGCAAACGAAGTGCGCTGGTCATAGTTTTCCTTCCCGTACAGTAAAAATTTTTTCTGCTGTTTGTCCCGGCATGCCGGGACCAGTCCTGCTCAAACTGCATTTACGGGGCTAAAAGGATTTTGCCCACGGCAACACTTGGCGAGGTGAGCAGGGAAAACCCCTCGGCGGCGGACTCAAGCGGCAGGATAAGGGAAACTATGGGGGCGATGTTTACCTTGCCGCCGGCCAGCATTTCTGCGGAGCTTTTCAGGTCGTCAGTTTCGTAGGCGTTGATGCCGGCTATTTTAAGTTCTCTGTTAATTATGTTGTTTGGGTCGAGCTGCACCCTGTCTTCGTAAATCCCGGCCATGACCAGCCTGCCCCCGGGTTTCAGCCATTTAAGCGCGCCGGCCAGGGCAGATCCGGTGCCTGCCGCCTCTACCACGACGTCGGCCAGATCGGCAGGATCTTCCGGAATTGCCGCAACAGCGCTGTCAGCGCAGATTTTCCGAGCAATTTCAAGACGGGCGGGGGAGGGATCAACAACTATTACCTCTCTGACCCGTATCGCTTTTGCCGCTGCCAGCGTAAGGAGCCCGATTGGGCCGGCGCCCAGGATGCCTACGGTGTTTTCAGGCGAGAGCTTGCCCTTTTTGGCAATGTGCACGGCTACGGCCAGGGGTTCGACCAGGACGGCCTCCTTTAGGTCAAGAGCAGGCACTTTTAATAGCTTCTTGTAATTTATGGCGATGTGTTCCGCAAAGCATCCCGGCCTAACCTCGCCGATGAAACCCAGGCCGGGGCAGAGATTATACTGTTCTCTCCGGCACCACTGGCACCTGCCGCACGGAACGCGAGGATCACCGACCACTTGATCGCCCGGCCGCAGTCCCGTTACGCCGGCTCCAACCTCCTCGACCACACCGGAAAACTCGTGCCCCATTGTGACCGGGGCGGAAGATATGAACATTCCTTTTCTGAATATATGCAGGTCAGAGCCGCAAATGCCGGCATAGGCCACTTTCACCAGGACTTCATCGTGCCCCGGAGCCGGTTTGGGGATGTTTTCAACCCTAATATCGCCAATTCCGTAATACCTGACGGCTAACAAGGCTGTACCCCCTTTTAACTTTGCTCCCTGGCGAACCTTTCTAAAATGGCGTTGCCGTGGGCAGGGAAGCCTTCGTATTCGGCCAGTTTAACCATGGCATCCTTCAGGCTGGCCAGTCCCTCTCTGGATAAATATTCGAAGGTGACGGCCTTATAAAAGTCCGCCGTTTTCAAGCCGCCGGACACCTTTGCCTTGCGGCCCGTGGGCAGGACGTGGTTCGGCCCGGAACCAAAGCAGCCGCAACTGAGCGGCGTGTAGTGTCCGAGGTAGATCCCGCCGGCATTTTTAATTTTTTGCATGACGTGAAGGGGGTCCCTGGTCATTATCTCCAGGTGCTCCACGGCATAATCGTTGGCAAAGGCAATCGATTCCTCCAGTGAGCTGGTAATGATAATGGCCCCGTATTTTTTGAGAGACTCAACCACAAAGTTTTTGCGGTATTCGTTAAGCCGCTCGATGTGCCTGGCTATTTTTTTCTGAACCGCCCAGGCCAGTTCTTCCACGTGGGTAACCAGTACGCCTGCCGAGTCCAGGCCGTGCTCGGCCTGGATGCAAATGTCGGCTGCCGCAAATTCCGGGTCGGCGGTTTCGTCCGCAATGATTAAACCCTCGCCCGGCCCGGCGTGGGTGCCAATTTCCACTTCCCCGTAGAGCAGTTTGAAAGCGGCCAGTACCCATTTGCTGCCGGGGCCGACGATTTTGTCAACCTTCGGCACCGTTTGGGTGCCGTATGCCATTGCGGCAACAGCCTGGCTTCCGCCAATCCGGAACACGGCATCTGCGCCACAAATGTCGCAGGCTACGAGAGTTCCCGGCGGAACCGAGCCGTCTGGCGCAGAAGGAGTGCAGACGATCACTTCAGGAACCCCGGCAACTCTGGCGGGCAGTACGGACATCATTACGGCCGACGGGAACCAGCCCCTGCCGCCGGGGACGTAGCACCCGACCCTGTCCAGCGGGATTATTACCTGCCCGGCTACCAGCCCCGGCGATACCTCCATCGACCACATCTTGTTCGGCATCTGGGCGGCGTGAAAGCGCCTGACGTTGCCTGCGAGGGTTTTTATAGCTTCTACTGTTTCCCGGTCCACCTTGTGGTAAGCCTCTTTTATTTCTTCCGGGGATACCCTTATCTTTTCGGCAGAGATCGTTATTCCGTCAAATTCCCTGGTATAATCGACCAGGGCGTCGTCGCCGCGGCTTTTAACATCAGCAATAACTTTTTTTACCTCGCCGATTACAGAATCTGTTTCTACTTCGCTTCTCTTCATAATTCTGTTGTAATCTTCAGCGGACATTTCCTTCAGCCTGAACACCTGGATGTACATTTTAACGTCTCCTCTCTAAACAAATAGTGGTACAAACCCCCAGATTACGGAATTGTTTTAGGGGTTGCAGGGACTGCTTAATTTTTGCTTTTTTACAAAATGATTCTTTTAAGTAAGGTAAAAGATTAATGCTTTAACATATTAAAGAAGAGTTTTAATGTCCTTCGACGAAAAATATAAAATTCCTTCTGTTTTGTAATATTTCCGGCCCCAAAGCTTTGGCCGTTTCCCCGGAAGATGTTCCGGCGCCCGGGAGGTAAAGAGGGCTTTCCTGGCGAATTTTCCGGGAGACCGGCTTTTTCCGGGAAAGGCATTTTTACCTGGGGCCCCCTTAAAATTGCGGGATATTTCGTATAAACCGGCAGGGGACGGCCGGCACCCTGCCCCTGCCCGGCTGTTTGGAAAAAGAGGTGGTTGGCCGGCGGGAGAAAGGGAGATGTTAGTTGTTTCCTGTGCAGGAAGTGGAAGAAAGATTACGGGAAATAAGAAAGGGAAACAGCCTGGCCAGGGAGGATTTTCTGGAAGATTGCAAGCCGTTTATTTTTAAGGTGGCTTGCAGGTTTTGCGGGCGGATTCTGGACTGGGGCAGGGATGATGAGCTGGCCGTGGCCCTGATTGCTTTTAACGAGGCAATTGACCGGTTTCGCGAGGATGCTGGCGTTCCCTTCCCGGCCTACGCCAGAATGGTTATAAACAGCAGGCTGGCCGACTATCGCCGCAAGGAGGGCAGGAATGCCGCTGCTCGCGGCGGGACGCTGCCCCTTCATCCGGACGTTCCGGACGATACGGAGCTGAACAGGGCATGGGAAGTTTACTGGGAAGAAGCCGCGGACCGGGAAAGAGAAGAGGAAATAAAGGAATATGAAGGATTGCTGAAAAAGTACGGAGTGTCTTTTGAGGATTTGGTCAAATGCTCACCCCGTCACCGCGACACCCGTGAAACGCTGATCCGGGCCGCTCTGGCACTGGTTGAGAACGGTGAGCTTTTTGCCGGACTGTTGAGCAAGAAAAAGCTGCCGCTGGCCGAACTGGCCAAAAGCACCGGAATAAGCCGCAAAATTCTTGAGAGGGGCCGCAAGTACATCATAGCCACGGCGCTTTTGATTTACCGGCGGGAGGATTTTTTGTACTTGAGCTCGTATTTAAATCTGCCCGCCCCGGGCAAGAAGGAAGTGTAACTATGCAGGAGCGCGGACTGATTGTTAAATTGAAAAACAAAACCTGCATTGTGCTGACTCCCCAGGGAGAATACCGGGAGGTACCCCTGCCCGGAAACGGGCCGGTCAGGGCAGGGCAGGAAATACGCCTGGAGAAAAAGGAATTCCGCCCCTATTTAAATCTAAAGCATTTTGTGGCTGCCGCGTTATTGCTTGTTTTCGTCCTTGCCTGGCAACTCTATACGGGGCGGGTTCCGGCGGCTGCAGCGTACCTCACCATTGACATAAACCCCAGCATGGAACTCGCGGTTTCAGCCGGCAGGAAGGTTGTTTCTGCCAGCGCGCTTAACGGCGACGGCGAAAAAATCCTTTCAAAGGTGGCGGTGAGGGGGCGGATGGTGGACGAGGCGGTTGAGGCCATTGTTGCCCGGGCTGTAGCGGAAAACTACCTGGCGAAGGGATCGGACAATGTTATCCTGGCCACGCTGACCGTTGCTGAAAATGCAGAGCCGGTGGCGGATCTGGTCTCGATTTGCGAGGCTATTAAAAAGCCGCTTGATTCAGGCGGGGTGGATGCCGAGGTTATAATTGAGCCAGTCAGGCCGGAATTGCGCCAGGAAGCCGCCAGCTCAGGGCTTTCTACCGGAAGGTACCTCCTTTTGCAGAAGTCGGGGAAAAAGGGCGTACCGGTCAGTATTGGCGAAATCAGCACAAAGAGCCTGGGCGAGCTGGAAAAAGAAAAGAAGTTTTCAATTGCCGATCTGCTGGCAGAATCCGGGGCGGAAACTGAGCGGGAAAACAGCGCCATTAAGGGGGAGGGCAGGGAAAAAGCCGGCGGGAAGGGCATCTACATGCGGCGCAGCAAAGCAAATGATAACCAGGATGACAACTGGAAAGGCGAGGAAAAAGCTTTTGCTCCCGGCAAGGTCCGGCAGACCGGTAAAGATGAAGCTGGCAGATCGCCGGAGCCTGCCGGCGGGATAAAAAGAAGAGAAGAGGAAAAGAAGGACGATCCTGTTAACCGGGACAAGAAAGGCAAGGCAAAGGATGAAGATAGGCTGGAATAGAGGCAAATTGATGATATATAATGATTAAAGTGATATCGCTCTTAAGAAGGTTAAAGGGATAAGAAGTTGCTGGCAGGGATTTGCAGCTCAGGTGCCGCGAGGCGCTTTTTTTACCCGAACCGGCCGGTGATGTAGTCCTCCGTCCGCTGGTCCGCCGGCCTTGTGAATATTTCCTCGGTATCTCCGTACTCCACCAGTTCGCCGTTTAGGAAGAAGGCGGTGGCGTCGGATACCCGGGCGGCCTGCTGCATGTTGTGCGTAACGATTACAATGGTGTAGTTCTTCTTTAAAACACTTAACAACTCCTCTATTTTCATGGTAGCCATGGGGTCGAGCGCGGAAGTAGGCTCGTCCATTAAAAGCACCTCTGGTTCTACTGCCAGCAGCCTGGCAATGCACAAACGCTGCTGCTGCCCCCCAGAGAGGCCAAGAGCGGACTTGTGCAAGCGGTCGCGCACTTCGTCCCAAAGCGCTGCTCCGCGCAGGCTATTTTCAACTATTTGGTCCAGCCTGCGCTTGTTTCTTTCGCCGTGAATGCGCGGGCCGTAGGCGACATTGTCATATACTGACATGGGGAAAGGGTTTGGCTTTTGAAAAACCATGCCCACCCTTTTTCTTAAACCGGCCACGTCTACATCCGGCCCGTAGATGTCATGCCCGTCCAGGAGTACGGTACCTTCAACTCTTACCCCCTCGATTAAATCGTTCATGCGGTTCAGCGTGCGCAAAAAGGTGGATTTCCCGCAGCCGGAAGGGCCGATCAAGGCGGTAACGTTGTTAGCGGTAATTTCCATATTAATATTCTTCAAAGCCTGAAATTCTTTATAATATAAATTTAGATTTCGAACGGAAATTCTGCTAACTGACATGGATTGACCTCCAGGAGAATAATTTATGAAAAAACTTATTTCTTTTGCATTTTAGCACCGTCAAGTTAGAATATCGTTATTATTGTGTTAAAAAAAAGTTAATTTAAGGTTTCTGATAAATTTAATAAAACTTTAAAAAATTTTTAAGATTGTCTTAACATAAATGTGTTTTAATTTTTATTGCGTAAGGAGGAACATTAATGCAAAACACCATCCTGGACAACGAGCTGGAAGAGCTGAAATTTGAAATAATCCGCATGGGCGCACTGATTGAAAAGGCTATTTACGATTCAACCAAGTCCCTTATAAACGGCCAGGTTGACCTGGCCCAGCAGGTCATTGCGGAAGATGACAAGATCGACAGGCTCAACGTTGACGTGCAGGACAAGTGTCTCAGGCTTTTGGCGCTTCGCCAGCCCCTGGCGGTTGATTTAAGAACCGTCCAGGGCGACTTGCAGATAGCTACCGACCTTGAGCGGATGGGAGACTGCGCGGAAAAAATCGCCAAGTCAACAGTTCGCCTGGCTGGGAAAAGGACCATTACAGAGCTTTCCTGCCTGTCCCAGATGACTGAAAAGGTGCGTGAAATGGTCGCCAGCGTGATCAACGCCTATACCACGGCCGACATAGAAACTGCCAGGGTTATCGTCAAGATGGAAGACGAAATTGACGGCCTTTACAGGCAGTGCTTCGACAGGCTGGTAGAGATCATAAAAAAAGAACCGGGCAAGGCCGAGATGGCCATCCAGCTCCTGTTTGCCGGGCACTGCCTGGAAAGGATCGCCGACCACGCCACTAATATCGGGGAGTCAATTCTATACATGGTCACCGGCCGGCGGACCGATTTAAACGACTAATTCAGTCTTTCATATAAGAAAAAGCAAGGAGGTCTAAATTCCTTGCCTTTTGTTTTTTACGTAGTGTTCTACAGCCAGACCCTGCCTGTGCACAGTTCTGCGGCAAATTCTTCCGGCAGTCCGGAGGAGATAATAGCCTCTGCAGCGCTTTGAAAGTCATACGGCACTTTGATAAACACGACCTGGACAGACTCGCAGATTTCAACCAGCGCGTAAAGCGATTGCGGGTCTCCGTGCTTTGGCTATTCAGCAGTCATGCGGCGGTGGATCTTCCTGCCTAGCCAGCGCGCAGCCAGGTTAAAGCCGAGCACCACCAGGATCAGCACTGCTGCGGAACCGTCCGCAACTCTTCTCAGGTCGGGGATCAGGCCTTCCGTATTGATCTTCCATATGTGCACGGCCAGGGTCTCTGCCGGCCGGAAGGGGTTTAAGGGTGAAGCAGGATGGAGAATGTTCCACTGGCTGAAGTCCAGGGCCGGGCTTGACATTCCGGCAGTAAACATGAGCGCTGCAGCCTCGCCGAAGACCCGGCCGGAAGTAGTGATGGCGCCGCTGACCAGACCGGGGAAAGCTGAAGGCAATACTACCCTGCAGACGGTCTGCCACTTGTTAGCGCCAAGGGCCAGGCTCGCCTCGCGCAGGCCGGCCGGCACGCTGCGGACGGACTCTTCCATAATACGCACAATGAGAGGGAGATTGATCACTGTTAAGGCCAGGGCGCCGGACATGAGGGAGTAACCCCATCCGGTTAAATTTACGAAAACCAGGAGGCCGAACAGGCCGACTATAATAGAGGGCAGCGAGTTTAAGGTTTCGATGGAAAGCCTTACCAAGTCTGTCCAGCTGCTTTTTCTTGCGTATTCGGCAAGGTAAACCCCGCCTAGCAGCCCTACTGGCAGCGTGAAAGCCATGGACAGTACAAGCAGGTAAAAAGAGTTGAAGATCTGCGGTCCGATGCCGCCGCCCGCCCTGATTACCTGGGGAGGGCTGGTCAAAAAATTCCAACTGATTGACTTTCCCCCGTGGTAAAGGATATACCCTGCTAGGGAAACCAGAATGGCTATAACTAACAGCGCGCAGGCCCAAAATGAAATAGTAGCTATCCTGTCGGCAAGGCGGGGTTTCATTGGGCAATCCCTCCTTTATTTGCGACAAAACGGATGATTATGATAAAAAAGCAGGATATCGCCAGGAGCAGCAAGCCCATTGACCAGAGGGCGTTGTTCCAGAGGGAACCCATAGGCGTGTTGCCCATGTCCATGGTGATTGCGCTGGTTAATGTCGTTACCGGGTCTAGAATGGAAGCGGGAATTTTTCTTGTATTGCCGATCACCATCTGGACGGCCAGGGCTTCCCCGAAAGCCCTGGCCAGGCCCAGGACAATTCCCGTTATCAGCCCCGAACGTGCCGCCGGCAGGAGCACCAGCCGGATCGCCTGCCACCGGGTGGAACCCAGGGCGTACGCCGCCTCTTTCCATTCCCGCGGCAAGGCCTTCAGGCTGTCGGCCGATATGCCGACGATGGTGGGGATAATCATTAGTGAAAGGACGAGAAAGCCGGCCAGGACGCTGAAGCCCAGCCCGCCTATGTTCTCCCTTATAAAAGGAACAAGCAGGCTCAGGCCGATATAACCGTAGACAACGGAAGGGATTCCCGCCAGGACCTCAATTGCCGGCCGCAGCAGGCGCTGCCCCCAGTTTGGCGCGATTTCCACCATAAATACTGCACAGGCAATGCTCAAAGGCGCGCTTAAAATAACGGCCAGCGTTGAGACAACAACAGAGCCAAAGACAAATGCCAGTATGCCTACCTGGGGCCCGCCTTCTTCCAAAGGGCGGTCGGGATACCAGTGAGAGGAAAGCAGAAATTCTTTCAAACTTATACCGTTGTCAATAAAAGTCGAAAGGCCTTTAACAGATATAAAAGCTATGATTGTAACGGTGGAAATTATTGCGAGGGCTGCGGCTCCGGTAGTGAGAACCCTGCCAAGCAATTCGCTGCCGCTTAATTTGAATATCATGCAAGCAAGGTCTTTTTTCATTAACAACCATTCCAATAAGAAAGAGAGTAGGCCGGGTGCCCGCTCCGGCCCGCAAAAATACTTTTTGTCGTTATTTACTTTTGACGTTTCCACTTGCGTCCCTCACTACTTTCATTTCAGTAACAGGTATGTAGCCCAGTTGAGGAATAATGGACTTTTGTACTTCATCTGTCATGATGTAGTTTAAGAACGCTTCCAGTGCGCCGGAAGGTTTACCTTTGGTGTAACTGTGCTGGTACGCCCATACGGGGTATTTGCCGGAGGTGATATTTTCCTTGGAGGGCTCAACGCCGTCCAGTTTTATGGCCTTAACGCTGCCGTCGAGGTAGGACAGGGCCAGGTAGCCGATTGCCCCGGGGGTTTCTTTAACGATCTTGCGGACCGTTCCGGAAGAGTCTTCTTCAATGCCTGCCGCCTCTTCGGCACCACCCAGGGCGTACTTTTTAAAAGTCGCTCGCGTGCCAGATGCCTTGGGCCGGTTTACCAGGACGACTTTTTGATCAGGGCCGCCCACATCTTTCCAGTTGGTTATTTTGCCGGTAAAGATGTCCACCAACTGCTGCCTGGTAAGGTTGTCGATGTTGACAGCCGGGTTAACGACAGCGGCCATGCCGACGACGCAGATCTGGTGGTCGACCAGTTGGGAAGCGTCGATGCCGTCTTTTTCTTCAGCAAATATGTCGGAGTTGCCGATATCCGCCGCCCCCTGGGCGACCTGGGTCAGACCGGTGCCGCTGCCCCCGCCCTGCACAACGATTTTTACGTTGGGGTGCTTTGCCATGAATTGGTTTGCTGCCTGTTCAACCAGCGGCTGCATGGCAGTGGAGCCCACTGCGGTGATGTTGCCGGACAATTGTGGCCGGTTGCCGGCTGTGCCCTGCCTGTCCCTGCCGCCGCAGCCGGCCAGCGCCGCCAAAGCGGCCAGGCACAGAACGGCAAGCACTATCCATTTTGTTTTTTTCATCAAGCTTTTTCCCCCTTCGCTGTTTTTTATTTATCTCAAGCGGCAGCCCGCCTGCCGCGTATTTTAACTTGTGTCGCGAAAACGGTAGCCCACGCTACGCACTGTTTCGATGTATTTCGGTTTGGCGGGGTCTTTTTCAATTTTTTGGCGCAAATACCTGATGTGTACGTCCACGGTGCGTGTTTCCCGAGCGTGGTCGTAGCCCCAGATCTTTTCCAGGAGGATGTCCCTGGTAAAAACACGGCCGGGATTGTCCGCCAGCAGGTGAAGCAACTCGAATTCTTTCGGGGTGAGCTCCAGTTTTTTCCCGTCAAGTACGGCCTCGTATTTCTCGGGCCTGATTACCAGGCTGCCTATTCTGATTTCCTTCCTTGCTTCCTGCTTTGCGGGAGGCGCGGACTTGCGGCGCAGGCGTGCCTTTACTCTGGCCACGACTTCCCTGGGGGAAAACGGTTTGGTTATGTAGTCGTCCGCGCCCAGTTCAAGCCCGAGCACCTTGTCCACCTCTTCAGTCTTGGCGCTCAATATGATCACCGGGGTGACGGCGGTTTCCCGGTCTGCCTTTAGTTTTTGCAGCACGTCGTAACCATCCATTTCTGGAAGCATAACGTCCAGGATAATCAGGTCAGGTTTTTTTTCACGGGCGATTTTTACCGCATCGGGGCCGTTGGTAGCGCTGATTACCTGGAAGCCTTCTTTTGAGAGGTTAAATTTCAGGAGCTCCAAAATATTAGCCTCGTCATCTACGGCCAGGATTAGAGGCATCTTATACACCACCGTTAAACATAAATCCCCATAATCAAGTCTATTTTATATAAGTTAACTGTCTATTATTAAAAAATTAATTTTTAGTTAAGTTTTAGTTAAAATTACTGCCTGTCCGCAGCCGACAAATCACAAATTATTGGCTGAATTCAGCAGTAGATAGGGCAATATTTTCCATAGTTTAGGTGAAAAATGAGAGGTGGGGTTGGTTAAGGAGAGACAGCAAGGAGGGTGAACTTACCAGGTGGTTTAGGTAGTGTTAACTGAATAAACTGGCTATTTGCAGGAATACCGCCGTTACCGCGGCGGCCATGACCGGGCCGCAGGGTGTGCCGCGCAAAAAGAGAATGCCCAGCACCGTTCCAACGGTAAGGCCGAATATTATCTCCGGCCTGGCGTTCATTAAGGCGAGCCCGTCACCGTTCAACTTGGTGGCCAGAGTTCCCGCAGCAAGGGCAAAGAGGCCTTTCAGGGAGGTCACCGAATGCAGATCTTTTATTGTAAGCTTTTCAGTAGCAACGGGGGACAGGATGTGCAGCATCAGCAGCACGAGCCCCAATTCCAGGCCGCGGCTTTCCAGTACCGGAAAAACCAGCTGATCCAATTTAAAATACTTCAGGCATAATAAAATGCAGGAGGAGGACACAACCAGGTTTGACCGTCCGAAAAGGCCCAGGAAGAGAAGGGTAATTAAAATCATTTCGGAGGACTCAAAGGCGAAAAAGAAATTGGTTGACAAGCAGCCTCATCACCCTTATAACGCCGGGCAGGTTCCTGTAACAGGCAGAACAGGCAGGAAGCCAGGAGTGCGATATTTTGTTTAATGATAGCTTATGCCGGGAAGGCCTTAATATTACTCACCTGGAAAGGGTAATCCTGGTTTTTTAAGAAGGTATTTTAAAAATAAGAGGGAATAAAACTTAAATTAAAAACTCTTTTCTGGAGGGAAACAAGGTGGCTAGGGAACTGAGTTTTGGCCTGGAAGGAGAGGCGCGGACAACAGTGGATGAGAACAACACCGCCATTGCCCACGGCAGCGGCTCGTCGCGGGTTTTTGCCACGCCGGCCATGATCGGCCTGATGGAGAAGGCCGCCCTGTCTTCGGTGGACCCGCTGCTGGAGGCTGGTCTTACCACCGTTGGAATCAGAGTGGATGTAAAACATAAAGCCGCTACTCCGGTTGGCATGGAGGTGGTAGCAAAATCGCGCTTGGTGGAAGTGGACGGCAAGAGGCTGGTATTCGAGGTTAGCGCCTGGGATGAAGCAGGCCTGATTGGTACGGGGATTCATGAACGTTTCATTGTGAAGCATGAAAGCTTTATCAAAAAGGCTGAGGCCAGATTGAAGGAGTAATTTGCTTAAGTTTTGATATAATTGTAGATAGAGATAAACTTTAACGGCGGATGCCGTTCCCATGGTAAATGCCGCCGGTTAAACGGGGCGGGAGGGAACTCGATGCGCCTGATTTATTTTACCGATACGCATATTCAGAGTGGCAGGCCTAAAAACCGCAGCGATAACTTTTTGGAGGCTCTGTTTGAAAAGTTTTCTGAAATTATTCGTTTATGCCGGGATTTGAAGGTTGAGTTTATTATACACGGAGGGGATATTTTCGATAACCCCCGTCCCGATCAGAGTTCGCTTGATTTATTCAACTGGTTTTTAAAAGAGCTGGCGTTGCCTTTTTACTGCGTTGCAGGCAACCACGACCTAATCGATCAGCGCCTGGACAGCCTTGAAAGCACGGCTCTGGGCAGGTTGTCCAGCGGGCGGGCAATAAGGCTGCTACAGCCTGGCGAGAAAATATACATTGCCAACAACAGCTGCGTCGTTCAATTAAGCGGCCAGCACTTTTACGGCGGTATTGACCGGAGGAAAAACCTGGAAGACTATATTGTGAAGAAGAACAAGTGTGACCTGGCCATTCACGTCATTCATGGGATGCTTTTACCAAAGCCGTTTTCAGATAAGGTACCCTGCACTTTGATTTCCGAAGTAGCCGCCACGGAGGCCGACTTTACGCTGGGTGCCCACGCTCATCTGGGCTACCACGAGACTAGCGGCGGAAAGTTTTTCTTAAACCCGGGCGCCCTGGCACGGCTAACCGGGCTGAGAAAGGAAGTTGTACGCAGGCCGCAGGTTATTTTTCTGGATTTTACGTCCGGTGCCAGATACAGTTTTATCCCCCTTAATTCCGCCCGGCCCGGCAGCGAGGTGATGGACATTAAAGTTTTTGAAGATTCCGAATAAGTATTTGGCAACCGGCAATAAGGGGGTAGTGGGGTCACTTGAGCATCCGCTTTATTATCGGAAGGGCCGGTGCGGGCAAAACCCGCGCCTGCCTGGAAGCGATACGTAAAGAACTTCTGGCGAGGCCGTACGGCCCGCCGCTTATTTTGCTGGTTCCCGAACAGGCCACCTTTCAAATTGAGTATGCTCTTGCTGCCACGCCCGGCCTTTCCGGATTCATCCGGGCCCGGGTTTTGAGCTTCCGTCGCCTGGCTTACCGGGTGTTGCGGGAGGTGGGCGGTGCTGCCAGGGCACACATAGGCGAACTGGGCAAGCGCATGGTGCTGCGCCGCCTGCTGGAGCAGCGCCGGTCAGAATTAAGGGTGCTCGGGCGTTCAAGCGGCCGGCCAGGTTTTGCCGATACCCTCGCCCGCACCCTGGGGGAAATGAAAACATACTGTATCGGTCCGGACGAGCTTGCCCGGGCTGCCTTTGACCTGCGGGAGAAGGGCGGTGCAGCCCTGCTGGCAGACAAACTGGAAGACCTGGCCAAATTATGCTTTGACCTGGAGGACTATCTTGCCGGGCGCTTTACCGACCCGGATGATTACCTGAATCTGCTGGCCGACTGCCTGGAGCTTTCAGCGGAAGTAAGAGGGACAGAGGTCTGGGTTGACGGCTTTTCAGGTTTTACGCCGCAGGAATACCGCGTCCTGGCTGCCCTGGCCCGGACGGCCAGTCGGGTAAATATAACCCTGTGTGCGGATCCTGCCGCATTAAGCGGCAAGATCGATGAAACCAGCCTGTTTTTCCCGGTCAGGGAGACATACGACAGGCTTTTAAAAATGGCGCTGCAAGAACGGATTCCGCTAGAAAGGCCGCTTATTCTCGGCGGCAATACGGCTCGTTTTAAAAGCCCCGCCATTTCCCACCTGGAAAAGTATTTTTTTGTCCGTCCTGCACCGCCGTGCCTCAACTGCAGCGAAGGGGTGGTGCTGGCTGCGGCGGCAAACCCCAAAGCCGAAGCAGAAGGAGTGGCGCGAGAGATAACCGCCCTGTGCCGGGACAGGGGCTACCGCTACCGCGATATAGTAATCCTTTTAAGAGACGTTGATTCTTATGCCGGCCTTATATCTAGCATTTTTGCCGATCACGGCATTCCCGTGTTTATCGATCAAAAACGCCCGGTAATGCACCACCCGATGGTTGAGTTGGTCAGGTCTGCCTTGGAAGCGGTTACGGAAGACTGGGCATTTGACCCGGTTTTCCGCTACCTAAAGACCGATCTGGTGCCACTCTCCAGAGAAGAGGTGGATTTACTTGAAAACTACGTTCTTGCCCACGGTATCCGGGGAAGCCGCTGGACCGACGGAAGACCCTGGGAGTACCGTAGGGAGCTGACCCTGGAAGAAGATCCCGGTCTTAACGGATCTGAATCGGTCGAATTGGAAAAAGTAAACCGGATCCGTCATCAGGCTACGGCTGATCTGCTTGAATTCTGCCGCTCTTTTATGCAGGCCAAAAACGTCCGGGAGATGAGCACGGCTCTTTTCAATCTCCTGACCGGGCTGAAAGTGCCGGAGCAGTTGGAGAGTTGGAGCCGGCAGGCGGAAAAGGAGGGGCGTCTGGAGGCTGCCCGTGAGCATTCCCTGGTATGGAGCGGTTTTACCGCCCTGCTCGACCAGGTGGTGGAAGCACTGGGGGATGAGGTACTAGAACCCGGTGAATATGCTGCTGTTATCGATGCGGGATTGGAAAGCCTGCGCTTAGGCCTGATACCTCCCGGACTTGACCAGGTCCTGGTTGCCTCCCTGGAGCGCTCCCGGAACCCGGAAATGCGTGCTGCTTTTGTTATGGGGGTTAACGACGGGGTGCTGCCGGCCCGCACTTTTGATCAGGGCATTTTTTCCGACCTGGAGAGGGAGAGGCTTAAAGCGGCAGGACTGGAACTTGCTCCAGGCGGAAGGAGGAAATTTTTCGAAGAGCAGTATCTGGTTTACATAGCCCTTACCCGTTCCTCGGAGCGGATTTACCTCAGTTATCCGCTGGCGGACGGTGAAGGCAGGGCGCTTATGCCGTCCCCGATAGTGGCAAGGGTGAAGGAACTGCTTCCCGACGTTGAGGAACGGGTATGGCCGGTAGAACCAAACGCCGCTTTGCTGGACGACCTGGAGTTTGTCACCGGCCCCCGCCGCACTCTTTCCTACCTTGCCTCTCAAATGAGGGAATTTAAAGCCGGGCGCCGGATAGACCCGCTTTGGTGGGATGTGTATTCATGGTTTGCCGCCGGGGAAATGCGGGAGCATTGCAAAAGGGTGCTTTCCGGTCTTTTTCACAGCAACCGCGAGGACAGGCTGCCCCCTGCCGTGAGCATGGCATTGTACGGCAGACCTTTAAGGGCAAGCGTATCCGGTCTGGAAAAGTTCCGCGCCTGCCCATTTGCCCACTTTCTGTCTTATGGCCTAAAACTAAAGGAAAGAGCCATCTTCAAACTGGATGCTCCCGATCTGGGCCGTTTTTTTCATGCTGCTTTGAAACTTTTTGGAGACCGGGTGAGGGAACAGGGACTGGACTGGGGGCAACTCGACCGGGAGCAGTGCCAAGAGATGGCTGGGGAGGTGGTCGACTTGCTGGCACCGCGGCTTTCAAGCGAAATCCTGCTCAGTACGGCCCGCCGCCGCTACCTGACCGGCAAGCTCAGGCGCACCGTACAGCGGGCAGCCCTTGTTCTTGCCGAGCATTCCAGGCGCAGCAAGTTCCGCCCGGTCGGGCTGGAACTGTCTTTTGGGCCGGACGGCGATCTTCCTGCGCCTGTTTTTACCTTAGCCGACGGAAGCGAAATGGCCGTAAGCGGAAGGATTGACCGGATTGAAGCCGCTCCGTCCGATGAAGGGGTTTACCTGCGGATAATTGACTTTAAGTCCGGCAAAGTTACCGTAAAACTCACAGATATTTACCATGGGCTGAAGCTGCAACTGCTGGCCTACTTGGATGTAGCGCTGGAGCATGCCCGCACCCTGACCGGCGGAAACGGCCTGCCCGGTGCTGTTCTGTATTTTCGAATTGATGACCCGCTGGTAAATACAGACGGCCCAGTTCCACCCGGAGAAGAAGTGGAAAGAGAAATCCTGAAGAAATTGCGCATGACCGGCCTGGTTCTGGCCGACCCAAAGGCGGTAAGGTTAATGGATGCCGGCCTGGACGGAATTTCCGACCTGATTCCGGTACAGATTAAGGCGGACGGAAGCTTTGCCGCCAGGTCAGCCGTCCTGACCCGCGAGCAGTTTGCATTGCTGCGATCCTACCTGCGCTTTCAACTGGCGTCTGCAGGCAGCGAAATTATCGGCGGTACGGTAGAAATAGCCCCTTACCGCAAAGGGCGGTACCGCTCATGCCAGAGCTGCCCTTTTAGGCCGGTCTGCCAGTTCGACCTGCTGGTAGACGGAAATGTTTACCGGAGCATAAAGGATGAGGATGAAGGAGCTATATGGAGCAAACTGGGCCGGATGTGCCGGAAAGGGTGGGGGCAATGAGCGGCGGATGGACCGCTGAACAGCTTGAGGCCATATCAGCCAGGGGCGGAGACGTGCTGGTAGCTGCTTCCGCCGGAACGGGCAAGACGGCTGTACTGGCGGAAAGGATCATCCGGCGCATTACCGATCCTATTAAACCGGTGGACGTAGATCGCCTGCTGGTGGTTACCTTTACCAGCGCCGCGGCTGCCGAAATGAGGGAGCGCATCAGACTGGCCCTGGCCAGGGAAATAAGCCGGCGTCCGGAATCGGGGCACCTGCAAAGGCAGGCAGCCCTGCTGGGCCGCGCCTGTATCAGCACGGTTCATTCGTTTTGCCTGGACCTGCTGCGCCAGCATTTTTACCGTATTGGGCTTGACCCCTCCTTCCGGGTGGCTGACGAAACGGAGGCCGCCCTGATTCAGACCGGCGCCCTGGAAGAGGTATTTGAACGGCGTTATGCCGCTGAAGATAACATTTTTGCGGCCCTGGTTGATTGCTACGGGGGCAGGCACGACGATGCCCTGCTGCAAGAACTGGTTCTGGATGCGTATAAGTTTGCCCGCAGCACTCCCTGGCCGGAAGACTGGCTGGACGGACTGGCGGAAGGTTTCAACCTGCCCGGGGGAGCTTCATTCGACCGGACGCCCTGGAGCGCAGTTTTAAAACAGGCAGCAGAAATTGAACTGGCGGGAGCAAGGGCCGACCTGGAAGCGGCTTTAAGAATTGCCCGCGAACCGGGCGGGCCGCAGGCCTATCTGGCCAACCTCGAACAGGAGCATGACCTGGTTTGCCGCCTGCTCCAGTCCTGCCGGACGAACGCGCCGTGGGCTGAGCTTTATTCATATTTTAAAGAGGTCGTCTTCAGCCCCCTGAAACAGTGCCGGAAAGAGGATGCCGACTTAAAGCTGGCCGGGCAGGCCAGAAATTTCAGGGAGAGTGCCAAGAAAAAGGTAATGCAGGTCAAAAGCCGGTATTTTTCCCTCCCGCCGGAGGACCTCTGTGCCGATCTGCGCAGGATGGCGCCGCTTATAAAGGAACTGGCCGGCCTGGTCCGCGAGTTTGACGCAACATACCGGAAAGCCAAAGCAGCCCGCGGCGTGGTTGATTTTAACGACCTGGAGCATTATTGCCTGCAGGTTCTGGCGGAAAAAGGGCCTAGTGGTGCCGTGCCTTCGCAGGTTGCCCATGAATTGCAGGAAAAGTTTGTGGAGGTACTGGTTGACGAGTACCAGGACATCAATGCCGTCCAGGAAACCATCCTGCAAATGGTCTCCCGGAAGGGGGAAGGGCAATCCAACCTGTTTATGGTGGGCGATGTTAAACAGAGCATATACCGTTTCAGGCTGGCCGAGCCCGGTCTTTTTTTAAAAAAATACGCCTCTTTTTCTGCCGGTACCGGCGGCGGGCAGGGGCGGCGCCTGGCCTTAACCGCAAATTTCCGTAGCCGGCAGGGTGTGGTGAGCGCGGTAAACTTCATTTTTAAGCAGATAATGACTCCGGCGGTAGGAGAAATGGCTTACGGGTCAGATGCAATGCTTGTTTACGGGGCGGATTATCCCCCGGTTCCGGAGGGGCAGGGGAACTATGAAGAGGCGGTGGAGTTGCATCTTGTTGAACGCGGCCCTGCCGGCAAAGATGGAGGTGGGGATGATCCTGCCGGCGAAGAGGCTGATGGCGGCGTAGAGGCGGTGGAAGAAATTGAAGAAGAGCTGGAAGCCGGGCAAAAAGAGGCGCGCCTGGTGGCCAGAAGGATTAAGGAACTGCTGGGCGGCTCTCCCGGCGGGGAGCACGCGCTCGAGATTTACGACAGGGAATTAAAAAAATACCGCCCGCTTACCTATCGCGACGTAGCCGTGCTACTGCGGGCTACTGCGGGCTACGCCAACTCTTTTGTGGAAGAGTTCCGCCGGGAGGGCATTCCCGCCTATGCAGAGCTGTCCACCGGTTATTTTGAGTCTACCGAGGTGGAAACCGTTATTTCGCTTTTAAAGGTAATTGATAACCCCCGGCAGGACATACCATTGGCCGGCGTTTTAAGGTCTCCGGCGGTCGGCCTGAAGGCCGGGGACCTGGCCAGGATAAGGCTGGCTTCACCCCGCGGCGACTTTTATGATGCGGTGGTGGCGGCTTCGCTGGCAGGACAGGGAGAGCTTTCTGAACGGCTGGCCGATTTTCTTAAAAAGCTGGAAGAATGGCGCACCATTGCCAGGCAGGGCACCCTGGCGGATCTGATCTGGGCGGTTTACCGGGATACCGGCTATTACGATTTCACCGGGTGTCTTCCCGGAGGCGGGCAGCGCCAGGCCAATTTAAGGGCTCTGCATGACCGGGCGCGACAGTTTGAAACCACCGCCTTCCGGGGGCTGTTCCTTTTCCTGCGGTTTATCGAGCGTTTGCGCGAGGGCGGCCGCGATTTCGGCGCGGCGCGCCTTCTGAGCGAAAAGGAAAACGTTGTGCGGATTATGAGCATCCACAAGAGCAAGGGCCTGGAGTTTCCGGTAGTATTTGTAGCCGGTCTGGGCAGAAATTTTAACTTCAGAAACTTGAATAAGGCGGTGCTTTTTCACAAAGATTTGGGGCTGGGCCCCCAACTGGTAGATGCGGAGGCAAGGGTAACCCGCCCCACTGCTGCCAAACTGGCCTTGAAACACAGGCTGAAGATGGAAGCGCTGGCGGAGGAAATGCGCATACTTTATGTGGCCATGACCAGGGCGCAGGAGAAACTGATTCTGGTTGGCTCTGCCCGCAACCTGCCGGGATGTGCCAGGCGCTGGTGCGGTCCGGCCGGAACGGCAGGGTGGGCCCTGCCGGACGGTTTTCTGGCCGGGGCCGGGACCTGCCTGGACTGGCTGATGGCGGCGCTGGCCCGTCACCGGGACGGGGCGGCAATTAGGGAACTCGCTGCTTGTGCGGAGGAACCCCCGGCAGAGGTTGCCGCCGACAGGTCGCGCTGGAGGGTATTTTTTTCTGATAGCAGAGGCAGGTCGGCAGAAATGGCTGAAGAGCCTGTGCTGCTTGCAAAGGTGCGCCGGATGGAGCCGCTGGAACCGGCCGGGCCGCTGGCCGGTATGATTAAGGCAAGACTTGAATGGAGCTACCCGGCAATTGCAGTTTTGGGCAGGCCGGCCAAAGCCGCGGTGACAGAGCTCAAACGCAGGTTCGATCAACTGGCGGCAGGGGAGGAACAGTATGGGGAAGGTCACTTTGAAAGTTTCCGTCTCACAGCCGGCAGGCCTTTGTTTATGCAGGAAAAGCGCGGCCTGACCGCAGCCGAGGCGGGAGAGGCCTTGCATCTGGTTATGCAGCACCTGGATTTGACCGGTTCTCTGGACATTACGGCGGTAAGGAGCCAGATAGAAGACATGGTCTGGCGGGAACTGCTTACTCCTGAGCAGGCCGCGGCGGTGCCGGCGGAAAAGATTGCCGCCTTTTTTGCGGGCCCGCTGGGCAGGCGGCTGCTGGCCGGCTTTCAGGTGCTGCGGGAGCTTCCTTTTACAATGGCCGTGCAGGCTGCAGAAATTTATCCTGAGCTTGTGCCGTACCCGGGAGAAGCGGTGCTGGTCCAGGGGGTGATAGACTGCCTGGTCGATGAGGGTGACGGCTATTTGCTGCTGGACTACAAGACGGGTAAGAGGCCTTTAGGCCGGCCGGAGGAGGCGGCGAGGCGTTACTGCGGGCAACTGAATATATACGCCAGGGCGGTTGAAAGCATTCTGGGGCGGAAGGTAAAGGAAAAGTATCTGTATTTGTTTGAACCAGGCCTTGAAATAAGATGCGATTGAAGTGCACCCGCATTGAAACGTCCTGTAAATTATATTCTGGCGGTTAAAAAAGTGTTTATTAGCTGGCTGAGCCGCCTATGCCTTGATGGCCTTGATGTTCTAATTTGCGTATACTTTTTCATAGACGGAGAGAAAGGCTTCCACCAGGTCCGGGTCGAACTGGGTGCCGGCACATCTTTTTAATTCGGTTAAAGCTTCCTCATGGCTTTTTGCCTTGCTATAAGGGCGGTCGTTGGTCATGGCATCGAAGGCGTCGGCAATGGCCAGTACCCGGCATTCTATCGGTATTTCCTCGCCCATAAGACCCAATGGGTAACCTTTGCCGTCCCACCTTTCATGATGTTTTAAAATGAGGCCGGCTACTCCTGACAGGTCGGAGGAAGAACTGGCAATGCGAAAGCCCTTTTCCGGATGCAGGCGCATAATGTTCCATTCTTCATCCGATAAAGGGCCGTTTTTAAAAAGGATGTGGTCGGGTATGGCCAGCTTGCCCAGATCGTGCACCTGAGCCAGAAGAGTCAGGTCGTTAAGCTGGCGCATTGAAAGGCCCAGCTTTTCTCCAAGCACAAGGCAAAGCCTGGTAAGCCTCTGAACGTGGCCTTCGGTGATAAAGTCCTTTTCGGCCAGAGCTGCCATTAAGGTTTTAATCATCTGGCTTCTGGTGCTGGAGCTGTGCCGCAGCTTTTCGCGGTACATCAGCCTGTCCGATCTTTTGAAAGCCTCCTCCAGCGGCACATCTGCGGTTTCGGCCGTGGCCACGCCAATAGAGAGGCTCAGGTGCAGGCCGGTCTGTCCGCTGTTGTACAGGCAGGTGTTGCTGCGAATTCTTTCGGCAATTTCCAGGCCTGTTTTTTCGTTGGTACGGGGCAGGATTGCGGCAAACTCATCCCCGCCAATTCTGGCCAGGATATCGGATTTCCGGAGGGATTGCTTTAAAACCCTGGCACAGGATTTTAACAGCTCATCGCCCCGCTCGTGGCCAAGGGAGTCGTTGAACAGCTTTAAGCCGTCAATATCGATGGAAATAATGGTAATCGGATGTTCCCTGCTGACACTCAGGCGCCGCAATTCCTCCTCAAAGAAGGTCCGGTTATAAAGCCCGGTTAAATGGTCGTGCAGGCTTAAATATTTAAGCTGCTCCTCGTAGCGCTTGCGGTCGCTTTTGCGCAGGTCCTCCTCTGCCTGCATGCGGCCGGTAATATCGCGGACTATTTCAACTGCACCGGCAATGCTGCCCGAAGCGTTACGCAGGATGGAAGCCGAACCCACCAAAAAAGCGTTTTCTCCGCCGGGTGTTGCAGGGAGGCGAATTTCGGCGGTGATGGTATCGCCTTCCCGGTGAAGGTAGATATAATTGTTTTTAAACCGTTCGAGCACCCCTTCCGGCAGGAGAATCAGGTCAATCAGCATTGGCCTGCGCTTGCCGTAGAAAGGAAGGGCATATTCATAGTTGTCCCGGCCGAGCATTATTGATTTAGGCACGCTCGTCATTTTTTCCATAGCCCTGTTCCAGGCTATAACCCTGCCTTGCCGGTCAATAACAAATGCAGCTTCAGGCAGGGAATCGACTATGCCGGAAAAAAACTGTTCGGATTGCTGCAGGTTTTCTCCGGTATGTTTAAGCCTGGCCGGGATAAAGGCGGTTACGGCTATATACTTCGGTGCGCCGCGCCCGTCTTTGAGCAGTGTCCCGTCGACAATCACGGGGAAAACATAGCCGCTTGCGTGCCGGTGCCACATCTTTACCGACCTGTAGCGGCCGTTTTCTTTTAATTGCACTTCCATATTTAACAAGTCCTGCAACTGATTGTCCGCCTGCAGCGCGCTCAGGTTTTTGTCCAGTAATTCTGCTGGTTTGTAACCGTGCAAGGCGGCAAAATATTCGTTGATATATTTTATGTTGCCGCTGAGATCGGTAACGGCCGCACCGAAACCGGCCTGATCAAAAATCGTTTTAAATAGCCAGGCTTCTTCCTTGCTCAGCTGGGCATTGCTGGTAAAATCTCCCGCCGGCATCTTTCAAGCATCCTTTCTGTCTTCCGGTTAAGTGTTCTCGCCTTATTTAATAATTTTAATGCGTTTCAGAATTCGACACAAAGCAGGGAACCCCTTCTTATAATGCTAATTTGTGTGAACTTAGTTAAATATAAGGATGGCAAAACACACTGGAAAAGGCAGCTCTGCAGCTGCCTTTGTTTGCCTTTATGCGTTTTTTTCAGCACTCCCTGTAGTCGTAGACCCTTTTGCTCTTTTTTTCGCTGCGTGGCAAAGAGCCGTAAGGTACGACTTCTACATCGGCCAGGATGCCGATCCGCGCTTTAATATTTTTGCGGAGTTGTCCGGCCAGTTTGTCGGCAGGCCAGCCGTCCTTGCCTTCAACCCTGATTGAGATGCTGTCCTTCCCCTGGTTTCTGGTGAGTATTATCTGGTATTCGCTGCCGGCGCCGTCTGTTCCCTGCAGGACGTGATCCAGTTGGCCGGGGTAGATGTTGACCCCCTTGACTTTGATCATGTCGTCGGTACGGCCTAGAATGCGTTCGGTCATCGGGTAAGGGCTGCCGCAGGGGCACTGCCTTTCGATTATTCTGGTGATATCGCGGGTCCGGTAGCGTAACAGGGGCATTCCCTCCTTGGTCAGGGTGGTAATTACCAGTTCCCCTTCCTCTCCCGGGGAAAGCTGCCTGCCGCTGACCGGGTCGACAATTTCAAAAAGCAGGTGATCGTGCCAGTAGTGCAGGCCGGAGTGGGCCGGACAGTCGATGGAAATCCCCGGTCCGTAAATCTCAGTAAGGCCGTAAATATCGAAGGTTTCAATGCCCAGGAGTTCTTCAATTCTGGCGCGCATTTTGCCGCCCCAACGCTCCGATCCGAAAATACCCAGGCGCAGTTTGATCTTCTCCTTCAGCCCGCGCCTGTGGATTTCCTCGGCCAGCAAAAGCCCGTATGAAGATGTGCCGATTAAAACGGTGGTCCGAAGGTCGAGCATCATTTCAATTTGTTTTTCTGTGTTGCCCGGTCCGGTGGGGATGGCCATGGCGCCCAGCAGCTCTACCCCGGCCTGGAAGCCAATTCCTGCCGTCCAGAGGCCGTATCCTGGCGTTACCTGGACGCGGTCCCTGATGGTAACTCCTGCCATGGCCAGGCAGCGGGCCATCATTTCGGCCCACGTCTTTACGTCTTTGGCGGTGTAAGGTACTATTACCGGCTTGCCGGTAGTACCGGATGAAGAATGAACCCTGACTACTTTTTCCTCCGGCACCGCCATCAGCCCCAGCGGATACCCGTTGCGCAATTCCTCTTTGGTTGTGAAAGGCAGCCGGGCAAGATCGGCCAATGTCCTGACGCTTTTGGGGTCTATTCCGGCCTCGTCCAGCTTGCGGCGGTAAAAGGGCGAACTGGCGTACAGACGGGGCAGGAATTCCCTGAGCTTTTTCTCCTGGTAAATGAAAATCTTTTCAAGATTCGTGTTTTCTGCGTTTTTAATTAATGTCATTTAGAGTAACCTCCACGGCCCGGCGCCCTATTTCGAAGGCGCGCCGGTTGATCTCAGCAAGGCTTTGCGGAAGATAGCTCAAAAGGGAGCGGAGGAGCTGTTCCGGTTTGAAGGGCAGGCCGGGAAATGCAGATAAGGCCCCCAGCATAACCGCATTGCCCGTCCTGGGGTGGCCGGACTGACGGGACAGTTCCTCGAGATCCAGGAAAAATACTTTTTCATTTTGCTCGATGAGGTATTGTATCAGAGTGTCTTTGTCGTATTTTGAAATGCCCAGTTCCACCGAAACCGGAACTATTGCCGACAGGCTGGCAATAACCGTCCCCCCCGGCTTTAATTTGATCAGCCCGCGGACGGTTTCCGCCAGCTCCAGGCCTAAAAGAAAGTCGGCCGCCCGGTCGGGAATGATGGCGCCGTAGAGCCGGTCTCCCATTCTGATGTGGCTTGTTACCGGGCCTTCCCGCTGGGCCATGCCGATAACCTCCGAGGTGCGCACGGCCAGGCCGCTTTCCATTGCTGCCCGCGCCAGCGCCCTGGATGCCAGCACCGAACCCTGGCCGCCGACGCCGCTGATTACTATGTCAAGCTTCACCTTTTAAAAACCTCCCGGATACGTTTCATTTTTGGCCTGCATCTATCTGACGTGGCACCAGACCTGTCAGGCGGGCTTGCCAGAAAGATCCGCAACAGCTATTCCTGACCGGCCGCTTCAATTGCTCCTGCAGGACAGATCTGGGCGCATACTCCACACCCAAAACATTTGGCAGAAATTTCGGGACCGCCGCTGCCCTTCCTGATGGCGGGGCAGCCCAGCTTGCCGATGCATAAGCTGCAGTTTAGGCATTTTTTAAGATTTATCGTTCTGCGCCTGCCTTTTTTAGCCAGGGTTGCGCATTCCCTTTTCATGATTACTACGGACGGGCCGGGACGGCTTAAGGCTTCCTCTGCCGCCTGTCTGGCCGCTTTCAAGTCGTAAGGATCAACTACGCGCACATACTCAACGCCGCATGCTTTGACCAGCCCGGCAATGTCCACGCTGGTCCGGGCAGGCCCCATGGCGGTCTGCTTTAAGCCAGGGTGCGGCTGGTGGCCGGTCATGGCAGTGGTGCAGTTGTCCAGGATTACCACGGTGATATTAGCGCTGTTGTATACGGCGTTGATCAGGCCGGTGAGGCCGGAATGAAAGAAGGTGGAGTCGCCCAGGAAGGCTACCTGTCTGCGGTCAGGCTCCACCCGGTTCAGGCCGGTGGCAATGGTAATGCTTGCCCCCATGCACAGGCAGGTGTCCACAGCCGCCAAAGGAGCCATGGCGCCCAGCGTGTAGCAGCCGATATCGCCGGTAAATACGGCGTCTGTACCTCTGGCGGCATCTTTAAAAATGTAAAACGAGGCCCGGTGGGGGCAGCCGGCGCAGAGCACCGGAGGGCGCGCGGGCAGTTCCGGTGCGGGTGCGGGGGCAGCTTCCGGTCCGGCAGGCTCCCTGCCGCAGAATTTGTCTATAATTGCCCTTACCCTGTCCACGTTTAGCTCTCCTTCGCGCGGTACGGTGCGGTCGTTCTTGCCGGAGATGGGCACGGTCAGCCTGTTCTGCCAGGCAAGGGCAATCACCTGATCTTCAACCACAGGTTCCTGTTCCTCGACCACCAGGATCTTCCCGGCCTTTCTGAAAAGTTCCAGCACAGGCCCTCTGGGCAGGGGATAAGGAGTGCCGATTTTTAGGACAGAGGCTTTAAGTCCGGATAATTGCAGGGCTTCCCGAACGTAATTGTAGCTGACGCCGCAGGCGATAATTCCGATGTTCGAGCTGTCAATAGATAACTGGTTGAATTCCGCCTTCTCGAACAATTCCCGCGCTTTTTCCTGCTGCTGGTTTAGCCAGACATGCTTGCGGGCGGAAAGGCTTGGAAAAATGGTCCAGTTCTGGTTTTTTTCAAAGCCGGTTAAGGGCCGGGCGGGTGCCGCGCCGTCCGTGAACTCAATGTCCTGACAGGCGTGGCAGGTACGGGTGGTGGGCCGTAAAATAACCGGCAGGAGAAGGTTTTCAGACAGCTCAAAGGCATACTTAACCATTTCCCTGGCTTCGGCCGGGGTTGCCGGGTCAAGGACGGGCAGCTTGGCAAACTGGGCAAACTTCCGGGTGTCCTGCTCGGTTTGTGAGCTGTGCGGTCCTGGATCGTCTGCCACTACAATTACCAGACCCCCTTTTACCCCTATGTAGGCAAGGCTCATTAGAGGATCGGAGGCAGCATTGAGGCCTACCTGTTTCATTGCCGCCAGCGCCCGTGCCCCGGCGTAGGAGGCGCCGGCAGCCACCTCCAGGGCTGCTTTTTCATTAACCGACCATTCCGCGTAAAAGCCTTTTTCCCTGGCCAGGGCGGCCAGGGTTTCTAAAATTTCCGAAGAAGGAGTGCCGGGGTAGGCGCATGCCACCTGCACTCCCGCCTCTGCGGCGCCGTACGCAATTGCTTCGTTGCCCATCAGCAGTTTCAGGCTCAAGATGCTTTTCCTCCCAAAGTGTAAACTTAACATTTGAAAAGTGAGTGTAACCGGTTGAACAGCTACATTGTCCCGTAGCCGGCGGCCCTGGCCGCCGCGCAAACTGCCAGGAGCACGGCCAGGATTGCCGTCAGGCAGTAATCGGCAGGCCGCATTTCCAGCTTTCTGAAACAAGTCCGGCGCTTGCCGCCGTAACCCCTTGTTTCCATGGCCATGGCCAGTTTTTCAGCCTTGTTCAGCGAAATGAGCACCAGCGGTACCGTTACCGGGGCGTAGGCTTTTATCTTTTTGACCGGGTTGAATCCCTCCACCGTGTGGCCCCTGGCCTGCTGGGCCTCGCTCACCTGCCTGATTTCGCCCAGAAAGGTAGGAATGAAGCGGAGGGCGGTGGTAAACATGAGGGCGTAATCATACGGCATTCTGAACTTTTCGACCAGAGTCAGAATTATGTCCTGGGTACGGGTGGTGGCCAGAAAAACCAGGAAGCTTAAAACCATGGCCATCATTCTGAAGGCCATGGCCACTCCAGAGAGAAGGCCCAGATCGGTGACCGGCAGGTAATTGCCGGATGGAATCAGATAAAACAGTACCTCTCCCCGGTTGTAAAAAAGAGCCTGGATTAATAGAAGGAACAAGGCAAAGATAGAAAGCCACCCAACTGCCGGGAGCAAGCTTCTCAGCACTCCGGCCAGGGCCGCCACCAGCAGGACGGAGCACAGCAGGGCCAAAAGGTAGCGGCAGTCGTTGAACAGAAGCCCGCTGGCAAGAATAAACAGGGTCCAGAAAATTTTGGTGACGGCCGTTAAACGGTGAACCGGGGATTCTTTTGGAATATACTCAACTGCAGCGGCCAATTTTTTTCACCTCTTAATTTTTGCAGCTTTTCATACATCTCCTCAACGCTCAATACATCAGGGGTGATGGCGTATTTTGCAAGGGCCTGGGCCAGGGCGGTAATCTGGGGGGGATATAGACAGGTTTTTTTCAGCAGATCAGGACGGGTCAGGATGGAACGCCCGTCGCCGTCGGCCAGGATTTCCCCCTTGCAGAGCACAATTACCCTCTTGGCATAGCGGGCCACCAGGGACATGTCATGGGTGATAAAGACAATGGTGTGGCCTTTTTCGTTAAGCGCTTTTACCATGTCCATAATCTGCACGGATTCCCGGTAATCCTGGCCGGTGGTAGGTTCGTCCAGTACAATTGCCTCGGTTTGCATTGCCAGCACCGAGGCCAGGGCGACCCGCTGCCGCTGTCCCTTGCTCAGGCTGTACGGATGGGCCTGGCAATATTCGCTCAGACCCACCGCCTCGAGGGCTGCGGCCACCCTTTCTGCAACTTCCCTGCCGGCAAGGCGGAGGTTTTTCAACCCGAAGGCCACTTCCTTGGCCACAGTATCGTGAAAGATTTGATGATCGGGGTTCTGGAAAACATACCCGACCGTGCGGGCCAGTTCAGAAACCTTCAGCGGAGCGGTATCCCTGCCTTTTATATACACCTTTCCGGATGACGGCTTTAAAAGGCCGTTGAAATGCTTGGCCAGGGTGGTTTTACCGGCCCCGTTCTGGCCGATAATGGCAACACATTCTCCTTTTGTTATTTCCAGGGATATGTTTTTAAGCACCGCCAAGTTGCCGTAGCAGCAGGTCAGATTTTCTGTTCTTATAAGCGTTTGCCCGGCGCCTGCCATCATTTTCTTAACACCCTTTCTAAAAATGTCCGGCCCTGTTCTGCGGTCAGGGGCAATGAATATTTGTCCCGGCCGCCCAGCATCCATGCCAGCCTGGTTATTTCAGGAACCCTGACGCCAATGGAATCCAGTTCCTCCATTCTGGAAAAAACCTGCCAGGGCTCGCCGTCCATAACCAGTTCACCGCCGTCGAGTACCAGGATCCTGCCGGCATAGGCGGCAAGCTGTTCTGTTTTTTGCTCGATGACAATAATGGTGATTCCGTGCTCCTTGTTTAAACGGTTGAGTACCTGAAAGATGCTTTCGGTGCCCAGAGGGTCTAGTTCGGAGGCGGGTTCGTCCAGCAGCAGGATTTCAGGAAGCATGGCCAGGGCGGCGGCTATGGCCACGCGCTGCTTTTCACCGCCGGAGAGGGCCGCGGTGGGGCGATGGCGCAATCCGGCAATACCCACCGCTTCCAGAGCACCGGAAATGCGCCTTGCAATTTCTTCAGGCGGGAACCCCAGGTTTTCCAGGCCGAAGGCAAGCTCCTGCTCCACTTCTTCAAAAATGATCTGCGCTTCAGGATCCTGGAAGACGCTGCCCACCTGACGGGACAGCCGGGCGGGGCTGTAATTGAATATGGATTTCCCATGAAGTAAAACCTGGCCCTGGATCTTACCTGCCTGGAAATGGGGGATGATCCCGTTCAGGCAGCAGGCCAGGGTGCTTTTACCGGCCCCGGTAGGGCCGGTAATGCCGATAAATTCTCCCTTTTCCACGCTCAAATTAATGTTTTTAAGTGCCGGCCGGGACGAACGCGGGTAGCTGAAAGTAAAACCCTTGATATCAAGCAGGGCCAATGCTCGAACCCTCCCGGAAAGCTATAATTTTAAAAATTTTTTGGCCGGAGCATATAAAATCTGGGCCAAGACAGCATTAATCACGGTAACCGGAACCACCACCACGGCCAGGGCGGTTTTCCAGGCAATTAAAAATTTGTCCGCCGGCAGGTTTAAGGCAAACTTGAAGTTCAAAGTAATGTAAACCAGGCCGCTGACCAGGGTTCCCAGGGTGGTTGCCAGCGTAGGCTTAAATGAATATCTTCCGGCAGCAAGTTCTGGCAGGTAGCTGACGGTTGCGGCGCAGGCCAGGGCCCCTGCCGGTTCGGAAATCAGGTTGAGGTAGGGGATGGGGGATTTGGAGAAGATCATGGCCACTGCTCCCCCTACCAGGCCAATGCCCAGGGCGCCGCCGGCGTTCGGGCGGACCAGGAGGATGGAAAGGCAGTACATGGCAATAATGAAATTCGGAGTTATTCCTGCAATTTGCGGGCTGAACATCCGGAGCACGGCGCCGATGGCGATAAGAACGGCTACCACCGCTATTTGCCTGGAACGGGCCATTCTGGCCAGGCCTGTTTCAATTTCAAAGGTTTGACGGTTGCTCATTGATTATACCTCCCAGAAAGCAATTAAACCGGGTATGAGCCCGGTTTGCATGGACAAAATAAAACCTCTCCTCGGCTTTGCTCGTCCGGCCTAGCTCAAGCTCAACTCACCTCCGCTTATGAAACTGTCGGTCCACTCTCACAAAAAGTACCACTTCTTCCTAGGTTACATTCTATCACAGAAATGTCATGCTGTCACTAAGAAATTCTATAACTGGTTATTGATTTTACTTTTTTTATTATAGTATAATTTAAAAGGAGCAAGGTCAAGAAGGCCTTAAACGTTAGTTTTGTTAACAGAGTTACATATATTGTGAAAACAGGCCACGGAGGCTTTGCCGGAAAAATGCGGCAGGTGCTTTGTGGCATTTTGTTTTTCGGGGAGGTTTTCTATAACTTTATGGAAGGATTTTTTGCCGTTCCGGGCGCGAAGTGGACTTCAGCGGTACATAAAATGGATGCCAGGGTCAAAGTGACGGTCGTTTTTGGCTTTGTGGCCCTTACCTCTGCTTTGAATTCGCCGCTGGCTCTGGCTGCCGCGGCAACCTTTCTCCTGCTCCTGGCCGTTTTCTCCCGCATGCCGGCGTGCTACCTTTTGAAAAAACTGGTCTGGATCATTCCTTTTGGCGGCATAATGATAGTAATCTTTCCGTTTATTACTCCCGGTGCGCCTGTGTTTGAGCTAAAGGCCGGCTTTATTGCCCTTACCGCTTCCGATGAAGGGGTGAAACGGGCAGGTACGCTTTTTATCCGTGTTTTTAGTGCGGTTCTGGCCTTGTCCATTCTGACCGCTACAACCGGGTTCAGGGCACTGATGGATGCTTTTAGGCAACTGAGGGTGCCCCCTGTGCTGGTAGCTTTAATTGAGTTTACGGTCCGTTACATGTTTGTGCTTGCCGATGAACTGCAGAGGATGCGCACTGCCCGGGCGGCAAGATGTTTTGACGGAGGCGGCAGCCTGGTGAACAGGCATGTAATAAAAACCATCGGCCAACTTGTCGGCGTCCTTTTTGTCAGGTCCTGGGAGCGGGGCGAACGGGTTTACAGCGCCATGCTGGCACGGGGGTATTCAGGCCAGGTTGAGGCGGCAGCAGGACGGGCCCTGTGCTTCAAGGACGTCTGGGCAGGGGTGTTAATCCTGGCATTTGTTGCCGGCCTTTACTTGATTGAACTCGGGGGGCGGATATGGCAAATATCATTGAAGTAGAAGACCTGTTTTTTACATACAGGGACGGCACTCAGGCGCTTAAAGGTATAAGCCTGTCTATCCCCGAAGGAAGCCGGACCGCCCTGCTGGGGCCGAATGGTGCCGGCAAGTCGACACTGCTTCTCCACCTTAACGGCATTTACCTGGCCCAAAAGGGTAAGGTCAGGGTGATGGGGCAAGAGGTTACGGCCAGGAACTGCAAATGGGTGCGCAGCATGGTTGGCCTGGTTTTTCAGGATCCTGACGACCAGGTTTTTTCATCTACCGTATGGGAAGACGTAACTTTCGGGCCAGTGAACATGCGCCTGACTGCGGACGAGGTGGAGAGAAGGGCTGGCGAAGCCCTGGCAGCAGTCAATATGGAGAAATTCCGGGATAAGGCCCCGTACCACCTCAGCTACGGACAGAAGAAGAGGGTGGCAATTGCCGGCGTTCTGGCCATGAATCCGCGCGTTATTATCCTGGACGAACCGGCCGCGTACCTTGACCCGCGGGGAAAGGATACCCTTATGGAAATACTCTGGCGGTTAAGCAACAACGGTACCACCGTTGTAATTGCCACCCATGATGTGGACCTCGCTGCCGAATGGGCCCAGCAAATACTGGTAATAAAGGACGGCAGGACCCTGGCCCAGGGGGATGTGTCTATTTTAGCCGACGAAAAAATTGCAGGGGAGGCCGGGTTGCGCTTTCCGGTGGTCACCCAGATTTTTAAGCACATTCCGGAGCTGAAGTTGGCTGCGGTTCCTCTGAGGATAAGCGATGCTGTTTCAGAAATAAGAAAAGTTTTAAAAGAAACAGGCCGGGACCGGTGAGTTTTTTGCAAGTTGGCAAACCTCGCCGGTCTTCTTTGGTATAATGTAAATATTAAAAAGATACATCAATTGGGGGGAAGATAATGTCTAGGGCACGGGCACATGTTGTCGTGAGCGGGAAGGTCCAGGGAGTGTATTTCCGGTCTGAGACAAGGGACCAGGCCCTGGCTTTGGGGGTGACCGGATGGATAAGAAACAGGACTGACGGCACGGTGGAAGGAGTTTTTGAAGGTGACCGGGAAATGGTGGAAAAACTCGTCCGGTGGTGCTGGCAGGGTCCTCCTGCGGCGGAGGTTTCCAACGTGCAGGTTGAATGGCAGGACTATACCGGAGAGTTTTCCGGTTTCAAGATTGCCTTTTAACTTTAATAAAGCTTGAAGTTAACTTATAACAAAACCTGAAAGGAGGAAGCGTAGAAATGAAGTGCCGGAAGGAAGCTTTTCTGGAAAAAAGCCTGGATACGTTAAGCAGCATATGTGACATCATTGATAATTTGCCGCGTTTAAAAGTTGACGGTTTTATTCCGGAAAAAACGGTTCTGGTTATAGTTGATATGATTAATGCCTTCGCCAGGGAAGGAAACCTCATGAGCCCGCGGGTAAATGAACTGGTTTCCACCGTTTCCGGCATTTTGAAGCTCTGCCGTAAGCACGGCATCGGGGCAATTGCCTTCGCAGACTGTCATGCCCCTGAATCGCCTGAGTTTGATGCCTATCCAAAGCACGCCCTGGCGGGGACCTCAGAGAGCGAAGTGGTGGACGAAATTAAAGAGATAGGCGGTTATACTCTTATTCTCAAAAATTCCACCAACGGGTTTCTTGAAGAAGGGTTTCAGTCCTGGCTGAGGGAGAACCCGCAGGTAGAGAACTTCATCGTTGTGGGGGACTGTACGGATATTTGCGTGCAGCAGTTTGCTACTACTTTAAAAGCCGATTTTAACAGAAGAAACCGGCGCGTCCGGGTGATCGTCCCGGTAAATGCCGTGGATACTTATGACTATGAGCCTCACAACGGCGACCTGATGCATTTAATGGCACTTTTTAGCATGATGGGGAACGGTATTGAACTGTGCAAGGGCCTTGTTGAGTAATGCAGCCTGGCCCATGAGCCTGCTAAAGAGGGGATAGGGAATGGCTTACGGCGATCTGTCGCTTCATACTGATAAGTATCAGATAAATATGATATACGGGTACTGGAAAAAGGGAATGCACAACAAGAGGTGTGTTTTTGAGGCTTTTTTCAGAAAACTGCCTTTTGGCAACGGTTTTGCGGTTTTTGCCGGGCTGGAAAGGATCGTTAATTATATCAATAATCTCAGGTTTACGGAGGAAGATATAGCTTTCCTGGCCCAGCAGGAAGAAAATTATGACCCTGATTTTTTTGAGGAGTTGAGGAAGTTCAGGTTTACCGGCAACCTGAGGGCGGTTAGAGAGGGTACGGTAATCTTCCCGAACGAGCCGCTGATACAGGTTGAGGGAAGGGTTTTTGAGGCTCAGCTTCTGGAAACTGCCATTTTGAACTTTATGAATTACCAAACCCTTGTGGCCACGAAGGCGGCCCGGATCAAACAGGTTGCTCCGAACGACGTTCTGATCGAATTCGGTACAAGAAGGGCGCAGGAGGCTGACGCGGCAATCTGGGGAACGAGGGCGGCCTATATAGCCGGGTTTGATTCCACCTCAAACGTTAGGGCGGCCAAGCTGTTTGGCATACCGTGCAAGGGAACAATTGCTCATTCCTGGGTAGAGGTGCACCGCAGCGAAGAAGAGGCCTTTAAAAACTTTGCCGATGTGTTTCCTGACAACGTAATTTTGCTTGTAGACACCTACGATACCCTTAAGTCCGGCGTGCCCAATGCGATAAAGATAGGGAAATACCTGGAGGCAAAGGGAAAAAGGTTAAAGTCGATCAGGCTGGACAGCGGGGATCTGGCTTACCTTTCCATTCAGTCGCGCCGGATGCTGGACGAGGCCGGCCTGGATTATGTAAAGATTACCGCATCGGGCGACCTCGACGAGAATGAAATTTATTACTTAAAGACCCAAGGGGCCAAGATTGACATCTGGGGTATTGGCACCAGGTTGATTACCTGTGCGGATGACCCCGCCCTGGGCGGCGTATACAAACTTGTTGCAAAAGAGGAAAACGGATCCTATGTTCCGGTTATAAAGATTTCGAGCAATCCGGAGAAAATTATTACGCCCGGGTTTAAGACGGTGTACAGGATTATCAATAAGAGTACGGGCAAGTCCGAAGGGGATTACGTTGCCGATGTCGGCGAGGATGTAAAGGGCCAGCACCGGATTAAGATGTTTGATCCGGTTCATACCTGGATATATAAATACGTTACCAATTTTGAGGCGGTCGGGCTGCTGGAACCGGTCTTTGTCAACGGGGAGCAGGTTTTTGAACTGCCCGCTCTGGAGGAAATCAGGGAGTACCACAAAAGTCAGCTTAATCTGTTTTGGTCGGAATACCTGCGCAGGATCAATCCGGAACCTTATCCCGTCGATTTAAGCGAGAAGGTCTGGAACACCAAGATGAACCTGATAAAGCAATACACGGAAAAATAAGTGGCCGGTGCCTTGGCCGGCATTTTTCCATTGCAAAATTCTTAAAGTTGATCATTCGCTTGATATGCAAAGGGGTTGACATAAATTAAAGCCAATATTATGATATTATGGTAATAATATATAATACTACAACATATTGCCAAAGGAGTATATTTTTGAATTTAAGGCTCTCTTTAGCAATTATTACCGGAAAAATATTTTCATGGCTCAGCCGGATCCGGGGCTACAGGGGTTCTTCCCTGCCCGGCCTGGTTGCCCTGAAGGTTTATCCGGGTTGCCTGCGCCATCTTGCCGCCCAGGTGCGCCGGGGTGTAATAGCAGTTACCGGCACCAACGGCAAGACCACCACCGCCAATATGTCTGCCGGAATATTTGCCGGGGCAGGTTATAAGGTTATTGCCAACCTGGAGGGCGCAAACATGAAAGCCGGTGTTGCCACCAGCTTTATCATGAAAGCCGGGATTACCGGGAAAATTGACTGCGATTACGCCGTTCTGGAGGTAGATGAGGCCTCGGTGCCGGGGGTACTGGCAGAAGTTAACCCCAAATTGGTAGTGGTTACCAACTTTTTCCGCGATCAACTGGACAGGTACTGGGAGATAGACAAGATTATTAAAGTAATCAGCGCGGCTTTGAGCAAGTTAAATGATGCCACTATTGTTTTAAATGCCGACGACCCTCTGGTGGCCCAGCTCGGAAAAATTACGGGGCTTCCGGCCGTATTTTACGGGCTGGGGGAACATGAGAAGACAGCCAGGGCCGGGAACAAAACCAGGGAGGCCCGGTTTTGCCCTTTTTGCGGCTCTACCCTTGAATATGCATTCTTTCATTACGGCCAGATGGGCACTTACCGCTGCCCTGCCTGCCGGTTTGCGCGGCCCGCTCCTCTGGTGGAGGCGCTGGAGCCGGAAACTGTAAACGGCTCCACCCGCTGCCGGCTCGTCTTTGACGGGCGGGAGGCTTTCCTGGCGGTTCGCACACATGGACTATATAACCTTTACAATGCCCTCGCCGCTTTTTCTGCCGGTTTGATTGCCGGCCTGGATGAACGGGTTATCTTGGACAGCCTGAGCAAATACCGGCCCGTGGCCGGGCGGATGGAGAAGTTTATTTACCGGGGAAAACAGGCTTTTTTAAGCCTGGTCAAAAACCCTGCGGGATTTACCGAAGGGCTTAATGCTTTGTGTGCCGCCAAGGGGACAAAAGACGTCTTTATTGCCATTAATGACAACAATGCCGACGGCACCGACGTTTCGTGGCTTTGGGATGTTGACTTTGAGCGGCTGGGGGCGGAGCACAGCCTTTTTTTATGTTTCTTCTGTTCCGGCAAAAGGGCAGAAGAGATGGCCTTGCGCTTAAAGTACGCCGGCATCCCGGCAGAGAAAATTTTTGTCAGGCGCGACCTGCGCCAGGCTGTCAAGGATGTCCTGGCCGGGCGCGGCGGCACGGCATATCTTTTTTCTACCTATACAGCGTTGTGGCCTGTGCAAAAAGTACTTGAACAACTGACCCTCAGGGAGGATGCCCATGATCAGCGTATGCCATCTCTATCCTGACCTGCTGGACCTGTACGGGGACCGGGGCAATGTCGTAGCCTTCAAAATGCGCTGCCAGTGGCGGAATATCCCTGTGACGGTGCGGCAGGTAAGCCTCGGGGATAAAATTGATTTCAAGGAATACGACTTTGTCTTTCTGGGCGGAGGGTCGGACAGGGAGCAAAACCTGATTGCAGCCGACCTGATGAATCGCCGGGATGAATTTAAAGAGGCTGTTGAGGATGGCCTGGTGGTTCTGGCCATCTGCGGCGGCTACCAGTTGCTGGGAAAGTATTATTTGGCCCCCGGCGGTAAGGAAATAAGCGGGCTGGGTATGCTGGACCTTTACACCCGGGCCGGGGACAGGCGCCTGGTGGGGAACGCGGCGGTGGAGGTGGAATTAGACGGGAAACGGTTGAAGGTGATCGGTTTTGAAAATCATTCCGGACAAACTTTTCTGGGTGAGGTCAGCCCTTTTGGAAAAGTTCTTTCCGGCTACGGCAATAACGGACTGGACGGAACTGAAGGGGCACGCTATAAGAATGTCTTTTGCTCCTACCTGCACGGCCCCCTGCTGCCAAAAAACGCCGGTTTGACCGATTACCTTATTTCTCTGGCCCTGCGGAGGCGAGGCTGTAACCGTGAATTAACCCCCCTGGACGACAGCTTTGAGGACCGCGCCCGTGATGTCATGCTAGCCAGGCTGGGCCTTGGCCGGCGGTGAGCCGGATGGCATAAGTACGGCACAAATTCCTACGCCAGAGTCAAAAATCAGAGGCGCTGCCGCCGCGCATCGTTTTTGCTAATATTATTTTTAGTTTAGTTCTTTTTTTTTCTATCCCATTTCCGGCCGTAACTGTTAAAATAGTAATAAAGATAAAGAATCCTGTATACAGTTTCCAGGGGGTAAATATTGTGCAGTACATTGTAACCTGGACTGAAGGAGAAGAAGTTTTCTACCGTTTTGTCTCGGAAGAGGAGATCGACAGCCTGCTGGAGGATGACAAGGAGTATATAATTGCCGGTCTTCCCAGCTGAGTTTAGAATATTTTTGGTGTTGATCCTGAATATTTTATTTCATCCTGTTTTTATATTTATAAATCTTATTTATTAATCTAATGTCATTGTAAGTTAAGGCTGGCTTAAAAAGAACGGCCTTTTTATTTTTTAAGAGTTATTCCTTAAGTTATGCTACAATATACTTAACAAAAGGCTAAGGAGGGCACTCTATGACTTACTGCCGCAGGGATAAAAGGGGGATGATTGCCGGGGCGCTGGCGGCCCTGTTGTCAATAATGCTGCTTTTGACCGCCTGCAATTTTTTAAGCAGGCAGGCGCCGGAGGCAGGAACCGCGGAAAATTACCCGCCAGGGGAAGAAACAGTACGGCCGCAGTTTTCAAATCTGGCAGTGTATTATGTAAAAATGACCGGAAGCGACGCCTACCTGGTACGGGAGGTGCACCAGGTGCCTTTTACCAGGGAGGTGGCCAAAGCGGCGCTGGAAGAACTCATTAACACTGCTCCATCAACGCCCGGCGCGGTAAGGGTGCTGCCGCCGGCTACAAAAATCAGGGGTATCAGTATAAAGGACGGGCTTGCCACCGTGGACTTTTCTCGCGACGTGTTGCGGGCGAATACAGGTGCTTCCGGTGAGGCACTGGGAATCCAGAGCATTGTAAATACCCTTACCGAGTTCCCCGAGGTTCAGAAGGTCAGCTTTCTGGTGGAAGGAAGGCTTGACCAGGAGGCCATGGACTGGTGGGGGCATGTCGGTCTATACGGCCAGCCTTTTTCAAGAGATGTCTCAAAGGTGTACGAACCTTCCATCTGGGTTACAAGCCCGGTGCCGGGCCAGAAGGTAACCTCTCCTATTGAAGTGCGAGGCAGTGCCAGGGTTTTTGAAGCAACCGTAAATGCCAGGCTGCTGGACGGCTCAGGCAGAGAACTGGCCAGGGGGACGGCCGCGGCCGCCCAGGGCGCTCCGTTGCGCGGCGATTTTATCCTTTCCCTGCCTTTTCATGCCGTCCCGCCGGGAAGCGGGAATCTGGAGGTTTACTGGATAAGCCCCAGGGATGGAAGCGAGCTGGATAAGATAATCGTTCCGGTTAGCTGGTAGTTGCCGCATGGTGCACTTAAATATTTATACTTGAGCCGGCCGCAGGTTTTCCTGTGGCTTTTTTTATTCGACCGAATAACTTAATATTAAACTAAATTTTTCCTAAAAAACCTCCAATTGGCATTATTTGCAGCGTTTTATCCGCATCTGTTGCTTGGTGCCACCATTCTTCTTTTTGTAAACTTTGCATATAATGTAATATTCCATATGACTACAGTTCCCGCCTGAGTACAGATGAAGGCTTAAGCCTATCAAGAAGGAGTGAAACAATGGATTTCATCAGGCGTTTGGAAGAATACCGTTCCCTGGAGAAAAAGCTTTTCTGGGAAGGGACCTTCCTGGATTACCTGGAGATTGTTAAAAAAAGGCCCTATGTGGCACAGCTTGCCCACTCCAGGATTTATAACATGATCAAATCCGCCGGAGTGATTGAAGAAGAGGGTATAAAAAAATATAAATTTTTCAATTCCGAGCTTTTCGGCCTGGACAAAACCCTGGAGAAACTGGTGGAAGAGTATTTTCACCCGGCTGCCCGCCGCCTCGATGTGCGCAAGCGCATCCTGCTCCTGATGGGGCCTGTTAGCGGCGGCAAGTCCACCCTGGTGGCCATGCTCAAAAGGGGTCTGGAAAAATACAGCCGTACCGATGAGGGGGCCCTTTACGGGATTAAAGGGTGTCCTATGCATGAAGAGCCGCTTCACCTGATCCCAAGGGACCTGCGGGAGGAATTTCAAAAGGAGTACAATGTCTATATCGAGGGGGAGCTCTGTCCATCCTGCCGGATGATGGTTGAGACGGAATATAACGGCAATATTGAAAAGGTTATGGTGGAAAGAATATTTCTGTCGGAGGACAACAGGGTCGGTATCGGCACCTTTACCCCTTCAGATCCTAAATCGCAGGATATTGCCGATTTGACCGGCAGCATCGATTTCTCCACAATTGCCGAGTACGGTTCCGAGTCGGATCCCCGCGCCTACCGTTTTGACGGCGAATTGAATATAGCAAACAGAGGGCTGATGGAGTTTCAGGAGATGCTGAAGTGCGACGAGAAGTTTCTGTGGAACCTGTTAAGCCTTTCCCAGGAAGGGAACTTTAAAGCCGGGCGTTTTGCCCTGATATATGCCGATGAGATGATCGTCGCCCATACCAATGAAAACGAGTATAAAAGCTTTATCAGCAACAAGAAGAATGAGGCTCTGCAGTCCCGCATCATTGTGATGAAGATACCGTATAATTTGAAAGTCAGCGAAGAAATCAAGATTTACGAAAAGCTGATCAAGCAGAGCGATTTGCGCGACATCCACATTGCTCCTCACGCCCTCCGGGTGGCAAGCATTTTCTCTGTGCTGTCCAGGCTGAAGGAATCCAAGAAGCAGGGGATGGATTTAATTAAAAAAATGAAGCTTTACGACGGGGAGGATGTGGAAGGGTTTAAACAAAAGGATGTCCATGAGCTCCGGCTGGAGGCAGTCGATGAAGGGATGAGCGGGGTTGATCCGCGCTATGTAATTAACCGTCTTTCTTCAGCTCTGATTCGCACTGCAACCAGATGTATCAACCCGCTGGACGTTTTGCGGGCCTTGAAAGACGGTCTGGATCAGCACCCGTCCATAACCAAGGAAGAAAGGGACCGGCTGCTCAACTTCATTTCGGCAGCGCGTAAAGAATACGACGAGATGGCCAAAAAAGAAGTGCAGAAGGCTTTTGTATACTCTTATGAAGAGTCTGCCAAGGTTTTGTTTGACAACTATCTGGACAATGTTGAAGCTTACTGCAACGGTGTAAAGATTAAAGATCCCATCACCGATGAAGAGCTGGACCCCGATGAAAAGCTGATGCGTTCAATAGAAGAGCAGATCGGCGTTTCTGAAAACGCCAAGAAGGCCTTCCGGGAGGAAATTCTGATCCGCCTTTCCAGCTACGCCCGGAAGAACAAGCGTTTTGACTACAACTCTCATGAGCGCCTCCGCGAAGCCATAGAGAAAAAGCTTTTTTCCGATCTGAAAGACGTGGTGAAAATCACAACCTCCACCAAAACACCGGATGCCGAACAGTTAAAACGGATTAATGAGGTAAGCGCCAGATTAATTGAAGAGCATGGCTACTGCCCGATATGTGCCAACGAGCTTTTGAAGTACGTCGGCAGCCTGCTTAACCGCTAGGAGGTAGTAAAGTGTCCGGTACCTGTTTGATCATTTCACGGGAAGACTGGTCGCTTCACCGCAAAGGGGAAATTGATCGGCAGCGGCACCAGGAGAAGGTGCGGGAAGCCATTAAAAAAAACCTTGCCGATATAGTTTCT
The DNA here is from genome assembly GCA_000010565.1 of Pelotomaculum thermopropionicum SI. NCBI lineage: Bacteria > Bacillati > Bacillota > Clostridia > Eubacteriales > Desulfotomaculaceae > Pelotomaculum > Pelotomaculum thermopropionicum. The sequence continues at coordinate 1,733,501 of AP009389.1, read as the reverse complement.
GAAGAGAGCATTATCTTGCATGACGGACGGAAGGTTATTAAGGTACCCATCAGGTCACTGGAAGAGTTTCATTTCCGTTTTGACGCCGGAAGGCAAAAGCACGGCGGTCAGGGGGACGGAAAAAGCAAGCAAGGGGATGTCATATACTCCGAACCCCAGCAGGGAAAGGGCAGGGGTGCCGGGGATGAACCCGGGGTTGATTACTACGAAGCTGATATAACCGTCGACGAACTGGCCGAAATGATTTTCGAAGACCTGGGCCTGCCCAACCTGGAGCAGAAAAAGAAACCGGAAATAGCATCTGAGTCGGTGGAGTTCAGGGATATACGGAAAAAGGGTATAACCGGCAACATCGACCGCAGGAGAACAATCAAAGAAGTCATCAAGCGCAATGCAATGAAGGGGAAGCCGGGGCTATACGGGATTACTCCGGAAGATCTGCGCTTTAAAACTTGGGATCTCACCTATAAATACGAGTCCAATGCCGTTGTGCTGGCAATGATGGACACTTCGGGATCAATGGGCCCTTTTGAAAAGTACATCGCCCGTAGCTTTTTCTTCTGGATGGTCCGTTTTTTGCGCACCAAGTACAACAATGTCCAGATCGTTTTCCTGGCCCACCATACCGAAGCCAGGGAAACCAGCGAGGAGGAGTTTTTCACCAAGGGGGCCAGCGGGGGAACCCGCTGCTCGTCGGTTTATAAGCTGGCTCTGGAAGTTATCAAAAAGCGGTACAGCCCCCAGGACTATAACATTTACGCCTTTCACTTCTCAGACGGCGACAACCTGGCTTCCGACAATGAAAACTGCGTTAAACTGATAAATGAACTGCTCAAGGTGTGCAACATGGTCGGGTACGGGGAGATTGAGGGGCCTTATTACTATGCCAGTACCCTGCGCAACGTTTATAAGCGCATTAATGATCCAAAATTTACAGTTGTTATCATTAGAGATAAAAGCGGGGTGTACCCCGCATTAAAGAAATTTTTTGCCCAGATCCCGGATCGGCAGGCAAATTAGTGGGGTAATGCTTTGTTCCGGCGGCATCCCGGGGAGGTATAATTATGGGTTCTAAAGAGGATCTGTACCTGCTGGAAAAGGCACTGGAGAAAATAACCGATAAGGCCAGAGAGTTGGGCTTGGATTTTTACGACATATATTTCGAAATATGCCCGGCAGAAATAATTTATACCTTTGGCGCCTACGGCATGCCTACCCGCTTTTCTCACTGGATCTTCGGCAAGGCCTACCACAAGATGAAAACTGAATATGATTATAACTTAAGCCGTATTTACGAACTGGTGATTAATTCAAACCCCTGCTATGCTTTTCTTCTGGACGGGAACAGCTTGATTCAGAACAAGCTGGTCATGGCTCACGTCCTGGCGCACTGCGATTTTTTTAAGAATAACATTTACTTTAAAAACACATTCAGGAATATGGTGGAGTCCATGGCTGCTGCAGCGGACCGTTTCCGCAGCTACGAGTTTAAATATGGTCGTGAAAAGGTTGAATCTTTCATCGACGCGGCCATTGCCATCCAAGAGCACGTGGAGCCCAGGCCGTTAAATAAGAACAAAAAGAATGACGCCGAAAAAGTTAATGCCGGGAAACCGGACACACCGTACAGCGATCTCTGGGCGCTTGATGAAAAAGATCAGGACGGCGGCTCCACCGGGAATAAGGCCAAAATGTTTCCGCCCGAGCCAGAAAAAGATGTAATGCTGTTTATAATTCAGAACAGCAAGGAACTGGAGGACTGGCAGAGAGACATAATGTCGGTGATCAGGCAGGAAATGCTTTATTTCTGGCCGCAGATGGAAACCAAAATTATGAACGAAGGCTGGGCCACTTACTGGCACTTGAGGATCATGAGGGAGATCGATCTGGATGAGTCCGAGGCAATTGAATTTGCAAAAATGCATTCAGGGATAATTCAACCGTCGCGAAGGCGCATTAACCCTTATAACCTGGGCCTGAACATTTTTGAAGACATTGAAAGGCGCTGGGACAATCCAGGCCGGGAAGAAAAAGAAAAATACGGCCGGCCGGGAGGAGAGGGAAAGCAGAAAATTTTTGAAGTAAGGGCAACAGAAAACGACATCTCCTTCCTGCGCAATTACCTCACCAGGGAACTCGTTGAGAAACTGGACCTGTATTTATATAAGAAGGTCGGGTTTGAGTGGAAGATCGTCGAGAAAAACTGGGAAAAAGTGCGCGACGGACTGGTCAGCAATTTAACGAACTGTGGCTATCCGTATATTGTCGTTCAGGACGGGGATTTCAACAAACGGGGGGAGCTTTACCTGAAGCACAACTACGAGGGAACCGAACTGGACGTTTTTTACGTAGAGAAAACCCTCCCCCATGTTTATACCCTCTGGGGCCGTCCGGTACATCTGGAAACGGTGCTCAACAATAAAGCGGTGTTGTTTTCATATAACGGCGAAAAGGCAGAAAAGAAATATCTTTGAGTTGAGCCTTTAACTGGAAAAACATGAGGTTTTTGTGGCCGTCCCTGAATATACTGTCATAAGGGGAGGGCTTTTTCATGACCGTAGTAATCGTCGGGGGAGGCTGGGCGGGTTGCGCCGCCGCCTATGCTTCGGCGGCGGCCGGAGCTGATACGGTAATTATCGAAAAGACCGACATGCTCCTCGGCACAGGCCTGGTGGGCGGGATCATGCGCAATAACGGGCGGTTCACCGCCATGGAAGAGGTCTGGGCCCTGGGTGCAGGTGATTTCCTGCGGGTTATCGAGGGAGTCGCCACCCACCGCTGGCTCGATTTTCCGGGACACCGTCATGCCATGCTGTATGACGTTACCAGGATAGAGCCGGCTATAAGAGGAATCCTGCGTTCTGCCGGGGTTCAACTGAAACTGCAAAACAGGATGACGGGGGTTTTTAAAAACAACGGCTCCATTACCGGAATTGAAACCGCCGGCGGGGAAAAGATAGCGGGCGATGTTTTTATTGATTGCACCGGCACGGCCGGCCCGGCCAACAATTGTTCCCGTTACGGTTTCGGCTGCGTTATGTGCATCTTGCGTTGCCCCACTTTCGGGCCGCGGGTAAGCCTGACTGCCAGGGCGGGCGTGGAGGAAATCAAGGCGGGCGGGGAATTCCCCCATTTTGAAGCAATGAGCGGCTCCTGCAAGCTGGAAAAAAAATCCCTTTCACCAGCCTTGGTAAGAAAACTTGAGAAAGACGGGGTTCTGGTAATACCCCTGCCGGAACACCTCCGCAAAGGCGATCAACTTGGCCGTAAGGCCTGCCAGCAGTATGCCATTAATGAGTTTGCCGAAAACCTGATTATTCTAGACACAGGCCATGCGAAACTGATGACGCCGTTTTTCCCGCTTGAAGTGCTGCGCACTCTGGACGGCTTCCAGCACGCCCGTTATGCCGACCCTTACTCCGGCGGAAAAGGTAACTCGATTCGGTTTATGGCCATCGCTCCGTGCGATGACACCTTAAGGGTGCAGGGGGTTGACAACCTGTTCTGCGCCGGGGAAAAAACCGGCCTGCTGGTGGGCCATACCGAAGCAATTGCCACCGGATTTCTGGCCGGGCACAACGCCGTTAGGCTGCTGACCGGCAAAGAACTGCTGGTCTTGCCTCGCGAACTGGCCTGCGGAGATATTATTTCGTACATGCATGAAGAGATGAGAAAGCCGGAAGGCCTGGCCAGGAAATATACCTTTTCAGGGTCGGTTTACTTTCAGCGGATGCAGGAACTGGGGCTTTATACTACCGATGTATCCGAGATCAGGAAAAGGGTAGCCAAAACCGGTTTGACAGGCATATTTAAGAACCGTTTGATATAAGGCCGGCAAGCCCGCAGGAGCGGGCAATTATTTTCCATAATTGTACTATTTGCCCAGTTCTTTTCATAAAGTAACTTTAGACAACCTTTGGGTGGGGTCTGGCATGGTTAACTACGTCTGGCTGGGTATGATTGTGTTCGGGATAATTGTTGCTGGCGCCAGGGGAGATATAGAGACGGTGACCAAAGCAGCCCTGGACGGGGCCAACAGTGCGGTCAAAATTTCCATCGGTCTCATTGCCATCATCACTTTCTGGCTGGGGATAATGAAGCTTGCCGAGGAGGCCGGCCTGGTGCGTGCCCTGGCCTGGTTGGTAAGGCCGGCCATGCGCTTTCTGTTCCCCAGCGTGCCTAAAGACCATCCGGCCATGGGGGCGATGGTTATGAACCTTTCGGCCAACATCCTTGGCCTGGGTAACGCCGCCACACCTATGGGCTTGATTGCAATGAGGGAGCTCCAGAAGTTAAACCAGGGCCGCGATGTGGCTTCTGATGCAATGTGCACCTTTCTGGCTTTGAACACTTCCTGCGTTACGCTGATTCCGACAACTATTATAGGAATTCGCGTTTTATACGGTTCAGCCGACCCGACAGAAATCGTCGGGCCGACCATTATGGCCACCGCTTTCAGCATGGCAGTGGCGGTGGTGGTTGACAGGGTCTTGCGCTTCTTTTACAACAGCAGACAACAGCAGGGGAGGTAAAGATGTTTGAGATTCTCTCGGAGTTGTCCCGCTGGGCCATACCGGCGATTCTCCTGGTAGTGCCCCTCATTGCGGTGCTGCGCGGGGTTAAGGTATATGAAACGTTTGTCGACGGGGCCGAAGCGGGATTTGCCACAGCGGTCAAAACCATTCCTTACCTGGTGGCAATGCTGGTGGCAATAAGCGTCTTCCGTGCTTCCGGGGCCATGGAAGTGCTGGTGGAGGTGCTTTCCCCGGCCCTTAACGCCGTAGGCCTGCCTGCCGAGGTGCTGCCCCATGCTATCATGCGGCCTCTTTCAGGTGGTGCGGCCCTGGGAATTGCCTCTGATATAATCAAAACTTACGGGCCGGACAGCTTTTTGGGGCGGCTGGTTTCCACCATGCAAGGGAGCTGTGATACCACCTTTTATGTTCTTACCCTTTACTTTGGTTCGGTCGGGGTAAAAAAATACCGCTACTCCGTTATTTCGGGACTGGTAGCCGATCTTACCACCCTGGCGGCGTCAGTGTTTATTGTGCAGAAGGTTTTCGGGGCGGGTGGTTAATTTTAAAGTTGTGGTATTCTAAAAATAGGATGGCCTATGAAACAATCGTTTCTAATACTTTAAAACAAGAACGAGGCCAGTTTTTTACCCATCGCAACATCATTCGTTTTATGGTGAAAATGCTTGATCCGGACGAAAAAGATATGGTCCTGGACCCGGCCTGCGGCAGCGGTGGTTTTCTGGTGGTGGTTCTGGATCACGTCCGCCGGAAAATTGCCAGGGAACTTTTTCCCGATGAAGAAGGGATATTGCTGGAGGACAGGGTTAACGATCCACGGGTGGTTGAACGAGCTAAATATACCTTGCAGGGGAAAACTTATTTTTTTAAACTTCCTTATAACGTTGGACCAAAGGGGACAAGGTCTGCGGGCACAATCGCTACTGCAGATCATTGTACCACGGGAACCGGCTCCGGGAAAAGTCTGGCCTACCTTGTGCTCATCGTGGATTACGTGCTTCGCCATGGCAACGGCCGGGGCATCCAGGCCATGGTGGTTTATCCGATGAATGCCCTGGCTGATGGGTGGAAGAGGAAGAAAGAGCGAAACATCAAAGGCTATTTCACTTATCCAACCCCTAACTGTTTTTCCAATTGCCTGACTTTTGCCAGGTCGGCATCTGATTTCCGGAGACTGTCCAGGTACTGCATCGCTTTGTCAACCCTTCCATCTAAATACCTTATTATAGCCATATAATAAAGTGCGGTCGGTTCATATTTATCAAACATTAGTGCTTCATTAAAGTATTGAATAGCCAATCTCCGGTTACCATCCTGTAAATATGCAAAACCAATTTTGGCACAAACAGTAGCATTACCCGGTTGCTCTTTATATATTTTTTCCAATACTTTATAGAGATTAGCGGAAAAGGTCAGCCGTCTTTATGAAAAGGGCGTGCAGGTTAATTTTGATAAGTTTAGCCGGATCCAGCCTTTGGATGCTCCAATCAGGGCTGAGTGGTTCGGGGTGGAAAGTTTTCGCCGGGTGGGAGCGGTATCCCGCAAAACGGAGTACAGGATATCCGTTCTTGATGAAGAAACGCTCCGCGTTCTCGAAAATAAGAAAAAGGCGGGAAGGCGGATTTTAACCCAGCTCAGCTACCCCCTTGGCGATGATCAGCGGTGGATGCCGGAGAAAGTCAGGCCACTCTTCGAAAAAGAATTGGCCCGCATTAATAATGAAGGACGGGAACTGTTAAACAAAGCGCTTCCTGGAGGGGTGGATAATTTTTTGAAGAGTCGCCGGGAGCAGGTGATCAATGATGCAAATCTGATGTACCAGGAATTTCATCCTGGGGAAGTCTTATCCGAAGAGGTAATTACAAAGATTCTGGATGATTTGAAGGAGCGTTTGAATAAAGCCTTTGCCGGCAAGTTTATCCCCGAAGTAAATTATAACCGGATTGGCTTCCACTTCCAGCGAGATTCAGATTGGGTTTCTAACTGGGGCCAGCCTTTGCTGTTATTGCAAAAAACAGCGGAATTCCCAAGAAAAAGTCTGACTGACTCTTATTTTCTGCAGGGCCTGCGTCTCGATCAAAGAGAACTGCTGGAAGCAATGGACGTCTGTGATGATATAATCGTCAAAGAAAGCCGGAAAAGTAACGTCTCTGACCGGGCAAAGAATGAGTTAAAGCTGCTGGAAGAAATTATGAAGTCGCAGGCGGATAACCGTTTGAAATGCGAAGCGATCCTGGCTTTGATGGCCGGAGAAAGCCAGGATAAAATAAAAGAAAAATTATACCGGCAAGATAAGGTTAATGGAGTTATTAATCTGGACAAACCTGCAAATAAAAAACAAAAAGTAATTCAATTAAAACCCAGGTAAATATTTACACCTGATTCTGGCTCACCACGCTTTGGAAACCGGCGCACTTGACATCCACCGGACTAATGTGGGCAGCGGGAAGAATGGGGCGGAAGTGAGAGGAAATGGCGAAAAGGATGGCGAATATGCCACTGATTGTGGAAGTCTACGGGAGCATCCCGGCCAATGAGCAGGGGCAACCATCAGGATGAGCGCAGGAAGGATGCGCGTTGGGTGAACGCGATCTGGTGTTCCAATACCGGCTTTTAGAAGGAGTTTTGCAACGGCTCTACGGAAGCCGGGTGGAGTTGATTTACCGGCAGGATACCGGCTGTGCTTTTGGCGGGAAACTGCCGGTGGCGGTTGTCAACGGTACGGTAATTATCGAAGGCGGGCTGCCGCCGCGGCAGGTGGTCGAACACTTGAAACGGTTGGACGGGCCCCGGCAAGCAGGGAATTAAAGAAATCGAAATTAATCCAAAAAAAAAAATGTTTTTTAAATCGGTCGGCTTCCGCATAAACCTTGCCGAAAGAATTCTGCGGATCCTCAAGGTCAAGCCCGGCTGTTCTCCGCCGGGAAAGGTCCCCTCCACTTCATCCGTAAAAAAGAGGGAAATTTTTTGAATCAAAATACTGGAATCTAAGGATGGCCATAAGATATAATATGAACTGAGCTGAGGTGTACTTGAGATGAAGGATCAATAAATAAATTTTGCGCCAGGGAGAACAGTTATGCTGATTTACCTTGATGTCTGCTGTCTAAATAGACCATTTGATGATCAGTTTCAAGAGAGAATTCGCCTTGAATCAGAAGCCGTTTTAACAATTTTAAATGGGGGCGAAAAAGAAAAATGGCGGCTGCTCAATAGCGAGGCGATAGAATTTGAGATCTCTGCTATTCCTGAAGAGGAGAGAAAGAAGAAGGTGGCTGCTTTAACTGCCATAGCCCAAGAAAAAACGAAAATGGACGAAAAAATAAAGTTACGCGCCAGAGAGCTTGAAAAAATTGGTATGAAGGCTTACGATGCTTTACACCTTGCGTGTGCCGAATATGGCGGCGCAGAAGTATTTCTGACAACAGATGATAAGCTGCTGAGAAAAGCAAAGAGAAATAGGAACAAGCTGAAAATAAGAGTCGAAAACCCAGTTCTGTGGCTTATGGAGGTGACAAAAAGTGAACACTCAAGCAATGAGTCCTAATGAAATCAAAAATGCGGGTTTAGTCGCCCTGGCCAAAGCTCTTGGTCCTGTGGGTATGGCTCGGTTTATTCAGCAATACGATACTGGAGCGGGAGATTATACGAGGGAGCGGGCAAAGTGGCTGGATCAAATGAGTCTTGATGAAATAATTGCGGCGATTGAAAAACGACGGAATTATAGGGAAATCGGGCCGCGCGCCAAAGAAAGTTGATACCGGCAGGCGTGCGGCCTTTTCTTTCTTGAACCTCCCGCTCTAAAGGGGTTTTTCAATGAAAACAAAGGTTCTGCACCTTGCTGAGTATTATTCAGCGTGCGTGCCCTAGATCCAAATACGATGGATTCCGTGAGCCGGGCTTTTCTGAGTTTTTGCCTGAACAAAACCTGCACAGCATGGATATTTCGTATTTGCCGGCACCGGTTTACTTATTCGGCCGGCTATTGAAAAGTCCCTTGTTTTACTCCGGTACATGAGCAGAGGTACCGCCTCTTCTTCGCTTACATCAGTCACGTCTACTTCATAGAAATGAGCAAAATACCTACAAGGATTATGGATCCCAGGGAATTGTCGATACTATCAGGAAAGGGGTGGAAAACATTGGGCAAAGAGAGTTCTCCTATGGTTACCGAAGAGTTGCTGTCTGAAGTTGTACAAAGGATTCTTTCGGTAACCAAAAAGCAAAACTGATCGCTTTGTTTGGTTCCCGTGCCAGGGGAAATTCCAGGCCGGATAGCGACCTGGATATTCTTATTGTAATGGACTCCGATTTACCCCGGTGGAAGCGCCCGGCGCCGATTCGCCGGGCATTAACAGGCCTGTTCCCGGCAAAGGACATTGTCGTGTATACGCCCAAAGAGGTTGAGGAGTGGAAAGCGGTCCCCAACGCCTTTATTACCTCTATTTTATGTGAGGGGAGAATCTTGTATGAAGGATAAAAACGAATTAGCTGCTATAATTGTCACCTAAATTACCTTTTATGTTCTTACCCTTTACTTTGGTTCGGTCGGGGTAAAAAAATACCGCTACTCCGTTATTTCGGGACTGGTAGCAGACCTGACCACCCTGGCCGCTTCGGTTTTTATTGTAAGGGCTATGTTTTAGGATAAAAAAATAAATAATTACGCAGGATATGAAAAACCGGGCCTGATACCCCCGGTTTTTTTCGGTTATTTTGTTGACATCCGGGTCTTGTTTTGTTAAATTTAAACCGCTCGAGAAGGGGTGATCCGGTGGAACGCCTGCAAAAGGTAATGGCCCGGGCTGGGGTGGCTTCCCGGAGACACTGTGAAAGGCTGATTGCTGCAGGGGCTGTAAAGGTAAACGGAAAGGTGGTTACCGAAGTCGGTTGCAAGGTAGATCCGGCCAGGGACAAGATACAGGTCGGGAACAGGACCATCTCCCTATTCCCGCGCAGGTACTATATCCTGCTGTACAAGCCGCGCGGTTATGTGACCACCTTGAGCGATGAAAAGGGCAGGAAAAAGGTGACCGATCTCTTGAAAGGTGTTGCCGGGCGGGTATACCCGGTAGGCAGGCTGGATTACGACAGCGAGGGACTGCTGCTGCTGACCAACGACGGAGAGCTCACTTATGCCCTGACCCACCCGAAGCACCGGGTGCCGAAAACCTATGTGGTAAGTGTTAAAGGCCTGCCCGGCCGGGAAAAGCTGGAAAAAATGGCCGGCGGATTAATGCTTGAGGACGGCCCGACCGCACCCGCCAGAGTAAGGCTAATCGGCAGGCGGGGCAAAAATGTCTTGCTGGAGATAACCATCAGCGAAGGACGAAACAGGCAGATCAGGCGCATGTGCGATAGCATTGGCCACCCGGTAGTTAGGCTTAAGCGCACCAAACTGGGAAGCCTTAGCATCGGTAACTTGCGGCCGGGTCAGTACCGTCACCTTACCAGAGAGGAAATAAAGAAGCTGAAAGAAGATGCCGGCATGGGATAGTTTAGGGCTTCAATTACAAATGAAGGCGGGAAAAGCAGGATTTTTGCAATATGGGTAGAATAACCTGATTCATTGACACCCGGGGCGGCGGGGGGGATTTTTTTGCCAAATATCCAGAACGGGGACGGCGTAGCCGAGAGAAACGGTATCCTGGTAAAGATTCGTCTCGATTTTAAGGGTACCGGCAAGCCTGGTCGCTTTTTGTTTGGGGGCAAGCCTACCGATAAGGCTGCTGAAGATGCCAGAGAACAGCATGTGTCAGTATTTCGGAATGTACCCATCCAGGGCATACAGATATTGGATATTGATGTCAGCACAGATGTTTATACCGTCTACGATGACCTGACCAATGTTGATGTTGCCTATGCGCCCCTGATCCTGACCGTAAAAGCCGACGGCCTGGAAGATATAATCCGCTTTATTACCAGGGAAGATTTCAGGAAAATTGAAATTCTCGACCCGGCCTTTCTTACATTAAGCCATCTTGACGTGGAAAGACTGCTTTTTAAAGTGCACGAGGAAATGAAAGAATTTAGATCTCGGTTGGAGAGAAAATACAATTTAAAATAAGTCGCCCCTTTTAAGAATATTCTCCTGAAAGGCTTATATACTTTTAGGAGATAAGTTTTTCGTGGAGGACTTTTGCCAATGCCGTTTTACAGGCCGTGGGCTGAAAGGCTTGAGCGTGCCGTGATCAGGCTTGCGGTGGCTATGGCAGCAATGGTTATAATTGTCCAGGTTTTACTGTCTCTCGATCTTGTAGAACAACCGGCTGCTCCAGTTTTCTCCCAGGAGGCGGCTCAGTGGGGATGGAATAACCGGCGGGAAGTTTTACAGGCTCCCGCTGTCACGTTCCGGTTAAAAAGTTTTTCGGTGCTCCCTTTGGCCAGAGTGCTGGTGAACGGCGAGCCGATGGGTGAATTTCGCGACCGTTATGCAACTGTATTTGTCCAGGAAGGCGACCTGCTGGAGGTGGATGGCACCCTTTACGGCCGTCCTTTTGAGGTAGAGATACTTGATGTTTCTAAAGAAGTAATTTTTCCAGCGACTGGTACCTCCTTCAGGGTTGAAGGAGGTGCTGTCTGCCCGGTTGGGAAGGTGCGCCTGAAAGGCAGGTAGGGCCGTTATTGCTTTTATGCGGCAGCTTCAGTATAATGTTGCCGGGGGTTTTAAAGCAGCTTGCACTCCCTTGTTGGGAGTGTATTTTATATTGGGGCAGGAGGATATATTCAGATGACTTATTATGGAAGCCGCAAGGTTGCCCGGGTGGCCATTGAAATGGCCTTGACCGACAGCAGGGAACAGGAAAAGGAGTACAAGCAGCGTTTTGCCAGGGAAGGAATTAAAACGGCGGCAGTCGATTACGGCGGCGACTTTATTAGTTCGGTGGGCAAAATCATCGAGCGGGCTATAGTGGCTTCAAAGCGCGAGGGCGTGATCAGGGAGGTGCACGCCGACGAAGGGGCCGTGGCCGGGGCAACCCGGGAGGCCCTGTCTCAGATAATGCCTAAGGCAATAGGGTTAAATATCGGCGGAAAGATAGGAATTGCCAGAAAGGATGACCACATCAGCGTGGCGGTATTTTTTGGTGTGGGACTTTTGCATCTGGATGAAGTTGCCATAGGGTTGGGCCACAGGGCGGTTCAATCCTGATTCAGGAGGAGCAGTAGAGAATGGGCGGGGTAATGCTGCGGGGCATCCGCGGGGCAACTACGGCAGAGCAGAATACCGCACGGGAAATAATTTTAGCCACCAGAGAACTGCTGGAATTGCTGGTCAGGGAAAACGAAATTGACCCTGAAGACATTGCCAGCGTTATTTTTACCGCAACCCCCGATTTAAATGCCGAATTTCCGGCTCTGGCCGCCCGGGAGATGGGGTGGAAGCATGTCCCCCTTCTCTGTGCCGTCGAAATGTCAGTTCCGGGCAGGCCGGGCAAATGCATCAGGGTTTTGCTGCACGTAAACACCGGCAAGTCCCAGAAGGAGCTTAAGCATGTCTATTTAAAGGGGGCCGCCTGCCTGAGGGAAGATTTGCTCCCTGAGTGATTCACTTAAAAGCTTGGCGGCAGAACTCGCAAATATTATGTAATTGCCGTCTGGTTAAAATATTTAGCAATATATTCGTCTGACTGAAATATTCGGCAATATATTTGTATTTTTTTTAAGGAAACCGGCTCTGTTCCGGCTTTCTTTTTTGTGTTTGTGAAGAAGGGATTAAAGCAAAGGCCATAGAAATGATCAAGAAAAAAAGGTGAAAAATGTGGAATTTTTAGATTGGTTGCAAAATACAAATCAGGGCGCATTTTTGTTTGTCCTTTCTTTTGCCAACGCCATATTCTTTCCGGTTGGGCCAGAGGTAGTTTTTGTTCCTGTTATAATGCTCAACCACAGCAAACTTTTGCCCTATGCGACCTGTTGTGCGGCCGGCAGCGTAATGGGCCTGGCGGTAACTTACCTTATGTCTTACCATTGCGGACAGGTTTTAATTGATCGGTACATACCGTCTAAAAAGATGGAAACAGGAGTGAGGGTTTTCAACAAATACGGCCCCTTGGCACTGGTGATAGCATCCATGTTTCCGGTCTTTCCCTACAGAATCCTGGTAATACTGTCCGGTTTTTTAAGGCAGAGGCCCGCCATGGTTTTTTCTTTTCTTTCTATCGGAAAAGCCTTACGGTTTTTCGGCTATGGCCTGTTGATAGCAAAACTGGGTGAATCTGTGGTTAGGTTTTTAAATTAAGAAAATTTTAATATGATAACAATAATTAGAGGTCTTGACAGAAATTTGTCCAGTGTGTTAAGGTAACACCAGCTATAATTTGTTATGAGCAGAGCCAGTTGAGAAGAGTATAAATTGGGATGAGCAGAGCTGAGATGAGTTCGGTTTTAATTAGAAAATATACCGGCACTCATTTTAGTGCCGGTTTGTTTTTTGAGGGGTGATTGTGATGAATGCTCCTGGCAGGGCGGAGTACCTGAACTTAAGTAAAGAATTCAACCTGATACCGGTTAGCTGCCAGATTGACGCCGGCCTGGAAACACCCACAAGCATTTTCAGGAAGGTTAGGCCGGCGGGGCCGGCATACCTTCTTGAAAGCGGTGAAGGAGGCGAAAAGCTGGGCCGGTATTCGTTCATTGGATTTGATCCTTTTCTTGTTTTTGCCTCTCGGGGGAAAGACTCACAGGTAATAAACTTTGGACGGCAGGCAAAATTCCGGGGGCCGCCGCTTGATAGCCTGGAACGGATCCTTTCTGTTTTTAAGGTGGCTGCCAATTCCGGCCTGCCCCGTTTTTTCGGCGGTGCCGTTGGATATGTGAATTATGAAACGGTGCGTTTTATCGAGGACATTAAGGTTAAATTGGAGCATGCCCCCGTCCTGCCCGAGTGCAGTTTTATGATTGCCGGCACAGTATTGATTTTCGATAACGTCAGGCGCACTTTAACGGTTGTCGTTAACAGCCTGCCTGGAGAAAAACCGGACCTGGCATATGATGATGCTGAAAGGAAGATTGAAGAAACCATTAAAGCCGTACATAGCAGGGCTTGTGCGGAGGGCGGGAGCGACGGCGGGGGCCTTGCCGGCAGCCCGGCCGAAGCCAGCATCTCCAGGGAAGATTTTATAAAAAAAGTGGTTAAGGCCAAGCAATACATAAGGGCGGGTGACATTCTTCAGGTGGTTCTTTCCAGGAAACTGCGCCTGCCCTTCCGGGGGGAGGCCTTTGATGCCTACTGCCGGCTGAGAGAGTTAAACCCTTCGCCTTACCTTTTTTACCTTGATTTTGGTCCGGCCGCGGTGGTCGGGGCTTCCCCCGAAATGCTGGTACGGGTTGAAGACGGACTGGTGGAAACCTGCCCGATAGCAGGTACCCGCCCCAGGGGGAAGGACCGCGCTGCAGACGAGTCGCTAGCAGCCGATTTGCTCGGAAATGCCAAGGAAAAAGCGGAACACCTGATGCTGGTGGACCTGGGACGGAATGACCTGGGGAAAGTGTGCGAAACGGGCACAGTAAAGGTAGCCCGCTTTATGGAAGTGGAAAAATTTTCGCATGTTATGCACCTGGTTTCCAGGCTTACCGGCAGGCTGGCACCGGGAAAGAACTGCTTTGATGCCTTGAAGGCCTGTTTCCCTGCCGGCACCGTAACGGGCGCTCCCAAGGTGCGGGCAATGCAGATAATCAGCGAACTGGAGCCGGAGGCACGGGGAGTTTATGCCGGCGCCGCAGGATATTTCGGTTTTTCAGGAAATATGGATACCGCCATAGCAATCAGAACCGCAGTAATTCACGGGGGGTATGCCAGTGTCCAGGCGGGTGCAGGTATTGTATCCGATTCCGACCCCGCCTGTGAATACGAGGAAACGGTAAACAAGGCCATGGCGCTTTTAAAGGCGCTTACAGGGGACTGACAGGGCCGTCCACATGACTTTTACTGTTTAACCAATTATGATACATCTCATCTGCTGGAGAGGTTTTGCGATGGTTTTGGTAATTGACAATTACGATTCTTTTACTTACAACCTGGCACAGTATTTTGCCGAACTGGGCGAAAAGGTGCTGGTCTGCCGGAACGACAGGATTACCTGTGACAAAATTAATAGTCTTAAACCGGAGTATATTGTCATTTCCCCCGGTCCGTGTACTCCCAGCAAGGCAGGAATTTCCCTGCCGGTAATCAGCCGTTTTGCAGGGGTGATACCCATCCTTGGCGTTTGCCTGGGCCATCAGGCCATTGGGCAGGCTTTTGGCGGCAAGGTGGTGCAGGCGGGAAAAGTGATGCACGGGAAAACATCCCTTGTCCACCACAGCGGCAGGTCGATTTTTCGGGGCGTACCCTCTCCTTTTTATGCCGTCAGGTACCATTCCCTTATTTTGGATCCGGAATGCATTCCGGATTGCCTTGAGGTGACCGCCTGGACCGGGGATGGCGAGATTATGGGAATATGCCACAGGCGCTACCCGGTAGCAGGAGTCCAGTTTCACCCGGAATCGATCATGAGCGAGCATGGGTACAAAATACTGGAGAACTTCTTGAGACAGGGTTAAATTTTCGTTTGTAGCTTAAAGTAAAGCAGAGCAAGCTGAGAGGAGGAGAGCCGAGTGATTAAAAATGCCATTAAAAAGGTGGTATCAGGCCAGCATTTATCTGAAGAAGAGGCCGGTGCGGTAATGGAACAAATTATGGAGGGCGGGGCCAGCCCTGCCCAAATTGCCTCGCTGCTCACAGCCATGCGCCTGAAAGGTGAGACGGTGGATGAGATTACCGGTTTTGCCAGGGTTATGAGGCAGAAATCAACTCGCGTAAAATCAAAACATCCTGTTCTGGTTGATACATGCGGTACAGGGGGAGACGGGGCCGGCACATTTAATATTTCAACCGCTGCTGCCTTTGTGGTGGCAGGGGCTGGGGTGCCCGTGGCAAAACACGGAAACCGTTCTGTGTCCAGCCGTTGCGGCAGCGCGGATGTTCTGGAGGAACTGGGGGTGAGGGTTGACCTTGACCGGGAGGCCGTTGAGGAATGTCTTAATATGGTGGGCATGGCCTTTCTTTTCGCACCGCTCCTGCACCGTTCTATGGGGTATGTTGCCGGCCCGCGCCGGGAGATTGGAATCCGCACCGTTTTTAACATCCTGGGGCCGCTTACCAACCCGGCCGGGGCAAATGCCCAGGTGTTGGGTGTTTACAGCCCTTTTCTGGCCGAAATGCTGGCAAAGGTGCTGGCCAGGCTGGGTGTAAGCCGCGCCTTTGTGGTGCATGGTGCCGGTGGTCTGGATGAAATCTCTCTGGCCGGCCCTTCAATTTTGTGCGAGGTGAGAAACGGCTCGGTCCGTAGAGGTTTGCTGGACCCTGCCAGGTTCGGCTTTAGATATGCACCGGTATCCGTTCTGGCCGGCGGGACGCCCCGGGAAAATGCTGCGATAGCCCTGAAAATCCTGGAAGGGGAAAGGGGAGCGCGCCGGGATGTGGTAGTATTGAATGCTGCCCTGGGATTGGTTGCCGGGGGAAAGGCCAGGAATATTGCAGAAGGCCTGGAAATTGCTGCTTTAAGCATAGACTCAGGTTTAGCCGTTGCCAAGCTGAGGGAACTGGTTGAATTTACCGGCAACCTGAGTTGCGGGGAGGCGGCCGTCCGGTGATCAATAAGATCATTGCTTGCAAAAAGGCGGATCTGGCCGGACAGAAAAAGTTGCTGCCTGTTGAGCGCTTAAAAGAACTAATGACCGGAAATTTGCCTTCGCGGCCGCTGGCTTCCGCCCTGCGCCGGCCGGGGCAGGTTACAATCATTGCCGAGGTAAAAAGGGCTTCGCCGCTAAAAGGGATTTTAAATAAAAATCTTGACCCGCTCAGAATGGCGCAGGAGTACGGTGAGGCAGGGGCAGCGGCAATATCGGTGCTTACCGAGGAGAGGTTTTTTCTGGGCCGTCCTTCCGACCTCGTTTCGGTAAGGTCGGAGACGGCACTTCCCGTTTTAAGAAAGGATTTTATTATTGACCCGTACCAGATTTTTGAGTCCCGCGTTTTGGGTGCCGATGCCGTGCTCTTAATTGCTGCCGTTCTACAAGGGGGACAACTCGCCGAATTAAAGGCCCTTGCAGACGAACTGGGGATGTCTTGCCTGATAGAGGTCCATACTGAGGCAGAGCTTTACCGCTCACTTTCCGCAGGGGCGGAAATTATCGGCATTAACAACCGCGACCTTGGCACTTTTAAAACTGATTTGAACAAAACGCTTACTCTTTCAAAGCTGATAGATGGGCAGAAGGTTACCGTGGTGTCTGAAAGCGGTATAAGAAGCCGCAATGATATTGAGATGCTGAAGGAGTGCGGGGTGCATGCCGCACTGGTGGGTGAGGCCCTGGTTTGCCGCCCCGACCCGGGCAGGGCATTAAAAGAGCTGAAAGGTTGTGTTTGAATTGGCCGACGTTTATAAAGAAATGCCGGATGAAAGGGGTTATTTCGGGGCCTACGGGGGGCGTTTTGTGCCGGAGACGCTGATGCCGGCCCTGGAGGAACTGGAAGGAGCTTACCATTTTTACAAAAATGATCCGGAATTTCAAGGCGAACTTAATTATTATCTCAGGCATTATGTGGGAAGACCTTCCCCGCTTTACTTTGCCCGGGGGCTGACGGAATACTGCGGCGGAGCGAGGATTTACCTGAAGCGGGAGGACCTAAACCATACCGGGGCCCATAAGATAAACAATACTATCGGGCAGATCCTGCTGGCCCGCCGAATGGGCAAGAGAAGGATAATTGCCGAAACAGGGGCGGGCCAGCACGGGGTGGCCGCCGCCACGGCAGCAGCCCTGTTTGGATTTGAATGTGCAGTCTACATGGGTGAAGAGGACATCAGGCGGCAGGAACTTAACGTTTACAGAATGAAGCTTCTGGGGGCCCGGGTAATTCCCGTGTCGGCCGGAAGCAGAACTTTGAAGGAAGCAATGAACGAGGCTCTTCGCGACTGGGTGACAAATGTGAGAAACACTTACTATTTAATCGGTTCGGCAGCCGGTCCCCATCCCTACCCGGCCATGGTCAGGGACTTCCAGTCAATAATCGGGATTGAGGCAAAAAGTCAGGTGCTGGAGCAGGCAGGCCGTCTGCCCGATTACGTGGTTGCCTGTGTGGGCGGGGGAAGCAATGCCATTGGCATTTTCCATCCTTTTCTTGCTGATCGTCAGGTCAGGCTAATTGGAGTCGAAGCAGCCGGCCGGGGTCTGGACGGTGAAGAGCACGCTGCCACCTTGAACAGAGGCAGCCCCGGGATACTGCACGGGTCGCTGAGTTACATCCTGCAGGACAAAGATGGCCAGGTCAAGTGCGCCCATTCCATAGCGGCCGGGCTGGATTACCCCGGTGTGGGGCCGGAGCATGCCTGCATGAAGGATACGGGCCGGGTTGAATACACGTCGGCCACCGATGCTGAGGCACTGGAGGCTTTCAGGTTGCTTTGCCGGACCGACGGGATTATACCTGCCCTGGAAAGCGCCCATGCCCTGGCTGAGGCGGTGCGGCTGGCACCGGATCTCGCGAAGGAAGAAGTGATCCTGGTAAATCTTTCTGGACGGGGAGACAAGGATATTCCTGTGGTTGCAGGTGCCCGGGGGGTAAGTGTATGACCGGGCGGAGCAGGATTGCAAAATGTCTGGAGAATTTGCGTGCAGCAGGAAAAAAAGGGCTGATTGCTTTTATCACCGCGGGCGATCCCGGCCTGGCAGGCACGGTGGAGATTGTACGGCACGTGGCAGAAGCAGGGGCGGATCTGATTGAACTGGGGATTCCTTTCTCCGATCCCATAGCCGACGGGCCGGTAATCCAGATGGCTTCCGCCCGGGCGCTGGCCGCCGGCGCAACCCTGCCCGGGATTCTCGAAGCCGTAAGGGAAATTAAAAAAGTATGTACAAAACCCCTGCTCCTGATGGGTTACTACAATCCCATCTATAGATTTGGGATACGGCAGTTTGCGGCCGCAGCTTCAGTTGCAGGTGTGGACGGCCTGATAGTGCCCGACCTGCCCTATGAAGAAACTCGGCCGCTGCGGGAAGCGGCAACGGAAAAAGGAATGGACCTTATTTACCTTGTTGCGCCCGTCACTCCGGACAGAAGGCTGATGAAAATTGCAGCAGAGGCCAGCGGCTTTATTTACTGCATCTCCGTGACAGGGGTAACCGGGGCAAGAAGGGAAATTGACACGGATCTCGCCGCTTTTACGGGAAGGGTGCGCCGTTATACCGCCCTGCCGCTGGCCCTGGGGTTCGGCATATCAGGCCCGGAACAGGCGCTAAAGGCTTCCGCATATTGTGATGCGGTGGTGGTAGGAAGTGCTCTGGTAAAAGCAGTTGCAGAATGCAGCGATGCTGCAGCAGCAGGGCTGGCGGCAGGACAACTGGTTGCCCGGATCAGGGCAGCGCTTGACAGCCTGAAGGGATCTTTCTAGCAGCTTAAAGCTTTTATGGCTTGTTTTTCAGGCGGCGACAATCGTTGCCATTTTATAATTTATATGCTAAGATAATAAAAAATTTATTTATTTTAGTTAATCAGGCAGGACGGTTTTTAGCTCCGGGGAGGGCAACGGCAGGTACACCGGGGATGCTCAAAAAGAAGGGCGGCAGGACGGTAGGGGAGGCTGAATGCATGTATTTACGGGATTGTTGAACACTCCTCGTGGGGAGTGCTTTTTTGTCATTAGGGAGATTATAATACTCAAAACGGCGTTTCCGTAGCAAGGGGAGGTTTCTATTAAAAGATGATTGTGGTAATGAGCCATAAGGCCAGTGAAGATGATATTGAAGCGGTGCTTTTAAGGCTGGAAAAGAATGGTTTTAAAATTCATCTTTCGCAGGGTGTTGAGCGCACCATTATAGGCGCTATTGGAGATAAAACCCGCCTTGGCGATCTGGGCCTGGAGGCCATGCCCGGAGTGGAAAAGGTTGTTCCCATCCTTCAGCCGTATAAGCTTGCCAGCAGAACCTTCCACGAAGAAGGAACGGTGGTAAGGGTAGGAGATCTTGAAATAGGCGGCAATGCCGTTCATGTTATGGCCGGCCCGTGTGCGGTGGAAAACAGGGAGCAACTGTTAAGCACGGCCCGGCTGGTCAAAGAGGCAGGGGCAACAATGCTCAGGGGCGGGGCCTTCAAACCGAGAACTTCTCCTTATTCCTTCCACGGGCTGGAGGAAGAAGGCTTAAAGATCCTGGCCGAAGCCAGGGAGGCAACCGGGCTTCTCGTTGTAACCGAGGTAATGGATGCCCGGACCCTGCCCATGGTTGCTGAATATGCCGATGTCCTGCAAATAGGTGCCCGTAACATGCAAAATTTCTTTTTATTAAAAGAAGTTGCCAAAGTAGACAAACCGGTTTTATTGAAGAGGGGACCGTCGGCCACAATTGAGGAATGGCTGATGGCGGCGGAATATATCATGGCCGGCGGCAACTACAATGTCATTCTTTGTGAAAGGGGTATCCGCAGCTTTGATAATTTTACCAGAAATACCCTGGACCTTACTGCCGTACCAGCGGTGAAACACCTTTCACACCTGCCTGTTATTGTTGATCCGAGTCATGCCATAGGAAAATGGCGGTTCGTCCCGGCCATGGCCAGGGCGGCCATAGCTGCCGGTGCCGACGGACTGCTGGTGGAGGTCCACCCTAATCCTGCCGAAGCCCTTTGCGACGGTCCCCAGTCGCTTACTCCCGAAAACTTTTCGGCCATGATGGACGATTTAAGGCAAATCGCGGCGGTAATGGGGAGGAAGATGGGTTGAGTCCTGAGTTTAACCGGGTGGCCATTGTAGGAGTCGGTCTTATCGGGGGCTCCCTGGGAATGGCCATCTGTGCTCGCGGCCTGGCCCGGGAGGTTGTGGGAACGGGCTCCCGGCTTGAAAACCTGCGGCTTGCTGTAGAGATGGGCGCTGTGCATTATTTTAAGGAAAAGCCTGCTGACGGGGTGGCCGGAGCCGATCTGGTGATTATTGCCACGCCGGTCAGTGTTACCATCCCGGTGCTAAAGGAGATTTTGCCCCATCTTTCACCGGGGTCGGTAATAACCGATGTGGGAAGCGTCAAAGCCGGGATTGTCTATCAGGCTGAAGAACTGGTATGCTCCGGAATAAGCTTTGTTGGCGGTCATCCAATGGCCGGTTCAGAACGTAGCGGTGTGGCCGGAGCGGACCCCTATTTATTTGAAAACGCCTATTATTTAATCACACCTACCGCCAGAACCGGTGCTCACGCCCTGGAGGCAGTGAAGAGGCTGGTCGCGGGGATAGGCGCGAAGGTCATTGAGATGGATCCGGACCGGCACGACCTGGCCGTTGCGGCGGTTAGCCACCTTCCTCATTTCCTGGCGGCCGTGCTGGTCAACACCATCAGCCAGATGCCGGAAAGCAATGAAATTCTGCCATTGGCTGCAGGGGGGTTCCGGGATACCACCCGCATAGCCGCCGGCAATCCGGCAATGTGGAGGGACATCTTTATGGCCAACAGGGAGCGGCTTCTTCATATGATCCGGCGTTTCCGGACTGAACTGGACCTTTTTGAAAGCGCAATCGCACATGATCAAACCGGTTACGTCCTGTCTAAACTGGAGGAAGCCAGGCGGGTCCGCTCCGGCCTTCCGGCCAGAAGCAAGGGTTATCTGCCCTGCCTGTTTGAAATAGTGGCGGCAATTCCCGATCAGCCTGGTGCACTGGCCAGGCTGACGGCACACCTGGCCGGAGCCGGCATAAATATTACCGATATAGAGATTCTCAGAGTGCGCGAAGGTGAGGGCGGTACCGTGAGGGTGGGCTTTGCAACCGAAAGTGAGCAGGAAGGCTCTTACCGCTTGCTTAAGGAGAAAGGGTATACGGTAAGGAAGAGATAGCGTTTTCAAGATCGAAGGATGGTGAACCAATTGGACCTGCATGTCGGAAAATCTCGCGGCCTGAGAGGAACGGTGGCCGTTCCGGGCGACAAGTCGATTTCTCACCGGGCAGTTATGCTTGGTGCTCTGGCAAGTGGAGAAACAATAATTGAAAATTTCCTGCCGGGTGAAGACTGCCTTTCCACTATAGACTGTTTCAGGAAGCTGGGCGTTGAAATAAATGGGCCGGATAATAATACCGTCAGGGTGCGCGGGCGCGGCCTGGACGGCCTGTCCGAGCCTGTGGACGTACTGGATACCGGCAATTCAGGAACCACCATGAGGCTTATTTTGGGCGTGCTGGCCGGGCAACCTTTCTTTAGCGTGATTACCGGGGATTCCTCCCTGCGGCGCCGTCCCATGGGCAGGGTAACGGGGCCGCTTATTTCAATGGGGGCAAAGATTGACGGCAGACAAAACGGCAACCTGGCTCCTCTGGCGGTAAGGGGCGGCACTTTGCGGCCGATTAATTTTGTATCGCCGGTTGCCAGCGCCCAGGTTAAGTCGGCCGTGCTGCTGGCGGGGCTGTTTACCGACGGGGTGACAGCTGTTACGGAGGCGTATCGCACCAGGGATCATACCGAACGAATGCTTAGAGCTTTCGGTGCAGGAGTGGAAGTTTCAGAGGGCACTGTGGCGGTAAAAGGGCGTCCAAGGTTGACCGGGAGGAAGGTAAAAGTTCCGGGGGACATATCGTCGGCCGCATTTTTGCTTGTGGCTGCCTCCCTGATCCCGGGGTCGGACCTTACCCTGACCGGGGTAGGTGTCAATCCTACCAGGATCGGTATCATTGAAGTTCTGTCAAGCATGGGGGCGGAAATCAGGCTGTTTAACCTGCGGGAGGAAGAAGAGCCCGTTGCCGATATCAGGGTTCGCTATAACGGAAGGCTTTGCGGTACGGCTGTTGGAGGGGAAATAATCCCCCGTCTGATCGATGAGGTGCCAGCCCTGGCAGTAGCTGCCGCCTTGGCTGAAGGTAAAACAGTAATCCGTGACGCAGCGGAGCTAAAGGTTAAAGAGAGCGACCGGATTGCGGCGGTGGCCGGTATGCTGGCAAAGTTTGGCGCAGATGTGGAGGAACTGCCCGACGGCCTGCTGGTGCGCGGCAGCCGCGCCTTAAAAGGTTGTGTTTGCGAAAGCCACGGTGATCATCGCATTGCTATGGCGGCCGCGGTGGCCGGCTTGCTGGCCGAAGGAAAAACCATTGTGCGGGGGGCGGAATGCATAAGCGTTTCTTTTCCCGGCTTTTCAGACCTGCTGGCAAAAGTCATGGTGGATTGGCAATGAAAAATAGAAAAACAGCGGCCTTTAAAGCCGCTGTCGTTTTATTTAGGGAGCCACGCGCTGCCGTGGCGTTGCAAAAAGGCGCCCTGCCCGGCAATCTGCATTTAAGGAACCGGAATAAACTTATTATAATTACTCCTTGCCTTCAAAGAGGCCGCCCACCATGTCGCCAATGGTTACCACATCAGCCGGATTTTGCTGAGCTTTGCTCTGGTTGTATTCACGGTATTCCTTTTCCTGTTTTTCCCTGGCCACTTCTCTAATGGAGAGGCGGATCCTCTTCTCGGCCTGGTCGACGCTCAGAACCTTTACGTTTACTTCTTCTCCTTCGCTGACCACTTCATCTGGCTTGACCACATGCCTGTCCGCCAGATGGGAGATATGAACCAGGCCCTCCACCCCGGGCTCAAGCTGGACGAAGGCGCCGAAAGGAGCCAACCGCACCACTTTAGCTTTGACAATACTGCCTACCGGATATTTTTCCTGAACGCTGTCCCACGGGTTGGGGAGCACCTGTTTTAAGCCCAGTGAAATTTTTTCGTTCTCCCGGTCTAATTTTAACACCATAATTTCAAGTTCATCGCCCACTTTGACCACTTCAGAGGGGTGGTTGATCCTGTGCCAAGACATTTCCGAGATATGCAAAAGCCCGTCTACTCCGCCAATATCAACGAAAGCGCCGAACTGCGTCAGGCGGCGCACGGTGCCTTTTACTACCTGGCCTTCCTGGAGGGTGTCCAGAGTTTCCTGGCGCAGCCTGGCATATTCTTCTTCCAGCACTGCCTTCCGGGACAGAATTACCTTCTTTCTGCCGCGATTAAGTTCGATTACCCTGGCTTTCACCACCTGGCCGAGGTATTTGGAGAGGTCTTCCACATAACCTCTTTCCACCAATGAGGCCGGCAGGAAGGCCCGCACCCCGACGTCAACCAAGAGCCCTCCTTTAACCACTTCCCGGACGATCCCTTCAACCGGTTCGCCAGAGTTTAAAGCTTCCTCCAGCCTGCCCCAGGCTTTTTCCGCATCGGCCTTTTCCTTAGAAAGAATTAGTTTTCCCTCGTTGTCCTCTGCTTTCAGAACATAAACTTCTATTTCATCTCCCACTTTAACAATTTCCTGGGGAGAGGCAATTTCACAGCAGGACAGCTCCCTTAAGGGGATAACTCCTTCCGATTTGGCACCAATGTCCACCATTACCTCGTCCGGTCCAACGTGGACTACCGTGCCTTTTACGATCTGGCCATGGCGAACTGCCTTGACTTCCATTGCCTCTTTCATGCCTTCTTCCTGGCAGTTCATTTCTTCAATTTCACTCATTCGATTCTTTACCTCCTCTATTATCCAGTCAGGTGTGGACGCTCCCGCCGTCAGTCCTGCTATCTTAGCTCCCCGGAACCAGACCGGATCCAGTTCGCCAGCAGTCTCTATGTGATAAGTAGGAGTTCCCGACTCGCGGCAGATGTCGGCCAGTTTTCTGGTATTGGCGCTGTTTGCACCCCCGACGACGATCATTACGTCGGCCTGCCGGGCAAGATCCAGAGCGGCCTGCTGGCGTTCTGCCGTTGCATTGCAAATGGTATTGCATACCTTCATTTCCGCCCCCGTCTCACTTAAGACTTTTAAGACGGATTCAAAATTTTCCAGCGGTTGCGTGGTCTGGGCTACAACCCCGATTTTGCTTTCTTTTTTAATTAAGGCAGCTTCGGCGGGGTTTTCTATAACTGTGGCCCTGCCACGGGTCCAGTCTACAATACCCTTTACCTCGGGATGATCTCTGTCACCCACCACCACTACCTGATAGCCTTTTTCGATCAGGTCGCGGGCCAGAACCTGCGCCCTGCGGACAAAGGGGCAGGTAGCGTCCACAATATTTAAACCTTTTGCACGGGCCGTTTCCAGCAATGCCGGGCCAACGCCGTGGGATCTGATAATCAGCGTGCCCACATCGATCCCTTCGATACTTTTAATTTCCCTGATGCCTTTTGCTGCCAGGTATTCAACTACTTGGGAATTATGAATTAAAGGGCCCAGGGAATAAATTGGACCGGCCATGTTCCGGACGGTGGCCATGGCTATTTCGATGGCCCTTTTTACGCCAAAGCAAAAACCCGCTTTTGCGGCCACCCGCACTTCCATATCATCACCGCTTTGCTTACCTCGTTAGCATTCGCTAATAAACGCCATTTTCCTTCCGGATATTTATATTTTCAGGAATTTCCCCGCATTATATCATCAAGCAGGGCTGCTATCCGGGACATAACTTCTTTGCTGGCCTTTTCCAGCTCTGTTTTTCCAGCCTTTGTGCCGGTCTGGCAGTAAAAAGGCTTGCCCACCTTAACCCTTACCTTGCCGAAGATACCCCTAGTTCCGCTAACGGCTACGGGCAGGATGGGAACCCCTGCCTTAAATGCCAGCATGGCGGCACCCATGTGGGGGGGCAGGATTTCCCCCGTATAACTCCTGGTTCCTTCCGGAAAAATTCCTATAATATTGCCTTCCTCAAGAAGTCTAATGGCGGTTCTAATAGCCTTCCGGTCGGATCTGTCGCGTCGCACCGGAAAGGCGCCGAGGGCCCGGATTACAGGGCCGAGTAAAGGTATGTCAAAAAGTTCGGACTTGGCCATAAAGTATATCTGCCTGTCAAAGGCGCAACCTACCACCACAGGGTCCCAGTAACTGATGTGGTTTGAAACCACCACCATGCCGCCGCTTGAGGGCATGTTTTCTGCTCCCCGGACCTGCCAACGGCGTAACAATGCCAGGATTATCCGGCAGAGCAGCCTGGAGAACCGGTAAAACATCTATTCCCGCCTCCCCGCCGAAACCCGGGCGACGATCATCTTTACCACCTTTTCCACAGGCATGGATGAACAATCTATAATTTCAGCATCTGCAGCCGGAACCAGGGGACCGGCTGCCCTGGTTGTATCGATCCGGTCCCTTTCCGTTATTTCGTTTACCATCTGGTGCTGATCGACAATGTATCCCCTTGCAGCTAGTTCTTCCCGGCGTCTTCTGGCCCTTTCTTCCGGCGAGGCAGTGAGAAAAATCTTAATCTCTGCATCGGGCAGGACTACCGTTCCGATGTCCCGGCCTTCCATTACCACACCGCCTCCTGAGGCCATTGCCCTCTGAAGCTCAACCAGGCGTTCTCTTACTGCAGGCACCCTGGCGACCAAAGAAACGGCTTTCGATACAGCGGGGCTGCGAATTTCTTCGGTAACATCTTCACCGTCTAAAAACACCCGCAGGTTGCCTTCTGCGTCTGTTTTAAGGTTTACCGACGTGACTGCAGCCAGACGGCTTAAGCCGGGCTGATCTGCAAGGTCCACGCCCTTACGGATTGCTTTTAGAGCTACTGCCCGGTACATTGCTCCTGTATCTATGTATAAAAATCCCAGTTCTTTTGATAAAAGCCTGGCAACCGTGCTTTTTCCGGCACCTGCCGGCCCGTCTATGGCGATGTTGGGAAAGGAATTCATTGCTTTCCCCCTGATAGTTATTTCCTGCTTAAAAACAACACTAACTTGGTTATTCTACACTTAAAGTTTTATTTCCTTTTTTTTGATCCATTGCCGGTTAAATTAAATAGTTTTTTAAAAAAGTAGCAACTTAGGAGTAAACCTCCCTGTTTTGCCGTAACGGAACGGCCTGATCTTGATTGATGGAAAAAATAAAAAAATACCTTTTTACCGTATTATTCTACCCGGATAGCTGCATATATGCAGTTTAACCGTTCTTGCACACCCAAACTGTGACGGCCTGGATCCTTGATGGCTGTATATATGCAGTTTAACCTTGAAGAGAACAGTTTCGTTTTTTCTTTGCAGGCAGGTCTGAAAACACTTAGGAGGAAGCAAATTTGAAGCCTAATCCTGTATATTTTTAGTCAAATTGGGGAGCCTATCTAATAATATTTCCAAGATTTAAGGAGGTTGAATTCTTTTGGAGCGTTTTCCCATCGGTATTATCGCAATGATAATTGTGTCGGTTCTAATTTACCTGGGGCTGGCCCAGCGCGCTCTTGACCGGATGAGGCTTTCCGACCGGGGAGCGCTGGTTGTTATCGCAGCCATCATTTTAGGCAGTTACATCAATATACCGCTTCCGTTTCTTCCTTTTAACACATCAATTAACGTTGGAGGAGCACTAGTGCCTGTGGCGCTTGTGGTATACCTCTTAGCCCAGGCAGGCACCGGCAGGGAATGGGTCAGGGCGCTGACGGGGGCTGTTGCCACGGCGGCAATTGTTTATGCTATAGGCTCGCTGATTAATACCGGGCCTACAATAGAGCCTGCGGGCCGTTATGCCGTGCTGGATGCAATTTATCTCTACCCCCTGGCCGGCGGTGTTGTTGCGTACCTTTTCGGGAGGTCCAGAAGGTCGGCTTTTATTGCAGCTACCCTGGGAGTGTTGCTAGTAGATATTTTTCACTACGCATGGCTTCTGTACCGGGGGGCTCCCGCCAGCTATACCGTCAGCATAGGCGGTGCAGGAGCTTTCGATACTATTGTGCTGGCCGGCATTGTGGCGGTGCTTTTGGCCGAACTGATCGGCGAGTCAGTGGAAAGGCTGGCAGGCGGGCCAGGTGTTGAAGGGCGACCGCCGGAACTGGTAAAAGGCCTGAAAAAACCAGGAATCGGTGCGCCGAGCGTACTTGAAGAAACGTTAAACGCGAAGAAAGACTCGGAAGCTTCGGTGAAAGAGCAGATAAAAGGTGGTGATTTAGGTGAACAGGAATAAGGCGAAAATTTACTGGCTGTTTTTGATTCTGGCGGGGGTTTTGTTTTTGACCTGTTATGCTGCTTTTAACCAGCGTCTGCGCCCGGCCCTTACCATGTCGGCAATATTTAGAAGAGAGACTCCTGATCATCTCACCGGAAAATTTACAACCATAATTGATGAGCAGGGAAATATTCTGAGCATGATGGCCCGGACAGCTTACGTCGGCGATGAGATTTATACTGCGGAGGGGCGCGGCTACCGGGTGGAAAGGGTTCAGGGCGACAGGGCGGAAGCCCGTTTTCTGGGGATGGACCCTCAAATTGTGGCCTACAATGAGTTTTATTCCAGGCAGGATATACCCGCAATGAAAAACCTGGCCGAGCAGAAGCAAAGTAGTTTTGCAGTTTACCATACCCATTCGGACGAATCTTACGTTCCTTCGGACGGAACCGAGGCCATCCCTTTCAAGGGAGGCATCTATCAGGTGGGCAGGGCGCTTGTGGACAGACTGCAGGGGAAGGGGATGCAGGTTAACTACGACCAGACTCCTCATGACCCGCATGACAATAACGCTTATGCCCGCTCCCGCCGGACGGCAGCCAATCTGATGAAGTCCAACCCGGCTGCGATTTTCGATGTGCACCGGGACGGCGTGCCCGATCCGGGCTATTACCGGGCGAACATAGACGGCAAGGACGTGGCCAAGCTCAGGCTGGTTGTCGGCCGGGAAAATCCCCGGATGGACGCCAACATGGACTTTGCCAAGCGCATGATGGCGGCTGCAAATAATATGCACCCGAAAATTGTGAAGGAAATTTTCATCGGGAAGGGCAATTACAACCAGGATCTGATGCCCACGGCACTGCTGATTGAGGCAGGCACCCATACCAACAGCAAAGAGGAAGCTGCCCGCGGCGTGGCAATGTTTTCGGAGGCCATCCCGGCAGTTCTTGGAGTAGCGCCTGCTCCCGCCGCGCCGACGGCACCTGGCGCCGGCGGCAGGCCTGCAGGTGCCGACAGGGGGTCCTTGAAGGCGCTTGGCTGGATTTTGGGTCTTACCTTAATTGGCGGGCTGGCCTTCCTTCTGATCAGTTCAGGCACCTGGGAGAACGCTAAAAAGAGGCTGTCCGGCTTCGGCAGGGAGTTTACCAGCTTTTTAGGTCCCCTGCGGACGGTCCGCAGGCGGGTGAAGAGAGGCATTTCCAGTCCTGACCGGGAAAGGGCGCCCAAGGGTTGTGATCCCCGTGGCAATGAGGTGCTGCGGGATGCGCGGGACGATGTGACTGAAGATTAAGAGCTGATAAAAATTATCTGGGGGAAGAGAATGCCGGATTATGTGCCCGATTACCTGATGGTGATTCTGGCCGGCGTTGTGGCCGGCACCGCCGCCCGCGCCATCCTGCTGCGTATCGACTACCGCCAGTATCCAGGCTATCCGCACGGCTACCTGGCGCATATTTCGCTTGGTTTCATTGCTTCTGCGCTGGGGGCCGTTGCCGTACCCGCCATTTTAAAGCCGGATTTTACCGCGGTTACCTTTCTGGCTCTGGCGGCACAGCAGTTCCGGGAGATCCGGACGATGGAGCGCCGGACCCTGGAAAGCCTGGAGAAAAGCGAACTTGTTAAAAGAGGGCTGGATTATATAGAAGGAATAGCCAGAACCTTTGAGGCCAGGAACTACCTGGTAATGGGAACCTCTTTCGCGACCAGCCTGGCAGCTCAGTTCGGAGGCCTTCCTGCTGCTGCCGTCACGGCGCTGGTGGCGCTTTTGGTGAGCCGGTATTTCATGTCCGGTGAAGTAGTTGGAGACATTTGTGACGTTGTGCCGGCCAGGCTGAGTTTTGAAGGTCCTATTCTGATGGTGGACGAGATCGGCATTATGAACGTGGGGTTAAAATCGATGCGGGAAAGGATACTGCAGGAAGGTCTGGCCGTCAAGATCAGGCCGAGGGACGGAAACGCCAGGGCAACCGTTCACGATATCGGCCAGCGCACGGCCATTGCTTTTACGGCCGCGGTGATCGTGGGAACCAAAAAAGACGTAGATATACCGGAATTTACACCAATGGCGAGAAAAAACCCGGACACCGGCGAAGTCGGGCTTTTCATCCTGCCCGTAGAAAAAGACATGGAGCAGTTAATTGCGGCAGTAAAACTTACGCCGGTTCTGGAAAGCGCCAGGAGCAAGCCACTGAATGCAACTCTCAGCATCAGGCCGGCCAGGAAGAAGGTGGTTAAAAGTTGAGCGAAGCCTCTGCAGGCAAGATTTTAGCGGTAATTACCCTCAATATGGACAAGGTAAGCGGGGGTGCACCTATTTTTTTTGCCCGGGACGAGGCGGAACAGGATAAAATAGCCCTCTATATGTCGAAGATCCTGGATGCGATGGTGCACGATCTGGGAAACGGCATCTACATTGTGGTAAAGCATTAGAGGCGCGTCCTTGCAACCGGAGAAATTATTTTTGCACGGAGTGACGTTCATTATGAAGGTCATCTATCACTGCTATGGCGGTGCTCATTCATCGGTAACCGCCGCTTCCATTCACCTTGGCCTGCTGCCCGCAGACCGCATTCCCAGCCAGGAGATGTTCTGGAGCATACCGCTTTATGACCGGCAGGAGCCTTACCAGCACGGACATATTTTTTTTATGGGAAGGGATGAAATGGGTAACGAGGTGTACGTGACCGCCCGGCGCGGCCGGGCGGAAATTCTGGAAAACATAATTGCAGGCCTGGCCGGAATTTTTAAAATTCCGCAGAACAGCTTTCTTCTGGTTAACGTCATGCATAAAGTCAACCTGAGAATGAAATTCGGGGGTTACCTCTCCCGGCGGTGGGGACTGATCAGGCTCGGGCGTCCTATTGTGACGTGGGGGACACAGGCAGCTTACTTCGAGGTTGCCAGGCTGGTGCAAAAAGTAAAATGCAGGCTGGAGGAGCACATGAATAATTGAGGAAAATAATTTATTTCAGCGACAGCAAGTTTCCTCTGGCCGCCCTGGCCGGTGCGATTCATGCCGGACTGCTGACGGCGGAGGGGAAACCGGAAAGGGGAAAATTATGGGAACTGCCGTTTATGAATTTAAGAAAAAATAAGGAAGGCAAGATAATCACCCTGGGAAAAGATGTCCGGGGCAGCGAGATATTTGCCATTTCTGTCAAAGGCGAGCGTGGCATGGTCTACCGGCTTATTGAAAGTTTCCTGGAAATGTATAAAATTAAGGAGGGCGAATTGCGCTTGATTGACAGCGGAATCAAAGACAACTGGCTCCTTCTGGCCGGCCTGTTTTTGTGCCGCTCCAATTTTCTTTCCCCGGTTGGCCGTCTGCTTGCCTCGGCAGGTATTAGAAAGGCATATGGCAGGCTGGCAAAGCTGGTACAGGATGTTAAAGCCGGCCTGACAAATGTCCCTTGACTGGACAATGGAAATTATAGATAATGTTTTAAAGTAAAAGAGGGAGAACGCCCCGTATGAAACGGCGCGGCTTGTATATTGCCAGGGTAGGCAGTGTGAAGCATTGCGGAGGAATGCGGGCTAAAGGCCGGAGATTGGATTGTGGCAATTAACGGTGAGCCTGTTCGCGATTTAATTGATTTTCGCTTTCTGGAAGCCGAGGAGAAATTAAACATAGATGTTAAAAAAGCGGACGGCGAGGAATGGGTTCTGGAAGTGGAGAAAGATTATGACCAGAGCCTGGGGATAGAATTCGGCGAGATGGGTTTTGGCCGGATAAAACGCTGCTCCAACAAGTGCGTTTTTTGTTTTGTGGATCAAATGCCTTCCGGCCTGAGGAGGTCCGTTTACGTTAAGGACGATGACTACCGGCTTTCTTTTTGGAGCGGCAGTTTCATAACCCTCACCAATCTCGGCAGCAAGGAGCTTGAGAGGATTGTCAAGCAGCGGCTAAGCCCGCTTTACATATCGGTACACGCGACAAATCCAAAGTTGCGGGCAGAAATGCTGGGCAACCCGAAGGCGGGGCTGGTTATGGAACAGTTGCGGTACCTGGCTGCGGGCGGTATTGAAATGCATGCCCAGGTGGTGCTCTGCCCCGGTTTAAACGACGGAGAAGAACTGGAAAAAACAATTGCCGATCTGGCCGGGCTGTGGCCTGCCGTCAACTCCCTGGCGGTGGTGCCAGTCGGGCTGACCCGTTTCAGAAAGGGTCTCTACGCTTTGCGCAGTTTCAATCCGGAAGAGGCCCGCAGGCTGGTGTGTTGGCTTGGTTTGAAACAGGAGGAATATCTTTTGGAAATGGGCTCCCCTTTTGTTTTTCCCTCGGATGAATTTTACCTGCTGGCAGGGGAGCCTGTACCTCCGGCAGAGAGGTATGCCGGTTTTCCCCAGGCCGAAAACGGAGTCGGCCTTACTCGCCTTTTTCTGGATGAGTGGAAAAAAACAGAAAAAAACCTGCCTGGACAGGCGGCCCCGCTTAAAGCTGTACTTATAACGGGGGTACTGGGCGAAAAAGTGCTCAGGCCGATTGTCCGCAGGTTAAACGAGATAAAAAATTTAGAGGTATCAATAAAAGTAATAAAAAATTATTTTTTTGGAGAACAGGTTACCGTGGCGGGGCTGCTCACGGGCCGTGACCTGCTTAACCAGATAGGACCTGGCGAAACTGGCGATGTGCTTTTACTTCCCTCAGTTATGCTGAGAAAGGAAGGTGCCGTTTTTTTAGACGGTTTGACCCTTAAGGGCCTGGCCAGCCGTCTGAAAGCTTGCGTGGCGGCAGTAGAAGGGCCGCGGCAGTTAGCCAGGTCCTGCTGGAGGGCCCCGAAAAAGCAGCAATACAGGTTAGAGGTGTGCAATAATGCCCAAGCCGGTAGTGGCAATAGTTGGACGGCCTAATGTGGGCAAGTCCACCCTTTTTAACCGGATTGTAGGTAACCGGGTGGCCATCGTGGAAGGCGAGCCGGGAGTAACTAGAGACCGGCTTTACCAGGATGCTGAATGGTCGGGCCGCAGCTTTACCTTGGTCGATACAGGCGGACTTGACTTTAAGGAAAGCGATGAAATTATCCAGGGGGTGCGCCGGCAGGCCGAGATAGCCATAAGGGAAGCCGATGCTGTACTTTTAGTGGTTGATGCCAAGGCCGGTTTGAATCCGGGTGACGAAGAAGTAGCTTCAATCATCCGCCGAGCTGAAAAACCGGCCTTGCTGGTTGCCAATAAGGTAGAAAAATTTGACTCGCTGGAGCAAATTTACGACTTTTACCGTTTGGGGCTTGGCGACCCGCTGCCAGTATCTGCGGCGGAAGGATTGAACACGGGCGACCTGCTGGACAGACTGGTGGAAATGCTTCCGCCCGAAAAAGAGGACGAATACCCTCCGGAAGCTATTAAAATAGCGGTAATCGGCCGGCCCAACGTGGGCAAGTCATCCCTGGTGAACCTGATCCTGGGTGAGGAAAGGGTGATAGTAAGCAATGTGCCGGGAACAACGCGGGATGCCATCGATACCCCTTTCGAAGCAAACGGCAGGCATTACGTAATTATCGATACTGCCGGAATGCGCCGCAAAAGCAGGATCGACAGGCCCACCGAGAAATACGGCGTTATCCGGGCATTGCGGGCTATAGACAGGAGCGACGTGGTTTTAGTGGTGCTCGACGCTGTTGAAGGGGTAACCGACCAGGACAAGCGCATTGCCGGCTATGCCCACGAAGCCGGAAAAGCTTCGGTGATAGTGGTAAACAAGTGGGATCTGGTGGAAAAGGACGGCCATACTATGAACCGCTATACTGAGAAAATCCGGGAGGAACTGGCCTTCATGCATTATTCGCCGCTGCTATTTACATCGGCAGCAACCGGAAAGCGCGTTGGGAAAATAATGGAACTGGTCGATATGGTTGCCGGCCGGCACTCGATGCGCATAAGCACACCCGGATTAAACGCCTTGATCAGGGAGGCGGTACTGCGTACGCCTCCTCCGTCGGACAAAGGCAGGAGGTTGAAAATAACTTATGCCGTCCAGGGCGGGATAAAGCCGCCAAAGTTTGTTTTGTTTGTAAACGCCCCTGACTTGATGCACTTTTCTTACCTGCGTTACCTGGAGAACCAGATTAGAGCGGCCTTTGGCTTTGAAGGAACACCAATCCGGTTTGTCTTGCGCAAGAAGACAAAAGAAGCTTAGGGAGATGGGCAATGTCGGATTACTGGGTTGTTATAGCTAGCTACTTGATTGGCTCCATACCTTTTAGCTACCTGGTGGCCCGTTACGGAAAGGGAATTGATATTCGCCGCCTGGGAAGCGGTAATGTTGGGACAACCAACGTTTGGCGCAACGCAGGGCCTGCCGCAGGGATTATAGCCCTGGCCGGGGATGCCGGCAAGGGGCTGCTGGCAGTGGAACTGGCGCACTGCTTCGGTGGTCCGCTGCTGGTTTGCCTGTCGGCAATGGCGGTCCTGGCCGGGCACAGTTGGCCTGTATTTTTAGGTTTTAAAGGAGGCAAACTCATTGCTACCGGTTTGGGTGTAATTATTGCCTTATCCCTGCCGGTGGCGGTTCTGGCCTTTGCGGTCTGGCTTCTAGTGGTTGGTATATCAAGGTATGTTTCCGCCGGGTCGATTTTGGCGGCCGTTTCTGTTCCCTTTTTGATGCTGGCCTTTCATCTGGAAGGGCCTTACCTGGCGGTAGGTGCATTTGTTGCCGTTTTTGCCGTTTACAAGCACATCCCGAACATTAAAAGGCTTGTGGCCGGCACCGAACCGCGGATCAGCCTGAAAAAAGACTTACGGAGGTAATCAAGTGAGCGGAAAAGTTGCTGTTTTAGGAGCGGGAAGCTGGGCCACCGCCCTGTCCAGGTTGCTGTCGAAAAAGGGCTGTCAGGTTGTGATGTGGTCTGCTTCTTCTGAACAGGCCAGGGAGATTAACGAAACCAGGGAAAACAGACATTATTTACCAGGTGTAATGCTCCCTGCAGATATAGAAGTTACCCTGGATCTGGAAAAAGCCTTATATAAAGCGAAAGCGGTGGTTTACGGAGTGCCATCCCACGCTTTCCGGGAAGTTGCGCGCAGGTCGTTGCCGTACCTGCCTGAAAATGCCGTGCTGGTAAATGTTGCCAAAGGCATTGAGGAAGAAAGCCTGTACCGGATGTCTCAGGTTTTTGCGGAAGAAGCCGGCCTGAGCATGCTCGACCGGTATGTGGTTCTTTCCGGGCCGAGCCATGCCGAGGAGGTGGGGCGGGACATACCCACCGCGGTCGTGGTGGCATCGCCTAATATGGAAAGGGCCGAGCAGGTTCAGGACCTGTTTATGTGCGAGAGTTTCAGGGTTTATACCAACCCGGACGTGGTCGGCGTTGAATTGGGGGGAGCTCTAAAAAACATAATCGCCCTGGGCACTGGCATTGCCGATGGCCTTGGCTTCGGCGACAATACCAAGGCCGCCCTGATGACCAGAGGACTGGCCGAAATTTCCCGCCTCGGCATGGTGATGGGCGCAAATCCACTGACCTTTGCTGGCCTTTCCGGGGTGGGCGACCTGATCGTTACCTGCACCAGCATGCACAGCCGCAACAGGAGGGCGGGCATGGCCATAGGGCAGGGAAAGTCACTGGAGGAGGCCCTTTCTATGGTTAAAATGGTGGTGGAAGGCGTCCGCACCACCCGGGCGGCCAGGCGGCTTTCTGAAAAGCACGCCGTCCAGATGCCCATCACCGAGCAGATCCACAGGGTGCTTTTTGAGGGACTGTCGCCGGCTGTTGCCGTAAATAAGCTAATGACCAGAGGCAAAACCCATGAAATGGAAGAGGTGGCCCTGGCCGCCGCCATGGTAGGGAAAATAAAACTGTAAGGCGGTATTGAACAAAGCGATTATAAATAAAATCGATGAATATGCTGGCCATTTATATAATATTTTGTTAAACTGATGGTAATACCGGGAATAAGGAGGGGGAGTATGTCCGCTAAGGTACTGGTGTACGGCAAGGAAGGCTGCCCGTACACTTTAGCCGCCAAAAAAGACTTGTCCCAGCGTAAAGTGCCTTATTCATACTATGACGTGCAAAAAGACCAGAAGGCCATGCAGGAGATGCTTAAGCTCACCGGCGGAGTGCGCAAGGTGCCGGTAATTGTGGAAAACGGTAACGTCAAAATTGGTTTTGGCGGAACCTGAGGGGTTTAAAGAAACGGCCCGTGGGCCGCTCCAAAGTTAGTTTTTAAAATGAACTGCCCAGCGGCAGTTTTTTTGTTTTTGTTAATATAAAATATTTTTTTATTAAGGCTGGCCGCTTGTATAAGGCAAAACAAAAACGATATTCTTTGCCGGCCCGTTCACAATGGTCATAATCCGCCAATGAGCTCATATATATATATTGTTACTGTATGGTACTGGAAAAAAATAGACGTGGACTAGGTTTATACGGCAGAATTCGGTGAGTTTGGCTTTGCGTTTTATAGCGGGGGAGGGATGCAGCCATTTAATTTATATATTGCTTGAAAAATTTTTATAAAGGAAGGAGTGTGCACATGGAAAAAACCGATATTTTCCGCGATATTGCGGAACGCACCGGGGGAGATCTGTACCTTGGCGTGGTTGGGGGTGTACGCACCGGCAAGTCCACCTTTATTAAGCGGTTTATGGAGCTAATGGTCCTTCCCAGCATAAAAAATGTTTATGACCGGGAACGGGCCAAGGACGAACTGCCCCAGAGCGCGGCGGGGCGGACAGTGATGACCACCGAACCGAAGTTTATTCCTAACGAAGCCGTGGAAATTCAAATAACGCCCAATTTAAACGTGAAAATCCGCATGGTGGACTGTGTTGGCTACCGGGTGGAAGGTGCTTTAGGTTACGAGGAGGAGGACGGCCCGCGGATGGTGTCCACTCCCTGGTTTGAAGAGCCCATTCCGTTTCAGGAAGCAGCCGAGGTTGGAACGAGGAAGGTAATTTCCGAACATTCCACAATGGGGCTGGTAATGACTACCGACGGGACAATAACAGATATTCCCAGGGAAAACTATGTTGAGGCCGAGGAAAGGGTCATTGAAGAAATGAAAGACATTAACCGCCCTTTTCTGGTGCTTTTAAACAGCGCTGATGCCGCCGGCGAAGAGGCCTTGAGGCTTGCCGCCGAACTGAGCGAGAAATACGATGTGCCGGTGCTTCCCCTGGACTGTGCCCAGATGACCCAGGCCGATATTTTAAATATAATGGAAAAGCTCCTTTACGAGTTCCCGGTAAACGAAGTCAACATCAGCCTGCCGCCCTGGGTGGAAGAACTTGATGTCAAGCACTGGCTGCGCCAGAAGTTTGAGGATTCGGTCCGGGAGACCGTTAAAAACGTCCGCCGCCTGAGGGATGTCAACGGGGCGGTGGAGTGCCTGTCCGATTACGACTTTGTGGACCAGGTCAGCCTGCGAAGCATGGATATGGGCACCGGTTCTGCCTCCATCAGCGTAACGGCCGAGCCGTCCCTGTTCTACCAGGTGCTCAGCGAACAGTCCGGCTTTAATATTGCCGGCGAGAGGGAACTGTTCAAACTGGTGAAAGAGCTGAGCGTTGCCAAGCGGGAATACGACAAGGTGGCACAGGCCCTGAACGAAGTCAAGGAGAGCGGTTATGGTGTGGTTACCCCGACCCTGGATGAACTGGTGCTGGAGGAACCGGAGCTGATTCGCCAGGGCAGCCGCTTTGGAATCAAATTGAAAGCCACTGCCCCTTCCCTGCATATTATAAAGGCCGACATTACTACGGAACTTACTCCGATTATCGGCACTGAAAAACAGTGCGAGGAACTGGTGCAGTACATGCTCAAAGAATTCGAGGATAACCCGCAAAAGATCTGGAACTCGGAAATATTCGGCAAGTCAGTGCACGACCTGGTGCGGGAAGGCATCCAGAACAAGCTCCACCGCATGCCGGAGAACGCCCAGCTCAAGCTGCAGGAAACCCTCACGCGCATTGTCAACGCGGGCTCCGGCGGCCTGATCTGTATTATAATCTAAAAAAGTTACTACCGGTCAACTGGCCGGTTTTTATTTTTGGCTGAAAAGTATAATTTTTATTTTTTGAAGAAAAATATTATAAAATTTTATAGGATTCAATTAAACGATAAGGATAGACCGGGTATGGCTATAGAAAAATGGATTCAGTATGGTTCAATGGCTGCTGCCATATTAATGTTTATGATAAAAAGAAAAGGGATGAAGAAATACATACCTGTTGGATTTTTTGCTAGTTATTACGCAAATATCTGGTGTTTTTTGGCAATGAATTTTAATTGGTGGAATTTTCCGACCAGAATTTTTGATAAACCAGATGACATTTCTTGGCCGGTTAATTTCGTTGTGGTACCGATAATGGCTATGTTTTGGGTCAGGTATATTCCCCGGGGGCTTGGCAGGCAAATATCATGGGCTTTTTTATTGACAACCCTTCTGACAGGTTTTGAATATCTTGCTGAGAGATATACAGGGCTTATTAAATATCACAATGGGTATGACTGGTACTACTCTTATATCTTATGGTTTTTTAGCTGGTTTGTCTGGTACTGGTTTTATAAATGGCTTTATAAAAATAATGATTGAAATATCATTTTTTATTAATCTATTTTTCCAACACCTAAGGCAAAATGGTCCCAGAGGACTTTTTCCACCATTTCGCCCTGGTTTTCGCTGCAATTTATAATAAGGATCACTTCTGTTGCTATATTCTTCACCTTTTTTTTATTGCGGCGTTCTTTGCCGGTAAAAAAATCCAGGAGAAAACCCAAAAAAACGCCGCAAAGCAGCCCGATTAAGCCCCATATTATTGGCCCCCATTTCCAGACAAAACCGTAAATGACCCCTAAAGCCATAAAGGCCGTCCCCAGGGCGGCTGCCCCGTCAAACAGGCTGATCCCGTCCGACCGGTGGATCGTGTCAAAAAATTTTCTTTTTTCAACTTTTTGTTCGAGCGGGACAGCAAGTATCTTTTCTTTTGCGATACCTTTCTGTTCCAAAGCTGTAATGGCCAGTTCCAAAAAGAGCGAGTGTTCAAAGGAAGATATCACATACATTTTGCCTGCCAGCCTTTTTTGCATCTTTACACCGGCATATCAAAATCCCGGTTTTGGTAACTTTCTTTTAAAAACCTGGATTGTTCAAGTTTAAAGAGCTTGTTGTACTCAACCGTATGTACATATGATCCGTAAATGCCGTAGCAATAAATCGAAGGCATAAAAAGCAGCCATTCTGGGTCGGCTGCAGCTGCAGCCTGCTCGAATGCTCCTATCGCAGTATAATAGATTGCCTGGAAGATATGCGAAAAATACGCGGTAATTATCCATAAGCTGAGGGCGTAAAATCCTGTGATAGTTCTGAGTGAATAGAGTGTACCAAGCCCCGGGGTGAAGGCAGACCAAACTGCTGCTACCCACGGGTTTCTTTTGTCCAGGTAGTTTATTTCAAAGGAGTTAATCGCAAAAGGAGAAATATGAGGGTGGTTTTTATCAGCAAGCGCGGCAAGCTTGTTCAGGTCTACCGTTGAGCGGTAGCTGTCCCAGATGGCGTAAACATACACGGCCGTATAAAGAAGCAGCCATCTGGTGTCAAGAACGGCTTTTGCCTTGTCAAAATGACCGGTAAAGGAGTATATAATAGCGGTGTTAAGATTACTATTAATATTTACATAGAATTCCCATATGGTAAAGATATATCCTTTGATATAATTGCCTATGAACATGTGCCCGAAGCCAGGAAAGGCTGCGGACCACCATGCAGCTACCCAAGGATTTCTTAAGTGTAAAGCGTTGATTGAAAATGCTGAGATGGCCGCTTTCTGGCGGCGCTGGTTATTAAAAATATTCTTCATGATTTAATCACCATTATTATTCTTAACAGTCATGTTGTTAAATAATGAAAATATTGTTGCCGGAAGTGGAAAACAATATTCCTTTTAAAACATGAGAAGGTTTTTAAGGTCTTGCCAGCTGCACTGCCAGTGTTATAATGTCTACCATGGGTGGAAATATATCCATAGTTAAAGGACAAGGGGATTTGCAATGGCCAAGAAGGAGCGCAAGTTTTACCTTGTTCAGGAGGATCTCCTGCCGGAAGCTATTTTAAAAACGGTTCTGGCCAAGGAATTGCTCCTGAGGGGGGATGCGGCTACAGTTAATGAGGCTGTAGAAAAGGTGGATTTAAGCCGGAGTGCATTCTACAAATATAAGGACGGGGTGTTCCCATTTCACCAGTGGAGCCCTGGCGTAACGGTAACGCTGGCCATGGTTTTGGAACACCGTTCGGGCATACTCTCAAAGGTTCTCGGTATTCTGGCTGCGGCCAGGGCAAACATTCTCACCATCAACCAGAACGTCCCGGTGCACGGGCTGGCCAGCGTTACCGTTACCTTTGAAACGGCAGGCCTGGAGGGCGATTTGGATAATATAACCAAACGCATTCGGGAACTGGACGGCGTGCGGGAGG
Organism: Pelotomaculum thermopropionicum SI; assembly: GCA_000010565.1. Lineage (NCBI taxonomy): Bacteria > Bacillati > Bacillota > Clostridia > Eubacteriales > Desulfotomaculaceae > Pelotomaculum > Pelotomaculum thermopropionicum. Next base: position 1,693,640 of record AP009389.1, on the reverse strand, counting down.
TAAATCCCGTAGGCCACAGCCTGGTTTAAGGAAAGGGGAGTATCGCAAGTGTCACGCTGCAAAATTGGTGTTGGTTTACTGGGGATGGGAACCGTTGGCCGGGGTGTTTATCGCATTCTAATGGAAAATCAGGCCTTAATAGAACAAAAAGTCGGCCTGCCGGTAAAAGTAAAAAAAATTCTGGTGCGCGACGTCACAAAAGACCGGGGATTTAAAGTGGAGGAGGGTCTGCTCACCGACAATGCCGGCGATATTCTGGACAGCCCCGATATCGATGTCGTTGTTGAAGTTCTGGGCGGGATCCGCCCCGCATTAGATTATTCGCTGCAGGCGCTAAAGCGGGGCAAGAGCCTGGTTACGGCCAACAAGGACATGATTGCCGAGCATGGCAGAGAGCTTTTTGAAGCTGCTGCCGCAAACGGCTGTGACCTTCTTTTTGAAGGTAGCGTGGGCGGGGGAATACCCATTATCAGGCCGCTCAAGGAATGCCTCGCGGCCAACCGCATCCACAAGATAATGGGCATTATCAACGGTACGACCAATTATATGCTGACCATGATGAGCAGGGAAGGGCTTGATTTTCAGAGCGTTCTCAGAGAAGCCCAGGCCCTGGGTTATGCCGAGGCCGACCCCGGTGCCGACATAGGTGGGTATGACGCAGCGCGCAAGCTGGTGATACTGGCCTCCATCGCCTTTAACACCAGGATTGCCCTGGATAAAGTCTACGTAGAAGGAATTACCCGGATTACCGCCGAAGATATAAGATATGCCGCCGAGCTCAACTATGTCGTAAAGCTTCTCGCTATAGCCAAGGAAAGCGAAGAAGGGATCGAAGTGCGGGTGCATCCGGCGCTGCTTCCAAAGAACCACCCGTTGGCGTCGGTGAACGATGTTTACAATGCTATTTTCGTAAGCGGGGATGCCGTCGGCGACGTTATGTTCTTCGGCCGGGGGGCTGGCGAGATGCCCACCGCCAGTGCTGTGGTAGCGGATGTAATGAATGCAGCCCGCAACCTGATAAAGAAAGTTCCGGGGATTATCAGTTGCACTTGCTTTGAGGAAAAGCCGGTCAAACCGATGGGGCTGACTTCAACTAAATATTACATCCGCTTAAAAGTAGCCGACAAACCGGGAGTATTGGCAGGCATAGCCTTTGTCCTGGGCAGCAATGAGGTGAGCCTGGCATCTGTAATTCAAAAACATACAGACGGAAAATTTGCCGAGATAGTGCTGGTCACTCATGAGGTCCTGGAGCGAAACCTGCAGGATGCCCTGAGGATTATAAAAGAACTTTCAACGGTAAATGAAATATCTAACGTAATCAGGGTCGAGGGAGAGTAAGAAGGTACGCCGGAACAGGAGGATTCACCCTGATGATCCGAGTGCAGGTGCCTGCCACCTCTGCGAACCTTGGGCCGGGTTTCGACTGCCTGGGCATGGCGCTGGAGCTGTATAACATTGTAGAGATGATCCCCGCTTCCCGCGGCCTGGTTATTGAGGTTTCGGGAGAAAGCGCGGCCGATATCCCGCGGGACGAGCGAAACCTGGTGTTTCAGGCCGCCCAGCGTGTTTTCGGAAATACGGGTTTTTCGCCGCCCGGCCTTAAGCTCAGGCTTATCAATCAAATTCCTGCTGCCCGCGGGCTGGGTAGCAGCACTGCGGCGGTTGTGGGCGGGGTTGTTGCCGCTAACCTCCTTTCCGGAGGAAAGCTTGGCGTTAAAGACATGATTAACCTGGCCAGTTCAATTGAAGGGCACCCGGACAATGTGGCTCCGGCCATACTGGGCGGGATTGTAGTGTCTGTACAGATGGATGGCGAGGTAAAATGCCTGAAAATACAACCGCCCCAGGGCTTGAAGGGAGTGGTGGCGGTGCCGGATTTTCCCCTTGCCACCAGAACCGCCAGGGAAATTCTTCCTTCACAGGTACCGTTTCAGGATGCCGTTTTTAATTTAGGCAGGGTGGCCCTGCTGGTGGCGGCCCTCCAGCAAGGGGATTTAAGCCTCCTGGGGCCGGCAATGGAAGACCGGCTTCACCAGTCCCTGCGCTCCTCCCTTATTCCCGGCCTGAAGAAGGTTCTGGCTGCTGCAAAGCTGGCCGGGGCCCGGGGGGTTACTTTAAGCGGGGCAGGGCCCGCGGTAATTGCCTTTGCCGATTCAAACTTCGATCTGATTGCCAGGGTCATGAGCGATACTTTTCGGCAGAACGGCGTGAAATCGAGAGTTATGGTTTTAAAACCGAGCCCGGTAGGTGTTAGGGCATTTGAAATTAAATAATTTGATGCAGTTATATTATTTTTAATTTTTAAATGACAATAAAGGCAGGCGAAATTGTTGATGCTGATAGTGCAAAAATACGGTGGCAGTTCGGTAGCAGACGCCGGACGGATCCGCCAGGTAGCCCGCCGGGTTGCCGGTGCCAGGGCGGATGGCCACAGGGTGGTAGTAGTCGTGTCAGCCATGGGGGACACAACTGATGAACTGATCCAACTGGTTAAAGAAGTAACGGACAGTCCTCCGGAGCGGGAGATGGATGTCATACTTTCAACCGGGGAACAGGTTTCCATAGCCCTTTTGGCCATGGCCATCAAGGATCTGGGGGAACCGGTGATTTCATTGACCGGGGCCCAGGTGGGAATTTTAACCGACAACGTCCATACCAAGGCAAAAATACTGCACGTTAATACGGCGCGCCTCATGGATGAGCTTAACCGGGGCAATATAGTGGTGGTGGCCGGTTTTCAGGGTATAAACAGTGCAAATGATATCACCACCCTGGGGCGGGGCGGTTCAGATACCACCGCCGTTGCCCTTGCTGCGGCGCTGAAGGCCGATTTGTGCGAAATTTATACCGATGTTGACGGGGTTTATACGGCCGACCCGCGGCTTGTCCCCGAAGCGCGCAAACTGGATGTCGTTTCATACGAAGAAATGCTCGAACTGGCCAATCTTGGAGCGGTCGTCCTGCATCCCCGGTCGGTTGAACTGGCCATGCAATACGGAATACCCTTGCATGTGCGGTCCAGTTTTAACCATAACTCCGGAACTGTAGTCAAGGAGGCGGAAAATATGGAAAAAGCGCTTGTAGTAACCGGTGTAGCCTATGATATGAATGTGGCCAAGGTCGGCCTATACAATGTTTTCGACAGGCCCGGCATTGCTTATAAGCTTTTCAAAGCCCTGGCCGACGAAAATATAAACGTGGATATGATTGTACAGAGTGCAATGCGTGGCGACAGAAACGATATTTCCTTTACCTGTACCCAGGGCGATTTAAAAAAGGCGCTTCAGGTAGTGGAAAGGCTCCTGCCGGAGTTGGGCGCAAGCGGTTATACCAGCGATGACAGCGTGGCAAAAGTTTCGATTGTCGGGGCCGGCATGGTCAGCAATCCAGGTGTGGCGGCCAGGATGTTCGAGGCCATCTATGAGGAAGGGATCAACCTGGAAATGATCAGCACTTCTGAAATTAAAATATCCTGCATTATCAAAGCCCATGAGGCCGGAAAAGCAGTTAAGGCTTTGCACAAAAAATTTAATCTGGCCCAGGAGCATGACCAGTAATAAAAACAAGGCTGCCGAAAAGTCTTCAGCAGCCTTTTTTTAATTGTTTTGGATTTTTAGCTGCGGATAAAGTAATCCATTAACTCATGGCCCGCCCGGAAAACAAGTCCGCTTTTTGCCGCCGTTTCTTCGTCAAAAGAAGCGGCGCTTTTATTTTTCCGCCCCTTGGCATAGATAACAAAGGGGACAGGGCTGTTAGAGTGGGTTTTAGTGCTGAGCGGGGTTGGATGATCGGGCAAGAGCATTATTTTGTACATGCCGAATTCGTCCAGTTTGTTTAAAAGCTGGCCCAGCATGTTGTCCACCATTTCAATAGCTTTAACTTTGGTAACAGTTTCACCCCTGTGGCTTGCTGCGTCCGGAGCCTCAACGTGAATGTAGACCAGGTCCTTTCCCTTTTTCAGTTCTTCCAGGGCGGCCTGCACTTTCCCCCGGAAGTTGGTATGGATGGTGCCCGTTACACCCTCCACCTTAACTATATCGAAGCCGGCACAGATGCCAATCCCCTTAATCAGGTCCACGGCAGAGATAACAGAGCCGGTTACCCCGTATTTGTCGTAGAACTTCGGTATCGAGGGTTTCTTTCCCTGTCCCCAGAACCAGATGGAAGTGGCAGGCCTAAGACCGGCCCTTACCCTTTTTTGGTTAACCGGGTGCTCTGGCAGGAACCTGTTGCTTTCTTTCATTAACCGCTTTAAAGTGTCGCTACCCTCGCCTTTGGGGAGGTATGGGGCAATGGTACGCCCCGAGATATCGTGGGGTGGTGTTAGCTTCCCGCCAACAGGCCCTGTTTTCCATACAAGAAGGTGTCTAAATCCGAAACCCGGGTAAAAGCGCAACTCTTTACTGCCCAGGCGGTTGGCGACTTCCCTGATCAGTTCATGCGATTCAGAGGTGGTAATTTCGTCCGAGCTGTAATCCACCATAATCTTGTTTTCATATACCTCTTCTTCTGACAGGGTAACCAGGTTGCAGCGGAAGGCTACATCGTCATCTGAAAGTTCAACCCCCATGCTTACCGCTTCCAGCGGAGAACGCCCGGTATAATATTCCCGCGGATTGTACCCCATTACCGAGAGGTTGGCTACATCGCTGCCAGGCGGAAATCCATCCGGGACGGTATGTACCATGCCGGTTTCCCCGCCTGCCGCCAGCCTGTCCATATTGGGTGTGCTGGCGTATTGAAGAGGCGTTTTGCCGTCCAGTTCGGCAATTTTTTCGTCGGCCATGCCGTCGCCAAGTAAGATTACATATTTCATTAAGACAGCGCTCCTTTAGCAATTCCGTTATTTAACGCACCTCGCCAAACTGCGGCATATCTGGGGGACATGCCGGCCGGCGGGCAGGTATTGTTGCAGGTATAATTTTTGCTCCCCTTAACTTAGAGCCGTATAAATTAATGATTCTGGAATTAAGGACACAAAAACAGGACTGTAATTATTATAGCTGATTGATAATTAATTTCAAAGTTTTACTTGATCGTTTATGCCGTTTATGCCTGATTTTAAGCATTAACGGAAAGGTTTGCCTTAAACGGGAAAAAGGTTTGGGGAGGATGACTTTTTGCATCGCCGGGATTCTTTATTTCGATGAATTTATTATTTTTTTACCGGTTGGTAGGAATTGTTGCCTTTTTGTAGAAGTACCGAAAATGATTAGTAATTACCATTTTATTATAATTTAAAAAAATAAGGAAATGTGCTCTTGAAACTGGGGCGGTTTAAGCGGTTAAAAAACTGACCGCATGCAGTTAACCTGAAAAACGGGACGGTGTAAAAGACCAGCTATGATCAAGGTGGGCATAATCGGCGGCGGCCGGGGAGGGACGTCGATTTTGGACGCCCTGTCTACTTTAAAAGAAGTCGAAGTAATCGGCATTTGCGATATTAATCCAAATGCCGCCGGATTGGCTCTGGCTAAAAAGTTAAAAGTGCGCGCATTTTACGATTACCGCGATTTGCTCTGGCAGCCGGGTCTAAACCTGGTGTTTGAGGTTACGGGCAGCGACTTGGTACGGGAAGCGGTGCATAAAGACTGCCCGGCTACTGTAGAAATAGTGGACGCCCGGGTTGCCAAACTGATGATGGACCTTTTTGAAGAACTGCTGGAGACTAACAGGAAGCTTAAAATGGAAATTACCGAACGGAAAAAGGTTGAAGAAGCGTTAAGACAGTCCAATGAGAAGCTGACGGAGCTGGACGAGCTTAAGACCGACTTTTTATCTACCGTGTCTCATGAGCTCAGAACCCCCCTTACTTCCGTGCTGGGTTTTGCCAAGATAACCCAAAAAAGGCTGGAAGAACATATATTCCCGCTGATTATATCAACTGACAGAAGAATTGAAAAAACGGTCAAGCAGGTTAAGGACAATCTTGAAATCATCGTATCGGAAGGCGAAAGGTTGACGGAACTGATTAACGACGTTCTGGACATAGCAAAGCTGGAAGCCGGGAAAATCGAATGGAAAATGGAAAAGCTTTCAATGGCAGATGTCATTGAAAGGGCAACGGCGGCATCGTCGTACCTCTTTGAACAAAAAGGCCTGGCTTTTTTTAAGGAAATCGAAGAAGGGCTGCCTGATTTAACCGGCGACAGGGACAGGCTGATCCAGGTAATTATCAACCTGATTTCAAATGCAGTAAAATTTACCAATGAAGGGTCCGTGACCTGCCGGGCCAGGATGATAGGCGATGAAATTACCGTAAGCGTAATTGATACGGGGATAGGAATAGCCAGGGAGGATCACGAAAGAATATTTGAAAAGTTCAAACAGGCTGGGGAGACTTTGACAGACAAGCCAAAAGGCACCGGCCTGGGCCTGGCAATATGCAAGCAAATCGTGGAGCATCACGGGGGCAGGATATGGGTGGAAAGCGAGCCGGGCAAAGGCAGCAGTTTTTCGTTTGCCCTTCCGGTAAGCCGGCAGGCAGATGTACTGGTTAGGACGGTCGATATAGATTCCCTGGTAAAGCAGTTGAAAGACCGCGTGGTAACGGTGGCGCCTGCTCATTTCGAGGGCAGGAAGAATATTCTGGTGGTTGATGATGATGCTCACATAAGGGCTCTCCTCAGACAGGAACTGGAGGGGGTGGGTTACCGTGTAAGAGAAGCAAAAGACGGTATGGAAGCAATTTGCGTGGCCAAGAAAGAAAAACCGGACCTTATTATTCTCGATGTGATGATGCCTAAAATGAGCGGTTTTGATGTTGCTGCGGTGCTCAGAAACGATCCCGATACCATGGGCATTCCGATTATAATTCTCTCAATCATTGAAGACAGGGAAAGAGGGTACCGCATTGGCATAGACAGCTATTTTACAAAGCCGGTGGACTCCGAAAAGCTTCTCAATGAAATAGGGCTGCTGATGTCCCGCGGCTGTTCGAAGAAGAAGGTTCTTGTGGTGGACGAAGACGAGTCGGCGGTGAAAACGCTGACCGAGGTGCTTGAGGCCAAAGGCTATACAGTAGTTGCCGTCAATGACCTGGAAGGGTGCATAAAGCTGGCCAGTGAAGAAAAACCGGACATGATTATAATCGATGCATTGTTTTCAGATTACAGCGATGTGGTTAAAACATTAAGATTTGAAAAGGGCCTTGAGAACATATTCTTCTTTCTTCTGGGCGAAGGCAAGGGAGATAGTACAGGAAATTAGCCAGAAAATGTATTTATTGCTTTTAAGGATTAACAGTATATTTACGGATTAGAGGCAAATATGATTCACATCAGTCTTAAGCGTCTCCTTTTGAAAAAAGAAGTGTCTTTTATTGTCAGAGAGATTATGGCTCTCTTGGGAACACCGGTGTTTGTTCAAGATTCGGAAGGCAGGGTGCTTCTTGGTAATGCCGGAGAAGGATGTTTTAAAAACAGGCATCCGATCAAACTTGGGGAAAGGGTGATAGGCTGGGTAAACGGCGGAGAGAGGGCGCTGGTTCTGGCCTCCCTGCTCTCGTATCTGGCTACCGTGGAACTTGAAAAGAAAGCCATTGGACGGGAGGCACTTGAAAAATATAAGGAGATAACGCTACTTTACGATATTACAGAAAAACTGACCGCAAGCCTCAATCCGAAAGACGTTGCCCAGCTGGTTGTTGATCAGGCCAAGAGGCTGATCAGGGCCGATTATATTTCGGTTATGCTGATTAACGAAGATACCGGCATGCTGGAAGTGGTGGCTGTATCGGGAGAGGGGGGGTGTTACACGGATGTCATTGAAGCATTAACGGGAATTAAGGGTAACGTAGTGCATACCGGCAAGCCAGAAATAATAAACGACATTCTTTCCGATTCCAGATATGTCCGAAAGGCAATAGGGGTTAGTTCCCTGATGTGCGTCCCTTTAAAGGTAAAGGACAGGGTTATCGGGCTGATCATTATCGGCAGCCGGGAACGCATAAATTATACTGCCGAAGACATGAAGCTTTTATCCGCTCTGGCCTTTCAGGCGGCAGCCGATATAGAGAATGCCAGGCTGTACGACAGTTTAAAGGAGACATTTCTGACAACCATTCATACCCTGGCAGAAACTATAGAAAAGAGAGACCCCTACACGGGCGGACATACAAAGAGAGTTATGAATTACAGCCTGGCCATCGGAAGTGAACTGGGACTTTCAGAGGCAGAGCTGGAAAGGCTGCAGCTTGCTGCCGTGCTTCACGACATAGGGAAAATCGGCATCAGGGATGGAATTCTGCTTAAGAAAAGAAAGCTTTCATTCAAAGAGTTTGAAGAAATAAAAATGCACACCATTTATGCCGAACAAATCCTAAACCACATTAAAAATCTGAAGAAGATCATCCCGGGCGTTAAACACCATCATGAACGCTTTGACGGCAAGGGGTACCCTGAGGGACTGCAGGGTGACGGCATAGACGTAATTGCCAGAATAATTGCTGTGGCAGATGCTTTTGACGCCATGACAACCGACCGTCCCTACCGAAAAAGCCTGGGTCTTGCGGTTGCCCTGGAAGAGCTTAGGAAAAACGCAGGTACCCAGTTTGATCCTGATGTTGTGAAGGCTTTTATGAAGGCATATGAGAGCGAAAAGCTGCTGAGTAAAGAGGCTGATACAGATGCCAAACATATTAATAGTGGATGACGAGTTGCATATTAGGCTTCTTTTGGAACAGACGCTCGAGGAAATCGAAGAAAAAGGAGTCAGGCTGATTACCGCCGGTAACGGTGAAGATGCCCTGGAAATCATTAAAAAGGAAAGTCCCCAACTGGTTTTTCTGGATGTAATGATGCCGAAAATGAATGGGTTTGATTTATGCCGTGTAGTAAAAAACGATTTAAAAATGGAAAATGTTTATATTGTCATGCTCCCGAGTTTATCAGTTGGGACGCCCAAATGATACCCTAATGATATAAGAAGCCGCATAAAATCTGGCTTTCAGGAATTGAAAATGCAAAAATCTTAAAAAGTGTAGTGGCAACTATTATTACTAATTACCATATATTATCTGGACAATATATGGTCATAGTGGTATCATTTAAGTATGTTCATCAAATTAACCAAAACTAAAAACTATCAATATGTTCAGCTAGTCCAGTCTTACCGCGAAAACGGTGTTGTTAAACACAAAGTACTCTTTAATTTGGGTCGCCTTGATGAAATTGAAAATAATCCCAGTTTCCAAAGACTCGGTAAGCGCCTGTTAGAATTATCCAAGGCCAGGGAGGTGTCCAGTTTAGCGAATTTTTCCGAGGCGCAGATCAAAAACTGGGGCTATGTGGTCTATCAAAAAATCTGGAACCAATTTGATCTACCAAACCTCCTCCGCAAAATTAGCGCCCAACGCAAGGTGCAATTCGACCTGAATAACGCCGCTTTTCTCATGGCTGTCCAGCATCTTCTTGAACCCAGAAGCAAATTAGGAACTTACACTCATCAGCACCGTTATGCCAGTTTGCCCAATGTTTCCTTGAACCACCTCTATCGCTCTTTGGACTTGCTCTGGGAGCATAAGGAATTGCTGGAGGTGGAGATATTCAAAAAAAACCACCACCTTTTTAACATGCAGGTGGATGTGGTTTTTTACGATGTAACGACCTTTTCCTTTGCCAGTGTTGAAGCTGATTCCCTGCGTAACTTTGGCTTTAGCAAAGATGGCAAGTTCAATGAAGTTCAGGTAGTATTGGGCTTATTGATTGATTGCGAGGGGAGGCCCATCGGCTATGAGCTTTTCCCCGGCAACACCTTTGATGGTAAGACTTTGGAAAAGGCCTTGGTCAAGCTTGAAGAACGTTTTGGCTTGCGCCGGGTGATTATCGTTGCCGACCGGGGAATCAACAGCAAGCTTAATCTAAAACGTATAGTGGATCGTGGCTATAGCTATATCTTTGCCGCCCGGATCAAGAATATGAAGAAAGAGATTACTGATGAAATCTTAAGCGAGAATGGGTACCAAGAAATAAACGATGGTGAAGAAGTTATCCGCTATAAAGTTATTGAATATCTAAACGAATTTACTGCCGAAGGTCAAAAATACCAATTACCGGAGAAATTGATCGTTACCTACTCTAGCCGCCGGGCGGAAAAAGACCGGGCCGACCGGGAGAGGCTAATTGCCAAGGCCCAAAATCTTTTGGAAAGCAAGGCGAAAATTCAAGCCAGCAACAAACGCGGCGGCAAGAAATATCTCAAAGAAATAGATTGTACTGGGACATGGATCCTGGACGAAGAAGCCATTGCTCGGGAGGAGCAATTTGACGGTTATTACGGCATCCAGACCAGCGAGAAAGAAATGAGCGCCAGAGATATTCTGGCTGCCTACCACAACCTGTGGCGGATAGAAGAATCTTTCCGCGTAATGAAAAGCACCTTGGAAGTCCGGCCGGTTTTTCACTGGACCGAACGGCGGATTAAGGGACATTTTGTAATTTGCTTCCTTGCTTTTCTACTCGAACGCACCCTGGAATTTAAGCTCCGGCAAGCCGGAGAAAATGCTTCCCCGGAAGCTATTCGGGAAGCCTTGAATTCTCTCAACTTTGCCGAGGTCGAAATTGGCGGAAATGCGTATTTTATCAAGACACAGAGTATGGAGTTAAGCAAAAAGATTTTACGTTTGATGCGGATTGCGCCGCCGGGTAATATTACCAGCGTAGAAGAGTTTGCCACTCGCCAGCAAAACAGGCAGTAGTGGCAAAATGCGCATATTGTTTTCTATTTTTCTAGATTTCATGCGGGTTTCAGGATTTCAACTGATAAAGTCAGGAAAAACGATTTAAAAATGGAAAATGTTTATATTGTCATGCTTACCGCCAAAGGGCAGGAAGTGGACAGGCGCAGGGGGAGAGAAGTCGGGGCCGATCTTTACATTACAAAGCCTTTTAATCCCGATGAAATAATAAGAATAGCCAGGGAAGTTTTGGGAATTGAATGAGGCTAAGGCCGGGGCTTAAAAAGCTGCCGGTTTTTTTATTTAAACGTTATTTAAACGCTCCGCGGTTTTTGAAATGCTTTTTAAACAATAAATGCCGGGCCGGGTTAAACAGGCTATGACAGCTAAGAAAAAGATTATTTCACACCAGGAGGAACTGGCGGCCCTGGAGAAGGTGGATCCGAACCGCATCCGGTACATTGAGTTTTAGAGGCAGGGCGCCCGGCAAGCAATTTCCGGGCGCTTTTTTGCTGCCGCAGCCCCACTCCGGCAATACCGCCCGGAGTGCCGGCGAAAAGCATTAAAATTAAGCGGGGCGGCAGGAACTGCAGCCGTGCGGCGGCACAAGCGGCTGGCCGCTCCTTGAACCGGTGCGGTAGACGGTAACCCCTTTTAAACCGAGCTGGTATGCCTTCCGGAAAATGGAGGCTATTTCATCCACCGTGGCATTGGCAGGCAGGTTTATCGTCTTGCTTACGGCATTGTCTGTATATTTTTGAAAGGCGGCCTGCATCTTTAGGTGCCAGTCCGGCGCAATTTCCAGGGCCGTCTTAAAAACCGCCCGCGCTTCCGGCTTTATTGCGGGCAGGCTCTGCAGGCTAACGCCCGTCTCCAGCTTTTTAAGAATGTTTTCTCCTGATTCAGGTTTAATTTCAGTTTCCAGGTATTGCAAAAAGGGCTTGTTAATCACCAGTATTTTTTCGTCATCCAGGACAAGGCGTGAGTAAACCAGGGCGTATACTGGCTCAATGCCGGATGAGGTGCCGGCAATGGCGCTGATCGACCCGGTCGGGGCGATAGTGGTGAGGGTGGCGTTTCGAAGGGGCAGTTCAGGATAATAAACCGACTGCCGCCAGGAGGGAAAGGGCCCTCGTTGACGGGCAAGCCCGGCCGAAGCCTCCCGCGCTTTTTGCAAAATAAAGGACATTACCTCTTCCGCCAGGGCCAACGCCGCGCCGGAGTCATAGGGAATGCCTAACTTAAACAGCATATCCGCCCAGCCCATTACGCCCAGCCCTATTTTGCGGGTGCGCAAGGTGGCTTTGGCAATTTGCGGAAGGGGGAAGCGGTTGACCTCGATTACATCGTCCAAAAACCGCACGGCCAGTTGCACTAACAGGCCAAGGCGTTCCCAGTCCACCCCCGTGCCTTTTGTCAGGCGCGACAGGTTGATGGAGCCCAGGTTGCACGACTCATAGGGCAGGAGTGGCTGTTCGCCGCAGGGGTTGGTGGCGCTGATTTGCCCCAGAGAGGGTGTCGGGTTGGCGCGGTTAATGGAGTCGATAAAGAGCATTCCCGGCTCGCCGCTGGCGTGGGCGTGGCGGGCTATGCTATAAAAAATCTCCCGGGCCTCTGCTTCCCGGTAAACCTTGCCGTTAAACGAAAGTGGCCACCTGCTGCCGCGCTCGACTGCGGTAAAAAAATCGCCGGTTGCAGCCACGGACAGGTTAAAGTTGCGGAAGGTGCCTTCATCTGCCTTGCAGGCAATGAATTCCATAATGTCCGGATGATCCGCGCGCAGGATGCCGATGTTGGCTCCGCGCCGCACTCCGCCCTGTTTTATTTCTTCCGTGGCGGCGTTAAAAACCCGCATGAAGCTCACCGGACCGGAAGCCCTACCCCCCGTGCCGCGCACCGGGCTGTTTTTTGGGCGCAGCCGGGAAAAGTCAAAGCCTGTACCGCCGCCGCTTTTGTGGATGATGGCGGTGTACTTGAGCGTGCTGAATATTTTTTCAATGCTGTCTGCCAGGGGCAGGACGAAACAGGCGGCCAGTTGTCCTCCGGCTGGGCCGCAGTTGATCAGTGTGGGGCTGTTCGGAAGAAATTCAAGAGCGTCCATTACGGCAAAAAACCTTTCCGCCCATTCCGCAACTTCTTTGCAATCCGCGCCAAACTTTTCCTCTGCTGCCGCCACGCACCGCGCCACCCGCCAGCACATTTCCTCAGGCGTTTCAATTACATTCCCGTTTTCGTCCCGGCGCAGGTAACGGCCTGCCAGAACCTTCATCTGGCTATTGTCAACCTTCATTTAACTGCCAGCTCCTGCCAGTCATAGATTTTAGTCAAAGATTTTTCCCAGGCCTGGTATGCGCTTTTTATGTGCGCTTCATTTTATGATAGCACTTAAAGAATAAAAATGTAAATACGGCGCCGAACCGGAGGGCGGCGGCAGCCGTCTAACAATTGTCGGATAAAATTGCCAGGGCGCCTCTGGTTTTTATTGCCAGGCGGGATGTATGCAGGTATTATTTATTTAGAAAGGGGGCTGGAAGAAAATTGTTCGAAAAAGAAGGAACTGAAAAATTGAAAAGGGTGGTTACCGGAGCGGCTGCAGCGGGCCTTGCCCTAAGCCTTATGTTTTTGCTGCCGGGAAAGGTGCTGGCTGGAACTTCTGCTTCAGGCGTTGGGGCAAAGGAAAAGGCCGGAGTGATAATTCCGGCAGGCATAAAAGCTGTAGAACCGTCAGAAAGACAATATGCCGTCAGCCTGGAACAGGCCGTGGTGATAGCCAAGGAGGCCTTTCCGGTGCCGGAGGATTTTTTCGACCAGTTTTCTACCGGCTTTAGCCGGTCGGAGGGAAGGTCATTCTGGGAGCTGCGCTGGAGCCGCAGCAGGGAGCCCGGCGGCTATATGAACGTCATGGTGAACGCTGAAACAGGGGAGATCTGGAGCATGAACCGGTGGGTACCGGAAACGCCCGGCCGGGAAAACCACGGCCTGCCTAGGTATACAAGGGAACAGGCCGAGGGCATTGCCGCCGCAATGGCAAAAAAGCTGCAGCCGGAGCGTTTCAGGCAGACCAGGCTCCAGCCCGGCGGCGATTATTACCCGGTGCCGCTGCTGCAGGCCCGGGGGCCGGTGATATATAGTTATGATTTTGCCAGGGTGGTCAACGGTGTAACCTATCCGGAAAACGGGATCAACGTCAGTGTCAGCGGCGACACTGGCGAGGTGACCGGCTTCGGCTTAAACTGGGAGGAAATCGCGGAGTTCCCGCCGGCAACCGGATGCATAACTCCGTCGCAGGCCGGGCAGGCGTTTCGTTCTGAGGCGGCGCCTGAGCTGGAATATTTCCGGCCGGGCATTCCGGGGGGCAGGGAAGTGCCCCTGAAGCTAGTCTACCGGCTGCCCGAGCAAAACGGCGAGGTGCTTATCGATGCTTTTACCGGCAAGCTGCTTAAGCGGGACGAAAGCAATTACTACATCTATCCCGGCGGTGGCGGCGGGGACGAGCACATGAAATTTGCCAGAGATCTGACCTCCCTGTCCCCGGTTGAGGAGGTTGCCGTGGAGGAGGCAAAAAAATTGCTGCCGGTGGAAAAAGCTCTGCAGGCAGCCATGTCTGCGGTAAAAATCCCTGCCGGCTATATTTTGAACAGCAGCAGGCTGGAACAGGATTATATGTTCAAAGATAAAAAGACCTGGCACTTTAGCTGGTGTGCTGATGACGAGCAGGAAAACGGGGCTGGGCAGAAGTGGCTCAGTGTTGGGGTTGATGCGGCAACCGGAGAACTGGTTTCCTTCAATGCCGGCCGTTACCGTCCGCTTTACGTTCTTAAGCCGGAGGAGGTAAAGTACGGCGAGGATGCTGCCCGCCGGATTGCCGAAGAATTCATTAAAAAGGTTCAGCCTGCCAAATGGGGGCAGACGGCATTCAGGTTTTGCCGCCCGGAAATGTTTGCTGATCCGGCCGGAAAACCTTTGCCCGGCCTGTACGTCTTTAACTGGGTTCGGCTGACCGGCGGGGCAAAGTTTCCCGCGAACGGCTTTTATGTGAGTGTGGAAAGCTCTACAGGGGAGATTGTCAGCTACCGGATGGATTGGTGGGATGTGGAATTTCCCGCCCAGGCGGGTATTATGAGCCGGGAGGAAGCCGCCAACAGGTACCTGCAGGAAGCCCCGCTAACGCTGGCCTATGTACGGGCCGGCTCCCGGGACGGCTTGGCAGGGTCCGGAAAGAATGCGATGAAACTGGTATATCGCCTGTCCAGGCGGGATTTTGCCATGCTGGATGCTTTTACCGGCCTGCCCCTGGATTTTCAGGGAGAGATAGTAACAAAGCATAAGGGTGTGGAAAAATTTACCGACCTGGAGGGGCATCCTGCCCGTGAAGCGGTGGAACTGCTGGCCGGTGCCGGTGTGGTTGCCGGTGATAACGGAAAATTCCGGCCGGATGACGTTATAACCCAGGCCGAACTGATTGCCATGCTGGTGAAAAGCCAGAGGCCGGACAGGGAATACCGGGCCGGAGCGGCAGCCGGCAAGGAACCGTGGTATCAGCGGTATTACGATATGGCGGCCAGCATGGGAATCATCCAGTACGGTGAGAAGCCCAATCCAGATGCGCCGGTCAGCCGGGAGTTTCTGGCCAGGCTGACGGTACACGCCCTAGGGCTGTACCAGGCGGCCCGGCTGGGTGACATTTACCTGCTCAATTTTGCCGACGCGGGTGAAATAGCCGATCATCTCAGGGGCCACGTCGCGATCTCAGCCGGGCTGGGTCTGATCGAGCCGCTGGAAGGAAAGTTTATGCCTAAAGCACCCGTTACCAGGGCCGAAGCCGCCGTTACGCTGGTTAAACTTCTAAAATGCGTCAGGTAAGGAGCACGGGGCGCCCTTAAAGGCGCCCCCTTTCGTGTGCCCATTTTATGCTCTTTTTTAAAAAATTTTGAGCTGGGGACGCCAGAAGCTCCGGTTTTGTGCTAAGCGGAGCCCCCGGGCGGGCCGTTTTAACGTTTTCTGGCAATCATTGTTAAGAGCTTCATCCAGTTGCGCAGGTAAACCGGCAGGATATAATTCTGCCGGACATGCTCGCGCCCGGTAGCGCCCAGGAATTTACCAAGTTCCTCGTTATCGAGCAGTGTTATCAGTTTTTCTGCGGCTTCCTCCACCGTTCTGGCAATAAGGCCTGTTTTCCCGTCCAGCACCTGGTGTACCAGCCCCCCTGCTGGTGTTGCCACCAGCGGCTTGGCCTTCCACAGGGCCTCGGTAGCCGTGAGCCCAAAGCCTTCCCGCAGCGATTTCTGGATTATTACCTCGGCACGCCTCTGGAGCACGTTTATTTCCAGGTTGGCGTCCGGAGCCAGCGAAAGCACCATAATATCCGAATTGCCTTCAGCCTCTGCCCGCACTTCCTCCAGTACGGCAGCCCCTTCTGGGTCGTCGTCGGCGCTGCCGCCGGCTAAAATCAGGCGGCATTCACGGTTTTTTCTTACGAGTTTAAAGGCTTGGATAACTCCAATAGGATCCTTCAGCCGGTCGAACCGGGATACCTGCAGGATGACAGGCGGCCCTTCAGGATCAACGCCGATTCTTTTTAAAACCTCCTCGTATTCTTTAGGTGAAACATCCCTGTTTTTATCGGACAGGGGATCTATGGCCGGTGGCATGAAGTATTGAAGCAAAGGCAAGTCGCGGGCGTATTCGGGCAGGTGGAAAACGGCTACATCGCAGACGGCAGCCATTGGCGCCAGAAAGTACCATACTTCCGGCACGGCGTAGCGGGGATCGATGTGGCAGTACCAAAGCCAGCAGGCCTCGCTCTCGCCGCGAAAGGCGGTAAGCCCCAGCGGTTGCTGGTCGTGGAGTACAATGAGGTCAGCATGTCCCTCCACCAGGTGATGGTTCTGCTGTGCTGCGGCTAAATAGCTTTTAAGCATTTCACCGGTGATATTAACCGGTTGCCCGTGCATGCCGTTGTGGAACTGCTTGGTGGTGTTGAAAAATTCGGGACCGCCTTCAAGCACCTCCCACCTGGCCAACAGTCCTGCTTCCTGCATCAGGGGTACCAGCGAGTTAAGAATTTCTACCACGCCGCCGCCGACCAAAGTGGAATTTATGTGCAGAATGTTAAAGCCCTTTAATTTTTCACCGAGGTTCCGTATTTCTTCGATCAGAGCGCTGCCTGCTATGCCTTCGTAATCTTGAAGTTTAAAACGGGTCATGTTTGGGTTCCTCCTTAACCAAAATAATAAGTTTTAAATAAAAAGTTAAAAATTATAAGATAAATAATTTCTAATCATTTTTCTACTCTCCTGCAAGTAAGGCGACGGGAAAATTCCTGAAGACTTCCTCAAGGAGGATGACCCTGCGGGAAGTGCCGGAGCAATTTTTTGTATGCAAAATTTCACCCGTTAACACGTTTTGCCAGCCCGCCGGCGAATGACGGGGCAGAAAGAGAGCGCCTTCACCCCATATTCCTTCAGGCGGCAGGAGGGCAGCAGGTAGCACGGGCTCCCCGCTGCAGCCCGCCTGGCCTGCCTGCTGAAGCCTGATCAGCAGGCGGGGTATTGCTACAAGGATCCAACGATTTTCCAGTTGCCGGGCGAAAGCGCATACGTGCTTGCTGTGGATGCCGCCGGCCGCCACGGGAATATACTTGCCGGCGGCAAAAAGCTTTTGATTGCTCCTGCGAAAATTAAGGGCTTTGCAGGTCAGGTAGAGTTTTACCTTGCCGTCTTGCCAGTCGCCGAGGAGCCGTCTGGCCAGCTCGAGCTGGCCAGCGGTTTCTTCCTCCTTCAGTTTTTCTAAAAATCTTACCCTCTTTGTAAAATCAACCGGGCGCCGGTTGTCCGGGTCCACAAGGCTGAAATCCCATAGTTCTGTTCCCTGGTAAAAATCAGGCACTCCTGGTGAGGTAATTTTAAGAAGCACCTGGGCCAGGGAATATATAGCCCCGTAGAAGGCGGTAATTTTTTGAAATTCAATAAAATCCTGCAGAAAACGGTTGTCGTCTGCCTGCACCAACACTGATTCCGTGAATTGTACCAGCGCCTTTTCGTAAGTCATGTCAGGCTTAAGCCAGCTAGAGAAAACCTTGGCTTCCCGGGCGGCCTTAACAACATAACCCTGCATTCTTTTGACAAAACCCGGAACATCATCATCCTGCAGCGGCCAGGCCCCAATCAGAGTCTGGTAGATAAAGTATTCCGTTACGGTATCTGGTACCGGCCGGCCGTTTAACTCTTGTTTTTTGCGGCTGTTCCATTTGCGCCAGCGTTCCACCCTTTGCCTCCAGAGGGCGGGAATCTCCGAAAGCACGTTGATTCTGCTCCTTACATCCTCGCTCCGCTTGGTATCGTGGGTTGAAGTGGCGTTGAGAGTGTGAGGCAGTCGTTCCTTTCTGGCCCGGTTCAGGCGGTGAAAATATGCCGCGGTAATTCCGGTGGAACCGGGGTTGCCCCCTACCTCGTTAAGTGAAATAAGCCGATTGTAAAGGTACAGGGCGGTATCCTCTAAGCCTTTAGCCGTGATTGGGCCGGTAAACTGCTGCCAGCGCATGGCGAAGGCCAGCCAGGCCTCGCGCTTCACTTCAGTAAGGTTCTCCGGGAAATCCAAAAGAAGCACTTGCTTCAGGAATTCGCTGGCCTGTCTGGCCTCCGGGCACCGCCGGACGGCTCCGGAAAAGGCATCTTCGATATACTTGCGGTCCCTCTCTGCCACCGTAAAACCGCGTATATAAGTGCGGTATACGCTAAGGCAGGCGGTAACCTCTATGAGGGCCTGCTCAAGTTCGGCCAGGGTGAGATCGCGACCGCGCCGGTCCTCCTCTGCCAGCAGGCCCAGCCGGTGCGTCAGGTTGCGCACTTCACCCCTAAAAAGGCTGGTCATAACCCGGCGTTTTTGATCGTGAACAACGGTGGCGAAGTCCTTACTGCTGCCGCTCAGGCCCGCATAATAGCTACCTAGCTCTGCAGCCCCTTTTCTGTCAATAAATAGTTTATTTACGGCGTTTAAAAAGTCGTAACCGGTGGTACCGTATACCTGCCACCCGGCGGGCAGTTCTTCACCGCTGCCCAGTATTTTTTCTGCTACCACATAAAAGCCGGGGCGCTTTCCGTTGCCGGCCAGGCGGTTTTGGAGCCTTTCCAGATAAGCCTGGGGATCGTGCAGGCCGTCAATGTGGTCGATCCTGAAACCGGTAACCAGCCCTTCTTCGGCCAACCGGAAAATGAAGGCATGGGTGGTATCAAAAACATTTTCGTCCTCGATTCGTAATGATACCAGCTCGTTTATGTCAAAAAAGCGCCTGTAGTTTATTTCCTCACTGGCGGCCCGCCAGTAGGCCAGGCGGTAGGCCTGCGCCGCAAGCACCCGGTCAAGGAGGACGAGGGTATCCGGTTGGCCTGCTTGCCCGTTTAAAGAATGCAACTCCTCAAGGGCAAATTGCCTCACTTCAGGTGAAGTGCCGTAGAGTCGCCAGAAAATTTTCCAGGCCTGCCGGAAAATATCTGCATCTTTTTCTTTTCCGGTGCGGCCATCTGTTCCTTTGAGGAGGTCAAGCGATTTTGCTGTTTCCGTTGCTGCCTCACATTTTTTTGAAAGCTTTTCAAGCCAGCCTGTGAGAATTGTTCTGGAAGAACCGGTATTTACCGGCAAGCGCTTATCATAGTAACTCACCCAGAAACCGTCTTCCCCCAATTCAAGATTGAGCTCCCGCTTTTCCAAAACTCTGGCATAATAATCGCCCAGTACCGGGAGCAGGATTTTGCCGCTCAGACCTTTTCTTAACGGGGTCCAGTCGATGTCAAAGAAAGAGGCATAGGCCGAGTCCTGCCCGTTCCGCAGGACGTCTAGCCACCATCTGTTCTCGGTGCTTGCCGCCATGTGGTTGGGCACGATGTCAAGCAGAAGACCCATCCGGTAATGCCTCAGGGTTTCTGTGAACTTAAGGAAATCATCCATGCTTCCAAGCTCCGGGTTCAGGCGGGCCGGGTCGGTTACGTCATAGCCGTGGAGGCTTCCCGGCCTGGCTTCGAGCAGGGGAGAGGCGTAAATATCGCTGATACCCAGTTCGTAAAGATAAGGTACGAGCGCCCGGGCATCTGAAAAGCGAAACTGCCGGTTAAACTGGAGCCGGTAAGTGGAGTCGGGAATTCTGAGCGCGGCCATTTTACAGCTCTCTCCGCATCTTCAGTTTATCTCCCAGGGAGTTAAACTGGTCGACCCAGGCCCGGGCGGATTCGTCGCCTTTCGCGGCTTTTTCCAGGTAACCGCGGTAGACTGTCTGAAACAGGCGGTAATAAATGTTCTGCACCTTCCACAGGTCAACTTCAAAGGGCAGTGTTCTGACCAGGCCTACAACTGCGTCCAGTTGCCTGATCAGGGACAGATCGTCAGGTTTTGCCTTAAGCTGCTCCCCGGTACGGGCAAGGATTTGCTCAATGACATAACCCAGAACCCTGCTGTCTAGTGGTATGCCAAGTGTCCTGGCCTCTTCCAGAAGGGCCGTGATCTTTTCGAGGTCCGGCGTTTCCTCCAGGAAAGCCTGGCGAAGATTTGAATTTAGGACGAACTCGGCTGCCGTATGCAGCACCTTTGGCTGTGGAATGTTCAGGTCATTTAGGAACCGCATTAACGGCGCATGGCGTTCATAGATATTGCGGTATTCGGCCGCAATCCCGGAGAGAGTGGTATCAAGAATCTGATCCAGAACTTTCCGCTGCTTGTCCCGGAAAAGCTGCCTCAGAGAATAGGTAGCCTCTCCAAAATAATGGTCCAGCAACCTGATGACCCCGGCATAGTCGGCCCGGTCAAAGGCGCCGGTAATCTCCTGGACCATTTTATTGTAGCACTCCTCGTCCTGATAGAAACGGACGCCGGCATTTACGTGGTGGTTGCCCAGGTTAAATACTCCGTAGACCAAATCTGCCGATTCGCGGGTGATTATCGAGGTGACCCCGGCTTTGCCTACGGTAAGCCTGGACGCCCCGGTCAGGCGGCTCTGGCAGTCTTTCCGGTGAACCTCATAGCAAAAAATGTGAGACTTATCATCATAGGCGTCGAACAAAGAACAAATGGCGTAATGCACTCCCACCTTGATGAGATCAACCATTGCCGGCCTGACGAATTTTTCGTAGATGCGGGCCCCGTCGCGGTGTTCGGGGATATTGCTTTTTGCCTGTTCCAGCTTTACCAGAAAACGGGATTCGATGTTCTGGTCGTTAAAAAGATCCTGGGCCAACTGGATCACCCGGGCTGCGTATTTGATTATCTGGACAGTCTCAATTCCTGAAAGCTCGTCAAAAAACCAGCCGCAACTAGTATACATGAGCATGGCGTGGCGTTGCAGCTCCAGCAGCTTTAAAACGCAGGACCGTTCTTCCGGAGAAAGTATGCGGGTGCTGTGCTTCTCGAAGAAATGCCAGAGGCTTTCCGCCGAGCGGTCCAGGATGACCGAAATATAATCGTTTCGCGCCGCCCACGGGTCCTTCAGGTACTGCCTGCATTTTTCATCGTATTTAGAGGCCACCGTATCCCGCAGCCAGTCCAGGGCATTGCGCAGGGGGGTGCGCCAGGCCTGGCTGGCCCCGGGCATGGTGCCCGAATTACAGCCGCAGTTGCTACGCCACCGTTCGACCCCGTGGGCACAGCTCCAGGCGGTGTTTTCGAAAATTTCCACTTCAAATTGAGGAGGATGCAGCTCCAGGTACTGGGCGTAGTTGGTAAGCCGGGCCAGCCTGTTTGATTCGATATAGTCAAGGGCATAGGCCAGGGCCATATCTCCGTGGCGGTGGTGATGGCCGTAAGTTTCGCCGTCGGTGGCAATATTTACCACCTGCGGTTCGCTGCGCTGGGCAAAGCCGCCCAGCAGCCGCCCGGCAAAACGCTCACCGTTAACGAGCAGTCTTTCAAAAGCAACGGCCCTGGAGATGTCGGCATTGTAAAAGAAGACGGCTATTTTCCGCCCCGATTCAGGCAGGTTGATCAGATAAGGCGTGGTTGTATCTATCCTGCCCCCCGCCTCGTGCCAGTATTCTTCCCCTATCCGGCGGAACCGCGAGGCCTGGTAGGGAGCCAGAACGGTAAAACTGATGCCGTGTTCTGCCATTATGTCGAGGGTTTCCAGGTCCACGGCGGTTTCCGGCAGCCACATGCCTTCCGGCTTCCTGCCGAAGCGTTTCTCGAAATCCTTTATGCCCCAGACTACCTGGGTATACTTGTCGGTCCTGTTGGCCAGGGGCATGATCATGTGATTGTAGCACTGGGCAAAAGCCGAACCGTGCCCGGAAAAATTTTGTTTGCTTTCTTTGTCGGACTCGATTATTGCCTGGTAGACCTCCGGTACTTTTTTTTCCATCCAGGAAAGCAGGGTGGGGCCGAAGTTAAAGCTTATTTTGGAATAGTTGTTCAAGATTTTTTTAATCCAGCCGCCTTCTGATAAAATGCGCGAAGCCGTGTTCGGTTCGTAGCATTCAGCGGTAATCCGCTCGTTCCAGTCGTGGTAGGGATAGGCTGAATCCTGCAGCTCTACATCCTCAAGCCACGGGTTTTCCCGCGGCGGCTGGTAGAAATGTCCGTGCACGCAAATGTATCGCTCCATCGCTGAAATCAATCCTCCTTTACTTTTTCAAACAGCAGGCATTCCCAGGGGGATAAGGTGACCCCTACCTCGCCCTGCGATGCGAGGGCAGCGGGAACTTTGCTGCCGCTGCCCAGCCAGCGTTCTTCTGCCGAGTCCAGCAGTTTGCGCCAGTTGCCGGCAGGCAGGGGCAGGGCGGTTTTTATAGTTTTGCCGTTGAAGGAAAGTATGATGCAGACCTCGCTGCTGCTGCTCCAGCGCCTTACCAATAATGCCTGCTCCCGGTTGCAGGCTCCGGCCTGCAGGTTTTCCCGGCTTAGTTCTGAGAGGGCCGGTATTTCCCGGCGCAGGCGGATCAGTTCGCGGTAAAAGTCGCGCAGCACGCTGTGGCGGCCCTCCCGGTGCAGCTCATAGTGCAGGCAGGAGCGCAGGAAAGTTGTTTCATCCTGCGGGTCTGGCACCTGGACGCTCCACCGGAAGGCCGCGAATTCTTTTTTGCGCCACTCGTGCAGAGAGTTGGCCAGCTCCGGGTCGGAGTGACTGGTGAAGTACAGAAAAGGCGATGTTTCCGCGTATTCCTCGCCCATGAAGATTAAAGGCAAGAACGGCGAAAGGAGCAATGTTCCGGCCGCCAGCTTCAGCCTGTCAAAGTCGACCAGGCTGCTCAGCCTTTCACCCCCGGCACGGTTGCCCACCTGGTCATGGTTCTGGATAAAAACCACGAACCGGCAGGCCCCGGCCGGTCCGGGCGTTTTGCCGTGGCGCCTCTGCCGGTAGGCGGAGTACTGTCCGGTATAGACATAACCTTCCCGGAAAGCGCCGGCCAGGTGCTCAACGGTGCCGAAGTCCTGGTAATATCCGTTCTTTTCCCCTGTCAGAAGGGAATGCAGGGCGTGGTGGAAGTCATCGCTCCACTGGCCGTCAAGACCGAGGCCGCCCCGCTCCCGCGGCCAGATTAAGCGGGGGTCGTTCAAGTCGCTCTCGGCAATTAGATAAATCCTGCGGCCCAGTTCGTTTGCCTGCCGGTGTACGGCGTCAGCCAGCTCTTCCAGGAACGGCAGGGCGGACTTGTCTGTTATGGCGTGGACGGCATCCAGGCGGAGCCCGTCAAGGTGGTACTCCGTCAGCCAGTAAAGGGCATTTTCAATGAAGAATTGCCGCACCTCATTGCTGCCGGGCCCGTCAAAATTAACCGCTTCCCCCCACGGCGTACGGTAGCGGTCGGTGAAATAGGGGCCGAAATCCCTCAGATAGTTCCCCTCGGGCCCCAGGTGGTTGTATACCACATCTAGAAACAAGGCCAGTCCGTGGCGGTGGCAGGCATCTGCCAGCCGTTTCAGGCCGTCCGGCCCTCCGTAGGAATTCTGCACGGCAAAAGGATAGACACCGTCGTATCCCCAGTTGCGCCTGCCGGGGAACTGGGCGACGGGCATCAGCTCAATAGCCGTTGCTCCCAGTTCCCGGATGCTTTCCAGCCGCGGGATAATGGCGTCGAAGGTGCCTTGTGGGGTGAAAGTCCCCACGTGAATTTCGTAAAAGATTAATTCTTTTAGGGACAACCCGCGCCAGCCATGATCGGTCCAGGCAAAATTGCAGCGGCCGAGCACCTGCGACGGGCCGTGAACACCTTCAGGCTGGTACCGCGAAGCAGGATCAGGCCGTTCTTTTTTTCCGTCCAGGAGATAATAATAGAGGCTGCCGGGTTCGACTCCCGCCGCCTTTCCACAGTGATAACCACGTTCTGCCCGCTGCAGGGGGATTAAGCGCTCCTGGGGCGTCAAAAGATGGACCGCGACTTTTTCCGAACGGGGCGCCCACACCCGGAAAAAACAGAAGCCGTCTCCCAGGTATGTCGCACCAGAACTTATATTATTGCAAGGCATAACTGAACACTCCTATTGCAGGGCATATGAACTATTGTAGAAGCTGGGGCTTTCCGGCGCATGCCGGAAAATCTCTTAAAAAGCTGATTTCGTGCAACACCTCCACAACCTCAGGCATCTGGCAGAATTCTTCCAGGGCATGGCGTGCTTTCCTGTGCCAATTGGGATATTCGCCGGCCGTGCCCGGAACATTTTGGGGCAGGGTTTCCATCCACAGATCCTCCATGTTTACCAGGAAAAGCCTGGCCCGGCTGGCGGCCAGGTACTTCAGGCAGGCTTCCAGGACTGCCCTGGTTTGAGTTGTGGGAACTGCAAGGTGGCCCTGGCGGTACAAAAAGACGGGCAGGGCTACTCGTTCAACGGTTCCCTTCCTGCTGCGCCAGAAAGCGGCAAAGGGCGGTGTGTCGTGAGTATTAAGTGCCGCCAGGGCAACGGCAGGAACTGGTTGCAGAACCCGGCCGGCTCTGCCTTTTAATTCCAGTGCCATTATGTACATTCTGTGAAGTTCGTGCCGGCACATGCCTGTACGCACGTAACCGGGTACGGTTCCCAAATCCTCGCCTACAATTACGGCCTTGTGCCGGTTGGACTCCAGCGTTAGAATTGCATAAAACTCTTCCGCCCGGTAGCGTACATATACCCCTTCGGTGGCCGGAAAGCCTTCCGGCACCCAGTAAAGGTGATGCAGACCCATTATGTGGTCCAGGCGCAGAATGCCGGCATATTGAAGGTGATTGCGCAGACAAGCGGAGAAGTAACGATAGCCCTGCTCGCGGATCCGTTCCGGATGGAGAGGAGGAAACCCCCAGTTCTGTCCTTTGCTGTATAAAGGATCCGGCGGAGCGCCGCAACTGGCTCCCGTAGCAAAAACATTGCGCTCGCGCCAGACGTCGTACCCGGCGCTGTGAACACCAAGCGGAAAATCCAGGTAAAGGCTTTGTCCTCTTTCTCTTGCTCTGGCGGACAGGTTCTTCAGTTGCTGATGGGCCAACCACTGTACGTACAGATGATAGTGCTTGGCTTCTGGATCGTAGTCGCCTTCCTGGATGTGCCCTTCTTTCATACGGGCAGGCCATTCAGGCCAACCGGAGCGCTGCCGTTCGGCAGCGGCGCGAAAGCAGGCATAGTCCTGCGCTGCAGGATTTTCCCGGGCCCAGCGGTGCAGGCCGGCCAACCGCCCAGAGTTTTCGGCATAGCAAGTTTTGGCGCAATGCTCCAGAATTCTCCGCTTCAAAGACATTATGCGGCGGTAGTCGACCAGGGAGGTTTGCCTGAGTTCAGCAACTTCCCTTTGAAAAGCAGGAGAGGCAAGCAGTTCCCTGGCCGCACTGCTTCTTTTCAGCTCTTCCACCCGGCAGATATCCAGGTAAAACTCATTCCAGAACAGGCGGCTTACCGGCTCGTAGGGACTGGGAGAAAACGGCTCGTCGAGAAAGGCGGCCAGCAAGGGCAAAGTACCGGCCATACCGCCGCCGAGGCTGTGGGTCCAGCGCAGCAATTCCTCGAGGTCGGTAAAGTCGCCGGCGCCCCAGCTCCGGGCGGAATGAAGGGCGTAGAGCGGGATAAAAACCCCCCACAGCCGTTTGTTTGCCGCAGTGTAAGCCCGCCAAGGGGCCGATATAATCAAAACTTCATGCTGCCCTGCCGGCAATTCAACTTTTAGCTGGTGATATCCCCAGGGTAAACCGGAAGGCAGGTCAAGCCTTCTAAGCTCGTAACCGACGCCTTCCAGCCGTACCGCCTGCAGCAGGGGCAGGCGGGCAAGTTTGCGGGCCCAGCGAAATTCCTTTCCGTTTTCAAGAACCAGCCTGAATCCGGCAAGGCATTCTGCCAGCCGGGCGGGCAGGCGCAGGGCCAGGGGAGCGGGCTTTCCACTCCAGGCTACTGCTACCGGTTCACAGCAGTGCCGCCATTTCTCCTGCATTTTTTCCCTGACAGCATCCGGCACGTCGGAAAGATATGTTACCGGCGCACCAAGGGCACGAAGAGCCGCCAGCAGCGTACGGAGCGGTGCATGGCGGTAGTTGCCTGTAAAATCGCGGTAGACGGTTTCAATTCCGTATAACCGGGCCAGCCGGTAAAGTAGGGTAATCTGCTTTTCAGACATCTAGTGAAGCTTCACGCCTTTAATTAATAGTATTAATTATTATTGAAAAAGGGAATTGAATAGCAGCTCACCTGCAGGCCTGAATCTTCATAAATATTATTTCCTTTCGGCACCTTCTTATGTCAGTATGTCTTTTATAAAAAATTAAATGCTGGATTGCCGTAACAATCCAGTTGTTCTGTGCGTCTAATTATGGGGCTTTTTTAGATAAAAGACGTGATTTTATTTAAAAATGCAGGGCTGTATATTAACAGTTCAGGTGGGGATACTTGATTATAAAAAAATAGGGTCTCATAGCGGGGGATTAAAATGCCTGAACTGGCGGAAAAAGACAGGCCCGGTGATGAAAGCGCCAAAAGTAAGATCGATGAACTGGTGGGGAAAGCGCAGGAGGCCTTGTGCCGGTTTTTGGAATACGGCCAGGAAGACGTGGACAGGATAGTTAAGGCAATGGCCCTGGCCGGTCTTGACCAGCACATGGAACTGGCCAGGATGGCCGTTGAGGAAACCGGCAGGGGAGTGCTTGAGGATAAAATTACCAAGAACATTTTTGCTACGGAATACGTTTATCACAGCATTAAATACCATAAAACCGTCGGCATTATAAATAAAAATGAAGAAGAGGACTATGAAGAAGTGGCCGAGCCAGCCGGAGTGATAGCCGGGGTGACCCCGGTAACCAATCCCACCTCCACCACTTTGTTCAAATCCCTAATTTCCATTAAAACCAGAAACCCCATAGTCTTTTGTTTTCACCCCGGCGCGCAACGGTGTAGTGCCGCAGCGGCCAAAATAATGCTTAACGCGGCAGTTGCCGCCGGAGCACCGGAACATTGCATCGGCTGGGTCGAACAGCCCTCAATAGAGGCTGCCAAAATGCTGATGGCCCACCCGGGCGTTTCGCTGATCCTTGCTACCGGGGGCTCGGCCATGGTCCGGTCGGCCTACAGCAGCGGCAAGCCGGCGCTGGGAGTGGGACCGGGCAATGTGCCCTGCTATATTGAGAAGTCGGCCGGCCTGAGAAGGGCGGTAACCGACCTGATTCTTAGCAAGACCTTTGATAACGGCATGATCTGCGCTTCTGAGCAGGGCCTGGTGGTTGACCGGGAAGTGGCCGGCGCAGTTGAGCACCTCTTGTCGCAGTACGGCTGCTATTTTATGAATCCCGGTGAAGTAAAACTGCTCGAGCGCCTGGCTACGTGCGGCGAGTCGTGTTCCATGAGCCCGGAGGTGGTAGGCCGGCCGGCGGAGGAGATTGCCCGGATGGCCGGTTTTCCTGTGCCGCCCGGGACTAAAATCCTTATTGCCAGGCTGGGCGGGGTGGGGCCGGAATATCCCCTTTCCCGCGAAAAGCTATGCCCCATCCTGGCTTATTACACCGTCGCTAGCTGGCAGGAGGGAATCGAACTGTGTGAAAAAATAGTGGAGTTTGGCGGGATGGGCCACTCGGCAGTAATCCATTCAGGCGATGAAAGGCTTATCGGCGAGTTTGCCCGCAGGATAATGGCCGGGCGGATCATCGTAAATGCTCCTGCCACTCATGGGGCAATAGGCGATATCTATAACACCAATATGCCCTCCCTGACCCTGGGCTGCGGCTCTTTTGGCAGGAACACCACCACGGCCAACGTTAGCGCCGTCAATCTTATCAATATCAAAAGGGTGGCCAAGAGGCGGGTAAACATGCAGTGGTTTAAAGTGCCCGAAAGGGTTTATTTCGAAAGGGGCTCGGTGCAGTACCTTTCCAAAATGCCCGGCATGGCCAGGGCGTTTATTGTTACCGACCGGGTTATGGCCGACCTGGGATATGTGGAAAAGATAAAATATCACCTCGATAAAAGAGAGCCCAGGCCGGTGGTTGAAGTATTCAGCGAGGTTGAACCGGATCCTTCCCTCGGCCTTGTTTTGAAGGGCCGTGAACTGATGAACCGGTTTAACCCGGATACTATTATAGCCGTTGGAGGCGGTTCGGTCATCGACGCCGCCAAAGGGATGTGGCTTTTTTACGAGCATCCCGGGGTTGAATTTGAATTTCTGAAGTTGAAGTTCCTGGACATCCGCAAACGCACCTACAAATATCCCAAACTGGGGCGGAAAGCCCGCCTGGTGGCCATCCCCACCACCAGCGGGAGCGGCTCAGAAGTAACTGCCTTTGCCGTTCTTACCGACCGTGGCAAGGACCTCAAATACCCCCTGGCGGACTACGAACTGACGCCGGATGTAGCTATTGTAGACCCAGATTTTGTTGATACCTTGCCCCCCTCCCTGGTGGCCGATACCGGTATGGACGTTCTGGCCCACAGTATAGAGGCTTATGTTTCGGTCATGGCTTCGGACTATACCGATGCCCTGGCCTTGAAGGCAATTGAACTGGTTTTTAAATACCTGCCCCGCTCCTGGCGTGAAGGCGACCGGGAGGCGCGGGAAAAAATGCATAACGCCTCGACTATTGCCGGGATGGCCTTTACCAATGCTTTTCTTGGCATCAACCACAGCCTGGCGCACAAGGTAGGGGGCGAGTTCGGCATTCCGCACGGCCGGATTAACGCCGTTTTGATGCCTTACATAATAGAATACAATGCCGGCCTGCCGTCCAAATTTGTTTCTTTTCCAAAATACGAATACTACATTGCGCCGGAAAAGTACCGCCGGATTGCAGCCCATCTGGGCCTGCCCGCAACTTCGCCGGAGGAGGGGGTCGGCAGCCTGATCGGGGCAATACGTGAACTCAACAGATCCCTTGGCATACCGGAAACGCTGGCCGGGCTGGGCATTGGCCGGGAAGATTTTACAGCAAAGCTTCCTCTTTTGGCAGAAAAAGCTTTTGAGGATCAGTGCACCACTACCAACCCAAGGCTGCCGCTGATTGCCGAACTCGAAGAGATATTGCGGCGGGCTTACGGGGCAGAGCTGCATGCGGAAGACAGGACCCGGCATGAAAAAGAAACAATTGATGACTTGCCGTTTATTCAACCTGTTGCCGGAACCGGAAGCCAGATGCCGCTGCAATAGGAAAAAGCAGCCGTTTTTGGTTTATTATTACAACGGCCGCTTTTACGGAAAGTTGAAGAACTTACGGATGGTAGTGGCGGCCCAGGCCGTACCCCGGCCTGCTGCAACTGCAGCCGGAAGGCTTTGAATCCAGTTGCCCGCTCATAAATTCCGCCGCAGCTTTTTCGGCGTCACCAGAGACACCCGTAATTACCCGGAAGCCGCTCTGAGCAAGAGAATTAGCCATGGGCCTGCCCATGCTGCCTGCGATGATTACCTCCACCCCTTCGTTGCTCAGCATCTGGGTAAGTTTCGCGTAATTATGCTGACTTTCGTTAACAAGAATTTTTTTGCCTAATATTTTCCCGTTTTCTATTTCAAATACAATAAATTCGCTGCTGCCTCCAAAATGCCCGTTTATCTTCCCGTCTTTATATGGTATGGCAATTTTCATTTTAAATACCTCCCGTTTATATCAAGTTAAACCGTCCGGTGCCGGCATTTCAACAGTTTGTCTTTCTTTCTTTTTTTTTAAAAATTTAAGTTTAATTTAGCTTGAATTGCCAGGCCTCTCTGTGCTTAATTTTAGTATAGAGGATGAAGTGGGGTGCTGATGTACGGTATGGAACTGGTAAGAGAAGGTCAGAACAGGTATCGCCTGAAACGGTCGGGCAACATGCGCGTCGACGGCTTTGTTTATGTTAACGAATACCTGCTGCCCCTGGTAAGAAGAGACAAATCCCTCGAGCAGTTGGCTAACGCGGCTAGCCTGCCAGGAGTAGTAGAGCGGGTTTGCGGGATGCCGGACATCCACGAAGGCTTCGGCCTGCCCATCGGCGGGGTGATGGCTACTGCTGCGGACGGAGTGATTTCCGCCGGTGCCGTGGGCATGGATATTAACTGCGGCGTCCGCCTTTTGGCAACAAATATCATGGCAAAAGAACTGAAAATTCCTTTCCTGCGCAGGCTGATCGAGCGGATCGAGGAGTACGTTCCCACCGGTGTCGGTAAAAAGGGAAAGCACAAGGCAATAACCGGGGAGATATTTGAGGAAGTTGTCCACACCGGCTCCCGGGGCATAGTGAAGCGCGGTTACGGCCGTCCTGAGGACCTGGGGAGGACAGAAGAAGAAGGCTGTCTTTCGGGCGCCGACCTGGGAGCGGTAAGCGGGGAGGCTTATAAGCGGGGTGCCGTGCAACTGGGTACCCTTGGAGGGGGCAACCACTTTATTGAACTGCAGGTGGTGGAGGAGGTTTATGACCCGGCTGCAGGCAAGCTTTTCGGGCTTGAGCCGGGCGTTCTGACGGTGATGATCCACACCGGCAGCCGCGGCTTCGGGCACCAGATTTGCGTTGATTACAGCAAAAGCCTGCTCCCTGCTGCCAGGAAATACGGCATCGAGTTGCCCGACCGGGGTTTGGCCTGCGCCCCGGCCGATTCGAAAGAAGGCAGGGATTACTATGCTGCCATGGCCTGTGCGGTGAATTTCGCTTTTGCCAACCGCCAGCTGATAACTCATGACGTCCGCTGCGCCTTCGGCGACATCTTCGGCTGCAGCCCGGAGGAACTAGGGCTTGACCTGATTTACGACGTGGCTCATAACATAGCTAAGTGGGAGGTGCACGGGGGGCGTAAGGTGCTTGTGCACCGCAAGGGAGCTACCCGGGCCCTCCCGCCCGGCCATCCGGGAAACCCGGCGGTTTACCGCCGGACCGGGCATCCGGTTCTCATACCCGGCAGCATGGGCACTGCTTCATACGTGCTTACCGGTACCGGGGCCGCGGCCGAGACATTTTATTCCGCCAACCACGGTGCCGGGAGGACGCTGTCCAGGACGGCGGCAATGAAAGAAATATCCAGGGAGCAGTTTGAGGCCAGCATGGGCGGCGTTCTCTACAACAGCAGGAATTACAAGGAACTGCTTGATGAAGCGCCCGGGGCATACAAAGACATTGACCAGGTGGTGGAAACCCTGGCAGCTATCAACCTGACCAGGAAGGTTGCCAGGCTGCTGCCGCTGGCTGTTATTAAGGGGAAGGATTGACAGGGATTCCAGATTCATTATCACCTGACCGGTAATTTTTGCCTGTTAGTTGTGCCCGCCACAGGCACATACTACAGGTCTTGAAACCAACTGTCCGCTGAGAAAGTCTTCAACTATCCTTTCTACCTCTCCCTCAGCCCCTGTTATCAAGTATAAGCCTTCATAATAAAGAGTTTCCGCCATAGGGCGGCTGATACCTTTTGCAATAACAACTTCTACACCTTCTTCTTTTAGAAATTGAGCCAGTCCACCGCGGTTATGCACAATTTCATTTGCAATAATTTTCTTGTCTATTATTTTGCCGTTATAAATTTCCAGGATAATAAATTCCCTGCTGCTGCCGAAGTGCTCATTTATTTTCCCCTTATTAAGTGGCATGGCTATTTTCATTTGTTAATCCTCCTGTTTAATTTTTATAAAAGATCATTATATTATAGCTTATATTACCATAAACTATAAACTTAATTATAGTTTAAGGTTTTAGATTTGTCTATAAAAAATATTTTTTATTCTTTTAAAAAATTTAGAAAAATGACATGATTCTGTAAGCTGGATTACTCTGCCATTGAGTTTTTATTAATATTACTTATAAATTTTATAACGTTATTTTTTACAAAAATTTTTAATAAACCTATTTATTTTTTTCAAGCGTTACTATATAATATACTACAGTAAATCATTTTAATTTTTATAAAAATACTATAGAATATATTATTTTGTTCAAACAGTAACAATTTACGGGTAATTATTGGTTGAGAGGCAATTTTTCTGTGAAGAGAGTTTTTATGGATTTGGCAAGGTTACTTAAATTGGGAAAGCTTTATTAGGAAAGGTCAGGGTCGGGGTGGCCCATTAACATATTTAGTGCGGTTAATTTACTAGAGAATGATGAGGAGTAAGGAGGGTGGAGCGGACAAAGAGAGGCACGTATAGTGGTTAGTGCCAATCGGGGTGTGGATGTGGTTATTGTTAAAAGATAAGCAGCGGTTATGAAGTGTGGGCCCGAGCCTCTGACCTCTGGCCTTGAGGTAAAAAGCTGCAATATTAGGGAAGGGGGCATTTCTGGTTATAATGCAGTATTGTGATGGTGTCATTGATTGAGCGGAAAGATATAAAAGGGGGTGGATTTAGATGTTCATGAATCAGTTTGAGTATTTTGCTCCCAGGACAGCCGCTGAGGTTTTTGAGTTGGTCCGCAGTTTGGGGAGCAAGGCAAAGATACTTGCTGGTGGAACAGACCTGATTGTTGCAATGAAAGATAAGTTGATCAAGCCGGAATATTTGATTGACATTAACGGAGTAGAAGAGTTTAAAGGTATTTTTTACGAGCCCGGCAAGGGAGCTGTTATAGGAGCAGCCACCAAGATTGCAGAAATTGAGTTTTCCGATTTAATTAAAGAAAAATATTTTGCTCTTCACCAGGCGGCCGGTGAGTTAGGTTCATCACAGGTAAGACACATGGCAACTATTGGGGGTAATAGTTGCAATGCTTCGCCGGCGGCGGAGACACCCACGCCTTTGGTAGCGCTGGGGGCAAAAGTTGTGATCGGCAGCATTTCCGGGGAAAGGGAAATGCCTTTAGAGGAATTTATTGTAGGTAACCGCAAGACTGCTCTTGCTGAAGGGGAGGTGCTGACCAAGTTCGTACTGCCCGAGCCGGCGCCCAGGTCTGCGAGCCGTTATATGTACATGGGGCGCAGGGATGCCATGGAAATCGATTGTGTTAACGTGGCTGTCAATTTAGAGTTGGCAGATGACGGCGAAACAATTAAAAATATAAAGTTTGTGATGGGTTCTGTTTCGCCAAGGCCTTTAGTATCGGAAGGAGTGCCCGCCCTTTTGACCGGGCAGAAACTCAGCAATGTATTACTTGAGAAGGCGGCCGAAGCAGCTCGCGGCGAAGCCAAGCCTATTTCCGACATTCGGGCTTCAGCAGAATACAGGCGAGAGATTGTTGGTGTGCTGACCCGCAGGGTGATTAAAGAGGCTTATGCCGCCGCGAAGGGGGTGTAGTTAGTGAAACAGTTGATTCAGTTAGAGATTAACGGCCGGGTTTATGATGTAGCAGTTGAGCCCAGGGATTTGCTGGTTGACGTACTGAGGAAGAAAGTGGGTCTTACCGGTACCAAGAAAGGCTGTGGAGCAGGCGACTGCGGCGCTTGTACCGTGCTGGTTGACGGCAAACCGGTATTGTCCTGCATTACGCTGGCCATTGCCTGCAAAGGTAAGAAGATAACAACCATTGAAGGTTTAGCACGCCCAGATGGTACTTTACATCCAATTCAGCAGGCATTTGTTGATCATGGCGCCATCCAGTGCGGCTTTTGCACTCCGGGCATGATCATGTCGGCAAAAGGGTTGCTGGACAGGAATCCTAAACCCAGCCAGTTTGAGATAAAGCGTGCCATAGCGGGAAATATTTGCCGTTGTACAGGTTATAAAAAGATTGTTGAAGCAATTGAAGCTGCTTCCGGAGCCATATCCACAGAGGGGGTGAAATAAATGGGAATGTGGGATAAAGAGCAATATGTCCGCGAAGGAAAACCGTCCTTTTTGGATGAAAGAAGGCATACCCAGGTTGGGAGGAGCGTGCCGCGCATAGATGCTCCTGCAAAGGCTAAAGGTGAAGCTCTTTATACGGACGACATGACCCTGCCGGGCATGGTCTACGGGAAAATCAAGCGTTGCACAGAGTACGCCCATGCCAAGATAAAGAAGATTGATTATAGCAAAGCACTTGAGCTGCCCGGGGTTCTGGCAGTTCTTACCGGAGACGAAGCTCCCAACAAGTGGGGCATAGTGCCCCAGTCAGCCAACGAGACAGCACTGGCTGTAGATAAAGTTCGTTTTTGGGGTGAAGGAGTGGCCGCTGTAGCCGCCGTTGATGAAGAAACCGCAGAGGCTGCCCTTGATTTAATAGAAGTAGAATACGAGCCACTGCCGGTGTTGTTAGATCCTTTTGAGTCCATGGCCCGAGCTGACGAAGTGCTCATCCATGAAGACAGGCCGGGGAACATCCTCCATGAAGGTGTACAAGTTTACGGCGACGTAGACAAAGCCTTTGAAGAGTGTGCGTATGTCATAGAAAGAGAATTCAAGACTAATTATCCC
This sequence comes from Pelotomaculum thermopropionicum SI, assembly GCA_000010565.1. Taxonomy (NCBI): domain Bacteria; kingdom Bacillati; phylum Bacillota; class Clostridia; order Eubacteriales; family Desulfotomaculaceae; genus Pelotomaculum; species Pelotomaculum thermopropionicum. The sequence continues at coordinate 1,659,263 of AP009389.1, read as the reverse complement.
CAACAAGCCTTTCTCGAGCCGCACACCTCACTGGCCAGCTATGATCCCCAGAGCGGGAAGCTGACGGTGTGGTCCAGTACACAAGTGCCACATTATCTGCACCGCCAGTTGTCCATCGTTCTGGAGATGCCCATGAGCAAGATCCGCGTGATCTTGCCGGCTGTGGGCGGCGGTTTTGGCGGTAAAGGCGAGGCTAGTTCGGCGGACTTTTGTGCTGCCCTATTGTCCCGGAAGATCGGCCGGCCGGTTAAAATCACCTTCGAGCGTCAAGAAGTATTCATGACTAACAAAGGTAGGCACCCCTGCTACATGAAGCTAAAAGTCGGCGTAGATAAAGATGGCTACATTAAAGCTGTGGACTTCGAAAACATCCTGGACAAGGGTGCCTACGCTGGCTGGGGTATAGTCGTGCTGTTCTACACGGCCTCCATGATTCACCTGCCCTACAAAGTACCTAACGCCCGCTTCCGCGGTAAAAGCGTCTTTACTAATAAACCATCTACCGGCGCCATGCGCGGTCTTGGTGGTGTTCAGCCCAGGTTTGCTATGGAGTGTATCCTGGACGAACTGGCTGAGATGATGGGCATGAGCCCGTATGAACTAAAGATGAAGAACGCCGTAGAATCGGGTTACACCGCAATAAACAACATGTATGTGCCGCACAGCGAATACAAGAAGTGCCTGCAGGTAGCAGTAGAAAAATCCGGCTATTTGGAAAAACACGGCAAGCTGCCCTTTGGCAAAGGCATCGGTTTAGCCGGCGGTTATTACATTTCTGGCACCGCTTATACCCTTTACCAGTCTTATCGTCCGCATACTACTGTGTTGATCCGGGTGGACACCGAAGGCGGAGTGACAGTCCACTGCGCGGCTGCCGACATTGGTCAGGGCTGCAACACCGTCATTGCCCAGATGGCTGCCGAAGCGCTGGGTGTGCACTATGAAGATGTGCACGTCATTTCTGGCGACACTGAGACTGGAACCTTCGACCTGGGCAGTTTCGCCAGCCGAGTAACCTATGCTACCGGTGCTGCAATCAAGGAGGCCGCCGAACAAATCAACCAGAAGATCAAAGAGGTAGCTGCCGGCATTCTTGGTTGCCGGGCCGATCAGCTGGCCATTAAAGACCGCAAGATTTACTCTATTTACGAGCCTAAGTTTAACATGGATTGGGAGAAAGCTGTTCGCGCAGTAGTAAACACCGTCGGCTCACTGGTAGGTATAGGCCACTTCACGCCGGCGCGGCGCAAGGGCATAGATCTCATTACCGGCAACCGGGTACAGGGTGCCAATATTGGCCACTCCCCAACCTTTGGTTTCAGTTGTCAGGTGCACGAAGTAGAAGTAGACGTAGAGACCGGCAGAGTCTACGTGAAAAAAGTTACCGAGGCCGGTGATATGGGCACGCCGGTCAACCCCATGAGTGCGGAAGGCCAAGTAGAAGGTTCCATCATCTTCAACATGGGCGCAGCGCTCTACGAAAATATGCTTGTGGACGAAACCGGCAGAATATTAAACCCTAACCTCCACGACTACAAGGTGCCGACCGTCATGGAGATGCCGGAAATGAACACCAACATAGTGGAGAGCTACGACCCGACAGCACCCTTTGGGGTTAAAGAAACCGGTGAAGGTGCCGTTCAGCCTACATTCCCGGCAATTGCCAATGCTATTTATGATGCTATAGGGGTAAGGTTCTACGAAGTGCCCATTACGCCGGAAAAAGTTCTTAAGGCTTTAAAAGAAAAAAGAGAAAAAGAAACTGGCTGTGGGTGTTCCCCTAAATAACCATATGTACACTGCCGTGTGGTAATGTTTTTGTGCCGGCGGTGTGAAAGATCAAGCCGCCGGCACAATTAATAACAATGCTAGTAACAAAAGTAACAAATTAAAAATACAAAATAGAAGATTAAAAGAAGATAGTTACTGTCAAAAGTCATTACTGTGGAAGAAGCATCTACGCATATCAGAGACGAAGTAACGGGACAGTAGTACCTTTGCAATATTGAGACAGCCGTCCTGAAGGGCGGCTTAATCCCCGCAGGCTTTGGACATTATAAGGTAACATAAATCTATCGACTTGCCTAAAACAATGTCAGTATGGTTAAGATTTAAGATTAAGGGGGAAATGGAGTATGGCAAAATTTATTACTGTAAAAGAGGCAGCGGAGCTGTTCGTTGATGGTGACATAATTCTGGGAGCATCTTTCGGACAGAGTGGGTGGCCGGAAGAAATCGGTAAGGCTATCGAGAAACGCTTCCTGGAGACGGGTCATCCTCGCGATATGGTTCATGTTCATGCTGCGGGTTGCATACCGGCAGAATGCTTTGCCCATGAAGGTATGTTAAAATGGGACATTTCTTCACATGAAAGTACTACTCCTGGAATTGCAAGGCTGATCCAGGAAGATAAATTACCTGCATGGTATATGCCTTTAGGGACAATGCTACAGATGTACAGGGAGCAAGGCAGAGGCATGCCAGGTGTTCTGTCGAAAGTTGGTCTTGGTACTTTCATGGACCCGCGTGTTGACGGTGGTTGTTTAAATCCCAGTGCTAAGAGGATTACCGAGGAATTGAAGGCTCAAGACAAGGAGTTTATCAAGTACATTCCTGATTTTTTGGGAGAAGAGTATCTTTTCTATAGAGGCTTGCCTTATACTAAGGGATTAATTAGAGCTACCACAGCTGACGAAAACGGTAACATCACGGCTGAAAATGAAGTTTATAACCTCGAGTTGTCAGCAGTTGCACGTGCTGTAAAAGCTTATGGCGGAACAGTTATTGTTCAGGTTGAGCGCCTTGCTAAGGCAGGGTCTTTAGATCCTAAATTAGTTAAGGTTAGTCGTAATTTAGTAGACTATGTAGTGGTTGCGGAAAATCCTGAAGATATAGTCCATGGCTTATGGCCGCATGGTGTGAAAAAATATACTTACTGGCAAGGATTTACTGGAAGAATTAGAGTTCCTATCAAAGAAGCCTTAAAACCAATGCCTCTTGACCCACAGAAAGTAATTGTAAGAAGAGCTTTAATGGAAGCCCAGCCTGGTTGGATGTGTAATTTTGGTATCGGTCTGCCTACCTTCTGCGGCAACGTACTGGCTGAAGAAGGCGTGTATGATGAAATTACTTTGATTTCCGAATCCGGTTCTATCGGCGGAGTTCCTGGTAGCGGCCCTGATTTTGGATGCCATTGGAATGTCGAAGCATCTGTAGATCAGGGCGAGCATTTCGATTGGTTTGACGGGACAGGAATAGATTTCGGTGTGTTCGGTTTATCCGAAGCACAGGAGGACGGTTCAATCAATACTTCATACCTAAACGGCGTAACTCTTGGTGTGGGTGGGTTTGCCAATATAGCTGCAAATGCAAAAGTTGCTTTGTTTATCGGTACATTTACTACCAAGGGTTTAGAGGAAACTATTGAAGACGGTAAGCTTGTAATAAAGAAAGAAGGTAAAATTAAAAAGTTTGTAAAGAAATGCTTACAGTTAACCTTTGACGCAAACTTGGCAGTTAAGAGGGGTAAAAAGTTACTTTATATTACTGAAAGGTGTGTATTGGAAAGAACTCCGGAGGGCATGGTTTTAACTGAAATTGCACCTGGTGTAGATCTTCAGAAAGATATTTTAGATCAAATGGAGTTTACTCCTATCATCCCGCCAGGTGGCCCGAAGCTTATGCCCGCTGAGATCTTCCAGCCTGTTTGGGGCAACGGTGGATTGAAGGCCGTTTGGGACGCAAAAGTAAAATAATTAGCCGGCCTGAACATGGCTTTATTACCGTAGAACCTTAATTTGGGAAATTCACATTTCAGCCCTGGATGGCGGCTATGAAAGAAAGTTGCTTGCCATCCAGGGAAATTTGAACTACAAAGTGAAAGTTGATGAACCGGCATGTATGATTTCAAATCTGAAACTGTGGAAATACAAAAAAAAGTCCGGGCCTTTGTAAAAGAGCATGTTGATCCTATAGCCATGGAGGTCGACGCCACAGGTGAGCTGCCGTTGTCAATTTTAAAGTCATGGAAAGAAACCGGGTTGATATGTATGGTTGCGCCGAAAGAAGTTGGCGGACCGGAACTGGATGCGGTAAGCTGTGCCGTGGTAATGGAGGAGTTAAGCTATGGCTGCCTGGGGGTGGCTACTGCTTTAGGTGCGAACAACTTGTGTTCTTTTCCAGTTTTAATAGCAGGTACGCCGGAGCAGAAGAAATTGCATTTTGGCACTTTACTTGAAGGTAACTACGGCGCTTTTGCCATGACTGAACCATGTGCCGGGTCGGACATTGGAGCTATCTCTACTACCGCCAGGAAAAAAGGAGACGAGTATGTACTCAATGGAACAAAATGCTTTATTACACAGGGCGGGCTGGCAGCTATTTACATAGTGTTTGCGTCAACGGATAAAAGCAAGGGCAAAAAAGGTTTAAGTGCCTTTATTGTAGAGCGCTGGAGAGAAGGTATCAGCACCGGTAAAGTGGAGGACAAAATGGGTATCCGCGCCTCCAATACGGTAGAACTCATATTGCAAGATGTTAGAGTGCCAGCATCTCATTTGCTTGGAAAAGAAGGTGACGGCATGAAGCTGGCCATGAAGGCCCTGGATTCAGGCCGTTTAATGGTGGCCGCGCAGGCTGTCGGAGTTGCTAGGAGAGCGCTGGATGAATGTGTGAAATTTGTTAAGGCCCGCGTGGATAATGGCAAGCCCCTGGCTTCTCAACAGGCCGTTTCCTTTAAGATTGCAGATATGGTTGCTGCCGTGGAGGCTGGCAAACAGCTTGTTTACCGGGGTGCCATGTTGAAAGATACCTGCCAGCCGTATTCAAGGCACTCTGCCATTGCTAAATTGTTTTGCACCGAAATGGCCATACGAGTCGCAAGAGACGCTATGGAGATCATGGGCGTTTACGGTTATACCAGGGAAACTTATGTAGAAAAAATATGGCGTGACGCCAGGATTCTATCTATTTACGAAGGGACCAACCAGATCTTAAGAGGTGTTATTTCCAGATCATTGCTCAGGTAAAGTGAGCAATAATTAATTGAATGCTGTTAAAACAGGGGATTCTCATGGACTTCCATTGGACAAAAGAGCATCAGTTAATAAAAAAAAGTGCCAGGGATTTTGGGAATGAGCAACTGGAGCCGCAGGCTGCCGAAATAGACAGAACCGGACGTTTTCCCTCTGAAACAGTAAAGGCAATGGCAGAACTGGACTTCATGGGGATGTTCTTTCCCCCAGAGTATGGCGGTGCCGGCACCGATTTTATGAGTTATATCCTGATGCTGGAAGAGTTATCGCGTTTTTGTGCATCAACTAGTGCTATCTTGGCAACACATTGCTCATTGGTTTCATACCCTGTTTTTAAATATGGCTCCGAAAGCCAGAAGAAAAAGTATTTAACGGCAATGTGTAAGGGAGAAAAACTGGGCGGTTTTGCGCTGGCAGAGCCTGGTGCAGCACCTGCTTCTGGACCGGAAAGAGTCGTTGCAATTATGGATGGAGATGATTACTTACTAAACGGAAAGAAGTACTTTGTTCTAAATGGTGGCGTAGCAGATATATATGTTGTTTTTGCTCAAACCGGCCAGTCTGCAGGCATGAAGGGACTGAGCGCATTTATTGTCGAGGCGGGTATTCCAGGTTTTAAAGTCAAAAGGCAAATTGAAAAAATGGGATTGCGTGCTCAGCCAACCGCTGAAATGGTTTTTGAAAAGACACGGGTTTCCAGGGAAAATTTGCTGGGTGCCGAAAACCAGGGCTATGAAATACTTAAGGATACTTTAGCATTCGCAGGTGTTGCAGCTGCCGCACAGGTGGCAGGAATTTGCCAGACAGCACTTGAGTTATCAGTTAAATATGCAAAAGAACGTGTTCAGTTTGGCAGACCAATTGCATGCTTACAAGCAATACAGTGGATGCTTGCGGATATGGCAGCAAATGTTCATATGATACGTTTGGCGACTTATAAAGCTGCTAGTTTGATTCAGGAAGATAAGACCATTGCGTATGAAGCGGCCATAGCTAGGATGTTTGCGGCAAGAGCCGGGGTGGATGTTTGCATGGACGCAGTCCAAATTCACGGCGGATATGGTTATGGCAAAGAACTAATTGTTGAAAGGCTGTTGCGTGATGTTAAAGGAATAATAATTTTTGAAAACTCCAGTGAATTTCCACAGAGTATAATTGCTAGTACGCTGTTGCGCTAATTACACGAAATATCTTAAAAGATATGTTACACCGAAATCTCGTCACGCAATTTTAAGTTAATTTTAAGTTAAAAAAGGAGGTGAGGAGGACTTTTGAACCAAATTAATGGGTTATACGAAAGATAAGGAACTGCCGGGTAGGAGAGCATTCAGGCGGGACATTCGGTGTAACTTTGTACTAATCTGGTCAATCGAACTAATATGAAGGAGGAAGCCAACAATGAAATTGGAGAGTAAAAGATGGCTAATTTTGATAGCAAGCGTGATCATTAATCTCTGTATCGGCTCTGGTTATGCATGGAGTGTTTTCGCTAAACCTATGGTTGCCCTGTTAGGTGCAACGGCTGCTGCAGTTGCAATGGCATTTACCATTTGTAACTCTGTTAGCCCTGTCACTATGATTACGGGTGGAAGGCTTGTGGACAAATTTGGTCCGAAGTGGGTAATTTTTGGAGGTGCTTTCCTTTTTGGTGGAGGTATACTTCTAACGGGCTATACCAAGTCACTTACATGGCTGTATCTTTCATATGGTATTCTGGCTGGCTTTGGTATGGGATTTATTTATTCCTGTACAATAGCCAACACCGTCAAGTTTTTCCCTGACAAACGAGGTCTTGTTGCAGGCATAGCAACTGCCGGCTACGGTACTGGTTCAATAGTAGTGGCTCCTGTTGCTAACTGGCTAATAACAAACTATGGAGTCCTGGCTGCTTTTAAAATATTAGGGATAAGCTATATCATTATTATCGCTGTGCTTTCACAGTTTATTATGACGGCTCCTGAAGGATATAAGCCGGAAGGCTGGAATCCACCGGCGCCAACTGTTGGATCGACAGTTACCGGTGTGGACAAAAACTGGAATCAAATGCTGGCAGACCCCATGTTTTATGTGTTGTTAACCATGCTTTTCGTTGGCGCCTTCTCAGGTTTAATGATTATTAGCCAGGCGTCGCCGATTGCCCAGGAAGTCATAAAGGTAACACCGGCAACAGCGGCACTGGGTGTGAGCCTGATAGCTCTTGCCAACACCAGCGGCCGGGTGTTATGGGGTTGGATTTCGGACAAAATCGGCCGCTATGCTGCGCTTACAGTAATGTATATAATTGCTGGTGTTGCAGTATTAGCTTTGACTTCTGTGAGCACATTTGGGGGTTTTGTGGTTGCAACTATGCTTGTAGGCCTTTGTTTTGGAGGTGTTATGGGAATCTTCCCGGCTCTTACGGCTGATATGTTCGGTCCAAAAAACAACGGTGTAAACTACGGCATTATGTTTTCCGGTTTTGCTATAGCCGGCTTCTTTGGGCCGATTACGGCAGCAAAAGTTAAAATGGCCAGCGGCGGCTATACACAAGCTTTTATTATAGCTGCTGCCTTGAGTATTATCGGCATCATTCTAACTCAATTTTTAAGATACAGGAGTAAGAAAGCAATGGAGGCCAAGATGATTGCAGAGGCCAGAATGTAATTACAAAAGGAAAGCATATTTTTATATAGAATTAGTATAAAATGTAATAATATAGTACAGAAAGGGGAGCAAACATTTATGGAAGCTTTTCCGTGGTGGACTGAAGAACACAAAAAGTTGGCTAAGGAAGTAAGAGAATTCATGGAGCGGGTAGCTCCCAGGGAAATGGAGACCAGATGGAGTAGAGAATTCCCCTTTGATATTTATGAACAAATAGGTGAAAAAGGGTTTACAAGTGCGGCCATTCCTAAGGAATATGGTGGAATGGGGCTGGGATGCACCGGTGCCTGTATTGTGGCTGAAGAAATTCATAGTGTGAGCCCGGGAGTGGGCAGGATTGTTGTAGGAAATATGATGGGGGGGTTAAGACAACTCCTTGAGTTTGGCACAGAGGAGCAAAAGAGGAGATTTCTTCCGGGTATAGCTAAGGGAGAAATAGGTTGTGTAGGGATTACAGAAATGACTGCAGGAACTGATGCTTCTGGAATGGAATTGGAAGCAAGACGGGAAGGGAATGCTTATATCTTAAACGGAAAGAAGCGCTTTATCGTCGGGGCAGGTGTAGCAAAACGGTACTTCGTATATGCGAGGACGAGCAACAAGCCGGAGGATATTGCAAAGCACCGCCACCTTACCGCTTTCATTGTTGAAAAAGGGACACCTGGTTTTACTACAGAAAAGATAAACGAAATTCTCGGGTTTGAGAATGTTCAGAATGGTTCCCTCGACTTCGATAATGTGATCGTGCCGGTGGAGAACAGGATCGGCGAAGAAGGCGAGGGTTGGAGAGTATTGATGGAAGGGCTTAATTTTGAGAGGACATTGATTTCTGCCTCGGCAGCCGCCTGGCAGAGAATACTGTTGAAATACGCAGTACCTTACTCGCAAAGGAGGGTACAATTTGGCAGGCCGACTATAGATATTCCCATAAATCAGCAAAAAATTGCGGATCTAATCATGCGGCTTAAAATGACGCGCATGGCCGTCTACTACACTGCTTATCTTTGGGATATGGGTAAGGATGTTACTATCGAATCAAGCATGGTCAAGGCAATTGGTGCTGAAAACACATTTGCTTCGGCCTGTGACGCCACCCAGATTATGGGCGGTGACGGAGTTAACCGTTTCTATCCGGTGCAGAATATATTTGAAGTTGCAAAGACGGACTATATTGCAGGGGGCACTCTGGAAGCATGCAGGATCACAGTTTTTAGAGCTGGCCTCAGGCTGATGGCGGAGGATATGCGGATGCCGCGCCGTGTCATAAGTGAAAAACTGGGTGTGCCGGTACCGACAGCAGAACCGGTTAAGAAGAAATTGGATCTTAGTGAGGATAATGTCCTGACCGTGCTGGCAGAGGACTACAGGATCAATCCCGGTCTGCATATGACGCTGGATGATATAAAGCAGTATATTGATGCTGATGATGCAGAGTTAGTTAAAACAATTGAATCACTGGAGGAAAAGAGGCTTGTCATGACCTACCGGACCAAAAAAGGTGGTATCCAGCTTGTAAAAGCCAATTATGCAGGTTTGAAAAAGGCATTTCCTAAGGAATATTATAGATGGTTCCCAGAATGGGTAAGTGAGGAAAGAAAATTTTAAAACCTTTGGAGAGCAATCCGAGCGCCTGGCAGGGTTCTGCCGAGGATAGCAAGGGGGTGGCCTCTGGGTCACCCCCTTATCTGTTAAACTTAAATTAGGTAGCAGGAAAGCTATCCTAAGCTAGCCAAAATATAGCCAAAGGTTTCCGGGAAAAGGTTTTCACCTCCTGGCAGTTCGACTGCTTTTTCAAGAACCACCTTTCCCGGATCAAATTTGCAGACTGCGGTTCATAGAAGGGTTGTGCTTCGAGCACCACGTTAGATAAGGCCCACTGCCAGTCTGCAACAAAATTCGTACGCGGAGGTTTTGGACATGTACTTTGTAGGGATTGACTGGGCTGATCTCCATCATGACGTAGCCGTGCTCGATGAAAAGGGCAAAGAACTAAAATTTTTCTCCATCCCTCACCGGTTCAAACCCCTAATTTTAGAGTCTACTCCCTTATTCTCTTGTTTACATAGAATTAAAGATATTTTTGACCACAGTAAATTCCTTCACTTTAATAACCTGTTGCCACGACCTGTCCGGCAAGCCTTGACTCGCCGTGGAACAGTTGAATACAGGGGACACGGGCGAAGGTGATGGTAGACAGTATCATTAATTGTATCGCCCGTCCCCGCCAACAAATTTTACCACGGCGGTCAAGGCTGGGCTGCTGTGCGGTTGCCGGTCAGGTCTTGGCAGGCCGAACTCCCAAATAAGGGGGGAACAAACTCGGGCTCCGGCATCCGGTATCTTAAAAGGATTATAACGAACGCTAAACCTTTACAATGAAGGGCTTAAGTTGGCCCGCAGCCAGCCGCTGCCGGAACTCACAAGGCGCAAAATCATACAGACTGCCGTGGATACGCCGTTCATTATAAAACCGGATGTATTCGTCAACTAACTTATAGGCTTCCTGGTAGGACACGAATTCGTGCCGGCTTAAGCATTCCGCTTCCAACAAGGCGTGGAAAGACTCAATGTGAGCATTTTTATTCGGTGTTTTCGGGGGAATCCGCTCATGCTCAACGCTGAATTTCTCACAAGCCTCCTCAAACGCATGGCTGATAAATTGGGGGCCGTTATCGCTCCGGATTACCGGACGATAGTTTGTTTTAAAGAGATTACGCTTCCACAAGGCCCGCTGGAGGACCTGGGCGGCATGTTTCCCTTCACAGGACAACCCCAGGTGGTAATCCACAACCATCCGGTCATAAACGTCAATGAAGCACATCAGGTAGAAAAAACGGTCTTCTTCGGTAATATAGCCGTACTTGATATCTACTTCCCAAAGCTGATCTGAAGCGGTAATCTTACGGTTGACTGCCAGGCGCCTGGGGTGCTTGACCTTAATCCGCCGCTGAGGTACCAGTATATCCAACTCCTTGCAGAGCCGGTAGACTTTTTTGTTATTAATTACCAGATTATACCGGCGGCGTAGACAAATGGCCAGTTTCCGGTAGCCGTAAGCATTTTCTTCCCCGGCAACCAGTTCCATTAACCATTCTTTGATTTGCTCGTTACTTATCCGCTGCCGGTCCCTTGTCCATGAATATGCCGTGTTGGGCCGTCCGCTTCTTGGCTTATGGTTTATCGGGGCATGATCCTTTCGCTTTTTTCGATGGTAGTAGGTTGCTTCGTGTACGCCAACAATTCTCAGTACCAGTGAACATGCATACCCCCGGGCGATCCACTTGTTGGCTATTTCTATTCTGTCAGAAAGCCCGGGCGAGTCTTTTTTACCAGATCCCTCAAAATGGCAATCTCTAGATCTTTTTCGCCAAGCAACTTTTTCAGAGTGTTATTTTCCTTTTCCATTTTCCGGAATTCCTGGGGCGATGGAATATATGCCGTTACTTTTTTGGCATCTGCAGCGGTTTCCTCCCATGCTTTGTGTTTACAGTCCTGAATCCAGCGGTACAATGTTTTGGGGCTAACCCCGTGCCGTCTGGCAACGGAAAGAGTGTTGCCAACCTCCTGTGCTTCCTGGATAAGTTGTTCTTTGAAATTTCTCTTGCGTTTCATCCATACCCCTCCGTTAATAATATTAGTTTATATCAATAAGGGGGTATGGCTCAAATTCAATTAAGGGGCTAAATAGGGACGACCCCAGTCTAAGAGACTTGGGGGAGTATTTTGGAAAACAATATTATAAGTATATGCATATGCATTTAATGGTAATATAAACATGATCATTAATGTTAATAAACAGATGAGTTTTCTAATAGTTTTCATCACCTACTACCCCCTCCGAATAGACCCAGGAAGAAATTTCATTCATGCCGTCTACAATTCGCGAAACTCTTATCAGTAGTCGTTCATTATCTAGCCAATCAAAATCGTAGAAAACGGTTCTCACTCTATCTTTGGAAGGGACTTCTTTCAAAAAAGTTTCCTCTTTGGTGTTGAGGTCGACTATCACAAGGTGCCTAACAGTTTCATTGGAATCCGGAGCGTACAGGTAAGCCAATTTTGAACCGTCTGGGCTAAAGTTCCTGCGGGTTGCGGAAAAGGCGGGAGGCATTGTTTGCCGAAGTACTCCTTCAATTGGCTTTTCGTAAATAACATTAACACTACCCGGATTATTTTCAAGGTCGACCTTAACAACACAAATGTTCCTTGATTCATTGGTATAAGCGATCATTTCACTGTAAACCGACAGTATATCAGGTTTTTCTCCGTCGAGCTTCAATTCTTGAGAGTTGCCTTCAACGTCTGCAATAAAATATTGGGAGCTTCCTCGGGCAAGCTTTTGATAGATGATATACTTAGTATTTAACCAGCCCTTGCAGCGGTAGTGCTCCCCACCGGTATTTCTGATAAGATGCTGTTCCTCTCCAGAAGCCAAGTCATAAAGCCATATTGAACTTCCACCGGATTCAACGCAGTCCCTATTCGTCGTGTAGACTATCTTGGAGCCGTCAGGACTGAAAATTGGGTTGTCGTTCCACCAAATTATCGCGGGGCCTTCACTTCCAGTGAGTTTTTTCTTCAATTCGTTTACCAGATCATTGTAGCTTTTGCCATTGTATTTATCCTTTGAAACTTTACTTGCGCCCTGCTTTCCAGCCTGGAGAAGCCAAAGCCCTTTTTCATTGTAAAATATGCCTTTAGTGTGGTCGGGTGAAGGAATAAGCCCAAAGCATTCCGGATCGGCCGAGGCCAGAATGGTTTTGCCATCCAAGGTCAGATTTGCTATTTTAGCCTTTTTAGTTTCCTCCCCATCTTGATAAGAAACCTCAAAGACTTCTTTTGACACATCTGCTAGGGCGTTCTCCGGTGTAATTTTCTTAAATTTCAAGGAAGGAACTATATCCGGGCGTCCTGATTCATCATAGTTAAACTCCATGGGGGCTTTGCCCTCTTCAAATACTTCCATTCCGTTTTCCACAAACGTGCCGCTTACCGCTTCCGAGATCTTTTTCTTGTCTTTGTCCTGGAGCGCATTATAAACTACTGGAGTGTTATCAGCCATTGCGATTAACTGGCAATCCTCGGGAGCCAAATACGTCCACTTGCCATTTGAGGCCAGCAGTGGCATGATAATCAGTAGTGAGCATATTACTACAACAACTGCTGAAGCAAAAATAATTTTGCGATTCACAATTTTCCTCCTTCCAGTGTAAGCGTTAAGTTATCTTAAATATATCATTACCCTAACCTTTTTAAGTGCTATTTGTTAATTTTCACTTATTCCTTTTTAGTTTTCAATCTTATGTGAAAACTTGTGTGAAAAGGCTCCGTGATAATATAATATTTTATTATAGTGATTTTGTGCATGCTAAATGCAGGTGTTAGTTTTGCGGACTTTCCTAGTTTGCCTCGCGACCCGTTTTTAATTGTCCATTGGATTCACCCCCCCTGTTGAATCTATTTAGCCCCTTAATTGAATTTGAGCCATACCCCCTTATTGATATAAACTAATATTATTAACGGAGGGGTATGGATGAAACGCAAGAGATATCCTAAAAATTTCAAAGAACAACTTATCCAGGAAGCACAGGAGGTTGGCAACACTCTTTCCGTTGCCAGACGGCACGGGGTTAGCCCCAAAACATTGTACCGCTGGATTCAGGACTGTAAACACAAAGCATGGGAGGAAACCGCTGCAGATGCCAAAAAAGTAACGGCATATATTCCATCGCCCCAGGAATTCCGGAAAATGGAAAAGGAAAATAACACTCTGAAAAAGTTGCTTGGCGAAAAAGATCTAGAGATTGCCATTTTGAGGGATCTGGTAAAAAAGACTCGCCCGGGCTTTCTGACAGAATAGAAATAGCCAACAAGTGGATCGCCCGGGGGTATGCATGTTCACTGGTACTGAGAATTGTTGGCGTACACGAAGCAACCTACTACCATCGAAAAAAGCGAAAGGATCATGCCCCGATAAACCATAAGCCAAGAAGCGGACGGCCCAACACGGCATATTCATGGACAAGGGACCGGCAGCGGATAAGTAACGAGCAAATCAAAGAATGGTTAATGGAACTGGTTGCCGGGGAAGAAAATGCTTACGGCTACCGGAAACTGGCCATTTGTCTACGCCGCCGGTATAATCTGGTAATTAATAACAAAAAAGTCTACCGGCTCTGCAAGGAGTTGGATATACTGGTACCTCAGCGGCGGATTAAGGTCAAGCACCCCAGGCGCCTGGCAGTCAACCGTAAGATTACCGCTTCAGATCAGCTTTGGGAAGTAGATATCAAGTACGGCTATATTACCGAAGAAGACCGTTTTTTCTACCTGATGTGCTTCATTGACGTTTATGACCGGATGGTTGTGGATTACCACCTGGGGTTGTCCTGTGAAGGGAAACATGCCGCCCAGGTCCTCCAGCGGGCCTTGTGGAAGCGTAATCTCTTTAAAACAAACTATCGTCCGGTAATCCGGAGCGATAACGGCCCCCAATTTATCAGCCATGCGTTTGAGGAGGCTTGTGAGAAATTCAGCGTTGAGCATGAGCGGATTCCCCCGAAAACACCGAATAAAAATGCTCACATTGAGTCTTTCCACGCCTTGTTGGAAGCGGAATGCTTAAGCCGGCACGAATTCGTGTCCTACCAGGAAGCCTATAAGTTAGTTGACGAATACATCCGGTTTTATAATGAACGGCGTATCCACGGCAGTCTGTATGATTTTGCGCCTTGTGAGTTCCGGCAGCGGCTGGCTGCGGGCCAACTTAAGCCCTTCATTGTAAAGGTTTAGCGTTCGTTATAATCCTTTTAAGATACCGGATGCCGGAGCCCGAGTTTGTTCCCCCCTTATTTGGGAGTTCGGCCTGCCAAGACCTGACCGGCAACCGCACAGCAGCCCAGCCTTGACCGCCGTGGTAAAATTTGTTGGCGGGGACGGGCGATACAATTAATGATACTGTCTACCATCACCTTCGCCCGTGTCCCCTGTATTCAACTGTTCCACGGCGAGTCAAGGCTTGCCGGACAGGTCGTGGCAACAGGTTATTAACTCGACTTTCTCACAAAGATAACAGTCTCGAATCCTTGATATAACTGGATTTTTTGCAATAATTTTTGAAGAAAAACAGCAAAAGACACCCTTGTCTTGGTAAAATAGAGTTGGCAAGACCATTCTAACAAGACGAAAGGGTGTCCTTATGAACTCTATTTTACCAGAACAATATGAAATTGAAAAACAGTTTAACTCTCGTGTGGATAATTTTTTATCCAGGCACGAAATTGGTAAAATATTACGCCGCTCCAATTTTCAAAAGGAAAAGGGATTTAGCTGCCTTGAACTTTTCAAGTTCATTTTTCTGCTTGTCTTTAACGGCAAGAATCTTTATCGCACATTACAATCTGAAGCTGAACCCGGAAGGCCAGAGAAAGACGCAATTTATCGCTTTTTGAATTCGTTCCGGTACAACTGGCGAAAATTTTTGCTTATCCTGAGTTCATCTGTAATCAATGAAACCATTGAACCTTTGACCTCCCGCAACTGGAAAAATGTACTTGTTCTTGACGATTCCCTCTACAGCCGCAACAGAAGCAAGGCTGTTGAATTGCTGGCCAGGGTAAAAGACCATGTTGAAAACAAGTATGTCCGTGGATTTAGGATGCTCACCCTGGGCTGGTCGGACGGCAATACTTTTCTGCCGGTTGCTTTCTCCTTGCTCAGCTCAGAATAATGAACGCAACCGGCTTTGCGGAATTGACCCACGGATCGATAAGCGTACCACTGGCTATAAAAGAAGGGTGGAAAGCATCAAAAAGTCTACCGAAGTAATGTTTGATCTCTTGCGTCAAGCCCGGGAATATGGTGTACAGGCAAGGTATCTTCTTTTCGATAGCTGGTTTGCCTTCCCGTCTATTATCTGCAGGGTTCGTGAACAGCATCTCCTCCATGTGATATGCATGCTTAAATCAATGAAAAGAGTTCTGTACACCTATAAAGGGGAGAAGGTGACCCTTGATACCCTTTACAAAGAACTTCTCAAAAAGCCTGGTAAAGCCAAGATCCTGGCAAGTGCTCTTGTCCAAATCGGCATTGATTCAGAGGGTAATCCGGTACCGGCACGGATTGTATTCATCCGGGACCGGAACCGGTCTAAAAAATGGCTGGCATTGCTTTCAACTGATCTAGAGCTGACCGATGAAGAAATCATTCGTATTTACGGAAAACGCTGGAGTATCGAGGTGTTCTTTAAAACCACCAAATCCTTTTTGAACCTGGCCAGGGAATTCCAGGGAAGAACATATGATTCTATGGTGGCCCATACCACGATTGTCTTCTGCCGTTACATCATGCTCGCTCTAGAAAACCGTGAAAGCAAGGACCCGAGGACTCTCGGTGATCTATTTTATGTTTGCTGTGACGAACTGCAGGACATAAGTTTTGCAGAGGCATTTCAATTGCTTTTGGCAATGCTCAAAAATACGTTGAGAAAATTTCTTGCAATAACAGATGGTGCTTTGCAGGAACTGGTCAATAATTTTATTTCCTGTTTGCCTTCGTTCTTAAAGGGTCGCCTCAAACTTTCGCCCTGCGAAAGTTGAGTTATTAAAGTGAAGGAATTTACTGTGGTCAAAAATATCTTTAATTCTATGTAAACAAGAGAATAAGGGAGTAGACTCTAAAATTAGGGGTTTGAACCGGAATGATGCATTCACATTAAGACGAATGAAAACGGCTTTAGGATCCATAAATTAAAAATAATTCTAAAAAAATTTCTTAAAAAAATGGATCCAAATTACATTCTCAAACGTCTTAATGAAGACAATTTATTTTTACAAAGGGGAGAGTGGTTTGATGGGGTTTAAGAAAAGCGCGTTTTCTTTACTGTTAATGGTTGTTTTACTTGCGGTAACCAGTGTTGCTTTTGCAGCTGCTCCCGGGTCTAAAGCGCCTCCGGGACCAAACGAGCCATTTAAAGAAGCAGGTATTAAGTCCTTGCTTTACCTGCAGGATTGGGGGTGCGACATAAATTACGTGGGTGACGGTTATCTTAATATTACCGGTTTCACCCAGGCTTATCAGACGGTAGATTACATCATGGTCAGGCTGTATATACAGCGCTGGAACGGCAGCAGTTGGGTTGATTTGGCGAGTTGGCCCTTTGAAAAGTATTCAGACTCGTATGTTGCCGGAGCCAAGGGACTGCAGGTAACAAAAGGATATTATTACAGGACAAGAGCCACTCATGGCTTGACCGAAAATGGTTATAACGAGTCGGCGTCCTCTTATTCCGGATATATTTACGCGAATTAAATAAGGGCATTTTAGGCGCCCTTTTACATTGATTGGATTATTTTCAAGGCATCTTCTTTCGGGAGGTTTCCTTCCAGCGAATAAATTACCCCCTGCTTTATCCACATAAATTTAATCTTGTTATTTTTAAATGTGACGAGCTTTCCGTTGTTTTCACCGGCAATTCATCCCACTATTGAAATGCAACTCTACAGCAACTTTGTGACAAGGGACCTGTCCCCTTGTCCCCACGTCCCCAAATAAAAAAATCCTACAACAAGTTGACACCACCGAAGTGTCGCACTAAGCTTGTAATCCCAGATAAATACATTTATAATATCTTTAACAATGAGAGAAACGAGCTATTGAAATTTTTGAAGGACACCAGTTTGCCTGCACAAATATGACAGAAAGCACAGTAATATTGGCATAATTATAACAATTTAAGGAATAGGTGGTTTAACATGGGCGTTTTTTTTAAAGTAATATTAATAATACCTGTAGTTTTATCGATTAAAACTGCATTAACCTTGAAGGATAAAATAAATATGAGGAGATCAATTGATTTTATGGTGATAGGAGTCTTAACATTTGCATTATCGGAAATAAATGCACAAGATGTTTGTAAAATGTTTGGAATAGGAATATTTCTATACGGTTTAGGTATTGTGACTTATTACAAATTTAAAGAAGGTTTAAGCGACTCTTAGGTTTATTTACCTGTGCTAAGTTGGATATAAGTTGACAAATTGGAATTAAATGAGAAATAAATCAACCATCCGGGCTTGCCCCGGATGGTTTAGTATCCACAGAGCTCCCCTTATAATGAAAGTTACCACACCAACAAAATAAGGGGGAACATCTGTGTATACTCATCCTACAACATTACGCTGTAGAAAGTAAGCCATGATACTTGACCAAAGAAAAATCTATACGCGCAAGGAGATCAAGTCCTAATTCTTGTGTAAAATTCCTCAGTCAGAAAAAGACTGACATAGTTAAGAATAACATTACTCATTTGAACACCGCAGCTAAAATTATCCATTTCGCCGCCAGGCATAAGCCGAAGTTAAAGGATTAGTCTTCGCTACGCAGACATATGACAGCGACAGCCGACTGACATTGCTGGGATTGATTAACAAGCGACGTTCAAAAGTAAAACCATATTGCCATTTTAGATTTTACCGGATATAAGCAACATTGTTTTGATGACGGTCATGTTTTTGTTCCTTTTGCCACTGAAGATACTCGGCCATATCTAGATACTTTTTACCGGCTGCCCACTTGTCGTCGATTTCCATGAGTAAAGCTCCGATTAAACGAACTACCGATTCTCTGTTCGGGAAAATGCGAATGACACGTTCCCGGCGCCGGACTTCTTCGATCAGGCGCTCAACACCGTTTGTAGTGCGCAGCCGGAGGCGATATTTTTCCGGTAGTACAAGCACTGCCGTAGCATCATCAAAGCCCATTTCAAGTACCCGCATGGCCCTAGGCGCCTTTTTCTCAAATGCCTCCAGGGTTTGGTTCAATAATAGCCGGGCGCTGCCGATATCCGGAGCATCCAAAATGGCCCTCAAGCGCGGGTAAAGTTCTTCCTTTACAGATTTGGGCGCAGAGTCCATGATATTACGCATAAAGTGGGTCTGGCAGCGTTGCCAGGTAACTCCCTGGAAGTGATTGCGAACAGCCTTTACCAAACCGCTATGGTCATCTGACACTACCAGGTCGACACCGCGCAGGTTACGGTTTTTAAGCCAAGAGAAAAATTCGCTCCAACTGGCTTCGGATTCACTGTCGCCAAGCATAATGCCTAAAACTTCCCGGTATCCTTCGGTGTTTAGGCCGATGGCGATCATGACACCCCGGGAGCGGACGCGCCCATCTTCACGAACTTTGAGCACCAAAGCGTCTACCAATATAAAAGGGTAGCGCATTTCCCGCAAGTCCCGGTTATTCCAAGAGATAACCAGCGGGTCCAGTTTCTTGCATAAGTCTGAGACAGTGGACTTGGAAAATTCGGCGCCACACAGTTCTTCTGTGATCTGGCTGATTTTTCGGGTAGAGACCCCGTTGATTACCATTTCCATCAGGGTCAGCACCAGGGCCTGTTCGCTGCGCTGGTACCGGGCGAACATTTCGGTGGAAAACTGACCGTTGCGGAAACGCGGTACTCTTAAGGTTATGGTTCCTACCCGGGTTGTCAGTTGGTGCGGGTATGTGCCGTTGCGATATCCCTTTCTTTCATCGGTGCGTTCGTATGGCCCGGCTTGAAGCTGCTCGGTGGCTTGAGCCTGTAAAATCTGGTTCAATACGGATTCCAGCAGGGCTGCTATACCGGAATCTTTGTTATTACTTAAAAATAGTTGGTGCAAAAGTTCCTGATTTACGGTAATCTGATATTGAGCCATGCAAATTCCTCCTCTTAGAATGTTTGTTTGTCCAACTTCTATTCTAACTGAGGAATTTGTAAATGGCTCCCACCATTTTTCAGGAAACCGATTTTACACAATTATACGGACTTAACTCGCAAGGAAATAGCTAGCAAATGCCAGATGTCTCACACCACCTTCTACAAGCTTTTAGACAGGTTCAAAGAGCATGGTGAGGCCGGACTATACGACAAAGAACGTGTGCCAGGCATTAAGCCCAATCAAACTCCAACGGATGTTGAAGGAGCTATCCTGGCTTTCGTGCTCGATCACCCTACGTATGGTCCGAAAAGAATCAGCGCCGAACTCAAGAAACGCTGCATTAGAGTAGGCGAAACCGCTGTGTACGGGGTGCTTAAACGAAATAGCCTCAATACCAGGCGCGACCGCCTTAAATGGGTTGACTCCCTGCAACCTCCACAGGAGAAAACAGCCTGGGAGCTGGATAAGGAGGCCAGCCAACACCGGCATGTGCACGCCCCCCAACCAGGCTATCTGATGGGCCAGGACGGGAAACTTGTTGGCCGCCTGGCCAATATCGGAAAAGTATATGTTCAGGTCGGGGTGGACTGCGCCAGCAGCTATGGCTGGGCGAAGCTCTATACCGATAAAACGGCCGATTCTGCTGCCGACTTTCTAATTCACGTCCACAGCGATTGCCAATCTAAAGGCGTAGAAGTGCAGCGAGTCCTGACGGATAATGGCAAGGAATATGGGTCGTCCGAACCAACCTACGGGCACACATATGGTGCTGCCTGCCTTATCCTGGGTATTAAGCACAAGACCACCAAAGTAAAGCACCCCTGGACCAACGGTTATGCTGAGCGATTTGTCCAGACCCTATACCAGGAATTCTTCCAGGTAGCCTTAAGGCGGAAAAGATACACCTCTGTGGAGGAACTCCAGGCTGACTTGGATCGGTACCTGCTCTATTACAACTGGGAGCGGCCCCACCAGGGCCGTCGCACCAGGGGCAGAACTCCGGCACAAGCATTCTTTGTACCATACCCGGATCAACTTCTTCTGCCGGCACCGAAACTGGCTGCGTAATTTTTTAAAGTGAACACAAAATGGCGACCTCGACTCATTTGGGTCGGTTTTGCCTGCCAGCGGGGCGGCTTAAACGAACATTTTATGGTGGTACATGTGTCCCAGTGTACACTTGGTTGAACCGCACGCGGGCACCCTGGCCGTCAAGACTCATCTTTAGATGCCACTTTAATTAAGGTTAGTTTCAAGATTCGCCAGGAACATTTTTAAGTGATAACAAGGGGAGCTGTTATTTATTCCTAAAGTATCAACCTCTTGACAACTTAATTCAATTTTTTACCAAAATATTTTTTGGTGTTTTAGCTCTGATGAGTTTGTTTTCTGATCAATTTATCCTCCCTGCTTGAATTTATCAGATTTAAAACACTTGTTCAATCTGATAGGACTAAAAAACCGCCCTGGAAGGCGGTTTTAGTTGTGTGTGCACGGCATACTAGTTAAAAATTAAGCTTAAAAACCTTACTTTTCTTGCTGTGTAAATAAATTCACAATCCTTTTTTGTTTTCTGTGAATGTTGTAATAAATCATATTCTTATATGGATAGACTCATACTATAGAAATAGATTTTCCGCTGTGTCCCGCCAAATTCTTTTTCAAAGAAATCGCTAAATGTAGCGGTGACGAGAGCACTTGCATCAGTTTCTGTCTCAAACGTGAATGCGTATTCGTGGCCAGAATACAGGTAAAATTGCTCAGTAGCAATAACTTCTTGATTATTAAAGTACCCAGGGGAGGGGTTAAAAATGGTTCTTGTTACAGTTTGCCCAGTACTGGTATCAGTCACTTTGACTTTTACTGCTAATGAACTACCGCTAATAATGCGTCCTGTAACATAAAATTTAGTTGTTACAGAATAGTTCCCGGTTGTAGAAGGTGTATAATAATCCCATCCCCAAGCTTTTGCCCAGTAATCACCATACAATTCTGCTCTTGATCCGTTTCTGATATCATCGTAGGCCGCCCAAGAAGAACCACTCCAACCGATGCCTGAACCACCATCTGATTTATCTCGATTGGCCCAATAATACCATGTTTTTACTACATCAGCCGAAGTAACTGAATCTGTATCCTTTTTAGATTCGAGCCCAGGGGGAATTTCAACGCTCCCTGGTGAAGTTCTAGCTCCTTGGATTATTTGTTCTAAAGCTTTTTGATCCGCTTCTGCTTTTTGTTGATCAGCAATTGCTTTGTTTTCATTAAACTTTTTGATTCCTTCTTCCAATGGTAACGGTTTTTCAGCCTCTCTCTGCTGCTGAAGCTCAATATCCCAAGCACTAAGATTGCTCTCCTCAAACGATTTAGCGTATGCAACCGTGGATGTTAACATGAGTAGTAAAGAGAAGATGATTAGGGTTACAAGAAGTCTTTTCATTTGTATTCCTCCTTGTTTTATTAATCCCTATTACATAAAGGGATAAGGGATGATAAAATAACAGTAGTGGTTTGTCAGGTGCTTACGGGAAATCAGCATGTTGCGGCTGACCCTTGTTTGCCTCACGAACCATTTTAATTTCATTGCCCATTGGATTCACCCCCCCTGTTGAATGATGCATTCACATTAAGACGAATGAAAACGGCTTTAGGATCCATAAATTAAAAATAATTCTAAAAAAATTTCTTAAAAAAATGGATCCAAATTACATTCTCAAACGTCTTAATGAAGACAATTTATTTTTACAAAGGGGAGAGTGGTTTGATGGGGTTTAAGAAAAGCGCGTTTTCTTTACTGTTAATGGTTGTTTTACTTGCGGTAACCAGTGTTGCTTTTGCAGCTGCTCCCTGGTCTAAAGCGCCTCCGGGACCAAACGAGCCATTTAAAGAAGCAGGTATTAAGTCCTTGCTTTACCTGCAGGATTGGGGGTGCGACATAAATTACGTGGGTGACGGTTATCTTAATATTACCGGTTTCACCCAGGCTTATCAGACGGTAGATTACATCATGGTCAGGCTGTATATACAGCGCTGGAACGGCAGCAGTTGGGTTGATTTGGCGAGTTGGCCCTTTGAAAAGTATTCAGACTCGTATGTAGGCGGAGCCAAGGGACTGCAGGTTACAAAAGGATATTACTATAGAACAAGGGCCACTCATGGCTTGACCGAAAATGGTTATAACGAGTCGGCGTCCTCTTATTCCGGATATATTTACGCGAATTAAATAAGGGCATTTTAGGCGCCCTTTTACATTGATTGGATTATTTTCAAGGTATCTTCTTTCGGGAGGTTTCCTTCCAGCGAATAAATTACCCCCTGCTTTATCCACATAAATTTAATCTTGTTATTTTTAAATGTGACAAGCTTTCCGTTGTTTTCACCGGCAATAAAATCTTGCACGGTGGCATCCTCCAAATCATAACCGTATCCTTGAGCGTATTCGCCGGGCGAGTTGACCTGGGTAAACAAGAAGCAACTTGAATCAGGCCCGGTAAAACGCATAGTAACTTTTACAACCGGTTTTACCATTTCCTGAAATTTGACGGTATCAAGTACAAAGCCGGGAGGCAAATATTCAGGAATCACTAGGGGATAGGGACAAGCCGACCTTGCTTCATCTATTGAAACGACTGTTTCCTGTCCGATTTCAACTTCCCTGACTCCCTCACCGGGCGGGGTCGGCTGGCCGGGCTCGTTGTGCTTGTATTCAGTTCTAACATTCATCTGCGTGCCGCTGATCAGGGTCCCTACAATATTAACTATTTTTACACCCAACGCCCTGGCTTTTGTTGGAAAAGAGATGGAAAGGGTTCCGGCTAAAAGTACAATAATACCCGCCGCTATGGCCAAGCGTAAAGGTAAAGGATTTTTATTTTTTATTATGTGATGTTTTACTAAATTGGGCTGTTTATCTTTCAGCTTTTTTTCAAAACGCGCCCAGGATTCTTCCAGCGGGGGAGGAGCGGCCGATTCAACCATTTCTCGTACGCTGTCTTTAATTAGTTTTTCCAGTTCAATATCGGAAGGTTGTTTCATGACTACTTCACCCCTTTGCGGTCTGCTAAACTGCTTATATTATGACGGTTAAGATAGTTTTCTGGATCCATTATTTTTCTTAATTCTACCCTTGCTCTAATCAGGCGGGATTTAACGGTCCCTACCGGAATACCCAGGATTTTACTAATTTCATCAACTGGCAAATCCTTATAATATTTTAAATAAATCACTATTTTATGTTCTGGTTGAAGACGCTCAATATATTGTTTAACGATTTGCTTTTCTTCATTAATCAGCAGAGTTGCTTCCGGGGATATCCTCTGATTGTTCGAGTAAACATTCCTGGCCTCGGCGAAAAGCGCGCTCCTGTAACGGTGGCGCATGATGTCCCGGGCCGTGTTGGACGCCGTGCGGCAGAGCCAGGCTTCCAGTTTTGAGGGGTCTTCGATCTGGTCTGCTTTGTCCAGGAGTTTCAAAAAAACTTCGTGAACGGCGTCTTCAGCCAGACCAGCATCATTGGTGATGAAAAACGCTGCCTTAAAGGCCTGTTTGTAAAATAGTTCATAAATAAGTCTTAAAGCCTGAATATCCCCATTTTTTAGTTTTTGAACAATTGTTTCAACTTTCAAATTAAAAAACCTTCCCTAATGCTACTTTGGCAGGGGAGGCTGCTTATATGTGCGGCAGCCTGGCGATAGTAGCCTCCCCGCGGCTTTGGACACATGGCTTTGCGCCCCCGGCTTTCGCCCGGGTTTGCCTTTTCTTGTTGATTATGGATTCTATAAACAAACTACATACCCCTCTAATTACTTCTAAATTAATTAAATTAAGGGTTTTTAACAGCTATTTTCAACAGGAGACTGTCCCTGTTGTCTAAAATATTTTATATTTTAACTGTAACGTTTTGCGTTTTCAAACGACTATACAGTTAAACAGCTTAAGGGGGAGATTCATTTGAAAATGTTTAAGAGAACAACTGCCGCCGTGCTGACGGTGGGCATGCTGCTGGCCACGCCCGCCTGGGCGGCGGAAAAAGAGGCGTCGAGCGTGCAGGAAGTAAAAGGCGGTGTGGAAATTGTACAGTCGAAAAGTGGGACTGCCGGACAGCCCGTTCCAAAAGTGGAGTTAAACGAAAAACAGCGGCAGGCTCTGGAAAAGATCTATCAAATCGTGCCCGAACTAAAGGAACTCTCCGTGGAAAGTGTGCATGACGAGGGGGAGGCCGCTTGGGGGGTAACCTTGAGCGACCGCGCCGGAGAGACAGCGCCCGGCATTATGCATGCTTACGCCATCCTTGTTTTTGAAACTGATACAGGGGAACTGATCAGTTTGGATATCCAGAACCCGGATTGGGCTTCTGTAGAGCTTCCGCCCCCCGGCCTGGCCAAAGAAAAGGCGGCTGAATTTGCCCGGCAGGTTCTGGGAGACAAGATGAAAGACTATCAGATGAGCGATGAGATAAGCCACTGCGGGGGAGGCTCACGGGACGACAAGGGGAACGAGATCTTGTGGAACTATGCGAGTGTGCAGTTTTACCGCCTGGTTAACGGAATACCCCTTCTAAACAGCGGCTTCCGGGTAAATGTCGATGTTGCCGGCCATGTCACCGAGTATTATACAGAAGGTTTTTATGAGAAAAATGACGGCGCAAAGGACGGCGGACCGGATCCGGCTTTGTTCCCCGATCCTTCCCAGGCCATGACGAGAGAAGCGGCGGAAAAGACTTTTGCCGGGCTGCTGGAAATGAAGCTGAATTACGTTGAGCGGCAGCCCCTGAAGTACCCGGTGTTTGGCAGCAAGAAGGTCGAAACCCGGCCGGTCTTGATGTATACTCCTTTGAACTATACCCTCATAGATGCTGTGACGGGGAAGCCTCTGGACGGTTTTCAAGAGCAGCCTCAGACCAGCCGGATAAGCCTGGTTGGCGAGGGCAGGAAGCTGATCGCCGGGACTCCCGAGGAAGCGGCTTCCCTGCTGGCTGGTGAAGTAGGCATTGATATGACGGGCATGAATTTTGAAAATGTAGAAGAGCGGGAAGCTCTCTTTGCTCCGGAAGTTAAGATAAAAGAGTATTACTGGCGCTCCGAACCCCAAATCGGCCCGGACGGCAGGCCGGATCACAGCACAATGCGGTTTTTGCATCTCAGCGCTGTGGCAGACACGGGCCGGGTAGTCGGCTTCAACCTCCAGGATGAATCCGGGCGCGGCAAAAAAGCGGTGGTATCCAGGGAAGCCGCACAGGAAACGGCGGTTCAATTTATGCAAAGGTACCTGGACAAAGGAGCGGCCGAGCTGGAAATGCACGTCTACCCGCTGCATGAAGAAAGCATTCCCGAATGGGTGGACAAGAGCAAGCTGGAGGGCGACGGGCAGCGGCCGGAATTTCATTTTACCTTCACGCGTACACACCAGGGCATTCCGGTTTCAGACCGTTCGTACTCCGTTACTGTAGACGGGCTTACAGGCAGGATTACAGCTTTTTACGACGGGAACAGCAGTTCAGCCGTCGCCCTTCCGGACAGCAAGAACGTTGTGACGGCTGAAGCGGCAAAGGCCGAGTTTTTGAAAAGCCACCCGCTGCGCCTGTTTTACCTCTGGCCTGAATATTTCGGACAGAAAGCTCCCAATCCCCTTCTGGTGTATATGCCGGATTACGGTGGAAGCTGGGGGTACATCGACGCTTTAACCGGAAAAACGGTGAGGGTGGAGATGAATTAACTTTATAAACAATGTTCACGGGTGTCCTGAGCTGAATTCCTGTGGTGACGGACTGGCTACCGGGTAAAGTAAGAGAGAAACTTGTTTTCGGATGTAAGCCCGCTAGGTACCGATCCAGAAAATTTCCACGCCAATTTCCCTGGCGGAGGCCAGGATTTCGGGATCTCCGGTGAAGGGGATTATTTTACGCTTACTTTTACGCTTACGTTTTCAAAAATCATTTTCTTGTGTTCTTCAATGGTAACAGGGCATTTATTGTGGGTTTTCCGCTGTTTTTCTCCCTGAGGAACACCAGTTCCCTCTCTTTTGTATTGTCTAACCCATTTACTAACCAGACTGGTGGAGATATCGTGTCTATAATTTGTAATTTTTGTTCTGGTGAGTACTGTTTTCTGGTCAATTTTATCCCCCCGCTTGAATTTATCAGATTTAAGACTACTTGTCCAATCTGATTAGGGGGCTAAAGAGAAGGGAGACATGATAGGGTAGCCGAGGACCAGGAGGTGGTGAGGGTACTACCCAAGACTTAAAGATTAAACCATCGTCTTATTGTTGTGGACGATAATGGAGGCTTAGTATGCCCTCTTGGACTTTATCATAAAAATGAAAATCTAAGAGAGCAGGAAATTTAACGAGCTAAAAGCAAATTATTGAGATAGGTGGGGATTATTCTACGCTTACAGAAAAACGCTCAATAGCTTCATTTAAAATTTTTGAAGCCCATTCATAGGCTGTATTGGCCACATAGTTTTCAATATATTTTTTTTCAACCCTGTCGGCTATTTCAGGTTTCCACAAACGTAGTTGGTAGAGTGAAGGACGTTTGTCTTTTAAGAACTGGGTGAACGCCTGCAATTCTTCGTTTTTTAAGTAAATTAAGATTTCTTCGTTTTCGTCTTTATCGTTCAATGGATTAAACTCAGCAATCCTGGCTATCTCTATAGCCTTGTGGTTCCAAACATCGCTAGGAGTTTTATCTGGACTAATTAGGTAGTGATATACATTGCCTTCAAAGTCCATCTTTACACCATGCAAGAATCCACTGTTTGCTTGTTCCCCACAAGCGTCGGTGTAAGCCTCTACTAAAGCTTCGCGAATAAAGTCGATTTCTTTTTCAAGTAACTCTCTCCAGTTTATTTTTTCCATTTTAGTTACCCCTTTCGTAATATTTTCGGAGCGAAGCTCCAAAAGCTTCAAACTTTAGAACTTTATTAAAGCCCACGCAAAAACTCCGGTCTCAACATATTCGGATTTGAAAGTGCGGTTTCTAAAAGAGAGATTAATTTTTGCTTATCCCGGTTTAGGACGCCTCTAAGTGGGAGATAATTTGAGGCATGGTTGCTTCTATATATACAATTTTTGAGAGAAACATTCTCCAGCATTAATTTTATTTCCTTTAAGTATTGAACTGGTGTGAGCAGTTTAAACTCTCCACGGCGAACTTGTTCGTAAAGAGGTGTGCCCTCAACTACCATTAAGGATAGTGTACTAAGATAATCAGGGTTAATGGCACTAACAGCAGAGGCTGTTTCAATTGCATGTTCCTCACTTAGGTCCTGCCCGCCTAATCCGGCTATAACGGTCACGGACAGGGTTAGACCAGCCTCCATAACCATTTTACAGGCTTCTATCATCTGAGCGGGAGTTACTCCTTTTCTAACCATTTTAAGGATCTTATCGCTACCGCTTTCCAGACCAAAGTAAACGATACCAAGTCCTGATTCTTTGAGTTCTTTTAATTCCTCAGGCTGTTTTCGAAGAATGTCTTGTGCTCCCGCATAGATACCCACACGTTCCAGAAAAGGAAACTCATGGTACAACATCTTTAAAGTTTTTATTAGGAGACTGCTGTCCAGCGCCATGGCATTGCCATCCGCAAGAAAGATTCTTTTGACTCTGTCCAGATATCTTTTAGCTATCAAAATATCTGCTTCGATCTCCAGCCAGCTTTTTACTCTAAATTTCTTGTCTTTGTATGCACCGCAAAAGGTGCAGGTATTGTTAGAGCATCCGACAGATATTTGTAAAATGAGGCTTGATGCCTCGCTAGGAGGACGAAATATTGCGCCCTCGTAACGCATTAAACCACTTCCATTTCTTAAAATTTATTCGTTTAGACAAGCCTATATATGAGATTAATTTTCAAGTATATACTCGGTAAGTAGTTCAGAAATATCCTGTACTTTTACCATCTTGCCAGTGTCTAAATAACTTAAAGCTGATTCCAGCATGGTAATGCAGAAGGGACATGCAGTAGCAATTACTTCAATATTGTTCTCTAAAAGTTGTTTGGCTCTTGTTTCAAAAATTCGGCTGCCAGCCTTATCGTCCAACCATATCCCACCTCCGCCGCCCCCGCAGCAAAAGGAGTTTTCCCTTGATTTTTCATTTTCCACCAGTTTTGCTCCTAACAACTCACATATCTCCCTGGGCTCTTCATAGATACTGTTTATTCTCCCGTAATAACAAGGATCATGGTAGGTTATTCTTTTTCCAGGGACTTCCTTTTTAATCTTGAGCAAACCTTTCCCGATCAATTCCTTAAAGTAAACGGCGTGGCTCAATACCTGAACACCGTCTTTATCTAGCCCATATTCGTTTTTTAAAGTGTGGTAACAATGCGGGCAGGCAGTAATAATTCTGTTAAAGTTATATTGTTTTAATATTAGTTTGTTTTTCTCGGCCATTTCTTGGAATAAGTATTCATCTCCCGCCCTCCTGACCATATGGCAGGTACAATTTTCCTCCGTACCTAAAACTGCAAAATCGATGCCGCAGCGCTGCAACAACTTGGCAACAGACTGTGTAACTTTTATATTTCTTTCCACAAGCGCACCTGTACAGCCAACCCAAAAAAGTACATCAAATTGCTTTTTCTCAGATGCCAAAGGAACATTTAAACCCTTTGCCCAATCCAGACGCGTGCGATTTGCACCGCTCCATGGATGCCCGCGCCTTTGTATACTCATTAATGCGTTCTGCCAGCTTTGCGGCATGTTGCCCAAAGCCATTACCTGGTAACGCCTTAAGTCTATAATTTTCTCCATGGGGTTAGAAAGAACAGGACATTTCTGCTGACAGGCACCACAAGTGGTACACGACCATATCTCTTCTTTATTTATGATTTCTCCAACCAAAGAAGCCTTATAATCTCTAACCATTTGTAATTTTTCCATAATCAATCGCGGAGAAAGTGGCTTGTTGCTATTAAAAGCCGGACAGTTTAGTTCACAAAAACCAGCACTTACACAGGCGTCTATCGATAAAAGTTGTTTTCTTGTAAAATCGCTTAATTTATCTGCTCCTACGTATTCTTCTGAGATAGTAATATCTCTTAGTTTACCGAGAACTTGTTCTGTCTGGTAAAACATATTTAAAGGTGCAATGATTATATGAGACAGTTTTGTCCAGCCCATGGCAGTTATTGTAAGGAAGGATAGAAACATATGTGTCCACCAGGACACGACATGTACCGTGCCAAGCGTGTCAGCACCGATGAACTGCAGCATTATTACCAGCGGGTAAACCGGGAAAGCCCAGAATTGCCAGCTATAGTTACTCCCGGGGTCAATTGCCAGCCTGCTACCCTCAACTAAATACCCGGTTGTCAGCACCAGGAAAGGCAGTACAAAGCCGAGGAGATTTTGCAGGCTGTTCTCCCCGTTGGCCGGTCTTAAAATATATCGCCGTAAGAACAGTACAACAATACCTGCTAAGGCAAACAAACCAGATAAATTTAAGATAAATTTATAGACAATAAATGTTTTGTCAGTTAAGAAGTTATACAGGTGGGTGTCAAGCATTAATAAAATAGTTCCTAGAAACAAAATTGCAAAACCATAAAAGATAAAAAGGTGCATGATACCCCATTTTTTTTGCTCACCAAGCAAGCGCTGGCTAAGCAGATAGCGTAAAAACCGGGGATACATGCCTTTCCAGTCGATACTTGTTTTTTCCTCAATTCCATGACGCCATTTTTTTATCTTAAAATAAAAGAAGCAAGACAGGATTGCTAACGAAAGGACGCCCATCAGATAGGTTAGCCAGCCAAATTTGATTCCCCAAAACAACTCTCTTGAAAGCATTTTCCTCTCAACCACCAGGCGATAAAGTAGAAAACAGGAACAGGAATTGCCTTATTGTGTTGCCAGGAGTTTTTTACACTCTTCAGTGAGGACAGGCACTACCTCAAATAAATCACCTACGATACCATAGTCGGCCACTTTAAAAATGTTTGCATCGGGATCGTTGTTGATGGCAACGATGTATTTTGAAGAGCTCATTCCGGCAAGGTGCATGGTCGATCCTGAAATGCCGCAGGCGATGTATAACGTGGGTGCTACAGTTTTTCCTGTTTGACCGACTTGAAAGCTGTGGTCAATCCAGCCTGAGTCAACAGCAGCACGAGATGCTCCAACTGCGGCGCCCAAAACATCGGCCAATTCCTCCAGAATCTTAAAATTTTCCGGTCCTTTCATTCCGCGGCCGCCGGACACAATTATTTTTGCTTCAGTCAATTCAGGCCGGGTGGAACTCCGCATGATAACATCTTTAATAATTTGTCTTAAGTCTGATTTTTCCAGGTTGACCGGTACCGTAACCACTTCAGCACGGCGTCCGGCTTGAGGCTGGCCGGGTACAAAGACATTAGGACGGATAGTGGCCATTATCGGCCTGGCTTCAGGACAGACCACTTTCGCAAAAGCTTTGCCAGCATAGATTGGACGCACAAAAGTAAGCTGCCCGTTATTTAGTTCTAATCCAATGCTGTCGGAAATAAGGCCGGTGTTTAGTTTCTGGGCTACTCTGGCCGCTAGATCGCGGCCAAGAACCGTGCAACCCAGCAATATAACAGAGGGTTGGTTTTTCTTAGCAAGCTCGCTTAGCATCTTACCATAGAAATCCGTGGTATATTTGGCTAATTTTTCATTATCGGCCAGGTAGACCTTGTCGGCGCCATACTTGCCTAGTGAGTCTACCAGGCCAGAAATTCCCTTGCCAAAAAGGAGCGCGCTCACTTCTTCGCCGGTCTTCTCCGCAATTTTTCTGCCAGCACTTAGAAGCTCATAAGTTAACTTTTTGATTTTTCCTTCACGATGCTCAGCGAATATCCAGATACCCTTTGCCATTTTTCGCGTTTCCCTCCTTAAATAACTTTAGCTTCTTCCCGCATTAGCCTGCATAATTCCCTTGCTGCCTCTGCTGGTCCGCCCGGAATAATTTTACCTTCCGGCTTGGGAGTGGGCAGAAAATAAGAAGTAGTTTTTACCTTCGGGTGAATCTTAGCAGTGTCAAGCCCAAGCTCATCCAAGGAAAGCTTTTTAATAGGCTTTTTCCGGGCTTGCATGATTCCTTTCATGGTGGGGTACCGCGGCTCATTAAGCCCTTTTTGAGCGGTAATCAGGGCAGGCAACGGAACCTCTATTACCTCATAGCCGCCTTCAATTTCCCTGGTTGCCGTGGCTTTTCCCTCTTCGATTTCCAGCCTGGTGACAACATTCACATGGGGAAGTCCAAGTATTTCAGCTACTCGTAAGGCAACTTGAGCCGAACCGTCGTCAATAGCACGCCATCCTGATAGTAACAGATCAAATTCCTGGTTGCCTAAAACCTTTGAAATGACCAAAGCAATACCATATTCATCGGTACCGGCCAGAGCGTCATCAGTAACCATTACAGCTTTGTCTGCCCCCATTGCCAGCGCCTGAAACACCGCGTCCTGAATCTCCGGAGGCCCAACGGATATAATAGTTACTTCCCCGCCGTGCTTTTCCTTAATGCGAAGGGCCTCCTCAATTGCAAATTCGTCATAAGGATTAATGATCAGATTAATCCCTTGTCTGTTGATTTGACCGTTAGAATCTAAACTAATAATTGCTTCTGTATCAAAGGTTTGTTTTAACAACACTGCAATTTTCATATTTGACCCCCTTCATCTTTTGGTTAGAATGCCGTCGGGTTAGGGGCCTGGTGTGCTGGCCTGCTTACCCCTGGTGAGCGATTAGTAATTTAGAATAGCAACCTTCCTACATATAATCATACTATATTATATAGTAGTTAATTAAAAAAGTAAATACCTTAATAGTTTATGAAGGTAAAAAATTCATTAAAAATATTACATTATTAATTATTAATAATTAATTTTATTTCATTTCTTTATTGACATTTTTAAAAAATATAATATACAATATAGTACAGTAACGAATAATTATTTTTATGTTACTATTTTAATTTTTTAATATTACTGTTTTGGGAGTGAGCTGATGATTGAAAAGATTTACCCTTGCCTAACAGGATAGGTAACCTTTGCCTGGAGATAACCTGAAGGCATTAAATTCATTATTAACAATAAATATTAAGATGTTCATGTAGAACACAACGGTTATATATCGGCCGAAATACAGTAAAGTACCTGGGTGCAGAAAACAAATAAATTTTGGTAAGCCAGCACACTGGTTCTCGTGAGATGGTGCTGTTGAAAGTTACGGAATTAGGTTATTAGGATGTGAAATAATGATTTTTATTGTTTTATTTATGCTCATTTTAAATATGGTATAATTTGGAGGTTTTGTTAAAATGTTGTCTAACATAGAAGCTATTTTGCTTAGCATAGTAAATGAAAAGCCATCTTATGCTTATGAAATTGATAAAACAATCGAACAACGGGATATGAGGAGATGGGTTAGAATAGGAGTTGCCTCTATATACCAGGTGCTAAAGAAACTGGAAGAGAAAGGTTTAGTTTATTCTCAAGGAGAAAAGGAAGGTAAAATGCCAGACCGGAAACGGTATTATATTACTGATAACGGCAGGGCAGCTTTAATTGAAACTTCAAAAAAGCTTCTTTCTGATCTTGAATGGTATTACTTGGACTTGAATGTAGGTTTGGAGACCTCTGATCTTTTAACTCCTGAAGAAATGTCTGAGTGCTTAAAAAAAAGGCTGGCTAAGGTCAGGTTGAATATTAAAAGAGTGAAAGAAATGTTATCGTCTGGGAATGAATTGACGTTTAAGAAAAGAGCCGTCATTAAAAATCTAATTTACTTCCGTGAAGCAGAAGAAAATTTCTTACAAGAATTCCTTAGCCAATTTTCTGAATCATAACCGTACGTGGACTTGGGTGCCAGAGCCTTACGTCTATTGGTTTTTGCCGGTTAATGTCAATAAGGTATTTTTAACTAATTGCTTTTATAAAGACTTACTTAATGTCTGGTTTCTTCTGGAAGCAGTAAACACTGCCTGCCGCCCCGGTTCCCACGTAGCGGGACGGCAAACTCTTGTGACTACCCTAATAAATGCGACCTGCTAATTAAGCAACAATAAAAATTTTTAGATGTAAACCTTAACGGGCTTATTTTAAGTTATATGCCTATCTTGACCTATGGAGGTAAATCTTTATGCGGCAATAAAAAAACGTTGCCGCTAATAATTTTTTAAACTATTTATTTTTAATGTACAATAATATATAATATTATAGATAAGACTATTAATAAGTTGCTTTTAATGAGGTGAAAAATATGAAAATACAAACTATTAAGGTAGAGGACGCAGTAGGCAAGGTCCTTAGCCACGACATAACCAAAGTTGTGAAAGGGGAATTCAAGGGGGCTCCTTTTAAAAAGGGGCATATCATAAAAGAAGAGGACATACCCGAACTGCTCAAGCTGGGCAAAGAAAACATTTATATTTTAGAGCTGGAACCGGGCGACGTGCACGAAGATGAAGCCGGCATCCGGTTGGGCACTGCCGTTGCCGGCGAGGGAGTAAGGTGGTGCGAGCCCAAAGAAAGCCGCGTAAACCTTTATGCCGATTATAACGGGCTGTTAAAAATTAACGTGCCTGTTGTGGAGGAAATAAACGAACTGCCCGACGTGATCCTGTCCACCCTGCCCAACAATACAGTAGTTAAAAGCGGTGACATGCTGGCAGGCACCAAAGTAATCCCGCTGGTGGTGCCCGAGCAGACCGTTGTAGAAGCCGAGAACATCTGCAGGCGGGCCGGGTGGGTGATAAAGGTTGTTCCGTTTAAAGAAGTAAAGGTGGGCGTGGTTATAACCGGCAATGAAGTTTATAAAAAGCGCGTCAGGGACGGTTTCGGGCCGGTGATAACAGAGAAGGTGGAATCCTTTGGTTCCAGCGTGATAGGAATAGACTATGCTCCAGACGATGCAGCAACCATAGCAGGTAAGATTAAAAGAATGGCGGACGGTGGGGCCGGTTTGATCTTTGTTACCGGCGGCATGTCAGTTGATCCCGACGATGTAACGCCCAGAGCCATCCACCTGGCGGGGGCGAGGGTGGAAAAGTACGGTGCTCCGGCCTTGCCGGGAGCGATGTTTATGCTCGCCTACCTGGGGGACGTGCCTGTGATGGGAGTGCCGGCCTGCGGGATGTTTTTCAAGGCTACCGTAGTTGACTTAATACTGCCGAGGCTGCTGGCAGGGGAGAGGGTAAGCCGGCGGGATATAGTTGCTTTGGCCCACGGCGGCCTTTGCAGGAGCTGTTCCCAGTGCAGGTACCCGAACTGCACTTTCGGCAAAGGTTGAAATAATTAATCTGGCAGATTTTTATAGATATAAAGTAATAGGCATATGTGCTAAAGATTATATGGGGGTGAGGTAATTGTATCAATATAGACCTATGGCCGTAATTAAAGGGGCAGGTGAACTTGCCACGGGCGTTGCATACCGCCTTTTTAAATCTGGCCTGGATGTAATCATGACTGAAATAAGCCAACCGCTGGCTGTAAGAAGAAAAGCGGCATTTGCCGAGGCAGTTTATGAAGGAGCAATTACGGTTGAAGGAATAAAGGCCTGTCTGGCAAAAACAGTGGACCATGCTTATGAACTGCTCGAAGACAGGATTGTTCCGGTTTTA
Source organism: Pelotomaculum thermopropionicum SI (assembly GCA_000010565.1). Classification (NCBI taxonomy): domain Bacteria; kingdom Bacillati; phylum Bacillota; class Clostridia; order Eubacteriales; family Desulfotomaculaceae; genus Pelotomaculum; species Pelotomaculum thermopropionicum. The sequence continues at coordinate 1,624,294 of AP009389.1, read as the reverse complement.
GTTGATCCAAAAGCCAGTGTAGTTGAGATGATTCATCCCGAAATAGTAGTAGATGCCAGGATGGCCAAGCGCAATCTGGGTACGGCAAAAGATGAGGCGCCGCTTGTCATAGGGCTTGGGCCGGGGTTTACGGCCGGCGTGGATGTTCATGCGGTTGTAGAGACTTGCAGGGGTCATAGTCTTGGGCGGGTTATTTACAGCGGCAGCGCAATTCCGGATACCGGCAGGCCGGGAAATGTCGGGGGATATACGGTAGAAAGGCTGTTAAGGGCCCCGGCGGAGGGAATTATTAGAACGGTAAAATCGATCGGAGATATTGTGGAAAAAGGTGAAACGGTGGCTTTTGTCAATGATGCCCCGGTTGTGGCTGAGATATCCGGCGTGATAAAAGGAATGATCAGGGATGGTGTTGAAGTAAAAAAAAGTATGAAAGTAGGTTATATCGATTCCAGAAATAATTTCAGGTGCGATGCAATTTCTGATAAGGCACTGGCTGTTGGCGATGGGGTATTGGAAGCTGTCGTAAATTTTTTTATGACACCAGAAAAGCCGATAAGCTATATCTGGCAGCAATGATTTATAAATAAAAATTGAGTGAATTGTAATCATAATCAAGGTGTTTTTTTATCAATTAAAAAAATTCTTTTTAATTTTTAATTTGTAATAAACGAAGAGCCTATAAAATCTAGCATAACAAGATTTTATGGGCTGTGTTTTTTTTGGGTGTAGAAATCTAGGTATAGGTACTTTGAGGTGGTTCGCGTAGTTCAGCATATCGCGGGAGTAACCCCATGGACGGTTGAATTTAAGATAAGGTTATTTGCCTGCCTCCTGGAGTTAGCCCATATACCCAAATAATCCAGAAAATTCAGGAAATTCTAGAAATAGCATTTTTGATTAAGTTAAAAAAATCACAAAAAATATTTATTTTTTAAATGTAATAATATATAATATAGCTAATGGTAATTTATCTTATATTACAATTAACGGTAATAATTTATATAAAAGTAATATAAATTATAGATAGTTTAGTCCCAAGAGGCTAATTTTCAAATTTTTAAAAAATATAATGTGTTCTGGGCAGATGGTTATTAGGTAGGAGTTTCCCGGCTTAGTTAACAAGGTAATCGAACCGGAGGTGAAAAAGGCATACATAGGTTTTATTGGCTTAATGGCTTGATTTTTTGAGAGAATGATTTAGATTGTTGCTTTTATTGCAAAAGTTATTGATTTAGAGGAGTGAAAGAGCGTGTGGGAGTACGGCAAAATTACCATAGGTCAGTTGGTTGACCGTACGGCTGCAAGGTACCCCGAGAACGAAGCTCTGGTTTACCCGGACCGCGGCTTGAGGTATACATATAAAGAGTTTCGTGAAGTTTGCAACAAATTTGCAAAGGGATTGTTGAAGCTAGGGGTAAGAAAGGGCGACCATACTGCCATCTGGGCTACCAACGTTGCCGAATGGGTAATTGCCCAATTTGGCTGTGCCGGCATAGGAGCAGTGCTTGTAACTGTAAATACAAATTATAAGTTGTATGAACTGGAGTACTTGCTGAAGCAATCGGATTCAAAAACTTTGATTATGATCGAAGGCACCAAGAATTCAGATTATCAGGGCATGATATATGAGCTGTGTCCCGAATTAGGCAATTGCCCGCCCGGAGAGCTGGTTTCTGAGAGACTGCCACTTTTAAAAAATATAATTGTTATAGGAAATAAAAGATATCCCGGCATGTTTTCCTGGGAAGATATTATAAAAATGGGAGAGAATGTTTCGGATGAAGAGCTGCAAGCCCGTAAAGCCATACTTGACCCTGACGACATAATTACTATAATGTACACATCTGGTACCACAGGCTTTCCTAAAGGTGTCATGCTGACTCACCACAACCTTATCACGAACGCAAGCGGGACGGCAGCGTGTATGGATCTTGGTCCGACTGACCGGGTGTGCATACCCGTACCTTTCTTTCACTGCTTTGGCTCTGTATCTGGTAATATGTGTTGTGTGTTAACCGGTGCTACAATGGTTCCGGTAGAAGTATTTGACCCGGCGCAGGTGCTTAAAACCGTTGAAAAAGAGCGCTGCACGGTATTACACGGAGTGCCCACCATGTTCATCATGGAACTGGAGCTAATGGAGAAAGAAAAATTCAACACGTCTTCACTTCGTACCGGGATTATGGCCGGCTCTCCATGTCCTGTCAAAGTATTAAAAAAAGCAATGGAAGTAATGAATATGCGAGAGATCGTAGTCGCTTACGGGCAGACCGAAGCCTCACCGGGTATTACCAATACCAGGACAAGCGATCCTGTCGAATTGAGAATTTCTACTGTAGGGAGGGCGCTACCCGGTGTAGAAGTAAAAATTGTTAATCCCGAGACGGGAGAGGAAGTTCCCCGTGGTGTAGAAGGTGAGATATGTGCCCGCGGAAGCAATATAATGAAAGGTTACTACAAAATGCCTGAAGCTACTTCCAAAGCCATAGATAAAGACGGCTGGTTGCATACCGGAGACCTGGGCATAATGGATGAAAACGGCTATTGCAAATTTACCTGCCGGCTAAAAGATATCATTATTCGCGGCGGAGAAAATATATCTCCAAGTGAAATAGAGGAATTTATCATTACCCACCCCTCTGTGAAAAACGTCCAGGTTGTAGGCGTTCCGAGCTCAAAATACGGCGAAGAAGTCATGGCTTTTATTCAGCTCAAGGAAGGACAAAAACTTACGCAGGAAATGGTTCAGAGTTTCTGCAAAGGCAAAATAGCCAACTGCAAGATACCGAAATATGTTGTTTTTGTTGACAGTTTCCCGCTTAACGCCGGGGGAAAAGTTCAAAAGTGCCAGCTACGCGAAATTGGAATAAAAATGATGGGCCTGGAAGAAAGAGTTGATAAAAGTATTTAAAGATTAGTAAAATTATTTCTTGAAGAGGTGCTTTTAACGTGAAGGTTTTATACCAGGGCAGTTATTTTTGTTCAGTGAAAAGAGTTCAAGAGCAAAATATTTTAGCTGAAACCGCCTTCTTAAGTACTCTTTTTGAAGCAACAGGAAAGCTGGTTGTTGATTCAAAAACTTATAGCATTAAAGAGGCAAGGTGGGACGTTTACCGCTCGCCGGGCGGTGAACTGAATGGAGGAGGCTTTTTGCCAGATTTAATTGGTTTAGAAGCGTATTTTAGCATCAGTGGCGTTTTAAACCGCGTGATAAGCGGGAAAGCATCTGGATTAATAAAAGAACTGCTGGCTGAATGTGTAAGGGGTGTCATTCAGGCGGAAACTTATATTTTTAAAGAAAGAGGCTATGATTCTGCAAATGATTATGAGCAATGGTGGAGAAAAGAGCATGTAAATTCGTGCCGTTATTACAGCAACTTAGACAGGGTTATTAATAGCTGGTTTGATTATATCGGATACAATTTAAGAGAAAACAATCTTTTTAACAGAAATAAAAGCTTTACTGTATATAATGATAACGGCCGCTTTTATGCCACCGGCCACTTTAGTGATTCATTCCATGAAGTAGGTGTACAATTGTCTTTTAATGGATTAGACGGAAAAATTGTTTCATGCCGTGGAGATTATTTAAGAGCCCCCGATGCAGTTTGTTTTGAAAACATAAGCCTTCTCGATTCTTTTATTGGAAGGAGTATAAACGGCATTAACAAGAAAGAAGTAGCTAAAATAGCCGGAGGCCCTTCCGGATGTTTTCACCTGGTCGATATAATTTACGACACTTTGGTTGCATCTAATATTGCGCTTAAAAATTCCATTTGAAAGGAACTTTAAGCCGTTTGTTTTGCGTTAACCCACTGTGGGATATATTTTACAAATACTTTTAAGGCCGGGGACAGGCCGTTATTTTTTGATACGGCCAGAACAATTTTTCTGTTTACCGGAGGCGTCAGCGGGATGATCGACAACCCCGGGGTCTTGTCTAATGCTGCGACACATGATGAAAGGACCGTAATGCCTACCTCTTCGCGAACAAGGCCCAGAATGGTTCTTACCATAGAGCAGGTTACCAGTACCTTCGGTTCGAAACCGGCAAGGTGGCAGGCATTAATAAAGTCGTGGTAGTGCCCGGAAACAGGGGGGGTTACAATAAAGCGCTCGTTTTTTAACTCTCTTATGTCTACAGACTTTCTGGTGGAAAATGGGTGGCGGTCATAGGTTACTACAACCATCTGGTCGGTCAGCAGGGGATAATACTGCAGCTGCATTTCCGGAATGACATGCTGGACGATAGCTGCATCGATTTTTGATGCCTGGAGCAGGCGCAGAAGCTCGTCGCACTGCTCTTCAAGCAGGCTTATCGTAATCCCCGGATAGTTTTTGGCAAAGTTGGCCAGCAGATTTGGCAGGTTATAATACCCTATAATTGGTATTACACCCAGGTTCAGGTGGCCCTTTTCAACAGCTACATATTCCTGGATACACCGGCGTGCTTCGATGGCCTCCGATATAATCCGCTTTGCGTAGGCGACAAATTCCGCTCCCGCCGGAGTGAGCTGCACGGACCTGGTTGTCCTTGCAAACAAGCTTACACCCAGTTCGTTTTCCAGTTTGCTAATTTGCTGTGAAAGGGATGATTGTGATATTTTGATCTCTTCTGCAGCGCGGGTGAAACTATTGTATTTTGCTACAGCCAACACATATTCCAGCTGATGCATTTCCATAAATAGTCCCCCCTGTTTAAAAGTGCCATTTTTAACTTTTAACACTAAAATATTAAGACTTTTTAATTAATTTTTATTTAATTATAACTTTTTTTAATAAACAAATCAAAATGTGAAATAAATAACAAGCCTAAATTTAAAATTTTTTTAAAATGTTTCAGCTTCAAGGCTGGCTTTTCTGCCGCTGATTCTTAAAGCTGTACAGTTTTTCACGAAGCTTGCAGCGCTGCAGCTTGCCGTTTGCTGTGCGCGGCAGCTTGTCGACGAAGTGAATGCAGCGGGGATATTTATAATGGGCGGTTTTACTGCGCACAAATTCCTGCAGTTCGTTTTCAAGCAAGGGGGAAGGTTTATAACCCTTTTTAAGGACAACAAAAGCTACGGGCTTTTCCAGGTTATCCTTGTCCGGTGCGCCAACCACTCCGCATTCGCTTACTGCGTGGTGCTCGGTTAATATGTCTTCCACTTCAAATGGGGAAACCCATATTCCCCCGGCTTTAAGCATGTCGTCCGACCGGCCGACGCTATAATAGAAACCTTCTTCATCCTGATAGAACATATCGCCTGTTATGAACCATTCCCCGCAGAAGCTTTCCTTTGTTTTTTGATGTTTGTTCCAGTAATGCGATGCGGTGCCGTCGCATTTTATCCATAGATTGCCGATTTCGCCCCTGGCTACTTCACGCCCGAGTTCGTCGACCAGTTTGCCTTCAAAATTAGAAAGAAGCTTGCCAACACTACCTGGCTTGATTTGTCCCGGCAGGGAAGAAATATAAATCGCGCCTACATCGGTAGAACCAATTCCATCCAAAATATCCATGCCGAATTTTTCTTTCCATCGGTAAAATATGCCTTTGGGCAGCGGTTCGCCCGCCGATACAAATGCCCGCACCGATGAAAAATCGTATTCAACCTTATATTTTTCCAGATAATTCAATATAGCCGAATATGAGCTGGGAACCCCGCAAAAGATTGTGGGGCGATATTTTTTAACAACCTTAACGATGCTTTCCGGCCGCGGCAGGCCGGGATATAGAACTGCCGCTCCGCCGCTGAAAAAGACGGAGTCGAGCGAACTGTTGCGGCCGTAAGAAAAGTAAAGTTTGGAGACTGAAAATACTATGTCATCCGGAGTCATGGAGAGTACTTCACGGCAGTGTGCGGTTAAAAAAACAAGATCGTGGTGCAGGTGAACAACTCCTTTTGGCTTGCCGGTAGTGCCTGAACTGTAAAACCAAAAAGCCATGTCGTCCCTTGAGGTGATTGCAGTTGTCAAATCAGGAGGCGAATTTTTTATCAATTCACTGTAATTTAGCTGGCCGGGTTCTGAATTCCCCAGTACAATTATATGTTTCAAATGGATTAGCTGATTTTTTACCTTTATAACCTCTGGCAATATTTTTTCATCAATTATTAATACTTTTGCCCTGCTATCGTTTAGGTAATAAAGATAGTCCTGTGATACTGCCATTGTGCTTACAGGAACAGGTACGGCTCCAATCTTCATTGCACCAAAAAAACTGGTTATAAATTCCGGGCAGTCATATAAACAAATCATTACGCGATTTTCCCGCTCTATACCCAAATTCAGCAGGACATTCCCAAAACGGTTTGATTCCTCTGCAATTTGTGCATATGTCAATTTCTTGTCTTTATAATATACCGCAATATTGTTACCCCGGCCCTCCTTTAAATGTCTGTCAAGAAGAAAGGTGCATATGTTAAACTCTTCAGGCACCTCCGGCAATGAAAGCATACCAAGCGCCTCCTTGTTTTGTGCATCAGCTTATGGGCATGCATTGCCTTTTATTTGGTTTAAGGTCCGGCATTAGTGATATATTTAAATTAAGGGCCTATTTTTACTGTTGAAAACTGTAATTTTAACTAAAAATTTTATTAAATTTTATTGTGAAAAGAAATCTAATTTTTTTTTTATTTTACCACTATAAAACTGGTAAAGTTAAATATGCGTTTGCGATTATATTAATCGCTTAAACTTATTAATGTTTTTGAGTATGCTGCGAAAGTCAAATTTTTATTGTATTATATTGCATAGTATTATATAGTATAAGTTAAAACTGTTAAGAAATCTATTTAAAAATATATTTAATTTATGTTGGTTTCACCGATGATTTTTATTAAATTAAGCAAATTTGAGGAAATGTTATTTTTTAATTATAACAATTGCATTAATAGGTAGAAATTATTAATGAAATCAATAACATGTATTTAACTGTTATTCTTAAAGTGGTAATATAAATTAAAGCGTTATAAAATTAAATGCAACAATGAAGTTTATTATAATTTTAAATTATGTAACTTATGTGCAAAATTCATAGTTTAATAAAATATTTGTGCGGGGTGTTATTATGGCAACAGAAAATTTGAAGTTTAAAGGTTCAAAGGATTATATAGCTTCTTCCGAATTGCAAAACAGCGTTAATATAGCTATTGCACTGGGGCGGCCGCTGCTGATAAAGGGCGAGCCGGGTACGGGCAAAACCATGTTGGCCAAAAGTATTGCCGACAGCCTTGGGTTTAAGCTTATTATCTGGAACATTAAATCGACCACCAAGGCGCAGGACGGGCTGTATATCTACGACACGGTGCAGCGCCTTTACGACAGCCAGTTTGGCGACCGCGATGTGTCTGATATTAAACAGTACATCAAGCTTGGTAAACTCGGGGAGGCTTTTACCTCTGACGAACCGGTGGTGCTGCTAATTGACGAGATAGACAAGGCGGATCTGGAATTCCCTAATGACCTCCTGTGGGAGCTGGACATCATGGATTTCTATATACCGGAAACCGGGGAGACAATTAAGGCGAAAAACCGGCCGGTAGTCATAATTACCAGCAATGCTGAAAAAGAATTGCCTGACGCCTTCCTCAGGCGCTGCATTTTTCACTATATAGATTTTCCGGATGCGGAAATGATGGCCAGGATTGTCAGGGTTCATTTTCCTGATCTGGAGGAGCGCCTGCTGTGCCAGGCTCTGGAGGCTTTTTACAGGCTGCGGGGAATTAACGGCATTCTTAAAAAGCCAAGCACCAGCGAGTTGTTGGACTGGGTTCAGGCGCTTGTTCTTGGTGGCGTGAATCCTGAGCGGATAACCCGTGAGCTGCCTTTCCTCGGCGTTTTAATAAAAAAGAGGGAGGATTTTGCAAAAGTTCAGCAGCATCTTAAAAGCGGAGGAGAAGGGATTAAGCAGTATTTCCCCTACATGTAGGATTTATTATTACATTCAAATACGGAAAGGAGCTTTGCTTTGTTTGCCGGTTTTTTTTACCAGTTAAAAAATGAGGGTGTACCGGTTACCTTGACAGAGTGGATGACCCTGATGGAAGCGCTGGCAAAGGGCCTTTCTTGTTCCAGTCTGACGGCTTTTTATTATCTGGCCAGGGCAATTTTGGTTAAAAGCGAGGCTCATTATGATCGTTATGATATGGCCTTTTTAAAATACTTTAAAGATTTGAAAGATCCGGAAGAAATTCTGGAGAAAGCACTGGAATGGTTTAACAGTCCCGAACTGCAAGGTTTTATGACTGCAGCCGGAAAGCCCCTGCTGTCTGACGGTGATGACGAAAAGCGCCTGCACTTGGATAGCGGGCAAAAAAATATACTGGCACAATGGGATCTCGAAGAAATGCGGCGACAGCTGGAAGAAAGGTTAAAGAGCCAGGACGGCGAGCACCACGGCGGTCAGCGCTGGATCGGCACTGGCGGGGCTTCTGCCTTCGGCAATGAGGGTTCTCACCAGGCCGGTCTGCGCATTGGCGGGGAATCGTCGAATCTGTCGGCGGTTAAGGTCGCTGCTAAACGTGTCTACAGGGAATTTCGAAACGACCAGATCACCGGTGTCCGCCAGTTCGAAGTAGCTCTCAGAAAACTGCGGCAGTTCAGTACCAGGACGGAAGGACCAAAGGACGAACTTGACCTGAAAGGCACTGTAGATGCTACCGGCAGGAATGCCGGCATGTTAAAGCTGGTGTGGGAGCGTCCCCGCCGCAACATGATCAAGGTAGCTCTTTTTATGGATTCGGGCGGTTCGATGGACCGTTACATGCAGATTTGCAGCCGCCTGTTTACGGCAGCCAATCGCACCACTCATTTTAAAGATATGAAATTTTATTATTTTCACAACTGCATATATGACTTTATTTATACCCGTCCTTTTATTGAAAAAAGCTTTGCCGTAAAAACGGAGGATGTTTTAAGCTCTCTGGGTTCTGATTACCGGTTGATTATAGTAGGCGATGCCAGCATGGCGCCGAGCGAATTAACAATGGTTGGAGGGGCCATTGACTGGTGGATGAAAAACGACATTCCCGGCCTGGCCTGGTTAAGGCGCCTGGCCAGGCACTTTCCTTACTCGGTCTGGCTCAACCCGGTTCCCGCCGCTTTATGGGGCAGTCAGCCGGATCACTTTACAATCCCTATGGTTCAAGAAGTGTTTCCTATGTACGAGCTTACGCCGGAAGGACTGGAACAGGCGATAAAAAGGTTAAAATCAAAGATCATTTAAGAGTAAAAATCAGGAACAAATATTAAATATATAATAAGTAAAAATAAGGATAAATATACATATATTTGTAATAACCGGTTTTTACAGGCCGGTTTTAATTTTTTTATGCTGTACATATTTTTTAATTATTTATTTTAGTTATTTATAAGAATTTGCTATAAATTTAATATCCAATAAGTATTTCTCTTTATTGATTAGTGAATGTTAATATAATAACAAACTTAGTGTTTTAAATTGTTAGTTTTTGCAAATAAATAACTTTTTTTGTAATAACGCTTGTGAAAGAGGGATAGGGGCTTATTTTTAAAAGTAGTGATGTCAATTATTTTGTGCAAAAAAGAACAATCTGATGGATTTCTATTTACTGGCCATCTTACCCGTAATTCAGGTAAGCCAGATTATGTAACTGCCGTTAATGACAAGCGCACCTTCGGGTAGTTATAAAGCCTTTAACATCAGGGGAGAAGCTGTATGGCAAATGAAGTCCGGTCAAATTGCAGATAGAGAGGCGAAACAAATTCGTCTCTTTTTGTCTTGACGGAAAGGAAGGTGGTGCCGGCCTGGTATGCCGGGCATATTTCAATTTCTAAGTGCTGTTTAATGCTTGTGTGTTGTTCTGGCGCTTCTGACAAGATTTTATTCTGACAGGAGGAATACAGATGCAAAATACTTATGCAGAGAAAAAGATTGAAACAATTTCCGTTACAACAAAAAGAATTGTCTGGGTAATAGCCTTATTGCTGATTTATTTTGTTCTGGCCAACCTGCCGGCTCCCGCCGGGCTTAAGCCAGAGGGGCAAAAGGCCATAGCGTTGATGGTGGTTGTCGTTATAGCCTGGATTACCGAGGTTATTCCAATAGCAATAGCGTCGCTTTTTTTCGTATTCATGCAGCACGTAACCGGCGTTTCACCGCAGGGTACGGCCGTGGCAAACTTTGCAACCCCAACCCTGCTCTTTGTGGTTGCCTCGTTTTTCATGGCCAACGCTCTTAATATGAGCGGCCTTAGCCAGAGGATTTCCATGAAGCTGACCATTTTGTCCGGTGGCAACCCTAAAAAAGCGCTTTTTTACATAATGGTAGCAACCGCTTTAATCTCATCGGTTATTTCAGACGTGCCCGCGTGCGCCGCATTCTTCCCGATTGGCATGGCCTTATTGGAAAAAAACAACTGCCGGCTTGGCTCCAGTAATCTCGGCAGGGCCATGATGATTGGCATCCCTTTCTCCTCTTTAATTGGCGGCGTAGCCACCCCGGCAGGTTCTTCGCTGAACGTGCTGTCGCTTTCCCTGCTGAAGTCCACGTCAAATATTGAAATATCATTTACCCAGTGGTCTGCTATAGGCATTCCCGTTGTGATTGTCACCATTCCCATCGTGTGGAAGATTTTGACCATGATATTTCCCCCGGAGATTGAACGCCTTGCCGGCATAGAGGATATCCATAAGGAGTATGCCGCCCTGGGACCGGTATCAGCAAAAGAAATAAAGTTCTTGGTAATTTTTGCGATGATGCTTATTACATGGTTTACGGAGCCCTATCATAAAATTCCCCTGCCGGTTTCAGCAACAATTGGCGCTGCGTTCTTCTTCCTGCCCGGGATAGATTTGCTGACCTGGGAAAATACAAAACAAAGAATTGGCTGGGATACAATCCTGCTGATCGGGGCTGCTAATTCCCTGGGAACATCCTTATGGCAGTCCGGCGCCGCCACCTGGCTGGCCGAATCAGCTCTGCGCGGGATCCAGGGGGCTTCTCCTCTGATGGTGATACTTTTTGTAGTTGTTTTTACAATCTTGATTCACCTGCTGGTGCCCGTGAATGCAGCCATTGTCTCCATCATGGTGCCCACCCTGGCCTCGCTGGCCGTCGGCATAGGCATAAGCCCGGCTTTCCTGATCATTCCTATGGGCTTCACCGTATCTGCAGCCTTCCTGCTGCCTCTTGATCCGGTGCCCCTTATTACTTACGCTTCGGGCCATTATAAAATGACCGATTATTTCAAAACAGGCTGGCCCACATGCATTTTCTGGACGGTTATTGTAACCGCTGCCATGTTGCTGCTTGCCCGTCCGATGGGGCTGTTTTAGAAGCAAAAAGATATATAGAGCAAAGAAAATAAATTAGGAAGTGGCTATATTTGCATAAAAAGTAAACGATGTGATTAAGCTGATTTTTTGTTGTGCCGCCTATGTATTAATAGGTTAATCTTATTAATACAATCGCAAACATATATTTCACTTTTTGCATTTGTCAATGGTAATATGAAACAAATAAATGAAAATGGCTAATTATTTAGATATGTAATAAGTTTTTTTACTCTTTGCTACACTCAATAAAAAATAAGGTGAGGTGAGGCATACATAAGGAAACTGTTTTGGGGGTAGTTGAGCTTTTATAGCAAAGTCTTGAAAGTATTATGTGTACTTTAATCTTTTGAAAGGGGGAATGTTAATGTCCAAAATTATTACGGCCGAGCAGGCAGCTGAGCTGATTCAAGACGGTATGTGCATAGCATGGACAACGGCCGGTCTATGCGGCTTTGCCGAAGAGGTAGCCTCAGCCATTGAGAAGCGTTTTCTTGAAACGGGGCACCCGCGGGATCTCATGCTCACCCATAGCTGCGGATGCGGCGACCATAAAAACAGGGGAATGAACCATTTCGGCCATGAGGGCATGGTCAGGAAGCATATCGGAGGTCATATAGGCGAGGCTCCCAAACTGGGCAAACTGGTGCTTGAAAATAAAATTGAGTGCCATTTAATCCCCCAGGGCGTTATGACTCATTTGTGGCGGCAAATAGCCGGCAAAAAAATCGGCGTAATTACTAAAGTGGGATTGGGCACTTATGTTGATCCACGTTTAGAGGGCGGCAAGGCAAATGATATTACCAAGGATGATATGGTTAAACTGATTGAGTTTGAAGGCGAGGAGTACCTGTACTACAAGCCTTTTAAAATTGATGTGGCCGTCATCCGTGGCACTACTTGTGACGAAAACGGCAACTTTACCATGGATAAAGAATGCCTGTTCCTGGAAGCGTTGCAACTGGCCATGGCGGTTAAAAACAACGGCGGAATGGTAATTGCCCAGGTGCAGTATATAAGCAAGCCCGGCACGCTTCATCCAAAATCGGTAAAAGTGCCCGGTGCCCTGATTGATTATATCGTTGTAGCCAAACCGGAGAACCACCTGCAAACGAAAATAACCTACCTTAATCCGGCCCTCTGCGGGGATATCAGGACGCCGCTGGGCAGCATTCCTCCCCTGCCGCTAAATGAGCGCAAGATTATCGGCCGCAGGGCGGCAATGGAACTGCGCCCCGGCGCAGTAGTGAACATGGGCATTGGAATGCCCGACGGGGTTGCCAGTGTGGCCGGTGAAGAAGGCGTGGCAGAATTGCTGACCCTTACTACAGAGTTAGGCAACTTTGGCGGTATGCCGGCAAAAGGCGACGACTTTCCGGCAACATGGAACTCCGAATGCACAATTGAACATCCGAGTATGTTTGACTTTTATGACGGCGGCGGATTAGACATCTGTTTCCTGGGATCTGCCCAGACCGACAAGGAAGGTAATATTAATGTCAGCAAGTTTGGCAACAGGGTGGTAGGCCCGGGCGGGTTTGTGAATATTTCTTCAACTGCCAAAAAAGTTGTTTTCGTTGGCACTTTGACTGCCGGTGCGGAGTACGAGGTGAAAGACGGAACAATTCATATTGTGAAAGAGGGCAACATCAAAAAATTTGTGCAGAAGGTGGACCAGGTTACCTTCAGCGGCAAGTATGCCCAGAAAAACGGGCAGAAGGTGGTGTACGTTACAGAGCGCGCCGTCTTTACCCTGGAAGATGGAGAGGTAACTTTAATTGAAGTTGCCCCCGGTCTGGATCTCGAAAAAGACGTTCTCGCCGCAATGGACTTCAAGCCCAGGATTTCACCCGGCTTAAAGGAAATGCCCAGGGAAATATTCCAGCCCGAGTGGGGACAGCTTAAAAAAATTATGCTGGAAAAGGCATAAAAGCCAGTCTTTGAATTGCTAAATTTTTATATTTTGGAAAATGCGTTTTTTCACAAAACGGATGGCAAAAGAGATTGGCGAGGGATGGTGTTTTATTAAGTAAAACTATAAAGTATAGTATTACTTTTTAAAGTTATATTTGAAAAAGGAGGCTGATGCAGTTACGGGCTGGTTTTTTGTGCTGACTTAAAATCTTGTGCGTAAGGTCAAATTATTTTGAAAAAGGAGGAGAAATCGTGTATCTGCCAGATTTTGAGTACCATGCACCGGAAAGTATTGCCGAAGCCTGCCAGCTTTTGGCGCAGTATGGCGAACGGGCAAAGGTGATCTCCGGTGGGACGGATCTGTTGGTGAAAATGAAACATGGCGTATTAGCCCCAGAAGTGCTTGTGTCCCTTAAGAACCTTGACCAGTTGAAAAAAATAGAATATGTGCCCGGTAAAGGCGTTGTCATCGGGGCCAGGGCAACTCATAACGAGATTGTTAATTCAGAAATATTGCATAAAAAATACCTTTCTGTTTCAGAAGCAGCCCACCAGATGGCTGCCAATCAGGTCCGCAATGCCGGCACCATCGGCGGCAATATCTGCAATGCTGTTCCCTCCGCCGACCTGCCGCCTATTCTAATAGCTCTTAATGCCAAGGTAAAAGTGGTTGGCGTAAACGGGGAGCGCACCTTTGACCTGGAAGAGATTTTTGTGGGGCCCGGCAAGACCAACCTGGCCCAGGATGAGATTATTACCGAGGTAATAATTCCTGATCAGGAAACGACGGGAAGCACATATATCAAATTCGGCCTGAGGCGGGCAGGCGCGCTTGCCGTGGTCGGAGTGGCGGTTGCCGTCAAAGTTGTCAATAACATTATTGAAGATGCGCGTGTGGTTTTGGGAGCCGTGGCGCCCGTGCCGATGAGAGCTAAAGAAGCTGAAAAATTCCTGAAAGGCAAAGAGGTTAGCGATGAAGTTTTAGCGGAGGCAGGCGTTATAGCTTCCAGGGAGTGCAAGCCCATTTCCGACATCAGGGCTTCAGAAGAGTACCGCCGGGATATGGTGCGCGTATTCACCAAGCGGGCCCTGCGTAAGGCCATCGATAACGGGCACGTATAAGAACGGGAGGGATTAAAATTGCCGAACTTCATTACTGATAAAGATGGAATAAAGCGCTACCTTATTACCATTAAGGTAAACGGTGACGAATACACCAGGCTGGTGAAGGCGAACACCTTGCTCGTTAACTTTTTAAGGGACGAGCTGGATCTTACCGGTACTAAAAGAGGCTGTGAGTTGGGCGACTGCGGTTCTTGCACGGTGCTGCTGGAAGGCAAACCGATTAATTCCTGCTTGATGCTGGCAGTGGAGGCGGACGGAAGGGAAATTACGACCATTGAAGGTGTCGCCCCGACGGCAGAACTCGATATCGTTCAGGAGAAATTTATTGAATACGGCGGTCTTCAATGCGGTTACTGCACACCCGGCATGATCATGTCGGCGAAGGCCTTGCTTGCCAGAAATCCAAAGCCTACCGAATACGAGGTGCGCGAAGCAATTGCGGGCAACCTTTGCCGCTGCACCGGATATGTAAACATAGTCAAGGCTATTATGGCCGCCTCAGGCCAGGAAGTACAGTAAAGGGGTGAAATGAACATGAGTAACGAGTATTCCGTTATTGGCAAGAGCAAACCAAGAATAGACGGACGGGAAAAAGTAACCGGCGCAGCCAGGTACTGCGGGGACATAAAGTTTCCAAACATGCTTTACGGCAAGATATTGCACAGCCCTTATGCCCATGCCAGGATAATCAGCATAGACACTTCCGAAGCGGAAAAGCTGCCTGGCGTGAAGGCCGTCATTACAGCTAAAGATGTTCCTGATTTGAAGTACGGTATCAGCCCGGCCCGCTGGGATGAAAATATCCTGTGCATTGACAAGGTAAGGTACGTTGGAGACAAAGTGGCGGCTGTTGCCTGTGTGGACGAGGAGACTTGCTACAAAGCTTTAAAACTGATTAAAGTGGAATATGAAGTCCTGCCGGCAGTGCTGGATTACAGGCACGCCATGGATGAAGGAATGCCGCTTGTTCATGAGAATTTCCCCCGCAATATTAACACTGAAATCCACCAGGAATTCGGAGACATCGAAAAGGCTTTTGCCGAAGCCTATTATGTGCGGGAGGATGTATTTGTCGGTCAGCGTACCTATCAGAGCCCGATCGAGCCTCACTCGGCCATATCGATCTGGAAGGACAATAAGCTTACTGTCTACTCCAGCACCCAGTCGGTCCACTACTTCCAGTATTATATTGCCCGCGAATTCGGCCTGAAGATGGGCGACGTGCGGGTAATCAAGCCGTATGTCGGCGGCGGCTTTGGCGGCAAACTCGAGCCAACCGGTCTGGAGTTTTGCGGCGCCGTGCTGTCGAAGATTACCGGGCGGCCGGTAAAGATGTTCTACGACCGCGATGAAATGTTTATGCATAACCGCGGCCGCCACCAGGGCACATATTACATTAAGACCGGCGTGGACAAAGACGGTAGGATCCTCGGCGTTCATACCAAGTTCCTTCTCGACGGCGGCGCCTACACCAGCCTTGGCGTTGCAACGGCATACTATGCCGGTGCATTGTTAACCTTGACTTATGACTTTGAAAACTACAAGTTCGATTTGTACAGGGTGTACACCAACCTTCCTGCCTGCGGCGCCCAGCGGGGTCATGGTGCACCTCAGCCCAAGTACGCTTTTGAAAGCCACCTGGACAATATAGCAAAGGAACTGGGAATAGATCCCATCGAAATCAGGCTGCGCAATGCCAGGAAGCCGAACACCGTCACCATCAACGGCTTTGGCATACAGTCCTGCGAACTGAAGGCCTGCCTTGAAAAAGCTGCCGAACTGACCAACTGGCGGGAGAAGAAAGCAAAAGGCCTGCCTAAAGGGAGAGGCATTGGAATTGCCACCGGAGCCTTTGTTACCGGTGCAGGCTATCCGATATACAGAACCGATCTGCCGCACGCTTCGGCTCTGATCAGGGTGCATGAAGACGGGACGGCAGCAACCCTCTACACCATGGCCTGCGATATAGGCCAGGGCTCTGACACCGTCCTCTGCCAGATGGCGGCTGAGGCTATGGGCTACCGCTACGAAAATATGAAGATTGTTTCGGGCGATACCGAAACCACACCGCACGACTTCGGAGCATATTCAAGCCGGATTACCCTGATGAGCGGCTGGGCGGTAAAAAGGGCAGGAGAAGAGATCAAGAAGCAAATTTTAGAAATGGCCGCCACCATGATGAACCTGCCGCCCGAAGATTTGGACTGCAAGGACGGGCTGGTCTTTTCGATATCCCGACCGAATGTTACGCCGCTTACCTTTGAGGAAGTTGCCCGCCGCTTCTTTGTGCTGAGGGGACCGCTTGTAGGCAAAGGCTCTTACACTCCGCCGCGGCTTGGCGGAAACTTCAAGGGGGCTGCGGTGGGAACGTCACCTGCATACAGCTTTAACGTTCAGGCTGCTGAAGTTGAAATTGACGAGGAAACCGGTGAAATTAAAGTTATTGAAGCCTGGGACATCCATGACTGCGGCAAGGTGATCAACCCGCTTCTGATGCAGGGCCAGGTTCATGGCGCCATTTATATGGGCATGGGCGAGACGGTATGGGAGGAGGTTGTCTTTGACAAAAACGGCAGGATCCTCAACCCCAACCTGAGCGATTACCGCCTGCCCACGGCTCTGGACATGCCCAAGCTGACCATTGCCAACGTGGAAAGCTATGAGCCGGTTGCCCCGTGGGGCGTGAAAGAGGTTGGCGAGGGCTCCACAAACCCGACCATGGGCGCCTTCAGGAACGCTATTTTTGATGCCATGGGTGTTAGCGTTAACAGCCTGCCGCTGACCTACGAAAAAGTATGGCGGGCTCTTAAAGAAAAGCGGGAAAAAGAAAAGAAATAGCGGTTTCGGTAACCGGTGATCAATTTTTAGACAGGAGAGACGAAATTTCGTCTCTCCTGTCTAAAAAAGAAAGGGGAGTGGAGGCGGCAGGAGAAGTAAGAGTGGTTTACGCCGGTCATATTAATTATTTGTTTTTAGCTTTGTGAAAATAATAACTGACTGGAGGAAGACCAATGTTGAGTATGGACGCAAAGAATAACGGTAACGGAATGTCCATTACAACAAAAAGAATTGTCTGGGTAATTGCGCTATTAGCCATTTATTTCATTTTGGCCAACCTGCCCAGCCCCGCCGGGTTAAAGCCTGAAGGACAAAAAGCTATAGCGCTGATGATCGTAGTGGTTATAGCCTGGATTACTGAAGTCGTACCAATAGCAATTGCGTCGCTGTTTTTCCTGTTTATCCAGCATATTATCGGAATTTCGCCGCAGGCAAACGCAGTGGCCAACTTTGCCAACCCAACCCTGCTGTTTGTACTTGCCTCATTTTTCCTGGCCATCGCTTTAAATATGAGCGGATTGAGCCAGCGGATTTCCATGAAGTTGACCATTTTGTCCGGCGGCAGCCCCAAAAAGGCGCTTTTCTACCTGATGGCAGCTACTGCTTTAATTTCCACGGTAATTTCAGACGTGCCGGCATGTGCGGCATTTTTCCCGATTGGACTGGCCCTACTGGAGAAGAACAATTGCAAGGTGGGGTCCAGCAACTTTGGCAAAGCTATGATGATCGGTATTCCCTTTGCCTCCTTAATCGGCGGCGTCGCAACGCCGGCAGGGTCTTCATTGAATGTGTTGACCTTGTCTCTGCTTAAATCCACAGTAAACATTGATATATCTTTTGTTCAATGGTCTAGCGTAGGTATTCCCTTTGTTATTGTCACGGTTCCCCTCACCTGGTTGCTTCTGACCTGGATTTTCCGCCCGGAAATCGACCGCCTGGTCGGCATTGAAGATATTGAGAAGGATTACCAGGCACTGGGTCCCATGTCGGCTAAAGAAATCAAGTTCCTGGTAATTTTCGTGCTCTTGCTGATTACGTGGTTTACAGAACCATATCATAAAATCCCGCTGCCCGTTTCGACCACCATCGGCGCCGCGCTGTTCTTCCTGCCCGGCATAGACTTGTTGACCTGGGAAAATTCAAAACACAAGATCGGCTGGGATACCATCCTGCTCATCGGGGCTGCCAGCTCACTTGGTACGACCCTGTGGAAATCCGGCGCTGCTACCTGGGTGGCAGAGTCGGTATTACGCGGAATCCAGGGCGCATCGCCGCTCGTAGTAGTTCTAATTGTTGTAATATTTACAATTTTGATCCACCTGCTGGTTCCTGTTAACCCGGCTATCGTCTCTATCATGGTGCCGTCTCTCGCTGCCTTTGCTGCCAGCGCGGGCATGAGCCCGGCCCTGCTGATCATCCCGATGGGCTTTACCGTGTCTGCAGCCTTCCTGCTCCCGCTCGACCCGGTGCCGCTGATTACCTATCCGTCGGGATACTATAAGATGCCCGATTACTTCAGGGCTGGGTGGCCGGCCAGTGTCCTCTGGACGATCATAATGGTCGCTGCGATGCTGTTGCTTGCCCGTCCCATGGGTCTGTTTTAAGCAGTGAAGATGGGGCTGACCGGGGTGTTATTCTTGCCATGGCCGCCCCATCTTAATTTTTTTTGCACGAGCGCTATTGAACCAGACAAAAAATGACAAAAGAATAATTTTAGGTAAATCTCTTTGCGATTAGGAGATTTCCTTATAATTATAAGTCTAAAAAAAATCCGATTTTCACATTTTATATGATAAAATATTATATTGTAAAAGGGTTATTGATGAATGACGCATTATGTGGTTCTTTGAGAGGTGATAACTGTGAAATTACAAACAATCAGTGTAAATGAAGCAGTAGGCAAGGTTCTTAGCCACGACATAACCAAGGTTGTGAAAGGGGAATTCAAGGGTGCTCCTTTTAAAAAGGGGCATATCATAAAAGAAGAGGACATACCCGAACTGCTCAAGCTGGGCAAAGAAAACATTTATATTTTAGAGCTGGAACCGGGCGACGTGCACGAAGATGAAGCCGGCATCCGGTTGGGCACTGCCGTTGCCGGCGAGGGAGTAAGGTGGTGCGAACCCAAAGAAAGCCGCGTAAACCTTTATGCCGATTATAACGGGCTGTTAAAAATTAACGTGCCTGTTGTGGAGGAAATAAACGAACTGCCCGACGTGATCCTGTCCACCCTGCCCAACAATACAGTAGTTAAAAGCGGTGACATGCTGGCAGGCACCAAAGTAATCCCGCTGGTGGTGCCCGAGCAGACCGTTGTAGAAGCCGAGAACATCTGCAGGCGGGCCGGGTGGGTGATAAAGGTTGTTCCGTTTAAAGAAGTAAAGGTGGGCGTGGTTATAACCGGCAATGAAGTTTATAAAAAGCGCGTCAGGGACGGTTTCGGGCCGGTGATAACAGAGAAGGTGGAATCCTTTGGTTCCAGCGTGATAGGAATAGACTATGCTCCAGACGATGCAGCAACCATAGCAGGTAAGATTAAAAGAATGGCGGACGGCGGGGCCGGTTTGATCTTTGTTACCGGCGGCATGTCAGTTGATCCCGACGATGTAACGCCCAGAGCCATCCACCTGGCGGGGGCGAGGGTGGAAAAGTACGGTGCTCCGGCCTTGCCGGGAGCGATGTTTATGCTCGCCTACCTGGGGGACGTGCCTGTGATGGGAGTGCCGGCCTGCGGGATGTTTTTCAAGGCTACCGTAGTTGACTTAATACTGCCGAGGCTGCTGGCAGGGGAGAGGGTAAGCCGGCGGGATATAGTTGCTTTGGCCCACGGCGGCCTTTGCAGGAGCTGTTCCCAGTGCAGGTACCCGAACTGCACTTTCGGCAAAGGTTCTAATTAGCATTGTCTGTTATTTGGGGGGAGTGAAAGAATGAACGGCGTTCTTGAAAGGGAAACCGCTATAGTTACGGTTATAGGACAGGAGGGTATGCCGGAAAACCTTATAGGGCAGAAGAAAGTTATTGCCTTTAACGGTGAGGTAAAGTCGGGCGATATGAAACTGCCCTGGCTGGAAGAGCAGGTGGCTGCGCTGATCCGGGGAAATGCTGCAAACCTGAGATTTCAAATAGAGAAGTTTTTCAACCTGGAAAAGCCGGAACAAAGTGTGACAGTTATGATCGACCCCTATCTGCCGCCGCGCCAGCTTATTATCCTGGGCGGAGGTCATATAGCGGTTCCGGTGGCCAGTATTGCACTTCTTCTGGATTATCAGGTCACCGTGGTTGATGACAGGCCGGAATACATATCGGCCGATCGTTTTCCAGGCGTTCACAGGAGAATATGCTGCAGTTTTCATGATATTGAAAAGGTCTTAAGTTTTGGCCCGGAATGCAGCGTGCTGATAGTTACCCGGGGACACAAGCACGATCTGGACTGCTTGCGGACCCTGATTAAATACCCAGTTGCGTACCTTGGCATGATTGGCAGCAGGCGCAAAATAGAAATGGCCAGGCAGCAGTTGATCCAGGAAGGAATTGAAAGCGAAAAGCTGGCCCGGGTTTATATGCCGGTGGGGCTGGATATCGGGGCGGAAACCCCGGCCGAGATTGCCGTAAGCATTGCCGCTGAAATGATTAAAGTCTACCGGGGCGGCAGCGCAAATTCATTGAAAACCGGCGGCACGGGAAAAATTGCCCATCCCAACGACACCGAAATGCCTTCCTCGGCCGACATCGAAGTAATCCAGAATGCCGTAAAGGCCTGCCGGGAAGGGCTGCCTGCTGCTGTTGCGACAATTGTCAGAACGGCCGGCTCAACACCCCGCAAGGCAGGTGCCAAAATGCTTATTTTCAGGGAAGGAAGGATTATTGGAACAATTGGCGGCGGCTGCGGTGAATCGGAAGTGCGCCTGGAAGCTTTTAACGTTATTGACGATTTAAAGCCGCGGGTTCACAAGATATCTTTGAATGCAGATATAGCGGCGTCGGAAGGCATGGTTTGCGGCGGAACGATGGAGGTTTTTATTGAGCCGGTAAGCACCTTTTCCGGTATTCTTACGGGCGGTGAAGAATAATGGCGCAGTGCAGGCCTATTGCAGTAATTAAAGGGGCGGGCGATCTTGCCACGGGCGTTGCCTACCGCCTTTTTAAATGCGGTCTGGACGTGATCATGACCGAAATAAGCCGTCCGCTGGCCGTGAGGAGAAAAGTGGCCTTTTCTGAAGCGGTTTATGACGGGGAGGCTACGGTTGAAGGAGTGAAAGCCTGTCTGGCCGGGACGGTTGACCAGGTCTTCAAATTGCTTGAAGACAGGAGCATTCCGGTTCTGGTGGACCCGGAAGCTGCCATTATAAAAATGATTTGCCCGGATGTGGTGGTGGATGCCAGGATGGCCAAGCGCAATCTGGGTACGGCAAAAGATGAGGCGCCGCTTGTCATAGGGCTTGGGCCGGGGTTTACGGCCGGCGTGGATGTTCATGCGGTTGTAGAGACTTGCAGGGGTCATAGTCTGGGGCGGGTTATTTACAGCGGCAGCGCAATTCCGGATACCGGCAGGCCGGGAAATGTCGGGGGATATACGGTAGAAAGGCTGTTAAGGGCCCCGGCGGAGGGAATTATTAGAACGGTAAAATCGATCGGAGATATTGTGGAAAAAGGTGAAACGGTGGCTTTTGTCAATGATGCCCCGGTTGTAGCCGCGATACCGGGCGTGCTGAGGGGATTAATCAGGGACGGCATTGAAGTAAAAAAAGGCATGAAAATAGGTGACATCGACCCCAGAAAAGACTCAAAGTGCGATGCAATTTCAGACAAGGCTCTGGCCATCGGCGGCGGAGTACTGGAGGCGGTGTTTGGTTATTTTTGTGCTGATGGAAAAAAGTGGCGGTTGCAGTGCCGGCAGCAGGGAAAATGATTGCAGATGAAAATTTTCGAGGCCTTTGCATTAAGTGAGCGCGAGGTGGTATCTTTTGTGGGCGGGGGTGGAAAAACCACCCTTATGTTCCGCCTGGCCGGAGAGATACCGCTTGGGCGTAATGTTATTGTTACCACCACTACCAAAATATACCCTCCCGCTTCGGCCTGTTTTCCGGTAGTGTTTTGGAAAGAAGGGCTGGAAAAAGAACTGGCCGAACACTTTAAGTCCGGATTAAAGCCGGTGGTAGCCTCCGGACTGCTGAAAGACAATAAGTTAAAGGGGATAAACGCCGGACAGGTAAGTGTGCTTCAAAATCACGCAGAGTATGTTCTGGTTGAGGCAGACGGCTCCAGGGGATTTTCCTTGAAGGGGCATATGGGTTATGAGCCGGTTATACCCGGGTCGACCACTATTTTAATTGTTGTAATAGGTGCCGACGTACTGGGCAAGAATTTGAACGGCAATAACGTCCACCGCCCCGAAATTGTGTCCTGCCTGACCGGCCGGGAAATTGGCTCTAGAATTGATGCGGAAATGATAGCAGAATTGATTACTCACCCGGCAGGGATACTTCGCGATTGCCCGTCGTGGGCAAGAGTCGTGCCCTTTATCAATAAAGCCGACCGCCTGAAAGATCCGGGGGAGGGGTACAGGCTGGGCAGTCTTCTCCTGGGCGAAAAAATTAAGAAGGTAGTACTTGGCTCGGCCATTGCGGAAAACCCGGTGCTGGATATCATAACCGGCTAGGGTCTGATTATTTTTGAGCTTGGGTGATTGTAAAAAATGATTTCGGCGATAATCCTGGCCGCGGGCATGTCTAAAAGAATGGGCAGACCCAAGCAGTTGCTCAGGCTGGGCGGCAAAACGATGATCCGGATTATAGCAGAGAATGTCGTGGCCTCAAAAGTGGACGAGGTGCTGGTGGTGACTGGCTGCCAGGGAGATAGCGTTGCCGCTGAGGTTTCCGGACTGCCCGTAAAAGTAGTTCATAATCCGGACTTCGCAGAAGGGCAGGGTGTTTCCCTGGCTTTAGGAGCAAGAAACATAAGTAAGGATGCTTCAGCGATACTCGTGTTGACTTCGGATCAGCCGCTGGTTTCCAGTTCCCTGATAAACTTTTTAGTTGAGAAGTTTAAAAAAAGCTCCTGTCTTGCCCTTCGCCCGGTATACAACGGCATGCCGGGTCATCCGGTGATATTCAGCGGCTTTTTGCGTGAAGAACTGGTTGGGCTAAAAGGGGATGAAGGGGCACGTCAGATACTGAAAAAAATGGGGGGCGGGGTTAATTACTGGCCTGTTCAAGATGAGGCTGTGGTTTTTGATATAGATACCCCAGAAGATTTTGAAACATTAAGAAAAAGATTGAACTTGCTTTAAAAAGCGTTATAAGAGTCTGCCGAAACGCCCGGTGGCAGCCAGCATTCTTCAAAGCGGTCCGGGCACATATGAATGGGACCGGTACAGCCGCAGCCGGTGCCGTTTTTATTTATTTATTTCAGGGATTTTCGGCGCGTTTTATCAGAACTACGCACTCCACGTGGCACGAGCCGCTTGGATTGATGTCTTGGGCTGATTATTTGAACCTTACGTTTACGGGAACATATCAATGGGTTTTTAGCTGTTTTTTGAAAATCCGAGGTATACGGGAACATATCAATAATATAAAAGAAATTAAAATTTTAATCCTTGTATTTTTTAGCATTCATTGTGTACAGCATAAACAGAGCTGAAGGTAATACCCCTTCACGTAACCCGATTCGGCTGATTTCATTAAAGCCCCGTATCAACTCGTCTTCATTTTTAGGATTGCCTCGTTCTTTTTGTTCTTCCAGTTCTTTTCTTACCATTGCACAAAGTTGGTCCACCTTAAATTGAGGAATGGAATTTACTTCGTCGATAATCTTCTCTTTTGGGATTGGGTCAAACGATAATGCATTGAACACCTCAATGAACTTATCAACCATTGGATCATCCGGTATCGGATATGAACAATTGTATTTTTTCTTTTCAGCATCTAAAGATTTCCATAAATCTTCAACATTCAGAAGCTTATAAGGTTTGTTAATAGAAACATTTTTATCTTTTTCAGAATAATAGTAAAAACAAACCTTATCTAATTTGCTTTCATTTATACATTTAAATATATGGCTGTCATTGTTTGGAGATAGCCCAATGATATGCAATTCACCTTCTAAATTTGACAGCTTCTCAAAATGATAATCTGTGCCAACTCGAAGCGTGGGGTTATGAATATATGTAATAACATACTGATAGGCATTCTTATCCTTTTCTTTCAGAGCCGCTATCTGTTTTTTAAATTCATCTACATTACGCCTTGATAGTTCAAGCCAACGATTCATTTCGTTTGTACACTTTATAATATCTGATGCTCGTTTAAATTTGAGTTCACCACTATAGTCAAGAAGCGCATTGCAAAAGCAATGACGAAATTCCTCAATGACAATCGTCGGTTCTCCTGCCTGATGGCGGATATATCCTTGGATAGTACCCGGGTCTTCACTATCAGCAAGAGAAGAATAATCTCCGTGCAGATGAAACACCTCTCTTCCTGTTAGCGCTTCTATATTACGATCGTAATTGAGAGAAAAAATATAATCGAAGCTCTTTAAATACTTTTTTACCTTTTTATTCATACGTTGATGAACATTGTTGAGCAGCCCTTCATTATATATTGCATCAAGAATCATTCGCTCAAACCCTTGCTTAACTGACTGCCACTGATCTTTAATGTCTGCATTCGTAATAAAGAATAACCTTATTAATAGAAACCAATCCTCAAGCATAATCTCATAGTATTTCAAGATAGGGGCAATATATCTGCTCTTAAAATCTTTGATGGCTTCTTGGTCATCGGCATTTCCGACCCCATCGTAATCACCGTTTAGTGTTTTGTTTGCAATGTCTACAAACGCTCTAAAGATTCTCTCAATTTCTTTTCCGGAAATTAAGCCTCCAAATAGCGGATCGTATCTATTAGATCTTGCATTGAATATTATCCTCTTCATAATAAAATCATTTGAATAAGCTTTACCACCAAATTGAATGTTAATTCCATTTCCCAATAAAACGGATTTCATATAAACCTAAATTCCCCCTGCTAAATACTCTATTCTTTTTTTAAGGCTGGCAAGACAGTCTCTAAATATTGCTGCCAATATCCTTCGTCATCGCCTACCATATCATGAAGCCAATAATACATAAACAGAATTTCAAATTCTTGCTTTCTGCCTTTTATAAAGGGCTTTTTTGGCATTCTTCTGTATAGTGAATCAATATTAAAGAGATTACTTTTTTGCTTATAGTCGTAGTCATACTTTCTCCAAGTATATTGACTCTTCTTTCTATGTGTCGAAGGCCAAATTTCCTCATTATCATAAAAATTATTTATCCAATCATATGCAAAGGCAAGAAGATTAACCTGATGTTTTGCCCATGTCTTATTGATCCAATCACTAATTTCTTCGGTAATTGTCGGCACTCCAAACTCGAAATGTTTTTGACTTTGAACCCGATGATAATCTTTGATAAAAAGGAAAAGCATTTCAGTCTGATCCTTGAGAAATGGCAGTTTCTTAATAAGTTTGGTATAACAATCGTATGAAATACTTCTAAACTCGCTGTCCGTATTATATAGAAAAAACAGTTCATTCTCCCTCAGTATATTACCGATATACCTGTGGACCTGTTTTCCATATTCATCGTAAATACTAACCGCCCATTCTCTAACTTCAGGCTCATAATCTTGTAGTTGTTTACGATACTTGTCCAATTTTTCACTATGAAGCACTGTTCTTTCTTCGGCTTCAGTAGTATTCAAATAGTTGTTAAAGTACTCAAATACATAATCGACACAAATTTTTAAATTTTGAGAACGTGCATCAATATCAAATTCATTGAGTCTATCCTCTTTTTTTCTACGGGCAATATACTCTTCAATACTTAGCATTTGCTCACCTCCTAAAATAGCACTGACTCTATTTTATAAGGAATTAGATTCCGGATTCTGGTTGCTTGATGGATAGTTCTTTCATTAATCAATCGCTTTTCTCAATACTTTTCATTATCTCTTTCATGCTGTCAATTAAATTGTCCTTTTCAGGATCTGATACCTCATTGTTTTCTAGTAAGCTGGTTATATAGGATTCAATAATATCTTTGGATTTTACAAAGCTGATGTTTCCAGGCAAATTGCTGAGTATCAATTGAGCGTCTATAAATGCGCCCATACTATTAATAACTTGATTCATTAATTTTTCTGCTTGTTCGATGTTCCCGTTTTTCATTGCTTCTTTTGCAGAAATACTAAGGCTACGGATGTCTTCTCCCCATATTGCATATCTTGATGGAGTTGCCTTGCATTCTTCATCACATGAGTCAAAAATCGCTCTTTCTAGTCTGTCCATGCACATTCTTTCACTGTCGTGTTCTTTTACTCTTGTGATTACTACGGGATCATTTCTGTTGTTAAAATTATAAAAGTTTATTACAGCCCGCATCAATGATTGTATTTGAGCCAATCTTTATCATCCCTTTCATCTTAACAATCAATTATAATCAGTTTTCACTGATAAATATGTTTCAGACTGTTGGTAAGGATAAATCACTTCAAAATTCACATCATGGCTGTTTTTCATGTATACTACATTTAAATTCATCGCAATATCCTAAACCATCATCAAATTCCTTAATCTTTCCCTTTGTGCAGCACTTAGGTATACCATTTTCGTCATGTTTACAAAACCAGCAAAAATCGCAAACTGGATCACAAACGGGGTCATTACAGATATACATTCTAATCCTCCTTCAACTTAATGTAGTTGCCTGGCAATGCTTCAAACATATCAGGGTAATGCCCGCACCTTGCCCTTATCTGTGTATATTCCGCCTTACTGCCATCCTTTTTTAAATACAGCCTACGCTTATATATCTCATCGGCAAGTTCAGCAGCATGCATCGTTTTGTTTTCCGCCTCTGATAAGACAATTCTCATAGCTTCATGAAGCGTATAGTTAGGCATTTCGCTCATGCTAATTCCTACATCAGTTAAATTATTTTCATCGTATTTTAAGACTATATAAACCGGCTTATTATCTTTAAGCAGAACAACTTTTCCGTTTTTATCAACAACAGAGAATACATGATCTATATTGGTTTTCAATGAATCAAAGGGAATTAAGCTGTCTATTCTAATATCCATAATTCACCACCTCATTACAATTATATATGAAAAACATTTATTTGTCTATATATTTGTTTATACATTTGTACAAAAATAAAAAAGCCGCCAATTAAGAAGGTTTCCTCCTCAACTGGCGGCAATCATATTGAAATCCTATAGATTCACTTCTATTTCTAACCCAGACTTAAACTCAACCACTAACCTATCATCATATACAATCACTTTTTCAATCAGTTTTCTGACCAGTTTATCATCAAACTCCGTAATATCACCCGTTTGCGTGTTAAGGAAGTCCGTCATCTCAGCAATCCGATCCCTCTTATCTTGGCGAAGAGCGTTTCTTGAAAGTGTTTCTTGCCTTAAATCTCGCAACCTATAAATTTCATTTACAATATTATTGTATTCTTCCTTTAAATTTGCCTTTTGGATCAACTCGGTTTGGAGTTCTTCCAGCCTTTTATCAATACCTGCTGTACTCTCATCCAAATCCTCGCTTAATACGGTTTCAATATTCTTCTTCAGTATGGCCAGAAAAGAGTTTTTTCCGCTGACCGCTACATTGATGGCTTCTACAATTTTCTCTTTAAGCGTATCTTCAAGTATAGTGGAAGCGGTACAAAATAAACCGTTGTTTTCCAATCTGCTGATGCATCTCCATACGATTGATTTCTTTCCTCGGTTATTCCAATGAACCCTTCGAAATATTTCATGACACGTTTGAAACTGCGATTTTTCGCGCGTGATCCCCCGCCCGTTTCCGGGATGAAAAGCGGTAGAGATTTAGATCCCCCTACCCTATAAACTGCAGAAAATCTCAAAAGTTAAGCAGTTCTTTGAATTTCGTGAGATTTTTTGCATCTATTTTAAGCCGTTTTTCGGCATTGTTTTCAAACGAGGTATTTGCCCCTGTTAAAAAAGAAGTGAGTGTTTTTATTTACTTGTCAGTCAAACGAACAATTTGACAATTGACCGTCATTCTGTCCAATAAAGTCTGGCAAAGATGCTTATCCTCAGCTGCATCTATCCATGCTGACAGTTCACGATTGGTTATAAAAATAATGCTTCTGGTTTCATTAAGAAAGGTAACTGCCCGGTAGAAAACCTGCAGTTCTGCCCTGGTTGGTTCCACATAAAAGACATCATCAATAATAATTAAGTCACATTCCTGCATATAAGAAAAGATCGCTTCTGCTTTTGGATTTGTGGCTTTCTTTTCTGCCACTGCGATAAAATTATCAAAAGGCGCATAATAGGTTTTATGTCCATTGCTGATTGCAGTTTCTCCAAGTTGCGCTGCAAGACCGGTCTTACCCGTCCCGCATTTTCCCAGCAGGATTAAGTTTTGCTCTTCCTTAAGCCATGTCAGGTTGGATAACTGTTTAATCTGCCATTTTAAGCCCTTGTTTGAATTCGATGCGTCAAATGCTTTGTTTGGAAGCTTACTTGCCTTCCTCAGCTTGGTGTATTTTTGCCTGACCCTAATCTCCAATTCTTTTTCTAACACCATCTTAAGATAGTCAAGGTTTGATAGTTTCTCATCATTCAAATCAATATATCCCCTTGCGATATTCCAAAGGTTGAGCTTTTGGGCCAATTCACGGATTTCTGTTATATCAGCCATCGATTTCCCTCCTTATTTCTTTACTCCTCGCCAAATGGTTAAAATACTGCTGATTCGGCAAAAACTTCTTAGCTATATGCTCTCCGTACTGATACATGAGATAAGCCAAAAGCTCATAGGCACTGCAGCGTTCAGTATCAATGCAGTATTCTATTCCATCAAGCAATTGTCCAATTGTATAAAACTTTGTCATCCGGTATAATCGAATGCAATGTGTATTAAAATATTTCGGCTGTTGCTGCTCCATCCGGCGAATGAATTCCTGAGCTATTTCGTATTCTGCAAAATATTGTTTTATGATGGTTAAAGAAACCCTGTCTCTCCTGTAATTTTCTTCTGGTTTGAACAACTGCCCGGTATCTCTTGTGACTGGATATTTAGCCAATAAATCATTTGTTTCAGCATCATAGAACAAAAGCATTTCACCATCATCTTCAATGCGAATGCGTTTATGAGCATCCATCATACCTGTATTAATCTGATAACGGTTGCCTTTATAACTTACCACTCCATCCTTATCAAAGGAGGCCACAGTGCTTGATACTTCGGAATAAGGTTTGACATGGAACAGGTATTTTTGCTCTTCCATGAACATTTCACGCGGCACTTTTCTGGTCACGGTATGTATTCGCCCGTTGCCTTCCCTATCTAACCATGCAAGGGCAGCACTGTTAAGGCAATCAATTCCGGTGTATATCCTGCCCTCAAGAAAACTTTGCTTTATGTATCCAATCACCTCTTCAACCTTGCCTTTACTTTGAGGATCTCTTGGTCTACATAGCGAAACACTGTAACCTATACGCTTAACATATTCCTCAAAGGCAGGTACGAATATGATATTTCCCAGATTTTCACTGACTACATAGACACGGTCAAGGTCATAAAGAATAGTCTGTGTTCTTCCTCCAAAATATTGGAATGCATAGTTATGAGCTTTAATGGCAGTTTTGGTTGTAAAGGGATCCGGTGAAAAATAAACAAATTTCATTCTGCTATAACTCAGAACCATGCAAAAGAAATATATTCGTACAATTCGCCCGTACATATCCTTAAGTTTGTATTGACCAAAATCCGCCTGCGCTTCATATCCCGGTGGAGAAATTTCACGGGGTGAGGTTTTACGTTTACTGGCATGTGGATACCCGTGCTGTTCCCTTAAGGCTTTCATATAGCGGTAGAATGTAGCTCGTTTAACTTGTAGATCAGGGAAGGCCTCCACCAATTTGATATAGATGTTTGTATCCCTCATTTGTGGACAAATTTTCAAATGTTCCAGTATGTACTGACGATAGTTATCCATGTGGTACCTTTCCTTTTCAGCTTCCATTGCATAATCTTCTTCGCTCATATTCCAGTATTTGCTGACAGAAGAATAGGTTATCCCCAGTGCTTTTGCGGTTTTTGTCTGAGCAAGTCCAAGTGCTTTGTACTCCTGGATTTTTCGGTATTGCTCGATTCCAATCATTATTGATTTCCTCCTTTGGTTTTGTTATAAAATCTATGCCTGTAGCAGTGCAATCATAGGCATCAACTCCTTTTCCGGATTGATAAATCAAATTTACCATATATAAAAACACCCGTATGGGTGTTTTTGGAAAAGGCAAATTATATTCTTCATTATTGTAATTTCATAAAATACAATATGTCTTCCACAGATTTGCTAGGTTAAACTGATAATTTCCATATCGTTTCGTCGCCACAAATATTACGGATCTTTAGCCTCAAAGGTTTTTTCTCACATTTGATGGTCCCATCCCAAAAATTTTTAGTCTTGGTTCCATTTACAATAACATATCCAAGCTTGTCAATTTTAATCTCGCTGTCACTGTGCCAAACTCCGTCCTGATTAGTACAGTCAAGAGAAATATACTCAATTAATTCAAGTCCAGTTTCGCTAATCAAAATAGGGGTAAACTTTTTCTTGCTAGGCACAACATTTTCACCGTCTTCATTGTAATCTTCGTAATCATCATCTTCTATGTCTTCATCATCGGATGTAATTAATGTATTTGCATATCCTTTCTGGTTATACTCATCGATTTTTCGGCTAACCCTGTCACTTTGAAAATTAGTAATTTCAACTATATACTCCGGAATGAGCGACTCCTGTACTTTTGAAACTTTAAACTCAGCATAATCTTCAAATACCGCATCGTCAAGTATATCCTTCAAGTCTCGCAATTCAATTTCAATAATGACATCTTCTTCATCATCAATAAATTTTTGAATTTCCTCCAAATTATCAACATCAACATAATAAATAATTACTTTCTTTACATTAGATGGAAGGTCAGGAATAGCCTCATGCATAATGCGGAACATCATTGCCTTGTCAAGCAATTTAGAACCGCTGTCCATTAAGTTTGGTATATATACAGGTACCAGACCCAACTTGCTGTCAGATATAGCTCCTGCCCAAAAATCACTTAGACCTTCTTCATTCTTAAGCCCGGGTATTAATTTTTTTATCTTCTCCATTGTTTGTGCAGGGTTTCTATATAAAGATACTCCGTCCTTAATCTCATAAATATCAAACTCAGCTTTGTCTGCTATAAGCCTGTCACGAGTTGTCTGGATAGAATTAATGCCGATATCGCAATGAATAAAGCGACGGCCAAGCTTATTTGCAACCGCTGCAGTAACTCCGCTGCCACCAAAAAAGTCAGCTACAAGCATTCCTTCATTTGATGATGCTTTAATAATACGCTCTAACAGCACCTCAGGTTTTTGTGTAGTGTAATCTGTTGCTTCATTTGAAGATGGCCCCATTGCATTAATGTCAGTCCAAATATCCCTCACAGGATTTCCAGGCATTTCATCTAAATATCTAATCAATCCAGGAACATTATTAGATGAAAGTATTATTTTTCCAGTATTAACGCCTTTAGTTATTTTTTCTTGGCCCCATATCCAATGCTTCCCAGCTGGTGGTTCTATATAATTTGACTTTCCATCTTTCCCGAAATAAGCGCCAGGTCCTTGTCCGGCTTGGGTAAAATCTGAAATTCTATACCTACGTCCATCAGGAGTATAGTATTTGTAAAAATCGTTGATGTATTCTTCTGTGTACTCTGTGTATTGCTTATTGAAAATGTATTCATTACCTTTTTTATAAAAAAGAATTGTATCATGTACATTAGAAAATTTACCAGATTGAGCTTTCGGTGAAGTTGTTTTCTGCCATATTATTTCATTTATGAAATTATCCTCTCCAAAAACTTCATCCATCAATATTTTTACATAATGACCAATATGCCAATCCAAATGCACGTATATGGATGCCATTTCGCTCATAACGCTTTTTATTGCCATTAGGTTTTCATACATCCAATTTAGATAATCTTCTTTACGCCATATATCACCATACATTTTTTCTTCAAAAGCTCTAAGTTCTTCTATGTCCAGTTCCTGTTCAGCTCGGGCTATCGCTTCCGCAACTTTGGGATTACGACGTATATATACCTTTTTTGCATAGTCAGCACCACTAGCAAAAGGCGGGTCTATGTATACAAGGTCTACTTCAATTCCCTGTTCCTTCAAATATGCACAAGCTGATATGCATTCCCCGCGAATTAACATATTACCGTTCGGGTTTTTACCGACAGTTTCAACTTTTTTCAGTTCATACAAAGGCATTCCTCGTTCAAGTCTTCTCTTGACATTTCCTGCGCTTTTATATTTTAGCATTCTTTTAAAATTATCCAATATAGCTTGTCCTTCGACAGGATCAGGATAATATGGAACATATTTAATTGCCATTTACATTTCCTCCTTAAAAAAATCTTCAATTGCGCTTACTGTTTTTATTATGATCTCGGATTCAGTCAAACTATCTTCTAAATACAGGTACTTAAACTTCGGATACCCGGCTTTATTTTGATTGATTTCTATAAACTCTTTTTCAACAAAGGCTCTCTTTAACTGAAAGATCTCGTCTTTAGCATATAAACTTCCTTTGGTCTCAACAATTATTGCTTTATAAATTTTCCCATTCTTACGTTTGATAATTAGAAAATCAGGTGTATACGTACCAATATATCGTTTACGCCCACTGCTTCCTTTATAACAGCGAATTTTGAATTCAGTCAGCGAGTTGTCCCCGTTATAATATATTTCGAGATTTCGTTTTTTTGCTGCAGCTAATGCAAGTACCTGCTTTAATAAAAGCCTTTCAAAATTACTATCCAGCCTATAAGGAAGATAGTGGAAAGAGCGGTCTTTTTCAGGGTGAGACATATATTTCGATTTTAGTTGTTTAAGAATATCCCAATTTTCGGTTTCCTCAGCAAGCTTCATCATTTCCATAGCCTTTTTATCAGGTTTTAGCTGCCCTTTGTCTTCTAGAATAATTTTCTCCGTTATATCCTGCGGTGGATAATAGCTTTCCGGTTCAGAAGTATTCACTGGTGATGTCAGGCTTTCAATTTTTAGAAGGCGGGCATCCTGTGGGATAACCTCCTCTGTGGTTCGCAAATCACGCTTTTCATAAAATAGCTTGCGTATATTTTGATTAATTATCTTAATGTTAAAAACTGAACTGAAATATCTAACACCATTTTTCAACAATGTGATCTCATTAAAAATCTGGCGCAAAAACTCATCATGTTGCCTCAATATCGAAACTGGCAGCATACCAAAACTTTCCTTGCTAATATCATATAACCATCGGTTATAATTTACAGGTTCAGTCTCCATTGCTTTTTTTACATCCATTCCCAGAAGTCTTTGTTCAAAATCCTGAATTTTTACTATGGAGGCTTGTTTACTTTCTGGAGTAATAACATCCGATAATTTCGGGTTCAAAATTTGGGGTTTTCCCTTAATAATGCAATCATAATGTACTCTGAGCTGATAATAGTCTATTTTCGGGAGTTTTAAATAATCCATCCGGCTGTAACGCTTAATCTCTTTATCAGCTTTATTTGCACCTTTTTCAAATTCTCTAATCGAGATATTATGCTTCTTCTCAAGCTGCATGTTAAGTTTTTCGGCATTGTATTGATTAAGCCAAATCAGTGCCGATTCATGTTTGCCTTTTTCAACCTGACGCAAACATCTGCAGGAAGTCTGCAACACCATGTTAGTGGGACAATCGCCTTTTTGCGACAAGATAACCCCAGTTAAGCTACGGCAGTCCCAGCCTTCCTTTCCTATATGCACAAGAAGTATTATGCGTATTTTTGAAAATGGCATATCCAACGCTTCAAATTCAAGCTTGCTTTCGGCAGATATGGGATGCTTCTTATTCCCCTTATGATACTTTAATATAGTCTCTTTGGGATCCATCCCGTATTCTTCCACAATCTTTGCTACACAAGGGTAAACTTCTTCTTCCAGATAATCAATTGCACTTTTGTGCTTTCCTTTACCGCAGTATATCGCTAATTTGGATGTCAAATCTCCCGCGTAAGTCTTATCCTTATAAGTGTTCAAAAAATCCCTTACTCCATCTTCAATAATTTGAAGACTATCTTCTTGATTTGAAATTTTAACCACAGGACGCTTTAAGAAATTATCAATCCCTTGAATTAGCGGGTAATAATATACCGTATTGGCAATTTCTATACTTTTTATATTCAAAGTTTTCGTTATTTCAACAGGATATGCCTTATCTAAATACGGTGTACCCGAAAATCCAATAACAGAATTGATCGTATTGTTCTTTTCCATCCAATCGTTTACTACTGCTCTCAACTTAATCTCATCTGTTGAAGCGTGATGCACCTCATCAATAAAAATCGCCATATTTGGAATTTTCCCAATCAGATTTCTAAGTTCATTAGCCTGCCTGTCCTTTTCATCCTCGCTATCCTCAAATAAACTTAATTGTCCATCCCTGACTTCAACGCGGTCTAAGATTACTTTCTCAGCGTTGGTTATGGCAACCAAACCTATTAATTGATCAAAAGGCTGATAGGCGGCAATTTTCTGTACATTTGGATTTCTTGTTTTATTACTTCTTTTTTCCGCTTTATTTTGATCAAGAATCTCAAATTTAATGATTCTCTTAATGTCACTGGCAGCAGGATCGGGAAGAATCCATAGAGGATCGAATTTTTTAATAGTTTTTAAGCTGGGCACTACAGAACTTTTTAGGCCTGATGGTGCAAATATAATAAAATTGTGAGCAAATGCATTATTATCGGGCTCGTTTACAGCAAAATACAAATCCAAATATATAAAAGCTGCCATTAAATAAGTTTTGCCAGCTCCCATAGGCAGACTAAAAAGGTAATCTGTGTATGACACATTGTAAAAGATTTTTTTAAATATATCCACAAAATCTATATTATCAATTTCATTTATTATTGCCTTTTCCAACTTTTCTGAAACTTGTTCATCTTTCTCATTTTTCAAGGTAGAATACTCATACAAAGCTAGCGCTGCCGGATTGTTTTGCAATTTCTCTCTTAATGAAGCTTTAACTTCTAAATCATCAACATTTAAATTGTTAAAATAGCCTCTGGAGAATAATTCCCACAGTGGTTTATTTTCGCAAGCTATCTTTAAATACAAATAAGTTTTAATTGCATCAATTTGTACGTCGCGCATTTCACCTTTATTAACTATGTAGGATATCAATTCATCAATGGTACACTCTGAAGAAGAGTACCACATATCTCTTTTTCTCTGAATCATCTTATAAAACATTATCGTTTTCTCACCTCAGTTTTTCCTTTAATTTCCTTCTACGTCTCGCATCTTCAGGCTTTTCCGCATCCTTTGGTATAGCCCACGCCCAACCCAAACGAACAGCGCCCTTAATGCGCCCCTGTTCGCATAAAACTTGAACTCTGCGTGGGGATATATTCCATTTTTCAGCTGCTTGTTTTGTCGTTAAGTAATCCATTATGAATACCTCGCAGAACACAAAATTCCAATTTTTATTATATGCGAAAAAACGAACAATTTCAACATATTACAACTATATACATAATAAATAAAGTCTTTTCAGAAAATGAGTATACCTGCATTAAATGTACATCCTTCCTGTCTCCTCAACCCCTATGAAAAAAGGCCGTTATCTATTCTGTCAACTCAACCCTGCTAATTTTGGAGTTCAAATTTTACCTCAAAAATAATCGTCGATATGTTCCCATGTACGTATTTTGAACCTTTAGGTTGAGTAGACAACTTGGATGTACTTCCGGAAACCTAGTAAAATAAAGGCTTACAGCCTTGACATCAACACCACACACTCCACATGCAACGAGCGAGGTGAATTGATGTCTTTACATTGTCGGTAGTTGAAAACAAATCAAAGACACTTTTTGCACTATCGGTAGATGGGAACATTTCGACTAGTCGTTCCATTTACGAAAAGGACACTCTTACCAAGAGCTCCCTCAATAATAAACATTAATGTAATTTAATAGTCTTTTTTCTTTACTGGAATCCAGATTTCGCTTCGATACTTTGGATTTCCAGTATCTGAACTCTCATTCCATAAAATTTCAGGACCTGGGGCTGCCTCGTATCCTGAAGACGGAAACCACTCTGAGTATATCCTACCCCACACATTTTGAAGTGTTTCCGGAAATGGTCCAATCGATTCAAATACAACCCAGGTACTAGCATCAATTTCTAATACATCAAAACCTGCAGTTTCATTACTTAATGTTGCTACCCCGATGTAATGATCTAATTCACCTTTTTCTTCCATTCTTCCTATCGAGAAGTTCGTAGATGCACTAATAATCCCTGTCGGTTCTACATTTGACAACACTTTCAGTTTTTTGATAATCTCAGGGGTTAAAAGTTTAGTCATTTTTGCAATCTCTGGATTGACACCATCAAAAATAATTGGAACTCTCTTCTTAAATCCTACTAACTTAAAAGGTCCTTTCTCAACAATACGATATTTCATTTCGCATCCTCCTTTAATTGATAATTGAAAGGTCATTCGAGGATAAGCCTTTAATTGTATATTCTCACTCCTTGCCTCAGAAGGGAGAATGCCATGCAGGGAATGAAAAGCACGGGAAAATGAATCAGCTGAATTATAGCCGTATTTGACGGCTACATCAATTATTCTCAAATCATTATCTTTCAAATCAAGTGCAGCCAATGTTAGTCTTCTTCTCCTAATATATTCTGATAAACTTATGCCTGCTAAAAAAGAAAACATCCGCTTGAAATGATACTCTGAACAATAAGCGATTTTAGATATTTCACTATAATCAATTTCCTCTGCTAAGTGCTCTTCAATGTATTCCATTGCTTTATTCATATTACTTAAAGAATCCATCAAACAACCTCCTTTCATCATCAATATTATCAAAAGGTGCGTTTACTCATCCGACATTCTGTGCACAGTTTGGTCGATTCTCTTTCATGTAATTAGTATCGTTAAACTAAAGAACTTTGCGACGTTTACCAAGGAATCCTTTACTTTTCTTCAATGTATCTTTATTGCTGCAAAAATTCCTTTGCCTCGTTAAGGCGTAATCCTAGGTAATACTGTTAATTCACATAAAGCTACTTCTTAAAAACTGTTCAAGTTATTTGTCAAATTCATTGTTTTTCGAGTGGCCATAATCACTAAACTTTAGAAAAAACTTAGTGATATCTCCTGCATTATCAAGAAACGTAGTGACGGTTCTTCTGCTCTTTTTCGCAACACTTAACCATGAGAACAGCCCCTTGGTTTACATAGATTCCACCAAATTTTTTATTTGGTGCTTGATTGTTTTAGGAAGGAGATAAGAATAAAGTGAAATTAATCACGACCGCAATGAACGTCCCCCCTGGTATTTAGATTTATTCAAGGAGATTTTTCAAACGGCGGATTTGCCTTAAAGTTTCACGGTATTCTACCTCTAAAAGCTCTAGATCATCCTTTCTGGAAGACATAGAAATTTTACTTATTACCTCCGTCAAACGAGTTTCTAATAGTAAGATTTCTTCCTCGATCTGCTCTTTTTTCCTGTCTCTAACTTCAGTCCTACTAGCCATATATTCTTCATAGCTACCCTTGAAGGTTTTAAGCTTGTAGTCTTCGATAATCATGATCTGATTAGCTACTGAATTTATAAAGCGCCGATCATGAGAGACAAAGAGTAAGGTGTGTTCATACTCTCGCAGAACTTCTTCCACCACTTCCAGAGAGTTTAGATCCAGATAATTTGTAGGTTCGTCAAGGATCAATAGGTTAAAGTCACTACATATTATTTTTGCAAAGGAAGCCTTAACTCGCTCCCCTCCGCTTAAAACCCTAACCTTTTTATACACGCTATCTCCTTTGAAAAGAAGGCGGGCCAATAATATTCTAACAAAACTCTCCCCATAAACGCTTTCTGCCATAACATTGTCGAGGATACTCTTATTTTCCTCTAAGATACTTAACTCCTGACTGAAATAACCAATCCTTACGTTAGGAGCAATCTTTATTGGGGACTCTTGGTTCAAGATCATTTTTAGCAAAGTGGTTTTTCCACATCCATTGGGACCTATTAAACCTACCTTAGCTCCATTTTCTATATAAAACTGAGCATCTTTAAAGATAACTTTTTCCCCAAAGCTCTTATTGAGCCCTTTTCCCTCGATGACAACTTTGCTATATATTTTCTGAACATCCCCAATGTCTAACTTGATTTTTTCGATTTTTGGGGGTTTCTCCTTAACTTCTAGATGCTGGATTCTTGCCTCCACATTCTTAATAGCGCGATCCAAATTAGCTTTTGCTTTTTGATTGCCCATCTTGTGGAGTCTAGCCTCAGAGTTACCCATCCTTCGGGGAGTCTTTCGCATTGATTTTGCTTTTTCTCGAGTAGATATTATGATCATTTCTAGTCTCTTCTTTTCCTTAACATATTGCTCATATTCAAATTGAGCTAGCTTTCGCTCCTCAGTCTTTTGCTTAATATATTCACTATAGTTGCCGGAATAGGTTTTGATTTTCCCTCCTTCTATTTCGATTATTTTGGTACAAAGGCTATCCAGCAAATCTC
Source organism: Pelotomaculum thermopropionicum SI (assembly GCA_000010565.1). Classification (NCBI taxonomy): domain Bacteria; kingdom Bacillati; phylum Bacillota; class Clostridia; order Eubacteriales; family Desulfotomaculaceae; genus Pelotomaculum; species Pelotomaculum thermopropionicum. Next base: position 1,585,439 of record AP009389.1, on the reverse strand, counting down.
GATCGTGAGAGATCAGGACTAAGGCTCCAGAAAATTCGGCTAAGGAGGTTTCGACTAATTGAATCCCTTCTATATCCATATTACTAGTGGGTTCATCAGCGAAAATAATAGCATTATTTTGACTTAAGCTGGCCGCCAGCTTAAAGCGGTTTTTTTCTCCCCCGCTCATACTCTCCCGATAGATTTGGGGAACTTTAAATTTTGAAGCCATCTCTTGCTGTATTGTTTTTTCCTCAGGGGGCTCTAGTTGGGAAATATAGGAACATTTCCCAAAAAGTTTTACCCATCCTTCATCAGGTTCTATTCTTTGGCTTAAAAGATTCAATAGAGTTGTTTTTCCTGCCCCATTTACTCCCACAATACCAATGCGATCTTGATCATATATGCATAGATTTTCAATATCTAAAATAAGGCGATCTCCATATGATTTCTTTAGATTTCTACATTCTACTAACAACATGAAAAAAACCCTCCTAAATTTACCGGAGAGGATAGTATCCTTGCAGACCTTAACCATACCAAAAGAACTATATCTTCTATTGCCCATGGCCTTAGACCGAAAAGTATAGTACTCTCAGGCAACAGAATCTACAGCAAAGTATTGTTATCGAAAGCTATCTGCAGAAGTCAATACTATCACTCACTGGTAAAAATGCATGTTTGCTGAACCGTTTCCCAACGGCTTACCCAAAACTACATTTTCCTAGTTAAGTGAATTAATTGTACATCTTCTGCAGATACCCTTACCTTTCTTAAATTTTTTATTTGGCTCTTAATCAGGTTTTCATTAGCCTATACTGACTGCGATTATAATAGGTAATCAACTCGACTTTCTCACAAAGATAACAGTCTCGAATCCTTGATATAACTGGATTTTTTGCAATAATTTTTGAAGAAAAACAGCAAAAGACACCCTTGTCTTGGTAAAATAGAGTTGGCAAGACCATTCTAACAAGACGAAAGGGTGTCCTTATGAACTCTATTTTACCAGAACAATATGAAATTGAAAAACAGTTTAACTCTCGTGTGGATAATTTTTTATCCAGGCACGAAATTGGTAAAATATTACGCCGCTCCAATTTTCAAAAGGAAAAGGGATTTAGCTGCCTTGAACTTTTCAAGTTCATTTTTCTGCTTGTCTTTAACGGCAAGAATCTTTATCGCACATTACAATCTGAAGCTGAACCCGGAAGGCCAGAGAAAGACGCAATTTATCGCTTTTTGAATTCGTTCCGGTACAACTGGCGAAAATTTTTGCTTATCCTGAGTTCATCTGTAATCAATGAAACCATTGAACCTTTGACCTCCCGCAACTGGAAAAATGTACTTGTTCTTGACGATTCCCTCTACAGCCGCAACAGAAGCAAGGCTGTTGAATTGCTGGCCAGGGTAAAAGACCATGTTGAAAACAAGTATGTCCGTGGATTTAGGATGCTCACCCTGGGCTGGTCGGACGGCAATACTTTTCTGCCGGTTGCTTTCTCCTTGCTCAGCTCAGAAAATGAACGCAACCGGCTTTGCGGAATTGACCCACGGATCGATAAGCGTACCACTGGCTATAAAAGAAGGGTGGAAAGCATCAAAAAGTCTACCGAAGTAATGTTTGATCTCTTGCGTCAAGCCCGGGAATATGGTGTACAGGCAAGGTATCTTCTTTTCGATAGCTGGTTTGCCTTCCCGTCTATTATCTGCAGGGTTCGTGAACAGCATCTCCTCCATGTGATATGCATGCTTAAATCAATGAAAAGAGTTCTGTACACCTATAAAGGGGAGAAGGTGACCCTTGATACCCTTTACAAAGAACTTCTCAAAAAGCCTGGTAAAGCCAAGATCCTGGCAAGTGCTCTTGTCCAAATCGGCATTGATTCAGAGGGTAATCCGGTACCGGCACGGATTGTATTCATCCGGGACCGGAACCGGTCTAAAAAATGGCTGGCATTGCTTTCAACTGATCTAGAGCTGACCGATGAAGAAATCATTCGTATTTACGGAAAACGCTGGAGTATCGAGGTGTTCTTTAAAACCACCAAATCCTTTTTGAACCTGGCCAGGGAATTCCAGGGAAGAACATATGATTCTATGGTGGCCCATACCACGATTGTCTTCTGCCGTTACATCATGCTCGCTCTAGAAAACCGTGAAAGCAAGGACCCGAGGACTCTCGGTGATCTATTTTATGTTTGCTGTGACGAACTGCAGGACATAAGTTTTGCAGAGGCATTTCAATTGCTTTTGGCAATGCTCAAAAATACGTTGAGAAAATTTCTTGCAATAACAGATGGTGCTTTGCAGGAACTGGTCAATAATTTTATTTCCTGTTTGCCTTCGTTCTTAAAGGGTCGCCTCAAACTTTCGCCCTGCGAAAGTTGAGTAATCAACTTTTATGTCAAGTTCCTATGTGCGTAATTCTCCATCATAATCTTTACACTCATCCTGTTTCCTCAAAAATGCCCGTTATCCAATCTGTCAACTCAAACCTGCCAATTTTTTAAGCTCAAACTTAACCCCAGAATCCCCCCTCGATATGTTCCTGTATACGCATTTTGCCCTTTTAGATCGAGTAGATATATTAGATGCAATCCCGCAAACCCAGTAAAATCAAGACTTACAACCTTGACATCAATACCACGCACTCCACGTGCGCCGTCCAGGGAAACATATCCACCGGCTGGACCTCGTCTACCAGGTAACCGTTATCTGCAAAGTAGCGGAGGTCACGTGCCAGCGTAGCAGGGTTGCAGGAAACGTAAACAAGCCGCGGCACCTGCATCTGTACCACCGCCTCCAGGACCTCCCGGCCACAGCCGTGCCGGGGCGGGTCCAGCACCACCACTTCCGGCCGCTGACCCTGCGCGGCCAGGATGGGAATGAGACTTTCCACTTTACCGGTCAAAAACTCAGCATTTGTTATCTTATTCAAGGCGGCATTTTTCCGGGCGTCCGCCACAGCGTCAGGCAATGCTTCCAGTCCGTACACCCTTTTCGCCCGGCCGGCCAGAAACAGGGCAATGGAGCCGATGCCGCTATAAGCGTCCACCACCGTCTCCCTGCCGGTCAGCGCCGCGTACTGCTGCACCTTATTGTACAGCACCAGAGTTTGCACAGGGTTGACCTGGTAAAAGGAAGACGGGGATATGCGAAAGATGAGGTGTCCCAGGCGGTCTTTGATGTGCTCCCGTCCGGCCAGGCAGCGGCTTTTCTTTCCGAAGAGCACGCCCGGCGGCCCGTCGTTGATGTTGCGCACCAGGGAGACGAGGCCCGGCCGCAAGGACAGCAATTCCTTCACAAAGGCTTTTTCACCGGGCCATTCTCCGCTGCCGGTAACCAGCACGGCCATTACCTCGCCGGTGAAAAAGCCTTTGCGCAAGACAATGTGCCGGAAAAACCGGGATTGCCGTTTTTGCGGGAGGATGCGCCGGCCAAAGGGCCCCCTGTGCCGGTTAAGCAGCTTTTCAATCAGTGCGGCCAGTTTGTTAAGTTCGTCGTCTACCAGCAGGCAGCCTGTACCTGGACAAGCACCTTCATTGAAAAAGGCGGTCAGGTTGTGAGTGCCCTCTTCGTAAAAACCCAAAGCTATTTTATCGGGGCGCTCTTCTACCTGAAAATGGACCTTGTTCCGGTAATGCCAGGGGTGCTCCATTCCGGCTGCAGCCCTGACCTTAACCTTTTCCAGGCCGGCTATGCGGGCCAGGCTGTCCTTAACCAGGATTGTTTTCAGCATCAATTGCTCCCCGTAGTTTATATGCTGCAGGCGGCAGCCCCCGCATCTGGAAAAACGGCCGCACTCCGGCTCCCGTCTGGCCGGGGAGGCCGTTTTTATCCCCAGCAGGCGGGCCCGGGCGTAATTTTTCTTGACGTCGGAAACCTCGGCTACCACCTGGTCCCCTGGTGCTGCGCCAGGGACAAACACGGCCAGGCCCCGGTAACGTCCCACCCCTTCCCCGGAATGATTTATACCGCTTATTTGTAAAACAATCCTTTCATTTTTTTGTACGGGAAAGCTTTGGCCGGCCGTCATAGTACCCTCCAGCACCATTTCTTCATTTGCGGCTCCTGTTAATTTTACATTACTAAAAATATAATTGTCAAAATGGTGACAGGGTGGTATTATGACAACAAGGAAACTGTAACGGTATAAGAAGTTTACCTTTTATTTTCCGGTCAGTTAATAAACAGGGGAGCGGTTCTTATATGAAGAAAAGGATTGCCGGGATGCTGCTTGTTGTTGTCCTGGGTGCGGCCGCCTACTGGGGCTATTTCAGCTATACCGGCGGGGCTAAGGCTTCTGCGCTGCAGGCCACCGGAACTATCGAGGCAACCCAGGTGGAATTGCGGGCCAAATTGTCCGGTACATTGCAGAAACTTTCCGTTAACAGCGGCGATCAGGTAAAGAAAGATCAGGTTGTGGGCCAGATCTACCGGAGCGACCTGATAGTCCAGAAAGAGCGGGATGCCCTTGGTGTATTGAAAGCCCGGGCGCAACTGGCCGACCTTGTCTCCGGGGCCAGGGAACAGGAAATAAAAGAAGCCGAGATTGCCGTCAGCACTGCCCAGATCAATTACGACAGGGCCGGCGAGGACTACAACAGAGCGATGGCATTGTTTCAGGAAAAGGCTATTTCCGAAAGCGAAATGGAAAAGGCGGAGGCGGCCCTGAAGCAGTCACTAAATCAGTTGGAATCGGCTAAAGCCAGGTTGAGCCTGCTGCTGGCCGGCAGCAGGCCGGAGCAGGTTGAGGCGGCCCGGGCTGAACTGGAGCGCAGCATTGCCGTTCTGAAGGCTTCGGAGGCAATGCTGGAAGATACCAAAATCATATGTCCCATTGACGGGACGGTGCTGACCAGAAATTTTGAAGAAGGGGAATACGTCCAGGCAGGAGCATCGGTGGCTACCGTTGCCAATTTAAACGACATGTGGATCAAAGTCTACATCCCCACCGATGATCTGCCTAAAATCAGGCTCGGCCAGCAGGTCCGGTTCACGGTCAGCGGCAGCCCTGCCGTATATACCGGGATCATAGAAGAAATTGCCTCCAGGGGTGAGTTTACGCCCAAGACCATCCAGACCAAAAAAGAACGCGCCAATATCGTTTACGCGGTAAAAATCCGGGTTAATAACGAAGGCGGCGTATTAAAGCCGGGCATGCCCGCGGACGTCACGATGGAGTAGAAGGTGCTTCGCCCGATGCTCGAAACAAAGGATTTGACCAAAGTATTCGGCCGCCTGACGGCAGTTGACAGGGTTAATATCCGGATTGAAAAGGGAGATATATTCGGCCTGGTGGGACCGGACGGAGCCGGGAAAACCACCCTGCTCCGGATGCTGTGCGGCATCGTCAGCCCTACCGGCGGCAAGGTTTTCTTCGGCGGGCATGGCGGCAACGGCCGGAAAGGGCGTCCGGTGCTGGGCTATATGCCTCAGAGATTCAGCCTGTATGGCGACCTTACGGTACAGGAAAACATAAGTTTTTACGGGGCCCTTTACGGCCTGGATAAAGAAACAACGCGGCGGCGGTCCGGAGAAATTCTTCAATTGACCGGCCTGAGCGGCTTTAGCAACCGCCTTGCCGACAACCTTTCCGGCGGAATGAAACAAAAGCTGGCCCTAACTTGTGCCCTGCTGGCCAGGCCGGAAGTGCTGATCCTGGACGAGCCGACCTTTGGGGTAGATCCGGTGTACCGCAAGGAATTCTGGAAGATTCTTTATCAATTAAACGGGGAAGGCATAACCATAGTCGTTTCCACCCCTTATATGGATGAAGCGGAGCTTTGCCAAAAGGTGGCTTTTATGAACCGGGGTGCAATCATTTCAATAGATGCGCCCGGCAACATGAAAAAGAAATATCCTTATAAGATTCTGGAGCTGAGAGCGGAGACCAGGGACCTTGATTTTCTCGCCAGCTTGCCGGGGGTGGTTGAGGCCGGTTTTTACGGCGACAAATACCACCTGGCGGTCCGGGAGGCCGGGCTGGCAAAGGCGGCCATTACTGCCGCGCTTTCGGAGAAAAACATAAGAATTATAAAGCTGGAGGAAATTTTGCCTGCCATGGAGGATGTTTTTGTTTTCCTGGCCGGAAATGAGGTGGTTTAAATGGAGGATGCGGTAAGCACCTATGAACTGACCAAAGTTTTCGGTTCTTTCACCGCCGTGGACAGGCTGTCGATCAGCATAAGGCGGGGGGAGATTTACGGTTTTCTTGGACCTAACGGTTCCGGCAAGTCCACGACCATCCGGATGCTTTGCGGCATTTTGGAGCCTACCGCGGGAAGCGGGAGGGTGCTGGGCTACGACCTGGTCAGGGAGGCTGAAAAGATCAAGCGCAGAATTGGCTACATGTCCCAGAAGTTCAGCCTCTATGAAGATCTGACGGTTTACGAGAACCTGGATTTTTACGCGGGGTTGTACGGCCTTCCCCACCGCGAGCGAAAAAAAAGAATTGCCGAAATGATCGATATGGCCCTGCTGACCGGGCGAGAAAAGGAACTGGCAGTCAACCTGAGCAGCGGCTTCAAGCAGCGGCTGGCCCTGGGATGCGCCATCATTTCCCGGCCAGCCATTCTCTTTCTGGATGAGCCGACCAGCGGCGTTAGCCCCACCGGCAGGCGCGGCTTTTTTAAAATCATTCAAAGGCTGGCCGCCGAGGGGACAACGGTAATTGTTACCACCCACTTTATGGATGAGGCGGAGCGCTGTTACCGGGTTGCCTTTCTCTCCGAGGGAAGGCTTATAGCCCAGGATACCCCGGATAATCTGAAAAACAATGTTATTGAAGGCTGCCTGGTGGAACTGGACTTCCCCGGTGCTATGGAACGCATTGCGGAAATTGAAAGGCTACCATATGTCAGGGAGTGCTCCATCCACGGCCCGCTGCTGCACGTTTTGCTGGAATCGGAAAGGTTGGCTGAGGCGCTGGGACGGCATACCGGAGGCAGGATTAAAATCATCAGGCCGTCCCTGGAGGATGTCTTTGTCTTCCTGGCCAGAAAGAAAAGAAGGCAGGTGTCGTAAAAAATGGGCAGGATCCTGGCTATCTTGAAAAAAGAGGTTTTGCAGATGAAGAGGGACCGCCTGACTCTGGCAATGGTATTCATGCTGCCCATGGTCCAGCTTCTCCTTTTCGGTTTTGCCATTCAGACCGAGGTAAGGCACATTCCCACCGCCGTTTTCGATCAGTCCCTCTCTCCTGAAAGCAGGGACCTTTTGGAGGCCTTCAGCGCTTCCGGGTATTTTGACCTCGTTTACACGGCCAGAGGTTATGCCGACATGACTAGAATGATCGACAGCGGCAAGGTTAAGGCAGGGATAATTTTTCCGCCCGATTTTGCGGAAAAGCTAAAAAGAGGTGAAACGGCCCCGGTTCAGGTGCTGGTGGACGCCAGCGACAGCATGGTGTCCAATTCGGCTATTGCTACGGCCAATTCCATCGGGCTTTTAAAGTCACAGAAAATTTTAATGCAGAAAACCGGAATAGAGAATGCTCCCTACGACATCAGGGTCAGGCCGTGGTACAACCCCGACGGGATTACGGTCTATTATATGGTGCCGGCCATTCTGGGAGTTATTGTAACCATGACCATGGTGATGATGACGTCCATGTCAATTGTCCGGGAGCGGGAGCGGGGCACCCTTGAGCAGTTGCTGGTCACTCCCATTCGTTCTTTCGAGCTGATGATCGGCAAGATTATCCCTTACATTGCCCTTGGTTACGTCCAGATCACCGTGGCTCTTCTGGTGGGTGTTGTAGTCTTTCAGGTGCCCATCCGGGGCAGCCTGCTGGAGCTGTACCTGCTGACCCTCTTTTTTATTACCGCCTCCCTGGGCCTGGGCATTTTAATCTCTAATGTCGCCAGGACCCAGATGCAGGCCTTTCAGATGTCCTTTTTTATATTGCTGCCCAGCATTCTTTTATCTGGCTTTATGTTTCCCCGCGAGGCTATGCCCGTGATTATCCAGTATATTGGGGATCTCATTCCCCTCACGTTTTACCTGATCATTATCCGGGGCATTGTCCTGAAGGGTATCGGCTTTGCCTACGTAGTTCCCCAGGTTGCCGCGCTGCTGGTCTTTTCGGTGGTGATGCTGGCAGTGAGCATCTTGAAATTCAAAAAGAAAATTGCTTAGGTGGTGAAGCAGTTTGGACTACAGGCGGAGAATAGCCGGCGCCTTAAAAGAACTGGCGGCCGGGCGCGGCCTGTCGGGGGTAACGGTGGATGAACTGGCGGCTTATGCCGGAATCAGCAAGAGAACCATCTACCGTTATTTCAGGAGCAAAGAAGAAATAGTGAGGGCGGTGGTGGAAGAATTTCTTTCAACCATGGAAAGGAAAATACAGCAGGCGCTGGATTCTGAAGATGATCCGGTGGGTAAGATCACTGCCTTGACAAGGACGGTTACCGAAAATAAAGAGATTTTTTCCCCGTTGCTGCACGACCTCTACAGGCATTACCCTCACCTGTGGGAAAAAATCGAGCGGTTCCGGGCCGGGAAAATTCAGCAGACCTTTGAAAGCCTGCTGTCTTCCGGCCGGTACGGTTGTTTTAGGCAGGTCGATCCCAAAATTTTTACCGCCGCCCTGATATCCGGTATAAGGGCTGTAATTAACCCGGCTTTTATCATGGAAAATAATCTAAGAGTGGAAGAAGCAATACAGTCTCTGTTCACAATATACTTGTACGGTATAGTGAAAAGGGCGGATGCGGATGTGCCGTGAATTAAATAATCAGCCTTTGTAGCCTGTGCCTGCAAAAAAGGGAAGAAGGCCGCCTGTAACCTGTTCCAGGCTGTGCTGTTAATTGTCTTTTTTATACAATAAGCTGTCGCTTCAGGTAAGAAACGGCACTCCATAGCTGTCCTTCATTTTCCAGGCGATCGAGGGCTTCCTCAACCCGGGCGTGCCGTGCTGGGTCAAGCATGTCATCCAGCCTGCGGTACATTCCCCACCGCTTGCCAAGGATATAGTTTTTCTTTTCCCTTTCCGGCAGGGCCAAAAACCGGTCTATTACGGCCAGCATGGACGGTTTGGCTTCAGGCAGCCTGCCGTTGATTTCCTCCAGCAAATTTGTGGAGTGGTCGCTGATAAGGCTGCTTTGAATGCCGTTCAGGTGCTCTATCATCAGCCTTTCACCCGCAATCAGGTCTTCTTCGGACTGCTCTTCAAACTGGCCGTTGAGAACTTTCTGAAAGAGCGGGGTGCCTTCCACCACGGCCAGGGTGCGCAGGCGAATAAAATCCGGATTAACGGCATTCAATACGGCGGCCGTGTCAAGGTAATGCTTCCTGGACCATCTTCGCCCGCCTAAACCCAGTAAAACGTACTCTGTCAGCGATATGCCGGCCTCCTTTACCATTCTGCCTGCGTCTACATGCTGTCTGGCGGTAACGCCTTTATTTACGAATTCAAGCACTTCGTCGCAGCCCGATTCCATTCCCACATGAATCCGGGAAAGGCCTGCCCTGCCCAGTTCGGCCAACTCGTCCACGCTTTTGCGCAGGAGCGTGTCAGAACGGGCATAACTGGTCACCCTTTCCACCGAGGGCAGGCACTCTTTAAGATATTTAAGTACTTCAAGCAGGTCGGCGGTCTTCATTGCCAGCGAGTTGGCATCCTGAAAAAACACGGTTCTGCCGCCGTGATACAGCCAGGAGGCCACGTGGAAAAGCTGGAAGCCGTGGACTTCGTAAATATAAGCCAGCACTTCCCGGTTGACGGCCCCGCCGCAGCCCCTCTCCCAGGAAATTTCGCGCACCAGGCGGCATGCTTCGGTTACCGCGTCGATATCTTTCTTAATTTCCTCCACGCTGCGCCAGGAAACTTTTCGCCTTTGTACGTCGGGCAGAAGTCGCACCTGTTCCAGGTGCAGTTGCGGGTAAGCCTGAGCAAAAGGCTGGTTGCCTGGCTTCAGTGCCAGCGAGTTGGCATCCTGAAAAAACACGGTTCTGCCGCCGTGATACAGCCAGGAGGCCACGTGGAAAAGCTGGAAGCCGTGGACTTCGTAAATATAAGCCAGCACTTCCCGGTTGACGGCCCCGCCGCAGCCCCTCTCCCAGGAAATTTCGCGCACCAGGCGGCATGCTTCGGTTACCGCGTCGATATCTTTCTTAATTTCCTCCACGCTGCGCCAGGAAAACTTTTCGCCTTTGTACGTCGGGCAGAAGTCGCACCTGTTCCAGGTGCAGTTGCGGGTAAGCCTGAGCAAAAGGCTGTTTGCCTCGCTGGGGGGCCTGATTGGGCCGGTTTCAAAGTAAAGCGTCATTTTGAACACCCTTTATCTTGAACTTTCCGTCCGGTATTTTCAGACGGGCTGGTTAAATCCTATGAAGCGTATTTTTTCGCCTTTTCTGGGAGGCGCCGGGGGATTCTGGTCAGGGTACCCGATGGGGATTACGGCAACCAGCTCTTTATCGGTTATTCCCATTATTTCGTTGATCTGGTCCTCATTGTACTTGGGGGCGGTCATCCAGCAGGTTCCCAGCCCTCTGGACTTGGCCAGCAAGAGGATATTTTGGATCAGGGCGGACGCGCTTAAAAGATTTACAAAGCGTTCATGTTCCGCGAGGTACCTTTCCCGGTTGCTCATGGCCGGGTGTATTTCAACAATGTTTTTTGGTATGTAGACGAGCAGTATAACCGGCGCCCCGCCGAGGTTTGTAAAAAAGCTCATGGTCAGGTTGACCACTTCTTTTTTATACAGCGTTTCAAGCCGCGGCTTTAAATATTTCCCGGAGCCGGCAACAGCCTTTAAGAGCTCGTCCTTTTTTTCGCCTCTCACGGCATAAATAAACCAGTTTTGCCTGTTGACTCCTGACGGCGCCCACAGTGCGTCTTCCAGTACCTCTTTTAGAACTTGTTCGGGAATTTCCGTATCCTTGTACTTCCGTATGCTCCGCCTTTGTCTGACCGCTTCCCTGATTTCCATTTATGTCACCCCGTTTTCCGGAATATTTTTTGTACCATTGTAAAGGCCATTGTCCAGGGATGTCAACTTCTTATAAAAATATTTTGGATGCCAAGAATTTTATAATTGAAATGTCTTTTATAATCTTTTAAAAAGCTGCTTAAAGTTTTAAAATCATTATTAAAGCAAGCGGGAGGTGCAGGGTTTGGCAGGAAATTCTTTAAAATGGGAAAAGGTTAATTACAGTAACGAAAGGGGTTTAAAGCTGGCCGGACTCCTTTGCTCTGTTCCTGGTGCCGGCACCGTGGTAATAGTCTGCCATGGCTTTACGGGCAGCAAGGAGGGCGGGGGCAGGGCCGTGGACATGGCGGAGAAACTGGGAAAATTGGGCTATGCCTCCTTGCTTTTTGACTTCAGTGGCTGTGGAGAAAGTGAGGGCGACTTTACCGGCGTCAGCCTTACCGGGCATGTGGGAGATATTAAAAGCTCGGTTGATTTCTGCCTCAGCCTGGGCTTCAGGCGAGTGATAACCGTCGGCCGAAGCTTCGGCGGCACTGCGGCTATATGCCACGGTGGGCTGGACAGAAGGGTGGGGGGAGTTTGCACATGGGCGGCCCCGGCTTTTCCAGCGAAACTTTTTGACAGTTTCCGGAATAACACCCTAAAATCAGAAGAAGGTCTGGTTCCTTTGACGGGGGAAGGCGGGACGGTTTTTTTAAAGGAAGGCTTTTTTGCCGACCTGCGGTCTTATAACGTACCGGTCAGTGCTTCCATGATTTCCCCGCGGCCGTTGTTAATTATAAATGGAAGCAATGATGTGGTTGTTCCGGTTGAAAATGCACAGGCCATATTTAATGCCGCGGGTGAACCGAAAGAAATTAGAATAATTGAAGGGGCCGATCACCAGTTTACCGGCCGGCACAAAGACGTGTGGGAAATAATGTTTAAATGGCTTGAGAAGAACTTTCCAGCATAATTGCGCCTTAGCAGGCGATGTTGATTTCGGGAAGGGAATGGGGGAGCAATGAAGCTGAACGGGACAAAAGAAGAAAGCCAGAAGCCTTCTGCGCGCATAGAAGAAATACTGCGCCACTATAAAAGCCCTTTTGCCGATATGATCGGCATCAGGATTGACAGGCTTGCAGAGAGTTACTGCAAGCTGCGTTTATTGTTGGAAGAAAAATGTTTGAATTCTTTTGGATTGGTGCATGGCGGGGTTTTAGCCACCATGGCGGACATGTGTATGGGCGTAGCCCTGCGCACTGCCGGGCTGAAGTCGCTGACCGTGGAATTGACCGTAAATTTTCTCAGCAAGCCCGACACTGGCGACGAACTTACGGCTGAAGGTTGGATAGTGTACCGGGGCAATACCATTGCCCTGACTGAATGCATTATAAAATCCGGGAATGATAAAGATGTAGCAAGAGGCAGGGGCATTTTTAAGATCAGCTAGTTTTAAGGGGGCCAGGAAACAATGCCGGCGCCTTTAAAAAAGAAGCCGGCATTTCACGTTCCAGGCCGGTTTAATGAGGAATTCTGATTTTATAACTTATTCAGTTTACTTAATATATACTTCCAGTCACAGTAGTCCACGATGTTTTCCAGGGCTGCACGGATGCTTTCCCTGTCGGAGGGCTGGATGTGGCGGCTGACCTGGCCGAGTTTTTCGATGGTGGTATAGGTGTCGTAGTGCACCAGAATGACGGGCACTTTCATTTCCTCGGCCCGGGCGATGACTTTGACGTCAGGGTAAAGCCCGCCGGTAAGAATCAGCACGGAGGTGCTGGTCTCAAGCGCCGCCAGGGCCAGGTCGGCCCGGTCGCCGCCGAGAATGACCGCCTTGTTGGCGGCGCGCCGCAGGTAGGTCAGGGCGCTGGCCATGGTCATGGCGCCGATAATCACATCCTCCACCAAAAGGTTGAGCCTGTCGTGCCCGGTGAGAATTTCGCCGCCAAGCACGTTGTAGTATTCGCCCACGGTCGGGGCGGCAATTTCAGGCCTGGTGGGGAAAACGCCCAGGGTCTTGCACCCCGCCTGCTCCAGTATGGGACGGTAAACGCCGTCGGTTTTGGCATACAGGGGTCTGGGCACATTGCTGAAAATGGTACCTATAACGGGAACGCCTTCGAGCAGCAGGTGCCTGTTGAGAAAAATGGCGTTATCCAGGCTGTAGTCGTTTTCAACTTTGAGCACCAGCAGGGCAAAAGCTCCTGTTTTTCTGGCCAGGCTGATGCAGTCAAGGCCGTGACTGCTCAGAATGTCTATGGACAGGGCTCCGTCGATCAGCACTACGTCTGTATCGTTTGAAATTTCTTCATAGGCGTCCATAATCCGGGTCTGGGCGTCTTTTAGGGCCGACTGCGCGCTTAAGTAAAAGGGACTGGCGGGCACGGGCGCTATTTTTTCAAGGGGGGCCTTTAAGCCAAGCACCTCTTTCATCAGCACGGCATCCATATCTGCGCTGCCGCTTATTTTGCGGCCTTCGGCAACCGGCTTGAAATAGCCGACTTTGTAGCCCTCCTGCTGCAGCTTTTGCGCCAGGCCCAGGGCCACCACCGTCTTGCCGCTGCCTGGCGTGCCCATAATGTACAGGCTTTTCATCGTGTCACCTCTCACCTTAAGAAATGGTTATTTTAATGTCCAGGGCGGAAATGCCCTTTTCATACGCAAAAACGGGGTTGATATCCATCTCGGTTATCTCGGGAAAGTCTGTGACCAGCTGCGCCACGCGCCTGATTACGTCCACCACTGCGGCTATGTCCTTTGGAGTTTCGCCGCGGTAACCTTTTAAAAGGGTATAGGCTTTTGTTTCGGCCAGCATTTGTTCGATGGCCTTTTCATCGGTCAGGCCGCCGGCCAGGCGGAAGGTAACGTCTTTTAAAAGGTTGACGTAAACCCCGCCCAGCCCGAAGGCAATTAAGGGGCCGAACTGCACGTCCCTGGTCATGCCGATGATCAATTCCGTCCCTTTGGGCATCATTTTCTGAACTTCCACGCCGTGAATGACGACTTTGGGCAGGTAGCGGTGGACGCTTTCCATGATCTCAATAAATGCCTGTTTGACTCCGGCGGGGCTGCTGATCCCGGTCTTTACGCCGCCTACATCTGTTTTATGCAGAATTCTGGGGGAGGCTACTTTGAGCACTACGGGATAGCCCATCTTTTCGGCCACGGCCACGGCCTCTTCGGGGGTGGTGGTCAAAACGGCAGGCGCTGCGGGTATACCGTAGGCTATGGCCACTTCGGCCGCCTCGCTGCCCAGAAGAGTCAGGCGGCGGTCCCTGGTAACGTCGTAAAAGACCGCCTTAACCGTCTTTCTGTCTGCTTCGGGCAGGCTGTGTTTCTCTTCAACTGCCGGGATACTGCGGTACTGGTTGTAATTGTACAGACCTTTGATGCATTCAATGGCAGTTTCGGGGAAGGTGAAGCACGGTACCCCGGCTTCGGCAAGAAGGCCGGCGCCTTCGGACAGCAGGCGGCCCCCGGTGTAAGCGGCAAAAACCGGTTTGCCGGGATGGGTGTCTCTGGCTTTGATAATCACCCTGGATATCTCCGCGGGCCGGGTGACCGCAGTGGGACATACCAGCACCAAAACGCTGTCCACGTTGGGGTCGGCAAGAACTTTCTGCAGGGCGAATTCGTAACGGCCGGCGCTGGCGTCGCCCAGCACGTCAACGGGATTGTAAATGCCGGCCTCCGGAGGCAGGCTGGCGCGCAGCTCTTCAATGGTACTCTTGTCGAAGCGGGCCATCCGCAGTCCTTTCAGCTCTATGTTGTCGGTGGCTATGATGCCGGGCCCACCTGAATTTGTTACGATGGCCACCCTGTCTCCGGCGGGAATGGCGGACTTGGAAAAGGCCACGGCCAGGTCGAAAAGCTCGGTCATGCTGCGCACCCTGATAACACCGCACTGCTGAAAGGCGGTGTCGTAGGCCAGGTCGCTGCCGGCCAGAGCGCCGGTGTGGGATGAAGCGGCCAAGGCGCCCGCCTGGCTTACGCCAGACTTCAAAACAATAATGGGCTTCTTTTTGGCAGCCCGCCGGGCCACCTCAAGAAAACGGGGACCGTCAACTATGTCTTCGATATAACACAGAATAACCCGGGTATACGGATCGTCGGCCGCATCTTCTATGAAGTCTATTTCTGACAGGCTGGCCTTGTTCCCCAGGCTGACCACCTTGCTGAAACCGAGCCCGGTGGAACTGCTCCAGTCCAGAATGGCCAGAAGGATCGCCCCGCTCTGGGAAAAAAAGGCTATATCTCCTTTGTAGGGAAAGGTGGCGGCAAATGTAGCGTTGATGGGAGTATGGGTATCGATCAGGCCGACGCAGTTCGGCCCCAGCAAAAGCATGCCGTATTTGTTGCATGTTTCAAGCAGTTTCTTCTCCAGGTCCAGGCCTTCTTTGCCGACTTCTTTAAACCCTGCGGTGATGACGGTGAGGGCTCTGACTCCTTTTTTGCCGCATTCCCCGGCTGCTTCCAGCACTTTTGCCGCCGGCACGGCCAGCACGGCCATCTCTACCTCGGCGGGAACGGCGGTAACCTGGGGATAGCAAACAAGCCCCTCTATTTCGCTTTCTTTTGGATTGACGGGGTAAATCTTGCCCTGATAGCCGCATTCAATTAAATTGCGCACAATGGCGTTGCCGATCTTCCCGGGTGTCCTGGAAGCTCCGATAACGGCCACGGACCGGGGCCTGAACAAACTGGTTAATCCGGCCACTGCTTTGCGTGTAACCCCTTTCTTCAACCGTTCTACTATCAGTATCTTATATATTTTTAAATAGTCAATAAAAAAATTTTTTAGACGTTCAAATCTCCAAAGGAGATAATTAAGGCCCGCCTGTGATCGGGCCCTGTAGACAGCATATCAGTGGAATGTTTGTCCGGGAATTACCTCCTGGCGGAAGCGGTCGAAACCTACTCTGTCAATAAATTTACCCAGCCGCTCGTTGGTACGGGCTTCTTTTTTGTAATAGGCTATGGTCCGGTCCAGTATGTCCAGCACCTGTTCAGAAGTTTGATGTTCGGCCAGCTTTTCCCCGAAGCGGGGGTTGAGCCCGCCGTTTCCGCCTACATATACGGTAAAACCTTTGGGCGTTCCAACTACGCCAAAATCGATAACCATGGCGTCCATGCACTTGTTCGGGCAGCCGCTTACGCTTATTTTAAATTTGGATGGTAAAGTCATGCCGTGGTACCGCTTGTCTATTTCGCTGCCCAGCCCTACGGAATCCTGCTGGCCGCGCTTGCAAAAGGTGGTGCCGGGGCAGAATTTTACGCTTCTCACACACAGGCCGATAGCTGCTCCCGGTTTCATGCCCAGTTCTTGCCAGGCAGCGTCAACATCCTCTCGTTTAAGGCCGACTATGGCAATACGCTGCGACGAAGTTACCTTAATGGCCGGGCAGTTGAATTTTTTTGCTACTCCGGCAATTTTAATTAAAAGCTCGGGATCGGTTATAATCCCGCCCGGGATGTGGGGAGCAATGGCATAAGTGCCGTCTCTCTGCAATATTGCTCCTTTCTCGAGCATGTCATGGCCCGGCATGCTGTGCTGGAACCTTTCATCAAGTTGACCGTCCGTTTCTTGATTGTTTTCCATATTAACAAGCCTCCTTAGCCTTTTGCAATTATTTTCCCACAATAGCCGCCGCCTATGTAAAAAACGGCCCTTAGCAAAGCAGGCCTTAAGATGTTGTTAAATAATATTTTTAAATTACAGGAGGCTGTTATTATAAAATAATTAAATAAAAAAAATGCAGGTATTTTATGATAATCCTTGAATAAAAATATGAGCAAATTTTAAATGATTTCTAAGGGGAAAGCTATGAGCACGCAAGTAATTGATTGCCGCGGTATGGCCTGCCCGCAGCCGGTTATCGAAACGAAAAAGGCCCTGGAAAAAGGGCAGGGCGGTACGGTCCTGACTATAGTTGATAACGAGGTGGCCAAAGAAAATATTTCCCGCTTTGCAAAAAGCGCCGGTTTTCATGTGGTGGTGGAAGAGAGAGACGGGGCCTACCATTTAACTATTTCCGGCGCGGCCGCCAGAGAGCCTGCCGCGGGGGATGTTGCAGCAGAGCCTGCAGGCGGGACGGGCGGAACCGTATACTTCATTACCACCAATGCGCTGGGGCAGGGTTCCCCGGACCTCGGCGAAGTGTTAATGAAAAGCTTTATGACCGCCCTGGTGGAACAGCAGCCTCCGAAGGCGTTGCTCCTGCTCAATACGGGGGTATTCCTGGCCGTAGAGAATTCTCCTGTCCTGGAGCAATTGCAAAAGCTGGCCAGGGCAGGCACAGAGGTCCTGGTTTGCGGTACATGCCTTAACTATTACAAACTTAAGGCAAAACTGGCGGTGGGGGTAATATCAAACATGTTTGAGATACACAGCCGCCTGACGGGGCCTTATAAGGTAATAACCATCGGTTAAGAAAAAAGGGAGGGTAAAGCCTCCTGTTTTTCTTTAGCGTTAGCTTTTCCGTCTGTTTAGATGATTTTTAATAAAAGTATGAAAATTCTTATTCTTCAAAGAGATTAGCTCTCTTAATACAAAATAATTATCGGAATTAATTGCGGGGCTTTAACCGAGAGTTTGCTGGAAAGCGAACTTTTTGGACATGAAAAAGGCGCATTTACCGGTGCGCGTGGGGTCAGGCGGGGAATTTTTGAGGTTGCGCACAGGAGTACGCTATTTCTTGATGAAATAGGCGAGGCCTCCTGGTGTTCGAGGAACGAGCTTCCCGCCCGCCACAAAGAAGTAGAGCATGCCGAGGAGGAAGGAGTAAAGTTTGCCTTCCTGACCAGCCCCAACCCGTATTTTATACAATGAAGACTACTGGGTAACGGGGATGGAATGCCTGCGCCACGAACTGGGCGGGCCTGACGCTTCCGGCAGGCGCAGCCCCGTGCCCATCCCGGGGTCGGAATTTATTATGGAAGTTGACACGGTGGTGGTTGCCATCGGGCAAGGCTCGAACCCGCTGGTGCCGAGAACGACAAAAGACCTGGAAATTACAAAGAAGGGTAATATTGTGGCCGACTTGGCAACCGGTGCCACTTCTAAAGCCGGGGTTTTTGCAGGAGGTGACGTGGTAACAGGGGCAGCCACGGTGATCCTGGCCATGGGGGCCGGAAGGACGGCAGCCAAGTCAATCCACGCTTATTTGACAGGTTCAGGCAGCAGCAAGTAGTCACTTATGAAAAAGGTTGCAGGCGAGTTTTTAAAGGTTCCGCCGGAAAGGCTGGATATAAAGCGAGGAGATCAGGTACGATGCTAAAGGCAGGCAACTGCATGACAGCATTCACAAATATATGCTGCTTACTGCGGAAGATGCTCCTGACATAGAGGCCTTAATCGTTGAAGCAAACGACCCGAGCGGCCCGTTTGGTGCTAAGGGTGTGGGCGAAACCGGGCTGGTTCCGACGGCAGGCGCCATAGCCAACGCGGTTTACAATGCCACAGGAATACGTTTTAAGGAAATTCCGATGACAGAGGAGAAGGTGTTCAAAGCTTTGCGGGAACGGGGTTAATTCCCCGTTTCCGCATTTTTTCTTGAAAAAAATAAGGGGGGGAGGTATAATTGTATATAATTAGACATTTTTTTAAATATAAAAATAAGGGGGGTGGGGCTGTTGGTAAGTTTGACCTTTAAAGCCCTTGCCGATCCGACGCGGAGGAAAATACTGAGACTTCTGCGGGAGCGCGACATGACGGCCGGCGAGATAGCGGAACAGTTCGATATTTCAAAGCCGAGCATCTCCCACCACCTTAGCATATTAAAACAGGCCCGGCTGGTGCTGGACGAGCGAAGGGGGCAGTTTATTTTTTATTCTCTCAATATGACGGTGTTCCAGGAGGTAATAGGCTGGCTTTCAGAAATAATTGGCAGAAAGGATGAACGATAACCCATGGCTGAAAGGGTTGAAGGGAACAGGCGGGTGGGAAAATTTTTATCGTCCGAGTGGCCGCTTTTATTGCTTATCATTGGCAGTTTAGCTGCCGGTGCCGCGTTATATCCCCAGTTGCCGGAAAGAGTGCCCAGCCACTGGAATTTCAGGGGCGAGGTGGACGGTTATTCGTCCCGCTTTTGGGGGGCTTTTGGCATCCCCCTGATGACCGCCGGTATTTATGTTATGATGCTGGTTCTGCCTTTAATCGATCCCCGCAGGCAGAATTATCAAAAGTTTGCCGGAGTGTACCGGTTGTTCCGGGCGGTAATGGTAATTTTCATGACCGGGCTTTACGCGGTCGTATTATTAAGCGCCCTGGGCCATCAGATCGCCGTGGACCGTATAACGATGGCAGGCATATCCCTGCTGTTCGTTGTGCTGGGCAACTTCATGGGGCAGATAAGGCATAACTATTTTGTGGGAATAAAGACGCCCTGGACGCTGGCCGACGAGCAGGTCTGGCAGAAAACCCACCGCCTCGGCGGAAGGCTCTGGGTGGCCGCCGGGCTGGTGGGCCTGGCCGCTTCATTAATCGGGGGTGCTGCCGGCGGGATTGTCCTGGCGGTTTCTCTTGGAACTGCTACAATCATTCCTGTGGTTTATTCATACCTTGTGTTTCGCAGGGGAGGGAATAAAAACTCCCTTTAGTTAAATATTTCCACTTTACCAGAACATATGTTCCGATCTATAATCTTGATCAGAACATATGTTTTGTTTTTTTGGGGTGATATTATTGCGCTGCCCGATCCTTCTGGCCGATATGAACTCTTTTTATGCCAGCGTGCATCAGGCTATGGAGCCGCGGCTTAAAGGGAAACCGGTTATCGTCGGCGGCGACCCGGCCAGGCGCCACGGCATCGTTCTGGCGGCGTCGGTTGAAGCCAAGGCCTGCGGGGTGAAGACGGGCATGACCGTACGGGAGGCCGCGGCCCTGTGCCCGCAAGGCATTTTTCTTAAGCCCAGGCATAGCCACTATATTAATTTTTCTGCCCGGATTATCAGGATTATGAAGGACTTCAGCCCCCTGGTGGAACCTTTCTCCATTGACGAGGCCTTTATGGACGTCTCCGGCTGCGGGTTGCTTTTCGGCTCTTCCCTGGAGATAGCCGTAAAGTTGAAAGCCAGGATTAAAAACGAAGTCGGGGTGCTCTGCAGCGTCGGTGTCGGTCCAAACAAGCTGCTGGCCAAAATGGCGGCCGGCATGCAGAAGCCGGACGGCCTTACCCTCCTGGACTTTCCCGATGTGCCGGTTAAAATATGGCCTCTCCCGGTCAGGGAACTTTTTGGGGTGGGAAGCCGCCTGGAAAAAAGGCTGCGGGACCTGAACATTCACACTATCGGCGATCTGGCCCGCTATCCGCTGCAGGTACTAAAGCAGAAATTCGGGCTGGTAGGGCATATCCTGCATCTTTCTGCCAGCGGCATTGATTACAGCCCTGTTGATCCCTGTTCTCTGGAACGGGTGAGGTCTATCGGGCATCAGATTACCCTGCCCAGGGACTACTGGGGGTACAATGAGATCAAGGTAGTTATCCTGGAACTGTGCGAAATCGTGTGCCGGCGGGTGCGTTTGGGCGGGTACGCCGGCAGGACGGTAAGCCTTACCCTGAAAGATACCGACTTTTTATGGTTGTCCCGTGCCCGCACCATGAATTACCCTACCGCTTCCGCAGATGAGGTTTACCGTGTGGCCGTGCAGTTATTGCACCAGCACTGGCCGCCCTGGAAGCCGGTCAGAATGGTAGGTGTGTCTCTGGCCGGGCTGGTTAAGAACAGGGCGGAGCAACTGGATTTGTTCGGGGAGGCGGAAAGAGCGCGGCGTCTGCATGCTGCCTGCGACCGGATTAAGGACCGGTTTGGCGAGCACAGCATTTTGAGGGCCGTCTCCCTTACTCCGGCGGGCGTGCTCCGTGAGCGGGGCGGTGAAGCTAAGCATGGCTGACATCCGCGACTATTACCGGAAAAACTTTCTGTACGAAAGCCACCGGCTGATGCTGCCGGAGCTGCGGGAAAAGGTTGTCCATACCTGTTCGCGCTGCAAGTTCTTTATAACGGTTGTGGGCAGGAGTGAGGCCAGGCCGGGCTGTGCCGCCCTCATTCCGCAGTACGCCCGTACGGCCAGAAGGGTTCCCGAAAAGCTGGACGCGGCGGAACTGCTGAGGGTGCTGGGCAGGGACGGCCTGGAGCGGGTCCTGGCCGGGGCCGCCCCTCACCGCCAGGCCTGCGGGTTGTTCCAGCCAAGGGCTTGAGTGGTGCCCGCTAAAGGTATCGAAACGCTTAAAAAGTGTAAACACTGAGGGTACGGGCTTTACCGCCCGTTTCGGCCTGGAAGCCGAATACATCGGCCAGGAAGCGCAGGCTCACGTATGAAGAGCCGTTTCTGGTGAAAATATTTGAGGCTGTTGCCACAGCAGTACCGTTGACCAGGGCAGGGGAGCCGTTTACGGGAATGGAGGCATGCCTTCCTTTCATTTCGATTTCCACTGATCGCGTCTGCCCGTTCCAGCTCACCGATGCGCCGGCGGCGGAGCAAAAGGGGCGGGCCGGGAGCAGCAGGTTTTCGCCGTCGGTAAGGGGGGTAAGCTCCTCCGGCAGGATGACGGTTTTGCCGTTAACCTTTAGCTCCAGATGATACTTGACCAGCCTGCCGGCAGCTTTATCCACAGGAGCTTCCAGTTTTAGGGTGTTATTTTCTTCGTCCCGGTAAATTTTTGCCCCAAAGAAGCGCTCAAAGTAATAGTCGGGAACGCAGGTGGTATTTTCCAGCAGGAAAGGCGCTTCCTCGGCGGTAAAACTGCAGTTGTTTACGGTGACCAGGCGGCTGCCCGGAGCAAGAAATACTTCCCTTTCGATGTTTGCTGCCAGAAGGGTACCTGCACTTTCGTCCCACCACAGCCGGTAGCCGAGGGCTGCCGCTACGGGCCGCACCGGCAGGTAGGTTGTTTCCCCCGCCTGCACCGGACCAAGATGGGGCAGAAATTCCGGCTCTGCGCCGTTCACGGTAATGCGGCTGAATTTTTTCCATCCGGTCAGGTCCTCGCCGCTGTTGATTATTTCCACCTCCGTACCAACCGGGACGCGGTCGTACAGCCAGAGGATGTCCTGGTTGTGCATCCTGACACAGCCGGAAGTGGCATAAGTTCCTATGGACGGCGGGTCATTATTGCCGTGCAGGCCGTAGCTGCTCCCGTTTGTGCCCAGGGCGTCCAGCCCCAGCCAGCGCGGCCCCAGCGGGTTTTCCGGTGCTCCTCCGGGAACCACCGGCCCGCCTCCGGGGGGGCGCCAGGAAGGATAAACCAGCTTGACGACCACCTGCCAGACCCCCTCGGGTGTAAAGTGGGGCTGGCGGCCGGTGGCCACCGGGAACACGTCCATAAGGAAACCGTCTTCAAAAAAGGCAAGCTGGTTGGTCCCCTTGTTTATCACTATTCTTGGGGCAGCCTCGGCCGGTTGCCGACAGGCGGATAATAAGGCCAGACAGAGGACCGGCATAATAAAGACGAATCTGATAAGCAAGATCAAGACACCCCCGCACAAGCATATATCTGCCTTATAAACAGATACATATGAACGGCCGGGGGCAGGCAGAATCAACACCTGCTTGGCAATAATTGCCATATACTAGGATAAAGCAACGGTTAAGCCGATTTAATAAATTCCACGAAATTGAAGTTTTTAAAAACGACAGGTATAGGATTTGAAGTTTTGCAGAAAAGGCTCTGAACATCTGGCCTTATTGCCGGTTCAAAGTGGGTTTTTATGAATCGTTAACAGTATAATTTAATTAAGGTTTTAAAGAGGAATGTTTTATTAAAAGTGGAATTTTTTAAGTATTGGCTTGCCGGCGGAACTTTTTGACTCCGTTTTTATGGTTGCCTCTTCAGAGAAATACGGGAGGCAATGCGTAAAAACATCGGTTGCATATGCTGCCTCGACTCAGCCACGGTTAAAAGCCGCCTTGCAGGCCGCCGGCATTTTACAATGCAAGTCTTGGAAAGGATGATACCCTGCCATGGAGGAAATGCGCATCCTGTCCCCGACGGCTATCCTTGGCTACGGGTTTCCCTTGGATTCTCTTAAAAGGGGCCTGGCCAGGCAACCCCACGCTATAGCGGTGGACGCCGGTTCCACCGATCCCGGGCCTTACTATCTTGGTTCAGGGGAGTCTTTTACGAACCGCGCGGCGGTAAAAAGGGACCTTAGCCTGATGCTGGAGGCGGCGGTAAACAGAAAAATTCCGCTTCTTATCGGCACGGCCGGCGGAAGCGGGGGCGAGCCCCACCTTAAAAGGGACTGCGAACTGGTTGTGGAAATTGCCCGTGAGAAAGGGCTTCATTTCAGGATGGCGGTCATCCATGCCGAAGTCGACAAGGAAAGGGTAAGGGGGGCGTTGCGGCGGGGTGAGGTGAAGCCTTCCGGCCCGGCCCCGCCCCTGCGGGAAGAGGACCTGGACGAAACGGTCAGGATTGTTGGGCAAATGGGATATGAGCCGATTATTGGCGCCATGAAAGCAGGGGCGGAGGTGATTCTGGCCGGCCGCGCCTACGATCCGTCGGTCTTTGCCGCCCCGGCCGTAAAAAGAGGCTTTGATCCTGGTTTAGCGATTCACCTGGGGAAAATTCTCGAATGCGGGGCTATTGCAGCCTCTCCCGGCAGCGGCAGCGATTGCTTGCTGGGATGTTTGGGAAGAGGATATTTTGAGGTGGAGCCTTTGAACCCGATCCGGAGATGTACGGTCACCTCCGTGGCAGCGCATACCCTTTATGAAAAGACCGACCCGCTCGCCCTGCCCGGTCCTGGCGGCCTGCTTGACCTGAAAGAGGCAAGGTTTGAGCAGGCAGGGGAGGGCCGGGTAAGAGTGACGGGCAGCCGGTTTATCCCGGCCGACCGGTATTGGGTCAAGCTGGAAGGGGTGAAGAAGGCCGGCTACAGGACGATATCCATTGCCGGCTGCCGCGACCCGGTTATGGTGAAGGAAATCGACGGGGTAATCGAGTCGGTGCGGGAAAGGGTGCGTGACAACTTCAAAGAGTTAGGCTACGAATATTTTCTCGACTTTAAGCTTTACGGCAAAAACGGCGTAATGGGGGCGCTGGAGCCTGAGCGGCAGGCGGTTTCCCATGAACTGGGGATCATCATTGAGGCAGTGGCCGAAACCCAGGACCTGGCCGATACCATCTGCGGCTTTGCCCGGTCCACCATGCTTCACTGCAGTTACCCCGGCCGGGTGGCGACGGCGGGAAATTTGGCTTTTCCCTATTCTCCGTCTGACTTTAAAGGCGGGGCGGTATACCAGTTCAGCGTCTACCACCTGATGGCTGTGGCCGATCCTTATGAGCTTTTTCCTTTAGAGTTGATTAATGTTTAATTTTAAAATATTATTTCAAAAGCATACAGGACTAACAAAAGGGGCGGTTTGATTGAAAAAGGTCAGGATTACCGAACTGGCCGGCGTAATCCGCAGCAAGAACTCAGGCCCTTATGAGTTGACTTTCGATATTATCTTCAAAGATCGCCGGGCTTTTGAGCTGGCGCGGCGGTCCGGGCTGTTCAGGAAGGAACTGTTTGCGGAACTGTACGGCGTCGGCGTGAAAAAGGTAATTGGCGTGGTGGAGTTTGCAGAGGCAAACGCAATTAAGGCGACCATTGTGCGCCCGGTTGTCTCCGGGGCTCCCGGTGAGACCGACGTTTACGGGGCGCAGCAGCATGCTCCCCTGCTGAGCATTGAAGTACCGGTGGTTTGACAAAATCGGCGGGAAAGTAGACAGGCCGGGCTGTGTCCTGCCCTGGACTGAAGATAAATTGCCATTAAAGCCACCGGGCAGCTTTGTTAACAAGCTGAGGCCGGACTGTGCGCCCGGCCCTGGAGCAAGTTTTGGCTGGTAAGGCGGTGATATTTTTGATTTCCCGTGAACTGGCCGGTTTTATCCGCGGGATTGAATTTGAGGCCTTGCCTGGTACTACGGTGCACATGGCCAGGCTGGCTTTCCTGGATTGGCTTGGTTCAGTTGCGGCCGGCGGACAGCACCCGCCCTTCCAAAAGATTCTGGCCGTTATCAGGGGACAGGGAGGGGTTGGCCAGGCCACGCTGCTGGCTACCGGCGAGAAAACCTCCTGCCTTAACGCAGCCCTAGGCAACGGCGTGGCCTCCCATATCGCGGAACTGGACGACGTGCACCGGGGCTCCATCCTGCACGCCGGCGCGGCGGTAATCCCGGCCGCCCTGGCCGTAGCGGAAATGACCGGGGCAAGCGGCAGGAAACTGTTGACGTCCATAGTGGCAGGTTACGAGGTGGCCGTCCGGATCGGCGAGGCGGTCACACCTTCCCATTATTATTTCTGGCACACGACAGGCACCTGCGGCACCTTTGGGGCGGCCGCCGCGGCCGGGAAGCTTTTGGATTTAACAGAGGAGCAGTTAATCTGGGCGCTGGGCAATGCCGGAACGCAGGCCGCCGGACTTTGGGAGTTCCTGGCGGACGGGGCGATGTCCAAACACCTGCATCCGGGCAAGGCTGCATTCAACGGGGTGCTGGCCGCCCTGCTGGCAGGGGAGGGGTTTACCGGGGCGAAACGCATCCTGGAGGGGGAAAGAGGTTTTTGCCGCGCCACTGCTCCACAGTTTGATTTGACCAGAATTACTGCGGGGCTGGGCGGCCCTCCATACAAGATAGAGGAAAACTCCTTTAAAATTCATGCTTCATGCCGCCACACCCACCCGGCGGTGGATGTGACCATCGAACTGGCCCGGCAGAATAAAATAAAGCCGCAGGAAGTAGCAAACATCACCGTCCGCACTTACAGGACGGCCCTGCAGATTACCGGCGACTACCGGCCGGCCACTGTTTATGCGGCCAGGTTCAGCCTCCCCTTCTGCGTGGCCCTGGCCTTGAAAAGAGGCCGTTGCAGCTTGGATGACTTTAACCAGGATACTCTTAATGACGCGGAAATAAGGGAGCTTATGTCGCGGGTAAGCCTGGTGCCTGACGCCGAACTGGAAGCCGGTCATCCAGCCTGCTGGCCTTCTGTAGTAGAAATAACTGACAGGCACGGCCGGGTTTACCGGGGACGCACGGATTTTCCGAAGGGCGACCCGGAAAATCCGCTTACAGACGCCGAACTGGCGGCCAAGTTCCGGGCCCTGGCCGGGGAGCCGTGGGGGGAGAAGAAGGCAGAAAGATTGGAAAAGGCGGTTATGGAGCTGGAAAAGGCAGAAAATATGCGGGCAGTATTTGAAAAATTTTAATGGGAAAGGTCCGGCACCGGTGGCGCCGGAAAGCCGTTTTTTAAAGGGGGGCAGGACAATGGAAGGTTCTTTTGGCGAACTGCAAGAAAAGGTTATCGGACGGGGTCTGTGTACGGCCTGCGGGACCTGCGCGGGGGTTTGCCCGGTACAGGCTGTCGATTGGGCGGAGATGGACGGCGAGCCGGTTCCTGAATTGGCCGGCGCGTGCGCTAATTGCGGAATATGCCCGGCCGTCTGTCCGGGGGCAGAAGTCAATATACCGGTCCTGGAGAAGTTTATTTTCGGCCGGGAAAGGCCGGAAGAGATTCCGGACCTTGGTTTTTACCGGGAAGCCCTGCTTGCCTGGAGCGCCGACCTGCCGGTCAGAAAGCGGGGCGCCAGCGGAGGGTTGGTAACGTCTGTACTGGTGTACGCCCTGGAGGAGGGAATTATCGATTGTGCCCTGGTGGCCGGCTTCCGGCGGGATGACCCCTGCCGCACCGGGGCCTGGCTGGCGGCTTCAAAAGAAGATATTCTTGCTGCCGCCCAGAGCAAATACGCCTGCGTGCCGGTAAATACCCTTTTGAGCCGGGCCCTGGCGCAGGGTTACCGGCGCATTGCCGCAGTTGGCCTGCCCTGCCAGATCCACGGCCTGCGCAAGATGCAGTATCTGGGCCGGCCTGCCTCCATGGCGAAAAGCATTGTTTTCATGACGGGGCTGTTTTGTGCTGCCCAGTTTTATTTTGAGGGCACCCGCCACCTTATAGTGGAGCGTTTGGGCTTGACCGGCCTGGATGAAATTGCCGCCATGAGCTACCGGGGAGGAGACTGGCCCGGCCACCTGGTGGTGGAACTAAAAGACGGGCGGCGCCTGCTCCTTGACCGCCACCAGTACATGTATCATCATCTTATGCCGGCCTTTAAACGGGACCGCTGTGAAATGTGTGTGGACTGGTCGGCGGAACTGGCAGACCTTTCTGTGGGGGACTACTGGGACCCCGGCGCCAGGGCCGGAGAGGCCCTGGGCACTTCTTCCTGTCTTGTCCGCACCGCCGCCGGTGAAGAAGTATTGAAAGGGGCGGTGCAAAGCGGGTACCTTGAGACAGCAGGGCTGGAGGCCCGCAGGCTGGCGGCCGGGCTTGGGTTCGAGTTAAAAAAACACGCGGCTGCCTTCCGGCTGAAACAGAGGCGCCGCTTTGGCTGGCCGGTTCCTGAGTATCACCGCGAAACTGACTATGAGCCTTTCCCACGGGAGCAGCATTTGGCGCCGGAAACGAAAACCGGTAAAGAATGAAAAGTTGTACCAGAAAAGAAAACCGCTGGGAGCATGAGGGCGGGGGAGGTGTCACGGAAAGCATGCTTATTCACGAAGTGCTGGTGGTGGGCGGCGGCCTGGCCGGGCTGATGGCCGCCCTGGCGGCTTCAGAAAAGGCCGAAGTGGCCGTGTTGACCAAGCTTTATCCGACCCGTTCCCACAGCGGGGCGGCCCAGGGAGGCTTTAATTCCGCCCTGGGAGCGGACGACAGCATAGAGGCCCATATTTACGATACGGTCAAGGGAAGCGACTACCTGGGGGACCAGGATGCAATCGAGGTTCTCTGCTCCGACGGACCGGAAGTAATCTTTGAACTGGAACGGATGGGGGTGCCCTGGACCCGCAATGCCGATGGAAGCATTGCCCAGCGCGCCCTGGGCGGTGCTGGCTTCCCGCGGGCCTGCTTTGCCGCCGATTTTTCCGGTCATGTGGTGCTGCATACTCTTTATGAACAGGTGCTAAAAAGGGGGATAAAGATCTATCCGGAGTGGCATCTGGTGGAACTCCTCGTGGAGGGCGGGCAGGTGGCCGGAGTGCTGGCCTATGATCTGTCGCGGGCAAGTTTGGAGGTAATCCGTGCCAAAGCGGTGATCCTGGCCACAGGGGGATACGGCCGGGCTTTTGCCAAGACCACCAATGCCCATGCCAATACCGGTGATGGCATGGCCGTCGCTTACCGGGCGGGGGCTGTGCTCTCCGATATGGAGTTCGTCCAGTTTCATCCCACCACCCTGTACGGTACCAATGTTCTCATATCGGAGGCGGCGCGGGGTGAAGGCGGATACCTGCGGAATATTAACGGGGAGCGTTTTATGGCCGGTTACGCGCCTTCGAAAATGGAACTGGCTCCCCGGGACGTGGTTTCCCGGGCAATATTCAGGGAAATCAAAGAAGGACGCGGCTTTGCAGGGCAATATGTGCATCTGGATCTGACCCACCTGGGCGAGACCATGATAAAGGAGCGCCTGCCCCAGGTGCGGGATCTGTCCATCCGTTACGCCGGGGTTGATCCGGCCAAGGCGCCGGTGCCTGTAGAACCGGCACAGCACTACAGCATGGGCGGAGTGCGCACCGATGTGTGGGGAATGACCAGTTTGCCCGGACTGCTGGCGGCCGGCGAGGTGGCCAACGTCAGCGTGCACGGGGCAAACAGGCTGGGCGGCAATTCTTTGCTGGAAACGGTGGTGTTCGGCCGCCGGGCCGGGCACAAGGCGGCGCAACTGGCAAAAAATGAACCCTGGCCCGCTCTTTCCCAGACCACGGTAAACCGCAGCCTGGACTCCTGGTCGTCCATGCTTGCCGGTGAACGAAAGAGCGTCCGGAATGACAGTACTTTCTTGATCCGCCAGGAGCTGACCGGCACCATGACCAGCCTGGTTGGCGTATTCCGGGTGGGCAGCGAGCTGGAGGAAGCGGTAAATAAGCTGACAGAACTGAAGGAGCGTTACAGAAAGCTTGGTCCGCCGGAAGAAATACACCCCTTTAATTACGCCCTGGTGGACCATCTCGAAACCGGCTACCTTCTAGATTTAAGCGAGGTAATAGCCAGGGGTGCCCTGCGCCGTACCGAGAGCCGCGGAGCCCATTACCGGCTGGATTATCCCAGTCGGGACGATCAGAGATGGCTCTGCCATACTTTTGCCTGCCGCGGCAAAGACGGCCCGGAGTTCACCGACGGTCCCGTAAAAATTACCCGTTATCAGCCGCAGGAAAGGGGGTACTAGGTGATGAAAGTGGTTCTTAACATACGCCGGTTTAACCCCGCGGTGGACGTGGAAAGCTACTTTCAAAAATATGCGGTGGATGTAGAAGAGCACTGCACTGTTCTGGAGGCCCTGCTGAAAGCCTGGCAGCAGGACCCCGGCCTGTCTTTTCGCCGTTCCTGCCGCAGCGCCATTTGCGGTTCCTGTGCCGTATCCATTAACGGGAAGCCTGGCCTGGCCTGCCAGACCCTGATCCGTGACGTAGCGGGCGGCGGTCAGATTACCCTGGAGCCTCTGCCCCATTTCAAGCAGTTAAAAGACCTGGTGGTGGATCTGGAGCCGTTCTTTGAATCGTTGAAGGCGGTGGTCCCCTGGGTGGTTAACCGGGACGATTACAACGGCCGGATGGCGCCGGAACAGGCTCGCAAGCTGGAAGGCCCCGCCACCTGCATTCTTTGCGGGGTTTGCGATGCTGCCGTGGAGGGCTTAAAAGGTGTAAAACCGGCGGCCTTGGTTAAGGGCTTGAAGCTGGCCCAGGATCCCCGGGACGCCCTGGGCGATGCCCGGATGGAAATGATGAAGGTGCCGGCCGAAGTGCTGCGCCTGTTTATTAAAGAACTGCCGGAGAAGTGTCCAAAGAAAATTGTGATCGAATTAGCATGATTAAAGGGCTGCCGTTTATCTGTTTCCGCAGCCCTGGAGAGGATGTACATTTAAAAAGTATTAATTGGTGTTGACTCCTGTTGACTCCTGGCCCGTGTCGATTTTTTAAATTGA
Organism: Pelotomaculum thermopropionicum SI; assembly: GCA_000010565.1. Lineage (NCBI taxonomy): Bacteria > Bacillati > Bacillota > Clostridia > Eubacteriales > Desulfotomaculaceae > Pelotomaculum > Pelotomaculum thermopropionicum. Next base: position 1,555,568 of record AP009389.1, on the reverse strand, counting down.
CAGGATGTATCAAAACATATAACATAAAATTAGGCAACAGACAGCTGAAGCTGCCTTTAAAGTCTCGGCAATCAGTATAAATTTTTGGAAAAAACCAAGAAGGTTATAGCCTGGGGAACCGGGCAGGGAAAATTTTTAGTTAAAAGTTAATTTGTAAGAAAATATTAAATTTGATTATAAGGCCATGGGAGGTCTAAAACGCTCAAGAAGAGCCTTCCAATGGCCTTTTTTACTAGACTTAAAAAAATGGAGGTTCTGGTGTGAAACGATTGGCTGGAGTTGGTTCCAGAGAGCTTTTTAATACTGGACACGAACAAGTTTTTGACCAAATGGCTCCCCATTGGGATAGCATGGGACCTAAGGTGCCTCTGAAAAAGATTCAGGAACTGATTGATATTGCGGATGTGAAGGATAAGACTGTCCTGGATGTGGGCGCAGGAACAGGAATTCTGGTAGAAGCCGGTTTGGCTGCCGGTTCCAGGCAGTGGATTGCATGTGACTTATCTTTAGAAATGTTAAAAATCCTGGAAGCAAAGTTTCATAACAAGTTTAATCTTAATGGTGATTATTCTTCTGCAGACCGGAAGTTGTTGCTGTTGCACGCCGATGTTCACTCCCTGCCGCTGGAAGATGGATCAGTAGACCGGGTGATCTGCCATAACGCTTTTCCTCATTTTCATCAGCCCAAAATAGCTTTATACCAGTTACACCGGGTTTTGCGGCCAGGGGGGCTAATGGTTATCAACCATTTTGGCGGGAGGGATTTTATAAACCAGGTGCACCGTTCGGCTCCTCACCCCATACTACATAACGATCTTCTAATGCCGGCGGAGGAAGTCGCTGAGTGGTTAAGGGAAGCAGGGTTTACTGTAACCGGGGTGGTAGATGCCAGCCATCTCTACCGCATTACTGCAGTTCGCCTCGCAGTTTCATAAATATTTTTATCAGTACAAGTATTAATGTAAAAAGGGGAGATATATGCTGTGTTTAGCAAATTTCAAATTTCCAAGCCGCCTTTCTTAGTGCTGGCTGCAATCATTTTGATTTTAGCTGTTTCAGGTTGCGCCAGTCAGGGCGGTGCCGGCAAGGTACCCGGAGACGGGGAGATAGCTTCCTACACAATAGCCGACCCGACTGGCGACTGGGGATTCCCCTCGCCTTATGCCCATTATGCCCGCGGCCCGGGTTATGTGAGGATGAGCTTTATTTTCGATACTCTGATCTGGAAGGATGACAAAGGGTACGTGCCGGCCCTGGCTGAAAGCTGGGAGTACTTGAAAGAGGAAAATGCCTATTTGTTCAAGCTTCGCAGGGATGCCACCTGGCATGACGGCCAGAAATTTAAAGCTGCAGATGTAGCGTTTACCTTTGATTATATGAAAAAGCACCCGTATCAATGGGTTGATACCAGCATAGTTAAACGTGCGGAAGCAATTGATGAATATACTGTTAAACTTTATCTCGATAAAACATACGCACCATTTTTAGATTTCATTGCAGGCACTGTTCCGATCCTGCCTGAACATGTGTGGAAGGAAGTGGAGAACCCGGAGCAGTTCCAGCAGAAAGAAGCCCTGATCGGAACTGGGCCGTTTAAGCTGGTTGATTATAATAAAGAACAGGGTACTTACCTGTATGAGAGGTATGAGCAGTATTATCAAGGCCAGCCTAAGGTAAGGCAGCTGAAGTTTATAAAAATAGGCGCGGAAATGGCAACTGCGGCGCTGAGACAAAAGCAGGCAGATATGGCCCAGGTACCACCTGAGATCGCCAAAGAATTGGAAAAAGAAGGTTTTAAAGTCCTGGCAATTGCTCACGACTGGGTGGCCAAGCTTATGATTAACCACCAGAAGGATCCTTTAAACAACAGGGAACTGCGCCAGGCTTTGGCTTTCGCTATAGACCGCCAGGCGCTGGTGGATACCGCCCAGCGGGGCTACGCCCTGGCTGGCAGCCCGGGCCTGGTCCCGCCGGACAGCGACTGGTATAACACCAGGCTGGATGGAAAATACCCTGCCGATCCTGCCAGGGCGGCAGAAATACTGGCCAGCCTGGGCTATGTAAAAAATGGCAGTTATTTTGAAAAAGACGGCCGCCCCCTGGAACTGGAGCTTTTGTTCAGCGGCGGGGGAGGGGGGGTTCTTGGCTCACCTGGAGAGCGTGAAGCGGAGATGATTAAAGCCCAATTAGAAAGAGCCGGTATCAAAGTAAACCTGCGCAGCTTGGAGTCCAAGACGCTTGACAGCAGGGTGAACGACTGGAAGTTTGACCTGGCTTTAAGCGGTCACGGCGGTCTGGGAGGCGACCCGGAGTTTTTAAACAAGGTAATTGCCGGCAAGGGTTTTTTGAGCGCCAGGTACCAAGAGAACGAAGAGCTGAACCAGATGTTAAAACAGCAGCTTTCCTTGATGGATAAGGAAAGAAGGAAAGAACTGGTGGCTAAAATTCAGGAAATCTATGCCGAAGAAATGCCCTGTATGCCTCTTTACTACCCAAACTGGTACTATGCCCATGACGGGAAGGTAAATCTTTATTCAACATTTCAGGGGATTGGAAGCGGGGTTCCAATGCCTGTTAACAAGATGTCTTTTGTTAAATGAGCAGCGAGATGTAATTACTTAGAAAGTTAAACTTTGGGAAATACCGGAGGCCGCAGATGAACAGGACAGGTTCTGCTGCCAACTATGTGCTGGCTTTGCTTGTAATCCTTTCTTTAAACTTTATCCTGCCCCGCCTGATGCCCGGCGATCCCCTGCAGGCGATTTACGGGGAAGAGGCCTTAACCAGCATGTCAGAGGAACTAAAAAAAGAGCTGACCCGGCGGTTTTCTTTGGACCGCACCTTGGGCGAGCAGTTCTTAGTCTACTGGCCTGCTTTATTAAAAGGCGATCTTGGTTACTCGTATTTTTATAACGCTCCTGTTCTCAAAGTGATTCTGGGTTTTCTTCCCTGGACGGTTTTGTTGACGGGACTGGCTTTGACCATATCTACCTTGCTTGGCTTGCTCCTGGGCATTGAGTCTGCTTACAGGCGCGGCCTGACCCTGGACAGGTTATTGCTGTCAGGAATGATGTTCATTAGCGGCTTTCCGGATTTTTTTGTAGGGATTCTTTTGCTTCTCTTTTTTGGCGTCTTTTTGCAACTGATGCCCCTGGCAGGGGCCCTTACACCCTATGCCGGATACAGCGGGCTGGCTCTCGCTTTAGATGTTTTGCATCACCTGGTGCTGCCGGTTGCTGCGCTGGTCCTGGCAAGACTTACAGCAACTTACCTCTTGACCAGAAATGCGATGATCGCAACCCTGGGGGAAGCCTTTATTTTGACGGCAAGGGCCAAAGGCTGCCCGGAGCGCGTTATCAGGTACCGGCATGCCGGGCGGAGTTCCCTTCTGCCGGTGGTTACCGCAGCCGGCCTGCAGTTTACTCACCTGGTTACGGGTGCCCTCTTTATAGAAATTGTGTTCAATTACCCAGGGATGGGCTCGCTGCTCTATAAGGCCCTTTTAGCCCGTGACTATCCTCTCCTGCAGGGGGTCCTCCTGCTGGTTGCGCTCGTTGTGCTGGTTGTAAATTTCCTGGTAGACTTTCTGTACGCAAAAATTGACCCAAGGGTGGTAGCCAATGCACGTTAATTACTGGCAGGAGGTTAAAAAGAACAATACCGGCCGGGCCGGCCTGGCGCTTCTGTTTTTAATAACGGCCGTGGCAGTCATGGCTCCCCTTTTGGGCTATTCCGAACCTTGTGCCTACACCGGTGCTGCCTTCAGCCCACCGTCACTTCAGCACTGGCTGGGTACTGACGATGTGGGGCAGGATGTCTGGACAAGACTTCTTTTTGGTGCCCGTACCTCCCTCGCCGTAGGGTGCGGGGTGGCGCTTTTGTCTGTTTTATTCAGCGTTTTGGTGGGCGGTACAGCAGCCCTTTTAGGAGGGTTTTATGAGCGGTTCTGGATGCGGCTGGTAGATGTGCTAATTGTTGTCCCCCCGGTTATTGTTGCGGTCCTGGTAGCGTCTTACCTGCGGCCGAACCTTTTTCTTCTGATCTTTTTGATTTCTGCCTTTTTGTGGCCTGGAGGAGCAAGAGTGGTCAGGGCGCAGGTGCTTTCTTTAAAGGAAAAAATGTCTGTAGCCGCGTCCCGCACCTTTGGCGCTGGTTTGAAGCATTTGCTTCGCTGCCATATTATACCCGATCTCGGGCCCGTCCTGGTTGCCTTGTTGATCCAGGATGCGCGCCGGGCTATCTTTATGGAAGCGGGCCTTTCCTTTTTGGGGGTCTGTGACCCTTCTTTAATCAGTTGGGGCAAGATGATTCAGCAGGCTTTGAAATTCACCTATCTTGAGGTATGGAAGTGGTGGCTTTTGCCTGCAGGAATTGCCCTGTCACTGACCATAATGGGTTTTGCTTTTACTGGTTTTGCCCTGGAGACTGCTTTAAATCCTCGTTTACGAAAAGAGGCTGGTTATGCTAGAGATTAAAAATTTGGCAGTGTCTTATAACGGAGTGCCGGTTCTTGTGGATGTTAATTTGTGCCTGCCCAAAGGAGAAATTTTGGCTATTACCGGAGAGTCGGGTGCCGGCAAAACTACCCTGGGGCTTTCTGTTCTGGGGCTTTCAGAAGGCAGGTGTACGGGTGAGATTATTTTTAAGGGCAGGAACATTCTGGCATCTTCTGAAGAGGAACGTCGCCGGATGCGGGGCAGGGAAGTCGCCATGGTTTTTCAAAATGTTGAAGGCGCCCTGCATCCACTGTATAACGTTTATGACCAGGTTGTAGAGTCTATTTTAGTTCACGGTTATTTGGATAGGGATAAGGCTGGCCGGAGGGCAAAAGACCTGTTGATTTCAGTAGGTCTTGATGAGCGCAGGGCAGAAGCCTATCCTCACCAGTTGAGCGGTGGAGAAAAACAGAGAGCGCTTATTGCTATGGCGCTTGCCAATAACCCAGAGGTTTTGATCCTCGATGAGCCTACAGCTTCGCTGGATTCAATAACAAAATTGGAGATTATTGCCCTGATTAAAGAAATAGCCGGTGATAGGGTTGTACTGGTAATCACCCACGATATTTCTGCTGCCGCCATGCTGGCGGATAAAATGGCAGTACTGTACGGCGGCCGGATCGTGGAATACGGCTGTACGGAGGATTTACTGGCCAGCCCGCGCCACCCGTATACACGGGGCCTGTTGCGCTCTTATCCTAATATGACTACAGTTAAGGACCTGCAGGGCATACCCGGCCAGATGTCTCACGGGGTTTTTGGCTGCTCCTTTCACCCGCGCTGCACCCAGAGCATAGAAATTTGTGCCAGCGAAGTACCGGTGCCTATAAAGAATGGTGACCGCCTGGTTGCCTGCCATCGCGGAGGCATAGTGCCTCTGCTGGTAGTGAGGAAACTCTGCAAATCTTTTGGTTCGGTAAAAGCTGTCAGGGAAGTTGACTTAAGCCTCTATGAGGGGGAAACTTTAGCTCTGGTCGGCGAAAGCGGTTCCGGCAAAACAACCCTGGCCAGGACAATAATGGGACTTTACAAGCCTGATAAAGGGGAGGTATTCTTTGATAGCGGGAAATACCGCCTGGGGGAAAATGGCTTTTACAGGCAGGTGCAGATGATCTTTCAAAACCCCGGGGAGTCTCTGAGCCACCGGATGAATGTCCTGGAGGCGGTAAGGGAGCCCCTGGATGTGAACAGCTTGGGCAGCAAAGAAGAAAGGCTGGCAAAAGTGCGGCGCGTTTTGGAGGAAGTTGAGCTTCCAAACGACGACGGTTTCCTGCATAAATACCCTCACCATTTAAGCGGGGGCGAGGTGCAGAGGGTGGCCATAGCCAGGGCTCTGGTGATGGACCCAAAAGTGCTGATTGCTGACGAGCCCACTTCAGCCCTGGATGCCAGCGTTCAGGCCAAGATTTTAAAACTTCTGTTGAATTTACAGGAAAAAAGAGGCCTGGCCATGCTTTTGATTACCCATGACATAGCCCTGGCCAGAAAGGTCAGCGACCGGTTGGCCGTCATGCTTAAAGGGCGTATTGTTGAAGAAGGGCCAGTCAGTGAAGTTTTAAATAAACCGCTGCACCCCTATACGAAGAGCTTGTTGAGTTCAGCGCCTTCCCTTTTAAGTTTGCCTGAAAATCTGGGGAAAAACAGGCACAGCTGCCTGGATAAAATATTTTTGGATGAGCCTTGCGAGGCGGGAAAATCGTTGGTTAATACCCGGCTGCAGGAAGAATCATACGGTTGCTCCTTCGCCAACCGCTAGAAGAAAAAGATAAAGAAAGGCAGTGATAATTTATGAGCATGAAAAATTCTGACTGGGAAAGGGCGGTGGAATTCCACGGCCATTCCTGCCCAGGACTGGCAACCGGCTTCCGGGTGGCCAGGATAGCCTTGAGAGAGCTGGAGTCAATCCGCTCGCAAGACGAGGAACTGGTAGCAATAGTGGAAAACGACGCCTGCGGGGTAGATGCAGTCCAGGTTCTCACCGGCTGCACCTTAGGCAAAGGGAACCTGATCTACCGCGACTACGGCAAGCAGGTCTACACCTTTGCCTGCCGCGAGAGCGGACGGGCGGTGCGGATTGCCGTAAAAGGTTCAGCCTGGAGCAATGACCAGGAAATGAAGGAGGTCAGGAAAAGGGTTTTTGGCGGTACCGCTTCTGAGGAGGAAAAAGAGGTTTTTCAAAGGCACCAGAGCGCTCGCACCCGTTTTATTCTTGACATGCCGGAGGATGATTTCTGTACAATACAGCATGTCACCATAGAGCTGCCATCCAAAGCGCGCATTTTCGACTCCCACCTCTGCGCTGAATGCGGCGAGCCTGTGATGGAGCCCAGGGCGAGAGTAAAAGGCGGCAAAATTGTTTGCATGCCGTGTGCCGGCAGTTACACCCGCGGGTGGTAAGGTTGCAGAATTTTTAAATTTTTGATGCTGGACAAAACAAATCAAATAATGTAAAATTAATGCAAAATAATATTTACCAGGTTCTCCCGGTTTTACCGGGGGTGAAAAGGGAACCGGGTGAAAATCCCGGACGGTCCGGCCACTGTAAGTGGGGAGCGGCTCCCAGGATGCCACTGTCCGATTCTCAACGGCATCCCGGCTGTCGAAGGCGCCTGAAATTTTGCCTGAGGCAGCTGGTTTGAAAGGTTGTTGTGAAGTGCCGTTGAGTGCAGGATGGGAAGGCGGGGGATACGCTGTGATCCACAAGTCAGGAGACCTGCCTGGTAGCTTTAGTACCGCCTTCCGTGGAAAGGCCAGGGCTAAAAGTCGCGTTTACAAAAAGGTTCAAAACCTTTGAAAAACCCGGCTTCCAAGCGGAGGAAGCCGGGTTTTTCAATTGATCTCCTTCTTCCTAAAATCTGAGGTTACGTATTTTGCTGCGTAACCGTCCACCTGACCGGGAAAATCCAGGACCTTTCCCGGCCAGGCACTCTTTTAAAACAATGCTGCGCTTTAGATAGAAATATTTAAAACTTCGGCTATTGCTGAGGTGAAAAAGCTAGTATTTTGAATTACAGCGGTAAAAAAGCGAAACGAGCATTAAAAAGATGGAGGGGGTTAAGTTGGCGAAAAATATTTTTATGGCTGTAAGACATGCTTTGAATATTGCCTTTAAAAAAACCAGAACCAAAAAAAAGGTTTTTACCTTATCTGCACTAATTTTCTTTTTATTAAGTTCGGTTATTAATTTTGGAACTTTTACGGGAATTTGCTCTGCCGAGCCGTTGACTTCCGCCGAAATGGCCCAAAGGGCTGTAGAATTTATAAATGAAAAATACCAGGACGGGGAAAAAATTGACGGTTTTGCGGCATATGTCTTAAAGCTGGCTGGGGAAGATCTGGCATCTGAGAAGTGGACGGGGAGTCCGGAGTATACGAGTAATAATAAGACTTTAAAGAGCAAAATAGAAAAGCTGGCCGACCTGCTCGGCGACGGCAACAGCATGATTACTTTTATAACCGGCACCCAGAATGGGGACGGAAGCTTTGGCCCGTATGCCAACGAGTACGGCACCAAGGCGCCTCTTCAGGCGCTGGCGGCAGTCAAAGCCGATACGGTAGGCACTGCTGTTTACGACCAGGTAAAGAGTTCGATTGATCTAGCCGTCTCTTACTTTAAGAACGGCTACCGGAGCGGGAGCATGACCTATGATGTAAACGGCTGGGGTTTCGATTACCGCTGCGTGGAGGCCCTGGCTCTGGCCGGCGAGGACCTTTCTGTCAGCGACTGGACGTATAACGGTGTTTCCCTCAGGGAGGCGGTAATGGCTTCTGCTGCCGCTACAGCAGCCAACCCAACAGTTAAAGACGCCGTATACCTCGCCAAGGAGCTGACCGTCCTTTGCGCTGTTTGCCCCGGTTCGGATGAAATAAACGACCTGGCTGACGCTATTATTGCCCAGGCGAACACTTCCGTTCCCGGCCAGGTGTTTTTCGGCGACAATGTTTACGATGACGTGCTTGTCCTGACTGCCCTGGGAAAGGCGGGCAGGCTTAAAGACATCGACCAGGTAAAGGCCCTGGCCTATCTCAACACCTTCAAGCATTCCCATAAAGATATTTGGGGAAGCCCGGCCGGGGCGGCCTGGGGCGGTTACTACCAGGAGGAGCCGGACCTGACGGCCCAGGTGCTTACAGCGCTCAGTTATTTTACCGGGGCTGGCGACCAAAGCAGCGACGTTTATCAGGCCATCAAGGACGGCCTCACCTACCTGGCGGACATCCAGGACGCCGACACTGCGGCCGTTCCGGCCCAGTGGGACAGCACCTTTGCCACGGCAGAGACCCTGATTGCTTTAAAATCCCTCGGCAAGGGTTATGAAGATTACGCCGGCGCCGCTTCGCCCTGGGTGAAAAAATCGAAGACTAAGACCATTGCCCAGTGCCTGCTGGCGCTAAGCAGATGGGACGGCAGTACGGAACGCCAGAACCGGCTGGCAAGCCTGCTGGCCGGGCGGCAAAGAACCGGTGACCCGGGCAAGGGGTCCTTTGAGAACAGCGTCTACAGCGACATGTGGGCCTACATCGCCCTGGGCGAGGCCGGCAAGATCAGCAGTATCGACACTACTGCTGCGAAGGAGTACATTCTGTCGAAGCAGGGCGAAGACGGCTCCTGGGGAGAAACATTTGGAACAGATTATTATCCCGACTTTTTGTCCACCACCCAGGCCATCCGGGCGCTTACCTACCTGCCGGGTGCTGACGACCAGCAGGTGCAGGCGGCCATAAGCAAGGGCCTGGATTACCTGAAGGGCCTGCAGCAGCCTGACGGCGGCGTTTACTCAGGCTGGGACGACCCGGCGGTGGACAACTCCGAGCTGATAGTTACGCTGAAAAAGTTGGGCAAAGACCCGGCCGGGGCAGACTGGAAAAACAGCGCCGGCCTGACCCCGGTGGACTACCTGCTGAACAACACCATGAACGACGACGGCAGCTTCGGCACCTCCAGAAACGTTTTTGGAGCGGCTGAGACCCTGTCAGCTCTTCTCCTGGTCGGCGGCCAGGGCGGTCCCGGCGGCGGTGGCCAGCCTGTGCCTGAACCGGACCAGTGCACCGTTAAAATCGCCGTCGTGGGCATGAATGGAGAGCGGTTGTACATGTCGGAAAGCTTGACCGTGAGCAAGGCTGGCAGGTGGGGCCTTACGGCCCTGGGCGCCCTGGATGCCACGGGCTTAGACTATGTCGTCGAAGAAAACGGGTTTGTGAAGAGCATCGCCGGGCAGGCTAACAGTGGAATGAAAGGCTGGATGTACAAGGTCAACAGGGAGGTACCCATGGTATCGGCCAAGGATAAACGGGTAAAAGAGGGAGACGTGGTCATCTGGTGGTACAGCACGGACATGAATTCCCCCAGTCCTGACTGGGACAGCCTGTTGAAGGGATCCGCTACTGTGGCAGCCGAAACTAAAACGACGGAAAACCTCCCGCCGGCCCTGCAACCTTCGAAGGAGGCCGGTGAGGCTCTGAACAAGTTAGCCCAGTTACTGGGGTTGAAACAAGATACCACTGAACTGGGCCCGCTGGGTGAAGCAGTTAAAACGGTGGCCGTTGTGGGCGGCGACAAACTCCCGGTTCGGGCCGAGATCGCCGCCCTGAAAAAAGAACTGACCGAGAACATCATCGATCTGACTCAGAAGATAGAGGCTACAAAGGGAGCAACCATTACCGATAAGCTTGGCGAGGTAGCCCTTTCCATTCAGGCCGGCGCCCTGAACAGTGATGTAACGATAACTATTAAGGAGGATGCAGTTTCCGGCGCGGGCAGCACGGCAGGAAGCGGGACGCCGCCTGTGCCGGCGAACTACCGCATGGCCTCGCCGGTTTACAAATTCGGGCCGGACGGGACTACATTTACAGTACCGGCGACGCTGATCCTGAAAGTGGCTTTACCTCCTCTGGCCCGGCCGGAGAACCTGGCCCTGGCGTGGTACGACAAGACTCACGGCAAATGGATTGCCATCCCGGCGGTGGTGGATGTCAGTAAAGGGCTAATCCTGGCAAAAGTAAGTCATTTCTCCTATTTTACCGTGCTGGTTAAGGAAGAAAAGAAGTCCTTCGACGATGTGACTTCTTCTGCCTGTGGCTGGGCGCAGGATGCCGTTGAGATACTGGCCGGCGCAGGGGTAATCGCAGGTGTGGACGGGAAGCATTATGAGCCGGAGCGGGCGATCACCAGGGCCGAAGTGGCAAGCATCATGGTTAAGGCCCTGAACTTACCAGCGCCAGAAGGCAGCCTGACTTTCAAAGATGTGCCGGGGAACCAGTGGTATTACGGCTGCGTTACCGCAGCAGCTAAGGAAGGGTTGCTCAAAGGATATGAAGACGGTACTTTCTGTCCGGACAGGGCCATTACCAGGGAAGAACTGGCTGCCGTCCTGGTGCGGACACTGGGCCTTAAATCTCCTTCCGGTACGGAACTGCCTTTTACCGACGCTGGTGAAGTTTCAGACTGGGCGAAAGACAGTGTGGCAGTGGCGGCATCGGCCGGGCTGGTCAAGGGCTATCCCGGTGGTGCCTTTGAGCCTCATGGAACTGTGACCAGGGCGGAATGTGCGGTTATGATATACCGGGCGCTGGTTGATTTCTGAGCTCTTTTCTTCCTGTCTTTTAGAGCGGGGCAGGCTTCAGGCCTGCCCTGCTGGCAATTCTTTTCTAAAAAAGGAGTTTTGTTATGAAAAGAAAAATTCTTTTTATTATCCCCGCTCTCTTTCTTTTACTCGGTTTGCTGGGCCCGGCAATTTATACAAAAAAGATTAACAAAAGCAATGCTCCTCCGGCTGCGTCCAGCGAAATTGCAGCTCAATCAAACGCTGGCGGGAATTCTTCTTCTGGCAATACCAGCGGCAGCGTTGCTACGGAAACAGGAGCTTCAGCGCAGCCTTCCTCTGAAATGCCTCCTGTCAGTGCAGCCCGGAAAGAGGGAGATGGTTTAAACGGTCCTGGTTTTTCTCGTGTTTCCGGTAAAAGCTATTCTCCTGATCTGCCGTCCGCTCCGGGCAGTGATGCGGTTACGGTCAATGTTGCGGTGGTGGGAAAGGACGGAGAACTCCTCTTCGGGCCGGCGGCCGTGCAGTTAAAAGAAAAGGGCAGGTGGGGTGCAACGGCCCTGGGCGCCCTGGACGCTACGGGCTTGCCTTACAATATATCTGCCGGCTTTGCCGGCTTTGTCGAGGCTGTAGCCGGGCAGCGCAATAAAGGACAGGCGGGCTGGATGTATAAAGTAAACGAGGAAATCCCCATGGTTGCCGCCGACAAGAAACCGGTGGCATCAGGTGACAAGGTGATCTGGTGGTACAGCAAGAGCATGGACACACCGCCGCCCACCTGGGAGGGACTGGTAAGAAATAATTAATTTACGGCAGCAAAAATTATGAGGAAGGAGTCAGAGGCAATGCGGATAGCGGAAAAGGTTTTTGTTTTATTTTTTATGGCAATGATTGTTTTTCTCAGTTCTCCCGTAACGGTCCGGGCGTTGCCGGCGGCCGGTGCCGGGCCGGCCATGGAACGGGCTGCCGGTTATTTGCTGATGCAGGAAAGAACACAGGGGCGTCCGCTGACACCGTGGAGCTATGTGGCCCTGGCCGGCTGCGGGCAGGACCTTACCGGCACCAGGGTGCAGGAGTCATGCCGGAAGCAGTTTGCCGAATTGCAGTCCAGCGAGCTGAACGGTTACAGCCTGCTGGTGCTTACTTTACTGGCTGCCGGGCAGAGTCCGTACGATTACCAGGGGCAAAACCTGGTGGAGAGGATCCGTGCAGCCCAGCTTTCCGACGGCAAGTTTGCCGATAATGTTGACGGCAGCGGGATGGGCGAAAAGGGTGGGCAGGTTCTGGTCAATGCACATATTTGGGCCGTGCTGGCCCTTTATGCAGCCGGGGCTGAGATACCGGATGCCCAAAAGGCCAGGCAGTGGCTCATTGACCAGCAGCACGAAGACGGCAGCTTTAACTGGATCTTGGCGGACCAGAAGCCCGATGTCGACTCCACCGGTATGGCGCTGATGGCCCTCGGCGCCCTGGGTGAAAAGAATGACAGCCCCGTTGTGCAAAAGGCAGCTGCCTACCTGAAGAGGGTCCAGGAAGAAGACGGCGGCTTTTCCTCCTGGGGCGCTCCGAATCCGGAATCGTGCCACATGGTCATTTCAGGGCTGATTGCGGTAGGGATCGACCCGGCCGGAGCAGACTGGACTAAGCCCGGCGGCAATCCGGTCACAGCGCTTCAGAGCTACCAGCTGCCGGACGGGTCTTTTGAGCACATAAAAGGCACAGGGAGCAATGAAATGGCCACGGAACAGGCGCTGCAGGCCCTGGCGGACGTATATTACGGAAAAACGGTCTTTGAACGGCTGAGGGAGAAAAATCCGGCTGGTTCCGCTGCTACAGGGAAGGTACAGCCTCAGCGGGCAATCCGGTTTAAATTGGGCGAGAAAAATTATGAGGTAAGCATCGAAGGGGAGAAGCAGGTTAGGGAGGCGGACGCAGCGCCTTTCCTGGAGAACGGCCGCACTTTTGTACCGGTGCGCTACCTGGCCCTGGCCCTCGGCGTGCCGGAAAGCGGGATCGAATGGTCGCCTTCTACCCAAACTGTAACCCTGGCAAATAACGGCATTACGGTCACCCTGACCGTGGGGGGAAACATCTTGTATGTCAATGGCCAACCGGTAACGATGGACGTGACTCCGCTGCTGCTGCCTCCCGGCCGTACCTACCTGCCTGCCCGCTATGTGGCCCAGGCTTTTGGTTATGCAGTAAGTTGGGATGAAAAAGAGCGGACAGTGATCATCTGCAAGTAGAAAAATGGCTGTTTGAGCGCGCGAATGTCTGGTTAGCGAATGTAAAGGTCTCTCTAAAAAGGGGCGCGTCAATATATGTTGCAACAATTCTTTTATCAGGAAAAGGGGCTGTTTCTCCAAAGCCTGCACTCTGCCGTGGCGCTTTGTTATATAGCGGTGCTGCTTGTGCTGGCCCTTGCCTTCTCCCATCCCGTTTACCTTGCAGGAATCTTCATCGTGACTGCATTGGCTATCTGGGCGGCAGACGGGATTGCGGTCTGGGAAGGTTATCTTAAAATTGCTTTGTGGATGGTATTCCTGGTCATGGTAATCAACCCCCTGGTGGTCCGGGCGGGGCAGACCGTGCTCTGGCACGGGCCGTACCTGCCGGTCCTGGGCCGGCTGACCATTACCCTGGAAGCAATCTGTTACGGGGCCGCCATGGGGGTACGGCTTTTGGACATGATCAGCATTTTCTGCCTCTATAACCTCACTGTCCACCCGGACCGGCTGTTGAACCTGTTTTCCCGCTTTGCCTACAAGTCTGCCCTGGTTGTTTCACTGGCCACTAGATTGTTTCCGGTAATGACCGCCTCTATGAGCAGCATCAGGGAAATGCAGCAGCTCAGAGGGGTAGATTTTCAGGCAGGGACATTAAAAGAGCGGGCCGGCAAATATGCTTCCTTGTTTAACATTCTGCTGGTCTCGTCGCTGGAAGGCTCTTTGCAGATGGCCGAGGCAATGCAGGCGCGCGCTTTCGGCAGCGGGCCCCGTTCGTGCTACCGGCGGGAGTTTTTCCGGCCACGGGACGGACTGTGCCTGGCCGGCAGCATTTTTTCCCTGATCGTTGCGATTTACGGCATAATACATGGTTTTGGAACCTATACCTATTATCCGCAGTTGGGATACCTTTTCGACGGCAGCGCCACCGTAACTGTCCTGGCTGCCGTTCTGGGCGGGCTGTCCCTGCCTGCTGGACTGAGTTGGGGGTGGCAGCGTTGTCAGTATTTAAGGTCCAAAATCTAACTTATTATTATCCTGAATCAGAACGGCCGGCTCTGCTGGACATCGACCTCACTGTTTTTGAAGGCGAGTTTTTGCTGGTGAGCGGCGGCTCTGGCTCAGGCAAGTCCTCCCTTGCCCGCGCCCTGGTTGGTTGGTTTGATTCCAGATTTTTATGGAGGCAGGATTGGAGGCAAGGTCTTCTTTAAAGGAAGAGACATCCGCGCTCTGGACAGGCGAAACCTGGCCAGAGAGGTGGGGATTGTTTTTCAGGACCCGGAGAAGCAGCTGGTCATGACCGGGGTTGAGGCGGAGGTAGCCTTCGGTCTGGAAAACCTGGGTTTGTCTCGGCTGGAAATGTTTCGCCGGGTGGCCGAGGTTATGAGTTTTTTGGGCCTTTCCTCGCTTAAAAAGGAGTTTACTGCCAGCCTGTCCGGCGGGCAGAAGCAAAAGCTGGCCCTGGCCTCGGTCCTGGCCATGCAGCCGCGTGTATTGATCCTGGACGAACCAACGTCCCAGTTGGACCCGGCAGCTGCAGAGGAAATTCTCAACCTGGTCAAGCGGCTGAACGAGGAGATGAACCTGACCATTGTCTTAATAGAACAGCGCCTGGAGCGGTGTTTTCACCTGGCCGACCGGGTAGCGGTGATGGAGGGCGGCCAAATCGTGCGGGAAGGGCCGCCAGGCGAGGTAGCCGCATGGCAGGTAAAAAAAGGGCTGCCCTTTGTTCCGCCGGTGGCCGCGCTATTTGCCCACCTCGACTTTCCGGCAATACCGCTCACCGTGAAAGAAGGGCGCAAGCTGTTGAAAAAATATTTCTTTTCCCCTGAAGACAGGGGATTAGCCCCACATTCAGGCAGACAGAAAGAACCTGAAGGGGCGACAGGAGGAAAGCCGGTAGTTGAAGTTAAGAACCTGTGGTTTACCTACCCCAATGGCCGCGAGGCATTGCGGGGCATAAATTTAACGGTTAACGCCGGTGAATTCGTAGCTGTGCTGGGAGAAAACGCTGCCGGCAAGACTACCCTGCTGAAGCACCTGGCCGGGCTTTTAAAGCCCGGGCGCGGCAAGGTGCTGATAATGGGGAATGATACTGGAAGGACTGCGCCTCGGCAATTAGCCGGCCTGGTGGGCTACCTTTCCCAAAACCCAAACGATTACCTTTTTCAAGATACGGTGGAGGAGGAGTTAAAATTTACCCTGGCCAACCTGGGCCTGCCTGATGGCGGCAGGGTAGAACGGCTGCTGGAGAAGCTGGGCCTGGCACGCTGCCGGCATGTCAACCCGCGGGACTTGAGCAGCGGGGAAAGGCAGCGGGTGGCACTGGCTTCGGTACTGGTGGCGTGCCCGAAGCTTCTGGTGCTGGACGAGCCGACGCGTGGCATTGACTACCGGCTGAAGGCCGGGCTAGGAAAGCTGCTGCAGGAAATTACCCTGGAGGGGGTTGCCGTAGTTCTGGTAACCCACGATGTGGAATTTGCGGCTGAATATGCCGGGCGCGTGGTAATGCTTTTCGACGGGCAGGTTGCCTGCGAAGGCCCGAAGCACGCTGTTCTGGCCAGCTCCATGTTTTACGCCCCGCAAATTTGCAGGTTGTTCCGGGACATTGACACTCATGTGCTTACCTTGCAGGAAGCGGTGGAAAAACTGTGGTTTTTTCCTGCCCAGGTGGCAAGCAGCCGGCAGAGATAAATGTTGTGGGTAAAGGAAGTGGCTGGTTTGCCGGACTATCTTTTTAAATTGAAATTCCCTCTTTTTCTTTTGGCCGTGGCCGGGTTGCTGGCCATGTCGATCAGTCCCGGGAGCCCGTTGGCCAGGCAGAACTGGGGCCTTCTTTCAGCAGAAATAGTCTTCATTGCCATTGTATTTTTATACTGGGGATTTGAGAGAAGCGCTATTTCCTCCAGGGAGATCGCTGTCATTGCGGTGCTGGGGACAGTGGCAGCTGTAGGCAGAGTGCCCTTTGCCGCACTGTTTAACATCCAGCCCGTAACCTTTTTGACAATTATTACCGGTTACGTTTTTGGGGCGCGGGGAGGATTTATGGTCGGATCGACCGCTGCGATTGTATCCAACTTTTTTCTCGGCCAGGGGCCGTGGACGCCCTGGCAGATGTTCACCTGGGGGCTGGCCGGATCTTCAGCGGCCCTTTTCGGTGCCGTTTTCCCCCAGGTAGGGCGGTGGGGCATGGCGGCCTTCCTGTTCACCTGGGGCTACATCTATGGCTGGATAATGAATTTGTGGTTTTGGACGGCTTTTATTTATCCTCTTAACTGGCAGTCTTTTTTGACTACCTATGCCGCCAGCTTTTGGTTTGACACCTGTCACGCCCTGGGCAACGTATTTTTTTACTTCTTTTGCGGCACAGGGGTGGTGAAAATTTTGAAAAGGACTAAAAAAAAGCTGGAAGTCAGTTACCTGCCAGCCCAGGATCTGGGTACTAAATAATTAATTGTTTTATCGTAAAAAAATTTCTTTCTCTGGAGGCTATAATTTTTGTAGCCTTTATTATTGGAGTGAGTCAATTTGTTTGAAGAGCTTACTGCTTTTAACATGAATGTCCCAATCAAGGGAATCAGCTTTTATCTGGTCGAGAATAAAACCTTTCTAATAGCTTCCCGGCAATTATTAAAGGTCCTGAGTTCCGCCGTGCTGGGTGGTGAGCGGCGGCGGGCCAGGTTTATTATGAACCACACCGTTGAAGAAACATACAGCAGCGAGTCCCCGGCGGAGGACCTTGCCCGCCTGGCGGAAAGGATGAACCTTGGTAAAGATGTTTTGGGCTTAATGACGGCCGTGGATGTCAGGCGTACAGTGATGAGCTTCGGCACAAGACAAGACCTGGCGGTTGCTACAGTCTGCACTGCCGGAGTGAGCAACGCCTGTTCGGCCGGGAGCCTTACTGCTGTGAGTGAAAGCGTGGCTGCGCCGGGGACGATTAATACAGTGGTTCTTATCGACGGCAATCTGACCGAAGCCGCAATGGTCAATGCTGTAATCACAGCTACAGAGGCCAAGACCAGGGCGGTGTTTCAGGCCGGCATCCGCCTGCCGGACGGCGCCATGGCTACAGGAACCACTACCGATGCCATTGTCATCGCCTGTACCGGAAGGGGAAAACCCCTGCCATACGCTGGATCTGCCACCGACCTGGGCTATCTGGTAGGCCGCACTGTATACAGGGCGGTGGCGCAGGGCATCAGTGACTATCTTGCCGCGACCGGCCCTGACAAGCTTGAAAGGCCTGCAGGCGGTGTATTGTTAAATTGAGATATTGAGTGGTGAGCCGCTGGATGGTTAATCAGTCAAGTTTAAGAGGTGCCGGACAAATGATCGAACTAAGGCAGTTATCCAAACAGTACGGCAATATTCAAGCTGTGACTGGCCTTGATTTAAAGATTAACCGGGGAGAGATTTTCGGCCTGCTGGGACCGAACGGAGCCGGTAAGACCACGACTATCAGGATGCTGACCATGCTCACCAGGCCCTCCAGTGGGACCGCGTTAATCAACGGGTATGAGATAAACCGTGATTTTAGCAAAATCAAGAAGGAGATCGGCGTGGTTCCCCAGCACATGAACCTGGATGAGGAGCTCACGGCACGGGAAAACCTTGAACTGCACGGGCGGTTGCATAAAATGCCCCGGTTCCAGCGGCAGCAAAGAATCCAGGAACTCCTCGCCTATGTGGAATTGGCCGACCGGGCCCATGACCTGGCGGGCAAATTTTCAGGCGGCATGAAGCGCCGGCTGATGATTGCCCGTGCTTTAATGCACTACCCCAGCGTATTGTTCCTGGACGAGCCGACGGCCGGGCTTGATCCCCAGACACGGCGCAAAATCTGGGATTTAATTAGGAGAATGAACAGCGAAGGCATGACCGTCCTGCTGACCACCCATTATATTGAGGAGGCCGAGGTGCTCTGTCACCGGGTCGGCATTATGGACCGTGGCCGGTTGATTGCCCTGGGCACGCCGGCAGAGTTGAAGAAAAGAGCAGGAGAGGTAGTTGTTGAGGCATTCAGCCGCAGCGGTACAGAATACCGGTTTTTTGCCAACCGTGAACAGGCCCTGGAATATGCCGGGAGTCATACAGAAAATGTGGTGATCCGGGAAGCCAATTTAGAAGATGTATACGTGGAACTGACCGGGCGCAAGGTAGGTGATTAAAGATTGACTTCTACACTGTTTTCTGGCGGGAAATGATAGTTTTAAGACGGGCCTTCGGGAAATTTTTCGCCTCCTGCCTGGTCGGCCCCCTGCTCTACCTGGTGGCTTTCGGCTGGGGGGTGGGGCGGAATATCCAAATAAATGGCATCAGTTACCTTGAATTCATCGTACCCGGGATTATCGCCTTAAGTGCCATGAATACCAGTTTCAGCGCGGTGGGCAATAACCTCCACATAAGCCGGCTCTATCACAAGACCCTGGACGAATACCTGATTGCCCCGCTCAGCACCGGTGCCTTTGTGCTGGGCAAAGTGCTGGCCGGCTGCGTGCGCGGATTGATCGCTTCCCTGATCATCCTGGGGCTGGCCTTTTTGTTCGGAGCGCAGCTGGTGGTGAACTGCTGGTTTTATCTGGTGGTCCTGCTCACTTGTTTTCTTTTTGGCGCTTTGGGAGCACTGGCCGCAATGGTCGTCAATTCCCACGAAGACATGGCCAGTTTCTTTACGTTTGTACTTTTGCCCATGTCTTTTTTGTGCGGTACCTTCTTTTCGCCGGACCGCTTGCCGAAAGTTTTTGTATATATTATTGAAGTCCTTCCCTTGACCCACGCCAGTTATTTATTGCGGGCCATTGCCTCCGGCCACGGAATACAGCCACTCTCTCTGGCAGTACTGGTCGTTTACGCCGCAGTTTTTTTTGCGGTCGGCGTGGCAGCGGTGCGAAAAGTCAGGTAAATGTTGGGCTAAAGACGAAGAAATATGAGAAGGAATATAATTAAAATAATATTAAGCCACGGGTACGAGCTTCAGCTTTCCGCAGGCGGCCAGGTGGTCGTCCTTGATGACCACCGCGCCGGTTATTCCCTCGATGCCGGTTGCAAATTCGGCCGCTCTTTGAATGTCCTCCTTACTTTTAACCAGGTTGGCGGCGGCAGTAGCTACCGCATCGGCCAGAGTAGCGGAGGGGGAAAGGATTACCGCGGCGTCGGCGTTGCCAAAGCTGAGGGATGGTCCGACGGTTCCGGAAGAGGTGCATATCCCCAGCGGAGTATCTTCAGGCCTGACTTCCAGGGCAATCCGGTTCGACAGGGGGGACCTGCCGGCAAAGATACCAATCCTGCGCTTTACGGCGCTGCGCATATAAATGTCGCCGCCGTTTTCCACAATAACATCTCTCGACCGCCTGGCCAGCGCCCGGCCGATGTGCTGGGCGAAGGCGCCGGCCACGGCGGCCATCGGTCCCACGCCGGCCAGGCTGGCCGCTTTAGCCATGTCCACCGCTATAGGCGGAGCAGTGGGTTTTAACGGGCAGGGGACAAGAGAATGCAGGAATTGCGGGTCCTCTTCGATGTATTTTTCCAGGAGGGCCCGCTGCTTCCGTACCATTTCCTCCACCCAGCGGACGAGTTCAGGAGAAAACCTTTCCCGGCGCACCCCAATGTCAAGGTCGGTCTGCTGCACCACCACCTGAAAGTGAATCAAATCGTCCTGGCGGAATAACCGGCGGTACGTCCTCTCCTTGTATTCCAACTAAAACCTGACCTCCATGGCTTTTACCGGGCATACTTTGACGCAGATCTGGCAGACAATGCAGTTATCGCTATCAAATTTGACCTCCATTGAAGGCCTTTCAATGTACAGCGCGCCGGAGGGGCAAATGCCCGTGCAGGCGCCACAACTGGTGCACTTTTCCTCGTTTCTGAACACTTCTTCCGCCAGGGGCTGCACTCTGACCCCCTGGTTTTTTAAAAACTCCAATCCCTGGTCGTATTTTTCTCCGGTCAGTTCTAAAACCATCGTGCCTTCTTTATTCGGGTTGACATTGGCCTTAATGATGTTGATGACCAGATCGTAGTCCTTGGCCAGGCGGTAGATGATGGGCTTATCAGATATATCTTTGTCAAAGCGCAGGATTATTTTTTTGGGTGACATGGATTTCACTCCTTTTCCTGGGGGGACGGTTCCTTTTTGGGATAAACTCCATTTGCCTTTTAAATCCCCTTGATCTCCAGCGACTTTGCCGCAATCCCGTCCTTATAAGAAGGAAGCAGCTTCACCGGTTCGGTAAGAAGAAATTCGCCCTTTTGAATCCAGCTTTTTAATATGCCTGCAATCTCCCTGGCCTTGGGATAACTGGACAGGGGAGCCGTTGGCACTTCCTTTCCGTTAACAATAATCTTGCCGGATTTCAGTTCAGCGTAGCTGACGTATCCCAGGTTGCCGGGAATGCGCTGGCCATAAGCTTCACTGTAATCGACAATAGGAGCATACAGTTCCCGGTCGCTAACAGAAACGCAGCGCATTACTTCCTCGTTAAGGATCGGGATGGGAATGCCGATGCCTACAGTAAGGGTGGCACCATAGCCCAGGAAACTTGTTCCGACCAGCCAGTTGGGTTTCATTTGTTTAAGATCCCCGATTACTGCCAGAGTACCCCCGGACGGGCCGTAACTATTTCCCTCGCCGTCCTTAAGAATGCCCGGGAAATGCTGGGTGCCGTGCCAGGCCACATAACCTATTCCTCCCCCCAGGAAGATCCTGGTGCCGATGCCGATGGTTAGAAAATAGGGATCGTTTAATAGCGGGCTAAGCTGTCCGGCGCTGCAATAGTGAGCATTGCCAAGGTTTGGTTTGAGCATTCCCATGTAGGTATAAACGGTCCTGTTGCCCAGGTTAACCGCGCAGTTGTAGTTCTGGTAAGCATTGCGCGGGTTAAAAAGGGTTGCTTCATTGAGGTCGTCAAGGGTAATATAGGTTTCAATTTCACGCCTCGGGTAACAGTCGGTGCCGTAAGAAACGGCTTTCAGCTTGATTGGCTTACGGGCCACCAGATCCTGGATTACGTGGCCGCCCCCGTAGCGGAATTCGCCCGGGTAATTGCTGTTGCAAGGGTCATCTTCCGGAAGTTCTGTAGCACCCAAGTAAGCATCTACCGCAGCGATGCCGGTATAGGCAGGGACGCCGTTTAACCATACTTTCTGCATCCTGATCCTGGGTTTGGAATGGCCAAAGTTCAGGAAAACTCCGGAAGAACACATCGGGGCGAATGTTCCCGTGGTTACCACGTCAACCTGTCTGGTAGCTTCCGTCAACCCCTTTTCATTCACCAGAGAGATGACTTCCTCTGCCGTCATTACCACCGCTTTACCAGATCTAATCTTTTCGTTGATCTCTGCATAAGTTTTTTCAATGGCCATACTAGCAATACCTCCCCTGATTGTGCTCTTCCGCTCCGATAAACGTAAGGCCTCTTCCAAACAGAAGAGGCCAGCAAACATTGCTTTTCCCTTATCTGTCAGAAGATAAATCTCCTGCAGGAATTAGCACCTTTTTGGGTACGCCTATATACCCAAAGGTTGCCGGGCTTCATAGGGCCAGTCCCTCCGCCACTCCGGATAAGAGCACTTTTTTCACTTGTTAAAAACTAGTCTACCAGCAACGGTAAGCCGTGTCAACGGGTTATGGAAAATGTGATATGATAATTCTGGAGCACTTTTCTGAGCCGTTATTTTAAGGGGGGAATTTCGTGTACTTCAAGATAGGCGCCAGAATTAAAAAAGCCAGGGAGGAAAAATACCTTACCCAGGCGGAACTGGGGGTTAAACTGGGAGTTTCTGCCACTGCCATCAATTATTATGAAAAAGGAAAACGAAAGATCGGCATTGATGACCTTTACCGGATGGCAAATGCTCTTGGCAAGCCGCTTGAGTATTTTCTTGGCAGGGATGTGGGTTCAGTAGGGCGTGGGGATAAACAACCGTCAGGCAGCAATCGCGAAAATATTAATAATACTTTCAACGACATGACCGGAATTCCTGTGCTTGGAACCGTAAGCGCCGGCGAGTTGCTTTACTCGGAGCAAAACATTAGCGGTTACCTGCCCTTTCCCAGAAAAATGGCCGATGGGAAGTACTTCGCTCTCAGGGTAAAAGGAGATTCGATGACAGGCGAGGGGATTTACGATGGCGATTTGGTTTTAATACGCCGGCAGTCCCATGTTGATTTTAACGGGCAGATAGTTTGCGCCCTGGTAAACGGCGAGGAAAACACTTTAAAGATCTTTTTACAGGATGAAAACGGAAATATTTTGTTAAAAGCCGCAAACCCCGCATATCCCGACATAGTCCTGCAGCATGGGAAGGATGCCCTTGTAATTCAGGGGGTTTTTGCTGGCGTTTTTAAATTTCCGAAAGGCTTATAATGCTTTTTTACCCTCGTCAGCTGGTATAATGCATTCCGGTTTTTCCTCGTTGGATGTAGGCCTGATGGGGCGTATGTGGAAGTGGTTGTGCTGAACCTTAATTAAATGTACCGTGCCGCACAAGGGGCATTTTTTGTTTTCGCCGTCCTTAAACCTCATTTCCCCGATATGTCTGCTGCAGCAGGTTATTTCGATGCTGATGATGGTGCCGTTGCTGAGAACGTTTACCCTGTAGTCATTTTTACAGTTTTTATTTTGGTAGTGCATGGCAGGATCACTCCATAAAATAATAATTGGGTACTCCAAATATAGCATTAGATTTTAGCGCTGACAACCCCTGAATGAGGCCGAATAAATATTAAATTATAATAAAAAATAAGGGAGAGTGCCGGTAAATGCCGCACTCTCCTTATTAATAAAACTATTTTTCGTTTTTCAAAACAGCATTTTTGCTGAAGAAAAATGAGATCGCATATAGTCCAGCAAGACCAACCAAGGTATAAATTGCCCTGCTTAAACTGGACGAAGCCCTGACCACGTCGCCGCCGAATAAAGCAGTAACCAGGTCCCATTCAAAAAGACCTACCAGCAGCCAGTTTAATGCGCCGATGATTACAAGGACCAGAGCTATGCGTGAAAGCCATTCCATATTTGTATCGCCTCCTGGATATTGTTGTATTATTTCTTATTATGGTTAAAAGGCAAAAAAATTATTCTACCTTACAAAATTATGTAAAATATTTTTGAAAAAACCGTTTAAAAAGCTTTAATAAATGAGAAAAGCAGCTTTTTCAAGCTGCTCTACTAAAAAAATTTCAAGCCTGCGCTTTTTTTTGGACAAATCCCAGAAACACACGGTAGGGACCCGGTGTGCCGGGCGGTACATATGCTACCCTGTCGCCCGGTTTTACAACATAGTCAAGGCTCTGAGCAAGTCCGTTTACAAAAGCTACTTCAATTTTGTCGAACGGTATTCCGAGCCTTTTGGCAAGTTCTCCGGCAGTGGTAGCGCCTTCCAGATCGACCGAAAGGGGAAAAGGCCAGCTTTTTTCTTCAAACAGCTTTCTTAAATCCCCGAAGCCTCTTACTTCCACACAGCCCATTTTTCTGTTACCTCCATAACAGCAGAGTTAAGTCCGTATAATTGTGTAAAATCGGTTTCCTGAAAAATGGTGGGAGCCATTTACAAATTCCTCAGTTAGAATAGAAGTTGGACAAACAAACATTCTAAGAGGAGGAATTTGCATGGCTCAATATCAGATTACCGTAAATCAGGAACTTTTGCACCAACTATTTTTAAGTAATAACAAAGATTCCGGTATAGCAGCCCTGCTGGAATCCGTATTGAACCAGATTTTACAGGCTCAAGCCACCGAGCAGCTTCAAGCCGGGCCATACGAACGCACCGATGAAAGAAAGGGATATCGCAACGGCACATACCCGCACCAACTGACAACCCGGGTAGGAACCATAACCTTAAGAGTACCGCGTTTCCGCAACGGTCAGTTTTCCACCGAAATGTTCGCCCGGTACCAGCGCAGCGAACAGGCCCTGGTGCTGACCCTGATGGAAATGGTAATCAACGGGGTCTCTACCCGAAAAATCAGCCAGATCACAGAAGAACTGTGTGGCGCCGAATTTTCCAAGTCCACTGTCTCAGACTTATGCAAGAAACTGGACCCGCTGGTTATCTCTTGGAATAACCGGGACTTGCGGGAAATGCGCTACCCTTTTATATTGGTAGACGCTTTGGTGCTCAAAGTTCGTGAAGATGGGCGCGTCCGCTCCCGGGGTGTCATGATCGCCATCGGCCTAAACACCGAAGGATACCGGGAAGTTTTAGGCATTATGCTTGGCGACAGTGAATCCGAAGCCAGTTGGAGCGAATTTTTCTCTTGGCTTAAAAACCGTAACCTGCGCGGTGTCGACCTGGTAGTGTCAGATGACCATAGCGGTTTGGTAAAGGCTGTTCGCAATCACTTCCAGGGAGTTACCTGGCAACGCTGCCAGACCCACTTTATGCGTAATATCATGGACTCTGCGCCCAAATCTGTAAAGGAAGAACTTTACCCGCGCTTGAGGGCCATTTTGGATGCTCCGGATATCGGCAGCGCCCGGCTATTATTGAACCAAACCCTGGAGGCATTTGAGAAAAAGGCGCCTAGGGCCATGCGGGTACTTGAAATGGGCTTTGATGATGCTACGGCAGTGCTTGTACTACCGGAAAAATATCGCCTCCGGCTGCGCACTACAAACGGTGTTGAGCGCCTGATCGAAGAAGTCCGGCGCCGGGAACGTGTCATTCGCATTTTCCCGAACAGAGAATCGGTAGTTCGTTTAATCGGAGCTTTACTCATGGAAATCGACGACAAGTGGGCAGCCGGTAAAAAGTATCTAGATATGGCCGAGTATCTTCAGTGGCAAAAGGAACAAAAACATGACCGTCATCAAAACAATGTTGCTTATATCCGGTAAAATCTAAAATGGCAATATGGTTTTACTTTTGAACGTCGCTTGTTAATCAATCCCAGCAATGTCAGTCGGCTGTCGCTGTCATATGTCTGCGTAGCGAAGACTAATCCTTTAACTTCGGCTTATGCCTGGCGGCGAAATGGATAATTTTAGCTGCGGTGTTCAAATGAGTAATGTTATTCTTAACTATGTCAGTCTTTTTCTGACTGAGGAATTTTACACAAGAATTAGGACTTGATCAACAGCAGGAATAAAATCAGGAATAAAATATTGTTTAACAGTATTTTACCATAAGTTTAATTGAACCTGTATAAAATTACTTAAAAAATTTAAACTTAAAGGAAAAGCAACTGCCCTGCTGCTAAATTGGACCGGCAAGAAGGATGACGGGCGGATTCGTCGAAGGTAAATATATGGTTCGGTTATTAAAATGCTGGGATTGGGGAGAATTATGAAGAAATATTCTATTACGATCTTTTTTCCATGTTATAACGAAGAGCAGAACGTTGAGAGGGTTGCCAGGGAAGCTCTGGCCGTTGCCAGGCAGATTTCCGATGACTTTGAAATTATTATCGTGAATGACGGCAGCAGGGATCGCACCGGCGAGATAGCAGACGGCCTGGCCAAAGAGTTTCCTGAAGTCAGGGTAATTCATCATGAGGTTAACAGGGGTTACGGGGCAGCCTTGCAATCAGGTTTTAAAAATGCCACCAAGGAACTGGTTTTTTACACCGACGGGGACGGGCAGTTTAAAATTGAGGAAATTACCAAGCTTTTGCCCTTAATTGATGAGTACGACATAGTTTCGGGCTACCGAATTAAAAGGCAGGACCCTTTTATTAGGAAAGTAAATGCTTTCCTGTGGGGCATCCTGGTAAATGCGCTTTTTAAAATTAAAGTGACCGATGTCGATTCCGCTTTCAAACTTTACAGGCGAAAGATATTCGACCACATAACCCTCACGTCACAGGGCGCATTGATCGACACCGAAATTCTCGCCAAAGCCAGGGCAAAAGGGTTCACCATTGCCGAGGTAGGGGTAAACCACTACCCCCGGGTGGCCGGGGAGCAGACAGGCGCAAAGCTGTCGGTAATATTTAAGGCCTTTGTGGAGCTGTTTAAGCTAAGAAGCAGTTTCTCGTAGGATTTGGATTAACAAACAGGAAATATAAGGCAATTCTTTTTTTGATCCGGACACCTGTTTCAGAAGGAGATAAGATGATTGCAGAAAATATGTTTCAATTGTGCAAGTTCGCCGCAGTAGGATGCGTCAATACGTTCATCGACTGGGCGGTTTACTTTGTAATTTTGAAGATATTTCCTGCCGAGAGCGCATTGTTCTATTCGGCAGCCAAAGCTTTCAGTTACTTTTGCGGCGTTGTTAACAGCTTCTTTTTAAACCGCTGCTGGACTTTTAAAGGTGTTTCCGATGAAGACAGCGGCTTTAGGTTTGTAAAATTTGTTCTGGTTAACACCGCCGGGGTAGGTATAAACAGCGCTTCGATTTACATGTTTCTAATTTTCAATATGGACCATGCATTAGCCCTGTTTTTTGCTACTTTTATAGCATTTATCTTTAACTTTACTCTGAACAAGCTCTGGGTTTTTCGCAAGGGCAAATTGCTGGCCAAAACAACCGAGGGGTAATTGGTGATTGAAGTGGTTAAGGATGATTTTAAACGTGTGGCTTACCTGTATGTTCTGAACAAGCTTTTGATTGTCTTTTTGATTTGGCTGGCCAGGGAGGTTTTGAACCCGGTTTTGCCTGTTTATGTAGAAGGCCTGCATCCAAATGTGGTTCTTGATTCCCTGATTCATTGGGATGCGGGCTGGTTTCTGCGGATTGCCGGACAGGGTTATGATTTTGACAGCGCGCCGTTTTTTCCGTTGTTTCCTTTTATGATCCGGGCCGTTGCCTTTATTACCGGGGACAATGTGACGGCCGGTTTTTTAATATCAAATACCGCTCTTTTCATTGCATGTTATCTTTTTTACCGTATGACCAGAGAAGATTACGGCGAGCAAATTGCTACTACCGCCGTTTTCGCAATGCTTTTCTTCCCAACGGCAATTTTTTTCTCGACGATTTATTCCGAGTCGCTATTTCTCGCATTATCTATAGGGGCCTTTTACCTTGCCGGGCAGGGGCGCTGGTACCAGGCGGCCTTGCTGGGCGCTGGCGCGGCCCTGACCAGGAATGTAGGCTTGGTTATTTTTTTTGCTCTCCTCTACCAGTTATACAAAGAGAACGGTTACAGGATAAGTTTAAAAAAGTCTTTGCCCCTGTTCTTAATACCGGCGTCGTTATTGATATTCATGCTTGTTCTGTGGAAATATACTGGTGATCCCCTGGCATTTGTTCACTCTCTGAACAGGGAGTACTGGGGGTACCGCCGCATAGCCTACCCGGGTGCCGGACAGCTCTTAAACCTGTCGCTTTTCTTTAAAAATAACGAATTTTACAGCCTTTTCGAATCAGGCATGGCCTTTCTTTTCCTTTATTTAATAATAAGGAGCTTTTATTACATCAAAGACCGCTCTTTTTTGATTTTCCTGGTTCTCGGATTTTTAATCCCGTTTTCCTCGGTGGTTGACAATCTGCCCCTGGGCATGCCCAGATATATTATAGTTTTATTCCCAGGGTATATAACCCTGGCCCGCCTGCTTCATAAAAACGGCCTGGTTTTAGCTTATTCGGTTATTTCTGTATTTGTGTTTTCGGTTATTTGCGTTATGTTTGTGGCAGGCCGGTGGATAAGCTGATCAGGGTAAAGGGGACGTGGAAGAGTATACAACTTTAGAGGTGTATTGTCTTGGTGTCGCTGCGTCCTATAATTTACGCCACGCTGGCCCTGACCCTGCTGATAGCGGCCGGGGTGGCATGCTTCATTGGCCTGGAGAATAAAACTTTCATGGATGCCCTCTGGCTTACGGTAATAAGCATAACCACCGTGGGCTTTGGCGATGTTGTTCCTTCCACGTCCGCCGGGCGGGTAATAACCATGCTCCTTGTCCTGGGCGGCGTGGGCATGCTTACTTACTCAATAAGCACGGTGTGCGTGATTGTTCTGGAGGGGCACCTTTCAGACATCTGGGGGAAGAGAAAGATGATGAAAGAAATAGCAAAGCTAAATAACCACATAGTTGTCTGCGGCGCGGGCAGGGTGGGCAAGGCGGTAATCGCCGAACTGGTTCACGAAAAGCAGTCATTCGTGGTAATTGAAAAAGATCCAGCGTCTCTGGAAGAACTTCGTTCCATGACAAATGTGCTTTATATGACGCAGGTAACCGGATGGCGCTGGTATCGTTGAAACCTGCCAGTGTGGCTTTTGTCCAGACTCTTATTGAAGAACGCGACATAAACCTTAACCTGGAGGAACTTTCGTTAAGTGAGAAGTCTCCAATAGTGGGAAAAGAACTTAGAGAGTCAAGAATCAGGGAGAAATTTGGAGTTCTGGTTCTGGCCATCAAACGCGGGGAGGAAAGCATAATCAATCCCGAGCCGGTTGAAAAGCTGATGGCCGGCGATCTCCTGATAGTATGCGGGACGGCGGAAAATCTGACCTCCCTGGAGAAAGTGGCGGCAGGCGAATAGGAGAACAGTGCTAGGACAGGCAGGTTGGCCATGGAACCACCTTTAACGTTTGTGCATAGGATGTAAACAGTTAAGGGGGGAAGGGGTAGGCACATGAGTTCATACCTTGAGGCCATAGCCGCGCTGGGTGGCGGCAGCCTGCATCCCGGCGGTTTTTCGCATACTTTGGAAACCATGAAGAGGCTTACCATTTCGCCTGATGATGTTGTTCTGGATGTCGGCTGCGGCACCGGGCGGACGGCCTGTTACCTGGCCAGGAGATTCGGTGCGCATGTTTTTGCCCTGGACAAATCTGAGGAGATGTTGGCCAAGGCCAGGTTTAGAGCCCTTCAGGAAGGGGCTGAAGTTCATTTTGTCCACGGCGACGCTCTGAATATGCCTTTTCGTGATGAAGTTGCCGACCTGATTGTTATGGAATCCGTTCTTATATTTCTGCCGGTTCGGGATGTACTGAAAGAGTGTTACAGGGTGTTAAAGAGAAACGGTGTTCTGGTTGATGTTGAAATGCTGGCGTCTGAATCGCTGCATCCAGGTGCCAGAGAAAAGTTAAAAGCTTTTTGCGGACTTCCGCAAATTCCTACTCTTGGGGAGTGGGTTAACTTTTTCAACGAGGCCGGTTTTTCTCAAGTTTTTATGAAGCAGAAGAGATTTCCAGGGGTGCTGGAAAAGTTCAAAGAAGCATTGTATTTAGATTCTTGCCGGGTTGTTTCAAAGGAATTGATGACCGTCAATAACCTTAAGATTTTGGGCAAATACATGGGGTTGATTTTAAGAAACCGCAGAAGCCTGGGATTTGGTACCTTTATTGTGAAAAAACAGCCCGCCTGATACCTAAAAAAGCATTCTGCGGCCATGATCTACCCCTTGACCGTACGCAACAAAAATGATATTATAACAATTGCATCATATAATGAATAATGCGGAAGTGGCTCAGTGGTAGAGCATCGCCTTGCCAAGGCGAGGGTCGCGGGTTCGAATCCCGTCTTCCGCTCCATAACGGTTACACGGGGATATAGCTCAGCTGGGAGAGCGCTTGAATGGCATTCAAGAGGTCAGGGGTTCGAGCCCCCTTATCTCCACCAGAAAAATCAAATCCTGCCTGCAGGGTTTGATTAAAATGTCTCGGGGCGTAGCTCAGTTTGGCTAGAGCGCTACCTTGGGGTGGTAGAGGTCGCACGTTCGAGTCGTGTCGCTCCGACCAGTAAAATCCCTGAAAGCCTTGGAAATCAAGGCTTTCTTAATTTTAGAACAAGAGAAAGGCCGGGCATAGGGTTCCGCAAGGAACCCTTATTTCATGCGGGTTTCCGCGCCTTCTACATCCTGGTCCCGGTCGCGAAGAAGAAAACTGTCCGCCATGTGGAAGTTGACCCCGACACCGGGAAAAGCGGGAAGTCGAGCAGGTGCGGACGGTCACCGTAGATTTCCGGGACGTCCCCGTTTTCCTGGTGGAGGACACCGAGGGCAAGCCTCTGCCGGACTACGCCCCGTACGGTCCGGCTTTTGGTTAAACTCACAGCGTGGACTGATGTTCCCCAGTTGGACTTTCTACTGGCGGATAAAATTGGCAAATTAATTTAATTCCTAGCCCGGGGAGGACAGATTCAGGCCGCTCTAGCGCTTACCAGGCTCTGTTCGAGGCCCTTCCTGATCCCGCCGCATCTCAGAAAACTGAAGCCGGAGGCGATGATAGCGTATTTAAACTACAACTACCTCCTAAGCCGCAAGCGAAGGTAGATTTATGGCATTATAAAGGTATTTTGGAAAAGCACGCCCCTGAACTTGTGAAAGCGGCTAAAAAGGAAGCACTCGTGTTACTTTGTAGCTTACTGGGTTAAAAAAGGTTCCAAGCTTGATTTAGTGGTTATTTACCATTGTTATATTTGCGTGGAAAAAATCTTTATTATAAGTATTTTATACATTATAATACATAAAAAGGCTTTTATGGGCTAATTACCCTTATCTAAATTAAGCGGGGAGGGTTTGAATTGTTAAAGAAATTGTTGGCCGGGATTGGCATTGGTGCGGCAAGTGTCAATCTGGAAATTCCGCAGCCCCGTGTTCCAATCGGCGGGACTGTAAGCGGCACGGTTAAAGTCAGGGGCGGTTCGGTTGATCAGAAAATAGAGCAGATATATATAACCCTGGTTTTAGATTCCAGCTACAAGCACGATGATGAAACAAGGCATTTAAGGCAGGAAATAGGCACGGTTAAAGTTTCTGACGGCATGCTGGTAAAGGCCAACTCTCCTGAGGTAAGCATTCCCGTTCAACTCCGTCTTCCTTATAGTATTCCGATTTCTAAAGGGCGCAGTAAGTATTATTTTATAACCGGCCTTGATATTAAAAGTGCTGTAGATCCGAAAGACCAGGATGAGATCGTTGTCCTTCCAAACACTTACATGCAGATGTTTTTTGATGCCGTGCGCCTGCTCGGTTTTCGCGAAAAGCCTTTTTCCGGCGATTATAATGGCAGGTTCCAGGCTTTTGAATACAGGCCGACAAGCTTTATGGCCGGTAAACTGGACGAGATTGAAGTATACCTGAATGCAACTGAATTTGCTCTTAACGTTGTAATGCAAATCGATAAAAAGGTGAGGGGCTTTTGGGGTAAAATTGCGGACGACCTCGACCTGGATGAGCGCCACGTCGGTTTTGCCTTTAATTACCGGGAAATGCAAAATCCAAACAAGGTTGCTGCAAGGATAAAGGAAATAATTGAGGATGAATACAGGAAAATTAGTTTTTAGAATAAGAGGCGGGAACCAGGCTGTTTCAGGCACGATGCCTGCTCAGCCTGCCCGCCAGTTTGCCTGCTTCAACCAGTACAAGCGGCATAATACTTAAACTGAGAACGACCACCCAGTCTGAGGGGCGGGGCATAGCAGTTTCAAATACATTCCTTAGAAACGGTACAATTATTACTGCCAGCAGGGCCGTTAGCGATGCTGCAAGGGCTAAAACCAGGCTCCGGTTGCTGAAGGGGCCTATTGTAAAAAGGGATTGTTCCAAGCTCCTTGCATTGAAGGAATGGATCAGTTGGGACATCGACATTGTTAGGAAGGTTATGGTGCGGGCTTCTTCCAGTGGCCGGCCCCAGCGGAAGGCCAGCCAGTAGGCAACCAGGGACGCAAGCCCGATTATGGCTCCTTGCCACAATATTTTTATGCCCACCCCTCCGGAAAACAAACTTTCTTTTGGCTTACGGGGCGGTTTGTTCATAATTCCTTTCCTGGGCGGCTCCAACCCAAGAGCCAGGGCGGGCGGACCATCGGTAACCAGGTTTAGCCACAAAATCTGGATTGGGCTTAAGGGACTGCCCAGCCCAAGCAGCAGTGACGAAAAGATTGCAACAATTTCCCCGGCATTGCAGGATAAAAGGTAGTGTATGGAACTGCGAATGTTATTGTAAATAGTTCGCCCTTCTTCTACCGCCTTTACAATTGTAACAAAATTGTCATCAAGAAGGACCATGTCGGAGGCCTCTTTGGCCACCTCGGTTCCACTGATACCCATGGATGCTCCGATATCGGCCCGCTTGAGGGCCGGAGCGTCGTTGACGCCGTCACCCGTCATGGCTACTATATGGCCATGGTGCTTTAGCGCTTCGACGATGCGCAGTTTATGTTCAGGGGAAACTCTGGCGTAAACGGCAACGCGGTTTGCCGCGTGCTTTAATTCTTCTTCGCTCATCCGGTCTAACTGTTCGCCCGTCAGAATGTGGTCGCCCGGCTGTAATATGCTCAGTTCCCTTGCAATGGCTTCGGCTGTTTCCCGGTGGTCGCCGGTTATCATTACAGTGCGGATTCCTGCCCGGCGGCACAGTTCTACCGCTTCCCTGGCCTCGGGGCGGGGAGGGTCCGTAATGGCAAAGAAGCCGACGAATACCAGATCTTGCTCTATCGTTTCCGGCGAAAGGTTTGCCGGCATTGCGGGCCAAAAACGGGTGGCCAGGGCCAGTATGCGCTGACCTTGGGAAGCCAGTTGCGAATTTATTTTTATCAGCTTCATTCTCGTCTCTTCATGGAGGTCGATAATTCCGGTCCGGGTTAGCACACCGGAGCAGCGCCTGAGAAGCACGTCTGGCGCCCCCTTGGTAAATGAACGGATACCTCCCTCGGCGCGGTGAAAGGTGGTCATCATTTTGCGAATTGAATCAAAAGGGATTTCGGCCAGCCGGGGATATTTTTTGCCGGCTGTCTTTCTTGAAAGGCCTGCTTTAGCAGCAACAACGACCAGCGCACCTTCGGTAGGGTCTCCTATTACCCGGTGGCCGTTTCCGGTGTCTTCCAGCTCTGCGTTATTGTTTAATAAACCGCCGGCAATAAGCAGTTCAAGGCTTTCATCATCACTCAATTGCGTAACTTCGCTACCATTCTGCTCCAGAATTTTCCCTGCAGGAACGTAACCGTTGCCGGTTACCTCATATATTTTGTCAGCCACGTAAATTCTGGTAACGGTCATTTCATTTCTGGTCAGGGTACCTGTTTTATCGGAACAGATCACGGTGGCCGTGCCAAGCGTTTCTACCGCCGGAAGCTTTCTGATAATGGCGTTGCGGCGGCTCATTCTGGTTACACCCAGGGCCAGTACAATGGTTACCACCGCCGGCAAGCCTTCGGGGACTGCTGCTACCGCAAGGCTGATGGCAATCATAAACATTTCCGGCAAATATTCACCGCGCCACAGCCCCATGCAAAATACCAGCGCCACAATAACCAGAGCAAAAACACCCAGGGTTTTTCCTACCTTTTCCAGCTGTTGCTGCAAAGGGGTGGTTTCTGGAACCGCTTCGTCCAGCAATTGGGCAATCCGGCCCAGCTCAGTCTTCATTCCTGTAGCAACTACAACGGCTTTGCCGCGTCCGCCGGTTACGGTAGTACCCATGAAGAGCATGTTTTTACGGTCTCCTAAAGGTACCTGGTGGGCCTTTATAACGGCCGATTCCTTTTCTACCGGCAAGGATTCTCCCGTCAGGGCAGCCTCGCTTGTTTGCAAAGAGGATGATTCGATTAACCTGGCATCGGCCGGAACAAGATCCCCTGCCTCCACCAGGATCAAATCGCCGGGGACCACCTCACCGGCGTTAATCTGCAAGACTTTTTCGCCCCTAATCACTTTAGCAAAGGGCCTGGTCAGTTCTTTTAAAGCCTTAAGGGCATTTTCCGCCTTGTTTTCCTGAAACGTGCCGATTGCCCCGTTTAAAATAACGATGGCGATGATTACGATGGAGTCTTCCCATTCGCCGAGGAAACCCGATATGACGGCGGCGGCAATGAGTATTACCACCAGGATTTCCTTCATCTGGGCGATGAACATGGATAAAAGGCTGCGCGGGGGTTTTTCCTGTAAGACATTGGGGCCGTAGTTCTTTAAACGGATGGCAGCCTCATTCAGATCAAGCCCGCGGACAGTATTTGTCCCAAGCTTTTGGCAAATTTCATCGGTGTCTAAAGAATACCAGTTGTATTCCGGTTGCAAGTGTTCCATTTTATTCCTCTCCGCAAGTCCGATTATATCAATTAGTATTGCATAAAAAAAGCTAACGTTCAAAAAAAATTAATTTTTTGTTCATAATTTAGTCACAAAAATCAGCTAGACTTTTATTAGATGGCAGTGCAGGAATGAATTGCTATAAAGATGTTTTCTCAGGTTGCGACGAGAATGGGGGGCGCCGTTTATAAAATGACTCTTTTTTTAAAAAAGTATTACCCGTTGGTTTTAGAGTTTTTTAATAAAAGGAAGCTTTTTATTGGCATAACAGTAATTTTAGCTTTGGGGCTGGCTGTATTTTATTCCATAAAAGGATTTGGCAAAACATCCGCTCAATACCTGACGGACACTGCAAGGAAGGGAGACATTACCAACTCCATCTCCGCCAGCGGTACAATAGAGCCGGTAGAAACCGTTTCCCTTGGTTTTAAAAATTCGGAGATTATTAAAAAGATTTATGTTAAAGTGGGTGATCGCGTTACTGCCGGTCAACTTCTGGCCGAACAGGAGAGCATTAACCTGGAAGCACAGCTAACTCAAGCCTCGGCCAGCTTAAAGGCGGCAACAGCCAAACTGGAGCTGTTAAAAAACGGTGCCAGACCGGAGGAAGTAGCCCAGGCCAGGGAGAACTTGAAGATAGCCCAGGCAGCATACGATCTGGCCAAAGCAAAGCTGGAGCGTTATCAAAAACTTTATGAAGAGGGGGCGGTGTCCCGCGCTGATTACGATACGGCAAACAACGAATGGATCAACGCTGAGGCTAAATTAAAACAGGCTGACGAGTCTCTCAAGCTTCTTCTGGCCGGCAACCGCCCTGAAGATATTGCGGCGGCGGAGGCCCAGGTGGAAAGCAGCACTGCCCAGTTTCAGGTGGCCAAGAGCGACCTGGAGGGGACCAAAATGTTCAGTCCCATAAATGGAATTGTTAGTGCGGTAAACGGCGCGGAGGGGCAGAGGGCTGCCGCCAACAACAATAATATCAGCGGCGGAGGGTTAATTGTAATAATTTCAGAGGCCCTGCAGCTCAAGGCGCAGGTTAACGAAGCCGATATTGGAAAACTGCAGGTCGGTCAAAAAGCTGAGTTTACGGTTAACTCGTTTCCGGATAGGATATTTACCGGCAGGGTTAGAAGCATATCGCCGCAGGCTTATACGGTCTCAAATGTCCAGATTTACGATGCAGTTATCCAGCTTGATGAAAATCAAAAGGGCCTGCTGGCAGGAATGCCTGCAAACGTAAATATTATTGTAGACAGGCATGAGAATGTTCTGATCGTGCCAAAAAGCGCGGTTACTTATGCTGCCACCTACCTTGCCAGAACGGGGCAGAGCCCTGCCTCCCAAAGACAGGCCGGAGGAGAGGGTGACGGCAGGCGTGCCGACGCGCCGAAAACGGGTGGTGTACCCGGTTCCGGAAGCGGGCGGGGGACTGGAAGTGCAGTTCCTGCGGATATGAATGAACCAAAGCAACAGGCTGCTGTGCTTGTCCTGAACGGTTCTGGAAACCCTGTGCTCAGGCAGGTGGTCCTGGGACTGTCGGATCTAAGGAGCTATGAGGTAATTGAGGGGCTTGCCGAGGGCGAGAAGGTGGTGATAGGAGAGATTGGCCAGAACGCGGCAAACAGCGTTACCAGAACGCCGGGCCAAAGCGGCAATTTGTTTATGCTTGGCCCCAGAAGCGGAAGCGTACAGCGCAGCAGCGGCAATCGATGAAAGAGATATTTAGATAAAAGAGATATTTAATAAAAGCTTTGGGACGGTGGTGCAAGCTGTCCGGGAAAGCAGCAATTGTGCTGGAAAATATTAAAAAAGTATATTATATGGGCGGTTCTCAGGTTGTCGCCTTAAAAGATATCAGCCTGACTATCCGGGAGGGTGAAATGGTTGCCGTTATGGGTTCGTCCGGCTCAGGCAAAAGTACTTTGCTCAACATTTTAGGGTGCCTGGACAGGCCCACCGCGGGAACCTACTATCTTGACGGTGAGAATGTTTCTCAACTGAGCAAAAATCGGCTGGCTGCCATCCGTAACAAAAGGGTGGGTTTTGTTTTTCAGAGTTTTAACCTGCTGGGAAGAATGACCGTACTGGCTAATGTCCAGCTTCCGCTGGTTTATGCCGGCATGAGGAAAAAAGAGATGGCCGAACGGGCCAGGGAGGCTTTGGCCTGGGTCGGCCTGTCGGATTATCTGCATCACTACCCAAATCAAATGTCGGGCGGCCAGCAGCAGAGAGTCGCCATTGCCCGGGCTCTGGTGAACAACCCCTCCATAGTCCTGGCAGATGAACCTACCGGTGCCCTTGATTCGAAGACAAGTATTGAAATTGTTTCGGTAATTCAAAGGTTAAACATTGAGAAGGGTATTACCGTGGTCCTGGTTACCCATGAGAAGGATATTGCCATGTATTGCCGGCGCCTGATCAATTTGAGGGACGGCTCTATAATTGGTGACATGCCAGTAATGAACCGGGGAGATGCTGCCAAAGACCTGGAAGCCTTTTCGGCCGGGAAAGAAGTGGTATTTTGAACTGCCTGAATAATTTCGAAGTGGCTTTGAACGGCTTGAGAGCAAACAAGTTGAGGTCTTTTCTGACCATGCTGGGCATAATTATCGGCGTTGCAGCAGTTATTATCATGATCTCCGTAGGGCAGGGTGCCAGCAAAAAAATTTCCAGCCAGATCTCCAGCCTGGGGTCAAACCTGCTCATGGTTTTCCCCGGTGCCGGGCAGGGTGCCGTGCGCGGGGCTTCGGGCAATGTCAACACCCTCACCCTGGAGGATGCCGAAGCCATAGCCGGTTTGCCGCTGGTGCTCCATGTGGCTCCTGAGCTGGGCACCAGTGCTACCATCGGGTATGCCAGCCAGACCTGGACCGCCCAGGTTAACGGTACCACCCCCGAAATGCAGTTTATAAAAGACTGGCCGGTCAGCGCAGGGTCTTTTTTTGCCGAGGAAGATGTAAAAAGTGCAAATCTGGTGGCCGTGCTGGGCAGTACCGTGGCGGAGAACCTGTTTTTGCCCGGCACCAATCCCGTCGGTTCAACGATCAGGATAAACAGGCTGGCTTTTACGGTCGTAGGGGTTCTTTCTCCCAAGGGCGCCTCCCTGGCAGGCCAGGATCAGGACAATCTTGTTTATGTTCCTGTAACTACGGTTCAAAAGAGAATTATGGGGGTGAACTATGTCCGTCTGATTAATGTTCAGGCTGAGACGCCGGAAAGCATGAATTTTGTCCAGTCCAGCGTGGAAAGCCTTTTAAGGGAGAGGCACCGCCTGGCCTCTACCAGCCAGGACGACTTTAACGTCCGCAATTTGACATCCGTTCTTGCAGCTGCAGAAAACACCACCGGCATTATGACGCTGCTGCTGGCCAGTGTGGCGGCCGTGTCCCTCCTGGTGGGAGGGATCGGGATTATGAATATTATGCTTGTCTCTGTTGCCGAGAGAACCAGGGAGATAGGCCTGCGTATGGCAGTAGGAGCAACCGAGCAGGACATTCGCAACCAGTTTCTGGTGGAGGCGCTTGTGCTTTGCCTTGCCGGCGGTGTTACGGGTATACTCGCCGGCGTTACCGGCTCTAAAATAATCTCAAAAGTTGCGGGGTGGCCTACGTATATTACAGCCTATTCGGTGCTTCTGTCGGTCGGATTCTCGGCCGCCATCGGGCTTTTCTTCGGCTATTATCCTGCGAAAAAAGCGGCGGGACTGGATCCCATTGAGTCGCTCCGCTTTGAGAATTAATGAAAAATTTTAAAATAGTCTGTTTCTTTTTGGAAATAAGCAAGGTATCCTACATGGGGCGAAGGCCGGCGTGGTAACCAGCACAATCCTTGCATGAGGCCTAAACTTTAAACTGCAAGGATAAAACATCAAGGCGCTCCACCATGCGGGCAAGCTTTTTTACCAAGGACTCAATTGCATGCAAGTTTTCCATCTGAAGTTTAGTGTCGTTTTCCGCACCGGTGCTTTTGCTTATGGAGTTGATAAGTTCGGTGTTAATGCCCGCCTGGCTGTTCAAAATGTCCGATATAATTTCTGACTGACGGTGGGCCGCCGAGGCAATCTCACTGATTATTTCTTTATTTTGTAAAAGGCAGTTGAGGTTTCTTTGAAGGGCTTCCCCGGCGTTTTTAACCGTGTTCAGGATTTCGGCCAGCATGTTCAGGTTCCGGTCAAAGGCCGCCTGTACTTCTGGCCAGGCTTTTTGCGTATTTGCCAGGTCTTCCGTAAGGAACTTTAAAGATTTGCTGAGTTCGCCTGAAATACTGTGGAGGTCTTCGGCAATTTGAACGAGTTCTTCACTGCCGGAACGGGCTGCATGAAGGGCCAGACGGGCCGTGCAGGCGGTATTGCTGCTCAGTAAATTGTCCAGGCGCTCTATTGTCTGGCTGAAATTGCTGTTTGTGTTTTTCAGTTGGGCAAATGAATCTCTGGCGCAATTGAGAGTCTGGCCCGATTCTTCCATACATGCTGCAATTCTGGAAATGAGCGAGATATTTGTTTCTTCTGTTTGGGCTATTTTACTGACTTCGCCAAGAGCTTGAAGGATCAGATCCATTGACCGGGCTGACTGCCGGGAAAGCTCTTCTGTCAGAGCAATGGTGTCCTTCAGGGCGGAAAGCCGTTCCCTGGTTTCCTGGTTAAGCGAATTAAATGTCTGTGACAGCCTGCTGTTGGCCAGGTCCGATGCTTTTAGCCGCCCGACTATTTGTTCGGCCGATTTACTGATATCTTCGGCGCCGGATTTTACCGACTGGATCAGATTAGCCAGATGGAATGTCATCATGTTGAAGGCAACGGCCAGATCGCCAAGTTCGTCCTGGTTGCGGACGGGCACTTTGCAGGAAAAGTCGCCTGTTGCCACCCTTTCGGTGGCGGCGGCCAGGTCCTTTAATGGTTTCTGAATAATTCTTTTGCTTATGAGGGCGGACAGGGAAATGCCGGCCCAGGCCGCTGCCAGACAGATTAAGGCAATGTTGAAGGCCGTTTGTCGCGCGTGCCTGTTCAGGGCGGTTAAATCAATTCCCAGAAGGAGGTAACCCGCAGGGCTTCCGCTGGCAATGCCGGCAGGCGAATAAAACTCCATCACGGCCGGCTTTCCTTTTTCGTCGGTGCGTATTTTCAGAAAGTCGGAGTTTATTGCCAGGATGCTCTGGACTTCCTCCTCATTGATTTTATTGCCGGCCTGATTTTTTTCAGTATGGGCGAGCACCTTTCCCTTGGCATCCAGCACTGCTGCGTAACTTACGTCATTGAACGAGGCTATTTCTTCCAGCAGGCTGTTTAGAAGCTGCAAGCTGCCCGCCTGAAGGCAGAAGCCGGCAGAAATTCTTGCGGAATGAGCGATATTCCAGCCTTTTTCCTGAAGCTGGCTTTTAAAAATGGCCTGATCTTTAATGAGCAGTGAAATTCCCACCGCCGAGATTAAAAATACGATTAAGAGGCTTAAGGCCAGGGCAATCTTTGTTGTAACTGAAAACCATCTTCCAGAGCCCGGTATTTTTTTTATCATTAAAAGCTGCTCCTTTCAAAGATTTACTTGGAGAATGTGGCCGGCCCTGGTACCGGTGGCCGAAAGGCTCCCCTCCGGCAGCTCCACCACTGCAAAGGAACGGGGGACAACGGGACTGAACCTGAAGGGCTTGAGATTTTCCATAACGCGCAAAACCACGCTTTCACGGCTTAAGAAAATGACGTCAATAGGAAATGTCATAAAGAATGTATGAATGGATTTGCAGGGTAAAAGGATTAAAGCTTCTCCCTGGTTTAAGCCGGTCCTGCCAATCAAGCCGGTCAGGCGGTTTTTAAAGTCCCTGGCCACCATGAGTTTTTCGGCCAGTACAGTTCCGCTGGTTAAGTTTACAAGCTGCATAACCCACCTCGCGTTGATTTGGCTTAAAGCTTAATTTGAAAATGCTTTGCTGATTTGAATTACCGCCGGCCCCAGAAGGACGACAAATATAGCCGGGAAAATGAACAGCACCATGGGAATCAACATTTTAACCGGGGCCTTCATAGCCATTTCCTCGGCTGCCTGACGGCGTTTCATCCTGATCTGGTCCGACTGAACGCGCAAAATGTTGCCTATGCTTATTCCAAGCTGGTCGGCCAGAATAACTGCTCCGGCAAAGGCAGAGAGGTCGTCAACATCTAACCGCCTGGACAGGTCCCTGAGGGCTTCGAGTCTTGGCCTGCCTATTTTGATCTCCTGTAGCATCTTCGTGAATTCTTCGGAAAGGACACCTCTTTTTTTCTCTGTTACCTTCATCAATGCCCCGTCAAAGCTCAAACCGGCTTCCACGCTTACGGTAAGCAGGTCCATGACGTCCGGCAAACTTTTTTCAATTTCCTTCTTCCGGTCAAGAATCTTTTTGTTCAATAAGAGTTCCGGTACAAACCAGCCCAGCGCGAGTCCGGCCGTTCCCAGTAAAATGATCTGGAAAAGGCTTCTGCCTGCCATGATTTTACCAGTTATCAAAAGGGTGGTGGCGGTTCCTGCGGCGGCCAGGTATTTTAAGGCCAGCAGTTCCCTGGGCGTAATCTTTTGGCTCAAGCCTGCCCGGCTGATTTTGCCCGCAAGTTCCGCTTCCTTTTCTGCAGGCAGCATTTTCACCATAAACAAAGACAGCCTGGCCAGAAGCGGTTTGATAATTCTCTGGAACAGGGGAGCCTTCAGTTCTTGTTCCCGCAGTGTGGGAGTCCGGCTGCCGACTACCTTTGCAACCCTGCTTTCCACCTCTTGCCGCTCTTTGGAGATAATATTGTAAAGGAGCAGGATTACAAGAAAAACTTCAGTAAAGATAAAAACTGCAATGAGTTCCAGCACAGACGCACGCCTCCTACACCGGTATCTTAATGATTTTTTTGATTAAGGCCAGTCCGAGAACCTGGAATAAAACCGCGCAGGAAACCATTGTCAGGCCGGCTTTGCTGGTGAAAAGCACCTTCATGTAGGCGTGGTTCAGCAAAAATATTGCTATTGACAGAAAAATGGGAAGGAGTCCGATAATCAGCCCCGAAATCCGGCCCTGGGCAGTAAGAGTTTTAATTTCCCTTTTGATTCTTACCCTTTCTCTAATGGTAAAGGCTATTTTATCAAGCACCTCGGCCAGGTTGCCGCCAACCTGGCGCTGAATCAGCACGGCTGTAACCACCAGTTCGAGGTCTTCACTGTTAACCCGGCTGACCATGTTGAGCAAGGCTTCTTCGGTGGGGGTTCCCCAGTTCATCTCCTGAAGCGCTGCGCCGAATTCTTTGGCAATCGGGCCGGGCATTTCTTTCCTCACCATGTCCATGGCCTGAAGGAAGCTGAACCCGGAGCGCAGGGAATTTGCCATGATTATCAGGGCATCGCCAATCTGGCCGTTGAATTTCACGAGCCTTTTTGTCTTGGCCAGGCGAAGGATGAAGCATGGCAGGTAAACTCCGAGGACGGCAGCAATGCTCCCGGCTACAGGACTGCCGGTGACGGCAAAAATGAAGAGTCCGCCACCAATGGAAAGGATCATGACCAGCCCGAGGAATTCTTCGCCCTTCAAGGGAATGTCCGCCCTGGCCAGTTGAGCGTCAACCCTGTCTGTTATTTTCCGGGCGGTAAAGAACCTGCCGGCCAGTTCCAACACCCTGCGCCCTGTTCCGGCGTTACCACCTTTGCTCCTGGCCCTGGCCAGCGCATTGTACATGCGGTTGCCGAGGATCCTTTCCATTCGCACGGCCACCGTTTCTTTTTCTCCGGCTATTAACTGCTGAAGGCCCTGAGAGAAGAGAAGAACGCTGAGAAAGACTAATACTGCTATGGTTAAAGGGCTCAAACGGATAACCTCCCGGTTTAGGGTTTAGTTATAACATTGACGGGTCGAACAGTTCATAGGGCAGGGTTATCCCGTGGGCCTCAAGCTGCCCGAGAAATTTAGGCCTTATTCCTGTGGCGATAAACCTGCCCCTGATCCTGCCGTCGGCATCTATGCCCTCCTGTTTGTAAAGGTAGATGTCCTGGAGAACGATGATATCTCCTTCCATGCCCTGCACCTCGGTAATATGGGTGATTTTCCTCGAGCCGTCCCGCAGGCGGCTTTGGTGGATGATGAGGTCGATGGCAGATGAAATTTGTTCCCGGATGGCTTTTACCGGGAGCTCCATCCCTGCCATCAGGACCATTGTCTCCAGCCTGGAAAGCATGTCCCGGGGAGAGTTGGCATGGCCCGTGGTTAGAGAACCGTCGTGACCGGTGTTCATTGCCTGGAGCATGTCCAGAGCTTCTCCGCTGCGGACTTCGCCCACCACGATCCGGTCAGGGCGCATGCGCAGGGCGTTGCGTACCAGGTCCCGGATGGTAATGGCCCCTTTTCCTTCGATATTTGGCGGGCGGCTTTCCAGGGTGATCACGTGCTCCTGTCTTAGCTGGAGTTCTGCGGCATCTTCAATGGTAATGATTCTTTCGTTTTCTGGAATGAATGAGGAAAGGATGTTAAGGGTGGTTGTCTTGCCGCTGCCCGTTCCTCCGGACACCACAATGTTCAGCCTGGCCTTGACGCAAGATTCCAGAAAGATGGCAATCTGGGGGGTCAGTGTGCCGAGGCGGATCAGATCGTCTATGGTAAGGGGATCTTTAAAAAATTTGCGAATGGTTACGGTCGGTCCGTTTAAGGCAAGAGGTGGGATGATGGCGTTAACCCTCGAACCGTCTGGCAGGCGCGCGTCGACCATCGGCATGCTTTCATCTATTCTCCGGCCGAGCGGTGCAACAATTTTTTCGATTACATGCATGACGTGGCTGTTGTTGCGAAAACGGATATCGGTCAACTGGATTATCCCGTTTTTCTCTATATAGACCTTGTCGGGGCCGTTCACCATTACCTCGGTTATGTCCGGGTCGTTCAACAGGGGGGTGATTGGCCCGAAAGCTATGGCGTCGTCGACTATTTCTTTGGCAATACGCAGCCTGTCCGGGCGGGAAATCTGTTCACCCTCATTATCAAGAAAATCAAGGACCATTTTTTCTATTTTTTCAGCAAGCCGCGCGCTGCTTTCTTCATCCGGAGGCATATCTTTTAATTCGTCGATGATTTTTTTGTGAATGGCGGTTTTAAGCTGTTCATAAGGATCTTTTTTGGTAAAAGCTTGAGGTTTTAACTGCTCGTTTTTGTCTGTTTTTAAAGTTTTTTGTTTTTCCAGCCTGGCCAGCAGCGACATGTATAATCACCTCTCTTAGAAACTGAAAATCCGGCCGATAATAGATTTCCTGGTGTTTTCGGAAGCAGGCGAATTTGCTGGAAGCGGTGCCAGTTCTCTGGCCAAATTCTTTATACTCTGGGCAATCTTGCTGTTGGGCTGGGTCAGCACAAAGGGGTGCCCTTTGTTGACTGAAGTCAGGACCGTTTTTTCATCGTAAGGCAGAACGGCAGCAAGAGAAATTTTAAAGTTCTTTTCGATGTCAGATATTTTAATCCCATAATCCTGCGCGGTCTGATTCAGGACCAGCTTCACTTTTCCCGCTAGGTTCAAGGATTCCAGAATGTCCAGGTCGGTTTTTGCGTGTTTAATGGCAGGAAGGTCTTTGGTAAAAGTTAGAAGAATGTCATCTGCTTTTTCCAGGGCGCTCAGGTTAATGTCGTTAAAGAAAGGTGAAGTATCGACGACGACAAAATCATAATTGTTTTTTAGAAGTGTTAATATGTCTTCTACATGGGCCGCCGCTACGACATCGGCATGTTCCGGGCGCAAGGGGGCAGGCAGGACTTTCAGGCCGGACATATGGGGGACCAGATAGCTGTTTACCAGGGAATATTCCAGATAGTCCTCTTCCTGCACCAGTTCGGCAATGGTTCCCCGGGGGGAAAGATTCAGCATCACCGTTACATCGCCGCCTTGCAAATTGAGGTCCACCAGGGCAACCTTTTTTCCACACTGCTGGGCAAGGCTTATGGCCAGGTTGCAGGAGAGGACAGTTTTGCCCACGCCTCCTTTGCTGGAAAAAACCAGGATTATTTTTCTGGGCGGCGCATTTGATTCGGCCGGCGCGCCGGAAACTGGCGGTGCTGCTGTGCGGGCTGCCCGCAGTTTACACGTGTAGTTGACGCGGCGGATGGTTTCGGCCAGATCGCTGCTGCTGAAGGGCTTTACCAGGTAATCCCGGGCGCCTGCTGCCATAGCCTTTCGAAGGTACTCCGGCTCTCCCTGAATGGAGATGATTACTACCGCAGTATCGGGCACTTTAGTTGCAATTGCTTCAGAGGCCCTGATGCCGTCCATGCCGGGCAGGTTAATGTCCATCAATACAACGTCAGGCTTGAGTTCTTCTGCCAGCCGGATGGCTTCTTCGCCGTTATCCGCTTCTCCCACGACCGTGATGTCTTTTTCAAAGTAGAGAAGTCGTTTTATGTCTTCGCGCACATTTGCAATATCGTCAACCACCAGCACGCTGGTCTGGCTCATAAAAAAGACCTCCTTTAGCGAACCAGTTGATTCATTCTGATTGATGGGATGGCCAGGATTTCGTGGTCGGTTGCCGGGCGCAGAATAAGCCTGATGGTGCCTTTTTCCGAACATAAAACCAGTGGCTGAGCCTGTTCGGGAGTCACCGAAAGGGTAACGGTACGGGCCGGAGCCTCCTTTTT
This sequence comes from Pelotomaculum thermopropionicum SI, assembly GCA_000010565.1. Classification (NCBI taxonomy): domain Bacteria; kingdom Bacillati; phylum Bacillota; class Clostridia; order Eubacteriales; family Desulfotomaculaceae; genus Pelotomaculum; species Pelotomaculum thermopropionicum. The sequence goes on along the minus strand of AP009389.1, from coordinate 1,510,763 downwards.
CCCATTCTGGCCGTTTTCCTGGAGCGGGATGGTGGCCTGGTCAGTTGACAGCACATCCACGTCTTGAATCAAAATGGACGTAATGCTAGATTTTTCCTGGCCGGGCGCACCCTGCAGGTCGAACGTGCCCACGACGTCAACCCGGTCGCCCGGCTTGATCAGGCCGGCGAGGCCGGAAACTTCGTTAACCGCAACGGTAACGGCCCGCTTTCCCGGCTGGAGCATGAAGGCAAGCCCGTCGGTCGCGCTGCTGCCCTGGGCCAGCCTGTCCCTGAGGATTTGCTCTCCCGGCAGTATTTCCGATTTGGCTATTTTACCCACGATTTCTTCGGGACTCACAGCGGCCAGTTCGTTAATATATTTTGCTGGAATATCCTTTAGTTCGATCATCTGGGCGGTAATCCTGGTTCTGGCCGTTATGCGCTGGCGGGCAACTGCCACTCTGGTAAAATCGCCGCTTATAACGTAACTTTTTTTGAGGTTGTCAAGATACACGTAAGTTCCCCCGGCAGCGGCCAGTCCGACAATTACGGCAAGGATCAGGATCAACCTGTTTTTCACCTTTTACCACCTCGGAGTTGAAAAATATATAAATCCGGCCCAGCCGGAAAAACCTTAAGAAGTCAGCCTTACCGCCCTTAGTCCGTAGTCGGGCTGGGATGGCCCGGCTTCACCTTCGCCTGCTGTTTTGATGAAGTAGCCTTCTATTTCGTCCCTGGCGCTGTTTGAGCGGTCTACGAAAAAAGCGGCAAAACCCGTAATGGTAACTTCGTCCCGGCCGTGGAGGTCTGGGTCGTAGCGGTGAACCGGAATGATGATGATCCTGGGGCAGCCGGGGGTAAAGCGGTTAAAGGTGCACCCTTCGCGACACCTGGCAATGCGTTCGTCGATGCCGCTGGTGGGGCCGGACATGTTTCCCGGTTTTGTTTCAACCGTTTCACCAACCCGCAAAATGCCGCTGTAACCGTCGATCAGGTTTTTCCTGTAAGTATCCGCACCTTTTCCGCCCAGGGAGAGTGCCCCGAAATTGCCGGGCCCAAGGGAGGGGTCGCCGTATTTTAATGTTTTAAGGGTATAGAATACATCGCCTTCCAGTTCTTTATCGCTGATGGTCAGGGGGGCCACTCCCTGGCAGGAGGTCAGTCCCTGCACCGAAGCGCTGGAGCCGGCCGATACTGTTTTTGAATAAATGCCCAGGACCCTGGCAAAAATGGTATTCACCACTTCCCTTCCGGCCACGGAAATTGTCCTATTGTCACCGGAAATGGAAATGTTCAGGCTGTCAGGAGCAAAGCCGTTTTTCCCGGCATAGTCGCGAGCTACCTGAACTGCCTGGGCGGGGTTGTCCGGCAGTTCCTGCGCTCCTGCCAGGGCTGCCGCATCCATGGTATTTATAAGCTGCTGTCTTTTTGCCGCGAGCAGGCCAATATCGGTCACCAACGCCGCAAATCCGAACAATGCCGCCATTCCTGCACAAAGCATGACTGCTGCCAGCCCGTTTTGATTATTTAAAAAGTTACCCAGTAAATTTTTGAGGAGTTTTATTTTCTGCATTGATCATTCCACCCGCATTGTGGTTGAAGAGGTTAAAGGAAAGGGATCGGGGAAAACGGCATCCAGTACCGGGGTTATCAGGTCGACCGTGCAGTTAACCTGGACGGTTAACGGAGCGCCCCTGGTTCTGTAACTTTGGGCAGGAGTAATTGTAATTTGCGAATCGCTTAGATGAATTGGCTCCGCCGCATCTTTGACTTTTTCCTGTATTTCCGCGTCGCCTGCGCCTGTTACCCCGGCGCGGGCGCCTTCCCTTGAAGCGTTTGTAATCAGCAGGTAAGAGTGAAATATCCTGCCGGACTCCATGATGCCCATTAAAAGCAGGAGCAGAAGCGGCAGGACCAGCGCCAGTTCAACCAGCGCCTGCCCGCGTTTTTCTCTGACTAATTTGCCTGGGGAAATGATAAAAATCACCTCGCCAAATAAGCTGCCAGGGTTCCTATGGCAATGGCGGCTCCGTAAGGGATGACATTTTCCTGTGGGATGTCCGGGCTTTCAGCACGGTATTTAATTCGCGGTACGCCGGTTAGAAAAAAATACAGGTTTAACAAAAGCAACTGAACGGTAGCCAGCATTTTTTTGTTTTTGATTAACAGGGCTGCCGAAATGATGCCGCCTGCCACAGCTCCCGCCAGAAATGCTTTGAAAACAAATTCCGGTCCTTTTAAGGCGCCGATAACGCCCAGCATCTTAACATCGCCGGCGCCTATTCCGCCCGCTGAAAAAGGGATAAACAGGAGGGCAATTCCTAAAAGCAGTCCCTTAACCGACCACCAGCCCTGCGGCAGTCCGCCTGTGGCCAGGTGGGTAAAAAGTGCAATCACAAGAGCGGGCAGAAGCACAAAATTGTATATCTTTTTATTGCACAGGTCGGTAAGCGTGCATACCACCAAAACGATAAATGTTAAAATGTCGAGCAGCATAGAGCGTTCTCTCCAGGCCTCGAATACCAGAATTTAGCCCTACTTGTACTGAAAGTAGGGCATTATGATCGATTTATAATTATACATCTTATAATTATACATCGGTCTTATAGCAGTTTTAATCAAGTTATTACTAGGGATTTGGATTTTCCCCAATTTTATTTCCTACTGTTTCCAGCTTGGTTTTAATGTTGGTTCCCAATGTGGTAAGGGCAGCTATCACTACCACTGCTATCAGGGCCAGAATCAGGCCGTATTCTGCCATTCCCTGGCCGTTTTCTTCCCTGAGCAGCCTTTTAATTAAACCGGTCATTTTAACACCACCTTTCTTTTATACCGTTAGTTTTTTAAAAAACCATTGCTTTCCGGCCAGTAACCGCAAGGCTGGCCCCCACTGTTTTCAAACCTGCAATTATAAACAGTGCCTGCAGTATTATGAAGTTAAATGCGTTTCCCAGGACATTACCGTTGGTCTCTCCGCCGGCATGAAGACCTTTAATGAAAGCTGGCATTTCTCGGGCCGCCTCTTTGAATTTTTGTTAAAATAATCCTATCATTTGCCTCAAAAAAAAGCATGATTCCGCAGTCTCATTTTGGGGCGACGGCAGTCGTTTTTATTTTCTGGGACTAAAGTCCTATATAAATTAGTTGCCTGCAAAAATTAAAAAAGCCCGCATTCAGGTGCGGGAATTCACAGCTCTATTATTTTGTTCTTTACCGCATGAAGGGCGGCCTGAGTCCTGTCGTCAACGCCAAGCTTTTGAAATATGCTGGTCAGGTGATTCTTGACCGTCTTTTCGCTGATAAAAAGCTTCTGCGCTATGGAGCGGTTGCTGTCTCCCTGGGCCACCAGGCGCAGAACGTCGACTTCCCGCCTGGTCAGTCCTAAAGGATGGCTGTAGCGGCTGGAAATGGTGGACAGCCGGGTAAATTCGGCAAAGACTTTGGCCGTCATGGAAGGAGGAATGAAGGACTCCCCGCGCGTTACCCCTAAAATGGTCTGGATTAAAAGGTCGGGGCTGATGTCTTTTAAAACGTATCCGGATATGCCTGCTTTGATCAGCTCGAAAAGGTATTCTTCCTGATCGTGAATGGTCAGGGCAATGATGCCGACCTCGGGCAACCGGCTTTTAATTATCCGTGTTGCTTCGATTCCCTTGGTTTTAGGCATGTTTATGTCCATAAGGATTATGTCCGGTATTATTTTTAAGGCCAGCTTTATAGCCTGCTCGCCGTTTTCTGCCTCCCCGACGACTTCAATCGATTTTTCCATTGATAAAATTTTACAAAGCCCTTCGCGTACAAGGGCGTGATCGTCGGCTATTAGCACTCTTATTTTTTTCAAATGCAGGATCACCCCGGTTTGTTAAACTAATACAGGCTATTTGTCCAGTGGAACCGAAATGCTGATCGACGTTCCCTGGCCAGGGGCGGTGATTATATTAATTTCCCCCCGGAGGAGCTGAACCCTTTCCCGCATGCCGACCAACCCATAGCCGTCGCGTTCTCTGTCTGCCATAACGCTGTCCAGATCAAACCCCTTGCCGTCGTCCTTAATGTGAATGTTAACCTTTTTCTGCAGGATCTCCATTTTAACCAGCGCATTTTTGGCCCGGGCGTGCTTTCTGATATTGGTTACCGCTTCCTGAATGACTCTGAAGAGGGCCACCTCTATGGAACTATCGAGGCGCTGCTGCTGACCGAAGAAGAGAAAATCTACCTGCAGGCCGTATTGTTCTTTGTAGTCGGCGAGGTAGCGCTTGATGGCCGGCGCCAGTCCCAGGTCGTCCAGCAGCATCGGCCTTAGGTCGAAAATTATTTTTCTTACGTCGGCCAAACCCATGCGGACGAGATCCTGGAGGGCCAGCAGTTCCTCCCGTACCTTGGCCGGGTTCATGTCCAAAAGTTTCAAACAATATTCCGCCCTCATAACAATGTTGGCCATGGATTGGGCGGGGCCGTCGTGAATCTCCCTGGCAACCCGCTTGCGCTCTTCTTCCTGGGCTTTAATGATGCTCAGGGCCATCTGCTGGGCTTGCTGAAGTTCGCCTATTTTGGAGTTGAGGTCTTGCAGTTCGCCGCTGAGGTAATTAAAAACTATGCTTACCTGTGATACCAGCTTTTCTGCCCGCTGAACGGTATTTTTGAGCCGGCGCAGGCTGATCTCCAGGTGGTCCCTCCGGTAGCGCAAAAGCTTTTCTCTTTCTTTTGCCTTGATTAATTCCACCTGCAGGGCATAGGCCTTGTCATATGCCTCTTTAATATCCTTTTCGGTATATTGCTGAAAATCTTTACTGACTTCCGCCAGCCTTATCCGGGCCTTTTTTTCTTCAATGGAAAGGCTGTCCACATAATTTATTAATTCGTTTACTTCATTTTTAATTTCATCCAGTTCTTCGGTAATTCTTAGCATTTCAGCGCGCGAGTTTTCTGCTATGCCGTATATTTGAATCTTGCTCCGTTCGATAACCTCAAGCGTTTCTTTAATAATACGGTCAAGGGCATGCACTTCAAACAACGATGTCACCCTCTTTGCCCTTTTCTGTAATGTTCTTTTCAGGTTCAGCTTTTTCCTTCCAGATTTCCACATAATTTGTGTATTTTAAGATAAACTATAACTGTTTCAAATTTAACAGGGGGTGCCGAACTTTGCGAGTAGAAGTGGATCAAGAGCTTTGTATTAGCTGCGGGGCATGTATTGATTCCTGTCCGGATGTATTTGCCTGGAACGAGGATGAAAAAGCGCACGCTGTTGTTGAAGAGGTGCCGCCGGAGATGGAAGAGCAGGTCCATGAAGCTGTAGAAGCTTGCCCGACCAGCGCGATCAAGGAAGATTAAATGATAGCGGGAGAGTAATTTAAAGGCCGTCTGGCGCAGCGGTGCCGTATAAAGAGTCTGAAAGGCCGCCGCAGGAAAAAACAGTAGGGCCGTTACCCTTGATCCGGCATTGGATCAGGGGTATCTATATTTTTTGCGTCGGCTTAACACGTTTCTGCCCCGTGGGCCGTATATTGTTAGTGACCTGAACCCCGGCGATGTTACAATTTGTTTGCGGCTAAACAGGAAAATTAGACAATATTCTTCGTTAAAATATTAAATTTTAACGTTTCTGAACTTGTCAGTTTTATATCTAAAATCATGACCCTCAATCCGGTCGACGTTATACTTACCGGGACTCCCGGCGGAGTGGGGCCGCTTCATGCCGGGGACAAAGTTGAGGTTGAAATAGAGGGAATTGGTATATTGAAAAACATGGTTAGAAGCTGATATTGGCTGTTTTTCGCCTATTTTATGAAAAAAGGAAAATTAAAAAAGACTGTGGCTTTCTGCCTTAAAATTTTGTTGACAAGATCATATAATGTGCTAAAATTGAATTTGATTGGAATTAGCCTGCCTTGGTTTAAGGGGTTTGTTAATTCCAAAAATTATTGTCCAGATGAGGGAGGCAGATAAATGAAACATTTGGGCCGCCATGTATTGGCTGAGATTTGTGGGTGCGATTTTGACATTCTCAACGATATCGAGAAGGTTGAAGAAATCATGGTAAACGCAGCGCTTGAAGCGGGCGCTGAAGTGAGAGAATGCGTATTCCATAAGTTCAGCCCTCAAGGAGTCAGCGGGGTAGTGGTTATTTCAGAATCACACCTGGCTATCCATACCTGGCCGGAACTTGGTTACGCTGCAGTAGACGTTTTTACCTGCGGGGATAAAGTAAATCCTTGGGATGCATGCAACTATCTGTCAGAGCGGTTCAGTGCCAAGCACATGACTGCCAGAGAGATGAAAAGGGGCATTATTCCGGAAACTTACCTAAAGGAAGTTGCAAATCTTTAGGAGGGATTTTTATTAGTACCGGGCTAAAGAAAGGTTAATGAGCCTTGCAATTTTAGGAAGATTGCAGGGCTCATTAATTTTTCGGCCTGTTGCCGGGCAGGGGACAAAAATTACTGCCCGGAAGGAAAATGTAAGGTAGTACCGAATATATACTAATGCAGGCAAAAGGGGGATTTACAGGGATGCTGGCAGATATTTTAGAGCCGATTGAAGCGGAACTGCGGTACGTAAGCGATCTGATTGAAGGCCACTTAACTATAAAGGCAGGTTACCTGGGAGATTTTGCCCATCTTGAATTTTCATATACCGATAAGACAGTAAGACCGGCACTGGTTATTCTTTCCTCAAGGATTTACGGTCTTGCCAGGCAAAAAACTGCTCTACTGGCCAGTGTTTTTCAGTTTATACATATGGCCTCAAAGGTCCATCAGGGGATTTCTGAAAACGATTCAAATTTGGCCCGTGTAAGGAAAGACCCCAGGAATGCTTCACAATTTCCCGTGCTGGTGGGCGATTATCTTTACGGGAAGTTTTTTACTTTGCTATGTGATGCCGGAATGACCGGCCTGCTTCAGCCTCTGGCGGAGATTATTTGTCAGATTCATGAGGGGAGCATCTTAAAAAAGAAACTGGACGGTAAAAGTCAGAATTCGCATGAATTTTATGAAGCAGTGCGCAAGGAAACGGCAGAACTTTTTGCCGGTTGTTGTACACTGGGGGCCCGTATGGCCGGGGCACCGGATAAAGATCAGGATTTACTGAAACAATTCGGCCGCAGCCTGGGCATGGTATATGGCTTGCTGGAGCAAGGCATCCCGGTAAAATATGCTGCTGCGTATTTGGAAAAGGCTTTAAGTTCCCTGGCTTTACTTCCAGATACGCCGGAAAGAAAGTTAATGGAGAAGATGACTGACCTGCTGTCCGGCAGGCTGCCCAGGCGAATGGTAATTTAATTGGCTGGAGGTTAAAAGATGCATTTTAGCCAGTGCCAGGATAAAGAAGAATACGTTCATGCCGTCTTTTCTTCAATTGCCCACCGGTATGACCTGCTCAACACCGCCCTGACTTTTAACCTGGACAAACACTGGAGGAGGTTTGCGGTCAATCAAGCCGGCTTAAAGCCGGGAGGGAAGGGCCTTGACGTTTGCTGCGGCACGGGAATGCTGGCCTTGGAACAGGCCAGGGCGGTAGGATTATCAGGCAGGGTAGTCGGTCTTGATTTTTGCGAAAACATGCTTGCCAAAGCTGTTGAAAATATAAGGAGGACCCCCTACCACGGGGTTATTGAACTGATCAAGGGTAATGCCATGGAGCTTCCTTTTCCGGATAGTACTTTTGACTGTGCCACAATAGGTTTTGCCCTGCGCAATGTGCCGGACATCAAAAGGGTTATTGCCGAGATGTGCCGGGTGGTTAAACCAGGGGGCAGGGTGGTTTCCCTTGAACTAGCCAAACCCGGAATTCCGGTGTTCAAACAGCTTTATTATATTTACTTCAATTACCTGGTACCGCTGCTGGGGAGGCTGGGAGTAGGATTAAGCGGTCCTTACCAGTGGCTGCCGGATTCTTTAAAGGAGTTTCCCCACCAGTCGGAAATAAGGGATATTTTCGCCGGGGCAGGCCTGGCCGATGCCCATTACTATGAATTGACCGGCGGTATTGTAGCCGTACATATTGGGTGCAAGGCATAAAAAAGACAGGCATTTTGTAACAGCCCCGCTAGTTGCCGGGGCTTGACGTCTGACGATAATTTACATATTAAGGAAGTTGCAAGGTGGCTTATTCTGATTTGCGTGCCTTTATGGCAGAGCTGGAGAAAAGGGGCCTGCTTAAAAGAATAAAGGTTGAAGTGGATGCTAATCTGGAAATTACCGAGATAAGCGACAGGGTAGTCAAGTCGGGCGGTCCGGCCTTGCTTTTTGAAAATGTGAAGGGTTATCAGATACCGGTTGTTACAAACCTTTTTGGAACCCTTGAGAGAATGAAGCTGGCCTTGAATGTTGACAACCTGGACCAGGTTGGGGAGGCACTTCTGGAAATTCTTCAGCCTCCTGACCTGTCGTCGCTTATCGACAAACTGAAAGCGTTGCCCAGGCTGGCACAGCTTTCATCTTTTCTACCGAAGACCGTCAAAAGCGGTCCTTGCAAGGAAGTTATAATTAAGGACAACCCTTCGCTTGCCATGTTGCCTGTATTAAAGTGCTGGCCGGAAGACGGGGGGCCTTTCATCACCCTGCCCCTGGTATTTACAAAGGATCCTGAAACGGGGCGGCGCAATGTGGGCATGTACCGGATGCAGGTTTACGACGAGCGCACCACCGGCATGCACTGGCATATCCATAAGGATGGGGCGGAGCATTTTAATAAGTGCAAAAGCAGGGGGAACAGGATGCCGGTAGCCGTTGCCCTGGGTGCCGACCCGGCGGTTATTTTTTCGGCTGCTGCGCCGCTTCCGGCAGGAATAGACGAAATGATTTTTGCAGGATTTCTGCGCAAAGAGCCGGTGGAGTTGGTAAGATGCGAAACTGTGGATGTTGATGTGCCGGCAAAGGCGGAAATAATTCTGGAAGGATATGTCGATCCCTGGGAAACAAGGTTGGAAGGGCCATTTGGCGACCACACCGGTTATTATTCGCTTGCCGATTATTATCCCGTTTTTCATCTGACCTGCATTACACACCGGAAGAACCCTGTTTACCCGGCAACTATAGTCGGCCGGCCGCCTATGGAGGATGCTTTTATCGGAAAGGCTGTCGAGCGCATATTTCTGCCTTTAATCAGGCTTCAGTTGCCTGAAGTGAAGGATATGAACATGCCCCCGGAGGGTGTTTTCCATAACTGTGTGATTGTTTCGATTAAGAAGCGCTATCCGGGTCAGGCCAAGAAAGTTATGTCTGCTTTGTGGGGCATGGGCTTAATGATGCTGGCAAAGCTAATTATCGTTGTCGATGAAGACGTAAACGTGCAGAACATTTCGGAGGTAATGTGGCGCGTTTTTAATAATATTGATGCAGGGCGTGACGTGATGATGGTGGAAGGACCCGTGGACGCACTGGACCATTCGTCTCCCCTTCCCCACCTAGGTACAAAGATGGGTATTGACGCTACCAGAAAGTGGCCTTCGGAGGGGCACTTGCGGGAATGGCCCAGGGATATAATTATGAGTGAGGACGTTAAAAAAGAGGTTGACAGAAAGTGGGAGAAGTATGGTATTTAAAAAAGTTAGAATATTCCTTGAGATGATCAAATTCGAGCATACCATATTTGCCCTGCCTTTTGCCTATGTGGGTGCCCTGCTTACTGAAAAGAAAATTCCTTCCGCGCATGACCTGCTCTGGATTACCATGGCCATGGTGGGAGCCCGCACTGCTGCAATGTCACTTAACAGGATCATCGACCGTCACATTGACGCCAAAAATCCCCGGACGGCAAGGAGGGCACTGCCCATGGGGCTTTTGAGTGTTACCGAGGTCTGGCTGTATGTGTTCCTTTCATTCTTGCTTTTGCTTTATTCTTCATACCAGCTCAGCCCGCTTGCATTCCGTTTATTTCCTGTAGCGGCACTGGTACTTTTGGTTTATTCTTATACAAAACGGTTTTCCTGGGCATGTCACATGTTTCTGGGGGCAGCCCTGGGTCTTGCGCCCCTGGGAAGCTGGATCGGTATATCCGGGCGCTTTGATCTGGCGCCTGTACTGCTTGCGGCGGGGGTTCTTTTCTGGGTTGCCGGGTTTGATATTATTTATGCCTGCGAAGACTTTGAATTCGACCGGAAAGAGGGGCTTTACTCCATTCCGGCCAGATTTGGAATAAGAAAAGCGCTTTATATTTCTTCGGCATTTCATGTTGTGGCGCCTCTCCTTTTTATTTTCACCGGCGTGATTTTAAATCTCGGCATCCTTTACCTGGCCGGGGTGCTTGTGTCTGTAGCCATATTGTTTTACCAGCATACTTTGGTCCGCCCGGATGACCTGTCTCGTGCCGGCGTTGCATTTTTTAACTTGAACGGTACTTTAAGCGTGATTATGTTATTATTTACATTCATGGATATCATCTACCCGCTGCATTTGTTTAACTGAACGTGGACTGACAGACATGATGAACTGCCGGGGCGAAATACGGTAAAGTTCTCGCCGCAGTTTTGCTGAGGAGGGTTTCTAGTGTCCAGACCGCGCCTCGGGCAGGTAGACCAGATAAACTGCCTACCAGTCTACCATGCCCTGGAAGAAGGGCTTTTGCCCATGGATATCGAACTGGTCAAGGGAACGCCGAGCCGCCTGAGCAACCTTTTCTTTAGCGGAGCGCTTGCAGCTACCCTTATCTCCTCAATAGAATATCCCCGCAATGCTGACAACTGTTTTATCCTGCCCGGCCTGTCTGTCAGCGCCGACGGGAGGGTGGCCAGCATCCTTTTTTTCAGCAAGATTCCGGTGACCGAACTGGAAGGGAAAAGGGTGTGCCTTACCGAGTCGTCAGATACTTCCGCAGCGCTGTTGAAGGTTCTTTTCGATCACTATTACCATGTTGAAGTACAGTTTATCACCGCCCCGCCCAATCTCGACATTATGATGCAAAAGGCCGACGGTGCGCTTCTGGTGGGTAACGATGCGATGCTGGCCTACCAGAGGGTAAAAGAGCAGGGCCTGTCTTATTACATTACAGACCTCGGCGAGGCATGGAAGCTGTTTACTGGCGGGAAAATGGTTTATGCCTTATGGGTTGTGAGTAAATCATATGCCAGGACAAATAGAGAGGAAATAAATCTCCTTAATAAAATTCTTTTGGAGTCAAAAGAAATTGGGCTTGGCCAGATTCATGCCCTGGTTTCCAAGGCGCAGAAGAAGCTCAGCCTGCCGCTGCAGGTAATTGAGGACTACTTTAAAACAATAAGGCTTGAGTTTGACGAAGACTGCCGGAAGGCTTTGCTCACATTTTACGATTATGCATATAAAAGCGGGCTGATCGATGAAAGGGTCAAGCTGAGCATCTGGGGGGAATCCGGGGGAGTGTAAATTATTTTGTGTAAATGGGTATTCCCAGAAAAAATTGGTTAAGCTATAAATGGCTCTTACCTGCCAGGAGGGTAGGGCACTGCTGGAGAGCAACCCGAGCGCCTGGCAGGGTTCTGCCGAGGACAGCAGGGGTGGCCTAGAGGCTGCCCTGCTATCATTTTCCTGCTATCCTTGGGAGAACAAAAGCGGTAAACTCATTATCCAACCATCAGTTCCGGTTCCAGCCTATCGCTGAAGTGGATGGCAAACTGTGAGATACAACTTTTCCACTCCCTGATCGGTACAGTCCACTTTTTGGATGCCTCAACAGTAGCCAGGTAGATAATCTTTTTTAAGGCGTCATCCGTCGGATACGCGGTTTTTGTCTTGGTTACCTTGCGTAGCTGCCGGTGGTATCCTTCGATGATATTGGTAGTGTAAATGAGTTTGCGAATCTCGTATGGGTACTTGAAGTAAGCCGTCAGTTCCAGCCAGTTTTTCTCCCAGGAGCGGATAATAACCGGGTGTTTTTTACCCCACTTCTCCTTGAACATTTTAAAGGCGAGTTCCGCTTCCTCCATGGTAAGGGCCTGGTATACTTTCTTGAGGTCGGCCATTAATTCCTTTTGTTCCTTCCAAGGCACGTATTTCAGGGAATTACGGATTTGATGTATTATGCATAGCTGGATTTCTGTCCGGGGAAACACGGTATTGATAGCCTCGGAAAACCCGGAAAGCCCGTCTTTACAGGCAATCAGGATGTCCTGCACGCCTCTGTTTTTCAGGTCGTTGCACACTCCAAGCCAGAAGCTGGCACTTTCATTTTCCCCAATCCAGATGCCCAGTATGTCCTTCTGGCCGGCCATGTTGATGCCCAGTACGCTGTAGGCAGCCTTGTTTATGATACGGTTGTCCTTGCGCACTTTAAAGAAAATGGCATCCAGGTAAATGATAGGGTATACGCGTTCTAAGGGTCTTGACTGCCACTCGGCGATCATAGGCATTATTTTGTCCGTCACCTTGCTGACCATTACCGGGGATACGTCGATACCATAGATATCCCGCATATGATCCTCAATATCCCGGGTGGTCATACCCTTGGCGTACATGGCGATAATCTGGTCTTCCAGGTCATTTGAGGTTGTCTGGTACTTTTTGATAATCCTGGGTTCAAATTCTCCATTGCGATCACGGGGTATTTCTATTTCGGTTTTGCCCAGCTTGGTCTGGATGGTTTTCTTGCTGTAACCATTGCGGCTGTTACCTGTATTATTACCCTCCGGGCTATGCTTTTTATACCCTAAGTGTTCATCCATCTCGGCCTCAAATATTTGCTGCAAAGTGTCTTTAAAGAGGTTCTTAAGCATGTTGTGTACATCTTCTACGGTTTCACATTCTCTGGCTAATTCTTTGATGGTTTTGTCCATAGTGTTTTGCATAAATGGTCAGCTCCTTTTATTGTTAGTTATAACCATTTACACAAAACTTTTTACGTTCTCGAATCCGGCGAGTGAAAGCGGATCAATTAGTTAACTCGTGGCAAAAAATGTTTTAAAAAAAGCCGGCCGGGTTTGCGTTATATAGACCAAGAAAGAAAAAACCTTGCTAACACAAGGCATTCACGTTCTGTATATATTCACAACGTATATTTTTGCATTAGGAGACAAGGAATTTCCCCAAAACAAACCTAACGGCAAAGATTCTCGTGAAGAACCTCCAAATCATGCTTTAAGCCTGTGGATATGCCGCTCGTGTGGACTTGTGGACAGGCAAAAGGGAGAATCCTCCCAGACAAAAGGTTATCTGCCCGAACCATGAATTTCCAGGCAACTTGTGGTTTGCTTTCCGCCTGTCCACAGGGTCCACACTCGCTTGGACAACACTTCGAGTTGCCCACATATCCACAGGTCCGGCGGCGACGATAACAAGCATGGCCATATTTTGAGGATGATAAAACTCACAAAATCAATCCTACTCCAGCGATTCGTAAAGTTTTCCTTGCAGTATTTTCAGCTCCTCTTTCAACCGCTTGTTTTCGGCCTCCAGTTCCTTGATGCGCTTGTTCTTCGCGGCAATGATGATGTCCTTGCTGGCATCGGTCATTTCCCGTTTAATATGCTTCGGAGAAGGCACGGCCTCCTGCTGCTTGCGGAGGTTCTCGATGCGTTCCTTGATCTCCTGGTGGGTGTAAAGATAGGACTTGCTCACCCTGGCCTCCAGGGACACACTGTTGAAGTTGATTTTCTCCCCGGCTTTAATCAGCCTTTGGATGGCCTCGTCAACCTTTTTCACGGTTTCCTCGCTCTTGCGCCGGGCGTGTTTTTTCATTCCTTCCGTGTTACGCTGGTGTTTGCCGGACATTTAAACGTTCCTCCCCCACGTACTCCCGCCCTTTTTTTCCTGCCAGGTGGTGGGTATGGCCTTCCTTTAGAACAGTCAGAATCGCTTCGTAACGTCCCAGAATGACCTCGTTTTTCTCCACCCAGATGGTCCGGCCCTGGGCCTTGCCGCGCTCGATGACAGCCTTTACCTCCCTGATTTCCGCCTCGAACTGCGGAATAAAATCAGGGGTGATGCACAAATTGCGGCAGGTTAGGCAAGGGTTCAGCTGATGCTTACACTCCACCTTGTGGGGCTTGAGGCAATAACCCAAAGGCGTCCTCACGGCGTCTAGGTTGTAACGAATATACTCCCACTCGATCAGGCCCTCGTTCTCAACGTCGGAAGGGTCAATTTTTACCGGCTTCCCTGTAGGGTCAATCCGGAAAAGGCCGTTTTTAGTGGCCTCTTCCCAGGACTTCCGCATGGTTGTGTCGAGAATCCTGGCGTAGCGCAGGGTCATTTCTGGGGAGGCGTGGGCCATCCACTTCTGGACATGGACAAGGTTCATCCCGTTGTTAATTAGTTCGACGCCCTTGGTGTGGCGGAAAGCGTGGTTGCCAAAGTGGAATAACCGGCCTTGGTCGTCTACAATACTACATTTTTGGGCCAATATGTTAAGGGCTCGCCGAATGGACGACCCCATTGGTGGCCGACCCCTGCGTTTTCCATCAAGGCGGACAAACAACAATTTTTTAGGGTTGTTTTCAGGCGTGCTTTTTTCCTCAACCTCATCAACTACTGCCTGAACCACTGTAGCCACCTCGTCGGTAATGGGAACGCGGTGGTTTAGCACCTGCGTTTTCAGAATATCCCCGCAGAGCCACCATCCTTGGGCAGTACGGTCCAGGCAGTTATCGTAACGGAGGTTCAGGATGTCGGAGCTGCGCCAGCCCGTGGCACGAAGAATAACGATTACAGGGATGTACTCCGGAGGCGTCAACTGGTCCAGATTTTCTTCCAGTTGCCTTAGAACCCCTTCAGGGATAAATTTAATATCTTCTTCCGATCGCTTAGCCAACTTAGGAAAATCTTCCTTAAACAACAGCGAAACGTAAGGTTTCTCTGGCGCCTCCGGATACCCCGCCTGTTGTATGTAATCTAAAAAGTTCCGCAGGCTGACTAAATATTCATAGTGCCGTTTTTGCCAGCCTTCTGTGTACGACCGATACCATAGAAGATAATTTTCCATATCCTTACGAGATAAACTCTTAAGGTCTTTCCAGTCAGGATATTGCTTGTGGATGAAACGCAGAAACAAACGCAGAGCCATCAAGTCTGTTGCACATTGGGCATATGACCGAATGCCTACCCGTACCTTCAGGTATCTTTTAGCCAGGGGCCGGAAGGGAAGGGGAATGTCCGTAAAAGAAAGCAGGTAATGAGCTTTGTTTTGGGTATATTTCGCTCCCGGTATTTTCCGCATGTCCCAGACGTTCTTTTCAAACTCCTCCCGCTCGTCGTAGAAGTTGACCATAAACTGATATACCTGCTGTAACAGAGTTTCGTATTGGGTACTGGATAAACGGCCTTTTTTGCTGACCGAAACCCCCTGTTCAACCAGGTAAGAACGCCACCTGGTCATAACTCTCTCTATCTCCAAATACGTAAAACTTCTGATCCTGGGATAGGCCCGTTCCAGAAAGTCAGCAAAGCGGGCAAAGCAAAATCCGTAAACGACCGCCGTTTGTAACCGCAAGGTGTGTTCACGGAGGCGGTGAACAAAGAAAAACTTGACCTCTTCCTTAATGCCTGGCTGTAGACGAGAAAAGTCAATAATTTTATTGGGTAGTGTCCAACGTTCAGACCGAAACTCATCAAAGATGGGGTCAGTAATGTCCCACACATCCTCTTTCCAGCAGCCCGTCAGGGTTTCCTCGATTTCCTGCAATTTTGCCGGCGTCGGGGCCGGCCTGTAAACCGTACTCAATGTTCAGAGCCCTCCTTTTGCTGCCGTTTAAGGCGCATTTTTTCCTCTGCCTTCTCCCAATCCTTGCGCAGGTCTTCGTCGCTTGGGTGCAGGTAAATTTGCATGGTGGTCTGGACATGGGCATGTCCAGCCCTTTTTCGTAAGTGTTCCGGCTTCCAGCCGGCCCGGCGCAGTTCGGTTAAGGAACTGTGCCGGAGGATGTGGGGGCTGACGTCAATTCCCGTTTTGGCCTTTAGCCTGCGGAAAAGGGAGGCAACGTCCTGGTACTCCATGGGTTGGTATTGGTTTTTTCCAGACAGCTTAATAAAAATGTGATTCGTATCCACTTCGTCCGTATGAAATTCAGCCACATAGTCGAAAAACAGGTTGATTAAATCCGGGGAAACGTCCACCGTCCGGGGGCTGCAGATGGTTTTGATCTCGGCGAGGTTGGGAAGTTCGCCCCTGTCCCGGATGTGGATCTTCTGTCCGTCGGGCTCAAAGTCTTCCAGCCACAGGGCCAGGGCCTCGCCGATGCGCATGGAGCTTTCCCACAAAAGCTGGATTAAAAATTTGTCCCTTAAATTTGAGCAGGCGTCAATTAACTTGCCCACCTGCTCTTTGGGTATGGTCTTGGGCCGGGAACGGCGGACCTTAACCTTCAAAATCTTGGCCGGATACTCCTTGTCCTTGTTGATGTGGTAGAGAAAGTCTTTAAAACCCCTCCTGCTCCCCGGGATGGTTTTTTTCAGCCTTTCAGAGAGCTGGACGCTGTAGTCCTCGTGGCGCATAAGGTAGTCGTAGAAATTGAGGACCGTGGAGATAACGGTGTTCACGGTGGCCGGTCCGCGGGGGGACGTCACGGGCGTCACCGGGATTACTTTCAGGTTCCCGTAGGGGTTCTGAAGCCAGCGCAAAAAGGCAGCCATCTCGTCTATGTTGATTTTACGGTAATCCAGCTCCTCCTGCTCAAGGAACTCGAAAAAGAGTTTCAGGTGCTGGCAGTAGGCGCGGAGGCTGTTCCGTGCGGCTCCGCTGTTATCCTTGAACTTGATGAACCGCATGACGGGAAGGACGGGTTCGCCGTCCGAATCAACCAGCATGTACCGGGTTTTCCCATCGGAAGTCGTAATTGTTTCCACCCTCACTAGGATGCACCACCATCAGAAGCAATGTTTTCTATACTATACTACTAGTACTATCTTAATACAATATATTTAATAATTTTTTACGAATAAAAATAGGGATAAACCCTTTCGTAAAGTACTATAAGGTCTATCCCTTACTTTAGTGCATTTAACATTTGCCCGGCCGTTGTTCCTTGAAGGTTTTTTTGACTAGAAACCCAGAAGCTTATAGACCTGTTCGTCAACAATGACCGATCCTTTTAGGCCGTTATCCTCTCTGAATTTTTTTACTGCCCTTTCCGTGCCATTGCCCCAGAAGCCATCGGGCGTCCATTGAAGGTAGCCCAGCCTTTTCAGGGAGCGCTGCACTTCCAGGACGTCCGGCCCTTTATCCCCGTATTTTAAAACAGATGGAGGAGTGCCGGGAGCGCCAAAGGGCGTGCCGATGATTGTAACGGGCGTTCCTACGGTTACCAGGGTAAAAAGCTCTTCCACATCGGAGTTAAACATCCGGATGCATCCGTGGCTGGCGAAACTGCCAATGCTATGAGGGGCGTTTGTGCCGTGGATGCCGTAATTGCCGTAAGGAATGTTTAAACCCAGCCAGCGTGTTCCCATAACTGCCGGCGGATTGGTTTCCATCGAAATAACCTCCCAGTTGCCTACCGGAGTGGGAGATTCATATCTGCCCATTGCTACCTGGTACTGCCGGTACGGTTCTCCGCCGTTGAAAAGAGTCAGAGTCAGTTTGTCCATATCAATGATAATGCTCATTTTTTCCGGTACGATCCGGACGGATTGATCAGCTTTTGCTTGCGCCAGCGGTAAAGTTGCGGCAATAAAGATTGTTAAAAGCAGTTTATGCATTTCATTTCCCCCATGAATTCCTGTCTGCTTGAAATTTAACTTAATCTTTAACCGCTCGCAGGTATTTTTTTTATTGTAACAAAGTGGCCGTTTTTTAATACGAAAAACAACTTGAAGTACAAAAAAAAACCCTTTTCAGGGCCGGTAAAATCTTATAACTGTAATGCATACTCAACTGCGTTTTTAAAAATTGCCATTCCGTGGGGCAGAGTGTTGCCGGGCAACCTGCGCCAGTTCGGGTGCTGAGTTTTTTCTACGTAACGTTCGGGATGGGGCATCATTCCCATGATTCGCCCCGTAGAATCGCATATGCCGGCAATGGCATTTAAGGAGCCGTTGGGGTTGTACGGGTAAAGAACTGTAGGTCTGCCGTCGGTTCCGGCGTAGCGGAAGACCACCTGGCCGCGATTTTCAATTTCCTGCAGGGTGGCCGGATCGGTATAAAATTTTCCTTCTCCGTGAGCAACCTGAACGCTGATCACGGTTCCCTCCAGCCCTTTGGTAAATACACAATGGTTATGCTCGACGAGCAGGTTTACCCACCGGCACTCAAAATGGCCGCTGTCATTCACCATGAGCGTGGTTTTTATGCAGTCCAGGTTTTGCTCGGGAAGCAGGCCAGTTCTTACCAGTACCTGAAAGCCGTTGCAAATTCCTATTATTAGCTTGCCCGCATTTACAAATTCCTTTAATTGATCCTTAAGGAAGGAAGTGAGTTCCACTGCCAGGATTTTGCCTGAATGGACGTCGTCCCCGTAAGAAAACCCGCCCGGCAGGGCCAGAATCTGGTAAGATGCCAGCTTTTCTTCACCTTTTCTGAGCTGGTTTACATGAACGATGCGGCATTCCGCCCCCGCTTTGACGAAAGCGTAATAAGTTTCTTCGTCGCAATTAATTCCGTCGGTTTTCATAATGCAAACGCGGGGCTTTTTCATTAGCGAAACACCTCCGTCATCGGTTTAAGCCAGGCTTCTTTCAATTCTTCCAGATCGACGGCAAAAAGGGGCTGTCCCGACTGATCGGCCGTGATGAAGCGCCCGGGAACAGTTTTCCCGATAACTTTATAGGGAACTTCGCCGAATATTTCTGCCGGGTTAAGGACGGCCGGCACCTCGGCCAGGAAACATCCGGCCGTTTCGTTAAAAAAGAAGTTTTCGGCCTTTTCATCGCCTGGTATTCTTATAGCTGCCCCAATGTCACCGCCGAAACACATTTCGGCCAGCGAAGCGGCCAGCCCGCCTTCACTGATGTCGTGGCAGGCCAGGAGTTTGCCTGAATTAATGGCTCCGTATACAGTTTCCAGGACCTTCTTTAGCAGGCGCATGTTAATTCTCGGCAGGTTGTTTCCCGTTGCTCCAAGGATTTCGTAGTATACAGAGCCGGCCATTTCATTTGGATTACGGTAACCTACCAGTACGATATGGCTGCCGGTCTCCTTAAAGTCCGTTGATACGCTGCGGGAAACATCAGGTATTCTGCCGAACGCCGAAATGCAAAGGACTGGGGGAATCTTAATTACAGTGCCGTCTTTGCCACGGTAGGTGCTGGATAGGCTGTCTTTGCCGGAAATAAAAGGCATGCCGGTAGCGCGGGCGAAATCAACACAGGCGTCTACCGCCATGTCCAGGGCCCCCAGCAGTTCTTCGTCCGGAAAAGGCCAGATGAAGTTGTCTATCAGGACCATTTCATTCGGGTTGGCGCCGCAGGCCACCGCGTTGGAAGCCGCCTCGGTCGCGGCCCAAAGGCTTCCGTAATATGGATCGATTGTGTTTAAAACGGGATTAAGGCCGTGGGAAATAATCATCCCGTACGGTTTGCCGAGTATAGGAGTCAATATGACCGCGTCGTTCGGGCCGTCACCGTTAATGCCGCCGAACGGCGGAAGGGCGTTTGTGCCCTGGACGCCGTGGTCGTATAGCCTTACGATTGGTTCTTTGGAGCAGACGTTAAGATGAGACAGCACCTGGCTATATAATCCGCTCCAGTTGACAGTTGTAGCTTCGCCGGGCTCTGCGTGGCAAGGGCGCTTCCAGGAAGCTTTCAGCAGGCGCTGGGGCAGGCCGTTGTGCAGGAATTCCATATCCAAATTCATTACTACCCGCCCTTCGTATGTGGCGGTGAAGTAGTGGTCGCCGGTAAATTCTCCGAGAACGGTAGCCTCTACATTATAGCCGCGACAAATTTCAAAAAGGCGATTAACATGCTCCGGAGCCACTGCCAGGATCATTCTTTCCTGGCTTTCCGAAAGGAGTATTTCCCACGGTGAAAGACCAGTATATTTTAGAGGTGCCCGGTCCAGGGCTATTCTAGCCCCTGTTTCAGAACCCATTTCGCCTACAGCAGAAGCAAACCCGCCGGCGCCGCAGTCGGTGATGGCCCGGATCAGGCCCTCGTCCCTGGCGGCCAGAATGGCATCAAACATGCGCTTTTCTTCGATGGGGTGGCCAATCTGGACTGCGCTTGAGTTCACCTCTATAGTTCTGTCGGTCATTTCCCCGCTTGAAAAGGTAGCACCGTGAATTCCGTCGCGACCGGTGCGCCCGCCAAGGGCTACCACCAAATCCCCCGCTTCAGGTTTTCCTTTGCGGCATCCTGCAGCAGGGAGGATCCCGTACGCTCCTACTATAACCGAGGGTTTGGCCCGGAAGTCCCGGTGAAAGTGTACGGAGCCGTTGTTGGTGGGAATGCCCATCCGGTTGCCGTAGTCTCTCACGCCGGCCACCACCCGTCTCAATAAATAATGAGGGTGGAGGCAGCCGGGCGGAATATGTTCCCGTGGGGTATGCGGCGGGGCAAAGCAGAACATATCTGTTGAGGCCACCACTTTTGCGCCCTGACCCGTGCCAACGATGTCGCGGAAAACCCCTCCGCTGCCGGTCATGGCACCGCCGTACGGCTCAATGGCCGAGGGGGAATTGTGGGTCTCCACTTTACCGCAGATCGCCATGCCATCGTAAAATTCCATTACTCCGGAATTGTCCACAAAAGCCGAAAGCACCAGCGGATGGCTAATTTCTTCAGTGGCATCTTTCAGGCGCTTCAGCAGAGGTTTCTTTTCTATTCCGTCCACCACCAGCCTGGCTTTAAAAGTTTTGTGGACGCAGTGTTCAGACCAGGTCTGGGCAATGGTTTCTATCTCGCAATCGGTTGGGTCCCGCTGAATGCCGGTAAAATAATTTTGTATAACTTTCATTTCTTCGAGGCTTAAAAAAAGCTTATCGCGGCTCAGTTCAATTAGTTCCTCATCGCTCATTTCCCGGATGGGGATTATTTTAGTTGGTCCCGGCGTTCCGTGGATGATCAGTGTTGTTGGAGGATTCTTCACCACATATTCGACTGTAGCGTTGACCAGCAGGCTGTTGACAATTCGCTCGATTTCGGCGCCGGTGATTTCTTTCCCGTAAAAGCCGTACTCCCAGCACGAATCGGCTGCTACCAGGCCGGAAATGCCCAGGTCGGCGGCCGACTTGATTAGAGATGCTGCCTCCGGATTCATTACCCCGGGTTTATAGGCCACTTCCAGGATAACTTCCGCGCCTTCTATTACTGGCCCGTTAATCCGGTAGAACTGAAAAACATCTTCAGCCAGCAGCTTTTCGGCCAGATAGGCGGCGTCATCCTTGCCAATGCCTTCAAATCGGTAAACCCGGGCCGTTCTTACTTTTTCGACGTTTTTAATGCCAAGGGCATGGTTTATCTCGTAAAGAACATCCTCGCCCTTTTTGTCGGGAATCCCGTCCTTGACAGTTACCCGGACCTCTTGAATCATTGCTTTACCTCCTGTTAAACAGCAACTGCAATTCCTGGTATCTTTTAATATATTAAGTATTTATTTATTGCAATACAGCACCATTTCCTGCCCGGCAATAAAAATTAAATTCTTTTTGCTTATAGACAATATTAATTATAATACAATCCAGTTCATCTTGACAGCAGGCGTTTATATCCTTTAAAAAAAGCAGCATTTACCTTAAATTTTAACGGTACTTGCTTTTGATCTGGCACTGCCATATAATTTTAAGGAACTCATTGTTTGTGAAATCTTAAGCTTTTTGGAGGTTATATGAGCAGCGAACTGAAGGAATGGTGCTTGAGAATGCTACCGTCGGTTGACGAGGTGCTCAGGGACGGAAGGGTCTTGCACCTGCTGGCCGGCCATCCGCGCCAGGTGGTGGTTCGGGCTGTGCGCAAAGCCCTTGCAGAAGAGCGCCGGGCAATCCTGGACGGAGTTTTGCCAGAGGGGAAAGTAGAGGATAAAACGTTTTTTCTGGATGTGATAACCAGAAAAACTCTTGAAAACGTTGACCGGACTGTCCGCCACAAGCTCCGTCCGGTAATAAATGCTACCGGTGTGGTACTGCACACAAACCTGGGACGGGCTCCTTTCAGTGAAGGGGCCAGGGAGGCAGTTAACAGTGTGATATCGGGTTATTCCAACCTGGAGCTGGACCTTGATACCGGAAAAAGGGGATCCAGGTACGCGCCGCTTGAACCCTTGCTTGTTTCTCTCACCGGTGCAGAAGCAGCCTTGGTTGTCAACAACAATGCCGCGGCAGTGCTTCTCGCCTTAAGCACGCTGGCCAGAGGGCGGGAAGTGATAGTGTCCAGGGGTCAACTGGTGGAAATAGGAGGTTCTTTCCGGGTTCCCGAGGTTATGGCCCAAAGCGGCGCACGCCTGGTTGAAGTAGGAACCACCAATAAAACTTATCCTGATGACTACCGGCAGGCTATTAACCAGAACACGGCCTTGTTGCTACATGTTCACACCAGCAATTACCGCATCATTGGTTTTACCAGGGAGACTTCGGTAGCCGAACTGGTCGAGCTCGGGCGCGCCTTTTCCCTGCCCGTAATGTCCGACTTAGGCAGCGGTTTTCTGGTTGATTTAAACCGTTATGGGCTGCCTGGTGAACCTACCGTTCAGGAGGTAGTGGGAGCGGGGGCGGATGTGGTTACCTTCAGTGGGGATAAGTTATTGGGTGGCCCGCAGGCCGGCATTATTGTCGGAAAAAGCAGGTACATAGAGGCAATGAAAAAGAACCCTTTAACCAGGGCCATTAGAATTGACAAAATGACGGTTGCCGCTTTAGAAGCGACTTTGCGGGAATACCTTGATGAAAATCATGCCATCAGAACGGTGCCCGTCCTGCAAATGCTGACCGCAGGCCCGGAACAGCTTAAGGAAAAGGCCCTTCAACTGGCCGGAATATTAAGTGAGTCCGTAAAGGAAAAGGCGAGCATTTATGTGGAAGAAGACAGCTCGGCAGTAGGCGGGGGGGCTATGCCTACTGCTGTTCTGCCGACATTTGTGGTAGCCGTCTGTCCTGTGCAGATGTCAGCAGGCGATTTGCAAGAGGCCTTGCGCAGGGGAGAACCGGCCGTGATCGGCAGGGTGCGGGAAGAAAGGCTTCTCCTCGATGTCCGCACTGTAAGCGGCGGGCAGTTTCAGATGATTGCCAAGGCTCTGGCAAAAGCATTAGATAAAACTGGGGAAGGTGCTGCAGTTTGAAACACCTGATAATTGGTACTGCCGGTCATGTGGACCACGGGAAAACGGCGCTGGTTAAAGCAATGACCGGGATTGACACCGACCGCCTGAAGGAAGAGAAAGACCGGGGCATTTCCATAGAGCTTGGCTTTGCTTCTCTTAGCTTGCCAAGCGGACGCAGGGCAGGAATAGTTGACGTGCCCGGGCACGAACGGTTTATTAAAAACATGCTTGCCGGGGCGGGCGGTTTTGATCTGGTTTTGCTGGTAATTGCCGCCGACGAGGGAGTAATGCCGCAAACCAGAGAGCATCTCGACATTATACAATTGCTTCAGGTTAAAAAGGGTATTGTGGTAATTACGAAATCCGATCTTGTAGATGAAGAATGGCTGGAATTGGTGAAGGAAGAGATTGGAGACTTTTTAAAGGGTACGGTACTTGAAGACGCTCCTGTAGCCGTGGTTTCGTCATTAACCGGGAAGGGAATCAAAGAATTACTAAAACTGATTGATGAGGTGGCAGAGGCAACACAGGCCCGGCTGTGCGCGGGAGCGCCTAGATTGCCTGTGGACCGGGTCTTCTCCATAACCGGCTTCGGGACCGTAGTAACCGGCACGATGGTTTCCGGCATGCTGCGGGTCGGAGATGCGGTGGAGATCCAGCCGCAGGGTCTTACCTCAAGGGTCCGTTCCCTACAGGTGCACGGAGAGAAAGTGGAGGTGGCCAAAGCAGGTCAGAGGGTGGCAGTTAATCTGGCCGGGCTGGAAGTGGATCAACTGGAACGCGGCAGTGTGGTGGCCGGCCCGAAAAGTGTATTTCCCTCTCAGCGCATTGATGTCCGTCTGGTTTTATTGAAAAGTGCAGCCAGGCCCCTGAAAAACAGGGCCAGAGTGCGTTTATACCTCGGCACCAGAGAAACCCTGGGCCGGGTTATTCTGCTTGACCGGGAGGAGTTGGAACCAGGCTTTTGGGCTTACGCTCAGATCGAGCTGGAAGAAAAAACGGTGGCGGTGAGGGGAGATCATTTTGTAATCAGGTCTTATTCGCCCATGCAAACAATTGGCGGCGGCACAGTTATTGATCCGTTGCCTGGACGTAAGCACAAGCGCTACCGCAAAGAGGTCCTGGATGCCTTAGCCATGTGTGAAAAGGGCGCACCAGAGGAAGTGGTGGAGCATTACTTGTTAAGCTGCCGCGGGCTAAAGGAGGCAGATGAGATTGTATCAGCCACCTCTTTAAGATCAGATGAAGTATTGAAAGCGGTTAATGAACTGACCAGCGCAGGCAAACTGAAAACGATTACCGGTGATGGAAGGATATACCTTGTTTCAATGGACATATACAGGCAGTGGGCAGATGAGATAGAAAAACTGTTAACTGGTTACCACCGTGATTACCCTTTACGGGAAGGGTACCCGAAAGAAGAACTGCGCTCCCGCAGATTTCAGGCCTTAAGCAGTAAGGCTTTTCAGCTTTTGCTTGCAGAGATGGAAAGAGACGGCTTGCTGAAATTAACCTCCCAGGCAGTGGCATTGAGTTCTTTCACTCCCGGTCCAAATCCCGAAATGGAGAAAAAAGTTAAAATAATTTTTGATATTTTTGGCAAGGCTTCATTTCAGCCGCCATCCTGGGAAGAAATCTGCCGTGAGACGGGAATGGACGAGACCGACGGGACCGAGCTTCTCCAGTACCTTATTAGAACTGGAGATATAGTTAAAGTGGGCGAGGCCCTTTACTTTAAAAGCGATATTTTAAAGAAAGCCCGTGAAAAAGTAGCGGCTTACCTGGGAGAGAAAGGTGAAATAACGGTCGGTGAAATGAGGGACCTCCTGCAGACTTCGCGAAAGTATGCCTTGCCGCTTCTTGAATTCTTCGACCGGGAGAGAGTTACCAGAAGGGTTGGTGATAAGCGTTTTCCCGGGCGGGCTCTGGAATGAGCAAAAAGTATACAAAACTTCTTTACCTCCTGGGACACTGTTTTGAATTTTATAATCCGGGGGTGCCGTTGTGGTTAAGACGTCGGTATTTCGTGCCGGTAAGGGGAGGTTCCGGATAGAGCTGTGGGCCACAATAACAAAAGAAGGCTTGGTAGTGCAAATTTATGGCGGAGAAAAAGCACACGTGGGGGCAATTGCTTTAAGTATCCCTAGACCGGGACTGGCTGATCCGGAAAAGATTAGCTGCAATACAACCGTGGTCCCGCTGTTGGGGCATAAGGATGACGAGATAGCCAGGCCGATAGCGGAGGAAATTGCTAAAACCTGGAGGTGTCCTGTAGTCGTTGTTGCCGGCATTCATATTGACGGTGCCGGCAAGGAGGATGTGGAGATGCTTACAAACAACTGCTGGACAGCAGCAAGGAAGCTGATCGATGTTATTAAGGCTTAAAGTGAAGGCTTTATGCAACATATTTTGACCGTCTAAGGCATACCCTAAAAAGGAAGCGGGAAGTCCAGTATAGGAGACAAAAGCTTCCTGAATCAGGATCATTCCCTAAAATGCCTTAGAAAAGGGAGTGTTTCTGATTTTGTTAAGGGAAGGGCGGCAGAATGAAATTAGCCTTTACTTTTTTGCGCAGGCGGAAAAGGAGCAGGTGCCTGGCTGCCTTGGTAACAATTACAGCGGTAATTGCAATTCTTACCGCTTTCCATGCTGCTACCGCACGCTTTGAAGAACGTCACCTCTCGGCTATCTCCTGGGTGCTGGCCAGCAAGCTGATTGTTATTGATCCGGGGCACGGCGGTGATGATCCCGGCGCTCTTGGCAGCACCGGCAAACATGAAAAGGATATAGTCCTGGAAGTGTCAAAAAAGCTGGCAGAAATACTCAGGCAGGGCGGAGCGGAGGTAGTGCTTACCAGAGAGAGCGACCGTGATTTAAGCGACCCGGAAACGAAAAACCTGTACCAGGCCAAGTTACAGGACCTAAGCCGCCGGGTTGAATTGGCCAACAACAGGAAGGCTGACCTGTTTATCAGTATTCACGTCAACAGTTTTCCTGATCCACGGGAGGACGGCGCCCAAACCTTTTCCCAGCCGGGTTCGGAGGAGAGCAGGAAGCTGGCGGTGGCCATCCAGAACGAATTAAATCGCTTTTCGGCCAACCCCGGCCGGGAGGCCAGACAGGTAGATTATTTTGCCAACAGTATGGCGAGAATGCCGAGTGTCATAATTGAGATAGGGTTTATTACCAACCCCCAGGAAGAAAAATTAATGCTGGATCCCATTTATCAGAATAAAATTGCCTGGGCTATTTATGCCGGTATTGTCCGCTATTTTGCTCAGCCCCGGGCAGTTCTTGCGCCCTGATACGTATTGTTGTATTGAAACTTGTAAAACGTAAATTAACTGAATAAACTCATACAGGAGCAAATAATCCCGAACGAATTTAACCGGGCAGAAGGGATGTGGAAAGAGTGCCTGATGAAACGGCATTTGTCGTGCCCCAGGAACTTTTAATTTTGGGTGCGGCAGTAAAAACCGGTATGTTGGAGGCCATTAAATACAAGCCGGCAACCGTGGAAGAGCTGGCCGGAGAAATCAGCGCAGACGTCAGGGCAGTATGGGTAGTTGCCGAGGCGCTTATTGCACTGGGATATTTAACCAAGCAGGGTGAAAAGCTCCGGCTTACTAAAGAAGCTGAAGATATGCTTTACAATCCGGAGGCGCAAAACTACACCGGCTTTTCTTTTATGCATCGGTATAATGTTATAAATTCCTGGGTGCACCTGCCGGAAGTAATACGTACGGGGCGGCCCCGCCCGCGAGAAAAAGGGCCGGAAAATATTAAGTATTTTATGGCTGCCATGAGCCATAGTGCACGGCAGGGCGCGCCTGCAGTGGCAGGTTTTTGCCTGGAGGGAGACGGCAAGGGTAAAAAGGTACTCGATGTGGGCGGCGGTCCGCTTACCTATGCCAGGGCTTTTGCCTCGTTGGGCGCCAGGGTGACCGTGCTTGACCTGCCTGAGGTGGTGGAATATATGACACCTTTTCTGGAAGGAACAGAAGGAATAGAAATGATTCCCGGGGACTTTAATTTAGCCCTTCCGCCGGGCCCTTTTGATCTGGCCTTTCTCGGTAATGTTTGCCATATTTACGGCGAGCACGAAAACAGGGAACTGTTTAAAAAAGCTGCTGCCGTCCTGGCGCCTGGAAAAAAGATTGCAGTGGTTGATTTTGTCCGCGGCACCAACCCGGCAGCAGCTGTATTCGGCGTCAACATGCTTATTAGCACTTCTAACGGCGGTACCTGGACCTTCGAGCAATATTCTGCCTGGCTGGGAGATGCCGGCTTTGAAGGGGTAGAGTTGTCCGAAGTAGGAGGAAGGCAGGTTTTAACGGCAAAAAAACGTTGAAGGCGAATACTTCCGCATAAAAACAACCTGTCCTGAAGTTGCCAGATTATTCCCATCCTGTAAAGGGTAAAATAATCTCGGAGGTGAAATAGTGATGCCAAGAGAATGTGAATTAAGCGATTGCAAATGGTGTGGTTCAGGTGGTACCTGCCAGAAAGAGGACCTTCCGGAAACAGGCGGTACTTGCAGGCAGGGTTCGGTAAAGAGTTGTTTCGAAAGGGCGTCTTTAAGCTAGTTTTTTAGAAAGGGCAGTTGCGGGAAGGCCACTAAAAGTGGCCTATTTTGTCATATAATAAGAATATAAAAAATGTAAAAAATAAAGGGAGGTTGCAGGATGTCTCTTGTCGGCATGATTTTAGCAGTGGTATTTTTTACGGCGGGTGTCATCGGCACAGTATTGCCGGCATTGCCGGGAGCGCCTTTAATTTGGCTGGGAATGCTTATATATGGTATATTTGTTAATTTTAGCAACCTCCCCTGGACATTTTATGCCGGTCAGGGCCTGGCTGTTATATTGATATTTTTAATTGATTACCTGGCAGGCATTTGGGGGGTTAGAAGGTATGGCGGCTCAGGGGCGGCCGTTTGGGGCAGTCTCATCGGCGGACTGCTCGGAGTAATTTTGCTGGGACCATTCGGCCTTATCTTTGGCCCTTTTATTGGAGCAATAGCTGGGGAACTGTACCATAAAAGCCCTCTCGAAAAAGCATTTCAGGTTGGTATTGGCACCATCATCGGGTTGCTCGGAAGCACGGTGCTCAAACTGGCAGTGGAAGCAGTGATGATTGCGTGGTTCTTTATAAAAGTGTTTTAACAGCAGGGCAGGTAGATTCGAAACTTTGTTCCCTTGCCTTCCTTGCTGTCCACTTCCACCCGCCCTTTATGGGCTCCAATAATAGAATAAGAAATGCTCAGACCCAGTCCGGTGCCGTCGGCTTTAGTGGTGAAAAAGGGTACACCGATTTTTTCGATCTGTTCACGGGGTATGCCGCATCCCGTATCATTAATATCTATAAATACCTCTTTTTGTGCCGGTAAAAAACCGGTTTTCATTACAAGTATACCTCCGCCGGGCATTGCTTCGATGGCGTTCTGGCACATATTAAGCAAAACCTGCTTGATTTGGTCGCGGTCCAGCATGCAGAGGGGCAGGTTGTCTACACATTCATATTCTACCTTTATATTTTTGAGAAAGGCCTGAGAGCTGACTATGGCCGCTATTTCTTCTACAAGACTGTTCAAAGACTGCCGTTTTAAAGCAGGTTGCTTGGGACGGGCCAGTTGCAGGAATTCTGTAATTACGCTGTTGGCCCGGTCTATCTCTTCCAGTATGATTTCCGCATAGCTGACCAGTTTGGGGTTATCGGGACATTTTTCTTTAAGCAGTTGGGTGAACCCTCTGACAGCAGTTAAAGGATTTTTTACTTCGTGAGCCATGCCTGCTGCCATCTGCCCAATTATTGCCAGCCTTTCCCTTTCTCTTACTGCTTTTTGAGTACGTCTCAACTCAGTAATATCTTGAAAAATGGCTACTGCTCCGACAATATTGTCATCTTTATCTCTTACAACAGCTGAGTTAATTAAAAGGGTTATCTCTTCACCTTTCACCTGTATGGCGGCTTCTGTAAACTGAAAACCAGTGCCGATTTCAAGTGTATTTTGGAGCATTCTTTCTTCTTTTAGGAACGGCAAATGCACCTCGTTTATATTTTTACCAATTACATGATCGGCACTTATGCCAAAAAGCCTTTCAGCAAACGGGTTGAAGATAATAATGCGGTAGTTGGCATCTATGGAGATGACCGCAGAGTTTAAAGAATTGAGGATGCATTTGGAAAGGTAAAGCAGGTGCTCGTGTTCTCTTATTTCCCTGATATCCCTGGCAATAATCATTACGCCGTTTTTCTCCCTGAGGGCACTGTAAATAGGGTGAATATCCAGGGAAACGGGTATTGCCGTACCGTCGCGGGAAGTTATCGTTCTTTGTTCACCAAAGATTGGCTCGCCGCTGCTCAAGACGGCCTCTGCCAGATGACGGCTAAAATCACTGGAAGGGAATACCGGCTCGTTGGCAGAAATATTCTGCATAGAACTGGCGAATTCTTCAAAACGGTAGCCGGTTAGGTCTTCAGCCATCTTGTTCATAAAAGTGGGCATCAGATCGCGGTCATAGGTAATGATGGCAAGAGGAAGGTTGTTTAAAACATTTCTCATGAAACTTTTCTCTTTTGAATATGCAAAGACCGTCCTCTTAAGCTCTTCCTCGATTCTCTTGCTTTCTGAAATATCTTTAAAAATTCCTATCGCCCCGTTCACTTTGCCGCCGTCATCAGTAATCAGCGCGGTATCGAAAAGCAGCGTCCGCATCTGGCCGTTTACAAACAGGGTAACTTCGTAATTATGAAAAGTTTCGCCGGTAATAATGGTCTTTATGATAGGGTAATTTTCAGCTTCGTAATCGTTGAATATTTCGGTTACATGCCTGCCAAGGACATCTTCCTTTTTAAGGCCGGTCAGTTTTTCTGAGGCAGCGTTAAAAATTGTTACCCTAAGCCGATTGTCCACTGCCAGCACGCAGGATGAGGTAAAATCGAGGAAAAAGTGGGTTTTTTGCCGCAGGTTTTGCAGTTCCAGATAACTGGCGGTTTCGCAAAAGAGGCAAAGTGTACCGGTTAAAGCCCCCTTGGAGCTTTTTAAAGGCAATATTTTGGCTTTTACGGTTATTACCCGGCCGTCTTTGCTGATCAGGGAACGTCTGTGCTCGTTCATTTGTTGACAGTTTTTAATAGCCTTTTCAATATCGAGATTTCTTCGCTCCGGAAGGGGAAAAAGTTTTTCCTCCAGGGCCTTGTATTCAAGTCCTAACAGTTCCTTGCCATATCCGGTAATATTTTCAAAGCCGTTGTTGATATAGACGATTTTACTGGAAGTATCGAAAACAACAACTCCCAGGGGAAGGCCTTCCAGTACGCCCCTCAGCCAGTTAATCTCTCCCTCCATCCTGAGTATTGCCTCATTGTTCAAAGCCTTCCTGTTTTTTATCCTGTCAAATTTATAAAGTCCGATACTGACCAGGGCAGCTAAAAAAAGCAAAACGGGATAGTTGTTGAATTGGGTGTTTTCTAAAAGAGCAATATATATAAGCGCAACAATCAGCGGCAGAATGTACACAAATTTCCAGGCACTTAACAAACGGTGCAAGTTATCTCCTCCTTTTTTAGTTGTGTTCTAAATACTTTATCATGCTTGGAAAATCCTTTAAAGATTTTGTTAATTTGTGTCAAATATTTTCATAATAATAAATCCCCGGCAATTTTTTCCGGGGACTACCTGTTGTTTGGGTGCGCAGTTCTGTTCTCCGTTTTTTAGGAACTCAGTCCCAACCTGTCTGCCAGTTCTTTAAAAGCAGGAAGGGAATTGAGAATAATTTGCTTGTCTATGCAATAGGAAATCCGGAAGTAACCAGGTGTACCAAAGCCGCTGCCGGGTACAAGTAAAATGTTATGTTTTTGCGCTTCCATGACAAAAGCCACATCATCGGGCAGGGGCGATTTGGGGAAAAGGTAAAAGGCTCCTTGCGGCTTGACCATTTGGAAGCCCATAGCCGTCAGGTTGTTGTAAAGAATGTCTCTTTTTTCCTGGTACTCCGAAATATCAACGCTTTCGCGCTGGAGCCTGGCCACGATGCGCTGCATTAGTGCAGGTGCATTGACAAACCCAAGAGTGCGGTTGCAAAAAATCAGTCCCTCCATCAGCAGGCCGGGGTTTTCAATTGCCGGTGAAATAGCAATATAACCAATCCGTTCGC
The DNA here is from genome assembly GCA_000010565.1 of Pelotomaculum thermopropionicum SI. Taxonomy (NCBI): domain Bacteria; kingdom Bacillati; phylum Bacillota; class Clostridia; order Eubacteriales; family Desulfotomaculaceae; genus Pelotomaculum; species Pelotomaculum thermopropionicum. The sequence continues at coordinate 1,479,529 of AP009389.1, read as the reverse complement.
CGGGCAGGGCAAGATCCTTGCTGTGGGAGGTAACAACTATGCTGTCTTGAATGTAATTAAAGACGCTGGGGACGGTAATGCCGTCGTAAACGATTTTTGCATAAGGTTCGTCAGAAATGACGTACACCGCCTGCCCCGTTTTTCTTTTTACATTATCAAGCAACTCGCCCAGTTCGGCCAGCGGGGCATTGTTGTAAACTACTCCGGTGGGGTTGTTGGGAGAGTTGATGATGATAGCTTTTGTGCGTGAGGTTATGGCCCTGCCGATGGCATCCAAATCCGGTTTGAATTCTTCAGTGGTGGGGACTTCCCTGCATATGCCTCCGTGGTTGTCGATGTAAAATTTATACTCGACAAAGTAGGGTGACAGGACAATTACCTCATCACCTCGATCCAGCAGGGTTTTCAGCACTACGTTGAGAGCCCCCCCGGCGCCGCAGGTCATTACTATGTGATTTTCGTTAAAGGGCAGGCCTGTCTGTTCGCCCAGCACTTCGGCTACGGCCCGGCGCGTTTCGGGATATCCGGCATTGCTCATGTAGCGGTGCATTCCGGGAACGGGTTCCAGGGCAAGTTTCTTCAGCTCTTCTTTGAAAGCGGCGGGAGGTTCGACATTAGGGTTGCCAAGGGTGAAATCGTAGACCCTGTCAGGCCCGTAAAGCTTTCTTAATTTCTCTCCTTCTTCAAACATCCTGCGGATCCAGGAGGCGCCGGCGAGAGAAGATTCAATTTTTTTAGAGATTGCCAATTGATTCACACCCTGTCTGTTAAAATTATCATATACTATATACTATATCTTACATTATACCAGAAAAAGTTCAAGCCGTTTTGTTTTGCTGGCCGCCAAAGAATGACAAAACCTCTTAATAATATCCCCTGGATGGAAAACCGGCCATACTTTATAATTAAATAGCTGGCGGCAAAATTAAGCACCAGAGGAGAGTCCGATGCCAAAATTATCCTATATCACCCCTTACGGGCAGGTAACTATACCTCGCTCCATTATGAAATCTCTTGGAATAGACTGCGGAAGCGAAATTTTTATCGAAGTTAGAGAGAACCGGTTAATTTTAAAAAAGCTTGAAAATTGTGGCGGTAAAAATGCTTCATTTTGGCAACTCCCTGTATCTTCCTGGCAGCGCGCTTCCAAATAAGCCTGTAACAAACAGTTGTTTTAGACCGGAATAATCGTCGTTGATTATGTGGCAAGGAACTTTACCGTGGACGCGGCTTCCACGTCTGTAATCCGGTGCCGGCAACGCATGCGGCTGCAAGGGGGTGCCTGAAGCGGCCATAATAATTCTCATAATTTTCCAATGCTTTTAACGGCTCAAAAGGGCCGTTTTTAACTTTATCGGCCGGCAAATAAAATAATTTATAATTTACTTGCTGCGAAAAGAAGTTAAATTTGAAGGAAGGATAAACCATGAAATATAAAAAAAATAATTAGGGTAGTGAAGGTTAATAAGTCTTTTTGGTATAGGTTTATAATCGATGAGTATTATAAAATAAAACGGAGAAATCTAAGCCAGGGGTGATTAATTGTGGAAAAGGTTTTAATCAAGCACCTGGGAAATTATGCCGGACAGGAAGTGTTAATCAAAGGGTGGCTTTATAATAAGCGGTCATCCGGGAAAATATGTTTTTTAATTGTGCGGGACGGAACAGGGCTGGTGCAGGGGGTGGTTGAAAAAAAGGCTGCCGGAGAGGACTTGTTTTCTCTGGCCGGAAATATTACCCAGGAAAGCTCTCTCATGCTCCGGGGCACGGTAAGGGAAGAGCCCCGTGCCCCGGGCGGGTTTGAGATACAGGTAACAGGCCTGGAGATTGTTCACATGGCGGAGCCATATCCAATAAGTTTAAAAGAACACGGGGTGGACTTTCTGGCGGAGCGGAGGCATCTCTGGATCCGTACTCCACGCCAGTCGGCTATTTTAAGGATACGTTCAGAGCTGGAGAAAGGATGCAGGGACTTTTTCGAGGAAAGGGATTTCGTTCTGGCCGACGCGCCCATTATAACTCCAACTGCCTGCGAAGGAACGACAAACCTTTTTGAGATAGACTATCACGGTGAAAAAGCTTATCTTTCCCAGAGCGGTCAGTTATACAATGAAGCTACTGCAATGGCATTGGGAAGGGTTTATTGTTTTGGCCCAACTTTCAGGGCAGAAAAGTCAAAAACCAGGCGCCATTTAATGGAATTCTGGATGGTGGAGGCAGAGGCGGCTTTTTTTGACTTTGAGGATAATATCAGGCTCCAAGAGGAACTGGTGAGCTATTTGGTAAGGCGGGTGCTGGAAAACAACAAAAAGGAATTGGAATTGTTGCGGAGGGATACAGGCAGGCTGACCGGTGTAACCCCGCCTTTTCCCCGGATGAGCTATACCGACGCGGTAGATTTTCTTAACAGCAAGGGTGTTGATTTTAAGTGGGGAGACGATTTCGGTGCCCCGCATGAGACAATGATTTCCGAACATTTCGGGCTGCCGGTTTTCATCCATCGTTTTCCTGTTGATATTAAAGCGTTTTATATGAAGCCAGACCCTGAAAACCCGGATGTAGTGCTGGGTGCCGATCTTCTGGCGCCTGAGGGGTATGGTGAAATTATCGGAGGCGGACAAAGGATAGACGAACTGGAGCTGTTGAAGAAAAGACTAGTCCAGCATAAACTGCCGGAAGAGGCATTCGAATGGTACCTGGATTTGAGGCGTTACGGCAGCGTTCCGCATTCTGGATTCGGCCTCGGCCTCGAAAGGCTGCTGGCCTGGATTTGTGGTATAGAACACATACGCGAGGCAATACCTTTTCCGCGGATGCTTTACCGGATGTGCCCGTAATAACCCATATAATAAAGGGTAAGGAAAAAAGTGCTAAAAAAGTCTGGTGACATTAAATACAAGCAGTGCATACCGTATAATAAGCCCAAATGTCTAATGGCGGGAATTTAACCATCTTGCCGGTCTGCATATAAGAAAAGAACGGTGAAAGCCGATGCCTTTTTCATTAGCAGAAACAACCTGGCACAAAGACGGGCTGAATGGAACTGTTCAGGTCGGTTGGGGGACAATTTCCGGTGCCAGGTCTGACCTGGTAGCAGCGGCAGGGGAAAAGGTCTTTCTCTTTACACCTGCTGATCAGACATATTTTCTCAGCTCGTCCGTAGCCTTGGGTAAGAGGGTGTTGGCCCTTGCAGTGGGACTGCCAGTTTCAGGTTCTTATCATGTGGTTTTAGGATTTGAGGATACGGTAAAGGTATACGGCTGGCGTGCAGGGGAGCTGTACGCATTATGGGAAACGGAATCTGAACCAGGCGCCCGTTTTGTCGATCTTGCCTTGGCAGATATTGACGGCGATGGTAAAGAAGAAGTTATTGCTGCATCGGAAAGCAAAGAGGCTCTTTATATTTTCCGGATGCCTGAGGGGGGGATGCGGTTAAACCTTGCTGCGATCAGGGTATTGCCCGGTCCCGCCCAGAAAGTAACTGCATTGGCCTTAAAGGGAGAACAGAGGCCGCCGGTGATTGCTGCTGCATATAGAAATAACGGCGCGTCGGGCCTGTTTCTTTTAACTTATACAGAAATGGGATTTGTAGAAGGGCCTGCGATGGTAAATCTTTCCACAAATGTTACCTCTCTAACCAAAGGCGATTTGAGGACGAGGCCAGGTGAAGAAATTGCCTGGGGCGGTGCGGACGGAATGCTGAGAGTAATGGAAGTCAACCGCCAGCTTGAAAGTACACTGATTTCAGACAACCTGGGCAGTGTTTTGCCGGCTTTAACCAGCGGCAGGCTATGGGGGGAAAATTCCGGGACTCTTATAGCAGGTACCCCTGAAGGTTATCTTTTTGGGTTCAAGCTGCCGGTTGAGCAAAAATCTCCTGACTGGGCGGTGCGGATAAACAGGCCGATAAACGATCTTGCTTTAAGCAATGAAGGGTTGATAGGAATTGGCACTGCTGATGGAGGCGTTCAGGTATGGAAGGTGTCAACAGAAATGGGTTAGCACGCCTTATACCGAACCGCTCCCAACATTATTTTTTATCCGGGAATACCTGCATTTCAATAAAAGTTTACCGGTTAGAGTACTGTGAAAGAAACCCTAGCCGTTCTGCTAAGCATTTTGCTCACCATCTATATTGACTTTTTAAGTGCACTGTGGCAAAATACTACTTGCAACCGGAATAGGCATTTATTTAAATTTTAGTCGCCGGGATGTAGCTCAGTTTGGCTAGAGCGCACGGTTCGGGACCGTGAGGTCGCAGGTTCAAATCCTGTCATCCCGACCAGTTAGGCCCTGAAAGCCTTGGAAATCAAGGCTTTTTATATTTTTAACAGAAAAAATCTTACTGCATAGTCCCACTAGAAACCCTTAATTTATCGAGAGTCACGCGGGCAAAAGGCCAGGGGACATGCCGAAATTCCTCAGAACTTTGTAAGAAATTAAAGTGCTTTTATTTTATCATAATCTGATATAATTATAACCACAGGAGTGGTGACTTTGGCTGAATACGGGCCTGTTTTTAAAATAAGAATACAGGTATTGAAGTAAAGGGGGCAAATTCCCTGGATATCCTTTTAATACGAAAAGCCATACTGGAAGAACGGTACGAAGTTTCTCATCATGCAGAACAGGAGAGAAGAAACGACAATCTGTTTATTGAAGACATAGAAATGGCAATACTTAATGGGGAGATAATTGTGACTGGAAAACAAGGAAACGGAGGAAAGACCAATGAAGCACGAGTATGCTGATTGCTCCTTCTGCGGAGGCAAAGTAACGGAGAAGAAGGTTCGGGTTGATTACCGGCTAGGGGATGAATTAATGATTTTCGAAAATGTTCCGGCCGGCGTATGCAGGCAATGCGGTGAAAGATATTATACCGCCAGGGTTGCCAAAACGCTTGAACAAATGTCGCTAGATAAAACTGCCGCTAACAAAATCATTCATGTGCCGGTAAAGTTCTTTGTGGGAAAAAGAGTTATCTAATCAATTCGATTTAAAAAAGTTGAGTTCGACTGGGAAAGAGAGGTCAAACGCACTCCGGCAGTTCTGGTTTTCCTTGGGCTAGATGACCGCCGGCAGCCGGTCCGAGTAGACTGGTCAGAAATGACCGAACACGTCTACCTTCATTCCCATCTGCGTTCAAGCCATCCGGCGCGGTTTACCAGTTATTGCAATCGACTTCAAAGGTGATCGCCAGGCCATCCATATTTTAACAAGGGAGGCAAGGAAGGCCGGGAAAAGGTTTTATTTTTTTCGCTTGAAGATGGGAGTAAATCGAACACATATAACCCTATTGGTTCCGGAAATCGACACACGGTGGGCTCCCTCCTGCTTGACGTTGGGTATTCTTTTCCTTCAGTGGCCGCTTTTCTGGAACACAGCAGCCCGGCGACCACGGCGGCGGTTTACGCCCACGCTGCTTTTCTTATTTTTGGCCAATGAAAATTTCCAGTTTATTTTCGCGGATGAACAATCCTATGGTATAATAGCCTTGCCGGTTTTTGTCCAAAAGGGAAAGTATATTGGGAGGGATAGTAGTGAACCTGTTAATTATGGGGCCTCCGGGGGCCGGTAAGGGAACCCAGGCGGAAGCGCTAATAAAAGAATTAAATATTACCCATATTTCTACAGGCGATATGTTCCGCAAGGCTATTAAGGAAGGTACTGAGATGGGCAAAAAGGCGAAGGAATATATGGATAAAGGAGAACTGGTTCCTGATTCGGTGGTTGTAGGCATGGTAAAAGAGCGCCTGTTGCAGCCTGATTGTGAAAATGGATTTTTGCTGGACGGCTTTCCGCGCAATGTGACGCAGGCCGAGGTGCTGGATGAAACCCTTGACTCCATGGGGCTGAAGCTGAACGGCGTGATTAATATAACCGTGCCAAGGGAAAAAATAATAGTCCGTCTTACCGGGCGGCGCATTTGCCGTTCCTGCGGTGCCAGCTATCACGTGCTGTTCAATAAGCCCGCAATTGAAGGAAGATGCAATGCGTGCGGCGGTGAACTTTACCAGCGCAGTGATGACAATGAGATGGCAGTAATCAACCGTCTAGAGGTATATGAAGCACATACGCAGCCCCTAATAAATTATTATTCAGAAAGGGGATTGCTAAAAAACATTAACGGGGACCAGGATATCAAAAAGGTTCTGGAAGATATTCTGTTAAGCCTGAACATCAGATAGGGCGGGAGGGTAACCCATTTTAATGAATCCATGGTGAAAATTGTAATGGTCATCTTTTCTCAGGCAGGGACAATTAATTGTCCTTTTTTTATATTTTAAATATATATTCTGAAAATACAGAAACTTATGAAGTTATTATCTTTTTATTATTGACTGAAGAGTTATTGATAAGTTAAGATAACTAAGATAAAAGAAGTATATGACAGAGGGGTTAGGTTTTCATGGAAAAGAAGGAACTGGTGATTATAGGCGGGGGGCCTGCCGGGCTTTCTGCGGGTCTTTACGGTTCAAGGGCGAAGCTCGACACCGTGCTTTTGGAGAGAGGAATTCCGGGAGGTCTTGTGATTAGTACCGATCAGGTAGAAAACTATCCCGGTTTTCCCGAAGGAATAGGCGGGTTCGAATTGATGCAAAAAATGGAAGAGCAAGCCCGCCGTTTTGGCCTTGAAATTGTATCGGTTAATGTGGAAAGCATCAGGGTTGACGGTAAAGGTTTTTGTGTGAAAACTGAGGATGGGGAACTCCTGGCAGGTGCGGTAATTATTGCCACCGGTGCCCAGCCCCAGTTGCTTGGGGTGAAAGGCGAAGAGCAGTACACCGGCCGGGGAGTCTCATATTGTGCCACATGTGACGGAGCATTTTTCCGGGGGAAAAAGGTTGCCGTAATCGGCGGGGGAGATGCAGCCGTCCAGGAGGCAATTTTTTTAACAAAATTTGCCGAGAAGGTTTTTATTATCCACAGGCGGAATGAACTAAGAGCAACCAGGGCTGTTCAGGAAAAGGCCTTTGGCAATCCAAAGATAGAATTTGTATGGGATGCTGTTGTTAGTGAAATCAGCGGTTCAGACTTGGTGGAATCGGTAACCGTGAAAAACGTTAAGAATGGGGAAGAAAGGGATTTACAGGTGGACGGCGTTTTTATTTACGTCGGACAGAAGCCCAACTCCGATTTGGTCAGAGATATCGTCAGCCTGGATGAGAAAGGCTATATCATTACGGATGAAAACATGATGACTTCGCAACCGGGCCTGTATGCTGCCGGGGATGTGCGCCGGAAACTCCTCCGGCAGGTGGTTACGGCTGTGGCAGACGGGGCCGTGGCTGCAGTTGCTGCTGAAAAATATTTGGAGGAGGCCCACTAATACATTTCGTTAAATTACACTAAAATAAGAAAATTAATTAATAAAATAATTATTTAAATAATTTTTAAAATTATAGGACTCAAAAAAATATATATGTTAAGATTATTATGAGAGTGTTCTCAAATTTTTTATTGTTACTGGGGGTGTACTTTTGGAAGAGCTGTTTAAAAGGTTCTGGGCGGGAGATCAGCGGGCAATGGCAAGAATTATCTCTTTTATAGAGAATGAAATGCCCGAAAAAGACGAGCTTTTGAAGAAACTTTATCCGAAAACCGGCCGTAGTTATATATTGGGAGTGACCGGTTCCCCGGGAGCCGGCAAAAGTTCTTTGGTTGACCGCCTGGTTAGCGAGATAAGAAAAAGAAAAGAAACAATAGGAATTATTGCAGTCGATCCCACAAGCCCTTTTACCGGCGGAGCCATCCTGGGAGACCGGATCCGGATGAATGAGCACGCCCTGGACAAAGGAGTTTTCATCCGCAGCATGGGTACGCGAGGCAGCCTGGGCGGGCTGGCCAAGACAACAAAGGAAGTCGCCAAGGTAATGGACGCCTTCGGGATGGACTGGATTATAATTGAAACCGTCGGGGTTGGTCAGGCAGAACTTGATATTATGTACATTGCCGATACTACCGTTGTCGTGTTGACGCCGGGAGCAGGAGACAGTATCCAGACCATGAAGGCCGGAATAATGGAGATTGCCGATGTGTTTGCTGTCAATAAGTCCGATATGCCCGGTTCGGATGGTGTAGCTGCTGAAATAGAATTGATGCTTGACCTTCAGGATGATCATATTAAATGGCGTCCTCCTGTTGTAAAAACGTCTACGTTAAACAAGGGAGAAGGTATTGGTGAACTGTTGGTCGCGGTGGAAAAACACCGCAGTTACCTGATAGAAAAAGGAATATTCCTGGAGAGGCGGAAGGAAAGAGCGAAAAGCGAGGCCCTGGATATTGTAAACTACCAGTGGCAGCGTTTGGTAAGGCAGCAGTTGAACTTGCCGGGACGGGTAAATCAGTTGCTGGAAAAAGTTGCATCGAGGGAAATGGATCCTTACAGCGCAGCGGCTTTAATCCTGGAGTGGATTATAGCTGATTCAGGCTTGAAAAAAAATAATTAAAAAAACCATTAAATTTTGCGCCGGCGACAGGCGCTTTTCTGTTTATAAATTTTGGGATGCAAGTGAAATATGATAAAATTTTAAGTATAATCAAAAGAAAAAGAAAGGAGATGACAGTCAATGAAGGTAACTTTTTTAGGACATGCCGGGTTTCTAATTGAAGGAAGCAAAAAAATCGTTATCGATCCTTTTTTAACCGGCAACCCACTTGCAAAGGCTAAAGCGGAGGAAGTGAAAGCAGACTTGGTCCTGGTCAGTCACGGGCATGGAGATCACCTGGGTGATGCAGTAGCCATTGCCGGGCAGTCTAATGCACTGGTAGTGTCCGTTTACGAATTGGCAGACTATTGCGCGCGCCACGGTGCCCAGTCTCACGGAATGCATATTGGAGGCAGCCGTGCTTTCGACGGGGTTAAAATTAAGCTTACTCCTGCATGGCATGGCGCGGGTTTTGGCACTGGTGAAGGGCCGATGGAATACCTGGGAAATCCATGCGGATTTGTAATAAAAATAGACGGTAAAACAATTTACCATTCCGGGGATACAGGCCTTTTTGGAGATATGGAACTGATTGGGCGCTTTAATTCGTTAGACCTGGCCCTGTTGCCCATAGGCGACAACTTTACCATGGGACCGGAAGATGCCCTTGAAGCGGTAAAAATGTTGAAGCCCAAAACGGTAATCCCGATGCATTACAACACCTGGCCGCTAATTGAACAGGACCCGGCAGAATTCAAGTCTGCAGTTGAAGCCGCAACAAGCGCTGAAGTTAAAATCTTATCTCCAGGAGAAAGCATGGAGTTATAGATCTCTGTTGCAATAAAAGCTCCGGCAGGATGATCCGCCGGGGCTTTTTTCGGCCTTTAAATTCAGTAGTATGGAGGATTTAATAATATTTTCTAGAAATTTTGAAAGAAAGGAATATGGTGAAAATGCGGATACATATAGTTTTAGTCCTTGTCATTGCAGTTCTTGTTTCCGTTTTTGCTGTTCAGAACTCATATTTTATTGATTTGAAGTTCTTGTGGTGGACCTTGCAAAAGGTATCGCTGGTACTTGTAGTCATTTTTTCTTTTACCATTGGGGTCCTTGCCGCCCTTTTGCTCTGCTTTTACAGACAACTGAAGTGCATGATTAAAATTCGCGAGCTGACGGAGCAAAATCAGCAGCTTGTCCGGGAACTGGACCGTATCAGGTGTGAGCGCAAGGAACCAAAAGAATAAAAGGCAACAGGTAAATGGTTTTAAGAACTTTTTCAAATGCTTGTAATTTGCGTCCGGGAGAGCTTGAGGATTAATGATAAAAGAAATTGTTGTTTGCGATCTGGAAACTACGGGACTGGATCCCCTTTCTGACAGGATAATTGAAATCGGCCTGGTAAGATTAAAAGATCTAAAGATTGTCGACATATATCATACAATGGTCAACCCAGGCCGGCCTCTGCCGCTAAAAATAAAAAATCTTACCGGTCTTGATGACAGCGACCTGGCATCTGCCCCCGCTTTTTCCGGTGTGCGTGAAAAGGTTTTAGGTTTTATCGGAGACGCACCTATAGCAGGGCATAATATCAGGTTCGATATGGGATTTTTGGCTGCAGCCGGGGGAATTTCTTTTAAAAATCCGGCCTACGATACGGTGGAACTGGCCAGGCTGGCTGTACCAGGCTTGCCCACCTACCGCCTCGAATCATTGTGTGAAAGATTAAATGTAGAGGCGGCGGCAAGGCACCGCGCTTTAGATGATGCCCTGGCAGCCGCCGGCCTGCTGATCAAGCTGATCCACAAGCTACATGACATCGATATTGAGGTTCTGGCGCAGTTAAACGCCCTGCTAACCGAAGCCCGGTCTGAGTGGCAGTTTATTACAACATCGCTGCTGAAAAGCATTATTAAAAAATTTCCGGATAGGAAGATACCTGAGAGTCCTTATTGGAAGAGACTGCCAGATAAAAAAGAAAGCACGCCTCTTAATGCCTTGGAACCTTCTGCAAAAAGAGAAAAGGTTTTGCTTGCAGAAGATGAAGTGGCTGTACTGGTGGGAAAGGACGGCCCTCTTGCGGATGTTGTACCGGGTTACGAATACAGGCCACAGCAACAGGAGATGATCCGTCTGGTAACAAGGGCTCTTAACGAAGAGAAGTATTTGTTAATGGAAGCGGGTACCGGTGTGGGCAAGTCTCTGGCCTATTTAATCCCCTCGGTGCTGTGGAGCTGTTTGAACAGGCAAAGGGTTCTGGTTGCCACCCGCACGATAAACCTTCAGGAGCAATTATGGCACAAGGACATTCCCTTGGCTGCAAAAGTAACCGGCAGGCCCTTTAAAGCCTCATTGGTTAAGGGCAGGCAAAATTATATCTGCTTGCGCAGGTGGTTCAGCGTTCTGGAAAACCCTCATCAACCGCAGGAGGCCGGTTTTTTTGCACGCGTCCTGACCTGGCTGACAGTAACTCAAACCGGTGATAAAAGTGAACTCAACGTTATTCCGGCCGAAGAGGATTTCTGGCTTTCCATTTGCGGGGAAAGTGATGGATGCATGGGTTCCAGATGCCGTTATCTAAAATACTGTTTTGTGAACGCGGCTAAAAGAGAAGCGGAAGAATCAAATCTGATCATTACCAACCACTCTCTGCTTTTTTCTGATGTGAAAGTTGAAAACCGGATACTGCCTGCTTACGAAGCGTTAATTATCGACGAAGCTCACCACTTGGAAGAATCTGCCACTGTTCATTTGGGCCGGCAGGTTACTCAAGGTGCTCTTAACCGTTGGTTAAGCGCAGCCGGAAAAGCATTGTTCAGGCTGGCGGAAAAGGTTCCGCCTGAAGATGTTGAAAAATGGTCGGAAACAATTAAAGATTCTCGTGAAGTACTGCTGGAGGCACAAGGAAATGTCCACTTTTTCTTTCAGCAACTAGGGGAGCTTGCATCTGCCCTGTCAAACGACGAAGGTGATTCCGGCCGGATAACCTTAAGGCTGTCAAATGAAAAAATGCTTGCAAACACATCATACAATGCGGTTTTAGAATGCGGAACGCGTTGTATTGAACTTTTCCTGAGCCTTAACGGGAAGATCGGCTATATTGCAAAAGTGTTGGAGATGTGGGGGATAACAGAGGAAGTTTGGGCAGAAGCGGCCCGCGACCTTTTTCAAATTTACAACTCCGGCCAGACAATTATCGATGACCTGCAGTTTATTCTGGAAGGCAGGGAACAGGGCTTTGTATACTGGGCAGAATTTGAATACTCCAGGCGGGGCTTTAAAAATTATGCACTTTATGCTGCACCTGTTAATGTGGGTACCGTTTTATATGAGCAGTTCTTCAAAAACCGCGGCACGGTTATCTTTTCCTCGGCTACCATTTCGGTAAACGGCACGTTTGACCATTTTATCGACCGTAACGGCCTGAACAACTTCCCGCCAGAAAAAATAATTAAGGCAAGTTTTGATTCCCCCTTTGCCTTTGAGCGCCAGGCACTGCTCTGTATCTGTCATGACCTGCCGGTTCAGGGTGCCGTGGCAGAGGAAGTTTACCTGGACAACCTGGAAGAAGCCATCTTAAAGCTCCTGGAAGCGGTTGGAGGAAGGACTCTGGTGCTTTTTACCTCTCATAAGGTTCTCAGAGAAACCTACAGGAGGCTGAAACCAAGAATGGAGGCCAGGGGTATTTGCATCCTGGGCCATGGAATTGACGGAAACAGGCTGAACCTCCTTGAGGAATTCAAGTCAACGGCACAAACAGTTTTGTTTGGAGCATCCAGTTTTTGGGAAGGAGTGGATGTGCCCGGCGAGGCCTTATCATGCGTCATAATGGTTAAACTGCCTTTTGTTTCCCCTTCTGTGCCAGTTATCGAGGCCCGCCTGGAAGATCTGGCAAGGAGGAAGAGAGATGGCTTCAGGGATTTAAGCGTCCCGCAGGCAGTAATACGTTTCAAGCAGGGCTTCGGCAGACTGATTCGCAGCGGAAGCGACCGCGGCTGTGTAATTGTTCTGGACAGGCGGATTTTAAGCAGAAGTTACGGCAGGCGGTTTCTTAATTCGCTGCCTTTAAAAAAGCATTTTAGGGGCGACATCGAAACTATAGTCAGAAAAATATCCGACTGGATGAAAGAGTAAAAACGTTTGTTTCTTGTAAATACCTGGCATCCCCCCGGAGCGAAATTATTGGCACGTTCAGGCCGGTATTAAAATAATATATTAACAGTTAACATAAAAAAGGAGTGTGAGCTGGAATGCGCGTTTATTTTGTCCGGCTGCCGTCTTTCTTAAGATCCTTCTTAATGAGATTTTGGGGTTAAGTATTTGGCAGGCTAATGTCTGCCTCTTTTAATTTTTTAATAAATTTTTAAAATCAAAAAGGATTTAGAATTGCAACAGCGAATGTAGTATAAAGTATTGTGCATAGGAAAATGCTTTCTCTACAAAAAATTTGGACACCAGAAGTGACAGATTATGGCTTTTTATGATACGAGCTGATATTTAAAGGCACACATGAATATATATTAATAGTATAAATAACTTTTATTACTTGTTTATATATTTTATATTAAATGGTTAAATTGCTCACAGTTAAATTGCTCACAAATAAATATATTAAAATATTTTTATGGTTGTTGTGATTTATTTTTTAGAGTATTGAGTTGTGGGCTTTTGTGCAAAGTGCTAAAAGTACTTTGCATAAAAAATATTTTACAAAGAGGAGTTTGAAATGGAGCCGATCAATGTCAACCAGTCAATCTCCAAAAATGCCGATTTTATTGAGCAGGTGGGTATTGAAAGCGGGCAACCCGTGCACAAATGCTATCAATGCGGAAAGTGCACGGCTGGGTGTCCGGTAGCTTTTGCCATGGACTACCCGCCCAACCAGGTGATACGCATGGTTCAACTTGGGTTGAAGGAAGAGCTGCTTCGCTGCAATTCCATTTGGTTATGCGCCACCTGTTCCACCTGTACCACCCGCTGTCCCTGCAATATCGAGATTGCGCATGTTATGGAGGTACTGAGGGTGATGGCGGGGCGCAGCGGTACTACACCCCCGGGCAAGGCAAAGAATGTGGAGCTCTTTTATGATTCATTCCTTAATACCGTTGAAAAATACGGCCGCATGTTCGAAGTCGGTACAATACTTCAGTATAATCTGAAAAGCAAAAAGCCCTTTAACAATGCCGATCTGGGCCTGCCGATGTTTCAAAAGGGCAAGCTCAAGTTAGGCCCGTCAAAGGTTAAAAACGCAAATGAAGTAGCACGCATTTTTGCCGAGGCGCGGCGGATGGAAGGTGGGGGTAAATGAAATACGCTTATTATCCGGGGTGCAGTTACCATACCAGCGGTAAAGAGTACGAGGCCTCAACCCGGGTGGTAGCCAAGAACCTTGGCCTGGAGCTCGTGGAAATACCGGATTGGAGCTGTTGCGGCGCCACTGCAGCGCATGGCAAAAGCCATCTGTTAAACGTAGCCCTGCCGGCGCGAAACCTGGCCTTGGCCGAAGAAATGGGGCTGGATGTGACCACTCCTTGCGCTTCATGTTATCAACAGCTTGCCTACGCCAATAAATGTATGATTGAAGACAAGAAGCTAAAGGAAAAGGTTAACCAGGTAACCGGAAAAACTTATAACGGCACCTTAAAAGTAAAGTCCATAGTGGAAGTCATAGGCTCAATAGCGCCGGAATATATTAAAGCTCAAATAGTCAAACCTTTAAAAGGCTTGAAAATAGCAGCTTATTACGGATGCCTGCTGGTCAGGCCACCTAAGGTAACCAATTTTGATGATGCGGAAAACCCCATGTTTTTAGATAACATTATGAGGCTGGCCGGCGCCGAGACACTGGACTGGCCCCATAAAACCGAGTGTTGCGGGGGTTCGCTGGCCGTTTCCAACCTGGATATAGTTGTAAAAATGCTGAACAGGATAATTAAAGCTGCAGTGGAATGCGGCGCTAACTGTTTTGTTGTAGCCTGCCCGTTATGTCATTTCAACCTTGACATGCACCAGAAAAGCTGCAACAAGATGCTCGGTACCTCGTATACCATACCGGTATTTTACTTTACCCAGTTGCTGGGGCTGGCTATGGGGCTAAACCAGCAGGACCTGCAACTTGGTTCGCACTTTACCGACACTCAAAAGGTATTGAGTATGGTTGGTTAATTAATTCCTGACGGGAGCGATGGAATATGAAAAGGATTGGCCTCTTTGTTTGTTGGTGCGGCTCCAACATCGGCGGTGTGATCGATGTCCCCAGGGTCGTGCAGGAGGCGGGCAATTTTCCGGGAGTCGTATATAAAACCGATTACAAGTATATGTGTTCCGAACCGGGCCAGGACATGATCGTTCAGGCAATTAAGGAACACAAGCTGGATAGGGTGGTTGTGGCTTCCTGTTCGCCCAGGCTGCACGAGCCGACTTTCCGGAAGGCTATTGCAAGAGCCGGTTTGAACCCCTATATGTTTGAGATGGCAAACATTCGCGAGCAGTGTTCATGGGTTCACCCTGATGACAAGGAAACTGCCACTCAAAAAGCCATAACCCTGGTTAAACGGGCGCTTTCGAAGGTATCGCTGGTTGAGCCGTTGTACGAATCGTATATACCTGTTACCAAAAGGGCGCTGGTGATAGGCGGGGGCATTGCCGGAATGCAGGTTGCCCTGGACATAGCTGACAGCGGCCATGAGGTAATCCTGGTGGAAAGAGAGCCGACCATAGGCGGGAAGATGGCCATGCTGGATAAGACCTTCCCGACTCTGGACTGCTCCGCCTGAATTAGCACCCCTAAGATGGTTGCTGCGGCGCAGCATCCTAACATTAAACTGATGACCTATGCCGAAGTGGTGGAGGTCAACGGCTATATTGGAAACTTTGAGGTAACAATCAAACAGAAGCCTCGCTATGTGGACCACAGCAAATGCACCGGCTGCGGTACCTGCTGGGAAAAGTGCCCGACAAAGGTGCCCAGCGAATATGACCTGGGCATCGGGATGAGAAAGGCCATATACATCAATTTCCCGCAGGCGGTGCCGAACAAGCCCGTCATCGATGCGAAAAACTGCCGCCAGTTTACCAAGGGCAAGTGCGGCATCTGCAAGAAGATCTGTCCTACCGGCGCGGTTGATTATGAGCAAAAAGAAGAGTTTATCAAGGAGAAAGTCGGGGCTATTGTACTGGCAACCGGTTTTGACCTGTTCAAGTGGGAAGAGGTTTACGGTGAATACGGCTACGGCCGTTATCCCGATGTTATAACTGGCCTCCATTTTGAAAGAATGTCTAACGCGTCTGGCCTCACCGGCGGTAAAATCATCCGTCCTTCCGACGGGAAAGAACCAAAGACGGTGGTGTTTATCAAGTGTGTGGGCTCAAGGGATGAGAGCAAGGGCAAAGAATATTGCTCAAGGGCCTGCTGCATGTATACGGCCAAGCATGCCCACCAGGTGCTGGACAAGATACCGGGCTCGAGCGCTTACGTTTTTTACATGGACGTGAGAACTCCGGGCAAGGCATATGATGAGTTTTACCGCCGTACGGTTGAAGAGGGAGCACAATATATCCGGGGCAGGGTATCGAAAATATATCAGTCCGGCGACAAGCTGGTAGTAATGGGAACAGATACTTTGCTGGGAAGGCCGGTGGAGGTCGTGGCCGATCTGGTTGTTCTGGCAACTGCCATGGTGCCGAGCGCCGGGTCGGAAAAAATTGCCCAAATAGTTAGCTGCCCCACTGATAAGGACGGCTTTTTCCAGGAAGCGCACCCTAAGCTCAGGCCTGTTGAGACCATGACGGCCGGTCTATTCCTTGCTGGAGCCTGCCAGGGGCCCAAGGATATCCCGGATACAGTTTCGCAAGCCAGCGGGGCGGCAGTTAAGGTCAGTGCACTTTTAAACAAGGATGAACTGGCTACCGACCCGATGATCAGCCAGATCAACGAAAAAATGTGCTCCGGTTGCCTGGCCTGCAAGGCAGTTTGCCCGTATAAGGCCATCGAGGAGAAGATCATTACCGAGCGTGTCCACGGCAAGCCTGTGGAAAGGTTGGTTGCCAGTGTAAATACCGGCCTGTGTCAGGGTTGCGGCAACTGTACTGTGGCTTGCCGGTCAGGTGCGGCAAACCTGAAAGGATTCACTAACCATCAAGTGCTTGCGGAGGTGGACGCCCTGTGTCGATAAACGAGGCGAAAAAAGATTTTGAGCCAAAAATAATTGGATTCACCTGCAACTGGTGTAGCTATGCCGGCGCCGACCTGGCCGGGGTCAGCCGGATGAAATATCCGGCAAATGTTCGGGTAATCCGCGTCCCTTGTTCAGGGAGGGTTAATCCTCAGTTTGTACTGAGGGCCTTTCAAAAAGGTGCGGACGGCGTTCTGGTTTCCGGGTGACACCCGGGAGACTGCCACTATGCTAGTGGCAACTATTTTACACGGAGGCGCTACCTGGTATTCAAGCGGTTGCTTGAGTATGTTGGATTCGAGCCGGGCCGCTTCCAGGCGCGCTGGATTTCAGGGTCAGAGGGGGCCAAATTTGCCAGCACTATAAAAGAGATGACAGAAACGGTAAAATCCCTGGGTCCCAATAAGAAGATGAGGGATGATGTTGTATGATGGACATAGCTCAACAACTCAGGGAGCAGGCAAAAAAGCTCCTGGAAGAGAAAAAAGTCGATCTTGTTATAGGATTTGGTGAAGGCACCGAACTGGCGCGAACCACCCCGGTTTTTGTAAATAATCCCGAGGATGTTGCCGTCCTGACCTGGAATCCCTTTTGCGCCAACAATCTGGTGAAATACCTTACCGATTACAGCCATGAACCGGGAAAGGTTGCGGTTGTCGTTAAAGGGTGCGATTCCCGGGCGGTAAACAGGTTAATAGCAGATAACCAGATAAAGAAAGAAAAAGTGGTGGTAATTGGGGTAACCTGCCCCGGTCAGCTGGACTGGCAAAAAGTAGCAGCAAAAATCAGCCCCGGAGTGCGCCTGAAGGAAGTTACCGACAACGGGGACAGTTTTACTGTTAAAACTGACGCCGGAGAATACAAATTTGACAAGAAAGATTATATGCTGCGCAGGTGCCTGGTTTGTGAAAACCCGAATCCTGTAGTAGCCGATGTCTTACTGGGCAAAGAGCAACCGGTCAAAAACTATGAAGAGCGTTTTGCCGAGGTAAAGGCGCTGGAGCAGCTCAGCACAGAAGAAAAAAGCGCGTACTGGGATAAGCAGTTCAGCCGCTGCCTGCGCTGTTATGCCTGCCGTAACGTATGTACTGTCTGCACCTGCCGCGAGTGTGTTTTCGATCAAATGAAGCCGATGTGGGTTTCAAAGAGAAACAATCTTTCTGAAAATACGGCCTTCCATTTAATCAGAGCCTTCCATGTGGCGGGGCGCTGTGTCGACTGCGGCGAGTGCGACCGGATCTGCCCGGTTGATATTCCTTTAAGAAAACTGAATCAGAAAATACTGAAAGACCTTGGTGACTTGTTTGATGCTCCCACACCCGGTTCGAGACCCGATTTAGTATCGCCGCTGGGAGAATTCACGACCGGTGATCCGGAGGAGTTTATGTAAGAAGGTGGTGCAGAGATGGATGCTAGGGTTATAAACAAAGGACAGCTGCCCGAATTACTGGACAGGTTGGCTAAGGATTATGCCCTGTTCGCGCCGGTACGTGAAGAAGAAACGGTCACTTTGTTTAAAAAGGTTGCCGGCGCCAAAGAGGTAGCTTTAGACTATACCAATTCGGACGTTTCGCCGAAAGGCTGCCTGTTCCCGCAAACCGAAAAGACCTTTTCCTACATTTACACGGGAGACAGCCTTCAAATCAATAAGAACGAAGATGTGCAAAACACGGTTATTTTCGGGGCCCGTCCATGTGACGTAAGAAGCATTTTATCGCTCGATCCTGTTTTTGAAGGAAAATTTGTTGACGATTATTACGCTGCCAGGCGGCAGAATACGGTAATAATCGGCTTAAGCTGCAATAAAGTGCTGAGCACCTGTTTTTGCAATGCCTTTAACAGCGGGCCTTGCGACGGCACCGGTTCCGACCTGCTGTTGACCGACCTGGGCGACAAGTACTATGTAGAAGTTAATACGGATAAAGGAAAATCTTTTGTTGAGGCTTATGGACAGTACTTCGCCAGCCAGGGTGCGGAACAACTGGCCAAAGCAAAGGAAGAACTGGCTAAAACACTGGAGGGGCAGTTTATCAGGCAGGTAGACCTGGGAGGGGTAAAGGAAGTTCTTGACGAAAATTTCGAGCTTCCGTACTGGGATAAGGTATTTAAAAAATGCCTGGGCTGCGGAATATGCACTTATGTCTGCCCGACCTGTCATTGCTTTGATATTTTTGACTTTACCACCGGAGATTTTACCGGCGAGCGCTTCCGCTGCTGGGATTCCTGTATGTTTCCCGATTTCACGCTGATGGCCGGCGGCCATAACCCGCGCCCGACCAAGAAAGAGCGGGTACGCAACCGTTTTATGCACAAGCTGAAGTATCACCTGGACCGCTACAATATAGCAGGCTGTGTGGGTTGCGGCCGTTGTATTGCCAAGTGCCCGGTGAACATAGACATAACAGCAATTATTAAAGATCTGAAGGAGGTGGGGCAGAATGCATAATCCTTCTCCTTTAATTCCTTACCCCGCTACCATTACAAAGATTGTTGATGAAACCGGGGATGTAAAAACCTTTACGGTGGAATTTGACGATCCGGAGGTTATGGAAAGGTTTGGCAATAAGCCTGGCCAGGTAGCGGAATTGTCAGTATTTGGCGAAGGTGAAGCCACTATCTCCATTACTTCGTCGCCGACAAGAGGAAAGTTTCTCGAATTCAGTGTAAGAAGAGTTGGCAGGCTGACCAGCGTCCTGCACCAGATGGAGGTAGGCCAGAAGATTGGCGTGCGCGGACCTTACGGGAACTGGTTTCCTTATGAAATGATGAAGGGCAAAGATCTGTTTTTCATTGGCGGCGGCATTGCGCTGGCTCCCCTGCGCTCCCTGATTGATTTTGTCCTTTCCGAACAGTACAGGAAAGACTACGGCAAGGTAGAAATTTTATACGGGGCACGCTCATATAACGACCTGTGCTTTAAATCGGATCTCTTCGAGCGCTGGCCTAAATGCCCGAATACAAAGGTGTACACCACAATTGACCGTCCGGAAGAAGGCTGGACCGGGCACGTCGGGTTTGTACCTAACTACGTGGAGGAAGTGAACCCGTCGCCTGAAAACAAAATTGCCATTATTTGCGGACCGCCTATCATGATTAAGTTTACGCTGGCAGTTATGGAAAAACTGGGATTCAGCGACGAGCAGATCATCACCACGCTGGAGATGAAAATGAAGTGCTGCATTGGAAAGTGCGGCCGCTGTAACATCGGATCCAAATTCGTTTGCGTCGACGGGCCTGTTTTCAGTCTGGCCCAGCTAAAACAGCTTCCCCCTGAGTTCTAAAAAAGATTCTGAGGAATGTCAAAGATATTAGAGGTAGAGCGCCCGCCAAGCAATTTCCGGGCGCTTTTTTTGCTACTACAGCCCCACTCCGGCGATGCCGCCCAGAGCGCCGGCAGAAGCAGCCAGCAGAAGTTTATAAAAAATTCCGGGGGCAGACTGGCCGGGCATTAGCAGGATGGATGCCAGCCACACGAAAGCAAAGAAGAGGAGGCCAACTGCCAGGCCGTGGTAAAGCCCCCTGCTGCCGGCTTCCCTGCCAGCGTAGAAGGAACCGCTGAAGGCGCTGGCGGCAACAATTGCGGCAGAAAGCCAGGGCATGGTGTGTTCGGGAAAAGAAGTAAAATGGTAAACAAAGCCGGCAGCCATGCCCAACAGCAAGGAGATGGCCAGGGTAAGCAGGGTGCCTTTTAAAACCAGAGAAATGCTTAATATGTTTTTAAATTTTTCGTTGGAAAAGGCAGGCATTGCAATACCTCCGTTTTTTAAGTATGCTATATAATAAATTCTATGTAACTGATTAACACATATAACCACATTGATAAAAATTTTTAAGGTGGTAGCATATTGCTATAATATTGTTGCAATGGGTATATTTGTTATCAAATTATTTTTTCTCCATGCCATTTTTTCTACCTGTTATTGATGGATTATCAGCGGGAACGTCTTCAGTTTCGTAGTTTTTCTCCAGGCTGATCAGAGTTGCCGAACCGGTCCTTTCGCGTACAAAAGTGTCTCCTTTACGGTGTTTACCAATGCGGTGTCTGCCCATTAAAACCGCTCCTTCTTTGAATGATTTTTATATTTAATATTAGACAAAATGCATTTTTTATATATGAAAAATAAGGAGTATATCCTTTTTTGCCAGGGAAAAATAAAATAATGTACAGGATAAAAAATGGAACACCGGATGAAACGGCGGCTGCTCCGTTATGAATTGCAAAGAGAGCGTTCCTGTAAAAACTGTAATGAATAAAGAAAGACTGTCCTGTCCGGTAAATGCCGGGCTTTTGTGTTATGAGCTTTATTTGCGAAACAGCTTTATAATTATCGACAAAGGAGTTTTATCATTATAAAATTACAGTTAGAATGCCTGCACTTAAAAATTGCAGCCGTTTATGTTCTTGAAATTTCAGCCTTCCGCCGAAGGAGGCCCCTTCCATGTATGAGATTGTAGTCCGGACGAGTTTTGCGGCTGCCCACTCGATAAAAGGTTACGACGGGCCGTGCTCCAGGATGCACGGCCATACCTGGCTGGTGGAGGCCGTATTGAGAGGCGGTCAGCTTGACCAGAAAGGAATGCTGGTTGACTTTAAAGAGGTCAAGAATATTTTAAGGTCGGCCGTCGGGGAGCTCGATCACCAGAACCTCAATGAAATAAAACCTTTTGCAGGTGGCAGCGGCGACAGCCCGACGGCCGAAAACATAGCCAGGTATTTATTTTGCAGAATTAAACCGGAAATTGTAAAACTCGAACGAAATATCCACCTGGCCATGGTCCGCGTTTGGGAATCTGATACAGCAGCCGCGTCGTACCTGGAGGTGGATTAGTCATGAGAAGCATTGTGCTGCTTTCCGGTGGCCTGGACTCTGCCGTTTCGCTTGCCTGTTCACTGCAGGGGGGCGAGGTTTGCCTTTGCCTTACCTTTGACTACGGGCAAAAGGCGGCTGAAAGGGAAAAAAAGGCGGCAGCTGCCCTGGCCGCGCATTATAAGCTGAGGCACAGGGTAATAGAACTTCCCTTCCTGAAAGAAATTACCAGCACCGCCCTGGTTTCGGAAACGTCAGAACTGCCGGCAGCAGAAGAAGAAGAGCTTGATGAGAACGAGGCATCAAGATCCTCTGCGGCGCTGGTATGGGTTCCCAACCGCAACGGCGTTTTTATAAATATTGCGGCCGCTTTTGCCGAGGCGTACCGGTGCGATCTGGTTGTAACCGGGTTCAACCGGGAAGAGGCGGCTTCGTTTCCGGATAACAGCCCGGAATTCGTCGTGGCGGCAAATGCCTCGCTGAGCTATTCAACTCTCAATAAAGTTAGGGTGGCAAGCTATACCCAGGGGCTGAACAAGACTGAAATCGTTAAACTTGGAATGAATATGGGGGTACCTTTTGACCTGATCTGGAGCTGTTACGGCGGGGCAGAAAAAATGTGCCGCCGCTGTGAAAGCTGCTTGCGTTTCATCAGAGCGGCGAAAACTGCCGGTCTTCAACTGGAATAACTGGCCTGATGGAGGTCCGTTATGCTTCAAAAATTCATTGACGAGACAATTACATACGACGGTACACAACTGTCATCCCTGTGGGCTTTTCGCAATTACGGCCTGCAGGGGGACAGCATAGTATCATTCCGCGGTCCGTGCCGGGTGGAGCTGTCTGAGATGGTAGATATGGAGGATGTGAGAAGAAAATCTCCCATATACAGTACAGACATGCTTCACTTCATCGTAGAGCATTTTGATCTGGATCTGGAAAAGACGATTTTAAGGCAGCGCCTTCTAATTGCGGTTATAAAGGACGTTATACATGAATTTTGCGGAGTATGCCTGCACCGTAGCGGGGACGACCTGTTCCTGGAAGAAAGGAAACTGTCCGTATCAATTGCCACCATCACGCCGGTATCAACAATGATCCACACCGGCCTGAACGTCTCGAGCAGAGATACGCCCGTGCCGGCAGTTGGCCTGGCAGACTTTGGGTTTACAGATGAACAGGTAGTGCAGGCCGGCAATGCTGTATGCAGCAGCTATGCTACCGAGCTTGACGGAATCCGGCTGGCCCGTTGTAAAGTCCGGGGGGTTAAGTGAAATGCGGGCTTATGTCAGCGAAATTTTTTCTTCCGTTCAGGGTGAGGGGCTGCTGACAGGATGCAGGCAGGTTTTTATCAGGTTTTACGGCTGTAATTTGAATTGTTCCTTCTGCGACACAAAATACGGCGGACCGCCGGCCTGTTGCCGCATTGAGTCATTACCGGCTGGCGGTGATTTCAGATATCTCCCAAACCCGCTCAAAGTTGGGGAGGCCGCTTCTGCTGCGGCCTCGTATGACCTGTCCCTGCACCACTCCGTAAGTTTAACTGGAGGAGAACCTTTGCTTCACACCGCCTTTCTAAAGGAACTGATCCCGCTGGTTAAAGGGACACGGCACGGCATATACCTTGAGACAAACGGTACGCTGCCCGGCAACCTGTTGGAAGTGATAGATCTGATTGACATGGTCTCAATGGATTTTAAACTTCCGAGTGTTTCCGGAATGCCGCCGTTCTGGGAAAAACACTGGGATTTTTTAAAGATTGCAGCTTCAAGAAAAGTGCTGGTAAAAGTTGTTGTGGGACAGAATACAGCCCACGAAGAAATTGAGAAATCCGCTTCAATCATAAAAAGCGTTTCCAGCAATATACCCATGGTAATTCAGCCGGTTACCGGGAGTGACGGCACGCTGGGAATAACGGCTTCACGTGTGCTGGAATTGCAAAAGCTTGCTTTGAAATTCCTGAACGATGTGCGGGTTATCCCCCAGACTCATAAGGTAATTGGCTATTTATAACTTTTTCTCAAGGAGGATCTAACGTGTTCGATCAGCATAAAATCGAAAAGGCGGTCAGATTAATCCTGGAAGCAATTGGTGAAAACCCGGAGAGAGAGGGGTTAAAAGGAACGCCTGCCAGAGTAGCAAGGATGTATGAAGAGATTTTTTCAGGTTTGCAGGAGGACCCCGAAGAGCATTTACAGAAAATATTTTCGGAAGAACACGAAGAAATGGTTATAGTAAAAGATATACCGCTGTATTCAATATGTGAACATCACCTGCTGCCTTTTTACGGAAAAGCTCACGTTGCCTACATACCAAGAAAAGGCAAAGTTACCGGCCTGTCAAAACTGGCCAGGGTGGTGGAGGGATTTGCCAAGCGCCCCCAACTGCAAGAGCGCCTTACCTCGCAAATTGCCGATACTATCATGCGCAGGCTGAACCCAATCGGAGTACTTGTTGTTATTGAGGCTGAGCATATGTGCATGACGTTCAGGGGAGTTAAAAAACCTGGCTCGAAAACCGTAACCTCTGCAGTAAGGGGACTTTTCCGCAAGAATGTAGCCACTAGGGCTGAAGCCTTTTCCTTGATAAAGGGCCAGGCATAGAAAAATATGTTATATTTTCATTTTATTTTTAAAAAAACGGGGGGTTGGAGGATGAACGTGGAGAAAGACGACAAGCCGGCAGGCGGCAAGCTTGAACTGATAGCCGTAAAATCTTTCAAGCATTATGACGATATGTTTAAGGTAGTTGACTTTTTAAACAAAACTTTAAAGGATAAAAGGGTAATTTTCGGTTTGAGCAAGGACAACCAAAAAGGCACGATGTCCATTTCCATATATGAAACTTGATGGAGATATTTATGCGAATTTTAATTAGTAATGACGACGGCATCCAGGCGGAAGGGATTAACGCGTTAAGGGCCTGCCTGCAGGAACAAAATGAGATATACATCGTTGCACCAGACCGGGAAAGAAGCGCCACGGGGCACAAAATTACCATGCACAGGCCGCTCAGGGTAAAGGAATGGCATTACCCGGAAGCCAAAACAGTAGGGTGGGCGGTGGACGGCACGCCTGCCGACTGTGTCAAACTGGGCCTGGAGGCTTTGCTCCCGGCACCGCCGGATTTGGTTATTTCAGGCATTAATCTGGGACCGAACCTGGGCACGGACGTTTTGTATTCAGGAACCGTTTCTGCCGCCATTGAAGGAATTATCAACGGCATACCGGCCATTGCCGTTTCTCTGGCCAGCTATGATTACCGCGACTTTTCTTTTTCCGGCAAGCTTATAAAAGAGCTGGTTTCGGCATTTGGCAACCGGCTTCCGGATAAAACATTGC
Organism: Pelotomaculum thermopropionicum SI; assembly: GCA_000010565.1. NCBI lineage: Bacteria > Bacillati > Bacillota > Clostridia > Eubacteriales > Desulfotomaculaceae > Pelotomaculum > Pelotomaculum thermopropionicum. The sequence continues at coordinate 1,454,780 of AP009389.1, read as the reverse complement.
TGAATATAAATGTACCTCCTGGCAAGCCCTGCGGCATTAAAGTTACCAGGCTGGGCAACAGGCGCTATATTAATATCTTTGACAAAAGAACCGATCCGAGGGGAAGGGTGTACTACTGGATGGCCGGCGAGCCGTTTGATCTGGATGAAGATGATCCGGACACCGACGTATGGGCCGTTAAGGAAGGATACGTTTCCATTACGCCGGTTCACTTTGACCTGACCGATTATAAAATTATGGAACGATTGAAAAAGTTGCTTAAAACTGCCAAGATCCTTAACCGTGAACTTAAAGATTAATGGAGTATCTAATTTGATTTAATTAAAAAAATATTTTTGATTTTATAAATACTCTTCAGGTTAATACTGCCGGTAAACGATAAAAATAAAATGTAGACAATTAGGCCCGCAGTTGCAGTTGAAATTATTTCAAAAGGGCCGGGAATTTCCTGGATAGCAGGGAGATTATGTAAAAAGAATATTGATACCAGCATACCGGACAGCGCGGCCACGGGCTTTAGGAGTGTTTTTCTGGCATTAAGCCTGAAGCCTGTCAACCGGTAAATATCGGCAAGGTTTAGCCAGGCCGTAATTATGTATCCGGCCACAATGGCAATTGCCGCCCCGCGTATGCCGAACTGGGGTAGGCCGGTTAAAAAGTAGATTCCGGTAATTTTAAAAAGTGAGGCAAGTACAAGATTTCGTAACGGCCGGGAAGCTTCGCCCAAACCCTGAAGAATTCCCGTTGTGGTCTGCTGGACGTAAAGAAACGGTCCGCCGACGGCTAAAACCTCAAGACTTTTACCAGCTTCGGGATAACCAAAAATAAAACCGCACAGCTCCTCCGACAGGATTAAAAGCATTGCAGCAAACGGAAGGCCGGTAAGAAGGGTAATCCGGACCGCTTTCTCGCAATGAGCACGGACTACGTCAATTCTTTTCACAGCAAGCGCTTCAGATACAGAGGGTATTAGAGCCACGGCCATCGATACGGTTACAATTCCCGGAATGAATAACAGGCTTTCAGCTATTCCAACAAACTGTCCATATACTGAAGTAGCTTCACTCAAGCCGAGGCCGCCGGCCTGCAGGCGCTGTGGAATCAGAATGGCATCAAGCGAAAGGAGAATTGTCGAAACAATGCGAGCCATGGTAACAGGCAGGGCCATGCCGGCAATTTTCCGGAGGATGCTGCAGAAAGACTCGCCAGGATGCAAAACAAATGATGAGACAAGAGCAGGCCGTTTTTTTAAGTAGATAACGATCATTGCTATTAACCCGGCCACTTCCCCGGCAATAACACCTATAGAGGCTCCTGCTGCAGCATATTCTATTCCTTTTGGAAATAGAAGCCGCGCCATAAAGAGGCCGAAAATTATCCTCACCAGTTGTTCCAGCGATTGAGTGACGGCGGTCGGCGCCATCTGCTGAAGGCCCTGAAAAAAGCCGCGGAAGGCAGAACAAAGTGAAACTATGACAATTCCCGGTATAAGGCTCAAAAATATAAAAAAGACTTTAGGGTTAGGAAAAACATATTCGAGCAGGAGAGGGACAATAAGGAAACAGAGAACGGTAAAAAAAACACTATTAAAAGTTAGAATGATGAAACACATTTTAAATATCCGGTATGCGCCATGCAGGTTGTTTCTGGCCATCTCTTCAGCTACAAGCTTGGAAATAGCAACCGGAATGCCTGCTGTAGCCATTACCAGCACCAGGACATAAACCGGGTAGACCATGTTAAACAAGCCTATGCCTTCGGGAAGGATCAGCCTGATCAATAAGATCTGATAGATGAAGCCAAGGATACGGTTAAAAAGGCTTGCCAGTACCAAAACTGCCGTTCCGTATAAAAAGGATTGCCCGGCCATATTCTTGCCGCTCCAGTTCTTTGTAGTAAGGACCTGAAGGTTATCTGATAATATCTATTTCATCCTTAATTTTCCTATGTTGGTATATAATGTCGTTGAGAAAATATATTTCTGTCGAAAAAAAAATATGGTTAATTTTTTTTAAACAAGGATTTTAAAGATTTTTTGTAGAAATAGAAGCTTTGAGAAATGCTTTATTAGTCATGTTAAAGTTGAGACTTACTGCAAAGCACGGCCGGACCTTTAAAGGTTCTTTTTGTTTAAATCCAAAAACGTCCAATTTTGGTTATAAATAAGTATAGAAAATAATATTTAGGGAAACCATTATTTACAAAAGGAGGCAAATGTTTTGAGAGGTTATCAGACGGAACAAATACGCAATCTGGGTGTGGTAGCACACGGCGGGGCCGGGAAAACATCCCTGGTTGAAGCAATGTTGTTTAATACCGGTGTTCTTTCCCGCATGGGCAGGGTAGAGGACGGAACTACCACTTCCGATTATCATCCAGAAGAAACTGCAAGGCAGGTAACTGTCCATACCAGCCTGGTGCCATGCGAATGGAACGGTGTTAAAATTAACCTGCTGGACACTCCCGGGTTTTCTGACTTTATCGGAGAGGTAAAGGGAGCCCTGAGAGTTGCCGATTCCGCCCTGTTTGTGGTTTCTGCCGTGGACGGGGTGGAAGTGCAGCATGAGATCATCTGGGATATTGCCGATGGTTATGAGCTTCCGAGAATCGTTTTCATAAACAAGATGGATCGGGAAAATGCCAGTTTTGATAAGACACTGGAAGATCTTAAAAGTAAATTTAACGCCAATTTTGTACCTGCCCTGATTCCCATCGGCTCTTTCAATACATTTAATGGCGTTGTTGATATTATCAATGAAAAGGCTTATACCGGCGAAGGCAAAGGAAAAGAAACGGCAATACCCGCCGAGCTTGCAGAGGACATCAACAGGTACCGCGAGCAGCTTATCGATGCGGCCGCCGAGGGCGATGACGACCTCACCATGAAATACCTGGAAGGCGAAGAACTTACCCCGGATGAAATTAAAGACGGTTTAAGGAAGAGCCTTGTCCAGAGGAAAGTCGTGCTGGTTCTTGCCGGTTCCGCCACAAAAAATATTGGCGTGGCCCAGTTGCTTGATTTTGCGGCGGATTACCTGCCGGCTCCTCAAAAAGAAGAGGGCCCAATGGCTGCATTGGTGTTCAAGACAATAGCCGACCCGTATGTGGGAAAGATGAACTTTTTACGGGTTTTCAGGGGAACTTTGAAGAGCGACTCGGTTGTATACAACAGCACCAAGGAGAAAACCGAAAAAATCGGCAATGTGTTCTTTGTTCGCGGCAAGACTACTTTGCAGACCGATACGGTTTTCTGCGGCGATCTGGCGGTGGTTGTAAAACTTCAGGATACTGGTACGGGCGATACTTTATGCGAAAAGGACAAACCGGTAGTGCTGGAAGGCATTGACTTCCCCGTACCGACCCTGACCGTTGCCATATCCCCGAAGAGTAAAAACGACGAAGACAAGCTGGGAGATGCCATTTCCAAAATCCTTGAAGAGGATCCGACTTTGCGGGTGGAGAAGAACACGGAAATTAAGCAGACTTTGTTAACCGGAATGGGCGAATTGCATTTGAACATCGTTTTGGAAAAGTTGAAGCGCAAATACGGCGTCGATGTTGTCATGACCGATCCCAAGGTTCCTTACAGGGAAACCATAAGGGCAAAGGTGGAGGTGGAAGGCAAGCACAAGAAACAGTCCGGCGGCCGGGGTCAGTACGGCCATGTATGGATTCGCTTTGAACCAAATCCGGATGAAGATTTTGTCTTTGCCGAGGAAATATTCGGGGGCTCTGTTCCCAAACAGTATTTCCCGGCTGTAGAGAAGGGCCTGCGGGAGGCTATGATGGAAGGGGTTCTGGCCGGTTATCCCACCGTAGGTATAAAGGCAACTCTGTACGACGGTTCGTATCACACGGTGGACTCTTCAGAACTGGCCTTTAAGATTGCCGCTTCGCTGGCCTTCAAGAAAGGCGCCCAGCAGGCAAAGCCGGTTCTTCTGGAACCGATAATGAATGTGGAGGTTGTGGTTCCGGAAAACTTCATGGGCGATATTATAAGCGACTTTAATACCAGACGCGGGCGCGTCCTGGGCACCGAATCCAGAGGCAAGCAAACGGTTATTAAAGCAATGGTGCCGCTGGCAGAAATGTACCGCTATGCCATAGACCTGAAATCGATGACCCAGGGACGCGGCTCTTTCAAGATGGAATTCAGTAATTATGAAGAAGTCCCGGCCCGGCTGGCAGAAGAAATAATTAAGAAGGCCAAGGCGGAGGCCGAAGCCGAAAAATAAAATTTAAGAGCATAAAAAACGGGATAAGATAATCCCGTTTTTTTTGTAGGCATTTGCTGTCACCGTGAAAATTAATTTCATAATTTTTTCCAGTTTGCAGGAGTTAAGCCCTTTTATATAAATGCTCGGACTCACCGCGAATGATTTTACCCGGGCGGTTGTTTTGCCCCTAAAGCGGCCTTTCTGTAGAATTCGCAAAAAAGTGAAGGGAGCCTCAAACTATTGAGGCTCCCGGCTGTTCATGGCAGGGGTGGCAGGACTCGAACCCGCAACCAACGGTTTTGGAGACCGCTAACTGGCCCGGAAGCCCTCCAGCCCTACAGCCACAAGCTTTCCCGGATTTTTTGCCTTTCCACCAACAACGGATTTGCGTATTTTTTAGTACCTTATTTTCGTCAAATCCGTTGTCCTTCCCCTGCTTCCTTCCCGCTTCCTACCTATAAAATTTCCTGGCGTTACAAATAAGAAACGCTTATGGCTGTGCAGCGTTTTTGTTTTTTTATTACCGTGCTGGGGAACTGTCAACCACGTCCGTATTTTTAGTTAACAAATATGTTACGCTTTTACCATGAGCTTGTGCGGAAACCGTTAACTATGTACGCAAGTTTAGTTGAAATATGTATACATGATGTGTATACACACAATAGTATATAAAACGGTATTAAAATTATAATGGATTGTTTAGGCATACTGTTTTCACGAAACAAGAAAACGGTATGTATACACACCACCCGGCATAATAAGACTTAAAAATGGTATTATAAAAACTTCACAACACAAAAAAATTAAAGATGCAAAAGCGTCTTTTTTTTGTTAAAGACAGCCTGAAAGGAGGTGGGAACCATGAGCGAACACCCGGTATTTCTCACGGTAAAGGAGGCTGCCAAACTAAGCGGTGTCGGCCCGGCCGTAGTCTACCGGCTGGTGCGGGAAGGTGTAATCCGGGCAAAGCGGATAGGGAGGAAGTGTATCAGGATTCACCGGGAGAGTTTTTTAGAGTGGCTGATGAGTGGGTAAAAAAAAAATACAAAAAAACGGGAAGGCCGAGAACCTTCCCGTTAGCCGTCATTAGGCGGCTTTTTTATTTTTGAAAACAAAAAAAAGAGGTGGAAGAAAATGAAACGTTCTCGAAAAAAGGATAGTGTGGCTGTTTCAGCATTCGTGAACGGTACGTGGAAAAAATGCGGCGTCCTCTATCGTGAGAATGGCAGGGTAGTTTTTGAGCAGAAAATCCGGCCTGAGCAAGTCCTTCGAATCCGTGGAGCGGCGGGGATAGACCTTCGATACGAACCAGAGCTTCCCGAAAGCACGATAGTCAGACATATCGTCGGCGGTACGGTGTACGAAATTCCCCTGGGCGTCCTGCGGAACCACCCCAGAACGGACGTTCAGCGAATCGGCCCGCTCCATCCCCGGCGGATGTACCTTCCGTACCGGTACTGGAAAAACGTGGCACAGGAACAGCTTTCAATATTCCAGGAAGAAGAAATAAGCCCCGGCGTATCCGGGGTAAGGCGGTGATCCAAAGGTGAACCGATCTAAGTATAGTGTACCACAAAACGACGACATTTTCCAAAAGTTTTCCGTGATCCCGCTTCACAGTCTGAAAAACGGAAAGTGTACCTGCGGAAAAAACGACTGCACTAAGCCAGGCAAGCACCCCTGTATCCCGGAATGGCGGGTATATCAGCGGAGGCGGCCTACACGGGATGAAGTAACCCAATGGAGGGGAAAATACCCCGGCTGTAACTGGGCGGTAGTGACCGGCAAAGTGTCGGAGGTGGTCGTCTTGGACATGGACGGCCCGGAAGGGGAGGCTTCCCTTCGCGGGAAGCACATCCCCCCGACCTGGATGGTGAGGACCGGGAAAGGCCGGCATATATACTTTCAGTGGCCCGGTTTTCCGGTGGAGTGTCGAACCGGCATACTCCCCGGCGTGGACATTCGCGGTGACGGCGGCTATGTGGTGGCCCCAGGCAGCGTCCATGTGTCCGGGAAAAAATATGGATGGGTGGACGGCCTTTCCCCTGCCGACATGCCGGAGCCGGCAGAGGCCCCGGCCTGGCTGGTGGAGCTGTTGAAAAGGCCAGGTGGAAATTCTTCTTCAAAAATCGACCCGGTGCGGGTGCTGGCGGGCGTTCCCGAAGGGCAAAGGGATGTGACTCTTTTTAGGTATGCCTGCCGGCTGAGGACGCAGGGGCTTACCAGGGAAGAGGCCCTGCGGCTGGTGCTGGAGGCAGCCCGGAACTGCACACCACCTTTCCCGGAGCGGGAAGCCCGGCTAAAAGTGGAGCAAGCCTGGAAATATCCCGAAGGAGGCGGTAATCCTAAAGGCGTTTCAGCCACAGACCTCCTGAAGATGGACTTCCCCGACCCTGCCTGGTGCGTCCCCGGCCTTCTCCCGGAGGGACTAACCATTCTAGGCGGCAAGGCGAAAATCGGCAAAAGCTGGCTGGCCCTGAATCTGGCCGTTGCCGTTGCCAACGGAGGCAAGGCCCTGGGTGTGGACGTGGAACCCGGCCCGGTGATGTACCTGGCCCTGGAGGATACTCCCCGGAGGCTGAAAAGCAGGCTGCTGTCGGTGCTGAACGGCGGCCCCGCTCCAAGAGAGCTTCACTTCTATACCTCATGGCCCAAGCTGGGTGAGAATGGCCTGACCCTTCTTGAAGCCGAAATTCTTCGACGTGAGCCCCGGCTGGTGATAATAGATACGTTTCAGCGGATCCGGCCCGTACAGAGAGGGAACGGGAACATATACGGCATAGACTATGAAGATACCGCCCGGCTGAAACAGGTGGCTGACCGGTGCGGCGTGGCCATGATGCTGATCCACCACCTGAAAAAGGCTTCTGAAATAGATCCGGTGGACATGCTTTCGGGATCGACCGGCCTTTCAGGTGCGGCTGATGCAATCTGGGTGTTGACCCGTGAGAGAGGCCAGGCAGATGCCATACTCTACGTAACAGGGAGAGACCTTGAAGAAAAAGAACTGGCCCTGTCTTTCGATCCTGCAACCACAACATGGAATATCATGGGAACTGCGGCAGAATATCGGATGTCACGTGAGCGGCGGGAGATTCTGGACGTGCTGCGGGAAGCGGAGGAACCTCTAGGCCCAAAAGAAATAGCCGACCTGACCGGTAAGCCATATGCCAATATTAAAAAACTGGTGTATGTAATGGCTAAAAGTGGTGAGTTAAAGTTAGTTACCAGAGGGAGATATATTATCGGTAACTTTGGTAACTACGGTAACTTTGGTAACCACGGTAACTTTGGTAACTTTCAAGAAAAGTTACCGGGGAGTGCTGAAAGTTACCGGAAAGTTACCGGTGCCGAAAACCCGCAAAGCTTACAGCCACAAGGCTTCACGGGAAAAAGTTACCGAAGTAACCAAAGTAACCAGCAACGTGAAAATGAAACGGTGACTTTTGAGGGGTGGGAGGATATTGATTCGATCGATATATGAGCTAATCAACCAACTAATTGGACACGGTGTGTCCATTGAACCCAACGGCAATTCTCTAAAACTGGTGCGTCCCCCCTCCCCCCCCTCATGGGAGGGTGCCCCGGAGGAGGTAAAGGCCATAGTGCGGGAACTAAAGGAACGAAAAGCCGAAGCTATCTGTCACCTGACCTGGACAAGCATGTTGGAGCGGTGCAACCAGGCTTACCGGCCAGGTGCACTCCAATGGGCAAGGACACACTTCCCGGACTTGCAAAAGCGGCTTACTGAGGCCGAAAACCGGTTTGAGGCGGCCTACTGGCGGCAAGATGTTGAAGGCGTCCGGCAGGCTGCGGCAGATTGGGAGGCCACATTGAAGCGGATCTGCCTACTTCATCAGTTGGCCGAAGGTGGCGAGGTGCTGGACGAGGCTGAAAAGCCTTTTTAGCAATAGTTTAAAAAGCGAGGTGTTTTCAATTGATTTACTGCTGGAGCGTTTTGAGCGGGAACAAAGGCGTGAGGCGAAGCTTACCAAGAAGCGGAAGTACACTAAAAATAGCAAAAGGAGGAAATAACGTGGCGGGTAATTGGTGGGAGAACGAAATACCGGAAGTTGTCGAATCAAAGTTTGTGGCCTTCAAATATTACCGGGAAGCCGGTAAGCTCCAAGTCGTGCGGCGAATCCTAACACAAAATGGCGAAAGGCTGAGGACTGTGACGTTAAGCCGCAAGGACTTCGACGATAAGGCCCGTCGGCTTTTGGCGAGTGTGCTGACTGATTGGCAAACCAATTAAGGGAGAGTGAGCATCATGCTTAAAACAGCGGCGACAGGTATTCCCGACGGCGTCCCGGTGCGGCTGGCCGGCCCGGAACCAATACCTTTCATCCAGCGGCGTCCAGTGGTGGACGTTCGAACCCTTGCGAGCCGGGCGGCAAATGAGGTTGTAACCGTCCTGGCCGAGCACCAGGAGCAGGAGAAAAAGGCCGGTAAATCCTTCCTCAAGCGGCGGCAACCGAAACCGGACATTGATCTTATAACCGTGGCTGATTCGTTGCGGGGAGCCGTCGAAACGGAATACCGGGTATCGGCGGCACGGTGCGAACCGGCGATTTTAGAACTAACCGAGGAACACTTGAGCGAGATTCAGCAACTGCAAGAGCAGGCCGTGGAAATGTTCGCCAAAGACGTTTTAAGAGCAGTTGACGACTATCCGGAATTAAAGGAACAAGTTTACAGCTTGTGCCCTGCCTTGCGTCCGCTACCGGAGCCGGACTTAAAGGCCCTGGGTGATTTGCAAAAAAAGGTGGACAAGGCCATTGGCGAAGCTATGTCGATCCACGAGGATTTGATTATGTCCTTGCGGGAACTGGACGATCTGCTGAAGCAAGAAGCCTCACTTCTGGCCGGTACAAGCATGGCCGGCAACGGCAGGATTAAGCGGCAGGCTGAACACGTAAGGCATGAGCTTGTGCGGCTGTTGGAAAAGCAGGAAGTGTGCCGGCAAATAAAAATCCCGGTGGCCAGGTGGTAAGTATGCGGTGCAAGCGGTGCGGCGTTGAAGTTGACCAGGATTGGCAGGAACAAGGCGTTTGTGTGCCATGCAGGGAATATATGGCAAGGATAGACTTGCGGGAATCGAGGCGGCGGGGTTATCGTTGCCCTGCCGTCCCCAGGCCCGGCGGGTGGCCTGATTTACTGATTGAGGCTGTATCAAAAATTCGTTTTTGGAGGGATTGAATCATGTTATACCAACTGCACAAGCGGGAGCTTGAAGAAAAACTGCGGACTTTCAAAAAGATACTGGCCGAGGAAAAAGACCCGGAGGGTATTGCTGACGCACAAGAACGGATTGCACGGATAAAGGCCGAGTTAGAAAAGCTTGAATTACCCGACGAAGCATTCAGGGCGTAATTTACAGGTATTATAACCGTGAAAATGAGGTGATAAAATGACTGATACCATTGAACCAATTCCAAGGCCCTATGAGGGGCAAAAGCCGTGGAATACTTGGCCCGAAGAAATCCGGCAGCAAGCCGTTGATCTGGCCATCGAGCTGAAAAGCGGTATAAAGGCTGCCCGGAGGCTTGGCATTCCTGTCCGTACCGTCCAACAATGGCTTGCGGAAGAAGTTGTTAGCCAGGCAAGCGACTGGAACATGCTGCAAGTCAAGGAAATCGAGAACAAAATCGAGCAGGTGCTTGCTAAAATCGGCCCGGACAAAATTGACAAGGCTGGACTGCGTGACCTGGTGGTGGCTGCCGGGATTTTACTAGACAAGAGGGAAAGCCTGCTGCCAAAGGCTAAGAATGAAGTCCCTGCCCGCTTACGGATTGCCTGGCGTGGCGGTGAGGGTGCCCTGGAACTGGAGACCGGCAACTGAGCCGGTTTTTTGCTGCCTAAGAGGGGGCGAAAACCTGTACCGAGTGAATGAGAAGACTATCCGCCGTGCCGCCGAGTTTGCGAAGGCCGTTGACGCAATAAGGGACATGGGTGCCCTGTATCAATTGACGGCCCTTTTGTCCGTAAAAACTGTTCGAGGTATCTCTCCGGCCCCGCGGCTGCCCTCCCCCCCTGGGGGCCTGTGCACAATGCTGTGCACACTTCCCAGGCTTGCAGAAATGGCCTAAATCAAGGAGATAATAGCCGGGGCGGTATGGATTGCCTTTGCAAATTAAAAAGGCGGCTTGTAGGCCATTCTGCGGCTTCTGAAGGGTAAAATACCCAAAAGAAGGGGAAAAGGGTATTGGTGGACAAAAGAAGAAGCAGGGATTTTCCCTGCTATTTCCTTCGTTTACTCTCTTTCGGCTTAACGGCTCTTGTTTGAATTAAGCTCCCTACAGGTGAAGCTATAGAGTGTTCCCTGTGCATATCCTCTTCTACTAGCCGGCAATACCGCTTTGTCATTTGCATATCCGAATGGCCTAGTTGTTTTTGAACAAAGAAGGCTGTTGCCCCGTTACGCAAGGCCATGATTGCGGAGGTATGCCGGAGCATGTAAGGCTGCAAGTCAGCCCCAATCCGCTTGCCGTAAGCTCTTAGCCTGTTAGCCCAGGACGTTTCCAGCATCCTCTTACCGTCCTGGCTTGCGAAGACAGGCACAGAATCATTCCAATCCGGCGGCCTTACGTCAAGCAGTCTTTTAATTGCCTTGGCCGTTACCGGCGAGTAAACTGCCGTCCTCTGCGTCCTTGTCTTGGCTGTTTCCCTGGGAATGACTACTTCAAGCTGCGGGATATTGAAATCCGACGGTTTTAAATTTAATGCCTCTCCCGGCCTGATTCCAGTGTCAACTTGCAGGAGAATCAAGGCGTAATCTCGAATACCTGCATATGTCCTTCTGTCAGGCAAGGCAAGGAGATTTTTCAAGGTGTCCTCTGGTATCTCCCTGGCCTTGCCTTCATCCTTTCTTTTGGCAATGCCTTCGGTTGGATTGGCGTGCAGCATATTTTCAGCCATGCACCACGAAAAGAAGGAACGCAGGTACTGGAGCGGCAAATTATAACTGGCCGGTGCTTTGCCGGTGAACTGTGCTAGATACAGTCTTACAGCCCTCCTGAGTGCTTCATAATCGGGCCATGCTTCGGGATATGCCTGGAAGAAAGGTGTTATTCTGGCCTTGTAATCAAACAACGTCCTGGCGGCCCTCCCTTCGGCCTTCTTGTGCAGAAGGAATTCCTCTAAAGCCTGTTCCCATTTTACCGACAGCTTTTTTAGCCTTACCACTTTCCGCATAGATACCTTCCCCCTTACGGATTTTTGATAATCCGTTGTTATGGGAAAGGCGTTTTTCAAGAGTAACGGATTTGAATAAAAACAGCCTTCCCCTCGAACCGGGAAAGGCTTGTATATCAAGGCTGGCAGGGGTGGCAGGACTCGAACCCGCAACCAACGGTTTTGGAGACCGCTACTCTACCAATTGAGCTACACCCCTGTGTTACCTAACCCTGCAAGGTCATTATACAGAAATATTCTTTCTCCGTCAAGAGGAAGGGGATAAAGCACAAATCCGTAAATAAAAATAAAATGTCTTTAAACTAAAAAACTGCCGCAATACAAAACCGGCTTGACCAAAGGATTTTATCAAACAGGAAAGAATATAAATAGTACCACCATAATATTCTTCCGTCTTTTAAAGCAGTAAAAGCCTGGCCTGTTGCTTGTTCATCTGCAACCAACTTTCAAGACCAAGGAGGTGAAAAAATGACGCTTAAGGTCGGTGTTTTGATGGGAGGGCGCTCCTCGGAGAGAGAGGTTTCTCTTAAAACCGGGGAGGCTGTTTATAACGCTCTGAAGGTGAAAAACTACCTTGCGGTAAAAATCGACGTTGGGCTAGATGTAGTAGAAAGAATAAAGGAAGAGAGAATAGATCTTGCCTTTATTGCCTTGCACGGCAGGTACGGTGAGGACGGCACCATTCAGGGACTGCTTGAAATGCTTGACATTCCGTATACCGGCTCGGGGGTCCTGGCTAGCGCCCTGGCAATGGATAAAGCAGCAACAAAGAAGATCATTCAATACGAAGGGCTTCCCACGCCGCCCTTTATGCTTGTAGAAAAAAAAGAAGCCTTGAAAGAAAGCTTGCAGGCATGTAGTGAAAGGATATGCCGGGAAATGGGGCTTCCGCTTGTGGTAAAAGCTCCCACCCAGGGCTCCACCATTGGTATGTCTTTTGTACATAAAGAAGAAGACATGGCAGGAGCTCTTGAACTGGCCTATGATTATGATCCGGTAGCCCTGGTGGAACAGTTTATCCGGGGTACCGAAGTCACTGCTTCCATCCTGGGAAATGAGGAACCGGTAGCTCTTCCTTTGATAGAGATTGTTTCGGCAACCGGGGTTTATGACTATAAGGCCAAATATACAGCCGGAATGAGCGATCACATAATACCGCCGCGTATACCCGAAAAACAGCAAAATGCAATAAAAAAACTCGCTGTCAGCACTTTTAAATCTCTGGGCTGCCGGGGGCTGGCCAGGGTTGATTTTATTGTCGATAAACAGGGCAACCCCTTTATTCTTGAGGTGAATACTATTCCCGGAATGACTGCAACCAGCCTCTTTCCCGACGCGGCGCGAGCAGCGGGAATTGAGTTCCCCGATCTAATAGAAAAACTGGTAGAGCTTGCTATGGAAAATTGTGGTATAAGACGGAGGTAATGACTTATTCTGTTTGATAATTTGGCCGGATTAATAGATCATACCCTTTTGAAGCCTGAGGCGACCCCTGAGGATATAGTAAAGCTTTGTATCCAGGCAAGGCACTACGGGTTTGCTACAGTATGCGTCAATCCCTGTTATGTTTACCTGGCGGCCAGGGAATTGAAGGAATCCCCGGTAAAGGTATGCACTGTAATAGGTTTCCCCCTGGGGGCCAGCGATTCTGCCGTAAAGGCGGCGGAGGCGGCAGCGGCGGTACGGGCCGGCGCATCGGAGATTGATATGGTAATGAACATAGGTTTTTTAAAAGGGAGGCTATTAAAGGAAGTAAAAGAAGATATGGAAGGAGTTGTTAAGGCGGCCAGGAAAGAAAAAAGAGAAACGGTGGTAAAAGTAATCCTGGAAACAGGCTTTTTGAGTGATAGTGAAAAAATAGAAGCATGCCGGATTGCCGTTGCAGCCGGCGCAAATTTTGTTAAGACTTCAACAGGATTTGGAAAAGGAGGAGCTGAAGTTTCCGACGTCATCCTCCTAAGGCGGACGGTAGGGCAGGAAATTGGGGTAAAGGCTTCGGGAGGGATTCGCGACCTTTCTACGGCCATAAAAATGATCGAGGCAGGTGCCAGCCGTCTTGGAACCAGTTCGGCCGTATCTATTATTGAGGAGCTGAATAAATAATTTTAGAGCAAACGGGCATCCGGCTTTAAGGCCGGGTTATTTTTTAAAAAATAAACTTTAATGCTGGTTTTTTGACAAACAGGTTAAAATGTAATATAAAAACAGGGAAGATATATTCCTGAAAAGTTAAGTCCGTATAATTGTGTAAAATCGGTTTCCTGAAAAATGGTGGGAGCCATTTACAAATTCCTCAGTTAGAATAGAAGTTGGACAAACAAACATTCTAAGAGGAGGAATTTGCATGGCTCAATATCAGATTACCGTAAATCAGGAACTTTTGCACCAACTATTTTTAAGTAATAACAAAGATTCCGGTATAGCAGCCCTGCTGGAATCCGTATTGAACCAGATTTTACAGGCTCAAGCCACCGAGCAGCTTCAAGCCGGGCCATACGAACGCACCGATGAAAGAAAGGGATATCGCAACGGCACATACCCGCACCAACTGACAACCCGGGTAGGAACCATAACCTTAAGAGTACCGCGTTTCCGCAACGGTCAGTTTTCCACCGAAATGTTCGCCCGGTACCAGCGCAGCGAACAGGCCCTGGTGCTGACCCTGATGGAAATGGTAATCAACGGGGTCTCTACCCGAAAAATCAGCCAGATCACAGAAGAACTGTGTGGCGCCGAATTTTCCAAGTCCACTGTCTCAGACTTATGCAAGAAACTGGACCCGCTGGTTATCTCTTGGAATAACCGGGACTTGCGGGAAATGCGCTACCCTTTTATATTGGTAGACGCTTTGGTGCTCAAAGTTCGTGAAGATGGGCGCGTCCGCTCCCGGGGTGTCATGATCGCCATCGGCCTAAACACCGAAGGATACCGGGAAGTTTTAGGCATTATGCTTGGCGACAGTGAATCCGAAGCCAGTTGGAGCGAATTTTTCTCTTGGCTTAAAAACCGTAACCTGCGCGGTGTCGACCTGGTAGTGTCAGATGACCATAGCGGTTTGGTAAAGGCTGTTCGCAATCACTTCCAGGGAGTTACCTGGCAACGCTGCCAGACCCACTTTATGCGTAATATCATGGACTCTGCGCCCAAATCTGTAAAGGAAGAACTTTACCCGCGCTTGAGGGCCATTTTGGATGCTCCGGATATCGGCAGCGCCCGGCTATTATTGAACCAAACCCTGGAGGCATTTGAGAAAAAGGCGCCTAGGGCCATGCGGGTACTTGAAATGGGCTTTGATGATGCTACGGCAGTGCTTGTACTACCGGAAAAATATCGCCTCCGGCTGCGCACTACAAACGGTGTTGAGCGCCTGATCGAAGAAGTCCGGCGCCGGGAACGTGTCATTCGCATTTTCCCGAACAGAGAATCGGTAGTTCGTTTAATCGGAGCTTTACTCATGGAAATCGACGACAAGTGGGCAGCCGGTAAAAAGTATCTAGATATGGCCGAGTATCTTCAGTGGCAAAAGGAACAAAAACATGACCGTCATCAAAACAATGTTGCTTATATCCGGTAAAATCTAAAATGGCAATATGGTTTTACTTTTGAACGTCGCTTGTTAATCAATCCCAGCAATGTCAGTCGGCTGTCGCTGTCATATGTCTGCGTAGCGAAGACTAATCCTTTAACTTCGGCTTATGCCTGGCGGCGAAATGGATAATTTTAGCTGCGGTGTTCAAATGAGTAATGTTATTCTTAACTATGTCAGTCTTTTTCTGACTGAGGAATTTTACACAAGAATTAGGACTTGATCTCCTGAAACATGGCCGGTATTTTTAATACGGGCAGGAATTAGTTAAAACGATATAGAATTTATAATATACCGTTTAACTAATAAGTACCCGGGGGTGCTGGCCATGAAAATTCGCTGTATGTTGTGCGGCAGGCCGATTGAGGATGAATTTATAAATCCAAATCCTATAGATGATGAAGATGATGAAATGCCGAAAAAGAAGCCTATGCTGGTCTGCCTAATGTGTGAGGCAAAGCTTAAACACGAGGCAGATGAAGCTCAAAAAATTCCTAAACCCATCTAGGTTGTTTAACTTAAGGAGGCAGGTCGTGCGTCAAAAATTTCGGTTTGCGGCGTATGTTTTAGCAGGTTTTGGATTAATATTTCTGGCTCTTACCATTGCCGGGGCGCGCCTTTATACCGACTGGCTGTGGTTTCAGTCTGTTAATTACCAGCGCGTTTTTGCAACCATCATTATTTCTGATTTGGGCCTTCGTTTGGCTGTTGGCCTGACATTTTTTGTTTTGCTTTTCCTCAACCTGATGTTGACCCGGCGTCCTTTGCTAAAAGTTTCCCAGAACTCGGCAATAATTAGGGAAAAAGATGTTTTAACAATTCAGAGCTCGCCTTTGAGCCAGCTTATTACCCCAAAACTTCTTTTGCTGGCCTTCATTGCTTTGAGCGCATTAATGGCCTTCCTTTTTAATTTTACCGTTGCCGGAGACTGGATAACATTTCAAAAATTTCTTCATCCAACATCATTTGGTATAAAAGATCCGGTTTTTAATTTGGACATAGGCTTTTACGTTTTTAAGTTGCCCTTTTACATTTTTATTTATAAGGTGATCAACTGGGTAATACTGGTATCTGCTTTTTGGGTTCTGGCAGCCTATTTCGTTGTTTACTTCATCCAGGGCAATCCAGGAGCGATTTTTAGAAACATTTCAGCACGTTATCATTTCTCCTTCCTGGCAGCCATTTTTTTCGGCTTAAAAGCTGCAGGATACCAGCTAGAACAGTATTCTTTGCTGTTTTCTCACCACGGAGCGGTCTGGGGTCCCGGCTATACGGCCACGCACGCCACGCTGCTCGCCTACAAGGTCTTAACCTACATCGCCCTGCTATGTGCCCTGGCCATATTGATAAACCTTTTTTTGCGTCGCTTCAAGTTGGTTATATACAGCATCGGCGTGCTTTTGATTGCTTCGGTTTTACTAGGCGGCATCTACCCGGCCGCGGTGCAAAAATTCATGGTAACACCCAATGAAATTGCCATGGAAAGGCCTTATCTGGAAAGGAATATTAATTTTACCAGGCTGGCGTATAACCTGGATGAAATAGAAAAGAGGTACTTCCCGGCCGGACGGGTCTTAACGGCTGAAGACATTCGTGCCAATCAGGATACTATCAGCAATATCCGCCTGTGGGACTGGGAGCCTTTACAGCAAACATACGGTCAGCTTCAGGAAATGAGACTTTACTACGAATTCAAGGACATAGACGTAGATCGTTATATTGTTAACGGCCGCTACCGCCAGGTGATGGTGGCGGCCAGGGAATTGAATCAGGAGCACTTGCCCGCCCAGGCAAAAACCTGGGTTAATCAGAGGCTTAAGTTCACCCACGGCTACGGCATAGCCATGAGTCCCGTCAATGAGCTGACTGGGGAGGGGCTTCCCGCCTTTTTCTTAAAGGATATCCCGCCGACAGGCCCCACCGACTTACAGGTGACCCGGCCGGAGATTTATTACGGCGAGGCAAGCGACCAGTACGTTATCGTCAATACCAGATCGCAGGAGTTTGACTACCCGAAAGGGGAAGAAAACGTTTTTTCAACTTACGAAGGTGACGGCGGGGTCAGAGTAGCGAACTTCCTGCGCCGCTTGATGTTTGCTTTTTCCCTGGGGGATTACAAGCTTCTGCTTTCCAGCGAGGTGGACAATAACAGCAGGGTTTTGTATTACCGCAACATCAGACAAAGGGTACCCAAAATTGCTCCGTTTTTGCAGTATGATAACGATCCTTATATAATTCTGAGTGAGGGAAAACTTTATTGGATGTGGGATGCTTATACTACTACGGACAAGTTCCCGTATTCCGAGCCTTACAATAAAAATGATAATTACATCCGTAACGCGGTTAAGGTAGTTGTTGACGCCTACACCGGTAAGGTGGATTTCTACATTAGCGATAGCAGCGATCCGCTGGTGTTGACTTACAGCAAGATTTTCCCTGGCATGTTTAAACCACTGGACTCAATGCCGGAGGACTTGAGGCGACACATACGTTATCCGGTGGATCTTTTTAAAACGCAGGCAAAAATGTATGCCGTCTATCATATGGAGGATCCTCAGGTGTTTTACAACAAAGAAGACAAATGGAACCTGCCGACCGAAATATATGCCAGCGAAGAAAAGCCAATGGAACCGTATTACACGGTTATAAAACTGCCAGGCGAGAATAAGCCTGAATACGTTTTAATCTTACCGTTTACTCCTCAAAACAAAAAGAATATGATTGCCTGGCTGGCAGCCAGGTCGGATGGTGAAAACTACGGCAAGCTTATATCCTATAGTTTTCCCAAGCAAGAACTGGTGTACGGTCCGATGCAGGTGGAGGCCAGGATCAACCAGGATACCACTATTTCCCAACAACTGACCCTGTGGGATCAGGGAGGGTCAAGGGTTATCAGAGGCAACCTTTTTGCCGTACCAATAAAGGACGCCCTGCTTTACGTGGAACCGCTTTACCTGCAGGCCGAACAGAGCAGGATGCCCGAACTGCGCAGGGTTATAGTTGCCCATGGGGAAAAGGTGGTTATGGAGCCGACCCTGGACAAGGCACTGGAGAAAATATTCGGAGAAGGCGCAACGGTTCAGAAATCCGTTCAGCAGCCTGTGGATGTCACCCAGCCGCAGCCTGAAAAAAGCATAGCCGAACTGGCAAATACGGCAAATCAGATCTATGATGAGGCAATGAAGAAGATTAAGGCAGGTGATTGGGCCGGCTACGGCGAAGATTTATCCAGATTAAAACAGGTGCTGGCTGAATTAGCGGAAAGAGCCGGAAAATAGCTGAACAGTCTTTAAGAATGACCGGATAATTTTCATCGAAGCGGCAGTAGTCGGGGCAGGGTATTTATAATCTGTCTGTTGTATGCAGAAGGGCTTGAAAGCTGCCGCGGCCACTTTGCAAAAACAATTGCTGCCGGCTCTGTGCCGGCTTTTGTTTATGCTTTGCCCGTAAAAATTCAAAGGAGGGCTGTTTGAGAATGACGATAAAAAAAACCGTAAGAAGAATCGGCGTATTAACAGGGGGCGGTGACTGCCCGGGTTTAAACGCTGTCATCCGTGCGGTTGTAAAAACTGCCATAAGGGAATACAGGCTTTCGGTGGTCGGTTTTGAAAACGGCTTTGGCGGTTTAATCCAGAACAGGGCTAGGGAATTGACCGAGGCGGATGTGGCCGGCATCCTGCCGCGGGGCGGGACGATTTTAGGTACCACCAACAGGGACAACCCTTTTAGCTACCCCATGATTATTAACGGGCAAAAGGTGTTTCGGGACGTTTCTGACAGGGTTGTGGAAAATATTAATATTCACGGCATAGACGCTCTGATCATTATCGGCGGAGACGGTAGCCTTACAATAGGGAAGGAGCTTTTTGAAAAGAAGGGCTTACAGGTGGTGGGGGTACCGAAAACGATTGACAACGACCTTTCGGCCACCGATCAAACTTTTGGTTTTGACACGGCGCTCAATACGGCAACCGAGGCCATCGATAAACTGCATACAACGGCGGAGTCACATCACCGGGTAATGATACTGGAGGTAATGGGGCGCTATGCTGGGTGGATTGCTTTGGAGTCAGGCATTGCCGGGGGCGCTGACGTCATTTTAATTCCAGAAATTCCTTATAGAATAGAGAAGGTAATTGAGAAAATAATTGAAAGGCGCAATCTGGGAAAGAAGTTCAGCTTGGTGGTGGTTGCAGAAGGGGCCAAGCCGCTAGGCGGGGAAATGGTGATTCAAAGAAGGGTGGAGGACAGTTTTGAGCCCATCCGTCTGGGCGGTATCGGAAATGCGGTTGCCAGTCAGATTGAGGAAGGGACCGGGATGGAAACACGGGTAACGGTGCTGGGGCACCTTCAGAGGGGGGGTATCCCGACTGCTTTTGACCGCATCCTGGCCACCCGCTACGGCACAGGGGCGGTAAATCTTGTTATGGCCGGAAAGTTCGGCGAGATGGTCTGCCTGCGTACACCGCACATAATGTCTGTTCCGCTGGCCGAGGCGGTGGGCGAGTTGCGCCTGGTCCCAGTAGATGGCGATATAGTCAGGACAGCAAAGCAGGTTGGAATTTCTTTTGGTGATTAGCATTTCTTTTTTTAAAAAAGCCGGTCTTCATTTGGAGGATTTAGAGAGAATGATTTCAGTTGATATTCCAGGCAGAGGTAAAATCACTTTAAAGAACCTGGTGCTCGATTTCAATGGTACGCTGGCATTGGACGGTAAACTTTTACCCGGCGTCAAAGAAAGGCTGGAAGCCCTGTCAAAAATTATGGACATATATATAATTACTGCGGATACTTTTGGCACGGTCCGCTCTTTATGCTCGGAAATTAAAGCCAAGGTGGAAATTTTAAAAGAACCACTGGGAGCACGGGAAAAACTGAAGTTCTTAAAGAAATTGAATGCTGCTGAAACTGCAGCCATCGGCAACGGATCCAATGACAGCCTTATGCTTGCAGGGGCAGCTCTGGGGATAATGGTACTGGGACCGGAGGGTGCATCGGCAAAAGCCTTGCTTGCTGCCGACGCATTGGTAAGCGATATAAACCACGGGCTGGACTTGCTTTTAAACACGGCAAGGCTGGTGGCAACGCTGAGAGGATAGGGTGAATAAACTAAACATTTCCAGATATAATAGAAATAGAAAGATTTAAACAACCCTTCTTTCGCGATAGAAAGAGAGGTTGCAGGTTTATTAATATTTTTAAGATTACATCTTCATTGAAAGAGCCTTAGGGTAATCGGGGGGGCGCCTGTTGAAAAAGCGTTTGAACATAGGGATCTTTACAGACAGTTACCTGCCTTATACCAGCGGTGTTGTCCGTTCTATTCAAATATTTAAAGAAGAGCTTTCCAGAATGGGACACGAGGTTTTCATCTTTGCCCCGAGTTACAAAAACTGCGGGGCGGAAAGCAAGGTTTTCCGCTTTGCCTCTATACCCTCGCCGACCAATCCTGATTTTACTGGCGGTGCCTTTTTCGCTGCGCTTAAAGCCAACTATTCAACGAATAAAGCTCGATTTGATCCATGTTCATTCACCCTTCCTGCTTGGCCGCCTTGGCGCCAGATACGCCAGAAAGCTGGGAATACCGCTGGTATTTACGTTCCATACGCTCTACGATCAGTATGTTCATTATGTACCCTTTGCCAGGTCATTCACCAGGGAACTCGCCCAGAGAATAAGCCGCGACTTCTGCAATCAATGCGACATGGTAATTGTTCCAACAAATATAATCGAAGAATACCTGCGCGATATCGGTGTAAAATCGCCTATTAAAAGGGTTCCAACCGGCATTAAGGTTGATGAATTGCGAAGTGGCAATCCGGAGTGGCTAAAAAATGAATACGGCATTAGTTCGGCGGATAAAGTGCTTCTTTTTGTCGGAAGGCTGGGACAGGAAAAAAACATTGGCTTTCTTTTGGAAAGCTTTTGTCTCATTAATAAAGAAGTTGAAAACACCGTGCTGGTTCTGGTTGGGGGAGGACCCGAGGAAGAGGCCCTGAAAAAAAAGACAAAAGAGCTCGGCCTGAGCGAACGGGTAATATTTACCGGTACTCTGCCTTATCGGGACGTTATAAACTGTTACGCCGGTGCCGATATGTTCCTGTTTTCCTCGGTTACCGAAACACAGGGTATAGTTATTAATGAAGCCAAAGCGGCGGGTTTGCCGGTAGTGGCCGTAAAAGCCTACGGGGTTTCGGAGATGGTTGAAGATGGAGTTGACGGCTATTTAACTGTACTGGAAACGGAACAATTTGCTGAAAGGGCCTGCCGCATCCTAAAAAACGATACCATGCGGGAAGAAATGAGCAAAAACGCAAGAAAGAATGCTGAAAAGTTTTCATCTGCAAAATGTGCAGCAAAGCTGGCAGATCATTATCTCAAGTTGATTAACGCTAGCTGTTGAAGGATTTTTCAGAAATATTTGTTTTGCCAGCAGGGCCGGCATGATGCTGGTTTTTTTGTTTTAAGCCATAAATATTTAAATATTTGAAAATTTCCGGTTGACATCATAGGGCATCTGTGTCAATATAATATTAACTTTTAAATAGGAGTATATATTATTTAGGAGGGATCCCGGTGAAGGGGAGCCAGGTACTTGAAAGGCTGCGCAAGAGCGGCTATAAAATAACCCCTCAAAGACAGGAAATATTGAATGCTTTGCTGGGAAGCGGCATAAATATTCCGCAAAGCGCTGAAGAAATTCACAAAAAAGTAATTGAAAAATATCCACATATCAGCTTGGATACGGTCTACCGCAACCTGCAGGTCCTTACCGATTTGGAAATTGTGAGCAAATTAAACCTGCAGGACGGCAAAAACCGCTATGAGCTTAATTACGGGGAGCACCACCACCATTTGATATGTTTAAAGTGCGGTGCGGCGGAGGCAATTGAATTCTGCCCGTTCAAGTCAGTAGATATAAAAAAAATAGAAGAGGAAAAGAAATTTGAAATAAGAAGGCACAGCTTCGAGCTTTTCGGTTACTGTAAAATTTGCAGGCATCAGCCGGAGGGTACGGAACCAGGCACATTTGAAGGTACGGATGACCAAGAATAAGCGCAATTTGGCTTTTTAAACCGGATTTCTAAGAAAAGCAAATTTTGCGGGAGGTTTGCATATGAAAAAGCCCAGGTGCGTTACAGCCGTACTGTTGATGGTACTGATTCTTGGTCTGACCCAGGCCGGTTGCGTAAGCGGCTATCAAAAAAACATTGCAGCTACAACAGATCAAGGCGATCGCAAGTTAAAAATAGTTACAACAATTTACCCGCTATATGATTTCACAAGAAATATTGCCGGGGAAAAAGCAGAAGTTTTGTGCCTGGTGGCACCTGGGTCAGAGCCGCACGGATGGGAACCTACTCCCAGGGACCTGGCCGAAATTCAAAAAGCGGATGTCTTCATATACTGCGGGGCAGGAATGGAAGAATGGATTGAGAAGGCAATAAATGGAATAGACAAGCAAAGGACCGTTGTGGTGGATGCAAGCCGGAATATTCAACTCATTACCTTAACTGACGAAGAATCGGATGGCGCAGAATTTCCAGACACTGACAGCAGTGCGGGAAGCGTTAACGGTAAAAGGCACAATATCGATCCGCATATCTGGCTTGATCCTGTAAACGCCATGCAGATGGTTGAAAACATTTGCGCCGGCCTGGCCAAAGCTGATCCTGCAAGCAAGGAATTTTACGATGCTAACGCTCTGGGTTACCGCAAAAAACTAGAGGAACTGGACGGTGAATATAAAAAAGGGCTGGCTAATGCGCCACTGAGAGAATTTATTACCTCTCACGCCGCTTTCGGATACCTGGCAAAGCGTTACGGCCTGATTCAGATACCGGTACGCGGTTTATCCCCGGAGGTAGAGCCGACCCCGGCCAGAATGGCCGAAGTGGTGAAAATAGCAAAGGAAAAAAACATACACTACATTTTTTTTGAAACGCTGGTGAGTCCCAAAATATCCCAGATTATTGCAGGCGAGGCGGGCGCCCAAACTTTGGTTTTAAATCCGGTTGGAGGGTTAACTCAGGATGAATTAAACAGGGGGGAGGATTACCTTTCAATCATGAGGAAAAACCTGGCTAATTTGCAAAAAGGGCTCGAGGTAAGGCCATGAAAAAAAATACAATTGCTTTAGAACTGGATAAGGTAAGTTTTAGTTACGGGTGTCACCCCGTTTTGAAAAATATAAGCCTGACTGTAAAATGTGGTGAATCGGTCGGAATAACAGGTCCGAACGGTTCCGGGAAGAGCACTCTTTTAAAGCTGGTGGCAGGACTGTTAAAACCTGATGCCGGCAACATAAGAATTTTCGGCCGGGACAGTAAAAACTTTAAAGAGCGCGGCCGGATTGGCTATGTAGCCCAGAAGGTTTCTATTATTAATTCCGGTTTTCCCTCGACTGTTGAAGAAATTGTTTTATCAGGGCGAATAGCCGGCCGGGGGCTCTTCAGGGCTTTAAACAGGGAGGACCGGATGATCGTTAGCGAGGCTTTAGCCGTGCTTGGTATGGAAAAATACCGCCGGGAAGCGATCGGTTCGCTTTCCGGAGGACAGCAGCAAAAGGTATTTATTGCCAGAGCTCTGGCAAGCCGGCCGGACCTGCTTCTTCTTGACGAACCCACGGCGGGCATGGATCCGGAATCCCAGGCAAAATTCTACTCCCTGTTAAAAGAACTCATCCAAAAAAACGCCATAACGCTGTTGCTTGTCTCTCATGATCTGGAAGCAATTTCATCCGTGGTGGACCGTCAGGTTTGCCTTGATAAGCACATATGCTCTTGTTGCTATAATTTTGATGAAAACGGGGCATTTGAATACGAAACGTGCAGAAAAAGGATCTGGACTGCCTGAAGCGGGGGAAACAGGTTGGACATTTTTCAGTACGGTTATATGAATAAAGCTTTTATTGTTGGCTTGGTGGTTGGGGTTACCTGTCCGTCAATCGGAATTTTTATAGTGCTCAGGCGTCTTTCTCTAATTGCCGACGCCCTTTCCCATATATCGCTGGCGGGGGTAGCAGCAGGTCTGCTGACAGGTGTCAATCCGCTTATCGCGGCTTCTTTTTTCTCACTTTCAGGAGCCGTCTTGATTGAAAAACTAAGGGAAAATTACCGGACCTATTCCGAGCTTTCCATTGCCGTAATGCTTTCGGCAGGGCTGTCGCTGGGGGCAGTGCTCCTCAGCCTGGGAAGGGGATTTAATGCCAGCGTCTTAAGCTATTTATTTGGCAGCATAGTATTAATAGACAAAACTGATTTCTGGCTGATTATTATTATCGGTATAACGGCCACCGGCCTGATCATTCTGTTCTTTAAGGAACTTTATTTTATCACGCTTGATGAGGATACGGCGGCCGCCTCAGGCATTGCCGTCAGAAAAATCAGCGTTGGCTTTACTTTATTGACGGCAATGACCATTGCCATATCAATGAGGGTGGTAGGCATACTGCTGGTATCATCTCTCATGGTGCTTCCGGTTGCAGCCAGCCTGCAGTTGGCCAGAAGCTTTAGAGAGGCTTTTTTCCTGTCCGTAGGGTTCAGCCTTGCCTCCGTCCTGTCTGGTATTTTTGCCTCATTTTATCTGAATTTGGCCCCCGGCGGCACAATAATTATTATTTCGGTGATAATCCTGCTCTGCGTTCTTGCCGGCAAAAAAACGGCCGTGAAGATGTTTCACAAGATGGCGGATGATCCGTCCGTGCACCGGCAAACCTTGTCCCGGTAGAACGCATCTTGAGCTTAAAACAGGAATAACTGAGAAACTGCCTTCAGGGGGGCAGTTTTTTTGGGCATAAAAGATGGCGAAAATAAAACAATATTGTTGAGACAGGCAGGAGGTGCTGCAATGGAACAAAATGAAAAAACCGTAAAGACCGAAAGTATTAAGCCAATTCCGGCGGTTGAACGGATTGGCAGGGAACTGCAGGATGATGAACGGGATAAAAATTTTAATGAATTAAACCTTATTATAGAAAGTCTTGCCGGGGATAAAGGACAGTTGATCAGAATCCTGCAAAAAGCGCAGGATATTTTCGGATACCTGCCAGATGATGTACAGGCTTTTATAGCCGAAAGATTAAGGGTTCCGGTGGCGGAAGTAAACGGGGTGGTAACTTTTTATTCCCTTTTTTCCACCAGACCGAAGGGAAAATACATAATCAATGTTTGTATGGGTACCGCCTGTTACGTCAAGGGGGCCCAGCAGGTTATGGATGCCCTAAAGAAGCGGTTAAAAATAGATGAGGGGGAAACTACCCCCGACGGGCTGTTTACCTTAAAAAGCACCCGCTGTGTTGGGGCCTGCGGGTTGGCGCCAATTCTGGCGGTGAACGGTAAGGTTCAAGGCATGGTAGACCCGGGCAAGATCCAGGAATTAATTAAAAATTGCCGGAAAGGTGAAAAAAATGAGAATCAAAAGCATTGATGATCTCAGAGCAGTGAAGGAAAAATACTACCCTCTGATCAAGCAAAGAATGGGGCATAGCAACGGACTTGGCCTGACCCAGGTAATGGTTTGTTCAGGAACCGCCTGTACTTCCGCTGATAGCCAGATCTTGCGGCAGGCTTTGCAGGAGGAGATTTATAAACGCGGCCTCGAGGAAAATATAAAATTGTTTAAAACCGGCTGTTTCGGTTTCTGCCAGCAGGGGCCAATTGTCATGGTTCACCCCGGGGGAGTTTTTTACTGTCAGGTAAGGCCGGAGGACACCGGGAAGTTGGTTGAAGCCCATCTGGTCAACGGGAGGATTGTGGAAAGGCTTTTATTCGAGGATAAAGTAACGGGCAAAAGGACGCCCGGCATAGAAGACATTCATTTCTTTAGAGCTCAAAAAAGGATTGTCCTGCGCAACTGCGGCGTAATAAATCCCGAGGAAATAGGGGAATACATTGCGCGGGACGGTTATTTTGCCCTGGCCGATGTAGTCTTGAATAAAAAGCCTCAGGAAGTAATAGATACGGTCATAAAATCTGGCCTAAGAGGCAGAGGCGGGGCTGGCTTTCCCACCGGAAGGAAATGGGAGCTTGCTGCGGCCCAGAATGTTACTCCCAAGTTTGTCGTCTGCAACGCCGACGAGGGAGACCCGGGAGCGTTCATGGACCGCAGTATCCTGGAAGGTGATCCGCATAGCGTTCTGGAGGCAATGGCCATTGCGGGTTACTGTACAGGTGCCGGGCAGGGTTACATCTATGTGCGGGCAGAATACCCGATTGCCGTGGAAAGGCTGGAGATAGCCATTAATCAGGCCAAAGAGGCAGGCCTTTTGGGCAGGGGAATTTTCGGCACCACATTTGAATTCGATATTGACCTTCGCTTTGGTGCAGGAGCTTTCGTCTGCGGTGAGGAGACTGCCCTCCTGCAATCGGTGATGGGACAGCGGGGCGAACCGCGGCCGCGTCCCCCTTATCCGGCCCAGGAAGGGCTCTGGGGCAAGCCCACGTTAATTAACAATGTGGAAACGTACGCCAATATTCCAGTCATCTTGAGGGAAGGGTGGGAGTGGTATTACGGGCATGGTACCGCCAGCAGCAAAGGAAGCAAGGTCTTTTCCCTGGCCGGCAAAATAAACAATACCGGGCTTATTGAAGTACCCATGGGCACCACTCTGAAAACCATCATCTTTGACATCGGCGGCGGCATCACCGGCGGTAAAAAGTTTAAAGCGGTTCAAACCGGCGGCCCTTCAGGCGGTTGCATTCCGGAAAAATATCTGGACCTGCCCGTCGACTACGAATCTCTCAAAGAGATCGGATCGATAATGGGTTCCGGGGGCATGATCGTCATGAGCGAAGACGACTGCATGGTGGACATAGCCCGTTTTTACCTGGAATTTACCCAGGACGAATCGTGCGGGCGCTGTACACCGTGCCGTGTCGGAACAAAAAGGCTGCTGGAAATTCTTAGAATAATTACCGGGGGAAAAGGTGAAATGGAAGACCTTGATTTACTGGAGGAGCTGGCCGGCGACATTCGCGATGCTTCCCTGTGCGGCCTGGGTCAAACGGCACCCAACCCCGTTCTTTCCACCCTGCGGCATTTCAGGAAAGAGTACATTGCCCATGTAATGGACAAGACCTGTCCTGCTGGTGTATGCAAAGCCCTGCTTGACTACCGGGTGGATGAAGAAAGATGCATAGCCTGCGGCCTCTGCGCCAAAGCCTGCACTGTACAGGCCATTTACGGAGAACCGAAAAAGCCGTACCGGATAGACCCTGAGAAATGCGTGAAATGCGCCGCCTGCGTGGCCAGATGTCCCAGGAACGCCATTATGAAAGCTGCCCGGAAGGAGGTGAAGAGAATTGGAAAAGAGGGAATTTTCTCCGGGACCGGTGGTCCGGAGTACCGGGCAACTTTATGACAACCCCGAAAAAAAGGTTGAGAAAATTAGGCTCATCATCGACGGCCGGGAAGTAGAGGCCGAAAAAGGCATGAGCGTCCTGGAAGCGGCGCGCTTGGCCGGCATAGAAATACCAAGCCTTTGCTACCTGCGCCGGATAAATGAAATTGGCTCCTGTCGGGTCTGCCTGGTGGAAATAGAAATGAAAGGTACCAGAACCCTTCAGGCCTCCTGCGTTTATCCCGCATCCGGGGGACTGGTGGTATACACTAACACGCCGCGGGCCAGGCGGGTGAGAAAGACCATGGTGGAACTGCTCCTTTCTGATCATCACCGGGAATGCACAACCTGCATCCGCAATCTTAACTGCGAGTTGCAAAATCTTACGGACAACCTGGGCATAAGAAACATCAGGTATACCGGTGAGATGAAGATGCTTCCGGTCCAGAACAAAAATCCTTTCATTGTCCGGGACTACAACAAATGCATCAAGTGCCGGCGGTGCGAAGCCATCTGCAGCAAGGTGCAGGAAGTAAACGTATATTCCGCCCTGAACCGTGGCTACGACACGGTGATTGCACCGGCTTTCATGCAGGATCTGTCCCGGGTGGCCTGCATCACCTGCGGCCAGTGCGTCATTGCCTGCCCCACCGCTTCACTTACCGAAAAAGAATGTATTGATTCTGTCTGGGAGGCACTGGAAGACCCAAACAAATACGTGGTGGTACAAACCGCCCCTTCCATTCAGGTAACCCTAGGCGAGGTGTTCGGGTACCCGGTGGGAACGGTGGTTACCGGAAAGGTGGTAGCGGCCTTGCGGCGCCTGGGGTTCGACAAGGTTTTTGCTACCGATTTTACTGCGGATTTGACGATAATGGAGGAGGCTTACGAACTGCTGGAAAGGCTGGAAGGGAGGGGAAGGCTTCCCTTGCTTTCCTCGTGCAGTCCGGGCTGGGTAAAGTTTGCCGAGCATTTTTACCCGGAGTTTCTTGAAAACCTTTCCACCTGCAAATCGCCCCACGAAATGTTCGGTGCCCTGACCAAAACCTACTTTGCAGAGAAGGAGGGCCTCGACCCGGAGAAGATTGTGGTAGTGGCCGTCATGCCCTGTACGGCTAAAAAGTTTGAGGCCAGCCGGCCGGAAATGGGTACCGGCAAGTTCAAAGACGTGGACTGGGTCCTTACTACCAGGGAACTGGCCAGGATGATCAGGCAGGCCGGCATAAATTTTCGTGAACTGCCTGATGAGGACTACGACACTCCAATGGGTATAGCTAGCGGTGCCGGAGCCATTTTCGGTTCCACGGGCGGTGTAATAGAGGCAGCAGTGCGCACGGCTTATTATCTCACTACCGGCAAGGAGCTTGACCTCCTTGATTATGAGGAATTTCGCGGTTTCAGCGGCATAAAAGAAGCCCTGGTGGAATTAAAAGGCCGTACAATAAAGGTGGCCATAGCTCACGGTACGGGTAACGCCAGGATTCTGCTGGACAGAATGAAGGCCGGCGAGAAGTTCGACTACGTGGAGATTATGGCCTGTCCCGGCGGGTGCGTGGGGGGAGGAGGGCAGCCTATATTCGGTACCAGGGAGCACAAAGAGATATCGCTGGATTATCGCCATAACCGCGCCGACGCCCTGGATCGAATAGACTATTCCAGAGAATTAAGGCGGGCCCATGAAAACCCGGCGGTGAAAAAAATATACGATGAATTTCTCGGACATCCTCTAAGCGAAAAATCAAAAAAGCTTCTCCACACCTGTTACACCCCGCGGGGAAAGCTGCCCGGGTTTGATTTTGGCGGAATAAAAGACCTACAAAAACCTCTTTTTATTTAACCTGAAATTGAAAAATGAATAAACAGGCGGGTTGAATGCCCGCCTATTTCAACATGCGCTTTAAAATTTTCCCGGTTGCGCCCCGTGGAAGTTCGCTGCTGATCACAAACGTCTCAGGTATTTTATAGCCTGCCAGATGACCTTTTAAAAATCGGAGCAACTCCTGCTTATCCGGTGTCCGGCCTTCTTCCGGTACTATAAACGCTTTGATCGATTCGCCCTTTACCGGGTGGGGTACACCGATTACTGCAGCTTCGGCCACCGTTGGGTGGGCCGTAAGCACTTCCTCCACCTCTTTGGGATAAACGTTGAAACCAGAGGTTATTATTAATTCCTTCTTACGGCCGACTATATAAAAATAACCGTCCTGATCCCGGTAGGCCAGGTCGCCCGTGTGCAGCCATCCCCCTTTTAGGGCTGATCTGGTTTCTTCTTCCCTATTGTAATACCCCTTCATAACATTTGGGCCCTTTACCAGCAATTCGCCGATCTCGCCTGAAGGCAGTTCCCGGTCATCATCGTCAGCCACTTTAACTTCAACGCCGGGCAGGGGAACCCCGATGGACTTGATTTTGCGAACACCATAAAGAGGGTTCAGACAAACTACCGGTGAAGCCTCTGAAAGGCCGTAACCTTCAATAACTGGAAAATTGAACAGTTTTTCAAAGGCCAGCATATGTTCCTCAGAAATGGAATCCCCTCCGGAAATGGCGTACTTAAGAGTAGGGAAAGTTGTCTGCCGGCGCGTTTTTAAAAGGACCGTGAACATGCTTGGTACGCCGCAAAAAATGGTGATTCTTTCTTTAGATAAAATCTGTAGCAGTTCTTTAGGCCTGAAAGTATCAATAATGGTTGCAGTACAGCCTATATACAGGGGCAAGAGGACGCTGGTGGACCACCCGAAACTGTGAAACATGGGCAAAACCACAAGAAAGTTTTCATCCCGCCCGAATTTAGCGGCTTCGTCCATTGATATTACATTGCCAATTAAATTGTCATGACTCAGCATGACGGCCTTAGGCTGTCCGGTAGTTCCTGAGGTATACAAGAATGTACAGGTATCTTCGGATTTAACCTCCGGGAAAGCAGCGGGAGGGGAGGAAAGTATTTCTTTGATGCTATTTTCGTCAAGGATAGTAACGGTAAGATCAAGGTTCGGCAGTTGCTTAATCTGCTGGCCGATAAATTGATTTGTAATCAGGAACTTCGCCCCGGAATCTTTAATGATAAAGGCAAGTTCCCGGGGAGTATGAAGAAGGTTAAGCGGTACGGCAATGCCCCCGGCGCGCGCTGCACCGAGGTAAGAATAAATGAACTCTGGACAGTTGGGAAGAGCAATAATAACTCTGTCACCTTTTGCCAGCCCACGTTGCATGAAGAACCTGGCAAATTGCTCGATATTGTTTTCCAGTTCGTCGTAGGTAACATTTTCGTCATGGTAGATTAAAGCTACATTGTCTGTGTTGTCACATATTCTTTTGTGAATGTTAAAAATTTTAATCTGAAGGCCCTCCTTTACATGCGGTTTGTTAATTTTTTCGACGGTTTTTATAGCAATCCTCTTAATTTATTAAAAATTAAGCAAATTTTAATAAAATTTGAGAAAGTTTGACCAAAGTAATGACTGAAGTTATAATAGTAATTGGCAACAAAATCAGGTCTTTTTGCCTTGGAGCGGAGGTTTCTGGCACCTTGGATAATGTGATTGATGCCCGCAACATCGTAAAAGAATACAACGGCAAAAGGGTTGTCAAGGAAATCAGCTTTTGCGTTAAACCGCGTGAATGCTTCGGCCTGCTCGGCCCGAATGGCGCCGGCAAATCTTCAACAGTAAAGATGATTTATTGCTTTACAAGCATAACTGCGGGCACTTTGCTTGTTCTGGGCATGGACGTCAGAACAAGGCCAAGGGACATAAAAAGAAGGATAGGCGTGGTGGCCCAGGACAACAATTTGGACCCAGACCTTACAGTTCTCGAAAACCTGCTTGTTTATGCAGGATTTTTCGATATTCCGGCCCGGACGGCCCTGGGCAAGGCAGAAGAGTTGCTGGATTTTTTTGATCTTACCGGCTATAAAAAGGAAAAGGTCGATAAACTGTCCGGTGGAATGAAGAGAAGGCTGGCTATAGCCAGGGCATTGATAAATTCGCCCGAAATACTGGTCCTGGATGAACCTACCACCGGGCTCGATCCCCAGGCAAGGCATCTTGTCTGGCAGAGGCTGAGGAAGCTGAAAGAAAATGGTGTGACACTTCTTCTTACCACCCACTATATGGAGGAAGCATCGCAGCTTTGCGACCGGATTGTATTTATTGACGACGGCAAAATACTGGAAGAAGGACCGCCACATCAGCTTATAAAAAAACACATTGGAGAGCAGATTCTTGAGATCGGCCGGGGAGCGGAATTAATGGAAAAAATCGTTTTTACCGCCGGCGATAAAATCAAAGGCTACATGGTAATAGGGGATACACTGTTTATTTACCCTAGTGACGGACAAAGCCTAATGGAAGCGCTCAGGCCGTTGGCTTTGCAGTTTTCTTACCAGACAATGCGCTACGCCACACTCGAAGATGTATTCTTAAAACTTACCGGAAAAGAGTTGGCAGGATGATAATGATGCAACACTGCCTGTCAAAACTGGTATGGCAAGTTTTTAAAAGAAATTTCATGGTTTACCGGAAAACCTGGAGGGTAAGCATTTCGTTTAATTTCTTTGAACCGCTCTTTTATTTAGGAGCCCTCGGTTTTGGTCTGGGGGCTTACGTTCAGCCAATGGAAGGCATTCCTTACCTGAATTATCTGGCCCCGGGCCTTATTGCCTCTTCGGCAATGTTTGCCACTTCCTACGAGTGTACGTACGGAATTTTTATCAGGCTAGAGTTTCAGAAAATTTACCAGGCAATTATTGCAACCCCGGCTGGAATTGAAGACGTGGTAGCTGGGGACATGCTTTTTGGAGCCTTTAAAGCCGTTTTATACGGTACGGTAATTCTCCTGGTAGTTGCTTCGGTCGGCCTGGTATCATCGCCATGGGCGCTACTGGTTCCGCCTCTAATGGCCATTTCCGGCCTGCTTTTTGCGGCTATCTCTATGACATGGACCGGCCTGGTGCCGAACATAGATAGTTTTAACTATTTCTTTTCTCTTATCATGACCCCGCTTTTCCTTTTCTCAGGCGTTTTTTTCCCCCTTACGGGCATGCCTGGTTATGTGCAAAAAATGGCCTGGATCAGTCCCCTTTATCATGTCGTAAACCTGACCAGGGGGCTGGTTACGGGTAATTTGAGCCCTGCACTTTTGGGGGATTTTCTATGGATCCTGATTTCAACGGTGCTGTTGATTCCAGTCCCGGTAATATTGTTGCGCCGGCTTGTAATAAAGTAAATAATCAGGGAGGGTTATCTTTTGGACAAAATCAAATCTGCCTATGAAATGGCTCTACAGCGTTTTAACCAAAGGAAAGAAGTGCCTCAATCTGAAATAGAAAGAATGGAGTATGAGCCGGCAGGCAAAGCCCTGGCTGCCAGATTTTTAAGAGAAAAAGACTTTGATCTTCTTGCCGAAATCGGTAAATACCCGGAAAATGTAAGGCAGTACGTAATAGAAGGGGCACAGGAAACCTTTTTAAATAACATTTATCTTCCTGTAGACAGGTTAAGCCTGGAAAGCAGCCAGAAGGCAATGAAAGGGCTTTCCCTGTTAAAGAAAGACAGGCAGTCGCTTGAAAAAGCTTACAGCCAGCTCAAGTACCTTTTTCAATATTACGAGCAGGCCCTTGCTCAGACCTATAGCCAGTTTAAAGAAGGGTTTGCGGCAAAGATCAACGCAACTGTAAAATCTCTTGAAAGAAGGACCGGTACAAAGTTAAAAGCAGATCCAGAAAAACAGCCCGGATTCCGGGAAGAATGGTCTAAAGTACTGAGCATGTTAAACAGCCAGTATGAAGTGCCTTTAAAAGAACAAAAAGAAAGGCTTCGCAATATCAAATAATATTTAAGAATATAACGTTTATGACGCAGGGACATTGCTATTTTAAAGGTTTTCTGGCAACTGCCGGGCTGAATATAAATAAATTGCCTTTTTTTTGTTCTTCCGTCCGGCCTTGAGTTTTTAAGAGCATTAAGACAAACAGGCAGGCAAGCAGCGAAAGGGCGGCGGAACTCCAGAATAACAGACCGGTGCTTCTGGTCATTAAAAAGCCGCAGGCCGGGGGACCAAAGGCAACGCCAAAAAACCTGACACTGCCGTATAAAGACGTAACCAGCCCGCGTTCCTCTGTAGGTGCTGCACTTGTTACAAGCATGTTGAGGCAGGGAAGTACCATACCGGCACCTACGCCTGTTAATGAAAAGGCAATAAGGTAAGCAACCTGACTGCTTGTAAAGGGTAGCAAAGAGAGGGGAATTGTAATTGTTGCCAAGCCGGCAACTGTTGTTAACTTCATCAGGGTTTTCTTCTTTTTTATAATAAAGCCGGTGATAAAAGACGTTATACTCATGAACAGAACCGGTACCGACAGCACAATCCCTTTCTTGATTCCGTCCAGTCCGAAGCGTTGCTCTAAGTATTCTGAAAGGAAGAATAAAACTCCGAAAAGAATCATCAGGACTGCCGCGCCGGATAGGTAAGATGCAAGAAGCAATCCGGCCCTGTTTTTAACCGTTTCTTTAAACGATTTGAAATATTCTTTTATTTTTTGCTGTCGATTAACAGACTCCGGCTCTCTGACAATAAGCCAGACGGCAATAATTACAGGAATTACTACGGCGGGGAAAAAGGCAAAAGCAGCATACCAGGAAATGAGACCGACTGCCGAACCCAGCACAGGGCTGATAACCTTTCCCAGCCCGTTTGAAGATTCTATTGCTCCCAAAGACCTGCTTCTTTCTTTTCCCTGGAAAATGTCTCCGCACAAAGTCATGGCAATCGGCGCGGTACCGGCCGCGCCAATTCCCTGCACAACTCTTCCGGCAAGAATAAGAGGGAACGCTTTATTTGCAAGAAAAACTGGGGCCAGGGCGGCTATTACTCCACCTGTACCGTAGGCTATTAAAGCAGGAATGATTACGTTTTTCCTGCCGTAACGGTCGGAAAGGAAGCCGGCGACGGGAATAGTTATACCTGCAGGCAGGGAAAAAAGTGTGATAATCAGGCTTACCTCCACCTGGTTAAGGTTAAGCGCGTTTCGTATATCAGGTAAAACCGGGATAATCATTGAATTGCCCAAAACCATTACCAGTGGAACTCCGGCAAGCGCTGCTACAACAGACCAAAAACTCTTCCTTGAATTTGTTTTTACATTTTTTTCATTCAAAATTTCTCATCCTCAAATTTTTTTTTTAGTTTTTCTTTATTTTAATAAATTAAACCTAAACTTGTTTATTACCCGCGAATGTGTTAATTTATTTGCAGACACGACAAAATATTTTTTAAGAAGGGAGTTTAAATTGGACTTATCACTAATTAGAAATTACTTAGTATTTAATATTGAAGAAATACTGGAAATGCTGGAAGAATATATAGATGAATATGTTATGGTAGAACATTACTATGAGGATGAGCTTGTTGAATCTACTATAATTTACATTGAAGACATCGAGCTTGATTACGATCCTGGTGAGGCAAGCAAGTTCATCAAGCAAAAGTATTTAAGGGAAGAATTCGAAAACGAAGAGTTTGAATATTTCTTAAAAAACAATTTTGCTACAGTACTCTATATAAACGGTTCGTCGCTGGAAATTGAAATTCAGGAGGGCCGTCTGGTTTGTTTTTTAGGCAATAGGGGAGAACTTATTTTAAGAACGGGCCTGGACAGCTATGTTTTTTCTCCTCTTTTTAAGCTTACTTTTCAACCTGATAAATCTTTGCTGATACTTGATTCTTTGACAGAAATTCTTAAAAAGAAATATTTTGAAGCTTCACATGGGAAAATTAGCCCTGAAACTTTCTCCATGGTCTCAGGGGTGTGCATCATGGCAATAGCGAAGCTTAACGAGTTGCCCGTCCATAATTACGAGCTCAAACTGTCTCATGACGAAATGCTCTTATTCGGGCTTGCACTTAATCTTACAGGAGAGTTTTGTGATAGTGAAACTCTTTCAGCAATAAAGTCAATAATGGAACAAATAAAATCTTATTTTCCGGAAATAGAGCACATTTCACCGGAAAGCTTTGAGTCGCCGGCCAAGATGGGTCAGGTTCTTGATTTCAAAAGACCGGACAAGACTAGAAAGTAAGTTGCCGCGTGAAAGAACAGAAGATTTTCCTAATGATATATGCTAAACTGCCATATTTTACATTTTTCTAACAGCATATTTTCTTTAGCGGTTTAATAATGATTTTCATGCGCTTTTTGGGAGGCGTTTTATTTTTGATATATAAAAAAGCAGGCGCAGTGCCGGGCTGGCCACCTGCTGTTAAAACCGGGCAGTAAGTTAACATAATATCTATTATCGGTACTTAAATAGGGCCTGATTTTCGGCTCGGCCTTTTCCCACGGCAATGCCAGTATTTTTAGGCTTTGACACAATTTAAAAAATAAGAAAAAAATCCTGCTGTTGTACGCTGGGCAAGCGGTAAAAGTTTGCCTGTCACCATCTTGTAAGAGGATTGCGAAGAAAAACCGGCAACATAGGGGAAATAATCCCTTGAGATTTTGGCATTATAATTGATCCATTCATCTGGATCTGAAAAATCTTTGTATATACCTTCGGAAAAAACGCTAAAATCTTGTAGGTTAGCACTAACCCAGTTTTCATATGTTTGATGTCCGGAAAAAGCTGCACAAGTAGAATGATGGGGCACACATAAATCCTGCATTATATGGGCTGAAGCGCCTAAGAAAAAGAAGGCTTTATTTCTATTTGAATTTTGCCAGTTTGATAACGCCATTTTAAAAAAAGCCTTACATTCTAGTCTTGCATCAGGCCAAGGCTTAATGCCAGTGCCAGTTTGAGGATCGTAATAATGAGAAAAGTTTTTCCAGCCTTTATCCGCCCAGCGCACCCCCCTGAATAAAAATTCCTGATGTTTTGTTAAAAGCGCATGTTGATTGAAAAATCCGTCATTTTTAAGGATTTCAAGTGCCTGTTGAACGCAAAAAATATGTGTGTCTCCCCTACCCGAAATTAACCTTTGAATAGGTGTGCCGGCAGCCAGGAATATTTTTGCCGCGCGCCATGATAACGGGCCCATAGGATTTGCTTACCTGCCCCTTGCCTTTTTAATTTTTAAATATTTTCCCCTTTTTCAGGCTTTACATGCCCAAAAAAGGATTATGTGGGTTTCCCCGGTTAAGCCTGCTTGGCTGGACTTGAACGCTTCATTTCTAAACGGCTGGGCTGACATGCCGTTAAAAAAAAAAAGACTGCCTCTGAGCGAGACAGTCTGCAAAGTGATTTGTGAGGTTTTATTTTGAATTAGCTAGCTTGTTGTGCCAAACGCTTGTAGAATTCATACCTTTCTTTGGCATCTTGCTCGGTCTTGGCAAATAGCTCTTCTGCTTCGACCGGGAACATCTGAGCCAGGGCAGCGTAACGAACCTCGCCCAGCAGGTATTCCTTGAAGGCGCCAAAGTTGGGTTCTTTGGAATCCAGAATAAACGGATTCTTGCCCTCTTTCTTGAGGTCCGGGTTGTACCTGTAAAGGTGCCAGTAACCGGCTTCGACGGCCTTCTTAATTTCGGCCTGGCTCTTTGCCATGCCGCCCCTCAAGCCGTGGTTGATACAGGGAGCATAGCCAATTATAAGGGAAGGTCCTTTATAAGCTTCGGCTTCGGCTATTGCTTTAAGAGTTTGGTTCATATCTGCTCCCATACCAATCTGGGCGACATAGACATAACCGTAGGTCATGGCCATTGCGCCGAGGTCTTTCTTCTTGGTTCTCTTGCCGGCTGCAGCAAACTTGGCTATGGAAGCAGTGGGCGTGGCTTTGGAGGACTGTCCGCCGGTATTGGAGTACACCTCGGTATCGAAGACCAGCACGTTAACATCTTCGTTCTGGGCCAGTACATGGTCTAGTCCGCCGTAGCCAATGTCATAGGCCCAACCGTCGCCGCCGAGGATCCAGATCGACTTCTTGACAAGCAAGTCTTTGCGGTCGGCAATCTCCTTCAAAACGGGGTGGTCCTGACCTTCTAACAGAGGCAGTATCTTGGCCGTAGCAGCCTTGGAGGCTTCAGAGTCGTCCCTGCCGTTCAGCCATTCCTGGAACGCCTCTTTCAGGGCCGGATTAATGTCGAGGGACATGGCTTCCTTCATCAGTTCGGCTATCTTGTCCCTCTGCTGCTTGATGCCCAGGTAGACGCCAAACCCGTATTCGGCGTTATCCTCGAACAAGCCGCTGGCCCAGGCCGGACCCTTGCCTTCGGCATTGGTGCAGTACGGCATCGAGGGTGCGCTGCCGCCCCAGATGGAAGAACAGCCTGTTGCGTTAAGAATTATCATCCTGTCGCCAAATAACTGAGTAACCAGCTTGGCGTAGGCAGTCTCGACGCAGCCTCCGCAGGCGCCGGAAAACTCAAGCAAGGGCTGGCAGAACTGGCTGCCTTTGACGCTGAACTTGTTCCAGAGATTATCCTTGACGGTTACGGTCATTGCATAATCCCAGTTTTCAGCTTCTTTTACCTGGCTGTCAAAAGGCTGCATGGAAAGGGCTTTTTCCTTGGACGGGCAGATGTCGGCGCAAACTCCGCAGCCCATGCAGTCAAGCGGGCTGACCTGAATCCTGTAAGCCAATCCGGCCAGCTGCTTGCCGACAGCAGGCTTGGTTTCAAATGTAGCCGGAGCTTTTTTAAGCTCTTCTTCATTCAACAAGAACGGTCTTATCGCTGCGTGCGAGCAGACCATGGAGCACTGGTTGCACTGGATGCATTTATCTTTGTCCCATGCCGGAACGAAGTCTGCCACCCCGCGCTTCTCGTACCTGGAAGTTCCTACCGGGAACATGCCGTCTTCAGCGCCTTTAAAGGTGCTTACCGGCAGCTTGTCGCCTTCCAGCCTGTTCATAGGCCGCAGCACATTCTTAATGAAATTGGGGACATCTTTTTCGGCCGCAGCTTCGTCCACTGCATCGGCCCAGGAGGCAGGTACGTCGATCTTAATCAGCGCGTCAACACCTTTGTCCACCGCCGCAAAGTTCATGTTGACTATCTTTTCGCCTTTCTTGCCGTAGGTCTTCTTAATGGTGCGCTTCAACTCTTCAACGGCGTCTTCTACAGGAATGACGTTGGCAAGCTTGAAGAAGGCGGATTGCATGATCATGTTATAGCGGTTGCCCAGGCCAAGCTCTCTGGCAATATCAACGGCGTTGATAATGTAGAAGTTGATATTGTTCTGGGCAATAAAGCGCTTGACGGATGCAGGCAGCCTTTCATCAAGCTCCTCCGGCTTCCATACGCAGTTCAGCAGGAATGTGCCGCCCTTCTTAAGGCCCGACAGCATATCCAGCGTGTAGACATAGGATTGGTTGCTGCAGGAAACGAAGTCGGCGCTGTTAATCAGATAAGGAGACTTAATTGGCTTCTTGCCGAAGCGCAGGTGGGAAACCGTAAAGCCGCCGGACTTCTTGGAGTCATAGGCAAAGTATGCCTGGGAATAAAGATCTGTGGTGTCACCAATAATTTCCACCGCCTGCTTGTTCGCGCCTACCGTGCCGTCAGACCCAAGCCCGTAGAACTTGCACTGAATCGTTCCTTCCGGGGTTGTGTCGATCATTTCGCCTCTCGGCAAGGAGAGACCGGTTACGTCGTCAACAATGCTGATGGTAAAGCCGTTCTTCGGATT
Source organism: Pelotomaculum thermopropionicum SI (assembly GCA_000010565.1). Taxonomy (NCBI): domain Bacteria; kingdom Bacillati; phylum Bacillota; class Clostridia; order Eubacteriales; family Desulfotomaculaceae; genus Pelotomaculum; species Pelotomaculum thermopropionicum. The sequence goes on along the minus strand of AP009389.1, from coordinate 1,415,819 downwards.
GTCTGACTTAAGGTTGTCGTAAACCGCGATAATGTCGGCAGGCAGGGTGTCCTTGGAACCCAGGCCGTAACGGCCGCCAACGATAACAGGCTTAATTTCCTTGTCATAGAAGATTGTGCGGACATCTTCGTAAAGCGGCTCGCCCAGGGACCCCGGTTCCTTGGTGCGGTCGAGCACGGCAATCTTCTTCACCGTCTTGGGCAGGACGTCAAAGAAATACTTGGCAGAGAAAGGCCTGTAAAGGTGTACCTTAATTACGCCGACTTTTTCCCCTCTTTTGTTAATTAAATAGTCTATGGTTTCTTCTATCGTATCGCATACGGAACCCATTGCCACAATAATATATTCGGCATCGGGGGCACCGTAGTAGTCAAACGGCTTATAGTACCTGCCGGTAATCTTGCCCAGTTCGTTCATGTATTCGGCTACAATGTCGGGCACTCTCAGGTAAAACGGGTTTGCCGCCTCTCTGGCTTGGAAGTAAATGTCAGGGTTTTGAGCCGTACCTCTTACAACCGGGTGCTCGGGATTCAGACCTCTTTTCCTGAATTCTTTAATAGCTTCCCAGTCAACCAGCTTGGCATAGTCTTCGTATTCGATAACTTCAATCTTTTGCTGCTCGTGGGAAGTTCTGAACCCGTCGAAGAAATGCAGGAAGGGAACCCTTGACTTTATGGCCGAAGCATGGGCTATCCCGCCAAGATCCATTACTTCCTGTACACTGCTGGAAGCGAGCATGGCAAAGCCGGTCATGCGGCAGGTCATAACGTCGGAATGATCGCCGAAAATGCTGAGAGCCTGGGTTGAAAGGGCGCGCGCGGTGACATGTATCACTCCGGGCAAAAGTTCGCCGGAAATCTTGTACATATTGGGTATCATCAGCATTAAGCCCTGCGATGCAGTGTAAGTAGTACCCAGTGCGCCGGATGCAAGGGCACCGTGCAGGGCTGCGGCAGCGCCGGCCTCAGACTGCATCTCAACAACCTTAACAGGCTGTCCAAATATATTTTTCTTCCCCTGGGCGGCCCACTCGTCAACATATTCAGCCATAGGAGAGGATGGAGTGATTGGGAAAATACATGCACATTCGGTGAATGCGTATGATGCCCAAGCTGCAGCTTTGGTTCCATCCATTGTCTTCATGTTTTTGGACATGTTGTTTAAACAACCCCCTTTAGATATTTTTTAAAAAAATATAACACCTCTGACCCTTATAAACAATACGGTTTTTGATAACGGGCCGGGCGGATTGAGTCCGCCGGCCCGTAAAATTCTAAATAACTACACGGGATAGAACCCGTACCCCTGCTTGGCGAGTTCGATGTCTATCTTGAGCTTTTTGGCCATTCTCTCTTCCAGGAATTTTGGTGCTACCTGCGGATAAATTGCGGCGGAAATAACGTCTTCTTCCTTTTCCATAACATGGGCAACCAGTTCCTTGGCCTTTGGCAGTTCCGGCTCAAGCATGTCGGCCGGGCGGCATTCGATGGGCTTTTCGTCGCCGATGATCATCTTGCGCGCCTCTTCGTTAATCGGAGCCGGCGGTCTGCCGTAATAACCCCGCATGTACTGCTTCGATTCGTTGGGGCACATCTTGTAGCGGCCCATGAGAACGTTCAGGACAGCCTGCGTACCCACAATCTGGCTGGAAGGGGTGACCAGTGGCGGCCATCCGAAGTCCTCCTGCACGCGCGGCATTTCTTCAAGCACTTCCGGCAGGCGGTGCAGAGCGTTTGCCTGCTTGAGCTGGGAGAGGAAGTTCGACATCATGCCGCCGGGCACCTGCGAAACAAGAATGGTTGCATCAGGCCATTTTTGAGCCAGGTCGAACTCGGCATAAAGCGGCCGGATTTCTTTCCAGTAATCTGCAATTTCAATTAGTGTTTTCATGTCAAGGCCGGGATCCCACTCGGTACCCTGCCAGGCGGCGCACATGACTTCAATGGCCGGCTGGGAGGTCTGCACGGACATTGGGGAAATGGCACAGTCGACTATATTTGCGCCGGCTTCAACTCCCTTGATGTAAGCCATGGCAGCCATACCGCTGGTATAGTGGCAGTGGATGTTGATGGGCACTGTGATTCCGGCATCCCTCATACCCTTAACAATGTCGTAAGTAATGTAAGGCGCAATCATGCCGGCCATATCCTTAATGCAAATGGAATGTACTCCCATCGACTCCAGTTCTTTGGCTTTATTAACATAATACTCAACCGTATGGACCGGGCTTATGGCATAGCAGATGGTCCCTTGCGCATGAGCCCCTTCGTCGATTACCGTCCTGATGGCTACCTCCAGGTTCCTGAAATCGTTTAGGGCGTCGAAGCAGCGGAAGATATCCATCCCGTTGTAGACGGCCTTCTTGATAAATTCAATGAGTACATCGTCAGCATAGTTTCTGTAGCCGACAATATTCTGACCCCTGAGGAGCATCTGCGTTTTTGTCTTCTTGAGGTGGCGCCTGATTACCCGCAGGCGCTCCCACGGATCGTCGCCGCAGAACCGCATGCAGGTGTCGAACGTGGCTCCGCCCCACATTTCCATTGAGTAAAAGCCCGCTTCGTCGTGCTTCTCTGCGATCGGGATCATATGTTCTGTTTTCATCCGGGTGGCCAGCAATGACTGGTGGGCATCCCGGAAAGTCGTATCACATATTAATACAGCTTTTGGTCCTTTTGCCATCTTCTAATCCTCCCTTTTTTGCGCTGGCGGACTTATTTTATGATCCCAGTCCAACTACCTTCATCAGGTTGCGTACGGCCTGGATGGACTTATCCAGGGCAGCTTTTTCTTCCGGAGTGAGATCAATTTCAAGGATTTTCTCTACACCGTTGGCGCCGATAATGCAGGGCACGCCGGTGTAAATATCTTTAGCGCCATACTCGCCGTTCAGATATGCTGCCACCGGCAGGATCCTCTTCTTGTCTTTCAACACGGCTTCGGCCATTTGTACCGCGGAAGCAGAAGGAGCATAGTAAGCGCTGCCGGTCTTGAGGAAGTTAACTATTTCAGCGCCGCCGTTGCGTGTCCTTTCAACAATTGCTTCAAGCCTGTCGGCCGGGATCAGTTTGGTAACCGGTATGCAACCTGCAAAAGCACAGCTCAGCACAGGTACCATGGTGTCGCCGTGGCCGCCCAGCACAAGGGCACTTACATCTTCAACCGAAATTCCCAGTTCCATGGCCAGGAAGGTACGGAAACGGGCCGAGTCAAGCACTCCCGCCATTCCGAACACCCGGTTGGAAGGAAATCCGCTGGCTTTGTAAGCGGTATAAGCCATAACGTCAAGTGGGTTAGAAACAACAATTATGATTGCATTGGGAGAATAGCGGGCGATATTTTCTGCCACCGAACTGACAATCTTGTAATTGGTGTTAAGCAGATCGTCACGGCTCATGCCGGGCTTGCGGGCAACCCCTGCAGTGACTATGACCACATCGGAATCGGCAGTATCTTCATAATTGTTAGTACCAATAATATTAGCATCAAAACCTTCAACCGGTGAAGCTTCCATCAGGTCAAGACCCTTGCCCTGCGGAACTCCTTCGATAACGTCGAGCAGAACTATGTCGCCTAATTCTTTAGCTGCGGCCCAGTGGGCGGCAGTAGCACCAACATTACCTGCTCCAACGATGGTAATCTTTCTTCTTTTAATCATTTTGTCCCCTCCTAATTTTATTAATTAAAAAGGTTTTGTGCGGGTGGGGAGACGCTTATTTTTTGTATGACCCCACCCGTTTTAGCTGCCTAGCCGATAACTACCAGCGGATCTCCTCCGTTTACAGCTTGGCCTTTGGAAACCTTTATTTCTTTAACTGTACCGGCCTTTTCTGCCGCCAGTTCGTTTTCCATCTTCATAGCTTCAAGGATCACCAGTACGTCTCCGACCTTAACAGCATCACCAACTTTAACCCGGATGTCTAGGATGGTGCCAGGCATTGGAGCGCACAGCGTGCCCCCGCTTCCGCCATCTGCAGGCGGCTTGGGAGTTGGTGCTGCAGCCGCGGCCGGCTTTGGAGCTGCTGCCGGTGCAGCGGCGGCAGGTGCCGGGGCTGGAGCTGCCGGCGGCGCGACGGCTGGAGCCGGGGGAGGTGCTGCCGGTGCAGCCGGGGCTGCCGCAGTCCCGCCAATTTGTTCTACTTCCACTTCAAAAAGTTCGCCGTTTACCTTAATCTTGAACTTTTGCATTAAGTTTCCCTCCTAAATTGTAGAGCCTGTTAATATTGCCACTAATCTTACAGGAAATCCCTGTTCAGTTCCCGGCCCAGCATCATCTCAACTATGCCGGCTTTTCTCCAGGGGTTTATCCCTTTTTTAACTTCCTTGATCTGGAAACCTTGCTCTGCCGAGTAGCAGCAAAGAGCTATGGCTGCCGTAATGGCCGCCAGCACTTCGGGTTTGATACCGGCTTTTTCTTTGCATATTTCAGACATGACTTTTTTCCTCCTCCATGCCGGTACTTTGGACTACATGGGGATATTTCCATGCTTCTTCCTGGGCCTGGTCTCTCGTTTGGTGGACATGTTCCAAAGGGCGTTAATAATTTTTTCCCTCGTATCGCGCGGGTCAATAACATCCTGAATGAATCCCCTTGCACTGGCCAGGTACGGGTTGGCAAACCGGTTGCGGTAGTCCTCAACCAGTTTTTTGCGCAATTCAATCGGGTTTTCGGCTTCGGACAGTTCCTTGCGGTTAATTACGTTGACCGCGCCTTCTGGTCCCATAACAGCAATCTCAGCCGTTGGCCAGGCAAATGTCATATCGGCGCGCAGGGCATTGGCGCACATGGCAAGGTAAGCTCCACCGTAAGCCTTGCGGAGAATAATGGTTATTTTGGGAACGGTGGCTTCTGAATAGGCGTAAAGCATTTTGGCACCGTGCCTGATAATGCCGCCATACTCTTGCTGGACTCCTGGCAGGAAGCCGGGAACGTCCATGAAGGTTATGATGGGAAGGTTGAAGCAGTCACAGAAGCGAATATGACGGGCAATCTTATCCGACACGTTAATGTCCAGGCATCCGGCCAGTATTCTCGGCTGGTTGGCGATAATGCCCACCGGCTGTCCGTTGATGCGGGCAAAGCCGACGACACCGTTGGTAGCATAGTACTGGTGGACTTCGAAGAAGGAGCCGCCGTCCACAACAGCGTTGATAATATCGCGCACTTCATACCCCTTGTTCGGATCGGTAGGAACGATGTCAACAAGAATTTCCTTATCAACGGACGGCTCAACCGGAGCATATGTCGGTGGTTCTTCTAAATTATTTGACGGCAGATAGCTGAGCAAAGCCTTGATCTGGGCTATGCATTCTTCCTCATTGTTGGCCATGAAGTGGGCAACGCCGCTGATCTGGTTGTGGGTAGCCGCACCGCCGAGAGCTTCCATGCTGACATCTTCGCCGGTGGTAGCCTTAATTACCAGCGGTCCGGTTATGAACATCTGGCTTGTGCCGGATACCATGAAAATGAAGTCGGTAAGGGCAGGAGAGTAAACCGCACCCCCTGCGCAGGGGCCCATAATAACTGAAATCTGCGGGATAACGCCCGAAGCAATTGTGTTGCGATAGAAGATCTCTCCGTAACCGTTAAGGGCGTCAACACCTTCCTGGATCCTTGCACCGCCGGAGTCACAGATGCCGATGACAGGAGCGCCGACCTTCATTGCCATATCAAGGGTCTTGCAGATCTTGGCAGCATGTACCCGTCCCAGCGAGCCGCCTACAACGGTAAAATCCTGGGCAAAAATATAAACCTTGCGGCCGGCAATGGTACCGTACCCGCATGTTACACCTTCGCCCGGCGTTTTGTTGTTGAAAATCCAGTCGTCTTCCGAGGCAGCGAAAACATCAATTTCTCTAAAGGAGCCGGGATCAAACAGTTCGTTAATTCTTTCCCTTGCAGTTTTTTTACCGCTTTCATGCTGCTTGTCAATTCTTTTCTGGCCGCCGCCAGCTTCGACTATTTGCCTTAACTTATTTAGTTGGTCCAGTTTCTCCTGCATGCTCATGCGATTACCTCCAATCTAGTCGCGCTCACTCAATTCAATCAGGACGCCGAAGGTGGACTTTGGATGCAAGAAGGCAATTTTTGCGCCGCCTGCTCCACGTCTGGGCTTTTCATCGATTAAACGGACGCCTTTTTCCTTCAGTTCGGCTAACCTTTGCTCGATATTGTCTACCCTGAACGCAATGTGCTGGATTCCTTCACCGTTCTTTTCGATAAATTTTGCAATTGGGCCGTCCGGCGTGGTGGATTCCAGCAGTTCGACCTCGCTGTCACCGGTGGGCAGGAAGGCTACCTTGACCTTTTGTTCCTCAACCACTTCTGTGCCTATGGATTTGAGTCCCAGCAAACCTTCATACAGTTTCAGGGCTTCAGCAAGATCTCTTACAGCAATCCCGATGTGATCAATCTTTTTTATCATGGGGAATCCCTCCAGATAGTTTGGAATATAAATACCGGACCTTTTCCCCCACTCATTAAGCAAAAGGGGCCGGCGGGCGGCAAGACGGCCTTAAAACCGCTTGCCCGCCCCCTCAATTTCTAATCTAAATTTCTTAACTGCTCTTGGCATTTTCTTTGATATATTTCACTACATCTTCAAGAGGAGTTCCCGGGCCAAATACTTCGGCGATGCCGGCTGCCTTCAGCTCGGGGATGTCTTCATCCGGGATAATCCCTCCGCCCACTACCAGCACGTCTTCCGCACCCTGCTCCCTTAACAGTTTCACTACTTCTGGGAAAAGGGTGCCATGGGCTCCGGACAGAATGCTCAGACCTACGACATCCACGTCTTCTTGCAGCGCAGCAGATACAATTTGTTCGGGGGTCTGCCGCAAGCCCGTATATATGACTTCCATTCCGGCGTCACGCAGGGCCTGGGCTATAACTTTCGCGCCCCGGTCATGCCCGTCAAGGCCTGGCTTGGCAACCAGAACACGAATGCGTTTTTCGCTCATCTGCTTTCCTCCTCTCCTAGAATACGATTTGCTGCTTGTATTCGCCGAATACGTCTCTCAGGACGCCGCAGATCTCGCCCAGAGTAACGTATTCCTTAACCGCATCGATAAAGACAGGCATCATGTTTGCATCGCTCTGCGCCGCCTCGCGCACTTGTTTCAGCAGGGCTTCAACCTTGGCGTTATCTCTTTCTTCCTTAAGCTTTTTGAGCTTCGCAATCTGCCGTTCGCCCACGGAGAGGTCCACTTTCAGCAGGTTCTTTGGCTTTTCTTCTTCCTTCAACTGGAATTTGTTCACTCCGATAACGGTCTTCTTCTTATTGTCAATAGCCAGTTGATACTGGTAAGCGGCGTTGTGGATCTCCTTCTGCATGTAATCGATGGCCTTTACGGCACCGCCGAGGGCATCAATCTTCTCAATGTACTCCCAGGCTTTTGCTTCAAGCTGGTTGGTCAGGCTTTCAATGTAGTAGGATCCGCCAAGCGGGTCAACCACGTCGCAAACGCCGATTTCATAGCCGATCACCTGCTGTGTGCGCAATGCAATAAGCACCGACTCGTCGCTGGGAAGGGCCAGGGCTTCGTCATAGGAGTTGGTGTGCAGGGACTGAGTCCCGCCCAGTACGGCAGCCAGGGCCTCAAATGCGGTCCTCATGATATTTACCATCGGCTGCTGGGCCGTCAGGCTGCAGCCGGCAGTCTGAGTGTGGAAGCGCAGGGTCCACGAGCGCGGATCTTTGGCTCCGAAACGTTCCTTCATAATCTTCGCCCAGACGCGCCGTGCCGCCCGGAATTTTGCAATTTCCTCGAGGAAGTTCAGGTGAGCATTGAAGAAGAATGAAAGGCGAGGACCAAACTGATCAACATCCAGGCCTGCTTTAATGGCTGCATCCACATAGGCAATGCCGTCCGCTAGGGTAAAGGCTATTTCCTGAGCTGCGGTGCAACCCGCTTCACGGATATGATAGCCGCTGATGCTGATCGTATTCCAGTTGGGCACTTCTTTGGAACAGAACTCAAAAATATTTGTAATTAAACGCATTGAGGGCTCAGGCGGCAGGATGTATGTTCCCCGGCCGACATATTCCTTAATAATATCGTTTTGAATCGTTCCGTTTAATTCTGCCCTCTTAAACCCCTGTTTTTCAGCCACCACAATATACATGGCCAGTAGTATGCCTGCCGGGGCGTTGATGGTCATGGAAGTGCTGACCTTGCCCAGGGGGATCTGGTCGAAAAGAGTTTCCATGTCCTGCAGGGAGTCTATAGCAACGCCAACCTTACCGATTTCTCCCCTTGCCATAGGATGGTCCGAATCGTAGCCGATCTGAGTAGGCAAATCGAAGGCGCAGCTAAGGCCTGTCTGCCCTTGCTCCAGGAGATAGCGGAAACGCTGGTTGGTTTCTTCGGCTGTGCCAAAACCTGCGTACTGGCGCATGGTCCAGAGGCGGCCGCGGTACATGTTAGGCTGCACACCCCGGGTATACGGGTATTCCCCAGGCAGGCCCAGGTCACGCTCATAATCCATGTCTGCAATATCAAGAGGAGTGTAAACGGTGTTGACTTCAATTCCAGAGTCGGTCATGAATTGAGCTTCTCTTTCCGGACGCTTTTTGACCGCTGCTGCCAGCTTTGCAGACCAGCTTTCTTTCTTGGCAGCAATTTTGTCCAGTTGATCCTGTTTAAACAAGAGATCTCCTCCTTCCCATTTTTTATTTTATTATTTCATTCCTAGTGCTTCTTTAATAAGTGCCGGAATTTCGGAGGGCAGCGTGGCCACCTTGGCACCTGCGGCGGTTAAGGCTTCCACCTTGCCCTGGTAGGTGCCCTTGCCGCGCTCGATAATGGCGCCGGCGTGTCCCATCCGTTTGCCTGGAGGCGCGCTCTTGCCGGCTATAAATGCTACCACCGGCTTGCTCATTTCCTTAATGTACTCTGAAGCCGTTTCTTCCGCATTGCCGCCTATTTCGCCAAGCAGTACGACCGCCTTGGTTTGCGGATCTTTTTCAAACATCTTTAACACATCTATAAAGGTCAGGCCGACCACCCTGTCGCCTCCCATGCCGACTACAGTCGACTGGCCGAGGCCGTTAGCCGTAAGGTTACCTACTGTTTCGTAGTAAGGTTCCGGAGCGGGAAACTACCCCTACCGGACCTTCAACAAAATACTGGTTTGGTGGAATGCCGATCTTGCATTTGCCGGAAGAACAGATGCCGAAGGTATTCGGGCCGAGCACGATGGCCCCTTTGCGCTTGGCAAAGGCTACAATCTGGATTTCGTCATGCACCGGCACGCCTTCGGTAACAATAACAACAACGGGTACCCCGGCTTCCAGGGACTCAAAAGCAGCATCCTTGGTAAACGGCGCCGGGATGAACAGGACGGATGCATCTATCCTGTGGTTTTCACAGGCCTCGCGGACGCTGTTATATACCGGAATTCCTTCTACTGTGGCCCCGCCTTTTCCGGGGGTTACACCGGCAACAATTTTGGTGCCGTAGGCCAGCATCTGCCTGGTATGAAAGACACCCTGGTTGCCCGTTATGCCCTGAACCAATACTTGGGTATTTTCATCAATTATGATAGCCAATTTAATTACTCCTCCTTATATCCTAAATCTCTAAAGTTAACCGCAACTGAAAAAAGTCAATGCTCCTATGCCTTGGTCAGCTCAATTGCCTTTTGGGCGGCTTCGTTCATGAAGTCAAAAGCCTCGATTCCTACCCCCTTCAAAATTTCGCGCCCTATATCCTGGTTTGTTCCCACAAGGCGGACCACTATTGGCATAGGAATACCCTTGTCTTTCTTGACGTCTGCAATAGCATTGGCAACGTCGTCACAACGGGTGATGCCTCCGAAGATATTTACAAAAATGACTTTCGGGTTCTTGGTAAGGAGAAGTTCTAAAGCCTTGGCTGTTACTTCACGGCCGGTGCCGCCGCCGCAGTCAAGGAAGTTGGCCGGTCTACCGCCGTAATACTGCAGGGTGTCCAGAGTGGTCATGGTAATGCCGGCACCGTTTGCCATTACCGCAATATCGCCGTCGAGCTCTACATATGAAAGCCCCAGGTCCTTAGCTGCCTTTTCGGTTGCAGTACGATCCTCGACGTACGGCAGATCCTTGTGACGGAAAAGGGCATCGTCGTCTATAGTAACTTTGGCGTCGGCCGCTATTACCTTGTCATCGCTGAAAACCAACGGGTTGATTTCTACCAGTTCGGCATCCTGTTCTTTAAATATCTTATAAAGGGTTTGGATAATACTTACTAATTGCTTGCCATGTGCACTGTTCAAGGAAATGCCCATTTGCCTTACAACATCGCGGGCGATGAAAGCCTGCATTCCCATCTCGGGATCGATGTGTTTCTTGATGATGTATTCCTCCGGCTGCTCTTCAATATCCATGCCGCCGTAAGCAGACGCGATAAGCACGGGCATTTTAGCGGCCCCGTCAACGGTAATCGACATGTAAAGTTCTTTATCTATCTTCAGTTTTTCTTCCACCAGGACCGCTTCTACAGGCAGGCCCTGAATGGTCATGGCAAATACTTCTTCAGCCGCTTTCTTTGCCTCTTCAGGGCTGTTCGGGAACTTAATGCCGCCGGCTTTACCTCTCTTGCCGATTAACACCTGGGATTTTACAACACAAGGGCCGCCAATTTCGGCCGCAATCTTAGCTGCTTCATCCGGGTTAGGAGCCATTCTGCCTTTAGGTACAGGCAGACCGTACTTGGCAAAAAGTTCCTTGCCCATATATTCAAACATTTTCACAGGCTAAATCTCTCCCCTCTGGACATTATATAAACTGTAAACGCTTTGACTGGCAGTCAATTTTTTAATAACCGATAATTACTAAAAATTGCTTCAAATTGCTTTTCATCTCTTTCGTTTCTGCGACTTAAAAGATCTTACCTTTTAACCTCCCCTCCCTTCCGCCATCTCCCGCGCGTTGAATATAACTGCACTTCGGCATTTATTAAATGCCTTACCCTCCCCTTTTCAGCATTTTTTGGTTAAAAGAGCCTAGCCCAACCTGTTGTTATTTACTGGTCGGGCACATGTATAAAAAACCAGGGTCGCTCTTCTTAACCTTCAGCAATGGCAGGTTTGTCTTTTTAGACATTGAACTTCTCCTGGGAGTTTTAGAAATGTTTTAGGCTGTTGGGCTGCGCAGAAAATTTTTACCAATACACTTTCTTTTGCTTTACGTTCCTTCAGACGGATTACTTCACTCCGTAAATCTTAATCCCCTCGTCGTAGAGGTCTCCGCCCAGGGTGTCGTTTACGACAATAACCGGCAAATCTTCAACAACCAGTTCGTGAATAGCTTCCGGCCCGAGTTCGGGATAGGCTATTACCTTTGCGTCTTTAATGCATCTGGCAATTAGCGCCGCTGCCCCGCCGATTGCCGCCAGATACACGCCTTTGTATTGTTTCATGGCTTTAATAACTTCCGGCGATCTGCGCCCCTTGCCTATGGTGGCCTTCAGGCCAAGGGCGTAAAGCTTTGGGGCATATGGATCCATTCTGTAGCTGGTGGTCGGCCCGCATGAGCCGATTACTTTTCCCGGCTTTGCCGGTGTCGGCCCAACATAGTAAATAATCTGGCCCTTTGGATCAAACGGCAGTTCCTTTCCCTGGTCGATTAAATCAACCAGCCTTTTATGAGCAGCATCACGCCCGGTATAAATCTTGCCACTGATCAGAACGCGCTGACCGATTCTTAATTTTTCCACAACATCATCATTTAACGGTGTTGTAAGCCTGATCTGGGTCAAACATTTCACCTCCCCTTTTTTATAAAAAACGTATCCGGGGATCTAAAATACTGCCTTACAGAGTTACTTCCTTGTGGCGTGCAGCATGGCAGTTGAGGTTTACCGCTACGGGAAGACTGGCTATATGGGCCGCATATATTTCGATATGCACTCCCAGAGCTGTTGTTTTCCCTCCAAGACCTTGCGGTCCTATCCCCAGTTTGTTAATTTCCGACAAAAGTTCCTCTTCCAGTTTTGCAATATCCGGGTACTTGCTCTTTTCCCCAAGTTCCCTCAACAAAGCTTCCTTGGCCAGCATGGCGGCCTTCTCGAACGTTCCGCCAATACCTACCCCAACCACAATTGGAGGGCATGGGTTTGGACCGGCTGCTTTAACCGTGTCGATTACAAACTTTTTCACACCTTCCACGCCATCGGCTGGCCTGAGCATCTTAATGGCGCTCATATTTTCGCTTCCGCCGCCTTTAGGAGCAACGATAATGCGTAACTTGTCCCCCGGCACGATCTTGGTGTGGATAACTGCAGGTGTGTTGTCTCCGGTGTTTTTGCGCTCCAGCGGGTGGCCTACGATAGACTTCCTGAGGTAACCTTCCGTGTAGCCCTTTCTTACCCCCTCATTGATTGCCTCGTAAAGATCGCCGCCCTCAATCCGGACATCCTGCCCCAGCTCCAAAAAGATTACGGCATAACCGGTATCCTGGCACATCGGCGCTTGTTCTTCACAGGCTATTTCAGCGTTAACAATGAGGTCCTGCAGTATTCCTTTTCCTGTAAGCGAAATTTCTTCCTCTTGTGCCTTCTTGAAAGCTTCCATTACGTCGTGTCCGAGATTGAAATTGGCTTCCTGGCAAAGTCTAGCCACATTTTCAGTGATAACACTGGTATTGATAGTTCTAATGGTAATTCCCCCCTTTGCTATTTGGTAGCTCTCACTTAGCTAAAAAAAAGCAAGATCCGTACCACTGGGTAACAGCGTTAATTTGCCCGATCTTTTTCTGCGGCATTGCCTCTGCAAACCTTTATATTTCTGGCTTAACCTCTTAAATTTTTTACAAGAGGCGCTTCAATTAATATAATAATGTCATCCTGTTTTTTAACGAATATTCTAACTTATAGAACAGACAGGGTTCCAGCCCTTGAGATAAGTGACATTTCTCAATTTTATAACCATTCTAACTTTTATAATTTGCCACCTTTATTTTTTTCAACTTATTATAAAGAGTGGCCAGAGAAATATTTAAGGCCTGTGCTGCCCGCCGCTTGCCTTCGACGGTATTGCCGAACTTGGATATTGCCTTCCGGATAAGCATTTCTTCCATCTGCTCAATAGGCATCAGGTCAACGTCGCGTTCTGAAGACATTCTGAACTGGTTAACGTGTTGAATAAAGTTCTTTTTGGTGAGGATCTCTTCATCTGCCGTGACCATTACCCGCTCAATAACGTTTTCCAGTTCCCTGACGTTGCCCGGCCAGTCGTAGCTGAACAGCACCTCTTCAGCGTCCTTGGATATCCCTTTAACATTTTTACCCAGTTTTCTGTTTAAAGATGTAATAAGGTGACTTACCAGTGCCGGAAGATCCTCCTTGCGGGCCCTAAGCGGTGGCATGGTAATTTCTACCACGTTCAACCGGTAATATAGATCCTCCCGGAATCTGCCCTGCCTAATTAATTCTCTCAGGTTCCTGTTTGTTGCGGCAATAACCCTGACGTCCACCTTTATAGTCTGGTTGCCTCCAACCCGTTCGAACTCCATTTCCTGTAAAACCCTTAACAGCTTGGCCTGAAGCAATAAATTCATATCCCCTATTTCATCAAGAAAAATAGTGCCGCCGTGCGCCAGTTCGAATTTTCCGATTTTAGATTTTACTGCACCGGTGAACGCACCCTTGGCATAACCAAAGAACTCGCTTTCCAGCAATGTATCCGGTATTGCTGCGCAGTTTACTTTTATAAAGGGATTTTCCCGCCGCATTGAAGCGGCGTGAATGGCATGAGCCAGCAGTTCTTTACCCGTCCCGCTTTCTCCAAGAATCAACACCGTTGAATTGCTCTGGGCGGATTTTTCGGCCAAAGTAATGCATTTCCGCAATTCAGGGCTGTCGCCGATTATATCGTCAAATGAATACTTGCTTGTAGTCACCTGCCCAAGCTTGTCGGTAAGGTTTTCAATAATGGTCGTGCTTTTTTTGAGCTCCTCCATCAAGTTCATAATGTCCGTGAAATGCTGAAAGACACATACTGCGCCTTCCATTTTTCCATCAACTACTATGGGAGCAGAATTTGACACGACATCGGCATTGCTGCCGCCGACTTTTGTCCTTTGCCCAAAGACAACCTTCCCTGTTTTAAGGACAGTAGCCAGGGCGCCGTCCGGCGACGCCTCGAAAATATTTTGACCTATCCTTTCTTTTTCAGGAATGCCGGTAATTCTTGAAAAGGCAGGGTTTACATACTTGATAACCCCGTTAATATCAGCCACTTCAATAGCTTCCTGCATGGAGTTAAGAATGGCGGACAATTCGCCCTGGATCCTTTTAAATTCCAGCAGTTCCTCTTTTTCCTTCAGGATAGCCATCATCAGATTTGCCGCTTGAGCTTCCATCAGTGCGGTGGAATTGCCCCTTATCTGGCGGAGCTTTTCTTGCACTTCCGGAACTCCGGTTGTTTCAATAATTACATCTAAATTATTAAATTTTACAAGCTCACAAAAATTTTCAGTAACAAAAACACCATCCTTTTGTGCATCCAAAATACCGGGGGCCATCATATTGATATCAGCCAGACCGATTATTTCTACTCCTTCCATTTTCTTCAGCATTCTGTAGACAGAAAAGCCGCCACGGCCGGCCCCAACTATGGCCACCCGCACTTTTTGCATCCGTCCCCACCTCTCGAAAACATCTTAATTAGTGTCCCCTGAAAAAATCGATTTTTAAAAAACCTTATTCTCACGAGTTTTCCAGGGGGGTAATAATTTAAATTCCAAATTCCTAGTGGGCTTTGTATTTAGATTATCTGGGCTGCTCTTTTGAGATTATGGACCCAAATTCCAAAGCCCACCCAGGTCTTTGAGCCAGTAAAGCCCCTATAAAGGCTGCGGTTTAAACCATACTTTCGTTTTAACAAACTAATTTTCGCTTCTCCGGCTGCTCGAAACCGCTGCAGGTCTTTAAACCAAAGCTGGGCTTCGTATTCCATCCGTTTCTTGCTTTTTCTGCCCTTAAGCGGGGAGCTAATGCGCCTAACACCAAGGGTATGTAAAGCTTCTTCATTGCTTTGGCTGCCAAATCCACGGTCTGTGGCAACCGCGCTCGGAGAAGAGCGGAATCGTTTTTTGTGTTGTTCAACAGCCGGTATTAGAAGGCCATCGTCTGCTGGATTCCCCTGGTACAGTTGATATCCAGTAACGAATCCGCTTTCGGTTTCATCGATACGCAGTTTATAACCGAATTCTGCCGTTTTGCCCAGCTTGCCTTTCTTGATCGGGCGTGCTTTTGGATCAAAGAAACTCACAATCCGGTCGGGAATGTTTCGGTTGCCGGATGTCACCTGTTTGGCCTGGTCAATCAATTTTTGGGTTAAGTCAACAGCCTGACTAAGTTTGTCTTTTAACGCTTTAATAGAAGTGCGGCCTTTGTCGTTAACCCGGCTGATCACTTCAAGAGCTTCATTGCAAACTTCTTCGGTTATCTCGGTGACTTTTTGGGTTATTGCGTTGATATCTTCCCAGGACTGCCCCGTCCTGCGGCGCAGCAATTTGGCAATGGATAATATCTGTTCCTTGACTTCTTGGGTTCGGTCCGCAAAACCTTTTGCAGCTTGCGAGGCTACTCTGCGTATTTTACTGACAAAACGGGTAATTACCTTGACACCATCGTGTAATAATGTTGCATCTGTTGGATGGTGAATATTGGATTCGACTACGGTTGTATCTACACGCAGTTTACGGGTTTTTAAAATCTTCTCATCCTGAAGTTTGAGCAGCAGTAATTCGTTCAGTTGTTCGACCACTTCATCTCCGTAACGCTGACGTGCCTTAATCAGTGTTGTAGGGTCGGGCATTTCTTCATCAATAGGAATCCGGCAGAACCGGCGCCAGGTAATGCTGTCTCCAACTTCTTTGATTAGGGTCTCGTAACCCAGTTGGTAGCGCCTTTTTAAATACATCAACCGCAAGTATGTTTCAATGGGTATGGTCGGCCTGCCGCGTCTGGTATTGAATTTTGCAATGAACGGCTGCATGAAGACTGGGTCGTCTAATATATCGTCAATTTTGGCCAGTTCAGCGGGTAAGGACCTGAAAGATTCGGGAAGAACTGTGTCCCAAAGGCTTATTTGATTCTCTCGGAGTTTTAACATGAAACCCACCTCAAAAACAGGATTTTTGAGGGGCCATGAAGAAATTTATTAAGCAAGGAATTCGGCCCCTCGTTTGGAATTGGTTTGTTGGTCAATAACAATTTCCATTTCAGAGTGCCGAGTTCCTTTTACTTTTGTAAAACCCCCTGATTTTTTCAGGGGACACTAATTAAGGAACTTATCTTCGACAGCAGCGGGGCGTCCTCCTTCTAAAAGTTAAAAACATTTTGGATAAAAATATTAAAATTTTCGAACACGTGTTTTAGAAAGCTTTGTTTTATGTTATAATAAAAAAAATTCCTGACAGGGCTGGTGATAAAATGACTGAGGAGCTTACCCCTAAACAGGCAGCCGTTCTTGAATTTATTAAAAAGAGCATCAGGCAGCGGGGTTACCCCCCTTCTGTTAGAGAGATCGGCCAGGAAGTCGGCTTAAGTTCAAGCTCAACAGTTCATGGCTACTTAAAGAAGCTTGAGGAAAAGGGCTACTTGCGGCGCGATGCTACGAAGCCAAGGGCAATTGAAGTTCTTGACAACCCGGCCGGCGAAAAAGTTGAATTCATCAATGTACCGGTGCTTGGGCGGGTGGCCGCCGGAGTCCCGCTACTGGCAGTAGAAAACAGGGAGGACATTTTCCCTCTCCCGGTCCACTTTACAGGGAGTGGCGAATTTTTCATGCTGACCGTGCGAGGAGACAGTATGATTGAAGCCGGCATTCTAAATGGTGATATGGTTGTGGTAAGGCGGCAGCAGGATGCCGGCAACGGGGATATTGTTGTTGCACTTCTTGAAGAAGAGGCTACGGTGAAAAGACTGTTCAAAGAAAACGGCAGAATCAGGCTTCAACCGGAAAACAGGCTGATGGAACCTATTTATGCCGCCGAAGTGCAGATACTAGGCAAGGTAATTGGGCTGGTTAGAAAAATTTATTAGAGAACGTAAAAAGTTTTGTGTAAATGGTTATAACTAACAATAAAAGGAGCTGACCATTTATGCAAAACATTATGGACAAAACCATCAAAGAATTAGCCAGAGAATGTGAAACCGTAGAAGATGTACACAACATGCTTAAGAACCTCTTTAAAGACACTTTGCAGCAAATATTTGAGGCCGAGATGGATGAACACCTGGGGTATAAAAAGCATAGCCCGGAGGGTAATAATACAGGTAACAGCCGCAATGGTTACAGCAAGAAAACCATCCAGACCAAGCTGGGCAAAACCGAAATAGAAATACCCCGTGATCGCAATGGAGAATTTGAACCCAGGATTATCAAAAAGTACCAGACAACCTCAAATGACCTGGAAGACCAGATTATCGCCATGTACGCCAAGGGTATGACCACCCGGGATATTGAGGATCATATGCGGGATATCTATGGTATCGACGTATCCCCGGTAATGGTCAGCAAGGTGACGGACAAAATAATGCCTATGATCGCCGAGTGGCAGTCAAGACCCCTGGAGCGCGTATACCCTATCATTTACCTGGATGCCATTTTCTTTAAAGTGCGCAAGGACAACCGTATTATAAACAAGGCTGCCTACAGCGTACTGGGCATCAACATGGCCGGCCAGAAGGACATACTGGGCATCTGGATTGGGGAAAATGAAAGTGCCAGCTTCTGGCTTGGAGTGTGCAACGACCTGAAAAACAGAGGCGTGCAGGACATCCTGATTGCCTGTAAAGACGGGCTTTCCGGGTTTTCCGAGGCTATCAATACCGTGTTTCCCCGGACAGAAATCCAGCTATGCATAATACATCAAATCCGTAATTCCCTGAAATACGTGCCTTGGAAGGAACAAAAGGAATTAATGGCCGACCTCAAGAAAGTATACCAGGCCCTTACCATGGAGGAAGCGGAACTCGCCTTTAAAATGTTCAAGGAGAAGTGGGGTAAAAAACACCCGGTTATTATCCGCTCCTGGGAGAAAAACTGGCTGGAACTGACGGCTTACTTCAAGTACCCATACGAGATTCGCAAACTCATTTACACTACCAATATCATCGAAGGATACCACCGGCAGCTACGCAAGGTAACCAAGACAAAAACCGCGTATCCGACGGATGACGCCTTAAAAAAGATTATCTACCTGGCTACTGTTGAGGCATCCAAAAAGTGGACAGTACCTATTAAGGAATGGAAAAGTTGTATCTCACAGTTTGCCATCCACTTCAGCGATAGGCTGGAACCGGAACTGATGGTTGGATAATGAGTTTACCGCTTTTGTTCTCCCAAGGATAGCAGGAAAATGATAGCAGGGCAGCCTCTAGGCCACCCCTGCTATCCTCGGCAGAACCCTGCCAGGCGCTCGGGTTGCTCTCCAGCAGTGCCCTACCCTCCTGGCAGGTAAGAGCCATTTATAGCTTAACCAATTTTTTCTGGGAATACCCATTTACACAAAATAATTTACACTCCCATTTATTAGCTTGTTTATATTTTATATTGATGCAATACAGCTCATACTATAACTTATCATAAATATCACAAAAATAGGCACTTTTTTCCCTTTCAAAGATCAAATAAGTGATGAACCGGGAAAAAAGATGTCTTTTTTACTTCCCGCTTTTAAACCCTTTTTGAAAAATATTGCCAATAGCCTTGCTAAAGATTTAAGGTAATTGTAAAGAGGTTATTCCTGGCGGGACTCTTCAAGATAATCTATAAGGTCTTCCCCTATGATTTCCCTGAACTCTTCATAAAGAGGCCTCAATGCTCTGACCCACTCTCTCTTTTCATCTTCGGTCTGATAGTGAACCTGTACCATACCGGAGGAAATTATTTGCTTTAAGCAATCCCTGTTAATTTGCAAGGCCTGCTCGTGCTCCCATTCTGTAACCTCCTGCAGCGTGCTTTCCAAAATGTTTCTGACATCTTCCGGCAGACTTGACCAGAATTCGCTGTTTGTCATTACCACGTAACCCATGTAACCATGGTTGGAAATGGTCAGGTAAGGCTGAACTTTATAAAAATTTTTAGAAAAAATATTTGATAGCGTATTTTCTTCTCCATCTACCGCCCGTGACTCGAGGACACGATACAGGTTGTCAAAAGTACCTTCTACAGGGTGTGCGCCAAGTTTCTCAAACTGCCTCTTTAAAACCTGGCTGTTAATCATTACTCTGAAAGTAAGCCCTTGAAAATCCTCTGGCTTAATCAGTGGCCTTACGCTGTTGGTCATTTGCTTGAATCCGCTGCCCCAGAAAGAAAGCGGCACAAGGTTGTTTGCTTTTAACCCATCGTACAGCTTTTTGCCCAGGTAGCTTTCCATTGCCCTGTGAACGGCCTCTTCATCAGCAAACGCGTACGGAAGATCAAAAACCTGCCACTGGGGGTACAGTAAGGACAGCTTTGATGTGGCGGGAGCGATCATCTGCACCGCGCCGGCCTGCAGGGCCTGAATTTCTTCACCATCCTTATAAAGAACGGAATTAGGAAAGACCTGAACCTCCACCCTTCCTCCCGTGCGTTCCTTGACAAGATTTGCAAAACGCTGGGCAGCAAGCCCTTTCGGAGTGTTCTCGGCCACCACATGGGAAAACTTGATAACGATTTTTTCTTCCCTGCTGACCTGTTCTGAGTCAACCACCCGCCTGCTGCATCCGGCAGCAATAACCACCAGCCATACGATGCACAAAAAAAGAAAAATCCGCAGATTCATTTCTTTACCCCTTGGGTTATTCCTTTATTCTGTACCTGTTAACCGGCCTTCCAACAGAGCCGTACTGGAGCTCTAGCACTACCTTCCCCGATTTTTCCATATAATCAAGATATCTTCTGGCAGTAACCCTGGCCAGTCCGACTCCTTCGGCCACTTCTTCGGCCGAAAGGGCAACGCCTTCCTTCAGAAGGTACAGGAAAACCTGCTTTAAGGTTACTTCGTTCAATCCTTTTGGAACCCCTTCATCTACCTGCTGGCCGCGGCCGAGCGTTAGGCTGTCGATTTCAGCCTGGTTCATCTGGGCCTGCCGCCTGAACCGGTTATACAGTGTTGCATAACTGTTTAGGGCCGCTTTTAGACGGGTAAATTTAAAAGGCTTGATAATGTAATCAATTGAGCCGTAACGAAAACCTCTCTGGATTGTTTCTGCATCCTGAGCGGCAGTTACAATAATCACATCGGTCGGCAGGCCGATGCGCCTTATTTCTTGAAGGGTGGTAAGACCATCTACATCGGGAAGGTAAATATCCAGAAGAACCAGATCGGGCGACAGTTCCTTAATCATTTCAATGGCTTCGCGGCCGGAACGGGCAACTCCTACCACTTTAAATCCGGGAACAGCATTGATGAAACCGCGGTTTACCTCAACCACCATGGGGTCATCTTCAACAATTAAGACGCCAATTTGGGACATTTGTTAATCCGCCTCCCCAAGATTGTCTGCTTTATGATTCTTTATAATTATTTGATGCCTTTGGGATACGAATGTTAAATTCAGTTCCCCCGCCATCTGGACACTTTAAGGAAATAGAACCCTGGGCTAGATCAACGTAACGCTTAACCAGGTAGAGACCCAGTCCCCGGTTTGCGGCCCCTTTAGTAGTAAATCCCTGGTCAAAAATTTTATCACGGGCATCTTCCGGAATGCCCGGTCCGCTGTCGCGCACGATCATTTCCAAGCTGCCCGGTTTGTCAAACAGGCCAAAATACACCCTCCGCCGGTCCGGTTGCTGCCGGCGGACGGCATCGAGTGCGTTTTCAATGAGATTGCCGATTATTATTACCAGCCCGCCGGTTTCAAGGGAAGGAGGCAGTTCTTTTAGGAAGGTGTTGCGGTCTATTTCCATTTCGACCCGCAGTTCTTTGGCCCTGTTGTATTTCCCCAGAATCAGGCCGGCTATGCTGTGATCAAAAATATTTTTGGACAGCAGCCTGGTCAACTCCTGCTGCTCTTCGGTCAGGTTAAAGATATAATCGAGGGCATGCTGGTATTTGCCGAGCTGTATTAATCCTGCTATGGTGTGAAGTTTATTCATGTGCTCGTGGTTCTGTACCCTTAATGCCTCCACAAAAGCCTTTACTCCGGTCAGTTCTTCTGCCAGCTTGTTAACCTCGGTTTTATCCTGAAAAGTAGAAACCGCTCCGATTATCTCACCCTTAAACCTGATCGGAACCCTTCTAACCAGAACCATGGTATCGTTTAAAAACATTTCGGTGTTTATATGAGCAATACCAGTGTGCAAGACTTCCGGCAACCTGGTGTTAGGAATAACTTCCTTAATATGCCGGCCGACAATTTCCTCTCTATTTTTCCCTATAATCCGCCCCGCTTCATTATTGGCAATGGTTATGCGGCCCTCTGTATCTATGGCGATTATGCCCTCGCTCATGGCCTGGAATGCTGCCTCCCGTTCCTCTAACAGGCGGGCAATCTCTTCTGGTTCCAGGCTGAACATGGCGCTTTTAATTTTCCTGGCCAGGTAGAGAGAGCCTAGAAGGCCTACTGCAAGCCCAATGCCCAGGGAATAATAAAGTTGAATTTGAATTGTTCTCAGAATGCTGCCTATTGTAGGGGTAAGTATTCCGACTATTACAACGCCGACCTGCCTGGTACCCTCATCAACCTTAATCGGGACAAACGCACGGACGGACGGACCCAGCACTCCTTCGGCACTGGATATATATTCGTTGTTAGCCAGGGCCGGGCCAAGATCAGGGTCATTAAACTTTTTGCCAATCCTGTCTTCCACCGGATGAGAATAGCGTCTGCCCTCCATATCCACAATAACTATATATTCAACGCCGGTGGCAAGCCTGGTACGTTCGGCAAGCGGCTGAATAAAAACCTCTCCGCCCGGCCTGCCGACATTTTTCTGGATCTCCTCAAATTGGGCCAGGGTCCGGGCAATGGCCATCGCCCTCATGCCGAGTTCTTTCTCCAGAGTTACGGAAATTTTTCCTACTACGATGAGCCCTCCAATTAAAATAGAAAGAAAAACCGATCCAAATGAAAGGATGGCCATTTTGGTGCGAAGGGTTAAAAACTTTTTTTTATTGTTTTTAGTTAATAATGAAGCCTTTTGCATGCGAGATTTATTTGACAAAATGAACTAAATTTCCTTCTAAATGTACAGCTAAAATTGGCCGGCCGGCTTTCCAAAAAAACGCTTCCTGTTTAACCAGGAAGCGTTTTAAAGAAGGAAACGTTCCAGAACATTCCTGTCATTAATGAATTCGGTGAAAGCCCTGATGGCAAACCCTTCTATACCCTGTTTATGCCTTACCTGATAGAGGCTACGGTTCATGTTGAGGCCGGTTACCTGAACCTCTTTTACCCGCCCCAATTCAAGAGCCTCCCTAGCGGCATATCTTGACACTATGCTCACTCCTAGACCCGCCTCCACTGCCGTTATAACAGCCCTGGTGCTGCCTAGCTCCATCCCTTGAGGGATTTTTTCAAGACTCAAATTGCATTCCTTTAACTTTTTTTCTATGGTCCGGCGAGTGCCGGAATCATGTTCGCGCATTATCATCGGTTCGTTTTTTAATTCGGACGCCTGGACAGCGCCTAAGCTTGCCCAACGGTGGGAAGGATTGACAATCAAAACAAGCTGGTCATCAATCCAGGGGCGGCACTCAAGACTTTCTCCTTCTATAAATGCACCTGTTATACCAAGGTCTATTTCCCTCTCCCGAACCCATTGTCCAACCTGCCCGCTGCCGGAAACCTTGAGGGTGATTTTTATTCCGGGGTATTTTTCCTTAAACTTACCAATCAATAAAGGCAAAAGATATTCCCCCGGAATTGTGCTCGCCCCCACTACTAGATGGCCTTTTTTCAGGTCTCTCAAATCATCAAGGCCTACTTTAATCTTCTGGTAATGCTTGAGCATTTGTTTGGCTTCCGGGTACAAAAGGCGTCCGGCTTCGGTAAGAATCACCTTCTTGTCGCCGCGCTGGAATAAAGCAACCTGCAGATCTTCCTCAAGGGCCTTGATTTGAAAGCTGACGGCCGGCTGGCTCATGTAAAGCTGCCGTGCTGCCTTGGTAAAGCTTTGTAATTCTGCCACCAGCAGGAATGCCTCTAACTGTTTTAAATTCATAAGAGCACCGCCATTATTAAAAATAATCGTTATAAAGATTCTCTATTTGTCTCTTAAAACCTCCTTCTAATATTAAATATTCATAAAATTTCAAAATATAAGTTTTTAAACTTTTAAAACTTCTCTGGCAGCCGATATCACAGCCAGTCTCACGTATTCCTTGGATAGGCCACCCTGGAGGTAAACGACGTAGGGCGGCCGGATGGGGCCGTCGGCGCTGAGTTCCAGCGAGGCCCCCTGGATGAATGTTCCGGCAGCCATAACCACCGGTTCTCCGTAGCCCGGCAGGGTACTTGCTTCCGGAACAACATGGGAGTCTACCGGGGAACACGCCTGTATGCCGCGGCAGAAAGCCAGCATCCTCTCCGGAGCATCCAGCCTGATGGCCTGCACAATATCATGCCGCTCTTCATCATACCGGGGCATCACCTCAAAGCCCAGCCTTTCAAAAAACCTTGAGGCAAAGACAGCTCCTTTCAAAGCCTCAGCAACAACATGGGGGGCAAGAAAAAGCCCCTGAAAAAGAAGCCTGTTATGTTCCAGCGTTGGTCCCACACCTGCACCAATGCCGGGGGCGGTCCACCTGTTTGAAGCCATTTGTACGTACTGCGCCTTGCCCACCACATAGCCGCCGGTTGCCGCAATCCCGCCGCCCGGGTTTTTTATCAGAGAACCCGCTGCCAGGTCGGCGCCTGCCTCTATGGGTTCCTCTTCTTCCACAAATTCACCGTAACAATTGTCAACAAAGATTATTGTATCTGGCTTTTTGTCTCTTATGAAATTTATAATTCTTTTCATTTCTCTTATGCTGAGGGAAGGATTTAAGCTGTAACCCCGTGAACGCTGCAGCATCACCATCCTGGTCCTGTCGCTTATGGCCTGTCCGACGGCTTCGTAATCAATTGCAGTCCTGTCAACAAGCCCGACCTGCCTGTAATTAATGCCAAATTCTTTAAGAGATCCATGATCCTCGCCTCTGATGCCAATCATTTCGCTAAGGGTGTCGTAAGGTTCTCCCTGGATGAAAAGCAGTTCATCCCCGGGGCGCAGTATGCCGTAGAGGCATAAAGCTATAGCATGCGTGCCGGATACTATTTGTCCGCGTACCAGTGCCGCTTCTGCCCTGAATATTTCGGCGTAAACTCTTTCCAGCGCTTCTCTGCCCGCGTCGCCGTAGCCATAGCCTGTCGAGCCCTTAAGATGGTAATCACTGATGTGCCACCTGCGGAAGCCTTCAAGAACCTTGGCGTGATTTTTTAAGGCTTTTTTTTCTATTGAAAGATAAACTTCCCGCACTTCATCTTCCACTTCTTTAGCCAAAAGCTCCAGATCAACAATAATTTTCACCGGCATTTTAATCTCCCCTGCAACATTCGGCTATATCTGGCAACCTGCCTTTTAATTACCCGCCGCACTTTCCAGATCCTCTCTGGTGATGGTCATCAGGTCATTGCGGCTCAATTCGCCCTTTTTGTATAAAAGCCTGACCGCCTGCCGCCGGATGGCCTGTTCGATTAGATTCCTCACCAGCCTGGCATTGCCGCTGTGTTCATGTCTTTTATGTTCCTTTTCAATTATAAAGCGAAGCTCTTCCCTGGCCCCGCTGGAAAGAACATACTGCCTCTGCTTAAGCATTATGTCTGCAATAGCCAAAAGTTCTTTAATGCTGTAGTCGGGAAAGGTGATATGAATTGGAAAGCGGGAACGCAAGCCCGGGTTGGTTTCTAAAAACCTGTCCATCTCCTCCTGGTATCCCGCCAGGATCAGGATAAGGTTGTCCCTGTGGTCCTCCATTCCCTTTACCATGGCGTCTATCGCCTCTTTGCCAAAGTCCTTTTCTCCTCCT
The DNA here is from genome assembly GCA_000010565.1 of Pelotomaculum thermopropionicum SI. Classification (NCBI taxonomy): domain Bacteria; kingdom Bacillati; phylum Bacillota; class Clostridia; order Eubacteriales; family Desulfotomaculaceae; genus Pelotomaculum; species Pelotomaculum thermopropionicum. The sequence continues at coordinate 1,390,830 of AP009389.1, read as the reverse complement.
CTGGCCAGGGAATAGGCTTCATCTATAAAAAGTATTCCGCCCAGGGCCTGCTTAATCTGCTCCCTGGTTTTCTGGGCCGTATGACCGATAAACTCTCCAACCAGATCGGCGCGCTCCACCTCAACCAGATGGCCTCTCGGCAGCACACCAACCTCCTTGAAAAGCCTGCCTAGAATTCTGGCCACCGTTGTCTTGCCGGTTCCCGGATTTCCTTTAAAGATCATGTGCAGCACAAGGTTTTCCACTGCTAGCTTCTCTTTTTGCCTTTTCTTCTGTATCTCTACAAAAGCATAAATTTCCTCGATTAATTTTTTTACACTTTGCAGCCCAACCAGAGAATTAAGTTCCATCATGATTTCCTGGGCTGTCTTAGGCGGGCCGGGCTCATATCCTCCTTTTACCGTCTTTCCGGCAGTATGGCTTACAGGCATTTTTTTTATTTTGGATTCCGGCCTTTGCACCTGACAAACACCTGGAAGCTGGCCGTTAAGAATTTTTATCTTCAACTGTTCCGACACCCCGCTCTGGTTCTGAGTCAATAAATTATACGCCCAAAGCGGCTCTTTACAACCTAAAAAAAAGCTCCTCGGTGAGGAGCCGTAATCTCAGGACTTTTCTGGTGCCTTGGCTTCAGAAAAAGAAGTGCTTACAGGCTTCAACGGGCTTACGGTGGAAATTGCATGCTTGTAGACCATCAACTGCTTGCCTTCACTTTCTAAAATCACCGTAAAATTATCAAAGCCCCTCACCATTCCCTTTAATTGAAAGCCGTTAACAAGGAAAATGGTAACAGGGATGTTTTCCTTTCTTACCTGGTTTAAAAAGGCATCCTGGAGGTTAATCTGGGGTTTTGTCATTGTAGGAGCTCCCTTCGTTGGAATGTTTTTCTTTTTTAAATAATATTGTTTCTACGTACCTTATAATACTCCTTCTGTGCATCTGGCAATTTCTTGGGCAATAGCCTCACAATCTGCAAAATTTTCTATTTTAAGCCATCTTATTTCTTTATAGCGGCGGAACCAGGTCATTTGCCTCTTGGCGAAGCGCCGTGTATTCCTTTTCAGGACTTCAACCGCCTCTTCCAAAGATAGCGTGCCATTTAAGTAAGATATCATTTCCTTATAGCCAAGCCCGCGCATTGAATTTAATCTGGGACTGAAGCCGCGCTGGAGCAGGTTTTGCACCTCCTCAATAAGTCCCATGGCAATCATTCTGTCAACCCTTTTTTCTATTCTCCTGTACAGAGCCTCCCTTTCCATGGTCAGACCGAACATTAAAAGGTTAAAAGGAGGGTCAGGTTCATCTAGCCTTTTAAAATTCGAAATGGGCTTTCCTGTAAGGTAATATACTTCCAGGGCACGAATTACCCTCCTTGTATTGGCAGGGTGGAGCTGCGAGGCTGTTGCCGGATCGATTTTGGCAAGTCTCTGGTGGAGCAGGAAGGGGCTTTCAGCAGCTTCTTTTTGAAGCTTTTTTCTCAGCGTTTTATCGGTGCCGGCTCCGCCAAAACTATAGTTCCTAATCAGGGCTTCTATGTATAATCCCGTACCGCCAACTACTATGGGTAAATTTCCCCTTTCAAGCACTTTTTTTATAACCGCCATTGCCTGCTTTCGGTAAAGAGCAACATTGTAATCCTGATCCGGCTCAACAATGTCAATCATGTGGTGCGGGATACCGCGCCTGTCGGCGCTTGTGGGCTTGGCAGTTCCGATGTCCATGCCCCTGTAAATAAGCATGGAGTCGGCTGAAATTATCTCCCCGCCTAACTTTTCGGCCACCAGCACGCCGACTTCGCTTTTTCCTGTAGCCGTAGGCCCTGTAATCACCAGGAGAGGTTCTTTTTTGTTCTCGCTGCTCATCTTTCTGCTAACCCTTCAAATCTATCACCCCGTAAGCTACGGGGGAGTATTTTCCTCCGTAAATTTTTTTAAACCCAAGGCGCTCAAATTCCAAACTGCCGCGCCTTTCCTTTAAAACAACCCTTTTTACGGCCGCCCTCAGCGCCAGTTCAACGGATTCCCGATCAACCGGGGCGTGATTGGCCAGCGTCCTGAAGGCATCTACTGGCGGCGATTTTCGCCCGGGCAGCCGGAACATGGGATCAAAGTAAACAACATCGTAACAGCAGGGCGGCAAAGTCGCCAGATATTCTTTGTAATCTGTGGTAATCACCGTTATCCTGCGCATTGCTGCAGCAATATCCTCTCCGGCCTTATTATATGACGACAATCCGGCACGGACTAGCGCCGATATTACTGGAGAACTCTCCAGGCCGGTTACCCGGCCGCCTGAACCGGTTACATAACTGGCTACAATCGCATCGGTACCTAAACCGAGGGTGCAGTCCAGAACCGAGTGTCCGGTTCCCAGAGACATGGCGTTAATCATTTGGTCAGTTTTCCCATCTTTTATTTCCTTTATACGCAGTATGGCAAGACTTGGGTGGAAAAAAAACTCCTTTCCCTCCGGCGAAATACAGGAGACTTTTTGCGCCGATACTACTATTAACCTTTCGACATTGAACAGCCGGGAGAGGCTTTTTAAGGAAAGATTGTTTCTCTCAAGAAAAACAGTATTCAATTCCGCGGCAAGCCTTTTTGCCGCTGCAACCTGTTCCGGGGACGGCCGGAGAGATGTCGTTACCGCAAATCTCAGATAATCTTTTTGTTTCATCTCCTGAAACGCAATTCCAGCTCCCTGAATGACAATTTGATAACGACCGGTCTTCCATGGGGACAAGTATACGGGCTGGCAGTTCCTGACAGCCTCTGGAGAAGCGCATTCATTGAAGGCAGCGAAAGCTTTTCTCCGGCCCTCACTGCGCTCCTGCAGGCAATTGAAGCGGCAGCCCATTTAAAGAAATCTGTCATACCCGCACCAGTTCCTTTACTTTCAAAGTAATCCAAAAGATCTAAAATTATTTCTCTTTCTTGCCCAGCGGGCAATTCAAAAGGTACACCCCTCAAAAGGAAAGTATTTCCTCCAAAATGTTCTATAACAAAGCCGGCGTCTGTAAACCAGATTATCCGTTCGATCAAAATGGAAGCTTCGCGGTAGTCCAGTTCCAGCATTACCGGAACAAGCAGGTACTGGCTCGGTCTGGTCCTGCCTGACGACAGGATTTCTTCATAGATAATCCTTTCGTGGGCTGCATGCTGGTCAACAATATAAAGCCCGTCTTCGCCTCCGGCCAGAATGTAAACGGGCGGAAAATGGGCAAGGGCATTTAAAACGGGAAGCTTTTCAACCTTATTGCCGTAGGCCGGGGTGTCTTCCGCTTCCCTGACCCATACCCTGTCTGCAACATATTCATGGGCATCAGGCAGGGTTAAACATTCCTGGATATTTTTTTTGTCGCCCGGCACATGCCTGTCAGAAGATCCCCCGCCGGGCGTTTTAATGATCCCCGCACCCAGGCCGTCGAAAATCTCAGCCCCGGGTTTATTATTTTCCAAGCGCAGTGCTGCCTGCCGGAAATTACCCGCGGACGGTATTACCGCTTTGTCAGCAAGAGCGTCTTTCAAGATGCCGGCCAACAGGCTTGCTGTTTTTTCTTCTTCCAGCAGGCGCACCTCCAGTTTGGCCGGATGTATGTTTACGTCCAACAGTTCCGGCGAAACTGATAAGGACAGAACCGCCACCGGCCTTCTCCCCCTGGACAGGAGGGTGCCGTAGGCTCCTTCAATTGCCTCCGCAATGGCAGGGCAGCGCACGTACCGTCCGTTTATTATTACCGTTATATGGCTGCGGGTGCTGCGGCTAAGAGATGGCTTGCCCAAATACCCGTTTATTGAGAGGCCTTCCGCAACAGCCTTTACCGCAATCATTTCTGCTGCAATCTGACGGCCGTAAACGGCGGCCAGCGAATCGATCAGGTTGCCCGAACCGGGCGAGTAAAAAACCCGCCTGCCCTTAATTCCCACCTCAAAACAGATTTCGGGGCGGGCTAGGGCCAGGCGTGATATCAGCCCACCGCACAGAGCGCCCTCGGCTGAAGGCGCTTTCATTGCCTTTCGTCTGGCCGGTGTGTTGTAAAACAAATCCCTTACCGTAATACTTGTGCCGGGGGGGCAGCCAATTGGCCCCTTGCCGATCAGCTCTCCCCCTGCAAATTCCGCCCTGGTTCCGGCCAAAGCATCGCGGGTCCGGGTGGCAACGGTTATTTTTGAAACCGCCGCTATACTGGGCAGGGCTTCCCCCCTGAACCCAAGCGTGGTTATGCGGTTTAAATCGTCACTGCACTTAATTTTGCTCGTGGCGTGGCGCTGGAAGGCCAGCACAAGGTCTTCCTCGCTCATGCCGCAGCCATCGTCCAACACGCTTATTGCTTGAAGGCCGCCTCCCTCAAGCTCAACGACGATTCTGCCGGCCCCCGCATCGATGGAATTTTCCACCAACTCCTTGACCACTGACACCGGCCGCTCTACCACTTCCCCCGCTGCTATCTGGCCGGCCGTAAATTCATCCAGAATAATTATATTTGCCAAGGCAGCACCTCCACTAGCCGTTCGAAAACCATTCCTGGCCGGTACTAACTTCATAGCCGAGGAAAGTGTCGGCGGCTTTGTCCTGAAGGTAAACGTACTGATAGTCCCTGTCCTTTTTAGACCTCTCATATGTTTCGGCCGCTTCCGCCCGGCAGACGGAACAGGCCTTGAAAGGCACAGAAAGGCACAAAACCTTCCCCGTCCTGCCATAGCCGTGATTGGCCGTCGAGTCAATGGACAGGTACCCCGGGCAGTCGTCGCACAGTTTAAGGCTTTCAAACTGAATTTCCTCTATATAATCCGTGTCGTAAAAAATCCTTCGCTTTCTTTGATAAAACCTGCCGTTGACTGATTTGGGGTCGGGCGAAGCTTTGTCGCGCATTTCCCAGTATTTTAACAGTTCCTCCACAAGCCTTTGTACCTGCGCCTTGCGTTCCGGGCTTTCTTTAAAGCGGCCCGGCCAGTAATCCGGCTCCCGCACTTCAGAATAGTCCAAACCGGCCAAAGCCAGAATGATAGCCATATTTACATACGGCAGGGCGGTTTCAATGGCATAGCCGCCTTCAAGCACGGCAATATCAGGCTTTAACTTTTCAGTCAGCCTGGCGTAACCCTGGGCTGTAATCCGCATGCTTCCCAGCGGATCGGTATAATGATTGTCCTGGCCTGCCGAATTTACAATAAAATCTGGCTTGAAATCTTTTAAGACGGGCACAATCAGGTTGTCAACCACGTACATCAGGCTTTCATCAGTTGTTCCGGGCGGCAAAGGTATGTTAATGGTCCGGGCAAAAGCTTTTGGCCCGCCCAGTTCATAGGTAAATCCGGTGCCGGGATAAAGCGTGCGGCCGTCCTGGTGAAAGGATATAAACAGAACATCGGGGTCATGCCAGAATATGTCCTGAGTACCGTCGCCGTGGTGCACATCCGTGTCAACAACGGCAATGCGGTTGATTCCATAGCGGCTGCGCAGTTTTTCTATCATAATGGCTTCATTGTTTATGTTGCAAAAACCCCTGTTTCCGTGCACCACCCGCATGGCGTGATGCCCCGGCGGCCTGACCAGGGCAAAGCCGTTAAGGATATTTCCGGCAACAATTTGTTCTGCCAGCAGGATTGCGGCACCGGCTGCAATCAGATGCGCTTCGGTGGTCTGGTCTTTTACCCGGGGCACACAAAAATGCACTCTGGCGACATCGTGAACTGTGGCCAATTTTGGGGCAAATTCAATTATCTGAGGCAGGTCCATTATGCCCTCCTCGAATATCTGGTCCCGGGTGTAAAGGAGCCTTTCCTCTCTTTCCGGATGGGTGGGCGAAATTGCCCAGTCAAAGGCCGGGAAGAAAATCAAGCCTGTTTGCTTATTTGAGACCCTTTTCATTTTCAATTCCCTCCCGTCCTTATACTGCACATAATACCCCTGGCAGTTTGCACAATGACCTCAATAAGCTTTCCTTTCGTCGTCCAGTCCCTGAACATATTGAACACTTCCTGGTGGGTAACCTCAATTTCTTCCGGCGCTACCTCCAGGCCGTACTTTAACGCCTTCCTGACCAGCATGTCCCTGGCCACATCCAGCGCTGTTTGCTCGTTAAAAGACCTCCTGTCGATCTTTTCTTTAATACCTTCTTCCTGGATAATGTAATAGCCTTGTTCGGTATCTGCCCGCAGACTCACCTGCATTGTCGGCTTGGCCACTGCAGCGCCGATTGCGTTGGCCACCGGCGCATAGGAAGGTATAACCGGACGGCACCCCAGTTTTTCAGCCACCCCGGCAATAAAACCCGGGGCGCCGCCTCCCACCCCGACCACAACGGAAGGTCTTACCTTTTGCTTTTGCAGCACTTCCCATACCCTGTAGGCAGGTTCCTGCTCCCATTCAAGAAACATCCTGTCTATTTCGTTTGCAATTTTTTCCACCACAAGGTTTATCACCTTTCCGGCAACATCGCTACCGTTCATGCCGGCGTCCTTTCCAAGCAGGGTCATGGCTTCCCTTGCCTTTTCCAGGTCTCCTAATTCGGTCATTCCAAGTGCCCTCAAGGCATCGGTCGGGGTTGGCGCCGGCCCTCCCAAACAATAGGCAGGCCCCATCCTCTCAGGACATATCGTCAAACCGGCACCGGTGCATTTTAGGAGGCTATCCCCTCCGACAGGAATGGATTTTACGGCCAGTGTGCGCACTTGGGTAAGCTGCCCTTCAACTCTTGCCCCTTTTGCAGAAAGAAGTGGCTTGCCGCTTAAAATTAAGGCGAGGTCGGTAGTGGTGCCGCCAATGTCCACTACAACGGCCGTTTCTCCCGGCGGAGTTAATGCCTGTACTCCCAACGTGCTTGCAGCAGGCCCGGAAAAAATCGTTTCTACCGGCATTTCTTCAGAACTTTTCAGGGGCAGAGTTCCGCCGTCTGCTTTTAAAATAAATACATCTGCCTTGATTTCACGCTTTTTCAGCGCCTGGCGGACCGATTCGACAAAATAACTGTAACGCTCACGTGTGGCACAAGTTAAGTAGGCAGTAACTGCTCTGCGCGGAAAGTTCAGCCTGCTTCCAATACGGGAACCCGTTTCAACCTGCCAGTAGGGGTATTTTTCGCTTATGATTGTAGCAACCTGCCTTTCATGGGAGTTATTGCGGGGGGAAAACTTTCCGACAACACCGACCTTTTTGTAACCTTTGGCGGCCAGGTCGGCCAAGGCAGATTCAATTTCACTCCTTTTTAAGGGGACTATTTCCCTGCCGCGGTAATCAATAGAACCGGAGAGTATATGCGCATCAGTGCCTAATTCATAGTACTTGTGGCTCAAGCCGGGCCCCGGAATTAAAAGGAGGGCAACCCGGTCGTATTTTTTTTCCGCTATTAAATTGGTAATCATCGTGGTGCTGAAGACAACTCTCTTAATATTTTTTTTATCAACATCTTTAAGAATAATATCCATTGCCTTTAAAATTGGCTCCAGAAGGTCTTTCCCGGTAGGCACCTTGGCCGTGGCCCTAACCCGGCCGTTTTCAACCAGTACCGCATCGGTGTATGTACCCCCTACATCAACACCGACATACATTGGCTTCCCCCCTCTTAAAAGCTAAAGAGATGTTGTCTTTAGTGTCGCGCTTTCAGTTAACTTCTTGTGCAGCATATAAAGCTTGTTGATTGCCTCCAGTGGAGTCATTTCCAGCACATTTAACCTGCGCAGCTCTTGAATGACATGGCACTCGTTTTCTTTATACCTGTATGCCGGCCATTCTTTTGCAGGTGAAGGCTGCGGCGGCCGTTCTGCGGCAAGCTCCAAGGTTTTTAAAATCTCCATTGATCTGTTTATAATTTCCCCAGGCAGGCCTGCCAACCTGGCCACCTGAATCCCGTAACTGCGGTCAGATTTTCCCGGCACCACCTTGCGCAAGAAAATGATATCTTCGCCTTCCTCCCTGACTGCCACATTAAAGTTGACAATCCCCGGCATACTGTCCAGGTCCGTCAGTTCGTGGTAATGGGTGGAAAATAAAGTTTTTGCCCGGATTTTTGTATGTATGTATTCGGCCAGCGCCCGGGCAATGCTAATACCGTCGTAAGTGCTCGTGCCACGGCCCACCTCGTCCATAATAATCAAGCTTTTTTCTGTTGCTTCATTAACAATAATACGGCATTCATTCATTTCCACCATGAATGTACTCTGCCCGCCGGCAATGTCGTCTGACGCGCCCACTCTGGTGAATATTCTGTCAAACACCGGTATTCTGGCAAATAATGCCGGCACGAAACTGCCAATTTGCGCTAACAAAACTATTAAGGCAACCTGCCGCATATAGGTACTTTTTCCGGCCATATTCGGGCCAGTTAACAGAATAAAGCGGCTTTCCTCGTTATCCATGAAGGTATCATTCGGCACAAACCGGCCGGGCCCCATAACCTGTTCCAAAACCGGGTGGCGTCCGTCCTTTACATGCAGTTTGCCGTCCTCAGCAATTTCCGGCCTAGAGTACCTCCCTTTAACGGCAGCTTCAGCCAGGGAATAAAGCGCGTCAGCCGTTGCTATGGCGGAAGCTGATTTTTGAATCCGGTGAATCTCCCCAGAAAGCCTTTCCAGCACTTCGTCAAACAAGCGCCGCTCCAGACTTGCAAGGCGCTCCTCCGCTCTTAAGATCATATCCTCATATTCCTTTAACTCAGGGGTTATGAATCTTTCAGCGTTGGCAAGCGTCTGTCTGCGCTGGTAGTCTTCAGGAACCAGCTCCAGGTTAGCCCTGGTAACCTCGATATAGTATCCGAAAACTTTATTAAAACCCACCTTGAGAGACTTTATGCCGGTTCGAGCGCGTTCACGCTCCTCCAGGCCGGCCAGCATGGATTTGCCTTCGCGCCTGGCCTGGCGGAGCCTGTCCACTTCATGATTATACCCTTTTTTTATAATTCCCCCGTCCTTCAAAGACAGCGGTGGGTTATCGTCTATTGCCGCCTCAAGCAACTCCCGCACTTCTTCAAGCGGATCGATAGACCGGGCAACATCTTTTAACAGTGCGGCACCGGCCTGGGCAAGTAACAGTTGTTTAATTAAAGGAAGATTGGCCAGCGATTTCTTTAAGCCGATCAGGTCGCGTGCATTTGCCGTGCCGAAAGATATCTTCCCCGTCAACCTTTCCAGATCATAAACGTTCTTCAGTAAACTTTTCAATTCCAGGCGCAGCATTGCATTCCCGGCCAAATCCTCTGTTGCCTCAAGGCGCGCCTTGATTTCTGCCACATCCAAAAGGGGCTGCTCGATCCAGTTTCTCAGCAGCCTTCCGCCCATGGCGGTGACGGTATGATCTATTACTGAAAGCAGCGTGTTTCTTCGTGATCCGTCAGAGATAGCCCTGGTCAGTTCGAGGTTGCGCCTGGTGTTGGCATCCAGTATCATGTACTTACCGGGGCGGTAAAAAGCAGCCTTGTTTATATGCTTCAATACTCTTTTCTGAGTTTCCCTTAAAAAAATGAGGAGGGCGCCTGCCGCCGCAACTGCAGCATGATAATCAATTGTCCTATTGCACAAAGAACCGGCAGACCCAAACTGCTCCTCAAAAGCCGGCACGGCTTCCGCCGGAGAAAAGGCTGTATCCCTGTAACCGCTTACTGCCAGAATTCCCTGCTGTTTTAAATCCCCTCCCATTTTGTCAGAATATGCCAGGGGAATAATCACTTCGGCCGGGTTTAGCCTTGCCATTTCATCAATTAACTCGCTCCATGCTCTGACACCGGAGAAAGAGCTGACCATAAAAACTCCTGTAGTGATATCGGTAACGGCAAGTCCGTATCCCTCTTCAAACGGGGCAATACTGGCCAGATAATTGTTTTTTTTGTCCTCCAGGAAATGACCTTCCGTAACCGTGCCCGGAGTAATTACCCTCGTTACCTCCCGGCGGACGATGCCCTTCGCCTCGGCAGGATCCTCCACCTGCTCACAAATGGCAACCCGGTACCCCTTGCTGATCAGCCTGGCAATGTAGCCGTCGGCAGCATGATAAGGTATGCCGCACATAGGAACGCGCTCGCTTCCTCCGTCCCTTCCGGTAAGGGTTATCTCCAGTTCTCTGGAGGCAAGGCGCGCATCGTCAAAAAACATTTCGTAAAAGTCGCCCAGGCGAAAAAAAAGGATGGCATCCGGATACTGTTTTTTTATCTCAAGATATTGCCTGATCATCGGAGTAAAAGTCACCGGGATCCCTCCTGGTGATAATTATAACTTAATATTCCTGTTAAATGGGCTAATCTTGCGCCAGTTACGGTTACCGGGACAACTTTGCCGACGAGGCTGGGATCGCCGCTAAAAATAACCGTTTTATTTCCCCTGTTCCTGCCGTAAATGAACCCTGAGCCCCTGTCTTTCTCCCCTTCCACCAGGACTTCCTGGGTTTGCCCGACCTCCTCTTCGTTTCTTTCCAGGCTGATTTTATTTTGCAGCTTAATCAAGGCCTGAATTCTTTCTTTCTTTACATTCTCTGCTACTTGGTCCGGCATTTCAGCGGCCGGTGTGCCCGGCCTGATGTTATAGACAAACGTATAGGCGCTGTCAAAGCGGATCTCTCTGACCAGATCCAGGGTGTCGTTAAAATCCTCATCGGTTTCTCCTGGAAAACCGACCATTATGTCAGTAGTTACGGTTGCATGCGGAATAAGGGATTTAATATATCTGATTAGATCTACATATTCTTCCCTTGTATATCCCCTGTTCATTTTTTTTAAAATCCGGTTGCTGCCTGCCTGCACCGGCAGGTGGAAATGCTCGCACACCTTTTTTGAGGCAGCAATTGCTTCGACCAGCCTTAAGCTAAAATCCCTCGGATGCGATGTCATGTAGCGTATTCTATCGATACCGTCGATATTTTCCAGGGATTCGAGCAGAGAGGCAAAATCTGTTTTAACTCCGAGGTCCTTGCCGTAAGAATTCACGTTCTGTCCCAGGAGGATTACTTCCTTAAATCCTTCCCCGGCAAGCCTTGCTACCTCTTCATAGACAGCCTCGGGACTGCGGCTTTTTTCCCTTCCCCTTACATACGGTACTATGCAGTAGGTGCAAAAATTATTACAGCCGTACATTATCGTGACCCAGGCGCGAACCCCCTCCTTTCTCTTAACGGGCAACTCTTCCCGGAGTTCGCCGCCATAACCCGGCCATATCTCAAGGACCTGCTTTTGCCCCTCGATAACCTTGCCGATCAGTTCCGGGAGTTGATGTACATTGTGCGTGCCGAAAATCAAATCGACATGCGGGAAAAGCTGCTTTATTCTTTCGGCCATGCCTTCCTGCTGGGGCATACAGCCGCATACGCCAATGATCAGGTTAGGGTTCTGTGCCTTTTGCCGGCGCAGCCGACCTAGCAGGGAAAACACCTTGTTTTCCGCGGTTTTGCGCACACAGCAGGTATTTATAAGAATAATATCGGGATCTTCCGAATTACCGGCCTGGCAATAGCCCATGCTTTCCAGTATGCCAGCCAGCACCTCTGAATCATGTTCGTTCATCTGGCAGCCAAAAACTATAATGCGATATTTCTTCAAAACTGCTTCCATCTCCTAAGTAAGTTCTTTTAAAGATAAGGTGCATCAAACCCTATATTATTATGTCTTCATTCCAGTCCCCTTCATCAAAAACAATTATTTCGCAGTAAAAGTTGCAGCGCCGGCATGAAAGGTTGTACTGTCCTAGTTCGGTCTCAACTTCCGGTCCGGTTGAGCCGCACTTCGGACAGAAGTTAATTACCTTTTTAATCATGCCAACACCCCCCATCCCATTTGAATTTAATCATGCAAAAGTAATTTTGGGAATCTTTTTTAAAAAAATGAAAGTTTGTTTTAATATAATATTATAAAGCACAGTGCGTATCGTTTAAAGGCGGGTAAGGCTAAAAATAGCGGGCGATAGCAGCATGAATTTCCACAGGATTCCCTCCCGGCACCAGGAACCTTTTCTCTTTACCTCTTACCCCTTCCAACAGCCCGGTAATCATGTTATAATTTCTAGTGCCGGGTTACATCCTTAAATCAGGCGGGCGTCTGGAAAAGCTCAGCCGTCTGCTGCGGGTTTGGGAGGCAGGGAGCAATGCTAATTAGAGACATTGATGCAGCCAAACAACTAATTGAAATGCAACTGAGAGATATTGAAAACATCCGGACAAAGGCCCCGTACGGCCTGGAATACACCTTCTGGGAGGATTTTACCGCTAAAATCATAGATCGCATATTCGGCAACGACTCAAGCCAGCGCCACGGCTTTGAGCAGGCCGGCCGGGGCGGCTGTTTTTCCGTTTTTGAATCGTATTCGGAGCACCAAAGGCGCGAGGACTTTAATGAAATACTGAACTGTAAAAAAGAATACCTGGAAAATTTAATAAAAGAACTAGAAAACCACCGCGCCGGCACGGCAGGCGTTCACACTTCAGAGGCGGACAGACATGAATGGAATTACGAGGATATTCTCAGATCCAGTGAGGCTTCCCCGCTGGACCGGGCCATCGCCCAAATCCTGTCCAGGATAAAAAATCCCGGCCTGTTTAAAGAAGCGCAGTCCAACCTGCTTGATTTAAGAGATGAGCTGTATAAACCGTCACCTTCGTGGGCAAGCCTCAAAAAACACCTGATCTGGCTTATTGAGCTGGGCAAGGAAGAGTTTTTTTCCATTTTGCCCTTTGTGGTTCTTTATGTCAGAAAGATTATGAAATGAATGTCATTTTACCAGCGTCACCCTACATTCGGCCAGGTTAATTACCTTGTGGCTGACGCTTCCTACGGACAAACTGCGCAGTTCGCTAGCGCCGCGGCTTCCCATAATAATGTGATCATAATCTCCCTGCCGTGCAAAATCAACGATAACAGCTGCAGGGTCCCCCTTTTTGATAAACCCATCCACCTTTAAACCCTCACCACTGAAGTAACCGACAGTCTTTTGCAGGATTTCTGTTCCCCTGATTTCCATTGCCTCGTCTATCTCCTTAAGCATTTCCCTTTCTTCATCCTTCACGCCCGGCAGGGCGCTGCTGTCCTGCACTACAACCAGAACGGAAAGCTGCATTTCTGGATTTGTTTTCATTAAACGCGCCGCATAGATCGCCGCCTTCATTGAGCTGTCCGAACCGTCGCTCGGCAGCAGCACCCTGCTTTTAAGCATGGAGGCTCCCCCTTCAAAGCACCTTTTCTACCCCTAAGCCAGGAACGTAGCCCAACCGAGTATATGTCCCGGGGTACGGGACCCTTTCGAGGCATATACCAAGCATAAAACTCCCTTTTTATAGATAATTTGCCCGGCGGTAGCCTTTTAAACCTTCTTCTTTGCTATTTGCTCGGCCAGGGCCAGCACTCTCCTGGCCCGGTTGGCTATAGGATATTCGATCATTTTTCCGTCAACCTGTAAAACGGCCTGGCCCATGGCTTCAGACCGGTCAAAAGCAGCGACAACTTTTCTGGCCCAGGCAATTTCCTCTTCAGTAGGGGAAAACACTTCATTTAACGGTCCGATTTGTCCCGGGTGGATGGCCAGCTTGCCTTGAAATCCCATTTGCCGTACCGCCCTGGCGTCTGCAACCAGGCCTTCGATATCTTTAAAATCCGGGTAAACCGTATCGACAGGCGGCTCGATGCCGGCTGCTCGCGAGGCCACCACAAGCTGAGAGCGGGCGTAGAAGAGCTCCGTTCCGCCTTTTGAGAAACTGGTTCCAATATCCAGAACGTAATCGACCCCCCCGAAAAACAGCCTGCTAACGCGCGGACAGGCTGAAGCAATAGAACAAGCATTAATTATGGCCCTGGCGCTTTCTAAAAAAGGTATCAGTTCCAGCCCGCCCGGAGGCATTCCCCGTTCTTTTTCAAGCAACCCCATTACCCAGTCAACCTGCCGCACCTCTTCGGCCGTCTCGGACTTGGCCAGGACTATTCCTTTTACCCCTTCGGTTACAGCCGCCATTAAATCGCCCAGAACCAGATCGGTTTGAGCGCTGTTGACCCGCACGAACACATCTCCTTTGCGCGGCAAAGCCAGCGCTTCTTTTAATGCATTCCTTGCATTTATCTTTTCACTCATTGCCACGGCATCTTCCAGATCCAGCACCACCCCGTCGGCATCCAGCAGCAGGGCCTTGCCCGCCTTGCGCAGGTCATTCGCAGGAGCAAAAAGCATTGTGCGGTAAAGAGACATGTTTCCCCCTCCTCGGTTCAGGATACGCGTTATATTATACCGGGATATTCTACTTAAGCTGCTATTTTCCCTTTCTTTCCATGCAATTCTTTAATTCCCTGCAAGGTGGACACAGCTTAAGGGTGGGTGTTATAATTTAATAGTTAAAAAATGGGAGGTGCTTAGGCTTGGAAAACAAAGAAAACCACCTTGTTATTAAAGGGGACAGCCGCGGTTCGGTAAGGATTTCTGAAGATGTCGTAAAAATCATCGCCGGCCTGGCCGCCACCGAGGTTCCCGGCGTGGCAGGCATGAGCGGCGGCATCGCCGGCGGCATCGCCGAAAAACTCGGCCGGAAAAACCTTTCAAAAGGGGTAAAGGCCGATGTTGGTGAAAAAGAAGCGGCCATCGAAATTTCCATTATAGTTGACTACGGCGTGCAGGTTCAGGAGGTGGCATCCCAGATCCAGGCCAACGTTAAAAGGGCGGTTGAAAACATGACCGGTTTAAAGGTTCTGCAGGTTAATGTTAACGTCCAGGGAGTGTCTCTCGGACCGGAAAACAAAGAGGAAGAAAGCCGGGTTAAATAAATGAACTTTCCGCAAATGTACAAAATCAGGCAGGAATTTCCTCGTCTTGGCATCAATGATATAAAAAGCGCGGTTAGAAGCGTTCTTAGCTCATCAGACCTGAAAAACAGAATTGGCTCCGGCGCGCGGGTGGGAATCACCGCCGGCAGCAGGGGAATAAACAGCATAGATCTCATTTTACAGGAAGTTGTTTCTTATGTAAAATCTTGCGGCGGCATGCCGGTGCTTCTTGCAGCCATGGGCAGCCACGGCGGCGGAAGCCCTGCCGGGCAAAGGAAAATCCTTAACTCTCTTGGCATAACCGAAGAAAAAACGGGTGCTCCCGTCATTTGCTCAACAGATTGTATTGTAATCGGGCAGGCCTTTTACGGTGATATATATCTCATCAGGGAAGCACTGGAATGCGATGCGGTGATTGCAGTCAACCGGATCAAACCCCACACATCCTTCCACGGCGATTTTGAAAGCGGCTTGCTGAAGATGCTGGCGGTTGGCCTCGGTGGCCCGCCCGGAGCAGCTTCCCTGCACCGCTGCCAGCCGCACCTCCTTTCAAAAGCCGTGGAGGAAGCCGGGAAAGCAGTCTTAAACGTCCTGCCGGTTTCTCTGGGGCTGGCCATTCTGGAAGATGCTTACGATGAGGTGCGGAAAATAGTTGCAATACAGCCGGAAGTCCTTTCTGAAACGGAAAAGACCCTTTTGAATGAGGCGCGCAGCTATCTTCCCGGTCTTCCCGTTAGCGAACTGGATGTTCTGATTGTGGACGAAATTGGCAAAAACTTCAGCGGAACCGGTATGGACACAAATGTTATTGGCCGCCTGAGAATCGAAGGTTCCCCTGAGCCTGCTCTCCCCCGCATCAAAAGAATAGTTGTGCTCGACCTGGCCCGGGAAGCGCATGGCAACGCTTACGGCATCGGTCTGGCCGATTTTGCTACTTCCCGTCTGGTGCGGAAGATGGACCGGAAGGCGGTGTACCTGAACGCCCTTACCAGCACCTTCGTCAGGCGGGCTATGATCCCGATGACTTTCCCCAGCGACAGGGAGGCCATTTGGGCCGCGCTTGTAAGCACCGGCACGCCTGAACCGGAAAAATCGCGCCTTATCCGGATTCACAATACTCTTCATCTTTCTGAAATGCTTGTTTCAGAAAGCGTTTTCCAGGAAATTTCTAGCCTGCCTCATATTCATAAAATTGCCGGGCCGGGAATTCTTAAGTTTAACAGCAAAGGGAACCTTGCGCCTTTTTGACCGGAAAAGCCGGCCGGGCTGCCGCGGCAAAGGCTGCCCGGTCAAACTTTCTACGCTATTGCCATAGTCCGGCTAGATTGCCGCCGGCCGATTGCTTCCTGGAAAAGCTGCAGGTACTTCACCGCCGAACGGGCCCAGGAAAAATCCATTTCCATGGCATTCTTCACCAGTCTGTGCCATTGCTCCGGATGCTCCCGGTAGATCAGTAAAGCCCTTTTTATGGCTTTTAGCAGCACTTCAATGAAGCTTTCCCTGATAATTGCCGTTTCATAGCGGCTCATCAACGGAACGGGAAAATCCGTCCGGTACTTGCCGCCCTCTATTTGCTTGTAGAAAGGCAATGCCACCCTTACGTCATTTCCTATGTTATCTGTACCTGCAACCGCCAGGGCTTTCGGCAAAGAACCGGCCACGTCGGCCAACCGTCCGTTTTGGCGAAGGGGACGACTTCTGGCGAAACAACAAGAATCTTTAACGGCCGGTCAAACACGCCGGTTCACCCCCACGGACGCCCATGTCATCCGGAAGAAGACTTTCCCGGGCCTCTCTGAGAGACTGCGCCGCCATTTCAGGCGGTGTAGGGTTGATATAACAGCCTGTTCCCAGTTCGAAGCCGGCCATTACCGTCAGGCGGGGTATAATCTCGATATGCCAGTGATATATCCTTTCCTCGTCCTGATTTACCGGGGAGGTATGCAAAATTAGATTATAAGGCATGTTCTTAACCGCTGCCGTTATCATTTTTAGGGTATCCCGCAATACCGAAGCCAGTTCCCGCAACTGCTCCGCTCTGATTGCACCGAAGTCGTGCAGATGCTCTTTAGGCAAAATCCAGGTTTCAAAAGGAAAGCGGGAAGCAAAAGGGGTGAAACAGAGGAACATCTCGCCGTCCGCCACAACCCTTACTTTTTCCGCCGTTTCCTGCCGGATCATATCGCACATCACACACGAACCTTTTTCCTCCCTGTAGTTTTTCATCCCCTCAATTTCCAGCCTTATCTCGGCCGGAACCATCGGCATGGCAATTAACTGGGAGTGTACATGCTCCAGGGAGGCGCCTGCTGCCTGGCCGGTGTTTTTAAAAATATGTATGTACTTAAACCTTTTATCCTTTCTTAATTTCAGTAAACGATCCCGCCACATCCGGATAACCTCCTCCACCTGGGCAACCGGCTGGGTGTCCAGTCCCGGTTCGTGGACGGTGGACTCCACAATTACTTCATGGACGCCCGTCCCGCTCATGCAGGCATAAACCCCGCGCTGCCGTAAAGCCGCCTCTCCTTCAGTTTTTACCGCAGGAAATTTGTTGGGGACCACCCTTACCCGCCACCCCGGTGAATCCTTAGCCGTCCCAACGGTACGGTAGGCTGCAATTTCCGGCGGGGTCAGCTTTTCATTGCCTTCACAAAGCGGACACACCTGAATTTTCCTTTTCTCTTCCACCTCTTTATAATCGAAGGGCCTTTTACCGCGCTCGGTTGAGATAATAACCCACCGGTCAACTACAGGGTCTTTCCTCCACTCAGACATTCCCGCACCTCCTGTATAAAGCGCTTGACTACCGCACCTTCATGTTCTAATTGATGGTTCCGCAAAAGCTGGCTTTTTATGCACAGGTTTGCTTTTTATTGACAATTATTTTAATTGCAGGGGAGGAAAAGGCCTGATTTAATCGAATATCATAGTAACCAGATGAAAATTGAGGAAAGAGGTGATCATTTTGAGCAGAGAAATGATCAGCATCAAGGGAACAAGAAACGGACTAGTTTTTTTTCTCGACCCGACCAGGGAATTTGAGGAAATAAAGAACACCCTCCTCAGCAAGATGGAGTCTGCCAGAGGTTTTTTTAAAGGCGCAAAGTTTTCCATATCCCACGGGCAAAAAGACATGCCCGTTGAACAAAAAAATGAACTGGTGAACATTTGCAGGCGGTACGGCCTGATTCCCAATAACGATGATGCAGCAGTACCGGCAAACGCCGTTTCAAAGGCTTCCCCCAGGGCAACCCGGGCGGCGTCAAATTCAAAGCCCACGATAGGGGAAAACGCCTTGATGGTACGCCGCTCCCTGCGTTCCGGCCAGTGCATCTCCTATCCCGGTCACGTCGTGGTAATAGGGGATGTTCACCCCGGCGCCGAAGTAATATCCGGCGGCAACGTGCTTGTTATGGGAAGCTGCCGCGGCCTGATCCATGCCGGAGCAGGCGGAAACCTCATGGCAAAGGTAGTTGCCCTGCGGCTTGCCCCGACCGTTTTGAGCATTGCCGGCCAAAGATATGCACCCGAGCACCCCTCAGCCATACCCCCCGGTTGCCAGGTGGCACGGCTGTCGGGCCAGGAAATAATCTTTGAGAAATTCCAGGCGGCACGTTGAGGTAATGATTATAAAAATAAGCAGGGGCTTCTGCCCTCTGCTTTTATTTTTTCAAGCTGCCGGCGGCAAGAATGCCGATTACGGACTTGGCATCACAGATTTCTCCGTTCCAGACCATCTCCAGCGCTCGGCTCAAAGGAACCTTTACCACATCAATAAATTCGTCCTCATCCAGGTTTTGTTCCTTCAAAACCAGGCCCCCGGCCATGAACAGGTGAAGCTCCTCTGGGGTAAAACCGGGCGTGCTGAAAAAACTGAAAAGCCTGGTCATGCTGCCGGCTTCGTAACCGGTTTCTTCAAGCAACTCACGCCTGGCGCAGTCCAACGGGTCCTCCCCCGGTTCAAGTTTACCCGCCGGTATTTCCAGCAGCGTTTTACCGACGGGATGGCGGTATTGCCTGACAAGCAACAGTTCCTCCTTATCGGTCAATGGCACGACCGCTACCGCCTCGCTGATTTCCACCACTTCGCGGGTGCCGGTCCGCCCGTCCGGAAAGACCACTGTATCTACCCTGAGATTGACAATCTTTCCTTCATAAATTTTTTCCGACGACAGCACCTTTTCATCAAAGCATGACAATGTGACCATCTCCTTCGAGCTTTTCCCTGCATGTTACGGGATATGTCAGGGCATTTGTGCCTTCAGTATACTTTTAAGGCTTATGGTAATATTTTAGCAGCAGAAGAAAATTACAACAATACCTGAAAAACCGGGTATTCCTCTTCGAGTTTGAGGAGAAAGCATAGACGGGGGGGCACCGGGAATGAATATAATGTTTATTTATTATGAAAAATATTATTAAAAATATTTTCTTCGAGGTGATAATATGAGTTTAATGCGCTGGGAACCCTTTGGAGATCTGGTTAACCTGAGAAACCAGGTTAACAGGTTCTTTGACCAAACCTTTAGAAGAGGGTTCTGGCCCGGCATGGAACCCTTTGGTCCTAGGATCGATCTTTATCAGACCGATCAGGAGGTTGTGGCCATGGCAGAACTGCCGGGAATTCAATCGAAAGAAGACATAGAAGTATCTGTTACTCCCGATTCTCTTTCTCTGCGCGGCGAATTCAAGCGCGTTCAGAATGTCAGTGAAGAAAACATTTTTCATTCCGAAAGATACTTTGGCTCCTTCAGCCGCACTCTGCCCCTCCCGGCAGAAGTAAAGCCGGATGAGGCAAGGGCCAGCTATCACGACGGGGTTCTGGAAATAAGAATGCCGAAAACTGAAAGGGGCCGCAAAAAAGTCCACCGCGTTCCGATCCAATAGTTTCACTGCCCTGGCTGCCACATCGGCAGCCTTTTTTTGCTTTAAAAACAGCCTTGCCTTTAAGTTTACTGTTGCCTTATGGAAGGTCCTTTTTTGTTATATTTTGTTGGAGGATTTTCCCGGACGGCATAGAAATCTATTAATCAAGAGGTTAAGGGTATAACCTGCCTGTTTGGCCAGTATAGTTATAAAAAAACTATTAATAATTTTGATTGAAAGGAAGTTTACGCTTGACTGTTAAAGTTGGCATACCGAGCGCCCTTCTGTACTTCCTTTATTATCCGATGTGGCAGGCCTTCTTTAATGAGCTAGGCATACAGGTTGTAACTTCAGGCAGGACGACTAAGAATATTCTCGATAAAGGCGTCAGGGAGGCTCTGGCCGATGCCTGCGTACCAATCAAGCTTTTTTTTGGCCACGTCATGGCTATTAAAGACAAGGTGGATTATTTATTCATACCCCGTGTGGTATGCCTTAACCGGAAAACGGTATATTGTCCCAAATTCCTTGGACTGCCCGACATGATCCGGCACGCCGTAGAAAATGTTCCTCCTATTATAGACGTTCGCATTGATACCCGAAAAGGTTGCCTGCCTTTACTTAAGGCTTATGTTGAAATTGGTTCCTTTTTCGGTGCCGGCCGGAGGGCCTCGGTACGCGCTTATTTCAAGGCCAGAAAAACCCACATGCGTTATAATAAACTCTTAAGAAAAGGATACAGCCCGGATGAAGCAATGTCCATATTAAAGAACCCTGGAATAAAACCGGTGCGGCAACCCGGGGCAAACCTGCGGTTTGCCGTGCTGGGCTATCCTTATGCAATTTACGACAGCTTTATCAGCGTCAACCTGTTGGGAAAACTTCGCCGCCTGGGTGTCAGCGTGCTCACTGCTGAAAATATCCACCCGTTCCTGCTGGCCCTACAAAAAAACTGTAATCTGCCCAAGCGGCTCTTCTGGACCTTCAGCGATATGGCTCTAAAAGCCGCTCACTTTTTGTTCAAGCAAGGCCGTATTGACGGCGTCCTTCACCTTACGGCCTTTGGATGCGGCCCGGATTCGCTGCTGAACAAATTTATCGAGCTGGAGGCCAAAAAACACCGCAACATACCCTTTATGACCCTGATGATCGACGAGCATACCGGAGAGGCTGGCATGACAACACGCCTGGAAGCTTTCGTGGACATGGTCAGGCGCAGGAAGGAGGCGCTGGCATGCCGAAGATAACATTTCCCAGGATGGGCGAATCCTGGCGCACTTTTAAAATGCTCCTGGAGGACCTGGGCAACGAGGTGGTACCGCCGCCGCGGCCGAGCAAGCGAACGCTCGATCTCGGCGTCCGCTACTCTCCCGAGTTTGCTTGTTTCCCCTTAAAAATCCTGATGGGCACCTATCTCGAAACAATCGAGATGGGAGCGGACACCATTGTCACTACGGGCGGCGTCGGACCCTGCCGGGCGGGCGAATATGCCATGCTTCACCATAATATTCTTAAAGACCTGGGGCACGAGGTCAGAATGATCGTCTTTGAGCCGCCCAGGCTTTACCCTTTTAACTTTATTAAAAACGTATGGGCGCTGAACCGGGCCCGCGTTTCGATCAGGGGGATCATAGCCCTTGTCAAGAGGGCCTGGCGCAAACTTCAGGCCCTGGATAATGCCGAAAAACTCAGCCACATTGTCAGGCCCAGAGAGATAAACAGGGGAACTACCAGCAGGGTATACCGCAAGGTACTGGAATGGATTGACCAGGCCTACACCACCGAACAAATCATTGAGGCCGAGGCCGCCGCCCTTGAAGCACTGCGGAGCGTGCCGCAGAACCCCGAAAGAGAGGTGCTCAAGGTAGGAATTGTCGGCGAGATATACGTTCTGCTGGAGCCGGCAAGCAATCTGGAAATAGAGGAAACTCTGGGCAACCTGGGGGTGGAGGTGGAAAGGTCCATGTTTCTGACGGGATGGACCAGGGACAATACCTGGAATGAAACCATCGAGGGCCTGACCGTTAAGGAGGCCGCTGCTCCTTATTTGCCGGAACTGGTGGGCGGGCACGGCCGCGACTCCATAGGAAACACCGTCCTTTATGCCAAGCGCGGCTTTGACGGCGTAATCCAACTGGCCCCGTTTACCTGCATTCCGGAAATAGTGGCCCGCACAATACTTACCAGGGTAAGCAGGGATCATGATATTCCGGTCCTGACCTTCTTCCTTGACGAACAGACCGGCAAGGCCGGAATGACAACCAGGCTGGAGGCATTTGTCGACCTTCTAAGCAGGAAGAAACGTGCAAGCCGCAGAATTGTTACCTTAACAGGCTAACTAAGTGACGGGAAGGTATATCTGTCAATGAAGGCATACTTGGGAATTGACGTCGGTTCAGTAAGCATCAACATAGTGGTCCTGGACGAGGCCGGAGAAGTCCTAACCGGCCTTTACCTTCGCACCAGGGGCAGGCCTTTGGAGGTAATTAAAGAGGGGCTGAAACAGGCAGCCGCCTCCATTCCCGCCGGCATTGAAATAGCCGGCGCCGGAACCACGGGCAGCGGCCGTTACCTGGCAGGGGTGATGGTAGGAGCCGATGTAATTAAAAACGAGATTACGGCCCATGCTGTAGCCGCCTCAATGCTCATTCCAGGCGTTCAAACGGTTTTTGAAATAGGCGGGCAGGATTCAAAAATAATTATTCTGCGGGACGGCATAGTTACCGACTTTGCCATGAACACAGTTTGTGCCGCCGGAACCGGTTCCTTCCTCGACCAGCAGGCGGCCAGGCTGAACATACCGATAGAGCAGTTTGGCCGGCTGGCCCTGCAGTCGAAGACACCGGTACGCATTGCCGGGCGCTGCACCGTTTTTGCCGAATCGGACATGATTCATAAGCAGCAAATGGGTCACAGCATCCCCGACATCATTAGGGGGCTGTGCGAGGCCCTGGTGCGAAACTATCTGAACAACGTTGGCAAGGGAAAAGAAATTTTGCCACCTGTGGTTTTCCAGGGAGGCGTGGCTGCCAACGAAGGAATTAAAGCCGCCTTTGAAAAAACCCTGGGCATGACCGTGTACGTACCGAAACACTACAACATCATGGGCGCCATCGGCGCAGCTTTGCTGGCCAGGGAAGAAGTGGCCAGATCTGGCAACACCCGTTTTAAAGGGTTTCAGATAGTCGGCCTGCCCTACCGCACGGGCAGTTTTGAATGCGATGGCTGTTCAAACGTATGTGAAGTTGTGGAGGTGTATGAAGGGGAAAAAGTGATAGGCCGGTGGGGCTCCCGCTGTTCAAAGTGGGACATACTTTAATGCGGGAAGGTGGTGTGCGACACGTGAGTAAACCAGCAAAAAATGGCATGGTCCACGTTTATACCGGGAACGGCAAGGGGAAAACAACTGCTGCTGTCGGCCTGGCCCTGCGCGCCATCGGCCATGGCCGGCGGGTATTCATGCTTCAGTTCATGAAGGGAAGCAAAAATTACGGTGAAATAATTGCTGCCGAAAAGTATCTTCCTTCATTTACCATTGTCCAATCCGGGCTGGAGACATTTGTTGACAGGGAAAACCCTTCACCGGAAGACATCAGGCTGGCAATAGAAGGGCTTGAAACGGCAAGAGAAGTCATCTTCGAGAACAGGTACGACCTGGTAATCCTCGACGAAATTAACGTAGCCCTGGATTTCGGGTTAATCCCCCTGGAAGAAGTAATTGAGCTGATTAAAAACAGGCCTCCGGAAATGGAGCTTGTGCTGACCGGCCGTTACGCTCCAAAAGAAATTATTGAACTGGGCGACGTCGTAAGCGAGGTTTGCCTGATAAGCCACCCTTACTATCACGGCGTTGAAGCAAGGAAAGGCATAGATTACTAGCCCGTCAGCATCCGCAGGACTTCCCGTAGCCGGCCGCAAGTTTTTCCGGGGCTGTGGCGTCCAGTTCCCGCAAGGCGTTGAGTGAGTAATCAACCTCCCTTTCATTGTTAAAATATGAAAAGCTGAAGCGGACCAGCTTTTGCTCCAGGGTGCCCAGCGTTCTATGGGCGTCCGGGGCGCAGTGAAGGCCTGCCCGGCAGGCAATGTTGTATTTTTGATCCAGCACCGCTCCCACTAGGGCGGCTTTTTTGCCTTTCATGCTGAAGGATACCACGGGCGCACGGTTGTGCAGGTCCTTGGGCCCGTAAACCGTTATCCCTTTAATTCCTTCCACTCCTTCGAGAAACCGCCTGGTCAGTTCCAGTTCATGCCTTCTAATCCGCTCCATCCCTTCCCTTCTTATAAATTTCAAGCCTGCCGCCAGTCCGGCAATGCCGGCCGAATTTAACGTGCCGCTTTCATAGCGCTCCGGCAGAACATCAGGTTGACCGGGCAATTCCGAGTTGCTCCCCGTGCCGCCTTCCTTTAAAGGCTGCAATTCCAAACCCTCGGCAATGTACAGCCCTCCCGTTCCGGGCGGTCCGTAAAGCCCTTTGTGCCCCGGAAAAGCCAGCAGGTGAATGCCCATAAAACGCACATCCAGCTCAAAAACCCCAGCCGTTTGAGCAGCATCCACGATAAAATAAAGGCCCTTCCTTTTGCAAAGCTGCCCTATTTCCGTCACCGGCATCATCGTTCCGGTGACATTTGAAGCGTGGGTAATTATTACGGCCGCGGTGTTTGGCTTTATTGCCGCTTCTATGTCCTTAACCCTGATAAAACCCTCCCCGTCGCAGGGAACCTTCGTCACCTCAACCCCTTTCCCCTGTAAAACGTGAAGCGGCCTGGTAACAGAGTTGTGCTCCATGGAGCTGGTTATAACATGATCGCCTGCTTTCAGCAAACCTTTTATGGCCAGGTTTAAAGCCTCGGTAGCATTCAGGGTAAAAACGATCCGATCCGGATTCCTGATGTTAAAAAGAACCGCCAAAAGTTCCCTGGCCTCGTCCACAATTCTGCCCGCTTCGACCGCCATCCGGTGGCCTGCCCTCCCCGGGTTGGCCCCAACAAACTTCAGGCAGTATTCCACGGCCTGCAACACTTCGACCGGCTTGGGCCAGCTTGTAGCCGCGCTGTCAAAATATATCAAGGCTGTTCTTACCCCCTTAAAACATTTCGTTGATTCAATTATGCTTTGCCGGCTCAATTTATTTTATTCAGCTAAGTCCGCCGTGCTTTACTGCGAAAAACAAAAAAACGGGCCTTTAAAACGGGCCCAAAAGTGCAGGTCAAAACAATTAATATAATTAAAAACAAAAATTAATATATTTTTTATATACTATTAATTAAATTAATTGCCCGTAAACAACTGAGTTACCACCACACCGTTTTGAGTCTTAAAAATTCCAATGCCAATGGTATCGTGCTGCGGATTTAAAATATTTGCCCTGTGGCCTGTACTGTTCATAAAAAGTTCGTGTGCCCGCTGGGTTGTGGCAGCCTTGGCAATGTTTTCCGCCCCCATTACCCTGGCCGTTATGCCCGCCTTCCTCTCCATGTCGTAGGCAGTGCCATAGGTGGGAGAGGTATGGCTGAAGTAGCTGTTTTGATACATATCCTGGCTTTTCAGCCTGGCCAGTTCCACCAGGCGCATGTCCAGCGCAAGTCCTGCAAGGCCGTTTTTTGCTCTTTCCTGGTTGACCAGGTCGAACATTAACTTCTCATCTACGCTTAACCTTGAAGTATCCTGCTGGCCGGCGTCCGCAGGAGGAACCGGGTTTACAGGCGGAGGAACAGTCGCGGGACGAGAAGGTATTGTTACGCGCTGTTTCACCACCTTGCCGCCATAGTATCTGTTCCAGTATGACTGCAAAGGGTTCGTCTGAGTGGCGGCATCTGCCGCAGGCGCAGCGGCAATGATGAACAAAAAGCAGGCAGCAAACATTAGCAATAGACGGGCGGTTCTAGTGCTCATTAACACATCCCCTTTCTTTTTCGCCTCCGGGGTTAGCTGACGGGTTCGGTAAAAGATATCCTACCCTATGAGATGTGAGATGTGAGTTGGGATTCACCCCTAAAAAATGGTTCCCCCGTACCCGGTTGGTAATTTTCCGGGATTCGGCTGTTTTTGCCCCTGTTAAGGCAAAATTATATCCTTGCCGGCCCAAATGTGCAAAAAGCTCCTGTAAACCGGACAGGCCGGCAATTATAAAGAAGGTTTTTTTAAATTATCTTTTTAAAAAAAAATTAAAATATAAGTTTAATGGTAATATATTTCTTTTCACCGTAAAACAAAAAGGACCTTAAAAAGGCCCTTTTGCTGATGCAGCAACTGCCGCTTTCAGCAGTTCCTTCATCCGCTGTGAGGATTTTTTTCAACCAGTCCGGCGCCTGCCGCGAACTGCTCCGGGTACACTTTTAATCCCAGCGATTTAATGCATGCAGTTATCTTGTTTGCGGCAACCTTCATAATATCATAGGTTACAACAATTCTTTCACCTGCTGAAAAATTGACTTCCTTTACGCCGTCAACGGACATTATAACATCTTTTAACTTGCCTGCTCTGATTTTGTTCAGGCCGGTTATCTTATAGCATATCGAAGACAGCATGATTTCTCCTCAAATATTCTGGTGAAGGGTTAACAGGGGGCAGCCGGGCGCCACCCCCGGTCACGTACTTATTCGGCCGGCGGGCATTGAGGCGGGAACAGTTGCGGCGGACATACAAACGGACCGATCGGGGAGACCTGTTCGCACAGCGCCGGTGTGCAGAAGCCAAAGCTCGGCACTAGCAGCTTGACAATTGCCAAGGACTGAATGGTAATACAGAGATCGAATGTGCAGCAAATTTGATTGCCGAGAATCAGACAGGGACCGCAGGCGGCATTAACAATTTCACAGTTCGTGAAAGTTCCCTCGGGGGCGCAGAGAACAACTGTTTTGGTAAAGCTGAAGCTCTGGTTCGCGAAGGTACACACGACATTGCTGCTGCAGTCAAGCACTTCCAGGGTGTAATAAACCGTTACGGCAAAAGTTACGTTGGCCCGCCCCTGGTTGTTAGGTGTGGTCCTGCTCACTTCGGCGCAGTTGGTGCTGTCAATGGTGCAGCGCACCGTAGCTCCTTCCGGAGGGTTGCAATCATTCAGCGGGGTGCAGATGTTCTCCCGGTGCTCTGCCTGGAAGCAGAAGTCGTATACCTTCGGAACTTCAATGCAAACGGTCTCAAACCTCGGAAAGGCAATGCTTTCGGTTTCCATAAGTTTACCTCCTTAATTTGTATCTGGCTAATAACAGCAGTTCTTTCTGTTATTACCGTTTCATTATACAAATTATGTTAAATTATATAAATTAGTGTAAGTCTTCTAAAAAATTTTTTCGGCCCGATTGCTTAACCGGCAGGCTTTGCATAGTATACTTCAGGAGGTGATACTGGCAGTGACTTACAGGAATTATTTTATTCACCGGCAGCCACCTGACCGGGAATTACCGGCAACGTCCCCCGATGAAGGAGAAAAAAGCACATCTGGTGAGCTCCGGGCGGTAGGCACTCAGGATTCCGCAGCAGGGCAATCAGAGAACCTTTGCTCAAGCAGTCCGGGGGAATCGTCAAAAGAAGTAAGCCCGCAGAAAAAGCCGGCACCGCAGAAGCCCTCAAATTGGCCGGATAATTCCGGGTTTTTAGAAGTTGCCCCGGGCGTTTTTCAGTTTAAGCATCATTATGAGCACAAGCCGGCTTTTACAATGCTCCCTGACCATTTTGCCAGCCCTGCTATCCAGGTTAAAAAGCTTTGCTGGCAGGCCGGGTTTAAACCGGCAGAAGCAGGATTTATCAGGGTAAACGGCCTTCCCGGCCCTAATCAAAATTTCCGTACACCAGTTTATCAGTTCACCTGAAAAAAAACCTTTTCAACGGCTGGACGCCGGGAAGAAAAAAGAACAAAGCACGGAAAAAACAGATTATACTAGATATTTTAAACAGATTATACTATATATTTTTTAATTGAGTTACCCGCCCCTTACTTGTGGCTCTAAAACACGAGGTAACGGCCAAATCTTCCAAAATAAAAATGCCCTTTTCCGGGCATTAAGGACGATTTAGGAAGCTTGTTTATATTTTACCAAAAATTGAACGCAGTTTTAATACAATTCGTATAAAAGGGTTTTTTAGCTGCTTTTCCAGGCTCCTCAGCTCTTCTCTGGCAGCGGCCAGCTCTTGCTGGGCCATAAGATAAGAGCGCTGCTGTTCTTCTTCTACCTTCAAGGCCTTTTTCAACTCGTTGGTGAGCGCGCCTATTTCTTCTTTCAGACGCCTTTCCTCCAGCGCAGCAGCAGCCCTTTCCCTCTCCATTTTTTGTTTGAGCTCGACAATTTCATTTTGCAGTTCGGCCACTTTTATGCTGTGCTGTTCTTTGAGCTCCGCCAGCCGGGCTTTGTTTTCCCGGTCTTTTTCCTTATATTGCTGCAGTTTTGTAAATAGACTTTCCAGGCTTGCCTGGTTCTTCCCCAGCAAATCTTTAAGCCGCGCTATTTCCTCCTGGGCTTCCCTTGCCCGCTTTACCCAGAGGCGGCACTGGTACAGAATGCTATTTGCCTTAGCCTCAAGCTTGTTCAGGTGTTCCCTGTATCTGATTATCTCCCTCTTTCTTAAAGCCAAAAGCAGGTCCTTTTCTGCCATCTGGGTCATCAGGTATTCATGCTGGCCAGCCATCTCCACTTTTTCGGCCAGTGCGGCAGCAGCTTCCTTTTGACCGGCTACCGCTTCCTGTAAATTTCTTTGCAAAGCCTCTATCTTGCTTTTCCAGCATGCTCTATCACGGTGCCAGCGGATCTTTTGCCTGTTGATCACCGCCATGAACCTTTTCAGAAGACCTTCATATGCAACCCTTACGGCAGGATTGTAGCTCCATACTCCCTCCCCTGCCATTTCGAAGTAAGGAAATTTTTTCAAAACCCCTTCCAGCGTTTTTACATCGGTTTTCCTCCAGGAATTAATCAGTTGATGAAGTTGTTGGACGGAAAGGCCGCCCGGGTACATTTTAAGGGCTTTAATAATCAGGTTTTTAAGCGAGTAATGGCTTGTTTCAACTTCCCACTCAGTAAGGCCCCAGTAACCGCTGTCCAGTTGAATAAACCTGCCGTCCGAAATGAGGCTGGCCTCCTCGGAGAGAAGTTTTTTGACCTTTTTTTTCTTTGAGTTCATATTTTTTAAAACTTCGCGCAAGTTAAGGGGCTGTCCTTTTTTAAGGAGAAGGGAATAAAACTGGTCGTTTTCTTTATTTCCCTCCAGATTTAAGCGCCAGTTGTCCTTCTCTTTATAAAAGCACCCGTTTTGGCTGAGGCATAGCCTTATCTTTTCTTCCACCTGCGGCAAGGTATAGTCCTTAAGCATCTTTCTCTGGACATGGGGAGCCAACTCGGATACTGAAAGGGCCTCGAAAAAAAACAATGTTTTTTTTAAGACATCGGTAAGGGAATTTAATTTCCCGCTCATTTTTTTGCAGTTCACCATCCTTGAAATATTGATTAGGCCTCTTCTATCTATTCATTCCCGTAACATAAAATTCCTTTTTTTTCCTTATCCATATTAGTAAATAATTTCCATTATTTTTCAACATTTTTTTTTATATTTTCCAAAAACCTAGACAAGCAAAAATTAATATTGATTATTGCCCTTTAGCTGCAATATAATTATTGTGAGCGGTAAAATAACAGGGGCGAACGGTCGATATTTAAGCTTGAGAGGAATTTTCCTTTCCGAATAAAGAAAGTCGTGCCGCTCACTTGCACGGCGAGCGGTAGATATTTAAACCTTAACGGTTAAAACAACCCGCCTGGAGGGGGTAACCGGTATGGCCGTTGCCTGTTGTCAGGTAGCACCTTTAAAAAATTACCTGAACGAAGTGCTTATCGAAGGACCGGTGGAGGCTGAAGAACTGGAAGGCTATTACATGAACGGAAGACTAAATGCTTTCCGCCCGCCGGCCAGGCAAAAAGAAGCCCTTATATCGATATCGAAACTGCCCGAAGGTATGGTTTACATTGCCAGATGCAATTCCGAGATAATAGGCTACATTACTTTTCACTATCCGGATGGATACAGCAGGTGGAGCAGGCACCCCCGGGTTCTTGAACTGGGCTGTATTGAAATCAGCCCTGACTGGCGCAATAACGGGATTGGAGCGGCACTGCTTAAAGAAGCATTTTCAAATCCAGCCCTGGAGAACTATATTGTAGTTACGATAGAGCTGTGCTGGCACTGGGACCTGAAAAACTCCGGGTTGGAGATGTTTGAATACCGTTCCATGCTGACAAAGCTGTTTGGGTCGGTAGGTCTGGTCAAGCAGGCTACCGATGATCCAGATGTTACAGAACACCCGGCAAACGTTCTGATGGCACGGCCTGGCAGAAACGTCGGCAAGGAAGATATAATACTTTTTGAAAGCATGCTGTTCGAAAAGAATTGAGCTTTTTAAATAATAAAAACGACAAATAAAGCCTGCTATGCTTGATGCACGGCAGGCTTTTTTGTCTTTCTTGTTTTTATCACCTTATGCTGTAATTCGGCGCTTCCTTGGTTATTACAACGTTATGCGGATGGCTCTCCGCCAGGCCGGCTGCAGTACAGCGCATGAACCTGGACTTGGTTTTAAGCTCATGAATATTGCGGCTTCCGGCATATCCCATGCCTGCCCTCAGCCCGCCAACTAATTGATAAATAGTTTCCGAAAGCGGGCCTTTGAAGGGCACCCGCCCTTCCACTCCTTCAGGCACAAGTTTATTCTCAGTATCGGCGTGTTCCTGAAAATAGCGATCCTTGCTCCCTTCCTTCATGGCGCCCAGCGAACCCATGCCGCGGTATACTTTGTAGCTGCGG
Source organism: Pelotomaculum thermopropionicum SI (assembly GCA_000010565.1). NCBI lineage: Bacteria > Bacillati > Bacillota > Clostridia > Eubacteriales > Desulfotomaculaceae > Pelotomaculum > Pelotomaculum thermopropionicum. The sequence goes on along the minus strand of AP009389.1, from coordinate 1,360,449 downwards.
CCCTGATAAATCTCGATGTCTCCGGGGCTTTCCTCCGTACCTGCCAGAACGCTTCCCAGCATTACCGCATCTGCACCGGCTGCAATTGCCTTGGTAATATCTCCCGAATACTTTATTCCCCCGTCAGCAATGACAGGTATGCCATATCCGGCTGCGACCTGGGCACAATCGTAAATTGCTGTAATTTGGGGAACACCGACACCGGCAACGACACGGGTGGTGCAAATCGAACCGGGACCGATTCCCACCTTTACGGCGTCCGCCCCTGCCTCAATGAGATCCCTGGTGCCCTCTGAAGTTGCCACATTGCCGGCAATTACGGCTACATCCGGATATTTCCCTTTAATTTTGGCGACCGTTTCAATAACGCCTCTAGAGTGGCCGTGTGCCGTATCAATTACTATAGCATCCACGCTGGCTTTTACCAGCGCATCCACCCTTTTCATCGTATCTTCGCCAACTCCAACTGCCGCAGCCACCAGCAGGCGGCCGCGCTTGTCCTTGGCCGAATTAGGATATTGGCGCGATTTCTCAATATCCTTTATGGTAATAAGGCCCCTTAAATTGTAATGCTCATCGACAATGGGCAGTTTTTCCACCTTGTACTGGCGAAGGATCTCTTTGGCCTGCTCTAAAGTAGTCCCCACCGGGGCGGTAACAAGATTCTCTTTGGTCATTACCTCCCCGATTTTTTTGGTAAAGTCCCTCTCGAAGCGAAGGTCGCGGTTTGTCAGAATGCCTACCAGCCTGCCCTTAACGGTAATGGGAATGCCCGAAATTCTGTAACGCTCCATTAAAACCAAGGCATCGCTGATGAGGTCGTCAGGTGAAAGAAAAATCGGGTCGGAAATTACGCCGTGCTCCGAACGCTTGACCCGGTCTACCTCAAGGGCCTGGCGCTCTATAGACATGTTTTTGTGGATAACGCCAATTCCCCCCTCCCGGGCCAGGGCTATGGCCATCCTGGACTCTGTCACCGTATCCATGCCGGCGCTAACTATCGGGATGTTAAGCTTTATATCCTTTGTAAGATAGGTGGTGGTATCCACTTCCCTGGGCAGGACTTCCGAAGCTGCTGGAATAATCATTACATCATCAAAAGTAAGGCCTACTTTTTCAAATTTTTCCGGCCACATAGCTTTTCCTCCCCCGCCGGTTAACCGGCCAGATTATAAAATTTATATTTTTTTATTATAGCACATATCTTGCCGGGGCGCACGGAAATCTAATTTTTAAAAAAATACTAAAAAAAGAGGCTTTTAGCCTCAAACTTTAATCCTGTCCCATAATAGAGTGGACGCCGTGAGAATAAAAATGATCCCGCAGGTGATACACCAGTTTTTCCGGAACGTCGAATTCCTCTGCCAAGGCAGCATCGCTTTTGTTTTCCTTAATTCCTTCAATTAGCCGGTCAAAGTCTATTCCCACTTCATCGGCCATTTCCTTTAAGCTGGGCTCGCTGCTCCACGGGACCCGGCTCTGAACAAAGGAATCGCTGCCGTCCATAATAACCCCCTTCTTCTTGTGGCTTTTAAATATTTTTGCACATTACGGCTAAACGAATACCGGTAAAACCAGGTATGAACATATTTACTGATTTACTTCAGGCGTTTCAGGATAACTAATTCTTCTTCCTGAGCAGAAAGCCGTTTATCAATCTTTTTGATATCCTCCCAAATGAATTTCAGTTCATTTCTTATTTCCTTCTGGCCCTGCTCAAGTATTTTCTGGCCTTGTTCAAGCGCTTTCAGGCTTTCTCCAAGTGCTCTTTGGCCTTCTTCGAGAGCTATTTGCCTCTGTTCAAGGGCCTTTTGCCCATCTGCAAGCGCTTTTTGCCCTTGCTCAAGGGCTTTCTGCCTATCTGCAAGCGCTTTTTGCCCTTGCTCAAGGGCCTTCTGCCTATCTGCAAGCGCTTTTTGCCCTTGCTCAAGGGCCTTTTGCCCATCTATGAGCATTTTTAGCTGTTCAAGCACAAGCCTTTGGAATTGTTCGTTGTCCATTTCCTGCCCCCTGCAATTCATCCTCACTGATTATAGACTAACTTCCACAAAAAACTTAAATTTCCTGCAGGGGCTAGTTTAAGAATATTGTAAAAGCCGGCTGAAGCTGGCCCTATTCCTCCTGTTACCTGGGAAAGACAATCACAAAAAGCCTTGTCAAACATCTGTTGACAGGCGGGACGACACCATTCAGGGGCAACCTTTGCCGAAGCACATAAGGCCACAGGCTGACTTAAGGCATATAACCTAACCGCTTCGATACCGGGCTGGTTTGCTTGATCACGAAATGAATCCTTGTCTGGTAATTGCCGCAGGCAGGACTATTTTCCGGCGGGAAGGACAGTTTTAGAAAAGTGATTGTTTGTGCTCAGATGGGAACAGTCGTTAAAAAGCACAAGAACTCCCTTTTCCCACTCCGGGAAATCTAAAATGCTCAGGCATGCGTTATCCAGGCGGAGACGCCAGTATTTGTTTAAATCCATTCCCAGCAGGTTTCCCACTATGCTCCTGATTGCCCCGCCGTGAGAAACAACCGCCACATTTTCTCCCTGGTGAAGGCTTACGATTTTTTTTATGGCGGCTACACTCCTCTCCACCATTTCACCAAGGGTTTCGCCCCCCGGTATTCTTGTGGTTAATGGGCTCTCCCACCACCTGCTTATCTCGTTTGCATAAAGCCTGCTTATATCTTTGCTGGTCAGGCCTTCCCAAGCCCCGAAGTTAAGCTCTCTTAACTCGGGTACCGTATTGACGTTCAGCCCGTGATATTTGGAGATATATTCAGCTGTTTCGTAGGCCCTTTTAAGATCGCTAGAATAAACTCCGTGCAGCTTCTCAGCCGCCAGGCGCCTGCCAATAAGCTCGGCCTGCTGGCGTCCTTTTTCTGACAGGGGCACATCGGTTTGCCCCTGGTATTTCATCAATGCATTCCATTCCGTCTCACCGTGTCTTACCAGGAAAATACGGCAGTTCATTTATTCTCCCTTCACCTCCAGTATTAACCTGAGAACGCGCAGAAGAGCCTCATTTTCTGGGCGGGTTCTTACCGCCAGCCTGATGTAGCGGCCTTCCAGCCCGGCAAATCCCCTGCAGTCTCTTACCATAATGCCGTGCTTTCCAAGCATGTCCGCCACTTCGCCTGATGTCAGACCGCTGCAGGAAACATCCACAAGAAGAAAATTAGCCGCCCCGGGCAGGGGTCTTAAGCCTGGCAGGGCAGACAACTCACGGTAAAGAAACCTCTTTTCCTCCTGCACCAGGCGGTTTGTTTGTTCCATGTATCCTTTTTCCCTCAGACCCGCCACTCCTGCAACCTGGGCCAGAATATTGACACTCCAGGGGTGTCTTAAAGCATTCATTTTCATTACCAGTTCTTCGGGCGCTGCAACGGCACCCAGGCGAAGGCCGGGAATACCAAAAAATTTCGTCATTGAATAAAGCACGGCAAGATTCGGCCTTTCACTGACCAGGGGCATAACTGTATACCTGCTTTTATCAGGCACAAAATCCATAAATGCCTCATCGACGACCACCAGCACGCCGTGCAGCAGGGCCTCGTCTATAATGACCTGCATGGCCTTTTTACCGGCCAGCCTGCCCGTAGGATTGTTTGGATTGCATAGGAACAGAAGGTCTGCACCGGGTAGTTTTTCCAGTATCTCACTTACCGGCAGGGCAAAGCCTTTTTCTTCTCTCATGGCAATTTCGGTTATATTGCCGCCCTGGCTTAAAACAGAAAGGCCGTACTCACTGAAAGTGGGTACAGGTATTAAGGCCCTGTTTTTCCCGGAAGCCCGGACGAGCAGATAAATCAGCTCTGCCGTACCGTTGCCGACTAACAGATGGCTCATGGGAATCCCTAGGTAGGCTGCTAATTCTTTTCTTAACTCCTTGCATTCGGGATCCGGGTAACTGGCGATCAATCCCAGATTCTTTACAACTGCGTTTACCACGCCCTGGGAAGGCCCTAAAGGGTTGATGTTGGCGCTGAAGTCAATGATTTTATCCTTTGCTAAACCATATTTCTCTGAAGCCCGGTATATGTCGCCTCCGTGAATATGTTCCGGGTGCTGCAAATTTTTTAGCTCCTTCCCCATCCTGAATGGTTAACCGGTTGAAAAATAAAATGTTTTTTAAACAGTGCTGCTAATTTTTGACAGCGGATAAACCGCAAGAAGAAGCAACACCTCGAGCAGTTCGCAAATAAAGCCGTAAATATCGCCTGTAAGCCCGCCCAATTCCCTGCAGATTCTTTGGCCGAGAAGGCAGGTTATCACTCCTCCCAGCCCCATAAGCCATAAACCCTGCGGTCCTAAAGCCGCCCCGGCCGCAACGGCGGCAATAACGGTGGCCAGAATCAGCTCCCTCAAACCTGAAAATGCTGCATATACCTTCCCCAATCCTTCCTGCCTGGCGTAGGGGAATGCCGAAACGGCCAGGGAAATGCCCCAGCGGCTTAAGGCCGGAACCACCGGTAGAACTCTCATCAGAGTTTGCTCAGGCATTTCCAGGAAAAGGCTGTATTTTAAAATTAAAAGGCTGAAAACTCCAATCACGCCAAAGGAACCGGCCCGGCTATCACGCATTATCTCCAGTTTTTTTTCGCGCGAGCGCCCGCCGAAAAGACCGTCAAGGCTGTCCATAAACCCGTCAAGGTGCATTCCGCCGGTGAGAACAACCATTCCGGCTATAAGGAGGGATGCCTGCACCTGGGCCGGGAAAAGCCATTTTGCCGCCCACAGGAGAGCTGCCAGCACAGTTCCCAAAAAAAGCCCAACCAAGGGGAAATAGGCTGTGGCCCGGCCGCAGGAAACTTCATCATAGGCCACTGCAGGCAGAGGCAGCCTGGTCAACTGGTAAAGGGCAAATAAAAAACTTTTCAAAAACCGTCCTCCTTCATAATTTTTGCCGTGAAATGTTGACGGTAAACGACCGGCGGCCAAAGCTTTCAGAAATACTTCGGGAGTGCTGCAATGATAACTCCCAGTACCACCACCATGGCAGATGTTAAACGCATTAGACCGACCGTTTGCTTTATGTGGTACGGTTCGAGCCGCACCACCTCATCACCCATGTAAGGTCTGAATGATTCCCGTCCGTTGTAGTAGTTTATTCCCCCCAGGCGCACCCCCAGGGCACCGGCCACTGCCGATTCGGGAATACCGCTGTTGGGGCTGGGATGGGCCGGCGCATCCCGTAAAATTGACATAAACGTCCTTTTGGGGCTCATCCTGAGAATTAATGCAGCTATTACCAGTGCTGCTCCAGTTATGCGTGCCGGAATAAAGTTGGCCAGGTCGTCCAGGCGGGCCGAGGCCATCCCGAAGTTAATATACTTTTCGTTTTTATAGCCGACCATGGAATCCAGGGTATTTACCGTACGGTAGGCCATAGCCAAAGGGGCGCCGCCCAGAAAAGCGTAAAATACGGGCGCCACCACAGCGTCAACAACATTCTCGGCCACCGTTTCCACCGCGGCCCGCGTTACCTCCTTTTTATCCATTCTGTCGGTATCCCTGCCGACAATCATGCCTACTTCCCGGCGGGCTCCGGCCAGATCCCCTTTATTGAGGAGAGAATGAACTTTCATGGCCGCCCCGGCCAGCCCCCGTCCGGCTATGGTGGTCGACATAAGCCAGATTGAAAGAAAATAGCCCGCCCACCGGTTTAGATTAAAAGCCCAGTCCAACAGGAGTGAAGTAAAGTACCAGCTTCCTGCCGGAAGCGCAACCGCCATCAGCATGCCGGCCGCCAGCAGGGCGAGCGGGCTTTTTAAAAAGCGGCGCGTCAGCTTTTCCAGAAAAGTTATTATCTTGCCCATAACAACCACCGGGTGCGGCAACCATCTGGGGTCGCCCACCGCCAGGTCCACAAGATAGGCAAGAAAAACCTGGATTGCGTAATTCTCCAGCATTTTCTGTCTTCCGTTCTCCCGCAGGACCGCTAAAGGCCCATTGTTTTATATATCCTGTCCATATCGAGGTTGCCCCTGACCGTTTCTGCCAGCCTTTTAAAGTCTTACTGGCATCGTTGGGCAGTAAATTGATATATGAGGAGATCTTAAAAATATGGGACAACCCCTTAAACCGGCTTACCTGTCTTTGAGCATTACCTCACTCAAAGACTTCAGCTCCAGGGGAAGCCCGGCCACAACAAAAAAAACCCGATCAGCTTTAGCAGCAAGCAACTGGTTTGCTTTTCCCAGAACATCCCTGAACAGCCTCCCGAAGGGATGTTCTGGCACTATGCCCATGCCTGCTTCGCTCGACACTATTACTAGGTGCACACCTTTTTTCACCGCATCTGCCAGGCTATTGAGCTGCTCCGTGATATAAACTTCCTTTTCGCCCCACCCCGCGCCGGGCCTGGGCAAATCCCGATCGAGCAAAAGGTTTGTAATCCAGACGGCGGCACAGTCGATCAGAAAAACATCCCCCTCCCGTCCCCTTTCCAGCACATCCAGGATGTTTTTCTCCTCCTCTACCGTTTCCCAGGTCAGCGGACGCCTGGCACGGTGCAGCCGCACCCGCTCGGCCATTTCTCCGTCCAGCACTGCTGCAGTGGCAATATACACAACCCGTTCCCCCAGCAGGCCTGCTATCTTTTCGGCAAACTCGCTCTTGCCGCTGCGAGAACCGCCCAGCGTTAGAATAAGCCTTCCCTTCATCAGTTCACCAGCCGTTTAAGTTGAAATAAAGAACATGAACACTTCTAATTAAGGCTTAATTCTTTAATTTGCTAGAAATTCCTCCCTAAAAAGCACTTTTATCCCTGTTTCGTTTTTTCTCCTATAATTTCTTTAACTTTTCTCACCATTTCTTCTATCAGATGCGGCAGCGGTTCGGACTTCAGCCCGACAATGTCGATTCCGGCCCGGCTTAGCGGTAAAAGCACTTTCCGCGCCGGGCTGGCGGCAATTGCCTCGGCCATTTTGGGCGAGAGTTCGCCTAGCATGGCGTTGGGAAAAAGGATGCTAATCGGCCCGACGATTAAGTCCACCCGCCCGGCGTTATAAATGACAGCATTTTCCCCTGTTGCCCCTTCGTTTGCCCCGGCGCGCAGCATAACCGACGTGGCCATGGCATTTGTCCCGAGGGCAAGGAATTCCACGTGCTCAGGCAATTCCCGCCTCAGCTTTTCCATTATGTGCTTGCCGATTCCTCCGCCCTGGCCGTCAACAACTGCTATTCGCATAATCCACCGCCTTTTTCGCCTGGTTTTCCCGCAGTTGACTCGTTACATAGTGCATTATAGCACATTCAGGAAGAAAAAAAAGCCCTTTGGGGCTTAGTCCTGTCGATAATGAGATGGATTTGTCATAAAATAATAATATTAACAGTTAATGCCATTCTGTGTATAATCTTGTGGATAAACATATCAATTGCCCTTATTAACCGGTAAAACCGCCTCCAATTTTGACTCCAGTTCCACGATCTGTCGGTTTTTCCGGAGCAGCCTCCGGGCGTAGCGATAATTGTCTTGATGAAGCTTGCGGTTCTCTCTTTCCAGGCGGCTTAGAAAACCATTTTTTTCTCTCTCAATTTTCTCGATAAGATTCATCAGAACCCTCCGGCTGAGCCGCAACTGCTCCACCTTTTCCTCAAGCTCCTGTATTCTCCTCCTGAGGTAGCTGATTTCTGCCAGTTCTTCCACCAAAACCACCTCTCCAGGCATTTCAATCATAGTATATGCCGGCGAGGGTTCCTGTAGACTCAATTTGGTTTCCAAAGTGCCTGCGTTTAACGGAATACAAAACTGCGGCCTATTCTCTGTACGACTTCGCCCAGTGTAGATTCGTCCCTCACTAGAGCAATCCGGACATAGCCTTCCCCTCTGCTGCCAAAAGCCACACCAGGGGTTACTATTACCCCCGCCTTCTCAAGAAGCTCTCTGGCAAAAGCCATTGAAGAGCTGTAGCCCGGCGGCAGGGGGGCCCAGACAAACATGGAGGCGCTTGGTTTGGGAATCTCCCAGCCCAATTCCTTCAGGCCTTCTATCAGAACATCACGCCTTCTCTGGTAGGTGCGGGAGGTTTCTGCCACATACTCCTGCGGGCCGGTCAGCGCTGCTATCCCTGCCTCCTGAACGGCATAAAACACCCCGTAGTCGATGTTTGATTTGATCGTAGCCAGGGAGGACAGGACATCGCTGTTCCCAACAGCAAAGCCAATTCTGCAGCCTGCCATATTGTACGTTTTGGAAAGGGAATAAAATTCTATCCCGACCTCTTTGGCGCCAGGCACTTCCAAAAAGCTCACGGGTTTATAACCGTCGTAAGCCAGTTCGGCATAGGCCACATCATGGCAGATCAAAATATCGTAATGCCGGGCAAATTCTACCGCCTGCTCAAAGAATTTCCTGTCCGCCATGGCAGCAACCGGGTTGTTGGGGTAATTAAGCCACATCAGCTTCGCTTTTTTTGCAACATCCTCCGGGATTTCTTTAAAGTCAGGAAGAAAGCGCTTTTCCGCCAGGAGCGGCATCGGGAATATTTCCCCCTGGGCCATTAAAATGCTGAAGCTGTATATAGGATAACCGGGATCCGGTACCAGGGCGATATCCCCCGGATCGACATAGGCCATGGCCAGATGAGCCAGTCCATCTTGAGAGCCCATTAAAACCAGTACTTCATTAGCAGGATCAAGATCAACATTAAACCGCCTTTTGTACCAGCCGGCTACCGCTTCGTAAAGCCTTTTTAGGGCCGTCACGGGATATGAATAATTTTCCGGTTTTTCTACAGATCTGCGCAATGCTTCAATTATATGAGGCGCCGGCGGAAGGTCCGGACTTCCCACGCCAAGGTTAATTACCTTTATTCCCCTCGATTCCACCTTTTTTTTTGCTTCTTCCATTTCGCTAAAAATTCCCGAAGAAAACCTTTCCATGCGTTTAGCCTTTTTCATGTTTTCCTCCCCGTAAAAGAAAAGTTTACAGCAGCGCTCACCCCGGCATACCTGAAATTGACGCCAGTTTCTCTACTTTAAATGTTCCCTCGTTTTCTTTAACATCTCCAGCGCGCTGTACGGAACGGTTTCCAGGCCAAGCCTTCTGCCGGCTTTATGGGCGGGGCCGTGATAGTCGGAACCGCCTGTTACGATCAGGCCGTGCTTTTCTGCCAGCCTCTCGTAAAAAGCCGACTGTTCCCTGGAATGAGCCGGGTGGTAAGCTTCCAGGCCGGCAAGACCGGCCTCTTTCAATTCCCCGATAAAGGCAGCAATGCTGTTTAACCCGGGGTGGGCCAGAACCGGCACGCCCCCGGCATGGCGAATCAAGCACACGGCTTCCGCCGGTTTGAGTTTATATCTGGGCACATAGGCAGGCCGCCCGGAACCAATATACAAATCAAAAGCTTCAGAAACGCTCTTGACCGCCCCTATTTCAACCATTGCTGCAGCCAGGTGGGGCCTGCCCACCGAACCGGAGCCTGACATGGTCATGACCATGTCCAGATCCAGCGGAATGCCGAGCTCTTTAAGCTTTGAAACCATTTTTTCCATGCGGGTAATTCTGCTGCTGCGCAGGTATTTCAGCCTGCTATGAAGCAGGTCGTTGTGCAGCTCTATATAATACCCGAGAAGGTGGACCTCTTCACCCATATATTCCGAACCTAGTTCTATCCCCGGAACAATTTCGAGCTTTTCAAGCTGTCCGGCCTCAAAAGCGGGCTCCACCCCCTCCAAGGTATCATGATCTGTTATTGCTATGGCTGAAAGCCCGATGGCTTTCGCCTTTAAAACCACCTCGGCAGGGCTGTCAGTACCGTCCGAAGCGGTAGTATGAACATGTAGGTCAACCGGCATAAAACCACCTTATTTTTACCTTCGACATTTCTTATTTCAAAACCTGCCCAATTACCCTTAAAAAATTTTCTCCCATAACCTTTATCACGGCCTCGCTGCTGTATCCCCTTTTAATCAGGCCATTTGCAATGGCAGGAAAACAGGTGCAATCCTCCAACCCCTCAGGCAGCTCTTCTGTACCGTCAAAGTCCGATCCCAGCCCCACGCATTCTACTCCTCCCACCGATATTGCATATTCTATGTGATCTAGAACATTATTAACAGAGGAATGCCCACTGCCCAGAAAAGCGGGGACAAATGTAATCCCCACCACTCCCCCCTGTTCTGCCAGCGCCCGGATTTGTCTGTCGCTTAAATTGCGCGGGTGGCTGCATAAGGCCATGCAATTGGAATGAGAAGCTATAACCGGCTGTTTGGTGAGTTTCATCACTTCCCAGAAACCTTTTTCCGATAAATGTGAAACGTCCACCAGCATGCCCAGACGGTTCATTTCCCGCACCACCGCCCGGCCGAATTCGGTTAAGCCGCTCTCCGCCCCCCCTTCTCCTGCGCCACAACCAAGCTCATTGCGTCCGTTCCAGGTCAGCGTAAGGCAGCGCACACCCAGGCCGTAAAGCATCCTCAGCGTTCCGAGGCTTCCGCCGAGCGCCTCACCGCCCTCTACGGAAAGCAATGCGGCTATTTTGCCGGACGCAAAGGCCAGGTCCACTTCGTTTTGATTCCTCACATGCATTATTAAATCTTTATTGTCCTCTATTTCCCGGTAAAAACAGCCGATTAAATCAAGGGCTCTCTCCACAGGCCGGGACCTGTACTCCGGAGAAATAAAGGCGGCGAAAAACTGCAAATCAACCCCGCCTGTCTTCAGGCGGGGCAGATCAAGATGCCCGTCGCTGCAACTGCTTAAGCGCTTTTGCCGATCTAACAGGACGGTCAGCGTGTCGCAGTGGGCATCCACTACGATGCTCTCCTGGTGGAGCAGTGCCGCTCTGAAGGCCGGATTATATTTCATTTAGCTCTACCTCCCGGCACAAAGGAAAAACAAAACCTGTTTATCCTACAGAATAAACAGGTGTGTAGCGAATTATAGCCAATGTCCTGCAAGCCTATCTGGGTTCGACAATTAGCTTGATTGCAGTCCTTTCTTCTCCATCGATAATGATGTCGGTAAAGGCGGGAATACAGATCAGGTCTACTCCGCTCGGCGCTACAAATCCTCTTGCAATCGCTACTGCCTTTACTGCCTGGTTAAGGGCTCCTGCACCAATGGCCTGTATTTCGGCACATCCGCGCTCACGGAGCACACCTGCCAGGGCGCCAGCTACAGAATTTGGGTTGGACTTTGCTGAAACTTTTAAGACCTCCATTTAAGCAACCTCCTTTATTACTATGAAAAAACTTATTATCCTGAACTCCCTGTATTAGAATATATTCGCTAAAGGCTGGAAAATTCCTTTTTTATAATTCTGAAAATCTACTAAATAATTTTAATATTTATACCTCTGAAACTTTTCATTCGTAATTTTGTATTCGCTCAATGGAAAGAGCTTCGCCTGTTTCATCGTTTATGTCTATTACTGCTGCGTTGAACTGGTAAGGGCCTGTGGCTACCTCAAAATGCTGGGGCAGTTGGGTTATAAACTTTTCCAGAACAATTTCCGTCTTAACCCCTATAACAGAATTTCGCGGTCCGGTCATACCCAAGTCGGTTATGTAGGCAGTACCCCCAGGCAGAATGCGCTCATCGGCAGTTTGCACATGGGTATGGGTACCTGCTACAGCCGACACCTTTCCTGCCAGATGCCAGCCCATTGCCACCTTTTCGGAAGTAGCCTCCGCATGAAAATCCACCACTATAATGCGAACTTTTTCTTTTAGCCTGTTCACTATCTCATCCGCTTTGCGGAAAGGGCAGTCAATGGCCTGCAGAAAGACCCTACCAGCCAGGTTTACAACCCCAACTTTTATCTTCCTGCTGGTCTCGAAAATATTTGAGCCAATTCCGGGTGTCCCGGAAGGGTAGTTGGCCGGCCTTAATATTCTTGTTTCCCGGTTTATGTAATCAATAGCCTCTTTCTTGCTCCAGACGTGGTTGCCCATGGTCAGGACATCCACTCCTGCCGAAAAAAGTTCCTGTGCCACATCTCTGGTAATACCTTTACCGCCTGCAGCGTTTTCACCGTTGGCAATTACCAGATCCAGCCCGAATTCTTTTTTCAGGCAGCTCAAGTTGGCCTTTACGGCCCGCCGGCCTGAACGGCCGACAACATCTCCAATCATGAGCAGGCGCAAATATTTTACCTCCTAATTACTTGTTGAATACCAAGACCCTTCCCTCTTCGCGGAAAGCCAAAAGATATTTATCCTGCGCGGTGGACTTTATGCTTTCAAGCATATGATCTATTATTTCTTCCTGAACTAGGAGGTCTTCTTCGATAAAATGCTCGCTGTCCTCGGTAACCAGGCACGAATTGACCTGCTGGTTAAAAAACTCCACGATGAGCGTTATTTCTTCCTGAGCCAGGGTATCGACATCCCTTTGCACTTCTATCATGGTCAAATTCTCGTAAATCTGATGACCAACGGAGACAAGCCTGGTTTTCTTACCCTCCAGCAGGTTATACACTTCTATGCTGTTTAACAGTTCCTCTTTTATTTTATTAATCTCATTGTCCTCTAGCACCCTGGAGTACATAAAAGTGAACTTCAACAACTGGTTATCCGGATCAAAGTTAACCATAGCCACTTCCGGATAACGCACCAAAATCGAGATCAACAGGCCAACGCTGTCTGTTACGTTATTCCTGTTAATTTTACATTTTACCCCCACTGCCGCCACCTTCCTCAAACCTGTTGAATGTGTAGAAATTCTGTATCGCATACATTATTCCTGCTTTATTTCCTGCCGCAACCCCTAAAAAAATCTTCCCATAAGCGGCAGAAGACGGCCTTTAAGCCGCCTTCCACTTATTTTGCATATTCTACCACTCTGGTCTCCCTGATAATCACCACTTTTATCTGGCCAGGGTAGTCCAGCTCATTTTCTATTTTTTTGGTAATTTCTCTAACCAGACGGATGGCGCCCAAATCGTCGATTTTCTCCGGCTTAACCATGATCCGCACTTCCCGTCCGGCTTGAATTGCGTAGGATTTTTCCACTCCATCAAAGGAGTTGGCTATTTCCTCAAGCTTTGTGAGCCGTTTAATGTATGCCTCCAGGGTCTCCCGGCGGGCTCCCGGCCTGGCAGCCGATATGGCATCTGCTGCCTGGACGAGAACGGCAATAATGCTCTTGGGCTCCTCGTCTCCGTGATGAGCTGCAATAGCATGAATGATTTCCTGTGCTTCGCGGTATTTCTTAGCCAGATCAATGCCGATGGCAACGTGCGGCCCTTCTACTTCGTGGTCAACCGCCTTGCCGATATCGTGCAGCAGGCCGGCCCTTTTTGCCATTTGAATATCCACACCTATTTCCGATGCCATTAAACCGGCAAGGTGTGCCACTTCAATTGAATGCTTCAATACGTTCTGCCCGTAACTGGTTCGGAATTTAAGCCTTCCCAGAAGCGTAACCAGCTCCGGGTGCAGGCCGTGCACGCCTGTTTCAAATACTGCCTGTTCGCCCGCATCGCGAATCTGGACGTTTACCTCTTTTTGTGCCTTTTCCACCATTTCTTCAATCCTGGCAGGGTGAATTCTTCCGTCCACGATCAATTTTTCCAGGGCAATACGGGCCACTTCCCTGCGAATCGGATCGAAGCCGGACAGTATTACCGCTTCAGGTGTATCATCGATAATAAGATCAATACCCGTCAAGGTTTCAAAGGCACGTATGTTCCTGCCCTCGCGGCCGATGATCCGGCCTTTCATTTCATCGCTGGGCAGCGGGATTACCGATACCGTGGCCTCGGCAACATGGTCGGCCGCGCATCTCTGAATAGCCAGCGAAATAATATCGCGAGCGCGCTTCTCCCCTTCTTCCCTGGCCTTGCTCTCAATTTCCTTGATCAGCATGGCTGCTTCATGCTGAATTTCTTTTTCTATGTCGGAAAGCAGTGCCTGTTTTGCCTCCTCGGAAGTCATGCCGGAAATGCGCTCCAGTTCGCTCAACTGCTTCTTGTAAATTTCATTGAGCTGAGCCTTAATGGCGTCAATTTCGGCTTCCTTCCTGTTCAAGGCATCTTCTTTTTTTTCAATGGCATCTACTTTCCGGTCCAGGGTTTCCTCTTTCTGCACCAGGCGGCGCTCCAGCCGCTGTAGCTCCAGCCTGCGCTCCCTGTTTTCCCTTTCCATATCGTTGCGCAGCTTCAATACTTCTTCTTTTGCCTCAAGGATGGCTTCCCGTTTTTTAGCTTCAGCTTCTTTCTCAGCTTCTTCCAGTATTTTTTTAGCCTGCGCCTCCGCGGAGGCAATTTTCGCTTCGGCCAGGTATTTCCTTAAAAAATAACCGGCACAGAAAGCCAACAGTGCAGCTCCGGTAATAACCAGAACAGCGTTAGAATTCAGTGCAATTCACCTCCCTTAAAAAATTTCTTTTTTGTATTACAAAAAAATAACCGAGTTGAACCTCGGTAGAAAACGAACAGATACTACCTTTATACTTGTCCAGATCATGGTAAGAAAATGGCCCCTGCAAAACGGGCACTAACCTAATAATCCGGCCGGCTGGCTTCCGGCCAAATTCCTACCTCCGAAACTATTGGATTTTATCTATTATAAAACCCTTATAAGTAGTATCTAATTCTATTTTCTCCCAACCCCTATTGTACAGTTTATTTTACCGGCTGTCAAGGTTTAACCCTTTTTTCCCTTCCGGCCGGAAAGTTCAGCCCTCTTCGGAAACAGTCGCGGCAGGCGCCTTAAAACCGCCCACGTTAAGGGCCTGGCGCACCTTGCGCTCAATTTCCCTTGTAATTTCAGGATGCTCTCTCAGGTACTCCTTGACATTTTCCCGGCCCTGGCCCAGCCTTTCCTCCCCAAAGGAATACCAGGCCCCGCTTTTTTCGACAATGTTCAATTCCGTTGCCATATCCAGGATGCTTCCCTCTTTGGATATTCCCGTTCCGTACATGATATCGAAGTCGGCCTGCTTAAAAGGAGGGGCAACCTTATTTTTTACCACCTTTACCCTGGTGCGGCTGCCTATAATGTCGGTCCCCTGTTTGATGTTTTCCTGTTTCCGCACCTCCAGCCTGATAGAAGCGTAGAACTTCAGGGCTCGTCCGCCTGTGGTGGTCTCCGGCGAACCATACACCACACCTACTTTTTCCCTGATCTGGTTGATAAAAATCACGGTGGTTCTTGACTTGCTGATCGCCCCGGTAAGCTTGCGCAAGGCCTGCGACATCAGGCGGGCTTGCAGCCCGACGTGAGCATCCCCCATCTCTCCTTCGATCTCAGCGCGCGGCACCAGGGCAGCCACGCTGTCCACCACAATAACATCCACCGCCCCGCTGCGGACCAGGGCTTCCGCAATCTCCAGCGCCTGCTCGCCCGTATCCGGCTGAGACACCAGCAAGTTTTCAATATCTACTCCCAAATTTTTGGCGTAAACCGGATCGAGGGCATGCTCGGCATCCACAAAAGCCGCCGTTCCGCCCATTTTCTGAGCTTCGGCTATAACATGGAGGGCGACCGTGGTTTTCCCGGACGACTCCGGTCCGAATATCTCGATTACCCTGCCGCGGGGCACCCCTCCCACGCCTAGGGCTATATCCAGGGCAAGAGCTCCGGTTGGTATTACCTCAACATTTAACTTGGCCGATGCCTCGCCGAGCTTCATGATGGAACCTTTTCCGAATTGCCGCTCGATCTGCATCAGCGCCAGTTCCAGGGCCTTTTGCCTGTCCGACAAAAATATCACTCCCCTTTTTGCAGAAAAAATGAAACACTTGTTCGGCATTGCTTTAATTATAATGGTTATTTGTGGCTTGTGTCAACTTAAAAAAACCATGAAAAATAAAATATTACAAATTTTCCAATCAATTAACCAAAAAAGCAGGTTATCAAAAAAACCTGCTTCTACCCCGCCCATCAGTGTAATTGCCTGTCAGGGCAGCGTGGCCGGTGCGACAAAGCAGCTATAGCTTCCCCTAATCCGGTTTGGTCAACAAATAACGCCTTAAAATATTCATCGCTGTATTTGCGGTAAACTGCCTTACCGACCGCCTTTCTCCGGAAAAAAGGTATTCATGACACACCGCCCCGCCGGCATAGGAAAGGGAAATGTAAACAAGACCTCTTGGCTTTTTTTCGGTGCCTCCCCCGGGCCCGGCTATGCCCGTAACTCCAATACTCAGGTCGGAACCGGCCATCCTGCGCATCCCCTCCGCCATGGCCACGGCAGTTTCTCTGCTGACGGCCCCGTGCTGATCAAGGATATCCTGCGGCACGCCCAGGATCTCCTTCTTCATTTCGTTGCTGTAAGCAACCACCCCTCCTTTGAAATACTCCGAGCTGCCGGGAATATCCGTTAACCTCGCCGCTATCAGGCCTCCCGTGCATGATTCCGCCACGCTTAGCGAAAGTCTTTTTTCCAGAAGAAGCTTTCCTACCACGCCCTCCAGCGTTTCCTCGCCGCAGCCGAAAATGTATTCTTCCAGGCGTGGCCTTATTTTGTCTGCCAGTTCATCCACCATTTTTTGAGCCAGTTCTGAATTCCCCGCCCGCGCCTGAATCCTCACCTGGATCTCGCCCGGCTTGGCCATGTATGCTATTTCCGGGTTACCCTGGCCGCCTAAATCTTTTAATTTTTCTTGCACCATTGACTCGGTGATGCCGGTCAGTTTAAAAACCTTGTACCTCATTACCGCCCCCTTTCCCGCTTTTTCAGAAAGAAAGGGGAGAGCCGAGTTCTCAAACATTGCCGTGAGCTCGTGGGGGGGGCCAGGAAGGATCAATATTATTTTGCCATCTTTTTCGATAAGCGCGCCCGGGGCCGTTCCCCTGGTATTGGGCAGGACAGCGGCGCCTTCAGGAAAATAAGCCTGTTTTTTTGCACCTTCCGTTAAGGCCAGCCCGCGCCTTTGGTAAACCTCCTCAATTGCAGCCAGCGACCTTTCATCAAGTACCAGCGGCAGGCCGAGCACGCTTGCCACTGTTTCCATTGTAAGATCGTCGGTGGTTGGACCCAGCCCGCCGGTTATAATGATCAGGTCGGAGCGCTCTATTGCCTCCCTGAATGCCCGGCTCATCCTCTCCCGGTCGTCACCAACCGTCGTATGCAGGACCACTTCGATGCCCATTCCGGACAGTTGCATTCCTAAGTACTGGGCATGGCTGTTTAAAATATGGCCGAGCAGTAATTCCGTGCCGGTAAAAATTAACTCTGCCTTCATAAATTAAAGCTCACTTCCCATCCCTATATGTATGAATTATAACATAAGTGCCCGTCATATCACAGGATTTTTAAGGATAAATAAAACAACCGCCGGGAGGCCCTGTTTACTGCCCCTGCACGGCGGCTTTTTCAGGCTGCATCTCTTTTTTGTTTTGCAGGATGAAACGGAACTGTTCGCCGGATATCTTTTCCTTTTCCAGCAAAGCTTTTACGACTTCTGAAATTATATGTTTTGAACCGGCGATATGGGCTTTTACCCTTTCTTCCTGTTTTTTTATTATCCCGGCAAGGGTCTGGTGCTTTAAATCCTGGGGCAGGCTCTCAAGACAGACCACGCCCAGTTCCGACATGCCCGAGCGGATCATGGTCTCTGCAGTGCGCAACGCCTGCTCAAAATCCCCTGAAGAGCCGGTGCTCCGGCTGCCCAGAACGATTTCTTCCGCCAGCGCCCCGGCCAGTAAAACAGCAATCTGGTTTTCCAGGTAGTCTTTCGTATAAAGGTAGGTGTCGTCTTCCGGAATCTGGCGCATGTAACCCAGCGCCTCGCCTCGAGGGGTAATAGTTAGGGTGGAAACCGATCCGGGGCGGACTATTTCGCTGAGCAGGGCATGCCCCGACTCGTGAACGGCTATCCTTTCCATCTCGGCCTCCGACGGCCTTTTATCCAGCTTTCCGCCCATCATTACTTTATCAATTGATTCGTTAAAATGGCGCTGGGAAATTTCCCTGCACCCTTCCCGCATGGCCAGAATTGCTGCCTCATTAGCAAGGCTTTCCAGGTGCGCTCCGGAAAAGCCGAAGGTTTCCTTGGCAATTAAATCCAGTTTAACATCTCCTGCCAGAGGCTTGTTTCTGGTGTGCAGCTTTAAAATTTCAATTCTCCCTTCCTTATCGGGAAGATCGACTTTCACGCACCGGTCAAACCTGCCAGGCCTAAGGAGGGCCGGGTCCAGCATATCAGCCCGGTTGGTGGCCGCAACAAGCAATATTCTGACCTGATCATCCACTTTAAGGCCGTCCATTTCCACCAGCAACTGGTTTAAAGTCTGATCATATTCCAGGTGACTGGTCGTCTTGCCCCTTTTCCCGCCCAGAATTTCAATTTCATCAATAAAAATCAGGGCGTTGCGCTTGCCGGCGCGCAGGGCAGACTCCCTGGCCTTCTGAAATAATTTTCTTACTCTTTGAGCCCCCACCCCGGCATACATCTCGATAAATTCCGATCCGGAGGAGGAAATGAAGGCTGCGTCGGTATAACAGGCGGCGGCCTTGGCCATTAATGTTTTGCCCGTGCCGGGCGGGCCCGTCAGAAGGATGCCTTTCAGCGGCCGTATGCCCAGGCGCTTTATGTCCTGGTGGTTTTTTATAAAATCAAGTGCTTCTTTAAGCTCCTGAATGGCAAAGGACTGGCCGCCTATGTCGTCAAAAGTGACCTCCCGGCGCCCGGCAAATTTAACGGCGGCAAAGTTGCCGGTGCCGACAAAGCCTTTCATTCTGGCAAGGTAATACAAGCCAACCCCGGCTCCAATTAAAAATAATAAGGGAATGGTATCATAACCCATCGCGGTCAGGGAAATCACTACGGCCAGTCCGGCCCCAATGCTAATTTCTCTCAGCACTGGCTCCACCTCCGGCGACAGGCTCCGGCGCACTGACGGCAGGCCGACTGGTACCACGGGGAATAACTTCGTCAAGGGTATGCCCCTGATGTTTCAACCTTATATAAATATTTTCCTGATCAATATAGATCTTAGATTCAACACCTGCGGCCTGCGCTTCACGGTTTACCGTTGCTGCCATATCCTGGTAACTTCCCTGTGTAACGGCCTGGTAAACCGCATACTGGCAATTATACCAAACCTGGCTTAAGGTGCTGTCGCGGCTGTCTTTCAGGACAAGCTGGTAAGCGCGCCGGCCCAGCAGGCGTGAAAGATCTCTCCTGATTTCTTTATAGGTCTGCATCAGATCTGCCTCCTGGCTTACGGACACGTGGACCTCCATTACACGACCCTCATTGTACACTTCAAAAAATTCTATGCTCTTATTGCCTTTC
Organism: Pelotomaculum thermopropionicum SI; assembly: GCA_000010565.1. Taxonomy (NCBI): domain Bacteria; kingdom Bacillati; phylum Bacillota; class Clostridia; order Eubacteriales; family Desulfotomaculaceae; genus Pelotomaculum; species Pelotomaculum thermopropionicum. The sequence goes on along the minus strand of AP009389.1, from coordinate 1,341,255 downwards.
AAAATGGAAGCAAGAGGTTCTAGCAAAAAATATTTCTGGTATAGCCACTGGATACTGAAAATTAAGGCAATCCCGGCCAAAAGAGAAAGAATTATTACATGTATCCTTAAGCCATGCCAGTGCATGCCGTTCATCCTTTCTAACTGCAGAAAGTGCAATCTGCCCAATTATTATAGCATAAAAGGTTATGGCTTTTCCCTAGTAAATGCCTGGTTAAAAAGAAAACACCGGCGCCGGTTACCCCTGGCATGCCGGTCTTATTTTTTTTCCGCCACCAGTTGCTGCCATGTCTTTAAAAAATAATCAAAACCAGACCAAACTGTTAGCACCAGCGCCGCCGCCACGGCAATGGTGCTAAAGGCCGGCCGTTCAAAACTAAACGGTAAACTGTTGACAAACAGGGCCACAATTGCAATGGCCTGGGCGATCATTTTGAATTTGCCCAGCCTGCTGGCCGGCACAATTACCCCGCCGGCTGCGGCGGTAGCCCTGAGCCCGGTTACCGCAAATTCCCTGCTGATAATCACCACTGCTATCCAGCCTGGCAGACGTTCCAATTCCACCAGGGCAATAAGCGCCGCCGCCACCAGAACCTTATCGGCCAGCGGATCCATAAGTTTTCCGGCAAGCGTTACCTGACCCCTCTTCCGCGCAATATAGCCGTCCAGGCCGTCGGTAACAGCTCCAAGAAGAAAGACCGCCGCGGCCAGGTAATTGTTGTACCGCCAACCGGTTGAAACAATCACCAAAAACACGGGGATCATCAAAAACCTCGCTAAGGTCAGCTTATTGGGCAGGTTCATAAAACAGTTTCCCCAGTCAAATCGTATTCTGTTCCCCCTTTTATTAAAACTCTGGCAAAATCACCAGGCTGCAAATTAAAGCCGGACTTAAAGAACACCTTGCCGTCTATGCCGGGGGCGTCACCCTCACTTCTGCCGGTATACATACCCCTCCCTTTCAGGCTTTTGCCTTCAACCAGTACTTCTATAACCTCTCCTACCCGCTTGAGGTTTTTCTGCAAGGAAATTTCCTGCTGAAGCATCATGGCCCTTTCCCGCCTTAAAAGCTTAACCTCCTCCGGCACCTGTCCCGGCATTTCGGCTGCAGCCGTGCCCTCTTCCCTGGAATAGGTAAAAACTCCTGCCCGGTCAAATTTTGCCTCTGCCATAAAATCCAGCAACTCTTGAAAGTCCTCTTCTGTTTCGCCCGGAAACCCGACTATGAATGTGGTGCGCAGGACAATGCCCGGTATATCAGCCCGCAGCTTTGCCACCAGCCTTGCGGCTTCTTCCTTGCTGCCCCTCCTGTTCATCAGCTGTAAAACCCTATTGCTGGCATGCTGGAACGGGATATCCAGGTAACGGCATATTTTCCTGCTCTTGGCCATCAAGTAAATTAAGTCATCGGTAATTAAAGACGGGTAAGTATAAAGCAGCCTTAACCAGACCGGCCCTTTTATGCCGGTCAGCCCCTCCAGCAAGGCATCAAGCATAGGCTTGCCGTAAAGGTCGATTCCGTACCTGGTGGTATCCTGGGCCACTATGATCAGTTCTTTTACTCCCTTATTTGCCAGTTCCTCAGCCTCGCTCATTATATCTTCCATCCGCCTGCTCCTGAAGGGCCCTCTCACAGCGGGAATTACGCAGTAAGAGCAGCGGTTATCACAGCCCTCCGCAATTTTTAAATATGCGGTATAGGGAGGAGTAGCCAGAACTTTCGGGAAGTAGGCATCGTGTAAATAACCCGGCGAGCCCGTCAACAAAACCTTGCCCCCTTCCAGAACCCGCCGGACCGCCCTGGCAATTTCCGGCACCTGCCCGGTACCTACCAGTCCGTCAATTTCAGGCATTTCGGCCATAAGCTCCGCGGGGTAGCGCTGGGCCAGGCAACCGGCCACCAGAATGGCACGGCACCTCCCGTTGATTTTGTTCCTGGCCAATTCGATAATGGTTCTTATGGACTCTTCCTTGGCATCGTTTATAAAAGAACAGGTGTTTACAATCAACACGTCTGCCTCTTTTTCCCGGGCGGTAATCTCATACCCGGCCTTCTTTAAAATCCCCAACATAATTTCGGAGTCCACCAGGTTTTTTGGACACCCCAGACTCACAAGCCCTATCTTAATGCCCATAATTAAAAGCCCCTTTATAAAATAAAACGTGTTTAACTTTTTTAAAACTGAACCCGCTTCGATGACCCCAAATTAATACTTAAAAATTAATATTTATTTATCTATTTATATTCTTTATTTTTAATAAAAATTAAAATTTTTGCACAAAAATAGATTTACTTGCATATAATACATGATATAATTATTCTACCGCCGGGAGGTCTAATAATGAACAGCCAGGACCAGCAACAAGAAATAATAAATACCTGCGATCAGGAAAACGACAAGGTTCAGGATGAGTTTTATCTCGTCCCCCTGCTGTTTTATTGATGCCTCCTCAAGGGGACCGGCCTTCAGCACTCAGCAGGCGCGTCTTGATATGCACAAACAAAATGGGCTGACTTCCAAGCCGGCCCAGTTTTTAATGCGATTTTTCCAAACGGGCTTATAAAAGCTTTCCGGTACAAGGGTGGAGATTGTCTTTATTAATATTAATAAGCTGCGGTTCAAGCGGGACGGTCTCGCCTCTTTTTTTTTAATCAATCCCCCTGATCATCCTTGGGGCTGCGCTTTAAATTCCCTGCTTACTACAGAGCCGACACCTCCGAGAAAGCCGAGATTTCTCCCGTTATAAATCACTTCTACCACCCCGGCATTGCCGAGGGTAACCGATATTCTCTCCTTTGCCTGAAATGCCTTGGACTGGCCGGCAGACAATTCCCCTTCAAAAGCATTAACTCCGTCCACATCGACGGCTATCCAGCTTCTGCTATCCTTGATGTTCAGGACCAGGTCAACCCCTGCCGCCTGGCCTGCCGGTTCCTGGCCGGCCGTCTGCTGCTGGCCGCCAGGTGTCTGCAAAGGTTCGTCTGTTTGCAGGGAAGGGGGGGCGGTCTCACTCTTTCCAGCCTCTTCTCCAGCGTAGTCCACAGTGCGTTTTTGGTCAAAACCTGCCGTTCCGTAATATAAAGCAGCAACAATACTTACGATTACTGCCGCTGCCGCCAAATAAAGCCAGTAACGCGGCTTGGCCGGTTCCCGGTCTCTGGTACGTTTTTCCGCAGGTTTTTCAGAAGGTTCGTCAGCTTTTTCCGGAATTGCTTCAAACCGCTGCTTGTATAGTTCCATTATTTCCTCTACGTTCAGGTTAAGAAAGCGGGCGTAGTTTTTTAAAAAAGCCCTGGCGTAAACCGGTCCGGGAAGAATATGAAACTTTTCCTCCTCCATTGCGTGAAGGTATTTGCGCCTGATCTTGGTTTCTTCTTCCACAGCTTCCAGTGTAAGCCCCCGGTTTTCCCTGGTTTCCCTTAATTTTTTGCCTATCTCCATTTTCTTCCCCTCCCATCGTACCAGTTCTTATATTCGGGCAAGGCCGTCACAAAGTTAAATATTTTTTTTGCAGCTTCTTCGATATCAGTTGCATCTACAGACAAATCGTACTCCTCGCTAGGCCCCTCGGGATATTTATATAATGGATCATAATACTTTTTTAAAAGATAAGCAAAAACACAATCAAATTTTCTGTCTTCAAGCATTTTATTTAACTCTTCCACTTTGTTCTTACCAATTCTTTTTGCCAGCGACATGGTAGCTTCCTGTAACTGTTTCACATTTTCTCCGGGCCCGCTGGTGTAAACCTGGCGTATCCGCCTCACCCTGTTTTCCAAGGAGGCATATAAAAGTACCCGGTGCCCTTTTTTAATCGAACTCATTACCGGGGTGGGCACCATAAGGTTGCCTATGCGCCTGCTCTCACACTCCACGATAAACACACCTTCCTCGCCGATACCGGTTAAAAAATGCACTATACTGCTCTCAAAAGCCTTTTGTGTCGGCGATGGCGGCAGGCCGATTTTGCCGTACACCGATCCCCTGTGTCTGGCCAGACCTTCCAGGTCCAACACCGGCAAGCCCATTTGGCCCAACCGGTTCAACACATCGGTCTTCCCGACACCAGTAAGGCCGTACAAGACAACCGCCTTCTGGCCCAGCTCGTCCCGCGCCAGGTACTCATTAACATAACGCCGGTAGGCCTTATAACCGCCAACCATACGGTAAACATCATAGCCCATGGCGGCCAGCAGCGAAGCCATGAACTGGCTTCGCAGGCCGCCGCGCCAGCAAAAAACGGCAATTTTTTTCCGGTTGCCTGCCAGGCCGTCCGCTACCGCCACCTTTTCCGGCAGTTTCGGCGACACCAGTTTCAAGCCCAGCCTCCTGGCCGTGTCGGGACCCTCCCGGCGGTACACTGTGCCGACGGCAGCTCTTTCATCGTTATTCAGGAGCGGTATGTTAATGGCTCCGGGAATAGTGGCCTCCGCATATTCCTCCTCCGAACGCACGTCTATCAGCAGGGCCTCGTCCATGTCAAGGATTTCTTTCACAGTGGCTTCCTTATACATTAACGGATGCACCTTCCGGCACCAAAAGCATCTTTTTTAGGTTCTCCTTATTTCACCAAATATATAACACCTGCCAGGTGGTGTCAACAAAAGCCTGTGTTATCTTTTTTTAAAAACCTGGTTGTACTGCTCCATTGTCATGAAAATTGCCCGGGGTTTGCTTCCTTCATAACCCCCTACAATGCCCCTTTTCTCCATAATGTCGATGAGCCGCGCCGCCCTGGCATATCCTATGTGCAGCCTCCTCTGCAGCATGGAGATGGAGGCGTGGCCGCTTTCAATAAGAATTCTTACGGCCTGGGGCAAAAGCTCGTCCTCCATCTCCGGCGATGCTTCCTCTTCAGGAGGTTCCGCGAGAACTTTTTCATCGTATACCGGCTCCGCCTGCTTTTTCAGGTAGCCTACCAGGTCTTCCACCTCCCGGTCGGACAGGTACGCGCCCTGAACTCTTATGGGTTTTGAGGCTCCCACCGGGAAAAAGAGCATATCGCCCTTGCCCAGGAGTTTCTCTGCACCGGCCATGTCAAGAATGGTGCGGGAGTCAATTTGCGATGATACGGCAAATGAAATGCGCGATGGTATGTTTGCCTTAATCAGGCCTGTTATGACATCAACCGAGGGACGCTGGGTCGCCACCAGCAGATGGATGCCGGCGGCCCTGGCCATTTGCGCCAGCCTGCAGACCGCGTCTTCAACATCGGCCGGCGCCACCATCATCAAGTCGGCCAGCTCATCAATAATCACCACAACCAGCGGCAACATTCTTGCGCCTGAATCCGTTCCTTTTGCTTTTACGGCTCTGTTGTACCGGGCGATATCGCGGACTCCCGCCGCAGCAAATAATTCATAGCGCTGCTCCATCTCTTTAACCGCCCAGCGCAATGCGGCCGCTGCCTTCCTGGAATCGGTCACCACAGGGGAAACCAGATGAGGAATGCCATTGTATGTGGCAAGTTCAACCATTTTGGGGTCTATCATCAAAAACTTCACTTCATCCGGGGTGGCCTTAAACAGTACGCTGGCAATCAGCGTGTTCAGGCATACACTTTTACCCGACCCCGTAGCTCCTGCAATAAGGAGATGGTGCATTTTGGCCAGATCGGCTACTACAGGGTTTCCTGCAATGTCTTTACCTAAGGCCATTGTCAGTTTTGACCTGGATTGAATAAACTCCTGGGTCTCCAGCAACTCCCGCAGGTGAACCATAGAAACCTCCTTGTTGGGAACTTCTATGCCAACGGCCGCTTTACCAGGAATGGGCGCTTCAATCCTTACGCCGGGGGCCGCCATGGAAAGGGCTATGTCGTCGGCAAGGCTGACTATGCGGCTTACCTTAACCCCTGATGGCGGCTGTATCTCGTAGCGGGTTATGGCCGGCCCTCTTGATACCTGTGTTACCTTGGCCTTTACGCCGAAACTTTCCAGCGTTTCCTCAAGAATGCGTATATTCTCGCTAATGTCCTTGCTTAAGCGAACGTTTTTTACTTTTAACGGGCGCGAAAGCAATGACAGGGGGGGCAACCTGTAAGCCGGTTCTCCCGGCTGGAGGTCAACGGCAAAGGCTGCTTTAACTTCACTTCCATCTTTTGGCTCTTCTTCCTCCAGCCCTGCCGTTTCCTCGAAAGAGGGCTCGCTTTTCTTTTTCGTGGGCGGCACATCTTTACCAGTTGCCTCCTCATCAGGCTGCCTCTTTCCGGCAGCCGGCGGCTCTACAACGGCAACCTGCCCGCCGTCAATGATTACAGGCGTGCTCCTGGTGTCAGCCTTTTCTTCTTCCACCTCGGTGAAAAGAAAACTGGTCAAAGCCCCGGAACCTTTTTTAAAAACACCTACGGCCCTGGCCGCAAAACCCCTGGCCAGTGCAACCAGGGAAAGATTGGTTAAAAATAAAAGAGCCACCAGTGCCGCTGCAACTAAAATAATGTATGTGCCGGTTATGCCAAAGGCTTTTCTGAATACATAGCTCAGCACCGCTCCCAGAAGCCCCCCGCCGTCACCGGCAATGCCCGCCTTAAATGAATCATCCACCGGGATTATCAGGTGGAAGAAGGCTAGCACAACCAGGAATAACAGCATGGCTCCGTACACTCTTTCGGAAAGCTTGGCACGGTTGCGCCTCTGGACGAGCCTGATTCCGCTTAAAACTAATATTAGAGGGAAAATATACCTTCCTTCACCTGCAATGCTCTTCAAGGCCTTGTCCACAAATTCGCTGACAAAACCGGAGGAAGGGGAAAAAAGGCTTACTACTGACAGAATGCCCAGGGCAATGAGGGCAATGCCGGAAATCTCGTATTTGAGCTCCTCTCTGAGCTGGCGCCGTGCACCCATGTTTTTCCCTCCCAGAAATAATATACCACAGGTAAGGCTAAAATCCTTGTAAACGGGTAAAAATTAGCTTTTTACAAGCACCGGGAGGCCGGATTTTAACCGGTTAAAACCCGAACTGCCTTGCCGCCGCCAGGACGATGACGGCAAGGCCGGCTACCAGGCGGTACCAGACAAACAGTGCAAAACTCCGTCCGGTTAGGTACTTCAGGAGAAAACTGATGGATATAAAGCCAACCAGGGCGGATGATGCCACACCAGTTATAAAAGCAGTGTTAACGTCGCCCGGAGTAATATCTTTTAATTTGAACAGACCCGCGCCAACTATTATCGGCGTAGAGAGCAGAAAAGAAAATCTGGCGGCCGTCTCGCGGCTTAAACCCAGCGCCCGCCCGGCCGTCATGGTTACCCCGGAACGGGACACGCCGGGAATAATGGCAAAGGCTTGAGAAAGCCCTATTAACAGGCTGTCGGCCATGGATATCTCTCTCATACCCTTAACCGCAGGCTTTTTTGCATCCGCCCAGTATAAGAAGATACCCATGACAATCAGCATAATCCCTATCAACAGAGGGGTGCGAAATACCGTTTCGGCTTGTTCTTCCAAAAGGTAACCCATTACCGCACCGGGTACTGTTGCCAGAACCAGATACCAGAACATCCTGGCTTCGTGCGTTCCCCTACGCCTAAGGGCACTGCCAATCAAAACGATCCACTCTTTCCAGAAAAAGGCTGCTATTGATATAAGTGTACCCAGATGCAACGCCACGTCAAACGTCAATCCTGCGTACTGCCAGCCAAAAAGCCAGGGAACTAGAACCAGATGCGCCGAACTGGAAATCGGCAAAAACTCGCCTAACCCCTGAATAATGCCCAGCACCAGAGCTTGAAATACTGTCAAACAAACACCTCCTTAAAAAATGCAACAATGTAATTATAGCACAGCATGGCCTGTCATTTCCGCCTTTAAAGCACGGCCTAAACATATTTGACCTCACATGTGCAAGGCCATAAAAAAACTCCCAGCAGGCCGGGAGGTACTTATAACTTTATGTGCTTTGCTTTTAAAATATTTTTTACTGGCAATCTATTAGATTTCCAGGAGCCAGTTCAGCCCTTAAGTAATCATATGGATTTGTGCTCAGAAGCTTTACAATCCTGTTTTTGCCATGTTCTGTTCTTTCCACCAGGAGCGGTACTCCATCGTAATTGATCTCCCTGTATTCCGGGTATTCCGTCCGGTCAAATCCTTCCAGCACCAGTTCAAGTTGCATCGGTGTATATAAAATCACCAGGCGCACACCTCTCTTTTTTCTGCCCTTCGATCATATTTTTAAGCCTGGCCACGGCTTCGCCTACTCCTCCAACAGCATCGATTAAACCGACTTCCACTGCCTCCCGGCCGATTAAAACAGTTCCGATATCCCTGGCCAGTTCGCCGGTTCTGAACATTAACTCGCGGAACTTTTCCTCGCTGATTTTTGAGTGCTCCACAACAAACCTGACCACCCTGTCCTGCATCTTGTCCAGGTACTCGTAGGTCTGCGGCACCCCGATTACCAGGCCGTTCAGGCGAATCGGATGAATTGTCATGCTGGCCGTGGCTGCAATAAATGAATACTGCGCGCCAACGGCAATCGGCACTCCAATCGAGTGCCCGCCGCCCAAAACAACCGAAACGGTGGGCTTGGATATGCTGGCAATAACCTCTGCTATGGCCAGGCCTGCTTCTACGTCTCCGCCAACCGTATTGAGCACAATTAAGATTCCCTCAACTTCGGGGGCCTGCTCGAGGGCTACCAGTTGAGGTATTACATGCTCGTACTTGGTGGTTTTATTTTGCGGCGGTAGGACCAGATGTCCTTCAATCTGACCGACTATGGTCAGGCAATGGATGTTGCTTTTAACTTCCGGCATGCTGGTCGATCCTATTTCTTTCATGGCTTCCAGCGAACCTTTGGCCTTGCCGGCAACCCTTTTGGTGGGTTTGGGCACCTGTTCCGGTTCTTCAATGCGATCCGGCTCCACCCGCCGCTCTGGCTCGGGCACAATCTCAGGATAAGGGGCCGGTTCCGGCTCATACGGAAAAATGCCGGGCTCTGGCTCAAAACAAAAGGAATTCATGCTTTCACTCCTGCTGCCGCCGAGATTTATCAGCTATATTTTTGATGAACACTTTTATTATGCACATTCCCGAAAAAAATACACAGGAGCATTCTCCTGTGTATTTTCATACCTCCATGATGATTGGCAAAATCATTGGCCTTCTCCTGGTTTTTTCGTAAAGAAATTTACCCAGGGCATCCCTGACCTGAGATTTAATGGACGACCATTCCGATATGCCCTTTTCGGTGCATTTATCCAGGGCACTTTTTACCTTTATTTTAGCCTCCTCCAGCAGTTCTTCCGATTCGCGCACATATACGAACCCTCTGGAAACAATATCCGGACCGGCCATAATCAGCCCGCTTTCACGGTTTATGGTGACAACCACAATTAGAATGCCGTCTTGGGAAAGCAGCTTGCGATCTCTTAAAACGATATTGCCCACATCTCCGACACCCAGTCCGTCCACCAGCACTTTGCCCGCCGTCACCCTGCCGACTATCCGCCCCGATCGGCGAGTAAACTCGAGCACCTGGCCGTTTTCCGCCACAAAAATATTTTCAGGCAGCACTCCAACGTCCCTGGCCAGTTCCGCATGTTTGATCAGCATCCTGTATTCGCCGTGAACCGGAACAAAAAACTTGGGCCGGACCAGATTGATCATCAGCTTTAATTCTTCCTGGCTGGGGTGGCCGGAAACGTGTATCCCGGAAACAGGCTCATAAATTACACGTGCTCCCTGCTTGAAAAGCTGGTCAATGATCCGCGCCACCAGCTTTTCATTGCCCGGTATGGGAATAGCCGATATAATGATTGTGTCTCCCGGCAAAATCTCTACCTGCCGGTGGTCGGCCAGCGCCATTCTGGTCAGGGCAGACATCGGCTCGCCCTGGCTGCCTGTGGTAAGAATGACCACTCTGCTTCTGGGCAGGCGGTTGGCCTCCTCCAGTTCAACCAGGGTCCCTTCCGGTATATCCATGTACCCCAGTTCATTGGCAATATTGACCACATTCACCATGCTCCTGCCCACCACGGCAACTTTCCGGTTGTGTTTATACGCTGCCTGGATGGCCTGCTGAAGCCTGTGCACGTTAGTGGCAAAAGTGGCAATAATAATTCTGTCCGTCGTCTGCCGGAAGGTCTCGTCGAAAGTGTTCCCTACAACCCGCTCGGACATGGTATAACCCGGTCTTTCCGCATTGGTGCTATCAGACAGCAAAACCAGAACACCTTTTTCGCCTAGCTGGGCCAGACGCTGAAAGTCAGTCACCTGGCCGTCAACAGGTGTCTGGTCGATCTTGAAGTCGCCTGTATGAAGCACCACGCCCAAGGGAGTGTGTATGGCAACGGCAACCGCATCCGGGATACTGTGGGAAACTCTGATAAATTCAACCTTAAAAGGCCCGATCTGAACACTATCCCTTGGTTTTACCGTGTGCAATGCCGCTTCTCCGTAAATGCCCTGCTCTTTTAGCTTGCCCTGCAAAAGCCCAAGGGTGAGCTTGGTTCCGTAAACGGGAACTTTTAACTGGCGCAAGACATATGGAAGCGCTCCAATATGGTCCTCATGCCCGTGGGTAAGCACTATCCCCCGGACTATTTCCCTGTTTTCAAGCAGGTAGCTTATGTCCGGGATAACAATGTCTATGCCGAGCATTTCCTCTTCCGGGAACATTAAGCCGCAGTCAACCAGCAATATATTTTCCCCAAATCTCACCACCATCATGTTCTTGCCGATTTCCCCGAGCCCCCCAAGGGGGATCAGGGACAATTTGGGTTCTTTTGTCAAATCCACACCTCCTAATCTTTAGAAAATTCAAAAACAAATAATGCTGCTAATTTAAAATGGTGAGATGATTTCAGGAGAAGGTGGGGATTATATTCGGTTGGCTGTTGGGCTTAAATCAGGCCGCTCTTAAACTCACACATAATTATACTTTATTTTATAATCGGGGACAACTGATTTAAGAAACACCGGCGCAGAACCTGAAAAACATTGAAAAGGAGCCTGAAAAACGGCTCCGCATATCTTTTTTCATTTAAATTAATTTCATGCTTTCCAGCAGATTCTTAATCGATTCTTTTTCTGCCGGGCTTGCTTCGGCTAACGGCGGGCGGGTCGCCCCGACTTCCCAGCCCATCAAGCTCAGTGCGGTTTTCACCGGAACGGGATTGGTTGTTATAAACATCCCTTTAAAAAGCGGAAAGAGCTCAAGATGAATTTCTGTCGCCAGGGTGGTATTGCCCGAGGTATAGGCATTAATCATTTCCTGAATGCGCCCCCCGACCAGGTGAGATACTACGCTTACAACTCCTTTGCCGCCCAGGGACAAAACGGGAAGGGTAAGCGAATCATCGCCGCTGTATACGTTGAAACCGTCCGGCAGGAGGCGGCGCATCTCGCTAATCTGGTCCATGTTTCCGCCTGCCTCTTTGATAGCAACAATGTTGTCAATTTCGGCCAGCCTGGCGACCGTCTGGGGCAGAATATTTACTGAAGTCCTGCCGGGAACATTATAAAGCATAATGGGCAGATCGGTGCTTTCCGCCACGGCTTTGAAGTGCCGGTACAGCCCTTCCTGGGATGGCTTGTTGTAGTACGGCACCACCAGCATCACGGCATCCACGCCAACCTTTTGCGCTGCCTGAGTGAGAGAGATGCTCTCAGATGTTGAATTACTGCCTGTGCCTGCAATAACCGTCGCCCTGCCGCCAACCTCATCAACAACAACCCTGAAAAGCTCTACCTTTTCTTCCCTTGAAAGTGTGGGGGACTCACCCGTTGTTCCGGCTACCACCAGTCCGTCCGAACCTGATTGAACAAGATAGCGGGCAAGTTTCCTGGTCAGGTTATAGTTGACGCTCAGGTCCTTGTTAAAAGGCGTAACCATAGCCGTAACAAGGCGGCCAAAATCGCTGATCAAGTTTGTCACCTTCTTTCAATATCTTTTTCACCCGGACCGAACTGGCGGTGCAAAGCCCGGATGCTTTTCTCCATGTCTTTCTTTTTTACCAGCACCCAAATGGTCGTATATGAATCGGACGACTGTAAAATCTGAACCTTTTCATCGGCAAGCGCCCCAACTATTCTTGCCATAACGCCAGGTACACCGGTCATGCCTGCACCGACCGCCGCAACCTTGGCGCAGTCCGGCAGGATGGAGGGACGGAGCCCCATATTCTCCAGTATCTGCGCGGCTTTAGCGGCTACAGAATTCTTTACGGTGAAAATAACCACATCCGGGTGTACGTTGATAAAATCGATGCTTATTCCGGCCAGGGCCAGGGCTTCAAACATTCTCCTTTGCAGGCCGGCTGTATCGCCGCAGCCATCCATAGGTATCCTGAACTGGGTTATATCAGAAATATAGGTGATCCCTGTTATTGTACGATCTCTGGTTATGTCTATGCTCCCCTTGTATGCCTCCCCGCGGGATGTTACCAGGGTGCCCGGTGCACTGCTAAAAGTTGATTTTATTCTTAAAGGGATATCTTTCTGCATGGCAATCTCTACGGCGCGTGGATGAATAACCTTTGCTCCTTCGTGGGCAAGCTGGCAGATCTCGTTGTACGTGACCACCTCCAGCAGCCTGGCATCGGAGACAATCCGCGGATCGGCGGTCATTATTCCCTCCACATCGGTATATATATCCACCCACTCAGCATCAAGGGCCACTCCCAGCGCGGCGGCGGTGGTGTCGCTCCCGCCCCTTCCCAGCGTTGTAATTTCGCCATTCTCCGTTGCCCCCTGGAAGCCGGCCACAACTATTATCTTTCCGTCACGGGCGTGCTTAATAATATTTTCGGGATTAACCTTTAAAATCCTTGCATCATTATGATTATTGTCGGTAATTATCCCGGCCTGCAGACCTGTCAGAAAGACGGCGGGGTGGCCTTCTTTTTGGATGGTGGCCGCCATCACTACCCCTGAAATTACTTCCCCGCACGACATCAATAGATCGGACTCGCGGGGCGAAAGTTCCCAGTTGCCGTCACAGGCCAGCTTCAAAAGCGTGTCCGTAGCGTAAGGGTCGCCCATCCGTCCAATAGCGGATACAACTACTACCGGTAAATAACCTTTATTTTTAGCTTCAATGACTTTTTTGGCAGCCATTCTTCGCGTCTCGTCATTTACAAGCGAAGTGCCGCCAAACTTCTGAACTATAAATTTCATAACGCCCGTTCTCCTTTTAAAGCCTGCTTTGCGGCACCTGGCACTCAAAGGGAGTGGGGCTGTTTCTTTCAATATAAAATTTATCCTCTGGCTAAGCAACCGTACTTGACAACAAGTTCCGCAATCTGAACTGCATTTGTGGCCGCCCCTTTACGGATTTGATCGGCCACCACCCAGATGTTTAAGCCGTTGGGGATTGAGTTATCCTCCCTGATCCTTCCTACAAAAACCTCATCGCGATGAGATGTAAAGAGCGGCATGGGGTATTTCTTTCCGGCCGGGTCATCCATTACCACTATGCCGGGAAACTCGCCGAGCAGCCGCCTTGCTTCCGCAGCAGTGATCTTCCTCTCCGTCTCGATGTTTACCGCCTCAGAGTGGCTGCGGTAAACGGGCACCCTTACGGTTGTGGCCGTTACCGCAATTGATTCGTCGTGCATTATTTTTTGAGTCTCCTTAACCATCTTCCACTCTTCTTTGGTATAATCGAGATCCATGAAAACATCAATATGAGGAATCAGGTTAAAAGCAATCTGATAGGGGAAAACTTCCGGTTTAACCTCGCGCTGTTCCAGAACAGCCTTTGTCTGGGCGGTAAGCTCGTCTATTCCTTCCCGCCCGGCCCCTGATACTGCCTGGTAGGTAGCCACGACCACTCTTTTTATTCTTGCCGCATCATGAATCGGTTTTAAAGCTACCACCAGCAGAATGGTCGAGCAGTTAGGATTGGCAATAATGCCTTTATGCCACTTTACGTCTTCCGGGTTGACTTCCGGCACTATCAAAGGCACGGCCGGGTCCATTCTGAAAGTGCTGCTGTTGTCCACAACCACGGCACCGCGTTCAACAGCAGCCGGACCAAATTCCTTGCTGGCCGCCCCCCCGGCAAAAAGAGCTATGTCCATGCCTTCAAACGAATCGGGGGTGGTCACTTCAACCGTATGCGGCCTGCCGCGGAAAAACAGGACCTTGCCTGCCGACCGGGAAGTGGCACATAGCTTCAGCTCCTTCACGGGGAAATTGCGCTCTTCGAGCACCTTGATCAGTTCCTGTCCTACCGCTCCGGTCGCCCCTACAATGACTACGTTGAAATGTTTCAAGGTTTCATCCCTCCGGTATAATTTTTATTCGCATGAAGTTCTAATAATATTACTAGATGAAAAAGAAATAACCTGCAAAAATGCTGGGGCAATTTCCGGAGCGAAGAGCCTGAAACCGTCAGTGGGTTATTAAAACTGGCTGGATTTGCCTGCCCTTCAATGCCTCCAGCACCGTTTCCGTAATCAGGTCCCACCTGGCCATTAAAGAGTTCGGCTTGCCAGTCGGGTTATCCTGTCCAAAAGGCACCATGTAAATGTTTTTTGTATTAAGAAGAAGTCCAATGTTTCTGGCATTCATGCCCAGCCCGTCGTTGGTGGAGAGGGCCAGTACCACCGGTCGCCGGTTTCTCAACTGGGCCTTAGCGGACATCAATACAGCGGTGTCGGTAATGCCGTTGGCCAGCTTTGCCAGCGTATTCCCGGTGCAGGGAGCAACAACCAGCACATCCAGCAGTTTCTGAGGACCTATCGGTTCAGCCTCAGTTATTGTGGTAATAGCCTCCCTGCCTGTTATTTCTTTCAAAATGTTCTTCCATCCGTCGCCCGTTCCGTACCTCGTATCCGTCGCATTAACAGCATCGCTGAGTATTGGTACTACTTCAGCGCCCTCCCTAACAAGATTGCGTATTTGCGGTATCACATATTCCAGGCAGCAGTGCGAACCGGTCAAGGCAAAGCCCACTTTAATACCTTTCATTTGCATTGCAAGCACCTCCATAACCGAAAGCCAGATTAACCGCCTGCCGTTTCCTCTGCAATAATCCTTGAAATAACCCTGGCCAGAATACGGCCGGCCGTTTTTGGCGCCACCTTGCCGGGAAGGCCCGGTGCCAGGCAAGCTTTAATACCCAGACTTTCCGCCGCACGGAAGTCCGTACCACCCGGTGCCGAGGCAATATCGATAATAACGGTGCCGGGGGAAAGCTTCATTAGCACTTCCCGGGTTAACACCAGTGCCGGTATGGTGTTAAAAATAACTTCCGCTTCACCAAGGCAATCGGCCATGTGTTGAAGCGGCACGGGAATAAGGTTCATTTCGAAAATCCGGGCCAGGTGCTCGGGTTTTCTGGCAACTACCCTGGTCCGGGCGCCCATTGCTCCAAGAAGGCGGGCCAGGGTCATCCCGGTGCGGCCGAAGCCCAAAACATAAGCCGTAATGCCGTGAATGGTTACAGGCAGCATTTCCATTGCCATCTGAATTGCACCTTCTGCAGAGGGGATTGAGTTTAAAATGGCCACCTCGTTAAGCTTCATCAGTTCAATTAAACGCAACCCCCTCCGGGAAACCATCCGGCTCAGCAGCGGCCTTGCCACTCCTGTAAAAACAAGAGCTCCGGGCGGGACCTCTGCCATCACTTCATCGGTAAGAACCGGGGACTTTTCCGCAAAAGCACTGTAAACCCGGCCATTCTCGTCAATGCCTGGAACCGGGAGGATTAATGCTTTTATACCACCAAGACAATCCCCGGCAGCGCTGAAATGGCACACCCCTTTTATCTCTCCTGCCGGAAGGCCGGCAACATTTACCTGTGCCCCCGACTTAACCAGTTCCTCAACCAGAACCAGTTCCCTGGCATCTCCTCCGATGACGGCAACTCTGGTACCCTCCAGTGCTGGCAGCATGATCGCCCGAAACCTCCCTGCGACCTTTGTCTCACTACCAACATAATATGAGCTTTAAAAAATGGAGGTGCATG
Source organism: Pelotomaculum thermopropionicum SI (assembly GCA_000010565.1). Lineage (NCBI taxonomy): Bacteria > Bacillati > Bacillota > Clostridia > Eubacteriales > Desulfotomaculaceae > Pelotomaculum > Pelotomaculum thermopropionicum. The sequence continues at coordinate 1,325,335 of AP009389.1, read as the reverse complement.
TATTAAATTGCACTACTGCTCAAACATGATTTTCTCTAAACCATATACCACCTTCTCCAGGCGCATTGCTTTGCGGATCCCCAGCAGCACGCCGGGCATAAAGGACTCCCGGGATAAGGAATCATGCCTTATGGTGAGGGTCTGGCCAAGCCCACCGAATATTACCTCCTGGTGCGCCACCAAACCGGGTAACCTGACGCTGTGAATGCGGATTCCTCCCTCGAATTCACCGCCCCTTGCACCGGGTATCTTTTCATACTCCGAAACCGGCTCCTGGAAAGACTTGCCTTCCCTTTGCTCCATAATCACCTCGGCCGTCTTGATGGCCGTGCCGGAGGGAGCATCCAGCTTCTGGTCATGATGCAGTTCGATAATTTCTACATTGGGAAAATGGCGTGCTGCCTCAGCGGCAAATTTCATCATTAACAAGGCTCCAATGGCAAAATTCGGCGCAATCAGCCCGCCAATGCCTGCTGTCTCCGACAGCTCAATGATTTTCTGGATTTGGTCGGGATTCATTCCTGTAGTGCCGACAACCGGCCTGACCCTGTGGTTTATGCACGAAATCGCGTTGTGATAAGCGGCCTGAGGCCCTGTAAAGTCCACCGCAACATCCGGTCTGGTTCTGGCCAGCACTTTTTCCAGGTCGTTCTCGATAATTATTCCGGTAATGCCCGCTTCCGCCACAGAGCCCGCATCCAGGCCCTCACCCTTTTTGTCGGCGGCTCCCACCAGCTCCATGTCTTCCGTTTTACAAACGGCCTTTACAACCTCCCGCCCCATGCGTCCATAAGCTCCGCTAACAACAACCCTGATCAAGCTTCCACCTCCTTGTATTAGATAACGAAAACGGGCAAAGCCCGACTTATAAAGTTAATTTTCTTATATATAACCAGATATGTCAATAATTTTGAAGTATTGGACGAATTATGGAATAATTATCCTGAACCCAGCGCCTTTCTTCTTGAGTCAAAAACTTTAGCCGGCACATACCGGCATGAAGAACCAATTAAAACTTTCCCGCAAAATAAAAGCAAGGCCTGCAGCCTTGCTCAGACTGAAGACAAACCGTCCTGAAAAGCCACCAGCTGAAGGCGCTGCCCTGTTGGCTTGGCATCGTTTGGCGAATTTTGGCGAGGCCGGGGTTGACCGGCATTCAATGTAAGTAATTACATTCCTAAAATTGTCAAAGATTTAGACCAATGTTAATGATAGATTTCCGAAAATGCCGGTATTATGCCGAAGGGTGCGGACAAGGCCTGCAGCATCGTTTCAGCCAACCAGCCCGGAAGAGCTTGCCGTACCGGCATCGAAACCGGGCAGCACGCCTGCCGTTTTCGGCCTGACCTCCACAACGACAATTCCATTTGCTTTGCAGGCCGGCAGGCCCGGGAAATCATAATCGGCCAGCGGGTAACCCGAACTGCCGGTCAAGAAATAGTATTTTTTCTCGCCTTCCTGGTAGCTGAAAAACAATTTTTCGCCGTTAAAGTTTTTATCTTTTTCCTCCATTCTACGCCAATCCTCCTCCAAAATCAGGCTATTATTTTTCAAATTATTGTTTTCCATCCCTGTTTTAGAATGCTTACATTCACCTTGCCTGGCTCCGGAAAATCCCTCCTCTCAACGGCCCCTGAAAAAATAAAGGCATCCAAACCGTAAACGGACTCCACTATGCCGCTCATTACCTCAAACTCGCTTTTGCTGCCGCGCAACTGCTCGGCAGGGTTAAACGGGTCGGCCAGCTTTAACTCTTCAGCATAGCGCTGGTAAAGGGACCACATTAATTTTTCGAGTGTGCCGTCTGGTATGCGAACGGCCAGATTGATCTCCTCAATTGCCTCCCGCCTGGAAATCATATGATTGTGGGCGTAAAGCTTTTCGGTCAGATTGTCCACAATGTGCTCGATCCGCCCTTCTCTCAAAGGCTGCTGGTGCATGGCAAGCAATTTTTTGGCCAGTGATCTAATCAGCATATAATTGCGGTGAACATTCCCGAGAGCGAGGGGGTGAACGCGTTCCACCAGCAGGGTAAAGGCCCTCACCTGCTGGTCGTTGCTGCACACACCGGCCTTCTCCCCGGCAAGCGCCAGGTAAGAATATACATCCTCAATGTTTACAGGAATTCTGGCGGCCGGATTGTTTGGGTCCTGCGGGTTAAATGCATTTACCACCACCGGGTCGATAGGGCCTAGTTCCCCCATTTTACCCATAACAATTTCATCTGCCCCCAGACACAGCAGCGTCCCTGCGCTGTAACAGCGGAAGGGCACCATTACAGCAAAGCGGGAGGCGTATTCACGGATCAAATGGACCAGCCGCCACGGCGTCAACACGTCTCCGCCTCGCGTGTAGATAAAAAGGTCCAGTTGGCGGCACTCCCCGAACATTTCCAGGTGCCTGAAAAAAACCTGGGTCACGTCGGGGGCTATTCTTGTATTGACATTTTCCCGATCGCCAGTAATATAACAAAGTACCGCCGACCCCCTGAGTTCGGCGATTTTTTTAATCAGCTCAACTCTGTGCTGACGGGACATGATCAGCCTCCGTTCCTGAAATCCTTTTTATATTATGTCTGCAGCAAACTGCATTAATTACATTTTAAAGAACAAAAAAATATTAGAAGCGCGAACAGCCTGCGCCCGCAACAGCTATAAAAATAAACTCCGGTTTTTCTCCGGAGTTTTTAATCCCAAACCGCTTAAAATAATTGTCGCCGGTAATACGGACTGGTTTGATCCAGTTCGACTATGATTACCTCGGAGCCTATCTTCCGCACCGACTCCCACGGTATGACCAGTTGCTGTCTCTCTAGCCAGAGGTTGATAAAGCCGCCTTTTCTGGGCAGGATTATCGACCTGATCTGGCCCGATTCCAGGTCTATGGCCATATCGGACTCGCCAACCACGCCCAGACGGGCCCCGTTAAACATATTTACTATTTCTTTCCCCACCAGGTCGCACATTCTCATAATCTTGCCTCCCAATTTTTATTTAAAACTATTTAAAAACGCCGCCAGGCATCAATAGCCCTCTGCAGGAAAGGCTGCATCAGAGCAAGCAGGATGGACAGCGCAGCCAGGGGCTCGAAGGCAAAATTTCCCATCTGCACCCGCTCCGGAAGCTGTATTTCAAGAAAAGTAGCCAATACCACCATTGAAAGGTAAACGCCCCCTGCTACCCCTACCAGGTTTGCCAGAGCCTGAGAAAGCGGGCTGGGCTTCGCCTCACCGATAAAGCTCCAGTCCTTTTCCCGCTGCATCTGGATGCGGATCCTCTCGCGTACCGACAGAGTCACCAGCAAAAGAATAACGATACCAACTGCCACAGCGGACATTGTCCACACCCCCGCTGTTAAATACTATTTTGGACAGGCAGAAAATATTCCAGCCGCTAAAAAACCCCGCTCAACATTTTTGAAGAGCGGGGCATCTACATCCCGGCGCGGCTGTACACCTTTAAATCAGTTAAATCCTGCCCGTAGAGCCAAATCCTCCTTCCCCTCTGGATGAACAATTTAAATTTTCCACAACGTCCAGGGTTGCCGTAAAAACGGGAACAAAGACAAGCTGGGCCACTCTCTCACCTGGCTTAATCAAATACTCCTGATCGCTTTGATTGAAAACAGCAATTACGATTTCCCCCTTATAATCGCTGTCAATGACTCCAACCGCGTTGGCAAGTGAAATACCGTGCTTTGAAGCCAGGCCGCTGCGCGGGAAAACCAGGCCGGCAATATTTCTGTGAGGTATTTCAATTGCTATGCCTGTAGGCACCTTTACCCTCGCTCCCGGCGGAACCGCCAGCGGTTCATCCAGGCAGGCCGGCAGATCAAGGCCGGCTGATCCATCTGTGGCGTAGCGAGGCAGTGAAATGGCATCTCCAATTCTTCCCGAAAGTTTTTTTACCCTTACCACAATTGAAAAATCCAACGGTGCACCTCCAAAAATGAACCCTCTACATTATCTTTAATTATCTTTTATAATAAAATTTAATTATAACTTAAAAATAAATAAATCCTCAACAACAGTAGGATTTTTAACCACCAGTTTTCCCGTTTCTGTTCCTGAATTTTTCCAGGCAACTGCAGCCTTGCCATGGGCCAATTGCCGCCAGCGAGAAGTATTCCGGCTTTAACATTTTACCGGCCAGTTCCTGAACCTCATCAGCAGTAACCATGTTCACCCTGGCCACAATTTCTTCCGGGGGAACTACCTTTCCCAGGTAAAGCTGGGACTTCCCAAGCCTGCTCATTCTTGTGCTGACATTTTCCAGACTTAAGTACAAATTCCCCTTAAGTTGGTCCTTTGCCCTTTGCAGTTCTTCTTCCTTCACGCCGTTTTTCTGGATGTCCTCGACCTGCTTGAAGATCAGTTCAAGAACCTCATCAACATTATGTCTGCTCAAACCGGCATAAATGCAGAAGAGTCCCGTATCGTGATAGGAGGTATGATATGAATAAACCGAGTAAACCAGACCCCGCTTCTCCCTGATTTCCTGAAACAGCCTTGAGCTTAAGCCACCGCCCAGAACTGTGTTTATCACCTGAAAAACGTAAATCTTTTCATGATCAAGGCTTAAGCCGGGAGTGCCGACACATAAGTGCACCTGTTCGGTATCCTTGTTGCGGCAGGTTACTTCACAACTCGGCGCAGGGGAAGTCATTTCCCTGGACTGCACGCTGCCCTCCCTTGACTCAAAAATCGGGCGGAGCTTTTTCACAACCTCTTCATGCCTGATGTTCCCGGCCACGGCCACCACAATTTTACCCGGTTTGTAATGGGTGTTGTAAAAATTAACGATATCATCCCTGGATAGCCTGGCTATTACTTCCGAAGTGCCTATAATAGGCCTCCCCAGGGCATGCCCCTGCCATAACGAACCGGCAAAGATGTCGTGCACCAGTTCGTCCGGAGCGTCCTCATACATTTTAATTTCTTCAATAATTACATTCCTCTCCCGTTCTATGTCATGAGCTGCAAACTTTGAACTGAAAAGCATGTCGCTTAAAAGGTCGACAGCCAGATCGAAATGCTCGTCAAGGACCCTGGCATAGTAACAGGTGTATTCCTTGGTTGTAAATGCATTCAACTGCCCCCCCACGGCATCGAGAGCTTCAGCAATATCCTTTGCCGTCCGCTTTTCGGTTCCCTTAAACATCAGGTGCTCGATAAAGTGAGAGATGCCGTTAATTTCAGGATTTTCATCACGCGAGCCAACATCGACCCAGTATCCCACAGCAACCGAGCGGACGTGGGGAACATCTTCTGTAAGAATGTGCACACCGTTGTCAAGGGTAACTTTTTGATACATTCATTGGCAACCTCCTCAAGGCTAGCTGTCGAGGTTAATTAGTTTAACAGAATTTTTTGTTGGTTTTTAAAAAAGATTTTTTAAATAATTTCTTTAAATTATTTAAAATAACCTCCTGCCTTTTTTAAAAAAACTCTAAGAGCATTTTCCCTCTCAACACTTCTGTCAGCTACCAGATCTGCACTCCCGATAACCTCTCCTTTAACCAGAATGGTCACCCGGCCTAAATACTGGCCTTTCTGCACCGGAGCAATAACATCCTTTTTTATCTCAACTGCTTTTTCTGGCCGCTCTCGCCCATTTTTGGGCACAACGGCATCTATCCCGGCACCCGCCACAGCCTTAACTTCTTTTTCTGTGCCTTCCTTTACAGTAACCCTGGCAATCGGTTCCCCCCTGCCTACCGCTTGAACTAAATTAAAATTCTCAAACCCGAATTCCATCAGCTTGACAGAGTCCAGCCATCGGTCATCGCTGTGCAGCACCACACTTATCAATTGCCTGCCGTCTTTAGTAGCCGATGCCACCAGGCAGTTACCTGCTTCGCCGGTAGTTCCCGTCTTAACCCCGTCCGCCCAGGCGTAGCTCCACAAAAGGCGGTTGGTGTTGCTCAGGTAACGGCATTTTTCCCCTCCTACTGCTCTGCCCCTGGTGCTGACCACTTTTCTGAAGATGTCGTTACGCAGGGCATATCTTGTTATGACGGCCAAATCGCGTGCCGTTGTGCAGTGCCCGGCAGCAGGCAGCCCGTTTGAGTTTTTAAAGCTGGTATCCTCAGCGCCAATCATTTTTGCCTTCTGGTTCATCAAGAGCACAAAGTTCTCTTCTGTACCGCTGATGTGTTCGGCAATAGCCACACAGGCATCGTTCCCTGATTCAAGCATTGCCCCGTAAATCAGTTCTTCGAGAGTAAGCTTTTCACCGGGCCTGAGGTCCAGGCTGGCCTCGCCGGTTGAAGCCGCATTGGGGCTGACCGTTACAATCTGCTGGAGATCTCCCCCTTCCAAAGCCAGCAGGGCAGTCATGATTTTTGTAGTGCTGGCTGGCGGCCTCTTTTGCCTCGCATTTTTTTCATAAAGGATCTGTCCTGTGCGGGCATCCATCAGCACTGCAGCATCGGCAGTAATAAAAAATGCCCCTGTTTCAGACAATTCTTCCGAATGAACAGGCTGAGCACAGGAAAAATACATTGCAAGTAGCACTACTGCGGCAAGATAACTTAATGTCCCGGGTGAACGCTGCAATGTTAACTCCTCCTTTTCCCTTAGAAGGTTTCCCGCTTTCAACCCATATTATTTACTGCTAAAGAGGCCTGTTACTGCCGTTCCGAAGAAACTTCATGCCCCGGCTTTTTAGGCGCCTGTTTTCTCCTCAACAGCTTCTTCTTTTTTAAGCCCCTCAATAAGGGCGGAAACTTTCACAAGTTCATAGCCCTGCTCTTTGAGATTTCTTATTATCAGGGGAAGAGCATGAACGGTCGGTGCGGTCGGGTGCATCAGCACTATAGCGCCGTTATGGGCCCCTTCCGCCACTCTTCGCACAATAACTGACGGGTTCGGGCGCTGCCAGTCAATTGTATCTATGCTCCACAGCACCGTTGTGTAACCGGCCTCCTCGGCTGCCCGGAGAACTGCATTTCCCCGCTCGCCATAGGGCGGGGCAAAAAGGACAGTTTTTACCGCTGCAACCCTGAACAGGACATCTTCAGTTTTCTTAATTTCCCCTTTATTTGCAGAAAGTGAGAGCCTGTCCGGATGCGGGTGGGAATAACCGTGGTTGCCTATTTCATGGCCGTTTCCGGCAATTTCTCTGGTCAGTTCCGGAAAGTCCTCGGCCCATTGACCCCCAATAAAAAAAGTGGCCTTAACATTTTCTTCATTCAGGCAGTCAAGCAACTGCCTGATGTATTCTTCGCCCCATACTACATTAAATGTAAGTGCTATCTTTTTTTCCCGGGTGCTGCCATGATAAACGGGGGCCATAGCTTCTTCCGGCAGAATGCCGCTCCAGCAATTTAAAAAGAAACCGCTCACGGATAAAAAAACAAGTAACAGAAAAAATAATTTTATCCTTTTCTTTTTAAGTGTAAATGTAAAAAAATACATCAGGCCTGCTCCCCCCGGTAAAGTTATCTCAAAAAATTTTATGTTAAAGGGGGGTAAATTATATTAGAATAAAAAAACCTCTTTCTGTAGAGGTTTGAGAGTTAATAAATTTTAGCGGGCCGATTCCCTGCGCCTGGACGGCCGGTGGGCCCGCCCTTCTTTCATCGCTGTGCTTTCCGGCGGCGGAGTGGCCTCCTTTTTTGACAGCTTGAGGCGTCCCTGGCTGTCGTAACCGGTTACCTTAACCAGTATAACATCACCCTCCTTGACAACGTCCTCCACCCTGTTAACCCGGTGGTGGGCAAGCTGGGAAATGTGTACAAGGCCCTCTTTGCCCTGCATCCCCAGAACTCCCGGGATAATTTCCACGAAGCACCCGAAGTCGGTTATTCTGGTCACCCTGCCGGTATATATCTCACCGGTCTGCACTTCCTTGGTTAAGGTTTCAATTATCTCCTGGGCCTTCCTACCTTTTTCCTGGTCAACGGCAGCTATGAAAACCCGGCCGTCATCTTCGATATCTATTTCTGCCCCGGTTTCTTCGACAATCTTCTTTATGACCTTGCCGCCAGGGCCGATAACATCGCGTATTTTATCAGGGTCGATGGTAATGTGTATAATTCTGGGAGCGTGCGGGGACAGTTCCGGCCTGGGGGCAGGAAGGACCTCCAGCATTTTGTTTAAAATATGCATCCTGCCCTCATATGCCTGTGCCAGGGCCTTTTCAAACACTTCCCTGGTTATACCCGGTATTTTAATGTCCATCTGAAGAGCGGTAATGCCTTTGGCCGTGCCTGCTACTTTGAAGTCCATGTCGCCCAGGTGGTCCTCAAAACCCTGAATGTCGGTAAGAACGGTAAAATTGTCCCCCTCTTTAATTAACCCCATCGCCACGCCGGCTACCGGCGCGCTAATTGGAACGCCCGCATCCATCAGGGCAAGGGTGCTGCCGCAAACGCTGCCCATCGAGGTTGAGCCGTTGGATTCCAGCGCCTCCGAGACGATTCTAATGGTGTAGGGAAATTCCTCTTCGCCCGGAATTACTGCTGCCAGCGCCCTTTCTGCCAGCGCCCCGTGGCCGATTTCACGCCGTCCGGGGGAGCGAAGCGGTCTGGTTTCACCGGTGCTGTAAGGCGGAAAGTTGTAATGGTGCATAAAGCGCTTTGATTCTTCTACGCCGAGTCCGTCCAGAATCTGTTCTTCGGATACGGTGCCTAGAGTGACAACGGATAAAATCTGGGTCTGACCGCGGGTGAAAAGACCCGAACCATGCGGCCGCGGCAGAACGCCCACTTCCACCGATATGGGCCGGACTTCGTTTAAAGCGCGCCCGTCAATGCGCAGCCCTTCTTCCGTAATCATCCGCCTTACCAGCTTTTTCTCTATTGAATCCAACAGATCCTTAATCAAACTTTCCTGTTCGGGGTAATCGGCCAGAAACTTCTGCATCAGTTCATCCTTAATGTTGTTCAGCAGGGAATCCCTTTCCTGCTTGGAAAGCCTTTCATTAACGCAGCGGCGCAACACGCCATCCAGCTTTTCGGTAGCCGGACCGGTAACAGCTTCGACCAGCACTGGATCAGGCTCGGCCACTTCAATTACCATTTTTTCCTTGGCCAGCCCCATCTCCAGCGCCTCTTCGCGGTACCTTTCAATGAACGCAACGATTTCTTTTACCGTTTCATGGCCGAAAGAAATTGCTTCGAGGATAACCTCTTCAGGCACTTCCTTGGCGCCTGCCTCCACCATCATTACGGCGTCTTTGGTTCCGGCAACTACCAGATGCATATCGCTTTTCTCGGCCTGTGCCAATACCGGGTTTATTACAAACCGTCCGTCCACCCGCCCGACAATTACGCCCCCAATAGGAAACTTGAGCGGGATTTCTGATATGTGCAGCGCCGCTGACGCACCCACCATGGCCGCTATTTCAGGGGCGTTATCCTGGTCAACCGACAGGATTGTGGCTATTACCTGAACCTCATTTCTCATTTCCTTGGGGAAGAGGGGTCGGATGGGCCTGTCAATCAGCCTTCCAGAAAGGATAGCCTTCTCGCTCGGCCGGCTTTCCCTTTTAATAAACCCTCCTGGAATTTTCCCTACCGCGTAAAACCTTTCTTCATAATCAACTGTCAGGGGGAAGAAATCAATTCCCGCCCTGACAGTAGGGGCTACGGTAGCGGTAACCAGAACGGCCGTATCTCCGTAACGGACGAAAACCGCTCCGCTGGCCTGGTTTGCCAGCCTTCCTGTTTCCAGGATCATCGGCCGGCCGCCGACAATAATTTCCCTTGTCAAAATAGAACGATCCGCCATTAAGGGGTTATACCTCCTGTTCATGGTTAAAGCAAATTTAACAAACTTTGTATTATTCAACATTATAATATTATTTCCTTCTTTTCTTTGAAAAAATACTGAAAGCCTGGAATACGATAAAAAGCGGGCGTAAAACCCGCTTCATAAATTTTACTTCCTCAAGCCAAGTTTGTCAATTAAGGCACGGTAACGCTCATAATGGCGATCACGTAAATAATTGAGCAAAGCCCTACGCTGGCCAACCATTTTCAACAACCCCCGGCGGGAGTGGTGATCGCCTTTGTGCAGCTTCAAGTGCTCGGTTAATGAATTAATCCTCTCCGTCAGTATCGCTACCTGCACTTCCGGTGAACCCGTATCGTTATCGTGAAGTTTGTATCTGGAAATAACATTCTTTTTCTGTTCTGATGTCAGGGCCATGCCGTCACCTCCTTTTTCCCTCAAATCGCTGCAAGCCAAGTTAACCGCCGGAGAACGTATTCCCTAGCCTGCAGTTCCGGAATAAATTACTTCCCGATTATAGTTATAACCAGGCGCCCGCCTGGTATATCCTTTGCAACCAGATCAAAAACCCGGCCCGATTTTGCAAAGAACCCGCGAAACCGGGTGGCGGTCGGAATGCGCCCCGGTATGCCGCTGGCAGCGTTGATAATATCCGCAATCGTAATTTTTTCCTGTCTCATGTCCCGCAAGCGCTTTCGGGCGTGCTCGGTAATTATTACTTTCATCGCCGGCCTGTAAGCCTAAAAAGTGCTGGATGATTGATTTGCCCGTTCTTCTTCCTCCTGGGCGAGAAAGGCATACAGGGCATCCTGGAAGGCCGTCAACCGGAAATTTTCTATATTCGACTCGCTATAAATGGCTTCCAGCTCACTCTTTAAAGACTGGAATTCTTCGCTCAAACAAATTAAGGCAATATGATTAAGCCATTTTTTTATTTCTTCTTCACTCGAATCGAATTTTGGAACTCCCACGGTTAACGTCTTCCCTTCACAAAAAGCCATGGGGACATTTTGCCGGCCGGGGCCGGAAAAGCACACCGTCCCAACTTTTAGTTTAAGGCCTTACTATTATTGCGGGACGTTTAACGTGTTCATTTTAGCATAATCTGATACTGATGTAAACGCTGCCTGTAAAATTATATTTACCCCTAATTTTATTTATTCTATCAGATTCGACCATTCATTCCTGGCCTGACGTATATCGCGCTCTATTTGTTTAACCAGGTCTGCCGGTGTCTTAAATTTTTTTTCTTCCCTCAGACGCCTGGTAAAACTGACTTTTATATGCTTTCCGTACAAATCTCGGTAAAAGTCCAGCAAATGAACTTCTATATTTCTTTTTTTCCCCTGGAAAGTCGGCTTGGTGCCAATGTTGGCCAGACCATAATAAGAATCGCCGTCAACGTTTACCATAGCTGAATACACGCCGTTGGAGGGAACTAAAAGATTTTGATCTATGTCCAGATTAGCGGTAGGAAAGCCAAGCTTGCTCCCGCGCCTGTCACCGGCTACCACCGTACCCTCTACAAAAGGATAATATCCGAGGTACCTCGATGCTTCCGCAACTTCCCCTTTTAGCAACAGGCCTCTGATCAGTGTGCTGCTTACCACCTGGCCTTCTACTGTAACCGGCGGAACAACCTTGAGCCGGTAGCCGTACCTGCCGGAGAATTTTTCTAGCAAATCAGGAGTACCCTTGCCTTTATGCCCGAAGGTATAATTGTAGCCGACCACAACTCCAATTACCCCCAGTTCTTCATACAAGACAATCCTAATAAAGTCCTCAGGAGAAATATTGGCCAGTTTTAAGTCAAAAGGCACCTGAAAAAGTACTTCTACCCCCATCCTGGCTATAAGTTTCTGCTTTGATTCCTGCGTTAAAAGAAGAGGAGGGCAATTTTCCGGGTCTAGAACTGCCAGAGGATGCGGATGAAACGTAAAAACGGCTGTTGTCCCTTCCAGTTCCTTACCCATTGATACTAGTTCAGAAATAAGCTTCTGGTGGCCCAAATGTACTCCGTCAAAATTGCCTAGGCCGATTACAAGCCTGTGATAATACTCCTCCCTGAGATCCTTCCAGTGGTGATGAACAATCAATTCGACGACCTCCCTGCCTGCCTCGCCAGAACGCAAACCGGTTTAAAAAAAAGCTTTTCTTTATCAAATGGCTCGCGTCCGGCCTCCGCTATCGCCAGCAGTCCATCCGGCCCGGTCAGGCGAACCAGTTTGCCGCAATCCAGATCCAGGGGCATTCTGGCGACTCCCGGTATGTATAATTTCGAACCTGCTGCAACAGCTTTAACTGCACTGCTTTTTACAATCACTTCTGGATACTCCGATACCGCCCTGTCCATTTCAATAATTTTCCGCTCCAGCACCCCCTTCGATGCTGCTGCTTGAAGCTCTTCCAGGGTAACCGAATCGGCAATCTTAAATGGACCTGCCCTGGTTCTTACCAAAAAGGACATATGCGCTCCGCAGCCCAGGCGGCTGCCCATATCGTGGCAAAGCGACCTGACATACGTCCCCTTGGAGCAGGATAAGTGCATAAGCGCCCTCGGACTGGGGGTGCCCCAACCGCTTCCCCGGATAAATTCCAGAGACTTTATGTAAACGGCTCTTTCCTGACGCTCCACGACCAGACCTTCCCTGGCAAGTTCGTACAGTTTTTTGCCCCGCCATTTAATCGCAGAGGTCATCGGCGGCACCTGCCTGACTTCTCCGGTGAACTCGGGTAAAACACGGATAATGTCATGCTCCTTTAGAAATGAAGCATCCCTTTGATCCGTTATTTCCCCATAAGAATCGCCGGTTGAGGTGCTCATTCCAAATGTTATTTCCACGCGGTATTCTTTATCTTCGCCTAGCAGGAACCGCGCCAGTCTGGTGGCAACTCCCAGGCAAACCACCAGTACGCCTGCCGCGCCGGGATCTAGCGTACCTGTGTGACCTGCTTTTTTTACTCCAAAAATGCGGCGGATCCTGTCAACCACATCGTGTGAAGACATGCCCGGAGGTTTTAACACATTAACAATGCCGTTCATAAACTGCTTCCCCCGGCCGCCAGAATTGCAGCCGACACAATTTTTTCCTTTAAATCCTCCAACTCCCCTTGTATGACACAGCCTGCAGCACGCGGATGCCCCCCGCCGCCAAATAGCGCAGCCAGGCGGTTTACGTCGACAGCCTTCTTCGACCTGAAGCTTACCTTGTACTTCCCTTCGGACACCTCCCGGAACAGCATACCCACTTCAACTCCCATAACCGATCTGGCATAATTAACCAGCCCATCCGCATGCTCGTCCACCGCACCAGCACTTTTTAAATCTTCCAGGGTTACCGTCATCCAGGAAACCCTTCCACAGGTACTTATTTTAAGGGAATTCAATGCCTTGCCCAACAACAGCAGGGCAGCTCTGGGCTTTTCCTCATAAAGCCGGATGTTGACCTGCGCCGCGGGAGCCCCGCACTCAAGAAGCTCCGCCACCCGGCGGTGAGTATTAGGGGTGGTATTGTTATATTGAAACGACCCTGTGTCGGTAATTATTGCCGTGTAAAGACAGGTTGCGATGGCAGAATCAATCCGCACCTGCATCAGGTGCAAAAGGTCAAAAACAATTTCACCCACCGCTGCTGCCGACGGGTCGATATACCTGTAACGACCGAAAGGATTGTACCCGTGGTGATGGTCGATATTAATTACGGTAAGATCTTTTTTTTCCGCCAGTTCCCTGTAGCCTTTGCCCAGCCTTTCGGGAACTGAGCAGTCGAGAATGATCAAAGTATCGTAATTGCCTTCAGGCGGATCGCCAGAAACAAATTTTTCAGCTCCGGGCAAAAAAGCGTATACTGCTGGAACAGGGTCGGGGCCGGCCATGGTTGCCTTTATACCAATCTTTTCCAATGCCAGTCCCAGGGCCAGAACCGACCCCAGACAATCCCCGTCAGGCATGATATGGCCGCATATCAGGACATTGCCAGCACGCTTTATAACTTCCGCAATGACTGCCAGGCTACTCATCCTGGCCGCCACCCTTTTCCCGGACCTCTTCCATAAGCGCCAGCACTCTTGAGCCCCTGCCTATGGATTGATCGAGCTTAAAGGTTATTTCAGGGGTATAACGCAACCTAATCCTTTTTCCCAGTTCTCCGCGAATAAATCCCTGCGCCTTCTTAAGGGCTTCAATAGTTTCTTTCTGATCGTCCGGGCTTCCGAAAACACTTGCGTAAATGTTGGCATATCTCAGGTCCTTGGATACTTCTACAGATGTTATTGTCACAAAGCCAATCCGTGGATCTTTTAACTCATTTCTAAGCATGTCTGAAACTTCTTTCTTTATAGCTTCAGCCACTCTTTCAGAGCGGAATGACATAGCCCAGACACCTCCAAGATTAGTAACCCTGCCGCCTTTTAACGAGCAGGTGGCGACATATTTCCACCGTGAATTCATAGCCCACAGCAAATACGGCATCCATATCTTTATATACAATCAGCCCGGACCTGCCCTAACGGAAAATCAGGTTAACTGCCGCTTTATAGCCTCAACCGTAAAGGCTTCGATAATATCCCCTTCCTGGATCTCATTGAACTTCTCCAGGGCAATGCCGCACTCATACCCCTGTACCACTTCCCTGACATCGTCTTTAAACCTTTTCAGTGATTCCAGTTTGCCCTCGTGAACAACAATTCCGTCACGTATAACCCTGACACTGGCATCTCTCTCAATTTTGCCTTCCAGAACATAGCAGCCGGCAATGTTTCCAATCTTGGAGGACCTGAAAATCTTGCGTATTTCTGCCCGGCCGAGGGTTACCTCGCGGTATTCGGGTTCCAGCAGGCCGCTCATAGCCGCCTTTACGTCTTCAATGGCGTCGTAGATTACCCGGTAAAGGCGGACGTCCACCTTTTCATTTTCGGCAGCCTTACGGGCATTTACGTCGGGACGCACGTTAAACCCGATAATAATGGCGTTTGACGCGGAGGCCAACATAACATCTGTCTCGGTTATCGCACCCACGCCGCCGTGAATAATGTTAACCCTCACCTCGTCCGTGCTTAACCTTTCCAGAGCTTGCCGCAAAGCCTCGACCGACCCCTGAACATCGGCCTTAATAATTATTCCCAGTTCCTTAATCTGGCCTTCCTGAATATGCTTGAACAAATCTGCCAACGATACCCTGGCCGTGGACTTCAGTTCCTCTTCGCGCTTCCTGGCCTGCCTGCGGGCTACGATGGTTCTGGCCAGCTTTTCGTCCTCGACGACAACAAAAATGTCGCCAGCCTGCGGAACTTCCGAAAAACCGAGCACTTCAACCGGCGTTGACGGGCCTGCTTTCTTAATCCGGCGTCCTTTATCATCCATCATCGCTCTTACCCGCCCGAACGCCGCTCCGGCTATTAAGGTGTCGCCCACGTTAAGCGTTCCGTTTTGTACCAGGACATTGGCAACAGGACCGCGCCCTTTATCCAGTTCGGCTTCAATTACGGTGCCTCTGGCCGGCCGGTTCGGGTTTGCTTTTAATTCGGACATCTCGGCCACAAGCAGGATCATCTCCAAAAGATCTTTCAGGCCTTCTTTTTTCAGGGCGGAAACATTAACGCAAATGGTATCTCCGCCCCATTCCTCGGCCACCAGACCGTGCTCGGTAAGCTGCTGTTTCACCCGGTCGGGATTTGCCCCGGGTTTATCTATTTTATTGATGGCCACGATAATCGGCACCTTTGCCTCCTTAGCGTGGTTTATGGCCTCAACCGTCTGGGGCATTACCCCGTCGTCGGCCGCCACCACCAGAATGGCAATGTCGGTTACCCTGGCACCGCGCGCCCGCATGGCCGTAAAGGCTTCATGGCCGGGAGTATCCAGAAAGGTTATTTTTTTGCCATTATGTTCAACCTGGTAGGCACCAATATGCTGGGTAATCCCGCCCGCTTCCGTAGCGGTTACATTTGTTTCCCTGATAGCGTCAAGCAGCGAGGTTTTTCCGTGGTCAACGTGACCCATCACCGTAACCACGCATGGCCTGTCTTGCAGGCTGACCGGATCATCCTCAGGCTCCTGCATTAGCATCGCTTCGATATCCACAGGCAGTTTAACTTCAACTTCATATCCGAATTCCCCGGCCAGAATAGTAGCAGTATCGGTATCTATCTCCTGGTTGATCGTAGCCATGACGCCCAGCTGCATCAGCTTTTTAATCAGTTCGGCCGGGCTTTTGTGCATTTTGAGCGCCAGTTCCTGTACAGTGGTGGACTCGCCCAGCACAATCGGCTTTTTCTCCAGCGGCTGGGCTGGCTTCTGAGCCTGTTCTTGCGGCTTGGCCGCTCCTTTTTTGCGGGAGCCGGCAACAGCCGGCCTAGGCCGCAGTCTCTCTTCAGCCAGTTCTGCCATGGCATTGCGCTTTTCACGGCTTTTAACGAGTTTCTGGCTCTTGGCCTGCTGCTTTTGCTTTTCCGTAACCTTTACTTTTTCCTCTGTCTGCCGCCTTCTGTCATCCAGAAGCTTCTGCGGTATTACAGGAGTTTGTTCCTGCCAAAGTTTTGCATAACCCGCATCTCCGGGAGCAAGGTTTTTTTTGGGTTTTGTTTCGTGTAAACCGCCCGGGCGCGCCCCCCGCTCCCCGGCCCGCTGCGGTTTGGTTCCCACCTGGGCTTTTTCTAATGCCTTAAGGCCTGATTTATAGGCTATTTCGGCAGTCTTTCCGGCACCTTTATCCAGGCGCTCGGCGCGCTTGGCATTATCAGCCTCTCTCGACGCCCGCTCCGGATGAGGTCTCTCCTTAACGGAATCCTGAGGTTTGTGTTCGTGCTGCGGCCTGGGCTGCTGGGCTTTTTCAAAAGGCGGGCGTTCTTTTTGCTGACGGTCCTGCACTCTTTCCTGCTGTACCTTTTCCGGTTGGGAATAATCCTGACCGGCCCTGGCACTTCTTGTCCGTTCCTGCACAAAGTCAGCCGTTTTCAACCTTGCCCCCTGATCTGCCCGGGGCTGACCCCACGGCCTTGCCTTGTCAGACTGCTTGGGCCTTTCCTGAAAGCGCCTGTCCGGCGGGCGCGAAGGTACCCGCTCGACCAGACCTGCTCCTTTATAATGGTCTGCCCTTGTTGCCTTGCCCGCCCTTTCCCGGCCGTTTTTCTGGACCCTGTCCCGGTCAGGCTTTTGAGAATCTAGCATAGCAGCATCTTTTTTCCTGCTTTCCGGCTGAGCCTGAGGAGCAACCTCTTCGGGCTTTATTGTCTGGCCTGCTGCAGGAGGCTTTGCCGCAGCAGGTTTTACTTCTTCCTGGTCCGGTCTGTAAAGCTGGTGCAAGCGTTCCACCACGCCGTCTTCCAGCGTGCTCATATGGGATTTGACGTTAATCCCCATCTGGTTTAACCTGTTTATAATTTCTTTGCTTTCTATCTTAAGTTCTTTGGCAAGTTCGTGTACACGTTTTTTAACCATATGCATCACCTCCAGGGTTTTATCTCTGTACGGTTGACCCCTCCCCCTTCCAAAGCCCTGAGAATACCCTCAGCCATTTTTTTATCGGTAAAAGCCACCGAGGAGCGCTCAGTCTTTCCGATCAGCCGGCCCAGCTCCTCTTTTGAGCCAAAAAATACCATGGGAACATTCTTCATGCCGGCAAGCCTGATCAGTTTATTACGCGTCCGTTCGGAAGCATTTTGCGCAATTACCAGGAGTTTTAACTTTGCCTCTATCCAGCGCACTTTTAACTGCCATATCACCCGATACCACACTGCCGGCGCGCATTCCCAAACCGATCATCCTGCCCAGTTCCAAACTATTTCACCAGTCCCTGCCTAAGAGCTTCAAGCACTTCCTGGGCTATCGGCCTTTGCAGCGCCTTTTCAAGGCGCTTTCCTTTAATTGCCTTATTAAAACACTCCATTTCGGGACAGATATAAGCGCCGCGCCCGGAACGTTTTCCAGTAGGATCAATCTCTATTTTTTCCTCGGGCGTCCGTACTATCCTGATTAACTGCCTTTTAGGCTTCATTTCCTGGCACCCGACGCACATCCGCTGGGGTATCTTCTTAACCCTGGGCACCGTTCTTCCTCCTATTCATACTCATCGCTAAAAAGTTCATTGTATTCTTCAGGATAAATTTCCCTCATTTGCGTCTCGCTCTTTATATCGATCTTCCACCCGGTAAGTTTCGCCGCCAGGCGGGCGTTCTGCCCCTCCTTGCCGATAGCCAGGGAAAGCTGATAATCCGGAACTATTACTCTGGCAACTTTTTCCTCTTCCCATATTTCCACCGCTATGACTTTGGCGGGGCTTAGCGAACTCGCCACAAATTTGGACGGATCCGGATTCCACTTTATAATATCAATTTTTTCGCCGTTTAACTCGCTTACAATATTTTGTACCCTCATTCCTTTCGGCCCTACACAGGCGCCAACCGGATCAACATTTTCATCCTTAGAATATACGGCTATTTTCGATCGCGCCCCGGCCTCCCGGGCAATACCCTTCAGCTCAACAATACCCTCCTGAAGCTCCGGGACTTCCATCTCGAGAAGCCTTTTCAAAAGGCCGGGGTGGGTGCGGGAAACCAAAATCTGGGGCCCCTTTGTCGTCTTTCTGACTTCAACAATGTAAGTCTTAATCCTGTCCCCCTGACGGTATTCCTCACCGGGAATCTGTTCGGAAGGCGCCAAAATGGCTTCTGTCTTTCCTAGTTCGATGTACACGTTCTTCTGTTCAACCCGCTGGACAATGCCGGTTACTATATCCCCTTCGCGGTTGGCAAACTCTTCATAGATAATATTTCTTTCCGCTTCCCTGATTCGCTGTACCACAACCTGTTTGGCCGTCTGGGCAGCTATGCGGCCAAAGTCTCTAGGGGTAACCTCGCTTTCCACAATGTCCCCCGGCGCGTAGTTCGGATTTATCGCCCTTGCCTCTTTTATGTCTATTTCCTGGCGGGGATCCTCAACGTGCTCACTAACCGTCCGCTGGGTGTAAACTTTAAATTCTCCGGTTTCGCGATCTATGTGGACCCGGGCGTTCTGGAGGGACCCGAAATTCCTTTTGTAAGCAGAGAGAAGAGCAGCTTCTATAGCTTCTAGCAGGACATCGACTGCTATGCCCTTCTCCCTTTCCAGGTCCTTCAGGGCTTCCAAAAATTCGGTGTTCATACTCCTTCCTCCCTGAAAAATTTAAAATTCCACTTCCAGCCGCGCCGAAGCAATCTGCTTAAAGGGTATGGACATTTCTTTCCCCTCTACCTGCATCACGACGTCTTCACCGTGCATTCCGACAATGCGGCCGGTAAACTTCCTCCTGCCTTCCACCGGTGAAAAAGTCTTGACCCTAGCCAACCTGCCGGCAAAACGGATGTAGTCACCGGCCTTTTTCAGGGGCCTGTCGATCCCGGGCGATGATACTTCGAGAAAATACGACTGTGGAATTGGATCCAGTTCATCCAGCAACCTGTCAATTTTTTCAGATACATGCTGGCAGTCCTCAATCCTGACACCGCCGGGCTTATCTATAAAAATGCGGAGGTAGTACCGGCCGCCTTCTTTCGCATACTCAACGTCAACAAGTTCCAGGCCTGCTTCCTGAACGACAGGTAGCGTCACTCTTTTAACTAGTTCCAGAACTTTTTCCCTGGCCAAAGGGAAACCTCCTTAAAGAAAACATTATTTTAATGTATTCTTATGGTTTTCTAAATAGATACTTCGTATCCGTGATAAGACGAAAGAGTGGGGTTTACCCACTCCTTGAGAAAATCTCAAAAATTCTCCCTTGCCGCAAACCAAAGTTAGTATACCATAGAAGACAATAGTTGACAAGGGCCATTTTGGCGGAGCACCGCCTGATAAGCTTTCCACCAGAAAAAATTTTAAGAATCATTAAGCCTGACCCATACGTCGAAGGCTGCGCTGGGTTTGCCCAGTGCTGCTGCAGCCCTGGTCATCTCCTGCAGCTTGTCCGTATTTTCGAAGTAAAACCGCACCGTTTCAGCCAGTTTTCCACCGTCAACCTTTATGCCCGCCCCTGCGGCGGTGATGAATTCGGCATTTCTTTCCTCCTGGCCGGGCAGCGGATCTACTATAAACAAGGGCAGCCCCATGGCCAGGGCCTCGGCACAGGTCAGCCCCCCGGCCTTGCCCACCATTAAGTCGGCAACTGCCATCAGGTGATGAATGTTATCAACAAAACCGAAAATTTTCACGTTTAATGCCAGCTCAGGAGTCATTTTGAGCAGTTTTTCCTGGAGCGCTTTATTGGTTCCGGCCACAACAATAAGCTGCAAGCCGCTTATGTTCTTACCCAGATTTTTTACCGCCGAGGCGAGGGGGCCCATTCCAAGCCCTCCGCCCATGATCAAAGCCACCGGCATAACAGGGTCGAGCCCAAGCTGCTTCTTCAGTTCATGCTTATCGTATGTGGCATTGAAAGCAGGGTCAATAGGTATTCCGGTAGCGCTTACGCGTTCCGGCCCGATCCCGAATTCTTCACACTGTTTGGTTAAAGGTTCCGCCCCGACAAAGTAACGGTCAACCTCCGGAAAAATCCAGAAAGAGTGAACGGTAAAGTCCGTGATAACGGCATGAAGAGGCCCCCGGTAAGCCCCCCTCTTTTTCATAAAAGATATAACTCCCAGCGGAAAAGGGTGGGTGCAAATTATTGCTTCGGGGCGGAATTTATTAATGTAATTTTCGAGCCTCGGTGCGGTCAGTATGCTCAATATCCTGTTAAATTCCATTTTACCCCTTCCGGACAGAGGCTGGCCGCGCTCGGCCTGGCGGTAGAGATAACCGTAAACTACCGGGCTCATCTTAAGTATTTCCATGTAAGTGCCTACCACCACTTTTTCCAGAAACGGGCTGGCATAGCGAAAGGTGTCCAGGATGTCTACCTCGGCCTCCGGGTAAAGGATGCCGGCTGCTTTTTTAAGCGCCTCCGCAGAGCGCATGTGCCCCGCTCCAACGGTGACGGACAGGATCAAAACCTTCTTGAATTTCCCTATTTCCCATACCTTCTTTCACTGCAAACTTCAGTGAAATTTGATTTCGTGCAAACGCCGGAAGCTAAAGCTCCTTCAGCATATCCTCCACTTTTTCTTCTAATTCATTCATCGGGACAAAGACGGTTTCTCCGTTTTTGCGAATGCGTATTTCAACCAGTTTTTCCTCTACCGCTTTAGCTCCAATTGTAATCCGCAGGGGATAGCCAATTAAATCGGCATCTTTGAACTTGACCCCGGCCCGTTCGGTCCGGTCATCCAGCACCGCTTCTATGCCAGCCGCCCACAGGCGGCTGTAAACTTCTTCGGCCATGGCATACTGGCCGCCGTCTTTGACGTTGACAGGTATAACCACAACATGGAAAGGAGCTATCGATGCCGGCCAGATTATTCCGTCCCGGTCATGGTTCTGTTCTATTGCCGCTGCCATGGTCCTGGTGATGCCAATTCCGTAGCAGCCCATGATTACCGGCCTGCTTTGTCCTTTTTCGTCCAGGTAGCTGGCCCCCAGCGCCCTGCTGTATTTATCGCCCAGTTTAAAAATCTGGCCAACTTCAATTCCCTTTGCCTCTTTCAGGCCGGCGCCGCACCGCGGGCAGGGCTCTCCGGCCTGAACCATCCTTATGTCGGCAACAAGATCGATTTTAAAGTCCCTGCCCGGATTGACGTTTATAAGGTGGGTATCATCCCTGTTCGCCCCCGTTACCGCGTTAACCGCGGCCGCTGCCTCCGGATCGGCTATGATCCTTACACCTTTTAAACCTACCGGGCCGGCATACCCGACGGAGGCGCCGGTAATGCTCTTTACGGTGTCTGCCCCGGCCAGCTCCAGGCGAAGGGCACCGGATGCGTTCAGCAGCTTAACCTCGTTTACGTCCCTGTCTCCCCTGACCAGGGCTGCCAGCACCTCTTTTTCCGTCCTGTAAATGAGCGTCTTGATAATTTTCCTGGCCGGCACTCCCAAAAACCCACAAACCTCTTCCACAGAGCGGCATCCCGGCGTCTCCCTGGCAGCAACCGGCCTCATCTCCTCCTCCGTCCTGCGTTCTTTAAAAGGCAGGGCGGCCTTTTCCACGTTGGCGGCATAATCACAGCCGTTTCCATCGCAATAAAGCACCGTAGCCTCGCCCGATTCGGCTAGGACCATAAACTCATGGGTATCACTGCCGCCTATGGCCCCTGAATCGGCTTCCACAGGCCTGAAGTGCAGACCACAGCGCTGAAAGACCCTGGTGTAGGCCTCGTACATTTTCATGTAGCTGACATTCAAACCTTCTTCGTCCCGGTCGAAAGAATACAGATCCTTCATGATAAACTCCCGGCCGCGCATTAGCCCGAACCGGGGGCGCCGCTCATCGCGGTACTTGTTCTGGATCTGGTAAAGCAACAGGGGCAGTTGTTTGTACGAACTGACCTCGCCCCGCACCAGGACCGTGATGATCTCTTCGTGGGTAGGACCAAGGGCAAAATCGCGATCGTGCCTGTCCTTCAGGCGGAAGAGCTCCGGGCCGTACACGTCCCAGCGGCCTGACTCCTGCCATATTTCCGCCGGCTGAATTATCGGCATCAGCAGTTCCTGGCCGCCCTGCCGGTCCATTTCCTCCCTGACGATCTGCTCGATCTTTTTTATTACGCGCATTGCCAGAGGCAGGTAAGTGTAAACCCCCGCCGCCGCCCGCCTGATGAAACCGGCCCGCAGCAAAAGCTGGTGGCTTACCACCTCCGCTTCGGCAGGCACCTCTCTTAATGTAGGAGAAAACAATTCTGAAGCTCGCATGAAACTCCTCCC
Organism: Pelotomaculum thermopropionicum SI; assembly: GCA_000010565.1. Taxonomy (NCBI): domain Bacteria; kingdom Bacillati; phylum Bacillota; class Clostridia; order Eubacteriales; family Desulfotomaculaceae; genus Pelotomaculum; species Pelotomaculum thermopropionicum. Next base: position 1,302,833 of record AP009389.1, on the reverse strand, counting down.
AGTTAATGAAAAATAAATATTTCAAAATGTTTGGATTTCCTTTATAAGCTCGTCTACCAGCCTGTCCTGCGGCACCTTCCGGATTACCCTGCCCTTGCGGAAAAGAAGGCCTTCCCCTTTTCCCCCGGCTATTCCCACATCAGCCTCCCTGGCCTCCCCGGGACCATTGACGGCACATCCCATTACGGCCACCTTCAGCGGCTTATCCAGCCGCCGAAGCCTTTCTTCAACCTCTTCGGCTATCCTGATCAGGTCGATCTGGGTGCGGCCGCAGGTAGGGCAGGAAATTACCTCCACCCCCCTGCGGCGCAATCCAAGGGCCTTTAAGATGTCATAGCCCACCCTTACCTCGTGGCGAGGGTGCCCGGTAAGGGAAACCCTGATGGTATCCCCAATCCCTTCATTTAAAAGAATGCCTATTCCCAGGGCGGATTTGACAGTTCCGTAGCATAGTGTGCCGGCCTCGGTGACACCGACATGCAGCGGATAATCCACCTTTTCCGACAATAAACGGTAGGCTTCGATCATTAAACGTAAATTTGATGCTTTCAGTGATACTTTAATATTATCGAAATTAAGGTCCTCTAAAATCTTAATATGGTTCAAGGCGCTCTCGACCATGGCAAGAGGAGTAACGCCGCCGTACTTTTCAAGAAGCCTTTTCTCAAGTGAGCCGGCGTTTACCCCGATGCGGATGGGAATGCCGCGTTCCCGCGCGGCCGCCGCAACTGCCTCAACCCGGTTCCGGCCGCCAATGTTGCCCGGGTTGATCCGCAGCCCGTCCACTCCCGCCTTAATGGCCTCCAGCGCCAGGCGGTAGTCAAAATGAATGTCGGCAACAAGGGGAATGCTGATGTTTTTCACAATAACCGGCAGCGCGCCGGCGGCCTCCCAATCGGGCACGGCCACGCGTACTATTTCGCACCCTTCGGCGGCAAGTTCGTTGATTTGCTTTATTGTAGCGGCGGCATCCCTGGTATCGGTATTGGTCATGGACTGAACGCTTACGGGCGCCCCGCCTCCCACCTGCACCTTACCCACAAAAACCGGCCGTGTCTTCCTTCTGTGCATGTCGCACACACCCTTTTATACAGCTAATGCACTGCAACGCCTAAATCAGGAGAAATAAGTTCAACTATATTGCAACCTTACTGCAATATAATATTTTACTGCTCCGGAATCTTATCAAGAATATAGATTTGCAGGATGTCGTTGTAAGTAATTACCACCATCAAGAGCAGAAGCAAACCGAAACCGACCAGGTGGATAAAATTTTCCTTGACTGGATCCACCGGACGGCCCCTGATTTTCTCCCAGGCCAGGAACAGGATCCTGCTCCCGTCCAGGGCGGGTATTGGAAAAAGATTGAACAGGCCAAGATTTATGCTTAAGAAGGCAGAAAGCTGCAGCAGGAAGAAAAAGCCTACCTGTGCCGCCTTGCCTATTTCGCTGACCACCCGCACCGGGCCGCCCAGATCGGCCGGCACCTGGCCGAAGAGCATTTTTGAAATAAAGTCAAGGATCATTACGGTAACCCTGCCGGTCCATTCGGCTCCCAGGGCCAGGGACCGGAGAGGGCCCACCCTGACGAAATCGTTGGCCTGGTATACGCCTATTTTACCCAGGCCGTTTTCATCCCGTGCGGTCACCAGTTCGACCTGCCGCAGAGTTCCCTCTCTTTCAAAGTCAATTAAAATTTTTTGCTCGGGCATTCCGTTAATAATCCCGACCATTTCTTCCCATGTCTCAACCCGCTGCCCATTGACCGCCACAATCCTGTCGTTGGCAACAATGCCGGCTTTTTCGGCAGGAAAGCCGGGAATAACCTCGCCGACCCGGGTGCTGTTCGACGGCACCGGCAGGCCTTGAAAAATAAAAATCACCGCCAGAAGAAGCACGGCCAGCAAAAAGTTCATCAAAGGACCGGCAAAGATGACCGCCGCCCGCTGCCCTATGGTTTTCCTGTTGAAGCCGCGCTCTTCATCAACGTCTTCCTCTTCCTCGTTGGGATCCATCCCGGCCATGCGGACAAACCCTCCCAGCGGCAGGGCCCGCAGGTTGTAGGCAGTTTCCCCCCGGTGCATACCAAATATTTTCGGGCCAAAGCCCAGGCTGAATTCCCGCACTTTTATCCCGACCAGCTTGGCCAGCATAAAATGACCGAGCTCATGGAAAAAGATCAGCATGCCGAAAACAAATATTGAAGCCATAAAGGTTAACATCATGTCCACCTCAATCTATCAATTAAACAGATCCCTGATGACTTTCACTCCCATGTTTCTGGCCCAGCGGTCCGCCTCGATAATTTCCTCCAGTCCGGGATCGCTTGCCATCTCGTGCTTTTCCATGACCGACCTTACAACTGATGGTATGCCCAAAAAAGGCAACAACCCCTTTAAGAAAAACTCCACCGCCACCTCATTGGCCGCATTGAGCACTGCGGGCATCGTACCGCCTGCCAGACCTGCCTCGAAAGCCAGGCTCAAACACGGAAATCTCCTGGTATCAGGCTCCTCAAAAGTCAGCCCCTGCAGGCTGGCCAGCTTAAGCTTTGGAAACGAGCCGGGCAGGCGCTCTGGGTAAGTCAGGGCATATTGAATGGGAAGGCGCATGTCGGGCAATCCCATCTGGGCAATAACCGATCCGTCAAGAAACTCAACCGCCGAATGGACGATGCTCTGAGGGTGGATTACCACCTCTATCTGGGAATAGTTTAATCCAAACAGCCATTTTGCTTCAATAACCTCCAGCCCCTTGTTCATTAGCGTGGCCGAATCTATTGTAATTTTGCTGCCCATATTCCAGTTGGGGTGCTTTAAGGCCATATCCACAGTTACCTTTTCCAGTTTTTCTAGACACATTTCACGAAAAGGGCCGCCTGAAGCAGTCAGGATTATCTTCTCCACTTCGCCGGAATTGCGGCCGCACAGGCACTGCCATACCGCCGAGTGCTCGCTGTCAACGGGCAGAATGGCTGCCCTATGCCGTTCGGCCATTTTCATTACCAGGTGTCCGGCAGCAACCAGGGTCTCTTTATTGGCCAGGGCAACATCTTTTCCGGCTTGGATTGCCGCAATTGTCGGGTATATGCCGGCAAAGCCGGTTACCGCCACGACCACCAGATCGGCCTCAGGCATCGAGGCCAGACTTTCCATGCCGGTCCTGCCCCAGCCCAGTTCGGGGCAGTAACTTCCGGCCAGCAGCTCTTTCAAGTTCATGATTTCCCTTTCACCGGCCATTGCGACCGCCGAAGGGCGAAATACCCTGATTTGTTCGGCCATAAGGCGCCAGTTCTTCCCCGACCCCAGACCTACTACCTTAAATCTGTCCGGCAGGCTCCCGATCACTTCCAGGGTCTGCCGCCCGATAGAACCTGTACTGCCAATTAATACTATATTTTTCATTTTATATCACCGGCAAGCCATAAGGTAAACAGATTCAAGCTGTTATTTTCCCTTTGAAGTAAAGAACACGGTTTTCACGATGGACTGCAGGGCGATCAGCAAAACCGGGCCCATAATCAAGCCGGAAATTCCCATTGTCTTTAAACCGGCATACATGGCAATAAGAGTTGCCAGGGGGTGAAGGCCGAGATTTGCCGAAACGATCTTTGTTTCAAGAAATTGCCTGGTTAAAAGGACAATCAGGTACAAAACGGCAATCTTTACGCCAAAGGCAGTTGCTCCGGTAACAAAGGACCAGATCACCCACGGGATGTAAACGGTGGCAGGACCGAGAACCGGAATCAGATCAAAGAAACCGACTAAGAGACCGATGGTCAGGGCATATTTTGCCCCGATCAGATAAAGGCCGGTGACGCTCAGCACGGTGGTAATAAGCACCAGAACCGCCTGGGCCCTTAAATATCCAATAAAGGCTGCGGACATGTCCTGGATAACCGCCACCGCCTTTTCGCCCCAGGGAGAGGGGAACACGCGCATTAAAAACTTTATGATAAGATAACGGTCACGCGCCAAAAAGTAAGTGGCAATGATACTCACCACCAGCACCGTGAGGGTTCCGGGCACCAGCGAAACGAACATCATAAGGGAGTTGGCCATTCTGCTGACCAATCCCTGCAAACTGTCGGTAAGGGTAGAAATGTTTTGTTCAATAGACGAGATAACTCCCGGCGGCAGGGAAATATAAAAGGCCGTTATTTTTTCAATGAAAACCTGGTAATAGTTTCTGAATTCCGCTGCTGCAGCGGGCAGGGAAAGTGACAACTGGATCAGTTCCGCCACCAGTTGCAGGACCAGAACCGAAAAAACAACGGCTATCCCGCCGAAAAATAAGACCATTGCAGCCATTGTCGCCGGCCCGCGGGAAAACCTTGCCTTTTGTTCCAGCACCCTGATTATTGGCTCCATCAAAACGCTGAAGACAAAAGCTATAAGAAACGGAACGAGAATCGGCAGTATGTAATTAAAGGCAATTATTACGACAACTGCCGAAATAACCGTTACGGCAATATAAATCAATACCAGTAATGGTCTGGGCAATTTTTACAGTCACCTCAATTTATTATAAACAGCATTACATAGTAATATACCAGCGGGGCGGTAAACAGGGCACTGTCAAACCGGTCCAGGATGCCTCCGTGCCCCGGTATAAGCTTGCTGGAATCTTTTATCCCGGCCTGCCTTTTAAAGGCCGACTCGAGCAGGTCGCCCACTTCCGCCGCCATACCAACCATAAGCGACAGCAAAAGTATCTTTGCCGGCGGTAAAAACGGGTAAACAGATACAAATAAACACCCTGCCAGAAAGCTTCCCAGCAATCCCCCGATTGCTCCTTCAAGAGTTTTTTTAGGGCTTAAAACCGGGGCAATCCTTCTTTTACCAAATGCCATTCCGGTAAAATAGGCAGCCGTATCGCTCGCCCAGGTTCCGGCAAGCATAAAAACCAGCCAGATCCAGCCGTCAGGCAATGTTCTCAGCAGGTACAAATAACTTAGCAGTCCGACGTACAGGGTGCCCATCAGGGTCCCCGCACCGTCAAGCAGGGTATAACGAGGGTAAAAGGCTACGGCGGCAATCAGGTGTAAAAACAGTATGATGGTTATGGTAGGACCGGGATAACCGTCGTTATAAAGATATGCGCCGGCAAGCAGTATTACGCCCCCTGCTGCTGCCAGCAATAAAGAGGGTTTCAGGCCCAGCCGGGCCATTACCTCCATCATTTCCCGCAATCCCAGCAGGACAATAAGTCCTGTCAGCAGGAGCAGGGGGATGCCCCCATGCCAGACCGCCAGGATTATCAGCGGAATTCCTGCCAGCGCACTTATAACTCTCTGCCAGAGCACTTTTTCACCAACCTGTCGGGCATCGCTATTTTTTTATCAGTCCGCCGAAACGGCGTTCACGCCGCTGGAAATCGTCAATAGCGCGCAGCAGGTGAACACGCCGGAAATCTGGCCACATGACGGGGGTAAGCCAGAACTCGGTGTAGGCCAGTTGCCACAGCAAAAAGTTGCTTATCCTGAAGTCGCCGGCTGGGCGTATTAACAGATCGGGGTCGGGCTGACCGGCCGTATAAAGGCGCTCCGAGATAACTTTATCATCTATTTCTCCTGGCCTTAACAGGCCTTTTTCAACGTCTGCAGCAATAGACCGAACCGCGTCGACAATCTCGGTGCGTCCCCCGTAATTTAAGGCCAGATTTAGGATCAGTCCCTTATTGTTGCGGCTGCAATCAGTTGCCATTTTTAAGGCATCCTGAGCTTGCCGCGGCAGATCGCCAAGTCTGCCGATGGGGTTTATCCGCACACCGCTCCGGCAGAGTTCATCAATTTCCTTATTCAAATACTCTACCAGGAGGTCCATCAGAATGTCCACTTCCTCCTGCGGCCTTTTCCAGTTCTCCGTGGAGAATGCGTATACGGTTAAAATCGGTATTTGCAATTCCGAACAGGCTTTTACAATATCTCTTAAGGATTCTACACCGGCCCGGTGACCGTAGGCGCGTGGGAATCCACGCCGCTGGGCCCACCGGCCGTTACCGTCCATGATGATGGCAATATGTTTAGGCAGCCTGCTTCTATCCAGCTTTTTTAAAAGCCTTTTTGCCTCGGCACCGTGCTGATCGCCGCTTTCCTCCCGGCGCCAAAAACCCAGTATCTTACCAAACATCCAGAACCCACCCTGATTTATATAAACAACCCCCTCGCTTTGAGGGGGTCCAATATAGCTATTCTTCAATAATAGCTCCCGTGGGGCATGCATCAACACAGGCACCGCATTCCGCACACTTATCTGGATCAATTTTATAAATATCACCCTCAGAAATCGCATCGTTGGGGCAGGCTTCCATGCAGGAACCGCATGCCAGGCACTCATCGGAAATTTTGTATGCCACTTTATCCACCTCCTCTCTCTCTGTTTTCAAAGACCACAGTTAACACCATTTTGTTATTTGAAACCTTGTTAAAACGGACAACCCTTGGTTCTCCCGCAGGCAGCGTTTCAACAGGCATGGTGAACACTATTTCAACACTGAAGCCGGAACTGCTACACTTTTCCAGGGCTTCGTAGAGCGGAAACCCGATTACGTCAGGCGCTTCTTGCATTTTTTATACCTGCATAATCTCCTGTTCCTTTGTCGAGAGGAGGCTGTCGATCTCTTTAATGTACCGGTCGGTTAGCTTTTGGACCTCATCCTGGGAGCGTTTCAACTCATCTTCGGACATTTTTCCGTCTTTCTGCTGGGACTTTAACTGTTCATTGGTGTCGCGGCGGATGTTCCGTATGGCCACCCGCCCTTCTTCTGCCTTTTTCTTAATGACCTTCATCAACTCCGCCCGTCTTTCCTGAGTAAGTTGCGGAATAGCAAGGCGGATCACGTTACCGTCGCTGGCAGGAGTTATGCCAAGATCGGACTTTAAGATTGCCCGCTCTATTTCCGGCAAAACGGTCTTGTCCCACGGCTGAACAACCAAAAGCCTTGCTTCCGGTACGGAGATATTGGCAAGTTGGTTGACAGGCGTAGGTGTTCCGTAGTAGTTGACCATAACCTTGTCCAGCAGAGCGGGCGTAGCCCTGCCGGCGCGCAATGAAGCAAACTCTTTTTTCACCACTTCTATAGTTTTTTTCATGTTGCTCTCGGCTTCTTTAATCAGCTCACCTGCCATTAAACTCACCTCCGATGTAAGTACCAATTTTTTCTCCGAATACTGCCTTCTTTATATTCCCTTCTTCAGTTAAATCGAAAACAATTACGGGTATCTTGTTATCCATGCAAAGAGATGCTGCGGTAGCATCCATTACGCCCAGCCCGCGGTTCAGCATCTCAATAAAAGTTAGCTCCTGGAACTTCCTGGCATTAGGATTTTTCAGCGGGTCGGAATCATATACCCCGTCTACCCGCTTTGCCATTAAAATAACCTGCGCCTCGATCTCGGCCGCACGCAGGGCAGCAGTGGTATCGGTGGAAAAGTAAGGGTTCCCGGTACCCCCAGCAAAAATAACCACCCTTCCTTTTTCCATATGCCTGATGGCGCGGCGTCTGATATAAGGCTCGGCAACCTCCCTCATTTCTATTGCGGTCTGGGTGCGGGTGTCAACCCCCTGTTTTTCCAGCGCATCCTGCAGGGCCAGCGAATTTATTACCGTTGCCAGCATTCCCATGTAATCTGCCGTAGCCCGGTCCATGCCCTTGGCGCTGCCGGCCACTCCCCGCCAGATGTTCCCCCCGCCGACCACTATGGCCAGTTGAACTCTGTGCTCCATTACTTCTTTAATCTGAACGGCGATGTTGTTGACCACATCGGGATCGATTCCATACCCCAGCGAACCGGCAAGGGCCTCCCCGCTCAGCTTCAGCACCACTCTCCAGTATTTAGGAGCCACCATGTGGCAACCTCCAGTCTTCCCAGAGTTATTCTACACTACACCGGAAACTCCTTTAAAAAAATTTATTTGCAGGCATTTCGGGCGGCTGCCTCAACTTCTGCGGCCAGATCGGCCTGTTTTTTTTGAATGCCTTCGCCCAGTTCGTAACGGACAAATCGCCTTATGTTTATATTTTCACCAATCCTTGCTATCTGTTCCGTCAACAGTTCCTGAACGGTAATGTCGGGGTTTTTAATAAACGGCTGCTCCAGCAGGCAAACTTCTTTAAAATACTTCTCAATTCGCCCCTGAACCATCCTATCGACAATCTTTTCCGGTTTACCCTCGTTCAGCGCCTGTGCCCTTAAGATCTCCTTTTCTTTCTCAATAACGCTTTCCGGCACCTCTTCCCGTCTTACGTACTCCGGCCTGGAAGCGGCAATTTGCATGGCAATGTCTTTAACGAAAGCCCTGAACTCTTCGGTCTTGGCTACAAAGTCAGTTTCGCAGTTCACTTCAACCAGAACACCAATCCGTCCCCCGCCGTGGATATATGACTCGACCAGCCCTTCTGCGGCTATTCTGCCCGCCTTCTTGGCGGCAGCAGCAAGTCCCTTTTCCCTCAGATAATCGACTGCTTTCTCCAGATCGCCGCCGGTCTCGGCAAGCGCCTTTTTACAGTCCATCATTCCGGCGCCGGTGCGCTCGCGAAGCTCTTTTACCAAACTGGCAGATATAGACATTAAAAAACCTCCCAAAACCATTATTTACCTGCATGCTATATTATATCCAAATTCCTCCAGAATCAACCCTTTTTTAATTTTACGGGACGTCAGCGATCTAATATAAAAAAGGCCAGGGTTAACCGCTCAAAACAGTTCCCCGCCTTCAAAAACCTTACTCCGCAAGCTGTTCTCCCTGTTTGCCCTCAAGAACAGCGTCAGCCATCTTCGCCGTTAAAAGGCGAACTGCCCTAATGGCATCATCGTTGCCTGGTATGACGTAGTCCACTTCATCCGGGTCGCAGTTTGTATCTACGATGGCCACAATGGGTATCCCCAGTTTGCGCGCTTCGGCTACAGCAATGCGTTCCTTACGGGGATCTATAACAAACAGAGCACCCGGCAGGCGCCGCATTTCTTTAATGCCGCCCAAAAATTTCTGCAGTTTTTCTTTCTCGTGCATCAGTTCCGCAACTTCTTTTTTGGGCAAAACCTCCAGGCTGCCGTTCTCCTCCATTTTCTCCAGTTCTTGCAACCGGTCGATCCGGCGCCTGATGGTCTGGAAATTGGTGAGCATGCCGCCCAGCCAGCGCTGGTTCACGTAAAACATCCCGCAGCGCTCAGCTTCTTCCTGCACGGCTTCTTGCGCCTGCTTTTTGGTGCCCACGAAAAGAACGGTTTCTCCTTCTGCGGCCAGTTGCTTGATAAAATTATAAGCCTCCTCGACCTTTTTAACCGTTTTTTGCAAATCTATAATGTAAATGCCGTTGCGGTCGGTAAAAATGTAGGGGGCCATCTTGGGATTCCAGCGGCGGGTCTGATGACCGAAGTGCACTCCTGCTTCCAGAAGCTGCTTCATTGAAATAACAGCCATTTTCACACCTCCCCCCCTTGTGGTTTTATACCTCCGTTGCCCTCATCTCCGGCAAGGCCCGCTGTGCAGGCACCCTTGCAGGAATCAAGCAACGTGTGTAATTCACACCAAGCTGTATTTTACCATAAAGAAAGCCCTGGCGCAAGGCAGGGCTCTAAAAATACGGCAGCATTTTCCTTTTGCTTCTTTTTCCTTAATTTCTTAATAATTTCTCAATGCTGCTTTAATCTTCCAAGTTCTTCTAGCAGGCAGTCGTTCAGCACGCGGATATATGTGCCCTTCATGCCGAGAGATTTCGATTCAATAACGCCGGCACTTTCAAATTTGCGCAGGGCATTGACTATAACCGACCTTGTTATTCCGACACGGTCGGCTATTTTACTGGCCACCAGAAGCCCTTCCTCGCCCTCCAGCTGCTCAAAAATGTGCTGCACCGCATCAAGCTCGGAATACGAAAGGGTACCGATGGCCACCTGCACCGCCGCCCGTTTCCGCGCCTCTTCTTCCATCTTTTCTGCTCTGGCCCTCAGTATTTCCATTCCCACGACGGTTGCGCCGTACTCCCCGAGGATCAGGTCCTCCTCGGTGAAATGGTTGTCAAACTTGGCCAGAATCAGAGTGCCAAGACGCGTCCCCGCACCGACTATGGGTACGATGGTGGTAATTTTGTTGTCGAAGCGGCAGCGTTTTTCTTCAAACAGGCAGGCATTGGCGGTCTGACAAAAATTTGCAAATGTTTCGTTAATCTTCATTAAGTACTCGTTATACTCTTCCGGAAAACCGCCGCAACCTTCAACAATGTCCTTCATCACATCGCAGGTCCAGCCTTTTAAATAAGCGTGCCCCAGGACTTTTCCGCGCCGGTCGAGGATATAAATGCTGGCTCCGATGTTTTCACTTAGTACATTTGCCACTTCGTTAAAATCTACAATGTGCCCCGCCGATTTCTGTAAAAGCCTGTTAATGGCGCGGGTTTTGTCCAGTAATGCCCTCATCCTAACCCTTCCTTACACTTTACAAAATATAACGGCTTAAATCTTTATTTTTAGCCAGTTCACCCAGTTTTTCCAGAACAATTTCCCGGTCTATTACAATTTCCTTCCCGGTAAGTTCCGGCGCTTCAAATGAAATATCTTCAAGAAGCTTTTCTAAAATGGTGTGCAGCCTTCGCGCGCCTATGTTCTCCGTTTGCTCATTAACAGTATAAGCGATTTTTGCAATTTCTACAAGAGAATTTTCCGTAAATTTGACCTTTACGCCTTCAGTGGCCAGCAGTTCAGTATATTGCTTGATTAAGGCGTTTCTCGGCTCTGTCAAAATTTGTTGAAAATCCTCGCAGGTCAAGCTTTCCAGTTCTACACGGATCGGGAAGCGTCCCTGCAGTTCCGGGATCAGATCGGACGGCTTAGAGATGTGAAAGGCTCCTGCCGCGATAAAAAGGATATGATCGGTTTTTACCGGGCCGTACTTGGTCATTACGGTCGACCCTTCAACAATCGGAAGGATGTCGCGCTGCACTCCCCCTCTGGATACGTCGGGGCCGTAACCTTCCCGCCCGGCAATTTTATCTATTTCATCGAGGAAAATAATCCCGTCTTCCTCAGCCCGCTTGATGGCCGCAGCGGTCACCTCGTCCATATCGATTAGTTTTTGGGCCTCCTGCTGGGTCAGAATTTTGCGGGCTTCCCTTACCGTCACCCGGCGTTTGTGCTTCTTTTTGGGAAAAAGCCCGCCCAGCATATCCTGCAGGTTTACGCCCATTTCTTCCATGCCGCCGGACGCTGTAAAGATTTCGAGCATCGGCGGCTTGCTGTCCTCTACTTCTATTTCAAGATATTCGTTTTCCAGTTCTCCTCTGGCCAGTTTTTCCCTCAGCATCTCCCTCTCAAAATCAATTCTTTTTATTCTCTGCTCCTGGTTTTTATCCGTCTGCTCGGCCTGCCTGGCAGCGCCGAAGAGCAGTTCCAGAGGGTTTCGCGCTGCAGTTTGCTGAACCGGGTACGGTGCCAGCAGTTCGATTATTTTTTCTTCGGCCATTTTTTGGGCCCGGTCCTCAACCATGGCCATTTTTTCCTGCTTGACCATTCTGATTGACGTTTCAACCAGATCGCGCACCATGCCCTCTACGTCCCTGCCCACATATCCCACTTCTGTAAATTTGGTGGCCTCCACTTTCACAAACGGCGCCTTGACCAGTCTGGCAAGGCGCCTGGCTATTTCGGTCTTGCCCACCCCTGTGGGGCCGATCATCAGAATGTTTTTCGGCATTACCTCGTCTTTGAAATCCTCCGGCAGCTTCTTCCGGCGGTAGCGGTTTCGCAATGCAATAGCCACAGCCTTCTTGGCATTTTTCTGGCCTACAATGTACTTATCAAGCTCTTCAACAATGCGCCGTGGCGTCAGCTCTTCCATATTATGCCTCCACAACGGTTATTTTTATAATCTTTCAACTATAATATTATCATTGGTGTAAACGCAAATTTCGGCTGCAACGGCAAGCGCCTCCCTGGCAATATCCTCGGCTTCCATGGAGGTATGCCTGACCAGAGCGCGGGCAGCAGCAAGAGCATAAGGTCCTCCCGAGCCGATGGCCGCCACGCCGTCATCCGGTTCGATCACCTCGCCGCTGCCGGATATGATTAGGAGGTTTTCTTTATCGGCCACTATCAGCAATGCCTCCAGCCGCCTTAAAATCCTGTCGGTACGCCAGTCTTTGGCCAGCTCTACCGCCGCCCTTTGCAGGTTCCCGTGGTACTCCTCCAGTTTGCCCTCGAATTTTTCAAACAAGGTGATGGCATCGGCCACCGAACCGGCAAAACCGGCCAGTACGCTGTCCTTGTAAAGGCGCCTGATCTTTCTGGCCCCTTTCTTGATAATGGTGTTCTGGCCGAAGGTAACCTGCCCGTCACCGGCAACGGCAACCTTACCACCTTTCCTGACCGCAACTATGGTTGTAGCGTGAAACATCTCTTCTCCCCTTTTGACCGGCATGAAAACCGCTTTATGTCTTGCCTTTATTATAACATTATTATAACACCATCCGCATACGGCTGCTTTCCTACCCCTTCGCCCGGGGGTGAGACTTACGGTATACCTTTTTCAGCCTTTCACCGGTTACATGGGTGTACACCTGGGTGCTGGAAAGGCGAACATGGCCCATCAGTTCCTGCACCGACCGCAAATCGGCGCCGGCGTTCAAAAGATGCGTGGCGAAAGAGTGGCGCAGCGTATGCGGGCTGATTTTTCTTTCCAGGCTGACCTTTTCCACATATTTGTCCAATATTTTACGGATACCCCGCGCCGACAGCCTTTCACCGCGGCAGTTCAGGAAAAGGGCATTGTTTATTTTTTTTGCAACAGAGTTTGCCATAAGCCTCGGCCTGGCCTTGGCAAGGTAAGCCTGTAAAGCCTCAACCGCCATTGAGCCCAACGGAACCAGTCTTTCCCTGGCCCGCTTGCCCGTTACCCGGATATAACCTGAGGATATATCCAGATCGCCCAAATCGAGCAAAACCAGCTCGCTTATCCTCAAGCCCCCGGCGTACAGTGTTTCTAGCAGGGCCCGGTCGCGCATACCCAGCGGTTGCTTCGTATCCGGGGCCTCAACAAGTTCTTTGGCCTCGTCTTCATATAAAAATCGCGGCAGCCTCTTCTCCAGTTTTGGGCTGGCAACCCTCAACAGAGGGTTGCCGTCAATTATTTTTTCCCTGTAAAGGTAGCGGTAAAAAGAGCGCCAGGCCGCTAGCCGCCTTGCCATGGTTGCCCGGGCAAGACCCTGTTTTTGCATATGCGCCAGGTAATGGCGGAATATCCTGTGATCTATATCCGATGGAACGATGGCGTGGTCTTCTTTTCCCAGCCTGGACGCAAAGTAGTCCAGGCCGTGGAAAAGGTCCTTCTGGTAGCTCTCCGTCGTCCTGGGGGAAGCATTTTTTTCTACCCTGAGATATACCAGGAAATTATCAATGTGAACGTACACGCTTATCCTCTTTTCTATAATTATGGTATACGCTCATGGCAATTGTTACAGAAGCGTCTCCTTGAACCTGTCGATTGATTCCAGGGCCTTTTTAGCTACCGTCCTGTACCGCTCTTTTTTATCGCGAATTCTTGCCTCAAACGGCGGAAAAAGGCCGAAATTTATGTTCATCGGCTGAAAATGAGCGGGGTCGGCCGCGGTTATATAGTGGGCAAGGGAACCGTGGGCGGTGTTTCTGGGGAAAACCAGAGGCTCTTTCCCTGCCAGCAGGCGGGCAGCATTGATACCTGCCATCAGCCCCGAAGCTGCCGACTCAACGTAGCCCTCCACGCCGGTTATCTGGCCGGCAAAAAACAGGGCCGGGTTTTTTCTGGTCTGAAATGTGGGATGCAGCAGAACGGGCGAATTTATGAAAGTGTTTCTGTGCATTACCCCGAACCGGACAAATTCGGCCTCTTCCAAACCGGGAATAAGGCGGAAGACGCGCTTTTGCTCATCCCACTTCAAACCGGTCTGGAAACCGACCATGTTAAACAGGGTGGCTGCGGCATTTTCCTGCCTTAACTGGACCACCGCGTAGGGCCTCCGGCCTGTACGCGGGTCAATCAATCCAACGGGTTTCATCGGTCCGTAAAGCAGCGTCTCTTTTCCTCTTGCCGCCAGGACTTCAACCGGCATGCAGCCCTCGAAGTGCAATTCCTTTTCAAACTCCTTGCGGGGAGCCTTTTCTGCTTTAACCAGGGCTTCCCAAAAAACCTCGTACTCTTCCCTGCTCAACGGGCAGTTCAGGTATGCAGCCTCGCCTTTGCCATAGCGCGAAGAGCGGAAAACTTTGCCCATGTTAATTGACTCGGCCGCCACTATAGGGGCCACGGCATCGTAAAAAAAGAGGCAGTTTTCTCCGGTAAACCGGCTGATGTCTGAAGCCAGGGCATCCGAGGTAAGCGGCCCGGTGGCAATAATAACGGCTTCGCCTTCGGGTATGGCGGTTACCTCTTCCCGGCAAATCTCTATTAAAGGGTTTCCGGCAATTCTTTCCGTCACACAGCGGGCAAAAAGGTCCCTGTCAACCGCCAGGGCACCGCCCGCCGGCACCGACGTCACATCGGCGCAGGCCATAACCAGGGAATCCAGATGCCTCATTTCTTCTTTTAAAAGCCCGACCGCATTTTCCAAGGCGGCAGCCCGCAAAGAGTTGCTGCAAACCAGTTCGGCAAAATATCCGCTCCGGTGGGCTGGCGTAAGCTTTTCGGGCCGCATTTCATAGAGTTTAACTTTTATTCCTCTTCTGGCCGCCTGCCAGGCCGCTTCTGCGCCTGCCAGACCTGCACCGACAACGGTTACTGTCCGTCCAGTCATCATTGCTCCTTCCAGGTAATTGGGGCGGCCGGCCGTCAAAAACGTGACCGCCCGCCCGGAATTCAGGTCTCAGCGCTCATGCTTTCGGTATCCGCGTTCTTCTTTCCTGCCTTCTTTTCCCCGGCCGTCTTCTTATAACCGCAGTCTTCGCTGACACACTGCAGGAAGCCCTTTTTGCCGGCGTTTTTCTTCTCCACCATCAGGCCCCCGCACTCGGGGCACTTGGTACCTGAAGGCTGATCCCAAGTTACAAATTCGCACTCCGGAAAGTTGCTGCAGCCCAAAAACTTTCTGCCCTTTTTGGTGCGGCGCACCACCAGTTCCCCTTCACAGCGGGGGCACTTCGCCCCCACAGGCTCCAGCAGGGGCTTGGTGCTGCGACATTCCGGAAAACCGGGACAGGCCAGAAACTTTCCGTAACGGCCAACCTTAACGACCATGCTACGGCCGCACCGGTCACATTTTTCTTCCGTAACTTCCTCTGCCACCTGAACGTGGCCGATTTCATTCTCAGCCTTTTCCAGCGTGTTTTTAAAGGGGCCGTAAAAACTTTCCAGAACCTTAATCCAGTCCAGTTCGCCCTCCTCTATGCTGTCCAGGCTCTCTTCCATGCCGGCGGTAAAATCTATATCAATTATTTCTTTGAAGTGCTTTTTTAACAGATCCACAACTATCATACCCAGCTCCGTAGGGAAAAACTGCTTGTTTTCCCTTACCACATAGCCTCTTTTCAGAATGGTTTCGACAATCGGGGCATAGGTGCTCGGCCGGCCTATGCCTTTTTCTTCAAGGGCCCTAACCAGAGAGGCATCGGTATAACGGGGCGGCGGCTGGGTGAAGTGCTGCCTGGGCGTGAGGGAGCGGGCCTCTATTTCTTCCCCTTCCTTCAACTCCGGCAGCAGCTTTTCCTCCTCCTTTTCCTCGTCATCCCTGCTTTCAGTGTATACCTTCATAAAGCCGGGAAATTTCATCACCGAACCGTTGGCCCGGAACAGGTATTCCCCCGCTTTTATGTCAATGTTGGTCGTATCAAAAACGGCCGGTTTCATCTGGCTGGCCAGAAAGCGTGACCAGATCAGCTTGTAGAGCTTATACTGGTCGCCTGTCAAATATTCCTTTACCTGTTCAGGCTCCCTCTGGACCGAAGTGGGCCGGATGGCCTCATGGGCATCCTGAATTTTACCCTTTCTCCCCGCAGGCCCCACCGGCGGTGTTTCCCTGCCCGCATACCGGGCGCCAAAACGCTCAACGATATACTTCTGGGCCTCTTCCCTGGCAGATGCCGAAACCCTGGTGGAATCGGTCCTGATATAGGTTATAAGGCCGGAAGTTCCCTCCCTGCCCAGGTCGAGCCCTTCATAAAGCTGCTGGGCTACCATCATCGTCTTGCGGGCGGTAAAGTTTAGCTTACGGTAGGCTTCCTGCTGCAGGGTGCTGGTTATAAAGGGCAGGGGCGGCTTGCGGGACTTCTCCTTTCTGGTAACCTTTTCTACGGTGTAGCGCGCTCCTTTGAGGTTTTCCAGCACCTCCTGCATTTTTTCCTTAGAAGGGATATCGATTTTTTCATCCCTGAACTTAATCAGCCTGCCTTCAAAAGGCGCCTCCCCCGTTTTGACAAAGCTGGCAACCAGCGTCCAGTATTCCTCCGGTACAAAGGACTGAATTTCTTCCTCTCTGTCGCAGATCAGGCGAACGGCAACCGACTGCACCCTGCCGGCGCTCAACCCTTTTTTAATCTTGCGCCACAAAAGCGGGCTCAGGTTGTACCCCACCAGCCGGTCAAGAATGCGCCGGGCCTGTTGGGCATTGACACGGTTTCGGTCAATCGGTCTGGGGTGCTGCAGCGCCTTTTGTATTGCCTGTTTCGTTATCTCGTTAAACTCGATCCGGCAGGATTCGTTCTCATCAATTTCCAAAAGGTTTTGAAGATGCCAGGCAATGGCCTCCCCTTCCCGGTCGGGGTCCGAGGCGATCAGCACCTGATCGGCTTTTTTAACCGCCGCCCGCAGGTCCTTGATAATGTCTCCCTTGCCGCGAATGGTAATGTACTTGGGCTTAAACCCGTTTTTCACATCCACACCGAACTGGCTCTTGGGAAGATCCCTGACGTGCCCCATGGAAGCTTTTACGGTAAATTTCTTCCCCAAAAACTTGCTTATGGTTTTCGCCTTGGCAGGAGATTCCACAATTACAAGGGTCTTAGACAAGTTGTACACCTCATCTTTACGCCTGGTTCTATATCTGCGTATTATAAATCTTTTTTTAAATTCTATCCGCTAAGCTTTCCTTTAGAACACGTTCCGCTCCGTGCGGGTGTAAAACTTGCCGGGCATCTGTCTGGCCAAGCCTTTAAGTTCCAGATACATTAAAGCAGCCATTGCTTTCTGGGGAGTGAGTCCGGACCTGCCGATAATCTCGTCTAAAGGCACCGGATCTACCGACAGCAGGCTGTAAACTGCCTCCTCTTCCCTGCTCATTTTAACCGCTTCCCCCGGTTCATCTTTCTTAACAGGAAAAAGATTTTCCAGTCCGATTTCGTCCAAAACATCGCCCGCCCCCTCCACCAGCCTGGCGCCCTGTTTAATCAGCCGGTGCGGCCCGCGGCTCAACGGGCTGGTGACGTTCCCGGGTACGGCCATCACATCGCGGCCTTGATCAAGGGCAAAATCGGCTGTAATCAGGGCGCCGCTTTTTTCGGCAGCCTCCACCACCACCGTCCCCCTGGCCAGCCCGCTGATAATGCGGTTGCGGACGGGAAAACGCCACGGTTCCGGAGGGGTTCCCGGCGGGTATTCGCTGATAACCGCACCGTTATTTATAATCTTTTCCATCAGCCTGCGGTTTTCCCTGGGGTAAACCACGTCTGGCCCGCATCCGAGAACGGCCAGCGTCCTGCCTCCCCCTTCCAGCGCCCCGCGGTGCGCCGCCGAATCTATGCCCCTGGCCATTCCGCTCACAACGGTTATGCCCGTAGCAGCCAGATCCCTGGCCAGCTTTCCGGCTACAAGCTGCCCGTAAGGGGACGGCCTGCGCGAACCGACTACTGCTACCGAAAGCTTATCAGAGGATTTAAGGCTTCCTCGCACAAATATCACCGGCGGCGGGTCGTAAATGGCCAAAAGGTTTTCGGGATAACAGGGATCGGTGTGACATACAAACGTTATCCCCATTGACTCCAGCCGGCCGGCTTCTCTAACCGGGTCCAGGGCGGCCTTGCGCCGCGCCAGCCCGCCGGGGCCTTCCTCCCCTATCCCCGGCGCTTCTGCCAGTTCTTTAACGCCGGCCTCCCAGGCCGCCCGGGGCGAGCCGAAATGCTCTACCAAATGCCAGAGCCTTTTACCGGCTCCCGGCATGAGAAGCTGCCATCCTAACCAGTATATTCTATCATCCAATAAGTTTCTCCCCTAAGCTTTTCTTTAATCCCCTTCTTTTCGGGGTTGAGGGGAAATCTTCCTTCCGGCTGGGAAAATTTTCTTTGTGGATATTTTTATAAGTTCATCCAGCGACTGGTCCAGCCCTTGCATGCCGTTATAAAGGTCGCCCCGGTCGGCAAGGCGCTGGAAAATGGTATCAATGTTAAACTGCCAAGGCCTGACCTCCCTTTTTTCAACCTCCTGCCAGAGCAGCGGGGCGGACACGGGAGCACCGGGCAAGGGCCGCAGGCTGTATTGGAAGGCCATTGTCTTTCCCTTTGCGTTCTGCAGGTAATCAAGGTACACCTTGCCTTTTCTTTTTTCGACTTTTCTTTCTGTTGTTGCCCTGCCCGGGCAGGCACCTTCCACTATTCCGGCAACGCACTTCATCGCCGCGGCAACCTGCTGCCAGGTATAACAAGGCCTGACGGGGATAAACAGGTGTATTCCGCCGGCCCCGGAAGTCTTGGGAAAGCTTTTCAGGCCAAATTCATCCAGCACCGTTCTGACCATAAGGGCTATATCCAGCACGTCGGTAAAGGTGGCACCCTCGGCCGGGTCCAAATCCATTACGGCCAGGTCCGGGCTCTCCAGATTTTCCGCCCGGGCAGGCCAGGCGTGCATTTCAATGCAGGCCTGGTTGGCCAGCCAGATCAGGGTTGCGCTGTCGTTGCAGACTATGTAATTTACAACTTTTCCGCCATGCCTCACCGGCTGCCTTTTAATCCACAAAGGAGCATAGGCAGGACATTCCTTCTGGTAGAACGCCCCGCCTGCCAGGCCGTCCGGATAGCGCTTCATAACAAGAGGCCGGTTGGCCAGATAAAGCAGAATGTACGGCGCCACGGCCGAATAATACTTGATCAGGTCGGCCTTGGTCAGGCCTTCCGGCCACATCAGCTTGTTCAGGTTGGTCAGCCTCAGCCTGCGGCCGTCCACCGTAACGTCAAGATCTTTTAAGGACTGTCTTTCCATAAAATAATACCTTCTTTGTTACGTGCCGTCCAGCCATACTTTAATTGCTACCGCCGGGCATTCGGCCGGCGTCTTGTCCCGGCGCAGCCCCCTGTACACCGGGTGCCGCAGGCATCCACCTGCGGTTGCTTCAAGATATTCCACGGCGCAGACAAGAAGGGGACGCACCCACCTGGTCCTGCTTTTCTCGGCCCTGGGAACCTGTAAAGTTTCCCCTGCGACTTCCAGCCTGCGAAGCCCTTCCAGCAGTGCATTAGCCTCCTCGCTGCTGAAACCTGTTCCTACCTTGCCCTGGTAAACCAGCCTGCCGTTATGATAGCCTCCCAGAACCAGGCAACCTAAATTCTTTCCCCCGGGCCCGTACTGGTAGCCGCAAATCACCAGGTCGGCCTCTTTGGTATGGCGGAATTTCAGCCAGTACGCCGAGCGCCGGCCGGGCAGATAAACGCTGTTCAGCTTTTTTGCCACAGCGCCTTCCAGGCCCTCTTTCACGCACGCCTCGAAAAACTTCCGGCCCTCCCCGCAGATGTACCGGGACAGCACCAGTTCCTCCCCCGTTCCGACCATTTCTTCCAGCAGCCTTTTGCGCTCAATCAGAGACAGCCCCATCACACTTTTTCCGCCGCAGTACAGCACATCAAAGGCGATAAAAATAACCGGGCGCTCCGCGGAGGCCCGGCTAATACTCTTCAACTCGCTTATTTTGCCCCGCGACTGGAGCCCGGCAAAAGACGGTTTTCCCTTTTCAAAAAGCACTATTTCCCCGTCCAGAATAGCCGGCTTCCGGCTTACTTTCCGGTGCATTCCGGCCAGTTCCGGAAACTTCCCGGTCAAATCGGCCAGGTTGCGGGACCGGATCACGGTATTGCCGTCCAGGTAGCACAGTCCGCGATAGCCGTCCCATTTTACCTCGTAAATGTATTCCGCGCTGTCAAAAGGCCTTGAGCTGACTGCCAGCATAGGCCGGAGGAGAGGCAAGGATCCGTCGGACATAAGATCACTCCCGGAACGTTGCTGTTATGCCGCATTTTCTTTAAGACGTTTTGCGCCGTGCGGCTTTTTTCCCAGGACCTGCGCCGCCGGTAAAGCCCGCTTCTTCTGCCGCCGCCTTGCCACCCCGTTCTTCTCTGGCCAGCTCTATGCTGGCCTTAAGCGCTTCCATCAGGTCGACAACCTTCCCGGTGTCCGGCCTGGCCGGAACTTCAACCGCCTCTCCGCTGATTTTGGCCTGAATCAAGTCCATCAGCTCCTGCCTGTACGTGTCGGTATATTTCTCCGGGCGGAACCCGGCGGAAAGGCTGCTGATAAGGCTTACCGCCATTTTCAGCTCGTTTTGATGCAGGCTTACTTCGTATTGCATTTCCGGAATCGCATCTGCCTTCTGAATCTCGTCGGGATAGTGCATCAAGTTCATCACCAGGGCGTTGCCGCTCACCCGGATTGCCGCCAGGGACTGGCGGCTTCTGATGGCAACCCTGGCCACCGCCGCCTTTCCGGTCTCGCTCATGGCCCTTTTCAGCAGTTCGTACACCTTGGCCCCCCCGTCCCCCGGCGCCAGGTAGTATGCTTTTTCGTAATAAAGCGGGTCGATCTCGGCCAGGTCGACAAAGTCCAGAATTTCAACACTCCTCTTGCCGTCCTCTCCCGCCAGGTTTTCAAAGTCGGCTTCGGTGAGCACAACGTACCTGCCTTTTTCATATTCATACCCGCGCACAATTTCATCCAGGGGCACCTCGGAGCCGCAGTAAGGACAGTAACGCCTGTACTGCACAGGAGTTTTGCATTTTTCATGAAGGTAGTTAAATTTCACGTCCCTGCTCCTGGTAGCCGGATAAAGTTTAACGGGCACATACACCAGCCCGAAGCTGACGGCTCCCTTCCATAACGGGCGCATTGCCCACCACCCCGGTTCTTTTTAAAAGTTATTATCCCCGCTGAAACAAGGCCGATGCAGGCAATATCAGGCGGCATTAGCCCGCACCGGCCGGAAAAGTTAAGGCCCGGAGCCTTCCCGCCTCCGGGCCTTTACACCACTTATCTATGTTCCGGCGGGCGGCTGAACTGCATTTGCCTGGACGCCGGACTGCCCCCCCGGTCCCTGCCGGCTGCCGCCCCGCGTTAGCATGGCCTGAATTTGACTGAGCACCTGAGGCGCTATGTCAATCAAGCGGTCTACTACCGCGTTCCCGTCAACAGAGAGAAGCCGGACCTGCCCGTTGCCGACCACCAGAAAGCCGATTGGCCTTACCGATACGCCGGCGCCGCTTCCTCCTCCAAAAGCCGGCATTTGAAATTCCCCTTCGCCTTCCCTGCGCTCCCCGCACGCTTCAAACTCGCCCCCGCCGGCCGCAAATCCGCAGGTAACACGGGACACCGGTATGATCACGGTGCCGTCCGGAGTTTCCACCGGATCTCCCACTACCGTGTTCACGTCAACCATTTCTTTTATGCTTTCCATTGCAGTTTTCATTAGCCCTTCAATAGGGTGATGCTGCTCCGGCATGTTGATTCACCCCTTTGCTTTTAGCTTTATTGCTGTTTCATCTTGATTGCCAGGGCTTTAAAACCCGCAAAGATAATATGGCCAATTCTAACCTCAAATATGCAGTCGAGCACGCTGTTAAAGCAGGGCTTTTCAAAACTCGGCCTTACGGCAAACTGCGGCCTGGCTCCGCCCGGAGAAAACAGCCGGCAAATGAGGGGCAACAAATAACCCTTTGCGGCCCAGGCCAGGCCTGTTATAACACCGGACCGGGCCGGATCCCTGGCGCCTATCTCCGTGAGCCACCGGAAACGGCGCAGGCGCACCCGTTTCAGTAGGTATTTTATTGCCGGGCCGTATCTTTTTAAGAGCGAAAGGTTTTGACAAAGGCTGGTTATTATTTTTGCCGGGCCGGGCACGGCCACAGTTCTTTTTTCTTTGGCCAGAGGCCGGCCGCTCCTTCCGCTCAGTTCGGCCATAATTTTAAAAACAGGCCTCGGCACGGCCCGTAGCAGCGGCCCAAACCGGGTAACCGGCCGTATTTCCGGCTTTTTCACTTCGGCCACCGGGATTTTCAGCCTGTAGCTGAGCAGGCCACGCCATACCGAAAGCTCCAAAGCCATTTCATCGTCCCTGCCCCGCCTTTCGTAATGCAAACAAAGCCTGACAACGGTCATAAAAAGGCCGGTGAGGAAAAAGACCGTTAAAACAGCCGCTATATAAACACCGGTCACCCAGTCCCCTCCCTTTGTTTTATTTTTCCTTGTGCGCGCTTATCTATTCTTGCCCGGCAAAATTGCCCGCCGCGCTTTACAAATTAACGGCGGCTTAACAAGGGCCGTATAAAATTTCTGTAGGTACCAGAAGGGGATCAGTCCCCTGAAAAAGAAATGAGACCTCGCGCATCAAAACACCCCAAAAAGGAGTGTGAGGTCTCATGCTAAACATTCGCCAAATAGTGGGTGCAGTCCTTCTTTTCGTCACCCGGGCGGTGGCAACACCGATTAATCTGTGGTAATATTTTAATCAAGCGCATTTGCAAAAACAGTATTTTTATTTTTGGAAATTTTTTGTTTCTGGAAAAAGGGGCTGCATGAGATGAGTTTTATTATTGGATTAGTGGCGGGAACTTTCGGAGGCCTTGTCGGCCTCGGCGGCGGCATAATTATGGTACCGCTCATGGTAGCCTTGCTCAAAACCGGTCAACACAAGGCCCACGGCACAAGCCTGATCGCCCTCGTCTTTACCGGCATAGCCGGCGCCGCCACATACGCCTTGAGGGGTTCCGTGGACATTTTGGCCGCCGCGCTGCTGGCGTCCACCGCCGTATTTACCGCCCGGGCCGGAGCGCGCTACGCCAATGCCCTGCCCGAATGGAAGCTGAAAAAATCCTTCGGCGCCTTCATGATCCTGGTCACCGTCCTGCTCCTGCTGAAACCCTCCCTCTCGCAAATTGCCAACCCGTTTACCGGCTGGTTAAAAATTGCAGCACTGCTGGTAACCGGCGTTTTCACCGGTTTCCTTTCCGGAATGATGGGAGTGGGCGGGGGCACCATAATGGTTCCCTCGATGGTTCTCCTTACCGGTTTTACCCAGCACACCGCCCAGGGCAGCTCGCTCCTGGCCATGATTCCTGCCGGCGGGGCAGGCGCACTTACCCACTGGCGCCTGGGAAACGTCAATGCGGCCATTCTGCCCGGCTTGATTTCCGGCATTCTCATCGGCACATTCCTGGGCAGCAACCTGGCCCACTTCATTTCCGAAGGGAATTTGCGCGTCATCTTTGCCGCCGTGCTGGTCTGGACGGGGATAAAGTACCTGAAAACCCCTGCTCCCAAACTGCTCAGGCCGGAAAATGAGTAATTAGATTTTTTATAAGGCCGGAATAAAAGCAAACAAAAAGGCTTCCTGGAAAGAAGGCCTCCTAAATATTAAATTTTCAACTTGCCAGGCTATTCGTTCCAATAGTCCAGCCCCACGTTCCGCCGGGCCCGCTCAAGGTAGACCGCTGCAACCTGGCGGGCCTTGCGCGCCCCTTCCCGCAGGGTGTCCACCACATACTGCCTGTCTTTCACCAGCCTTTCCCGCTCCTTCCGGTACGGCGCAAAGTATTCCCAGATCACGCCGAAAAGCTCTTTTTTAACCTCCCCGTACTTCAAGCCGGGGGTAAGAAACCTTTCTTTGAGCTTTTCCCTTTCTTTTTCATCTAAAAAGAGCGAATACAGCTCGTAAAGCACATTTCCCTCAACAGGCTTGGGCTGATCGACGGGGGTGGAGTCGGTCTTTATCTTCATCACTTTTTCCCGCATTTCCTTTTCGCCGGCAAATATTTCAATGGCGTTTCCGTAGGACTTGGACATCTTCTGGCCGTCAATACCCGGTACGGTAGCCACCGACTCCTCTATGTCGGGCTCCGGCACCACAAAAGTCTCTCCATAAGTATTGTTGAAGCGGATGGCAATGTCCCTGGCTATCTCCAGGTGCTGTTTCTGGTCCTTTCCCACCGGGACCTTTTCCGCCCCGTAAAGAAGTATATCCGCCGCCATGAGCACCGGGTAGGCAAACAGGCCGTGGCTGGCCGGAATTCCCTTGGCGGTCTTGTCCTTATAGGAATGGCTGCGCTCCAGCAGGCCCATCCCGGTAACGTTTGAGAGCAGCCAGGTCAGTTCCGTTACCTCCTGCACATCGGACTGAACCCAGAACACCGACTTTTCCGGATCCAGGCCCAGCGCAAGAAAGTCACAGGCCGCCTCAAAAGTCTGCCGGCGCAGCAACTCTGCGTCAAATACTGAGGTCAGGGCATGATAGTTTACCAGAAAGCAGAACAGCTCGTTGTTTTCCTGGTACTCCACCATTCTTTTCATCATTCCGAAGTAATTGCCCAGGTGCAAAGAGCCCGAAGGCTGAATCCCGGAAAGAACGCGCATGACAACTCCCCTTTCTATTTACCGCTTTAAACCGCAAATTTATGGTTTACAGTCTGGATATGTACCTGGCAAGATCAAACAGCATATTTACAACAGGGTGGACGAAAATGTTGAAAATAAGGCCTATAATCCCCGTAAAGATCAGTATAATCAGCAGGATTGCCCCGTAGGCTTCGAGCTGGAGGAGCCAGTTCTGACGGCCGGGCAAGATGCCGGCCAAAATTTTCGAGCCGTCGAGCGGGGGCACCGGAATCAGGTTAAAAAAGCAAAGCACCACGTTGATGTGGACCATATAAAACATTATCTGCTCGAAATAGGGAAGCTGCAAGTCATGAAAAGCCCCCAGAACCACCGCCGAAAGCACGGCCAAAAGCATGTTTGCAGCCGGCCCGGCCAGCGAAACTAAAAGCATGCCCCGGCCTATGTCCCCCTTAAGGTTGTACGGGTTAACCGGCACCGGCCTGGCCCAGCCGAAGCCGGCCAGAAACAGCAGGATCAGCCCTACCGGATCAATGTGGGCAAGCGGGTTGATCGTCAGCCGCCCCATGTGGCGGGCGGTATGGTCGCCCAGCCGGTCCGCCGTCCAGCCGTGGGCCAGCTCATGAAAGGTCAGACCCAGAATTACGGCCGGCAGCATCAGGGCTATGCTGTGCAGGTCAGGCAGGTTAAACACCTTATCTCTCCCCTCCGTACTTTGAAAGGAATTCCTTCGCGTATTCCAGCTCTTCCTGCCTGGTACTGACGATCCCGTCCAGGCGGGCCTGCCACACCGCATCCAGAGCTTTCTTGAAAGCGGGCCCCGGCCTGTAGCCCATGTGGCGCAGGTCTTTCCCGCTTATGGCCGGCTTTTCGCAACTCACGGCGGTAAGCACATCGCAAAAGCGCCTTCTAAGCTCGTTGGTTTCCAGGTAAGCCAGGATCAGCGGGTAAGTTTCTGTGGGGACGGATATCAGCCGCCTGGCAAGCCCGCTGGTGGCAATATGGCAGCGCAGCCCCTCCACAACGTCCCGCCAGCCGCCCAGCGCGGCATCAATTTTTTCCGCCTGCCGCCTGCCGAGGCGGTAAAGGCTTAAAATCTCGTCAGCAGATTGCCGGTCCATCTGGTGCAGCACGGCCAGAAAGTAGATCAGCCAGGTTTCGCCAATTCCCGGCACATTGCACGAACGCAAGAAGTTGATCGAACGCGGCAGTTCATCAATAACGGGAGCAATCTTCGAATAGTCCACCGCCGGGAAAAGGAAGTCCCACAACTTCAGTTCGGCCAGCCGGGCAAGCGCCGGGCCGGGACGGGGTTCCAGCAAAATGCACTTTAGCTCCTCCCAGATTCGCTCCCTGGAAACCCTGGCCAGCATCTTGCTGCGGATTGCCTCCTGGGCCAGTTTCAGGGTCTGCGGCTCCAGGGACATATTATAACGCTTTTCAAACCTTATCCCTCTTAAAAGGCGGGTCGGGTCCTCCACAAAGCTCAGGTTGTGCAGCACCCGGATCAGGCCGCGCTGCAGGTCCTCCCGCCCCCCGAAAAAGTCCACCACTTCGCCGAAATCGTCACGATTTAAGGAAACCGCCATGGCGTTGATGGTAAAATCGCGCCGGTAGAGGTCCTGGTGCAGGGAAGAGGCCTCGATCTGGGGCATGGCAGCAGGGTACTGATAGAATTCCATCCTGGCCGTGGCCACGTCAACCTGCCATTCGCCCGGGAGCAGAACAGTGGCCGTTTTGAATTTCTGATGGACCCTGACCCTGGCCCCGTAATCCTGCCCCAGGGCCCGGGCCAGCTCAATGCCGTCTCCTTCCACCACCAGGTCGATGTCCAGGCACTCCATCCCGAGCAGCAGGTCGCGCACGATACCGCCCGCGGCATAAACTCTGTACCCCATATTAAACGCTATTTCTCCGGCATGCTCAAGCAGACTAATGTATTCCGGAGGCAAGCCGCGGCGCATCAAGTCCCGGATATTCCCGTACATTTCACCGCCGCGGGCGCTATAAACCTTTTGATGCCTGCTTTGCACGTCCCCGTGGAGGGTGCGGAGCAGGTCGGTGCGGGACACAATCCCCACCAGCTTCCCCTCTTTTAAAACGGGAAGGCGGCCTATGTCGTGCCTGACCATCAGTTCGCGCACCGCCGACACGGGAGTGTCCGGTTCGGCAGTAATCAGGTTGGTGCTCATAAACCCTTTGACCGGAGCGTGCCCCAGGCCGTGGTGGAGGGCTTTTTCCACGTCGCGCCGGGAAATCACGCCCAGCACCTGCTCCCCCTTTACCACCGGAAGCCCGGTATGGCCGTAACGCAGCATGACCATCCCGGCCTCTTCGATAACTGTTTCGGGTGTAATTGTTTTCACCGGGCAGGACATGATCTCCGCCGCAGTTGCGGGCGGCCTTGCCTTTGAACGGATTGCCTTCAGAAGCTGCTCCGTCACCTGTCCCGCGTCGGCCTTTTTCACGACGGCGGATGCTGCCGCCGGGTGCCCGCCGCCTCCAAAAACGGCCAGAATCTCCTTTACGCTGACTTCAGGCACGCTGCTCCGCGCTACTATATGAACGCGGTCATCCATCTCCACCACCGTGAAGACGGCATCAAGGTGGGCAAAACCGGCCAGCTTGTGGGTCAGGAGGTCCAGACCTCCCACATACTCGTCCACATTCCCCTTTGCCACAAGAAACTTTATTCCGTTTATTTCAAACCTTTCGGCAGACATCAGGAGCGTTTTCAAAAGAGCCCTCTGCTCCTCGGTGAGCGGCCTTTCCAGAAAGTCGGCCACAACGGCAAGATTGGCCCCCTGGGCAAGCAGGTAGGCAACAGCTTCGGCATCTCTGGCCGTGGTGCCGGAAAAGATTAGAGAACCGGTATCCTCGTAAATGCCCAGGGAAAGCATTGTAGCCTCCATCGGCGTTATTTTAAGGCCCCGCTCCTTTATCTTTTCGACCAGCAGGGTGGTGGTGGCCCCGACCATTTCAACTACTTCCACCTGGCCGCGGATATCGCCCTCGCCCCGGGGATGGTGGTCGTAAATATGTATCTCGACGCCGGGCTTTTCGACCACCCTGGCCAGTTTGTCCAGGCGGACGGGCGACTTCGTATCCACCAGTATGACCCTTTCAACCAGATCGGGCACAATGTCCCTGACCGTCCTGACATTCAGGGTGTCCTTGTGCAGGGCCATAAACTCCTCGACGTTTTTTAAAAGAGCCCCAGGGAACACCATCACCGCGCCAGGGTATAGCTTTTGCGCTGCTACCATGGAGGCCATGGCATCCATATCGGCGTTGGTGTGGGTAGTAATTATTTCCATAACCCGCCTCACAAAATTTTAAGCCTTTAAAGCATGAATTTTATTATATCATATTAGTTTTCCCAAAAAAAGCGCCCTTTCAGGCGCTTTGTCATTAACAGGGCAAAATTCCCGCCCCTTCATAAATTTAGCGGGATCCGTTCAAAAGCCTTTCCGGCAGGAGATCGGTCCTGATCAAATCTTCGTAAGTTTCCCGGCGGTTTATCAATTCGGCCCGGCCGTTGCCCACAAGCACCATTGCCGGCCGGGGCAGGCGGTTGTAGTTCATCGACATTGTATAGTTATAGGCGCCGGTGCATGAAACCGCCAGGATATCGCCCGGCTCTGCCGCGGGGAGGCTGATGTCCCAGATTAGCATGTCGCCCGACTCGCAGCATTTTCCGGCAACGGAAACCACTTCTTCAGGCTGCCGGCCTGCCTTGTTGGCCAGGCAGGCCTCGTAGCGGGCCTGATATAATGCCGGCCGGGGATTGTCCCCCATGCCCCCGTCCACGGCAACATACTTGCGAATGCCGGGTATGTTTTTAATCGCGCCTACCGTATAAAGGGTGGTGCCCGCCGGTCCGCAAATGGATCGCCCCGGTTCGACAATAACCTTGGGCACTGGTATTCCGTATTCGGACGCCTTCTCCATCACCGCCTTCATCAGGACGTCGGCATACTCCTGAATCGGGCGGGGCTTATCCCCTTCGGCGTAATAGACTCCCAGGCCGCCTCCCATGTCCAGTTCGCCCAAAAGACAGCCTGTTTCCCTGTAAACCAGATAAACAAAAGACATCATAATCTTTGCCGCCTGGGAATAGGAATCAAGTTCAAAAATCTGCGAGCCAATATGGCAGTGCACACCCTTCAGCTCGATGCCGTCCATTTCCAGGGCACGCCTTACGCCTGCCATGGCCTGGCCGTTCTCTATGACCAGGCCGAACTTAGAGTCAATTTGCCCCGTTTTTATATACTCGTGGGTGTGCGCCTCAATTCCGGGAGTAAGGCGGAGAATCACCGCCGCCTTTTTGCCGACCTCCCCGGCCATCCTGTTTAGCAGCTCCAGCTCAAACATGTTGTCGACCACTATGCGCCCCACTCCGGTTTCAAGGGCCATAGCAAGTTCGGCGGAGGACTTGTTGTTGCCGTGGAAAAAAATCTTTTCTGCCGGAAAATTAGCCTTGAGGGCGGTGTACAGCTCCCCGCCGGAAACAACGTCCAGCCCCAGGCCCTCTTCCTCTACAATGCGGCAAACGGCCAGATTTAAAAGCGCCTTTCCGGCGTAGACGGCCTCCGCACCGTACCTGACCGTGAAATGGGTGTAGTAGTCCCGGCAATTTTGTCTGAAAAGGGCCTCATCCAGCACATAGAGCGGCGTCCCAAAGGTACGGGCCAGTTCTACTGTATCGCAACCACCTATTTCAAGGTGTCCCTTTTCATTAACCTGCATAGTACCGTTTAACTTCATATCCGGCCTCCTTATCCAAAAAATACCAAGCGCGTAAGCAAATAGAAAGCGGCCCTGGTTAAAGCCGGAAGGCCGCTTATAAAAGAACTTTATTTCCTCCCGGAATATGAAATTTGTCATAATTTTAGCACGGTCCGGGTAACCAGTCAACCACGGGGCGGTGCCGGCATACGGGTGAGATGAGGATTCAAGCAAACCTGTCAGGCAACCCCGGATGCGTTTTAGCTTATTTTTGCCTCCCGCCCGGCACTGCTCCACCTTCCGCAGCGGTCTCCCCAGCGGGCAATGATTGCGCCGTTTTCGTCTATTTCCACCACTTCGCACTGGTTGGTGCAGCCTGAGCATTCGAAGCTGCGGGTCTTGAATTCAAGATCGGCCAGCCCGAACCCTTTAAAACGGCTGATCCCCTTCCTGGCCACCGCTTCGCGCGCCAGCAGGGCCGCCCCAACCGCCCCCATCACGTCGAAATACGGCGGTACCTGCACCGGCACCCCCAGTTCTTTTTCAAAAGCCCTGACCATTCCGAGATTTGCCGCCACTCCGCCCTGGAAAACCACCGGGGGGAGGATTTCCTTGCCCTTGCCCACGTTGCTCAAATAGTTTCTTACCAGTGCCTCACAGAGCCCCGCCAGGATGTCCGGCAGGCTGCAGCCCATCTGCTGCTTGTGGATCATGTCGGACTCGGCAAACACGGCGCAGCGCCCGGCAATGCGGACCGGGGAGGTGGACTGCAGGGCTATTTCACCAAACTTTTCGACCGGTATGTTCAGGCGGGCAGCCTGCTGGTCCAAAAAAGACCCGGTGCCTGCCGCACAGACTGTGTTCATGGCAAAATCCGACACGACACCGTTGCGCAGGATGATGATTTTCGAGTCCTGCCCGCCTATCTCCAGAATGGTCTGGACTCCCGGCACCAGCAGGGAAGATGCTACGGCGTGAGCTGTAATCTCGTTTTTCACCGTATCCGCTCCGACTATAACGCCGGCCAGATACCTGCCGCTGCCCGTCGTGCCCACACCCTTCACCTTTACACCTGCCGGCAGGCGGCTGCATAGCTCCTTTAAACCCTTTTGCACCGTGGCAATGGGCCGGCCCTGCGTCCTCATGTATATTGCCTCGCGGATAATGCCGCCCTCATCCATAAAAACTATTTTGGTTGTTACCGATCCAACATCCAGTCCCAGGTAGCCCTTCACTGCACAAAAGCCTCCTTAAACTCCTTTTTCCGTTCCAGCAGGTCGACAAAGGCCTCCAGGCGTGTAACCAGTCCTGCTTCGCCGGTATGCTCGTCCATAATCAGGGTCAGAACCGGGATATTGAAATCCCCGCTTACCCCCGGCAGTATGCTTTCGGCCACTATTTCGGGCATGCAGGTAAACGGAAAAACCTGCACCAGGCCGTCGTACCCGGCCCGGGCGTAATTTACCGCGCTGCCCACGGTCTCCTGGCCGTGCCCCCCGACAAAGTGCCGCAGGTACGGAAATGCCGCCCCGCAGGCCGCCTTTCTGGAGCGCAACCCTTTAACCAGGCCCAGGAACAAATGGTCGTTTACCCACTCGCTAAGGTAAATCGAGCGGTCCACCTCGGCACCAAGGCGGCCAAGCTGCCGTTCCAGGGCATGATTGGCAAAAGGCTCCAGCAATGTGTAAATTTCACCTATTATGCCTACTCTAAGCACCCTGCGGTTCTGGTCCACCGCCACCCCGTTCATTATTTCCATGGCCTTTTTCCTGTTCGCGAGCAGTTCGTCCATTGACGAGGCACGGTCGATCAATTCAAGCGCCCGATTGTAGGCTTCGTCGGCAGAGCCTGCCCTCAGTTCCCTGGGGCGGATCTTAAAGGCGGCCATTTCAATTTCGTCCACTGCCCTGGCTTTTTGGAAGCCAAATCGTATGGCCTGGATTACCCGCCACCAGGACCGGTTTCCGGTAATACGCCTGATCTTGACCAGCAACTCGGAAATGTGCCTTTCCGGCGGTTCGAGAACGATTAACTGCATGTCGTAACCAAGGCCCTTTAGGATAGCGTGCTCGATCTGGGCATAATAACCAAAACGGCACGGGCCGCACCCTCCGGCCATCACTATGGTGTCGGCCCCCATTTCGCAGGCCTCAATAAAATTGCCTAAATTGAGCTTTAAAGGCATACAGGCAAACTCCGGACCGTATTTAACCCCTATAGTCAGCGTCCTTTTGCTCGACGGGGGCGGCAAAACCACCTCTACGCCCAGGTAATGAAACATTGCTTTCAGGGAAATGTGAAGGTTTCCCATGTGGGGAAAGGTAACGCGCATGTTTTTCTCCTCATCGTCATAGACCGGGTCATATACCGGCCGTTTCGGCCTTTTTCCAGCGTACCATGTCCAGAAATGCCTCCAGCCTGGTCACAACCCCGGCTTCACCGGTATGTTCGTCCAGAGTAATGTTGAGAAAGGGCATTCCCAGGCCGCGCGCCCGGCGCTCAATCAGTTCGCCGGTCATGGAATCCGGTCCGCAGCCAAAGGCGGCCACATGAATCATGCCGCTCACGCCGGCTTCTTCAAGGTAATGAAAGGCGGCCCCGATCATCTTCTGGCCGAGCGTCCAGAAAAGCTTCTTGGGCAGGCAGGATGCCTTTTCCCTGACCGTTTTTTCCGGCAGCAGCTCAGCCGTTACCACCTTTGCGCCCATGCTGCGGAGGCGCTCGATCATGTTCATGCTTACATAACTGTCGTACAGGTTGTACGGGTGCCCGATTAGCGCCACCGTCAGGTCGTCCCGGCAAGGCGGGGGGGGCTCTTTCACCCTGTCTTCCAGGATTGCCAGGGCCTCCGCCGGCATTAAACCAAGCTGCAACAGCCTTAAGTATTCTTTTTGAACTTTTAACGACCGCCGGAAGGCCAGGAAAATTTTAACGGAGCTTTCTGTAAAAAGCCTCCCCGCCTCTTTTACCGGCCCGAAAATATCTTTTTTATTACGGTAAAGATCGATGTTCACATCGATTAGCGGCGGAAGGCCGTCCAGGCGCCTGATCATGTCGGGAAGCCCTAAAAACTTGGGGCAAATGTATTCCCGCCTGGCCACGCTGACCATTCTCGGCAGGAAGATGTAATCCACCCTGCCTGCCAGATCGATGATGTGACCGAAAGCCATCTTGATCGGCAGGCAGACCTCGTCGACGGCGTGTTTCAAGCCCTTGTTCAGAATACCCTTGGTTGAAGGGGAGGAAATGACCACTTTTGCGCCCAGTTCCTCGAAGAAGGTACGCCACATCGGGTAGTAATAGTAATACAGAAGGGCTCTGGGTATGCCTACTTTATGCGGTATATTCTCTCCCTCCTCTTATTTGCAACTACTTTCATTATGGACAAAAAAGTTAAAGGTTATGCCCGGCGGGCCTCCTTCCTCCTATTTGTTCCTGCCCATGCGCTTGCGCACCGGGGCAGCCACAACCTGGCGGTCCTGGTCAACCGGCTTTAAGATGCTGGGCCTGGTATTCAGCACCGGCACCGGTGTCCGCACCAGCACTCCGCCCAGCGCCTTCAAGTTCAGCGGTATAAGCGGCCACAGGTAAGGTATGCCGAAAGATTTGTTCAGGGCCAGGGCTACAAATATTACCAGTACACCAAAAACAAAACCGGGCAGGCCGAACAATGCCGTCAGGATGAGCAGGCCCAGGCGCACCAGCTTGTTGGCATTGGCCATTTCGATGCTGGGGGTTAAAAAGGTTCCGATTGCCACCACAGCCGTATATAATACAACCTCTTCGGAAAAAAGCTTCACCCTGGTTGCCAGTTCGCCGATCAGTACTGCCGCAATAATGCCCGTGGCCGTGGCCAGAGCGGCCGGGGTGTGAATCGTTGCCAGCCTGATCATGTCGATGAAAATTTCGGCCAGGATGAACTGAAATATCAACGGTATTTCGGTCGGCTTTTCAACGCCAACAAATGCCAGCCATGAAGGACGCAGTTCGGGATTGCTGGCCAGGAGAAACCACAGCGGCAGAAGAAACAGAGAAACCGCCACACCGATAAACCGCACCCAGCGCAGGTAGACGCCGACGGTGGGGTTCTGGCGGTACTCTTCGGCGTGCTGGAGGTGATGGAAATAAGTGGCCGGGGCTATAATCACGCTGGGCGAGGTATCCACCAGAACCAGCACGTGTCCCTCCAGCAGGTGCATGGCAGCCACGTCAGGCCGCTCGGTGTAGCGCACCTTGGGGAAAGGGTTCCAGAAACTGCCTGGGGTTATCAGTTCCTCCACCGATTTTTCGCCCATCGGGATACCGTCTATCTTTATGTATTCGATTTTCTCTTTTATGCTTTGTACCAGCTCCGGATTGGCTATGTCCTCAATGTAACATACGACGATATCTGACTTTGAACGCGTTCCCACCTGGAAATATTCCATGCGCAGCTTGGGGTCTCTTATCCTCCGGCGGATTAAGGCCGTGTTGAAAATCAGCGTTTCAACAAAGCCGTCCCGGGAGCCCCGGATAACCCTCTCCAGGTCCGGTTCCTCAGGGCTGCGGACGGGATAGATCCGGGCATCCAGAATCAGGGCCTTTTCCGACCCGTCCAGCAGGATGGCCATGGGGCCGCCCAGCACCTTGTCAACAATATCCTCGAGGTACTCCACCTCGTTCACTTCAGTGTACCCTATATGCTCCCTGAACAGCTTCTTCAGGCTGTCCGGACACATCTCGGCGCGCTCCAGCGCCACCAGGTTCTGCAGGACCAGGGTAACCGTCTGATCGTTGGTAAGCCCGTCAACAAACAGAAGGACCGTCTTTTTCCCTCCAATAACCATTTCCCTGGTAAGGACGTCAAAGTTCTTCTTAATACCCATGGCGGCGTCAAGCTGCCGCAGATTTTCCTCCAGGTCCTTGCTGATCCTGGTTTTGCCTTCCGTTTCCACCTTTTTTACCCCCTTGGCCTGAAGGTCAGCGCTGCCAGGTAACTGAAGACTACAGCCGCCGCAATGCCGGTAGCCGCTGCCGCAACCCCCCCGCTGAAAGCCCCCAGGATGCCGTGCTGATTTGCCCCCTTAATCGATCCCTGGGCCAGCAAATGGCCGAATCCTGTCAGCGGCACCGTTGCCCCCGCTCCGGCCAGATCAACCAGCGGTTGGTACAGTCCCAGGGCGCTGATTACGGCTCCGGCGCTGACGAAAGTAACCAGCACGTGGGCCGGGGTGAACTTGTAACTGGTCAGGTCCATCAAAAGCTGGCCGATCACGCAAATGGCACCGCCTACTACAAATGCCCAAAAATATTCCATAGAACGCCTTTTCCTCCTTTATCTGGCTTCTATTACAACAGCATGGCCTATTCCAGGAATTGTTTCGCCCTGCTGGACGCTGCAGGGGCTCATTAAAGCTCCCGTGCCCACGCCCATAAACCGCTTGTATCTGCCGCTTTTCAACTGCTCCATCAGGTAGCCGCAGGTTACAACCGCCGAGCAGCCGCAGCCGCTGCCCCCTGCATGAACATCCTGGGAACCGCTGTAAATTAAAATTCCGCAATCGGTAAACCGGTCGGCGATATCGTAGCCGTTTTTAGCCAGAATTTGCTCCGCCAGTTTTTTTCCGTATGCGCCCAGATCTCCGGTGATGATGAGATCGTAATAATCCGGCCGCCGCCCTGTGTCCACGAAATGCTGCATAATCGTATCCGCCGCCGCGGGCGCCATGGCCGCGCCCATATCCATCGGATCGCCCTGCCCCATATCGATTGCCCTGCCTATTGTCGCGTGGGTTATGACCGGCCCGGTTCCTTCCCTGGCCAAAAGCATTGCCCCGGCTCCGGTAACCGTCCACTGGGCGGTCAGCGGGCGCTGTATTCCCAGTTCGGTCGGGAAGCGGTACTGCCGCTCGGCTGTACTGTAGTGGCTCGATGTGGCCACCAAAACCCGGTCGGCAAACCCCCCGTCAATAAGCATGGCGCCCAGCGCCATACCTTCGTACATGGTGGAACAGGCGCCGTACAGCCCCAAAAATGGGACAGACATGGAACTGGCGGTAAAATTGGCGGAGATGATCTGGTTCAATAAATCCCCTGCCAGAATAAAGTCTACATCCTTCTCCTGCAGGCCGGCCTTTTGCAGCGCCTTTTTCATTGCATCCAGCATCATCCGCTGCTCGGCCTTTTCCCACGTTTTTTCACCGTAGTAGCTGTCGTAAACCACCTTGTCGAAGGTCTTTCCCAAAGGGCCCTCGCCCTCCCTGAAGCCCACAACGGACGCCGCGGAAATTATGACGGGCGGGCTTTGAAACCAGACGGTCTGCAAGCCGTTCTTTTTTTGTGCCGCCAATTTCCCTCCTCCTTATTTAAACAAGTAATGCAGAATGCCGGCCGCCCAGGCGGTAACAATGCCCCATACCAGCACCGGGCCGGCTACCGTAAAGAGCCGTGAACCAACCCCGAAAACCAGTCCCTCGGCGCGATATTCCAGGGCCGGTGAAACCATGGAGTTGGCAAAGCCGGTTATGGGCACGATGCCGCCGGCCCCTCCAAACCAGCTGACCTCGTCATACACGCCGATGCCGGTCAGCAAGGCCGAGATAAAGACCAGGGTGGCCGAAGCGGCCGCCCCGGCTTGAGCGGCACTCAGCCCTCTGGCCAGGAAAAAATTCAGAAAAAACTGGCCCACCATACAGATAAGTCCTCCCACCACAAACGCCCAAAAAATGTTCCGCCAGATCCTCGGCCTCGGCTTGATTAACCGGACCGCCTCATCATACTCTTTTTTTTCCTTTTCTGAAGAGGCAATTGCCGCCACTGTCGATCACCTCCGTTTCGTATTTTTCCCCTCCGGTCCCGCCTTATTCAGAAACTCCCCGGCAGGTCAAAACACAGCCATAAAGAGCACTTCAAAATTAATAAGGACACCTGCCGGTGTCCCCCCGGGCCTAATCAGTATGGGCCACTTTAAGGTTGGCCTTGTACTCGACCAGGCGGCCGTTTTCAACATTGGCGGTAAAATTAACCACTTCCACGGCCACAATATTTTTTATTGTTTTTGAAGCCTCGGCAATTGCCGACTGTACCGCGCCCTTCCAGCTATCCGGCGACTCCCCTACCAATTCTGAAATCTTTACGTGCACCTTCACGACCTCCTTGAGTTAAGATTATCGACAATTGGTATTATACGTTTTGAGACATTTTTTATGCAGGGCATCCCTGCCTTTTGTTGAAAAATGGAAAAAGAAAGGCCCGTGCCGGATTTCTGCGCAGGCCTGGCGCCGCATTATTTGCATTTTGCCAAACCGCTTTTTTTCAAGCGCTGCTGTTTCCCATCAGTTCCTTGAGCTTTTTTAAGGCCTGTCTTTCCAGCCGCGAAACCTGAACCTGGGAAAGCCCAAGCCTCTTCGCAATATCGGACTGGGTCCGGTCTTCGAAGAACCGCCAGGCTAAAATTTGCCTGTCGCGTTCCGGCAATTTGTTTAAAAGCTCCTTCACCGTGATTTTTTCCAGCCAGGGCACATCGCCCTCCTCGCTGCCCTTAATCTGGTCAAGAAGGTAAATCGGGTCCCCATCGTCCTGGTGGAGGGTTTCGTAAATGGAGGCAGGGACCTGAGCCGCCTCAAGGGCGTTAACCACTTCCTCCCTGGACAGGCCCAGTTCGGCAGAAACCTCGCCGACGGTGGGCTCCCGGCCCAGCCTGGCAGTGAGCAGGTCCCTGGCCTGCTGCACCCTGTACGCCTTTTCCTTTAAGGAGCGGCTGACCTTGATGGGGTTGTCGTCCCTCAAAAACCTCCTGATCTCGCCCACAATCATAGGGACCGCATAGGTTGAAAACTTCACGTCGTAACTTACGTCAAACTTGTCAATGGCCTTCATCAGGCCGATACAGCCGATCTGAAAGAGGTCCTCCAGTTCATAGCCCCTGTTTTGAAAGCGCTTTACCAGGTTAAAGACCAGTTTCAGGTTGCAGTTAACCAGTTTGTCCCTGGCGTAACTGTCGCCAGCCTTGGCCTTTTGAAGCAGTTCCCTCATTTCACGGTCCTTCAAGAGCGGAAAGCGGGGCAGGTTCATGTCAGCCAGCCTGCTGCTCATTATTTTCATCCCTCGCCTAGCATTCTGCACCGGCCCGGGCCGGCCTGGCGCCAACCCTCTTGCTCATCTTAATCAGGGTGCCGCGGCCGGGGGTTGATTCGACCTGAAGGCTGTCCATAAACGACTGCATGAACACAAAACCCAGTCCCAGGCGTTCTGGATCGGTGGAATAGGCGGGCTGAAGGGCCAGATTAACATCCTCAATACCTTTACCGCTGTCCTCGACTTTTACCTCCAGGGTATCGCCTGTCAGTGCCGCATATACTTTGACAATCTTGTCAGGGGCGTTCTCATAGCCGTGGATGATGGAATTTCCCACCGCTTCCGATACTGCCACCTTTATCTCTTCCAGGTCGGACAGGGTAAAGTCGAGCTGGGAGGCAAAAGCGGCCACCGTAACCCTGGCAAAAGCTACATTGGCAGGTATGCTTAAAAATTCCAGCTTCATCTGATTAATATAGCGCACTTTTATTCCCCCTGTCCGATTTTTTCCAGCGCCCCGTCTTCGCTGGAATGTTCTTCCATAATCCGCAAAAGCCCCGACAGTTCAAAGACCCTGCGCACCTGAGGCTGCGGGGAGACAATGAAAACCTTTCCCCCACTTCTGGAAATCCGCTTGTAGCGCCCCAGCATTACACCCAGAACAGAACTGTCCACAAAAGACACTTTTGAAAAATTAAAAACCAGGTTCCTGGCCTGTTCCCGGTTAAGGGCCTCCTCCAGGGCGCTCCGGAAAGTGTCGGCAACACCCAGATCCAGGTCGCCGCTGGGCCGGACCACCAGCGTATTTTTTTTCATCTCCATATCCAAGAGCACAGGCGCCCTCCTTGTCCCCTTAGTTAATTATTTATATCTCCTGCTAAATCTTACCAAAAATTTTTTAAAAAGGCAAGCAATAGAAAACGGGCCCGGCCGGCCCGCTCGATCATCCGTTAATAAACGCTGTCAATTACTTTTCTAATCTGCTCAATTGCCGATGCTTTCGGAACGTCCTCCCCGGCTACCAGTTTTACCCTTAAAACTTCCTCTCCTTTCTTAGTCACCACGTAAGAACCGATCTCCTGCCCTTTTTGCACCGGCGCTTCTATGTAGCCCGGCAGCTCCACCCTCGATTCAAACCCCTTATCCTCTCCTTTGGGAACTACAACGGCAACCTTTTCGGCAGTCAGCGCCTTAACGCTGCCAGCCTTGCCTTTGCCCACCCTGACGGTCCCGGCAACCTCCCCGGCAGGAGCCAGGTTAACCGCTTTATATCTGGCAAAACCGTAGTCAAACAGTTTCGTCGACTCCCTGAAGTGGCTTTGCGGCTCAGGCGTTCCAAGAACTACGCAGATTAGCCTTAAACCGTCCCTTTCCGCCGACGATGCCAGGCAGTATTTGGCTGCCTCGGTCCAGCCGGTTTTTCCGGCGTCGGCCCCGTCATACCACCACAGCAGCTTGTTCGTATTCCACAGCTTGAAAGCCCCTCCGCGCAGCTCGTATTCTTTCATGGCCGATATTTTTCTGAAAAGCGGGCTTTTCAGCCCCTCCTTCAGGATCATGGCCATGTCGTGCGCGCTTGTGTAATGGTTGTCCGCAGTGAGGCCGTGGCAGTTAACAAAATTTGTATTGTTAAGTCCCAGCGACCTGGCCTTTTCGTTCATGGCCTGGACAAAAGCCTCCTCGCTGCCCGCAATATGCTCGGCCACCGCAACGCTGGCATCATTTGCTGACTGCAAGCCGATGGCCAAAAGGAGATCCCACAGGCTCATTTCCTCGCCCGGCTCGAGATAAATCTGAGAACCGCCCATTTCCCAGGCATTTTCGCTGGCCACAACCCTGTCGGTCAGTTTGAATTTTCCTTCGTCCACCGCCTCCACGGCAAGCAAAAGGGTCATCAGCTTGGTCACGCTCGCCATGGGAAGCCGCTTGTGCGGCTCCTTTTCGTAAATAATCTTGCCGGTTGCCGGCTCTAAAAGTATGGCCGACTCTGCTGTGGTTTCCAGCGCGGCCGGGACATTTCCCTTAGGTGACCTGGCCGCCTCCTGGGCAGCCCACGCCGCCCGGCCCGCCGAACAAATAACAATTGCGAAAAATACCAGCACACCGACCACTTTCCTCTTGCAAAGCACAGAAAATTCCCTCCTTAACAGCATTCATATCATTACCAGGTAAAGACAAAACATTTTCTTGCCAAGCCGGCACCTCATTTGAGACAATCAATACAGGAGCCAGCAAGCATTTTTGCAGCTTCCCGCCGCTTTTTTATTATGTTTTTGCACATTTAAAGTTATGCACGGCCGCTTTAGGGCGGTTTTTAAAAACATCGAGTTTTTAGAATATTATGGATTCTCTTGCCAAATAAAAAAAACTGCAAATTAAATAATTAAGGAGGTTTTTTCATTGAAAACGGCGGCCGAATACCTTGAGAGCATGAAGGCATACAACCCCAGGATTTTCCTGGGCGGCAGGCAGGTAAACCTGCACGAAAACCCCACCACCCTGACGGTTTTGCGCGCCAACGCCAGGGTCTACGAACTGTCTCAAGAGCCGGACTACGCGGACATTATGACGGCCGTGTCGCCTTACACGGGCCAAAAGGTGAGCCGCAACCTGCACCTGGCCGCCAGCACCGCCGACCTGGAAAAAAGGGCAGAGATGGCCACCCTGACCAGCCAGATGCTGGGAACCTGCAACTACCGCTGCGTGGGGGCCGACGTAATTAACGCCCTGGCCGGGGTCACCTGGGAAATGAACCGCGAACTGGGCACGGAATACCACACCCGGTTTCTCAAGCACCTAAAATACCTTCAGGAAAACGACCTGGCGGTTAGCGGAGCGGTGACCGACGCCAAGGGAGACCGCAGCAAGCGCCCGGCCCAGCAGGAAGACCGGGACGTTTACGTGCACGTGGTTGAGAAAAAGCCAGACGGAATTGTCGTTCGGGGCGCCAAGGTCAGCCAGAGCGGCGCCTTTGCCGCCCACGAAACCATCGTCATCCCCACCATGGGCCTGCGGGAGGGCGAGGAAAACTTCGCCCTGGCCTTTGCAGTGCCCAACGGGGCCGAAGGCCTTACCTACATCTGCCAGTACACGCCCTTCACCGCCGAAAGGGAACTGGCGCCGGACGTGAAATACCTGGGCAACCCCCTCTACGGTCAGCGCGAGACCTGCGTTATGGTCTTCGACAACGTTTTTATCCCCTGGGAGCACGTCTTCATGTGCGGCGAGGTTCAGTACGCCGGGCGGTTAATCGCCCGCTTTGCCAAAACCCACCGCATGAACTGCGGCGGCGCCTGCAAGGTGGGCTTTGCCGACCTGATCATCGGGGCGGCCCAGCTCGCTGCCGAGTATTCAGGCGTCCAAAAAGCCCCGCACATCATTGACAAAATAACAGAGATGATCCGGATCAGCGAAACAGCGCGGGCCTGCACCATAGCGGCGGCATTAAAAGGGCGGGAAGAGCCGGCAGGCTCTGGCTTTTTCCAGCCCGACGACATCTTCGGGAACGCGGCCAAGCTGACCATTGCCGACGGGTTCTGGGAAATCATGAAGTGGGTTGGCGACATCGGCGGCGGGATGGCGGTGACCATGCCCTCCGAGCTGGAGCTGGAGAACCCGGCCACTTCCGGCTACGTCCGCAAATTCATGAAAGCTTCGGCTCCTGCCGAAAAGAGGCTCAGGGTGGCCAAGTTTATCCAGAACTGGTGCGCCGGCCTGCACGGAGCGGGCACCTGGCACGGGGCAGGCTCCCCCATGGCGCAGAAAATGGCCCTGTACGCCCTTGCTGACCTGGAAAAGAAAAAGGCCCTGGCCAGAAACCTGGCCGGGCTTAAGGATGATTAGTTTATCCCAAACAGTATCATAAAAGAGTTCTTTCGGTAAAATCTGGAGAATAAGGCAGCAATCTAAAGCTGCCTTATCTAAATTATACCGGTAGAACTAATCTTGTTCTACCAAAAGGCTAAGTTTGAGATTCTCTTACCTCATGCATGGGCTACATGGAGAATCTCTACTATGTCTTTAGTGAATTAATTCACTGGCGGGTAAAACAAAGTTCTCCTAGCGGAAACAGGAATAAGTTTTTAATTCAGGGTATTCTCTAATAAATTGACTATTTATGACAAAATACTACAAATAACCACTATTGACATTTATTTATCATATTGTTATTATTTATTAAAAATAAATATTAATTGAAAAAAACCAACAATTTTATCGAGGTCATTGGTCATTGTTGAAAATTTACGAATCCATTTATTAGGGAATAATGTTATAAG
Source organism: Pelotomaculum thermopropionicum SI (assembly GCA_000010565.1). Classification (NCBI taxonomy): domain Bacteria; kingdom Bacillati; phylum Bacillota; class Clostridia; order Eubacteriales; family Desulfotomaculaceae; genus Pelotomaculum; species Pelotomaculum thermopropionicum. The sequence continues at coordinate 1,261,234 of AP009389.1, read as the reverse complement.
CTATGTTGCTCTTTTTGAATGTCAAGATCACAACAATGGAATTAGACGACCTCCGATATAGTTAAAAGGAGTGGAATTTGTTGTCTTCTACAGATGAACAATTAAAAGAAATTAAATCTAAGCAAATAATAAATAAAATTATTAAAGCGATAGATAGTCTAAAATATGGTGAAGTAGTGATAAAGGTACAGGGTGGTAAAATTATTTGGGTAGACAGATATGAAAGAGAGCGTATAGGGTAAGGTTCTTAGCAGAAATTTCAGGAATCGACAAAGTCATGTATTCGAAATAATACATAAGAATATTGGTATTAATTTAATTAGCTATATACTACATTTTATAAACAAAGTTGATTTCGAAGTAACTTGGTAAAAAAATTCTAAAATTAAATATAGACGGCTAAGCAAAAAGGCAATGCCGGCAGTGATAGGGTTTTAACAGATCCCTTGCTGCCGGTTTTTTGTTTTTACTCCAAGCAATTTAAGATGGATGTAACTTATACAAAATAATTTGAATCAAAGGGGGGATAAGATGGTATTTATTTTTAGAAATGCAGTTGTTCATGATTAATATTGGTATTTTTCACAAATTTTAAATTATAACGAGGAGGAGACAATGTCATGAGATTTAAGACTAGAATTTCCTTGGTCAGTATTTTGGTCATTTTAAGCACGTTTATGCTTGCCACAGCTTCTTTTGCCTATTATAATGATCAGACAATTACTCCTGCTCCTAACCCATCAAATAATGTTTCAAGTAGCAAAACATGGACATACACTGATCCCAATTATGATAGCAAGTTATTTGTCAGTAATGACCCTGAAGCAACAAATCAATATGGCATTCTTGCTAAAGACAGTGAAATAAATGGTACAGGTATGTTCCGAGTTTTTTGGACACACATAAACAATACCGGGGGAAATGGTTATATAGGATTTGGACTCAAAAACACTGGTACTACAACTGCAAAGGTTTATTTTAAAAAACGTGCTTATGGTATCGGCTCTATAAGTGCATCATTAGGACAGCAAGTTTTTTATGATTGGTTACAATCAAGCAGTTCAGAATATCTTTATGCCACATTAAACCCTGGTCAATACACCTGGGTAAGCTTTTTAACCTCTCATGGTCAAGCATGTACAGGCATGTACGATGTAGTAATTAAAGATAGTTATGGAAATTTGCGCCCAAATGGAATTCAGCTTAGAACTTATATCACATGGGCTTCTGGGGGAGATCCGAGTAGCATCTGGGACAATACCGCATTGCCACGTGATGGTCTAAGCCATACTAGAGCCAGATTCGACCATGCGTCTAAATATCTTAACTGGAGCAGTGCAGCAACTAACTCGCAAATTACTTTTACTTCTAAGCCGGGAGGAAATAACTGGCCTACTCCAACTAACGACTTAGATAGGGGTTATAGTGAGACAGATAATAATTACCAGTACAACTATGGTAACTATGGACAGGATCTTAATATAACCGTGCAGTTAAGTGCAAATTCGGCATTGGTGTTAGATCCATCTTTACCTGCTGACAATAATGGTGGAAACACAACACATTATTTAGCTACTTACGTTTCTAACCGTGGCAATCTTAGGAAAACGTTAAGCTCCAATACAGGATGGGTAATAACAACCGGCTCGGCAGGACAAACAATAACCGTTAAGACTTCCCTTCCGGCTTTCGAAATGGCTCCGTTACATCTAGTTGTATTGCCTAATTAAACACTTTTTTCAAAAAGTAAACTCAGTGATAGCTTCCTAAAGCGAATAGGGTAATGCCGCAGTAATTTTCTGCGGCGTTATCCCTCTCACAGAAACATACGGGCCTCATATACGGCTCCTGATAAACCTCAGTCACTTCTCATAGAAGTAATGTATAATACCGACATTGTATTATCGCTACTCGGCCTGTCTGTCCACAATTTACCCACTTTTCATGGCCGTTGGTTTTGCCCATCAACCCTGTCCGGCTACTTGCCGGACAGGGTTGATTACTACCAGTCAAACTCTTCCTCAATAATCAGCCGTACCATATGGTCGTCAATCAGCTTTGTTTGCCGCTGCGCCGCATGCATCAGACATGCCGTGCATACCTTGTTTATCATTCGGGCTATACCGTGTGAATACTCGTAGATCTCGGTTATTGCCTTCTCGGTGAATATATCCCGGGTTTCTCCGGCGTATTCCAGGTGCTTTTTAATATATTCGCCGGTCTGCTGCCGGTCGTACGGGTTTAAATGATACCGCAGGTCTATCCGCTGGCGTATCGCTTCGTAAAGCTGCTTCTTGAGGATATCCTTAAGTTCGCTCTGCCCTACCAGGATCAGGCTCATCGGGTTGTATGAGTCCATCCTGAAGTTCAACAAAAACCGTACTTCCTCGAGCATCTCCCGTGACAGCAGGTGGGCTTCGTCAGTAATGATCACCGGGATTCGTTTCTGAATTTCAATCAGGTTGGTTATCTCCCTGGTGAGCTGCCGCTTGGCGTCGCTCCGGTAGAAACTTGCCTCACAACCGAGCTGGTTCAGTACATCCCAGTAGAAGTTCCGCGGCGTCAGCGCCGAATCGCTTATATACATGACCTTGTACCGGTTAATGTCGAGGGAGGCCACCAGTCTCCTGATTCCCGTGGTCTTACCCGTCCCCACATCCCCCGTCACAACAGCGAACAGCCTGTTCCTGGCCACGTATTCAAGCCTGCTGCAGAGTTCTTCCAGTCCGGGATGGCAGTAGGAGTTCTTTTTCTGGTATATCCCTGGCAAACGGTGTTCGCAGGAAATTAAAATACTGCTCAAACATTTCCGCCACCGCCTTTCATGCTTCTAAAAGACAGGGCACCGGTTTTCTTTTTCTGCCGTTTTGCGTTTTCGGCCTCGTACACCTTTAGAAGCCTTGAGTGGGTGGCTTTGGCGGTCTCCTGCGCCTTTCCGGTCGCCCCGCCGCAGAATTCTCCAATTTTAAGCGGTGGTACGGCTTTCTTGCGTTCCCCACCGTGCCATATTTCAACCAGGCTCATGTCAAAGGGGTCGTATCTTACGTCCACTTTTTTGCCTGTATACTCAAGGCCGGCTTCGTACTCAATACCGTTGAGCTTGAAGCAACCGGTGCGGTCCACCTTCCTGATATCTTCCCACAAAAAGGCATCGCGGCATTCTTCCGGCGTGGCAAACCGTATTTTCCTGGGGTCTTTCGCGTACGCATGCATCGGCGTATCGCCTTTTAAGCCGCTGTGCGGCCGGTTGTTGTACCCCTCATCCACCATATCCGGAACTTATGATTTAACTCATTTAAGATCCTTGGGCTTTTCCAGGGATATCTCTTGCAGGAATTCCTCTACGGTGGCGTTAAACCTCTCGATCTTTCCCTTGCTTTGCGGCGAGTAGGCTTTTGTGTTCAGGTGCCGTATCCCTAGTTTGGCTCAGGCTATCCGGAACCAGCGGGACACAAAGATTTTCCCGTTGTCCACATATACCGCGTCTGGTTTTCCGCACTTTAAGACTGCTTTCCTGAAGCAATCTTCCAGGATGGGCAGCCGCTGGTTGTCGTAGAATTGCGCATGGCAGATATAGCGGGTGGCATCGTCGATCAGGGCAATCAGGTACGTCCTCTTTTTGCTGCCGTTTGCGGCCGGTATGTACGGCCCGTACTTGATGTCGGCCTGCCACAGGGCGTTCCTGCTGCTTTTCATAAACCGGCGTGCTGCTGTCCCGGCGGTTTTTATGTTCTTAAGGTCGGCAGCGCCCAACCCCATCTTAAGTAAATGCCTGGAAAGGGTGCTCCGGGATATTTCTCCTTTTTTTATTGTCCCTTCGCCTTCAAGTATCCGGATGATCCTGCGGATGGACCGTTCGGGCAGTTCCTGCTTCAGCTCTGCCGCCCGCTCCAGAATTTCCCCGGAGATCGTTTTCAGCCTGCCGTTGTCGCTGCGGGTTCTGGGCTTGAGTCCTTCATACCCGTATTCCCGGTAGGCGGCAAGGTATCTTCTCAGCGTCCTTTCGGATATGCCTTCCCGCTCAAGTATCTCCCGCCTGATGCGGCGTTTTTCGGCTTCTTCCAGTCCCGGCACAAGAAGCGGCGCTATTATTTCATGCCGCTTTAGTGCCGTATCGTTTGCCGGGTCTTTGCTCATCTTGCATCCCCTTCGTTTTTTGTTTTTAGCCTAGCAGAGGGGATTACCGGCCAACAATGCAAACTATGTGGGTATTTGTCTATAGGTACAGGCCGGCTGCATGGCTGGCCAACCATATGTTTGTGTCGCCGACTGTAAGGTTGTTGCTTTTAATCTCCGGAAATTTCTCGAGTATTTTTTCCAGCACCCCGAATTGTTTCAATCCAAATAAAAAAAGCTCATTAACCACCTTTCCATAAAGCCTGAAAAGTATGGCTTTTAACGCCCCGGCAGCCTGACGGCTCTTTTCTTGAAACTCCGCCGCCCACCTCCGCAGGGTTGAAGTGCTTGCCGCTGTTTCTACCTGTTCGATGGGTATTCCGTCTTCTATGTCACGCAGTGCTGCTTCGGAATCGCATGTGGAATAGTGTTTGTACGGCCTTATGAAGTCGGGTATTACGGCATGTGTGCTCCTGCATTCTCTGTAGATTATTCGCTGGATGGTAAGCCATTCGACTATTTCTTCTATGCGTACGCGACGTTCATAACTGGCATGTAAATTGGTCCTGCCGCTGCAATAGGGGTATGTTAAGTCCAGTTCTTCCAAATATCTCAAAAAATTTTCGCGATAGTCCTTAACGTTTCGGCCTAAATATGCTATGATCATTATGCTTGGTGTGGAGGCTTTTGAGTTGTTAAATGCTGGGGACATTTAACGGGCAACTCAAAGCCTCTTTTATTTTCCCTCCGGAAAGTGCCTTGGGGAAATTTTAACACTTCCGTAAACGGTCGTGCAATATGAGCAGTTATGTGACAATTAAAGCGGGTAGAGACACTTGTAATAGCGCCGCAGTACAGAGTGGTGAAGCTGAAAGTCACCTACCATCCTGATTACACGTAGCTCCTGAGTATCCTTTTGAGAAAGAGTTTTGTCAAAATCTTTTTCCAGAATGTTAAAGTGCTTTTCAACAAAGTCGATACCCAGTTGTTCGCTGAAGTAGTTTTCTCCCCGAGACTTGGCAAAATCCAGAAGCATCTTCCAACGGCGACGGTAAAACTTAAGAGAACCTTCTGTATAGCCGAGTCGCATCAGTTCCTGTTCTAGTTCTTCCAGGAGTTTTGTTAATGGTTTGCTCTGCATGATCGTTCCCCCCAAATGATATTTGGGCTCAAGCCCTGATATCATCTTGGGAGATTATGCAAAGTAAATCCATAAAAAACTACATAAACATCGGCAGTTCAAGCATTTACTTTGCATAACTACTTTCTTTGCATAAGGAGGGTTATGCAAAGCTTAGCATAAGCCTCCCTGCGGGGTACCTTTCGTCCGCTCTTTTACAGTACCATCCGGCATCTGAAAGGTGCCTTGAGACATCTCTGGATGTAGAGAATGACTCATGGACTGTCGGTGTTTTTACGGACCGCCTTCATCAACAGTTCGTGATCGATGTTATCAAACAGCCCCTTGATATCGAATTCCAATACCCAGTCGTACCTCCAGCAGCACTGCCGGGTAACGGTAAGTGTATCGGTGGCCGACTTTTCCAGCCGGTATCCGTAGGAATCCGGGTGAAAGTGTGGTTCCACTTGCGGCTCAAAGTAGATTTTAACGACCATCTGCGCCACCCGGTCCGCCACAGTAGACACTCCGAGTATGCGTTTCCCTTCGTTTTTTCTTGGGAATTTACACCGCTTTGACGGGTGGAGGGAAATAGCTGTGGAAAATATTTCTAATTAGTCATCCTTATTCTAATTTTTAACACCAGTTTTGAGCAGGAATTTTTGATAAAATGTTAAAGTATAAGCACTAGTTTTTCCAAAGGATATAGTAAATTTAAGTAATAATGGTAAATTTTTATATTATTAACTCTTAACAAGTTCACTGCAAGGAGAGCACATGAAATCAAAAGATATTTTTACAGTAAATAGAAGAGTTATGGTTTTTATAATTTTAGGTCTTTGTTTAGTTGATATTTTATTTTGTATTATTGTTTCAAATAAATTTAATCATCCAGAATGTCAACGACTTCCTTCTTATGATTACTCAACTTTGAAATTATGGATTAATCAGATCGAAAAAAGTAATGGCTATAAAATCGTGGTTTTAGGTGATTCAGTAGTCCACGGTGACGCAGTAAAATACACTTGCGATACGCTTCCGGCATATATATCTAAGGAATTGAATGAACTTCTTCCTGATAAAAATATAAGGGTTTTCAACATTGGGATAGCGGGAGCAGCACCTGCGGAAGTATATTTCATATTAAACGCCCTTGAAAGTATTCATGTAGACCTTTTTATATATGATATTAACCTAGGATGGTTTAGCAGAACAAAGCCTTTAGAGCATCTATCACTATTAGAATTTAATAACAATTTAAGTAGTGAACAATTACATTTATTGGGACTCGATCCATTAGTATCAACCATTTCTCCTATAGAAAAATGGCTTTCTAGAAACATTTTAAATCATTGGAAGGTATATGACCAAAGGATATTGCTTAATTATTGGCTTTTTGGAAAACCTCTACGTGAGAAACTTCAAGATGCCAAAAGAGATCCTAGTTTATTACTTCCCTTTTCAGAGAATAAATTGCCAGAAATCCTTGAAATGAGGGCTCCCTGGAAAGAAAAAAAATGGGAAGGAAAGCTTGACCCAACAAAAGGAAGAGTTGGTTCTTTTTACTTAAATAATAGTAATAAGCAATGGTTATTTTACAAGATGCTTCTAGACTATATAAAAGATAAGGAAATTCAAGCAGTGTTCTTTATCACACCAAGAAATCATGAATTACTTGAATGTTACGATATGATTGACAAGCCAAATTACATAAACAACCTATCAATAATTATAAATGAAGCTAAAAATAAGACTATTCCAGTATTAAATTATGATAGTGCAATTCCTTTTGACTATTTTTCTGATACAGTGCACCTGCTTCCTGAGGGAAACAAGATTCTTGCTTCAAGTATATCACATGATTTAATTGAAAAAGGGTATATAAAGAGGTAACATCAATGCTTTTGAATGCCTTTCCCTATTTTTTACTTGTTACTATACTATTTATTATATATTGGTTTATTGTTCCAACTCATATCCGAAGCAGGCTTTTTTTAATTTTTAGCTTTGGATTACTTCTTTATCTTTTTCCTACCCATACAATGCTGATCCTCATAATATCAAGCGTGGTCTATTTTGCCGGGGAGCTTATTATATCGGCAAAACCAATATGCAGAAATACTATTTTTGTTTTAACAATTCTAGGCACACTAGGATTTTTAGTGTACTATAAATACCTTCTTTTTTTTATTCAGGTAATTAAATATGTTAATTTGTCAATAAATATTCATTTTGTTTTTGAGAATCCTGTGCAAAAAATCCCAATTGGACTTTCTTTTTTTACTTTTCGTTTTATTCATTATTTGATTGAGGTCAAAAGAGGAAATATTAAGCATAGAGGCTATTTGGAATTTCTTACTTATACCTTTTTTTTCCCTATCGTTGTAGCTGGCCCTATTGAACGTTATGATCGCTTTGAACAACAGCATCAAAACATAAATGGCTTTAAGTGGAAATACTTAAATTATGGTATTTCAAGAATAATGTTAGGTCTTTTTAAAAAGGTTGTTATTGCTGACTCTCTCGCACTCTTCGCTAGAGGATTGAATAACCCAGAGCTGGATGGTTTAAGTTACCTTATTGCTATTTATGCTTTTACTTTTAAAATCTACTTTGATTTCTCCGGATATTCCGATATAGCCATTGGTACAGCACGGCTCTTTGGATATCGTATAATGGAAAATTTTAATGCCCCTTATCTAAAACGTAACATATCTCTTTTCTGGAAGAGTTGGCATATGTCGCTGACCAGTTGGTTCAGGGATTACTTGTTTATCCCCCTGGGTGGAAGCAGAGGAACTTTGGGCAGAACAATAATTAATACATTAATTGTTATGATAGCTACAGGTATATGGCACGGCGCGGCCTTTCACTTTATTGTCTGGGGACTATACCATGCTGTCGGATTAATTATCCTCCGTCTATACAACCTTTTTATAGCTATACACTTGAGTGATAGTTTTAAGAATTCTAGAATAGCAACAGTCATCAGTATTGCCCTTACTTTTAACTTTACAGCTTTTGGATGGATATTCTTTGAAACAAGTGTTCATCAGAGTATACATATTATGAGGGTAGTTTTTCATTTGAATTGAATTGGAGGGAAAAAATGAAGGGGCTTTTTTTAGATATACTACGGGCTATAATTTGGCTTTTTATAATTCTGTCCATAATTCTGTTCTCTATAGGAGATTTTTCAGACTTTATTTATAGAGGTTTTTAGTTAGTACAACTAACCATTTTTCTTTAACAAGCCACAGTGAAATTTTCATATATGGTTGAAGCACTTATACTACGGTCACATCCAGCGCTAGTTCCTTTCCTTTCTCAGATCAGCCGGTAAGTTAGGGCTTGCTGAATAGCCATAAATTCCAGTAGTACCAAAGGATTAAGGGCCTTTTTGTCGAATTATTCTCCAAGGAAAACGAGCTAAATCATGTAAAAAGCTTGCACTTGGAGGCGGAAAAATGTACCGGCGTCCCACTGGTCAGATGGTTATTGAAGACTTTCTACTTCCCTTCGAAGGAAAACTTGATGCCAACAACCGCTGGGTGAAACTGGCCAAGATAATACCCTGGGAGCAGATCGAAAATGAATATGCCGATCTTTTCCCGTCCAATACCGGTACAGTGGCAAAGCCCTTGCGTATGGCCCTGGGCGCCTTGATTATAAAAGAACGATGCGGTTTCACCGACAGGGAGACGGTGGAGCAGATCACCGAAAACCCCTATCTCCAGTATTTCATCGGGCTGGAGAAATACCAGATAGAACCGCCCTTCGATCCCTCGTTAATGGTCCATTTCCGGAAACGGTTGGATCAAAAGATCATAAAGAAAATTAACGAGTTGATCTGCCAGAGCGAAAAACACAAGGAACAAAAAGACAAAGACCCAAAAGACAAAGACCCAAAAGACAAAGACCCAGGCAATCCATCAGGCTCCGGTAATTTTGAAGTATGGAAGCCGGAAGTGAACAAGGGCAAGCTGTTGCTTGACGCTACCTGCGCCCCGGCAGACATCCGGTATCCCACTGACCTCTCCCTTCTCAATGAGGCCAGGGAAAAAACGGAAAAGATGATCGACACCCTGTACAATCAGGAACTCGGACTGGCCAGGAAACCCCGTACCTACCGCAAGCGGGCGAGAAAAGACTACCTGAAGTTCGCCAGGCAGAGAAAACCGCATGTGAAGGCTATTCGTAAGGCTATCGGTAAACAACTGGGGTACCTTCGCAGAAACCTGGGCACAATCGATTTTCTTCTAAAGTGTGATGGCCATGGCAATTTGAGCGCCCGGCAGTCTAGAGAACTGGAAACCATTCGTATTCTCTACGCCCAGCAGCGGGAGATGTACCAGACAAGGACACACCGTATCGATGATTGCATAGTCAGCATCTCTCAGCCCCACGTGCGTCCCATAGTAAGGGGCAAGGCCAGGGCGGAGACCGAGTTTGGGGCTAAAGTGGCCATTAGCATGGTTGATGGATACGCCTTCATCGATCACCTCAGCTGGGATTCCTTCAACGAAAGTCTTGGCTTAAAACAGGCGGTCGAAGATTACAAGAAACGGTACGGTCACTATCCGGAAGCAGTCCTGGCCGACCAGTTATATCGCACCAGAGAAAACCTCTCTTTCTGCAGAAAACATGGCATCAGGCTGAGCGGGCCGCCGCTGGGCCGTCCGCCACTTGATAGCAGACGGGAGAAGCAATTCGCACACCAGGACATGAGGGAACGCAACGCTGTTGAAGGCGGCTTTGGCGTATGCAAGCGCAGATACGGCTTGGCCAGGATCATGGCACGCCTCAAAGAGACAGCAGAGAGCGTCATTGCGCTGCAGTTCCTGGTAATGAACTTGGAACACCGGCTCCGGCTTCTTTTTTGCCATTTTATATGCGCCATCTTGAAGACTTATAAGGACCAAAATTACACTGTGTATGCGGTTATCTAAGAGCAGTTTGTGAAATTGGAAAACTTGTTCAGCAAGCCCTAAGTTACCTGGGATTTTCAGGAAGAACCTGCGCTGGAAAGCAAAAACACCTTTTTCATTTGATGCGATGATGCCCTAAAAGTAAATAAATCATTTTAGTTTTTTCTTTTAACCCCTAATTAGACTGGATAGCTATTCTAAATTCCGATAAAGTCAAGCGTTGAGATTATATTGGCAAGACAACAATACTCACTGTGCTTTCACAGCACCCGCATGGCTCCGGGTGGGATTTTGCCGGTAAAGCCCCGGATTGAGGCCGAACAGGCCGGCCAGGAATTCCCGGTCCACGCAACTGGCCTTTTTTACCAGACCGCCCACCAGGTCGTCGTTACAGCAGCTATAAAGCGCAATGCCGTGACCGGCGGCTATTTCGTTCAAGCCGCTCCGCCTCCGGAACGTCTAACATTATTACCCCTTTCCGCTCCAGCGCCCCCAGCCGCCTCCGAACCTTCGGGTAGAGGCAAGCAAAACTGGTGTAACACCTGTCCGTATAACCCTCCAGGTGCTGGCACAGGATTCGAAACCGCCAGAGATGATACTCTCGGTGATATTCGTCAGCAGGATCGGATCATAGCGCCACTGAACATGCCTGCTCGAAAACATCCGGGAAATTGCCTTAAAAACGGCAATGCCTGTTCCGCATCCGGCACCCCGGCCTTAAACAGCCGGGGAAGCCCGGTAATGGTATATAAAAAAACCATGTTGTAGCCCTGGCCGGCCAGCACGGCCAAATGAGGCAAAAACGGGCCAAAATTTTTTGACCAGAAAACGATGGCGGCTACGTCGGAGTGTAAAAGCGACACCCGGAACGGCCGGCGGCTGAACGGATTAAAGCTGACGGCCCACCCTTCCCTGATGCGCCGCATGAACCATTCCCCGTAAAATGCAGGTATGTCGGTGCGCCGGCTGGCGGAAATGATCCGGGGCCTGCCGGACGGTGTATTCAGCTCTTCCATAATGCCCGTCAATACCCCCTGCGATTTTCAGCAATTTCAGATTACAGGGGAAAAATGCCTGAGCTGGCTGTGGAAAGATTTTTAAATTTTTTCCGGAACCATGCCGTAAACGAGAGGCTGCGGTTCCGGCTTCTGTTCCCCGATGGTGTACGCCTGCAGGACAACTTCCCGCGCTGCCTCCAGGCGGCGTGCATCGCTGGCGTGCAGCACCGCCAAAGGTTCCCCGGCCTGCACCCGGTCGCCCGCTTTTTTGTTTAAAACTACACCCACCGAAAGGTCAATCTGCGACTCCTTATTCTCCCGGCCCGCCCCCAGCAGCATGGCGGCCCGCCCGATTCTTCCGGCGTGGACGGCCTGGACGCAACCGGGGCGCGGCGCCGGCAGGCTCTCCACGATCCCGGCGGCCGGCAGAAGGTTTTCATTTTCCGTGATGCGCCGGTCGCCGCCCTGGGCGGCAATAAATTCTTCAAACTTATCCAGGGCCCTGCCGCTTTCCAGCAAACCGGCCAGGATATTGCGCCCTTCTTCAAGATTCCCAGCCCGGCCGGCCAGCAGGAGCATTACCGACCCCAGGGAAAGGCACAGTTCCAGCAGGTCTGCCGGGCCATTGCCTTTCAGGGCGGCTATGGCTTCCTTCACCTCCAGGGCATTGCCCACGGCGTAGCCCAGGGGCTGGTCCATCCCGGTAACCAGGGCAACGGTGCGCCGCCCCACCTGATTTCCTATTTCCACCATGGTCCGGGCCAGCCCGAAGGCATCCTCCGGCCTTTGCATGAAGGCCCCTTTTCCCGCCTTGACGTCCAGTACGATGGCGTCGGCCCCGGCGGCAATCTTCTTGCTCATGACGCTGCTGGCAATGAGGGGGATGCTGTCCACGGTGGCGGTTACGTCCCGCAGGGCGTAAAGCTTCTTATCGGCCGGGGCCAGGTGTCCTGTCTGGGCCACCACGACGGCTCCCACCCGGCGCACCTGGTCGATCAATTCGGGCAGCTCCAGCATTGACCTGAAGCCGGGTATGGACTCCAGTTTGTCCACCGTCCCGCCGGTATGGCCCAGCCCCCGGCCCGACATCTTTGCCACCGGCACACCTGCCGCGGCCACCAGCGGCACCAGCACCAGGGTGGTCTTGTCCCCCACGCCCCCGGTGCTGTGCTTGTCCACCTTGATCCCCGGTATGGCCGAAAGGTCGGCCCGGTCCCCGGAACGGCTCATGGCCATGGTCAGGCCGGCGGTCTCCCTGGCATTCAGCCCCTGAAAGAATACGGCCATCAACAGGGCGGCGGCCTGGTAGTCGGGAATGTCGCCGGAGGTATAACCTTCAATGAAGTATTTTATCTCGCCGTCCGTCAGTTCCCGGCCGTCCCTTTTTTTCAGGATAATATCGTACATGCGCATTTACCGCATCTCCCTTTGTTTAAACAGGCAATTTTGCCTTTTATCTCCTAATCTTTTTCTCTTTTTTTTTCTTCCTCTTTCATTTCTCTTGTACCCTGCTCACCTGGCGCCAGAAGCTTCTGCCCACAGCAAATTCCAGGCCGAAAATTTCCGCCACGGTGGCGGCCACGTCGGCAAAGGTCTCCCTCACCCCCAGATTAATTCCGCTCCGCACCGGCGCGCCGTAAACCAGAAGGGGCACGTACTCCCTGGTGTGGTCGGTCCCCGGCGTGGTGGGGTCGCAGCCGTGGTCGGCGGTAAAAATGGCCACATCGTCTTCCCGCAGTAACCGGAAAAGCTCCGGCAGCCTCCGGTCCAGTTCCTCCAGGGCGTCGGCGTAGCCCCGGGCGTTGTTGCGGTGGCCGTAAAGCATGTCAAAGTCGACCAGGTTGGTAAAAATGAGCCCTGCGGTATCTGACTGCATCAGTTTTAAGGCCTGATCCAGGCCGTCCGCATTGCCCCGGGTGGGGACCGAGCGGGTTATGCCCTCCCCGGCAAAGATGTCTTCCACCTTCCCCACCGCCGTCACCGTCACGCCGTTCTCCGCCAGCAAATTCAGGACCGTACGGCCGGGAGGCTTAAGAGAAAAATCATGCCGCCGCTCCGTCCGGCGGAAGCTGCCGGGCCTGCCGGTAAAGGGCCTGGCAATGACCCGGCCCACGGCGTGCTCCCCGGTCAGCATTTCCCTGGCAATACGGCAGATGGCATAAAGCTCCTCGACCGGGATTATTTCTTCATGAGCGGCCACCTGGAAGACGCTGTCGGCCGACGTGTAGACAATGGGGTAGCCCGTTTCCATGTGCCTGGCCCCCAGTTCCTCGATGATGGCGGTGCCCGATGCCGCCTTGTTGCCCAGCACCGGCCGGCCGATTCTTTCCTCGAATGATTTTATAAGCTCGGGAGGAAAGCCATCGGGATAAACGGGAAAGGGGCGCTCCAGGATCAGCCCGGCCAGTTCCCAGTGGCCGGTGGTGGTATCCTTGCCGGCGGACCGTTCGGCCATGCGCCCGTATGAAGCTTCAGGGCTTTCTGCCGGCGGTACCCCTTCGATCTCGATAATGTTGCCCAGGCCTAGCCTCGCCAGGTTGGGCAGGCGCAGGCCGCCGACGGCCCTGGCCGTGTTGCCCAGGGTGTTGCAGCCCCTGTCCCCGTACTTGTCGGCATCCGGCAGTTCTCCCGCCCCTACGCTGTCCAGAACAAACAAATTAACCCGTTTTACTTTCACCGGTAAATCCCCCCGCAGCAGTAAAGTGAACTGTAAAGTGAACTGCGCTTAACCCCTTCCGGAACGGGGATGAAACAGTTTTAAATGGGCGCTCCTTATTAGAATAGGCCGCCGGTCAGGCCCTCGGATGAGTGCGGTTGTAGACATCTCTCAGCCTGTTTCTGGTCAGGTGAGTATAAATCTGGGTGGTGCTTATATCGGCATGTCCGAGCATTTCCTGCACCGACCGCAGGTCCGCCCCGTTCTCCAGCAGGTGGGTGGCAAAGGAGTGCCTTAAAGTATGCGGAGTAATTACTTTTTTAATCTTTGCCTTGCGGGCGTATTTTTTTATTATCTTCCAGAACCCCTGCCTGGTCAGCCTGCGCCCGTGCTGGTTGACAAACAAGGCGTCGGTTCTGCCCGGCTTGCTTAGTTTATACCTGGCCCGTTCCAGATATTCCTTCAACCACCGGACGGCCACGTCCCCCACGGGAATGATTCTTTCCCTGGAGCCTTTGCCCAGGCAGCGGACAAAGCCGTTTTCAAGGTTAACATGCTCCAGGTTCAGCGAGACCAGTTCTGAAACTCTCATCCCGGTGGCGTAAAGGAGCTCAAGCATGGCTTTGTCCCTTAAACCCGCCGGTTCACCAGACCCGGGCTGACCCATTAAAAGATCCACCTCTTCTACCGAAAGAACCCTGGGAAGCTTCTGGGCCGGTTTCGGTGTCTCCAGATCCGAGGAAGGATCTGCCGGAAGGATGCCCTCTCCCACCGCAAAACGGTAAAACGCCCTGATTGAAGCCAGATGGCGGGAAATTGTGGCCGTGGAACGCCCGTCCAACTGAAGCTGAAAAAGGTAGGCCATAACCGTATCCCTGCCGGCCTGCTCTACGGATTTAAGGCCGGCTTTTGCGCAAAAAGAAATGAATTTGGCCAGATCGGCCCGGTAGGACACCAGGGTGTTCTCGGAAAGACCGCGTTCAACCGCAAGGTGATAGATAAACTCTTCCAGCAGTTTTTCCATTTTACTCGACCACCGGCAGGAATAAAAAATGAGCCTTCTTAAAGACTCTAGTTCCACAACCGAACTGTATAATCCTTTTGCCCTGGAAAAAAGACCGGAATTTACCCTATGCCGTTTTAAAAGAAATAGCCTGCCGCCAGTTTCACCGCCAGCGGCGTAAAATAAACCTCAACCAGACCTGCACAGGCGGAACAGGCGGCTATGAGAACGGTCAGGCCGCTGTAGGCAACAAAGCCAGGCCATACCGCCACCCTGGAGTTGAAAAAGCGCCGCGCCAGAATTATGGCAAAAGACAGGGAGGCCACCCCGCCCATAAGCAGGGCCGGGACAAATAAAAGATTTTGCGGTAAAACGGCCGCACAGACAAGGATTATTCCCTGAAGGTTTTTTTGCCCGGCCAGGAAGCTGACGGCAAAGCCCAGCGTAAAACCGCGCAGGAAAATTATTCCCAGCATTACCGGGATGCCGATGACGGTTAAGCCCAATGCATAGACGGCCAGGATGACGATCAGATCGTTGTAAAGCGCGCTTTTTAAAACGGCCTGGTAATCCACCTCGATCAGGCCGGCCTGCTGCAAAAAGCGCGCGACGTATCCGCCGAGCTCTTGCATCTGCTCGGCCCCCATTTTCTCAACACCGTAAACGCCGGCGGCCACGCCGGAAACAAAAACCGTCAGGACGGCAAGGTAAACATGCCAGCTCTGCCGCAGGGAAGCGGCAAAAAAACCGCGCAACCGGTTAAGCACCTGCCTCACCCTCTTTTCCGTCTCCCGTCAACTTAATTTGTATGGGCCGGCCCCTTTTTTTATGCTGCCGCACCGGTCATAATTTTCCTTATGCTTTAATAAATTTTTATGTAAGTGTTCGAGGGGGGCAGCAAAGTGAAAATATTCGCTCTAATAACCTGCAAATTGCGCCGTCCTGATTATTTCCAGAAGGTAGCGCGCGTTTTCAACCAGGTCGGCCACCGTTATGTACTCCCCGGTGGTGTGCACCTTTTTCATGCCTATGCCCAAAACCGCCGCGGCAATGCCCTTGCTGTTCAAAATATTCGCGTCGCTGCCGCCGCCTGTCTTTTCAAGCCTGGGCGTGAGGCCGATCCTGCGGGCGGCCGCAACGGCCATTCTTACAGGCAGCGATTCTTCCGCCAGGCTGAACTCATGGTAGACTGTTTCGGTTGTAATTTCAGCACGTGCACCGAAATTTCCGGCCGCCTCCCTGATGGCACGGCACATGTGCTCCGTCTGGGCTTCCCGCTTTGCCGCGTCGAGGCTTCTCGACTCTCCTTCTATGGCCGCGGTATCGGGAACAATATTCGATGCCTTGCCGCCTGAGATAACTCCGATGTTGGCGGTAGTTTCGCGGTCAATGCGGCCGAGCTTCATCCGGGCAATAGCGTGCGAGGCTACCTGGATGGCGTTAATCCCGTCCTCCGGGTTTATGCCGGCATGAGCCGCCCTGCCCCGGATGACGGCAAAAATCCTGTCCTGGGAGGGAGCCCTGGTTATAATCGTACCGGGCGGCCCGTCGCTGTCCAGCACAAAGCCGGTTTTAGCGGTAATCAGGCTGTAATCCAGATTTTTGGCACCGTACAGGCCGCCTTCCTCCCAGATGGTAAAAACCACTTCCAGACCGCCGTGCTCAAAACGCTGCTCCCGGACAACCCTTAAAACTTCCAGGATTGCCGCTATACCGGCCTTGTCGTCCGCCCCCAGGACGGTATCGCCCGAAGAACGGATAACTCCGTCCTCCAGCCTGGGCCTCACTCCCAGGCCGGGCTCCACGGTGTCCATGTGGGCGCAGAGCAGGAGTGCCGGCCCTCTGCCGCAGCCGGGCAAGCGCCCGATGATGTTCCCGGTATCGGAGCCGACCGCCTGTCCTGCAGCGTCCTCCCTTACCTCCAGGCCAAGGCGGGCGAGTTTTTCTTTTAGCAGGTCCGCCATTTTCCGCTCCCTGCCGGAAACACTGTCCACCTGTACCAGTTCCAGAAATTCCTCCACTATACGGCCAGAATTGACCACAACCGCATCACCCCTGTCATAAGCCTGTTGACCGGTAAAAACGGCCATTAGGAGGTTATCCCAGGCCGGACTTTTTATACTCCCTGGCCAGTTCCGCCCCTCTTTCCAGCGCCTTTACGTTTAAAGGTATTTTAACGTGGTGGCGTGCCGGCAGCACCTCTTTTAAAGACTCCTCTACCGCCTTTATGGAAACGACGCCGGTCAGTTCCAGCAGGACGCCCAAAATTATGTTATTGGCCACCATGGCATCCCCCAGGCTTTCCGCCTCCTCATTGGCTCTAACCTGAACCACCCTGACGTCATCTCTTTTAACCTGCACATCAACAAGAGAACTGTTGGTAATGATCAGGCCGCCGGGGACCACTGTACTTTCAAATCTTTCCAGGGAGGGGCTGTTCATGGCTATCAGAACGGTGGGCTCGGTAACAATCGGGCAGCTTATTTCCCGGTCGGAAATGGTTACACCGCAGTTGGCCACCCCGCCGCGCTTTTCCACTCCGTAAAAAGGAACGTATGAAACATTCCTTCCTTCCTTTAAACCGGCGTGGGCAAGCAATTGCCCGGTAGAAAGGGCCCCCTGGCCGCCAAAACCGGCAATATAAATTTCCTCCAGCATCTTTAAACCACCTCCGCAGGCGTCTTGAATTCACCCAGGGGATAATACGGAATCATATTCTCCTCCAGCCACTTTACCGCTTCCAGAGGGGTAAGGCTCCAGTTGGTCGGGCAGGTGGACAGCACCTCCACCAGCGAAAACCCCAGGCCTTTGATTTGAACCGTAAAGGCTTTTTTAATGGCCTTTTTAGCCTGAATGATGGACTTCGGATTATGCAGGGAGACCCTGGCCACATAAGCGCTGCCTTCAAGCGGCACAAGTATCTCGCAAACCTTGATGGGAAAACCGTTGATATCTTTGTCCCGGCCGCCGGGAGTGGTTTTGGTGCGCTGCCCCATCAAAGTGGTGGGGGCCATCTGCCCGCCGGTCATGCCATAAACGGCATTATTGATGTAGATCACGGTTATTTTTTCCCCTCTGGTAGCCGCGTGGATGAATTCGCCGGTGCCGATGGCGGCCAGATCGCCGTCCCCCTGGTAGGTGAACACCACCCGGTCCGGCAGCACCCTCTTTATTCCTGTTGCCACGGCAGGCGCCCGCCCGTGTGCCCCCTGAAGCATATCGATATCAAAGTAATTCATGGTAAAAACCGAGCAGCCGACCGACCCGACGCCAACCGCCACCCCCTGGATGTCCAGTTCGTCAATGACCTCGCAGACCAGACGGTGGGCAATGCCGTGAGTGCAGCCCGGGCAGTAATGAAACGGCATGTCTTTTAAAGATTTCGGCCTGGAAAAAACTTTTTTCAACTGGACTCACTCCCGCTGTACAATTTCTTTACTTCTTCAAGGACATCCCTGACTACGGGCACCATTCCGCCCAGGCGCCCGTAATGAAAAACGGGAGCCCTTCCCTGCACCGCAAGCCTTACGTCTTCCACCATCTGGCCCATGTTCATTTCCACCGTCAGGAAGCATTTGACTCTTTCTGCCGCCCTGCTGACAAAATCAGACGGAAAGGGCCACAAAGTTACCGGCCTGATCAGCCCGGCCGGAATGCCCAGGGCGCGGGCCTTCTCCACCACCGCCCGGCTGATTCGCGAGGCCGTCCCGAACGCAACCAGGACTATTTCTGCATCTTCCAGCAAGAAGCTATCACAAGCCTGCTCTTTTTGGCGGATTTCGTTGTACTTTTTGAGAAGCCTTAAATTTAACTCTTCCATCTCCTCCGGAACCACGTAGCAGGAGTTAATAAGATTCTTGCCTTCGTGAAACGCCCTGCCGGTAGTAGCCCAGGGTTTTGGCGGAATTTCAACCTCATACCGGTCGTCCAGCTCTACCGGTTCCATCATCTGAGCCATTATGCCGTCGGCCATAACCATTACCGGGTTGCGGTACCTGTCGGCAAGTTCAAAAGCCTTTTTCACTATATCATAAAGTTCCTGCACCGAATTCGGCGCCAGGACTATCAAATGGTAGTCGCCGTGCCCGCCGCCTTTGGTGGCCTGAAAGTAATCGGCCTGGGAAGGGGCTATGTTACCCAGGCCCGGCCCGCCCCGCATCATATTAACAACCACGCAGGGCAGTTCGGCCCCGGCCAGATAGGACAGTCCTTCCTGCATAAGGCTGATCCCGGGGCCCGAGGAAGAGGTCATCACCCTCGCTCCGGCGCCGGCGGCACCGTAAACCATGTTGATGGAAGCTACCTCGCTTTCAGCCTGCAGGTACAGCCCCCCCACCTCAGGCAGCCGTCTGGCCAGGTAGTGGGTAAGCTCACTCTGAGGTGTAATAGGATAACCAAAAAAATAGCGGCACCCGGCGCGGATGGCGCCCTCGCCGATGGCTTCATTTCCCTTCATCAGCATCCTGCTCAAAACGCCTTCTCCTCCCTTTCCACTTCAATGACCAGGTCGGGGCAAACCAGCGCGCACAGGGCGCAGCCCGTGCATTTTTCCTGTTCCGGTACAGCAGCCGGGTGGTAGCCCATTTCGTTGATGTGCCCGGCCATAACGACCAGGTTTCTGGGACAGGCCGCTGTACAAAGCCCGCATCCTTTGCAGCGCTCTTCCCGGAATGTTATTTTGGCCAAAAAGTCATCCCTCCCGCAATTTCTATCTCTAATATCATTTAAAGAAAAAACTCAAGTGCTCTTATTCGACGCTTTCTATAAAATCCCTTTAGCTTTCTCTTTCTTGGCCGTTTTAAAAAATAACCACCGCCTTCTCTTGTAAATTTACGGCGGTGGACGAAAGCGATCCGTTATTAGCTTACCTTGGCCTCAATCCTCAGCTTGTCGGCAACCATGGCTATGAATTCGCTGTTGGTGGGTTTACCCCGCTCCAGGTTGATGGTGTACCCGAAAAACTTTGTCATCATTTCCACGTTTCCGCGGTCCCAGGCCAGCTCGATGGCATGCCTGATGGCCCTTTCCACGCGGCTCGGGGTGGTCTGGAACTTCTGGGCAATCATCGGATAAAGCTCTTTTGTGACCGCACCAAGCAGGTTAACCTCGTTAATTACCATTAATATGGCATCTCTCAAGTAGTGATAGCCTTTAATGTGCGCGGGTACCCCCATTTCGTGGATGATATTGGTTACGGCCACGTCAAGGTTCTTCGGCTTGACCGGGGTGATGTACTGGGACACGTTAACCCCTTCTGCCAACTGACGGATCCTGGTGGCCAGCACATTAAAATCGAAGGGCTTTAATATGTAATAATCGGCACCCAGTTCAACGGCTTTTTGCGTTACGCTTTCCTGACCGAAGGCGGTCAGCATGATGATTTTCGGCCTGCTGCCGGAGTTGCCCGTAACGAGCTTTTCCAAAACCCCTATTCCGTCCAGGTGGGGCATAATAATATCCAGAACCACCACATCGGGGTTATTGTCTTTAATCATCTGAATAGCTTCCAGGCCGTTATAGGCTACGCCTACAAGGTTAAAATCCTCCTGCTGGTTGATAAATTCTTTCAGCAATTCGCAGAATTCTCTGTTATCATCTGCAATTAATAGCCTGACACCCTTCTTTGCCATGAAATTTCCCGCCTCCTACATATTTCTAATAATTAGATTGATTTCTAATACCTAACAGATTCGACGGGCTGTTAAAAAGTCCTTCCTGATTTCCGGTCTAATATAAAAAAAATTACCAATTGAAACTAAATATTCCAATTGGTAACAATATTGTTAATATCAGCTTGCCAGTCTTTGCCCTTCCGACGCTTCTGGCAGCATGTCTGCCTCCTGGAGCATCCACTCGGCAGGAACCCCGTAACCTCTCGTTGGATCATTTACAAAAACGTGAGTAACGGCACCTACCAACCTGTTGTCCTGGATAATCGGGCTGCCGCTCATCCCCTGAATAATGCCGCCCGTTTGTTCAAGCAGCCGCGGATCGGTAATTTTTATAACCAGCCCTTTTCCGTTTTGCCTGGCCTGCAGGTTAACTTTTACGATTTCAATGGTAAACCTTTCCACCTTCTCACCATTCAGGACGGTAAGAATTTCTGCCTCTCCCTCGCGAACCTGGACGGCCGGGGCAACCGGTATAGGCTCTTGAAAAATCTGGTTTTCCAGCGGCTTCTGAAGACGGCCAAAAATGCCCATCTTCGTATTTTTCGCAATCGTCCCGCTAATATCCGTGTCACCCGTAAACATTCCTATTTTTTCCCCCGGCTGACCGCGCTTTCCCCGGTGAATGCTCTGCACGCTGGCCCCGGTAACTTTGCCGCCGGACAGGTCTACGGGCTGGTTTGTTTTTAAATCCGTTATGACATGCCCTAAAGCCCCGTAAATCATTTTTTCCGGATCGTAAAAGGTAAGTGTTCCGATGCCTGCCGTACTGTCCCTGATTAAAAGGCCCATCCGGTAACGCAGGGTTTCCTTGCAAAATACGGGTTTGACTCTTACCTGAAACGTTTTTTCGCCGCGCTTTACTTCAAGGGCAAGCTCCCGCCCCTCCGCCCCGGCCTGCGCTACCAGTTCCCTTACCTGGTCTTCGGCTCTTACCGCTTCGCCGTTTATTTTTAAAATTATGTCACCTTCCTTTATCCCTGCGTCGGCGGCAGGGTTAACAAAGCGGCCGGTTTGATTCAAAATATCGGAACGTCCCATTACAATTACGCCCTGGGAATGCAGAAGCACCCCTATGGACTGCCCGCCCGGTATAACCTTTACCTGAGGCAATACGCTGACGGTTATGTCTTTAACCGGAATAACTCCCAGCAGGCTCAGCCTTACTTTAACCGGTCCCGCTCCGCCAGCCGGCAGGAACATCTCCGGCTTTAAGCCCTGTGCCGGTTCTTCATTGCAGACCTGAATCCTCAGGCTTCTCTCAACTAAAGCAGGAAAATTTATTTTTAACGGTTCGCCTGCAAAAACGTATTGTCTGTCCGGCAGCAGCGAAATTTCCTTAGCCTGCCAGGTCATTACACAAGATAAAAATACCATGAAGCCGCAAAATAATCTGCGTACCCTACCCCTCAAACACCACCCCTCCCGTTTTTTTCACCCACCTCCAAAATCTTTAAATTTGCTAGAGAAAAGTTTGTTATAAATTGAGCAGATATTTCAAATAAATTAAAGATAATCTGCGTAAATTTAAGATAACCTTATTTATTGGCTTTTATTCAGCCTAAATGTGCATAAACTTGCTAATACGGGTTTTAAAAAGGCTCCGGCACGGTTTTGAAACTTTTTGTTTTTTTTGCCTTTTAAAAATAAAAAAACGCGCTTTTGCGCGTTAGTTTTTCGAGGCCATCTGGAGCATTTGGCCGGCATGGAGCAGGGTAATTTCCGTAATATCCCTGCCGCCCAGCATTCTGGCCAGCTCTTCCAGCCTCTCCTGCCGGTCGAGCAGCTTAACCCTGGCCACCGTTCGCTCGCCGTCAAATTCCTTGACTATACGGTAGTGGGTTCCGGCATAGCTGGCTACTTTGGCGGAATGGGTAACGCAGATTACCTGGTGGCCTTCTCCTAGCTGGGATAACTTTTCGGCCACCGACTGAAGCGCTCTTCCTCCAATGCCGGCTTCTGCCTCGTCAAAAACCAGGACCGGCACATCGTCGGCCTCTGCCAGCAATGATTTCAGGGCCAGCATAATCCGGGTGAGCTCCCCGCCGGAGGCAATCTTTGCAAGCGGCTTTAAGGGTTCCCCGGTATTGGGGGACAGGAGGAATTCAACCCGCTCCGCCCCCTGCCTGTTTGGCCCGTCCAGAGGTGTAAATGCAACTTTAAACTCCACGCGGCCCATTTCAAGCGAAATGAGCTCCCGGCCCATACCCTCCTCCAGGCGCCTTGCCGCTTCCCTGCGGGCTCTGCTTAAAACTTCCGCTGCTCTGCTGTAAGCGTCCATAAGCCGGTCCGCCTCCCCGGCCGCCGCTTCCAGCGCCTCTTCTGCGTTATCCAGCATGCCCAGTTCGTTTCGCGCCGACTCGAGGTAAGCCAGCACCTCCCGGACGGTGCCGCCGTATTTCTTTTTTAATTTCTTTATAAGCAAAAGCCGCTGTTCCACCTCTTCCAGGCGCTGGGGATTGCACTCCAGCCCTTCCCCGTAGACGGCCAGTTCACGCGCCGCATCCTCTACCTGATAAAGAGCCTCCTCCAGGGCGGTCAAAATCTCCACCGGCCGCCGGTCTAGATCGGCAAGGCTTTTCAGCAGGCTGACAGCTTCGGACAGCAGGTCCACCGCCGATGCCTGCCCCCCGCCGCGGTCGTACAGAAGAGAGCGGGCTTTCGCAGTAAGCAGGCTGATTTTTTCAGCATTGGCCAGCACCCTTTTTTCGGCTTCCAGCTCTTCCTCCTCGTCCGGTTTCAAGCCTGCCCGCTCAATTTCCTCCACCTGAAACCGCAGCATGTCCATCCGCCTGTTTCTCTCGCCCTCATCCGCCCTTAGCCTGTCATAGCGCTGGCGGGCCTCTTTCCACCTGTCATACAGGGCCTTAACCTCTTCCAGGGCGCCGATCACCGCGGGGCCGCCGAAACGGTCGAGCAGGCGGCCGTGCCTGTCAGGGTCGAGCAGGGAATTCTGCTCGTGCTGGACATGCAGGTCAACCAGCCTGGTGCCAATGCTGCGGTAAAGGCCGAGCGGGACAACCTGGCCGTTAACCCGGCAAATATTTTTCCCGTGGCGGTTGATTTCCCTGAGCAGGACTAAAATGCCGTCTTCGGGCTGTTCCAGGCCCTGTTCGGCAAGCAGGGAGGCCACCGGCTTCAGCCCGCTTATGTCAAAAGCGGCCTGCACCAGCGCCTTTTCCGCCCCGCTGCGGATATATTCCTCAGAAGCCCTGCAGCCCGTCGCGATCAGCAGCGACTCAACAATAATGGACTTTCCCGCTCCGGTTTCACCTGTAAGAACATTAAAACCGGCCTGAAAGTCCATTTTCAAAGTGTCGATGATACCCAGGTTTTTTATGTAGAGGTTTAAAAGCATCTTTTTTACCCTCCGCTGAGCTCTTCAAACCTTTTCAATACGGCCCCTGCGGCCCGTTTCGGCTTGACCACCACCAGAATGGTGTCGTCCCCGCCGACCGTGCCGATTATCTCCCGCCAGCCGGCCTGGTCAATAGCGGAGGCCACACCCTGGGCACCTCCGGGGTGGGTTTTGACGATGATTAAATTTTCGCTTGAATCCAGGCCTATTACCGAGTCCCGGAAAACGCGCCGCAACCGCTCCTCGCCGCGAATGAACGGCCGGTCGCCCGGCAGGGCGTAGCGAAAGGCGTTATTGCCGCCTGGTATCTTGATCAGGCCGAGTTCCTTGATATCCCTTGAAACCGTAGCCTGGGTCACATTAAAGCCGCATTCCTTAAGGGCATTAACCATATCTTCCTGGGTCTTGACCAGACCGGCTTTTATCAGCTCGAGAATTTTCCGCTGTCGCCTTGCTTTCACCGCGGCTCACCCGCTTTTTCGATAACTACGACCACCGGTGCCGCCCCGGAGCGGTTTATGAAGTTGATCCTGATCACATTGTAAAGGTTTCCGTCAAGCGAAGAAGCCATCTTTTCTACCGCATCACACTCCTCCCTGCCTCCCGGGTGGCCGGTATATACGACCACCCCAACCCTGCCTCCCGGCCTGAGCAGGTTTAGGGCCGCTTGCAAAGCCCTGACGGTTGTGCCGGGCCTGGTGGTCACGCTGTGCTCGCCGCCCGGCAGATAGCCAAGGTTAAAAATAACCGCATCTACAGGGCCCCGCACAATCTTTTCCATTTCCTCATGGCCGGCCCGGACCAGTACCACTCGCCCGCTCATTCCGGCCTTTTCGAGGGCGGACCGGGTTGCTTGCAGAGCCTTTTCCTGAATGTCGAAGGCATAAACCAGCCCTTCCGGCCCTACCAGACCGGCCAGGAAAAGGGTATCGTTGCCGTTGCCGGCCGTGGCATCCACCGCCGTTCCGCCGTTTCTGACGGAACCGGAAACAAGAAGCTGTACCAATTTAACCGCGCTATTCAGTCCCCTTGGCATTGTCCCTGTTTCCTTCTAGCTTTTTCCTCAACACTGTAAAAAAGTCCCTGCTTTTCAGCCTTATAAACCTGGCCCTTTTTTCTGCCCGCCTGACCACCACCTGGTCGTTCCGGCGCAGGCTGAAACCGTGCTGCCCGTCCATGGTCAGCATTATTTCCCCGCCGCCTTTAAGGACATCCACCCTGACAACGCTATCCGGAGCAATCACCATAGGTCTGGCCCAGAGGGTATGAGGGCAAATGGGGGTAATGAGCATCAGATCCAGTTCGGGAGTTACCACCGGGCCGCCCGCTGAAAGCGAATAGGCGGTTGAGCCGGTAGGGCTTGCTATGATTATACCGTCGGCCGAATAGGTGTTGACGTATTCGTCATTAACATACATCTCAAAATAGGATATCCTGGCAAATGCCCCCTTGGTTATGACCGCATCGTTTAACCCCAGCAGCTTTTCAACTGCGGCTCCCTGTCTTATCACCCGGGCTTCCAGCATCATCCGCTCTTCTATATAATACTGCCCGTCCAAAAGCTTTCTTAAGGAAGGGAAGGTATCCGGAATGTCTATTTCTGTAAGAAAGCCAAGATGCCCCAGGTTTATGCCGATTACGGGCGTGCCGGAGAAAGCAACCCGGCGCGCCGTCCTTAAAAGGGTTCCGTCACCCCCCAGCACCAGCATACATTGAGCCTGCTCCACCAGTTGCCTTTGCGGCACTCCTAGCCTGGCCAGGCCCAAGGAACGGGCAGTCTCTTCCTCCATCAAAACCCTGCACCCGTTAATTTCCAGCCAGCGGATAATTTGCCCCGCCACTTCGTCAACTTCTTTTTTATTTAAGTTTACCACCAGCCCGAAAACGTTCAAGACGGCAGGCCTCCCGCTTGTATTTTTAACTCAATTCAGAATGGGCCCGCTCAACTACCGCGGCAGGGCTGCATTCAATCTGTTCTCCCTTTTTTCTGAAAAACAATAAAAATTCTATGTTTCCTTCAGGGCCGGTAACCGGCGAATAATCCAGGCCCCCTACCGCCCATCCCAGACCGTTTACCAGGGCCACCACCTTAAAGAGCACTTCTACATGAACAGACGGCTCCCGCACCACGCCCTTTTTGCCCACCCGGTCCCGCCCGGCCTCAAACTGAGGCTTGACCAGGGCAACCCCTTCGGCGTCCGGCGCGGTTAGTTCGCCCACCTTTGGCAGAACCTTTTCTAATGAGATAAAAGACACGTCTATCACGGCAAAATCTGGAGTTTCGGTCAAACAGCCGGGCGTCAGGTGGCGTATATTAGTACGTTCCAGCACCACCACCCGCGGGTCCTTTCTTAACTGCCAGGCCAGTTGACCGTAACCTACATCCACCGCGTAAACCAGCCTGGCCCCGTGCTTTAAGGCACAGTCCGTAAAACCCCCGGTTGACGCGCCGACGTCGATGACAACCCGTCCGTTCAGAACCAGGCCGAAAACCTTTATCGCCTTTTCCAGCTTCAAACCGCCGCGGCTAACATAAGGAAGCGGGCAGCCCCGCACCTCTATGACCGACGAGGGATCTACCATCATGCCCGGCTTACAGGCTCTTTCTCCGTCAACAAAAACCAGGCCGGCCATTATGGCGGCCTGTGCCTTTTCCCTGCTCGGGCAGTAGCCGTCTCTAGCCAGCCGGACATCCAGCCTCAACTTCTTCTGAGACAATCAAAATACCTCCACTTTATAAAACGCCATCAACCGGCCGGGCACTTAAATAGAAAAACTTCAGGCTTTTTCCGAAACAACCTTGAGCTTTTTGGGGTGCCGCCTTTGAGCAAACCTTTCCAGTACAGCCCTGACGACCTGTTCAACCGTCAGGCCGTACCTTGCCAGCAAAAGGGCCCGGTTACCGTGTTCCACAAAGCTGTCCGGAATGCCGAAACAATGCACACTTACACCCCTTTCACCGCAGGACGAAAGCAGTTCCTGCACGGCACTGCCAAAGCCGCCCTGCAGGACATTTTCCTCAAGGGTAAAGACTTCTCTGGTCCGCCTGGCATATCTGAGTATGCATTCTTTGTCCAGCGGCTTGACAAACCTGGCATTTATCACTGCCGCATCGATGCCATGCCCGGCCAGAATTTCGGCCGCCTTTACCGCCAGACAGACCATGCTCCCTACGGCCAGCAGGGTAACTTCTGTCCCGTCCCGCAGTACTTCAGCCCTGCCCAGCGGTATTATTTTAAAGCTGTCGTCCATCCTGCAGCCGGTTCCGGCGCTGCGGGGGTAGCGCACCGCCGCCGGTCCAGGATGACTGAGCGCGGTGTAAAGCATATGCTGCAGCTCGTTTTCATCCTTCGGAGCCATAATAACCATATTGGGAATGGGCCGCAGGTATGAAAAGTCGAAAAGGCCATGGTGGGTAGCGCCGTCCTCGCCCACTATGCCCGCCCGGTCGATTGCAAAGGTTACCGGGAGGTTCTGCAGGCAAACGTCGTGCAGGATCTGGTCGTAGGCCCGCTGCAAAAAAGTAGAATAAATGGCCACCACCGGGCGGAAGCCGCCGGTCGCCATGCCTGCGGCCAGGGTTACGGCATGCTGCTCGGCAATGCCGACATCAAAAAAACGTTTTGGATAAAGGCGGGCAAACTCGGTTAAGCCGGTACCTCCCGTCATTGCCGCGGTAATGGCCAGCATGTTGTCAAACTCGCGGGCCAGCTTTACCATGGTGCGGCCGAAAACCTCGGTATAGGTCGGAATATTGCTCTTTTTTACCGCTTCCCCGGTGGCAACGTCGAACGCCCCTATACCGTGGAACCGGTCAGGATTGCTTTCGGCAGGAGAATAACCCTTGCCTTTCTTTGTCAGGACGTGAACGAGAACCGGTCCTTTTCTGGCCCTGGCATGCTGTAAAACGGTGGTAATTGCCCTGAGGTCATGCCCGTCCACCGGACCCAGGTAGGTAAAGCCTAGTTCCTCAAAAATCATCCCGGGCACGACAAGATATTTTAAACTGTCCTTAACCCTCTCCCCGAGGCGAAGCAGGGCCGACCCGATCGGAATCCTGCGCAAAAGCTGTTCTATTTCCTCTTTCCCCCTGGAATACATTGGATCGGTGCGCAGGCGGGTCAGGTAGCCCGACATTGCCCCGACGTTCTGGGCTATGGACATTTCGTTATCGTTCAGCACCACAATCAAGTTGCATTTCAGGTGACCGGCATGGTTGAGCGCCTCGAAAGCAATACCCCCGGTCATTGCCCCGTCGCCGATCACCGCCACCACAGAGTATTTTTCTCCCTTTAAATCGCGGGCTATGGCCATGCCTAAGGCGGCGGAAATGGAAGTGCTGCTGTGGCCCGTTCCAAAAGCATCATGGACACTTTCAGACGGCCGCGGAAAGCCGCTTATACCGCCGAACTGGCGCAAAGTGTAAAATTCCTTGTACCGTCCGGTAATCAACTTGTGCACATAGCTCTGGTGCCCTACATCCCAGATAATTTTATCGACCGGCGAATGAAAAACCCGGTGCAACCCCAGGGTCAGTTCGACAACACCCAAATTGGGGGCAAGATGCCCGCCGGTTTTCGACACCGTGTTTATTAACACCTGACGGATTTCCCCGGCCAGTTCGTTTAATTGCTTAAAGGTCAGCGAACGGATGTCGCGCGATGAGCTGATTTGTTCCAAGAGCCTGCCCACATTTTACCCGCCCTTCCTGTTTCTGGTGCCGCGACGCTTTTGAAAAGGGCTGAATCCTGTAAATTCTTCTATTCTGGCCAGCAGTTTTCCTGCCATGAAAACCACCTCGTTGGGGTGGCTTAAAGCAATTTTTTTTGCCAGGGCTTTTGAGGAAACTATTACGGCAGCAATTAAGGCGGTAACCAGAACGTTCAGCCAGAACTGGCTTATGACAGGCCCCAGTGACATAATCTGCACCACAATGGATATGCCGAGGGCCCCGCCGACGGTAGTGGCAATGTCTCCCACCACATCATTTGCCAGATTGGCCACTTTGTCTGCATTTCTGATCAGTTGCAGTCCCTGCGGAGCCCCCCGGACTTTTTTGGCCGCTTTTGCGTTGAAAGGTGTATGCGAGGCAGCCGTTACCGCCGTGCCCAGGACGTCTGCCAGCATGTTGATAATTATGATCAGGATCAAAAACACCAGGGACAGGACAATGCTGTTCAGCCTGGAGGCAAAGGTCTCGGAAAAAAAGGTAAAGACAACGGCCAGAAAAAAAGAGCCGGTGCCTACAAGAAAGATATATCTACTGGAGACAGTAGATTTATTGTTGCCCAAAAATATTCACCTCATACTGCACGGCGGTTGGCACGCACGTCGTCAGGGCATAACATTAATGAAACGGTATTATTAGATAAGTGACAGCGGACCGGGTAAATATTGTGGCTTAGGTCTAGCAGGTTTTCCCAAACAGCTACCGGCTGTCGCCAAACCGGCGGTTTCCCTTTAAAGCTGTCTCCGATCGTTGCCGCACCGGGGCTAGATTACCACTTAGTCCACACTTTAATCCCCGGCCCGCCCTGGTACCCCAGACAGCCTAGGAGTTTTCCTCGACAGATTACACCTTTTCTAGCCTCTTTTGCAGTATAGGTTTCAATCACCACACGGCCGTCCACGGGCCCATGGCGGACGCGTATGTAATACCGATATCCACCCATACCACTCAAGGCAGGCTACGCTGCACGCAGCTTTTAACCACATGCAGGTTTAATCCCAAGCCATAGTTGACCACCCGGTAAAGCCGGCATGGCTGCCCACGCACTTGGGTCTCCACGGGGGCGGGGTCAACGCCCACATGCCATTGCAGGTCGCCCCACCCCCTTAACTCCCAGTACCAGCCCCCGACTGGGCGTCGATAGCCAGCACCAGGAACTTCATCGATGTGCCCTTGACGGATTTTTAGGCCCGCCTTCAAAAAGGTTTATCTGACTAGGATACTGCGTCACTTATCATAAAAGCTAGTTACTGAATAAAAATAAGTTTTTATTACTGACGGCCTGCTGCAACCGGCTCAGGCCTGTCAGGAATATATTATAACATAAACGGCTTTTCGCTTTCAAACGCCGCCTATTCTTTAAATCGTCCCTTTTGACCAATAGGAAGATGCCTTAAGAAAAAGGGGCAACAGGAGTCCCCATGGCTGACCCGGCATTCAGAAATCCCGATCAATTACAAATTGGGCCAGCATCCTCAAAAAGTCCGCCTCCCCGCCAAACGGCTGCAAGGCGGCTTTTGCCATCTCCACCGCCTGGCGCGCTTTTTTTCGCGAATATTCCATGCCGAACAGGGAGGGATAGGTTGACTTCCTGTTCCTGACATCGCTTCCCACAGGCTTGCCGATCTTTTTCTCGTCGCCTTCAACATCGAGTATGTCGTCTTTTATCTGAAAGGCCAGCCCCAGGTGCTCGGCATAGGCGGTAAGGGAAGCCAGTTGCTCTTCCTGCGCCCCGGCCAGCATGGCACCCGCCCTGACGGAAAACCTGTAAAGGGCGCCGGTCTTGTGGCGGTGGATGTACTCCAGGGTTGACTCGTCTATCTCTTTGCCGGCGGAGAAGGTGTCCACCACCTGGCCGCCTATCAGCCCCATCGTGCCGGCCGCCGCGGCTGCCTCGCGAATCACCCTGACGATGTTTTCAGGCCTGGCCCTGTCATTATTTGCCAGCAACTCGAAAGCCAGGGTCAGCAGGGCATCGCCGGCCAGAATTGCGGCCGCCTCGCCGTACACCTTGTGGTTTGTCAGCCTGCCCCTGCGGTAGTCATCATTGTCCATTGCCGGCAGATCATCGTGCACCAGGGAATAGGTGTGAATCAACTCCACGGCGCACGCTGCCGGCAGCACGTCGGCAGCGTTCCCCCCAACTGCCTCCGCTCCGGCCATCACCAAAGCCGGCCTGAGCCTCTTTCCTCCGCCCAGTACGCTGTACCGCATGGCGTGATGGATAAGAGGCGGATAGGCATCGGGCGGCGGAAGATAACGCTCAAGAGCCTCCTCCACCAGGGCTGCCTTTTTTTTAAGCTCTTCTTTAAAGTTCATCATTTGTGTCCTCCCTTGCGGCCGGGGAAGGCCCCAGCTCTCTTAGCACCACACCGCCCTTTTCGTCAGCAGTCAGAATTGCAATGCGCTGCTCGGCATCCTCCAGATAACGGTTGCATATCCTGGAAAGCCCGATTCCCTCGGCAAACAGTTCCAGCGCCTTCTGCAGCGGTAACCGGCCGTCCTCCAGTTCCTTTACCACAGCCTCCAGGCGGGCCAGCGCCTCTTCAAAATTCATCTCTTTCTCTGCCACGTTAAATTATCCTCCGCCAGTCATTTTATATAATATTATACGGTAAGGCGCCTTTTGGAAAGGACAACTTTCCCAAAAGCGCCTCTCTTTTTTTCGAAACAGGCAACTCACTTCTTCTCGGTGCGCCTTTCGGCCCGGCTCAACAAATTGTACTTCTGTATTTTCCGCACAACTGTCGACTGGTTTATGGCCAGCGCATCGGCAACCTTGTATGTATTTTTCAAGCGGTTATAGGCCATGGAAAAGAGCTGCTTTTCCATTTCCTCAACGGCCTCTTTTAACGGGCAGATGTCCAGCACATAAATCCTGTTGGGAAAACGGCTTTTCCCTTCAAAGATATATTCGGGCAGGTGGCTGACGGTTATTTCATTGCCTTCCTTGGTAACCAGCAGCCTTTCCACAAGGTTTTCCAGTTCCCTGACGTTGCCGGGCCAGTTGTAATTCCTCAAAATTTCTATTGCTTCGGGCGTAAATTTCTTATTTTTTTCATACTTGGTATTTAATTTCTCAAGAAAATATTCCAGAAGGACGGGAATATCCTCCTGCCGGTAGCGCAGCGGGGGAATAATAACAGGTATGACGTTCAGACGGTAGTACAAATCCTCCCTGAACAGCCCTTCCGCCACCATGCGCTGGATATCCTTGTTGGTAGCAGCCACAAATCGGATGTCAACACTGATATATTTGCTTCCCCCCACCCGGATCAGCTTTTTATCCTGGATGACTTGCAGCAGTTTGACCTGCAGGCTTAACGGCAGCTCGGTTATTTCGTCAAGAAAAACGGTTCCCCCGTTGGCCAGTTCCAGGAGTCCCTTTTTGCCCTCCTTGCGGGCACCGGTGAAGGCGCCTCCCTCGTACCCGAACAGTTCCGATTCGAGCAAGTGCTCCGGAATGGCTCCGCAGTTAATGGTTATAAAAGGGCCCTTGGCTCGCCTGCTCAGTCTATGCAGGCGCGAGGCTATTACGCCTTTGCCGACGCCGGACTCCCCCATAATCAGCACCGTGGAATCAACCTGGGCAACCTTGTCAACCATTTCGATTACCTTTTTCATCTGGGGGCTTCTGGCAATCAGCTCATCGCTCCTGATCCTTTCCTGGCTTAGCTTCAAAAGCTGCTGGCGGTAGCTTTCCACCAGTTGTTCGGTGTCCTCCAGTTGCTTCCGCAGGTTCAGCAGTTCGGAGATATCCCTGGAGTTCACCACCACCCTAATGATTTCCCCGTTTTCATCAAAAATGGGGTTTCCGGTGGCTATTAAATGCTTGCCGCTTTTCGTCTTCTGGGTAATGGTAATGCGCTTTTTCTCCCGGAAGACCATCCTTGAAACCGAAGGATTATAATAGCCCTCCCTTTCCAGGTCGGCGACATTTTTGCCCAGAAGGTTCTCCACGGGCACACCGTAATTTGTCTCACCCGCTTTGTTAATTCTTTTTGTAATCCCCTTACCGTCAATAACATAGATCTCGTCAAAAGAAGAGTTAAAAGTATCTTCCAGTTCCTTTACCTGTTCCTTAAGTTCGTTCAGTTCGTTCCAGTAAAATTCCCACCCGGTTATGTCAATTAAAAAAACAGCCTTTTTGACCAGGGCATCACCTATTTCAACCCGCCCGGCAACATAAGTTTTATTGCCTGCCATAATCTTCCATGCCCCGGGTTTATTGCTGATGCCATCATTAATATCAATATTATTTTCTTCAATTATCTTACTGGCCAGCTCATTCGCTGCAATGACGGAACCTTTTCCATCGTAAAATATTATCCCTACAGGTACAAGGTCAAAAAATTTTTCCCGCTGCAAGCAGTTCCACCTCATTAGCAATAAACATTCTCTGCTTTATCATAGCATATCAGCGCCCGGGCTTTAAAGCCCGTTTTAACATGAGAACGGGACCTCACACCAGCCGTTGGATGTCTGGGATGAGGTCCCTTCAGCTTATAAGCTTGTATTAAAAATTATTTTTATCCCGGCCGCCGGCCGTTTCCCCTTCACTTGAAAAGCGGCCTGCCCATGGGAAATTTCATTCCAGCCCCTTCCAGAATACCCCCGGCAGCCATAATGATACCGAATAACCCTGCCACAAAAAAGGACCAGCCGCTTAGCAGAGACAGGTTAAGCCCCCAATAGATCAAGGCAAGGGTTACAATTCCTACATCTGCGCCGATTACAGAAATCGTTGCTGCGGCAGGGGCATGCCTGGCAAAAATAGGGGTGGTTAAAATGAGGACTATCCCCAAAATTAACCATTCATAACCGAGGATGCGCGAATCCAGCTCCCATTTGTAAACTCCTGCAAAATAGCTTATCCCGTAATTTAGGGCCGAGGCAAAGGCAAAAAATGAGCCAAAGTATAGCCAGGTTACACCGCCCGCCAGATTACCCAGCTTGAGCTGGGTAATTGCTGCTCCAAGGTACGGAATGGTGCATGCCAGCGAAACAGCCGACATAAAAATAAGTGCTTTGTTGTTGACGTAACCACATAGAAAAGCCCATGCCATCCAGGTTGCTATAGAGTAAGAAATCCAGCCTGCCGGTCCGGCGTCGGCAATATTAATTTTTACACTAACGCTGCTTTTTTCTTCCACAACCTGCACCTCCCCATTCAAGAAGCACTCTTAAAAACGCATTACAAACACGGCCATAATGGTTTCAGCAAATCTTTGTTTTCCTTTAAATTCAAAGTTTCGATGAACCCCGTATCTATTTCCCCTAAGACAAATTTCTCGTTATTCAAGATCAAAAGGTTAACCGGTATGGTCGTCTTTATCCCCTCGATGCCAAAACCGGCCAGAGCATCCCGCAGCCTTTCAATAGCTTCCCGGCGGGTCGCCCCCCAGGCAATAACCTTGGCCAGCAATGGATCGTAATAGGGCGGGACAGCAACCCCTTCCTCAAGAGCGTGATCGATGCGGAGGGCATTTCCGTTCATAACAGGAAAGCTCAGCTTTTTAACAGTTCCGGGAGATGGACAGAACGTAACGGGATCCTCGGCATAAACTCTGGCTTCAATAGCATGTCCTTGAAAGGTTACGTCTTCCTGCCCGATGGCAATTTTTTCCCCGGCCGCAATCGAAAGCTGCTTTTTAACAATGTCAATACCTGTAATTAACTCCGTGACAGGGTGTTCGACCTGTAATCTGGCATTTATCTCCATGAAGTAGAAATGTCCGTCGGCAGACCTTAAAAATTCCATCGTGCCTGCTCCTTCATAGCCCATAGCCAGAGCCAGTTGGCGCGTATAATCGAAAAGTCTTTTCCTTTCATTTTCATTGACCACAGGAGAAGGCGATTCTTCTATAATTTTCTGATAGCGCCTCTGGACGGAGCATTCTCTTTCGCCCAGGCATATACAGTTGCCGTACTTGTCGGCAAGAAACTGGATTTCTATATGCCTGGGGCTGTTTACTTCTTTTTCAATGTAACATTCGGGGTGGCCGAAGGCCATCAATCCAATTCTCGAAAGCCTTTCAAAAGCACCCTTAACCTGACTCTCTTCTTTTACCAGTTCAATGCCTTTGCCTCCGCCCCCTTTATCAAGTTTAAGAACAATGGGATATCCGTATCGAGCCGCAAACTGATACACTTCGTTTACTTCATTAATTGTGTTAATTGTTCCGGGCACAACCGGCACGCCGGCATCAGTAGCAATCTTACGGCAAAAGCATTTTGAATCAATGGCCTTTAAAACCGGCGGGGGAGGGCCAACCCACGTCGCCCCGCTGGCAGAAACCGTCTCTGCAAACAACGCGTTTTCCGAAAGAAACCCGTATCCAGGGTGAACGGCATCAGCACCGGACGCTTTTAATGCATTAATAATTGCATCTATGTTAAGATAGCTTTTAAGAGGATTGGCAGGACCGATGTTATATGCCTCATCAGCTTCGTTCAGGTAAGACATGCCCCTGTCGGCATCGGAATAAACCGCTACGGTTTTAATGCCCAGCTCGCGGCAGGCTCTCATAACCCTGGGCACTATTTCTCCCCGGTTGGCAATCAGCAGCTTTTTTATCACCATTTCATCTTCCTTCACGATTAATACTTATGCTTCCAGAACTATCATCGGGCTTCCTATCTCCATTTCATCCCATTCTTTTACCAGAATGTCCTTCACCACTCCGTCAGTTTCGGTGATAACCGATATCTCGGTCTTCATACAGTTTATCACTGCAACTTCCTGACCGGCTGTAACCCGTTCTCCCTCATTAACTACCACCCGTGCAACCAAGCCCGGCATGTGAGCTTTTACCACTACTTCCATTTATGTTCCTCCTCCCGTTACTGTTAACCTAAACTTCGCCAAGTTTTTGCAGTGGTATGTTCAGCCTTTCAAATTCTTCCCTGATCCTTTTTACCACTTCAGCAGCATTTGGTGAATCGCCATGGCAGCAAATGGTGTCCGCCTCTGCGTCAATAAGCTTTCCGCTAACGGTGCTTATCTTTTTGTCCCTGGCAACCATCACTGCCCTTTCCGCCACTTCATCAGGGGACCAGGCCTTTTTGGTCCGCTCTAAAACCCAGTTGCCGTTATCGTCGTAGCTTAAGTCCACAAGAATTTCGGCAGCCATCTTAAGCCCCATTTCCTTGCCGAATTGCCAGATCAGCGTTCCTCTGGGAACAAATATATATAATGCTGGATTATACGACTTAACCGCTTCCAGGTATGCCAAAGCGTATTTTTCATCGTCAGAAACCATCCGGTAAAGTATTCCATGCGGTTTTACATGCTGCATCTTCATGCCGTTTACTTTTAGAAACGCATCCAGTGCCCCTAACTGGTACAGCGTGTCGCTTTTCAATTCTTCAGGAGTTATCTCCACGCGCCTTCTGCCAAACCCCCTCCTGTCTTCAAGGCCTGTATGAGCACCTACAGCAACGCCGTATTCCCTGGCCAGGCGGACGGTTTCATGCATCACCAGCGGGTCACCGGCATGAAAACCGCAGGCAACATTCGCCGAGGTAATATATCTCATCACTTCGCCGTCATTGCCGAGCTTATACCTGCCAAAGCTTTCACCCATATCCACGTTCAGATCCATGAAAATTTCACCTCTTTCTTTATTTTATTTGTTCTTCATTTCAGGCCAGGGATTTTTCGCTGAGCCACTCTCTTTGCTCTTTCCGGGCTTGAATAGCCTCCTCCTGCGTACAGTAAATAAACCTCACGAAATCCCTGCCCGGCGTTCCCTGACCAACCTTCCAGAGATCGGCATAAATCACCTGAAGCGCATTCATGTACCCGCCGAGGGTAGGCCCATCCGCAATAAGCAAAATCGGTGTATTGCCGCAAATATTCAGCGTGCCCCGGATGGCGTAGGCATGATCCAGAACGTTCGACGGGTGGCCTCCGGCCACTCCGCCATCCGGCCGGGCGAAGGCCAGATCCTTCGCTTCGGCAAGGCGCACTGCCGAACGGTTGGAATTAAGCTGTATTTTAAATGAGTTTTCATAGAGGTAGTCCATTCCTTCTTTAGTCAGATAATCAGGGCAGGTGTTAGGACCGGGCATGGCCCTCAAAACCCATTCCCTGGAGTACCGGGGAATAGCTTCCTTCTTGAGCTTTCTGCCGGCTAAAGCGCTAAGGGCCTGATACGGTTTGCCAAATTTGATTATGTCGTCCTTCTGCAACTTCCGGCCTTCAAAACCACCGTAGCTGCCAAAAAGGCACGTGGACTTGCTGCCAAGGTAAAAAGGCACATCTATGCCGCCTGCCACGCCGATATAAGCCCGGAAACCTAACTCGCCGAAATGGGAAAACTTTACAACATCGCCTTTCTTAACCTCAACCGCCTCCCACATAGGAACGGGTTCGCCGTTTAATGTGGGTTTCATATCTGTTCCGGTAATGCTGATAACGGTATCAATACCAAACTCGGCCTGAAAATAGCCTCCGGCAATTTCTATGCCCGCTTCCCCGGGAGGGTTCCCAACCAGTATATTGGCCAGGCCCAGTGCAACATTGTCAAAAGCCCCAGAAGAAGACATGCCGTTATCCAGGTACCCGATTCTGCCAGGCCAGTCCTCTATAACAGTCTCAATTCCTCCGTTGATTATTTTTAGCATTTTGCATCCCCCTGTTCTAATGTTTGCAGTTAAACTTTGGGCGCAATTTTTGTCCCGGCTTCCTGTTTGGCCAGCAATTCTTTATACCCTCTTTGCACCTCTTCAGAAGTGTAAAAATCAAGCCAGTCCCTCACTTTAAAAATACCCGGGGTTATGTCATACTCATAGTCGGTTTCTTCATGCACATGCTTGTAAATATACAAGACTTCTTCTTCACTTACTTCATGAAATCTAATCCGGTCGCCGGCCCGGAAAAAGGTGGGGCTTTCTTTGAAAAGCGGGTGTTTCTGGGCAAACTGAAAGATGGGGATGGTCCTGCCGAACAACTGGTAACCGCCGCCGGTAGGAGTGGGGTAAACGTAAAGACAAGGCCCCCCAATGCCCACGGTGCCCTCAGGAGTCCATGTTCTAGGCGGGTTGTATTTGGGTACGACAATGGCGCATCTCGGGTCTAAAGGCCAGAAAAATCCGCCGCCCGGCCAGAAGCCGTTGCCGCTGTTATACCATTCCGTGCCGCAAACCATTCGCTTTATATCTTCAACCGTCACACCGTTGCAAAGAGCCATATATTCTATGTTATAGCCGTTGATAACGTTGGGGGCATCAGGCCTTACCTCTCTGACGTATTTCTCCACCGCTTTTTTGGTCTCGCTGTCCTCAAAGGCTATAGGCAGCAAAATTAGACGGGACTCAAACTCAATGTCTTCAACTTGAGCCAGTTTTTCTTCTTCTTCCTTAATAGCACTGATTAAATCGCGAACAGAAAGCGCTTCTGGATCAAAGTGGAAAAGATTTGTTCTTAACCCGGGGACGGTTTCATAAAGTCCTTTTATTTTTTTTGCTTTTACGGCGTTGTTTATGGTTAAAACGCGAAAGGAATCCACCAGATTAAACCGTGGGACTGCCCCATATTCAACCTGGAGAAATCCGTCGCCGGCCTGCCTGAAGAGCACCTCCGGCCTGGAACCGGCTT
This sequence comes from Pelotomaculum thermopropionicum SI, assembly GCA_000010565.1. NCBI lineage: Bacteria > Bacillati > Bacillota > Clostridia > Eubacteriales > Desulfotomaculaceae > Pelotomaculum > Pelotomaculum thermopropionicum. The sequence continues at coordinate 1,223,056 of AP009389.1, read as the reverse complement.
CGGGAAGCCTGTCTAAAATAACATTGTAATCCCTCTGTCCCATAAATCACCCTTACCTCCTGTCGGTTACACATTTTTTAAGCCATCACTGTAAAACAGTAAAATTTGAAAGCGCCCAGAACAAACCATCCGAACATGACTTAAAGCTCAAAAATGCTTTTTGTTTTGCTGTTCTACCTCCTTCCCAAGCACATTCTCAGAACGGCAGGCTTATGGGTGCTGCGGCAAAGAACAGGAGAGTTTTCATAGATTTTAGAAAACTCAGGAACACTTTTCTAAAAAAGATTACCGCCTTAAAAGAGTTGACAGCTAAACTAACCTCTTCCGGCGGTAACATAAGACATTCAGCACAGGCAAGTTACCTTGCCGGGTATCTCCTAATATAAATACAAACCCCATGAACCTGCCCTTTTCGTACCAGGGCGCCTGGCAGACTATCTTCTTGAAAACGATTTTCCTGCTCACATACAGGGAGGTAATAACACTTACCTTAAAGCTTAAAATAGCCGCTCTCTTTTCGGCCAGAGCTGCGCCCGCCGCAACCGGTAACGAGAATCGACAGTGCAAACAGAACAATTAGAATTAAATCAATTTTGAAAAAAATTTTTTTATACGATCCTTTTCCCTTCTTAACTGAAGAGTCTTTCAAAAATCATGCTAAACCGTCCTGCCTTGGCTATTAACCTCCCCAATCCGATTTACAGCCCGGCCGTTCCGCTTATAAAAAGAATTAATAGTTAACGGCCTGTAACCACAATGTAAAATGCAATACCACATTATCGCCTAGGTATTTTTAAAAAGGCAATACAGGACAAACCAAAGCTGCAGTTAAAATGCAATATAACATTATGTTAATGTAAAATTACATTTTTCAGTAATCAAAACCGGCGATAAATAACATTAAAAAAGTGCTCAACTCAATTAAAACCCCATTGTTTCCTTGAGCACTGATGCATAATAGATATTAAATAAATTTTGATTTAGATTTTAACATCACCATCAAATTTTGTAAAGTTTTATTTAAAAAAATTAAAATCATGCCCAATTGCATTATGTATACAAAGCATTCTTTACAGTTATATAATGAATTTTTCATTAAACGTATCAAATAACACAATTTGCGGAGGAAAAAATAAATGCTCTTCTTGCTGGCACAACATTTGCTCATTTATTTTGTTAGCCATTCTTTATTAACTTTAAACGGGCCAATTTCAAAGGGGGCTGAAGCATTGATTAACATCAAAACAGAAATTCCCGGACCAAAGTCCTTAGAGCTATTGGAACTCAGAAAAAAATACGTTCCCAAAGGCATTTCCAACAGCGGGCAGGTTTTCGCGGGAGAGGCAGAGGGGGCTGTAATCACCGATGTGGACGGCAACCGATACATCGATTTTGCAACCGGCATCGGCGTGATAAACGTGGGGCACCGCCACGAAAAGGTGGTTAAAGCGGCCAAGGAGCAAATTGATAAATATATTCACACCAGTTTCAATGTGATCATGTACGAGCCTTACGTGCGCCTGGCCGAAAAGCTTGCAGCGATAACGCCCGGCTCTTTTCCCAAAAAAACCATGTTTGCCAACAGCGGCGCAGAGGCGGTGGAAAACGCTGTCAAAATCGCCCGCAAATACACCAAAAGAACAGGCATAATCGCGCTTGAATGTGCTTTCCACGGCCGGACTCTGATGACAATGACCCTGACCAGCAAAATAAGGCCTTACAAATACGGATTCGGGCCCTTTGCCCCGGAAGTGTACAAGATTCCGTCCGCCTACTGCTACCGCTGCTACTTCGGGCTGGAATACCCTTCTTGCGACATGCGCTGCCTGAGCAACCTGGAAAGGTTCTTCGTGGCCGAACAGCCTGCGGACAACATTGCCGCCCTGATTGCCGAGCCCGTTCAGGGAGAAGGCGGTTTCATCGTTCCCCCGCCGGAATTCCTGCCCGGGTTAAAACAAATCTGCGAAAAATACGGCATCCTGTTTGTTGTCGACGAAATTCAAACCGGCTTCGGCCGTACCGGGAAACTGTTCGCCTGCGAGCATTTCGGCCTTGCGCCGGACATCATCACCATTGCCAAGTCGCTGGCCGCCGGCTTCCCGCTAAGCGCGGTGACCGGCCGGGCTGAAATCATGGATTCCCCCGATCCCGGCGAAATCGGCGGAACCTACGGAGGCAACCCGGTGTCTTGCGCCGCCGCCCTGCAGGTAATTGACATCATGCAAGAAGAAAAACTGCCCGAACGGGCGGCCCGGATCGGCGCCAGAATACAGCAAAGCCTCAAGGAATTGCAGGAAAAGTATCAGGTCATTGGAGATGTGCGCGGCCTCGGCGCCATGGTGGCGGTAGAGCTGGTAAAAGACAGGAAAACGAAGGAGCCGGCCAAAGAAATTACCGGCCAGCTTATATCCGAGTGCTACAAGCAGGGGTTAATTGTCTTGAGCGCGGGTATTTACAGCAATGTTATGAGGTTCCTGCCCCCCCTGATCATCGGCGACGACGAGCTCAATTGGGCCCTGGCAGTGCTTGAAAAAGCCTTTGAAAAGGTTTGCGGTAAAAATTAAAAAGTTAAATTTTATTATAAAAACCCCCGTATCCGCCTCCGGACTGGGGGTTCTTTTTATAACCGGTTGTTCATTCTTTCCCGCACGATGGCCATTACCGCCTCCTTGAGCCGGCCGGCCTCCAATATGAGAGCATCTTTTTCTTCCGCCGCCCTGGTTTTGAACTCAGGCTCATCAATCATCGGAATATTGCTGTCGACATTTAACAGGGCGCCTTTCAGGGCGGCCTCGAGCACCAGGGCGGCAACGCCGGCATCGCTGACGGCCATCTTGTTGCCTACGGCGGCAAGCCGGCAGGTAATTTTTAACGCATCCAGGCAGGCCCTGGCAATTTCCAGCGGGACCCCGGTAGCTTCCTTCAAAGCTTCCTGCACGGCCGCCTGGCGTGCCGCCTTTTCCTCTTCGTTGTTCCTGGGCATCCGGTAGGCCGACATAAAACCGTTAAAAACGGCCATATCGGCATCTACCAGGTCTTCAAGCCTTCCGATCAGGCCGTTTGCTGTTTCCAGTATCTCCCTTACCTGGGGTTCGACCGCCCTGTATTTTTCTTTCCCTATGGTCAAATTGCAGACCATGGCTGTCATGGCCACTCCCAGGCAGGCCACTATGGCGGACACGCTGCCGCCGCCGGGGGTTGGCGCACTGGAGGATGCTGCCCCTATTATTTCCCGCAAGCTCCGGTCAAAAAACCTGCTCATACCTTACCACCTTGCAGCCTGATTGCCTTCAGGGTATTTTTTAGAATCAGCGTCGTGGTCAGGCTGCCCACCCCGCCGGGCACCGGCGAGATGGCGCCGGCCACCCTGGCAACGCTGTCAAAGTCTACATCCCCGCAAATGCCGCCGTCCTTGGCCTCGTTAATGCCCGCGTCCACCACCACGGCGCCGGGCTTTACCATATCGCCGGTAATCATCCCGGCCTTTCCTACGGCAACAACCAGTATGTCGGCCTGCCGGGTATGGTAGGCCAGGTCATTGGTAAAGGTATGGCAGACGGTTACAGTAGCATTTTGATTGAGCATCATGTAAACCAGCGGTTTGCCGACCGACTCGCCGCGCCCTACCAGCACGGCATGCTTGCCCTTTATTTCAATTCCGTTGCGCAGCATGATTTCAATGCAGCTCATGGGCGTGGTGGGGAAAAGCCCCTCGCTGTTGCTCATGATATAGCCGCGGTTGACGGGGTGGACGCCGTCCACGTCTTTAACCGGCGAAACGGCTTCCAGCACCTTCTGCCTGTTCATTTGCTTCGGCAGCGGCAGCTCGACCATAATCCCATGAACGCTGCCGTCTTCGTTCAGCCTGCTTAAAAGAGCCACCACGTCATCCTCCGGTATCCCTGCCGGCAGGGCAAACAGCTCATATTCAACGCCGGCGCGGGTGCAGGCTTTTTCTATGGAGCGTGAATACAGCACAGAAGCGGGATCCTCTCCAACCAGAATTACCGCCAATCTGGGGACAATTCCCCGCTCCTTCAGCCTGTCCACTTCCGATTTTACCTCTTCCCTGATCGCCGCAGCCACTTTCCTTCCGTCAATTATCAATGCCATTTTCATGCATCCTCTTTCTTTTAAATCCTTTCTTCAACTATGCAGCTAAGCTGTCCCCTATGCAGCCTGACGGACAGCCTCTCACCGGCCTCAACCGACCCGGAGTCGTTGATAACTCTTTTCCCATCAGGAGTGGTGCAGATGCTGTAACCTCTTGCCAGCGTGGCCAGCGGACTGAGTGCCTGCAGGCGGCCCGCCAGTACCGCCAGGCGCCCTTCCTCCCGCTCTACGATGCCGCGCACCGCCTGAGACAGGCGGCGGTACAAAAAGTCCAGCAACTGCTGCCTGGCGCCGCACAAAACGTCCGCCGGCCGGACAAAAACACGGCTTTCCAGGCAGGCCCGCAGGCGCCGCCTGTCATCGCCCAGCCTTTTTTCCAGGGCGCGGGCAAGCCTGGTCCGCAGGGTCTGGATATACCTCTCCATCTCCCTTTTATCCGGCACGGCCATTTCGGCCGCTGCTGAAGGGGTGGCAGCACGGGCGTCGGCAACAAAATCGGAAATGGTAAAGTCGGTTTCGTGCCCCACCGCCGATATAACAGGGATTTTTGAACTGAAGATGCTGCGGGCTACAATTTCCGTGTTAAAGGCCCATAACTCTTCTATAGAGCCGCCTCCCCGGCCGACAATGATTAAATCGACGCCGCCCAGCCGGTTTAAAAGCTGAATGCCCCTGGCCACCGCCGGAGGAGCGGCTTCCCCTTGCACCTGCACCGGAACGAGAATAATCTCGCGCCCGTTCCAGCGCCGCCTGATTATTTCCAGCATGTCCCTGATTGCCGCTCCCTGAGGCGAAGTCACAATGCCAATGCGGCGCGGCAGAAGCGGCAGGGGTTTTTTATGCTTCGGGTCGAACAGTCCTTCCTGCTGGAGCCTTTCTTTTAACTGCTCGAAGGCCAGAAAAAGTGCGCCGGTGCCGTCCGGCTCAATCTCTTCGGCATAAAGCTGGTATATGCCGTCCCGCTCGAAGACAGAGACATATCCCCGCACCGTAACGGCCATGCCGTTTTCCGGGCGGAAAGGGACAAGCCGGCTTCTGGAGCGGAACATGACCACCTTCAGGCAACTGAAGTCGTCTTTCAAGGTGAAGTAAAAGTGCCCGGAGACGGCGGCCTTGAAGTTGGATATTTCCCCTTTCACCCAGACGTTGGCCAGCAATACGTCCTTTTCAATTAAAGATTTGATGTATCTGGTCAGTTCCTTAACGCTGAAAACTTTCAAGGCATCTACTCCCTTTGGGGCATGCGGCAGCCATAACAAGGCCCGTCATCTGTTCTCCAGGTAGGCGTGGATGGACTTTGCAGCGATCCTTCCGGCTCCCATGGCCAGGATCACCGTGGCGGCGCCTGTCACCACATCGCCGCCGGCAAATACGCCCGGCTTGGAGGTGGCCGCCGTTTGCGGATCGACCATAATGTTTCCTTTTTTATTGCACTCCAGGCCCCTGGTGGTCCGCGGCACCAGCGGGTTCGGCCCCTGGCCGATGGCCACCACCACCGTGTCGGCTTCCATTATAAATTCGGAGCCCGCAATTGCAACCGGGCTGCGCCGCCCGGAAGAGTCCGGTTCGCCCAGCTCGTAGCGCAGGCACTCCAACCCCGTTACCCAGTAGTCTTCGTTGTAGAGGATCCTGGTGGGGCTGGTCAGGAACATGAACTTAACCCCTTCTTCTTCGGCATGCTCCACCTCTTCCAGACGCGCCGGCATTTCTTTTCTGGAGCGCCGGTAAACGATCCAGGACTCTTCCGCACCCAGGCGGAGCGCGGTGCGCGCCGCGTCCATGGCAACGTTGCCGCCTCCCAGCACGGCCACCTTCCTCCCCACACGCACGGGAGTGTCGTATTCCGGGAAAAGATAAGCCTTCATTAAATTCGTGCGGGTGAGGAATTCGTTGGCGGAATAGACGCCGCAGGCATTTTCTCCGGGTATTTTCATGAAGTGCGGCAGTCCTGCGCCCGTACCGATAAATACGGCGTCAAAGCCCCATTCTTCAAGCAGTTCATCAACCGTGGCAAACTTGCCGACCACAGCGTTTACCTGAATTTCCACGCCTAAATTTTTAAGATTGTTAATCTCGGCCTGAACCACGGCCTTTGGCAGGCGGAACTCGGGTATCCCGTACATCAGCACGCCGCCTGCTACATGCAGGGCTTCAAAGACGGTTACCCGGTGGCCCAGCTTGGCCAGGTCGGCGGCGCAGGTCAGCCCGGCCGGCCCGGAGCCTACCACCGCCACTTTTTTCCCGGTGGGCGGGGCGGTTTTCTGCGGCAGCACGCCGCCGGCCAGCTCCCAGTCGGCGCAAAACCGTTCAAGCCGGCCGATGGCAACCGGCTCGTATTTTTTTCCCATGGTGCAGTACTTCTCGCACTGGTTTTCCTGGGGGCAAACCCGCCCGCAAACGGCCGGAAGGGCGTTTTTTTCTTTAATTTTCTTTATGGCGCCGGCAAAATCACGTCCGGCCACCAGCCTTATAAAGGCCGGAATATCCACTTCTACCGGGCAGCCCTGCCGGCAGGGCTCATTTTTGCACTGAAGGCAGCGGGCGGCTTCGGCCACTGCCGCTTCTTCCCCGTAGCCCAGGGCCACCTCGTTGAAGTTCCTGGTTCTAAGGCCGGGGTCCTGAACGGGCATGGGGTGCCTGTGAGGAATTACTGTCTTTTTCTCCCGGGCCATTACATTTCACCTCCGCTGCTGCAACTGCACCTGTGAGCGCCCCTGCCGCCGTGCCTCTCCAGGGCCAGCAATTCCTGCGGCCTGTATATGACCGAGCGGCGGGCCATCTCGGCAAAATCTACCTGATGTCCGTCAAATTCAGGACCGTCCACGCAGACAAACCTGGTCTCTCCCCCAACCGTCACCCGGCAGCAGCCGCACATACCGGTCCCGTCCACCATAACCGGGTTTAAGCTGACAACTGTCTTAATACTGTAATTTCTGGTCAGGTCGCAGACAGCCCTCATCATGGGCAGCGGCCCGATGGCCAGGCAAAGCGCAAAGTTGCCCTTTTCCTCAATGGCCTCTTTTAAAAGGTCGGTCACAAAACCCTTGCGCCCGTAAGAGCCGTCATCGGTGGCAACCAGCAGCTCGTCGCACACCTGGCGCATCCTGTCTTCCCAGAAAAGAAGTTCTCCGGTCCTGGCTCCAATGATGCCGGTAATTTCGTTCCCGGCCTCTTTCAAGGCCCTGGCTATCGGGAATACTGGGGCAACCCCGACGCCCCCGCCGATGCAGGCCACCCGGCCGTACTTTTCAATGTGTGACGGCACGCCCAGCGGCCCTGCAAAATCTTTAATGCTTTCCCCTTCCTCAAGCAAGCCGAGTTCCCTGGTGGTTTTGCCGACTTCCTGAAAAACACAGGTAATCGTCCCCTTTTCCCGGTCAAAATCGGCTATGGTGAGAGGGATTCGCTCACCTTCTTCGCGGATGCGCAGGATGACAAACTGCCCGGCCCGGGCCTTGCGGGCAACCAGAGGGGCGTCGATGACAAACAGCTTTAACGACGGTGCCAGCACTTCTTTCTTTACTATTCTGTACAACCCAATCCCTCCGCCAAAAAATCCGTGTATACGTGTTTGGTTATTCGGGATCAATCCCGTAAATCCTTTTAAATGCCGGCGAAAATAAAGAGCAGGCCTTTGTTAAGAAGCGCTGCCCTTTATAAGAGGCCTGTACTCCTCCGGGCTTTCCACAATCCGGCCGAGAATGCCGTTAATAAAACGCCCCGATTCTTCTCCCCCGTACGTCTTGCCGAGCTCCACCGCTTCGTTTACCGAGACGCTGTAAGGAATGTCTTCGCAGAAAAATATCTCGTACAGCGCCATGCGAATGATATTCCTGTCCACATTGGCCATCCTGTTTATGTTCCAGTCCTTGCTTACACCTGCAATTACCCGGTCGATGGCCGCCAAATTCTCCAGCGTGCCGCCGACCAGCAGCCGGGCGAACTCCTGGTATTTTTTTAACTCCCCAAAGCCTTCATCCATCAGCCGGAACGCCTCGCCCGGATCCGCGCCGCCTACGTCAACCTGGAAAAGAATCTGAAGCGCCCTTTCCCTGGCCTGTCTCCTGCTCATCCGGTAACACCTCTTGTTTTCGCCGTCCTGTGCAATGGTTTAAGTTCAGCGCTCCCGGAAAACCTTTGCCAAAAGCTGCCGGAAGTCAACCCTTTCATCCAGGCGCTTGCCGATGTAATAGCCGGCCGCGGCGCACGCCGCCACAAACAGCGCCTTAAACAGGCCGTACTTGATGGCAAGCCAGCCAAACAAAAGACCCGTTAAAACCCCCAGCACCTTGCCCAGGTGCCTGTCGATAATCTCCTGAATAACTCCCACGAAATCACCCCATTTCCGGGTTTTATTCCACTCTCGGCTTGTGCGCGGAAATATCCTCAACCGATACTTTTACAGCCTTCACGGAAAGGCCAGTTACCGCAAAAACCCGCTCTTTGACCCGGTTCTGTATTTCAACCGATATTTCCGGAACGTTAACGTCCGGTGTAACCGACACCCGCACCTGAATGCCCACGCCCTGGGGGACGGACATCATGCGCGGCTTAACTTCCCTTACCCCCTTGATTTGAGAAACCACTTTCTCCACCAGGTTTTCTATGGCCTGGAGGGATACCCTGATCTGGCCCAGCGCGCTCTCGGCCAGTACCACGTGCCTGCCGCGCGGCCCGCGCAGGCTCAGCCAGAACAGCCTGGCCCCGGCAATGATCAATATGATCACCACCGGCCAGAATACCTCTGACCGGTCCGGGCAAAATACGTCCCTGAACAAAAACATGGGCACCGTCCAGCCAATCATCAGGGCCGAAAACAGTACCACAGTTACAGTAAAGAAAAGAGCATACGCTCCCAGCAAGACGCGGTCAAAAACGTTCAACCGGGATTCCTCCTTATAACATAACCCCCGGTTAAGGGGGTTGAAAAAGGTTACCTTACCCTGTGTTCTTCTTCCCTGGCCTCAGACCCGAAGGAAACGCCCTGGACGTTGACGTTAACCTCAACTACCGCCAGTCCGGTCATCCGCTCCACTGCCTCTTTTACCCTTTCCTGAATTTCGGCCGCCACATCGGGAATGCGCACCCCGTAATCCACTATCACGAACATGTCGACGGCGGCCTCTTTTTCACCCACTTCAACCTTAATCCCTTTAGACAGGTTTCTCCTGCCGAGCATTTCGGCTATGCCGCCGACCAGACCGCCGCTCATCCCGGCAACGCCCTTGACCTCTATGGCAGCCAGGCCGGCTATAACCTTAACCACCTCGTCCGCGATCCTGATCGACCCGAGCCCGGTTTTCTCCTCGCGGGCAAATTCGCCTGATTCCACGTATTCACCTCCGTTAAGGGGAAAAAATTATGAAAAGATGAAATAAACCCGGGAAACTAAATATTATCTCCTTATTCGCCACACTATGAGTATTATAGCAAAGATGGCAAATTAACGCAAACCAATAAAATTACAGGCGAATTTTTGTTTTTTCTTCTGTCAGGATGCGCCGCTGGATGAAGTTGGTGTACACTTCGCCGCGCCGAAAGAAGGCATTGCCCAGCACCTTAAGGTGAAACGGGATGGTGGTAGGAACCCCTTTGATTACAAACTCCGACAGGGCCCGCTGCATTCTGGCCACGGCCTCGTCCCGGTCCCTGCCCCATACTATCAGCTTGCCGATCATTGAATCGTAAAACGGAGGTATGGTGTATCCATTATACACTGCACTGTCAACCCTCACCCCGGGCCCGCCCGGCGGTATGTAAGCGGTAATCCTGCCCGACCGGGGCATGAAATTTTTGTCCGGATCCTCGGCGTTAATCCTGCACTCTATGGCATGGCCCCTTACTGCCACTTCCTCCTGCGACAGGCTAAGTTTTTCACCCGCCGCAATCCTTATCTGTTCTTTGATCAGGTCGACGCCGGTTACCAGTTCGGTGACCGGATGCTCCACCTGAATCCGGGTATTCATTTCCATAAAATAAAAATTCGAAAACTTGTCCACCAGGAATTCAACCGTGCCGGCGCTGTAATACCCTACCGCCCTGGCCGCCCGGACGGCCGTCTCCCCCATCCTCTCGCGCAATTCGGGAGTAAGGGCGGTTGACGGCGCCTCCTCGATAACCTTTTGGTTGCGCCGCTGAATAGAGCAGTCCCTCTCGCCAAGATGAATGATATTCCCGTGCGTGTCGCCCAGCACCTGAAATTCGATGTGTCTCGGCTCTACCAGGTACTTCTCCAGGTAAACCTCGCCGCTGCCGAAGGCGGCCTGCGCTTCCGCCCGGGCCGTGCCGATGGCATTCTCCAGTTCCTCGCGGCCGTGGACCACCCTCATGCCGCGCCCTCCGCCCCCGGCGCTGGCTTTAATTATGACCGGGTAGCCGATTTCGCCGGCCAGCTTGAGGGCCTGTGCGGCGTCCTTAATCACACCCTCCGATCCGGGCACCACCGGCACGCCGGCCTTAAGCATGGTCTCCCTGGCCAGGGCTTTTTCCCCCATCCGCTGCATGGCCGCCGGCGGCGGGCCGATAAAAACAAGCCCGCAGCTGGCACATATCTCTGCAAAATTGGCGTTTTCCGCCAGAAAGCCGTAACCGGGGTGGACGGCGTCCGCCCCGGAAATTAATGCTGCGCTGATTATATTGGTTATGTTCAGGTAGCTTTTTGCGCTGGGCGCAGGCCCAATACAGTAAGCCTCGTCCGCCCACCAGACGTGCAGGCTGTCCCGGTCGGCCTCGGAATACACGGCCACCGTGCTGATGTTCATTTCTCGGCAGGCCCGGATGATCCGGACGGCAATTTCACCCCGGTTGGCGATCAGAATCTTTTTGAACATTTCGCTCTCCCCGTCCAAAGAATAATTATTTTTCTTTTATGAGAAAAAGAGTCTGACCGTATTCAACCGGCTGGCCGTTTTCAACCAGAATCTCAACAATTTCCCCGGATACCTCGGCCTCAATTTCGTTCATCAGCTTCATCGCTTCGATAATGCAAAGAGTCTGTCCCTTCTGGACCCTGTCTCCCACCTTGACAAAGGGTGGTGCATCAGGCGCCGGCGAACGGTAAAACGTCCCCACCATGGGCGATACCACCGGAACCGCCCCGGCCTTGAGGTTATCGGCGGGCCTGGCCGTTTTGGCCGGTTCTTCCTCTGTTGTATCCCGCGGAACTGTCTGAACTTTTTGCTCCGGTTCGGGCCCCGCCGCTTTTACCCCGCAGGTGCCGCCTTTTTTAATGGCTACTCGTAGCCCTGCATTCTCCAGCGAAACTTCGGTTATGCTGGTTTCGTCAATCAGCCTGATCAATTCCCTTATATCGTGAAGGTTCAACTCGCCTGCCTCCTTTTCAACTGTTCCGGCGCTGCCGGCTTCGGCCGGCGGCACCTGGGCAACTTTTTTTGCACTGCTTTCCTTTGCCGTCCCTGCCGGGACGCCGGCCCCCGCCCTGGCCGCATTATTTACCCGCATGTTTACATTCTTTTCGTTTTGGGGCTCCGGCCTGCCCAATCCGCCACTGCGCCTTAACTCCAGAAAGCGCCTGGCCACCTGTGGAAATAAAGCATAAGAAATTACATCCTCCTCGCTTAACGCCAACTCGCCCACCTCATTCCTTATTTTTCCCATAACCGGCTCAAGTAAGTCTGCCGGCCTGCAGGTGACCGGCTCGCGGTCGCCCAGCACCTTGCGGGCTATCTCCCGGTTTATCGGGGCGGGAGGGGTGCCGTAACTGCCTCTGATGTAGTCCCGCACCTCCCCCGGAACCAGCTTGTACCTTTCGCCGGTCAGGACGTTGAGGACGGCCTGTGTTCCAACAATCTGGCTGGCCGGAGTAACAAGCGGCGGGTATCCCAGCTCTTCGCGCACCCTGGGAATTTCCTCCATCACCTCGCCCAGGCGGTAAAGCGATTTTTGCTCTTCCAGTTGCGTTACCAGGTTGGAAATTGTACCCCCCGGGACCTGGTGGTCGAAAACGCGCATATCGTTAATCCTGGTAACACCCCGTTTAAATCCGTTCTCTTTCCTTAACTCCTCAAAATACTTGGCTATTTCAAAAAGCTCGCGGATATTAAGCCCCGTGTCGTAAGGAGAGCCCTGCAGGGCCCGCACCACCGTCTCCACAGGCGGCAGGGAGGCCCCGAAGGCCAGAGGCAGGGTGGCGGTATCGATAACGTCCGCCCCCGCTTCCACCGCCTTCAGGTAAGTACCGAAGGCCAGCCCGCCTATATAATGGCAGTGGCATTGAAGGGGCAGATCCAGGTTTTCCTTTAATAATTTAACCAGTTCGTAGGCCCGGTAGGGATCCAGCAGGCCGGCCATGTCTTTGAGACAGATCGAGTCGGCGCCCATCTCGGCCAGCCTTAGGGCCAGTTCAAGATAGTGCTGGCCGGTGTGAACCGGGCTGACCGTATAGACCATGGCGGCCTGAACGTGGGCCCCGGCCGCCTTGCCGGCGCGCATTGCCGTCTCCAGGTTGCGGATATCGTTTAAAGCATCAAACACCCTGATTATGTTAATGCCGTTCTCAACGGCTTTTGTAACAAATGATTCAACCACGTCATCCGGGTAATGCTTGTATCCAACCAGAGACTGTCCCCGGATCAGCATTTGAAGGGGCGTGTGCCGGATGATCTTTTTTAACTGGCGAAGCCTTTCCCACGGGTCCTCGTTTAAGTACCTCAGGCAGACGTCAAAAGTCGTGCCGCCCCACACCTCAATGGAGTGGTAGCCAATCTTGTCCAGTTTTTCGGCGACCGGCAGCATGTCGGCCGTGGTCATTCTGGTCGCCCAAAGGCTCTGGTGGGCGTCCCTTAAAGTTGTATCGGTGATTTTCACCCTGCGCAATGCCGACCCTCCCCTTCAGTCATAACATAAAAAACCAGGTTGCTACTTTAAGGTAACAACCTGATATGTTTTAACTAATGATCATTAAAGAACTTTAATATTATTATAGTAAAAAGCGGGGCGATTGGGAACCTTTTTAATGTAAGTATACAATATTTCGAAAAGGCCTTGCCTTTGGATAAAATATACAAAACCGGCCTTAATATTACTGATATTTATGAATAACAACTATATTCTGCAATTCCACCCCGGTGCCCTTGGAAACCAGCTCTTTAATCAGCTGCGATTCCTCCGCGGGCAGGCTGGCAGTGGCCACTATCACCGTGACGGCCCGGTCATCAACCAGAACGGCCGCGTCTTTGAAGCCTTTTGCCTTAATCAGGTTTTCCAGCTCAAACTCCTTTTCCATATTGCGGCTTATAGCCATCAGGTGCTCCTGCGCCTTCTGCCTGGTTTCGCCGGCCGAGTGGGCGTTGTTAATCACTTCCCTTAAATACTCCACCCGCTGGCCGCGGGCGCGCTCCCGGTTCAGGCGGTATTCCACAAAAAAGTCCGGCCCTTCCGCCTCACCGGCCCCGGTTTCTGTGCTGCCTGCCGTCTGCCGGCTTTCATCTTTAAAACTTAAGCTTTCCGCGGCCGGGCGGCTGACCTCCAGACCGGACGGGGCGGCATCCTTCCCGCCCACGAACGCCCGGCAGCAAAAAGCAAGCAGGGTCAGCCCGGCCAGGCCCAGGGCAATCAGCAAAACGGTGCGCTTTTTGACAACTACCGATAACAATTTGCTCACCTCTCCATCGGCAGAACGAGTATCTTTTGCGGCTCTATTCCCAGGGCCACCCGCGTTGCCTCAAAAAGCCTGGCCATCACCCGCGAGTCGGCCGCCCCTTCGGCCACTACAAGCACGCCGGCAATTTGCGCGGCCACTTCCCTTTCCACCACGGGTTCCTCCCCGCCCGAACCGTTGCGGTTCATTACCAGTTGACCGCTGCCGGAATCTTCGGTGGTCAAGCGGGTTCCGCCGGACTGGTCTTTTTCCTGGGTTGTCTTTTTACCGGTGGTAGTATTTACGGCGTATTCCGCCCTGTTTGAACTGGCCAGCCTCACCGCAACCTCCACCCGGCCCGCCCCTTCAACCTGCCTGAGCATTTCACAGAGCTTTTTACCCAGCAATTCTTCCTCCGCCGTCATGCCGCTTCGGGCTTGCTGGCGCGCCGGAGTTGCCGGCACCTCCCGGCCGGACGGCTGTTTCTCCACGGGCTTCCTGCCCGTACCGGAAAAAACCAGCAAAATCACTCCCAGGGCCGCCAGCCCGGCCAGCCAGAGGTTCCGCCGGCCCTGCTCCTTGGCCGGCACGCCGTTCTTACTTTGTCCGGCCAGGCCGAAGAAATCGAGTACCCTTCGCAAAGCAACACCCCCAGAATATTTATTTATAAACAACCCTGACCTGTTCCGGCTTAAGGTTATAAAACCCTGCCACCGTATTGATCAGGTCCGCCACCGCCTCGCCGGGCGGGCCATCCGCCGTCCCCGTGCCAGGCTGTTCTGACCGGAGCTCCTGCCGGCCCACCTGCACAGTCACCGGTTCGACCTCCGCCGCTGCACCTTCTCCGGTTTTCCGCCCGGCAGGATCGGCGTCGCGGCTTAAAACCAGGACTATTTCCTTTATCCGGCCGTAAGCAGGATCGTCTGCACCGGAGTGGACCTCAACCTCCGCGCTAATGACCGGAACTTCTTTGTTCAGGCCGGCAAGGGCCATAACCTGTCCGGCAAGGCCCTTCCTGTACTGTTCAAGCGCCTTTTGCCGGTGTTCCCCGTCTATTTTCCGGCCTGCCTCGATTATACCCGGCAACTCCGCTCTTGCCTCCTTCCGGGAAAGCGCAGGCAGTTCTCCGGCACCGTCAATTTTCATAATTTCCCCCGCTGCCTGAACCACGGCAATAATGATCAAAAGGCCCAGCACCAGCCTGACGTATTTTCTTATTCCGCCCTGCGGCAGAAGCATCTCCAAAAATACGGCCAGTGCTACAATAACGGTGAGGTCCAAAACCAGGCCGCGGATTGTTTCCATTGCCGACCCCTTCCCCCAACTGGACTATCTCAGCATTACCGTTACATTCCCGACGCCGACCATAATGGCTATAGCAAAAAAGAATAATAAACCGGCGGTGGCCACGGCGGCAAAGATTAAAAGCAGGCTGTTGCCAAGATCGTTCAGGCACCCCGCCATCTGGTCCTCCCCGATGGGCTGGATTAACGCCCCTGCCAGCTTGTAAATAAATGCCAGGGTCATTATCTTTAACAGCGGCAGCAGCGCCACCGTGCCCAGCACGGCTATTCCGGCAATACCGATTGCGTTTTTGACCAGCAGCGAGGTGCTCACCACCGCTTCCAGGGCGTCGGCAAGCATGCCGCCGACAACGGGGACAAAGGCGTCCACGCCAAACTTGGCCGTCCTGAAGGTAACGGAATCCCCTACCGCTCCGGCCACCCCCTGAATGGCCAGGATGCCGAGGAACACCGTCGAATAAATCCCCATCAGGCCCATGGCCGCGGTTTTCAAGAGGCCGGCCAGGCCGGACAGTTTGAAGCGCTCCGACAGACTGCCTGTCAGGCCGAGAACAGCCACAAAAAACAACAAGGGCAGGACCACGTTTTTTATCAGCGTGCCGAAAACGCTCAGGTTGGCCAGAATAACCGGGCTGAAAAGCGCGGCCGACGCCACTCCCCCCACCGCCACCAGCAGCGTCAGCAAAACCGGGGTGAGGGCCTGCATGACCGTAACCATGGTATCCACCGCCTCCCTCCCGGCATTCACGGCCAGGGAAAAGGAGCCGATGGCAATGGTTATCAGCACAAGGCAGGTTATGGAGTAAGCAAGCTGGCCTACCGTGCTCTTTTCAAAAGAGGAGACCAGGTTCTGCAGCACGGCGCAGATAACTGCCAGAATTACCAGTTTGCCCAGCAGGTCAAAGCTGGCCACAACCTCTTTGAACATCTGGGCCAGGATGTTTTTCACAATCCCGGCGGGATCCCAGTCAAGCTCTCCCCTGGCAAGCCGGCCCACCATTTCTTTAAAGTTGATCTGGGGAACTGATTTCTTGATTTCTGCATCAAGCTGGTTTATGTATTCCTGCACCGATTCCGGTGCAGGACCGGGCGTAACGCCGCTGTCCGCCGCGACAGCCTGGCCGGCCTGTGCGGAAAAGAAAAAATAAAATAGCAAAAGCAAAATTAAAAAGTAATTTCTGGCCACCAGTCAGACACCGCCTCCGGAGATTATACTGTGCTTTTCTTCCTGGCAGGACGCAAGGCTTTGCGTTGCTTTCAGCCTGAAAAGCAGTCCCTTCTTAAGGAACCAGCTTTAACAGTGCAGACAGCACGGCCACGATAATCGGCACGGCCAGCACCATGATCAAGATCTTGGCGGCAAACTCAATTTTTGCCGCCACCGCTCCCTCGCCCGCATCACGGCAGATTTGCGCCCCGAATTCGGCAATGTAAGCGATCCCGACTATTTTTAAAATCGTGCCCAGATAAACCATGCTGATTCCGGCCCGCAGGGCCAGTTCTCTGATAACGTCTATAACCGTGCCGATTTTTCCAAGCACCAGCAGAAAAAGGGTTACCCCCGCGGCCAGGCTGAGGAGCACCGCCAGTTCGGGGCGCTGGCTCTTCACCACCGCAATCAGCACGGCGGCAATCAGGCCGATGGCGACAATCTGCAGCACTTCCATAAAGTTGACTACCCCTGTCTGTTTTAGCTAAAAAAGCCTGAAAACCGACTTCACCTGGTCAAAAAGGCTGCCCAGCAGTTGGATGACCCAGATAAAAACTATTGCTATTCCGGCCAGGGTCACAATGTGACCCTGCTCCTCTTTCCCGGCATGCTTCAAAATTGTGTGGAGAACCGCCACCAGGATGCCCACGCCTGCAATTTTAAAGATTAAATCGATGCTGCCCTCCATACTTACCCCCTCTTCCTTAATAGAGCACCAGGACTGCCGCAAGCCCCGCCAGAAACCCCAAATAACTCCACAGCTTGACGTTGCGCGACGCTTCCGCTTCCGCCGCCACCGCCTCCAGCTCGATTTGTTCCTTGGCCAGGTTCAGGTGCTTGATCTGATCGTTCCGGTCCGAAATGCCCAAGGATGAACCGAGATTGCGGAGAATTGAAAGGTCGCGGGGCTTTAAGGCCGTCCCCGGGTAATAGCCGGCAAGCGACTTTTCCCATGCCTCGGCGGCGGTAATGCCGCTCATTGCGGAAAGCTCCGCGGCCGCCCGGCGGAAAAGGGGCGCTGCCGCTTCTTCGCAGCATCCGGCCACCCGGCTGAAGGCCTCGGGCAACTGGGAAGCCCCGTAGGCAATCTCGGTTTCCAGCATCTGCAGGGCCGCCCTCAGCGCCCGCAGTTCCCCCGGCCGTCGCGAATAGCTGCCGGCCACGGCCATTCCGCTTAAACCGCTGGCCGCTACAATCAAGGCGGCCCCGGCCAGTTTCAGCATCTTCTCACCCCCAGCGGCCTCAGACTTTTCCCGTCAATAATATCTTCCACCGTTCCCGCCCCGCGGGTGCGGCCCAGTATTACATAGCGCTCAATCATTTTTGAGCGGAGCACCTCCCCCAGGGCCGGCCTTTCGGCCAGTTCGGCCAGAGAACTGCCGTGGGCGGTAATTAAAACCTTGACGCCGGCATTTAAAACCTCCTCCAGGGCATCAACATCCTCCTGCCTGCCTATCTCATCGGCGGCTATTACCCTGGGGCTCATCGACCTCAGCAGCATCATCATCCCTTCCGCCTTGGGGCAGCCGTCCAGAACATCGGTCCTGATCCCCACGTCCAGTTTTGGCACCCCCCTGTAACAGCCGGCAATTTCCGAGCGCTCGTCCACCAGGCCGACGGTCAGGCCCGGAAAGCCAAGAGCCGGAATGCCGTTGCTGATCTGCCTGACCATATCCCTGAGCATGGTCGTTTTTCCGCAGCGCGGCGGCGATACCAGAACGGTATGGTAAATGCTGCCGCCGTGCCGGTCTATAACGTAGGGAAGAACCTTTGTTGCCGCCCCCTTAACCTCGCGGCAGATGCGAATGTTGCAAGCTGAAATGAACTTCAAGGCTCTTACCCTGCCCCCGTCCAGCACCGCCTTTCCGGCAATGCCCGCCCGGTGGCCGCCGGGCAGGGTTATAAAACCATTTTTCAGCTCCTCTTCCAGGGCGTAAAAAGACGACCCGCTGATTAACTGAATCAGGCGCTCCATATCGGCAGAGGTGACCCGGTAGGCCTGCTCGGCGCTTGCAGTAATCCGGCCTTCCGGGTCCAGGAAAACATCTTCGGACGGCAGGCTGATTGCCAGCGGCTTTTCCTGCCTCAGGCGGATTTCCTCCACTTTGCTCTGGATTGACACGGGCAGCAAAGATACCAGGGCGCGGATGCTGCCGGGTAAAAAAGGCAGTATTTCACTTAGCGCTTGAACGCCGGCCTCACTCAAAGTTTGTCCCTCCCTTTTTATAAATATTGATAATGCCGGCAGGATATGCCATTATCGATCCGGCAAATATAAAAAGCCGCTTTGCCTGCTCCTTCCCGCTCGAAGTAGCAAAAACGGCTTTTTTGTATATCTTAATAATAGGTTTTTGAAAAAATTTCCGGGATGTGACGAATTTGAAAAATGACAGCTTTGAACCGGCTGCTTTTGTTTTTCCCCTGCCCGAACAGCTAAAGGGGCAGTATATGGCCTGGGCCCGCGCCTTGCAGCCGCAGGCAACCGGCAGTCCGGCGCCGGGCGGCGACGGAAAACAGGAGTATGCACCTGTGTTCATTCCCGTTTACCCGGCCTATCCCGGCCTTTTGCCCTTTCCGCCCTTTTTGCCGGCCAATCCGCCCTGCGGCAAGGCAAAGAGCTGGCCCCCGGCCGTTAACCCCTTTATCTTATTCCTAATCCTCATCCTTATTTTGCTGAGCACCAAAAAGGAGCAGATTTTTTCTGCCATTCGCAAAATCTTTATAAAAGAATAGATGGAGCTTTAGCCTTTTTCCGTTTCATAGGGCCAGGCTTCCAGGCTGCCCTCCATGAATTTCACGTCGGCAAATCCGGCTCCTTTTAAGATTCTAAGCGCCTCGTAGGCGCGCACGCCCACCATGCAGGATACCACTATTTCTTTGTCCCGCGGTATTTCATCCAGACGCCTGCGCAGTTCACCGAGCGGGATCAGCATTACCCGGCCGTCCTTTATGTGCCTCATCTTAAACTGCGGTCCGGTACGAACATCCAGAAAAACGAAATCGTCGCCCCGCCTGAGTTTTTCCCTGACCCTGGCCGGTGTAATCCCCTCCGCCAGCCCTTCCATTTTGTTCCTGATTATATTGGCGGTGTGGGCCAGGGCGTCAATGGGGGTGGCAAAAGGAGGCGCATAACCCGTATCCAGGTCGTGCAAATCGCCGGCCGTAGCGCCAAAAGTAATGGCCGCGGCCGCCACATCCACCCTCTTCGACACGTCGCCCGGGCCGAACCCCTGCACGCCGAGCAAGCGCCCCGTGCCGGCATCGGCTATTATTTTCAGAAATATCCTGCCGTGCTGGGAGTAATAATGGGTGCCGTCGGTGGCCGGGTTCAGGGCGGTGATAACATCGTAGCCCAGGTCGCGGGCCTGCGCCTCGCCCAGCCCGGTGCGGGCAATGTTGATCCCCGTCACCCTGAGCACGGTGGTGCCGAGAACCCCCTTAAACCTGGTTCTCCTCCCGGCAACGTTGTCCCCCACCACGCGGCCCTGCCTGCTGGCCGTGGAAGCCAGCGGTATGTATACCTTGCGCCCGCTTACCAGGTGGGTGTTCTCAACACAGTCGCCGAGGGCGTAAATATCCGGGTCGCTGGTCTGAAGGTACTCGTTTACTTTTATGGCCCCCGTCTCGCCTATTTCCAGGCCGGCTTCCCTGGCCAGCCCTACGTTTGGGCGCACCCCCACGGCCACTATCACCAGGCCGGCCTCCAGCCTGCCCTGGTCGGTAACCACCGCCGCTACCCTGCCGCCTTCCCCCTCAATCCTGAGGACCTTCCGCCCCAAGTTTAACCCGATCCCGTTTCTTTTCAGCCTCCTGGCGAGCAGGGCGGCCAGGTCCTCGTCCAGAACCCCGGGCAGCACCTGATTTTTTAATTCAACTACGTTCACGGGAACGTTCATCTTGTTCAGGGCATCCGCAGCCTCCATGCCGATAAGGCCGGCCCCGATAATTACGGCGCTGCTCACGCCCTGTTCCACGGCCGACTTTATGGCCAGGGCGTCCTCCGGGTGGTTAAGGCGGTATACACCTTTCAGCTCCAGCCCCTCGATGGGGGGAACAACCGGGGTGGAGCCGGTGGCAAGAACAAGCCTGTCGTATTCTAAAAATGAACGCTCGCCCGTGGCCAGCCTGATAATTTCAACCCTTTTGCCGGCCCTGTCGATTGAAGAGGCCCTGGTGCCGGTCAGCACTTTAACGTCCCTTTCGCTAAGGAAATAGTCCTCGTCGCGCACCACGCCGTAGGCGGTTTTAAAAAGGCTGTCGAACTCCTTTACCTGCCCGGCAATATAATAAGGAGTGCCGCAACCGGCATAGGAAATATACCTGTCCTTTTCGACAATGGTTATGTCCGCCTCCGGCAGAAGCCTCCGGGCTCTGGCGGCCACCTTCGTCCCTGCCGCAACCCCGCCGATAATAACTACTTTAAACCTTCCCGACATTATTACCCCGCCCCTCCTCTTTCAGCATGTTTCTGTAATTTTCATTTATTTGGGCAAAGAAAAAAGCGACGGCCAGGAGCGCCGCCGCTCTATCCTGCCTGCTTAAATATCCTCGTCCTCCGCAGGGGCACCGTCTTCACCGGCCTGCCCGGCGATCCTTTCCGGTTCGTCCGCTGCCTGGTAGGTGTCGTCGTTGATAAACACCACCTCATTGCAGTTCGGGCAGGTCACTTCCACCACATCGTCGTCTTCGAGGATATCGGAGTCAAAGCATACGGTCTCGCCACAATTAGGGCAGTCTACCTCAAGCTGGCCTTCTGAGCAGGCGCCATCGCCAAGCACGTTTTTATCGTACAGCTCGTCTTCCAGGGAATACAGGTCCTCATCAATGCTTTCAACATAATCTTCCAGCTCTTCCTGGGCTTCTTCAAGATCGCCCATGGAATCGGCAAACTCGCCAAGAACTTCGATGATCCCGTTAAGCAGCCTGGCCTCTTTGCTCTCAGCGCCCAGCTCCAGCCCCGCAGACAGGCCCTGCAGATAGGCCACCCTGGACTTTAAATCCCTCATCGGTTTTATACCCCCCTTGGTAAATTAACGCCGTGGCTAATTTTGGCTTTTATATTATGTCTCATAAAGGAGGGTTTTAAACACCGGCCGGAGGTAAACTGCTCTGTTACCTTTTATACCCGCTTGATATAGTTCCCGGTCCTGGTGTCGATTTGAAGCTTGTCTCCGACGTTGACAAAGAAGGGAACCTGCACCACTGCGCCGGTTTCCAGAGTGGCCGGCTTGGAGCCGCCCGAGGCGGTGTCACCCTTTATGCCGGGAGTGGTATCAATTACCTCCAGCTCGACAAAGTTGGGCAGTTCAACGCCGATGGACTTGCCCTGGAACAACAGGACCTGTATATTCATATTTTCCTTCAAATATTTTACGGCATCCCCCAGTTGGGCGGCAGACATGGTAACCTGGTCGTAGGTCTCCATATCCATAAAGTTGTATTCCTTTCCGTCGCTGTACAGGTACTGCATCTCGCGCCTTTCAATCCTGGCCCTGGGAATTTTCTCCCCGGCGTTAAAAGTCTTTTCAATCACCGCCCCGGTGCGCATGTTTCT
Organism: Pelotomaculum thermopropionicum SI; assembly: GCA_000010565.1. Classification (NCBI taxonomy): domain Bacteria; kingdom Bacillati; phylum Bacillota; class Clostridia; order Eubacteriales; family Desulfotomaculaceae; genus Pelotomaculum; species Pelotomaculum thermopropionicum. The sequence goes on along the minus strand of AP009389.1, from coordinate 1,201,277 downwards.
CAGCTTGGAGCGTACAAAAGCGGCGCCCTTGCCCGGCTTAACGTGCTGGAACTCAATAACCTGGTAAACCTCTCCCTCCAGTTCAATGGTAAGCCCGGTTCTGAAATCATTTGTGGAAATCAAGTCTCACGCCTCCCGCTGCTTAAAATGCAATTAAATTATAAAAGGACAATTAATTCATCTTTCGGCGACCTGGTCAGCACCCGGCAGCCGCCGTCCTCAACCACCACCGTATCCTCTATTCTTACCCCTCCCCATCCCGGCAGGTATATTCCGGGCTCAACGGTAACAACCATACCCGTCTGCAAGACGGTTCCGTCCCTTTCCGAAAGCCTTGGCCCTTCGTGAATGCTCAGGCCCAGCCCGTGCCCGGTACCGTGCCCGAAATAACTGCCGTACCCCCTGCTCCGTATCGTCTGCCTGGCGGCATAATCCACTTCCAGGGCGCGCACGCCGGCCCGCAAGGCGGCAATAGCTTTTTTCTGAGCCTCAAGAACGATAGAATAAATCTCCTCCTGCTTTTTATCCGGCCTGCCCACTGCCACGGTCCTGGTCAGATCGGAATGATAGCCGCCGTATACCGCGCCAAAATCTATGGTAACCAGGTCGCCTGCCTGGATTGTTTTCGCCGAGGCCACCCCGTGCGGAAGCGCCGAACGGCTGCCGGAGGCTACAATTATTTTGAAGGCGGACGCGTCCGCACCCATGCGCCGCATTATGTACTCCAGTTGCAGCGCTACCTCCCGTTCGGTAACACCCGGCCTGATATAAGGCAGGGTTCTTTTAAAAGCCTCGTCGGCAAACAGCACCGCTTGCTCAATTAAATTTATTTCAGATTCATCCTTGCAAATCCTGAGCTTTTCCACCAGGCCGCCCAGGGGCTTCAGCCCGACCCCGGCCAGTCCTTCCTTTAAGGCCATAAACTGGCTGTAGGTCAGGTGATCCCCCTCGCAGCCGAGCAGGGAAAAACCTCCCTTTCCCCTGCTTATTTCAAGCACCGCCTCCGGGTAACTGCCAGCAACTTCGACTATTTCAAACCCCGGGCACTCCCGGCGAGCCTGCCCGGTATACCGGAAGTCGGTCAGCAGCCACAAGCCTTCCCGGGTTACCAAAACGGCTCCGGCCGTTCCGGTAAACCCGCTCAGGTAAAAGCGGTTCTCCGGGCTGGTGACGTAAAATGCCTCAACTCCGGCGCCTTCCAGGAGTTCCCGCAGCTTTTCGACCCTCTTCAGCAATAAATTTTCCTCCTAAGTGCCGGCCAGGGCGGCCGCAGCCCGCAGGGCCAGCAGGTAGCCGGTGACGCCCATCCCGCAGATGTGCCCTGACGCCACCGGAGCAATAACAGAATGCTTTCTGAAATCCTCCCGGCTGTAAATATTTGACAGATGCACTTCAATTGTCGGTATCCCGATGGCCGATACCGCATCGCGCAAGGCATAACTGTAATGGGTAAACGCCCCGGGGTTGAAAACAACGGCGTCGGCCTCCTCTGCCGCCCGGTGTAACAGATCGACCAGCTCGCCCTCACTATTGGACTGCTTGCAGCAAATTTCCACCCCTAGCTCCCCGGCCAGCTCTGCCAATTTCTGGTTGATTTCTTCTAAGGTAACGCTGCCGTATACGGACGGCTCGCGCTTTCCCAGCAGGTTCAAATTAGGACCGTGCAGGACCATGATCTTCAATTACTGACACCTCTTAAACTGGTGACATTTTACCACATTTTTAATCCGGGCGCCAGGAAGAACTGCCGGTACCTGCCCGCTACTGGCCGCTTACGGTCATCCCGGCCACCCGCAGGGTCGGCGCCCCCCTGCCGCCGAAAAATTGCAGGTCGTTGCCTACGGCATCAATGCCGGCCAGAAAATCCATTATATTTCCGCCCATTGCCATTCCGCGCACGGGCCTGGTCAGCTCGCCGTTTTCTATCAGCAGGCCGGCCACCCCCACCGAGAAATCCCCGGAGATGGGATTGGCCGTATGCATCCCCATTACTTCGGTGATGTACAGGCCGTCCGGCAGTTCCCTGATAAGCGCCTCCGGAGGCACCTGGCCTGGTTCAATAAAAAAGTTGGTAACGCCCACCTCCGGAGTACCCTTGAAGGAACTGCGCACCCCGTTGCCGGTTGACCGCACGCCCTCCCTGGAGGCGGTATATGTATTGTGCAGGTAGCCCTTAAGAATGCCTTTTTCAATCAAAACGGTCCTCGACGTGGGGACGCCCTCCCCGTCAAATGGAGCCGAGGCTATGCCGCCGGGCATGGCCCCGTCATCGGTAATGGTTATTTTGTCCGAAGCCACCCGCTCGCCGACCTTCCGCGCAAAAAGGGAACGTCCTTTTTGCACCGCCTCGCCGGTAAGTGCCGGCCCCAGCAGGCCCAGAAAACCGGTCGCTACAAAGGGGTCCAGCACCACCGCCACCCTGCGGGTGGTAACCGGCGCCGCGCCGAGCATCCGCACCGCCCGCCGGGCCGCCTCCCGGCCGACTTTTTCCGGTTTCAACTGATCGTATTTCAGCTTAAAGTCAAGGGCAAACCCGGTCTGGCTGTCATCGCCCTCCCCGGCGGCCAGGGCCAGGTATATCCCGCAGTAAGCCGACCGGTAGCTCAACTGCATGCCCAGGCTGTTGATGACGCATACCAGCACCTCTCCGTCCTGGTAGGTTGAGCTTTCTATTATCTTTACCCTGGGGTCGTAAGAGCGCGCCGTTTCTTCCATGTACCTGGCCATTTCGATTTTCTGCTCAACGGTGGCTTCCCTTATGGCGGGGTCGTAAATGTCCAGTGCGGGGTAGTCCGTGCCCGGCGGCGGCAGCCGGTTGAAAGGATCCTCCGAGGCTTTCCCGCAGTTGTCCAGCGCCTTCCGGGCAGCATCCTCCACGCCGCGCGGGCTGAGGTCGGTGCTGAAGGAAAATCCTATTCGCCCATTCTGGATTACCCGTATTCCCAGGCCGCGGTCTTCCGCCAGCTTCATCGTCTCCACGCGGCCGTCCCTTACCTCAATATTCAGTTCTTTGGTGCTGCTTATATACACTTCCGCCAGATGGGCACCCAGCTTCTTCGCCCTGTCTAAAGCTGCTTCTGCAGTTCTTAGAAAGATACTTTCTTTGTCCACGAGAACAGCTCCCTTCGGTATTCCAAGTAGTATTATTCAATGGAAGTCAAAATATTCCTTTTGAGAGGCATAAAAAAACTGCCATCTCAGGCAGTTCAATGGACAAATTGCGGAGCCGTCAGGGCAAAAAGGTGCCTGGCCGAAATGGGAGCCAGGTCGTCTACCGAAGCCTCCACTATCAGGCTGGGATCAAGAAGGGCCAGGATGGCCACCCGCTCGCCTGTAGCCTGGTTTGTATAAAAGCCGATAATGCAAAACTGCATGTCCTCACCGTATATTTTTCTGGTTACAATATCGCCTATTTTCATTTCTATACCTCCTGTGAAAAATCAGTGCAGGCAACAAAACACGGCGGTTTAACGCTTTACTTATCCTATAACATATGCCCCTTCAAAAGAAGTTGTGTATTGCTGCGGCAGGTGTAAAATCCGCAATAAAAAGGCCGGCGCGCTTCGGGGTAAAAAGCTGCCGGCACTTTGGAAGTGCTAAATGCGCCTTATTTTGCCGTTCGGCTCGCCGTGTTTGGTGCCGCCCACTATCAGCTGCCTGACGGCGATGGTGGGCTGGGCGTCGCTCACCGGCACGCCCTGCCCGTCCTTGCCGCAGGTGCCGATGGTGAATCCCAGGTCGCTCCCCACCATCTCCACTATCCGCAGCACTTCCGGGCCGTTTCCGGTCAGGGTGGCCCCGCGCACCATCGGCCCTACCTCACCGTCCCTGATCAAATAGCCTTCCGCCACGTCAAAAACAAAATCCCCCGTGGTCGTGTTAACCTGTCCGCCCCCCATTTTTTTGACCAGCAGGCCGCTCTTTACCTCCCTGATTATTTTTTCTGGTTCGGTTTTCCCGGGGGCGATATAGGTGTTGCCCATTCGCGGGATCGGCTTGTGCTGGTAAGACTCGCGGCGGCCGTGGCCGTTGGAACCCCTGTTTTCCTTAAAAGCATTCAGGCGGTCGTACATGAAGTCGGTCAAGACTCCTTTATCGATCAACTTCACCTTGCGGGCCGGCACCCCTTCGTCGTCAAAGCGGTAGGAGCCGTAGCGCCCGCTCAGGGTAGCGTCGTCGATTACGCTGATCTCCTCAGAGGCCACAACCTGATCCTTCTTGCCCGCGTACACGGAAAGGCCTTTTAAAACCAGATCGGCCTCCAGGCCGTGCCCGCAGGCCTCGTGAACCATGGTCCCTCCCGCCTCGCCGGCCAGGACAACCGGCATCTTGCCGGCCGGCGCGGGGCCGGCTTTAAGCATTTCCACCGCCCTCCTGGCCGCGGTCTCGGCCACCTGTTCGGGCAGGCAGCTTTTAAACAGCTCGAAGCCGCATAAACCGCCTACCGCCTCATAGCCCGTCTGGATGGTCGGCCCTGAAGCGGCCACGGCCTGAACCAGGAACCGTGTGCGGATGCGCTCGTCCTCCACGTAGTCCCCTTCGCTGTTGGCTATGGTCACGTTTTGAACGACGTCCCCGTAACCGACGATGACCTGTTTGATCTGCCCGGCATCCACGGCGCGGGCGGCTCTGTCGGCCGCCTCCACCACCGCCACCTTGCGCCCGGTAGGAACGTCTCCCGGGCGCTCTTCAAACGAAAAGTCCACCAGGGGCTTTAATGTCCTCAAATCGAGGTTTAATTCTTTTTTGTTTCCCTGCGCCGCATGGCTGACTATCGTGGCCGCTTCCATAAGGCCCTGGCGGGAAAGATCGTTGGTATAGGCATAGGCCGTTGCGTCCCGGCAAATGACCCGGATGCCTGCGCCGATGTCCACGCCGGAGTGAACCCGCTCAACTCTTCCGTCCTCGCAGCCGATTGCCGTGCTCCTTTTTTCTTCGATAAATATGTCGGCAAAGTCGCCGCCGTTGGCTAAAGCCGTATCGAGCACTTCTTTTAAGATTTGTTTCTCGATCAAATCTGACCACCTCTGGAATGTTTATTGCGCGCGACGCGGTTCTTAAATTTCACGGCGCCGGCCGCTGCCGCCGGCAGCAGGAGAACTGCCAGCAGCGGTGCGGCCGGCCCGCAGCGCATCACCAGGTAAACCGCTAAAACCACGGGAACGAGCAGCACTCTAACCAGGAGCTTTAACGGCTCGCTGCTGGAAATGCGGGCGGCCGCCGCCGGCGATACTTTATAGTAAAAACGCACAAAACTCTTGCCAATTGCATTATTCAACAAGTAACGGTCGCGGAATTCCTGAAGCAGCACAACCGCGGGCGACAGCTCTGAACCGTAGGCGGCGGTGGCAATGAAACAGCCGCTGGGCGGCGGCGGAGGCTCCTCCTCAATTTCCTCCGGCGAAGCCGTGGAAAATTTCAGGCTACCGGCCTCCTCCGCTTCGCCGGTAATGCTCGTATTTGGCATGTTCAGCATCATGACCTTTGAATCTATCCTGTACCCGGTGGACCTGGACTCCACGGCAACGGCCAGGACGTTATCCAGGTAACCCGCCTCCCCGCTGTCCGGGTCTCTCTCCACCCTGCTGAAGGAGATGGCGTATTCAGAGCCGTCTATAATGTTTTTTTGCCGGACGTTCTTGTTCTCGTCCTTGTATTTGTGGATGTAAAAGCCGTCCTTAAAGAAAATATAATTGTCGTAGTCGCCGATGTCCCCGTCCGGCACGGCAGGGTTCAACTGGACCTCGTAGGCGTAGCGCAGTTCATCAATCACATAGCCGCTGGCCCGCCGGACTTCCTGCTGAATCTCCCACCGCGTTTCCCCCCTGTTAAACGTACCGTTTACATAACCGTAATACATGTAACCGATACCCAGGACCGTGCCCAGGAGGGCCGCTCCGATCATCAATTCGATTATAGTTATGCCCCTTTTACAGGCAAAAAATCTCAACAATATCAACCACCCCTGCAGTGCGAAAAGCGGCTGGCTGTAACGGCGCAAATAAAAGAGGGCGCAAAGGTAACCGGCACCGGTCCGGCCGCTATTTGCCGCGCCCGGCCAGGCAGTTCAAAGCGGATGCCGTTCCCGTGTGCTGGCCTGTCCAGGTCTCGCCGTCCGGCGAAGTAACAAGCTCGCCGTTTTCCCCCACAGCAAGAAATTTATCTGTGCTCGCCGCAACATAGTTAAGCGCCGCCGACGTTCCGGAATCCTGCCCGGTCCAGGTTGCGCCACCGTCCGCCGAGGCCAGGATTGTGCCTCTCCTGCCCACCGCCACAAATAACGGGGTGTCCCCGTCTTTTACCCCAAAGGCAACTCCCAGCAGGTTCTCTTCCGTCCAGTTAGGGCCGTCCGGGCCGGGCTTCCTGCAGGCCGTCCAGCTCAGGCCGTCAGGCGAAGCAAGGATCGTCCCGCCTTCCCCCACCGCCACCAGCACCGCCTCTTCCGGGCCGAGCAGGCCCCAGGCCAGGCCAAAAAGCCCCTCCGCCGTCCCGGCGGGCTGCCGGGTCCAGCTTTCGCCGTCCGGGGAGGTGATTATTGTTCCGCCGCCTCCCGCGGCAACAAACATCCCCCCGCCCGCAGGCGTCCAGACGACGCAGTGCAGGTTCTCGCCGGCCGGCGGCCCCTGCACCCATGTTATCCCGTCAACCGAGGTGAGAATAAGGCCCCCGTCGCCCACGGCCACAAATTTTTCGCTTCCCTCCTGCCCGCCCCAGGCCACGGCGTTCAGGCTGCCTGCCGTTCCCGAACTGCGGCGCACCCAGGCCGAACCGCCGGACGAGGTTAAGATCGTTCCGCCTTCCCCGACGGCTACAAATTTACCCGCACCCCAGGCAACCCCCATCAAGTCCTGGCCGGTGCCCGACGGCCTCTCCACCCAGCTGATCTCGCCATTTTCGTAGAAAACACCGTCAGAAACCAGGATTTTCCCGCCGGCCCCCACGGCAACGTATTTCGGCAGCATGACGCTGAGCGCCGCCCGGACCACCTCGTACCCGCCGTCCACCGCGGTTTTCATGATCACCGTATACGGCCCTTTTTCATTGGTCAGTCCGGCCCCCAGGCGGATGGTGGCGCTGTCCGGGTCGTGAACGGTTCTTGAATAGCTTACGTAAAGCGGGGCGGTGGACACGTTATAGCCGTCCTTGTCCCTGATGATTAACCGGGTCGATCCGTTAAAGCTGGTGTCCGTACCTGTTACTGAAATCTGGAAATTATCCGGATAGCCTTCCAGCAGCCAGGCGGGATCCAGGCTCATGGTCGGGATGTAGGCCAGAAAGCTCGTAAAATTCCCGGTTTTGATTATGCCGCCCCGGATATCGAAATCCTCATCCCCCAGGCTAAGAGGAACAACCCCCCCTTCGTAGGCAATTCCGCCGGCAATCCGGCCTTCCATTTCCCCCTGCTCGGCAAAAATGGCCCTGCTTTTCTCCCCGGCCGCGAAAACGCCCTCCAGGCTTCTGGCAAGCAGGGGCGTGAAGGCCATCACGGTAATGGAAAGAATGAGCAGGCCGGCCAGGACCTCCGCCAGCGTAAAGCCTCCGTTCCGCCTCATGCCGTTTTTCATAACCGCTTTAATGGCCCGCATGATCTTCACGTCCTTTCCGGGCTAAAGCCGCCGTGTCAGTCCCTGCTCCAGTAAAACAGGCCGCTGCCCTGGGGCAGGGATGCCGCGTCTTGATCCTCTATTTCTATGTAATCGATGCCTTCGGTATACTCGCCCCTGTGCCACCTGATCAGGTCGATGCCGTCAGGCCTGCTTTTAAAATAATAAGCCTTGTTTTCCATGTGCAAATCGTGCCGCACCTCAAAGCCAAGTAAGCCCATTTCCCAGATGTAAGCGTCATCGAAAAAGACCATTCCGTACCTGCTCCCGGCCTGGCCGCCGATCTCCCGGCCGTCCACCCCCAGACCGTCCGGAACTTTTAAGATGATTGTCCCGTAGTAATAGTGGCTGCCAAACCACCAGTAACTGTAGTCCTCAACGGCAATGCTGCTTTTAAATGAGATGTACTCCGCCTTTAAGAAAAGGGCGCCGGTATCCCTGTCGCCGGTCTGGACCAGGTCCACCGGGCTTTTAAACTCCATGGCATTGGAAGCAAGCTCCACACAGGTGTTGCTCTGGATGTGCAGGGGGCGCTGGGAATCGCTGTTAATGAATTTCACCGCCCCTTCCACCGGCTCGTGGGCGTACACGGTTTTTTTTCTTCCGTCCACCGTTGCACTGTAGGTAACGGTACCGGGGGTGATCAGGCCGGTACTTTTATCGTAAAGGGGCGGCTCCCACTCGGCCCCGTCTACATAGGGCGCCGAAGTGGCGGTTACCTTGCTTTCCACTCCGTCAACCCTTCCCGTAGCAGTGATATGAACTATGCCTTCCTCCGTTTCATCGGGCTCGACGTAAATTTCCACCTCGCCCGCCGCATTTTCCGGACTGCCGGTAAAGGTCCCGTCGCCGGCCAGGTACAATTTTGCCGGCTCGCCGATCTGCACCGGCTTATCGTTAAACGGCGCTTCAAGCCAGGCGGCAATGGCGGCGTTTGCCCCCGCCCGGGCCAGGTAGTGCGCCTGAAGCTTCTTCTTTTCCTTTTCCACCTGAATGTTTTCCGTCATGCTGTACTGCCAGAGGGCGGCCGCCAGAAGGCTCACGATGAGCATCACGGCCAGCGCCAGAGGCAGGGCCGCTCCCTTTTCGCCGGCAAAAATCTTCACCCGGAGCACTCCCGTACTGCCAGTATAACAAAGGCCATTATTCTGGTTAATTAAAACTTTTTTAAAAAGTTTTTTTCGGTTAACCAGGCAATTCCATGTTATTATATAATTAATTATAAAGCAATGAAAGAAAAAAGGATAGAAGTTTGTATTATCCGGCTTGTACCGAAATGCGAGGAATTGAGAAAGGCTGGTATTTTACTAATGCGCTCGTTTCTTTTAAGATTTGTGCCCGCTTTTTTTATACTGATGTTGTTCCTTTTTCCCTGTGCCGCTAAAACCAAAAACTGTCAGGCCGGTGCGTCCGAAGCCGTTTATCTGGAATGGGAGAATTTGCTGGGCGGCCGGGAGGCCGACCGCTGCTTTGACGCCCGCATGACCGGCGACGGCGGTTTTATCGCGGTGGGCGAGACCGCCTCCTGCTACCTGCACGGCAACGGGGGCAACGACGTGCTGGTAATCAGGCTCGACCCCGCCGGCCGCCTGCTGTGGCAGAAGGCCATCGGCGGCACCGGCAACGACAGCGGTATGTCCGTGCGGCAGACCGACGACGGTGGTTACATCATTGCCGGCGCTACCCGGTCTGCCGGCAGCAGCAAAGACAGCGAGGCATACCTGCTCAAAATTGACGCCTCCGGGCAGCGGCAGTGGGAAAAAAGATACGGAGGACCGGGGGAGGACTGCCTCTGCTGGGTGGAGCAGACCTCGGACGGGGGTTTTGTGGCCGCCGGCAGCACCAGTTCCTCAGGGGCGGGCGACTTCGACATATACCTGATCAGGACCGACCGGTCCGGCCGGCTGTTATGGGAGCAAACCTTCGGCAGCCCGGACACCGACCAGGGCGCGTGCGTCGTTGAAGCCCCCGGCGGCGGTTACGTGGTGGCGGGCCGGGCCTTTTCGCCGGCAAACGGCGGTTACGACGTCCTGCTGGCCAAAACGGATGAAAGCGGCAGGAAAGAGTGGGAAAGAACCTTCGGCGGAAAAGGCTGGGATATTGCGGAATGGCTGGCCCCTACGGAGGACGGCGGCTATGTCCTGACTGGGCGGACCTCTTCTTTTAACGACGGCGCCTTTGCCGTCTACCTGGCTAAAATCGGCGCCGGCGGCACGCCGGAATGGGAAAGGGCCTTTGCCGGCGGCTGGGGCGCGGGAAAGTCCGTGCAGCAAACCGGCGACGGCGGTTACCTGGTGGCCGGCTGGACCGATTCCGGCAGCGAAACGCAGGCCCGTATCATTAAAACCGATCCGGACGGCAATCCAACCCGGGATTTAAAGTACGGGAACAGCAAATTTAGCCGCGAGTTTTCCTTCTACCCCGCCGGGAACGGTGAATACATTATCGCCGGCTGGTGGGCCGAACCCCTGCGGAACAACCAGTACCAGAGCGACGGGATCCAGGCCTACCTGGCCAGGCTGAAGGCCTTTTGAAAGGAGGCCCCGCCGCCCATGGCTAAATAAATCAGGATATATAGCCATTTGCATCAATATTAAAGGATCTATACCTCAATTTAAATGAATAAATTACCCTGTGGTAACAGTATATACCAGTATCAAACAAACGAGGCCTTATGCATAAAAAGACCCGCCGCACATTAGTCGGGCGGGGAATACACTTTTTATCAATCAAATGTAAGCAGGTTAAATATAATACGCACGGCTGAACCATATTTTTAATGTATTAGACCAGCGCATGCTCCTGCTTAATAAGAACCTAAAGCCGGTGTAACTGTAACACTGCCATCACTTGCAATTGTAACTAAATAACTATCGCCGGCAGATGAATGACCGTCAGGAACTTTAGGCCATGGCGGATTTACATAATTTTCCCATTTATGAGTGGTACCGCTGGATGGTGTTCCATTCCATTCCACATCACTTGAAGGCTTCCCTTCTGATGCAACACATGTCGTTGCAGCCCCCATCAGAGTTCTAACATTAGCATCGTGGGCTTTTTTCATAGCATTTGTGGTAACATTGTTATAAGCCGGTATTGCAATTCCTGCCAGGATCCCGATAATAATTACAACCACCATTAACTCCACCAGGGTAAAGCCCTTCCTGTTCTTCAAGGTGCGGCATACAGCGTTGAACATACTGCACCTCCTTTCTGATAATAAATTCTTTTAACAAATGTTGGTCTCTATAATTGTTATACCGGCAACGGCCCTCTTTAGACAGCTTATTCGTAAAAAATTATTTGTATCAATCAATTTAACAAAACCGCAAATTTATTCCGTGCCGGAGCTCTCCTTGCTGCCCCCTTTACCTCCGCCTATATCCAGTTCGCCAATCAAGTCCTTGATCAGCATAATTCTGTCCGGCGTCTCTTCCACCCACAGGGCGTACACCGGGTTGTCCTCGTCCCCGCTCAGGTTCCTGGATATGGAAAAGCTTCCTATGGGCACGTCAGACAACTCGCTGAGCAGTTCGCGCACCGCCACGAGCCCTTCGTAAGAACTGGTGCCGGTCATGGTTAGCACGGGCATCTTGGTTTTGGAACGGACGCCGTCCAGACTGCTCAGTGCGCTCCTGACGGAGGTTTCCAGGTAGGGAGGGCAGATCACCAGCAGTTCCCGGCCGAACCTGTCGTTGCTGTAGGTCACCGTCTTGACGTCCTCAAAACCGAACTCCTTCAGCCTGGCGGCGGCATCCGCCGCCACTATGTTTTTCAACTGGTAGACGAACACTTTATATTTGTTGGCCGGCTGGATATCAAGCTGGGCGACCAGGGATTCCACCTGGTCCCACATGGGGAACAGGGTCCGGTCGAACACCAGCAGCCTGTTGTCCAGCTTCAGGCAGTGGGTGATCTCCACTCCCGCTTCCTTAAGCAGCTCCACCGCTCTGGAGGGCGGGATCTGGGTCAGGGTAAGCGTCCTGTACTCAAGCGGAACCTGCGAAGAGACCGCGCTTTCCCTGTTTTCCGCCGTATCCACGGCGCTGACCAGTTCCCTCACCTTTCTCAAGGACTGCACGGTGCCCTGGGCCCAGAAGACGTTGGGGTTGGTGTCGATGGACAGCACCTTCAGCGAATCGTCCAGGCCCAGTTCCTTAATCATGGCAATAATCTTTGCGGCCGGGACGTACCAGGTGTCAAACCTGGTCAAAATCATCTGGCTGAAAAAGTCTTTGCGCAGCGAACCGGCTTCCCCCACAACGATCAGGTCGCCGCTTTGCAGGTAGGCCAGGCCGTTGCTCTGGACAACCATTTCTAAAGCCTGCCTGGCCGTTACGCCGTCGGCCTTTAAATTCACCTCAACCGGCTTGGTGTTCACAACCACAATATTGACGCCCAATTTAATGGCAAGGGCGGATAACACGTCCCGCAGGTCGGCCCCCCGCAAATCCAGGCTGACGGTGCCGCCGTCCCCGGCAGCGTAGTAATCGAACTGGCCGTAGACACCGCTCCCCGCCGGCGGCAGGCTGCCGCCGGACACCCCCAGGCCCGGCCCGCAACTCAATACGGCGGCCGTAAACACAAGCACCGGTGCGGCGGACCTGAGCAGCTTCCTCATGGCTTTTTTAAAATTTATACTGATGAATTCCCTGCTCATTCTTAAAACTCACCACCGTTCCGCCCGGCCGCGCTTTCCCGGCTTTGCCTGGGCTCGCCGCCTTCCGTCCTGCTGCTGCCGGCCTCTCCGGCCGCCCCCGCCCCTGAAGCAGACTTGAGCCGCCCGCCAAAGCCCAGGCGGAGCTCCTGTTTACCTGACGCCAGAACAACGCCGTCCTTTTCAATGCCCTTCACCGTCCATATTCCCGCCACGGCGTCCCCCTTGCTAACCACATAAGCCACCTGGCCAGCTTCAATAATGGCGAAATCCTTATCCCCGCCCTTGATAATCCCCTTTAAAACCACGGCCCCGGTAAACGGGTCGCGCAGGGATGCTGTTGAGTCATTACCCTGGCCTTCTTTCTCCCTTTCTGTGTCCGGCAGGTAGGTCAGGCTTTGGGCGGCTTTTTTCTCCCCCTCACCGAGAGTCCCGCTTAACTCCTTGCTGCTCCGGGATTTCAGGGCGGCCATGCTTCCCAGCAAAACTGCCAGCAGCAAAATCCCGCTTATGATGTAGACATAAATCCTCTTCCTGCTGTCGCTTAAGCAGTCCTTCAAGAAAGCGGTCATTTGCCCCAGTTTCAGGCTGCTTTTCATCCGCTCCATGGAACCCTTCATCCTACCGCTCCTTCCTTTCCTTATGCTCCTGCCCTAGCTTGTCTTTTTCTTCGAGATATAAAATACGCTGGCGGCAACATCGGCCCTGACCAGGGTTTGCTCCTCACGCCCCTGGCTCATTTTAATGCTGTCGAGGCGAACCGCCCGCCGCCCGTCTCTCTGAATATCCTCCAGAAAGGCCAGGAGATCGTGGTAGCGCCCTTCCAGAACCAGTTCCAGGGGCATTTCGGTATACCCCTCTTTAGCCAGCCGGCTGCCGAAGCTGATCTGCTGCAGGTTGACGCCAGACTCAGCGGCACAGGCGTTCAGTTCGGCAATCAGGGTGTTTTGCTCAGGCTCCCCGGGCATCATCTTCTGGTACTTTGCCAGCTTTTCCGCCAGAAGGCCGGCCTGCTTTTCGGCCTCTTTCAGGTCCGCCAGCATCATCTGCGCCTGCCGGCAGGCCGCCCTTTCCCTCTCCAGGGCGGCCCTGGCGTTCCTGTAAGCTTTAACCTGCACGTTCAGCAGGAAGACTAAAAGGACAAGTAGGGCCGCACCGGCCAGAACCGGCATTACGTTTTTGGACTCGCGGCTTTTGCCTGCCATCAGGATCCGCCTGCCCCTCCCGCCGTCCCTGAAACCAGTCCGGCCTTTATTTCAAAGCGGGTCATGAAACTCTCCCCGAGCTTTTCGCTGTTTGAAAGCTGGCACTGAACGTCGCTCAGGCCGTACACCTTTTCCAGGTCCTCCAGCCAGACGGCCACCGCGGAATGACCGAAGGCCCAGCCCTTGATGGTAACCTCCATGGCGTTCCCGGCCGGAGCCGCCTTTGCCCTGCCCTGGCCGCTTGCGGACGGGGCGCCGGCCGACTGGCCGCCTTTGCCGCCTGCCGCCCCCTCCGTCTTGGCACCGGCGGCGGGGCTTTTGCCCCCTTCCGCGCCGCCTACGGTTATCTCGGTCAGCCAGACGTTCAGAGGTATCCGCAAGCTTATTTCGGCCAGCGTTCTCTTAATGTCCGGCGGCGTGCCCCTGGCTTTTTGCAGCAGTTTTTCAATTTCCTCCGCCTGCGCCTTCATTTCGGAAAACTTCCGGTAGGCCTGAATCTCCCCCTCTATGGCCTGGCGCTCTTTAACCAAGCGGTTGACGTTGTGGCCGACCAGTTGGGTGGCTGCAAAAAGAACGGCATGGGCCGCCAGCAGCACGGCCAGCCCAGCCCCGCCGGCCAGGTAAAGCCGCCGCTGCCGGCGCCACCGGCCGTGCCGGGCAATCATTTCCGGAGGTAGAAGATTAATTCTTATGTCCATTTTTATCTGTGCTCCAAACCTCTCACGGCCAGGCCTATGCTTACGGCAAAATCGGGCTCCTCGGCAGACAGAAAGGAGCAACTGCCGGGAACAGAGCCGCCAAGCACGGCCAGGGGTTTTATTATTTCAACCGGAACATCCAGTTCCTCTTGAATCATCTCAGGCAAACCTGCCATTCGCGCCCCGCTGCCGCTGAGAACAATGGCCTCCACGTATTCCACGTTCCTTTGCGACAGGTAATAGGCGATGGACGCACGGACCTCGTTTGCCAGCGCCTCCACCCACCCGCCGATGCCGCTTTCATCGGCCGCTTTTTCTCCCCCGTCATCTGCCGCCGCCACCAGGGCGCCGCCGCCCAGGCCGGCAAACAGCCCGGCAGGGTTTTTCTGCGCGGCGGCAGGCTGAAACTGCAAAATGGACCTGGCCAGGCGGGGAACGCCGTTTTCGGCAATCATGAAAGAGCAGTTCCGGCCGGTCGATAAGTCCAGCATGGCCACGGCACCGGCCTGCCTCTCGCCGGGCAGCGTGCGCAGCAGGGCCAGCGACGAGGCATCGATTGCCAGCGGTCTTAAAGAGGCAGCGGAGAGGGCATCAAGCAGCCCGCCCAGGTTTTCCCGCCTGGCCGCGACAAGCAGCACCTCCATTTCCGGGCCGTCCCCGCCCTCCACCTCGCCGATCAAAAAGAAATCCAGCACCAGTTGTTCCAGGGGAATGGGGAAGTAGTCCCCGGCCTGGAAGCGGACCACTTTTTCCAGCTTGTTTGCCGGCACCTTCGGCAGCCTGGCTATCCTCATCAGAACGACCTGGTTGGACACGCCCACGATCACGTCGCGGCTGCCGATGCGGGCGTCCTTCCACAGCTCTTTCAAGGCGCCTGCGACAACTTCCACATCCGCCACCGCACCTTCCTCCACCGCACCGGCGGGTATCTCAATCCGGCCGGCGGCGGCCAAAGCTGCCGCTCTGGTCCTGCCCTTCAGCTCGACCGCACGGATAACGCCGGCATCTATATCCAGCCCCACCGAACCGCCGGATTTCAGAAATCCCATGCAGCCTTTACCCCCTCAAAGCAAAGATTAATTATGCCGACTTCACGGGGACATAATATCCCTCAGCAGCTTTAAGCTTTTGTGCAGGACCCTGGACACCTTGCGCTGGGTGATTCCCAGTTCCTCGGCCGCCTCGCCCTGGGTCATGTTTTTAAAAAAAAGCATGGCAATTACCCTGCGCTGCAGTTCCGTAAGCTTTTCCACCGCCTGCCTGAGAACGATGCGGTCCTCTACCGGCAATTGAAAGCTTTCGTAGCGCTGGCTGCGGATCTTGCTCACATCTATTTCGTCCGGCGCCACCCAGCCCACCCGCATGACCTGAAGCAGCCCTTCCTTCCGGATATTAACCGCCCCGGCAATTTGATCCAGCGTGGGCAGTTCGCCTTTTTCATTTAAATATTCCTCCAGAAAGCGGTTCACCCTTTCCTGCAGCCCTGCCGCCCAGCCGGGGCGGCTAAAGGAGGCCTCCTTGCGGATAAAGTGGCGGACCTCCCCCATAATGCAGTGCGAGGCGTAAGTGGAGAAGCTAACGCCCCGTCCCGGGTCGTACCTTTTTGCCGCCTTCAGCAGGCCCTCAAAGCCGGACTGAACCAGATCCTCCCTGGAATGGCCGGGCGCGTAGAGTCCGACGAAATAGTGGACCAGCCTCGTGCCGGCCTCCACCACTTTTTGCAGGCTCTCGGCACTGCCGTCCTGTAAATATGCCGCCATGGCCGCTTCAATATTCCCGGCCTGCACACACCCTTTTTGCCCCAGAGGCCCCGGCGACAGCATCCCCCTACCTCCCTACCGAGGTGACAACCGTAAAAATCGGCAGGTATATGGATATAACAATGCTGCCGGTAACGATACCGATGGTTATCAGCAAAACCGGCTCGAGCATGGAGGTCAAACCTTTGGTCATGGTGGCCACCTCTTCCTCGTAAAAGTCCGCCACTTGGCTTAACAGGCCGGACAACTGGCCCGTTTCCTCCCCCACGCCGACCATGTCGATCAGCATCGGCGGGAAAAATCCGCTTTCCTCCAGCGGCGCGGCAATGCTTTGCCCTTCCTGGATGCCCTCTGCCGCGTTCTTAACGGCCTCCGCCACCTGTTTGCTGCCGGACGCCGCGCCTGCCGCCTCCAGCGCCTGCAGGACCGGAATGCCGCCGGCCAGCAGGGTGGCCAGGGTGCGGGAAAACCTGGCAATAACGGTTTTCTTGACCAGGACCCCGATTACGGGCAGGCGGAATTTAACATTATCCCAGATTGCCCGGCCTTTTTCGCCGGCCAGGAAAAACCGCAGGCCGGCCGCCAGCAGGATAAACGCCAGCATGAAAATAAAATAGTACTTGCGGATGCTTTCGCTAAGGGCCAGCACCACCTTTGTCGGCAGGGGCAATTCCATGCCGGCGGGGAAAAACCCGGCGAAAACGGGCACCACAAAGGTCAGCATGACCAGCACCACCAGCAGGGCAAAAGCCATGACCGTAGCGGGGTAAAAGGTGGCCGAACGGATGCTGTCGCGCAGCCTCTTATCCCTTTCCAGCTGATCGGCCAGCCTGTTCAGCATTTCTTCCATCGAGCCGCCTATCTCGCCGGCCCTGACCATATCCACGTACATCGCAGAAAAGACCTCGGGGTAGGCTTTCAAGGCCTCGGAAAGATTCATTCCGGCTTCCACATTCCTGGCCATTTCGCTGGCTATGTCGGAAAGGCTGGCATTTTCCGACTGCTTGCTCAGCGTGTTGAGGCAGCGGGTAAGGGGTATGCCGGCCGCCAGCATTGCGGCAAGCTGCCTGGTGAAAAAAAGGACGTCGGGCAGTTTGACCTTGCGCTTTGCTTTGAACAGATTTAAGATGGAAGACTGCCTTTCTTCCTCCACATCTAAAATTGTGTAGCCCATCTTGCGCAGCTTTGATATCGCCATCCACTCGTGCTCGGCTTCCACCTTGCCCTGCAGGAAGGAACCTGACTTATCCAGTGCCTCATAGGCGTACAGGGGCATTATCCCACCTCTTCCCTGAAAACGCAAAAGAAATATTCGGGCTTAGAGCAAGCTGGTCCGGCGGATCATCCGCTCCAGCTCAACCTGGTCCACACAGTGCTCCAGGGCCGTCTCCCTGGAAATTATCCCGGCATTGACCAGGTCCGCCAGAGCGCTGTCCATGGTTTGCATGCCCACATTGCGCCCGGTTTGCATTGCAGTGTAAAGCTGATGCTCTTTTCCCTCCCGGATCAGATTTCTTACCGCCGGGGTGGTGAGCATTACCTCTACCGCCGCCACCCGGCCCTTGCCGTCTGCCCGGGGGATGAGCTGCTGGGCCAGAATCGCCTGGAGGCATCCCGCCAGTTGTTGACTGATCTGGCTGCGCATGCGGCTTGGAAACACATCTATGATCCGGTGTATGGTGAGGGGCGCGGTTTGAGTATGCAGGGTGGAAAAGACGAGGTGGCCGGTTTCCGCAGCCGTAATGGCAATGGATATGCTTTCCAGATCCCTCATTTCCCCCACCAGAATTACGTCCGGATCGTGACGCAGCACGTGCCTCAGGGCATTGGCAAAGGAATGGGTGTCGCTGCCCACCTCCCGCTGCTTGACAATGGACTTCTTGTGGCTGTGCAGGAATTCAATGGGGTCTTCTATGGTAACTATATTGAGGCACCGCTCTTCGTTGATCTGGTTGATTATCGCCGCCAGGGTGGTGGACTTGCCGCTGCCGGTCGGCCCGGTAACCAAAACCAGGCCTCTGGGCAGGTGGGCCAGTTCCTTTACTACCGGCGGAAGCTTTAATTCCTCCAGCGTGGGAATATTTATGGACACCACCCTGAAATTGACGGCCAGGGTACCCCGCTGCCACATGATGTTACCCCGAAAGCGGCTCAACCCGGGAACCGAAAAGGAAAAATCGAGCTCCCGGTTCTTCTCCAGCTCTTCCCGCTGCCTGGGGGTGAGGATCGGATTTATCAGAATCTCCACATCCCGGGGCATCAGCCGGGGCATATCCAGGGCTTCAAGCCTGCCGTAGATCCTTACCACAGGAGGCATCCCCACCGTCAGGTGAAGGTCCGATCCGTCCATTTTCACCGTCGCGGCCAGGATTTCTTCAATTCTCACGGATTCATAGCTGCTCACATAACCACCCTCAGTATTTCTTCCAGCGAAGTTATACCCTGCCTTACCTTCATCAGCCCGTCCTGGCGGAGCGTAATCATCCCCTCGCCGACGGCGGCCTCCTTAATTTCTGCCGCCGACCTTTTTTCCAGGGTCAGGCGCTGTATCTTTTCGGAAACGTCCAGCAGCTCGAAAACCCCTATGCGGCCCCTGTAACCGGTGTTGCTGCACCTCATGCAACTGCCGGGGCGGTATATTTTAACCCCGCTTTCATTTTCCTCCAGAGGAAAGCCTTCAATGTTTTTCAACTCTTCCCGGGACATGTAGTGCTCCACCTTGCAACTGGGGCAAAGGACCCTGGCCAGCCTCTGGGCCAGCACGCACACCAGCGATGAGGCGATGAGATACGGTTCGATGCCCATTTCAAGCAAACGGCTGATGGCGCCGGCCGCTTCGTTGGTGTGCAGGGTCGCCAGCACGAGATGGCCCGTCAGCGCCGCCTCCACGGCGATGGTGGCGGTCTCCCTGTCCCTGATCTCCCCCACCATGATAATATCGGGGTCATTGCGCAGTATTGAGCGCAGGCCGGTGGCAAAGGTAAGGCCGGCCTTGGGGTTGATTTGCACCTGGTTGATTCCTTCGATCCGGTACTCGACCGGGTCCTCCACGGTAATGACGTTTTTCTCAACCGTATTTATGGAGGCCAGGCTGGCGTACAAAGTGGTGCTCTTGCCGCTTCCGGTCGGACCGGTAACCAGGATGAAGCCGTACGGATTACTCAAACGGGCGCGGAACTTCTTCAGCACCGCGGGCACAAGCCCCAGTTTTTCCAGGGTCATTATGCTGCCGGAACGGTCCAAAAGGCGCAGGGTGAGCCGCTCCCCGAAACTGCCCGGCAATGAAGCCACCCGCACGTCGACGGCCTTACCGTCTATCTTCAGGGACATCCTGCCGTCCTGGGGAACCCTTCTCTCGGCAATATCCATGTTTGCCATCACTTTAATCCGGGAAACAAGGGAGGGATGCAGCTTTTTGGGCGGCTGCATGACGTCGTGCAGCACGCCGTCAATTCTAAAGCGCACCCGGAGCTGCTTTTCAAAGGGTTCTATGTGAATATCGCTGGCCTTGGCGCTAACCGCCTGGGAAAGAATCATGTTGGCAAGCTGCACCGCCGGTCTGTCCAGCAGGTCGTCCGCCTCCATCGCTTCATCTTCGAGCTGGGGCTCCCCTTCGCTTTCGAGATCGAAATCCATGCCGGCCCTGGTATATTTTTCTATGGCCACCTCCAGCTCGCTGTCTGGGACGACAACAGGCTTTATCTCGTATCCGGTAAGTATCCGCAGGTCGTCCAGGGCCACAATGTTGTTGGGGTGCTGTATGGCCACCACCAGCTTATCCTGGTCAAAACCGACGGGCAATGCCTTATACCGTTTAATGGCGTCCGGCGGTACCGTCGAAACGGCGGCGGCGTCGATGCTGTAGTTTTCCAGCGAGACAAAGGGTATTCCGGCCCTTTTGGCTATAACCCGGGAGACATCGTCTTCGGTGCAGTAGCCCAACTGCACCAGCCTTTTCCCCAGGAGCATTTTTTGTTTTTTAAAATCCTGCCTGTTCAGAACTTCTTCCAGTTGCTCCCGGGTAATGACTCCTTCCCTGACCAGCCATTCCCCCAGGAGATTGCTTTTTTGCCCGTTTTTCATAATATATTTACAACCTCGCCGATTGGCCGCCAAAATAAAAAACCGGCCTTGTATCCAAAAACCGTTCACTGGCAACCAGGCGACCATAGCAGCAATGCCTTAGGCCCGTGGTTTTGCGCCCAGCCCTTTCGGACTGTTTGCCTTTTACAGTTTTGATAATAAAGATTGTTAATAAAACCAGATGAAACTAACCGGGTTATATTAAATTAAATATTCGGTCAAATAAACTTTGCACCCGGAACTGGTTAAAAACATTTTTTATTTAGTTAAAAATACAATCATTAAAAAATTTTAACAAGCTAATTATAAAATAAAATGCCATTTCCATACAACAGCAATTGTTACTAAAAACATTAATATTTCAACAAAAACGTAAAAAATTGTTTGGTACTTTTTTAATTAACCATGCCCAGATACCATTCTATTATCCTATACCCTTCAAAGGCAGATACCACGCCGCCCAGCGCCAGGTACGGCCCGAACGGCACGGCGTCTTTCCTGCTTTTCCGCCCTGTGGCAAGAAGAAACAGGCCCACCGCTCCCCCCGCAAGGAAGGCCAGGAAAAGGGCAACCAGCACGGCGGGCCAGCCCAGAAACAGCCCCATGACGGCGCTCAGCTTGACGTCCCCGCCGCCCATGCCCCCTCTGGATGCAAGTGCAATGGCCAGCATGATCGCGCCTGCAGCAAGGAACCCTAAGAGGCCGCTCTTTAACCTGTCCGCCGAAACCAGCCAGGCCAGGGGCAGTCCGGCTATTATCCCCAGAACAGCCAGTTTGTCCGGTATTATCTGGTGCTTGAAATCAATAAAGGCAGCCGTAATCAACAGGGCGAAGAATAAGACCATGGCCGCACCCTGCCATGTAAAAGACCAGCTTTTGTACGAGAAATAAAAGAGCACGGCGGTTATAACTTCCACCAGAGGGTATTGCAGGGCTATTCTGGCGCCGCAGCTGCGGCATTTGCCCCGCAGGACCAGAAAGCTCAGCACCGGCACCAGTTCCCAGAATTTCAGCTTTTCCCGGCATTCAGGGCAATGGGAGGGCTTGAAAACCACCGACTCCTGCCTGGGGATGCGGTATATACATACGTTTAAAAAACTGCCGGCGCAGGCCCCCAGCAATAAAGCAAATATTTCCGGAAAAAACACTTTTAACCCCGCTCTCCATCAATCGAATTAGAAAAGGAAATATATTCCACTTCCTCGAAAGGGTTTTTCCGCTCCGCCTTCCTTGCCCCGGCCTCCCCTGACGGCGCGTATTCCGCCGCGGGCTTAACGGTACACCAGGCTATAATCATTTCCGCTTCTACCGTACCTTCCGGGCTGCCGGGGCCGGCCCCGGCTTTGCTGATTTTAATTTCCTTAAAGCTTAAGCCCCGGAAGAATGAGGTGTTTTCCAAATCTTCCAGAAAACGGACAAAATTTTTATAGTCCCCTCTAACCTTAAGCAAAAACAGCTCCTGCCTTAACTGTCCCATATGGGCGGCCTCCATGGGCTTAAAGCCGGTAACCTGGATTTCGCTTCCAGACGCCGCCGTCCCGATTTTTAGTATAATCTCGCCGTTTCCTGCCGGCCCCGCCAGATACCGGTTTAAAAAAGCTTCCCTGTCCTTTGCCGCCTTGAGCTCTTTTGCGTAGTCCTCCGCCAGGGCCAATTCGTTTTCCATCAGCCTCAATTGCTCCGCGGCCTTTTTTATTTCCGCCCTGGTCTGGTTGTAGCTTTTCAACTGAATATCAAAAAAGAACCTGTAAAAAAGCAGCGCCGCCGCAACGCTTGCCAGCAAGACAGCCATGACGGCCTGCCTGTAACTAAAATTGGGTATAACCATCACGCACCTACCTGAACTTTGCGCGAATCTTAAAGCTCAAAGCTTTTTTTTCATCGCTGTAACTTACTTCTTCTACGCTTACTTCTGTAAAGCATTGTATCCGGCCAAGATTGCCGGCCAAAGCCCCGACGGCGGGCGCCGCCCGGGTGTATCCTTCAATAATTACCGTGTCCGGCCGTTCGGGCGGCGCAATTTGCCCGCCGGGCGCGGCGTTTTGGGCGGGGACGGAGCTTTTTTCGCCCGTGCCGGTTTCCCTGCCGCCCTTCATTATCTGCAGGCTTTTCAGCCACACGTCAGCTGGCAGGGCGCCGTTTATGCCCGCCAGAACGGCCGAACTGCTTCCGGAAGCCGCGGCCATTTGCTCCAGCAGGGCCAGATACTTTCGGCTTGCTTCCAGTTCATTTTTAGTTTTCAAAACGTAAGTGTAAACAGGTGACAGCTCGTCTATCTTTGAGTTTAAAACGTTTAAATCGTTTTTCATTTTAAAAAGGCCGGCAATAAAAATTCCGTACCAGACGGCCAGACCGGCCAATAAGGCCAATAAGGCCACGGCCATGCCCGGATTCCCGGAATTTACGGATTTTTCATCCGGAGCGAGATCGTCTGGCAGCATGTTTAGCCGGTAGTTCATCCCTCAGCCCCCCGCAGGGCCAGCCCCACTGCCACATTAAAAGACGGCTCCAGGCCTTCAGCCGGACAGCCCGGCTCTATCAGCAAGCCGGGTTCATCCAGAAGGTGTGCTTTTAACTCGCCGGCGGCAATCGCCCCGCCGCTTAAAACCAGCCTTTTAATCTTCTTATGCCGGGTGGATGAATAATAATCGAAAGCCCGGCGAATTTCATGCACCGCCGCAAGCGGCATCTCCGGCGTAAAGTCCGCCGGAAAAACTTTATAATAGCATAATTTTCCGCCATCAATAATTATCATCTGGCCCGCGGCCGCATCGGCGTCAATAACGGCCAGCGGTTCATCCCTGCCCTTCAGGCCGGTCTGGCACCTGAAAACGCGCCATAAAGCCAGGCCCTGCAATTCCAGGGCAATCAGGTCAAGCCCGGCCAGGGAAAACAGGCTGTAGTAAGCTCTTATGAATGACTCCCTGGCCAGCGCCAGCAACACCCGGAACTGCTTTTGCCGGCCGTTGTTCAGCTCATCCAGGACAACATGCCTGAGCACCATCTCACCGGCCCTGCCGGACTCCGGAAAGCGGCGGAAGGCCTCCCACTTCACAGCCTGGGACAATTCGTCCAGGGGCATTTTGGGCATATCAACGACAACCGTAATGACGCGGCCGTGCGGCAGGGCCGAAACAACCCGGTTTCCTTCTGCCCCCGCCAGTTCCACGGCTTTTCTGATGAGCTTGGCCAGCCCTTCCTTGTTTTTGTCGGGGTCAGTCATAATTCCCGGGTCGACGGGCAGGGAACTCCAGGCCTGAAGATCTTGGCTTCTGCCTCTCACGGCCAGTTCAACAACCCTTATACAGTCTGCTCCCAGCGCCACGGCCGTACAAGTGAGGGTTTTCCCGGTGCGATTCCTCAATTGCTTGCCGCCTCCCGGCAGAAAAACTTAAAACACCGAGTATTTTTCCCGCCAAGAATTTATCATTACCGGCCCGGTAAGCCCGGGCGGACGGGCAGCGAACTGGGAAGGGTCGAATTCAAAAACGGCCTCCCCGCCAATATGGACGGCGCTGCCGGCAACCGCCCCTTTAACCCTGCTCCTCCCGGTTATCTCCACGCTTCCGGCAGAACAAAAAAGGCCTTCTACCAGCCCGGCATTGCTCAAACATATTTCCATCCCCTCAAAAGACACCAGGACGAGCGGTTCGCTCCCCAACTTGCAAAGCTCATCGTCCACAATAATTTTGCCGGTACTCGCAATAATTGCCCCCTGGCTGTAGCAGCCCCGTATTTGAACATCTCCCTCAAACAGATATACGCCGTTCCGGCAGGGCTCCTCTGATATATCCCATATCCTGCCGCCTTCATACAACCAGTCGGCATTCTGGTAAAACCAGTTTTCAATTTGCTGCCTGTATTGTGGGAGGGTAAATGCTCCCCCCTGTTCCGGCGCAGCTTGGTTATTAAAAATTAACGGTGCGGTTGCGTCCACCTTCAGTACCCTGACGCTGCCTTTATACCTGCCGGTGGAATAGATATAAAACCGGCTGCCGGGCTTTCTGACGGCTCTTACGGTAACTGTGCCGCCAAGGCATTCCCCGTTTTCCAGAAACGCAACAGAATCCGGGTAGTCATCGTCGATCGCACCAGAGCCGTCTTCTTCCAGGGTATTGAGAAACCAGGGGCTGGCCAGCGCCCTTTCCACCCCGGCTTCGGCTACATAGTAAGCCTGCTTCTGGTCCTTCAGCCTGTCAGCCGTTATCCTGTCGGCAACGGATATGGACACTGCAGATGTTCCCAGCAGCAGCCCCAGCATCAAAACCAGCATTAAAACCGCGTTCGGCATAACTGTTCTTCTTCCGGGCGCCTGAAGAATTCAACGCCCTCTGAGCTTCACCGCAGTTGTATAAGTAATGTCCTCCAGGCCGCCGCTGTTGCCGGTCAGGCTTATTTTGACCAGGGTTACCCTGGCAGGATCATATGTTCCGTACTGCCCGGCGGGTATTTGCAAATCCCCGTCGTAATACTCCACCTTTAAACCCTGCGGCTTAAGGTGCAGGCCAACCGGAACGCTGGATCCGCTGCCTTCCGCGTAACGCCTCAAGGCATACAGTTTCAGCCTGGGGTCATAATCAACGTAATAGCGGAACCTGCTTCCTGCATGATCGTAAAAATAAAGGCTGTCGCCTGCCAACCCGGCTATTCCCCCGGCGCCGGCCAGTTCCCTGCCGATCAGGTCTAGGGATATTCTCAGGTTGTCCCTGACTTCCATTTCTCTTTCCAGGCGTTTCCACCACAGCGCGCCGGACTCCGAGAAGCCGAGCAGGACGGCCAGAACAACCGCCAGCATGGAAAGCGCCATCAGCAACTCGAGCAGGGTGGAACCCCTGGGCATTCCTGATAAAAAGGCCGCCTTGCCGAAGGCCTTCACCTCTTTATCCTTTCCATTGACAAGGCAACGCTCTTTTCACCCGAGGCAGTCTGAAAAAACACTGTTACCGTTACAACTCTGGAAATTCCGCCGTCCTGCACCAGACCAACGGTGTAGGTAAAACCGGGATGATCTTCAAAGGCCGTTTTCTCTTCAACGGGCAGCAGTTCCCCGAAGCCGGTATTCCTGTATTCCTCAAGCTTCATCTGGGCCAAATTGACGGCAATGTCGGTTTTTTTTGCTGCGGCCGAGTTGAGAGTGCTGCCGAGCATCATATTGAGCACGGGAATGAGGACCAGCGAAAAAATTGTTATGGAAAATACCAGGTCAAGGAATATAAAGCCTTTTCTGCTAACCAGCTTAACCTTCATGCTCCCCCCGGTCAGTCACTTCCGGTTGCCGGGTAGTCACTGCTTATTCTTACCCTGCCGGAAATTGAAGCAACCACCACATAAAGGAATTTGCCCGTTTTCCTGCTCCGGATAATGACGGTGCCGCCGGGATTAATCAGCCCGTTCATCTTTAGGGCAATTCTATCGCCGCTGAAGTTGGTATCATAAAGATCCACCGATTTCGGAAAACTGTACTCCTTTATTTTTTCGCTGAAATTCTTGTAGATGCTGTAGGAGTCATTTTCGGTGTTGAAGTAAATGTAATAGCCGTCCCGGTCCAGTTCCAGGCCGTCCTGCAGCAGGTCGCGGGACAGGTTTTGCATGTAGCGGATGTCCGAAACCACCTGGCGCGCCGCAACCTGCAGCTCATAGCCGGCAATTGCCCCTTCGCAGGCCGGAACAGCAACGCCGGCAACGATCCCCAGTATGAAAACGACAACCATCACCTCTATCAAATTATAGCCGGCAACCTTCATAAGCCCCGCCGCACCCCCGCCGGAAATCAGTACGATACCGACTCCAGAATTTTAAACACGGGCAGCAGCACCGTCAGCACCAAAAGGCAGACGAACCCGGCCATTACAAAGGTTATCGCCGGCTCCAGCAGCGCCAAAAGCCTGGCAATGCTTTCATTTGCCTCGCGCTCGTATATGGCTGCCGTCTTCTCCAGCATGGCATCCAGATCTCCGGTGGTTTCGCCCACGGCAATCATTTTTGCAACCAGCGGCGGGAACACTCCGGAATCCAAAATAGGGCCGGCAATGCTGTGGCCGTTCCGGACCGACTCTTCCGCCTTTTGCAGCGAACCGGCAATCGCGCTGCTGGCGACAACCCTTCTGGACAGCTCCAGCGCCTGCAAAACCGGTATGCCGGATTTTATCGACATGGCCATTGTCAGGCAAAACCTGGCTATGTTTATTTTTCTCAACACCGGCCCAACCAGGGGCAGGTGCAGCTCCAGCCTGCCGCTTGTTCCGGCCGCCTTGAAATATCTTAAAACGGCAAATGCAAGCAATAAAGCAGCGGGCAATACATACCAGTTGGCCGCACAAAAGGCGCTTACACTCATAACAGCCCTGGTTACTGCCGGCAGTTCCACCCCGAGCGTATCAAGCATTGCCTTGAAGCTCGGAACAACCAGGATAAATACAATGCTTACCGCCGCTATCCCGGTGGCAACCAGAACGGCAGGGTAAACCATGGCGGACTTTATTTTTTCCGAAATGTTGTGCTCCCTTTCAAAATGACCGGCTAAATTTTCCAGGGCATAATCCAGGCGGCCGGTTACCTCCCCCGCTTCAGCCATGCTGACCATAATTCCGGGGTAGATGGCGGGGAACATTCTCAGGGCCTCGCTGAAGGTCCGCCCTTCCTCCAGAAGCCTGGTTATCACAGAAAGTGAATCCCTTAACCCCTTATGTCCGGTTTGCCTTGTCAAAATATGCAAAGCCTGCAGAAGGGGAACCCCGGCCTGAAGCATGGTGGCCAGTTGCCGGCATAAAATACTCATATTCCTCTTCGAGACTCCGGGACTGAATAACTTTTCTGTCCATTCGGCCATTGCCCCGGCATTCCCGTCCGGCAACTGCTCGAGATGGACTATAAAATAGCTTCTGTCCATTAAATATGCCGCAGCGTCCCTTTCCCCTTCGGCTTCGATCAAACCCCTGTGAAGTTTGCCTGATTTGTCCCTCACCTTATATTTGAACCTGGGCATAAAAATGACATTCCATTACTATACTACTATGGATTAACTTAGTATTTTTTTTATTAAATTATATTTTTCGGTAATTTTTTAATAATTCCTTTTTTATTAGACAAATTTTTTTGTTTCTGGATCCTCTTTATCAAAAACTATTCCACTCCGGCAGGCTCCGTAGCAATGCCGGCCGCATCCTTCTTGTTTATAAGCCCTTTCTGAAGAAGGTCTTTTATGGATCTTTCCATGGTCTGCATACCGTAACGCAGGCCGGTTTGTAATTGCGAATAAATCTGGTAAGTCTTATTTTCCCTGATAATATTTCTTATTGCCGGCGTGGCAACCATTACTTCCACCGCCGCCACCCGGCCGCTGCCGTCAGCATTGGGCAGCAGTTGCTGACAAATAATCCCCTGGATGCTGTTGGACAGTTGAATGCGAATCTGCTGCTGCTGGTGAGGTGGGAAAACATCGATTATCCTTTCAACTGTTTGAGAGGCAGATGAGGTATGTAAAGTGGCCAGGACCAGGTGTCCCGTTTCCGCAGCCGTTATTGTGGCTGCAATGGTCTCCAGGTCGCGCATTTCCCCCACCAGTATAACGTCCGGATCCTCCCGCATGGCAGCCCGTATGGCCGTTTTAAAACTGGCCGAGTCGCGGCCGATTTCCCGCTGGTTTATAATGCTCTTTTTATTTTCATGCAAAAACTCAATCGGGTCTTCCAGGGTAATAATGTGCTTTCTGCTTTCGGTGTTGATCAGTTCCACCATGGCGGCAAGGGTTGTTGACTTGCCGCAGCCGGTCGGGCCGGTTACCAGGACCAGGCCCCGGTTCAGCCGCGCCAGCGTTTTAACCACTTCCGGCAGCCCCAATTCTTCCAGAGCCGGGATATGCTCGTTAATCAGCCTGACGGCCAGGCTTATAAAACCTCTTTGCTTATAAGCGTTTATTCTAAACCTGCCATGTCCGGGCAAACAGTAGGAGAAGTCGTGTTCTCCCAACTCCAAAAGCTTGTCTAAAGACTCCCGGCCGAACAGTCTCAGGGCCATCCTTTCGGTGTCCGCACCGCTTAAAACAGTACATTTTTCCGCCAGCACCGGCAGCCTGTCTTTTAACGGCGGCTCGTTAATAAAGACCAGCTTCCCGTTAACCCGTACCACCGGAGGGCTGTTTGCGGTAATGTGCAGGTCTGAGGCGCCTATTTGTCGCGCTGCTTTAAGCAATAATTCGATGTCCATGTTTATCTCCATAATCGGGAATATTTAAATTAAATCGGAATAAGTTACCCGCATCACTTCCGAAAGCGTGGTCAGGCCCACCATCGCCTTTTTGATCCCGTCTTCCCGGAAAGTGATCATGCCCTGTTCCGTTGCGGTTTTTCTAATTTCATCCGACGACGCCTTTTTTCTGACCAGCCTTCTGATTTCTGCGGTTAACGGCAGTATCTCAAATATTCCGGTCCGGCCCTTAAAGCCGGTATAACCGCAATGTTCGCAGCCGCGGCTCCGGTAAAGGCAGACCGCCCCGCCGTTTTCAGCATCCAGAAGCATTCTCTCCGGAGAATCGCCCGCCGGTTCGTATGCCTCTCGGCAAAACTCGCAGCACAGCCTGACCAGCCTCTGGGAGACGATACACAATACAGAGGATGAGATTAAAAAGGGCTCCACCCCCATGTCGATCAGCCTGGTCAGGGCCCCCGGGGCGTCGATCGTATGCATGGTTGAGAGCACCAGTTGGCCTGTTGTTGCCGCCCGGACGGCTATGGAGGCGGTCTCCTGGTCCCTGATTTCGCCCACCATGACAACGTCCGGGTCCTGCCTCAAAATGGCCCGCAGGCCGATGGCAAAGGTTATCCCCGCTCCGGGATTGACCTGGGTCTGGTTGACCCCCTTCAGGACGTACTCGACCGGATCCTCGATGGTTACAATGTTTTTTTCCTGGCTGCACAGCTCCGATATGGTTGCGTAAAGCGTGGTGGTTTTTCCGCTGCCGGTGGGGCCGGTGATGAGAATCATTCCGTGGGAGTTTTTAATCAACTGCCTGTAGCGGCAAAGGTCCTCTGCCGAGAAGCCAAGCTGGTCGATTTTATGCTTCTGCACGGATTTGTCGTGAATCCGGATAACCACTTTTTCACCAAACATCGTGGCCATGGTGGACACCCTTAAGTCGATGTCCCTTCCCGCAAACCTTATCTTTATCCTGCCGTCCTGGGGAAGCCTCTTTTCCACAATATCAAGGTTGGCCATTATTTTCACCCGGGCGGCCAGGGGAAATTTCAGGCTCCACGGCAAGGCCGCAACTTCCCTCAACATTCCGTCAATTCTGAATCTTACCTGCACACGGTCCTCCTGGGGCTCTATGTGGATGTCGCTGGCCCTCGCCGAAATTGCCTGAGCGATCAGGTCGTTCACCAGGGCGGCCAGGTCGATTTTCTGAGCCTCCTGGTCGGCCTGCTCCGGCGGCAGCAAATCGGTCATAACCACTTCTAAGCCGGCCGCGGTTATTTTATTTCTTAAATCACTCGACTTTCTCACAAAGATAACAGTCTCGAATCCTTGATATAACTGGATTTTTTGCAATAATTTTTGAAGAAAAACAGCAAAAGACACCCTTGTCTTGGTAAAATAGAGTTGGCAAGACCATTCTAACAAGACGAAAGGGTGTCCTTATGAACTCTATTTTACCAGAACAATATGAAATTGAAAAACAGTTTAACTCTCGTGTGGATAATTTTTTATCCAGGCACGAAATTGGTAAAATATTACGCCGCTCCAATTTTCAAAAGGAAAAGGGATTTAGCTGCCTTGAACTTTTCAAGTTCATTTTTCTGCTTGTCTTTAACGGCAAGAATCTTTATCGCACATTACAATCTGAAGCTGAACCCGGAAGGCCAGAGAAAGACGCAATTTATCGCTTTTTGAATTCGTTCCGGTACAACTGGCGAAAATTTTTGCTTATCCTGAGTTCATCTGTAATCAATGAAACCATTGAACCTTTGACCTCCCGCAACTGGAAAAATGTACTTGTTCTTGACGATTCCCTCTACAGCCGCAACAGAAGCAAGGCTGTTGAATTGCTGGCCAGGGTAAAAGACCATGTTGAAAACAAGTATGTCCGTGGATTTAGGATGCTCACCCTGGGCTGGTCGGACGGCAATACTTTTCTGCCGGTTGCTTTCTCCTTGCTCAGCTCAGAAAATGAACGCAACCGGCTTTGCGGAATTGACCCACGGATCGATAAGCGTACCACTGGCTATAAAAGAAGGGTGGAAAGCATCAAAAAGTCTACCG
Source organism: Pelotomaculum thermopropionicum SI (assembly GCA_000010565.1). Classification (NCBI taxonomy): domain Bacteria; kingdom Bacillati; phylum Bacillota; class Clostridia; order Eubacteriales; family Desulfotomaculaceae; genus Pelotomaculum; species Pelotomaculum thermopropionicum. The sequence continues at coordinate 1,171,013 of AP009389.1, read as the reverse complement.
AAGTAATGTTTGATCTCTTGCGTCAAGCCCGGGAATATGGTGTACAGGCAAGGTATCTTCTTTTCGATAGCTGGTTTGCCTTCCCGTCTATTATCTGCAGGGTTCGTGAACAGCATCTCCTCCATGTGATATGCATGCTTAAATCAATGAAAAGAGTTCTGTACACCTATAAAGGGGAGAAGGTGACCCTTGATACCCTTTACAAAGAACTTCTCAAAAAGCCTGGTAAAGCCAAGATCCTGGCAAGTGCTCTTGTCCAAATCGGCATTGATTCAGAGGGTAATCCGGTACCGGCACGGATTGTATTCATCCGGGACCGGAACCGGTCTAAAAAATGGCTGGCATTGCTTTCAACTGATCTAGAGCTGACCGATGAAGAAATCATTCGTATTTACGGAAAACGCTGGAGTATCGAGGTGTTCTTTAAAACCACCAAATCCTTTTTGAACCTGGCCAGGGAATTCCAGGGAAGAACATATGATTCTATGGTGGCCCATACCACGATTGTCTTCTGCCGTTACATCATGCTCGCTCTAGAAAACCGTGAAAGCAAGGACCCGAGGACTCTCGGTGATCTATTTTATGTTTGCTGTGACGAACTGCAGGACATAAGTTTTGCAGAGGCATTTCAATTGCTTTTGGCAATGCTCAAAAATACGTTGAGAAAATTTCTTGCAATAACAGATGGTGCTTTGCAGGAACTGGTCAATAATTTTATTTCCTGTTTGCCTTCGTTCTTAAAGGGTCGCCTCAAACTTTCGCCCTGCGAAAGTTGAGTTAAATCATCTTGCCCGCCCCTGTTAAACACGCCCCGCCCCCCTTTCAAGAAGACCGTACCCGGCGGATAAAAATTCCAGCAGAAAATTCTTTGCCAGGCCGTTCTTAACTACTGCCCTGCCGATCCGTTCGGGCAGGACGAAGGTAAGCTGCCCTTCCACCGCCTTTTTGTCGTGATAAAACTTTTCAACCGTTTTTTCCGGCGGAAGCCCTTCCGGAAGTCCTTCCGGCAAGCCCGCCTGCCGGATAAGCCGGATAATGCGCCCGCCTTCTGAACGTTTAAGCATGCCCAGCGCTACGGCCAGCCCGGCCTCAACCGCCATGCCGATCCCCACAGCTTCCCCGTGGGTGTACACCCTGTAATGCGTCAAGGCTTCCACCGCATGACCCACGGTATGGCCGTAGTTCAAAACGGCCCGCAGGCCCTGCTCGGTCTCGTCCTGCTCCACCACCTGCGCCTTGATCCGGCAGGACTCCCGTACGGCGTAAGCCAGTGCACCAGCTTCACCATTGAGCAGCGCTTCAATATTTTGCTCCAGCCAGGCAAAAAACTCCCGGCTCCAGATTACGCCGTACTTGATAACTTCGGCCAGCCCGGAGCGCATCTGCCGCACAGGCAGGGTCTTCAGCGTGTCAACGTCGGCCAGCACCAGCCTGGGCTGGTAGAACGCGCCGATAATGTTTTTACCCCGGGGATGGTTTACCGCCACCTTGCCTCCCACGCTGCTGTCCACCTGGGCCAGAAGGGTGGTCGGCACCTGGACAAAGGAAATTCCCCGCATGTAGGTAGCGGCCACAAAACCGGCCACGTCCCCTACCACGCCCCCGCCCAGGGCCACAATCGAGCTCCGGCGGTCCAGCCCTGCCTCAAAGGCCCGGTCGTAGAGCCTGCCGGCAGTGGCCAGGGTTTTGTGCTCCTCGCCGTCGCCGATCTCCGCCACCGCCACCGTAAAGCCGGCACGGGCCAGGCTTTCGGCCGCCTTTTCCCCGTACAAGCTGAAAACGGTAGGGTTGCTAATCAGAAGGACCTTCCTGCCAACCGGCAGTCCGCCCAGCAGCTCTCCCAGGTCTTGCAGAATCCCCGGCCCTGCATAGATGGGATAACTCCTCTTGCCCAAATTTACATTAACAGTCTCCAAAACCGCCTCGCCCCGCTCCCGCCCCGGCTTACCCCCGGCCTGCGGCCGGCCGTTTTTGCCCGGGGCCGCCTATTCGATGTAATTATGCTCCTTTAGGAAGTGGATAATATTTTCCACCGCCTGGTCCAGGCTCATGCTCCCGGTGTCCACCTTGTGCTCGGCCACGTCATAAACGCCCTCCCGCTCTTTTAAAAGGGCCTTTATGTTTTCTCTCAGGTCCCCCCTCATCAGCAGGGGACGGTTCTTTTTGTTCTTTACCCGCCGGCAGATTACCTCCGGGTCCGCCGTCAAGGCTATCAGTACGCCGTTCTCCTTAAGCAGCCTTACGTTTTCAGGATTTAAAACCATACCGCCGCCCGTGGAAATGACCAGGTTTTCCTTTCCGGCCAGCTTCCGTACCAGCAGGGCTTCCTCCGAACGGAAGCGGATCTGCCCGTCCCTGGCAAATATTTGAGCCACGGTCTTTCCGGTAACCTTTTCAATCTCCGCGTCGGTATCGATAAACTCCCTCTTGAGGCGGCCGGCCAGCCGCCGCCCGACGGCGGTCTTGCCCGTACCCATGAAGCCAATTAAGACTATATTCTTCAATAAACTACACCTGCCTTACATACGACAGGTAGCGGTCCCAGTTGTCCTTTAACTCGGCCAGGCTGTCCCCGCCGCATTTTTCCAGGCAGGCTCCGGCCAGTTCCCAGGCAACCGCCGCCTCGCCAATCACACAGGCGGCCGGTACGGCGCAGACGTCGGAGCGCTCCACCGCCGCTGATGAAGGCTCTTTTGTTATTAGATCTACGCTTTGAAGCGGCCGGCGGAGGGTCGGTATGGGCTTCATTGCCGCCCTGAGCACCAGGGGTTCCCCGTTGCTGACGCCTCCCTCCATTCCGCCGGCCCGGTTGGTGCGGCGGTAAAAACCCCTGCCCTGCTCGTAAAAAATTTCATCCTGCACCTGAGACCCCGTCTTGCGGGCAGCGGCAAACCCCATGCCAACCTCGACCCCCTTTACCGCCTGGATGCTCATTAAAGCCGCCGCCAGTCGTCCATCCAGCCTGCGGTCCCACTGAACGTAGCTGCCAAGGCCGGGGGGCACCCCGTAAGCCCTGATTTCAAATACCCCTCCTACCGTGTCGCCGGCCTCCCTGGCGCTGTCGATTGCAGCCATCATGCGCCGTTCGGCCGCCTGATCGGCGCAGAAAAGCTCCGATTTTTCCAGCCTTGCCTCCAGCTCCTCAGGGGCAAGGCTTAAGGGGCCGGCCTCAACCCCGCCGACTGAAATAACCTGCCCGATTATTCTTATCCCCAGTTCCTCCAAAAGCCTCCTGGCCACGCTGCCCGCCGCCACTCTGGCCGCGGTCTCCCTGGCGCTCGAACGTTCCAGCACGTTGCGGAGATCGGCGTGCCGGTACTTTATTGCCCCTGCCAGATCGGCATGCCCGGGACGGGGGCGGGTCACCGCCTTCTCATCCGTCCGCGCCCCGGGATGCGTCGACATTATTTCCGACCAGTTGGCCCAATCCTTGTTTTCCACCAGCAAGGCAATCGGGCTGCCCAGGGTCAGTCCGTCGCGCAGGCCGGAAAGGAACTTCACCGCATCGCCCTCTATTTTCATCCTGGCGCCGCGCCCGTAGCCCCGCTGGCGGCGGCCCAACTGCCTGTTTATGTATTCGGCCGTCAAAGGCAGGCCGGCGGGAACCCCCTCCACCACGGAAACGAGGGCCGGGCCGTGCGATTCTCCTGCTGTCAGGTATCTGAGCAATCTATCCCCTCCGTAAATTTCAAGGGAGTAAAAACTTCAAGAGCCGTTTTTCTTTACCGGATAAAGCCGGACCAGGGCCTCCCTCATTGCCCCCACCGGAGCGGCGATGCCGGTCCACAGCTCGAAGGCCAGGGCCCCCTGGTACAAAAGCATTCCCAGCCCGTCCACCGCGGTTGCCCCTGCCTGCCCCGCCTTTTGCAGGAAAAGCGTCTCCACCGGGTTATAAACCAGGTCGCAGGCCACCTTGCCCGGCCCGAAAAGCTCAAAGGGAAGCGGCACCGTTTCCTGCTGCCTGGGGTACATCCCCAGAGAGGTAGCCTGCACCACCAGGTCGGATTCAGTTACCGCCCTGCCGGGCAGCACTTCAGATTCACCTTTGGGCCACGGAATGACCTCCACTTCCGTCCCGGCCTGCGCGGCCAGGAAAGCGGCCAACTCCCGCGCCCGCCCTTCAGAGCGGTTGGCCAGGAAGAGCTTTTTCAGCCCGGCCAGGGCCAGCTGCACGGCCACCGCCCGCGCCGCGCCGCCCGCGCCGATGAGCAGGGCGGTTTTGCCGGCCGGGGTAAAACCGGTGTTTTCTTTTAAAGAGCGCAAAAATCCTTTTCCGTCGGTGTTATCCCCAAACAGCCGCCCCGTGCGGTTGACAATGGTGTTGACCGCGCCGGTCAGGCGGGCTTCCTCGCTTATCTCGTCCAGAAAAGAAAGCACCGTTTCCTTGTGGGGGATGGTTACGTTCACCCCGGCCATATCCAGCGCCCGCACCGCTTCCACGGCGGCCTGCAGGTGCCCGGGCCGGACCAGGAACGGCACGTAAACGTAGTCCAGCCCGGCCGCCTTGAAGGCTGCATTTTGCATGGCCGGAGAAAACGAATGCTCAACAGGGCAGCCGAAAATGCCGCATACCCTGGTCCGGCCGCTAATCCCATCTGCCATAAAAAACCTCCGGATGTCTTTTTAATCGCGCCAGCACAATCCTCTCAACAGGCCGGCTGAACAGCCTGGTTCCCCAGAACTCCTTCCCCTCCAGGGGGACTACCAGGATGGTGTACAGGCCCGCCAGGTTGCCGCCGAAAATGTCGGTAAAAATCTGATCGCCGACCAGGGCGGTTTCACCCGGCGCAGTCCCCAAAACTTTCAAGGCCTGGCGAAAAGGCCTTACCCACGGCTTCACCGCCCTTGGCACGGCCGGCAGTCCTGCCGCCCCGGCTATGGCTCCCACCCTTTTGCGTGAGTTGTTGGAAACAATGCCCATCCTGAAGCCGTGCTCCTGCATTCTGCCTAACCATTGCGCCACTTCAGGCGAAAACTCTTCTGCATCCCTGCGGATGATGGTGTTGTCAAGGTCAAAAATAATCCCCTTAATACCAAGCTTCTTCAACAATCCAGGTTTTATTTCCAGAATCGACGGCACATACAGCCTCGGATAAAAGAGTTTAAACAAGCCACACTCTCCCGGTTCTGCTATTTTCTGCCATTACCCTGGCCTTCACTAAATCGGACGGCGTATTGACGTTGAAAAAAGCCACCTCAATATCGGCCAGGGCCCGCAAATTTTCTTCACTAACATAATTTACCCGCACCAGGGGATAAAAATCAATAACTTTGCACTTGTGCGCACGCAACGATTCCTCGATTGCCCGGATGCAGCCCTTGCTGTAAACGGCAAACAGCGGCTGGAGATGCTGCCCGTGGCGCGGCACGGCAACATCATAGCCCTCGGACTGCTCCATCATGTACCGCGCCAGCTCGGGACAGATGAAAGGCATATCGCAGGCCACCACAAGGCATTTTGCAAACGCGGCGCCGCATAAGGCGGCGTGAATGCCGCTTAGAGGGCCACCCCCGGCAATCAGATCGGGGACAACCCTGAGTCCCAGGCGCAGGCCGTTTTCCTCCACCCCACCGCTGATTATAACCTCGGCAAACACTTCTTTTAACACTCCGGCAACGCGCCTGATCATAGCTTCCCGGCCGACCTCAAGCAAGGCTTTTTCCTGGCCCATACGCCTGCTTCTCCCGCCGGCCAGAATTACCCCGGTAGCTTGCAGCATGCTTACCTGTCACATCCTGACGCCCGGCCGGCAGACAAAACGGCTTTTTCCGTCATCAGGCCGGTTATTTTATAATATGCTTCTCCAAACGGAACTGAAAATCCTTTTTAAAACAATTTTTGTGCAGGACGTGCACCACCGCGCCGGCCACGCACATATTATTAATTGCATGCAAATTTCAGGGGGGATTAATTGAATGCTGCCCGGCCTCTGGACTTTGACCGTGGTATCGCTGGTAAACGGCCTTCTTTTGCTCGTGTCGTACATTGCGAACAATACCTTCCCGCAGCCGCTGTCCGAGGAGGAAGAAGCCAAATACCTGAAACTTTTGAACATGGGCAATGAGGAGGCAAGAAACATCCTCACGGAAAGGAACCTGCGCCTGGTGGCTCATATTGTGAAAAAGTTCGACAGCACGGGAGAGGATTCGGACGACCTGATTTCCATCGGCACCATCGGTCTGATTAAGGCCATCAACACCTTCAATCCGGGCAAGGGAACCAGGCTGGCAACATATGCCGCCAAATGCATTGAAAATGAAATGTTTATGACAAAACATGGCGTAAATAAATACCATTAATACCTGGCTTTAACACTCTCCAAAAGTCCCGCTTTTTCAACCGGTTCCGGCATCCGGGCGACGACAGTCACGGTTATGTCAGCTAACCCGTTCGCGCCGCGCTTCCCTTTACCCGAAACCACAACCTGGGCCACCAGCGCCCGCACCAGGGCTTTCTTTTCAGAAAAATCTAATTCGTCTATCCGTCCCAAAACCTCACTTGCCAGCGCCCTCAGCTCGTCCATCCTGGCTACCGCGCCGGACGCCCCGCGCACAGTTAAAACCAACTCCTTCTTGCGCTGCTCCAGACGCTCCTTCCGGCGTTTTAAGTCAGCCAGTTTCGCCTTCGTCCTGGCGTCAAGCTCGAACAACCCCGAAGCGAGAGCGTCCAGGACCGCCTCTCTCCCCTTCTCAACTTCGGACAATAGTTTTTCGGTGCGTTCGAGCTCTTTTAAATAATCCTCCACCCTCGGCGAAGAAGCGTAAGCCTCGCTCGCCAGGGCCCCAGGGTCCTGCAGCCAGTCTTTCACCTGCTCCCACACAGCGCTTTCGACATAACCTGCTAAGACGTATTTGGACGGCAGACAGCCCCGGTGCCTGGCCCCCTGGTATCCTTTAAAACAGGTATAACGCCGGTCTTTTTTATTCCACCACTTCGAGTAAACGCCGGTCATTGTCTGGCCGCACTCCCCGCAGGTTACGATTCCCGAAAGCAGGTAGTCGTGCTTCCTCTGCCCGGCCCACAGCCGGCGCGCTCCCCTGATCTTCTCCTGCGCTTTCAGCCATACGGCCTCGTCAATGATGGCAGGCACTGGAATACAAATATCCTTGTACTGCCAGGTCCCTTTGTAAACAGGGTTGACAAGTACCTGCCTGACAACCTGTTTGTGCCACCTTTTGCCTTTCCTGCTGGGTACTTCTGCCTCGTTGAGCCTTTTAGCTACGCCGTTTATGCCGATGTCTTCCTGGACAAACCATTTGAATATCTCCTCAACCACTTTTGCTTCAGTCTCGTGCAGCCGCACCTTCCCGGTTTCCGGCTCGTAAACGTACCCGTAATTATAAAACCCTATAGGCATGCCGCCTTGCTTGGCTTTTTGCGTTTTGCCCCTCGCCATCCGCTCGCGGATTTTTTCTTTTTCAAACTCGGCTATTGCCCCTCTGATGGCATAAAAAAGCCTGCCGTCAGGGGTGTCTTTCCAGTCAAAATCTAAAAACTCCAGGCGTACGCCGGCCTTTTCTATTTCCTCGGTCAAAATGAGCTGGTGCGACAGCTTCCTGGAAAGCCTGTCCGGATCCCGGACCACCACTAGGTCTATTTGACCGGAGCGGATCAATTCCCTTAACCCCTGCAGGCCGGGCCTGTCCAGCGTGGCTCCGGAGACACCTTCGTCTGCGAACTCCAATACGGTTTTAGCACCTAAATCGACGGCCCGGCAGCGGCACGCTTCCTTTTGCTCCTGCAAAGAGTAGCCGTGCCGCGCCTGGTCCTCGGTGCTCACTCTGACATAGACTGCCGCACGCATTTCTTCTCCCTTTCCTGCAGCACTTTTTTCGCCAGCAGTTGGTAGGCGTTCTTCAAACCCTGCCCTCCCGGCGTGTAGACCACTTTGACTTTCACTGACGGCGAACCTCTCTCCCTGATTTTGCCGGTTTTCATAACCGTCAAACTCCTTTCTCGGTATTTCTACGCAACCAGGTAATTGTCCTATTACATGTCTTTACAAAAAAATAAAAACCCGGCTTTCTCCAAAGTCGGGTCGTCTGCCTGTTTGGCACAAAAAATTGAAATTCTATGAAAACTTTATGTATTTAAGGCTAATTGTCCAAAATTAGGTGGTTAAGCCGGTATTGCTTGTTGCAGTATCCTGGAAATCTTTCTTTTCAGTAACCTGTACCACATCAATATTTACGAAAACAGAGATTTTATTCTGCGGCGAACTGCCTCGCCTGTTTGCCGGTAAATATCCACCAAGGCCTGAAAAGTGCCGGGCGGGCCTATAATCCCGTCCCAAAACTCTTCCTGCAAAAGGACAAAGTTTTCAAAATCGAGGTAAGTTTTAGCGAAAGTGTAACTGTAAGCGTCTCTCGTTCCGTAAGGGTTGAACGGCATTACATAAAAAGTTTGTGCTGCTTCTCCTTTTTTGATTAATTGCAGCCTCAACATTTTTTCCATGCTCGCCAGGCACTGATCTTTGTTTGGCTTTGGTGACTTTATTTCAAAAAAATAGCTGACTCCGCTGGAGTGTTTGACATAGAGATCGGCCTGTATGCTTATTTCCCTTTTGCTTTCATCTATTACTCCTGCCGCCTGGCGGCTCATTTCTGGAAAACTCGGTTTTTTGCTGCTGTTTTCTCTCCAGAGATTTAACATTTGATCTATCCTTGCAATTGCAAAGGCATCTACCGCCCCTTGAACCCTGCAGCCCGTTTTTGCTTCCGGATGGTAATGCGCCGCGATTATTCTGGCTGCTTCCTCAAAAGTTCTGCCTAATTTAGTTGAAAAAGGCCGTTCCAGCCTTTTTATCAAAATCGCTTCAGGCGGGAATACGGCTTCCAAAAAAGGCTGTTTTTTACCTTCAGGGTCTACCTCCCGCCTGGCTTCATCATCTAAAAAACTTTTTGAGGTGTTTACCGCCTTGTCTACTAAAGGGATTAAGCGCTTATGAAAGTAGCCTGCCAGGTACTCTTTCAGTTTTTGCTCAATATCGCCAGGCAGCGGAGAACTGTTCATTATTAACTAACCCCTTTTCTCCCAGATAAAAACCGATTCGTAAAACTCGCTTGCCCGCCTGCCGGTGCGCCGGTTAACGTGACGGTTTATAACGTATTCCTGCTCGAACCCGGCCAGCCTCGCAATTTCGCCGTACAGCCCGGCCGTATCTGCCGCCACAACGATCACCTTGCCGCCCGGCAAAAGGGACTCTCCAATACGGCGGAAAACCTCGGCAATGTCTTCCTGGTATTTCTGCTTTGCTCTCTGGCTCGTGCCTTCCGCAGCAGGGCCAATCTCATTTTCCCTTTTGTCCTCCAGGCCTAAAAGCCGGTAAGCGTAAGCGTGTTGCTCGTGGTAGTCGATCAGGCCGACGTAAGGAGGACTTGTGATTACTCCATGAACCGGAGGAAAGTTTACCGTGCGGCTGTCGGCGTGCAGCACCTCAACCGGGGCCCCTGTCCTGACTTGGGCAAATTCTTTAATTCTACCGACAGTGTCGTAACTGTAGCGGCTTAAAAACTTCAAAGCCTCAGCCGTAGGCTGACACATCCGGGAATGCTTGTAGCACCAGTAGGGCTCGGTTTGCGGCTTTTTAGGAAAATCCAGGTCAAAGTGCGTGGTGAGCCGGGCCGAACGGGCGGAACGGGAAAGAATAACCTTCAAAAGGTCCTGATATTCGTAATCATTTATAAAATGCCGGTAAACAAGCAACTCTGTCAAAGCGCGGGGAGCGTACCAGGTCAGCAGGTATTCGTCTTTCGTTTCCACGGAAAGGGCAGGTACTTCGTCCTCCCAAAAAGCCATCTGCCGGCCGCCGTAAATCTTTTTAACCTCCGCTTCCGTCCTTTTTAATATATCCTGTATCTCTTTTTGAGCTTTAACAGGATCGTACTCTGCCGTTTTGGCCCTGCATAAGAGCACGTTGAAGGCGCTTATGTCGCAACCGATTGAATTTATTCCCAGTTCATTGGCCTGGACCAGGGTTGTGCCGGACCCGCAGAACGGGTCGAGCACAGTTTGTCCTGGTTTGAAATATTTTCTTAAAAATATTTCCACTAATTGAGGTATAAATTTCCCCAGGTAAGGATGCAGACGGTGGACGTGCTTCGTCCTTTCGCGCTCAGGCAGGTCAACCTCCCGCCAGTTCAAATTTAAATCTTCCAAAGGGGTCTCGGGAGTTACTGTTTCCGGCCTGGTCGGTTTATTAACTGAACGATACATATATGCCTTTTTTTCTTCGCCAGTCAATAACTCTTGCAATTCCATAACTCACTCCCACGCTATTTCTGCCGGATTTCCAGCATGGTCAAAATACTGCAAGGCTTACACCTAAAACACCGGAAAAATTTTTTTGGAAGTAATTTTGGGCAAACAGGGCACTATGCCTAATATAACCACCTTCAATATTATTGTACCAGCAGAACGGATGTTCTGCAAGAAATTTCCGGCGTAACGCATCCTTTAATTTTTTAAACGAACGGCACGGGAGAATGCTAAAGTTTTGTCAGCGGCACTGAAATTCTTATGCACTTAAGGTTTATGAAAAAAGTTAAGGTCGAGGTGTCGCTGTACGATCCGATCGGAGTCGATAAGGAAGGCAACGAAATCACCCTGATTGACATTCTGGGCACCCACCCCGAGGTGGTTGCCGAAATGGTAGAAAACAATTTCGAGCAAAAACGTCTGCTGGAAAAAGTGCGCCAGCTCACCCGCCGTGAGAAGAAAGTGCTGGAGCTAAGGTTCGGGCTGGAGGACGGGGCGCGCATGACCCAGCGGGAAATTGCCAAAAGCCTGGGAATATCGCGCTCGTACGTGTCGCGTATTGAAAAGAAGGCCTTAAATAAGCTGACCAGGGAGTTTAACCTCGAGGGCTGCCGTTAGGCAGCCTTTACTTAAGATATATAGTCTCATAAGCAAATGATACTTTCTTGTAGACATTTTTCAGCTACGAATTTCTTCTAAATATATATTTTTTATTATAATATAAAAACGATGAGCTATATGATATATTATGTATACAAAGAACACACGATGATGTGTGTAGAGGTGTCAGTTGAACAACCTTATAGTGTCTGGAGAAGAATTTACACCGTGGAGCCGCACAACGCCGAATGGCGGGAGTTTATTATTGCCGACGATGCCGAGGGAAATATAAAAGTCCTGGAATCACCGCCGGGCTCAAAAATTTGCTGGATTGAAAGCATTAATGTAAATAAAGCATAACGGAGAAAAGGCTGGGGTTCCAAGCTCCTGGAAATTGCACTGAATTACGCCAGATCTAAAGGTTTTCACTGCCTCATTGGACAGCTGAAACCCAACGATGACCTTAAGACCAGTGATCTCATCGGCTTTTACAAGAAAAATGATTTTACCCTCACTAGACAGGACTCATTAATCACTTGGACAGTTAATTTACAGGATAACTAACTAAAAAGTCGCGCTTTAGAAGTAAACAATATTATACGAAAAATTATACGAAAAGTTCCCAAGGCTGCCGTACTTGGCAGCCTTCATTTTCACGTTAAGCATAAATGCCCAAGGTAAGATTACCTACCTTATAGCCGGCCTCCTCAATGCTTTGTTTCAAGTCTGGTTAAAGCACGGGCATTCCATGGCCGACCAGCATGTGGCCGGCGATGAGCCAGCCTAAGTTATTTACCCCTTGTATGATATGACCAGTGGATTAATTTCCAGTTGGTCATATTTATTTTTTAAAGTAATTGACCTTTGGGATATACCCTTAAACCTGTTGATAACAGTCGCCATTTCCCCCCACGTAACCGGATCATCCGGACGATGCATAAAATGATAGTTTGTAGCCAATGGTATTCAAAATTAAAAGTAACACCGTGGCAATAAATAGGATTAGTTGCTGGCAAAGCCAAACTGGGCATGGGCCAGGAGCAGTTGAGCCGTTTTCTGAGTCGGCGGGTAGAGTGCTTTAGGCCCGGTGGAAACCACCCCACTGATAGTATCCACCAGCAGGGCATCCTTACCGGCGCTTACCACAGCAATCAAATTAACCCCGTCCACTGAAAGAGTCAACTGCTTCGCCTGATCAAGCAGATCGACCGTCTTTACAACTGTCCCGTCCAGGGCCCTGAACACGATGCTATTTAAGCTCGCGACGTAATTCTGGCCGGTGAAGGGGTTCACGACAATTTCACTGGCGTTGGCCACCTGCACGGTGCTGGTGGTATCAGTGGATTTATCCCATTTTGTTATGGCTGCAGTATTGCCGCTGCCGCTCAATACCAGCAGCCCGAACTTATTGCCGAACTTATACGGAGCCATTTTTACAGCATCGTCCGGCAGGTCGAATACCTTTGCCACTTCCCCGGCCAGGTATTGGACGCTGTAAACCGCTTTGGTTCCGGCAACGGAGAAGTAAATCATATAGGCCTCGGGACATATAGTCAGGTGCAGGCCCGTACCGGGCAGGTTAAAGTTTCTCATTGTTTTGCCTGAATAGGCATCCACTTCCGTCAAAATCGAGCTGCTGTTCTGGGATACAAATATTCTTTGCCCGCCTGGAGAAACTGCAAAGGAAGCCACTGCATCAAATTGGAACGCCCCCGTAACGCCGGGAAGGTAGGGATCTATGATAAATATTTTATTGCCGTTTTCAGCCAGCAGGAAAACCTGCCCGGTTTCCCCGGCGACAGTCATTTTCCCGGAGCTGGAAGAACCGACGTTTACAAAGCCTTTATAACTGCCGGACGCAATATCCCAGATACCCAGCCAGCCCATGTCGCTGCTGAAAAGATAGACCTGGCTCCTCAAAACTTCCACCTGGTTGGCTACTTTGGTGTTAATGGATGAAACTGTTGTCGACAGCCTGGACAGCTTATGGTTTGCCTTATCCTGCTTCTGACTTATTGAATTAAATGCTGAAATTATATCATCAACCCTGCCAAGTTTATACTTCACTAGCCCACACCCCTTTTTTCCATAAAATCATACTATTACAAGATATGCGTTACATTTCCATGCAGACACAATATAAATTATGAAGAACATTGTGGCTTATTAAAAATTCTTGAGCCCGTTATGGAATGGTACCAGCTATGGCTTTTGGTTGACTTGTTAAAGTTCCTCCACCCAGGGCACTAAATTCGGCCTGGGGTCAAGGATCGACTGGTACTGCTCCTTTATACCGTAGACGCTTTCAGGATCCAGTTGCTTGTAGCGGTAATACTTTTTGAGGCGGTCTTCCGGTTTCATCCAGCCAAGGTGTTTAATCCTCAACTGGCTGGCCTCACCTCTCAATTCCTCTATATTTTTGGGAAAACGTCCGCAGTGCTGGGGAGTCTCCTTCCACAGGTAGTTAAAGCCCGGGACGTACCTGACCATGAAGGGGCGGTACCACTTGTGGGCACACCAGTAGGTGTCCTCGCGGTAGAATTTTTCATCCCACATGTCATATAGGCGGAAGGCATAATAATATACGTCAGGGCGTCTTGCCAGTGACCTTAAAACCTGGGGAGCCCTGTCTTCAAAAATCTCGTCGGCGTCCAGGATCAAGATCCAGTCGGGCCCGGTATCAACGGTCAGTTCCCAAAGTTGTTTTCTCAGAACTATCTCATTGTTGAAACACGGCTCCTTGTTTGAAACCAGGTTCAGGGGGATACCGCTCAAAACCCTTCTGCATACTTCTACCGTGTCGTCCTCGCTGGCGTCGTCCAGGATGACGGCGCTGTCAATATACCGGGCAGCGTGTTCAAGGACCATTTCCAGGTACCTTCCTGCCTCATTTCTTACTAACATAGCCAGAGTAATTTTGCTTCCTTTTTCCCCTCTCCTGTGCTGTACTGGTGTACTTGCCGTACATTTGCTCTTAAGATTACCGGCAGGAAAAATTCGCTCTTTATATTCTTTGAGGGCCGGCAGTTCGGACTCCCGGTAGATGTGAAAGGGCGGGTAATGGGTGTCGGCATAGAGTTCCAGCCCCAGCGCGGCGGCCCGGACGCAAAAGTGCCGGTCCTCGCCGATAAAGCCCAGGTTGTATATTTCACTGAAGGACACCCCCATGGACAGCGCTCTTCTGCTGATTAAGGTACAAGCTCCCAGTCCTCCGACCTTATAGGTGCCCGGCCCGGACAGCATTTGCAAAAATTCGGAGGTCCTCCGGTTTGTTTCCTCCTCACTCAAGACCTCGCCCCTCTGGAAATGGTACAGGCGATACTGGTCCCCGGCCCACACCTGGGGGAGTGGAACCATGCCCGGCTCCCACCTGGTCCAGTAGACCTCCGAGACAATGTCCTTTCCCAGGGAGACCAGGTGGGTGATTGTTTTGGGATGCAGGTATAAATCCGAATCAACGAGAAAAAGGTAGTCGTAGCCCTCTTCCAGGGCAAGCTTGATAAACTGGTTTTTAAATGCGGCCACCTTCCAGATCAGTTCCTCCCGCCAGTAGTGGGTGGTCTCGTCGCAAAGGTAGGAATCTCCGGACTTCGCCGGAAAAACCCGGACATTGCCCTTTCTCCAGGCGAAGGCGGCCAGCAAATCATGCCCGTTATTGTCGTCAATAAAGGCGAAATCCAGCTCCAGCCCTGAAGTATCCAGCATCTCCAGCGACTCCAGGAATTCCCTCAGGATTGCTTCTTTTTGCCGTACTGGGCTTGCCACCAGGACCCGCCGTTTCATAAGCATGCTCCTCTCCCCTATTAAGTCACGGATAAAGGATTCCGGAAACAGCCTGCTGCCTCCCTTTTTTAGTGTCCTGTCGAGATCCCCGGCGGCTTCGAGGTATTTCCCCAGGTTTAGGTAACCCAGACCCCTGAGTAAAAACAATTCAGGGTGTTCAGGAAACATCTCCAGTGACTTGCTTACAAACTCGATTAACCTTTCCGTCCTGCCCAATTTTAATAATCCCAGTGCGATATTAAGGACTACATCCTCAAAATAACCTTCCGGTCCCCGCATCCGGACCAGGGCTTTTTCAAAACAGTCAAGGCCTTTAGAAATTTCTCCCTTCTGGTAGTGTTCCACAGCAAGGCTGTATAAAAGGAACGGGTCGTCAGGGTTGTTCTCGAGCGCCCTCTTGATGATTATAGTGTTTCGTTTAAATTTATCTTTTTTCAAGAGCTGGGCTTTTAAATAGCCGTAATGGTTAATCACCAGGGGGGCTGCCGCCAGCCCTCTGCCACCATTGGCGTTTAAAATGGCCGGCGCCACCTGCTCGTGTATGGCCCCTGTGAACCTGTAGGCAGGCTTGTTTCTAAACAGCCTCACAACCTGGTCCCACGCCACTTCTTGCCCTGTTCCCAGGTAGTTCTTAATGTGCAGGAAGTATCCTTCCACATCGCAGGCGCAGAGCAGCCGGTTAAAATCTTCAACGGTGACATAGTCCAGGACTTCATCGGCATCGAGCACCAGGATCCAGCCGGATACAGCCTGTTCCAGTGCATAATTCCTGGCCAGGGCAAAGTCACCCGGCCAGTTAAAATCATATACCCTGGCCCCCGCCTCTCTGGCCAGCCTGGCCGTCTGATCCCGGGAGCCAGTATCCACCACAACTATTTCGTCAACCAGGTGTTTTACACTGTTAATGCAGGATAAAATGAACTCCTCTTCGTCTTTTGCTATGAGGCACAAACTGACGGTTTCTTTTTTCTTCATACCCGGTTCCCGCCAAACCCGTATTTATAATCAAAAAAGCTCCGGGCGCTGTAAGACTTATCGCGGTAATGCTCAATTAAGGCCAGGTGGCCGCGGGGCGAATTATTCTTAATGAGCGCTTCCAGGCCATTGATCAGACGGTTGAGCCGAGGGTCCTTTCGGGCGCGATCTTCATCAGGCAGATAGCGGCTGCACTGGTCAAGGATTTCAAGGGCAGTCTCCAACAGGTCTATATCCCTTACTTTTTGAGGGAAGCTTAACGTCCCTCCCTTTTCCACCAGGCGGGCTAAGCTCAACAGGACCAGGGCGCGGCGCCTGGCCGCATGGTTCTTCCACAACTCAAGGGCCAGAGACCTTACTTTCTCGAAACGGCCCTGGAGCAGGAGGGCAACCGCCCGGAGGATCTGTGACTGGATAAAAAAGCTGCTTTCTTCTGAAACCTGCTTCAAATAATCCAGCCCCTGCTTCAGCTTCCCCGAGTAAATGTTGTATTTACCCAGGTAAAAATAAAATTCTTTGGCTCTTTTACCGCTTGTTTCATAGTGCCCCAGGCACCGGCGGGCCAGTTCCGGGTAACCCCAATTAAAAAACAAACCGGCCGCGGCCAGGGCCAGGTCAATGTGGCCCAGGTAGCCTTTTTTCTTGAAATATTCCAGAGTAAGCCGGGGACCGCGTTTTGCCAGCATTATCAGAAAGAGGTTGTAGATCGGATAAATATATCCAGGGTTTGTGTCCAGGGCTTGCTGGTAATAGTTCTCTGCCACCTCTGCCTGGCCCAGCATTTCGTGGCAGTAGCCAAGGTGGTAGAAGGCTAAAAAACTCCCTGCCCCGTTCATGTGGCTGTAAATAGCCGGGGGTGTCCCGCACTTGACTGCCTGATTTAGCCACTTTATGGCCAACTGAAACTCTTTCTTTTCCTCGAAGAGGACCCCGCACAAGTAATAAACATCGGTATATTCAGGATATTTGAGGTCTGCTTCAAGGCAGAGGCAAATTGCCTCGTCCAGTCTTCCCAATTCCTTCAAGCAGATAATTAAGTAACGCAAAGCAGGCCCGCGAAAGAGGAGGTTCTCGTCCGTGAGGTTGCGGTAAGCTTGCTGAAAGTGCGGGAGGGCCCGCTCCGGCTTGCCCAGCATCAGCCACTCGACCCCAATGTAATATTGTAAAAAATAGTTCTGCGGGTCGTCAGAAAACGCCTTTTTCAGTAAAGCAAGGTTGCGCCCTCTTTTGCGGTTGCGCTCCCTGGCAGGAAGCATTTTATGGCTTATCACAGGCCCTTCTGCTATTCCTACCACTCCTTTTTCAGAAACGGTGACTTGTTCGTGGATTTTTCCCCGGAACCGGTAGCGCCCGTTGTTCCTGAAAAGACGCAGCACCAAAAAACGGTTGTATTCACCGGGAGAACCGGCGGTAGGATTGTTTAGGGGCAAGAGGTAGGCTTCCAGGTGTTTATCCCGGGCTACAAGGCGCTTCAAGTCTCCGGTTCCGGAAACCAGTTCCTCATCTGCATCAAGGGATATTATCCATTCACCGCCGGCCTTTTCAATAGCAAAATTCCGGGCGGCGCTAAAGTCACCGCCCCAGGGAAAGTGGTAAATTTTATCCGTATACCTTCGTGCTATTTCCAGGGTTTCGTCCGTGGAACCTGTGTCCACGATAACAATCTCGTCAACCTGGCCGCTGACACTGTCCAGGCATCTCTTTAAATTTCCGGCTTCGTTTTTTACGATCATTGCCAGGGTGATAGTATCTTCCATCAGTTAACCGGGGCCTCCTCCGATAGCTTTATAAAAACCTCCAGATTAGGGTATTTTTCAATGGCTTCTTGCAAGATTTTTTTGCGCCAGTTGTCGTACAGGTTTATTTGCCTGAGGTAATAACGCGGCTCATCCGGGTTGATTTCCAGGGCGTACTGGTAATGCTGTGCAGCCTCGATGTAATTACCTGTCTCCCGGCAGATTTCCGCTAACAGGAAATGCGCCTCCCCGTCCTGGTTTGCAGTCAAATATTCTCTCAAAAGCAGTTCTGCCTTTTCCTTAAAGCCGAAGTCATAAAAGAGCCGGGCGATGGTCAGCCTGTATTCGGCCATACTTTCAGGATTGACCTTGTTCAACAGATAAATCGCTCTGTCTGCTTCATTCATATCAAGCAATCTCTTTACGATATCAAGTAAGAGAGCCACCCCGTCCTGCCCCAGGGTTACTCTATATACATTTTTTCGTTTGTCCTGTGAATTCAAAAAAAGAGTTAAAACCTTATCCGTGTCCTCCGCCAGGCCCAGGGCGCGTAGTTCCGCTAAAATAGAGCAGACCTTTTGTTTCTTGCCCTGAACCCAAAAACAAAGTAATTTGTTTAACATTGCCAGCGGGTACAGATGGCTATTGGAATTAAAGCTCTCTATGATTCTCAGCGCCTCCAGGTACCGCCGCAGTTGAATTAAACAAATGGCTTTCCAGAGCTGAATTTCAGGCGATGCCGGCTCGCTGCCTGTATATCTATTAAAGTATTCCAGGGCAAGGCTGTATGCTCCCTGCCGGAAGTATATATTTCCCATCATTTGATTGGCCCGGGGAGTGCTGAATTCAAAAACTTTTTCCAGGCATTCCTTTGCGTAATCAGGATTTTCACGTGGCTTGAGAATTCTCACGATATTTTCCAGAGCAGGGGTAAAATCAGGATTGTCACGCAAGCATGAAATATAGTGGCGGAGCGCATCTTCGTAGTCTAAGAAAATTTCCGAAATCTGGCCCAGGTGGTAGTACGACCTGAATCCCCTTACACCGCCAAAAGAAGCGTACTGGGCCGGCTGTTCCGGCATTGAGACCGCCTTTAGGAAATATTCACGGGCCAAGGTATACCGCCTCAATTCTAAGTAAAGAAGCCCGCAATAGTAGTACAGGTCCGCATAATTGGGAAAAACCTGCAGGCCCAGGCGGGCCACATCGAGGGCTTTCTCAGGCTGACCGGCAGACTGGTGGGACATGACAATATACCGCAAAAGCTTCGGAAGGTAAATGGTATTGGGATCTATGCCGTTTGCGGCCCGGGTCAACTCATCAGCTGCCTCCGCATACCTTTCGGCACGGAAAAGCTCCACGCCGTAGTGAAACCTCAACAACCGGTTTTCAGGATTTTCACCAAGCTCCTTTTGAATTATCTTCAGATTCCTGTTCTTTTTATCTTTTTCACTTATCTGCCTGTCTAAATAGCCGTAATGGATTATCACTATTTCTTCCGCCATGCGGTAGGCGGCCTTGCCGTTTTTCTCCAGGATGACGTCGGCGATCTGCTCGTGAATCGCTCCGCGAAACCTGTATTCCGGCCGGTTTCTAAAAAGACGGAAGACCAGGTCCGGGCAGGTTTCGATCCACCCCTCGTTCCCCAGGTAGTTAATTATCTTTACAAAGTAACCTTCCACATTATCGTCTGCCGTCAGCCTTCGCAGCGCTTCCTTGCTCTCCCCTGCCAGTTCCTCGTCGGCATCCAGAAACAGGATCCAGTCACCGGTGGCCAGTTCCAGTGAAGCGTTGCGGGCGTCGCTGAAGTTTTCATTCCAGGGAAACAAGTGTACGAGCGCTCCGTATTCTCCGGCTATTTGACAGCTTTCGTCGGTGGAGCCCGTATCTACAACAATTATTTCGTCTACTGCACCGGTTACGCTCTCCAGGCACCTGCGGATGTTTTGTGCCTCGTCCTTAACAATCATACACAAGCTTATTCTGGCATCCATAATTTTCCTTTATACCTCTCAAAACAGTAAATTTTTATTTTAATATATGTTGCAAAAACTGGAACTTTCCACTAATATGTAAAATATTCTATTTTTAGGTAGCTACATTAATCAGAACTAATATGAAGGAGTGTCTCTCATGCCAAACTTTAAAATTTTCCAGGACAATCCGGACCAGGTAAAAGTAAAAATTTTCGGCAGCAACAACGTCGCGTTCAACACCGACTCATTAGGTAACCTGGCAATAACCTCAACAGGCCTGGCAATCACGGCGCCGGCCAATGGTCTGGCCATCACCAGCACTGGCCTGGCCATAACCGCCCCGGCCAACGGCCTGACTGTTACGGCGCCGGCTTCCGGCCTGTCCATTACCCCGCCCACCGGTGGCCTGGCTATCACGCCACCGGCCAACGGCCTCACCATTACCAGCACCGGCCTGGCCATCACTGCCCCGGCCAACGGCCTCACCGTCACGGCGCCGGCTTCCGGCCTGTCCATTACCCCGCCCACCGGTGGCCTGGCTATCACGCCACCGGCCAACGGCCTCACCATCACCAGCACCGGCCTGGCCATCACTGCCCCGGCCAACGGCCTCACCGTCACGGCGCCGGCTTCCGGCCTGTCAATCACACCGCCGGCCAACGGTATTCTCATCACCTCCACGGGGCTGGCAGTCGCCGTGGGTACCACTGACGTGTCGGCAACCAGGGCCAACATCACTGACACCGCGGGTACCCCTGACACCACTTATAACGTGCTTGGGCTTAGTACCTGGACTTTCGGTGTAGTAAACGTTTCCACAGTCGCAAATGCCCAGGCGCTGGTCAAACTGCAAATCAGCCCTGACGCTACAACCTGGCAGGATGAGGCGGGCCCGGTAACCATCAACCAGAATTCTATGACGACTCTAGTAGCCCAGACATTCTTAAAGTATGCCAGAGTCTACTACAGCGCCGTCAACGCTAGCAGCGCCGTAACCCTGAACATCTTCTTCCAGGGCCAGTCATAAAAAGATTGGGAAGACAATGTCTTCCCAATCTCCTCTATAATATACATATAAATTAAATAAATAAAAAATCCCGGAGGTATTTAATGAAGGCCAATAGTTTGAAAAATTCAACCAAAGATTTTATTGTAGAGGAAAACGGCAATCTGTTTTATGTTGTGAAGTCCGATAAAAAAAAGCATAAAAGTTCATTGACTCCCCATTTCTCCAGTTTTGTTCAAAGGAACTTAAAGACTTCTGACGAAGTACGGCACAGCAAATCAAGGGAGGTATCGCGTCTGCGTGTATTTACATTTTTAGTGATAAACGAGGGATTAAATCCAGTAATTTGTCAGGCGGAAATGAGTACGGACGGCATCACCTGGGGGTCCTTCGGTGAGTCTGAATCAACTGTTTTCCCTGGAAATATGCAGGTTATTGTTCCGCAATACTTCTTAAGGTTTGCCAGGTTAAAATTCAAAAATAAAAAACAGGGTTTTAATTCGGCTGTTACCATCTGGTTCCAGGGCCAAAGCTAATCCAACCGCCCATGATGTGCCTTTAATTTCATTCCCTTAACACTTTCTTACCTGCTGAATACAATATAATGAAAACCGGCACCCGCAGGATTAGGAAATTAAAAAGGAAGGGGGAGAAAGAAAAATAAAGTGACCAGGCGGGAAATTTTTTTTACGGTATCAATTGCCTTCTTTGGTTTGATTATTTTGCTTGGAGCCTACCTCTGGAAAGAGAATTACGTAAGTTTAAAGGAAAGGGAATTTAATCAGGAGTCCTATACAAAGCAGGCAGAAGAATTGCAAAAAGAGGGAACGCCTGCAAAGGCAGCACAAAGCAGTCCTGCCAGCGCTCAACCCGCCAGCCCTGCTCAAACTAGGGCAAATCCAGCGCCAGCAACAACTCCGGGCAGTGTTTCAAACCCGCCGTCCACTCCCGCACCACCGGCAGCGGCCAGCATCAACAACATAATTGCCTCGGGAAGCAAAGTGGGCGATTTGATCAAATTCGGGGACGTGGAAATGATAGTTACCAAGACATCGTCCAGGCATAAGGTAATTGACATTACTTTAACAGGAAACACTTCGGAGCAAGCGCCCAAGCTCATCCTGTCGAAGAATAACCGGATTGTTTACGAAGTCCCGGCAGATGTCGACGTTAACGTGAACGTAACGGAAAAAACCGTCATAGATAAATCGCCCCTCTTCGATGAAGAGTCAAAAGCCGGCAAATAACCGGCTTTTTTTATGCCGCCCGGCTTATCGCCTGTTCCAGCACTTCAACCACGTAATCCATCTGCTGTTCCGTTAAATTGTTGAAAAACGGCAGCGCCAGCGTCGCGGAGGCGGCCCGCTCCGCATTGGGATAGTCCCCTTCCCGGTAGCCAAACGTTTCCCTGTAGAAAGGCTGCAGGTGGACCGGCGGGAAATAAGGCCTGCAGTCCACGCCTTTTTCCTGCAGGTAGGTCATCACCCTGTCACGGCTGATGCCGGGGTCCAGGCGGATTACATAAACAAACCAGCTTATTTTAATCCCCGGTTCCATATGAGGTAGCGTGACTCCCTTCAACCGCCCCAGCCTGGCATTATAGGCCCTGGCCACCGCCTCCCGCTTTGCCAGAATTTCGTCGATGCGCTCCATCTGGGCTACGCCCAGGGCGGCGCTCAATTCATCCATCCGGTAATTATAGCCGAGGTGGCAATGGTCAAGCCATTTTTTTCCATCGATCCTCCCCTGGTTGCGCATGCTCCGGCACAAACCGGCCAGTTCGGTGCTGTTGGTGGAAATAATCCCGCCTTCGGCGGTGGTAATCTGTTTGTTGGGGTAAAAGGCAAACACACCTGCATCGCCCTCGCTGCCCGCCATTTTACCGTTATAGCTGGCGCCCACGGCTTCGCAGGCGTCTTCAATAACATACAGCCCGTGTTTTTTCGCAATATCCATAATAACAGCCATATCTGCCGGCCGCCCGAAGACATGCACGGGAAGAATGGCCCTGGTCCTGGGGGTTATTTTGGCTTCTATCCCTTCCGGATCGATGTTCAACGTGAGCGGATCTATATCAACAAACACCGGCCGGGCCCGCTCATAGAGGATACAGTTGCTGGAGGCAACAAAACTGAAGGGCGTGGTGATCACCTCGTCGCCTTCGCCTATGCCGAGCGCCCGCACCGCCAGGTGAAGGCCGCTGGTCCCGCTGCTCACCGCCACCGCTTCCTTAACCCCAAGATATTCGGCCACCATCCGCTCAAATTGCTCCACCTTGGGGCCCATGCTGAGAATGCTGCCGGCTAGTACTTCGTTTACCAGTTCCCGTTCCCTCTGGCCAATGTCGGGGGACGAAAGAGGAACATTCATACTTTAGCACCTTCCTTTTCCAGTCTTATTTAGTTTATTAACCGGACACGGAAGATGTGCCAGTCAGGCGCCGGAGCGTGGCCGGGTTTTAGCTCTGTACCCCCTGCCTGACCAGCAAAGCAATTCTTTCCACCTCGGCACGGGTTAGCTCCGGATAAAGGGGAATTGCCAGCAGCTCTTCCGAAGCCTTTTCCGCCTCCGGAAAATCCCCCTTCCTGTAGCCCAGCCATTGGTAAGCCGGCTGGAGATGCAGGGGCAGGGGATAGTACAGGCCGCATGACACCCCGTTTTTTTCCAGGTGCCTTTTAACCGCTTCCCTCCTGGGCGTGCGGATTACATAAAGATGGTAAGTGTGCCTGTTCCCGGGCGCCACGAAGGGGGTAACAACAGCGCCTTTCAGCAGCGAGGAGTACAGGCCGGCCAGGGCCGCCCGCCTGTTCAGCCATTTTTCGAGGTACTTCAATTTCACCAGCAAAACCGCCGCCTGAATCTCGTCCAGCCGGCTGTTGCAGCCTATTGTCTCGTGAAAAAACTTTTTGCTGCTGCCGTGCGCCCGGAGGGATCTTATTCTGGCAGCCAGTTTTTCATTGCTGGTTACGATCATTCCGCCGTCGCCGCAGCATCCCAGGTTTTTAGCGGGAAAAAAGCTGAAGCAGCCGGCAAGCCCCAAAGACCCGGCCTTCCTGCCTTTGTTTTCCGAGCCTATGGCCTGGCAGGCGTCTTCAATTACCGCCAGGCCGTATTTTCCGGCTATTTCTAAAATTGCGTCCATGTCCGCCATCTGGCCGAAGATATGCACGGGCACAACGGCCCTGGTCCGGCCGGTGATCCTGGCTTCAATTTTTTCCGGATCAATATTAAAGGTGCGGGGATCAATGTCTGCAAATACCGGGATGGCCCCGGTCCGGGATATGGCCCCGGCAGTGGCAAAAAAGGTGAAAGGGGTGGTGATGACCTCGTCGCCTCTGCCGACGCCGCAGGCCGCCAGGGAAAGAAACAGGGCGTCGGTGCCGCTGGCCACACCAACGCCATACCTTGCCCCGCAGTAGGCGGCAACCTGCTCCTCCAGCATTTGCACCCGCCGGCCCAGGATGTATTCCCCTCCTGCCAGAACCTCCCGGATGGCCCCGGTTATTTCATTTTCCAGGCTCTGGTACTGCCTTTTCAAGTCAAAAAGGGCAACCGTCAATTTCCCCCTCCCTCTACAGTAAAATAAAAGGCAAATTAACCGCAGCGCCTGGTGAGCGGCAGGGATACCGGCATGCCGGTTTCGGCCGAACGGTAAATTCCCAGCACAATCTCCAGCGCCTTTCTCCCCTCCCGGCCGTCGACGGCAAGGCCGCCGCCCGTCTTCAGCGCCTTTATCATGTTCTCCAAAACAACCCGGTGGCCCGATTTCACGTTCCCGGCGGCATCATTCCGGCCGGGCAGGAATTTGCCTTCTTCTCCGGCTTCACTGAACTGCCAGGTTTTTATTTCCCCCGCTTTAACCCCTCCTATTACGGCGGTTCCCTTCTCTCCAAAAAGGGCAATGGTCTCCTCCAGGTTGCGGGGGTAAACGGTAGAAGCGGCTTCAATCACGCCCAAGGCGCCGCTTTTGAACCTTAGAACAGCAACCCCGACATCCTCTGCCTCAATGGGGCGGTAGCGGGTGGCCGTATATGCAAATAATGATTCAACCTGACCCATTAACCACTGAAGCATGTCGATGCTGTGGATGGCCTGGTTCATCATCACCCCCCCGTCCTCCGCCTTCTTGCCGCGCCACGGATTGTTATGAAAATATGCCTCGTCACGGTTCCACCGGACGGTTACCCCGGCATGGCTCAATTTGCCGAATCTCCCCTCATCCACGGCCATTTTCAGCAACCGGAAAGGCGGTTTGAACCTGTTTTGCAAAACCACCGAAAGAAGGACTCCCTCCTTCTCGCAGGTTTCGATGAGCCTGTCTGCGTCTTCAAGCGTAAGAGCCATGGGCTTTTCAACGAGAACATGCTTCCCCAACCGCGCCGCCATAATCCCCATTTCTGCGTGCAGCCCGCTGGGGGTGCAGATGACAATAACGTCAAGGTCGCTTTTATTGAGCATTTCCGCATAATCCCGGTATCCCTTTACCCCGTAGCGGCAGGTAAAGCTTTGCAAGGCCCCCGGATCGATGTCGCAAACCGACGCCAGTTCCGCCTGCGGCATAGTTAAAATTTCCTCTGCATGTACCCTTGCAATCCGGCCGCAGCCGGCAATGCCGAATTTCACCCTGGCCATGACTGTCCTTTCCCGGCCGGGTATTCCAATACAGCCACCGCCATTACCGCTAAACCCAGGCCGGCCAGACCGGCGGTGAAAACGGCAAGGAAGACGTTCGGCCCTGCCGGGCGCCTGTCGGGAAAGGCCGGGACGATTACCTGCAGGTTGTTCATCTTCCATGCATTTCTTTCCTCCTGCTGCAAAATGGCGGCCAGCCTGTCGGCAAGATATGCCGCCCGCTCCGGGTTTTCATCCACCACCGAGATCTCAAGCAGTTCCAGATCCTTAACTTTGCGGACCGAAACCATTTCCTTGAGTTTTTCGGGGCTCAACTCGCCGTTGACGGCACCGGACAGTTTTTGCATTACCGGCTCGCTTGCCGCCAGTTCGCTGTATGTCCTTGCCAGCTGGCGGTACATCATCAAGCTGTTGTAATCCGGCCTGGAAAGGCCGGTGGCGGGGTCGGTCTGATCAAGCCGCAGGAATGCCCTGGCCCGGTACTGAACGGGCAAAAGCATGCACGTCACCCCGCTGGTCACCACCGCCAGAATGACCGTTACAAGTATAACGGACAGCCTTTTATTCAATATTTCCCAAAGGCGGACCAGTTCCAAAAGAGCCACTCCCCTAACCTTTTTCCTTCTCCGGAACAAACCTTACGAACCTGGCGGGCCGTCCCATTACCACCGTTCCGGGCCGGGTGTCCCTGGTGACCAGTGAGCCGGCTGCAACAAAGGTTTCCGCAGCAACCCTCACTCCCGGCAGCAGCAGCGCCCCGGCGCCTATCCTGGCGCCCTCTTCTATGCAGGGCCCCCTTTTTTCAGAAAGGCGCTCTTCTGTCCTCCCCATCTGGTTGTCGTTGGCCGTAATCACCATGGGCGCGATAAAGGCCCGGGCGGAAACAGAAGTATGTGCCGTCAGGTACGCCCCGGTCTGGAGCTTGCTGTAATCCCCCACAGACACGTCATTTTCCAGAACAGCGCCGCGGCCGATGATTACCCGGCGGCCGATTTTGCACCTCTCCCGTACCGAGGCCAGATCTCCGATCATCACCTCTTCCTTTATTACGGTCCCGGCGTAAAGCACGGCTCCGCTGCCAACAACGCTGCCGGCCCCCAGCCTTAACGGCTCCAGCAGGCCGTCAGGCCGGACGGTGCTTGTTCTGGCCGGATGGGGCTGCTTGCCCAGAACGCAGTTGTCGCCGATAAAACAGTTTTCTCCCACCACCGTCCCGGGGTAAATGGTAACGTTATTTCCGATTGAGGTGCCTTCCCCGATCCAGACGTCCTCGCGGACAACGGAGTAAAAGCCTATCGTGCAGCTTTTTCCCATGGCGGCCCGCGGGTGAATGTAATTTATCACAGTTACAGCCTCTCCTGACCGGCCGGTTTTCGCTCTCCACATTATATGGCAGCGGCCCGGGGATGGTGACTTTTGCAGGGGCATGATAAAAGCCACCTGCCGTAGCAGGTGGCTTCAGACTGAAGACAAACTACCATTAAAGCCATCGGTGGCTGAAGACGCTGCTCTGTTGCGTAGCGTCGTTTGGTGAACTTGGCGAAACTGAGGTTGCGGAATTGGGGGCGCGGACAGGACGTCCGCGCCAGCCCTCACCGAGCCAGGACGGTGAGTTGAGGGCGCCCCAAGTCCGCCCGAAGTGAGCGCATACTCACCCGACGCGGAGCATTCTGAGCCAAGCGGTTTCAGCCACCGGGGGGACTTTGTCAGCAACCTGAAAGCCACCCGCCAGATCAGGTGGCTTTTCCAGAACGTCCTATGCCTTTTTCATGGAGATATTATCGAAGTCGTGGGTGCCGGAACCGCCGTTGACCAGCAGCTTGATCAGGATCCTGGCCGCCCCGGCCGGGGCGGTGACGGTCCGGGCCGGAATCTGCTCCCATCCCGTTCCCTTGTGTTTATAAAGTATGTCGCCGCTGGCCAGCTGCCTGCCGGCTGCATCGTAAAAAAAGTATGCTATCCTGGCCTCGCTGGCCGCACTCCCCCGCCTGGTCGAGGCGCTCAAAACATATTTCGCGCCCGGCTCCACCGGAACGTACTGGTAGAAGTTCCACCCGTACTTCGCGCTTCCGTATTTGTTCCCGTTGCTTTCTGTTTTCACCACCACGTCGGGCCCGGACCACCCGGTCTGGCCCTGGCTGAAATCGCCGTTCTTCACCATCTCGCCGGACGGCGGAGGGTTGTCCAACGGCTTCATGGAGATATTATCGAAGTCGTGGGTGCCGGAACCGCCGTTGACCAGCAGCTTGATCAGGATCCTGGCCGCCCCGGCCGGGGCGGTGACGGTCCGGGCCGGAATCTGCTCCCACCCCGTTCCCTTGTGTTTATAAAGGACGTCGCCGCTGGCCAGCTGCCTGCCGGCTGCATCGTAAAAAAAGTACGCTATCCTGGCCTCGCTGGCCGCACTCCCCCGCCTGGTGGACGCGCTCAAAACATATTTCGCGCCCGGCTCCACCGGAACGTACTGGTAGAAGTTCCACCCGTATTTCGCGCTTCCGTATTTGTTCCCGTTGCTTTCTGTTTTCACCACCACGTCGGGCCCGGACCACCCGGTCTGGCCCTGGCTGAAATCGCCGTTCTTCACCATCTCGCCGGACGGCGGAGGGTTGTCCACCGGCGGAGGATTCTGCCCTTCGCCGCCACGGTAGCCAGGCTGAGAACAGGCCTTGTTCAGCATGGCCACGGCCAGAAGGCCGCTGGGCCCGCCGTAAGACATTTCTGAAAGCACTTTATAGGCGGTATCCGTAATCACAGGTGCAAACTGCCCGAAGGCCGACCAGAATCCAATCAGCCAGGGATACTGGATTGTGCCTTCGCCCAGAATATTGCCGGCGATATTTCCGTCGGGCCTGATGATCTTCCTAGCAGCGTTATTGGCAAACCGGACCATGTCTTCGGCGTTAAACACCACCCCGGCGCTGTAACCTTGAAAAGCTGCATCCACGTCTGTCTTGGCATGTCCGGTATCCTCGTAAGATGAGCTGTAAAAAGCAGAATAACGCCAGATGTAGCCGCCGGTATCCTGATCAACGGCCAGGCTGTTCTTGAAGTGCTGGAGCATTTTCCTCGCCCGCTCCAGATACTGGGCTTCGCCGGTGGCGCGGTAAATCATCAGCTCCGCCCTGGCCATGGCCAGGTACTGGTTGAAGGGCAGGCCCATGCCGGCCTGTTTGTAAGGCATATCATCAGGGAACTTGTAATAGCCGGTATCACCGTTGTCCACCCACTCATCCCGGTGCACCGCCACGGCGTCTTTTGCCGCCTGCAGGAACAGCTCCATGTCCTCCCTGTATTTATTCAGGGAGGGATTTTCAGCGACAAGGGCGGCAAACCTGGCCATGGGATAAACGATCATCCCGGTATGCACGGCAAAAATGGCGTATTCACCGTTCAGAGTATATTTGCCGTTTCGCCAGGCGGGCAGGCTTAAGCCGCGGTAGTCCGTAACCCCCCTGGAGGTGTCCCGCTGGGCCAGAACGCTCTTGCCGTGGGTAACGAACTTGTCCAGGTAGTAAGTATCCCCGGTGGCCTCATACATAGTTACGTAAGAGTCCAAAACATAGCTTTCGCCCCAGGCCAGCGCCGATTCGTCGTTGTTGGCATCCTTGTGCCAGTTCCCGTTATTGACGGTGTCCAGCCGGTCAAACATCTGCCGCAGTTCGCCGGAATCAATCGCTCCGGCAGGCATTACAGGAAGCATGGCAAAAAGTAAAGCAAAGGTTAAAATGCAACCAAGGTATCTGTAACGTGTTTTTCTCATTTGTTGCCTCCTTGCCAGAAATTATCGGGCCAGATAACGCTGCTGATGTGACAAAATTCGACAATATATGCAATTTCCCTTGTGGTAATATCAACCAGGCCTGAAGCCTCCCAAAAAGCAAAGTGCCGGCAATAAAGCCTCCGCAGAGGCTTTTTGCCGGCCTAATGTTACAAGTTTTCAACGGCTTCCGCCAGCCCGTCTGCCAGCACCGGAACATCATGAAATCTTTCCACGTACCTGCGGGCGCACAGCCCCATTTTCCTCCTAGCCTCCGGCGGCATGCCCGCCATATGCAGAATGGCCCCGGCCAGGGCTGCCGGGTCGTCAGAGGGGATGTGCACGCCAAACCGGGAAAACCCCGGCAGCGGGGGGATGTCTACTGCGGCTATCAGCGGCCTGGCCGCAGCCATGTAATCGAAAAGCTTGTTTGAGCTAAGGCCGAACCGGTAGGCCCTGCTGTTGCGGAGGTGAAACAGGCACACGTCGGCATTTTTAAGAATTGCCGGAACCTGCGACTTCTCAACCGGGTCCAGGAAAGTCACGTTGGCCAGCCCCTGCTCCCTGGCGGCCTGCACCAGCCGGGCTTTGCACGGCCCGCCGCCCACCAATACAATATGTACATCCCTGACCCCATTTCGCTGTAAAATTGCGGCCGCGCCCGTCACCGTCTCCAGGCCGTTGGCATACCCGTGCGCCCCTGCGTAGACGGCAACCATGCTGCCTTTAATCTTCCGGAAAAGAGCCGCCTGTTCCGGAGTGAGGCTTTTCTCCCGGGCGCAGCGGTCGTACCAGGCCAGGTCGACACCGTTGGGTATGTATACCACCTTGCGCCTGTCAATACCCAGGCCGGCCACATGTTCCCCCCCGCCAGGCAGCACGCTGATTATTAGCCGGGCTTTACGGTATAAAAATTTCTCCAGCGCACCCATTCCCACAGCCAGGGGGTTAAGCCTGTGTACGGCGCCTATGTCAATAAGGGACTGGGGCCAGATGTCCCTTATTTCAAAGATGAAGGGAACGCGGTGCTTCCTGGCCAGGAGGTACGCGGCCAGGCCGGTGAACAGGTGGGCCGAGGAGCCGATAATTGCGCCCGGCGGCTCCAGCTTCAATCCCACCCCGGTCACCCGCCAGGCAAAGGCAAGGTGGTTGAGCAGCCTGGACAGGCCGTTGCCCCGGTAAGGCGGTGTTTTAATCCAGACCCTGTCCACACCCCTCAATTTTTCCATTAAGTGCATGCTGCCCGGCCGGTAGTCCTTCAGCTCTAAAAACAGGTTATGGATGAAGCTGGAGGCAAACAGCCTCACCCGCCATCCCCTGGATTCAAGCTCCCTGGCAAAGCTCTCGTGCCTTCCGGGCCCGCCGGCATGGTGGTTAATTATCCACAGGGTACGGTCCTTTATGCCCGTCATGTCACCTTCCGCCTGAGCACGATTTTGACTTTTTTCAACGTTGCTGTCACCGCCACCGCCTCTTCCATTTTTAAAATATGAGCGGAAAAGAAATAAGCAGTCATGCCGGCGCCGCCCACCAGCACAAGATAAAGCAAACCTGCCCGGTGCCCGTTTTTTCCGGCGCCCCCTGCGGCAGCGGAAACCACTACCATCACAAGGGCTGCCGCCGCCAGGGCAGAGATGATTAACAGGACCTTTTTCCACATCCGCCGGTTAAATACGGGCCCCGTTTTGGCCTTAAGGCAAACCAGGGAGAGCGGCACCCCGGCGGCAGCCGAAATTGTCGAGGCCAGGGCCAGCCCGCAGTGGCCCATGGGCTTAACCAGAGCCAGGCTGGCCATAACATTTATTGCCACAGCCGCCATGCTGATAAGCACGGGGGTCTTTGAGTCGTGATATATGTAAAACACCCTGGTAAAAAAACGCCCCAGGGCGGTGAAGGGCAGGCCCAGGCTGTAAAAGAGCAGGGCGCCGGCGGTCGCTCCGGCGGCATCGCTGCCGAAGGCCCCCCTTTCGTAAATCACCTGCACCAGCGGGCGGCTCAACGACGCCATGGCAAGGGCCAGGGGAGCGGTAACGAAAAGCAGCATTCCTCCCCATGAATTAATCAGTTCCGCCATATTACCGCGCCTTTCCCGGACAAACTCCCTGGACAGGGCCGGATAGCTGACCGTAATGATGGCGGTAACCAGCAGCCCCAGAAGAACCTGGACGATCCTGTCCGCGTAGCTGAGGGCCGAAATCGTTCCCTCCGGCAGCCCGGAGGCAAGAAACCGGCTGATCAGAGGGTTCAACTGCATTACGGCCCCGCCTGCCATAACCGGCAGCAATAGCCTGCCCATCCGGGCCACACCCGGCTCACGGCAGTCAAGTCCGCCAGTAATCCTGACCTGTTTTCTCTTAAGGGCCGGCAGGGTAACCAGCACCTGCGCCAGATAGCCGGCCAGGGTTCCCGCCGCCAGGCCGTCAACTGCTCCGGCGCCGGAAAAAACAACAAATCCGATTATTGCCAGGTTATGCGGTATGCCCAGGGCGGCCGGTACGGCAAAGCTGTAATGGGCATTCAGGAGGGAAGCCAGCACGCCCCCCAGGGCCAGCATCGGTATGCCGGCCATGAACAGGCGGGTCAAATGAACCGCCAGCCCTTTTGTTTGAGCGGGAAGCCCCGGCACGGTTGCATTTACCAGCAGGGAAGCAAAGGCAAAACCCAGCAGGGCTGCTGCAAAGAAAATAATGAAGGTAAGGATCAGAACCGTCCCGGCAAACTTTCCCGCCCGCTCCTCCGCTCCTGCTGCGGCAATTTCGCAGTATACCGGGATAAGCGCCGTGCCCAGGGCGCGCCCCCCCAGCATGTTCAGAATCAGGGCAATCACCAGGGTGGACGTCAGGTAGGCGTCGGTCACGGCACCGGCGCCGAAATATGAAGCCATTATCACTTCCCGGATAAACCCCAAAAACTTGCCCGCCACGGTAAGGACAACTATCACCGCTACGGCCTGGACCGCCTTTTCCCTCTGCATGCCGCCCTCCTCACGGGGTTATCCCCATCCTGGTCAAAAGAATATTTACGTTCCTGTCCAGGCTGAACAGCCCGTCTATTTTCCGGCAGCCGGCCGCGGCCAGGCTCCGTGCCCTCCCGGGGTCGTCCAGCAGGGCCTTGACGGCCGTTGCCAAAGCAACAGGATCCTTCTGGGGAACGACCAGGCCGCACCGCCCGTCCACCAGGTCGGTGGTGCTGCCGGTATCCGTAACGACAACCGGCACACCGTGGGCCATGGCCTCCATAACCGCCACCGGCACCCCTTCATGCTGGCCGTCCGGCG
Source organism: Pelotomaculum thermopropionicum SI (assembly GCA_000010565.1). Taxonomy (NCBI): domain Bacteria; kingdom Bacillati; phylum Bacillota; class Clostridia; order Eubacteriales; family Desulfotomaculaceae; genus Pelotomaculum; species Pelotomaculum thermopropionicum. Next base: position 1,139,013 of record AP009389.1, on the reverse strand, counting down.
TTTCCACGCTGGGATGCACCAGCACGCGAAAAGCGCCTGTCCTGAACATCCGGAGCACCCTGTGGTGGGGCATGGCCCCGGTAAGCCAGGCCGTATTGTTAAGCCCCAGGCTGGCAGCCAGTTCGGCAAGGTTTTTACGCTCCGGCCCGTCGCCAATAATCAGGCACCGGAATTTCACACCCCAATCCGCCAGCAGCCGGCAGGCCTGGAGCAGGTAGCGGTGACCTTTTAGCGGCGTAAGGTTGCCGACGGCTGCGATAAAAAACTCCCGCCTTAATGTGCAGGACACTTCCGGTATTTTCCCGGGCCTTTTCACCCCCATCGGGCAGTAGAGCACCTTTTTCGCCGCTTCTGAACCGGCAATCCGGCTTACCTGCCTGAGCCCCCAGGTCGAAACAACCCGTACAAAGGAGCACCTCCCCACCTTTTCTGCGAGCAGGTTATTAACCATGATGTCCCAGCGGTGAGCGGTAAAACTCCAGGGAACTCCCGTGAGGGCCGACGCCACCAGGGCACAGGTGGACGGGGTTGACGCCCAGTGGGCGTGAATGTGGTCTATGCCGAGCGATTTCACCTTTCCGGCAATAAACAGGCTTTTGGGAAAGACAAGGAGGTTCTTTGCTTTATTGACCGGGCTGCCGCCTTTCAGCAGCAGGAACAGCAGGGACAGCACCCGCCGGGGAGCCTTAAAGAACCACAGCAAAGCCGCCAGCCATACCTCCCCGCTCCAAAGCCCGGCAACAACGGTCCTTGCAAGCAGATCCACCCCGTCCCGGTGAAAGACCGGCCCGGAGGGATGTACGGGGACTATCGTCAGGTCAACTCCCTTTTCCAGCAGGCAGTTCACCTCGGCAATCAAAAAAGCCTCCTGCCGGCCGCAGGGTGCGGTGACGGTCAGGTACATCAGCTTTTTCACCGGGAGATCCCCCCTGCTCGGCCTGTTTTTTGCTCTATCAGCAATTTTATCTGAGCGGCCCTGTGTTCCCAGGTCCCCTCCCGTTCGATGAAGGCCCTCCCCCTCAGTCCTGCCTCCGCCCGGTAACGGGGATTGTCAAGAACGGCCTTTAAGGCCGCTGCCAGGTCTTCCAGCCGGTCGGGTGCCGCCACCAGTCCGCAGCCTGCCCGGCGTACCACATCGGCCAGATCGGGGATATCAGGTATAACCACCGGCAGGCCGCAGGCCAGGTAAGAAAAGACCTTTATGGCTGAACTTCCGCTGCAGGCGAACCTTCTCCTTAACAGCGGGTCACCTCCGCACCAGCCGCCGCCTATGCCTGCCACGCTGGCATTCATGTACAGGGGAACCCGGGGATAGGGCAGCCAGCCGGTGAAAATCACCCTGCCCTGAAGCCCCAGGCGGCGGACCCGGCCCTCCAGGGCCAGCCTTTCCTGCCCGTCCCCGATAATCAGCAGGACGGCATCCGGGTAGCATCCGGCCAGCCTGGCAAAGGCATCGATAATTGCACCAGCACCCTGCCAGGCGGCCAGGTTGCCGGCAAAACAGAGGTAAGTCTTCGATGAATCCAGTCCTGACCGGAACAGGGCGGCCTCGCGATCCATGGGGCGGTATAAGTACGGGTTGGCCCCGTTGGCCACCACAACCACCTTCCCGGCCGGCACCCCCTGTCCGGCCAGCCACCCGGCCAGGGCAGCGGTGACCGTCAGGACCAGGCTGGCAGAAAGACAGGCCCTGCGCTGAGCCCAGGCAGCCACGGCCAGCTTCCAGGCAGGCCTGCCCCTGGAGCGGAGGTCTTCCGCCGCTGCGGCGTTAACCTCCAGCACAACCACTTTATTAAGCAGCCTGAGAAGCAGAACCGCGGGCATCTCCTGAATGCTGTCCCGGACGTAAACGGCGTCGTAATCATTACACACAGTTAAAACCAGTGCCGCCAAACACATTAAAAGCGGCCCGATCAACCAGTCAAGGTATTTGATCCCCGTTACGGGCAGCCCCACCACTTTAATGCCAGACAGGCCCGACCCGCGGTATTTCCCCCGCAGGAGCAGGGTTACCCGGACGCCGGCCCGGGCCAGGCCGCCCGCCGTTTCAAAAGTATGTACGGCGTCACCGCCGAAAGCCCTGATATTCGCTCCGGAAATCATCAACACCCGCACCGGCGGCCCTCCGCTTCGGCCATGAACAGGGCAGCGGCCACTCCGGCGGAAAGCCAGAGCGGAAAATTGCCCGGTATATCCCCGCTGATCATGGCATTCACCAGGCAGTACACCAGCAACGGGCCGGCCAGAGCCATGTCTTCCGACCGTTTTGTCCGGGTAATCAGGCGGGCCAGGGGGGTAAAAGCCAGCAGCAAGGACAGCCCCAGTCCCGGCAGGCCCATTTCCACCGCCGATTCCAGAAACAGGTTGTGCGGGTACATAACCCCGGGCAAAGGCGCAAGGCCGGCAAAGGAGCCGGTGCCCGCGCCCAGCAGCGGGTTTTGCAGGAATTCGTTCAGGGCCGCCTGATACAGCTGCAGCCTTCCGCTGTCGCCTGCGCTCAGAAAACCCGTTGAAAACCAGTAATTGGAAACAATATAGAAAGCAACCAGGCAAAACGAAATAACAGCAAGGAAGGCCTGCGGCCGGAACCTGCCGCCCGCCGGAAGGCAGCCGAAAAGCAGGGCGGCAACCAGCGCCAGGGCCGGTCCCCGGGCGTTCAGCAGGACCACGGCAGCACCTGCCGCGGCGGCCAGGGAAAGCCTCAGCGGGCCGGGAAACGGCATCATCCTGCCGGTCACCGCAAGGAGGGCAAACAGGCCGATCAGCCTGCCCAACCCGATGGGGTTGAAGTTAAGCACGGCGTAAGCGTTAAAGGGCAGGTCCAGGAACGCTTTGCTCAGCCAAAAATACGCCGTCAGGGCCAGGCCGCCCAGGAAAAGCCCTTTCAGGAAACGGTGCAGGCCGGCAAGGTCCCAGACGGCCGTTGCCAGGACCGGACCGGCAAAGCTGACCATGTTGTTGGCCAGGTAGTATTTTAGCTTCTGCGCCCCGTATTCGGCAAAAAGGCTGCCGGGCAGGCGGAGGAGCATTAGAAGTCCCAGGCCCAGGGCAGCCCATGCTTCCCAGCACTTCAGCAGGGGGATCAAGGTGCCGGCCCTTTTCTTTAAAAGCAAGAAGAGCAAAAGGCAATACAGCGGAAACAAAAAGGAACCGGTGTTGAGGAAATGCAGCCCTGACAGCCCGAGCTCGAGGGTCCTGCCGGTCAGTTGCAGGCCTCCTCCGATAAAAAAGCCCAGGACCTCCGGAGCCATCAGAAAGGCAATAAGCGCCATGAAACCGCCGGCAAGGGATAAAGGCCATTTTACCCGGGCCACGCCCACGGCCGCTCCAGACACCGCCGCGGCCAGAAGTATATATTTATTCACGAATTCCACCGGTAATTTTTGAGTACTCATTGATCAGTCCTTTCACTTCCTGCTGCCATGTTAAAATTTCCCTGGCCTTGAGGACGTTCTGCCGCAGGCGGGCCAGCCTTTCGCCGTCGCAAAGCAGTTCGGTCAGGAACCGCCTGACCCCGCCGCGGTCCCGGGGATCCACAAGGACGCCGGTGTCATACTTTGTAACCAGGCGGCGGATTTCCGGAAGGTCGGAGGCCAGCACCGGCACCCCTGCCGCCGTATATTCAAACAGCTTGTTCGGCAGGGAAAAGCGGCTGTTCAGGTCGCTTTCTTCGGTTAAAACCAGCCCCAGGGAAGCCCCGCATATAAATTCCGGAAGTTCCCAGGCCTGCACCGCGGGCAGGAAATGGACGTTTTTCAACCGGGCAGACTGCACAACCTGCCGCAGTTTAACCTCCAGCGGCCCGTAGCCCACAAAGGCCAGGGCCGCCCTGCAAGGCACGCCGGCCCAGGCTTCTAGCAGGTTTTCCAGGCCGCGCCCTTCCTTCAGGTGCCCGCTGTAAACCGCCAGCGCCTCCCCGCGGGCAATTCCCAGCCTTTCCCGCAGGCCGCCGGCCCCGTCAGGATCCCCGGCCGGGTCAACGCAGTTTCTCAGCACCAGCGGTGTCTGCACACGCAGCAACCTGGCCATTTCCGCGGCGCAGCTTTCATTTACGGCAATTACCAGATGGCAGCGTTTTGCCAGTACCTTCTCCAGGTAAAGCCAGCCCTTCCACACCAGGCGCCTGGCGGCCCGCCACCTGCCGCCGCGGCCCGGCCAGTCATACCCCTGCCAGAGTTCGTGCGAGTCGTAAACCGTTTTGCCGCCTCTCAGCTTTGAGGCAATAAACACGAAAGGGAGGGTCTCCAGGTCGTGGGCATGCCATACGTCCCCTTTCTCCTGCAGAAGGGCGCGCATGACCTGCCACCAGGATCGCAGGCAGGAGATCCTGTAAGGAAACCGGGCCAGCCTGCCGGTAGCGGGATTCAGCAGCCTGATACCTTTAAAGCACTGTTCCGGCGGACCGGTCATGGCCAGGGAAAAAACGGTCACGCTGTACCCCGCCCGGGTTAAACTCAAGGCTTCTTTCTGAGCCCTCGCATCGTGGCGGAAATCACTGTTGACCACCATAACTACCCGCGGCAAATAAACCCCTCCAGCACCCGGGCAATCAGGCGGGAGGCATCTCCCCGCCCGTAGGGGTTACCCGACCAGTCGCAAGCGGGAGCCGTTGCCAGGGCCCTTCTGATAAGTTCAGGTGCACAGCCTACCAGCACATTGCAGCCCCTTTCAACCGTTTCCACCCACTCAGTTTCCTCCCGCAGGGTAATGCACGGGACCTTCAGGATAAAGGCCTCCTTTTGCACACCCCCGGAATCGGTCAGGACCATCCTGGCATTTTTAATCAGGCAAAGCATTTCCAGGTACCCCACCGGCTCAATTGCATCAATGCGGTGATGCCGTAAATACCCTGTCAGGCCGAACTCTACAATTTTTTTGGCGGTCCGGGGGTGAACCGGAAAGACCACCTTTTCGCCCGCTTCGGCAAAGCTTTCCAGAATGGCGGCCAGCCTTTCCTTATTATCGGTATTCTCCGCCCGGTGCACGGTAGCGAGAAGGTATTTCCCGCGCTGCCAGAACTGCTTTCCCGCCGGAAGCACAGGGCATCTCTCTTTGCCCGCATACTCCAGAAGAACGTCAACCATGACGTCCCCGACGTTGACAACCTGGGGGCAGGCCGGCCGGTCCGGGACTTCCTCTATACTTACCAGCCGGCCGCGATTAATTATGCCGGTAAACCCTTCCTGTTCGAGATTGCGCACGGCCGTTTCCGACGGGCAGAACAGGATTGAAGACAGGTGGTCGGTCACGATCCGGTTAAATTCCTCGGGCATGGATTGCCTGTGGCTGCGCAGGCCTGCTTCGACATGGGCCAGGGGCACGCCTGCCTTAGATGCTGCCAGGGCCGCCGCCAGGGTGGAGCGGGAGTCGCCGTAAACAAGGACGATATCCGGCTTCTCCCGGTCAAATACAGACTCCAGCCCACCGAGCATCCCGGCCAGCTGCCGGCCGGGCGCGCCGGAACCGGCGTTCAGGCAATAATCGGGCGCGGGGATGTCCAGACCGGCAAAAAACACCCCGGACATGTTGATGTCATAATGCTGACCGGTGTGGATAAGTATTTCGCGGTGCCTCTCCCTTAAAGCCCGGGAAACCACTGCCGCCTTGACAAACTGGGGCCTGGTGCCGACCACAGTGGCAACTTTCAATAAAAGGCCTCCTTTTGAGGCTTAAATCCTGCTACTTTTATCCTATGAACAAAAACCAATCCTGTTACAGGCGGATACGCAGGCTTAAAAAACATACAGCGGCGGTAACACACAACCGCAAAAAAAAAAGGGTCTGGGTCTGTTCCCGTACTCCCCGCTTTTAGCTCGCCTATTGGTTTACGACCGCACCGCAAATCCGTCAACGTCCACTCTGTAACCCTTCGACAGCTGGTTCTTTGTCGCGGCCACCTCAACCCGTATGGTATGCGGCCTGCCGTCAAGAGGCGCTTTGAACACCGGCCGGCGGAACCGGCAGTCCCCGCAGTACAGATCGACCGTAGCCTGGAGGACATCGTCGATATAGACCAGCGCCTGCCCCCGGTCCGGCCCTTCTGCGGAAATCCAGGCTATCTCCGTGCCGGTGAAACGCAGGGAGGCTGCCGCGCCGGGACGGTCGGAATGATGCAAAGTGTTCAGATAAGCCTCTTCCGCATTTATGCAGTCCCAGTTGCCTTCGTACCTGATCAACGGGCTCTGGTCATCTACGGGAACCACCGTGCACCGCTGTTCGGACCAGTTCCCCCAGTTCCCGAAGCCGTCTTTAGCCCGCACCCGGAAGTAGTAGGTATGGCCGCCGGCGCCGGTAAAAAGACCTTCATTTTCCTTGGTGTCTGCCAGCCAGTTTTGCCAGGCGCCGCCTGCCCCGTCCTTAAATTGAACGTTAAACCCCGCCACTTCCCCGCCTTCAAGGATGCCGGCCCATTTGACGCTGAATTTCAGGGAGCCTGAAGCATCGCTGGAATAGCCTGGACTGTGGGTGATGGCGGCGGCGGGCGGAATAAGGCTTCCCTCCGGCGATTCATAGGGACCGATATCAACCCCCCGGCCCTGCGGGCGGACCATCCCGTTAATGTCGGTGCCGGGAGCGCCTTCTCCGGCGCCGCGGTCGATGGCCGGGCTGTTCCTGGCCAGGCGGAAATCGCCCCGGGAGGGGTCGACAAACAGAGGATCCCGGCAAAAGCTTTTCTCCCCCCTGCCGGTTTCTTTAAACCAGATTTGTTCATTTATCTCGGCCCTGGAATACCTGCGGGTGCTGCTGGAAATCTCGGCATCGGCGCGGCTCCAGAAAATATTGTGATCCTCCCTTTCCAGCATTGCGGAGCTGCCAAAATGAACGCCGCCGTAGTTATAGGCAAAAATATTATTGACCAGGGTAACCCGGGCAGGGGCGGCGCCCGCCTCGGGGGCAGCAACCAGCCCGTAATCGCCTTTTAGGCCGCAGTTTACGGCAAGGTTGTTGAACAACTCATATGATCCGCCGCCTTGCAGCGCAATGCCGGCCATTCCGTTGCCGTCAATAATACAGTTAACCAGCGTATACCCCTCACCCCGACACTTGATGCCGTAGCGGCCGTTGTGCCGGGCAATGCCGGCGGAAATGACCGTTTTTGCCGTCAGGCAATTAAAGCCGCTTCCGGAATTGTATTCTGCGTTACACTTTTCAATCACGATGTCCTCGCCGCTATCCAGGACAAAACCGTCGGCCGGTTCAGGGCCGTCATTATAAGAAGACCGCGTGTTTACTATTCTGGCCGTTTTTATCGGGCCGGGGGAAACCGCCAGGCCGGGGCCGCTGTTGTTGTAAAAGCTGCATCCCTCGACCAGCATATTTTCCGCCGAAATGATGTGCAGGCCCGTGCTGCAGCCCGTTGCCTCCAGATTTCTCAGCCGGACGGACCGGTTCTCCCCCCACAGGGCAAACCCGTACCTGGCAAAATTTCTGACCTTCAACCCGGACAGGGTTACAAAAGAAACGCCGAACTCAAAGTTAAAGCCGTATTTCCACCCGGCCCCTTCCCCGTCCAGCACCGCCTCCTCGCCCTGAAAAACGCTGACGGTAATAGGGTTTTCACCGGTGCCGGATTTTTTAAAAGAAACGTGTTCCTTATATGTACCCTCGCGGATCAGCAGCCGGTCACCGGCCTGCAGGTTATTTACGGCATGCTGCAGGGTCTTCCAGGGGCTGCTCAGGGAGCCGGCATTGCCGTCGTCGCCCCACGGAGCCACCGAGTAAACCTTTTCTTCTTCGTTCCGCCCGTCCGGGGCCGCCTCTTTTTTGCCGGAATACCCGGGAGCACCTTCTTTTTCCCGGAAATATTTAAAATATATTAGAAACCAGGTCAGGAGAAGCATCACTCCCAAAACAATAAAACCCTCCAAATTGCATTCCCTCCTCCCGGATTATCTCTTACACTCCGTTTATATAACATATTCCTTCCGTGCGACCCTGTATGTGTCCGTCTTTAATTTTTTTCAGAAACGGGCAGGAGGCCGGATGCCGGAGGAAAAATGTTTTTCTTCACGGTTTTAATGCCCGGGCCTGCGAAAAAAATAAGGGGCGGCCCCTTAATGATAATAGTCCGGGTTATCCCTGATCCACCGGTGGGTCAGGGCCAGCCCTTCCGCCAGGTCAAAAGCCGGTCTGAAGCCCAGGAGCTTTTTTGCTTTCCGGCTGTCTATGCATAAAGTGCGGCCGGCGGCCGGAGCATCCTGAAAAATCACCGGGCTTTTGCTGCCGGCGGCCTTCTTAACCTTAAGGGCCAGCTCGCGCATGGAAACGCATTCATCGCCCCCAATGTTAAAAACTCCGCCCACCGCTTCGGGCCGGAGCAGGCTTAAAACAACGGCTTCGCAAAAATCGGAAACAAAGGTGTAGGTGCGTCTGTCGGACCCGTCGCCGTACACGGTGATCGGCTCGCCTTTCATGGCCTGGAGCAAAAACTTTATCGGTACGCTCACCCTGGAATTCCTCGGTCCGTAAATATCCGCAACCCGCAGAATAACCATCCGCAGTCCGTTGCTTGCCGCCATGGTCCGGCAAAAATTCTCGCCGGCCAGTTTAACGGCACCGTGAATCAGGACCGGCTCCAGGGGATGATTCTCGTCCATGGGAATATATTTGTCATTGCCGTATACGGCGATGGACGAAACATATACAAGCAGGGCGTTGCGGCTGAGCGCTGCCTTAATTAAATTCAAAAGACCGGTTAAAATCTCCCCAACGACGCCGGTTTCTACCGGCCTGCAGCGCAGGGCCATGGGAAAGGCCAGGTGCACGATCGAGTCGACATCCCCTGCAGCCTCCAGCACCCGCTCCGCGCAGGCAATATTGCTGTTCACCAGCTCGATTTTATTTAAAACCGGACGCAGGTTTTCCAGCCTGCCGGAGGCAAACGTGTCCATAGCCCTGACGCCCGCCCCCTCGGCCAGGAGTTTTTCGCACAGGTGAGATCCCAGAAAACCAGCGCCGCCTGTCACCAGAATGCGGCGTCCTTTAAGCCTCATCTTCTTCCCCCGTAATTTTTTATAATTTCATAAAGGGGTCAACTTCTTTCCGGTCCTCCCTGGCCGTTCCGCCGCGCTGGAAGAGGACGGTGCCGGCCGTTTTGAGCAGTATTTTCAGGTCGAGCCAGAAGGAATAGTTTTCAACATACCAGAGATCCAGTTCGATGCGCTCCGGCCAGTACAGGGCCACCCGGCCGTTGACCTGGGCCCACCCGGTAATGCCGGGCCTGACGTTAAAGCGCTTTAACTGCCTCTCGTCGTACTTGCCAAAATGGTGCAGCGGGGCGGGCCTGGGGCCGACCAGGCTCATTTCCCCGCGAATCACGTTAAAAAGCTGCGCCAGTTCGTCAATGCCGGTCTTTCTGAGGATTTTCCCGACGGGCGTAATGCGCGGGTCGTCCTTTTCCACAAACATCCCCGGCCCGATATTCTGGGCGTTTGGGATCATGCTGCGGAATTTATACATCAGAAAAACTTCCCTGTTCAGCCCAAGGCGCTGCTGCTTGAAGATGACTTCGCCCGGCGAGGTTACCTTAATGGCCAGCGCCACCAGGAGCAGCAGAGGGCTTAAGATTACCAGCAGCACTAAAGTGCAGGCCAGGTCGAAAATCCTTTTAATGGCCTGATTTCTCTTCGTAACAGCCATTTCAGTACCTCCGGTAAACGGGGAAATAGTTTTCGCTTTCCCGGGGCTTTTCAGCCGCCATCATTTTTTCCAGCATGCTTACGGCTTCATGGTCGTGCACCTTTTTCCCGACGAAAAAATCAAGCACCCCGTTCATGGCAAAGGAACGCTTGTAGCGGAAGATGCCGTCTTCCCCGCGGTAGCCGCCGCCCAGCAGAAAATACTTAATTCCCCTGCTCTTTGCCCATCTGATCACCTCGTGTTTCAAAATGTTATTCGGGCGGCACCCGTAAAACTGTTCCAGCGTTCCCCCCAGGAAGGAATGGATATAGGTTTCGTTGTAAAGCAAAAGTTCGGTTGAAATGATCCGGCCCTCCTTCAGGGTGTGGGCGTACAGAAAATTTCCCTTCAGTTCCCTGTGAATGCCCTCATAAAAACTTTCATTAAAGTAATAAAACTGGCCGGCCTGGTTCCTTGTCAGGGTGTGATGGTAGACGGAAATAAAATCATTGAAGTACACCGGCGTCTCCTCGATAACCACCGTCAGCCCTTCCCGGCAGGCCTTTTTAATGTTTTTCCGGTTGTTTCGCCCGTACCCCGCCCATATTTCCTCCTCCGGCAGGTAAAGTTTAACGCAAACTACCTGGGATGCCCTTTCAACCGTTACCCGGCCCTCCAGCAAGCGGTGGTTGCCCAGCAACGGGTGAAACCGGATAAACTCGGTTATAATGGCGTTCTTCCGGCAATATTCGGCAAAACTCCGGCTAAAGCCATCCAGCACGCTCTCGCCGGCATCCGCAGAGGCCAGCGGCCCGCCGTAGCCGTAGGGGCTGGTGATATCGTACAGGTCCTGCTCGAGTTTACCTGCAAGGGCGGGGATGAGGTTGACCCTCCTGAGCAGGAAGGGGTATATCACCGCGGCGGTTTTTTCCCGGTAGACAAAAAGCCGGGCTTCCCCCAGGTAATTGAACAGCCCGCAGTACTCAGGCCGGTAATGGAGGTCCGGGGCCAGCCCCTCTAAGGCGCTCAGTTCCTGCAGCCATCTCCCCCGCTCCTGCAGGCCCAGTACATAATAATCTCCCATTTTCTCGCACCGCCCTGTTTGAATTGCCGTGCCTGATTCCCTGATTCATTAACTGGTCAGGTTTATGAATCTACCAGTACCTGAACCAGTAATAGACAAGTTTTATCCACTCCCTTAAGGTTATCTGCCTGTCGGCTTTGCTGCTGCACCGCCCGTCGGCGTTGAAACCCGAATTCTTTGCGGCGCAGTAAAACAGCTTCACCCCTGTATTCCTGAACACCCTTTCAAATACCAGCCTGGCGCGCCTCATGTGATAAGGGGAGGTAACTACAATGGCTGACTTGAAACCCCGGGAAAGGACGATGTCCTTTGTATAAAGGGCGTTCTGGTAGGTGCTCCCGGATTTGTTCTCCACAATGATGTCCTGCTCTCCGACCCCTGCAGCAGCTGCCTTCATTGCCATCTGCTTGGCCGCAGACCCGCAGCCGGACATGATGATCCTGGGCGCCAGGCCACGCCGGTAAAGCTCGGCAGCGTAAAGCTCCCTTTCCGAATCGCCGCCAAGGGCAATTATCACATCGGCCTTTTGCGGCGGCTCATCGAAATACAGCAGCCCGGCCAGCAGCGGCCAGGGATTGTACAGACAAATACCGAGCGCCAGGAGAGGAAAGCCGAATAACGCGGCCGTACAGCACCTCTTTAGCCTGATACCAATCCCCTCCTCGTCTTCCGGCAGGATTATCCGGCCGGCATGATTTACACGGACCCTGAAAAGAAATTTTGCTCCCTGCCTTCGTACAGGTCTTCAAGGCAGGCTACCAGCCTTTCCGTCCTGAACCTTCCAGCGTCAATAAAAGCGGTCTCGCCAATCTTTACGGCCCCGGCCTTGTTGTTAACAAAGTAACGGATACCTTCGGCCAGGGCAGATGGATCGCGCGGCCTGACCAGGTATGAGTTTTTCCCATGCTCCAGAAAGTCGGTGACGCCGCCGGCAGCCGTGGATACCACCGGCAGGCGGCGGGACATTGCCTCCGCGATGGCCATGCCGAATCCTTCCATAAGCGAGGGCGAAACGTAAATATCGAACAGGGAGTACACATTCTCTATATCCTTCCGGAAGCCCAGCAGCCTGACATGCCCGGACAGCCGGTTTGCCTCGATCTGCCTTTCCAGGCTGCCCCGCTCCGGCCCCTCTCCGGCTATCACCAGCCGCACATTTACCCCTTCATCAACCAGGATTTTAATGCTGTCGATGAGGTAGCGAAGACCCTTAACCGGCCTCAGGTTCGCCACCGTCCCGATTACAGTGGAATCCTCCGGCCAGCGGCAGGACTTTAGAAAATCCTTTTTGAAGGAGGGGGCCGCCTGCTTCGGGTTAATTTCAATGGGGTTGGGAATAAGCACCAGTTTCTTTTCAGGTATCCCGGCAGCCCTTAACCACTCGACGACCTTGCTGGACACTCCTACGAAATAATCAACCCGGCGCCCGGCCAGCCGGTAGTAAACCCTCCCGGGCAGGGTCGCCTTCCTCCGGTCGGACAGGTTGTGCTCGGTGCTGATCAGTTTTACCGGGGTCAGCCACCCCAGGAACAGGCCGTAAAGGTCGGCCAGAGCCAGGTGGGTGTGAATGATCTCGTATTTTTCCCTTTTGACCAGCTTGAGAATCTCAAAAAATGTCCAAATGTGGCCGCGTTTCTTTACATCAAAGCAATAAATATTGTTGACGTCCTTTTTTACGGACAGGGCGAATTCATCCTCAAAACCGAAAAAACACACGTCGATGATAAATTTTTCCCTGCTGATTTTGCTGAGGAACCTGGCGGTTGCCGTCTCCGCCCCCCCAACCCCGTTAAAGTTGCTAATCATAACAAGAATTTTTTTCATTTCCCAGAACTTCCTCGTATACAGCCATGATCCGGCGGGCCACTTCAGCCTCATTGAAAAAACGGCACATTCTGAGCCGTCCCTCCCGGCCCATTTTAAAGCGCAATTCAGGCTCCAGCAGCAGTTTGCGCAGCGCCCTGCCAAGGGTCACGCTGTCCCCCGGCTTCACAAGCAATCCCGTGACACCGTCCTCCACCACTTCCCGGCACCCCCTGATGTCGGTGGCCACGCAGGGCAAAGCCATCGCCTGGGCTTCGATCAGGGAGCGGGGCAATCCCTCCCGGTAGGAGGGAAGCACGTAAATATCGGTTACTGACAGTAAATCGGCAATATCGCCGCGCTGCCCCAGGACTCTGATCCTGTCTTCCAGCCCGCTGCGTTCAATTTGCTTTTTTACGGCAGGCAGGAAACCCTCGTCGGGCCCAATGAATAAAGCCCGCCAGGGCAAATCCTTCACTCCCTGCAATGCCTCCACCAGGTCGTGGTAGCCCTTTTCCCGGTTGATGCGGCCGATCATGGTGATTACCGGCTCGGTTTCGCCGATTGCCAGCTCTTTCCTGACCAGGCAGCGGCGGGGGATGGGGTAAAGGCCGGGATCAAACTCGCCGAGGTCCACGCCGTTTCCGATGTAAATCAGGTCACCCCGGCGGGGTTTGATGCCTAGTTCAAGGGCGGTGGCAACGTCCTCCCTGCTCTGGGAAAACATTATGTGCGTCAGCCCGGCCATCCATTTTTCGATCTGCCGGTAAAACCGTTGCTTGACGCCCGGCATCCCGGGATGGAAGGGAAATCCGTGCACGGTGTGAAGCACGTTGGGAACCCCGGCCAGGCTGGCGGCTATCCTGCCCACCACGCCGGCCTTCGAGGTGTGGGTGTGAACGATCCGGGGGCGGACAAGGCGGAAAAAACCGTATAACTTGATAATCGAGCGAAAATCAGTCCAGGGGTTGATTTTTCTGTCGATGTAAATTTCTTTGACCGGAAAACCAAGCCGGCGCAAGATATTCCCCTCGGGCGAAGGGCTGAAAACAAACCCCACCTCCAGCCCTTTTTCCCTGAAGTACCGGCACTGGGCCAGCAGGGCGCGCAGGGCGGTAATTCCGATGGTGGTTACATGAATCACCCTGGGCCTGCCGTTGCTTTTTGCCAGGTCATTTGTTACGGTGCGTTCTTCCGGGCAAACCATTCCACAGTCATCCTTAAGCCGTCTTTGAAAGCGGTCAGGGGAACATAGCCGAGGATGGCCGAAGCCTTTTCAATACAGGCCGCGGAGTGTTTTACATCCCCCGGGCGGGCCCCGGCATACACCGCATCCCCATTTATGCCGGTAATTTCGGTCAGGACAGCCAGCAGCTCATTCAGCGAAATCCTGTGGCCGGCAGCAATATTGAAAACTTCCCCGGCCGCTCCGGCAGCCTCAGAGGATAATATGCTTGCCCGGACCACGTCGTCCACATAGGTAAAGTCCCGGGACTGCCTGCCGTCACCGTAAATCACCGGCGGCCTCCCTTTTAACAGGGCGTCAATAAAGCGGGGAATAACCGCGGCATACTCCGAGCGCGGGTCCTGCCGCGGCCCGAAAACGTTGAAATACCTCAGCCCCACGGTCTCCAGGCCGTACAGCTCATAAAAGACCCTCCCGTAGTTTTCCCCGGCTAACTTGGTCACGGCGTAAGGCGACATCGGGCGGGGAGGCATTGTTTCGAGCTTCGGCAGGTCTTCGCTGTTGCCGTAAACGGAGGACGAGGAGGCATAAACCACCCTCCTGACCCCGGCATCACGGGCGGCCAGGAACACATTCAGGGTGCCGGTAATGTTAACTTCGTTGGCAGTTAACGGATCGGCCACCGATCTGGGCACCGACGGCAAGGCCGCCAGGTGGTAAACCACCTCCGCCCCGCCGGCGGTCCGCCGCACGTCGTCCAGGTTGCGCAAATCCCCCCGGTAAAGCTCAATTTCTTTAAATACCGGCCGCAGGTTTTCAATGCTGCCTGTGGCAAAATTATCCAAAACCCTGACCCTGTGGCCCTGTTCGACTAACGCGATGGCCAGGTTGGATCCGATAAATCCCGCCCCTCCGGTAACCAGGCAGGTGCTCATGCCGGGACCACCGGCCTTAATCCGGCAAGCGCCTTATTTAACCTTTCCAGGCGGTTTTTCATTCTTCTTTGCCCTCGCTTTATGAACCGCGCCCCCCTTACCAAAGTACGAGTTGTAGGTTTCGCTGATCTCGCCGGCCCTGACGCCGTTTAAAGCCACGCCCAGGATGTTGGCCTTGGCGTTTACCAGGAATTCCTTGCCTTTAACCACGGAATTGCAGGAAGCTACCCTGGCCCTCACCACCAGCAGCACCCCGTCCGCCCACTTGGACAGAACGGCGGCATCGGCCACTACATTTAGCGGGGGAGTATCCAGCAGAATTACGTCGGCCTTTTCTTTCAAGTTCAGGATCAGCCGGTTCATTTTCTGACTGCCCAGCAATTCGGCCGGATTTTCGGGCAGCGGGCCGGCAGTGAGGACCTTCAGCCCGGCCACGGGAAGCGCTTTGATTACTTCTTCGGGCTCTTTGAACCCGGCCAGCACGCTGCTCAGCCCAAACTGGTTATCGATGTTGAAGATCAGGTGCTGCTGGGGCTTGCGCAGGTCGCAGTCCACAATAATTACCCGCTGGCCTGCCTGGGCAAAAACTATCCCCATATTGGCGGCGAGAAAAGAAGTTCCCTCCCCAAAGCCTCCTGCGGCCAGCATAACCACTTTCAAGGCGTTTCCCACCTCAAAAAAGTGAAGGTTGGCCCGCAGCACCCGGAAGGATTCGGTTATAAAAGACCGGGGCTGGCTGTAAGCTATAAGTTCATGGCTATTCAACTTCTGTCCTCCTCCCTCTGTCGTTCTGGAGACCGGCCGCAGGTATTACTCCCAGTACGGGCAAGTTAAGGTAGCTTTCAATTTCTTCAGGGTTTCTGATGGTGTCGTCAAGGTATTCCCGGATAAAAATAATCGTTACCGTCAGGATCAGGCCGATAATGCCGGCAAGCATGACGTTTAAAAAGGTGTTCGGGCTGACCGGCTTAGACGAAGGCACGGCAGGGTCGAGGACCTGGATATTCTTTATGTTCAGGACCTTATAGACCTTTCCGGAAAGCGCCTGAGCCACCCCGTTGGCCAGCAGCGCGGCCATGGCCGGGTTGGAGTCGCTGGCCGATATTTTAAACATTTCCGTATTGCCGGCCTGCTCCACTTCTATTCTGGAACTAAGCTCCTCCGGCGTCATGTCTAAATTGTTGTTTGCAATCACCTCTTCTGCGATGGCGCGGCTTTTGGCCAACTGGCTGTAGGTTCTGGCCAGGTTCTGGTTAAGAACCAGGGTATTGATGTTAATTTCAGAGAATGGGGTCATCTCGTCCCGCAGCACGATAACCGTTGTGGTGGACTTGTAAACAGGCGGCAAAACAAACAGGCTTATTACCGCGCTGGTCAGCATGGCCACCACCGGAATCAAGACCAGCACCAGCTTCAGCTCTCCCAGAACCCGTCCGAAGTCCTTTAACTTCATTTCTCATCCTCCTTCAAATAATGTCCAAACCCGGGCCTACAGGTTATCATATGAGCGGGGCCTTAATCCTGCCACAGGGGTTCAGGTTTATAAGTCTTTTTCCGGCATTTCCGGCCGGGTTGCGCTAATCAAGGTGCTTTTTCAATCAAGGTGCTATTTCTTCTATGTACTTTCTCATAACCCATCCCGTCTGCCCATTATTTAATTCAATCTGAACCCATTCACCGTCCCCGCTCTTGCCGACAATTTTTACCAAGTCGCCCGCATTCAGCCTGGAAACCACCGCTCCGTCCAGGCTACCCCTGCTCCTGACATTAAGGGCTGCCACCAGCACCCTGGCCTTATAAACGATTTCTTCAGCATTCTGGCCGCCCGTTTGTCCCTCCGGCGGCAAATTTTCCTCCCGACCTTCCTCCAGTCCGTTGCCGGAATCGCCCGCCTGCTCCCCGCCGGCAGTGCCGTCTGCTCCGGACTCTCCTGCAGGCGGTCCGGCAGGAGTCCCGCCGGATGCCGCCTCTTTTTTCTTTTCCAGCGCCTGCTTCTTCAAAAGCAGTATTTCCTCAAGCAGGGGATCCCTCTGGTCCAGGTTTTCCGCCATTCTGTTTTCCTTTATAAGAGAAGTGCTGCTCGAACTTTCGCCGCCTGGCTTTTCAGCCGGTTGCAGGGCTTCCTTTTTTACCGCCTCTTTTACCATTTCTTCCGGCCGCTCTTCCCGGCCGTTTTCCGCCGCCGGCAAAGGGGCAGGCATGTACTGCACCTGGTCCATTTTTGCCTCCGGTTTAAAAAAGATCAGTGCTGCAACGGCAGCAAGGGAACAAAAGGTTAACACCAGCCATCCCGGCTTAGCTCCTGTCCCCGCTTCAATCCTGGCCAGAATAATAATCAGTAAAACAGCCGAAAAAACCGTGCAAGCTGCCAGAGCCCCCATCCACATAAAACCTTTAGCCTCCCTAGCAAATCTAACTCGCCTCACCAGTTTCCTTCTATCATATGTCGATTTAAACAGCTGCGTGACTGAGCTGCATTTAAATACCTCTGCGGGAAAAAAGTAACTTTTGCAAATTAAAATTCATACAATAATCCGAAGCATGCGGTTACTTACCCAAAAGAAAGAGGTGATGTTAGGGATTTTAAACAGGAAGGCTGCGTAATTACTAATTTATGGTGGAAAAGTGGTGATATGGAAAAAATGAGAAGGCTTTACCCGGCCGGGCTGGCCGCCGTGCTGTTCATCCTCGCAGCGGCAACAATCCTGATTGCCGCAGGATGCTACCACAAAACAGCCGCGCCGGTGCCCGTAACGGTTGAGGAGAAAAAAGAAGACCCGTTGCCCCGCCTGGCTGCGGAAGAGAAAATTGCAGGCTATGCCCGTCCCGGCGCCCTTATTAGCGTTTATGAATTAAGCCGGCGTTTGGACGACCCCGGCACCTTCATTATCGACACCCGCGGCAGGAGTTTTAAGGTCCTGCAGGCGTCCTACCCGGCAGGCCACATCCCCGGTGCCGTGCCCGCCCTGCACAGCAACTACTGCCACCCCACTTATCAGGGACGGATCGGCACGCCGCTTCAGCTCCAGGACTTTCTGGGCAGACTGGGCGCCGGCACCGGCAACGAGATCATCCTGTACGGCAACGACGGCCTGCAGGCGCGGCTTTACTGGGCTTTAAAAATGTACGGCTACGATCAGGTGAGAATTCTGGACGGCGGGCTGGACAAGTGGAAAGAGGCTGGCTTTGACGTGGCAATTGCAGCCACCCGGCGGCCGCCCGGCACATTTGAGTTCGACCTTGCCGGCTCCAAGGCCGAGCAGATGATGGCGACCGCCTACGAAGTAGCCGCAGCAATAGGCAACAGCGGCTATGTCATCATCGACGCCCGGCGGAACGACGAGTACCTCTACAAACACATACCGGGCAGCATAAATCTGAGCAGCGAGGAACTGTTCAACCAGGACCGGACCTTTAAGCCGGCCCACGAGTTAAGGGCCCTGGCTGAATCCAAAAAAATTACCCCCGATAAAAAGATCCTCGTCTACTCCAACTCCGGCGTTCGCTCCTCGCTGGTATGGTTTGCCTTATCAGAACTGCTGGGTTACCCGGAAGTGAAAAACTATGACGGCTCGCTGCAGGAATGGGTCAAGCTCGAACGGGAGACCGAGAAAGGCCTGCAGACTGCCAGGCCCGAGCCGGAGAAAAGGAGGCAATGATGAATAAAAGGAGTTTAACCCTGCTGATTTATATCCTGGCCTCGGTGTTTGTTTTTGTCGCCGTTGTCGGCGCCGTAGCCACCTACAGCCGGCACAGATCCTGGAAGGCCGTCCGGCCGGCGGCAAAAAGCCCGGCCGCCCTGGCCGCGGAGAAAATATCCCAGTACAATAAGCCGCAAACTCTCATCAGCGTGTATGAACTGCACGATATCATGAACGATCCCAACGTGCTGATTGTGGACACAAGAGGCAGGAGTTTTCAGGTTTTCCGCACCACCTACCAGGTGGAGCACATCCCCGGGGCCGTGCCGGTGCTGCATTCCGAGTATACCCATCCGGTATACTTCGGCCGCATCGGAATCCCGCTGCTCATCCAGAACAATTTAAGCAAAAAAGGGTTCGATAACAAAAAAAGGATAGTGCTTTACGGCAACGACGGCCTGCAGGGGCGGTTTTACTGGATGTTAAAAATGTACGGCTGCGACAACCAGGTTCAGATCCTGGACGGCGGCATAGAAAAATGGAAGGAAGCCGGTTTCCCGGTAACCGGCCAGGTTGCTCCCCTCACGCCGTCCCGCTTTGAATTCAACAGCCTCAAGGCCTACCCCAATGTGTATACGGTCATGGAAGAAGTGGTCGAGGCGGTGCTCAACCCCTCCCCGGACAAAATTATTGTGGACACCCGCCCCAGGAACGAGTTCCTGGTCGGGCATATACCGTACAGCGTTAACATCAGCTTTACAGACCTTTTGAATCAAGACGGGACTTTTAAACCGGCCAGGGAGCTGGCCGCCATTTTCAACGGCAAGGGCGTAACGCCGGACAAGACGGTCTTCGTGTACTCAAAGGACGGTGTCCAGTCCTCCCTGCTCTGGTTCGTCCTGCACGAACTGCTCGGCTACCCCAACGTGAAAAACTACGACGGCGGGTTCAGCGAATGGCATTTCCGGGAAAGGGTGAAGGAGTTCGGCGAGGAAAGGCCTGTGGCGAAGGCCGCAAATTAAATTCGCCCCCTCTTCCCGCTGGGGCTCCTGGCCCGCAGCGCGGCCGTATTAATTAACCGGTGAACAGGAGATACTTATGCTTTTTAACAGTTTCGAGTTTATTTTTATTTTTTTGCCTCTGACCTTGTTTATATTTTACCTTTTAGTAAACAAAAACCAGAAAAACCTGGCGGTTTTCGGCCTGGCCGCGCTTTCCCTGGCCTTTTACGGTTACTGGAACTTCAGGTACGTTTTTTTAATCCTGGCCAGCATAGCAGCAAATTATGCCACGGGCTTGCTTCTGAGTAAATTGGGAAGCAAAAAAATCCTGGTTGCGGGCATAGCCTTCAACCTGCTTTTGCTGGGCTATTACAAGTATTGCAATTTCTTTGCGGCCAGCATTGCCCAACTTTTTCACCTCAACATTAACACCGCCCCGCTGAACATCACTCTGCCCCTGGCGATTTCTTTTTTTACCTTCACCCAGATTGCCTATATCGTTGACGTGTACAGAAACAGAGAGATAAGGTACGATCCCGTGAGCTACAGCCTGTTTGTGCTGTTCTTCCCGCACCTGATTGCCGGTCCGATCGTCTACCACAGGGAAATAATACCCCAGTTTCAAGATGCAAAAACCTTTAAAGTAAATTACTCGAACATTTCCACCGGCATCCTTTTGTTTTTCATCGGTCTTTTCAAAAAGGTAATGGTGGCCGATTATTTCTCGCCCCACGTGGCCGCGGTCTTTGACCAGGCGGAAAGCCCGACCTTTTTTGAAGCCTGGGCCGGCACCCTTTCCTATGCAATGCAGATATACTTCGATTTCTCCGGTTACACCGACATGGCGCTGGGCCTGGCCCGGCTGTTCAACATCAGGATGCCGCACAACTTCGATTCGCCCTACAAATCGGACAGCATTATCGAATTCTGGCGCAGATGGCACATCACCCTGTCCAGGTTTTTAAGGGACTACTTGTACATCCCCCTGGGCGGAAACAGGCGGGGCATGGCCAGGAAATATCTGAATTTGATGATCACCATGCTGCTGGGCGGCCTGTGGCACGGCGCCGGCTGGACCTTTGTGGTCTGGGGCGGCCTGCACGGCATCTACCTGTGCATCAACCACCGCTGCAGGGCTATGAACATAAAAATGCCCCGGCTGGCAGCAAAAACGCTTACCTTTACCGCCGTAACGGTGGCCTGGATATTCTTCAGAGCCCGCGACCTGAAGTCGGCCCTGAAGGTGCTTTCCGGTTGCCTCGGCTTGAACGGCTTCGACCTGCACCCACGTTACGCTACAAAAGAAGAGGTATTTTTTATCCTCCTGGCCCTTGCCGCGGTCAACTTTTTGCCCAATTCGCAACACCTGGCCGGCATTTTCAAACCGTCGGCGAGATGGCTGGCCTTTGCCGTGTCGCTGGCCCTCGTTTCTCTGACGATGATCGACAACCCCAGCGAGTTTTTATACTTTCAGTTTTAAACGGGGTGAGGGCAGATGTCGCATAAAAAGTTCGTCCGGCTTTTTTGCCTGATAACCGGAACTTTTCTGATTTTCCACCTGTTCCTGTACGGCTTCACCAGGAAACCCCTGGCCCTGCCGGAAAAGCTTTTGAAAAGGTCGGCGGTAACAGGCCGGCACGAGCCAATGAAGCAGGCCGAGGCCGAAACCATCGGCGACCTGGCGCGGCTTTCCTACCTCTACCGGCTTGGGGTGCCCCGCGTGGTCAGGGAAACTTCAGATGAAATGGGCTACCTGAACAAAAATTACGGCGGCAGGGCGGTCTTCCCGGTGGTCACAGTGGGCGACTCGTTCATGCTTTTCAACGGCGACGGCCAGCGCTTTAACAACCTCCTGGAACAAATCCTGGGCGTTAACTGCTACAACATGGCCGCAAACGGGGTGGAGGACCCCTTTGCCTTCCTGCAGGGCGGCCTGATTAAAGAAGCGCGCGTCCTGGTCTGGGAAAGCGCTGAGAGAAACATCAGCGCTGATGTTTTCAATCTCGCCAACGTCCCCTGCTATTACGCAAATGCCAGAAAAAAACTGGAGTACAACGAGAACTGGGAAAAGAAGGGGAAATCTCCGAAGCGGCTAAGAGCGGTCAACCTGGCCAACGTCAAGTTCTTGATCAACAACCTGGCTTACCTTGCCGCCGGAAAGCCGCTGCTCGGCGACGCCGGGCTGGTCAGGCTGAAGAACGGGAAAGAGCTTCTGTTTTACAAAAACGACCTTTACTCTTTCAAGCGGCCCAACTTCGAGCAAGATCTGAGGCGGTCGGCGGAATTCATCGCTTACGTCGACAGAGAGCTGAAAAAGCACGGTATTACCCTCATCTTCCTTGCCGTCCCGGACAAGTACAACGCCTATTACGAGCAGATTGCCGATGAGGAAAAATTAAGCGGCGATGCCCGCTTTATCGACCGCCTGACCGAAGAGCTGAAAAGAAACGGCGTGCTTGCCGTAAACCTGATCGGGGCCTTCCGGGACGAAATCAATAAGGGCAACGACCTTTACCACTTCGACGACACCCACTGGAACACTGCCGGGGCCGGGCTGGCCGCCCGGCTGGTGGCGGAAGAAATAAAAAGGCACAGGCTGCTCGAACCGGATGCGCCTATGCCAGAAGCTGCGCCAGAAATTTAATAAAGTATGCGCCGGGCAGAAAGAGCACCTGGGCCAAAACCGTTCCCAGCAGGCGGGTTAAGGCCATGTAAAAGGCCATTTGCTTTACATCGGCCTCGTCCCTTTCCCCGCGCAGCGCCCCGTCGGTAATCGAGGAGGCCGCCGGTTCCACCACCACTGCGCCCAGGACGGTGGCCGCGCCGTTTACCACCGCCGCCAGCATTGCGGCAGTCGAACGAAAGTCGGGAAACATGGCCCCGGCGTAAAGGGCCGAGAGGACACCGGTGGTATAAAGCCCCGTTACGATAATATTGGCCAGAAGAAAATTAACCGGAATCGTTGGCCTTTTCCAGGCTGCAATCCTGCTCAAAGCAAGGAGAAGGGGCAGGCGCCCCTGCCGCCGGCGCCCCGGCGAAAGGCAGGCTGAAAAAAGCCTTACAAAGGCACGGGCCACCGAACCGGTTTCTTCGAACAGGCCAATTGCCCGGATAAAAATCCGCACAAAGAGCGGGATTAAAAACGCCCCCAGCAACGTCCCGAAGGTGGAAGCGGCAATTACCATGCGGATTTGCCCGGCCAGCAAACTCAGGCGCTCCTTGTAGGCTTCAAGACAGACCAATTGCTCAGGAGGGCCGCTAATCCCCGCCTCCAGCAAAGCGGCCCTGATGCCGTGTTCCATAATAGAGGTGAGCAGGGGTGCCTGAATGTTATTGGAAACGCTTGCCAGAAGATAAATTATGTTGTAGAGGGAAAAGGCCGTCATCAGGCGCCGGGTGCGCACCCCGGCCACCCGGACCGAGTAGGCCAGGGTGCTGATCAGGTGCACCAGCGCGGTAAGCGCCATTATAACCAGTAAGCGGTCCATTTTTCACCACGGTGAACTTTATCTTTTTTAATATATCGTCCTGCATCAGGAAATGACCCGCCACAAGATGAACAATCAAAGAAAAGTTTTAATAGCATAGAAATAAATTTCCAAATCAGGGGTGTTGACATGAAGCTTAATTCATTGTTGCGGCTCTGCCTTATACCCGACAACGTACTGAGGCACATATTCGAAAAAAGATGCGGCTTTTTTCCCGTGGACAGGTGGCAGCGTTACAAGGCGGTGACCGACAAGATTTACGAATGCTGCGGGAACGCCGCACCGGCCAGCGTACTCGACGTGGGAGGCGGCGACGGAATAATCAAAAACTTCCTTAAGCCGGAGCGTTTTAACATTACGGTGGCGGATCTGGATGAAAAGGCCGTCTTCCGGGCCAGGCAAAAGTTAAACCTGCAGGCCGTTTTAGCCGACGGCTGCAGCCTGCCTTTTAAGGACGGCGAATTTGACATGGTCATATCCGTAGCTTCAATAGAACACGTTCCCGCCCCGGCAAAGCCGGCATACTGCAGCGAACTCAAACGCGTGGCCAAAAATGCCGTTATAATTTACTGTCCTGCCGACAGTTCGGACGGAACCTTTCAGGGATCGGTATTCGACCGGCAATATTACGACTGGTACCGGCAGAAGTTCGGAACTTGGGAGAAAAATACCAGGGAACATCTGGAGGCAGGCCTGCCCTGCGTGGAGGAGCTTTTAAACATTTTCCCCGGCGCCCACCTGGAAGGAATACAGAACGGCCGCGTCTGGCTGGAAGTCATGAAGCTAAAAGAGGTGCCCTATGCCGGGCTCCTGACGGCGCTGAGGTACAGCCTTTTCTTAAAGAAAAAGGACAATGTGCCGCCTTATTACGCCTGCCTGCTGGTCTGGAAAAAACCCGCCAAAGTTTTTCTGCCCTGCAGGCCGGCCAGGCCTGAAGATATTACGCAAAGGCTGGGATAATATGTCCGCACCGCTGGCATCGGTCGTAATTCCGAACTGGAATGGAAGGATGCTGTTGCAAACCTGCCTTGCCTCTCTGAGGCGCCAGACCTGCCGTGACTTTGAAATAATCGTGGTGGACAACGGCTCGAGCGACGGCTCCGCGGAGATGATCCAAGCCTGCTACCCGGAGGTAAGGCTCATCCGGCTTTCCCGGAACGAGGGGTTCAGCCGGGCCATAAACCGCGGCATCCGGGCGGCGGCGGGCAAATACATCGCCCTGCTGAACAACGATACCGAAGCGGACCCTAAATGGCTGGGGGAATTGATCAAAGCCCTGGAACAGAATCCGGAGGCCGGATTCTGCGCCTCGAAAATGTTGAACTTTTTTCAAAGGAATTTAATTGACAACGCCGGCGACAGGCTGGCCTTTTACGGCAACATTACCGGCAAGGGGGAAATTGACGCGGGCCAGTACGACCGGCCGCGGTGGCTGTTTTCCGCATGCGCCGGGGCCGCCATTTACCGCCGGGAAATGCTCATGGAAACGGGGCTTTTTGACGAGGACTTTTTTGCCTATTACGAAGACGTGGACCTCGGCTTAAGGGCCCAGTTAATGGGTTACAGATGCCTCTACGTCCCCACCGCGGTGGTTTATCACATCCATCAGGCCACCTCGGACCGGATGCCGGCCAGGCGCTTTCTCTTTCTGCAGCGGAATATCGTCTTCGTCCACCTGAAAAACCTGCCCCTTAAGCTGCTGTTAAAAATGCTGCCGGCCTTTCTCGCCGTCCACCTGCTTGTTTCCCTGATTTACCTGGCCAAAACCAGAGACCTGAAAACGGTGCTTTCAATATACTTGCAGCTTGTGAAAAATCTGCCCGCCACCCTCAAGAAGCGGCAGGCAGTCCAGAAAAAAAGAAAGGTGCCGGCAGCCTACATCGAATCCATAACGGGGCCGTTTCCTTCCCTCTCAAGCCTGGCGGCAAGGTGGCTGAAAAAGCTTTTTGGCCCGGGCAAAAGCCGGGCAGAAAACAAAACGCCGGCCAGTTGAAAGAGGGCCCGGCAGCTTTACTGCTCCGACAGCAGCATTACGACATATTTTATCAGACGGGCACAGGGCAGAAAAAGCGCATGGGCCAGGAGGGTGCCCAAAATCCTGGATATGATCATGTAAAAAGCCATCTGTTTGACATCCTCCTCGCCCCTTTTGCCCTGCATTGCCTCGTCGGTAATCAGCGAGGCCGTCGGCTCCACCACCAGGGCTACGATAGCAACGGCAACGCCGTTTACAATTGCTGAAAGGGCCGCGGCCGTGGAGCGGAAATCGGGGTACAGGGCGCCGGCGTAAAGGGCGGAGAGCACGCCGGTGGTAAACAAACCGGTGACGAAAACATTAACTGCCAGGAAGGTTCTGGGAATGAGCAGCCTGCGCCCGGCCCAGTAGAAAAGCGAGCTTAAACGGGGCAGCACAAACA
This sequence comes from Pelotomaculum thermopropionicum SI, assembly GCA_000010565.1. Taxonomy (NCBI): domain Bacteria; kingdom Bacillati; phylum Bacillota; class Clostridia; order Eubacteriales; family Desulfotomaculaceae; genus Pelotomaculum; species Pelotomaculum thermopropionicum. The sequence continues at coordinate 1,113,840 of AP009389.1, read as the reverse complement.
GGCCGCCCCGTTTTATTCGCGCCGGCAGATAAGAAAAAATGAGCCTGACAAACATGCCGGGGACCGACCCGGCTTCTTCAAAAATATGGATCGCCCTGGCAAAAATCCTTACGAAGGCCGGGGTGAAAAGCGCCCCGGCCAGAGTGCCGGCCGTTGAGGACAGGATCACTAGGCGAATCCGCCCGGCCAGCAGGCTAAGCTGTTCACGGTAGGCCTGTTGCTGAACCGCCAGATCGCTTGCGGCCGGCGTCCCGGCCTGCACCAGGCCGGCCTTTATGGCGTGCTCTACGGCTGATGTTAAAAGGGGCGCCTGCACGGTATTGGCTGCGCCGGCCAGCAGGTTAATCACGTTAAAAATCGAAACCGCCGTTAAGAGCCGCCCTGTCCGCAGGCCGGCCAGCCTGACGGCGTAACTGAGGGTAATAACCAGGTGAATGAATCCGGTTAAAGCCATTACCAGCGCGAAACGTTCCATGCCTTCCTCCCGCCGCCCTTCTCCGCCCCGCCGGGCAAACCGTCCCCCCTGAGCACTCCGGCCAGTTTCTGCAAGCCGGCCTCCAGGGAAAAGTGCTGCTCAACGGTCACCCTGCTCCGTTCGCCCATGGCCCGGCGCAGCCGGGGCGAACGGAGCAGGCTGCAAAGCTTTTCCGTCCATTCCTCCGCAAAAGCGGCCAGATAGCCGTTCACCCCGTCCATCACTATTTCCCTATTGGCGCTTACGGGCGAGGCCACCGCGGGAATTCCGGCGGCCATGTACTGAAGCAGCTTAAGCCCGCATTTTCCCCGGGCCTCCTCGCTTTCGGTGAGAGGCATCACCCCGATGTCAAAGCTGAGGATCCAGTTTACCTCGTCCGTATAGGTCCAGGGGCGGTGCTCCACCCGCACCCCCGGGCAGTCGTAGTCCCGGCCGCCAATTATCCGGACCAGGATGTTGTGCTTTGCGGCAATTTCCTGAAAGACCGGCTTCAGGATATTGAGATAGGGCAGTGATCCCGGCATGCCGATCCAGCCGATCACGCAAGGTTCGCCCGGGGCCTTCTCAGCCTTTTTCACCGGGTAGCGGGCCAGGTCGATGCAGGTGGGAATTACGGTCACATTACGGTTATACTGCCGGGCATAGCCGGCCAGGTAGGTGTTGCCTGCTATTATTGCATCGCACCGGGCTATTATCCTGGCCACCCGGTTGGCGTCGGTAAATCTCTCCGCCAGGGTTTTTTTGCGGTGGGGCGAGGTTGCAAAGATAGCATCGTCAAAGTCAAAAACTATCCTTTTGCCCAACAGCCTGGCAACAAGGCAGACGAGCATTTCGGGGAGAGGGAAGACGTGGGGCAGTACCAGTCGCTGGATGAATACTACATCGTAGCGCCAGATAACCAGGCAGGCCATAATCCGGGAAAGCGCCCCCAGCCCGAAGAAGACGGCCTTGGCCCACCAGCCTCTGTACGGGGCAAACCGTTTGTAGACGTAATCCGATACGCCGGCCCTGCAGCGGGCGGCAATTCCCATTTTTCTCAGGCCCGGCAGGTACTGGTGCACCCTGTACCGGCTGGGCGGGTCGTTCCATGAAGCCGTTGTCAGGAAAAGTACCCTCATTCCCCCGGCACCCCTGCATGGTCCCACCAGCCGCGGCTTGCAGCGTACCAGCGGACGGTTTCACCAAGCGCTTTTTCAAATTCGCAGACAGGCCGCCAGCCCAGCTCGCGCCTGATCTTGCTGCTGTCCACGGCATAGCGCCGGTCGTGGCCCGGCCGGTCCGCCACAAACCGGATCAGGCTGGCCGGCTTGCCCAGCAGCCTGAGTATTTCACCGGCCAGTTCAAGGTTGGTCAACTCCCGGCCGCCACCAATGTTGTAAACTTCTCCCGCCCGGCCGGCGAGGATGACCGCCTCCAGGGCACGGCAGTGGTCGGCCACGTAGAGCCAGTCGCGGACGTTCAGCCCGTCGCCGTAAACCGGCACCGGCCTGTTTGCCAGGGCGCAGGTTATAACCACCGGGATAAATTTCTCGGGGTACTGGCGCGGCCCAAAGTTATTGGAACAGCGGGTAACGATCACGGGCAGGTGGTAGGTTTTATAGTAGGCGCGGCACAGCAGGTCGGCTGCCGCCTTGCTGGCTGAGTAAGGGCTGTTGGGGGCAAGGGGCGAATTCTCGTTGAAGGCCCCGTCCGGCCCGAGAGAACCGTACACCTCATCGGTGGACACCTGTATAAATTTTTTTATGCCGAACCGCCTGGCAGCCTCGAGAAGGACCTGGACGCCCTTGACGTTGCTGTCGATGAACGGGGAAGGGTTGCTGATGCTCCGGTCTACGTGGGACTCGGCTGCAAAATTCACTATTGCGTCCGGCCTTTCGCCGGCAAGCTCGTTAACCACGTCCGGATCAGCTATATCCCCTCTGACAAAACGGTGGCGATCAACGTCCAATCCCTCGAGGTTCTTCAGGTTGCCTGCGTAGGTCAGCTTGTCGAGGTTAACGATCTGCCAGTCCCAGTGCTTCCGGTGAATGAAGTGGATGAAATTCGAGCCAATAAAACCAGCTCCTCCGGTAACGAGAAGCTTCATAAAAAAATTACCTCCAGTATATATAAACCTTACTACCTGTTAAGTACAGCCACGTACCTGGCCAGGGCGTCCTGCCACGGAGGCAGCAGGTAGCCGATGGTCTCCGCCAGCGGAAAAGGATCCAGGACGGAATTTTTCGGGCGCCGGGCCGGGCGCTTCATTTCCACGGTGCTGCAGGCGGCCAGATCAACCTTAAGCCCTGCCTGCCCGAATATTTCCTTTGCAAAACCGTACCAGGTGGTGCTGCCCTGATTGGTGACATGATAGATCCCGTAGCAGCCGCTGGCGCTTAAATCGGCTATGGCCCGGGCCAGGTCCAGGGTATAGGTGGGACAGCCCTGCTGGTCGTTCACCACGCGGGCACGGCCCCGCTCCCGGCCAATCCGCAAAATGGTGGTGACGAAATTGTTCCCTCCCGGCCCGAAAAGCCAGCTCGTGCGCACCAGGTAAAAAGGGCCCCCTATGCATAACAGCGCCTTTTCCCCCCAGAGCTTGCTTAAGCCGTAAACATTGAGCGGGCGCGGCTCATCATAGACGGTATAGGTGCCCGGCTTACTCCCGTCGAAAACGTAATCGGTGCTGATGTGCACCAGCACCGCCCCCGTCTCCCGGCAGGCAACGGCCAGGTTGCGGGGCCCCAGGCCGTTGACCAGGAAGGCCCGGCGGGGCTCCGCCTCGGCTCCGTCAACATTGGTGCAGGCGGCGCAGTTAACCACCAGGCCGGGCTTCCAGGTTCCCGCGGCACTCCTCACCCGGGCAAGGTCAGTAATGTCCAGGTCGGTGCGGCCCAGGGCTATCACTTCTGCTCCCCGCCCGGCAAACTCGGCCGTCACCGCCCGGCCCAGTATCCCTCCGGCGCCGGCAACCATCACCCTCACCGGTGCACGGCCTCCCACCGGTACGGTATGGACGGGTCGTCGTACGGAAGCCGGAACTCGTCGGGTTGGCCGTAATTATACAGGCGGGTAGGGAAATTAACAATAAGGGAGGTTTTATCTCCTTCTGCCGCAAATCCGTGGTATACCATGGGCGGAATTTTCAGCAGGACGGGATTGAGGTATCCCAGGTGAAATACGTTCACCTTTCCTTTGGTGGAACTGCCCTCCCGCGGGTCGTACAGGACCGTCCTGGCCATGCCGGCCACGCAGACAAAGTGATCCCACTGCAGTTTGTGGTAATGCCAGGCCTTGATTACCCCCGGATAGCAGGCAGTTACATAGGCCTGGGCAAAGTTCATGAATTCCGGCCAGTCGCTGCGCAGCATTTCCATCAGGAAACCCCGCTCGTCCGGGATTACCTTTAAGCGCCTGACCTCCACACCTTCAATCAGCTCGATTTTGCCCACCTCCCAGGCTAAACAAAAACTTCAGAGTCATCCCCCAGGAACAGGCGGACGGCTTTATGCCGGTCCCTTTTTCTGCCCACCCTGGTGTTGTTGCCAATCAGGCTGTCCTCAATGTGTTCCACGTCCTTTAAATAACAGTTATTCAGCACAACCGAATGCTCAATGCTCACGTTCTCCAGCACGCTTTCCCGGCCCAGGGCGGTATAGGGACCCACAAAGGAATCTCTTATGACTACCCTGTCGCCGATCACTGCCGGACCGCGAACGATGCTGTTTTTGACCTCGCTTCCCCGCCCGATTGACACCCTGCCCGTAATGCGGCTGTACCGGTCCACCGTCCCGCTGATTTCCAGGCGGGCATATTCGTCCAGGACCACCCGGTTTGCCTCCAGGATGTCGTCCTTTTTGCCGGTGTCCAGCCACCAGCCGTCCAGAATCCTGGCGTCTACGCTACAGCCCAAGTTAATCATTTCCTGAATGGCATCGGTAATCTCCAGCTCACCGCGCCAGGACGGCTTGATCCTTTCTATAGCCCGGTGCACCGCGGAACCGAACAGGTAGATGCCCACCAGGGCCAGGTTGCCCGGCGGCTCCTTGGGTTTTTCCACAAGGCGGATCACCCGGTTGTTTTCCCCCAGCACGGCAACCCCGAACTGGGACGGGTCGGCCACCTCTTTCAACTGGATCATTGCGTCGGCCCGGGAGCCGGCAAAGTCCTTGACCAGTTGGCCGACACCGCCCTGCACGAGGTTGTCGCCCAAAAACATTAAAAAGGGAGAATCCCCCAGGAAAGGTCTGGCCGTCTTTACCGCATGGGCAAGTCCTGCCGGCTTTTCCTGCAGGATGTACGTTATCCGCGCCCCCCAGCGCTCCCCGCAGCCAATGGCCTCCTTCACCTGTTCACCGGTTTCCGGGGAGATGATCATGCCGATGTCCCTGATCCCGGCCTGGCAGATCTGCTCCACCACAAACTCCAGGATGGGTTTGTTGGCCACGGGTATGAGCTGTTTTGCCGTGGTATAGGTTAGCGGCCTCAGCCTGGTGCCCTTTCCGCCGCTTAAAATTAAAGCCTTCACCTTAACACTTCCCTGCCCGCTGGTAGCTAAGAGTTTTCTAAAAATTACTTCTTCACGGCCATACTTTAATATATAAAAGGCAATGGGGATATGACACAATAAAACAACCCCCTCTCAAACTGCCGGCACACGGCCCCGCAGGGCGGTGCCTGCCGCCGCCGCACCGCCCGTTCGGGTGTTACTGCTGCGGAATGAGCCTTTTTCTGGACAGGCGCCAGGAAATTCTGTTCAGCGCCCGGCTTCGCTGCATCCCTGCGCTGATGAAAATAAAGGCTATCATAATCACCTGCAGGCGAACGCGATACAGCCCTCCCATATTGGAAGAACCCAGGCTGTAAATGAGCCCGAAGAGACCGATCACGACCAGAAGAAACAGGCAGTCGCCCCGCCGGACCTGCCAGAGGTGCCTGGTCCCGGCCGTAAAATAAACGTAAAGGAAGTATAAAAGCACCATCTCCGGAATGGTGATGAACCGCAGCGGGCCCATGGCCTGCCAGGGCAGGGGTGCGAACAGGAAATAGAAGATCCCCCTGGGCAGGTACCTCAGCGCGTCGCCGTAACTGCGGAAAACAACGTCACCGGCGTAGGCGGCCTCCCCGTAAGCCGCCCTCTGGTGCTGCTCCCCGATGGTCTCTATGCTCTGGTTGAAAACATAGTCGGTTCCTAAAAAGCCGTATCCCATCTGCTGCAGAACAAGCCCCGCCGCCAGGAAAATGGCCAGGGAGTAAATCAGGCGCTGCCACAAGAGAAACCTGGTCGCCGTAAAAATGTACGACAGGGCAACACAGATGGCCAGCAGTATTCCGGCATAAAACCGCAACGAAACCAGCGGCACCAGCAGGACGGCCATGGACAGCACCTTTCCCGGCGCAAACCTTTCCATCAGCTCCAGATTTTGCTTTACAATCAGGGTAATGAGGAAAATGACCAGGCTTTCCTTCAAATTAAGGGACGACCAGAGAATAAAAGACGGGAAAAACACCGCCAGGACAAAACTTGTCTTGGCCGCCCTGGAACCGCCCAGCCTGAGAGAGATAAAGTAAAGATTCAGCCCCACTCCCAGGGCCGTAACGCAGTTCAGGATACGGACAATGTCCGGCTTGAATCCCACCAGAAAATAAATCAGGCCGTTCCAGTAAAAATACCCGTAGTTGCTGGACGGGACGATGATGTTGCTGCCCTCCTGCCAGGCCCCGGCAATCACCCGGCCGATGTGCTCGTAATAAAGCGCATCCGAGGTCCTGATATAGCTGATAAAGGGCGTGTCAAAGCTGTGCGTGGCCACGATAAAGAGCAGCCTGGCCAGCAGCGCCCACAGGCCCAGCACGGTCAGGAACCTTCTGTCCGGCACCGGAATCCGGTGCGCGCCGGCAAGAAACAGGACGGCCCCGCTGAACAGCAGGACTACCGGTACCATCAGCGTTTTTTCGTTGGTCAGAACGCCTGTCAGGATGCCGGTCAGGAGCAGCAATACAAGCGGAATTCTTATTTTCTTCACCCTCCCCGTTAAATTCTGGTTATTTTTTCCCTGCCCCGCCGGACGGCCCTGGTGGCGTTGCGGGCGTCCAGGATTAGCCCGGCATGTTCGACCACCCACTGGTAGTCGACGCAACTGTGATCGGTCAAAATCAGGACGCAGTCCGCCCCGGCCACTTCTTCCGCCGACAGCGGCACGCTTTCCAGGCAATGAGCTTCCTTTTGCGAAAGCCGGAAGACCGGCACGTAAGGGTCGTAATACGAAACGGCGGCCCCGTTTTTTAGGAGCAGGCCGACGATTTTCGTGGCCGGCGACTCCCTGACATCGTCGACGTCCTTTTTGTAAGCCACGCCAAGAACCAGGATCTTTGCCCCGTTCAAACATTTCTTTTGCCTGTTGAGCAGGCCGATCAGTTTTTGAACTACGTATTCCGGGGCCTGGGCGTTTATCTCCCCGGCCAGGTCGATGAAGCGGGTGTGAAAGCCGTAATCCCTGGCCCTCCAGGCCAGGTAAAACGGATCTACGGGGATGCAGTGCCCGCCCACTCCCGGCCCGGGGTAGAAGGTATGGATACCGAACGGCTTGGTTGCTGCCGCCTCCACAACTTCCCAGATGTCCAACCCCATCCGGTCGCACAGGAGCATGAACTCGTTGACCAGGGCAATGTTCACCGCCCGGTAGGTATTCTCAAAAATTTTCGTCATTTCTGCAACGGCGGGGGACGACACCGGCACGACCTTTTTGATGCTCTGCCTGTAGAAAGCGCATGCCACATCCAGGCAGACCGGGGTGACCCCCCCTACTACCTTGGAGATATCCGGGGCGGTGTAACATTTGTTGCCCGGATCTACCCTCTCCGGAGAAAACACCAGAAAGAAGTCTTCTCCTGCGGTATAGCCGCCGGACTGCAGGATGGGAAGAACGATTTCCTGGGTTGTTCCCGGAAAGGTAGTGCTTTCCAGGCTGATTAACTGGCCCGGCCTGATCCGGCCGGCCACCTCCCCGGCGGCCGATATCACAAAGGACAGGTCCGGCTGCTTCATTGATTTCAGGGGGGTTGGGACGCAGATAATGACGACGTCGGCCCCGCCGAGCGGGTCAAAGCTATGGTGCGCCCTCAGCCTGCCCCCCTTTACCAGGGTCTGAAGAACTTCCCCGGGGACATCGCGAATATAGCTGTGGCCGCTGTTAACCTGCTCCACCTTTTTTTCATCCCTGTCTATCCCCACCACAGGAAACCCCGCCCTGGCCTGTTCGACCGCCATCGGCAGGCCCACGTAGCCCAGGCCGACCACAGCAACTACTGCCGACCGGCTGTTTATTTTATCTTTTAAAACCCATGCCAGTTCTTCCCCATGCCTTTTTAACACCGGCATTCACTGGACACCATCCCAAGTAAGGTTATTTTTTAAAGTCCGGCAAAACTGTTTGCAGCAGGGCTATTATCTCCCGCTCCTGGTAGGAAAAGCCCGGGTTTTCAAAGGCGTCTAAAAGGGCCTTGAGCTTTGCAGGCTCCCAGCGGCGGCCGGATATGGCAAAAATGCGTTTGTGCCCGGTCGGCACAACCTCCTCATCATCTCCTACCAACTGCTCAACCAGCTTTTCACCCGGGCGCATCCCCGTAAACCGGAACCGGATGTCTTTTCCGGGCTCGTAGCCGGACAGCCGGATCAGGTTTCTGGCCAGATCTATGATCTTCACCGGCCGCCCCATGTCCAGGACGAATATTTCCCCGCCCCGGGCCAGAGCTCCGGCCTCGATGACCAGTTGCGCCGCCTCGCCGGTGGTCATGAAGTAGCGGACCATGCCGGGATGGGTTATGGTTACGGGCCCCCCTCGCGCAATCTGCCTTTTAAACAGCGGAACCACGCTGCCCCGGCTGCCCAGGACGTTGCCAAAGCGAACGGCGGCAAAACGCGTTCCTCCCCTGTCGTTCATGGTTTGAATAATCATTTCCGCCACCCGCTTGGTGGCACCCATGATGCTGGCAGGATTTACCGCCTTATCCGAGGAGATTAAAATAAACGTGCCGACGCCGTTCCGGAAGGCCGCTTCAGCAACATTCCTGGTCCCGATGATATTGTTTTTAACGGCTTCGTCAGGGCACCGCTCCATGTAAAAAACGTGCTTGTGGGCTGCAGCATGAAACACCACGTCCGGCTTGTGGCTGCCGAATATCTTATCCATACGGGGCCGATCCCTGATATCACCGATCTCCGCCTCCATTCCCAGTCCTGGATAATTATCCCTCAGGTCGGACTCTATTTCGTAAATGCTGCCTTCTCCACGCCCCAGCAAGATCAGCTTTTTCAGTGAAAACCGCGCCAGATGGCGGCTCAACTCGGAGCCTATGGAACCGCCGGCGCCTGTTATCAACACGGTCCGCCCGGCCAGGTACCCGGCAACCTGCTCCACATTCAGGAAAACGGGTTCCCGGCCGAGCAGGTCGTCTATTTCCACGTCCCTGATCTTGCTGATTTTGATCCTTCCGGTGATCAGGTCGTAAAATCCCGGCAGGATTTTCAACCGCGCCCTGCTCCTCTGGCAGATCTCCACGATCTGGCTGACAACCTGTCCCCGTGCGGAGGGAATGGCGATAATTATTTCCTCGATATTGAGCCGCCTTACAAGGGCAGGAATATCCTCCCTGGTTCCCAGAACCGGCAGGCCGTGCAGGATCTTTTGCTGTTTTTCTGGATCGTCGTCCACAAAACCAACCGGTTCGAATTCCCTGTTCCGGTTTTTAGACAGAACCTCCGCCACAACTCCGCCGGCCACTCCGGCTCCAATAATCAACACCGGCTTTGCTTTTGCTGTCACCACTTCGCCCTCTTTTCAGTTGCAGCCAAACTCTATTAATATATCTTAGAAATTACATTTATAGCATGATATGGAATTGGAGGCAAAAAGGTTCCCCCTGCTTCCGCCACTCAGATCCTTCTTCAGGCGAAATTAGCAAAAAAAAGCTGCCTTTCCGGCAGCTTCACAACCGTCCCTTTTATTTTCCCCCGGCAAAAAAAGAAGCAGGTATTACAAATCCGGCATATGATATACCGTGCCCCCCAAATTATCTCTTTAAATTACCCCTCCCCCTTTTTCAAACAGGGCCAAAGGAGTGTTCAATTGTGCCTTTCTCCGACAACGCCGGGCAAACCGCCGGATCACCAAAAGTCTTGCCGGCCTGCAAGGAGCCTTCAGCTCCAAAATTAAACGATGATTTTACAAGCATCTCCAAATTTAAGGACACCGGCCGCTGGTACGTAAACAGCTTTGTAAAACTTGTGTCAGAAAGCCTCCCTCCCGGCACAACAATACTTGACGCCGGCGCAGGTGAGTGCGCCTATAAAAAGTACTTTTCCCACTGCTGGTACGTCTCCGTCGACCTGGCAATCGGCGAGGAGAGCTGGAATTACGGCAACCTGGACTATATCGCGCCGCTGGATAACCTTCCCTTTGCCGACAAAACCTTTGAGGCGATCCTCTGCACCGAGGTTCTTGAACACCTGGAACAACCCAGAGAAACGGTTAAAGAGCTGTTCCGCGTTCTCAAGCCCGGGGGCAAGCTCTTCCTGACTGTTCCCATGGCCCACGGCGAACACCAGGTGCCGCACGACTTTTTCAGGTACACCTCATACGGCTTGAGGTCTATTTGCAGTGAGGCTGGATTTAATGAAGTTGCTATAGCCCCGCTGGGCGGGATGTTTACGAGATGGGCATACGAAATTCCCCTGATCATGTCATTGTTCCCCGGCGCCGGCATCAGAAGCGGCAAAATAAACCTTAAAGGCCTTGCGCTCCTGCCCTTAAGGCTGCTCTGCTCGGCGGCCGTTCGGGCGGCCCAGGGGCTGCTTTTCGCCTTAGACCGCTTCGACAGGGCGAAAAATTTCCCGCTGGGCTGGTCTGTAATTGCTAAAAAGTAGATGGCGGATGAGCAGGCGGGCCGCATATTTTTTCCTGCTCCTGCAGACAATAAGGGAAAAAAGGAGAGCGGACATGGAGCGCAACATCACGGTTTACACCACCCCCACCTGACCGCACTGCAGCCATGTGAAGGAGTTTCTTTCACAAAAAGGAATAAGCTACAGAGAGCTGAATGTTGCGGAGGACGAAAAGGCCAGGGAGGAAATGCTGAAAAAGACCGGCCGGCTGGCCGTGCCGACAATTACGGTGGGCAATAAAGTGGTGGTTGGATTTAACCGTAGCGAACTGGAAAAACTGCTTTCATAAGCAAGGCCCACTGCTACAGGTGGGCCTTAAAGCTAATCCCGCTTCAAATCTTCTTTCATCCGGTGATATTCCTCGGAGGAAATCTCTCCTTTAGCATAGCGCAGCTTTAAAACATGGAGGGGATCCGCCGCATGCGGATTGCCCAGGCCGGTTTTCCGCTCCCTGCCCCATACCGCCGCCCAGAAAACCAGCAGGGCAATTACGGCCAGCGGCACCAGCCAGGAAAACAACAACTGCATGGCAAACACCCAGCCGCCCCAGTTTCCGTCAAATCCAGTCATCATAACAGCACAACCTTTCCTAGCTCAGTTCGGACTTCTTGAAAAGCTTTATAAAGTTGAGGATAAATTGAAGCTCCTTTTCGTTCAGGTTACTGACCAGGCCTAAAACCGACTGGACGTTGGGGTGCATCAGCAAATCCCTTACTTCGGGGTTCATTACGCTCAGCATCTGATCCACCGCGCCGGATTCCATAATGAAGTAACAGGGGGTAACGCCCATCACCTCGGCTATTTTCTCCAGGGTTTTAAGAGAAGGCTGAACCTTGCCCTGCTCGATTTGCCCGATCAGGCCGGCCGTCACGCCGGCCATAGAAGCCAGTTGGGCCTGGGTCAACCCGTACTCTTCGCGCAGCGCCCTCAATTTGCACCCCAGCGTGGTCTCGTGCCCGATCAAAGCCGCCGGCGGCACCGACAGCCCCGCCGCAATGCGCTTCAAGGTGGTCAGCGCAGGGTACACCGTTCCCCGCTCAATCTCGCTTAAATACGAGAGGGAAATGCCTGAAGCCTGGGCAAGCTCCTGCAGGGACATATTTTTCTCGGCCCTCAGCATTCTGATTTTATCCCCCAGAGAAAGTCCGGAATCGGTCACGTCCCCCTTAATTAGCTGGGCCTTGGCCACGTTTAATGCGGCGGCCAGCTTGTCAATGGTTTTCAGAGACGGACGTTTTGAACCCCTTTCAATCTCGCTCAAATAAGACAAGGACAAATTTGTCCGCCTGGCCAGGTCCTGCAAGGTGTAGCCCCGTTCTTCCCGCAGCGCCCTGATTTGCTCTCCACGCACAATCATGTCAGAACAATCCCGCCCCGGTTTTTATTATACTATTATTCTAGTCTACCTCTACTATTCCGTCAAACCAGAGTTTGCCTCTAAACGAACGATCTGCTCCATAATTTCCTTAAAAACAGGGGCTGCCGAACGGCCGCCGCTGGCTCCGCCTTCAATTAAAACGACCGCGATGTAACGCGGGTTGGCCCGTGGAGCGTAGCCGGCAAACCAGGCGTGGACCGTGCCGGCGGCATCGCCGGTCTGGGCCGAGCCGGTTTTGCCGGCGCTGCCGCAGCCATCGACCTGAGCCTCCCTGCCCACCCCCTCGTCAACGACCAGCTCCAAAAGGGAGCGCAGCCTGGCCGCGGTCTCCGGCGAAATGGCCGGCCGGCCTTCATCCGGAAGAAACTGCCGGACGGAACTGCCGCTCTGGCGGACCTCCATGACCAGGCGCGGCTGCCGGTAAATGCCGCCGGATACCACCGCGTTCAACATGGAGGCAACCTGAACCGGCGTCACCAGCACCGGCCCCTGGCCGATACTGCTGTTTACCAGGTTATAAGGCTCCCCGATAAGCCTGAGATCCTGGCGCCGGTCAAAAGGCACCGGGTAGCCGATGACAGTCTGCTCGTCCAGGCCCAGCCGCCCGGCATATTCAATCAGCTTAAGCGCACCCAGCTTCAAGCCGATCTGGGCAAAGGCAGGGTTGCAGGACCCGGCAAAGGCGTGTGCAAAGTCTGTTTCGCCGTGCCCTTCGTCCTTCCAGCAGCGGATCATGTCATCTTTTTCGCCGCGGCAGGCAAACCGGCTTCTTTCCTTCACAATGCCCTCCTCAATTGCGGCGGCGGCAACCGCTATTTTAAAAATGGATCCCGGCTGGTACAGCGCAGTGCAGCGGTCTAAAAAGCTTTCCCCGGCTCCCCCTGCAGCGCCCTGCCCGGGAACGGCCGGATTAAAGCCGGGCCGGCTTGCCATGGCCAGTATGTCTCCAGTGCCCGCCTCCATTACCACCACCGCGCCGCCGGGCACCCGCCGGTCCATGACGTCCTCTACAGCCTTTTGAATGCGGCCGTCTATTGTGAGCACGAGGTCCCGCCTTTCCCTGTCTTCTGCCTGCTTTTCCAGGTAAAAGGAGGGCCCGCCCAGCAGCCTGCCGGCCGCATCGGTAAACACCCTGACCGCTTCAAGCGGCCTTAAACCTTTCAGTTCCTCTTCGTAATACCTTTCCAGCCCTGTTTTACCGACCATGTCCCCGTAATGGTAGATTTTTTTGCTTTGCTCCTTGAGACGCAAAAACTCGTCATGGGAAGAGATTTTGCCCAGGTGGCCGACCGTCTGGGCGGCCAGGGTGCGTTCACCGTAGCGGAACAGGACGGGCAGCACCAGCACGCCCGGCCAGCCTCTCTCTTTTATTGCGGCCGACTGCTCCGGTGCCACCCGGTAAGGCAGGTACCCGGCCCCTCCTTCCAGGCGGCGCCTGACCTCATTAAAATCAGCCTGCAAAACGTCCGCCAGCCCTCTTGCCACTTCTTCCCTGTCCTTCATAACCATGGGAAATACTACCACCCGGTCTTCCCTTCTTTCCCCGGCTATGGGAACCAGGTTGCGGTCCAGTATTTTGCCCCTGGGCGCATCCTCCAGCGATACCCAGTAACTCCCCTGCTCCAGGGCCAGCGCGGAGTAAACCGGGCCGTCTCTGATCTGGATCAGCCACAGCCGGGCGATCAGCCCCAGAAAGCACAGCCAGAAAATAAAAAAAATCTGGACCAGCCTTTTCTGCCTCAAAATATCCACAGCAATACCTGCCTTTCTATTTTAAGGCATTTTTTTTAGCATGGCCCAGAAATTTCCTTTTTATACCTTAATACCCGTTCTCCATTGGTTTTCTTAAGATCGAATAGTCTGGCAGATTTTCACCGAAAGGTATTTTAACTATTTGCCTGGGGTGGGGAGCGGCTTCCAGGGGGTTGCCCTCTTCATCATAGATTGCCTTAATTCTTAAAATCAACGGGCCGCCCTGAGGGGTAACAATTTCCACCTCGTCGCCAACCGCAAAACGGTTGCGCTGCTCCACCACGGCCAGGCCGGTATCCCGCTCGTAACCGCGCACAATGCCAACAAAGGAATAGCTGCGGCGGTAAATGTCGCTGCCGCAGTGCTGGCCCGTCCCGCCCGGCTTTCCGAAAAGGAAGCCGGTGGTAAACTCGCGGTTGCTCACCTTGCCGATCTCATCAAGCCAGGCCGGATTAAAACGGTAATTAGCCGGGTCTTTAAAATAGGCGTCGATTGCCTGCCGGTAGGCTTTTACCACCCCTGCCACGTAATTGACGCTCTTCATCCGCCCTTCGATTTTAAAGCTGTCTATCCCGGCCCCGGCCAGTTGGGGAATATATTCTATCAGGCAGAGGTCGCGGGAGCTGAGGATGTACGTTCCCCGGCCGTCCTCCTCAACGGGGAGGTACTCGCCGGGCCTTTTTTCTTCCACCAGCGAGTAGCGCCAGCGGCAGGACTGGGCACAGTCGCCCCGGTTGGCGTCCCGCCCCGCCAGGTAACTGCTCAAGAGGCAGCGCCCGGAGTAGGATATGCACATCGCCCCGTGGATGAAAACCTCCAGCTCCACCCCCACTTTGCTCCTGATTTCTCTAATTTCTTCCAGGGAAAGCTCGCGGGCCAGGACAATCCTGGACACCCCCATCTGCTCCCAGAACCGGGCCGAAGCCCAGTTCGTCGTATTGGCCTGGGTGCTCAAGTGAACCGGCAGGCCGGGGCAATGCCGCCTTACCAAGTCAAGCACGCCCGGGTCTGAAACAATTACCCCGTCGGCTCCGGCTGCATAAACCGACTGGATATATTCGGGCAGGCGGGCCAGGTCTTTGTTGTGGGCGAACACGTTAACCGCCACATAAACCCGGGCCCCTCTTGCATGGGCAAACCGTACACCTTCGGCCATCTCCTCTTCACTGAAGTTGGCCGCCTGGGCCCGCAGGCTAAAATGCCGCCCACCAAGGTAGACGGCGTCGGCGCCGTAAAGAACGGCAACCTTCAACTTTTCCAAATCCCCGGCGGGGGCCAGAAGTTCCGGTTTTTTCCCGGGGGGGCCGGCCCCCTTTGAAAAAGAATCGGGTTTCACTGGAGGTACCTCTCCTTGTTGGCGTTATGCTCGTCCAGCGTCCTGGCAAAAGCGTGCGAGCCGTCGGGCTTGGCCACATAATAAAGATAATCGGTCCGGGCCGGGTTGACCGCGGCCAGAAGGGAAGACCTGCCAGGCATTGCAATGGGGCCCGGCGGCAGCCCCTCGTTTTTGTAGGTGTTGTACGGGGAATCGATCTCCAGGTCCTTATAGTAGATTTTGGGCTTGACCGTGCCGATGGCATACTGAACGGTGGCATCTATCTGCAGGGGCATGGACATGGCCATGCGGTTGTAAATCACCCCGGCAATGATGGGCCTTTCTTCTTCAAGCACGGCCTCCCGCTCCACCATTGAGGCAACGGTTACGGCCTGATGCAGGGTCAGGCCCAGCCTGCCTGCCCTGGTATGATAATCCAGATCGTTCATCTCTTTCTCAAACCGCCTGAGCATCATATCTATTATGGAGGCCTCGCTGCTCCCCCTGGCTACCTGGTAGGTATCGGGAAAAAGGTAGCCCTCCAGGCGTCTGCGGTCTTTCGGCAGGTCCCGCAGAAAGGAATAGGGGAAATCCCCGCCTGCCGCAGCCTCAAAAAACCTCTCCCTATCGGCCAGCCCCATGGAAGCAAGCAGGTCTGCAATCTGGGCCGAAGTGAACCCCTCGGGCACGGTAAAAGTCTGCACGGCCAGGCGCCCGTCCACCAGTTCGCGCAGGATATCCGGCGTGGAAAGGCCGTTGCTGAGCAGGTATTCCCCCGCCTTAATCTGGCCGTCCAGACCTTTCCAGCGGCAGTAAAGGGTAAAACCCAGGGAGCTGCGCACCAGACTGTTCTGCTTTAATATTTTTCCGACCTGACCGGCCGTAGCTCCAACAGGAATGTCGACCACCGTCTCCCTGACGTTCTTTTCAGACGCCACCGGGGAAAGCAGGGTTATGGTCAAAATCGCGGCCAGCCCCAAAAAGGCCGCCAGGATCGCGAAAAAAATCCTGGAACCCTTGAAAACCCGGCCCGCCGCAATTTTTTCTTTGTTTTTATTTTCCTTAACCATGATCATCATAGTCTTCCCAATACTCCGGCCAGACCGTAGGAGACACTTTAAACCGGCAGGCTCCGGCCTGCCTGTGTTTAAGGCTGGCCTAAAGGCTAAAGGATTAGCTGATTAAAACCCAGGCCGTTTACGGTGACGCGCCGTTCCGTTCCGGCGGTGCGCTCCAGCCGCCGGGCGCTCTGCTTCCGCCGGCATCCCCGCCGCCCGCGGGCGGTTTGGAGCCCGGAATGACCATAACGGCCGGGCTGCCGCTGCCTGAAGCGGGTGCCTGATCCCCGTCACTCCCGCCGGGGCCGGCCGGCCCGGTTACAGCCGCATTCCCCTGGCTGCCGGAAACCTGCTCGTTTAACCGGACCGGAGAAGGAGCAGGGGTGGAGGGGGCAATCTGCGGCACGGCCCTCTCCATCACCCCTACCGCGATAATCTTATTAACGGGGCTGTAGTCGCTGGACGGAAGCATTTCCCTCTTTTCCACTACCCCGTTTTTCCTTACCACCCGCTCTGCCGCCACTATAAAACCTTTTGATCCTTCCTGCTTGACTACCTGTTCGCCTTTGGGGAGGTTGGGGTCGGTTTCATAAACCGTCTTGGGCTCAATTTCCTTGACGATCCAGGTATTTACCGAAACATCCCTTTTGTAAGCAGTGTTGCCGTACATTTTAAACGTAATGTGGCCGTTTGAGACATACGATTTTACGTATAAATAATCTCCGGTATTATTGCGAAACTTAAAATCGATGGCATCATAAACTACGGTTGCATCGCGCCCGATGGGAACATAGCTGACCGGAATGGAGTGATTGGAACGCTCTATAATGTCGAGGTTGGCCAGCAGAACGCAGTTATACAGGGTGGTCGATACCTGGCATACCCCGCCCCCCAGGCCGTCTACGAATTCATTGTTAACTATTATCGGAGCGGTTTTATAACCGGCCTCCGAGCTGCGGGGGCCAACCACCTTGTTAAAAGAAACCTCGTGTCCCGGCCGGATCAGCAGTTCGTCAAAAGCCTTTGCCGCCACGCTGATGTTGTAGGTGCGGCTTGTTTTGGAAGGGTCGAAACTGGTGGTATAGCTGGCCAGAAGGCCTTTGACGCCCATTGATTCAAGCAGCTCGGTGGAGCGGGCCGGCGGCACGGTGGTCAGGGAGAGATTCACCTCGCGTTTTTTTCCTTCGCTTAAAACATTGATAATATCTTCTTCCAGTTTGCCCAGATCGACGCCAATGCCGTTACTGCCGGGAATTATCGTCACCGTGTCGTCGCTGTTTATTTGAAAAGAAGCATCCCTGGGCTTAACTATAATTTTCGCGGCCAGTTCATTAACCCGCCCGGCCAGTTTCTCCCTGTCGAATTCGATTACCGGCTTTAAGGACAGGCCTGTTTTCTTAAAGCGTTTTCTTTCCTGCCAGCGCTGCAGCAGGGGGCCGCTCCTGCCGGCGCTAAGGGCGGCTTCCATGATTTCTTCCTCGTTTAAGTTAAATCCTACTTCGTTAAGCAACAGGGGCCAGCTATCCTCCTGGTACCTGAGCAGCACCCTGGTTGCCCGGAGCTCCTTTTCCAGTTCCGCCAGCCTGGCCAGGCCCTCGGCTTTATTCAGCCCTTCAAGGCTGATGCCCATAACTTCGATCCCTGGCAAAACCCTTTTAGACACAGCGGCAAAAAAGCCTGAACTGAATAACACCAGCGGTATTACAACGGCGGCGGCAATTAAAAGGCCGTAAATGATGCGGGTTATTTTAACCGGCAGCAAAAAGCCCACCCCTCACCTTACACAAAAAAAGCCGACTGTGGGGGTAAACCCCGCAACCAGCTCTGCTTTTAAAACCTTAATCAGCTTCCTCCTCGGCCAGCATTTCTTCCCAGGCATCAGCCACCTTTTCCCATTCCTCGTCGTCTTCTATATCAACCAGCAGTTCGTTACCGTTTTCATCGTGAGTCAGCTTCAGGATTATCGCTTCCTCGCATTCATCTTCCATTGGAAGCAGGATGGCGTATTCCGAACCGTCTACCTCGATGATGTCGATAACGGTAAAATCGTGCTCCACTCCCTCTTCATCCACCAGGGTGATTACCTCTTCTGTTTCGGTCACCATATTCACCTCTATTAAAGTTTATTCCCAATTGTATATCAAAAATAACCACCTGTCAAGAAAAATCAGGGCTCCTCCGGACCGCCTGGATTTTTACCGCCGGCCTCCCTTCTTGGACGGCCCTGGGAGTCAAGAAAACTCTGCAGGATTAAAACGGCAGCCATCTTGTCGATCACCTGCCGCCGCCTGGCCCTGCTTAAATCGGCCTCAATCAGGAGCTTTTCTGCCTCCAGGGTGGTCATCCTCTCGTCCCACAGCTCCACCGGCAGGTTAAGGGCCCCGGCCAGGCACCCGGCAAAAGCCCTGGCCCTTTCTGCCCGGGGGCCAAAGCTGCCGTTCATGTTCCTGGGCAGGCCGACGACGATCTTCCCAACGCCGTACTGCCGCACAAGCTCGCTAATTCTTTCAACAGATGCCTCGGGAGGGCCTTTAACGGCAATAACGTCTAGCCCCTGGGCGGTCCACCCCATCGGGTCGCTGAGCGCCACTCCTATTTTTTTATCCCCTAAATCAAGACCCATTATGCGCATTGCGCTCAGATCACCTTTATACAAAAATCCGGGCAGGCGGCACCGCAATAACAGCATAAGGTACAAAGCCTTCTGTCCACCGTTGCCCTGCCGTTCCTGACGGACAGGGCGCCGGACCGGCACCTCTCCGCGCACCGGCCGCAGCCGCGGCACCATTCTTCAATATGAAGGCGCCTGGGACGGCGCCGAACTTTTACCTTCAAGCTTTCTGAAACCGGTTGGCCGCTGAAAAGCCTGGTGTTGTATTCCACTTCTTCGGCCGTGCTCATGCCCACCGCAACCGAGGCCAGGCCCGGAACGGACATGATGAATTCAAAGGCCTCCTCCGTCCGGTTAAGCAAATTCCCACCGCCCAGGGCCTTCATGGCATACAGCCCTTTGCCCGCGCCGGCGGCAGTCTCGACGGCCTTCAGCATATCCGTTGCATCTCCGTCCCTGATCCCGATCCCGGCTATATTGATCAGCGGGTGGATCACGTCCAGTTCCGCCACCCCGGCTGCATCCAGAACGCCTTTTACGTGATGGGTGGAAATGCCTATGGCGCGCACCGTTCCTTTTTTTCTGGCCTCCAGAAGATACTCCACCGCTTCCCAGTGGCCTTTAATCGTTAAAATTGACTCCTGCTCGTGAAGCAAAAAGATATCTATATAATCCCTATCCAGTTCCTTAAGCGCTCTTTCCACTTTTTCGCGCATTCCCTGATAGGTGTAAGCGTAGCATTTTGACGCAATTATAACGTCCCGGCCGAATCCTCTGATAGCCTCGCGAATGTGGGGATAGGTTCCGTAAAGATCGGCGGTGTCAATAAAATTCACTCCTGCTTCCAGAGCCCTGCGGATAACCCCCGCCCCTTCTCTTACAGGCAGGTTGGCCTGAAGCGGACCGATGGTCAGTGCACCGAAACAAAGCCGGGATACCCTCATGCCGGTTCTTCCAAGAACCCTGTACTGCAATTAATTTTCAACCTCCGCAAGCTGTTTATTCCCGGCCGAGATAGTTTTTAACCAGTTCCTCCAGCAACTCGTCCCTCTCCAGGCGCCTGATGAGGCTGCGGGCATTGCCGTGGCTGGTTATATAAGCCGGATCCCCGGACAAAAGATACCCCACAAGCTGGTTGATCGGATTGTAGCCCTTTTCCTTTAAGGCGGCGTAAACCTGGAGCAAAATATCCCGGGCCTGGTTGACGTCTTCAGCCTGCACTTTGAACATCATCGTTTTTTCTGAAACATCCCAAGACATCTTCAGCCCTCCTTTCAATTAATGCTTATATTCTCCAGCAATGCCTATTTTCCTCTTGTGCTAAAATAACCCTTTTTGAAAAAGTGATTGAGCGGTCTGCCCAAGTAATATATAATAGTTATCAGTTTTTAAAGAAAGGTGAAATGCCCCCTATGAAATTCCGCAAAGCAAGAATTACCGATGTGGAGCCCATCCACGCGCTGATCACCTATTATGCCGACAGAGGGCTAATGCTGGCAAGGCCGCGCACCATGCTCTATGAAGGTCTCCGTGAATTCACCATCGCCGAGGACCGGGGCCGGGTGGTAGGGGCAGGCTCACTGCACATTATCTGGGAGGACCTAGCCGAAATCAGGGCGCTGGCCGTTGACCCGGCATATGCCAGGCAGGGCATAGGCAGCGGCCTGGTTAAAATGTTTATTGAAGAAGCGCGGGAACTGGCCCTACCCCGGGTGTTTGCGCTGACCTACCAGCAGGAGTTCTTCGAAAAATGCGGCTTCAGGGTGGTGCCGAAGGAGTCGCTGCCGCAAAAAGTCTGGAAGGAATGCGTTAATTGCCCGAAGTTCCCCAATTGCGAAGAGGTAGCCATGATCATTGACATTGATGTCTTTGGCCCGTAACATTTTCATAGTAATATTATT
Organism: Pelotomaculum thermopropionicum SI; assembly: GCA_000010565.1. NCBI lineage: Bacteria > Bacillati > Bacillota > Clostridia > Eubacteriales > Desulfotomaculaceae > Pelotomaculum > Pelotomaculum thermopropionicum. The sequence goes on along the minus strand of AP009389.1, from coordinate 1,093,428 downwards.
TCCTTAAATTGTATAATATGTCCGCTATAAAAAGCAAACCCGGCTGACGCACCGCCAGGCCGGGTTAAATCTTAATAAACCGGTACATCGCCGGCAATTGCAACTGAACAGGGTTTATCCTAAAAACCGCAGAATAAAGCGCTTCTGAAACAAAAATATTTATTTTAACTGGCTTTCTACAGCCTTATAGGTTTTTTCCAGAGCTTCTTTTAGACGGGAGGGGTCTTTGCCTCCGGCCTGGGCCATCTCGGGCCGCCCGCCGCCTCCGCCGCCGACCACGGGGGCCAGTTCTTTGACCAGCTTACCGGCATGAAGGCCTTTCTCCACCAGATCTTTTGTTACGGCCGCCACCAGGTTTACCCTGTTTTCCCCGGCGCTGCCCAGGACTATTACGCCGGATCCGACCCGGTCCCGCAGAAGGTCCACCATGCCCCTTAGGCTGTCCATATCGGGGGCGGCAGCCTGGCCGGCCAGCACTTTTACGCCCTTAACCTCCCTGAGCCGGTCCATTAAGTCCTGCACCTGATACCTGGCAAGCCTGGCCTGCAGCGCCTCGTTTTCTGCTTCCAGGTCCCTGACAGTCTGCAGCAGGCCCTCCACCCGGCGAACCGCCTCGTGTGGCGCGGCCTTGACCAGCCTGGCTATTTCGGCCAGTTGTTCCTCTTTGGCCTTGACGTAGCTAAGCGCCCCTTCCCCGGTGACCGCCTCTATCCGCCTGAGTCCGGCGCCCACGCTGCTTTCACCCAGCAGCTTGAACAGGCCGACTTCCGCGGTGTTCCGCAGGTGGGTCCCGCCGCACAGTTCCAGGCTGAAGTCGCCCATTTTTACAACCCTGACCCGTTCCCCGTACTTTTCCCCGAAAAGGGCCGCCGCTCCCATCTTCCGCGCCTCGGCAAGGGAAGTTTCAAACGCCTCCACCGGCAGGGCGGAAAGCACCATCCTGTTCACCAGTTCCTCTACCTTTTGCAGTTCCTCGGGGGTAGCCGCAGCATAATGGGTAAAGTCAAAGCGCAGCCGCTCCGGCTCCACCAGCGAACCGGCCTGATTTACATGGCCGCCCAGCACTTCTTTCAAAGCCTTATGCAGAAGGTGGGTGGCGGAATGGTTGCGGCAGGTCGCCGCCCTTCTTGCCGGGTCCACCCTGGCCGTCACCGTGTCGTGCTCCTTGAGAATGCCGGCTACAACCTTTCCCCTGTGGACGAAAAGATTTCCACCGGCTTCGTCACTTCATGTATCTCCACTTCAAGGTCAGCCGCCGTAACTTTCCCGCGGTCGCTTACCTGGCCGCCCGATTCGGCATAAAACGGGGTAACATCGAGAATAAATTCCACTTCTTCCCCGGCCTGTGCCGACTCCAGTCTTTTTCCGCCCTGCACAATTCTTAATACGCGGCCTGTGGCTTCCAGAGCATCATAGCCCACAAAAACGGTTTCTCCCACTTCTTCGCGCATCTTCTTAAACATGGCATCGCGTCCGGAAATGTAATCCGTCTCCTGCCTGGCGCTTCTGGCCCGCTGCCGCTGCTCCTCCATCGCCCTGCCGAAACCGTCCGTATCGACCGTCAGGCCCTGCTCTCCGGCCATCTCCTGGGTCAGTTCCAGGGGAAAGCCGTAAGTATCGTACAGCCTGAAGGCATCCTCGCCGGAAACAACCGCACTTCCCGCCTGCCTGGCCTCGGCAATTAGCCGGTTAAGCATCTCGGTGCCCTGGGCCAGAGTCTCGCCAAAGCGCTCCTCCTCTCTGCGAATCACTCTGAAAACGTGCTCCCGCTGGGTAACCAGTTCCGGATAAACTCTGCCCATCTGGCGGACAACGGCTCCGGATACTTCATGCAAGAAGGGATCCTCTATGCCCAGCAGCCTGCCGAAGCGGACCGCCCGCCTCAACAGGCGCCTGATTACGTAACCCCTGCCCTCGTTTGAAGGGAGGGCCCCGTCGGCAACTGCAAAGGTTATTGCCCTGCAGTGGTCGGCAATGACCTTCAAGGCTACATCCACCCTGCCGTCAACGCCGTATTTGAGTCCGAAAAGACCGGCGGTGAAATCCATTATTTCTCTAAAAAGGTCGGTGTCGAAATTTGTAGGTACGCCTTGCATAACCGACGCCACCCTTTCCAGGCCAAAGCCGGTATCAATTCCCTTGCTGGTAAGCGGTGTATAGTTGCCCTCTTCATCCTTGAAAAATTGAATGAAGACCAGGTTCCATATTTCCAGGAAACGGTCACAGTCACAGCCCACCTTGCACTCCGGTGAACCGCAGCCCCTTTCTGCGCCCAAATCGACGTAAATTTCCGAGCATGGACCGCACGGACCGACACCTATCTCCCAAAAGTTGGTATCCTTGCCCATCCTGACGATGCGCCCGGCCGGCACGCCTACCGTTTTGTTCCAAATTTCGAAGGCCTCGTCGTCATCCAGAAAGATCGAAATCCACAGCTTGTCTGCCGGCAGGCGCAGGTGCTCGGTGACAAATTCCCAGGCCCAGGGAATTGCGCTTTCTTTAAAGTAGTCACCGAAAGAAAAATTTCCAAGCATTTCAAAAAAGGTGTGATGCCGGGCGGTCTTCCCGACCGACTCAATATCCGGGGTACGGATGCACTTCTGGCAGGTTGTCACCCTGGTATATTCCGGCTTGGCTGCGCCGGTAAAAAACGGCTTGAATGGTACCATACCGGCTGCCGTCCACAGGATGCTGGGGTCGTTTAAAGGGATTAGGGAAGCGCTGGGTAAAATTTTGTGCCCTTTTTTTTCAAAAAACTTTAAATAACTCTCCCTGATTTCATTGCCGGTCATCCAAATGAATACCTCCCAAAAAAGAAGCAACTAAAAAAAGCCCTTTCCCCCAAAAAAATGCCTTTAAGGGAAGGAAAGGGGTCTTTTTTCCCTGCCTTTTGCGCCTTAATTATACAAAATATACCTGTGCGGTGTCAAGAATGACGGATTTTAGTGTATTAAGGCCGGAAAACGATTTTCCGGCAAGCATAGTTTAAAACCACCCGGAAAACGGCTGCCGCCGGGACGGCCAGCAGCATTCCGGTCAGGCCGTACAGCTTTTCCCCCGCCAGCAGGCTGAAGATAATAACAAGCGGGTGCAGGCCGACCTTGTTCCCCAGTATTTTGGGGGAAATTATGTTTCCTTCAAGCTGGTGAATGACGAAAAAGGCAATTGCCACCTTAACCGCTAGCCACTTCGATTTCAGGGCGGCCAGCCCTACGGCGGGCACGGCCCCGATCACCGGGCCGAAATAGGGGATTAACTCGGTCAGGCCGGCAAAAAGACCCAGCATCAAGGCAAATTCAACCCCCAACACGGCCATGGCAATTGCAGAAAGGCCTCCTACCATGGCTGCCACCAGGATGTAGCCCTTTATAAAGCTGCCCAGAACTTTGTCTATTTCCCTGAACAGCTCAAAAACTTCTTCCCTGTAGCTTTCCGGTATAAACATGGTAATTTTTCTTTTTATCAGGTCAAAATCTTTTAAAAAATAAAAGGCCAGCACGGGGGCCAGGAGAATTTTAAAAATGTATCCCGCCATCCCGATCAGGGCGGCCACCGCCTCTTTGAGCAGGTGCATAATGCCGCCTTCGAGGCTTGAAACCCATTCGTCAATGATCTGCCTGACCCCGTCCGGAATGCCCAGGCCGGTATAACGGGCCTGGATGGAGTCAATAATCTCCCTGGCCCTCCCTGTATAGACGGGCAGCGTTTCCGCCAGCACGTTAAGCTGTTCGATAATGCGGGGCATCCCGTACATGAACACGCCAGCCACAAAAATAAACAACGCCAGGTAGGCCATCAGAATTGCGGAAGTCCTGGGCGCGCCCCTTTTTTCAATGGCATTTACCAGGGGATTAAGCAGATAGGTTATGAAGGCCGCCAGTACGAAAGAAAAAACCAGCCCCCGCATAAAGTAAAAAAGACCCGCCGCCATTACGGCCATGACCGCAAAAAAGAGAATACTCCGCCTTCTTCTCCACCAGTGCAAAAAGTTCACCACCAAGGAAAAAGTGAGGGCTTCCCTCCCCCACTTTGAAAATAGTTGCAGGTAAAAATTTTGCGGTCCTTTAACGATTACTTTAAAAGGTCGTTAACCGTCTTGGTCACCCCCCGGATTACCCTGTGCGCCCTGGACCTGACCCGTCTGGAACCGTATCCGAGGATTCCCCTATGTTCCTGCCTGTGCCGGGCGCCGGCTATCATGCTAATGACAGCGCCGATAATGCCTCCGGTTATAACGCCTCTCCAAAATCCTATCCGCATGCGATGTCACCCCCTCGCCCCTTTTAAAGTAAGAATTCGTTTTGCGGATCAAAGGCTACCAGACTGCCGTCCTCTGCCAGTTCGTAAATCTGTACGCCTTCTTTATTGATGCGGTATTCAACACAGCAATCCCAGCAGTAATACTGGTCAATACCTACTTTTCCGGTAGCCTTTCCGCCGCACACCGGGCACCTCAAAACTGTCGCCTCCTAAAAATTTACGGTGAATACCTCGTTACATAATTATTTTTTATTAGCTATTATGTCCACTTAACCGGAAATAATGCGATGAAAAAAGCTCCCGCATTTAACGGGAGCCGGTCCGCTATTTTGCAATATTACCTACAGTTTTAACGGAAAAAATCACCTGTGCTTTCTATGGTGGCGCCGCCGATCAGGTAGTCCCCGCGGTAGAAAACCACCGCCTGACCCGGCGTGATGGAGCGCTGGGGTGTATGGAAATGAACACCAACGCGACCTTCCGGAAGAGGTACCAGGGTGGCAGGGGAAGTCCTGGCGTTGTAACGCACCTGCGCCTCTACCTCCAGCGGTTCCTCCAGGCTTTCGTAAAGAATAAGGTTTACATCCGCCGCTATCAGGCTTCTACCCCAGACGGCCTCCTCGGGACCTAAAGTTATGGCATTGTTTTCCGGGTCTATTTTGACCACGTACAGACGTTCACCCGCTGCCAGGCCCAGGCCCCTGCGCTGGCCCACCGTATAAAAGGGTATCCCGTTATGCCTGCCGATAACCTCGCCTTTCATGTTCAGAAACGGCCCTGGTTTAATGCCGGCAGCCTTTTCCCGCAAAAACCTGCGGTAGTCGTCATCCAAAATAAAGCAGATTTCCTGGCTTTCAGCCTTGCCGGCCACCGGCAGGCCGAAATCTTCAGCTATTTTCCTTACCTGGCCCTTCGTATAATTGCCCAAAGGCATCATTGTCCGGGCAATCTGGCGCTGGGTCATCCCGTATAAAACATAAGTCTGGTCTTTCCGCCGGTCAACCGGCCGGCGCACGGTATAACGCCCGTATTCCCCGCTGTACCCCAGGCGGGCGTAATGGCCGGTTGCTATGTATTCCGCCCCTATGGACAGGGCCCGGTCCAGCAGGGCTTCAAACTTGACGTAGCGGTTGCAGGCAATGCACGGGTTGGGCGTGCGCCCGCGCAGATATTCGGAGGTGAAGTAGTCGATTACCTTCTCCTCAAATATACTGCGAAAATTTAAAACATAATGGGAAATGCCAAGTTTATCCGCCACCCGTCTGGCATCGTCAATGGCGGTCAGGGAACAGCAGGTACGCTCCCCTTTGCTCTCCGCCTCCTCCCCGGGGTTCCATATCTGCATGGTAATGCCTATTACCTCAAAGCCCTGTTCAAGCAGAAGGGCGGCGGTTACCGAGCTGTCCACCCCGCCGCTCATAGCTACAACAACCTTTGTTTTTTCCACTGGCTCACCCTGTCCTGATTTTCTTCCTGCAAATCCTTTAAGCCGCAGGTTATCCGGCCTGCCTGCTCTTGTAATCCTCAATGGCCTTGTACAGGGCATCGGCCGCCAGGTTGGAGCAGTGCATTTTTTGTGGCGGCAGCCCGCCCAGCATATCGGCCACGTGTTTATTGGTGATCTGGAGGGCTTCCTCTATAGTTTTCCCTTTTGCCATTTCGGTAAGCATGCTGCCGGAGGCAATAGCAGCCCCGCAGCCGAAAGTTTTAAATTTTATATCCTTTATTACATTATCTTCGACCTTGATAAAAATTTTGGTAATGTCGCCACAAACCTGGTTGCCGATTTCCCCAACACCGTCGGCGTCCGGAATTTCCCCGACGTTTCTGGGATTGCTGAAATGTTCGATTACTTTCTCGCTGTACATGAAATGCAAGCCTCCTCTGTTTCACAATGATCAAACGCGCAAAGAGGGGACATCTCCCTCAGTTTTTTTACAATCGGCTCCAGCGTCTCCAGGAAATAGTCCACCTCCTCCTCGCTGTTGCCCTTGCCCAGGGTCACCATAAGCGAACCGTAGGCATCCACCGGCGATATCCCCATGGATGTCAAAACGTGGGACGGCTCCATCGAGCCGGCCGTGCAGGCGGAACCGCTGGAAGCGGCCACCCCCTGCATGTCGAGGGATAGAAGCATCGATTCCCCTTCAATAAACTTAAAGCAAAAACTGGCGTGGTTCGGCAGGCGCTTCTCCGGGTGCCCGGTCAACTGGACGTGCTCGAACCGGCCGAGGACGCCCCTGATCACCCTGTCCCGCAGCACCTTGAGGCGGGCGGATTCTTCTTCCAGCCCGGCGGCAGCCATCTCCGCCGCCTTGCCGAAACCGACTATGCCCGGAACATTTTCGGTGCCCGACCGGCGCAGCCTTTCCTGGGCGCCGCCGTGAAACACGGGGCTCCACCTGGTACCCTTGCGGATGTACAGGGCGCCGCAGCCTTTCGGGCCGTAAACCTTGTGGGCCGAAACTGAAAGCAGGTCCGCCCCCATCTCCTCCACATTGACCGGGATTTTGCCGAAGGAAGCGCAGGCATCGGTGTGGAAGATAATCCCGCGCTCCCTGGCCAGGCGCCCTATTTCGGCCACCGGCTGGATGGTACCCACCTCGTTGTTGGCGTGCATAATGTTGATTAAAATGGTCCTGTCGGTAATAGCAGAGGCAATTTGCTCAACATTGACCATGCCGCAGGAATCCACCGGTACAAAGGTAACCTCATACCCCTGCCTGGCCAGCCCCTTGCAGGTGTTTAATGAGCAGTGATGCTCCACCGTGCAGGTAATGATGTGATTTCCTTTATTCCTGTTGGCCGTAACCGCCCCGGCGATTGCTATATTGACCGATTCGGTGCCGCCGCTGGTAAACACGATCTCCTTCGGATCGGCCCCAATTGCCGCCGCCACCTTCTCCCGGGCTTCCTCCACCGCCTTGCGCACCGGCCTTCCAAACCAGTGAAAGCTTGAAGGATTCCCAAACTGCTCTTTTAAAAACGGCAACATTTCTTCCAGAACCGCCGGATCCAGGGGGGTGGTGACACCGTGATCGAAATATACCCTGCGCATGAAACGTCCTCCTTTTCAATGCTCGGCTTCCGGCTCAAATCGCGCTGCCGCCGTTCTTTGCTGTGCTTTTTCTGCCTCCAGGCATATGTCTGCCAGGCTGATGGAGTCCAGCACCCTGGCAATGCCGTCCCGCACCCTCGCCCAGACGGTACGCGTTATGCAGTAGTCGGCCTCGTCACACTTTCCGGGAGCTTCTTCACTCACACAGGAAACCGGGGCAATAGGCCCCTCCAGGGCGCGGATGACATCTCCCACCGTAATTTCGGCCGGCTCCCTGGCCAGGATATACCCCCCCTGGGCGCCGCGCACGCTTCTTACAAGGCCTGCCTTCTCAGCATGGCTATAGCTGCTCCAGTAATGCTCGGACAGGTTCTGCCTTTCCGCCACGCTTTTAAGGGGATGGGTTCAGTGCCGAAACGCTGGGCCAGGTCGAACATGGCCTTCAGCCCGTAATGCCCTCTTGTGGAAAGCCGCAAGGAATGCACTTTTTTTATTTCCCCTTTCCCTTATTCTGCTACAAAATATATCTTAGCACGGTACTCGGATATTGTCAATTTAAAACCAAGTAAATTACTCTGCTAAGTAATTAAACTTGTTGTAAAAACTAAGAAACCTTCCTCAAAAGAGGAAGGTTCCTATGTTAAGAGCCCGTAATGACCTACGCTCCAGCCATTACAGATTCCTGCACAGCCTGCGGCAATCTTTCGACTGCCGCAGACCGTTACGGAACCTGTAATGACCTTTGCTCGACCGTCATGGATATCTAGGGAGCCTGCAGCAATCTCTCGACTGCTGCAAACCCCTGTCTGCAACCAACGGCAAGCATCCGACACCCATGACGGTCTTAGCTCGACCGGTGAACATTCCTTGTGACCCTGCAGCAATCGTTCAGACTGCTGCAGAGCCTGCCGGAACATTCACCGGTCTGCCCTCCGGCTAATACCGAGCCCTTACGACCCGGTATTAACCTTTGGCCGACTGCTGCAGAGCCTCTTTGACCCTGCAACAGTCTGGGCTCGGCCATTACGAACCCTTGTGACTGTATTTTGCCCGTATAAACAAAAAAAATTACGGTAATTTTTGTTAAATGTCCAAAAAGGAGTCTTTCAATGCCGGCCCGGATCACCCTAAAGGGGAGTTAAACGCCTTTCGGCCATTTTTTTCTTAATTTCTTTCTCCAGACCGTTTTCCGACGGCTGGTAAAACCTTTTGCCGGCCATGTTGGGCGGCAGGTATTCCTGGCTGACGTAATGGCCGGGATAATCGTGGGGGTATTTGTATCCCATACCGTGTCCTAAAGTGGCCGCTCCCTTGTAGCCTGTGCCCCGCAGGTGAGGCGGCACCGGTTCGGCCCGCTCCTTTTCCACCGCCTTTAAAGCGGCATCTATACCCTTCATCACAGAATTACTTTTCGGGGCTGCAGCTATATAAAGGGCCGCCTCTGCCAGGATAATTCTAGCCTCAGGCAGGCCAACCCGTTCCACCGCCTGGGCTGCAGCGGCAGCAACAACCAGTGCGTTTGGATCCGCCAGGCCGACATCCTCAGCAGCGTGAATCATGATCCTGCGGCAGATAAACTCCGGATCTTCTCCCGCATAAATCATTCTGGCCAGCCAGTAAAGAGTAGCATGCGGATCTGATCCCCTCATGCTCTTGATAAACGCAGATATGACATCGTAATGCTCGTCCGTCCGGTCGTACTTTAAAACTCGTTTCTGGACAGCCTCTTCCGCCGCCGCCAGGGATATCCGGCGTATTCCGTCTTCCCCCGGCGGCGTGGCCAGAACGGCCAGTTCAAGGGCGTTCAGGGCGGCCCTGGCATCCCCGTTTGCCACCGCGGCCAGGTGATCCAGAGCCTCCCCGGCAACCTCCGCCCTGTATCCTGCCAGCCCTCTTTCTTCGTCCAGCAGTGCCCGCGTTAAAATGCGGCGCACCGCTTCATCGGAAAGGGGCTCAAAGCGGTATAGCTGCGAGCGGGACAGCAAGGGGCGGCTCACTGCAAACATGGGATTTTCCGTTGTGGACCCAATCATAATGATCTGGCCGTTCTCCACGAAAGGCAGCAGGGCGTCCTGCTGGGTCCTGTTAAAGCGGTGAATCTCGTCGATAAAGAGAATTGTCTTCTGATTGTAAAGGGCCAGCCTTTCTCTGGACTCTTCCACCACCCGCTTGATATCGCCCACCCCGGCCATTACGGCGTTTATCGTTTCAAAATGGGCCCTGGTCATCCCGGCAATTATGCTGGCCAGGGTGGTTTTGCCGGTTCCAGGCGGCCCGAAAAAGATTGCAGAAGAAATATTGTCCTCTTCAATTAAACGCCGCAACAGCGTTCCGGGACCTGCTACACCGTGCTGTTCCTCGAACTCATCCAGCGTCCTGGGCCGCATCCGGGTGGCCAGGGGGGCGGCCATGGCCAAGTTTTTTTTCATTGCCTGTTCGAAAAGGTTCAAGCCCGCTCACCACCTTACACCGTTATGCTTAATATTTTCTTTAAAGGCATAAAAGTTTTTTTAAAATAAAAATTAATTTTACAAACATAATAGCTCAAATAAAAGGAAAAAGCACGTCAAAGCGTGCTTGGACCCGTTTATTTTATAAATGTTTCTCCAGCAAGCGGCGGAGCTCATCCTTTGTTTTATAGCCAATCGACCGCTCCACCTCCTGCCCTCCTTTAAAAAGGATCAGGGTTGGAATGCTGATGACTTTCAAACTGGCGGCCATACTCTGGTTTTCGTCAACATTGAGCTTGCCTACCCGGACCTGTCCTTCAAACTCTTCCGCTATTTCTTCCACCACGGGAGCTATCATCTTGCACGGACCGCACCAATCTGCCCAAAAATCCACCAGCACGGGGGTGGCGGACTCACTAATTATCCTGTTAAAGTCGCTGCCATTCAGGATAAGGACTTTCTCGCTGGCCATGGAAATCTCCCCTTTCAGAATCTTAAATTCGCGTTTCTCTCACCTAAAACATGACACATTGAAGCGTAAAATTGTCAAAAAATTAAATAAATGCCTAAACTTTCGCCTAACATCCCTCATAAATTATAATACCCTGAAAAACCCTTGTCAATCAGTATGGATAAGCATATACCGGTAACAATTATGCCAGAAATACGGGTTAGTTATAAAGATTGCCCTGAGAAACAAAACTTTAATACACATAAAAAATTGCCTTTTTACCTGTTTTTGTCCAGCAAATCCCTGACTACTTCCCCCGCCATGAGCAGGCCGGCAACTGAGGGCACGAAAGATATGCTTCCCGGAATGCGCCTGGCATTAAGGTCAAAGCAGTCTTTAGCCGGTTTTACAGGTTTTTCCCTTGAATAAACAGCCTTAACCCCCTGCCCGATGCCTGCTGCCTTAAGCTTCCTCCGAACTGCCCTGGCCAGAGGGCAGGTTGACGTGCAGGATATGTCGGCCACCTCAAATTTACCCGGATCCAGCTTGTTTCCCGCACCCATGGCGGAAATGACAGGAATGCCCATCCTGACGGCCCTGAAAATCAAATCCGCTTTCGCGGCAACATCGTCTATGGCATCCACCAGGTAATCCGCATCTGCCGGAATGAGCCCTTCCCCCTCGCCGGCAACGTACCTTTTTTGCAAGGCCGTAACCCGCGCCGCCGGGTTTATCTGACCAATCCGTTCCGCCATCAGCAGGACTTTCGGCCTGCCCACCGTACCGCTCAAGGCATGAATTTGCCTGTTGATGTTGGTAATATCCACAACGTCGAAATCCACCAGGTAAAACTCGCCCACGCCTGCCCTGGCAAGGCCCTCTGCGGCAAAGGAACCGACGCCGCCCAGCCCGAAAACGGCCACCTTGCTTCTCATTAAAACCGCAAGGCCTTCATCGCCTATCAGCATGACAGTACGGGAAAAACGCTCCAATAGCTGCAACACCTCCTTTCGGCGGGACAGGGTCCGGCAGCTCTCCGGGGATGCGGCCGGAAACGGGGGCCCCCCGGTTAGAACACTGCGCCGCAACGGCCGATATCCCCGCAAACAAAGATAAAGGGCTTTCAGCCGCCGGCCTTTAACGGCCGCTACTGAAAACCCGGCAATTTTTTCCTTCACAAAAAACCCCACTCATGCCGTGATCCCCAAAAGTTTTTTGAACCTGCTCTCAACAGGTGGGTGCCCTCCTGAATGCTTTTTGTTTCCTCTGCATGAGAGGCATACAAGCCACATTCAGAGTCCGGGCTCCCTTTCTAATGGTGTTGGCTCAAAACTTCAAGGCTGATCACGCACACAGCAGGGTATTGCGCTATCATCTTTATGTTAACATACCGCCCTCCACTTTACAAGTGCCTTGAAGCAGGCAATTCCTTGATAAATAGTCTGCAGAGCAGTCTGGATATTTATTCATTGGAATTCTAAAATCACCTGGCCGTTAACCTTTCCCGTTCTCTGATTTTCAAAACGGTTCTTATGTGCAACTCTCTTAACTGCTCTTCCGCCACCGGCCCCGGCGCCATGGTCATCAGGTCGGTGGCGCTTTGAGTTTTCGGGAAGGCAATAACGTCCCTGATCGTATTTTTGCCGGCGAGAAGCATAACCAGGCGGTCAAAGCCAAGAGCAATGCCGCCGTGCGGCGGCGTGCCGTATTCAAATGCCTCCAGCAAAAAGCCGAACTTTTCGGATGCTTCCTCCCGGTCAATACCTATTGCGGTAAAAACCTTTTCCTGAACGTCGCGGCGGTGAATGCGGATGCTCCCGCCCCCCACCTCGGTCCCGTTCAGCACCAGATCGTAAGCCTTGGCCCGCACCCTGCCCGGGTCGCTCTCAAGCAACGGAATATCGGTCTCCCTTGGCGAGGTGAAAGGGTGGTGCATGGCCTCGTAGCGGCCCTCTTCCTGGTTGTATTCCAGCAAAGGAAAGTCCACAACCCAAAGGAAATGGTAAGTGCCTTCAGGAATCAGCCCCAGGCGCTCACCAAGGTGAAGCCTTAAAGCACCCAGCGAAGCTGCCACCACTTCTGGCTTGTCGGCCACAAAGAGCAAAAGATCCCCCGGTTTTGCATCCATCCGTTCCAGGATGGCGGACAGTTCCGCTTCGGTGAAAAACTTGGATATGGCCGATTTTACCCCTTCTTCGTTCACGATAAAATAAGCCAGCCCTTTGGCCTTGTAAACGGCGGCAAAGGCGGTCAGGTCGTCAATTTCCTTCCGGCTAAACGAACCGCACCCTGCAGCGTTGATTCCCTTCACCTGGCCGCCGCCGGCAACAGCGGAGGCAAAAACTTTGAACCCGCACCCGGAAGCAATGTCTGATATATCTTTCAGCTCCATTCCGAAACGGGTATCCGGCTTGTCCGATCCAAAGCGGTCCATTGCCTCACGGTATGACAGGCGGGGGAACGGCCGGGGAATGTCCAAACCGGCAACCTCCCTGCACAGCCTTGCAACCATGCCCTCCGTCAGTTCCAGAACATCATCCACGTCTACAAACGACATTTCTATGTCTATCTGGGTAAATTCGGGCTGGCGGTCCGCCCGCAGGTCCTCGTCCCGGAAACAGCGGGCAATTTGAAAATACCTGTCCATGCCGGCTACCATCAAAATCTGCTTGAAAAGCTGGGGCGACTGGGGCAGGGCGTAAAACCTGCCGGGGTTGACGCGGCTTGGAACCAGGTAGTCCCGCGCTCCTTCCGGGGTGCTCCTGGTCAGCATGGGGGTCTCTATTTCCAAAAACCCGTGCTCGTCCAGAAAATCCCGGACCGATTTTGCCGCCCGGTGGCGAAAAATAAGGGCTTCCTGCATCTCCGGCCGGCGCAGGTCAAGGTAGCGGTAGCGGAGGCGCAGGTTTTCATCCACGTCCACACCGTCTTCAATATAAAAAGGCGGCGTTTTTGCCCGGTTCAAAATTCTCAGCTCGCAGCCCAGCACCTCGACCTGGCCGGTAGCGAGGTTTGGGTTGGCAGTACCTTCCGGGCGCTCCCGGACCGTGCCCCGCACGGCCAGCACATATTCGTTCCGCACCGCTTCCGCCTTTAAAAAGGCTTCTTCGTGCAGGTCCGGGCTGAATACAACCTGCACTATGCCTGTTCTGTCCCTTAAATCGATAAAAATCAGTCCCCCGTGATCCCTTCTCCGCTGCACCCAGCCTGTTAAAACCACCTCCAGGCCGGCATGTTCAACCCTCAATTCCCCGCAGTAATGGCTCCGTTTTAACCCGTCCATAAACTCAATCATCTCGTGCACCCTCCCAACGCTTGCTTTAACTCTGTTTCCGGCCTGTTATTTTTTCCCTGAGGTATTGCAGGACGCCGTCCAGCTTTACGGCCGACTGCTCACCAGCCGCCATGTCACGCACCAGAACGGTGCCCTGCTTGAGTTCGCTTTCGCCGATGATGACAGCGTATCTGGCCCCGATCTTGCCGGCATATTTCATCTGGGCTTTCAGGCTCCGGTCCAGGTAATCCTTGTCGGCCGATATTCCCGCCGAACGGAGCCTGAAAAGCAGCCCAAATGCCTCTGGCATAACGGCCTGTCCGGCAGTGGCAAGGAATACTTCCGGCCCGCTTTCTCCGGGCAGGCCTATTCCCTGTTGCCTTAAAGCCAGAATAATCCGCTCCAGTCCAAGGGCATACCCGACTCCCGGCGTTGGCGGACCGCCGCAGACTTCCACCAGCCCGTTGTACCGCCCGCCCCCTCCAATGGAGGACTGGGCGCCTATGTCCCGCGCCGTGACTTCAAAGGCAGTATGGGTGTAGTAGTCCAGTCCGCGCACCAGGCGCCGGTTTACGGTATAAGAAACATTGAGCAGTTCCAGATACTTTTTCACCTTTTCAAAATGTTCCAGACAGCTTTCACAAAGGCAATCAATCGCAAAAGGGGCGTCCGCGCCAATTTCCGCACAAGCGGCCTCTTTGCAGTCGAGAACCCTCAAGGGGTTTTTGTCAAAACGGCTGCGGCAGTTCTTGCACAGCCTTTCCAGGTGCGGCCGGAAATAATCCTGCAGCCTGCGGCGCAGCAGCGGGCGGCAGACCGGACAGCCGACGCTGTTTATGTGCAGCTCCAGATTTTTCAATCCCAGCCTGCCGTAAAAATCCATGGCCATGGCCATAACCTCGGCATCCACCGCCGGGTCGTGAGAACCGAAAACCTCCACCCCAAGCTGGTGAAACTGCCTGAACCGCCCGGCCTGGGGGCGGTCGTAGCGGAACATCGGCCCCGCGTAAAACAGCTTTACCGGCTGCGGGCCGGCGTAAAGCCTGTTTTCCAGGTATGCTCGTACTGCGGGGGCTGTATTTTCAGGCCTCAAAGTAATGCTGCGCCCGCCCCGGTCGGTAAAAGTGTACATCTCTTTTTCCACTATGTCCGTGGTATCGCCCACGCCGCGCAGAAAAAGCTCGGTGTGTTCGAAAACGGGCGTCCTGATCTCGCCGTATCCGTATTCCCTGCAGATACGGCGGAACTGGCTTTCAATATACTGCCACTTTTCCACCTCGCCGGGCAGGATGTCGTTGGTGCCCCGCGGCCGTGTGGTCAGCATGGTAATCCCTCCTCGGTAAAAAGAAAACCGCCCCGGACATGCAAAAGCGCAAGTCAGGGACGGACAGCAAACATCCGTGGTGCCACCCTTTTTCGGAAAACCTTCAGGTAAAGCGCAGCGGCCGGCGCACAAAAGAAGCTTCACCGAAACTTTCTCCGGTAGCCGGTCGCGGCACCAAAAGCCGGCTATTGCCTGCGGTTATCCCTTTAGGCCTGATAACGGAGGTAGCCGGGCCGGCCTACTGATGCACTCCGCACTTTCGGGGGCCGCTTCCGGGTGTTTTTCAACGCCTGCCTCTGAGGAAGGCTTTCAGTCTTAAGGCCCTCCCTCCCTGCCATGAGCAAATGCGCCTACTCCTCCCGGTCATCGCTTTTGCCATATAATGGGGACATACCTCAAGGAGGTGTGTCCCCTTAACGTTATTATTTTACCAGAATCCGCATTTTTGTCAATTAAGGCCTACCCTAAAAATGGATTATAGAGCTTTTCCTCGCCTATGGTCGACTTCGGCCCGTGGCCCGGGTAAACACCGGTGCCGGGAGGGAACTTCAGCAGTTTATTTTTTATTGAAGCGATAAGCTGGCTGTGGCTTCCGCCGGGAAAATCGGAACGGCCTACCGAGCCGGCAAACAGCGTGTCTCCGGTAAGTATGATGTCCGGCGCGCATTTCAGGCTGATGCTGCCTCTGGTGTGCCCGGGAGTATGAATTACCTCGATGGCAATTTTGCCTACACTAATTATGTCCCCTTCCTGAAGAAGGCGGTCGGCCTGTTTTAAAGATAAATTGGGCCCCACATACATCGAAAGGTTTTTCCGGGCGTCGGTAAGCATCGGGGCATCTTCGGCATGGATTAACACCTGCGCCCCGGTAGCCTGCTGCACTCCCGCCAGGGCGCCGATATGGTCGATGTGGCCGTGCGTAAGAATTATGTACTTTATCTTTAAGCCAAGCTCCTCAACCTTTTTTAAAATTTTTTCCGCCTCGGCGCCGGGATCGACCACGGCCCCCTCTCTGGTCTCCTCGCATCCTATTATGTAGCAGTTCGACTCCATCATACCCACAGGAAATCCTACAAAAATCACCTCTAACAGATACCTCCGTCTTCAGAAATTTTTTTTGCTGTCAAGAAGCAAGGTCACAGGTCCGTCGTTTATTATTTCCACGGTCATGTGTTCGCGAAAAACACCTGTGGCCACTTTTAACCCGTATTTTTCCAGTTCCTTCACAAATAATTCAAACAGCCGGCGGGCCTCCTCAGGCGGGGCGGCCCCGGAAAAACCCGGCCGCCTGCCCTTCCGGCAGTCGCCGTAAAGGGTAAACTGCGACACGGCCAGAACGGAACCTTTTACGTCAAGGACGGAAAGGTTCATTTTGCCCTGCCCGTCCTCGAATATTCTCATATTGGCAACCTTATCGGCCAGGTACCCGGCATCGTCGTCGGTGTCGCCGCGGCCGACGCCTAAAAGGACGACCAGCCCGCGTTCCACCTCACCTCTCACCGAGCCTTCAACCGTCACAGAACCGCGAGCAACTCTCTGTACCACCGCCCGCACACTTTTTCCCCCTCGCTAGTTTAACGGCTGACCGCTGAAGCTGACCCGCTTCACTTCATATACGTCTTTCACGCGCAGGATCTTGTCTGTGATATAATCGAGCTGCTCCAGGCTCCTCAGCTCCAGCACCAGCTCGATAACGGCCCAACCGTCCTTCTTGCCCCTGGCGGTGACCCAGTTGGCGCTGATTTTCATTTCTTTCAGCACGGCCATTACATCGCTTAAAAGCCCCGCCCGGTCTATCCCGTTTATCTCAAGCTTGACCTGGAATGGCTCGGTAAATTCCTCGTCCCAGGCTACTTCCACCAGCCGCTCTCTTTCATAGCGCTGGTAGGTAACGATGTTCCGGCAATCGCTGCGGTGTATGGAAACACCCCGGCCTCTGGTAATATAACCCGTAATGGGATCGCCCGGTACCGGATTGCAGCAGTGGGCCAGCCTGATCAGGAGGTTGTCGATGCCCCTGACCCGGATGCCTTGGGTGGGCTTGCCCCATCCGGCCGAAGGCCTGATGCCGTTCTTCAAAACCTGCACTTCTTCGGCCAGAAGCCCCTTTTTCTCCGTCTTTGCCTCCTCGATCTTGATTCTGGAAAGAATGCTGTTTGCCGTTATTGCCCCGTCGCCGATAGCTGCGAAAAGGTCGTCCAGGCTGAAAAAGCTGAACTTTTTCCCTATCTCGGCAAGTTTTTCCCCTTTGATTAAATCGGCCTCTATTCCCTGCTTCTTAGCCTCGCGCTCAAATATTTCCTTCCCTTTAAGGATATTTTCCTCCCGCTTCTCCTTTTTAAACCACTGCCTTATTTTTGTTTTGGCATTGGAAGTCTTGACTATATTCAGCCAGTCCCGGCTCGGGCCACTGTTTTTAGAAGTGAGGATTTCAACTATATCCCCGTTTTTCAGTTTATATTCTAAAGGCACAATCCGGCCGTTGACCCTGGCTCCCACGCAGCGGTGCCCCACGTCCGTATGAATCCGGTAGGCAAAGTCAAGCGGTATCGAGCCGGCCGGCAGTTCAATAACGTCGCCCTTGGGTGAGAAAACAAAAACCACGTCGGCAAACAGGTCGATTTTCAGGCTTTCCATGAATTCCCTGGCGTCCCGCAGATCGTGCTGCCATTCCAGAAGTTGGCGCAGCCAGGCCAGTTTCTTATCAAATTCGC
This sequence comes from Pelotomaculum thermopropionicum SI, assembly GCA_000010565.1. Lineage (NCBI taxonomy): Bacteria > Bacillati > Bacillota > Clostridia > Eubacteriales > Desulfotomaculaceae > Pelotomaculum > Pelotomaculum thermopropionicum. The sequence continues at coordinate 1,075,897 of AP009389.1, read as the reverse complement.
GGTCGCTCCGCCCGCCTTCTTTGTAGCGCCAGTGGGCCGCAATCCCGTACTCGGCCGTCCGGTGCATCTCCCTAGTGCGGATTTGTATCTCCAGCGGTTCTCCCTGGGGACCGATTACAGTGGTGTGCAGCGACTGGTACATGTTCGACTTGGGCATGGCAATATAGTCTTTAAACCGCCCTGGAATGGGCGTCCACATTGTGTGAACAATTCCCAGCGTGGCATAGCAGTCCCGCACCGTTTCCACCAGGCAGCGCACAGCCATGACGTCGAAGATCTCGTTAAGATCCTTCTGCTGCTCGATCATCTTCGCATATATGCTGTAGAAATGCTTGGGGCGGCCCTGTATCTCGGCCTCTATCCCGACCTCTTCAAGCTTTCCGGCCAAGATAGAAATTACCGAACGGATGTATTCTTCGCGTTTGTCACGCGTGCTGGCAATTTTATTTACCAGCTCAAAGTACCGGTCCGGCTCCTTAAAGCGGAAGGACAGGTCCTCCAGTTCCCACTTTATTCTGTAAATCCCCAGCCTGTGGGCCAATGGGGCAAATATTTCCAGGGTCTCATTGGCAATTTCCACTTGCTTGGGCTCAGGGTGATATTTTAAAGTGCGCAAGTTGTGCAGGCGGTCTGCAAGTTTAATCAGAATCACCCGGATGTCCTTGGCCATGGCCAGGAACATCTTGCGCAGGTTTTCGGCCTGCAGTTCTTCCTTGGACTTGTATTCGATCCTGCTTAGCTTGGTCGTTCCGTCAACCAGCAAAGCTGTTTCAACGCCGAACTGCTCCCTGATATCCTGCAGGGTTACCCCTGTGTCTTCAACTACATCGTGCAGCAACCCGGCAACCAGAGTTTCCTGGTCCAGTTCCAGCTCTGCCAGTATTTTTGCCACTTCCAGGGGGTGAACAATAAAGGGCTCGCCCGAAAACCGCTTTTGTTCCCGGTGGGCATTTGCCGCAAATTCGTATGCGGCAACAACAACAGATAAGTCTGCCTTGGGGTTGTATGATTTGATTTTTTCCAGCAGCTCTTTAAATAATGCCTCCGGATCAACCTTTTGGGGTTCCGCCGGCATGCTTTTGCCTTCCGGCTTGACCGGCCCGGCCTGGGAGAGAAGTTCATCCCCGGAATAAATATAGGCAGGAGTTTCCATAACCGATCAATTTCCTTTAAAAATTATATTGAACTAGTGATATTGTATCATAATCATTAAGCTTTGCTCTACCACCTAAACCGGTAAGTTCAATTAAAAAAACCGTGCCGACCACCTCACCGCCCAGTTCCTCAATCATCTTAATGGCCGTAAAGGCCGTGCCTCCCGTTGCAAGCAGCTCATCCGCCACCAGAACCTTCATTTCAGGCTTTACTGCCTCCCGGCTCAGGTAAAATGAATCCTCCCCAAGCGCCATGCCCTGCCAGCTTAAAGCATCCCCCGGCAGCCTGACCGGCCTTTGAAGCACGGCCAGCCCCGTACCCAGAATGTAGGACAGGGGCGCGCCAATGACCAGACCCCGCAGTTTGGGGCAAACAATCAGGTCGGCTGCTTTATAGCGGCACTGTCTGGCCAGTTCCTGCACGGCCTGCCGGTAAGCCTCCCCGTCGAGGAGCAGGGTGGAGATGTCTTTATAATTGATGCCTTCCCGGGGAAAGTCCGGCACCTCCCTGATTTTTTTCTTCAAGTCCAATTATATTTACCCCCTTTGCAATGTCTGGATGCTGAATAGTTCATGTAAAGGCACGTCTAGAAATTTTCTCATCCAGCCGGCCGATTCCTCCTTTATCAAAAAAAGGCGCCGGTAGATTTGCGATTCCATCAGGTCTTTTTTATCCCCGGAAACCGGATGCAGCACAAGGCTGCAGGAACTTCCCTTCCTTAAAATTTTGAGAAGCCCCAACTCTTCAAAAACGGCCAGCGCAACCCTTACCGCAAATACGTTGCTGTAACCAAAGCCGGTCTTTGCCAGAATTCTGGCGGCCAGGGATAAATCCAGCTCAGTCTGCCCTTTTTGACCGGCATCCCGCTCCGCCAAATGTCTTATTATTTTATAAAGGCAAGCTAAATATTTCCTATCTGGAGCCATAATGCCAAGACCGGCCAGGTTATCTTCTAAATCCTCCGGGCCGAAAAACAAGTACAACCTGCCGCCCGGCCGCAGCGAACAGGCCGCGCTGTTTATCTCCGCCGGGCTGAAAGGCAGGTGATAGAGCACCGCCTGTCCGGCATAAGGCCCGACAGAGCGGGCAACCGAAGGAGTGACAATTAGAGTTTTGATCCTGCCTTCCCTGAACTTTTCTGCAATTTCAGATCTATCCTGGCCCGTTAAAAAGCCGTGGCAAAAAGCAACCTGCCCTTTCAAAGCCGGCCTGGACAGTTGCAGGTAATGGAAAAGCTCTATCGTCTGATAGCCGCATGAAGTAATCACCAGTGTGGGCTCCTCCTGCTCTGCCAGTCGCGCCAGGCTGCCCGGCCTGTCGGCCGAACCGCGGCAGTCGGCCACATCCACATCCTGTATCTTTTCCGGCAAAATTTCCTTCTCAGGCCATTCCCGGCCGTAAAGGGCCTTTAAAACGAACTCCGGCACGAACAGCTCTTCTTTATCTCCGCCGGGCTCCCCGGCAGGGACGGGGTATATCCCGCCTGAAAAGGCGCCCTCCTGGATTCCCCCGGTCAGATCCAGAACCGCCGGAATTCCCAGGTCTTTTACCTCCAACTGCAGTGATCTTCTGCCGTTATATTCGTTTATGCCCGGCACAAAAGCCAGGTCGACCTTTTCTGCGGTAGCCAGGACCTCGGCATAGGCTCCAAGGTTAAAGCCTATGCCGTCCATTACCGTGTTTTTCCCGCGCAGGCGCAGCTTTAAATGGGAAGACCCTTTGCCTATTACCCGGCTCTCCAGAACAAAAGCTTCGAGACAGCACAGCAGCGGATCGGGATTGCTGGGCCCAAAGGGACTGAGGAGCTTAATTTCGTTTACCAGTTCTTCGGAAACCTGCCCCACCTCAACAATGCCGTCCAGCTCCAGGTAAGGAATCAGTTTTTCGGCTTCAACGGCCGTTCTGGCGTAACCGTTTATCTTCTTTCGCAAATCCTCCACCATGCCGCCTTCGACTTTAAAGCCGGCAGCCAGGGCATGCCCGCCGTATTCCAGAAGGTACTCATGGCAGTGGCTTAGCGCCTTGTAGACGTTAAAGCCGGGAATGCTTCTGGCCGACCCCCTGCCCAGTTCCCCCTCAAGAGATATCAAAAGCACCGGGCGGTAAAGTTTTTCTGCCAGGCGGGAAGCCACAATGCCGATTACGCCCGCGTGCCAGCCCGGCGAAGCAAGCACCGGCACGGGGGCTTCCGCCAGTCCGGGATCTGCTTCCAGCAGGCTTAAAGCCTCCTCAAAAACTTTAGACTCGATTTTCTGCCTGACCTGATTGTACCTGTTTAACTCGCCGGCCAGATGCCGCGCTTCTTCCAGGTCATCGGTCATTAAAAGCCTTACCCCCATCTGCGGCGTGCCTATCCTGCCGGCCGCGTTCAACCTGGGGGCAAGGGCGTAGCCTACCTCGCGGGGGCTTAAATTGTCCCCCTTGATCCCGCTTACCGCCATCAGGGCCTGCAATCCCGGACTGCCGGTGCCGGCCAGCCTGGGCAGGCCGTGTTTAACCAGAATACGGTTTTCTCCCTGAACGGGCACGATGTCGGCCACGGTACCCAGGCAGGCGAGGTCCAGGTAGTCCAGCCAGGCTTTCTCTCCTGCGCCGGTCCGTTCCAGCAGCGCCTGCGCCAGTTTCAGGGCCAGGCCGACGCCCGCCAGTTCCTTAAACGGATAGCTGCAGTCCGGCCTTTTGGGGTTGATTACGGCGCAGGCGTTGGGTATTTCCGGCGGCGGCTCATGGTGATCGGTTATGATCAGATCCAGCCCGTTAGCCCTTGCCCATTCCGCCTCCGCCAGGGCGCTTATCCCGCAGTCAACCGTCACCACCAGGCCCGTTCCTTTTTGCAGGGCTTTCTGCAGCGGTTCAAGATGAACGCCGTAGCCCTCTTCAAGCCGGCCGGGAATGTAATAATCCGCATCTGCTCCCAAACGCCGGAAAACTTTTATTAGAAGGGCCGTGGCGGTTATTCCGTCGGCATCGTAGTCGCCGTAGATCAGGATTTTTTCACCCGCCTCTACGGCCTGCAAAATTCTGGCGACGGCCGTATCCATGTCCCTTAAAAGCTCCGGGCGGTGCAGACGGCTCAGCTCGCTGCCGATAAAGGCGCGGCCCTGCTCCACAGTGTAAATGCCCCGGTTGATCAGCAGTTGGGCGGTAACAGGAGAAATGTCCAGTTTGCGGGCGAAAATCTGACATAATACGGGGGCGGGAGTTTTAACCCGCCAGATTTTTTGGTGGGGCTTGGCAAAACTTTTCATAGATATTAAGATTATAATCGACCCCGCCTGGTTTGACAACGCAGAAACAGACCTAAAAAAAGTGCCGGTTATTGTTAACCGGCTTTGCTGAGGCCAAGAAAGTCCCATCCCAGGCTTGTAAGGCTGCACATTTTGCTCTTCCCCTCGGTTGTCACTTCCACCAGGCCAAGGGCATAGAGCTGCATTACCACATGGTCCAGCACAGCCCTTTTTACCTTTGCCGTCAAAGACAGCTCTTCCTTATTCATCGGCCCGTGGTCTTCCAGAGCCTTTAACACTCTTTCCGCCTCGCAGGGCAGGCGGTGCTGCACTCCGGTAAAGTACTCCACAAGCGTGGAAGTCATTCCTGCCACCCTCCTTCCAGGTTTTATTAATAATAGTATGGTCATCTATCTAGTTAAAAATAAGTAAAATAATAAAAAAAACCGGAAAATTTATTTCCGGCCCCGTATGGCAAAAGCTTTTTGCTATGAAGATCCGCAACCGGTCCCTGCCCGGTTGTCTCCTTCGGCCTTGCTGCACTCCTCGCAGCACTGGCCGCACGGTTCGGTATGAATCAGGACATGCGAGTCCGCAAACCTGCGGCCGATATCCTCCTCGATCTGGTCGCACAGAGAATGAACCTTTTTAATGGCCCACTCCCTTGGAACCACCAGGTGCAGATCGATGTAGCGCTGAGAACCGGCCTTTCTTGTTCTTAGTTTATGAAACTCCACGAACTGCCCGGAATACTTTTTCAGAACCTCCCTGATCTCTTTCTCTTCCGTCACCGGCAGGCGCACGTCGAGCATGCTCCGCATGGAGTCGCGGATGAGATCAATTCCCGCCTTCAGGATCAGCACGGCCACCCCCATAGCTATAAGCGGGTCCAGCACCGCCAGTCCGGTTGCCTTGATGGCGGCGATCCCGGCCAGGACGCCCAGCGAGGTATAAACATCCGTGCGCAGGTGCCACGAATCTGCAGCCAGCGCCGGGGAATCGGTTTCCCGGGCCACCCGCATCAACTCCCTGGACACAAAAAAGTTCACGAGCGCCGACAGGACCATTACCGCCGCCCCCAGGCCCAGGGAATGAATTTCCATCCCGCCGCGCAGCTTTGTCCAGGCGTTAATGATAATCATGACTGCTGCTGCCAGTATTAAAAGGGCTTCGAGGATGCCGGCCAGGTTTTCAAATTTGCCGTGGCCGTAGTGATGCCGTTCGTCGGCAGGTTTGGACGATTCCCTGACGGAGAAAAAGGCAATCAGGGCGGCCACCAGATCCATGCCGGAATGCACCGCTTCCGATATTACGCTTACGGAGTTCATGGAAATGCCCACGGCCAGCTTGCCAAAGGTTAGTATGGTATTCGAAATTATTGACAAGCGCGCGGCCCTAATCTTTTTATTCAAGCCTGTTCACTCCAATCTAAAACAATAAAACCCGCGGCACTCATCTCAAAATGTCGGATGGGTCCCGCGGGCAAAACCGCTGCCTTGCGGCCCGGCCGGTTAACCCGGCCTGACTTAAAGAAAAGTATAACACAAGAAAGGCTATGCGGCAACATAACTGCCGCCTTTTTGCTAAAAAACAAGTTTGACAATTATTAGCGGATACATTTAGAATAAAAGTAACAGCACCTGTTTTATCAAAAAAACTAAAGCCCTCGTTTACGGCGGGGGCTTGCTCTAACTTTCAGCTCTTAAACCGGCTGTGCCGGGAACGCCAAACCGTTTTGGGTCCAGGCAAGATGTCCAGCCTGACGAAATTCCTGCAAAGAAGGTGATAAAATGATCCCCGTCAAGGTAAAGGAAATTGCTTACGACATCATGATGAACCCGGTTGTCCTGCTCATAGACGAGGAAGAACTGAAAGCCCTGCCCATATGGGTAGGCCATTTTGAGGCCCATGCCATTGCCCTCGCCCTGCAAGGAATCAGGCTTGACCGCCCCATGACCCACGACCTTTTAAAGTCCATTTGCGACCGGCTGGAGGCTAAGCTGAGCATGGTTGTAATTGTTGACGTAAGGGACGGTACTTATTTTGCCGAACTGCACATGTGGCACCAGGGGAACAAGCTGGTAATCGACTCCCGCCCCAGCGACGCCATTGCCCTTGCCCTCCGCACCGAGACGCCCATCTACCTGAGCGAGAAGGTGGCCCAGGGCACTCTGGCCATCAAGGACCTGCTCAGCGAAGAGCAGCAGCAGGAGTTAAAAGAGCTGCTAGAATCCAGGCGGCCCAACGATTTTAAAAAGTCCCTGCATTAACGGGATTAAAGAATTAGAGAGCGCCGTTAGGGCTTTTTATTTCACAACCGTAACGGGGCAGTCGGCCAGGTGCACGACCTTCAAGCTGACGCTCCCGAGAACTATTCCTTTCAGGCTGCCCAGCCCCCTGCTGCCTATTACAATTTGTTTAAAGCCGCCCTCCCGGGCAAAGTTCACTATTTCCTGGGCGGGGTTTCCCACTTTAATGACACCCTCGGCCTGCAGGCCGTGCTTTTCGAGCGCTTCGAGCGTCCTTTTCAGGGCGTCTTCCGACTTGGCCTTAAAGAAGGCATCGAATTCCTCAAAAATTACCGGGGAATGCAGAGGAGAATAGTACTTCATCTTCTCCAGGACGTCGTTAACAACCAGTACGGTTATTTTGAGATCCGGCAGGGACGCGGCCAGCCCGGCCGCAAAATCCGCCGCCCGGAGGGCGTTTTCCGAGCCGTCCGAGGCCAGGAGCACTTTGCGTTCCATTCGGTTATCCCCCCAGCGGGTAATTTGCAAAAAAAATATATATACTCAAATTATGTACCATCAACGGCCGGCTGTCAACAAAAGGCAAAATGCTGCGTTTTTATTTGCGGCCATCGCCGTGTTCAAGCCCCGTATCCACCTTTTCGGCCGGAGCGCTTTCGTCGTCAATCCCGCGAAAATTCTTGTAGATAACCCCATCGTCGCCAACCTCATAAGGAATGTTGTCAACTTCCTCCACCGATCCCCTGTCCTCAACCAGGTCGAATTCGGAATAACCGTAATAGGTGCCCCCTCTTGACCATTCGTCGGTGGTTTCGCTATAGCGGGCCACTTCCTGCCAGGCATCCTCCCCGTCATACATAACGTCTCCGGTTGCATCGTTCCACGTCCTGGCAAACGGCCTGGCGAGAACATCTTCCTCCACCGGTCGCGCCTCCGGGCGCGTGTTCTTTTCTTCCGCTTCCTTGCACTTTTTGCAACAGACCGTTGAAGGCACGGCCTCGAGTCTTTCCAGAGGTATCTCCCTGCCGCAGTTATCGCATTTTCCGTAAGTTCCGTTCTCTATTTTGGCAAGAGCGCGGTCTATAGCTGCAACGGCAAGCATGGCGTTCTCCCGCAGGGCGAAATCCTTGCTCCGCTCAAACAGCTCGGAGCCGATGTCCGCCGGGTGGTTGTCGCAGGTTGAAAGCTCGCCGATGGAGTCCTCCATCGCCACCCCAAGCCCCTGACCGTCTATGAAATCGATCCGGCGGGTTAAATTTTCCCTCTCATCAAGAAGGCGCTGCTTGAACTTCATAAGCATTTCCTGCTGCACCGCTTCTACCTCCATTCTTTTTTACGGGCCAACCTTCAACTGCACCACCCTTACTATTTCGGCAATAAAACCGCCGATCCAGGGAAGGTTGAGCATCACTATTTTTTTTAGGAAATACAAAACAACGGCTCCTAGAACGGTAAACCCCACCGCTATGCCGACCCCTCTGGCCAGGCCGGCAAGCAGGTTTATGTACATGAGCCGCCAGGGGTTGCCGAGCAGTTCGACGTATTCTGCCAGCTTCATTTTTTCCATTTTAACCGCCAGATCTTCTATCCTTTCCCGCAAAGCGGTCAGAAGCGGGCCATGGCTTTCGCTCTCCATGCTCATCACCATCAGAACCGAAAAGGTACCAATCTTGCCAACACTGATATTTTTCCCGAAAGCCTGAAAAAAAATCTGCTTGTCCGAATATACCGGGCAACCGCAAAAAAGGCGGGTTTTTCCCGCCTTTTAAGAAAACCGCCTGTATTTTCCGCCAGAGGGCAAATTAAAACCTCCCGCTTAAAAGGGTCCGGATGGTGCCTGAAGCGCCGTCCGGCCCTTTTAGATCAGGCCCGGGCCGTCCGGGGCCGGCCCCGGCGCTCCAGCCTCTTAAAATCGAACCACAGCGGACTGGCGTTAAAAATGGAGGAATAGGCGCCGCTGGTAACGCCCACCAGCAAGGCCAGGACCATACTGCGGATGGTGGTGCCGCCCAGCAACAACAGGGCCACCAGGACGAATTCCACCGTCAGCACCGTGTTAATGGAACGGGCAATGGTCTGCCACAGGCTGGCGTTAATGATATCCTCAAGGGCATCGCCTTTTTTCTTGTTCAGGAGGTTCTCGCGAATCCGGTCGAAAATAACTATTGTATCGTTGATTGAATATCCGATGATGGTCAGGATTGCGGCTATAAAGGCGCTGTCAATCTCAATCTGGAAAATGGAAAATATGCCCACAACCACCAGCACATCGTGCAGCAGCGAGATTATGGCAGCTACGCCCTGTTTAAACTCAAAGCGCCAGGCAATATAAATGACCATTAAGACGGAGGCTACGGCCAGCGCCCCAAGCGCCTTCATGATCAGCTCGCGCCCGACTACCGGCCCGACCCGCTCGCTGCGCTGCAGGGTAACCCCTCCGAGTTTTTCATTCAGAGCCTGAACCACCTTTGTGCTCTCTTCTTCGGTCAGTTCCCTGGTTCTGATTAGAAAGTCGGTCTCATTGCTGCGCTGTATAGAAGCTCCTTCCAGGCCGAAGCCGCCAAGCACACTCCTGACCTGTTCTACAGCGGTGGGCTGATTGAACTTCAGGTCGAAAAGGCTGCCGCCACTGAAGTCGATACCCATATTCAGGCCCTGGCTGAAAAGCGATATAATACCTGGCACGATAATGAGGACGGAAATGGCGTACCAGATCTTTCTCAGCTTTATAAAGTGGAAAGGCATTCTTTCCCTTAACATCAAGTGAATCTCCTCCCTATCCCCCGTACATTTTGACGTTCCGCACCAGGTTGCTGGCGGCCACCAGGTGCAAAAGCCACCTGGTCACGGCAATGGCGGTAAACATGCTGACCAGGATACCGATGGAGAGCGTCACGGCAAAACCCTTAATCGGCCCGGTTCCGAAGTAGTAAAGAACTGCTGCGGCAATCAGGGTGGTTACGTTTGAGTCGAATATGGCCACAAAGGCCCTCTTAAACCCGACGTCAATGGCCGAACGCAGCGTCTTGCCGGTCCACAGTTCTTCCTTCAGGCGCTCAAAAATAATTACGTTGGCATCCACCGCCATGCCCATGGACAGCAAAAATCCGGCAATGCCAGGCAGAGTCATGGTCACGTTAAGAGCGGCAAAAATTATCAATACCAAAAGGGCATAAATAACAAGCGCCAGGTTGGCCACCAGGCCCGGCACCCGGTAATAGGCTGCCATAAATATTAAAATTGCCGCCAGCCCGGCAATGCCGGCCTTAACGGACCTGTTCAGGGAGTCCGCCCCCAGCGTCGGGCCTACCGTCCGCTTTTCCATTACCTCCAGTTTTACCGGCAGGGCGCCGGAGCGGAGCAGGATTGCAATGTTATGCGCCTCCTCCAGCGACTCGTAACCGGTAATTTCAGCCCGGCCGTTGGGTATCGGCTCCTGCACCACCGGGGCCTGAAGCACATTCCCGTCAAGCAGGATGGCTATCCGCCTGTCTACATTGGCAGCGGTTACGTCGGCAAATATCTTGGCGCCCTCCGGCTCAAACTCCAGATTAACCGTAATTCGCCCGCTCTGGGGGTCCTTGGATTCAACAGCGTTCTTCAAATGACGGCCGGTAAGCACGGTTGTCCCGTCCTCGGTTTTAAACTCCAGATAGGCAGTTTTTATGAGCGTGCGGATGGCTTCATCCGGGTCTTCCACTCCTGCCAGCTCCACAATGATTCGCCGCGAACCCTGCTGCTGAATAATTGGCTCGGCAACGCCAAACGCGTTGACCCTGTTCTCAATGATGGCCATGGCCTGTTTAACCCTTTCCGGAGTAACAGGAGCCTCGGGCGTATCCGTGGCCTCCAGGACTACGTGAACTCCCCCTTTAAGGTCGAGGCCCTGTTTTATTAACTTGGTAAAGGGAAGCCACTTGACTCCCGGGAACACCGGCCACACGGCCAGGACGGCCACTGCCGCAACGGCCAGAATTATTCCCGCCAGTTTAAGGATCTTGTCCCACTTCATTTCATTCTTTTCCCCCTCGCCCGTCTGATAAAAAAAAGCTACAGCAACTTGGCCCCGTTGACCACCAGCTCGAATTTGCACTTCAGAAAAGCTGCCGCCCGCCTGCACATGATCATGCGGCTTAAGAATATTTCAAAATATTCCATTACCGGACAGATGTCAATGTCAATGGTCAGCTCCATGGTGATGGTGCGCTTGTCTTCCGCAACCCACAGGAAGGAGTGCTCGACGGCGTAGTTTACCCGGTCGTGAATGTCGAAGGTGGCAAAATCCGGATTGCGCACCCGGGAGCGGTGCACATCGGACTTGTCGGCCACAATCAAAGCTGCCGCCACGCTGTTGACGGCATGCCCGTACTGCTCTTCGTGGTTGGCAATTGCCGAGATGACGGTGGCAATTTCATCCGGGTGCATGCCCATTTGCATCAGGATCGGGTAGGCAATCACCGCCCCGGAAATGCCGTGGTCGTTGCGGCTGACCACATTCCCGATGTCGTGCATGTACCCGGCAATGGAAGCCAGTTCGGCCTGCCTGGGGGGATACCCCAGACGTTCCAGGATGTTCCTGGCTATGCTGGAAACCAGATTGACATGGCGGTAGCTGTGTTCGGTATAACCCATAACACCCAGGTACTTGTTGCCCTTGCGGATAAAAGCGTCAACAACCGGGTCTTTTTTTATATCCTCAAGGGTAATCATTTTCCAGAAAACCCCCTATTTCTTTAGAAAGAGCGCACTTAAGGGCGCCCCCGCTTCGCATAGCTTTATTATACACGTTAAGGAGCGCCCCCAAACGGCAGTTTGCGAGAATTGAGAAAAAGAGTAGACATCCGGTCTACTCCTTGCCCTTCTCTGCTTCTTCCTTGCTGGCAGTGACCTGGGAGATAGCGCTCTTCAAAAACTCCATCCGGACATTGTCGGCCACCCTTAAAATAACGGAGTCGTCCTTTATTTTAACGACAGTGCCGTAAATCCCGCCGATGGTGATTACCCTGTCATCCGGCTTAAGCTTCCTCAGCATCTCCTGGTGCTTTTTCTGGCGTTGCTGCTGAGGCCGGATCATCAGGAAGTAAAGCAAAGCGAACAGGCCTATAATGTACAGCAAAGAAATCATTTGGGAATTGTTAAACACTCTCAGACCCCCTTTCTTCCCGTAGTTTTTATTCTTCCCAAAAAGTTAAAAACCTTTTTTTGAGGGAAATTTTCAATATTCATTTTCAGTCTCCCTGATATTTTCTCAAAAAATCGTCCCTGAACTGCAACATTCTGCCCTGCCGGACTGCCGCCCTTATTTCTTCCATCAGCTTCATAATAAAGTAGAGGTTGTGAATGGTGGTCAGGCGGATGCCCAGTATTTCGTTGGCTTTAATTAGATGCCTGATGTAAGCGCGGGTATAGTTCCGGCAGGCATAGCAGTCGCAGTCAGGCTCCAGGGGAGAAAAATCCCTGGCGTATTCGGCATTGCGAACCACCAGCCGGCCCTGCCTGGTCAGAGCGGTGCCGTTGCGGGCTATTCTGGTGGGCAGGACGCAGTCGAACATATCTATTCCCCGCAAAACTCCTTCCACCAGGCAATCGGGCGAACCGACACCCATCAAATAGCGCGGTTTTTCCTCCGGTAAAAGCGGTACGGTATAATCAAGCACCTCGTACATCAATTGCTTGGGCTCTCCCACGCTCAGCCCGCCGATGGCATAGCCGGGAAAATCAAGCTCAACCAGTTCCCGGGCGCTTCTTTCGCGCAGGTCCTTGAACGTGCCGCCCTGAACAATGCCGAAAAGGCCCTGATCCTCCCTGTCGTGGGCGGTCCGGCACCGCCTGGCCCAGCGGGTGGTTCTTTCCGTTGCCGCCAGGGCATACTCACGGCTGCAAGGATAAGGAGCGCATTCGTCGAAGGCCATGGCAATGTCCGACCCCAGGGCCATCTGCACCTCCATGGCCTTTTCTGGGCTGAAAAAATGCTCCGATCCGTCAATGTGGGACCGGAAAGCAACCCCTTCCTCGGAAACCTTTCGCAAGGGGCCAAGGCTGAAAACCTGAAAACCCCCGCTGTCGGTCAGTATCGGGCCGTCCCAGTGCATGAACCGGTGCAGCCCGCCGGCCTCCCGGATCAATTCATGGCCCGGCCGCAGATAAAGGTGGTAGGTATTGCTCAAAATCATGCGGCCGCCTATATCCCTGACTTCCTCCGGGGTCATGGTTTTCACCGTGGCCTGGGTGCCTACCGGCATAAAAACCGGAGTTTCCACGGTACCGTGGGGGGTATACAAAAGCCCCAGCCTGGCGCCCGTGCTTTCATCCTTATAAGTGATGGTGAAGCTTACGGCCATTCAATTCCTCCGTGTTCCGCCCACAGCTATTTCCCATTCTAACCTTTTTTGCGCCAAAAGTACAGCCTGTGCATGCTAAAAATCCGGGGATGCAGCAAAAACATGCCGGGTTTGCCCTGACTGCCTGACTTGGGACAGTAAGGCAGAAAACTAGATGATCAGCATTGCATCCCCAAAACTGAAAAACCTGTACCTCAGCCCGACCGCCTCCCGGTATGCGGCCAGGATCCGCTCCCGCCCGGCCAGGGCGGCAACCATCATGATAAGGGTCGATTTTGGCAGGTGGAAGTTGGTAACCAGGCCGTCGATTACCTTAAAGCGGTAACCGGGGTAAATAAAAATTTCGGTCCATCCGGAGCCTGGGCGCACCCTCCCGCCTTCTTCCGCTGCGCTTTCCAGGCAGCGGGTGGTGGTGGTGCCCACGGCAATCACCCTGCCGCCGCGGGCCCTGGTTTCCGCTATGGCCCGGGAGGCTTCCTCCGTTATTTCATAGTATTCGGCATGCATCCGGTGCCTGCGGATGTCCTCCGTCCTCACCGGGCGAAAGGTGCCCAGTCCTACGTGCAAAAGGACAGGTATAACAGCAACACCCATTTCCCTGATCCGGCTCAATAGACCTGGAGAAAAATGCAGCCCGGCAGTGGGGGCCGCCGCAGACCCTGCCTGCCGGGCGTAAATGGTCTGGTAACGCTGCTGATCTAAAAGAGGTTTCTTAATGTACGGCGGGAGCGGCATTACGCCTACCCGCTCCAGAACCTCCTCAAAAAGACCCTCAAAGCTAAACTCAACCACCCTGCCGCCGTAGGCGGTGCTGTCAAGGATCCGGCATGCCAGAAGGCCTTCCCCGAATACTACCGCCGTTCCTTTGGGGGCCTTTTTCCCCGGCCGGACCAGGGCCTCCCAGCGGCTCGAGTCAAGACGCCTTAACAGGAGCAGCTCAATGCGCGCCCCGGTTCCTTCCTTTCTGCCCACAAGTCGGGCGGGAATCACCTTTGTTTCGTTTATAACCAGAGCATCTCCCGGATTCAGGTAATCAACAATGTCTTTAAAAAGGCGGTGTTCGAACTCTTTCCCGTCGAGGCGGACGACCATCAGCCTGGACATGTCCCTCTCGGGGAGCGGCTCCTGCGCAATCAGTTCATCCGGGAGAAAGTAGTCAAAATCTGAAAGGTTCACCTTGCCTTATTCAACTCCTGGCCGTGTTCCTGCTGCGCCGGTTACATGGAACCGGCTTCCGGTTTTCAGGACGTTGTCCTGCCGTAATTGTTTACAATGTTGATGCCCGTGTAATAGTATTTCAAAATATCCTGGTAATTATAACCTTGCCTGGCCATGCCGTAAGCCCCCCACTGGGAAAGCCCCAGGCCATGGCCGAAGCCGCTGCCGGTTATATCCACCTGCTTGAGGTTTTTGCCGCCGTCGTAAGTCTTTTTCATGGTGAACAGGGCGCTTTTTAAGCCCAGGGCCATTCGCACGCTGTCGGCGTTGGATATTTCAACCCGGAGGGATTTTCCGGAGGTATCGGTGCCTTTCACCGCAATTTTTTCCACCCTCTTGCCCGACGCCGTCCGGGCCAGTTCCTCGATGTCGGTAACCTTTTCAAAGGGGTAGCCGGCCTCTTTGAGCCTGGCCGCCAGTTGCCCGGCGGTAAACTGCACCTGCCAGTTGTAATGCGGGCTGTTTTTGTCGTACGGATCGGCCTTTCCTTTTATGTAAGGCAGGGCGCTGGTCCAGACGTCCTCGCTGTTTTCGGTGTACCCCCCGCTGCTGGAGTGAAAATATGCGGCAATTAAACTGCCCCGCCAGAGCATGACCACTCCGCGGGTTTCTTCCACCGCCCGGTTGGTAGCCGGCGTTTCGGCATCGTAGCCTTTGTAAACCTGGCTGTATTGGGTGCATTCAAGATTAAACCGCTGTCCCCTGGTGGCCTCAACCTGCTGCATGGCGTAATTGCGGGCGGCAACTGCCTGGGCTTTTAAGGCCTCGAGCGGCCAGTCCGGATAAACTTCGGAAGGCACCACGCCGCGCAGGTAATCCTCAATGTTCAGCTCGTTAACGGCAATAATTTTGCCGCCCTCCACCTGCAGCTCCACACTGCCGCGGTATCTTCTGGTTCCCTCGCCTGTGGTCAGCGCAAGCAGGTTCAATTCCCCGCTTCCGGGCAGGGCGGAGGTTCCACCAGACGATTTAACGTAAGGAACGGCCACCTCATCAAGGGATACCGTCCTGCCGCTGCCGTTCAGTACCACCAGGCCATCGGCCGAATACTTTTCGTATTTTTCCCCGCTACCGCCTTTAACCCATTTATGAAACACCGTCTCCTGCACCAGCACCGGCCCGGAAAAAGGGCCGAACAGCTTTTTTCCGCTTTTAAGCTCCAGACGGTTGTTCCGCACGCTTGCCTGCAAAGCTTCATTCCGTTCCAGCCTGCTTATAACTTTTCCAGTTGATTTATCGACCAGTTGATAATTGCCGCCTGCCTTTATGCTAAGAGTATCGGCCTGCCTGGTCAAGGCCACCCTGACGGTGCAGGGAACAAAGGGTGAAGAAGCGTCCGCTGCAGGCACCAGGGCAATTAAAGAAGCCGTAAAGGCAAAAACAAGGCCGGAGATAAGAGCTGTAATTCTCACCTGCATTCCTCCACTTGACTGTGTGTCTTTCCAAAAAGTAGTTCAACAAAAAATGACAAAATCCTTTGGAGTTTAGGTAAAATACCTCCAAAATGCTGCCCCTGTTTTGAGCCATAAAAATGCCGGCGGCCCGGACGGCCTTACCGGCGAATAAGGTTTAGAACAATTGTTAACAAAACGCTCAGGATAATGCAGGTTACCAGCGGAAAATAAAAGCTGAAGTTGCCCTTCTGAATAAAGATGTCCCCGGGAAGACGGCCCAGTCCAAAAAGCCTGCCCCCCACCAGCATCAGTCCGCCTGTTGCCGCTAACAATATGCCGAAAAACAGGAGCATCTTGCCCAGTGAATCCCACATCAACTGTCATCCTTCCCCCTTTTTTGCGGCTTGTAGTAACGATCCCGCTCGCTGTAGATGCAACCGCAATACTGCTGGCGGTACATGCCCAACTCCCTGGAACGCGCCGTCGCCTCCCGGTAGCCCGGCCTGAAGTCCATGTAAAAAAACGGGATGCCGTATTTATCTCCCGTTTCCCGCCCGATTTCCCGGATTAGTTCATGCTTCTGGTAGGGGCTGGCCAGAAGGGTGGTGCTGAAGCAGTCAAAACCTCCTCTTTTGGCCACCCGGGCGGCCCGGTCCAGGCGCATGGCGTAGCAGAAGTGGCAGCGGCGGGACTCCCTGTACACTATGCCCTGGATGAACTCCTCAAGGCAGTAGCCGTTTTCAAATATCATGTCGAGGCCAGTTTCTTCTGCATATTTCTGAATTGTTTCCTTGCGCCTGAGGAATTCGGTGTAGGGATGTATGTTTGGATTAAAAAAATAGCCTTTTATTTCAAAATCTTTTTGTTTTAAGCAATCCAGCGGGTAAATTGAACAAGGGCCACAGCAAATATGAAGAAGAATTCTGATAGACGACCACTCCTTTCCTTCCGGCCGCTTTGAAACAGCAGCTTTACGCCGGACCTGCAGAAAAGCTTACCACAAAGATACCTGATCGGTCTCTTCCCGGGCCGGTTCAAGACCCAGGTGCCGGAAAGCGAGCGGAGTGGTCACCCTTCCGCGGGGCGTGCGCGCCAGCATGCCGAGCTGGATCAGATAGGGTTCGTAGACATCTTCCACCGTTTCCGGCTCTTCATTAACGGCCGTGGCAATAGTTTCCAGGCCGACCGGCCCACCGCCAAACTTCTGGATAATGGTTAAAAGCAGCCTCCTGTCCGCAAAATCCAGACCCAGCGGATCAACTTCAAGAAATTTAAGTGCTTCAACCGCCACTTCACAGGTAATTACCCCGTTTGCCCGCACCTGGGCGTAATCCCTCACCCGTTTCAGAAGCCGGTTGGCTACCCTGGGCGTGCCCCGGGACCGCCTGGCAATTTCAAAAGCCCCTTCTGCCGTAATTTCAATTCCCAGGATGCGCGCCGACCTGTTTACAATCAGCACCAGATCTTCCGGGCGGTAATACTCCAGCCTGCTAATTACGCCAAAGCGGTCGCGCAATGGGGATGTGAGCAGTCCCGCCCGGGTGGTGGCTCCAACCAGGGTAAAGCGCGGCAGCTCCAGTCTTAACGACCGTGCGCCGGGCCCCTTGCCGATGACGATATCCAGGGCATAATCCTCCATGGCGGGGTAAAGAACTTCTTCCACCGTCCTGCTCAGGCGGTGAATCTCGTCAATAAACAGAATGTCCCCTTGGGACAGGCTGGTCAAAATGGCCGCCAGGTCGCCAGGCCGCTCCACGGCCGGCCCTGAGGTGGTTCTGATGCTTACGCCCATTTCGTTGGCAATAATGTTGGCCAGGGTGGTTTTTCCCAGCCCCGGCGGGCCAAACAGCAGGACGTGATCCAGAGGCTCGCCCCGTCCGCGAGCGGCCTGAATAAAAACGGAAATGGTCTCCTTAACCTTTTCCTGGCCGATGTACTCCGCAAGCAGACGCGGGCGGAGGCTGGTATCAACATCAGCATCCTCCGGGCGGGCAACAGCCGATATCAGCCTGTCTTTCATAATATTATGCACCCCACTTTTCTATATACAGCGGGAATATATTTTTGTATGCTTTTTTACGGCGCCTAGCCGGCACCTTGCGGGAACCTCCCGCCTACCGGCCTTTCAAGCCGCAGCGCTAACGTTTAACCAGAAGCCGCAGAGCCTCTCTGACTATTTCAGCGGCAGAAGGCTGGCCCGGCCCCTTCAGCACTTCTTTAACGGCCTTAAGGGCCTCTGCCGCAGTATACCCAAGCGCTTCCAGCGCCTCCACGGCGTCAGCTTCAACTCCGCTGCGGCCGGAAAGCGGCTCCCTTTCGAGGGTAGTTTCGGTAACCTTGTCTTTCAGCTCAAGTATTATCCTTCCGGCAGTCTTCTTACCCACCCCCGGCACCCTAGTTAAAGCAGCAGTATCTCCGCCAATAATAATCCGGCCCAGTTCGTCGGGCGAAAAAATTGTCAAAATGGCCAGGGCAACCTTGGGGCCGATACCGGATACACCTAAAAGCTTCAAAAAAAACCCTAGTTCGTTTTGATCGCTAAAGCCGTACAGGAAAAAACCTTCTTCCCTGACCGCAAGGTGGGTGTAAAGCAAAACATCCTCGCCTCTGGCGGGCAGTTTGTTGAGTACGGACAAAGGCACCTGCACCCTGTAGCCGATACCGCCCACGTCCAGCACCACGGCACCGGCCTGGACCTCGGCCAGCTTGCCCTTGATATAGCTTATCATTTCAGTTTCAGTTTCCTTTCCCAGGTGTAGTGGTGGGCATGGCATATGGCCACCGCCAGCGCATCGGCCACGTCATCCGGCGCAGGCACTTCTGGCAAGGCAAGGATGGTCTTGACCATGTACTGCACCTGTGTTTTCCCGGCCCGCCCGAAGCCCGCCACGGCCTGTTTGACCTGAAGAGGCGTATACTCAAATACCGGTAGGCCGGACTGAGCCGCGGCAAGCACGGTAACCCCCCTGGCCTGCCCTACGGTTAAGGCCGTGCGGGTATTCTTATTAAAAAAAATTTCTTCCACAGCAAAATGCTCCGGACGGTGCCTTTTAATTATCTCCACAAGCTCTCCGTAGAGCGCCTGGAGCCTTTCGGCCGGCGGCACACCGGGCATAGTGCGGATACAGCCGCATTCAACCAGCGCAAAGCGGTTGCCGGCATATTCTACAATGCCGTATCCGGTAATGGCAGTACCGGGATCCACGCCCATAATCAGCAATTTTTGACCCTCCCTTACCACGGCTTTATTCTACAAAAAAAAAGTCAATCCTTTAAGTGAGGGTCTTTCAATCTTCAATTTCATAATTTGCATAAACGTTTTGCACGTCATCGTGCTCCTCCAGGGCATCCACCAGCCTGGTCATCCGCTCGGCATCGTCACCCTCAAGCTTCACCGTGGTTTGCGGAATCATTGCAACCTCCGCCAGGGCGATCTTCACCCCGGCCCCCTCCAGGGCCCCCCTCACCTTCTGCAGGTCGCCCGGCGCAGTCGTTATTTCATATGAATCTTCCTCGGCCTTAAAGTCATCCGCACCGGCTTCCAGGGCTAGAAGCATTAAACTGTCCTCGTCAGGTTCGCTTCCTTTTTTTTCCACAACAATCAGACCCTTTTCCTCAAACATCCATGCCACACACCCCGTTTCCCCCAGACTGCCGCCGTTTCTGGCAAAAATATGCCTGATCTCTCCTGCAGTGCGATTACGGTTATCGGTCATGATTTCAATCATAACCGCCGCGCCGCCGGGACCATAGCCCTCATAAATTATCTCTTCGTAATTTGCCCCCCCCAGTTCACCGGTTCCCTTCTGAATGGCGCGCATGATGTTTTCGTTGGGCACGTTGGCTTCCTTGGCCCTTTGAATAGCAGCCTTAAGGCGCACATTGCTTTCCGGATCTCCGCCACCCTGGCGCGCTGCAACGATAATTTCCCTCGCCAGGCGGGTGAAGATTTTCCCCCGCTGGGCGTCGACCTTTGCTTTTTTTCTTTTTATCGTCGACCATTTTGAGTGACCAGACACAGCAGCTTTCCTCCTTTTTTAGATCCAATACAAAACCCGTCTTGCTGACTATTTAAACCGGTCCCTCCCGACACCAGAAAATCCCGGAAAATAGACCGGACAGATGGAAGTATTGTCTATTTTTTGGGCAGGTGGGAGGAAAAAGCAAAAACATGTAGAAAGTTGATGTAATAACGCTTTTTTTGTAAACACCTGCCTGAAACCGGCCAAAAAGAAAAGCAGGTAATAAGTCAATACTTCATCATTTTTTCAAAGGGGGCGAATAATGAACTTAAAAAAATTTTTCTTCAGGTTAATGTTAAGCGCGCTGATTTCAGCCGCATCTTTCAGCGCTTGCTTTCCCGGGACCGCCGCTGCAGCCGGCTCGTTTACCTACACAGTAGCCGAGGGGGACTGCCTCTGGCTGATTGCCGGCAGGTACGGAACCACCGTGGAAACCCTAAAAGAGTTAAACGGCCTGAACTCTGATTTTATTCAAGTAGGGCAAAACCTGATCATTCCTGGGGAGCCGTCTTCCGCTCAAGACAATTACGGCAGCAACAGCGCAACGGCCTGTTACACCGTAACCAGCGGAGACTGCCTCTGGTTGATTGCCAGCAAAACCGGAACCACCGTAGAAGCGATTAAAGAAGCTAACGGCCTGGAGTCCGATATGCTGCAGGTCGGGCAAGTGCTGGTTATACCCGGCACATCAGCCGCCTACCAGCCGGTAAGCAGAGGTTCCGCTTCCCGCCCGGCCGTACCTTCCTCCGGGAAAGAAAAGCGGTCGATAACCGTGGAACCGGTCGACTGGTCAGAGGTGGACGAGCTGTTCCCCAGAGGCAGCACGGCATACCTGCAGGACTTTAAAACAGGAAGACAGTTCCAAATATACCGCCTGTTTGGAACCAACCATGCCGATTGCGAGCCCCTTACCGCAGAAGACTCCCGGATAATGAAAGAAGTTTTTGGAGGCGAGTGGAGCTGGGACCGCAGACCGGCGGTACTTCTCTTAAACGGCCGGGCTATTGCCTGCTCAATGGCCGGAATGCCGCACGGGACAAGCCAGGATATTTACGGCAACGACTTTGACGGCCACTTCGACCTTCATTTTCTGAACAGCCGCACCCACGAAACCAACAGGATCGACCCCGACCACCAGGCGGCAGTTCGCAGAGCCGCCGGTTTATAAGAAAACATAAGCCCCTTTATGCAAATAAAGGGGATTTTCTTTTTGATTTAATCATTCCGCCGGTAAACCAGGCCCTCCGCCACGGCCACCAGAACACCGGTTTCATCCATCACTTCCATCCGGTAGACACCCGTTCTTCTTGTCAAATTCTCCTCCCTGGCAACGGCCGTTAATGTTGCACCTTCTCTGGTAGCTTTCAGATAATTTATATTCACGTTCAAACCGACTGCTTCAGGCCCGTGTGAATTGCTGGCAGCGGCAAATGCTATGTCCGCCAGGGCGAACACGGCGCTTCCGTGGGTGATCCCGGTCCCGTTTAACAGCTCTTTTGTAACCTTCATGGTTGCACGGGCATAACCGGGTTTTATTTCATCAATCACAATGCCGAGATACCGGGCAAAAGCATCCCTTTCCAGGCGCAACTTGCCCCTTTCCAAACCGCCGTCCGTTTCTCTCTCTCTCCCTTCCCCTATGTTTTTATACACTTTTTAGTTTAAAACAAGTTAAAACCCCACGGCAATGCCATGGGGTTAAAAATTTTTCTGGCGACGACCTACTCTCCCGGGGGCCTTCGCCCCAAGTACCATCGGCTCTGGAGGGCTTAACTACCGTGTTCGGGATGGGAACGGGTGTACCCCCTCCGATATCGTCACCAGAAACTTTTCTTAAGGGTCGGACCTAATGATTCTTAAAAATCTTAAACCTATTTGCAAAAAATTTTAAGAATCATTAAGCCTGACCCGCGTTCTCTCAAAACTGCACAGCGCTCTCGCAAGCAAGCTTTTTAAGGTCAAGCCCTCGACCTATTAGTACCGGTCAGCTCAACTGGTTGCCCAGCTTACACCTCCGGCCTATCTACCTGGTAGTCTGCCAGGGGTCTTACCAGCTTAACACTGTGGGAAACCTCATCTCGAGGGGGGCTTCGCGCTTAGATGCTTTCAGCGCTTATCCCGTCCAGACTTGGCTACCCAGCGCTGCTCCTGGCGGAACAACTGGTACACCAGCGGTCTGTCCATCCCGGTCCTCTCGTACTAGGGACAGCTCCTCTCAAGTTTCCTGCGCCTGCGACGGATAGGGACCGAACTGTCTCACGACGTTCTGAACCCAGCTCACGTACCGCTTTAATGGGCGAACAGCCCAACCCTTGGGACCTACTACAGCCCCAGGATGCGATGAGCCGACATCGAGGTGCCAAACCTCCCCGTCGATGTGGACTCTTGGGGGAGATAAGCCTGTTATCCCCGGGGTAGCTTTTATCCGTTGAGCGACGGCTCTTCCACTCAAAACCGCCGGATCACTAAGCCCGACTTTCGTCCCAGCTCGACCTGTATGTCTCGCTGTCAAGCTCCCTTCTGCCTTTACACTCTAACGCGCGATTTCCAACCGCGCTGAGGGAACCTTTGGGCGCCTCCGTTACCTTTTGGGAGGCGACCGCCCCAGTCAAACTGCCCGCCTGACACTGTCCACGCACCGGTTTCACGGCGCTGTGTTAGAGCTTCAATACTCCAAGGGTGGTATCCCAACGACGGCTCCACCAAAACTGGCGTCCTGGTATCTCAGCCTCCCACCTATCCTGTACATGCAATACCAAAACCCAATATCAGGTTGCAGTAAAGCTCCACGGGGTCTTTCTGTCCTGTCGCAGGTAACCCGCATCTTCACGGGTATTACAAGTTCGCCGAGCCCCTCGTCGAGACAGCGCCCAAATCGTTACGCCTTTCGTGCGGGTCGGAACTTACCCGACAAGGAATTTCGCTACCTTAGGACCGTTATAGTTACGGCCGCCGTTTACTGGGGCTTCGGTTCAGAGCTTCGCGTTGCCGCTAACCCCTCCCCTTAACCTTCCAGCACCGGGCAGGCGTCAGCCCCTATACGTCATCTTTCGATTTGGCAGGGACCTGTGTTTTTGGTAAACAGTCGCTTGGGCCCTTTCTCTGCGGCCCCCTCGCGCTCCATACGCTCGGTACTTCACGCTAACGGGGCACCCCTTCTCCCGAAGTTACGGGGTCATTTTGCCGAGTTCCTTAACGAGGGTTCTCTCGCGCGCCTTAGGATTCTCACCCCGCCTACCTGTGTCGGTTTGCGGTACGGGCACCGGCTAAGCCTCGTTAGAGGTTTTTCTTGACAGTATGGGCACGGGCTGCTTCGCTACTTATTTTCGCTCCCCTTCGGCTCTCAGGCTCTACGGAAGACGGTTTTGCCTGCCTTCCACCCTACCGCCTTGGACGTGCCTTTCCAACCGCACGCTCAGCCTTCCCTCCTGTGTCACCCCATCCTTCAAACGGCCGCCAGTGGCATCGGATTATCAACCGATTCTCCATCACCTACGCCTTTCGGCCTCGGCTTAGGCCCCGGCTTACTCTGGGCGGACGACCCTTCCCCAGAAAACCTTAGGCTTTCGGCGGGCAGGATTCTCACCTGCCTTTTCGCTTACTTATACCGGCATTCTCGCTTCTGTACGCTCCACTACTCCTTACGGTATAGCTTCGCCGCATACAGAACGCTCCCCTACCATCTCAGTAGTCAGTGGTCAGTTGTCTGTAGTCGGTTATTCTTTAGTCCATGCTTCTCTGAGTCGATATATTTGTTTGCTTACTATCTCGTATTCTTGACTCAGTTCAGAGTGTATCTGACTATCTATATATCCCAAGTCTTTAACGAGGTCTATTAACACTCTTGTTTCGTTGCATGAACCTAATGCATTTCTAAGAAAGTGCATGAACTCTTTCTCCGATTTTACTCTGCCATATCCTTCTGCTATGTTTAGTACTATTGATACTGCTGCTCTTCGAAGTTGACTCCCTAATTCATGCCTTTCATGTGATGGAAAGTCTTGGGTTAACTTGTGTACTCGTAAGGCCATCTGATATGACCTATTATATACTTCAAGTTTCTTGTATCCTCCCAATTCTCTCTCTCCGACTACTGACTACTCACTACTGACTACTGAAATCCGTAGCTTCGGTGGCAGGCTTTAGCCCCGCTACATTTTCGGCGCAGAGCCACTTGACCAGTGAGCTATTACGCACTCTTTAAATGATGGCTGCTTCTAAGCCAACATCCTGGTTGTCCGGGCAACTCCACATCCTTCCCCACTTAGCCTGCCTTGGGGACCTTAGCTGACGGTCTGGGCTGTTTCCCTCTCGACTACGAATCTTAGCACCCGCAGTCTGACTCCTGGTATCCAAATACCCGGCATTCGGAGTTTGATTGGGTTCGGTAACCGGTGAAGGCCCCTAGCCCATTCAGTGCTCTACCTCCGGTATTCATTACCAGGGCTAGCCCTAAAGCTATTTCGGGGAGAACCAGCTATTTCCGGGTTCGATTGGCATTTCACCCCTACCCACACCTCATCCGCCGCCTTTTCAACGACGGTCGGTTCGAGCCTCCACTAAACTTTACTTTAGCTTCACTCTGGACATGGGTAGATCACCCGGTTTCGGGTCTGCTCCAGCGGACTATACCGCCCTTTTAAGACTCGCTTTCGCTGCGGCTCCGCGTGTGCCACGCTTAACCTCGCCCGCTAGAAGCAACTCGCCGGTCCGTTCTACAAAAAGTACGCCATCACCCTTCGGTAGTCAGTAGTCGGTAGTCTGTTGCCGGATTGCTTGTGGGAATTCGGCTTTAGCCGAATTCCTTCTTAATCTGACTACTGACTACTCACTACCGACTACCGAATAGGGCTCTGACTGCTCGTAGGCATACGGTTTCAGGTCCTGTTTCACTCCCCTCCCGGGGTGCTTTTCACCTTTCCCTCACGGTACTTGTCCTCTATCGGTCGCACAGGGTATTTAGCCTTGGGAGGTGGTCCTCCCGGATTCCCACAGGATTCCACGTGCCCCGTGGTACTTGGGTGCTCCCGCAAAAGCCTCGACTTTTCGCCTACAGGGGTGTTACCTCCTCTGCCGGGCCTTTCCAGACCGCTTCGGCTAAGTCTACTACTCTTGCTCTATGGGAGTCCCGCTACCCCCAGCACTCTATCGAGTGCCGGGTTTGGGCTCGCCCCGCTTCGCTCGCCGCTACTAAGGGGTTCGATTTTTCTTTCTCTTCCTCCGGCTACTAAGATGTTTCAGTTCGCCGGGTGCCCCCCGCACGCCTATGTGTTCAGCGTGCGGTGACCCGCCACTGCCGTGACGGACCGGGTTGCCCCATTCGGAGACCTACGGATCAACGCCCGCTTGCGGCTCCCCGTAGCTTTTCGCAGCTTGCCACGTCCTTCTTCGGCCCTCGTGCGCCAAGGCATCCACCGTATGCCCTTCCTAGCTTGACCTAATTCGCACTTAAACTTGCTCTCCTACGCTGTGCAGTTTTCAAAGAACAGTTGGTCTTTCAAAACCGAACAGAGGGATGGATGATCGACCTGGGAGAACAGTTGTCGGCCGTCGGTTGTCTGTAGCCGGATTGTTCGTTGGAATTCGGCTGCGCCGAATTCCTTCTATAATCCGACTACTGATTACTGACTACCGACTACTGTTACGTTCTCCTTAGAAAGGAGGTGATCCAGCCGCACCTTCCGATACGGCTACCTTGTTACGACTTCACCCCAATCACCAACCCCACCTTCGACGGCTGCCTCCGCTTTCGCGGTTAGCTCACCGGCTTCGGGTGTTGTCAGCTTTCGTGGTGTGACGGGCGGTGTGTACAAGGCCCGGGAACGTATTCACCGCAGTATGCTGACCTGCGATTACTAGCGATTCCGACTTCATGCAGGCGAATTTCAGCCTGCAATCCGAACTGAGACCGGCTTTTTGGGATTTGCTCCGCCTCACGGCTTCGCCTCCCTCTGTACCGGCCATTGTAGCACGTGTGTGGCCCAGGACATAAGGGGCATGATGATTTGACGTCATCCCCACCTTCCTCCGTTTTGTCAACGGCAGTTCGTTTAGAGTGCCCGGCTCTACCCGCTGGCAACTAAACGTGAGGGTTGCGCTCGTTGCGGGACTTAACCCAACATCTCACGACACGAGCTGACGACAACCATGCACCACCTGTCTCCCTGTCTGCCCGAAAGCAGAAAACTGTGTTTCCACAGCGGTCAGGGGATGTCAAGCCCTGGTAAGGTTCTTCGCGTTGCGTCGAATTAAACCACATGCTCCACCGCTTGTGCGGGCCCCCGTCAATTCCTTTGAGTTTCAACCTTGCGGCCGTACTCCCCAGGCGGGGTGCTTATTGTGTTAACTACGGCACAGAAGGGGTCGATACCTCCTACACCTAGCACCCATCGTTTACGGCGTGGACTACCGGGGTATCTAATCCCGTTCGCTCCCCACGCTTTCGCGCCTCAGCGTCAGAAACAGGCCAGAGAGCCGCCTTCGCCACTGGTGTTCCTCCCGATATCTACGCATTTCACCGCTACACCGGGAATTCCACTCCCCTCTCCTGCCCTCAAGTCCCTCAGTTTCAAAGGCAGGCTGCCGGTTAAGCCGACAGTTTTCACCCCTGACTTAAGAAACCGCCTACGCGCCCTTTACGCCCAGTAATTCCGGACAACGCTCGCCCCCTACGTTTTACCGCGGCTGCTGGCACGTAGTTAGCCGGGGCTTCCTCCTCAGGTACCGTCACTTCCTTCGTCCCTGAAGACAGAGCTTTACAACCCGAAGGCCTTCTTCGCTCACGCGGCGTTGCTCCGTCAGGCTTTCGCCCATTGCGGAAGATTCCCCACTGCTGCCTCCCGTAGGAGTCTGGACCGTGTCTCAGTTCCAGTGTGGCCGTCCACCCTCTCAGGCCGGCTACCCATCGTCGCCTTGGTGGTCCGTTACACCGCCAACTAGCTAATGGGACGCGGACCCATCTGTCAGTGGGTTGCCCCTTTCTTCACCAAAGCATGCGCCCCGGTGAACGTATCCGGTATTAGCACCAGTTTCCCGGTGTTATCCCGGTCTGACAGGCAGGTTATCCACGCGTTACTCACCCGTCCGCCGCTATCCGGCACTCAGCCCTACTGGCCAGTTGCTGCTTCCTTGCCTCAGCTATTGCCAAAACTCATAGCAACTACTGACCACTAGTGGCTGAGTGCCGAACCGCTCGACTTGCATGTGTTAGGCACGCCGCCAGCGTTCGTCCTGAGCC
Source organism: Pelotomaculum thermopropionicum SI (assembly GCA_000010565.1). Lineage (NCBI taxonomy): Bacteria > Bacillati > Bacillota > Clostridia > Eubacteriales > Desulfotomaculaceae > Pelotomaculum > Pelotomaculum thermopropionicum. The sequence continues at coordinate 1,049,054 of AP009389.1, read as the reverse complement.
AGGATCAAACTCTCCTGCAAAATTTAAGGCCTGGCGCATTCCTGCCCCCGCCTGCATCGCTGCAGCAAAAGCGGAAATGCCTGCCTCTTTTACAGCGCTTGATTTGGCTCCCGTTATCCCGGAATGTACTGCTCGCTTCTAGCTTTCGCTTCGACGAGAGTCCTCTTGCGGCCGCCAGCCGCCCCTCGCCTGTAGCCATTCCTTCGCAGAATCCCGCCTCCAGCGACATCCTCCTACCTTGACTACTGACTACGGACTACTGACTACCGCTAACCATCCACCCTCTGTTCAGTTTTCAAAGACCGGGTTTTGCTGCCGCCTTAACACGGCGTTTTTTATGTTAGCACAATTTCATATGCCAGTCAAGATTAATTGCATTTATTTCTTTGCCTTGCCCTGTCATTTCTTGCCGCCTCTCCGGGCGGCAATTGTTAATTTAACATACCTCTTTGCAATTGTCAAGAAGACTGTAAAAGCAATTACAGTCAAAATTGCTGTTAATTGGCGCTAATTAATGTTGCTTGTTTAATATATTTCAAAAATATTCTGTCATGCAGCATTCAACATTATTCATTTATATGCCGGAAGGGCTTGTATATGTCGGAAGGACTTGCAATTTACTTAAGCAGTCCGCCCCCGAAAATGTTTCCGGGCACGTTGACAAAAGTGTTCGGAACAATTCCTACTATTATGCTTTCTGCCAGCGGCACCTGGGTCGCCACCACCGCGTCGCCGCTCTTGGATGGGACAACGATGCGAACGCTGGTATCAAAGCTCAGGTATATTGTATGCCTGGTCTGGTTGATGCCTGCCGACTCAAACTTGTCTACTATATTAACCCTGACGGTGCCCACCGGCATAACATGGTAACTGAGTTTGGGACCGTAGGTGGCAAGCATCGGAATTCCCAGCACCTGTCCGAGCGGAATGCTGAAAGTCTGCCACCGCAGTTCTTCCAGGGTTTTCTGCAGGGCCAGAGTGGTGCTGGCAGCCACCCTGTTTACCTTTACAGTATTGGCCTGCATCATGGCCACACGTCCCTGGTTGTCCTTGTGAATGGAAATAAAATCCTGGTACTGAAGATTTTGATTCGATATTTCCTCCTGCAGGGTTTTTTGCACCGCCTCAGTTGCCAGTTGAACCGCTTTTACTTCGGCAATGCTAAAAAAAGTCCTTCTCAGTGTAATATCTATGAGAATCATTGCCCCCAGGCCTGCCAGGCAAAAAACAACCGGGGCCAATACCCGCGCAAATCTCCGCCTCCTTTTAAACAAGCCCGCCACCTCCGTAAAAAAGGGACATTTGCCTCTCACAGCAGATAAATAAACGGCCTTTTATACTGCCTGTAAATAATTTATGTTTTCTGAATTAAAATGATAGCAATAAAAAAGTGCCTTTCCGGCACTCATGCAGATTTATTCAAAAATTATGCGGGCAAACCTGCGTTTCCCCACCTGAATAACCATATCTGAACCGGCTTTTAAGCTGTAATTGGGATCTTCCACCTTCCGGCCGTCAATTTTAACCCCGCCCTGCTGGATCAGCCGCCTGGCTTCGCTTGTGCTGCCGGCCAGCCCGGCCATGGCCATTAGCCTGGGCAGCCAGATTGCCCCGTCCTCAAGCATGCCGGCAGTTACCTTAAAACCGGGCAGTTCGTCCGGCAGGTCTTTTTGCTGAAAAACCCTCTTAAATTCCTCTTCTGCGGCACGGGCAGCCTCCGGGCCATGATACTGGGTCACGATTTCCCGTGCCAGCCGCATTTTTGCGTCCCTTGGATGCATTTCACCGCTTTTTAAACCCGCCTCGATAGTCTTGAGCTCTTCCAGGGAAATTGCGGTGACCAGCTCAAAATACCTGATCATCAGTTCATCCGGAAGGGACATCGTTTTGCCGTACATTTCCCTGGGCGGCTCGTTGATGCCGATATAGTTCCCCAGGCTTTTACTCATTTTGTTGACGCCGTCCAGCCCTTCCAGAATGGGCATCATTACGGCCACCTGGGGCTCCTGGCCGTACTCTTTTTGCAGGGTACGCCCCATCAAAAGGTTGAACTTCTGGTCCGTTCCGCCAATTTCCAGGTCGGCTTTCAGGGCCACCGAATCATATCCCTGCATCAGGGGGTAGAAAAATTCGTGGATGCTGATCGGAAGGCATTCTTTAAACCGCCTGGCAAAATCGTCCCGCTCCAGCATCCTCGCCACCGTATACTTGGAGGCCAGCTCGATTACCTGGGCAAAGGTCAAAGGTGCCAGCCACTGGCTGTTGAATACCACTTTTGTTTTGTCCCGGTCAAGTATTTTGAAGATCTGCCTTTCGTAGGTGCGGGCATTGGCCAAAACCTGCTCTTCGGTCAACTGCCGGCGCGTTTCGGTCTTGCCGGTGGGATCACCAATGCGGGCGGTAAAGTCGCCAAGTATTAAGACTACCTGGTGGCCCAGGTCCTGAAACTGCTTCAGCTTTTGCAGCACTACCGTATGGCCCAGGTGAATATCTGGGGCCGTTGGATCCAGTCCCAGCTTTACAGTCAAAGGCCTGCCTGTTTCAACAGACCGCCTCAGCTTGTCGGCCAGCTCAGATTCCGGAATAATCTCTACCGTGCCTCTTTTTATAATTTCCATCTGCTTGTCCAGAGCAAGCACATTCATCCACCTCTTAAAAAACAATCACCTTAAAAATCTTTTCCATTATACCAGCTTTTCGCCCGTAAAATCAACATGCCGGCGGCCGGCAGGTGAAAAATACTGCCATAGAGTGCATTCAAGATAAAAAGGGGGTCTTGCCCACCCAATTCACAAACAGTGATATAACGCCCATGACCTCCGGCCAGCCGCCTGTAAAAGAAACCTCCCTGGCGCTCAGCCGCCTTACCCCGGGAACGAGGCTCAGGGCATCCGCGTAGCCCGGCCAGGCAAATTCCATGACGGCCTCTACAGGCTGATCAATCTGATATGGTTTAAATTCGCTTTTAAGGGCTCTTTTCACCGCCCTGAAAGCCGCCGACCTTATTTTCTCCTTTGAAACCGCAGGATGAATGTTCAGGGCGGCGCAGTTGCCGATCCCTTTTTTTACAACAACAGTTTCAATTTCCGGCAGCACCGTCCTGATCCCTTTGATGAATGCCATGTCCCCACTGGCCATGCCCACTGCCACCCCGAAATAACCGGCAGTGACCGCGCTGATAAAGGCCTCGTCGGCATTAAATCCGTTTACCGAAAGCCTGGTCAGCCTGGTGTCCATGGTATGGGGCAAAACTGCATCGCCTGCTCCGCAGCCTGCATGAAAACCTATCAGAAAAACCAGTTGGCTGCCTTCTACCAGGTCCATCCACATCAGTCTTCTCTTTGTTCCGCGGATTAATGATGCCTTTCCCAGCAGCCTGCCGGGAATGATATTCTGCTTCGTCCAGTGAATATCAGACACTATTATTTCAGTTGCGCCGGCCTCCATGGCTCCTTCTATAGCGGCATTGACCTCGGCGGTCATCTGCTCCCTGTGCCACATGTCCTCCGGCGGCCTTTCGGGCCATGCGGTGTAACCCGTCGTACCTTCCATATCGGCAGCTATGTAAACGATAAAAGAACTGCCCACGGCAAAACCTCCCTTGCTAAAAATATGCTCTTAAAGCAGGATAATGACTTTTTCTTATTGTTTTATATCATTTCTGTGAAAAGTCATGTTAGACAACATGCCCCTGCTGTGCTAAAATGAAACTGCGGGTCTGAAAACATCCCTTTCAGCCCAGAGGGATGGCCTTACTCAAGCCCGCACCTCCGCCGGGACATTTGTCCCGGCTTAATTTTTGGCAACAAAAAACCCGTGGCCGGACCGTGCCTTCCACGGGTTTTTAACCGCACTTCTTACGATACTTTGAAACCTTTCAAGTCGAGCTTCAGGCCGGCCTTTGCCATCTTGCGGCGGACGTAGGCCAGGTTCTGCTGCAGGGGAATTTCCATGGGGCAGATATCGGCGCAGGCCATAATGCCCACACATCCAAAGGCGCCGTCCTCGTTGCCCACCACCTCGAAGTACTCGGCGTCAGAGCGCTCGTCCCGAGGGTCCAGCATAAAGCGGGCCACCCGGTTAATGCCGGTAGCTCCGAGGAAGTCCTCACGAATGTTAGCCGTCACGCACGCGGCCACGCAGCAGCCGCACTCTATGCAGCGCTCCGGCTCATAAATAGCCTCTGCTACCTTGTTATCCATTCTAACTTCAAGTTCGTTGGGATCGAACTTCTTGTTGGTGTGAATCCACGCCTCGGTTCTGATCTGCAAATTTCTGAACCAGGTGCCGGTATCCACCGAAAGGTCGCCGATCAACTTAAATACGGGCAGCGGCATTACGGTGAAACGGCTCGGCAAGGTCCTCGTCATGGTCTTGCAGGCCAGCCTTGGCCTGCCGTTAATCATCATGGCGCAGGAACCGCAGATGGCGGCGCGGCAAACGAAGTCGAACATCAGGCTGGGGTCCTGCTCCTCGCGGATTTTGTTCAGCGCCACGAACAGGGTCATGCCCTCGTGCTCTTCCAGTTTATAATCCTGCATCCGCGGCTGATCGCCGGGAATGTTCGGATTGTAGCGAAAGATTGATAATGTTAACTGGCGTCCCATACTTTATTTGCCCTCCTCCTTGTACTACGTTATTTGCTACCTTTGGCGCCCGCAGTCGCCTCGCCGTAGCCGCGGTCGCCCGGAGGCATATACGGACATGCAACAGGCTCGTAATCCAGCGTGGGCAGGTCAGCCCCTTCTTTCCAGTAGGCGAGTGTGCGCTTGAGCCAGTTGGCGTCATCCCGCTTCGGGTAGTCCTCCCGGAAGTGGCTGCCCCGGCTCTCGGTGCGCATTAAAGCACCGTAGGCAACGCAAAGGGCTACGCGGAGCATCCCGGGCATGCGGATTGCCGCAGCCAGTTCCGGGTTGGCTCCTTTGCCGGAGGAACGAAGGCCGATCTTCAGTGAACGCCTGTACAGCTCTTGAAGTTTTGCCACGCCCTGCTCCAAGCTGGGACCGGTCCGGAAAATGTGGACGTGGTCCATCATCACCTGTTGCATGGCGCTCTTGATCTCGAATACGTTCTCCTTGCCGTACTTGCCGGAAATGAGGTTCTTAATCCGCTCTTCTTCCTTCTTGACAAAATCTTCAACAAGCTTGTAATCGAACTTTTGAGTTGCGCCAAGAGTATACTTTGCAACCTGCATGCCAACCAGGAAGCCTGCGGTAACCGTTTCGGCAAGGGAGTTGCCGCCCAGGCGGTTAAACCCGTGCAGGTCCCAGCAGGCGGCTTCGCCTATGGCAAACAGGCCTTTCAAGCCGTATGCGTACCCATCCTTGTTCGTGCGCACGCCGCCCATGGTGTAGTGCTGGGTAGGAATAACGGGGATGAGATCCTTGGCCGGGTCAAGGCCGTTAAAGTTCATGGCAATGTTGGCAATCTCGCGCAGGTTGGTCCAGACCCACTTGCGGCCAAGGTGACGGATGTCCAGCCACAGGTGCTGCGGGGCGTACTTGCTCGACACCCCGTAGCCCGCCCTGATATGCTGAATCATCCGGCGGGAAACCACGTCACGGGAGGCAAGCTCTTTCTTTTTGGGCTCGTAGTCGGGCATAAAGCGATGCAGGTTTTTGTCCAGCAGATAACCGCCGTCGCCCCGGGCACCCTCGGTCATCAGGATGAACGTCGGGGGCATCCCGGTCGGGTGGAACTGAATGGCTTCCATATTGCCAAGAGGAACAACGCCAGTATCAAGAGCAATGGCTAACCCGGTTCCTTCGTTAATGACGGCGTTTGTTGACGCCGCGTAAATGCGCCCCGCACCACCGGTGGCAATAATGGTGGACTTGGCCAGGTATACGTTCAAATCGCCCGTCCGCAGGCACCTGGCTACCGCGCCGTAACATGTTTCGCCGTCGTGGATCAGCGCAATAGCTTCCATCCGGTCGTGGACGGGAATGCCCAGCTTACATACCACAGTGTCAACCACAAACTGTACGGTATGCCCGGTACCGTCCGAAGTGTAACAGCAGCGCCACTTGGCCACGCCGCCGAAGTCGCGGGCGGTAATCAAACCTTCTTTTTCCTTTAAGTCTTCTATTTCACGGCCGTCCGGCAGCTTCTTCTTGCCGGCTACAACCCGGTTCCAGGGAACGCCCCAGTAATCCAGCTGCCGGATCATTATGGGAACGGTCTCGCAAAACATTTTGGCCACTTCCTGGTCGCAACCCCAGTCAGAGCCCTTAACCGTGTCCTCAAAGTGAATTTGCGGGTTGTCCCCCAGGCCCATGGCGCAGTTGCCGAGGGAGGCCTGCATGCCGCCCTGGGCGGCGGTGCTGTGAGAACGGCGCGGCGGGACAAGACTTAGAATAATTACGTTTAAACCGGCTTGCGCACACTCAATGGCAGACCGCTCAGCAGCCAGGCCGGCACCTATTACCAGTACGTCACATATGTGGGTATGTTTTGCGCTCACTACAGGGCACCTCCCGCAAGCTTTTTAAAGGTATACAGTGCTGTAATACCAAGTACTACAATAATCACGGTGATGGCTTTCAAGACATAGCCCATCTTGTGCCGCTCAAACCAGCCCCACTTGACAAAGATGCGGTACAGGCCAAATCCGGCGTGATACTCGCCAACGAGCAGGAAAATAACATAAAATACCATCATCCAAGGGAAAGTAAAGCCGCCAAAGGCAGGATCAGCCGGACCTACATGAGCTACACGCGCGGCGCTTGTGGCCGCCCTGATCGGCCAGTTAGACATAATGGTCCACAGGTGCATGCTGGCCATAATACCAACTGCCAGGGCAGTAACAACCTGGCCTACCCAGATCCAGGTGTCAAAATGGCCCATCATCCTGGTAAGCCGCCAGGTAATCCTCAGATCCCGCAGGCGAAGAGGTGCCCTGCGGCCGGCCAGAAAGATGTGAATGATAATAAGCAGGATGGTAGCAGGAATGCCGAACTGGGCCAGATAATACTTATCCAGGCCTTCGGAAAGCTTATTGAACAGTTCCGGGCTGACGATAATAGTGGCAACGAAAAGCATGTGCATCCATAAGAATCCAACCAGCAGGACACCGCTGATCGACTGGGCGATGTCCACGTACATGTCCGTTTTAGGATTTGCTTTTCTGTTTAATGTAACCTGTAATGTCTTTGCAAGTTCCATCTTATTCTCCTTTCCTTCGGAACATTTACGGACCTAAAACCCCCACACCGCACAATTACAAAACCTGAAACATTACCTCTTGCGCATCTCCATACCGCCGCTTGTGCAACAATTAGTTAGCCTGCAAACCTAACTGGAACCCTTCCTTCCCGGTTAAGCCGGCTGCCAATACCTTATCCGTCTTGCCGAACTCGATCAATCCGGCCTTACCGGTTACTAAAAAAGCCATCTCGCCTCAAGACAGCTTTTAAAAAAGGTTTTCTCCTATAGTCATCCCTCCTTCAAAAAAGCAATAATATCCCTTACTTTTTAATGCAAAAGGGATGCCATGCAACAAGGGGCAATTGCAAAATTTTGTAAAACAATTTTGGAATTCCCTCCATGCCGCAATAATTAATAAAAGGCGGACAGAAAAATTTTCACTTCCTTAAACTATAGAGCAACGCAAAGCAAATACTTTTGAAATTTTCAGGCCCGTCATTCTTATTTATATTTATAATTTTTAAAACATGGAAACAGAAATTCTAAATTTTAGCCATGCATTATATTTTGGCAATTTAGAAATTCGTCATTTTTTAAAAAAATCCTCTTAAATAATGGGTGATTAGTTAGAATTTTTTGCAGAGTTAAAAGCAGCAGTGTAAAATATATAATATATATAGTATTCGGATTGGACATACATATTGATTTTCCAGCCGCAATAAAACCGTCCGGTGCTTATAATAACAGGTAGAGGGGTGTAAAGGCGTGAAATTTTACTGCGAAACCTGCGGGAATGAAGTAAGCCTGGAAGAGGGAACGCTTTCCTGGGTGGATGACGGAAATTCACTTGACTGCTTCCGGATAACCCACAAAAACGACCAGAATCACAACTGCGATCCGCGCTATGTGGCCTATATCCATCTCTGGATAGTTACCGGGCTTTCGGGCTTTGTAAAGTTTACCGAACTGCTGGCGGACCACTGGGAAAAGGGTTATACCTTAAAGGATGTAAAGGGTCTTAAAAGGGCTATCAACCAGATTGGCACCTATATCTGGGAAAAGTCAAAAGGAAAGGTTCCCAGCCGAGGTGAGACCGGTTAAACCTTTTCTTTCTCCCGCAAAAATCTGGCCCAGTCACCGTCGGGAATAATTTCACCGTTTTCTTTAAGCCACTTTGCCTTGCAGGCAGGCCACAAATACATGTGGGCCTTGACTTTCTCACCTGTTTCCAGAATTTCCACATCCCTTATTTCCCGGATAAGGTGGTTCTGGCTTTCAACGCCGGTATACTTTTCGATCTCATCAATTTCCGGCAGGATTACCGGCAGGTCCGGCGTTTCGTACAGCACACCTTTAACCTCGCCGTCACCGTCCAGGACAACGGGGTAACCGTCTTCCGGCAGATAGTACATGACTCCTTTTGCCCTGGCCTGGTACACTTTCGGACGGTGGTCTTTGATAAACTTATTGTAGTTGGCCAAGCCGGGAAGCAGCGTGCCGTAAACAAAGAGATTATTTAAATACATCACCAGCCACCCTTTCTTTATTAACGCTGTTTATTTAAACTTATAATTAATTTATTTTCTTCTGTTTTATTTTTTCCTTTTTTTTTATGTCGTTTTTTTCAGCCGTATGCCGGAGCAAATTGTTGCGGAAGAGAATAGAAAGAGCAACTTTCTACAGGAAAAATAAAAGCTGCCGGAACAGGCAAAGGGGCGGCATAGAAGGCCGCTTGAAAAAAATTGCATGCCGGGCAGGCATGCCGTTCATAACAGAAATTTCATGTGGTAGAATGATCATGTCAACCATCGCAAAAGCAGAGGTGAAATCTTTGGCTGAGAATCCCGGTACAGCATCCACCGTTGCCAACTACTTCTTGACGGCCCTTTTTGCCGCAGCCGCGGTATGGGTCTTCTTCGACACCCGCAGGCGCGGCAGGCCGCTTTCTGAGTCAATTGCCTGGGCGCTCTTCATGGGCGTTATGTTTCCGCTGGCCATTATGGTGTACATCTTTTTCCGCCGCAAAAAGCTTTTGTAGCCGGTCAATCATCTCCAAAAAAGTATAAACGCCTTCTTAAAATCAGCCCTTCTGGGCCGGGCAGAGGCATGCGGTAATAAGGAGGCACTTGATCAGCCGGACCAAGTTGCCCTGCCCCGGGACAGACGGCAGACGGCTCGGTTCCCCGGACAAATACCGCCTCGATTGACCGGGTGTTATATTCCCCTGCCAGCAGCCCGTCGTCCGCGCAGATCCTCGCTTTAACCACGCCGGGGGGAACGGCAAAACCGGCCGGCGGAACGTCTTTTAAAGCCTCTTTCATAAAATTCGCCCAAATCGGTGCGGCCAATTGTGCCCCGGAGCGTCCGGGGCTTTTGCTCTTTTCATCAAAACCAACGTAAACGGCGGCCGCAAGATCTGGCGTATAACCGACAAACCAGGCCTCCCTGAATTCTTCAGTAGTTCCTGTTTTTCCGGCCGCAGGCCGGTCCAAAATTCCCGCAATGTTCGAGGCGGTGCCGCCCGGCCCCAGCACTTCCTCAAGCATGTCGGTAACAATATAGGCGGTTTTTTCGTCAATTGCCTTTTCAAGCTGCGGCCGGCGCTCCTCCAGAATGCGCCCGGAACTGTCGGTAACCTTTTGAATGTAATATGGTTCCGGCTTTATTCCGCCGTTTGCCAGGGTGCCGTAGGCCCTGGCCATCTCAAGCGGGGTCACCTCGGAGGTGCCCAGGGCCAGCGAAGGAACAGCCCTGAGGTCCGATTCTATGCCCATTTTCCTGGCATAACCTGCCGTAACCGAAGGCCCGACGGACTGGTTCAATCTTACTGCCACCACATTGTCCGAAGTAAACAATGCTTCCTTTAAGGTAAACGGGCGGCAGTGGCAGCTCCCATGAAAGTCAGAGGGCGCATAGGATGTTCCGTCGGGCTGAGGAAAGCTGACCGGCTCACAGTTAATAACCGTTCCTGCCGTATAACCACGCTCAACTGCAGCAGCGTAAAGAAAAGGCTTAAAGGCCGAGCCGGGCTGAATCCTGGACAAGGCGCGGTTAAACTGGGACCTGCTGTAATCTTTTCCTCCCGCCATGGCCTTAATCTGGCCGGTTTTGGGGTCGAGCGCAACCAGCGCGCCGTCAAGCAGGGGGTCTTCGTTCTTCAGCCCTTCGTAAAGACATTTTTCCGCCGCCCTCTGAATTTTTAAATCCAGCGTGGAATATACTGTCAGGCCGCCTGCATATAATATTTCCGGCCCGTTGGGGTAGCTTATCTCAAAATGCCTGATAACCTCGTCCACAAAATAAGGTGCTTTTTTCAATACCGGACTTTTCTTGGCAAGCTGCAGGCGCTCCTCCATGGCCTGTCTGGCCTGCCCGCTGCTGATCAGACCCAGTTCCGCCATTCTGGCCAGTACAACGGCCTGCCGCGCCTTTGCCGCCTCGTAATTGCTTACGGGATTGTTGATGCTGGGGGCCCGGGGTATTCCGGCAAGCATTGCGCTTTCGGCCAGGTTGAGCTCCCCGGCAGGCTTGTTAAAGTAGGTCCTGGCCGCCGCTTCAACGCCGTATGCTCCCTGGCCGAAATAGATCTGGTTTAAATACATTTCCAGTATCTCATCTTTAGTATACTTTCGTTCCAGCCTTACGGCCAGAACAAGCTCTTCCAGCTTGCGCACGGCCGTCCGCTCCGGTTCCGGCGGGAGAAGGTTCTTGGCAAGCTGCTGGGTAATGGTGCTGCCCCCTTCGACCACCCTGCCGGCGGTTATGTTCTTGTAGAGGGCCCTGGCCACCCCCACCGGGTCCACTCCGTGATGCCGGTAAAAGCGTGCATCTTCTACGGCAACAATGGCTTCCCGCAGAAAAACTGACACATTTTCAAGCTTGACAGGAATCCTGTTCTCCCTGCTGACGGCGGCTATCAGTTCGCCGTTGGCATCCAAAATTCTCGACACCGGCGGCACGTCGGCATCCATAAGAAAAGGCTGTGCCGAACATCCGGCCCCCGTTGCGAGTAAGAACAGGCATGCTGCTAAAAATAAACTTTTCTTACCGGTCATTTTACCTCCGCCTCCGGACCGGTACGCAGCCTTTTGTCAACCGGAAAAAACCACCGCCCGGCAGAGCCTCAGACGGCTGAAAGCCGCACCGGATCTTGACTGTTTTTCCGCAATTGCATATGCTATGATATAAAGGAAATCTAACCATATTAAAGCAGGTGGATTTAATTTTGGAAGTTTATGCTTTAGTAGGGCCAAGCGGAACAGGCAAAAGCCACCGGGCTGCCAAAGTAGCCCATCAACTGGAAGTGCAGGTTATTATTGATGACGGCCTATTAATTCAGGGCAACCGCATCGTGGCCGGAACGTCGGCCAAGCGCCAGCCGACCAGGATCGGGGCGATTAAAGCGGCCCTGTTCATGGACGAAAAACAGGCCCGGGAAATTAAGGACGCCCTGTCGTCCATTGCACCCGAAAGAATCCTTATTCTCGGAACTTCCAGCGGAATGGTGGAACGCATTGCAGCACGGCTGGGTCTGCCCGCTCCTTTAAAAATAATAAAAATCGAAGAAGTGGCCAGCGAAAAAGAAATCCGGAAGGCAAAGTTCATCAGGACCAGCTTCAGCAAGCACGTCATTCCTGCCCCCACCCTGGAAGTAAAAAAAAGCTTTCCCGGTACGCTGGTGGCTCCCCTGCAGGTTTTCCTGCGCAAAAAAGACGTTCCCGGCAAAAAAGACTGGCTTGAGCAATCGGTGGTCAGGCCGACATATACTTCCAACGGCAGGCTGACCATATCCAACAGCGCCCTCGCCTCCATTGCCGGCCATGCCGCCGCTTTGGTAAACGGAGTCAGCAGTACGGGAAAGATTAACGTCAGTGTTGAACAAGAAGGCACCGTTGCCATAGACATCTCGCCCGTCATTGTTTACGGCTGCAACCTGCCCGAAGTGGCCTCAAACATCCAGCTCCGGATCAAGCAGGCAGTGGAGGAAATGACCGGGCTAACGGTAAAGGAAGTAAACGTCCAGGTCAAGGGCCTAAGTTTCCCCAGGGAAAAAGCAGAGGCAACCAGCTAAGGGCTGCCTCTGTTTTTTTATGAGCAGGTTGCAAAGACATGATTGCCGATCCTGGTCAATACCGGCAGCGTTCTTATCCACTGGTCCTTGCTCAGCTCGGGGTTGTAAAAGAACAGCGCTCCCCCTGTGGGATCCCTGCCCGACAGTGCCGCGATGGCAGCCTGAATGGCTTTCTCGTCAGGCTCCAGGTTTATGGAACCGTCGGCAACCGGCGAAAACTGGTACACCCTGTTGCACCTCTGGAATATAACTTCAGGGATAGTTTTGGGGAAATGCGGGCTGGCCAGCCTGTTAAGGATTACTGCGCCTACCGCCACTTGCCCTTCAAAGTCCTCGCCCCGCGCCTCGGCGTAAATCAGTCTGGCCAGGAGCATCAGCTCTTCCCTTGAAATGCCTCTCGATAAATATTTAGCAGTTTTTATTTTTTCTGGCAGAACCAGGTTGTCGCCCGGTCTGATCAAATCCCCGCTCAGATTATTTACCTTCATCAGATCGCGCAAGGACACCTGATGTTCCCTGGCAATATCATACAGGGTGTCGCCTTCTTTAACCTTGTAAAGTGCCGCAGCGGGTTCGGACCGGCCCTTTTGAGCATTTAAGCTCTCAGCACACTCACCGGCGGCCGCCACCGAACCTCCCGCAATAACTGCGGAAAGAACGAATGCGGCCGTTTTTATTGCGAGCTTTCGAGCAAATTTACTCATTCTGTCCTCCTTTCCCGAATCCAAAGGGTATTTTGTACATCCACGGCTTTTATATACAAACATTTTTAACCTCCTCAATTAATTATTGACAGTTTAATTCAAAAAAATACGGGAAATTAAAAAGCCCGGCTAACTGCAGCCGGGACTAAGACCTCCCTCTAAGCATCCTTGACTCTTTTTCCTTACGCTGGACAGCCCTGATATCCAGCTCGACCATTAAGCGGTACGGCCGGCACATTTCCAAAAGGCGCGAGGTGGTCCTCTCGCCGAGGTATTCCTCCAGGTCGTCCAGCTTAATGTTGGTAGTAACAATAAGTGGCAGCCTGTTATTCAGGCGGTAGTTTATTATCGAGTAAATTTTATTTCTCGTCCACTCCGTATAGTTGTGCGCTCCCAGGTCATCAAGAATCAGCAGCGGAACCTGTCTGGCCGCCTCCAGAATATCGAACTCGGTTACTTCATCAGCAGATCTGGCCGGATCGTAAGTAGAGCGGATCTGATCAAGCAGATCGGGTACCACCGTAAAAAGTACCGGCTGGCCGCTGTCCAGCAGGGCGTTGGCAATGCAGCAGGCCAGGAAGGTTTTCCCGCTTCCCACCTGGCCGGTAAAAAGCAACCCGTCGGTACAGGGGTTTTCCATGAAATCCCTAATGAAATCTTTTGCCGCCTGGTAGGCCAGCCTGGCCATTTCCAGGTAAGACATCCCCGTCTCTGGATCGAGGCAGTCTTTTGCGTAGTATTTGAAGCTGAACCTGTTTAAGGTGCAGTTCTGAAGCTTGCCGGTCAGGCATGAACTTCTTAAGAGTTTTTCTGCCGCTCTTTTCTTCACACAACTGCAAGGAACTGCAGCCTCGCCTTTCAGGATAATGCCGCGATCTCCGCAAATACCGCAGTTTACACTCAAGATATCTACCTCCCGCACCGGTTACTGATCAACATTTCACGTACAGGGACCGGATGAAGGCTTTTTTCTTGGAGTCGCTTTTGCCTCCGTCCCCGCCCGGTTCGGGTCCCGCTTCGGATTTGCGTCTGTTCTTTGCCGCCAGGCGGCGCTCCTGAAATTCGCGTTCGTATTCTAGGATAGACTCGATTGTGCGCAGGTTGTTCTTTTTCCACTCGAGCAGGATGCCGTTTATATACTTGAAGTTATACTTGCCCTTGATTACCGCCCGCTTTAAGGCCTCAACAATTATTGCAGGCCCCATCTCCTCGGCCCACTGGCCGATTTGTTCCGCTTCCAGAGGGGAAATTGCCCTGCCGAATTCCTTTTCGAATATGGAAATTAATTCGGTGCCCCCGTATTTAAAACTGCCCCCGGCTAAGCCGTACCCGCCGGCAGCTTTCAGCCTCTTCTCCGTCTCTTCTATTTCCCTGGCCCTTATCCCGGCCCAGACATCAGATATTTTTAAAAACAGCGGCTCAAAATCGTAGCCATTAACAACCCTGTTGCCGCTTTCCTCAATATACTGGCTGATGCCAACAATCTCCTTCTCCAGAAGCTCTGCCAGCTCCCTCTTAATCCTTATGGGATCCGAATGCATGTATTCTGCCATCATTTCGGGAGTTGGGTATACCTCCCCCTCCTCAATGCAGAACCTGAACATGTGTATTAAAAGCATCATCTGAAAATCCGTAATACCGATTTTATTGTAAACTTTTAACAGGATGTTGGGTATGGCGGTCGAGCCCTCCAGCATAAGGTCCGAGCCGAAAGTAGCGGTAATGTTTACCTTTTGATCGCACTTGACAATTTTGCTTTTTCTCCCTGATGCCATCAGGCCGCACCTCCAGGTCGTCCTGCTCTTATTTTATGGTAAGGCTGAATGTTTGTCCACACTTTTCCTGGGCCCGCCCGGCCGGCCGGAGGCAGCAGAAGGCGGCAAAATGCCGGTTTATGGACTCATACCTTACCTCAGGAACTCCCGGCAAAAAATAAAAGTGCTAAAAACTTTGGCACTGCATTTTAAACAAACCTCAGGCAAATTATTGCGGCGCCGACAAAAACAGCTCCCGGTAAGGAGCCGTTTAAATTCTGCAGGTGGCCGTTAAAGTATGGCCCTAACGATTTCTTCCTTCAGCCCTTTATATTTGGCCAGCCAGTTTATGCGCTCGCGGCGCAGTTTCTCCACCCGCTCCCGGTATTCCCCGGGCGTGAAATAATTAACCGGGTTGTATTCGGCCAGATCAAGGCCCGGTATTTCCAGCGGGACCTGGTAGCCCCAGTCGGGGTCGACGGTCCACTTTACCGTTCCCCTGGCCAGGTGTTTCATAATGCCGGCCGAAACCTCAATGGGAATCTTTTTGCCCGGTTTCAGGCCTCCCACCCCGATGCTGCCTGTATTAAGCAGGTAGCACTCCATATCCGGGTTGTTGCGCAGAATCTCCAGCAGTTTGTTCCCCTCGTAATATTCCCGGCCGATGATAAACGGGTTTGTGCCCACCTCGCGTTTGGACTGGCCCGCCCTGGTCGGGTCTCCGGCCGAAGTTTCTATTGACTCGCCCAGCATAAAGTAAGCGGCCGCCTGCTCGGCATTCAACCTGGCCACAACCGGAATGATGTCGTCCCTTCTGGTAATGAAGATGATCCGGTGCGCCTTGTCCAGGTCGATTCTTTCGTCGGTCCAGGCCACTTCCCGGCGCAGGACGACACACCTGCCGTTAGAGGTAAGCCCGGTGTCGTCAAACAGCACCCTCCCGTCGTCCAGCACCTTGACGTTTTCAAGTATGGCGTTCGGCGACACCGCCGCATCGTAAAGCACCTTCTGGGACTGATCCAGACCTTCAGTTTTTACGTAAAAGCCGTTTTCGGTCCCGTAGCAGTAGCCGTTGTTATCCATCATCACCATGTCATCCTGCCTGATGATGACCCGCTCCTCGCCCTTAAGACCATGGTCATGAATGGTGAGGGATGTCTTGCCCGTTCCGCTCAGGCCAAAAAGGATAAACCCGACATCTTCCAGCCTGCCGTTTGCCGTCCGCACCCGTAAAACCTTGCTGCCGGCATGAAAACCGATGCCACAGCGTTTCTTCCAGACGTAGAGGGCCATTCTAAGAAACGACTTTTTCACTTCGCCGAAATAGTCCGTGCCGAGGATATAAGTCACGCCTGCCTCCGGATGGACGAAGATAACCCGCTCCGGCCACTCCGGCACGTATATGCTTATGAGGTCCGGCTCTTTCGCCTCGCCCTCCGGCTCAAACAGCATATTGTACCACATAAAAGGGATGCGGGCGTACTCTTTCGTTATGTATAGCCGGCAGTTAAGCCTAAAATTCTGGTGCTGCCCCATTTGCCGGTCAAGGCAAATCACTTCTTTGCTCCTCAGGTACTCATGCACTTTTTCGGCCAGGCTGTTTTCCTTTTCCAGGGAAATCCCGTTCTGGTCCACTCCCAGGTAATCGCCCTCCAACACATACGTGTTTTTAGCGCTGCGGTTTCTTACTTTCGAAATGAAACTGGCGCTGCCGTAGCAGGTAGTTTTTTCCTCGTGCCTAGCCATCTCCCTTAGCTGGGCAAAAGTGGGATTCATAATCAGCCGCGCCGCCACGACAGGCCGGATAAAAGGGTGCATGAACAATCCTCCTCGATTGCCAATTTATATGCAGCATTTTGAATTCAGTATACAATTTTAAATTAATAAATTTCAATAGCGCTTTTCAATTATACTCTTTTAAGATAAATTTGGTCATATTGATTAACATTAAATTTGCTTTAAAAAACACATTTAAGTCAATACTGGAAACCACTGGCCGGGTACTTGTCGAGGGCGGCTATGGCTCACTTCGGGCGGAATTGGGACGCCCTCAACTCACCGTTCTGGTTCGGTGAGGGCTGGCACGCGACCTCCTGTCCGCGCCCCCAATTTCCGCGTCCCTCAGTTTTGCCAAGTTCACCTAACGACGCTACGCAACAGAGCAGCATCTTCAGCCGCCGGCGGCTTTTATGGCAGTTTGTCTTCAGTCTGCGGCCGCCTGTAAAAAAGCAGCCTTTTTGCGTTTTGAAGCCAATTGCAGCTGTTGCTCCGGCGGTATAAAATAATGCCAGGTACTGTCAGCCCGCTTCATGACTACATTGCGGTTTATATGGGCAATCTAAGGCATGACAAGTGCTTTCGGGCCTAAAACCGGCCCGCGCCGCCTTCAACCAAAGTAAGGGAAGCTTTAAGATAATCTATTTGACAAGGGGGAACAGCTATGACATTAAAGGTTGGCATTAACGGCTTTGGGCGCATCGGCCGCAATATGTTCAGGGCCGCCATGCACAGAACGGACCTGGAAATAGTGGCTGTAAACGACCTCACCAACGCCTGCACCCTGGCGCACCTCCTGCAGTATGACTCGGTGCACGGCATCCTCAGGGCCGACATTTATGCCAACGAGGAAAGGGAATTCAAGGTCAACGGCAGGGATATAAAGGCCTTTGCCCTGCCCGAACCGGAGACCATTCCCTGGGGAGACTGCGGTGTGGAGGTCGTAATCGAGTCAAGCGGCCGCTTTACCGACCGGGAGAGCGCTTCAAAGCACTTGAATGGGGGCGCCCGCAAGGTGGTCATAACCGCACCGGCAAAAAACGAAGACATCACCATCGTGATGGGGGTCAACGAAGAAAATTATGATCCCGCCAGGCACCAGATTATCTCTAACGCGTCGTGCACCACAAACTGCCTCGCGCCAGTAGCAAAAATCTTGCACAGGGAGTTCGGGATCGTGCGCGGCCTGATGACAACCGTTCACTCGTACACCAACGACCAGCAGATCCTGGACCTGCCCCACAAGGACCTGCGCCGGGCGCGGGCGGCGGCCATGTCGATCATTCCTACCACCACCGGGGCCGCAAAGGCGGTGGCTTTAGTCCTGCCCGAACTGAAAGGCAAGCTGAACGGCCTGGCCATGAGGGTGCCCACGCCAAACGTCTCGGTGGTAGACTTTGTTGCCGAGCTGAGCAAGGCGGCCACGGCGGAAGAGGTAAACGCCGTCCTGAAAAAGGCCGCTGAAGGTGAACTTAAAGGAATTCTGGCCTACAGCGACCAGCCCCTGGTATCCCGGGACTTCAACGGCAACCCGCACTCGTCCATCGTTGACGGGCTTTCTACAATGGTGGTGGAGGGCACCATGGCCAAGGTGGTCGCCTGGTACGACAACGAATGGGGTTACTCCAACAGGGTGGTGGACCTGGTTGCCTATATAGGGAAGCGGGGCCTGTAAAGGCCGGCAGCAGGCATTACTCCCGGCGCAAACCGGCGCGCTTGACGATTTCGGGCACAATTTCCTCCCAGGCAATAGCCATCAGGTGAATGCCGGAAATGCCTTTGATGTTTTTTCTGATGTAGTTGATTTGCTCGATGCAGATGTTTATTCCCTCAGCCTTCTGGTCCCTGGCATTTTTGACCCGGCTGACGATTTCATCCGGCACGGTTATGCCGGGAATGGTCCGCATGTAGCTGACTGAGCGCAGTCCCTTAATGGGGGTTAGCCCGGCCAGAATGTAGGCCCTTTCGTGCAGGCCGCGCCGGACGCAAACTTCCATAAACCTGGCAAAGCGTTCCATGTCGTAGATGCACTGGGTCTGAATGAATTCTGCGCCAGCTTCTATTTTTTTTTCAAGCCGGTCCACCTGAAGCTCGAAGGGGTCGGCAAACGGATTGGCCACCGCGCCGATAAAGAACCTGGGCTCGCACTTCTTAATTTCCTCACCGGAGAAAAATTTTCTCTCGTCCCTCATCCGCCTGACCAGTTGGATTAACTGAACAGAATCCACGTCGTAAACGTTTTTTGCCGCCGGATGGTTGCCGAACGACTGATGATCCCCCGAAAGGCACAGCAGGTTGCGCATGCCGAGGCTGTAAGCGCCCAGGAGATCGCTTTGGATGGCAATCCGGTTGCGGTCGCGGCAGGTCACCTGAATGACCGGCTCCAGGCCGTTTTGCAAAATATGGATGCCGGCGCTGATGCTGGACATCCTCACTACGGCAGCCTGGCAGTCGGTTATGTTGGCTGCGTCCACCCAGTCCTTTAAAATCCGGGCGAGATTGATTATCCCTTCCGGGGAGGAATGTTTGGGCGGGCTTATTTCGGCGGTTACGGCCAGCCTGCCGCTTTTCAGTACCTGCTCCAGCCTGCTGCCCGCATTCATTCGAAAACCAGGTCCTCTCTGGTCATCCGGCGCAGCCCGCCGTCCCGCGACTTGGACCAGTCCTTCGGCGGTATAATTTCCCTCAACCGGTCAAGCTGCCCCAGGGCCTTCAAACGGTCGTAAATCAACTGCCAGGCGCAGTCCACATCCTTGCCGATCTCGCACTTGCCGTTTTGCGAGCCGCCGCACGGGCCGTTCAAAATGCTCTTGGCGCAGCGGATGACCGGGCAAATGCCGCCCGTCAGATGTAGAATGCAATCGCCGCACAGGCCGCAGCGCTCCTCCCAGACTCCACGCGCCCTGTAACCGCCTGCAAACCTGGTATTCATGGCCGGAAAAACGCACTTATCCTTGAAACGCTCTGCCAGGTACTGCGGGCCCACGCCGCAGGCCAGGGAAACAATGCAGTCCGCCTCCCTGGCCATGCTTTCCAGCCCGTCGATGAACTCCGGATCGCACTGGCGGGTAACGGTGTAAGTAGCTATTTCAACCGGCCTCCCTTCCAGGCGGCGTTTTATTCGGAGGGCGCTGGCCAAAATTTCGGTTTCCTTTTCGCCTCCCGAAAGGCAGACCGTAACGCAGCCGCCGCAGCCGACAAGCAACAATTTATTAAAATCCTTAACAAACTCCGCAATTTGCCCTATGGGTTTTTGCTCTGCCACTATCAAACCGCACCACCTGCTTTCACACCGTTCTTAAAGCGCACCTTTAACCAGCCTAACGCTGCCTGAAGGTCTTTAAAAAAGCGTCACAGTATATGTCCTTGTTCAAAAGCACCCGCGCTGCAGCCGCAGAATCCACCAGAAGGCCGTCTTCCAGGTCGCATATGCAGGAATCGAGGCCTGCACCCATGCACATCACCATAAAGGTGCGGTTTAAAAGCCGGCGCTCGGCGCAGCGCTGGGAAATGTTGGATAGCCCGATGACCGTCCGGGGAGGAGGATCGGCCAGCATTTTAATCTGGCGGATGGCCTCGATCACTTCCGGACCATGCTCCTGCGCCACGTTGACCGGCAGGACCAGGGGGTCGATGTAAAGATCGGCCATCGGCAGTCCGTGCATGTCGGCATTTACAACCAGTTCCATGGCCAGCGCGACGCGGGAGGCGGCGTCCCTGGGCACGCCCTGTTCATTCATCGTCAGCCCGATCAGCCCGGCACCGTATTTCACGGCCATGGGAAAGTAAACGTCCATTCGCCACTGATCGGCACTGGTGGAATTAATTATGGCCCGGCCGCGGTGGACCTTCAGCCCTGCCTCTATGGCATCAGGGCTGGTTGAATCCAGACAGCACGGCAGGGGGCTGGCCGACTGGGCTACTTTGACCAGCCATTCCATGGCCGCCGGCTGCTCCTCCGGCGGCACAGCCGGGCCGGTACTCAAATCCAGGTAGCCGGCTCCATTTTCGGTCTGCCGCCTGGCCCAGTATTCTACAGGACCGGGATCCCTGTTCAAAATTGCCTCCTTTACATCCTTAAACATACCGTTAATGCGCTCGCCAATCAATTCCAACAGGTTAACCTCCCTTAAAATTACTGTTCAGCCCTGCCGGGCCCGGCCTTTCTATCTTAACAGGTAAAAGGCTTCATCATTGCCGCCAGGTGCTTTTTAAAAGCGTTCAATGACGCGGGGTGGCTCAAGACGAAAATGGACCCGCCGGCAAGGGCCAGGCCGGCGGCCGTCAACGCTTCCCACAGGATGGCCCGGCGGGCCTGGTCACCCCACCCGCCACCGTCCTCGCTTCTCGCCTCCCTGGTCTTCCAGGCCTCCTGGCCGACAAAGCAGATAACCGGTGTGGCCAACATCCTGTCGCCGCTCAGGGCGCTCAGGCGGGCCCGTTCAATAATGGAATAGGCGTACTCAAAGCCGTAGCCCAGCGGACCCACAATCGGGTCAAAAGCAATCCGGTCAAGCGGGATGCCCGTTTCGTTAATCAGAATATTTAATTGCTTGGCCAGGTTTATGTCCAGCGGAGTGGAGGCAATAATGCCATGCCCGTATGACAGGCAGGCCTCCGTAATCTTTTTGTAATTGTTCATGGTGGCACAGCCAAGCAGAGCGTTTTGGCCGGCAATTGCCCCGGCCACGGCAGGAAGGATTTCCTCGTCTTTTTCCTCAACGCCGCAGCCGATCACTATGAGCGGCCTATTTACCGCAGCTGCTACGGCCCTGGCGGTTTCCGCCGCCTGCGCAGGGCCGGCGTTTTTACCTTCCGGGTGCGCGCCGGCCAGCCTGAGGCAGATCAGATCGGCCCCGCAATCCTCGCACATTTTTGCCCACGCCACAGGGTCCCGCGTTACTCCCGGATAGGCCTCCGCCAGAGTCTCAGGCCAGCCTTCCGGTTCAACATCCCAGACCTCAAGGGCTGCAAGCGGTCTATTGGGAATTTCCCCCTCGAAGTGCAAAAAGGGAAGGGTGCTTTCTCCTCCTGCTTTTACAGCGTGAGGCTCCCGGCCGATTACCAGTTCCATGACCCTGCCGGGCCACCTCTCCTTTACCATTGCCACAGCCATAATTCTCGCCCCTTTTATGTAACTGTTGGAAATAAACTTAAGTCCGTGTGCGGAATAAACAGGGCCGCAACGAATTCGTCCATGAAGGTGTTATCGGCGCTTAAATCCAGATAAGTCACCCGCCCGGCTATCTCTTCCAGGGCCTGCCTGGCCTGCCTCGACAGCAGGGCCATGGCGGCCCCCTTAACCGAGGCATTGCCGATATAGGTGTAACGGTCAAGCGGTATGTCGGGAAGCAAGCCGATGTTTACCGCCTCCCGGATGTTGATATAGCCGCCGAAACCGCCGGCAATTATCACCCTTTCGATTGCTCCGGCGGGCAGGCCCACCTTTTTCAGCATGCTCCGTATCCCCGCGTATACCGCCGCCTTGGAACGCAAAAGATTCTTAATCTCCGCCTCGGAAACGGCTATGCCGCCGGGCAGGGCCGGCTCTTCCGGCCAGACCAGGACAAATTCCCTGCCCTCCCCGGCGTCGCGGATGCGGGGCGTCCTGCCCGGAAAAACAAAATTGCCGCCGCGGTCAATCACCCCCGCCTTATAAAGCTGCGCCACAACCTCAATCAGGCCGGAACCGCAGATGCCCAGCGGTGGCACCCCGTCCACGGTGGAATATTTGACGGCAAGGCTGCCCGGAGCCACTTCCACATGTTCTATGGCACCGCTTACCGCCCGGAGGCCGTGCCTGATCCCGCCGCCCTCAAAAGCAGGGCCGGCCGAGCAGGCGCATGCAACCAGCCATTCCCCGCCGCCCAGCACCATTTCGCCGTTGGTGCCGACATCGATAAACAAAGTCATCTTTTCTGAAAAAGCCATTTCAGAGGCAAGCACGCCGGCAACGATATCGCCGCCTACAAAACCGGCAACCCCCGGCACGCAGTTGACCCAGGCTTGCGGGTGAATATCCAGCCCTATACTGCCGGCCCGCACCGCAGGGATCTTGTTGGCGGCCGGAGTGTACGGCTCCAGCCGGATATAGGTTGGGTCTATACCCAAAAAAAGATGGGTCATGGCGGTGTTGCCCGCACAAACGGCGGCCTTGATGTCCACCCGCTTTATATTCAGTTCCTCCGTCATTTCCCGGATTAAGCCGTTGACGGTGTCCAAAACCGCCTTTTGCAGCCCTTCCAGGCCGTCCTTGTGCTCGCCGGCGTAAATAATCCTGGAAATAACGTCTTCCCCGTAAACCGACTGCCTGTTGTAGGCGCCCTTCATACTTTCAGTCCGGCCGCTTTCCAGATCGACCAGGTGGGCAACTACCGTGGTGGTACCGATATCCACGGCCAGGCCGAAGTATTTCCTGCCCACCCGTCCTGGTTCAATCTCCGCAATCTCGGCGCATCCGCAGCCTATTCCCTCAGCCAGGGAAACGGTAACTTTCCATCCGGCATCCCGCAGGGTTTTCGGCAGGCCGCGCAAAACATCCAGGCCGGGCCGCAACTCTCCGACGCCGGCTTCTTTGCGGATGGCCCTGCTCAGCCTTGCCAGGTCGTCCTCCCCGTCGCCCGGGGCAGGCTCCTTTAAACTTAAGAAAACCTTCCTGTACAGGGGGCTTAAGCTTCCCAAACCGCCCTGCCCCCCTCCGCATACATCCCCGCCGCCTTCAAGAACGGTGCGCAGGCCGGCAGGCAAACCGGTCACTGGTACCTCCACCACCAGATCGCTTTCGGGAAAACTCCGGCAGGCCAGAACATACCCCCTGCGTTTTTCATCATCTTTTAAATTACCGGAGGCAGCCAGCCTCACCTTTCCTTCCTTTATTATAACCTTGCACCGGCTGCAGGCCCCCTGCCCGCCGCAGGAACCGTCAATTAAAACGCCCGCCCTGGCCGCAGCCCGGAAAAGGCTTTCCCCTTCGGCCGCCATTACCTGCTTGCCTTCCGGTAAAAAGCGCACGGAAAATTCAGGCATGGTTTTAATCCCCTCTTGGTTTTCGCAAAGCTAAAGACATACCTTTCAGGTTTTCCACTGCTGTTTTATAAAAGAAGGGATCCCCGAAGACTCCCGCGGCCCCACCAGCACTTCCCACCCCGAGACCTCCTGCAGCCTGCCGCTTAAGACGCCCAGGGCGCCGGGAATAATTACCCGCCGGTGGGATACCTTCTCCGCAATGCCGCTGCTGTTCAGCGCCTCAGCAATTTTCTCCGGCGTAAACTTCCCGGCCGACCAGGCCGTCAGGACGGAAGTGCCGTCTGTATCAACCGGCAAAATATAGCCAGGCACCCTGGAGGCCTCCACGTCAGCCGCCACGCTGTAGTAAGTCAGCGAAAAGTTCGTGGTTATATATACGGGGGAGTCCTTCCCGGGGTTCAATATTTCGTACACCTTTGACTCAACCGCGGGCGGCTTTTGCGGGTCTGTATACAGGTTCAGGCGCAGGGTGATTAAGGCCAGCAGGTCGGCCGGTTCAACGGTGTCCAGCACCACCACCCCGGCGTATTTGGCCACGTAAACGCCGGCCTGCAGCACGGCCTGCAGGGAATCCTCGTGATCAACAAAGGTAATGGTGGGATACCCCAGCGGGCGGAACTTTTTCAAGGCCTGGCGCCTGATCTGAGTCTGATCGGCCAGCACTTTTGCTGTTTCGCGAGCCCCGGAATCCAGGACAATCTGCCTTAAGCCAAGCGCCGCAACCTTTTCCGCCAGGCTGGCCAGTTCTTCCAGGTTCGCGCCCCTCACTGCCAGGGGCACCCCGAACCTTCCGGCCAGGCCGGTCATAGCCTGATAATTGGCGGCATTGGCCCCGCAAACCAACGGCCTGCCATCTGCCGTGCAATCAAGGGCCGCTTCAATTGCCGCCGGGTCCTCGCTGACAAGGATTAGGGCAAACTCTGCCCTTTCCGCGGCAATCTTCGCAGCCTCGGCAAACCTGCCGGGATTTCCCGACGAATTAACCACCGCCACCAGGTCTACCTTGTAAACCTGGCCGACCCGCTCAAAGACCAGGCCGTTTATTCTTTCCACCCTTGCCGCAATCTCCCCGTTGCTTAAGGTGTCGCAAACGGTAACCGCTATGGCGGTGGGATTTTCAAAACGCTTGTCGTGCCGGAAAAGGACACTTTCATTGCCGATTTCCACCTGTTTGCTCCCGGCCCCAATTTTTACCGGCATCACCGGAGGCGCAGAGGCAGAGCCGAGAAAATCCCTGGCTGCCTCGCTGAGGTGGGGACACCGGTCCGGCACGGCCTTGCCGGTCGCCACGGCCATGGCAAAGGCCAGGCAGGTCGTCTGCCCGCAATCCCTGCAGTTGGTTTTCGGCAGTTGTTTAAATATTTCAAGTCCCGTCAGTCCCATTTCCTTCTCCTTTTACTCCTGTGTTTCTTTTATTTCAATTCTAATTCTTTTAAAACTCTTTCATATATTTCCCTCATGTCTGAAGACAATTTTCCCTCACTGCCATCAAGAGAACAGCCGGTCATCGCGCCGCGCCAGACGCCTTCGTCAAAGCGGATAAAGCCAAGCACCTCTTCAGGGCTAAAGCGGCTAATAATAAACTCCTTTTCCAGTTCATTCCTGATCTTGTTGGCAATAACCCGGATTTTTCTTATGCCCAGCTCTGCCGCCAGCCTTTTTACAAGGCCGGCCGTGTTGATGCTGTTTAAACTGGGCTCTACCACCACCAGCATCAAATCCACTCCCCTGGCCGTACCGCGGGAAAGGTGCTCGATGCCGGCCCCCATGTCCATCACCACAACGTCCTGCTTTTCCAGCAGAAGAGAGGAAACCACCGCATTTAAAAAGGTGTTTTCCCGGCAGTAACACGAAGAGCCGCCTTTTTTTACGCCTCCCATGCGCAGGTACCTGATGTTGCGCTGAGCTATGCAGTATTCATCCAGTTCCCTGAGGCAGGGCTGAAAACCGGTTAACGAATCCTCCCCGCTCTTTCCGGCAGCGGCCATTTTTTCCCTCATTTCCACCAGCGGCCTGAGTTCCCCGGTGATGTCATCGGGAATGCCCAAAGCAGCAGCCAGGCACACGTCGGGGTCGGCATCTATGGCGTATACCACCCGGCATCTCTCAGAAAACAGCCTTACCATCGCGGCGGCTACGGTCGTTTTGCCCACGCCGCCCTTGCCCGAAACCGCCAATTTCATTTAATCTACCACCCAATTCCGTTTTTAAACCCTCCAAATGCACGCAGCCGGGGAAGTACATTAATTAATAATAACCCGGGCAAACGCTTAAAGTCCAGTGTTTCTACAACCGGCGTCAATATTCCTGCCTTGCGGCCGGCCGTGAGAATATTCACAAGCACCGGGCAGCGGCAGCATTTTCAAATGCGCATGGAATAATTTATAAAATAAAAAATCATGCATGTTTTTATTGTTCATTGAAAATAATATAAATACTCCGCTTTGGTAAGTTCTATCTCTCCCCGTCCAGCGCAAGCTGGACTTTTTTTCACTCCGCTGCAACAAAAATACCAGGGTGCACCCTGGCTGAGGTTGTTGACAAAGTTCCACCGGCGGCTGAAGCCGCCTGTACCGGGGCGCACCCTGGCTTTGTTTTGTTGTCAGCAGTTTTACGGCCTGCGGCACCGGCCTTTTGCCCATTTAAGACAG
The DNA here is from genome assembly GCA_000010565.1 of Pelotomaculum thermopropionicum SI. Classification (NCBI taxonomy): domain Bacteria; kingdom Bacillati; phylum Bacillota; class Clostridia; order Eubacteriales; family Desulfotomaculaceae; genus Pelotomaculum; species Pelotomaculum thermopropionicum. Next base: position 1,022,926 of record AP009389.1, on the reverse strand, counting down.
GCGGGCAAAACAGCCGTCCACCTCGCCATAATTACTGAAAAGCGTTTCCACCACTGCACCGTCAAGGGCATTATTTAAAACCATTTTTTGCATTATTTTTTCTATTTTTTCCCGGTCAAGGCCGGGCCGGTAGGGCCGGTCCTCCCGGAGGGCGGTAAAGACGTCGGCTACGGCCATAATTCTCGAGCCAAGCGGCAACCGGGAAGCATCCAGGCGGAACGGGTAACCGCTGCCATCCAGCTTTTCGTGGTGATAAGCTGCAAATTCGGGGATGGGGCTGGGCAGGCCGGCCTTTCTTAGAATGTTTAAGGTATAATAGGTGTGCTGCTTGATTACCGTGTACTCCTCGTCAGTAAGCGCCCCCGCCTTCTCCAGTATCTCCTCCGGCACCGAAAGCTTGCCCAGGTCATGCAACAGTCCGGCAACTTCCACCAAAAAAACCTCTTCCGGCCCAAAGCCCATTATCCCGGCCAGAAAGGCCGCCACGCCGGCCACGCCCCTGGAATGGCGGTAGGTGAACGGGCTCTTGCCGTCGATTACCCTGGCAAACATTTCCGCCATCTGCCTTAAGTCCTTCTCGCTGACCAAAACCTCCTCCGGCCGGAAAGCGCCGGCCAGTTCCCCGGGCAAAAAAGGGGAAACCAGATTCAGCCAGAAGCATTCGCGCCGGGCCAGGTCAAAGAAAACCCCAACCAGTTCGGGGTCAAAAATGCTGCCGGAGAATTTTTTTACCAGTTCGGTTACCCTGCCGGATTGCAATAGGATATTGACGTTATGCTTTAAAAGAACGTCTACCCGGTCCGCCAGGTGGATAATCCGTGCAGCCAGGGGTATCTCACTTCCGGACGGCCCAAATCTGTTCTTGCCGCCGTACCTGTTATGATGGTATAAGACGATTTCCCCCGCATCTTTTAAAAAGTCCACCGCGTTGACGATCTGATAGCCATTCTTGCAGTGGTCCCACGGTTCTTCAACTTCAAACTGCTGCAAAAGCTGCTTTTCTCCCCAGGTACTGGCGCCAATGTCGTGAATAATTGACGCCGTATAAACAAGGTTTTTTTCTTCACCCGCCAGTCCGATTTCTTCAGCTAGGCTCAGCCCGATGCGTGCTACCCGCTGGTGATGCCGGTCAATACCTTCCTTGAAAAAATCGAGACAAAGCGATAAGTTTGCCAGCATGTCGTGCGGATTGATAAAAAAGTCCATGCTTTGCCTCCGTAATTTTGGTCGGCTTTGGTTTTTACTTTTATGATGCTTCTTATTTTATTTTTATGAGGACTTCTTAAGCTCCGCCGCAATCAGAGCCGACAGTTCAGGGGCCTGATCCCTCACTTTGGCCAAGTACTGAAAGACGCTGCCGGGGTAGTCAATCTCGCTTTGCAAAACGGTATACTCCAGGCAGGTCCTGGCCAGGGCAATTACACAGTCGGGGGAGTGATTATCCTGGCACTGGCGGCACTGGCGGCAGGTCTCGGCCAGGCCCGGGGCAATAACTTCGAGATAGTACACTTTAAAGTCCCCGGTTGGAATCATTTTTTTGGCGCCGGCTATATCCAGCACCCCCTTGCTTATTGAAAAGCGAAGGGCTCTTTTGCCGAACCCGATCAGGCATGACGACTCCCTGCATTCCGGAGTGTTCAGCTTGTCGCAACCGCTGCAAAGCTTTTCAAAGTGCTTGTAGATGGCTTCCAGGTTAACTTCATTCAAGTTTTTTAAACTCCTCATTTCGAACCCCCTACTCTCCGGACCTTAAAAATTCGCCGAATTCATCATCTTGCAGGCTGCCGGCCGGCTCTTCAGCAATAAAAGGCGGAATAAACTCCTTTAGCCCTACCCGGCCAACGGTCTTACACAGCCGTTCCCCTGGTTCGGCAAGCTCCCTGTATCTTGCCAGAACGAAATCCAGTACCTCCGGCACCCTGGAAGAACGAACCTGCTCTAAAATTACCTTCCCCCGTTCCGGGCTGGGACTGCCGCCCCTGCCGCCGATTAAAACCCGGTAGGCATCTTTTCCGCAGGCAATCAGGCCGAAGTCAGCACAGTGAGGATCGGTGCATCCCCTTATACAGCCGGCAACAGCTATTTTAAAGTCCTTTGGAACATCCTGGCCCATATACCTGTTCTGCAGCTCAATGCCCAAACCAAGGGCATCGGCAAGGGCCCTGGGACAAAGCCCGGGACCGCCCGAACAGGCCTTAACGCTCCGGATCGCATTTCCGTACGGAGCAATCCGCAAGCCCAGACCTGAAATTTTTTCGGCCAGGCCGGCTATTTTATCCTCCTCGAGTATTAATACAACGGTCTGGCGCGAAGTCAATTTTAAAGCGCCGGCTCCCGCCTCCCGGACAGCTTCAGCCAGCCCTTGAAACTGGCCGGGCGTAAAAACACCGCAGGCCGCAGCAATATTAACCGCGACCAGCCCGTTTTTCTGCCTGAACAATGCCTCTCCCAAAGGCTAACACCTCTTTTCCTGGTTTTACTATAAGTAATATAGCAAATATTTTCGACATTTTGGACATAATCTTTATATAAAATTATCAGGAAATTATCAGGCGCCGGTCCAGGGCTTTAAATTTCCCTTGACAGTTCCGTCTTGCCGGGTTTATTATTTGCATAGGTTTTTTGGTTTTTTGGGATATAGAACATGCCACGGAGTGGTGCAGATGACTTTAACCCGGCGGAGAAAAGAGTTCCTGCAAAAGATTAAAAAGATATACGAAAGCACCGGCATACCCGTCCACTATATAGACGTGGCCAAAGCGCTGGGGGTCAGCAAGTGGACGGCCTATGACATTTTAAAGAAACTGGAGAACGAAGGCTATTTGCACAGCCAGTACTCTGTCAGCCGTGAGGAAAGAACTTCGGGGCGGTCGGTGCTCCTGTTCCTGCCCACCCCCAAAACGGGAGAGCTGTTCCCGAAGGAAAAAGAGGAAATCGATTATATGGAAGAATGGCACGCGGCCCGGAAAAAGCTTCTCGAAATATTTGAAAAGGCCAAAATGCATGGCTCGAAAAAAACTATCGAGGACATTTTAACAGACATGCCTGCCGCCGGGGCGCCGCTGGTAATATGCGCCCATATAATAGCGATTTTAATCGTCTGCCTTCAAAATTTAGGCGTAAAGGCAATTAATACGATGAAAAACCTGCTGCACCCGGCCCACAGGCCCGAACTGAACCTCAGCCTGTTTGCTGGCACAGCATTAGGGGCAGCGGTCAAAAACATGCATGACGTTATCAACGGCCGTCTGGCCGACGAAGTGGGCCGGCTTCATAAATACATCTCCGAATTCAGCCTTAATGAGAACAGGCTGCTGGTTAAGTTCCTGGACGAAGCCCTGGAAAAGGCCATATAAAAATTTTTTAAACAATTTTTGGGTTTTTTTGATATTTTGTGTTTTATTGATGCCTATAGACATCGGTGTATCTCTACGAAAAACTTAATTCAAGACCTTCTATACTAAATAGGTCAATATAAAAAATTTTAAAGGGGGTGACCTTGTAAGCACTTTAACGCCGGCAACCGTCTTATAATAAATTTACTGTCAAAAAAAAGGAGGTATCTTGGAAAAATGCAGTTGAAAGCAGTGAATTTTGACTTTGCCAAAAATTTCGTAAAAGATCATGTACTCCGCCAGGCCCTGGGCTACCTCGAAAAAAACCCCGAAGTAAACCTACCCAGGCTGTTTAAGCTAACAAAGATTCTTGCCATCAAGAAGGAACACAAGGAACATATCGAACGGGTTGCCTTCTCCTACCAGCATAACCCGGCCATCAGGTCCTACATCAACAGGCTGTTTGAGACAACCCACCCCAACGTAAAACGCCGGCTGATTTACAACTGGTTTATCAATGCAATGATCTTCGGCATCCCAAAACAGGCCCAAATGTCCCAAAAACACGGAGTAAACGTGCCGAACTTCTTCCTGGTAGACCCGACCGGAGCGTGCAATCTGGCCTGCGAAGGATGCTGGGCAGGCAGGTACGCCCAAAAGAATTCCCTCAGCTTTGAAAGGCTGGACCGGCTCTTTACCGAAGCTAAGGAACTGGGTATCTACTGGGCGGTTATGTCCGGCGGCGAGCCGTTTGCTTACCCGCGCTTGTTCGAACTTATCGGTAAACACGGCGACATGGCGTTTATGGCCTATACCAACGGGACGCTAATTGATGAAGAGACGGCCGAGAAAATCGTCGAGGCGGGGAACCTGTCGCCCGCCATCAGCCTGGAGGGGTGGCAGGAGCAAACCGACGCCCGCCGCGGTGCCGGCACCTTCGAGAAGATCACAAAAGCCATGGACCTGTTGCGGGAAAAGGGGGCCGTATTCGGCGTATCAATTACAATTACCCGGGATAACGTAATGGAAGTCACCGGCGACAACTTTATCGACTTTCTGATCGACAAGGGGGCCGCCTACGGATGGCTGTTCCATTATATCCCCATCGGGCGCAATCCCAATCCGGAGCTGATGGTGACGGCAGAACAGCGGGCCTACCTGGCCGAGCGCATCCCCTACATCCGCAGCCACAAACCGATCATGCTGGCCGACTTCTGGAATGACGGTGAAATGACCGGCGGATGCATTGCCGGCGGCCGGCGGTACTTCCACATTAATGCCGCCGGAGACGTGGAACCATGCGCTTTTGTCCACTTCGCAACCGACAACATCAACGAAAAGAGCCTTATAGAGGCTCTGCGCTCGCCCCTGTTTGCCTCCTTCCAGAAACGCCAGCCTTTTTGCGAAAATCACCTGCGCCCCTGCCCGCTGATCGACAATCCGGAAGCGCTGAGGGCAATTGTGGCCGAATCAGGCGCCCGTCCCACCCACCCGGGAGCCGGAACGGTGCTGGAAGACCCCATTGCCGGATACCTCGATCAAAAGGCAAACCAATGGGGCACCGTGGCCGACGGCATCCGGGAAAAACGCCGGAGCAAGCAGCAAGCGCAGCCGGCATAGCACCGGGCCAAGGACACGGGGCTTCAAGCAAAAGAACGGCAGTGCTGCCACAAAAGGCAGCCCTGCCGCCCGTTTTATTTTCCCTGCCATTTCAATCGACCGCAAAAAACTTTTGGCAGGTTTACCGCTTATGTGGACGGCCTGTCCGGGCCAGAAACCTTTCCCATCTTCTTCGCACCGGAGGCCTTACCCATATCCCATACGGCGCGGTAACCGTTCCGGGTAGTGCCTGCAATACCGCACCTTTTTACTGTTCCCTTTACCTTTTTGGCCATTTGCTCACTTCTCCCTTAAGGCTTTTTAGTATTTTTCCCCGCCTTTTGAGAATATACGCAAGGCTGTGCCCCGGCCATACCGACCCAAATCCTGCAAAGAAAGATAAACTTGACGCCTGTATTTTATTTGGTTATAATTTATTTTGCATCAACGGGATGTGGCGCAGTTTGGCTAGCGCGCTTGCCTTGGGAGCAAGAGGCCGGGGGTTCAAATCCCTCCATCCCGACCATCAGTCTGTTAAGCTGGGGCGTAGCCAAGCGGTAAGGCACCGGTCTTTGGAACCGGCATTCGTTGGTTCGAATCCAGCCGCCCCAGCCAGAACTTTTTATAACAGGAGTTATTAAAAACGGGCCATTAGCTCAACTGGTAGAGCAGGCGACTCTTAATCGTCAGGTTGGGGGTTCGATTCCCTCATGGCCCACCAGAAAGTTCAGTAATGGCAAGGCTTATGGGGTTGGAAAGACTTGCCTTTTTTTATTTTTGAGAGCCGCTGCAGCCCCAAAAACGTAAAGGCATTCTATATACTTTTTTTCTAAAAAATTGATCGCACAAATAACATATGCCAACAGTTTTGCATATAATTTTAACAAAGGGACCCCACCCTACCCACCCAGCCGCTTTTTACAGCGGTAATAACCCGGCCACGCCGGGTTATTGCTTTGCCAAAAAAAAACCTGCCCCAAAGAGCAGGTTAAGATAAAGTGGCATACGCGATCATTATAACCGGAACTGTTATTTTTTAACCACCTCAGCCGGCCTTCCGCCTCTATCCCCAGAGCAAAACTCATTCCTTATAATTTTTACAGCTTCTTCAGGGCTTCCGGCATTTCTCAAAAGGCCGCTTTCCCTGTATGTTTCAAAAATCTTCCCCGGATCAAAATTTAAAAGAACTACTTTTTTGCCGTTTTTAAGCGCTAAAGCCACTTCGGAAATTGTTCCGCCCTTTCCCGGCAGGGCTACGACGGCATCGCTTGTAAGCACGTTTATTACGTTTCTTGCGTCCCCCATGCCGGTGACAACCGGAATGTCTATGTATTTTGAGGCATGGCGGGCACTGTTGCCGGGCAAAATACCTATAGTCAGCCCGCCTCTGTCTTTTGCCCCTTTAGCCGATGCCTCCATGATGCCTGCCGGCCTCCCGCCGTTAAGCAGAACCCATCCCTCCTCAGCTATAAGCTGGCCCAGGCGGTAGGCCGCCGCACAGTCCTCAGGCGGGGCCGACTCTCCTCCTCCCATTACACCGACAATAAAACAGCGGATTGTTTTCGCCCCCCTCCTGCTATAAAGTCTGCCAAAAACATTTAGTATATTTTCCCCTTTTCTTCAAAAATACCTTTAATTGTTCACTTTTATTGACCGGTACTTAAATTTTTTAACAACATCTTCCCGGTACTGCCCAGTCATATCGGGATATAATTTCAAGGTAGGCATGTCTTCTTTCATTAAATAATAACGATTAAGTCATAAAATAATAACTATTAAGTCATACTATGTTGTATGAATTTTCTGGAAATACAATGCTGTTGACATTGTTTTTTGATTATGCTAATATTATTTTTGCAATTGATGAGGAAATAAAAAAACGCGGCAGTGGCGGAATTGGCAGACGCGCAAGATTCAGGTTCTTGTGGGCAGTGCGCCCGTGGGGGTTCAAGTCCCTTCTGCCGCACCAAATATCAGCTAAAAATGGTGCAACTTTGTTGCAACCGGGATTAAAAGTAAAGCCACCAGGAGACCAGCCTGGTGGCAGTGTGTTATAAGGGCTTTATTATTTCCCTCCCTTTTGGGAGGGCGTTTTATTTTCCTCCGAGGTTTCAAACCAGCTTTCCAAGATCAAAACAAAGTTTCCGTTCCGGGCATAACGTTACTTCCTTTTTTTGAAAATTATACCCGGCTGCAAATTAAAAAATCTGTAACAAATGGTACCAATAATTGCTATATCTTAAAAAATGTAATGAAAGATGCCTGCCAGGAAGTATGCAACGGCCGCCAAGCATAAACCATACGCTACCATTCTTTCCGCCTCGGTGTCCTCCCTCTCCAGCCAGCCAAGCACCTTTTCAACGACAAGGCAATCAAAAGAAAGCTCATACAGGCCGTTTTCCTTCCATGTTCTTTCCACCCTTATTCCCTCCTGGCAGTACATATGTTTGGTTATATAATAATATGGGAACATAAGTTCTGTCAATGCTTTTTCCCGTAAAGGCTAACTTGGTTTACCTTTTAAAGATTTAGATTCAGTAATAATTTTTTTTGAAAAATTGGGAATTTTAATTTCTGGGAGGAGGTGATCCCGTGTCCGACATCAAGTGCACCGTTTCCGAATGCACATATAACAGCAATCTGGCTTGCAACGCCCCCATGATCGAAATCGCCCACAACAACATCGATCGCGCTTCAAAGTCCGATCAGACCAAATGCGAAACCTTTAAGAAAAAATAATTCTTCATGAACCAGCCAAACCGGCTGGTTCTATTTTGTCACATTTAAAAAACCATCCCAATAAAATACCTGGAGGTGGTTAAGAGTGAAAATGCAGGCCGATGCAATCTTCGAAGGAGGGGGCGTAAAAGCCTTCGGCATGCTGGGCGCCCTCTACGAAGCCGAAAGAAGGGGTTATACCTGGGTGAACGTTGCCGGCACTTCTGCCGGGGCAATTATTGCCTCCCTGGTGGCCGCCGGCTATACTGCTGGGAAAATTAAAGAACTTGTGTGGGAACTGGATTTCAGGCAATTTAAAGACAAAGGCTGGCTCGGCCGGATACCCTACATAGGCCCGGCCTTAAGCCTGTGGTTTGAAAACGGTCTGTACGAGGGCGGTTTTCTGGCCGGCTGGTTGCGGGAAAAGCTTGCGGCCAGAGGGGTACACACCTTTAAGGACCTCGTCTTGAAAGAGTTTGAAAACGATCCCAGGTGCCGCTACAGGCTTACCGTCATAGCTACCGATGTGTCGCAGCGCAAGCTCCTGAAACTGCCTCACGACATCAAGAACTACAACATCAAGCCGGACGACCTGGAAGTTTATAAGGCGGTCAGAATGAGCGCCTCCCTGCCTTTCTTTTATAAGCCCTACAAACTTATGTTCTTTAGCCCGGAAAAACAGAAAAGTTACAGCTACATTATAGATGGAGGCGTATTGAGTAATTTTCCGGTCTGGCTCTTTGACGGCGACGGGGTTCCGCCGTGGCCCACATTCGGCTTTAAGACGGTTGAACTGGACGAAACCAGGCCGTCCCGCATAGCCAATCCGTTCGACTTTTTCAAGGCCACCCTGTCAACCATGATGGAAGCGCACGACAAACTGCATGAACTGGACCCCAAAAGCAGCGTCCGGACCATATCAATCCCTTCGCTCGGCATCAAAACCACGGACTTTGAAACAATCAACCAGCAAAAAGAGGCCCTTTTCCAGGCCGGCGTTCAGGCTGCCGCCAGGTTCTTTGAAAACTGGGACTTCAATTCCTTTAAATCGCTCTACTGCAATGAGAAATCCGGCCTGGTACAGCCGCCTGCCTGCTTTAAAACCGGCTCCGGTCCGGCGGCAAAAATGGTTTGACTTTTGCCCGCGCCAAAGTTAATATAATTTCAGAATTTAAAGGACCTGTCCGGATAAATCAATATTAAAGTGAAGCTGCCAGCCAGCTTTAATTTTTTTGCAAAGGGGAAAGGCCAGTGCTTTCACAGGTAAAAAAAGAAGAGCCGAAAGGCAACCGGATTATCGTTACCGTTATCGGCCCCGACCGGGTGGGTATAATTGCCGGGGTGGCCCAGGTGCTCGCCGACAACAACATCAATATCCTGGACATAAGCCAGACCATCCTTCAGGAGTTCCTGGTCATGGTCATGGTGGCCGACATGAGCGCCAGCCCCATCGATATGGCCACGCTTAAGGAAAAGCTGGCCGGAAAAGGGCGCGAAATTGGCGTGCGCATCGACGCCCAGCACGAAGACGTATTTAAGTTCATGCACCGCATCTAATCCGGGAGGGGTTTTATGCTAACGCTGCAGGAAGTTGTCGAGACAATAAAGATGGTACAGGAAGAAAACCTGGACATCCGCACCATAACCATGGGCATCAGCCTGCGGGACTGCGCCGATCCAAACCCGCGAGCGGCCAGACAGAAGATATATGATAAAATTACCAGGTTAGCCGGCAACCTGGTCAAAACAGGCGAGGAAATCGAGCGGGAATACGGCCTGCCCATTGTCAACAAGAGGATTTCCGTCACTCCAATTGCCATCGTGGCCGAAAGCTGCAACACCGGCAATTTCGCCGATTTTGCCAGGACTCTGGACGAAGCGGCAGCCGCCGTGGGCGTCAATTTCATCGGCGGGTTTTCCGCCCTGGTCCATAAGGGGTTCACGGCCGCCGACCACCGCCTGATCGACAGCATCCCGGAGGCCCTGGCCACCACCGAACGGGTATGCTCCTCGGTAAACGTGGCTACCACCAAAGCCGGCATTAACATGGACGCGGTTTACCGGATGGGCCATATAATTAAAAAGACGGCCGAACTGACGGCGGACCGGGACAGCATCGGCTGCGCCAAGCTGGTGGTATTTGCCAACGTTCCGGAGGACAACCCCTTTATGGCCGGCGCCTTCCACGGGGTTGGTGAGCCGGAGTGCGTTATTAACGTGGGGGTAAGCGGCCCCGGCGTGGTTAAAAATGCCGTCAGGACGGCAAAGGGGGCCGACTTTGGGGTTCTGGCCGAAACCGTCAAAAAGACGGCCTTTAAAATAACCCGAATGGGTGAGCTGGTCGGGCGCACGGCCGCCCGGAAGCTTGGCGTGCCGTTCGGCATCGTCGACATATCGCTGGCTCCTACTCCCGCCGTTGGTGACAGCGTGGCCGAAATCCTGGAATGCATGGGCCTGGAACGGTGCGGCACCCACGGCACAACGGCCGCGCTCGCTCTTTTAAATGACGCCGTAAAGAAAGGCGGCGCCATGGCCTCATCCTACGTGGGGGGCCTTTCGGGCGCCTTTATCCCGGTCAGCGAAGACGCCGGAATGATCCGGGCCGCCGAGGCCGGCTCACTGACCTTAGACAAACTGGAGGCCCTTACCTGCGTGTGCTCGGTCGGCCTTGACATGATTGCCGTGCCCGGCGACACCCCTCCGGAAACTATTGCCGCCATCATCGCGGACGAGGCCGCCATAGGCATAATTAACAAAAAAACAACCGCCGTGCGGCTGATCCCGGCGGCGGGGAAAAAAGCAGGTGATTATGTTGAATTCGGGGGGCTGCTCGGCCGGGCGCCTGTCATGCCGGTAAAACCGTTTTCCGCAGGGGAGTTCGTCCGCCGGGGAGGGCGCATACCGGCCCCAATCAACAGCCTGACCAACTAGCGTCAAAGAGGACGCCGGCTAATCCTCCACCACCTTGACCAGCACCTTTCTCCGCCTGGGCCCGTCAAACTCGCAGAAATACAGGCCCTGCCAGGTCCCGAGAAGCAGCCTGCCGCCGGTGACAAAAACGGACAGGGATACACCGACAAGGGAAGACTTGATGTGGGCCGCCGAATTGCCCTCCGTATGCCTGTAACCGTCATCAAAGGGGATAATTTTATTGAGTTCCATGAGAATGTCGGCCGTCACGGTGGGGTCGGCATTTTCATTTATCGTCAAGCCGGCCGTGGTATGGGGCGTAAAAAGATGGCAGGTGCCCTCCTTAACCCCGCTCTGCGACACAATCCGCTCTACTTCCCCGGTAATATCCACCATTTGCGTACTCTTGCTGGTGGATAACTCTATGGTAAAGATTTTCGAACCCATGACCAAAACCTACCCCGCCTGGGATTCTTTCTGAACCAGGTTAAAAGTCAAAACTTCAAGCGACACGGACAGATCGACATTCCGGAGAAGCACATGATCCGGCACGTTAAGCACAACCGGAGCAAAGTTTAAAATGGCCTGCAGGCCGTTCTTAACCATTTGATCCGCCACCTCCTGGGCGGCCCGCGCCGGAACGGCGATGATCCCGATTCTGACCTTGTGCTTGGCTATTACTTCAGGCATCCTCTCCGGGGGATACACTTCCAGGTCGACGATTTTCTTGCCGATCTTGGTCAGGTCGTTGTCGAACACGCCGACTATGGTAAAGCCGCGGTCGTTGAACCCCTTGTACGTGCAGAGAGCAAAGCCGAGGTTGCCCGCCCCGGCCAGCACAATCGGCCAGGGCTCGTTTAAGCCGAGGATTTTGGAAGTGTAATGCATCAGGTCCTTTACATTATACCCCACACCGCGGGTGCCAAACTCGCCGAAATAGGCCAGGTCCTTTCTCACCTGGGCCGAGCTGACCCCCACCCCTTCGGCTATCTCGCCGGATGAAACCGTAACTATCCCGTTTCTGTCCATACGCTCGAGAAATCTGGAATATACAGACAACCTGGTAATGGTTGCTTCCGGCACCTTTAGAGCTTTCAATTCCCTATCACCTTCCTTTAAATTAAAGATAAATAAATTTTATAAAATATTTTCGATAAACTCAACGGTTTCCTTAATTACAGTATTCACAAGAGGTGCCTATTTTTTTATACCACTTGCAATTGCATCTGTCAAACTGCTTTATTCAGGCACTGCAGGATAAAAAAAAAACAACCTGGCAAGACCAGGGTAACACTCCACAAAAATGAGCACAGCGCTATTGAAGCGTTATTTTAGAAGTAAAAATCCCTCTGCCCGGTTTCAATCTGGGCCAACCTTTCTATTGCCTTCTGCCGCACGGCCGGGTTCTCGATCAGTTCCAGATGCTTGGCAATTGCCTCATCTCCGGCCCTTAGCGTTTCAGGCGAGGCGTAATCAACGAGAAACTCTTTGAAGGTAATGATGGCGTTCGGCTGGCACACGTTCTGGATTTGCCCGCTTTTGGCCAGGGCCATAAAGCGGTCGCCGGTCCGCCCGCTCCTGTAGCAGGCAGTGCAGAAACTCGGAATATAGCCGGAGCGGCAGACGCTTCTGATTACCTCGTCCAGGGAGCGGTGATCTTCAACGTTGAACTGGGGCGCCTCCTCCCCGTTCTGAGCGCCCTCCTTCTCCCTGCGGTAGCCCCCTACTCCGGTGCAGGAGGCAGCGCTGATCTGGGATATGCCGACGGAAAGCAGTTCATCGCGAAACTCCGGGCGCTCCCTGGTGGAAAGGATCATTCCCGTGTAAGGTACGGCCAGCCGGAGAACGGCAATAATCTTTTTAAAGTCCGCATCGGAAACCAGGTGCGGGAAGTTTTCCAGGGTCACGCCGCGGGCGGGCCTTAAGCGCGGCACCGATATGGTGTGCGGCCCTACCCCGTACACCTCTTCCAGATGCAGGGCGTGGAACAGCAGCCCCAGCACTTCGTACTTGTAATCGTACAACCCGAAAAGCACTCCCACTCCAACGTCGTCAATGCCTCCCTCCATGGCCCGGTCCATGGCGCAGGTATGCCAGTCGTAGTCCCTCTTCGGGCCGGACGGGTGCATCCTGGCATAGGTCGGGCGGTGGTAGGTCTCCTGGAAAAGGATGTAAGTGCCTATCCTGGCTTCCTTCAGCAGCCTGTAGTTCTCCACGGTAGTCGCCGCGATGTTTACGTTCACCCGCCTGATGCTGCCGTTTTTTTCTTTAACCGAATAAATGGCGTTTATGGCGTCAAGTACATAGTCAATGGGGCAGTTGACAGGGTCCTCCCCGCACTCCAGGGCGATGCGCTTGTGGCCCATCTCTTCCAGCACAGTCACTTCGTCCTTGATTTCCTGCATGCTCAGCCTCCTGCGGGGAAACTTGTTGTCCCGCCGGTAGCCGCAGTAATAGCAGTTGTTTACGCAGTAGTCGCTGATGTACAGGGGGGCGAAAAAGACGATCCGCTTCCCGTAGATTTTTTCTTTAACCAGATAGGCCGTCCTATAAATTTTTTCCAGCAGGCCGGGATCGTCGACCTGCAGCAGCACCGCCACTTCGGCAGGGGTAAGCCCTTCCGAAAGCGCGGCTTTTCCGATAATCCTTTCCACCTCCCCGGCCGGGGCGTTCTTAGCCTCTTCCAGCAGGTCGAATATTACCTTGTCGTCAATAAAGTAAGCCTGGGATGCAGCCATAAAAGTCATCTCCTTTAATTTTTTTAAAAATTCTTCAGGCCGTTTACCTTATACCGCCTGTGCCTGTGCCTCTGCCTTTTTCTCCAGGTGCCTTAAAGAATGCCCGTATCCGGTTCCCACCTTTCGCCCGGCGCTTTCAACCATTCTAACGGCCTTGGCGTAGCTTTCCTCCGGAGTATCCTCCAGGCCGGTCTTGCCCGGGTAAATGGAATAGCTGGCGCGGTATTTCAGCGGCGTCATGTTTGGCATGATTACGTTTGCCCCGCACCTGAGCGCCTTTACCCGGCCCAGCGCGTCGATGGTAGCCGTGGCGGTAGTGGCCGGCAGGTGCGTGCGCGGCAGGGCCAGCCTGGCGGCAGCCAGCGTTTTTAAAGTCAATTCCAAAGTACCGCCAGGGCAGCTGCCCAGCGGGGTTTGCCGGTTCGGCACAAAGGGGCCTATGCCGGCCATTTCTACTTCCATTTCGCGCATTAAAACTATGTCTCCGGCCAGGGTTTCCACGGTCTGCCCTGGTAGGCCGACCATGTTGCCGGAACCGACCTGGTAGCCCAGCTCGCGCAGCCACGCAAGCCTTTGCAGCCTTTCCTCCAGCACGGTGCCCGGGCGCAGTTCGCTGAAGAGCTTTCCGTCGCAGGTTTCGTGCTTTAAAAGGTAGCGGTCGGCGCCGGCCTCCCGCCACAGGGCGTAGTCCTCCCGCGGCCTTTCCCCTACGGACAGCGTAATTGCCACGTCTAACTCAGACTTAATTTCCGCAACAATTTCCGCCAGCAGCCCGGCCGGGTAAGACCGGTCCTCCCCCGACTGAAGGACGATTGTCCGGCAGCCCAGGACTGCCGCCTTGCGGGCGCTTTCAAGAATTTCCGCCTTGCTCATGCGGTACCTTTTCAGGGCTGTGTTACCCTTTCTAAGACCGCAGTAATAACAGTTGCTGGAACATATATTTGAAAACTCGATAATTCCTCTTAAATGCACCTCATCTCCCATAAAGCGGGAGCGCATCATGTCGGCGCAATCGAAAAGGGCAGCGCTTTCCTCTTCGTCTGCGCTAATAAGGACGGCCAGCTCATCCCTGGACAGTTCCTCCAGGTTGGCGGCGCGCTCGAGCGCCCTTACAAAATCTGTTCTCACTCTTTTTCACCCCGTCTTGGCGCGCCCGGCCGGCAAGCGGCCGGGCCGCCGGGCTTCGGTTTTCTCACTGCTCATCCAGCACCCGCATGGCCGAAGGGAAGGGCGACAGCGCCCGCCTCAGGATCCCGTGCACGTAGGCTATCAGGACGCCGTAGTTCACAATTGGCACCCCTGCCGCCTGCACCTGCATGATCCGGTGCAGCATTTCCTTGCGGTTAATCATGCAGGCCCCGCAGTGCACGACAAGGCTGTACTGCCCGAGGTTTTCCGGCAGCTCGATGCCGCTCGACCAGTCGAAATGGAGCTCGCCACCAACCTTCTGGCGCAGCCAGCGCGGAATTTTGACGGTGCCGATGTCGTCGGCCACCCGGTGATGAGTGCAGGCCTCGGCAATAAGCACCCGGTCGCCCGGCTTCAGGCTCTCCACCGCCTTTGCCCCCGCCACCAGCGCCTCCAGGTTGCCCTTATAACGCGCAAACAGGATTGAAAAGGAGGTCAGCATGATATCCCTCGGCGTGTCTGCGTCCACTTTCAAAAAGGCCTGGGAGTCGGTCACCACTATCCTGGGCTTGCGGCTCAGATCCGAAAGGGCTTTTTTCAGTTCCCTCTCCTTTACCACCAGAGCGCAGGCGTCGTTATCCAGGATATCGCGGATCGTCTGCACCTGGGGCAAAATCAGCCTGCCCTTGGGCGCCGCCAGGTCAATGGGAACGACAAGCACCACTATGTCTCCCGGGCTGATCAGATCGCCGATGATGGTCGGAGCGGTCCACTCCTTGGGGGCCGACCGGATCATCTCTTTTTTCAGGTTTTCAATCCCCTGCCTGGTAACGGCGCTTACCGGCACAACCTTAATGCCCAGCCTGCTTTCCAGCTCGGCCGGGGTTACGGCAGGGTTCAAGTCGATTTTGTTCAGCACTCCCACCACCGGCACACCCTGTTCCTTCGCCTTCTTGATGATCCCCAATTCGTAATCACCGGCGTCCTGGCCCGGATCTATGACCAGGACCATCAAATCGGCCTTGTTGAGCACGCCGATGGTCTTTTTTACCCTTAACTGGCCAAGCTCGCCCACGTCGTCAATGCCGGCGGTATCAATAATTACCACCGGGCCCACTGGAAGTATCTCCATCGACTTGTACACAGGGTCCGTTGTGGTGCCGGGCACATCCGACACAATGGCAATGTTCTGGTTGGTTAAGGCGTTAATCAGGCTCGATTTGCCCGCGTTGCGCCGGCCGAATATGGCTATGTGAAGCCTGCTGCCGCGCGGCGTTTCATTCAGGCTGCCTACGCTCATTTCATCACCCTTTCTTTTCCAAAAGCTTTGCCCCGGCCACACCCGGCCTGGTCAGTTCGCCGGGGGTAAATATCAGCTCCAATTCACCGGCCGTAAACAGGCCCGATTCGATAATTACCTCCCTCAACAGCCTTTTTTCGGCCATTGCCTTTTTCACCAGCTCCGCCGCCCGGTCGTAACCCAGGTGCGGCGTAAGGGCCGTAATAAAGCTGTGGCTTTCCTCCAGCCAGCGCCGGCAGCGCTCCTCGTCGGCTTTTATGCCTTTTACGCACTTCTCGCTGAAAATGTTAACGGCATTTATAAGCAACTCCAGGGATTGCAAAAGGTTGTGGGCTATGAGCGGCATGAAGGCATTCAATTCCAGCTGTCCCGCCGCCGCAGCCATTGCAATAACCTGATCGTTGCCCATTACCTGGAAGGCAACCTGGGTAACCATTTCTGGTATTACCGGGTTGACCTTGCCGGGCATGATCGAAGACCCCGGTTGCACCTGCGGCAATTTCAGTTCGGCCAGTCCGCCCAGCGGCCCGGACGAGAGCAGCCGCAAGTCCCCGGCAATCTTCGAGAGGTTCACCGCGGCCGCTTTTAAAAGGCCGGAAACTTCAACAAACACATCGGCGTTCTGGGTCAGGTCAACGGTGTTTTCCGCCCTGGCCAGCCCGTAGCCGGTAATGGCCCGCAGTTCCTCAATAACCGCGTAAATATATTTGGGATCGGCGTTCAGCCCCGTGCCGACCGCCGTTCCGCCCAGGTTGACCTGGCGCAGCCTTTCCTCAACCTTGTACAGGCGCCAGCGGTCCCTGGCAATGCCCTCGGCAAAGGCGCTGAACTCCTGCCCCAGGGTAACCGGCACGGCGTCCTGCATTTCGGTACGGCCCACCTTTAAAATCCCTGCAAATTCCGCCTCCTTCTCCTGGAAGGCCGCCTGCAGTCCGGCCAGGCAATCGCTCAGCTCCAGGACCATCCCAATGGCGGCCACCCGCAGGGCGGTAGGGTAAACATCGTTGGTGGACTGGGAGAGGTTCACGTGCTCCAGGGGATGCACCAGGCGGTAGTCCCCTTTCTGCCCCCCCAGCAATTCGATGGCCCGGTTGGCAATGACCTCGTTCACGTTCATGTTGGTAGAGGTTCCCGCCCCGCCCTGAAAAGGATCCACAATAAACTGGTCGGCCAGTCCGCCGCCGGCGACCTCTTCGGCGGCCCGGCAGATTGCATCCCCCACCCTGCGGTCCAGCAGCCCCGCGGACATGTTGGCCAGAGCCGCCGCCTGCTTCACCCGGGCAATCGCCCGGATCAGCGCCGGGTGCGTCCTCAGCCCGGAAACCGGAAAGTTGTTGCAGGCCCTTACGGTGTGAATCCCGTAATAGGCCTCTTTGGGCACCTTTATCTCTCCCAGCAGGTCCTTTTCAATGCGGTATTCCACAAAACTTCCTCCGCTTTATATCCCTTTTGTAACGAGCGCCGATTTCACCCTGACGCCCTTTAAGCCGCCGAGCTTCCCGGTCATGGCCCCTATCTCATCCGTCGAGCCGTCAATGATCAGGGAAATGACCGAAATGTTTTTCTCCCGGTACGGCACGCCCATCCTTCCAACAATAATTTCGCCGTGTTCGCTGAGTATGTCGTTGATCCTCTTGGCAGCGTTGTCCCGGTCCTCCACTACTATTCCAATAACCCCTATGCGCCGCTCCAAATTACCACCCCCAAATAAAACGGCCCTTTTTCCGCCATGCGAAAAAAGGGCCGATAAAGCCATAACACCTGCCGCCTTTCTCCTTGAGAGCGGGGAAAACCCTTTCTTCGCAGAGCTTGCGTGAAAAATGACCCTCCGGTCCGCGCCGGCGGCGCGTGCCCCTCAGGTTTTTGTGAAATACTTAACTACTTACTAATTATATACCTTTCCGGTTTCATTTTCAATAAAAAACCGGACCGGTGCTTTAATCTTTTTTCCTATTTTTGTTCCACTGCGGCCTTAAAGGCATGCCGTGCCGCCTCCGCCGTGCGTTCTATTTCCTCCTTGCCGTGGGCAAGGGAAACAAAGGCCGCTTCAAACTGGGAGGGCGCCAGGTAGACCCCCTGCTCCAGCATGGACCTGAAGAAGGCGGCATAGCGGGCCGTGTCGGAGGTGCAGGCGGAGGCGTAATCTTTAACCTCTTCGCCGGTAAAGAAAGCGCACAGCATTGAACCGGCCCGGTTAAAGCAGACTTCCGCCCCGGTCTGCCGGGCGGCCTGCTTCAGCGCATCCTCAAGAGCCGCGGCGGTCTGCTCCAGCCTGCCGTAAACGCCGGGCTGCTTTAAAACCTCCAGGGTGGCTATGCCTGCGCTTACCGCCAGGGGGTTGCCGGACAGCGTGCCGGCCTGGTACACGGGGCCCGAGGGCGCCACCTGCTCCATAATCTCCCTCCTGCCTCCGTAAGCGCCGACCGGCAGGCCCCCGCCGATCACCTTGCCCAGGCAGGTCAGGTCGGGAGCAACTCCGTACAGCTCCTGGGCGCCGCCGTAAGCCAGCCTGAAGCCGGTTATTACCTCGTCGAATATCAAAAGGCTCCCGTACCGGGCGGTCAGGTTCCTCAAACCCTCCAGAAAGCCGGGCGCGGGCGGCACCACCCCCATGTTGCCCGCCACCGGCTCAACAATCACGGCCGCAATATCCTCGCCTTCCAGTTTAAATATTTCCTCCAGGCCCGCCAGGTCGTTGTAGCGGGCGACAATCGTGCCGGCCGCCGCTGCCGCCGGAATGCCCGGGCTGGTAGGCACGCCAAAGGTCAGGGCGCCGGAACCGGCCTTGATCAGCAGAAAATCGGCGTGCCCGTGGTAGCAGCCTTCAAACTTGACGATTTTATTTCTTCCGGTATAGCCCCTGGCCAGCCTCAGGGCGCTCATGGCCGCTTCCGTCCCAGAGTTTACCAGCCTCACCATTTCAATCGAGGGAACCGCCTCCACAATCATTTCCGCCAGGATGTTCTCCAGCTCGGTAGGTGCGCCGAAACTCGTCCCCACCTCGTTCAGGCACCTCTCCAGGGCCCCGACCACCCGCGGGTGCCTGTGGCCCAGGATCAGCGGCCCCCAGGAGCATACGTAATCTATGTATTCATTATCGTCAAAATCGTAAATTCTGGCGCCCTCGCCTTTTTTAACAAAAACCGGGTTCAGCCCCACCGCCTTAAAAGCGCGCACAGGGCTGTTGACGCCGCCCGGTATTACCTTACAGGCCTGACGGTAGAGGGAAACGGATCTGTCAAAGCCTTTATACATTGTGCCAACCTCCAGCATTTTTATGTTGCCTGTTCAAAATACAGCATGCTGCTCTTCTTTAATTCCGCCGTGCTGAACAGCAGCCGGTAGCTGCCCACCCCGGTAGCCTGCGAAATCATTTCAGCGGCCCGGATGCACTCCTCCCTGGTCTTTCCGTGCACCATCGTAAAGATGTTGTAAGGCCAGCCGGGCAGGCGGGGGCGCTGGTAGCAATGGGTTACCTCCCCGAACCCGGCCATTATCCGGCCTGCCTCTTTAACCCTGTCGTCAGGCACATCCCAGACGATCATGGCATTGGCCACGTAACCCACGTCCTGGTGGCGGACCGTCGCGCCAAACCGCCTGATCTGACCGTTCTTTATAAATTGTTTTATTTTATCTATGAGCTCCTCTTCGGTCATGTTCAATTCTTCCGCCATTGCTTTAAAAGGGCGGCTTTCGAGGGGCAGGCCCCGCTGCAAAACGCGGATCACCCGCTTGTCCTGTTCGGTCAGCATCGCCACACCTCACTCAAGGTCAAAGCTAACCCGGATTTTAAACACATCTTCCGCAGGCAGGGCAATAACTTCTTTTATGCCGGTGCGCTCCCTGATTTGTTCCAGGATTGCCTCAATTTCCTGATCCGACCCGGCCAGCAGGGTAAACCACATGTTGTAGCGGGGATGTTCCCGCAGGTAATTGTGGGTTATACCTGGAAAAGAGTTAACCACTTCCGCCACTTCGTCCACCCTGCCCTCTTCAACATTCATGGCGCACAGAACGCCGCTGTAGCCCAGCTGGCGCGAGTCGAAAACGCAGCCCAGCCGGCGGATGACGCCGCTTTGCAGCATGCGGCCGATTCTGGCGATAACCTCTTCTTCGGAAATGCCGAGCGCTTCTCCCAGTTCCCTGTAAGGCTCCGGCACCAGGGGAAAACCGGCCTGGAGCAGGTTTAAAAGCTTCCTGTCGATTAAATCCAGCTTCATGATCAGCGCCCTTTCCGCTCGCGGTAAAGGCACCACGGTTCTTCCGCCATGTAGTCGCCGTAATAGAAATAGGCGCGGGCGCGGCAACCGCCGCACACCTTTTTATAACGGCAGATCCCGCACCCCCCGCCGTACTCTTCGGTGCGCAGGTCCTTGAAAATTCCGGCCTCATGCCATATATCCCCAAAACCAGCCTGGCGCACGTTTCCGGCCGGTATGTCCAGATAGGCGCAGGGCTGAACCACACCCCTGGGGCTGATGATGCAGTAGGCTATGCCGGCCAGGCAACCCTTGCTGAAGCGGGTTTTGACCCCCATCTGAGAGGCTATCCGCATGAACTGGGGGGCACAGGTAGGCTTCAGCTCGATCTTCACCTCGGCCTGCTTTCTCATGATCCTCTGCAGCAACTCCTCGTACTGCCCGGCTTTAAGCGATTCCTCTGCAATGCCCACCGCCCGGCCGGTAGGCACCAGGAAAAAGATGTGATGGCCCACCGCCCCCATCCGGACGGCAAAGTCGGTCAGCCTTTCCACCTCGTCCTTGTTCCAGCCCATCACCGTGGTATGAACCTGAAAAGGAAGCCCGGCCTCCCGGCAGGCACGCATTCCATCCACCGCCCCCTGCCAGGCCCCGGGAGTTGCCCGGAAGTCGTCATGGCTTTTTGGATCCACACTGTCCAGGCTGATCCCCATCACTGCGGCCCCGGCCTCCTTTAACCGCCGCGCCGTTTCGCCCGTAATCAGGGTGCCATTTGTGCCGAAGACCGGCCGCAGGCCCCTTTCCCGGGCGCGGGCCACAAGGGTGAAGATATCGTCGCGCATAAGCGGCTCGCCGCCGCTGAAGATCATTATCTTAAACCCTGCGCCGGCTATCTGGTCGATTAAGGCCAGGCCCTCCTCCGTACTCAGTTCCTCCGCCGCCTTTGCCCCGGCGTCGCGGTAGCAGTGCTTGCAGTACATGTTGCAGGCGTTGGTTGTATTCCAGGAAACCAGCATATTCATTCCTCCCAGCTTAGCGGAACACCCGCAAATTCACCTACTGCCGCCCTTCCCTAAGCCACCTGGCCGCATCCTTGGCATGATAGGTAATGATGATGTCCGCCCCGGCGCGCTTCAGCCCGGTGAGGATCTCCATGACAATCCTCTGTTCGTCCACCCATCCCCGCTGCGCCGCGGCCTTGACCATGCTGTACTCCCCGCTGACATTGTAGGCCGCAACAGGGTAGCCGTAATCGTCCTTTACCCGGCGGATGACGTCCATATAGGCCAGGGCCGGCTTGACCATGACGATGTCCGCTCCCTCTTCAATGTCTAGCCAGACCTCCCGGAGCGCCTCATCGGAATTGGCCGGGTCCATCTGGTAAGCCTTCCTGTCGCCGAACTGCGGGGCGGATCCGGCCGCCTCCCGGAACGGCCCGTAAAAGGCCGAGGCGTACTTGGCCGAGTAGGCCATTATGGGTACGTCCGCAAAACCGTTTTCGTCCAGCGCCCTGCGGATGGCCCCCACCCTGCCGTCCATCATGTCCGACGGCGCCACCATGTCCGCGCCCGCCCTGGCGTGGGAAACGGCCGTGCGCGCAAGCAGGTCCAGGGTGGGGTCGTTCAAGACCTGCCCGTTTTCGACCACTCCGCAGTGGCCGTGGCTGGTGTACTCGCAAAGGCAAATGTCGGTAATTACGAGCAGCCCGGGGTAGGCCTCCTTAATTGCCCGCACCGCCTGCTGGATGATGCCGTCTTCGGCATAAGCCCCGGACCCCAGTTCATCTTTTGCCTCCGGCACGCCGAAAGGCAGCACGGCGGGTATGTTCAGCGCGGCCACTTCCTCCAGTTCTTCAAGCAGCCTGTCTATTGAATAGTTGCAAATGCCGGGCATGGACTCAACAGGCCTGGCAACCCCCCTGCCGTGGGTAACAAAAACGGGGTAGACCAGGTCGTCCACGGAAAGCCTGGCCTCACGCACCAGCCTCCGCAAATTTTCATTTTTTCTCAAGCGCCTTGGCCGGTTAACCGGAAAGGCCATCCAAACACACCTCCTATAAGTTCAAACCTATCTCTTCGTCAGTCAGATAGCAGGCCGGGTCGGACTCCCAGAAGTCGCCCGTAACCGCTTCGGCCCGCGCCCTGAAGTTCCCGTTGCAGATGTCCAGCCACCTGCATGCCGCGCAGCGGCCTTTAAGCAAGGGCTTGCGGTTTTTCAGGCCGGCCAGGACAGGGTGGGACAGGTCGGTCCAGATTTCTCCGAACTTTCTTTCCCGCACATTGCCGAAAGTGTGGTTCTGGGTAAACTGGTCCGGGTGAACGTTGCCGTACCAGTCCACTGCCCCGATGGCAATGCCGGTCCGGTTGCCCCCGTTCAGCCTGAGCAGCTCAAGCACCTTGTCCGCCCTTTGCGGGTCTGTTTTCTTAAGCTTAAGGTAAATATAAACGCCATCTGCATGATTGTCCACGGTCAGCACTTCTTTCTGCAGGCCGCGCCTGTGGAAATTCAGAGTGCGCTCCATTATCAGGTCCATGGCGGCGCGAGCTTCCTCGCGGGTGATGTCTTCCTCCACCATTTTGCTTCCCCGCCCCGCGTAAACCAAGTGGTAGAAGCAAACGCGCGGGATGTTTTCCGCCTCCACCAGGTCGAAAATGGCGTTTAAATCCTTATAGTTGTGCCTGTTAATGGTAAAGCGCAGCCCCACCCCCTGGCCGGCCGCCATGCAGTTCCTGATTCCCTTCAGCGCCGCCTGGAAGGCCCCGCTGCAGCCGCGGAAGCGGTCGTTGTTTTCACCGATGCCGTCCAGGCTTATGCCGATGTAACCTATTCCGAGCTTTTTCAAAGCCTTTACTGTATCGAGATCCAGCAAGGTACCGTTTGTCGAGATGGTCGGCCTGATTCCCCTCTCCCCGGCGTAAGCGGCCAGCTCAAAAAGGTCATCTCTTAAAAGCGGCTCCCCGCCGGAAAACAGCAGGACGGGCACCTTAAACTCGGCCAGCCCGTCTATAAATCGCCTGGCTTCGGCGGTGGTAAGCTCCCCGTCGTATTTTCTGGATTCTGAGCTTGAATAGCAGTGTATGCATCTGAGGTTGCAGGTGCGGGTGCTGTTCCAGACCACCACCGGGCCGTGCCCCTCAATCGCGCCGTGCACCTGGCCTTTCGAGCCGGTGCTGTAACGCAGCGTATCGCCGAAATACCCGGTATCGCACAAAAGCCTGGTAACGCTGATCATTTTTTAAACCACCTCCCCGCCGCCGCCATAGTATTCCAGAATGGCCCGGACAAGCCCTTCTATGGTGTACTCTTTAGCCACCACGTCCACCCTTATGGACAGCTCGCGCGCCGTGGCGGCCGTAATTGGGCCAATGCAGGCCACCTTCACCCCGGCAAGCAACCTGTCCAGCCCCCCCTCTCCCAGCAGCTTTACAAAATTTCGCACGGTGGACGAGCTGGTAAAAGTAATCATGTGGATTTCCCCGTCCCGCAGCATTTCCCTGACCGGTGTACCGCCGCCGTCACCCGTTACGGTGCGGTAAGCCGTTACCTCAGTAACATCAGCGCCCAATTCCGCCAGCGCATCAGGCAAAACCTTGCGGGCTACGTCCGCCCGGGGCAGGAGGACCCTGTCCCCTGCTCTAATCTTTCCTGCCAGTCCCCTGACAATCTCCTCGGCGCGGTACTCGTCCGGCACGTAGTCCACCAGCAGGCCGTAAGCCTCCAGCGCCTCTCTGGTCTTTGGGCCGATGGCACACAGCCTGACCGGCCTCAGCTCGCGAATATCCTTGCGATGCTGCCTGAGCCTCCTGAAAAACGACTCCACCCCGTTTACGCTGGTAAAAATCACCCACCGGAAGGAATCCAGCCCTTCGATTGCCCTGTCCAGCGGGGAATAATCTTCCGGTTCCGCCACCCTTATGGCGGGAAATTCCACGGCCTGGCCCCCAAGGGCTTCAATGGCTTCGGAAAGGGCGCTGGCCTGCTCCCGCGAACGGGTGACAAGCACCCTCCTGCCGAAAAGAGGCTTTTTTTCAAACCAGTTCAGCCTGTCCCGGAGCGCCACTACCTCTCCTACTATTATAACGGCCGGGTTTTTCAGCCCCGCCCGGGATGCCTTTTCGCTTATATCCCCCAACGTGCCGGTTACGGTTTGCTGCCCGGGCACGGTGCCCCACCTGATTACAGCCGCCGGAGTTTCGGCAGGCCTGCCGTTTTCGATCAGCTTCCCGGCAATAAAGGGCAGGTTGGCCATGCCCATTAAAAATACCAGCGTGCCGGCGCCGGTGGAGATTTTATCCCAGGCAATTCTGCTATCCTCCTTTAAAGGATCCTCGTTCCCCGTAACAATGGTCAGGGCGGACGTGCAGTCCCGGTGCGTCACGGGAATGCCGGCGTAGGCCGGGGCCGCCACGGCAGAAGTGACGCCGGGAACGACTTCAAAAGGCACGCCGGCCTCCGCCAGGGCTTCGGCTTCCTCCCCGCCGCGCCCGAAAACAAAGGGGTCGCCGCCTTTCAGCCGCACCACGGTTTTGCCCTCCCCGGCCTTTTCCACCAGCAGGCGGTTTATTTCATCCTGCTTTAAAGTGTGCCGGCCGGGGGACTTGCCGGCACAGATAATTTCGGCTTCAGGCCTGGCATACGCCAGGAGCCTGCGGCCGGCCAGACGGTCGTGCACAATTACGTCGGCTTTTCTGATGCACTCCAGGCCCTTGAGCGTTATCAGCTTCGGGTCGCCGGGCCCTGCGCCCACCAGGTAGACCGTTCCCTTACTCACGTCTTTCCTCCTGCCTTGCCCTTTTTAAAATTTCCCCCGCCCCCAGCTCCAGGAGCTTCTCCGCCAGCCTTAACCCAATTGCGGCGGCGTCGCCGCCGTTTCCCTCCACAAATGAACGCACAAGCTGCTTTCCGTCCGGGGTGGCGACCACCCCCTCCAGGCGCAGCCGGTCGTTTTCCACCGTTCCCAGGGCGCCGACGGGAACCTGGCACCCGCCCTCCAGCCTTCTTAAAAAGGCCCTTTCGGCAAAAACGGCCAGGCGGGATTCCCGGTGATCTATCTTTTTCACCAGCTCCAGCACTTCCCCGTCATCGCTGCGCACCTCCACCCCAATCGAACCCTGGCCCACCGCCGGCAGGCAAATGTCGAAGGGAATAACCTGGGTAATTGCGTCCTGCCGGCCCATCCTGAACAGGCCGGCATAAGCCAGCACGGCGGCGTCCAGATTCTCCTCCTCCAGCTTGCGCAAGCGGGTGTTGATGTTCCCCCGCAGGTTTACCATCCTGAGATCGTCGCGGTACCACAAAAGCTGGGCGCAGCGCCTGAGGCTGCTGGTGCCGACAAGCGCCCCTCCGGGCAGCTCATCCAGCTTTTTGCCCCGGCGGGAAACCAGCACGTCGGCCGGGTGTTCCCTCTTGCACACGGCACCTATGACCAGGCCTTCGGGCAGTTCGGTGGGCAGGTCCTTCATGCTGTGCACCGCCATGTCGATTTCCCCGCGCAGCATGGCCGCTTCCAGTTCTTTAGTAAAAAGGCCCTTATCTCCTATTTTAACAAGGGCCGCGTCAAGGATACGGTCGCCCAGGGTACGGATTCCTACAATCCGGAAGCTGCAACCGGGGCAGAGCTCCTTCAGGCGGTCTACCACCCACCGGGCCTGCCACATGGCCAGCTTGCTTACCCTGGTGCCCACTGCAATCTCCCGCTTCATACGCTCTCCTAACCTTTTTTCGCCAGCACGGGCTCCTTAATCCCCGCAGGGGCCGGCTGCTTTTTAGGTTTCTGGCCGGGCACGTCCAGATTAAACAGGTTTTGCAAAATTTCGGTGTAAAGGTGGCCCTCAGTGGTAAGGGCGTAGCTTTTAAGCTGGGCCACCGGCACATGAAGGATTTGGTTTACAATGGAATTGGCCATGGAGCAGATGACCTTCCTGTCGTGCTCGGATATGTTGCCCAGCCTGTTCAGGGCCCTGCACAGCTCCTTTTGCTTAATTTCATCCCCCCATTTTTTAAGGGCCGAGATGGTAGGTACAACGAACTGCATCCCCAGCCACTTCATAAAGCCGTCAAGCTCTTCCTCGATAATCTCCTCCGCCTTGACGGCAGCCTGCTTGCGCTCGGCCAGGTTCTGGTCGATTACGTTCTTCAAGTCGTCGATATCAAAAAGGGTGACCCCCGCCAGATTTCCCACTTCTGCTTCAATATCCCGCGGGACGGCAATATCGACCATGAAAATTGCCCTGCCCCGCCTTTTGTCCATAACGCGGCTCACTTCTTCGGCTTTCACCACGCAATGGGAAGCCGCCGTGCAACTGATCACGATGTCGGCCGCCTCCATGCACCTGTATAGCTCATCGAACCTGACCGCCCTGCCCCGAAACTGTTCTGCAAGGGCCACCGCCCTTTCAAAAGAGCGGTTTGAGACAATAACGCTGGAAACCCCGTTGGCTACAAGATGCCTGGCGGTCAACTCGCTCATCTTCCCTGCCCCGATAACGAGCACCGAACGGCCGTCCAGGCTTCCCAGGTGCTGCCGGGCCAGTTCTACGGCGGCATAGCTTATGGAAACGGCGTTGCGGTCGATGCCGGTTTCCGTCCGCACCCGCTTGCCCACCGTGATTGCCTGCTGGAAAAGCGTATTGAGAACCCGGTTGGTGGATTCGTACTCGATGGCCCGCTGGTAGGCCTCCCTTACCTGGCCCAGTATCTGGGTCTCGCCCAGGATCATCGAGTCCAGGCCGGCCGCCACCCGGAAAAGATGGCGGATGGTGTCGTAGAGAGTATGGCTGTAGGTAAAGTTTTTAATTTCGGAAATGCCCACCCCCGACCAGCGGGACAGGAAATCCCAGATGGCATTCAACCCGTCGTCCATTTCCAGGGTGGCGGCGTAAATCTCGGTCCTGTTGCAGGTAGACAGAATTGCACACCCTTCAATAACCGGGTAGGATTTCAGTTGGGCCAGCGCGCCTTGAAGGGACTTGGCGGAAAAAGACAGTTTTTCCCTTACTTCAACAGGAGCCGTTCTGTGGTTGAGACCCACTACCAGGATAAGCACTCAGCATTCTCTCCTTTGCCAGGTCTAAACGGCCTTCTTTTAGATAACCCATTACGGTGTCATCGACTAGACATTCCAGGATCTTCCTCTTCCTTGCCTCATCCTCAACGCTGCGGAGCACTTCATCCCGCATACTGCCGAGCATGTCCAGAAATTCCCCGTACTGGGGCCCGTAAGCTTTTTCCAGTTCCTCCCTGATCTTCCGGGCCAGCAGCGGGCTTTTGCCGCCTGTTGAAACGGCTATTGCCAGCGCACCCCGCCTGACCACGGCGGGGACAAAAAAGTTCCCTTTGGCAGGATCATCGACAATATTAACAAGAATATTCCGCCCGGCGCAATCGTCAGCAACCCGGCGGTTCACCTCCCCCCGGCCGGCCGAGCCGATGACCAGGAACACCCCCTCCAGGTCGGAAGGAGCGTAGTAGCCGCGCCTGTACATAATTTTACCGTCATCAGCCAGAGACTTTAGCCCGGCGGTAATCTCCGGGCTGACCACCATTACCCTGGCACCGCATTCGAGCAGCGAACGGACCTTGCGCTCAGCTACCGGCCCGCCGCCGACGACAAGGCACTTTTTACCGCTTAAATCCACAAATACAGGATATCCGTACAATACGCCCCACCCCGACCTGGCCTTAGAACTTCCTTACTCCGATAAAATCCGCCGCCAGGCTTAAGGTAAACCTGGTCGGAATGTCGGGCAAAGATTTTAGCTCTTCCTTCGCCTTTAGCAAATATTTTCTGGCAAGGTTAAACGAATATTCTATGGCCCCGCAACTTTTGATTATTTTTATGGCCTCCCGGATCTCTTCCTCTGTTTTTTCCACCTTGCCGATCAGTTCCACCAGGCGCTTTCGCTGTTGACAGCAGGTAAGCGCGTAAATGACGGGAATAGTTACTATCCCCTGCCTCAGGTCGCTCCCAACCGGCTTGCCAAGCTGGCTCTCCTCGGCCACCATATCCAGAATATCGTCGGTAATCTGGAAGGCCATGCCGATGTTGTGCCCGTAGCGGCGCAGGGGAAGGTGAATGCTGACGGGCGCCCCGCAGGCCGCCGCCCCCAATTGGATGCTGGCGGCTATAAGAAGGGCGGTTTTAAGCTTTATGCGGTGCAGATATTCTTTAATGCTCTGACAGATATTGAACGAGGAGGATATTTGCTGAATTTCTCCCTCGCACATCTTCACGCTGATGCTCGATAGCACCCGCGCTATTATGGGCGTTTTTTCGTACTTTGAGAGGAGAATTAAGGATTTCGCAAACAAGTAAGTGCCGACATGGGTGGAAATGCTGTTGCCCCATTTCGCTTTAACAGTAGGAATACCCCTGCGGGTCATGGAGGCGTCCACTACGTCGTCGTGAACCAGGGTTGCCATGTGGATCAGCTCCAAAGCGACGGCCAGGGGTAACACTTTTTCAAGGTTGTAATTGTAAAATTTGGCTCCGAATAAACATAGGGCGGGCCGTAATCTCTTGCCCCCCGCATTCAGGAGATGAGTAGAAGTCTCCGTCAGAAGAGGATTCTGCGTTTGAACCACAGCCCTCAACTCTTCTTCAACCACCTGCAGGTCGCCTTTTATTTCGTCAAAAAGTTCAAGCATTTACCGCTCCACCTACTTGTTTATTCAGGGGAAGCGCCGTTCCCCCAAAGCGGCACGTCGGCACCGGTTGACGTATGCAGACACCTCATAGGTATTTCGATAGCTTAAAATAAATTCCTTCCCGAACTGAGGGGAAACTTGTATGAAAAGTTAGGCATTCCCAATTATTGCCGTATTTAACGCCTGTTATAAATATCGTATTCTTTAACCCATAAGAAAAGTATAATATAAATTTAAGAAAAAGAAAATATTTAAAATATTTAGAAATGCATCTTTTTAAAACCGGGCCGTTAATATAAAAACAGGCCGTTCATCCTAATTGCCGGTTCATATTTATGTATTTCCAGCCCTCATTCCTTGCCTGGAACCCGGCGAAGTGCTATAATGATGTTTGCAACGGCGTCGACCTTTTCTTCCCAACGGGAGTGGATGGTGCCTGGTGGTGCTCCTGGTCTTCAAAACCAGTCGTCGGGCAGCGCTCCTGTCCGTGGTGGGTTCGATTCCCACACACTCCCGCCAGAAAAATTAAGGCTTCCGGAATCCCGGAAGCCTTTTCGTTTTGTGCCGGACAGTAATTCATCCAACTTTCCATCCAACATTTTAGTTTTTGTTCTTCTGAAATGAACGTCCTGGTCTCTCGCACACCCTCTTCGGCTAGTAAGTAAAGCTCGTCGGCCAGAACCTTAAGTCGCTCAATAATATAATTAATCCTTGACCTCAATTACGGCCTCTTGGGCAGCCTGCCCGGCCAAAGCATCTAACTTTTTCGTGGTTCGGTTCGTTCGGTTCGCTTGGTTCGGTTCGGTTCGCTTCCGAACGCCACCGTTTGATGGTTCCCGCCGGGATTCCTGTCTGCCTGGCCGCTTCGGTGATGCTGACAGCCTGGGCAATAGTGAGTGCCTTTATCTTCTGTTCTTCAGTCCATTTGCTGGGCACTGGTACCAACCCATTGACACGTATATTTATACGTGTTATAATTTACTTGCGGGGTGAGGAGATTGAAAACATATTCATCCAAAGACCTAATCCGCATGGTGCAAGAAGCCGGTTGGGTACTTGAGAGGGTCAGTGGCAGCCACCACCAATTCAAGCACCAGTCGAAACCAGGACTGGTTACTATTCCTCACCCAAGAAAAAACCTGCCTGTTAAGACGGTGAAGAACATACTGAAGCAAGCAGGTTTGGGTTAAAGAAAGGAGGCCCTAGTTATGACTAAAGACAGATATATCTACCCTGCCATCTTTGATTACGCAGAAGACGGTATTTCGGTTGAATTTCCCGACTTACCCGGATGCTACACCTGCGGTGACAATGACGAAGAAGCGCTGCGCATGGCTAAAGAAGCGCTAGCCCTTCACCTCTACGGCTTGGAAGAAGATGGCTTTCCCATTCCCGAGCCCAGCCCTGCAAGCAGAATAAAGGTGGAGCCCAACCAGGTTGTCGTTCTCGTTGAAGTGTGGATGCCGCCCTTCCGGGATGAAATGGAGCATCGGGCCGTTAAGAAGACGCTGACCATACCTAAATGGCTTGACGACCTGGCCCGGGAACATAACGTAAACTTTTCTCACCTGTTGCAAAATGCCCTTAAAAAATATCTGGGGGTCAGCGAAAAACAGACGTAGCCGGACACCTTTCACCTGGCGATGGTACATTACTTAGTCAGCAAGTATCTGGCATGAACATAATTTTACAAGGAGAAATGAAATAAATGAACAAAGAGGATTTAATAAAAGCTGCGGTGGACTTTATAGAGAATTCAGAAGATAATTATATAACAAGGCAAGTAGCCATTTCGGAAAATGTTGCAGGGGTAAAAATTTTCGAAAAACCTGTCTTTGCTTTTGGCGCCGCGGACGATGAGTACTTTTCAATAATGAAACAACCGTCAGTAATAGGAAAGCATTTCCTGCTTCCAAACGAATGGCTGCCGCAGGCGAAGACGGTAATATCCTTTTTTCTACCGTTTAGTGAAGCCGTAAAAAAGGGAAACAGAAAAGATTTGCGATGGCCTTCGGAAGAATGGCTGTACGGGCGCATCGAAGGCCAGGTACTGGTAAACAAGCTGTGCTCGCATTTGCAGTCCGTACTGACAAATGCGGGATACAACAGCCTCGTGCCCGGTTTAGACAAAAGATTCCGGACCGATACCAAAACATCATTTACAAGTAACTGGTCCGAACGGCACGTTGCGTTTATATGCGGACTCGGAACATTCGGGCTTTCCAAAGGGCTCATAACCCCAAAAGGCATGGCCGGGAGGCTTGGCAGCATCCTCACAGAACTGTATTTGCCGCCTGACAAAAGGGAATACGAAGATGTATACGAATACTGTTCAATGTGCGGCAAATGTTCAAAAAACTGCCCGGTAAAAGCAATATCCGTAGAAAACGGGAAAGACCACGCCATATGCTCCAACTTTCTGGACGTAACAGCGGAAAAGTTCAAGCCCAGATACGGTTGCGGTAAATGCCAGGTGGGCGTGCCCTGTGAATCTAAAATACCGAAAACAGATAAAGGTTAACGATTCTCAAGCAGCCTCTGCAAACGGTCTGGATAATCGGTGATGATCCCGTCCACATCCATTCTAATCAGGCTCTTCATGGTTTTTACATCGTTTATGATCCAGGCGTGAACCTCCATCTTCTGCCTGTGGGCGTCCCTGACCAGTTTCGGCGTGATCACCCGAAACAGCCCCACCCTTTCGGGAAACTGCAGAGCCTGCACGCCCGGCCTGATAAGGCTGCTCAGGCCGAGTCTGCTGAAAGCCGAAAAAATAAGACCCTGGGAAATAGAGGCGGAAACGGCAATACTCTCCTTGCTGACGGCTCTAAACCGGCGCTGCACCAGGGTGCTTTTGGCGGCAACCACGACCCTGTCCTGCATGCCGTATTCCACTAAGAGATCGCACACGGCCTTTTCTATTGGCGGCGCTGCCTGCTGGATTTCTATGTTCATCCTCACCCCCGGCAGGGCCTCGAAGACTTCCCTCAGCGTAGGTATGGTTATTCCCCGGCCGCGCAGCGGGTAGGTGGCGCCTCCGTCCGTGGTGAAGCGGAACGCCGCATCCAGCCTTTTTATCTCATCCAGGGTCATTCTGTTTATTCTGCCTCTCCCGTTTGTGGTCCGATCCACGGTGCAGTCGTGAATCACCACCGGGCACCCCTCCCTGCTTGACCACACGTCAAGCTCTATAACATCTGCGCCAAAGCATTTTACGGCACGGGTGAAAGCATAAACGGTATTTTCCGGAGACAGCCCCGCGCCTCCCCTGTGGGCCATATTTAAAACTTTTGTCTTGCGGCCTTCGCCCAACTTGTCCGCCGCCCCCTTTATGTTGGAAATTTAATGAATAATATTTATGCTTCGTGAAAAAATATAACTAGTTTTCACGGGGGAGGTGATTTTATTGCCCGCAATTAAGTGTTCAGTTACCGAATGCAAATGGAACAACGCCGTTGAGTGCCACGCCCCGATGATTCAGGTGGACCGGAACGGTGCCAGCAAAGCAGATAGTTCAGACCAGACCAAATGCGAGACATTCAAAATGAAAATGTAGCAGAAAAAGACTGGTTGTAAAACCAGTCTTTCTTTACTATCATAAAAAAAGCAACAAAGCTGTTTCGGGAGGCAGAACAATGATAAATCCGGTGGCAGTGCAGATAGGCCCGGTATCTATTTACTGGTACGGGATAATAATGACCGCAGCCTTTATCGCCGGCACCCTGCTGGCGTGCTACAACGCCAGAAAATACGGGCTTAACCCCGACCACGTCATCAACATCCTGGTTCTGATCATACCCGCCTCAATAATCGGAGCCAGGCTTTACTACGTGATCTTCAACTGGGAAACCTACAGGCTGAACCAGCTGGAAATATTCGCTACCTGGCACGGCGGCCTGGCCATCCACGGGGGCCTGACCGGTGGTTTTCTCGCCGGCTACTTTTATGTAAAAAGGCACCGCCTGGACTTCTGGAAGATGGGCGACATTTTTGCGCCCAGCATTATCCTCGGCCAGGCCATTGGCCGCTGGGGCAACTTCATCAACCAGGAAGCCTACGGGGTTCCGGTCAGCAGCCAATTTATCGGCCGCTTTCCCGGCTTTATCCAGCGGCAAATGTTCATCGACGGCCAGTACCACCATCCGGCCTTTTTATACGAGTCGGCCTGGAACCTGCTCGTCTTTTTCATTCTAATGTTCTGTCTGGGGCGCAGGCGATTCACCGGCCAGGTCCTGCTCCTGTACCTGGCCCTGTACTCCGTAGGGCGCTTTTTTATCGAAGGGATACGCACGGACAGCCTGATGCTGGGCCCGATCAGGATGGCCCAACTGGCCAGCCTCATTTTAATTGCCGTCTCCGCCGCCCTCTACCTGGCCAGGGCCAGAAAACAGGCCTGAACATAATTTTCTTAAGGCGGCGCATACTTTAAAAAAATTAATAATGAGGTGATATCATGTCCTTATTTTCAGGCTTACTGGAACACAGAGGCAGCGACCTGCTGGCAAGGGAGCAGATCTCTTTCTTCGTCCGCGACGCCCAGAACAGCATGATGGAAATGGGCAAGCTGCTCCAGCAAATTGCAGATGCGGCACATCCTGACATCTCCCAGCAGTGCTCCCGCCTCCTGCAGCTCAACGCCCAGGTTGGAAACACCCTGGAGTACATTCAAAAATCTCTTAAATAGTCTGGCCGGCGCCGGCCCGCCGCCTTTTTCCGGCCCCGCCTGTAACACCCTGCTACCAAATCACATATTATACAAAAAACGCACTTTAAAGGGAGGTCAGGCATCAAATGGCTTTTGGAACCGGCGGCGGTATAGGCGGCGGCATCTCCGGCTCTTTCAGCTTTTCTTTCTTCTTTACCTTTTTCTTCTTCATCATCATCTTAATAGTCTTGTTCGGCTGGATCATATAGCTAAAAAACACAGGGGGGCGGCTTCTTAAAACCGGCCCCTTTTAATTTATCACCGCACATGGCTTTGCCTTATTCAACCCGGTCGAGATACTGCACGGCGCTTAAAGCCGCCACCTGGCCCTCCCCAACCGCCTTGGCCAGTTGATAGGGCTTGCCGGTGCAGTCGCCGGCGGCAAAGATCCCTTTAATATTTGTGTTGAAACTTCGGCCAACCTTAATGTGGTTGCCGTTTAAGGCCAGGCCTGGCACCAGACGGTCCGGGAGAAAGGTCTCCCTGTAGATAAAAACCCCGTCAACCGCCAGTTCCCGGTCCCTAAGCCTGATCCCGGAAACGAAGCCGTTTCCGGTAATGGCTTCAACCTCGCCTCTTACTACCTCAACTTCTGGCTTAAGGCCACTGACGGCCGTCTTAGCGCCAGGAATGAAATAAACCCTGCGGCAGGCGCCAGCCAGGAAATTCGCCTCCTCAACCCCTTCAGGCGTATGGGCAATTACCGCCACGTCCCTGCCCCCGAACAGCAGGCCGTCACAGGTAGCGCAGTAGCTTACTCCTTTCCCGGTAAACTCCCGCTCACCTTCAATTAACCTGGAAACGGTCACACCGGTTGCGATTACGACTGCCCGGGCCTGAAATGACCGGTCCCCGGCCGCAACCAAAAACATGCCGTCCCCTGCCCGGCAGACCGAATCTACCTTCAGCCGCCGGACGGGTATATTCAGGCGGCGGACGTGTTCCAGAAACTTTTTCCTCAGGTTTTCGCCGGAAATTCCCGGCAGCCCCAGGTAATTGTTCACCACAGGAGACTTTTGCAGCTTCGGGGAACAAAATTCTCCCCCAAAAACCACGGCCTTCCTGCCCCTTACGGCAGCGTTGACAGCGGCAGAAAGGCCCGCCGGCCCGCAGCCGACAACGGCTATGTCCCATCTTTCGCCTTCCATGTTCAGCCCTTCTTTTTTCTTACCAGTATTCCCGCCGCAAGCCGCTCCTATTTTACTTTACAAACAGAACAGGCGGCTCATAATTTGCCGGGCAAATTGCAATATGCCTGTTCTTCAGGTAAAATGTTGGAGAAAAAGGGTAAAAGGAGTTGATATCTTGTACTGGCAGACAAAAGGTGCAGCAAACACCAGGGCTACCGTCGAGGCGGCGCTCAAAAGGGCCGGCGAGCTGGGCTTAAAACATATCGTCGTGGCCTCCTGTTCGGGTAAGTCGGCGGAGCTGTTATTAGGCCGCGCCGGTGACTTCAATATTACATGCGTCACCCATCAGGTGGGCTTTTATAACCCGGGCGAAGACGAGATGCCGGCCGAAGCCAGGAAAAAGCTTACCGACGGCGGCATCAGGGTCCTGACCGCCACCCACCTTATGGCCGGTCTCGACAGGGCCTGCAGGAACAAATTCGGCGGGGTCTACCCGTCCGAAATAGTGGCCAGCGCCCTGCGCATCCTGGGACAGGGAGTAAAGGTATGCGTTGAGATTGCCGTAATGGCCCTGGATGCCGGGGCAATACCCTACGGCACCGAAATAGTGTCCCTGGGAGGCACGGCCGAAGGGCTGGATACGGCGCTTGTCATCCAGCCGGCCCATTCCCAGAACTTCTTCGACACAAAGATAAAAGAAATTATCTGCAAGCCCAGGGAATTTTAACCCGCAAGACAGGGAAGCCGGCGGAAAACCGCCGGCTTCTCCAATCAAGGGATCACCTTCGTCAGGGGATACTCAATTATATCATGCGCTCCCGCCCTTTTCAGCGCCGGGATGAGGTCGCGCACCTGCCTTTCCTCCAGAATAACCTCCACCGCCACCCAGTCGCTGTTGACCAGTTGCGAGATGGTAGGCTGCTTCATAGCTGGTAAAATAGCCAGGATGGTATCCAGCCGGTCGCCCGGCACGTTCATCTTGAGGCCGACCCGGGCCCTGGCCCGGAGCGCCCCTTGCAGCAGAACGGCCAGGTTTTGCAGTTTCTCCCTTTTCCACGGGTCGTTCCAGGACTCCTTATTGGCGTGGAGCTTGGTGGTGGATTCCAAAATGGTGGCAATAACCCGCAGGTTGTTGGCCTTTAACGAGCTTCCCGTTTCAGTAATGTCGGCAATGGCATCGACCAGGTGCGGCACCTTTACTTCGGTGGCCCCGTAAGAGTACTCCACATAGGCGTTTACGCCGTTCTCCCTCAGAAACTTCTGGGTTACCCGCACCAGTTCGGTGGCTATCCTCTTGCCGTTCAGGTCGGACACGCTCTTTATGTTGCTGTCGTTGGCAACGGCAATCACCAGTCGGATGGGGTTTGGCGTGCTTTTGGCGTAAACCAGGTCGGCCACTTCCACAACATCCGCCTCGTTTTCCAGGATCCAGTCCAGGCCGCTTAAACCGGCATCTAGCACCCCCTCATGCACGTAGCGGGGGATTTCCTGCGCCCTCATCAGCACAACTTCCAGTTCGGGGTCGTTAACCGAAGGAAAGTAGGAGCGGCTCCGCACGGTAAGCTCAAAACCGGCCTGTTTAAAAAGTTGAAAGGTGGCCTCCTGGAGACTGCCTTTGGGCAAACCCAAGCGCAACTTCAAATTAATACTCCTCCTCTGGCAATTTGCTGGGTCACACTATAATTAAAAAGTATATCCCCCCTCAAATGTGGTGTCAATACCGGCCGGAGGAGAAAAATCAAAAGGAAGGCCTAAACAAAACCGTGCCGGGCACCGGCCTGACAGGCGGAGGCAAAGCGGGCCGCCGCCTGCGGGGAGGCGGCAAAGTGAAGGTGAAGGTAAGAGGCCAGGAGGTTTCCCCGAACGTAGCCGTCAGGTCTCTCCTCCCGCCCTTCTTTGATGAAAGAAAAGGCCCAGGGAAAGGCCGCAGCCAGGGGCGCAAAGGAAGAATAGTGGAATACGTGCCCCCGCAGGGTTTCCCCGGTTTCACAGAGGATGCTGGGGGCCAGGGCGCGCGCCGTAACGTAGCCCATACCCGCGAGACGCCGTTCCATCCGGCAGACGCCCGGCACGAGCCCGGCCAGGGCGTGAGAGCGGCCCTCCTGATCAACGAGCCTTTCGCAGAGGTACATGAATCCCCCGCACTCAGCGTAAATGGGAAGCCCCTTTCTGTGGGCAAGCCGCAGGCTCTCCAGCATTCCCGCGTTAGCAGCAAGATCTTTTGCAAAAAGTTCCGGAAAGCCCCCCCCGATAATGACGCCCCCAACTCCGGGAGGAAGGGCAGGATCGCTCAAGGGGCTGAAGGGAACAAGCTCGACCCCAAACCCCGCCAGGGTCTCCAGCCCATCCCGGTAATAAAAGTTGAAGGCCTCGTCCCAGGCGTAGGCAACCCGCACAGGTGCGCCCCGCCCCGCTCCGCCCCGCGTGGTGTTACCCTCCGGAGCAAAAGTCCCCTCTTCCTGCTCCATTCCCCCAGGCAAACTTCCGGCGGCACGGGCAGCGCTAAGGATACCCTCCAGGTCGACCTGCCGCGCTACCGCATCCGCCAACCTGGAAAGCACCCCTTCCACTCCCCGCTGCTCCGGAGTGGGCACAAGGCCGAGATGGCGCTCCGTGAAGCGGGGCAGACTCCCCTCTTGAACCGCACCTAGAACCGGAATGCTATTTTCCTCAAAAGCTTCCTGGAGCATCTCCAGGTGCCGGGGGCCCTGGACGCGGTTGAGGATTACCCCAGCAAAAGAAAGCGCCGGGTCGAGGGCACGGCAGCCCAGAAACTCTACGAGGACACTGCGCGCCCGGGCACGCGCGTCCACCACCAGGACCACGGGGCAGCCCAGCAGTTTGGCAACCTCCGCACTGCTCGCCTCTTCTCCTCTCCCCCGCACCCCGTCGAAAAGGCCCATCACACCCTCCACCACAGCTACTTCGGCATCCGCCGCCGCCGCCCGGAATAGCTCTTTTACCCGCTGCGGGGCAAGAAGCCAGGTGTCCAGGTTGCGCGCCCAGCGGCCGGTGGCCGCCGTATGGTAACCGGGATCAATAAAATCGGGACCTACCTTGAAACCCTGGACACGCAACCCCTTCCCGGCAAGGGCGCCCATGATTCCGGTCGCAATGCTGGTCTTGCCGGCGCCGCTCCGGACGGCGGCGATCATCAACCGGGGCACCTCTTTCATTTCGGCCCGCCCCCTGCACCCGGCCGGGGGAGGCGCGGGCCCGGCAGCCCCAGCAGGGCGTAAATTTTTTCTAGATTCAGGTGGGCGCGGTAGGCTCCGGCCAGCCTGTCCAGTTCACGTTCCAGGCAAGTACTTCCCCTGCCTCCCCCGGCCTTCTCCTCCAGGGTCCCCTGCGAAAGCCCCCGGCGCCTCCGGAGCCAGCCGAGCAGGTGAGCACGCAGGAGGTCGTTGTCGAAGATGCCGTGAAAGTAGGTCCCCCACACCAGGCCCGAGGGGGCAACCGCTCCGTCGAAATCCCCCCCGCCGCCCCCTTCACGTTCGACCACCCGCAAAAGGGGACGTGTTCCTTCCCCCAGCACCGTGCGGCCCATGTGGATCTCGTAGCCCGCCACCGGAAGCCCGGCAATCTCCTGGAAGAGGGGCCCGCCGCCGCAGACCTCTCCGCGCGCCCGGGCGAGAATCTTCTCCCCGACGAAGGTGGTCACCACATCCAGAAGCCCCAAACCGGGGAGCTCATCCCGGAAGGACTCGCTGTGTTCAACGTCCCGCAGCTCCCGGCCCAACATCTGGTAGCCGCCGCAGATCCCGCAAACCGGGATCCCCTGGGCCGCAGCCCTCCGCACCGCGGCGGCATAGCCGGTTTCGTAGAGATAGAGCAGGTCTTCGGTGGTGTTCTTTGTTCCCGGAATGATCACCAAATCTGGACTTCCCAGCGGCTCTCCGTCCTTTACATAGCGGAGACGGACACCGGGCTCGAGGGCAAGGGAGTCAAAATCGGTGAAGTTGGATATGCGGGGAAGGTAAAGCACCGCGATCTCCAGCTCACCTTCCGCCGCGGTATCTGCCTCTTCCAGGCAGACCGAATCCTCCGCGGGAAGGCGAAGCCCCTGGAGGTACGGGAGAACCCCCAGCACCGGCTTCCCGGTCCTGGCCTCCAGAAACTCCAGGGCTGGATCCAGCAGGGAGCGGTCCCCCCTAAACTTGTTGATTACAATTCCCCGCACCTGTTCCGCCTCCTCAGGCTCCAGGAGGGCCAGGGTTCCCACAACCGCAGCGAGGGCACCCCCCCGGTCTATATCTGCCACCAGCAGCACCGGCGCCCCTGCCAGCCTGGAGACGCGCATGTTGGCCAGGTCGCGCTCCTTAAGGTTCACCTCGGCAGGGCTTCCGGCACCCTCAATGACGATGATCTCGTATTCCCTGTGAAGCCGCCTCAGGGTTTCTTCAATTATCCCCAGAAGATCTTGATTCTTCCCCAGATGGTAGTCGCGGGCACTCATGTTTCCCACCGGCTTACCCAGCACGATGACCTGGGAGGCGGCATTGCCGGTAGGCTTAAGCAGGACGGGGTTCATCTCCACGGCGGGCTCAAGCCCTGCCGCCTGGGCCTGAAGGACCTGGGCGCGCCCCATCTCTCCCCCGTCTGCCGTAACAAAGGAGTTCAGGGCCATGTTTTGAGCCTTGAAGGGGACAACCCGGTAGCCGTCCTGGCGGAAGATGCGGCAGAGGGCAGTGACCAGGATGCTCTTTCCCACATGGGATGCCGTCCCCTGGACCATAATTGCTTTTGCCATTGGCCTTCCTCCATTCCTTTCTAAAGCCCCGCCCGGCCCTGGGCGAGAGAAATCAAAGCATTGACCGCCGCGGCGGCAACGGCACTCCCTCCCTGGGAACCGATCAGCGTAAGATAAGGCACCTGCTGGGACTGCAGGCGCGCCTTAACCTCGGCCGCCCCTACAAAGCCAACAGGCGTGCCGATGATCAAGGCCGGCCGGAACCCTTGCCCGGTCTGCCGGATCACCTCGGCCAGTGCCGTCGGGGCATTTCCCACCACCGCTACGCAGTCCCTGAGCTGCTCCCGGAAGAGGTACACCGCCGCGGCAGCACGGGTTATCCCCCGTTCCTCAGCAAAGGAGTGCACCCGGGGGTGGTGGATGGGACAGATGACCCTTCCCCCCAGTTCCCGCAGCGCCCTCCCGTTAATCCCCGCTTTCACCATTCGCACATCGGCAAAGATCAGAGCGCCCCGCCGCAGGGCGGCAATTCCCGCCTCCACCGCCCCGGGGTGAAAGCGCAGCAAAGAGGCAACCTGAGGGTTTCCGGTAGCGTGGACCACCCTTCGCACCACTTCCCCTGCAAGGCCGGGAAACTTCCTCTGAAAAAACTCCATTCCCAAGTATTCCTCGATCAGGTCGCGGCTCCGGGCCGCAATAGCCCCTGGGTCATTCAGGTCTTGTGCCCCCACCGGTGCCTTTGTACCGTCTCCGCCGGGCAGAAGGGCACCTGCCGCCCTAACCCGCTCCACGACGATCTCCGCGAGGCGCGGGTCGGGGCCCAGGCCGGAGGTGAGTACAAGCTTGAGGCCCTCCCCGTAGCGCGCTGCCAGGCCGGCCACCGCCTCCGGAACGTCCTTTTCCAGGTGCACCCCGGGAAAAAGAAAAACGGGAACAATAATAATCTCATGAATTCCCTGGGAGGCAAAACGGGCAACTCCCTCGGCCAGGGTGGGCCTGCCAAACTGAAAAAAAACCGGAAGAGTCGGAAGCCCCAGGCTCTCCTGCACAATCCCCCCCAGCGCCTCCAAACCGGCATTGGCGGCAGGGCGCCGGCTGCCGTGACCGAGGAGCAGAATCCCCTTTTTCAATTTCCATTCCCCCTTTGGTCCTGCAGAAACCGAACGAAGTTCTCATTCGTAGCAGCGATGCCGTCCGCCCAGCGGAGCACCTCCTCCCGGGAGGAAACGGTGGAACGCTCCCCTTCACCCCCGGGATCGGGCGGCCGCTCCACCACTATCACCGGAATTTTCCGGGCGCGGGCAGCCGCAATCTTCTCCCCCACTCCCCCGGTCTCCCCGCTTTCCTTGGTCACCAGGATCTCTGCCCGGTACTCCTCCAGCAGGGCCTCGTTGAATTTCTGCGTCCCGGGCCCCTGAAGGGCGACAATCTGCTCCGGCTGCAGGCCGAGCTGGATGCAGGCCCGAAGGGAACCGGGCACGGGAAGCACCCGCACCAGAAAGCGGCAGCGCCGGAGGGCGGGGTGGTTCAGGAAAAAGGGGAGAGGCTTTATCCCTACTGCAAGAAACACCCTTTCCTTACCCAAGGCGGCAAGACATTCCGCCGCCTCCTCCCAGTCCCGCACCCGGCGGATAAGGGGGTCGTCCGCCGGAAGGGAAGCAGGGGGCCGTTCCCAGCGCAAGTAAGAAATGCCCGAGGCGCGGGCAGCTTCCCGGGCTAAGCGGGTGATCTCCCCGGCAAAGGGGTGGGTGGCGTCCAGGATCCCCTTCACCCCCTCCTCCTCGATGAGCTTCTGCAACCCTGCCGCATCCAGCCTCCCCTCCCGGACGGCAAGCCCCGTTTCCCGGAGCAGCGCGCCCCCGTAGGGAGTAGCGGCGCTGGCAACCACCCTGTGGCCCGCGGCCGCGAGGACCGCCGCCAGTTCCCTTCCTTCTTTCGTTCCGGCCAGCACAAGGATGGTTCCCCCGGTCGCCCCGCTGCCGGGGAGCGGGTAACCCCGGGGGGTGATCAAGTATCCGTCCTTCACGTAACTCTGACTGTTTCCAACCATCACCACCGATTGCATGTTCACCTCAGCCTGGGGAAGGCGCGCCAGGTCGGTAAGCACTACCTGCTGCCCGGGCCGCCCCGCGCCTGTCACAACCCCTACCGGGGTTTCAGGCTTCCTGTACCTGAGCAGCACCTCCCTTGCCGCTTGGAGCTGATATACCCGCTTTTTACTTTTGGGATTGTAGAAAACTACCACAAAATCACCTCGCGCCGCGGCTTCAATCCTCTTTAAAATCACCTCCCAGGGAGTCAGGAGATCGCTGAGGCTGATCACCGCAAAATCATGCATCAGCGGCGCCCCCAGCAACGCTGCTGCGGAGGAAGCGGCGGTAATTCCAGGCACCACCTGGAAGTCCACCTGATCCTGCCTCCCCGTGCTCAGGAGCACCTCCAGAACAAGGCCGGCCATTCCGTAAATGCCCGGGTCCCCGCTGCTCACCACCGCCACTTTCCGCCCGGAAAGGGCAAGCGCCACGGCGCGCCTGGCACGGTCTACCTCCTCCCGCATTCTGCTCTCCACTCGTTCCTGCCAGGGATGGAGAATACCTTCCAGGAGGCGGAGATAGGAGCGGTATCCCACCACCACCTCAGCCTCTTGCAATAATTCCCGGGCACGCCGGCTCAAATCCGCCGCATCTCCCGGCCCGATGCCGACAACAGCAAGCCGGCCTCGGCAAGAGCAACGGTAACCCTCCCCAGCCTCAACTTGGGGAAAACCAGTGTCCCCTCCGGGACCGACGCCAGGGCCGCCGTTTCGCATACATTTCCCACCCCCATCTGCCTTCGCACAAAATCCCCCTCCCGGAGGCCGGGATACCGCTCCAGGACTCCCCGAAGAGACTGGGAGGTAAAAAAGACAAGGGGAACTCCCAGTGTCCGGGCCGCCTCCCGCAGGCCTTCCTCGTCCGCTTTTGCCCTGTGGGTAGCAATTACCTTCAGGCTCTCCAGGTGCCTTCCCGCCCGCCGGAAAGCCTCGGTCAGGGCGGCCTCGATCTCACCGGCGGGAACCCCCCGCCTGCAGCCGATCCCCGCCGCGAGGCTGGGCGGACAGAGGGTACAAGCGTCCGGAGCAAAGGAGCAAACCATTCTGCTGGTCACGAAAACAGGCACCTCCCCCGGTTCCTCCGGGACATCCCCCGGTTCCCCCGGGAAGGGGCGCACCGCGCCAACGGAAGGAATCTCCTCTATCCCGGGAAGCTGCCATTCAGTATAGAAA
The DNA here is from genome assembly GCA_000010565.1 of Pelotomaculum thermopropionicum SI. Lineage (NCBI taxonomy): Bacteria > Bacillati > Bacillota > Clostridia > Eubacteriales > Desulfotomaculaceae > Pelotomaculum > Pelotomaculum thermopropionicum. The sequence continues at coordinate 980,563 of AP009389.1, read as the reverse complement.
ACAAGCCTCTTCCCCTCCAGCAGGGCCCGGCTCACCCCTTTTACCCCCTCCCGGGGGACGGGCAGAAAGCTCCACTGCCGGGCCAGGAGGTCTACCGCGGCCGTGCCTTGCACGTCGGTAGCCGTGGTAACCACAGGTACCGCCCCCAGCAGGGCGGCCACCCGCCGGGCAAGGCTGTTGGCCCCTGCCCAATGCCCGCCGAGCAGGCTGACGGCAAACTTTCCCCCTTCATCCACAACCACCACCGCAGGGTCACACCATTTGTCCCGGATCAGAGGAGCAATCACCCGCACCACAATCCCCACGGCCATAATAAAGACAAAGCTCTGATGCCGGTTCCACAAGGAGCGCACCAGGCCGCTTAAAGAAGATGTGGGATGGTAGACGCAGGCGGCTCCACCGGTTTCGTTCCAGGCCCCGGCCAGCCTATCCGCAAGGTTCTTCCCCGCCGGGGTCAGAGCTATTACGGCAAGACCTCCGGACTCATCCGTTTTTTCCTGCCGCCAAACCTGCCACGCCATCTTTCTACCCCCGCTCCCGGCCGCGGCAGCCGTGTTCAAAACCGGGGTCGTAGAGGAAGGAGCGCCTCCCCCGCGCCGCCAGGAAGTCCCCTACGAAAACCAATGCCGTTTTGGAAATTCCGGCTTCACGTACCCTGGCCTCCAGGTCCCCCAGAGTTGCCCTGATTACCCGGGCGTCGGGCCAGGATGCCCGCGCCACAACGGCGGCCGGCGTATCTGGAGGAAAGTGCACCCTCAAATCCTCCACCGCTTGGGCAAGTAGATGCACGCTCAAAAAAAGGCAGATGGTGGACCGGTGCCGGGACAGCTCCCTTAGCGACTCAGACGGGGGAACAGGAGTCCTCCCCCCCTGGCGGGTCAGGATCACCGTCTGGGTTCCACCGGGCACCGTAAGCTCCCGCCCCAAAAGGGCCGCCGCCGCCAGGAAGGAACTTACTCCCGGCACGATCTCAAAAGGGATTCCCCGCTCCGCAAGGGCGTCCAGTTGCTCCTGCAGGGCACCGTACAGGGCCGGATCCCCTGAGTGGAGACGTACCACCACTTTTCCTGCAGCAGCCGCCTCCTCCATCAAATCAACCATCTCTTCAAGAGTCAGGGCCGCCGTATCGCAGCAGGGAACCCCTGCCCGCACATGCCGGAGCAGCACCGGGTTGACCAGGGAACCCGCATAAAGCACCAGTTCCGCCTCCTGAAGGAGGCGCAGGCCCTTCACCGTGATCAGTTCGGGGTCCCCGGGTCCCGCCCCCACAAAATAGACAATCCCCTTACGTCCCTGTTCGGCCACAATCTATCCTCCTCATGTCCTGCGCCCTGCCGACCGGGCGAAGCGCACCCTGCCCGCCAGGGCCTCTGTCGCGGGGCGCCGGCTCAGAATTTGCTTCTTGAAAAATTTCCTACCAGGATCAGGGAAAAATAGTCCCCCGGCAACTCCCCGGCGGCGGCCAGGTTCTCCTCAAGGAGCTGTCCGGGCATACCGCACCGGCAGACATAGGCGGCCTCTTCCAGCCGGCCCGCTTCCGCCAGGAGATTTCGCATTTCCTCCAGTACCGGCCCTGCTTTAAGGATCACCACGTTCTCGAAGGTGGCCAGCACCTGACGGAGAAAGGCGCGTCCCCTCGTGGCAGGGACCACCGCCAGCCCCTCCCGGCCGCAGGCCAGGGGACGGCTTAAAAGGGCGGCCGCCGCGCTGAAGGACGGGATACCGGGTACGGTCTCCACCTCCAGGTCGGGTCTTGCCTCCCGGAGGGCGCGCTTAAGGTAAAAAAAAGTGCTGTAAAGGGTGCTGTCACCCATGGTGATGAAGGCGGCGTCCCGGCCTGCGTCCAGCACCGCCGTGACGGTCTGTGCCACTTCCCGCCAGGCGCCTTCCAGCGCCCGGCGGGAAGTGGTCATGGGGAAGGTAACTTCCCGCAGTTCCTGATCCGGATGCAGCAGGGGGCGGACAATCTGGAGGGCCAGGCTCTGCTCCCCCTTATCTCCCCGGGGGAAGAAGACCACGGCAACCTCCTGCAAGATCCGGGCAGCTTTAAGGGTGAGCAGTTCCGGTTCCCCGGGACCCACCCCAACGCCGTAGAGCTTTCCCTTTCTAGTCATCATCCGTACCCCCTCCCTGGACTCGTGCACGCAAGATGAAAACGGGGTTTTCCCCCTGCCAGATTTTTGTCCTTCCCCGTTGGACAACTCGCGCCAGGTTCGCCAAAACCGCCTCCTGATCCTGCCAGCCGCCCTCGTGCAAAATTTGCCAGGCGGTGCCGAAAGTCTCCGGGGTAACGGCCGTTAGCACCAGCAAACCCCGGCCGCGCAGCCACCCACGGGCGGCAACCAGAATCTCCCGAAGCCTCCCGCCGCTCCCCCCGATCAGCACAAGGTCCGCCGGGGGAAGACCGGCACACACTCCGGGGGCCTCCCCGGGCACCGGCACGACGTTAGAAATCCGAAACTTTTCCAGGTTGGCACGCACCAGGGCGAGGGCAGCAGAATCTTTTTCCACAGCAAAAACTTTCCCCGGGGCGATAAGCCGTGCCACCTCCACCGTCCAGGACCCTGTACCCGCCCCGATCTCATAGACGGTCATCCCCTTCCGCAGCCGGGCCTTGCAAAGGACAAGGACGCGGATCTCCTCCTGGGACATCGCCGCCTCCCCACGGACGAAAAGCTCATCCGGCAGGCCCGGTGTCAGGACCCCGAACTCCTCCTGCCCCGAATCCCGCCCTGCTTCCTCCCCGAGCAGAATCACCACGCTGTTTCCCCGTCCCGAAAGCATTGCCCCCTCCTCCAGGCTCACCGCGGTCACTTCCTCGCCCGGCAGCCCCAGATCGGTGAGCACCCAAACCTGGCGGAACTTCTTCCCCCGCTCCAGAAAATACCTGCAGACGAATGCCGGGGTGAACGCCGGATCGGTGAGCACCGCCACTTTCGGGGTGGCGCAGGCCGCCTCCAGCCCTTCCGGGCCGCGGCCGTGCACGCTCACAAAACAAAAGTCCTCCCAGTTTAGACCTAGCCTGGCACAGGCCAGTTGCAGGGAGCTGATGCCGGGGATTACCCTGAGGCCGGCCTCTCCCAGGCGCGCCCGGAGACGGGGCAGAAGGCTGAAAAAGCCGGGGTCCCCGGAAAGAAGCACGGCCACCCGCCGCTCTTGCCGCGCTGCTTCTATGAAGGAAATCGCCTCTTCCAGGCTGCGGCCGATGCGGTAGCACTCCTTTCCCAGGCCCGAGAAGAGACCGAGGGCATGTTTACCCCCCACCAGCACTTCCGCCTCCGCGACCGCAGTCCCTGCGGCAGGAGTAAGATATTCTTTGCTTCCGGGCCCGATTCCCACCACAGTTACAGGATAAACCAGGATAACCAGCCCCTTTACAAATCACTTATGGAAAACGCCGGGCAGCCGCCAGCCCGCCCCGGCTAAGAGGGCAGCGGCGTTCTCATCCCAGCCCAACACTTCCCCCCGCCAGGTGAAAAGTACCGTTCCCACCCGCAGGGCGTTCCGGGTGTAGGCCATAGCACGCCGGCTGGCACGTTCCGCCAGATCATCCCAGACCCTTTCCAGGCCGGCTTCTGCCAGCAGGCCGGCCATCCCCTCCACTGTGGCTGCATCCAGAAGGGAACGCACCAGCTCCGCCCCACCTCCCCGGGCAGCAGCGAGAGAGGCCACAACCTCCCCCCTCCCGTCGGCAATCCGGTTATGGGTGTGAAAGACCCCGGCGGCAACCTTCGCCAGCTTACCGGCATAGCCCCACAGGACCACCTGACGGAGGCCGTGCCGGGCACACTCCTCCAGCATAAAGCCAAGAAAGTTGCTTACCAGCACCACCGCCTCGGGCGGAATCCCGTGCTCCTGAGCCAGGGTTTTCCCCCGGCGCCCCGGGGTAAGGAGCAGAGTTTCCATGCCCGCGCCCCGGGCGATCTGAATCTGGGGAACAAGGGCAAGCTTAAAAGCCTCCTCCGACATGGGTTCAACTATTCCCGTGGTACCCAGGATGGAAATACCCCCCACAATCCCCAACTGGGGGTTGAGGGTCCGGCGTGCCAACCTTTCACCATCCGGAACGCCGATTACGACTTCCGCGCCTTGTCCGGGGGGAAGCACCGCCGCTACATTTTCTCTGATCATCTGCAAAGGCACCGGATTGATGGCAAACCCGCCTGGCGGAACGGCAAGACCCGGTTTGGTTACGGTGCCCACTCCCGGCCCGCCCCTGACCGTAATTTTTCCGGGCTGCAGCCTTACGGTAGCCTCGATCCGCGCGCCGTGGGTCACATCCGGATCGTCCCCGGCGTCCTTCACCACCCAGGCAGTCACTCCCTCCGGAGTTCGCTCCACCCCTCCCACCGGGATACGGGCCACCCTCCCGCCGGGGAGAGTAACGGTGATGCTTTCCGGCTTTTCTCCCAGGATGAAAAGGGCAGCAGCGCGCGCCGCGGCGGCCGCGCAGGCGCCGGTGGTATACCCCCGGCGCAGGAACTTCCCCCCGGCGCGCCTGTACCCGGTCAGCATCCGGCGCGCCTCGCCGATGGTCAAGGGAAGATGAGGCAGGGCGACCCTGTCCTCCCGGGCAAGTATCTCGAAAAGATGGGCGATTCGGGGGAGCCGGAGATGCGCCGACCGGACCAGGGCAGGATCCCGGAAGACGGCGGCAGGGCTTCCCCCGGCCAGGATCTTCCCCTCTTCCAGGACGATTACCCGGTCCGCCCAGAGGGGGGTGAGATCCACATCATGGGTCGCCATCAGAATGGTTAGCCCTTCCTTCTGGTTCAGGCCGTGCAAAAGGTGCATGATCTTGCTGGCCGCGGCCGGATCGAGGCCTGCAGTCGGCTCATCCAAAAGGATAATCTCCGGACCTAAGGCAAGTATGCCTGCCAGGGCCGCCCGTTTTTGTTCTCCAAAGCTAAGCTGATGTGGTGCAGCCTGCCGGAGGCTCCAGATCTCCACCGCCTCCAGGGCCCGGCGCACCCTCTCCCTGACGGCATCAGGCGAAAGGCCGAGATTGGCCGGCCCCATAGCCACATCTTCATAAACGGTAGGGGCAAAAAGCTGGTCACGGGGGTCCTGGAAAACCAGTCCGATCCTCCGGAAGCGCACTTTTTCGGGAAGCTTCCGGAGAGGCCGGCCCTCCAGGCAGACTTGCCCCCGGTTTGGAGCCAGCAGCCCCTGAAGGAGCAATAAAAGGGTTGTTTTCCCCGAGCCGTTGGCGCCCAGCAGTACCACCAGTTCCCCCCGGTGCAACTCCAGGCTGATCCCCTGCAGTGCGGTCCGGCCGTTAGGGTAGCGGTACCACGCATCCCGGGCTTCCAAAAAGGTATGCTCCTGAATCTCCAAGGTCCTTCACCCTGTTTCCTGTTTTTCCCAAAATTTAAAACCCGGAACCCGGCAGGCAAAACCCAAGCAAGGCCAGGCCAAAAGCCAGGCAGCCCCCCAGCCCTAAAAAGAGCAGGTCGCCCCGGCAGTCCCCCTTCTTTCCCCCGGCCCTCCCGGCCAGACACCCGGTACCCCTGCAATTCAGGGCACGGGCCAGCGTTTCGCCCCGGTCGAGGGCACGGGCGAGAACAATCCCTCCCAGCATCCCGGCGCTGTGCAGACCCTGCCGCCAGCCGGCGTAGTTTAACCTCAGACGCTGGGCGCGATAGACCAGGAGGATTTCCTCGGCCAGGAGGTGCACCGCCCGGTAAGCGGAAAGTGCAATTTCCAGGCAAGGGGCAGGCATCCGGAACCACCGGGCCGCTGCCAGAAGCTCTTTCACCTGGGTGGTCACGCTCAAAAAGAGGAGCAGGGAAAAACCTCCAAGGAGGCGTGCCGCCAGGAGTGCTCCCCGGAAAACTCCCTCCTGGTAGCCGGTAAGCGCCAGCCCTCCCCGGCCCAGGTGGAAGAGCGGGGTTGTACCGTACCAGAAAACCTGGCTTGCGAAGACAAACAGGGCCATAAGGAGAACTGGGAAAAACCGCAGGAGAAACCGTCCGTCCTGAAATGAAAGAAGCAGGACCGTGAAAAGGAAGCAGGCTGCAGGCGCCCATATGTTTTCTGCCGCCACCGCGATCCCCAAAAGAAGCAAGACCAGGAAAAGCTTCGCCCGGGCGTCTACCCTCTCCCAAAAACGGCTCTTCTCCTCATCCCCCAAAAATTCTTCCATCATCACTAATCCCTTTCCGGACCAGGATTATCAGAAAAACCGCCCTTTCCACTGCCGAAAAGATCCCGCCATTGGTGACCCAGATAAAACCCCGCCGCGAGCCCGGAAAGGGCAAAGAGGAAAAGGAGCAGGTCGCCCCGGTCGGTGTTGATGAGGGGAGGGCGCTCTCCAACCCCTACCTCTTGCGCATATCTCTCCACAACCAAACCGGTCCGTTCATCCATCCCTGTAAACTCGCGGCCGCCGAAAAAAGGGGCAGAAAGGAACAACATCGCTAACCCTGCCAGTAAGGCCAGGAATACTCTATTTTTCCTCACGAAGCACTCCCCCTTCCGGAACCGGCGGTCCCTTCTGCGCCAGGGCATAGCCAAGCCTGGCCAGCAGATCCGGGCGGCGGGCCGCCACATAGCCTACCGCCAGTCCCGTTAAGATTCCCTCCAGCAAGGCAAGGGGAAGCTGAGTGGGAAGGTAAGCTGCAAAAACAACTTTCCAGACCTGGTGCCAGGGTGTGGTGCCGTGAATGGCAAGGGCAAGCTGCAGGGAGCTTCCCAAATAGATGCTCAGATCTCCCAGAAAACCTGCACACCCCGCCGCCCAGGCCAGGTCAAGGCCAAACCGCCGCAGCAGCCGGTAGACCAGGTAGCCAGTCAGCCCCCCGAAGATACCCATGGTCAGGGTATTCGCCCCCAGAGTGGTAAGGCCGCCATGGGCGAGAAAGAGAGCCTGAAAGAGCAGGGCAATGAGGGCCATTACCATCGCCAGCCAGGGGCCGGCCAGAACAGCAGCAAGGGGAGTTCCCCCGGGATGCGAGCAGGTTCCGGTGACGGGAACGGGCACGGGCAGGAGGGAAATGACAAAAACCGCCGCCGTAAGCGCCCCCACCAGTTGCCTGACGGACGGCTCACGCGCCGCGAGGCGTTTATAATCCCAAATTCCCCTGGCCAGAAACGGCGTCGCGATCCCCGTATATGCCGCCGCCCAGCCGAGGGGAAGCATTCCCTCGGCAATATGCATTGACAAACCTCCTTTACGCGGGTTTAAACCTTCAACCAGGTCACAGCACAGAAATCAAAAAGCCCCAGCCCTACGGACTGAGGCAGCTTGACTAAAGCACCCTGCCCACCTCCCTATCGCACGTAGGGTTTTGGTGTGCGGAAACAGGCAGGTTTCCTGGCTCGGGTTCATAGCCTGCTCCACCCCTTCCCACCCTGCAAAAATCTCCGGGCTGCCGGCGACTGCCGGTGGCCGCGCGCCTGCCGCACCGTCAGGCGCAGGGCAGTGGTTCTACGCAGAGAGGCTCCCCCTCACAGTGGCGGGACCGCGCCTTTCCCCCCGCCCCACCGCAGCCCTAAATGCACCGCCGGACACGGCAAAAAAACGGGCGCTGGGTGGGTGGCGGGGGTCCGGACTTCCCTTTTAACCCGTGTAAGGGCACCTGTTCCCCGTATTATGATAAATAAAATTCAATATTAAAAATATTCTCTCTCCTGGAAAGTTCTCCTGCCGGAGGCCTAAAAATTTCGTCGTTTCCCCTCAGGCCCCACCGGCCCGCCTGAATAATTAAGGTTAATTTGCGGCAGAAAATTTTTTTAACCTCTGGTGAATAGCACGCTTACTAAACCTGCCCCCCAGCACATCATGAACTTCCTCAATTGCCAGAAACGCATTTGGGTCTATTTCCAAAACAATATTCTTAAGTTTAGCAAGTTCCAGCCTGTTAACAACACAGTAAAGTATTTCCTTGTCCTCCTGATTGTAGCCGCCCTTACCGTAGAGATGAGTAACCGGCCGGCCCAGTCTATAAATAATGGAAGTCGATATTTCTCCCGATTTTTCCGAAATAATCATTGCCGACTTGGACTCCTTTAAACCTTCAACCACAATGTCAATGGCTTTATAAGCTACAAAATAAGTCAACATCGAGTACATTGCCCTGTCCCAGCCGAATACCACCCCGGCACTGCCCATAATAAAGATATTAAAAAACATGACAACTTCGCCAACAGAGAAACCAAACCTTGGACCGTAAATTAAGGCCAATATTTCGGTACCGTCTAAAGAACCGGCAAAGCGCAAAACGGTGCCTACTCCTATTCCCAGCACGATACCTCCAAAAATGGAAGCAAGCAGAAGGTCCCCGGTTATACCAGGAACAGGGTGAAGGAGCGTGGTAAATAAAGCGAGAGTTGATACTGAATAAAGGGTTGAAATGACGAAGGTAAGGCCGATATAATTGTAGGCCAGAAGCAGGAACGGAATATTAAGGCCCAGGATGAATAAACCGATTGGGAGATTAGTCAGATAGCTGCTCATAATAGAAATGCCAATAACGCCGCCATCAATTATATTGTTGGGAATTAAGAAAAGCTCCAATCCGATGGCAGCCAGCAATGAACCGATTGACAAGAAAATGCCTCTTTTAATGACTTTAATGATTATCTTTTTGATTCCCTTCATTTGTTACTCCTTTCCCGATAAATTTAGAAAGACCATAATCCAAATAACGTCTTAGTTTGATTGTATAAACGCTCTGCCTGAAGTCTTTTTCACAGATGAAGGATTTTTTCTTTTTCTGCCAGATACGGCGGCAGTCTTGCATCATTTTTATGTGGAATATTATTGTATTGCGCCCCCTTTCTGTAAAATTTAAATGGGGCAGTTATAGTCATATAAGACTATACCCCCCCCAGTACAGTCGCATTCCTTGGGCCCCGGCAATTATGTCCCTTTAAAAAAGCCTTGCTACCAGGGAGGTTTTGCGTCCCCGGCTTGTCGCACGGGTTTTCCCAACACGAGTGATTGCCTTTTTTTATTTTATCACATTTAAGCACAATTAACAAAGGCTAGGGCAGCGCCTTGCAGCAGCTGCGCCTTAAAGGCCGGATTTTCCCGCTTTAAGAATGTTATTCAGACCTCCAGACATACTAATAAGGGTGATTTCTTTCTTTCCATTCCGCAGGAGGTATTTGAACATGGCCTGGCACTGGATTAAACAGCCTTGTGCGCGGGGTACTGAACGAAGCAGCAGATGACATGATGTTTAGCGCCACCCACGGCGCCTCACCGACCCTGGAAGACGACCTGGGCTTCCCCACCATATACGCCATTGCCCGCGCCCGGCGTTTCCTGGACGGCCAGGGACAAAAGGGGAAGGTTTCTCTCCTGGCTGACGGGGGATTGTTCACCCCCGGCCAGTTCCTGAAGGCCCTTGCCCTGGGGGCGGACGCCGTCTACATAGGCACTGCTGCCGTAATGGCAATGGTTTCTCAACAAACGCTCCTGGCCTCCCCCGGCGAGCCGTCATTTCAGTTGCTGCTGCAAACCGGACGGCTGCGGGAACAGTTCGACCCCGCCCTGGGAGCAGCCTCCCTGGTTAACTTCCTTAAAGTTGCGGTGCAGGAAATGACGGCCGCAATGTATGCAATTGGCAAAACGGCGACAAGCCAGCTAAGCACCGAAGACCTGTGCTGCCTGGGCCCCTGGCTGGCCCGGGCCTTAAACGTGGCCTGCGCCGGTGTTTCCCCGGCAGAACAGGCCGGCTACTACCAGGACACCTGCATATCGCCCGCTGGAGCCAGGCAGCCGTCCAGCCCCAGGCTCCGCCGCTGCACTGATAAGCCTCAACGGTTTTCCGGTATTCAGGTGATCCTGCTGAAAATTCGTAGTTTTTAACCACCTAAAGTGATTTCCTGTGTTTCATACCAGCTAAGTGCCTTGTAAAAATGCTCTGGTTTGAAGTCGGGCCATAATTCATCAATTATGAAAAAGTCTGAATATATTGATTGAATTGGTAGAAACCCACTAAGTCTACTCCTGCCTCCCCACCTGATAATCAAATCTATTCGAGATATTTCAGATGAGGCTATTGATTCAAAAAGATTTATCGTTGAAGTACCGTTGCCTGAAATAATTTGATCTTTTGCATAGTTTAAATCCCATTTCCACCCGTAATTAACTAAAAAATTTACGCGAATTAGATCTCTCCCAAACGTATGTCTTTTTTTAGTATACGGAATTAGTTCCGGAGGGAATAATGGCGAATTATAATCTCCAACAACAAGTAGAGACGCATCTCTATTTGCAAGCATCCTCACAGCATCAATACATGCTTTTTGAAAAGCCTTTCGCTGAACTGAAGGCCGCTTTGTATTATCCTGGGTAAAGCCATAAAAAGTTAACTCTTTTATTCCCAGTTCTACACACATTTCATATAGTCTTAGACCGGGTTCCAACCCTCTTTCGTATCCTGCTTCTTTTGATAGTCCGTTCTTTACAGCCCATCTTCTGTTTCCGTCAGGGATTACACCTATATGCCCCGGGATTCTCTGAAACTTCTTTTGGGTCATAAAATCCACCTCTCCTAAAGGTTATCCCAACCGCCATAAATTCATAACTAAGAACCAACAAATTTTTTTAACGTGCCCCTATTTCAATTGAAGCATGGCGGCCCTGATTATTCCGGCACCTTTTACCGCCGGACATATAGAGATTCTATTTTTTCGTAATTGTTGCGGACCTCGCCGGCGTATTACTTTGACGGCGCTCCAATGGACGAAGAGGCCTCTAAGAACATCACAAATGACAGCGGGTTTTTTTTATTAATTTAACGAATCGGCCGTTCAGGGCAACAAAAATAAAAACTGGCAATCTCAAAAGATCGCCAGTTAGCATATCAAATGGAGGCGACACCCGGATTTGAACCGGGGAATGGAGGATTTGCAGTCCTCTGCCTTACCACTTGGCTATGTCGCCGGACAAAATGGAGCGGAAGACGGGATTCGAACCCGCGACCCTCGCCTTGGCAAGGCGATGCTCTACCACTGAGCCACTTCCGCACGCTAAATTAATAACTTAACATTATGATACCACATTTTGGCTTGTTGTCAAGAATGGTGCCACGGGCCGGAATCGAACCAGCGACACGCGGATTTTCAGTCCGCTGCTCTACCAACTGAGCTACCGTGGCATAAAAGTGGCGGAGCTGACGGGAGTCGAACCCGCGATCTCCTGCGTGACAGGCAGGCATGTTAGGCCACTACACCACAGCTCCGTTCTGGCTTGCGATACCGCCTTTTAACAGAAGGGCTGCATCGCTGACAATGATAAGTATACCTAATCCAGCGCCTGAAGTCAAATGGTATTTTTAACGGCAACCTCATTTTTTACGGGCCGTTCGGGCGCTTTTTACAGGTCTTTTAGGCCGTACTAAAGAAAAGAAAACCTCATTTCAGGCGGGGGCGGCCGAAAGTTAAAATGGCCTCCCGCACCAGCTTTGCCGCCAGCAGGGCCGTCCTTTCGGACGGGTCGTAAAGGGGGCTCACCTCCACCAGGTCAAAGCCAACTACGTTTAACCCGCCCATCAGGTGGACAGCCTGCAAGATTTCTCTTGCCGTGCACCCACCGGGCTCCGCCGTCCCCGTCCCTGGAGCGAAGGACGGGTCCACCACATCGATGTCCAGGGACACGTATACCGGCCTTCCTTTAAGATACTGAATGTTCTCACGCAGGGGTTTTACAACCTCATTGGTGAACAGGTTTGTGTTCCGGCGGGCAAATTCGATCTCTTCCCTGGCGCCTGAGCGAATGCCGAACTGGTAGAGGTTTTTCCCGCCGATCAGGTCTGCCACCCTGCGCATAACCGTGGCGTGGGAGAAAAACTCCCCCATGTACTCCTCCCTGAGGTCCGCATGGGCATCCAGATGGATTACCGCCAGCCCCGGATATGATTTTGCCGCCTGCTTTATCACCGCAAAACTGATCAGGTGCTCGCCGCCGAGAAAGAGGGGGAATTTGCCGGCAGCAATTATTTCTGCTGCAACAAGGCCGATCCGGCGCAGGCTCTCCTGCACCGAGCCAAAAGGCAGCTCAATGTCCCCGGCGTCGAAAAAGCTGTAATCGGCCAGGTCCCGTTCGAGGTCAACGCTGTACTCCTCCAGCCCGTACGATACCTGGCGCACCTGGCGGGGGCCCTGCCGGGCGCCCGGCCGGAAGCTGACCGTAAAATCCATAGGTGCTCCAACCAAAACCACATCTGCCTGTTCGTAATCGCCGGCGCTGCCCATGAACCCGGCATACTTTACAACGAAGTCGAGCAACTGCCTTCCCCCCAGAAATAATTGCGGTATCTCCCGGTTTACCTGCCGCCCTGGACCAGCAGTTCTTCAACAAACGGCGGCAGCACGAAGCAGGACCGGTGCACGGCGGGGCTGTAATATTTCGTATCCATTTGAGGTATCCCGGCTATGTCAACTTCCAGCGGGTCATATCGCTTGGAGCCCATGGTAAAGGTCCACAGCCCGCCGGGATAGGTCGGAACGCAGGCCAAAAACAGCCTGGTAACGGGAAAGACTGCGGATATGTCCTTATACAGCCGCGGGATCAGGTCGCGGTTGAAAAAGGGCGATTCCGTCTGCGCCACAAACAGGCCGTCTTCATTCAAGGCTTCGTAAATGCTCCTGTAGAACGAAGCGCTGAAAAGGCCCTCGGCCGGCCCTACCGGGTCGGTCGAATCGACTATGATTACATCGTAAGTCTTTTTATGTTCCCTGACATGCTTGATGCCGTCGTCTATTACAATATCCACCCTGGGGTCGTCCAGGGCACAGCTTATTTCCGGCAGGTATTTCCGCGAGGCTTCTATTACCGCCCCGTCAATCTCGCAGTGGACGACCTTTTCAACAGACCGGTGCTTAACCACCTCTCTCACCACTCCGCCGTCGCCGCCGCCGATAACAAGCACCTTTTTCGGCAGGGCATGGGTATTCAGGGCAACGTGGGCCATCATCTCGTGGTACACGAATTCGTCCCTGACGGTGGTCTGGATCACGTTGTCCAGAACAAGCATCCGCCCGAACTGCTCCGTATCCAAAACGGCCAGGCTTTGAAACGGAGTCTCCTCCTGATGAAGGGTTTTCTTCACCCGGCACGACAGGGCCATGTCGTCCGTCTGCAATTCCGTAAACCATAACTGCAGTTTTTGGTCCATTTCAGCACCTCCATAAAAAATAATATCAGTACCACAGAGGCACGGCAGCCAGGGCGCAGCCTATCTTTTCCACGCGGTGCTCGGCGGATGCGATTTTGGTGCCCACCAACTCCATCCCCCTGGTTTCAAAGGCTTCTTTGAGCATGTTTTCGATTGCCTTTTCCGCTTCTTCTTTGCCGCATTTCCCGGAAAACTCCATAATTACCCCAAAGGAGTCTTTTGAAAAGCCCACCCCGACGGCCGCCGCAATCAACTCGCCGGGAACATCGCTTATAATGTATCCGTAGGCCGTGGGCACCAGCGACCCGGGCGGTATCTCCAGGTCCGGGCAATACTGGACGCCGGGCGGCAGAATGCTGGTCACCCGCATCAGATTCAAATTGCCTATTCTCCCTTTCAAAAGGGCGTTGTCAAAGGCATTTAAGTGATTTTTACCCTCCGCACTGCCTGCTGTAACAAAAAATTTCTTAGGGGTCGGCAGCATGTTCTAACCCTCCTCCAAATTTACTGGTCAACTTGCAAACACACAATATTATATCAGAACAAAAATAAAAATAAACCGTGTGGCCTGGCCTTCCGAAAAAATAATTTCCCTCCCTAATAAAAGTATAAGCATAGGATAAGCGCACTTGTGACACTATAAGAAAAAATCAATTTCATTACAGGAGGGACGCAACAATTGCTTAAAACAGTCCTTGGTTTGTTTGACTCCCGGGAACAGGCTGAAAGAGCGGTTTCGGCACTGCGGGGCAGCGGTTTCCACGAAGAAATATCCATACTGGCCGCCGATAGGGGCAAAGCGGCAAATGCCGAAAAAACCGGCCGGCCTGGTACGGCTGCTGCCGGGGAAGGCAGCGTGGCCACCGGGGCAACCGCCGGCGGAGTGCTGGGCGGGCTGACCGGCCTGGCCATGGGAGCAGGTGCCCTGGCCATTCCCGGAATCGGGCCGGTAATAGCCGCCGGGCCAATTGCAGGTCTTATCTCCGGTGCCGCCACAGGCGGCATAGCCGGCGGACTGATCGACTGGGGCATCCCCGCCGAGCGGGGCAAGTTCTACGAGGAAAAGGTGCGCGAAGGCAAAATCCTGGCCTCCATTCGCACCGATGAAAAGAAGGTAGACCAGGCGGCCAGCATTCTCCGCCAGAACGGCGCCCGGGACGTGGAAGTGCACTGAACCGGGCGCCCAAAAGGCGGTTGCACCGGGACGCGGGGACGGCGTCAGGCTTGCCCGCGTCTCACTTCCCGCCTTTAACCTTTAAATATATGTCCCTGTAAACCATGGCGTCTTCAGCCTGCCGCCCGGCCGACTCACAAATTACCGTAGGAGTCAGGCCCCTCTCGGCAATCAGTTCCGCCAGCGGGGTAAAATCGGGCCCGAAGCGGGTTTCCAGGGTTGTCCAGTGCCTCTTCTCGCCGGCGGCGGTGTACTCGATGGGGCTGAAGTGGATATGCAGGTTCTGCAGGCACTCCCTTCCCAGCCTCCGCTCGATCAGGTCCAGGGCCGCCGCAAAAGAACTTTTTTTTGAAAAACCGCCGCCTGTCAGCGCGTGCATGTGCCCGAAATCCACAGCGGGCACCACCTGCCTGCCCAGTTCGCACAGCTCAAGGATTTCCTCCAGGGTGCCAAGCTGATTTTTTTTGCCCATGGTCTCGGGAGCCAGGTTAACGTCCGTTATTCCTTTTTCTTCCATTTCTAGTAATATTTCTTTTAATAAGGCCTTAGCCCGGGCAAAAGCCGCCCTCCGGTCGCCGCTTCCCGCCCCCGGGTGAAATACCACCGTCCTGGCCTTCATCGCCCGCGCCGCCGCCACTGCCTTTAACAGGTGTCCCCTGGTCTTTTCCCGGATAGCCGGGTCGGCGGTGCTGAGATTAATGTAGTAGGGAGCGTGCAGGCTCATCTCTATTCCCCGGGCAGCGGCAAGCCCGCCCAGGCGCGCGGCCGTCTCCTCCCCGATGTTTACACCCCTGCCGCACTGGTACTCAAAAGCATTCAACCCTCTTTTTGCCAGCCACTCCGGCATCTCCAGGGACGACCTGTGCCCCCCGGCGTAAAACGAATCGGAGGCCCCTGCCGGACCGAAATGGATAACCATGTAACATCCTCCGTCAATTTTTTTTCATTAAGTTATATAATAACCCAATTCGCGCCGCCGGTTAACAGGCATTTAATTTAGAGCTTTTTATTCTTTATATGGAGGTAATTAACATTTTATACAGAAATTAATAATTATCATTAAATGCACGGCTAACGGGGTGGTAACTTTGCACAGGCTAAAACTGATAACGGCGGTATTGCTGTTAATGCTGCCGTTCTTTCTGCTGGGGCGCTCCAGCATTGCACCTGCGGCCGGAAGGCTGATGGGACGGGATGGCGACATTCTCATCTACGCCCGGGGGCAGGATTCAATAACCCTGGACCCGGCCCTGGCCCAGGACGAGGAATCTAACAAAGTGATTTCAAATGTCTTTGAAGGGCTGGTCCGCTTCAAGCCGGGCACAACAGAGATTGAGCCCTGTCTGGCCGAGGCCTGGCGCGCCTCACCCGACGGCCGCGAGTGGACTTTTTACCTGAGAAAAAACGTCAAATTTCACGACGGCACGCCGTTTAACTCCGGCGCGGTGCGCTTCAGCATCGAACGGCAGATGTCCCCTCCGTTTACGGGAAAAACAACCTACGCCTCCTTTGCCTTTGGCATGGTGGACAAAATTATAACGCCGGATCCATATACCGTGAAGTTCGTCCTGAAATACCCCTATGCGCCTTTTCTGCACAACCTGGCCATGCCCGCCGCCGCACCCGTTGTAAGCCCGGCGGCCGCCACAGCGCTGGGCGAAGAATTCGGCCAAAAGCCGGTCGGAACCGGCCCTTTTTGCTTCAGCGAATGGAAAAAAGGAAAAATCATTACTCTAAAAGCAAACCGGGATTACTGGGGCGGGCGGCCCGAACAGGAGAAACTGGTCTTTACGGTTATTAAGAACGGCAGGCTGCGGGCTTTGGCTCTAAAGCTGGGGCTTGCCGACATCGTCGACGGAATAACGCCGCCAGATGCCCGCTACCTGGAGCACAAAGGATTTAAAGTGCTGAAAAAGCCGGGCCTGGATATCCACTACCTGGGCTTCTTTACCGACAAAGAGCCTTTTAACAACCCTGAAATAAGAAAGGCCGTCAGCATGGCCATAGACCGCGAGCAAATTGTTTCCGGGGTGTTGCATGGTTTCGCCTTTCCGGCCAACGGCCCCCTGCCCCCAGGCGTCCTGGGCTACGACCCGGAGGCGCGTCCCCTCCCCTACGACCCCGAAGGGGCCAAAGAGATTCTGGCCCGCAATGGATACGCAGACGGCTTAAAAATAACCATTATAACCTACACCAATCCCAGGCCGTACAATCCGCCGGGAGGGGAAAAAGTAGCGGCTGCCCTGAAGGAGGACCTGGCAAGGGTAGGCATAGAGGCGGAGATTAAAGCCTACCCCTGGAATCAGTACAAAGAAGCCCTGCTGAGGGAGGAGGGGAACTCTTTTTTGTACGGGTGGATTAACGATAACGGCGATCCGGATAACTTCCTGTACACCCTGCTTTCCTCCTCCCAGATCGACAACGGGCTTAATACAGCCCGCTACAAAAACCGGGAAGTGGATTTCCTGCTGGTCAGCGCCCAGCAGGAAACCGAACCGGTCCTGCGGGAGCAGATGTACCGCAGGGCCGTTAAAGCCATCATGCAGGACACCCCGTGGGTGTTTTTAAACCACAGCCTCAGAATTGCCGCCGCTTCGCCGGAAATAGAGGGTTTTGAACCGCACGCAAACGGCAGTGTTCTTCTTAATTTTGCCAGGAAAAACAAAAAATAACGTCAGTTATGAGGGATAATTTTACATATCCATAATTTCCCGGTAATAAGCCGCAAAAATGCGTAGAATAATATATTTGCATAAGGCGAGAAGCCTAATTCTAGCAAGGGGGAACGATAATGGACCAGATTTATCAGCTTCAGAGACAAATTCAGGACCTGCGGCAGGAAGTGAACGCCATAAGCCAGGTCGCAAGCCAGTTGCAGCGTTCGGAAGCCAATAACGCAGCACAGCTTCAGCGGCTGCAGCAAAATGAAAGCATGGCTACCCAGCAGCTTCAGGCCATCCAGCAGCTCTGCAACCGCCTCAGCCAGGACGTCAATACCATCAGCAACGTTGCCCAGCAGGTGACCGCTCAAATGGCCAGACCCTTTACCAGCGGCCAGTTTGGCGCGCCCGCCTGGGCCCAGCCCGTCACAGGACAGTTCGGCGCCTACACTCCGCCAATCAGCACCGCCGTCCAAACTCCGGCCTACGGAGCTTTCGGTGCCCAGTTCGGAGCTGCTCGCAGCGACGAATTTTCCAGGAACCAGTACTTGAGCTCTATGGCGGCCAACCGCTACGGTCTGGGATGGGCCACCCCTGATCAGACCTACAACCAGCACATCAGCAACCTGGTCAACCAAGGGGCTCTCAGCTCACAAGGCAGCATCGGCGCAACCACGCCCGGCAGTTTTACAGCCGTAAGGCAAACGGGCTTTGCCGCGCAGCCGGCCTACCCGGTACAGACCGGCCAGTTCGGAACAACCGGGTTTACCAGCAGCCAGTACATCCCGACCTACGGAACAGCTCAGTGGGCCAGCGCTCAACAGCCGACCTCCGGCCTTTTCGGCCAGTCCAGCATGGCCGGCGCTCAAAATATCGGGCAGTACAGCAACTTCTAAAATTAACCGCGCACCAGGGGGCCCGCCGGGCCTCCCTTGTTTTCCTGAAAATCGATCATTTGACCGGCAATCCGACATTTAAAACCTCTTAACATTATTTACCATTAAATACTATAATTAACTTAAAAGCTTCAATGTTGGGGGGTTTTATTTTGGCCAAAATTTTAAGGGAGGGTGCGTCCTACACTCAGCGCGATGTGGTGGAACTGTTGGGTGAGTTTTCCGCCTTTAAAGACAGGGTCATAAAGAAGTTCAAGGAACTGGCAAAAGAACTGGAGGGCAAGCCCAACGAACACGAGCTTTGGGTAAATCTCTACCTCATCTCATCTGATTACGCCGAAGAGATTGCCGGGAAAAAACACAAGCTGCAGGAACTGCAAAAAATATCGTGAATCGGCCGCCCCGCTTTTGTTTGCGGGGTTATTTTTTTTGACAATATATTAAATTTATGCTAACATTTCGGGAAACGCACAAGGCAATTCACCGGTTAACCAGCCGGGCTAAAGGCGATACAACAGGCAATGACGGAACGGGGGCCTTTTAACCTTGAGAGTAACCGAGCTGGCAATTAAAAGACCGGCAGCCATGACCATGGTCATCATGTTTTTCATTGTTCTGGGCCTGGTGGGGTACTCGCGTCTGAGTTCCGACCTTTTTCCCAAAACAAACATCCCCTTCGTAACCATCGTCACCACCTACCCCGGCGCAGGGGCCAGAGAGGTAGAAAGCCAGGTGGTTGACCCCATCGAGGAGGCGGTTTCGTCCATACCCGGCTTAAAGCGCACCACCACCACCGCCTCGGAAGGAATGGCCATTACCATCCTGGAATTCACCATGAGTACTGATTCCGACATTGCGGCCATTGACGCCCAGAAGGCCATAGACTCCGTCCTTTACAGGCTCCCTAAAGATGCGGACAAACCGATTGTCCAGAAATACAACATGAACGCCCAGCCCATCATGACCATCGTCCTGTCGGGCAATCGCCCCCTCCCCTCCATTTACAGTGCGGCAAAAGATATCGTAAAACAGCAGCTTGAAACCACCCCGGGGGTAGGCAAAGTTACCCTGGTGGGCGGGCAGGAAAGAGAAATCCAGGTTCTGGTCAACCGGGCCAAAATGGAAGGGTACGGCCTTTCCATCAACCAGGTTGTTAACCGTCTGAGCCTCGAAAACATCAACATGCCGGCCGGCGAATTGAAGCAGCCCTCCACCGACTTTACGGTGCGCCTTTTGGGAGAGTACAGGAGCCTTTCCGAGCTGGAGGAGATCCGCATCCCCTTCCCCGGCGGTTCGGTGGCCTTAAAAGAAATTGCCACCGTCAAAGACGGCCTGGCCGAGGCAACCCAGTACGCCCGCCTGAACGGACGGCAGGCAATAGCCGTTATTATTCAAAAGCAAAATGACGCCAGCATTGTCGATACGTCAGAAGCCGTGCTCAGACAGCTTGAACAGATAAAGAAACAACTGCCGAAGGACATGGAACTGGTCGTAACCCAAAACAATGCCGATTTCATTAAGGGCGCCCTCGACGACACCAAGCGCAGCCTGCTGGAAGGCGTGCTGATGACCGGCGTCGTTCTCATGTTTTTCCTGCGCGAGTGGCGCTCCGTGTTCACCGTCATGCTGGCCATCCCAACTTCAATCATTTCCACCTTCCTGATGATGTACTTTGCCGGGTTCAGCTTCAACCTGCTGTCCCTGATGGGCCTGACCCTGTGCGTCGGCATTCTGGTCGACGACTCCATCGTTGTCCTGGAAAACATCCACAGGCACCGCACGATGGGCAAGGAGCCCGAGAGGGCGGCCATAGACGGCCGCCTGGAGATCGGCATGGCGGCGGTGGCAATCACCATGCAGGACGTTGTTGTGTTCATGCCCATAGCATTTATGTCCGGGCTGGTCGGCCAGTTTTTCCGCCAGTTCGGCCTGACGGTGGTATTTGCCACCCTTTTTTCCCTGTTCGTGTCCTTTACTCTGACGCCCATGCTTTCGGCCAGGCTGGGCGGGAATGGCGGCCGGGCCGGCCTGCCGGACTCAATCCCTCGTTTAAGTAATTTTGCCGGGCGTTTTTCGGCCTTTGGCCGGCGCTCCGTGGCGGCATACAGGAGGCTTTTGCTCTGGTCCCTCGGCCACCGCCGGGCGGTGGCCGCCGCCGTGGCAGGGGCCCTGGTTGTGTCCCTCGGCCTGATCTTTACAGGTGCAATAGGCTCGGAATTCATGGCCAACCCGGACCAGTCCAAATTCACCATAAACCTTGAGCTGCCGGCCGGCACGCCCCTAAACAAAACTGACGAGGTGGTCAGGCGGTTCGAGGAAAGGCTCAAAAACATGCCGGAGGTAAAGTATTACCTGAGCATGCCGGGCAAAAGCAGCGACCTTTTCGCCAGGGGCACAAACAACGCCCAAATAGAAGTAACCCTTCATCCCAAAAACATGCGCAGCCGGACGGTCTGGCAGGTGGCCGATGAAGTCAGGGGCTGGAAGCACGATTTTCCCGGCCTGAAGCTGACAGTTTTTGAAGCCGTGATGGTCGGCACGGACCAGCTCGGCTCGCCCATCCAACTGGAAGTTGTTGGCCCGGACGAAGAAAAACTGGCCGCCCTGGCGGCAAAAGTTCAGGAAATCGTGGAGAAGACCCCTGGCGCCGTTGATGTCAGGTCCTCCTGGAAAGCCACGGGCCAGCCGGAGGTGCAGGTGACGGTGGACCGCCTGCGCGCTGCTTCGTACGGCCTGTCTGCCGCCGAAATTGCCCGGGCCATGCGCGCCAGCGTTGACGGCGACATAGCCGCCCGCTACCGCGAAGAGGGTAAGGAGTACGACATACGTGTGCGCCTGGACCGGGTCAACTTGACCAGCATGGCCGATGTGGGTGAAATCAAGATCGGCAATGCCGCCGGCAGGCTGGTGCCCTTAAACCAGGTAGCCAAAATCGAACTGGGCAGCGGCCCGACAACGATCAGCCACTTGAACCGCCAGAGGTTAATCGTCATATCGGCAAACACCAAGGACCGGCCGCTCGGCGACATCGCCGGCGACATCAACGCTGCCCTGGCCGGCCTCAAAATACCGGAGGGGTACCGGGTTCAATTCTACGGCACGCAAAAAGACATGGAAGAAACGTTCAGCGACCTGATCAAGGCGCTCATTCTGGCTGTAACGCTGGTTTACATGATTCTGGTGATCCTTTACGAGTCCTTCCTGACCCCGCTGGTGAGGATGCTCTCGCTTCCCTGCGGCGCTATAGGAGCACTCTGGGCGCTTTTTATCACCGGTAACACCTTTAACATGATGTCCCTGATCGGCCTGGTAATGCTGGACGGCCTGGCCGCCAAAAGCGGCACGTTGCTGATCGACTACACCAACACCCTGATGAAAAGGGGCCTGACCCTGCGGGAAGCGCTGCTGGAGGCCGGTACCACCCGCCTGCGGCCGATAGTAATGACGGCCGCCACCATGGTCGGCGGCATGCTGCCCACAGCCCTGGCCCTTGCCGAGGGCAGCGAGTATCGCAAGAGCATGGCCATAGTAATCATAGGCGGCCTGGTTACCACCACCCTGCTCACCCCCGTCCTGATTCCCGTTGCCTATACCTTGCTGGAGGATTTTAAAGGGTGGCTGGGCCGCAAGTGGCACCTTAAAAAAGAGCGGTTTTTGCAAAAAAAAGTCCGCAAACCAGACCGGGACACCGGAACCGGCGCCTAAAATTTTTTATGTATAAAAATATTGCAAGCCGCTTTTTGCCTGTCGCTTACTCGTCTTCCATTACCTCCGCGCTGGCGTCGATTGTTTTCCCGTCCCAGAGATCGTCGTAGGCGTTGCGGGCGTAATAGTTTTTCACAAACTCGCCGACTTTCTTGCAAGTATAATAGTTAACGGCCGCGGCTATAAAGGTTCCCAAAACAGGTATGATCCGCAAAATGGTCCGCTGGGCGGCCCTGATTCCCAGTGACAGCAGCACCTGCTGGCAGAGGCGCATAAAAGCATGGCCGGACAGTTGCGACACGGCCGCCCTGGTCAGCCCCCTTCCGGCAATCCCGGCCCCCACCGAAGAGGCCAAAACCCACACCGCTTCCCTGGAGGTGCCGGGTATATCCAGGTTGCGGTTGTACACCGCCGCCATTTCCAGAATCATTTCGCTTAAGAAAAAGCCGACGGCAACCATATCCAGGGCGGTCCCGCCGACCGCCGCAACCAGCGTGCCCAGCACCGGAACCACACCAGGCAGGGCCGTTACCGCCCCGGCCGCTGCGCACCACCTGCATTTGCTTCTTAAAATTAAAAGGCAAATTTCTTCCCTGCCCAATTGTGGGTTTTTCTTCTTGAGCCTGGCCACCCGTTTTTTCACATCTTCTTTGTTCACATGGTCAAAAGGGTTGAACAGCACGCGCCTCACTTCCCCCGCCTTTTCCTTACCCAGGATTATTTCACCGCGGCGGGGTCAAATTCCTACCCGGGCCATGCCCACCCGGCGGCAGCTTTTCCTTTCCCGCCTACTTAAAAGGGCTTTACAAGCTTTTGGCCTTGCGTCCCCGGCACCGTTGTGGTAATATAAATAATGCTCACGGATAAAAAACTAAAAACGGGCCTATAGCTCAGCCGGGAGAGCGCCTGGTTCGCATTCAGGAGGTCAGGGGTTCGAATCCCCTTAGGTCCACCAGGAAAATCAAGGCTTCCGGGGTTCCGGGCTTTACAACAATAAAATAAAATATTACAACCGTACTACAACCCATACTAACGCTATGCTAACGCGCGTGCTGCCGGAATCAGCTTCCGGCTTTTTTCTTTTCCAAAAGCGCCGCCTAGATTTTTTCCGCAACCGCCGGCCAAGTGGTGATACGACACGCCGTTCAGCCGCCAAAGGGCGAATGCCGAGGTTTTCGTGAATATGAGGTTGTCTGCGACAGCCAAGGCAGGGAATTTGATAGGGAATCACTCTCCTTGTTGACACGTGTGAATAACACGTCTTATAATAAAACCGGTGAAAACGGTGAAAACCTATTCCTCCACAGAAATTCTGCGAATCCTCAAAAAAAACGGGTGGACAATAAAAAACCAGGAAGGTTCGCATGCTCAACTGACACATCCGGTTAAATCTGGTAAGGTCACCGTACCCCACCCGCGGAAAGACCTTGACCCGAAAACCGTGCGGAGCATCTTTAAACAGGCCGGCATTTTAATGAAGGAGTGAGTATGCATGGACAAATACATTTTCCCGGCCATTTTCGAAGTCGGCGAAATAAAAGGTTACTGCGTCACTTTTCCAGATTTACCCGGTTGCATTACGGAGGGAAATACCTTAGAAGAAGCGCTGCAGATGGCCAGGGAAGCGCTGGAACTCCACTTGTACGGCATGGAAGAAGATGAAGATGAAATCCCTTCTCCAACCCCGCCCGAAAGAGTTGATGTCCCTGAAAAAGGGTTCGTCGCCATCGTCGAAGCTAGGATGCCATTGATCCGGGACAGAATGGCTAAAAAAGCAGTGAAAAAAACGGTCACTCTGCCTAAATGGCTTAACGATTTAGCAGAGAAGGAAAAAGTAAATTTCTCCCAGTTACTCCAGACGGCAATTAAGGAAAAGCTTCACATCCGCGAAAACCACTAAAGCACGAAACCGGGCAGGCTACCCGGCTTCGTGCTTTTGAGCAGGATTTTTACGCCAATTTTATCACCAGGCTGAGAATACGTTTTCTCATCAGGCGGCACAAATCTTCAAACAGCACCTCACGCCCCGGAACGCTATAGCCAGCTTAGCAGTACAGCCCATTCCTTTGCCGGGTCCAAGAATAAAAATTGCGGGGGTGTCCTGCCGATCATCCAATTGTAAAGCTTTCCCCGTTTTGCAGATAAACCACCCGGCAAATCCCTTCAAAACGCCGGAAGAACTCCCTGTTTTCGGTGTGCACCGGAACAAGTACGGACGGCCTTATTGTCTCCACCATCTCTTCTATCCCCGGCCCGTGGATATGGCCGCTGGCGTGAAAACCGGAGCTTTCCCTGTCGCGCCCCAGGCTGCCGTACAGCTTAAAGCCAAACAGGCCGATCCAGTTCCGCACCCTTTCATGGTCGAGCAGCATTTCCTCGCTGAAGGCCTCGCTGGAAGAGTAAATGTATGTTCCGCCTTGCGGCTCAATATCCAGGAAGGCGTGAAAATCGTAGTAGGAAAAGCACAGAATGTACCCGCCCGGGGCGGCCCTAACCCTGACCGCATCCACCAGCCTTTCCGGGGCGCGTTCGCCGAACCTGGCCAGCAGGGAGTCCTCCCACTTCTGGCGCACGGCCCGGGGGCGGACATACAGGGCAATCCTGCCGTCTGCGCAGGGATCGGGCACGCCCGTTTCGCCCGCGGCGCGCAGGGCCTCCAGCAGGTAGACGTCCTTTGAGGTGAGCACCAGCAGGCGGTCCGTCCCGCCCGCTATCTCCAGGAAGGAGAGAAGCCGTTCTATGTTGCGTGGGCCGAAGTCGGCCACCACCAGGCCTTTTTCCTTTTTGACGGCCTCGAAGCTGTTGGCGGCCACCTCGTTTTCGGTCACCGGCCTTTTCACCTCAGGATGCGTGCCTTCGCAGACGAGCACGGCGGGCTTAAGGCTTGCCGCCTCGTTGATAAACTGACGGGTTAAAGCGCCCTGCTTCCCGTGCAGCCGCAGGTCGCCCGTATACACCACCCACCCTGCCGACGTTTTAAGGGCGTACGCTCCCGCGCCCGGGATGGAGTGGTCTACCGGCCAGAAACGGACGGGGAGATCCGCAATGCTGGTTTCGTTCCCGCATGCCTTAAGGGGTTTGCAATTCAGCCCCCGTGCAGAGTCGCACTGCCTCCAGAAGGAAGCCATCCCGGGGGGAACGGACTCGCAGTTGAACGCATGATAAATTTTCTGCTCATACGGCACCTGGCGGTAGCCGGTTGCCCGGATGAGCCCGTCTTTGAGCTCCCTTGGCGTAATGTAGCAGATTTCTCCGCCCGCCGTGTCCTGCAGGGCCTTGCAGACGGCCGCCCCCGTCAGGCTGGCGTATACGGGGATGTCCTGGTGCAGGTAGGTGAAGTGCCCGCAGTGATCGAAATGGGCGTGGGAAAGGAGGACACCCTGCACTTCCACCTCCCGGAAGAGCGGGTGGCCGGAGTATCTGTCCCAGATGCCCGGATACTCCAGGTCAGGCCGGTAAAGCCCCTTCAGCGGCGGCAAAAGCCCAAGGGCCAGCAGGTCGGAGAAACCGAAGGTGCTGCGGGGCTGAAGGAATTCGTCAAAGAAGGCGCCCTCGGACTTGAAGTTGATGCCGAAGTCCAGAAGCAGGGCCGCCCCGCCGTCATTGAGGATTATCTTGCTGCCGCCGATGCAGCTGGCTCCGTCGTAAACGGTCAGGACAACAGCCAAAATACCACCTTCTTTTTTTGCGCCGTTTACCGGCATATCAGCAGGGCCTTATTCCGTCCCCGCCTCACTGAATAACAACCAGGCAGTTTGAAAGCAGGCGCCCCGGCTGTCTTATATATGCCCCGTCATAGTACAAACCGCAGGATGCCCCGCCGTCCAGGTTGAGCGCATCCTTTAACCCCAGGTTTTTCGTGACCTCGGCCAGTTCCCACACGTTTGCAGAATCTACGGTGCCCATCACCAGGATGTTGTCCCAGGTTACCCCCACAAAGCTTCTAGGCGCCCCGATGGTTAGCTTGGGCTCGGTGATGTCGCCCAAAGCGATTGCACCGTTAGACAAAAGAAGCGGATAATTGCTGATGGTGGCCTTGAACCTGGCCTGCTGGTTTTCTTTAAATGTTACCCTGTAATCAACCTGCCTCCCTGCCGAAAACTGGTCGTCCCTTTCGTAATTGTTTTCCCCGTACCAGATAACATAGCCGTCTTCCGGTATTTCAACCTGACCAGACCTTATTCCGGTGACAATGCCGTTCCTTACCACTACCGCCGTCCTGCCGGGCGGGGTGGTGTCATACTTGTACTCGGGCGTGAAAACCACGATGCCGTCCGGTGAATAGTAATGGTTGATACCCCAGGCGTACCACCAGTTGGGCCATTCCCATGAACCGTCTGTGCCGCCCTCAACGTATGGGGTAAGCTGGCCGATATAAACCCTGTTCCGGTCGTCCACACCGAGGGTAGCATTGCTGCCCAGGTGGTAATAACTGTAGTTCGCTCCCAGAGTGCCGTGCGGCATGAGGTCGTTCGCGTCGTAGGCGTTGAAAAAAGTGCCGTTGATGGCCGCCACCGCCCCCGTCCTGGCGGCCATGGAAGCAAGTTCCTCCACCCTGCCTACCCTGTCTTCCGCCATTACGGGCCTGAGTTCCACAGCGGGATTGTTCATGTTAACGTATACCAGGTTCGCCGTTTTAATTCCCGCGGAGGTTTCTACTTCCCTCTGCTCGTACCTGGTCTTCCAGGAAAAGGCGGGGGGCAGCTCTGGAAGGTTGCCGGGAGACCCGACCAGCACAGCCTGAACTGCACCGTTCCAGGCCACTTCATAGCCCAGGGCCTCCGCCACGCGCCGGGCAGGCAGGAAAACGCGCCCGTCTTTTAACGCCGGAACGGCGTCAATTTCTTCCGGCCGGCCGTTGATGTAAATAATGTTTTCGCCCACGGCCAGCATGATGCTTGTACCGTCCTTGACAAGCGTTACGGTCTGATCCGAGGGGTTCCAGATTATTTTATCCTCCGCCACGCCCAAAGAGAGGGCCAGATAGCGAACCGGCACAAAGGTACGGCCGTTTTCGACGTATGGGGCAACGTCCATTGCAGCCGTCCGTCCGTCTGAAAAGTAAGTGTTCTGGCCGATGACAAATACAGCCTGGTGACCGTCACCGGCAAGTGCCGGCAGGGACAGCAATGACAGCAACAAAGTCATTGCTGCCGCAAGCAGCAATTTGCAACAAACCTTTTTACCCACACTCTCACCTCAAATTCTTTCATTTTAGGCCGGACCGGATAATCCTGCCATATTTTTCTTTCGCTGCAATTACCGGATTTCCTTGCCTCTAAAAACAATCCGCCCGGGAGAAAACCATTATATTGCAGGGAAAAGGATACCCCGGGGATTATTAAGCCTGATAAATGAATCCATAATTTAACGAAAATATAAAAATATTTCTAATGAGATATTATATATTGATATTAAAACAAAAATAGTATAACATTTAATTGTAAAATAAACTAAATCTTATATCATGTTTTTAATCCGGAGAAAAAAAATTTAAATAAGAATATGAAGGGAATTAAGGCATAGTATAGAATATTATAGTAAATTTATTTTGGGGAGGAAAATCATGGGCAGTAAAGTAACAGTATCAGTCATTAAAGCCGACATTGGCGGGTTTGTAGGCCATTCCAGCGTTCACCCGGAGCTGCTGGAAACCGCCAGGGGTATTTTAGCCGGAAGTCCGCTTCTCATAGACTTCCACGTCACCCACGTCGGCGACGACATCAACCTGATCATGACACACGACGGAGGCAAGGACAACGGCGAAATACACCAGTTAGCCTGGGAAACCTTCTCATCCTGCACCAAAATTGCCAAAAAGATGAAATTATACGGCGCGGGACAGGATCTGCTGGCCGACGCTTTTTCCGGAAATATCAAGGGCCTCGGGCCCGGCCTGGCCGAAATGGAGTTTGAGGAGCGCAATAGCGAGCCGATAATCGTCTTCATGGCCGACAAAACCGAGCCGGGCGCCTGGAACTTACCGCTTTATAAAATGTTTGCCGATCCTTTCAACACCATCGGCCTGGTTATCGACCCCAAAATGCACAAAGGGTTTTTATTTGAGGTACACGACCTGATTGAAAACAAAAAAATTACCTTTTCCTGCCCCGAAGAGCTTTATGATATGCTCGTGTTTATCGGCGCCCCCGGCCGATATTGCATCAAGTCGGTTTACCACAAGGAAACCGGTGAAATTGCCGCCACCTCAAGCACCCAGCGGCTGAACCTGATGGCCGGGCGCTATGTGGGCAAAGACGACCCGGTTTTAATAGTGCGCTGCCAGAGCGGCTTCCCGGCGGTGGGGGAAGCGCTGGAGCCCTTTGCCAACCCCCACCTGGTGTCGGGCTGGATGCGGGGTTCCCACAGCGGCCCGCTGATGCCGGTGTCCGTAGCCCAGTCCAACCCCACCCGTTTTGACGGCCCGCCCAGGGTGGTGGCGCTCGGCTTCCAGCTAAGCGACGGCAAGCTGCACGGACCACAGGACTTCTTTGCCGATCCCTCCTACGACCTGGCCAGGCAAAAGGCCAACGAGATTGCCAGCTACATGCGCAGCATGGGGCCCTTTGAGCCGCACCGCCTGCACCTGGAAGAAATGGAGTACACCACCATGCCGGAAGTCAGCAAGCGCATTAAAGATCGCTTCGAAAAGCTTCGCTAGCAAGTTAATCAGTCCATCCTTTTTCACAGGGAATTGAAGAAACCGGGACCTGCCTTACGGGCAGGTCCTGATTTTCTTTGTCCCGGCTCTACTTCAGAATTTTGTCCTCCTCCAGGGCGGAGACCCCTGCTTCGTCAAACGACGCCATTTCTCTTATTATTCTGGTGGCGGCCTCAACCAGGTGCATCGTCAATGCCGCCCCGGTCCCCTCGCCAAGACGCATTTTCATGTGAATCACCGGGGTCAGGTTCAACTGCTCCAGCATCAGGCGGTGCCCCTGCTCTTCTGAAAGGTGGCTGGCAATCATGAACTCACGGGTCTTAGGCTGGAGCTTATAGGCCACCAGGGCCGCCGCGGTGGTGATGAACCCGTCGATCAGCACGGGCACCCGCCCTGCCGCGGCGCCCAGAATCACACCTGCCAGCCCGGCTATTTCAAGGCCGCCCACCTTGGACAGAACGTCCAGGGCGTCCTGCGGATCGGGGCGGTTTACCTGCAGGGCCCTCGCAATGGCGCCGATCTTTCGCTTCAATACCTGGTCGTTAACCATTGTTCCCCGCCCGGCCACTTCTTCTGCGGTGTAACCGCCGAAGGCGGCCAGGATGGCGCTGCTGGGGGTGGTGTTGCCGATGCCCATGTCGCCGACGGCCAGAAGGCCGGCACCACGTTCGATTTCCTCCTGCGCCACCTCTATGCCCGTTTCCAGCGCCCTGACGGCCTCCTCCCGGGACATGGCCGGGCCGACGGCAATGTTGCCGGTTCCCGCCCTCACCTTTCGCTGCAAAACGCCGGGGAACTCAACCGGAACGGCAACACCTACGTCGACCACCACCAGCCTGGCGCCGGCATGCCTTGCCAGCACTCCGATGCCGGCCACCCCGCCCACGAAGGCCGGCAGCATCTGGGCGGTAACCTGCTGCGGGGCGACGCTCACGCCTTCGGCCACCACGCCGTGATCGCCGGCCATGACTATCACCGTCTTGTTCCTCACCTGGGGCTTAGGGTCCCCGGTAATCCCGGCCAGGCGCACGGCCATTTCCTCCAGGACCCCCAGGCTGCCCGGCGGCTTGATCAGGCTGTCCAGGCGCCTTTGGGCCTTTTCCATGGCCCCTGCGTCCAGGCTGCCGATCCGGCGCAAAGTCATTTCCAGAAGCATTGAAACTCCCCCTCGCTTCTTGAGTTTTTTTATAAAAAAATCCACAGCCTGAAAAGGCCGTGGACTTTTCCATCATCCAACGGTTTTTGCCCCCTAAAACAGGGGCACCGGCCGGCAGGCAGGTCTCCTGGCTCGCGTTCATCGCCGCACCGCTGCCTTCCCGCCCGTTTTCAGCGGTTACATAAGGCTTCCAAAGCAACCCAGAAAACCGCTGCTGCTTAATACCGGGCAGTGGCTTGAACTTGCGGTGCGCTCCCGCATACAGTGGCGGGACCGCTCAGGCCTTGCACCTGATTCCCTATTCTCCCTGGCGGGCACCTGCCGGTTTTACCTTTTTATTAATTTATTTTTTACTTCTCCGTTTATTTTCACATTCCTTCTGAAAGGCCGGTAAAATTTACCTCCCGGTAAAAAAATCAGCTTCCCCGCTCCAGCCACAGGGCCAGAACGCGGCTTATCACCACGGCCGCCTCAGCGCGGGTGGCGCCGTCCCAGGGCCTGAAATAGCCTTCGCTGCCCTGCAGCAGCCCGGCTGCAGAAGCTCTGGCCACGGCATCCCGGGCAAAATCCGGTATGGCTGCGGAATCCCGGTACTGCAGGCTGCCGCCTGCACCTTCCAGAGCCAGCGCCCGGCAGATCATGACGGCCATTTCGCTTCTGGTTATCCTCGCGTCAGGCGCAAAAGTGCCGTCCGGGTAACCCGAAATCACACCCCGCGCCACCGCCGCCGCCACGGCCGGCATGGCCCAGGCGGGAACTGCATCCTTAAAGGCGGGCATGCTCTCCGGCGTTGCCCATTGCAGCGCGGCTGCCAGCATGGCAACAAACTGCGCCCTGGTCACCGTCTGGGCGGGGCCGAAGGTTCCGTCGGGGAAGCCGTTTATCACGCCGCGCCCGGCCAGGTTGCTGATGGCAGAGGCGGCCCAGTGCCCTTCCGTGTCCTTAAAAACGGCGGGCGGGCGGCGGTCGTCAACCAGCACCAGCTTTCCAAATCCCCAAACCGCCGCGGAAATAATCCTGGCCTGGCCTTCTCCTTCCACCTTTGCCGGCTGCTCCCGCCATTTATTCTGGACCGGATCCCACAACAGCACGGCCGGCCTTGCATTAACCGCCGCGGTACTGTAATTCCAGCTCAGCCGCCACGGCGCATTCAAAACGGCTTTCTGCCCTTCTTCCGGGGTTACCGTGATCGCTTCAACAGGTACAAACCCCTCAGGCAAATCCACAGGGATGCCGGCGTTTGAGAGCTGTATTTTAACGGGGTAATTGGCGCTCCCGGCGGGGAACCTTACTCTCACCCGGCCGTCCAGCACCGCTTCAGAATCCTTGCCGGGTTCTGCCTGCAACTCAACGGAAGGAAGCCTTACGGACACCGGGACAGAAGCAGAAAGCCCCTGGAACGACACTTCTATCTTACCTGAAGCAGGTCCGGCAGCGGCAGTAAACTTCCCGTTTGCAATTACGCCCGCGGTGCCGTCAACCGCCCACCTCACGTCCTCGCTCTTTAAGGCAAAAGTCTCTCCCTCTTTTGTTTTTACCTGCACGGACAGCTCGACCGACTGGCCCGGTTCGACGCTGATGGAAGACGGACTCACCACCAGCCCGGCCAGCATCTCAGGGCCGATGACCCGTACGGCCGCCGCTCCGGTGGCACTGCCCAGGGCGGCCTGCACCGTAACGGTGCCCCCCCGCTCCGGCAAAAACACGCTGCCTTCAAATTTTCCTGCTGCGGGCGCTGCCGACCAGGAGACTTTCTCCGGTTCAATGCGCACAGGGTTGTAGTACTGGTCGTATCCCTTTGCCGTGAACTCCCCTTTTGTGCCTGCAATCAGGACCGAAGGGCCGCTTATCGCCAGGCCTTTCAGTTTGCCCGGCGGGGCGGTGGAAAAAATGCCAATGGCATTAGGCACCGAACGCTGAGATTTGCCCTGCGGGCGGTTGATCAGGCTGACGTTAAAATCGCCCAGGTGACGGGCGGCAAGCGTGGTCGAGCCGCCCCCGTCCAGGTTTACCGCCCGCCAGACACCAATGGAAATTAGAAACTCGGCCAGCTCTTCCTGGGTCATCCCCCTGCTTACCACCGTGCCGTCGGAAGCGGACTGCTTTTCCACCGCAACAAGGTAGAGAGTCTTGCCGTCCTTAGAAACTCCGGCGGCCGTCCGGGCATGTTTGCCGGCAATGTTCTGGGTGAAATAAGCCGGCAGGCGGCCTTCCTCCACAAGCAGGGCCTGTCCGCCAACGGCGGCAAACAATTTATCACCCTGAGGCATTACCGAGTAAGTGTAGCTTACCTTTGAACCGGCGGGAAGGTTTTCCAGAATAAACCTGGCCGCCTGTCCGTGGCCCCTCAGAACGTAGCCGTCAGGCGGTATGGGTACGCCCGGCTGATCGGTTAAAACCTGCTGTACCACGCCGTTTTTCACCACGGCCTCTACAACGCCGGTCAAGCCGGCCAGCCTGCCCCTGCTGACGGGGCCCCACAGGGAATTGTAAAGAAGAAGGGAGTCAACATCGGAAGAGGCATCCGACATTACCAGGTAGCCCGGCTTGTTTATGCCGGACAGTGGAAAGCTCTTGCCGTTGCCGGCGGTAACCTGGCCGGAGAACTGGAAAACCTCCAGAATGGGCAGCTTGTCCTTTGTTACGGCAAAGCCGTACATATCGCTGCGCAGGGCCGGGCTCTCGATCAGGCGGCCGCCCTGGTAGAGCAGCCCGATGGGACGCCCGCTCTCCTTCATCTGAAAGAAGTCGCCGTTTACGGCCGCAACCGCCCCGGCGCGCCCGGCCATTGCCGTTACGGTCTGGTTTTTGGCCAGGGTGCCGTCTGCCCCCACAATCGTGTCAACTTTCAAATAGGGGTCGCTTAAATCGGCCTTTAAAATGTAAACATTTAACGGCCCCTCGTTAGTTGTCATCCTGACCGTCTGCAGCACAGCCCCTCTGGTGACCGTTTCCTCGCTGACTGTTTTGCTTACCACCTGGTAAGCTAAAGCCCAGGAAGGCAAAAGCAGGCAAATAAAAAACAAAACCAACTTCAGCGGGTCAGGCTTAATGATTCTTAAAATTTTTTTAGTCAACATAAACCCTCCTCAGTCCGGCCTTTCTGGCCGCCTCCAACGCTTCCCGGTATTCTTTTGCCGTAATTCTCCTGCTTAGCTCGGGGTGCTCAAAAGCCCTGTAAGCAGGGTGGTATTGATCCATTACATTTACAAAGGTGTCTTTTGAAATCTCTCCGGCCAAAAACTCCATCACCTTTTCCGTGCGGGCCAGGTTCCCAGGCAGAACCAGGTGCCTGACCAGCAGTCCCCGGACCGCTATCCCCTCTTCGTCCAGGACCAGATCGCCCACCTGTTCGTGCATTTTCTTCACAGCCCGCCTGGCCACGGAAAAATAGCCGGCCGCCCCGGCATATTTCTTGCCGGCATCGTCGTCTGCAAACTTAATGTCCGGCATGTAGATGTCAATCACGCCGTCCAGCAGGTCGAGCGTTTCCAAAGAGTCGTAACCCCCGGTGTTGTAGACTATGGGTATCCTAAGCCCTCCCGCCGCGGCAATTGTCAGCGCCTCCAGGAACTGCGGCACAAAATGGCTGGGCGAGACCAGGTTGACATTGTGGCAGCCTCTTTTCTGCAGGTCCAGCATCATTCCGGCCAGTTCCCCGGCAGAAACTTCCCTGCCTTCGCCTTCCTGGCTGATCTCGCAATTCTGGCAGAACCGGCAGCTTAAATTGCAGTGGGTAAAAAAAACGGTACCAGAGCCCCTCCTCCCCACCAGCGGGGCTTCTTCACCGAAATGCGGGCCGTAGCCGCTGACCGCAGCTTTCCGGCCGGCCCGGCACACTCCCAGCCGACCTTCAAGGCGGTTAACGCGGCACTCCTGGGCGCAGACCGTACACCTGGCCAGCATGTCCAGGGCCTTTTCTGCCCTCTTTGCCAGTTCCCCGGCAGCAAGTTTTAAGTACGAAGCGCTCATACAGTCCACATCCCCACCGGTGTGACCAGATCAAAATTAATAACACGTTATTAATAAAATTCTTCCCGGCATCACACGTTAAACCGGAAATTTATGATATCCCCGTCTTCAACTATATAATCTTTCCCTTCCAGGCGGAAGAGCCCTTTTTCCCGCACTTTCGCCATGCTCCCGGCGCTCTCCAGATCGCTGAACTTTACCACCTCCGCCCTGATGAAGCCCCGCTCCATGTCCGAGTGAACCTTGCCTGCCGCCTGGCGGGCGGTGGTTCCTTTTTGAATGGTCCAGGCCTTAACCTCGTCCTCGCCCACGGTTAAAAACGAGATTAAACCCAGATAGTCGTAAGATGCCCGGGCCAGCCTGTCTATCCCCGACTGGGTAATTCCCAGATCCGCCAGAAACAGCTCCTTATCCTCGTCTGAAAGCTGGCCGATTTCCATCTCAATCTTTCCGCAAATTTCCAGCACCGGCAAACCCTTTTCGGCGGCATAGGCCTCCAGCTCGTCCTTACCCGGATAGGACTTTGCCTTAAACTGCTCTTCGTCAATGTTGACAACAAGCATCATCGGCTTTTCGGTCAGGAAGCTGAAATTGCGCAACACGTGCTTTTCTTCCGGCGTGAGATCCAGGCCGGCAACAGGCACTTCGCTTGACAGGGCCTCCAGGCATTTTTCCAGGACCTCAAGTTCTAAAAGATTTTCCTGTTTTATCTTTTTGCCGCCCTTAATCCGTTCAATCCTTTTTTCGATAATTTCCATATCGGCAAAAAGCAGCTCCATGTCAATTGTTTCTATGTCCCTCATGGGGTCTATCCCGCCGTCCAGGTGGGGCACGTCTTTACTGACAAAGGAGCGCACTATATGGGCAAGCATGTCAACATTCCTGACGGCACTTAAAAACTGGTTGCCAATTCCCACGCCCTGGCTCGCCCCTCTGACCAGGCCGGGCACGTCGCTGAACTGGATCTGGGCATAGGTGGTTTTACGGGGCCTGTACATCCTGCTCAGGTAATCTACCCTGCGGTCCGGAACCTTTGCAACACCGGTGTTGGTTTCCGCCTTTCCGGTATAAAAATACGATGTTTCCGCCCTGGAGCCGGTAAGAAGGTTAAAAATAGTTGTTTTGCCAACCATTGGCAGTCCAATCAGGCCACAATTTAAACTCATAGTAATCACCCCTAAGTAGTTTATCACCTTTTGGAGCGTTTACAAACTTTTTTTTATTTGGAAAAAATAATTAATAATATCACCAAAGTTATTATAATAAATAGCCTTTTTGCCGTTTTCCCGGCAATGCCTGTACAATACTCCCTTGGCAAAAACCACATCGGCTTTCATGGCCGGGCATGTGTCCGAATATCCGTCGCCAATGTAAATAACCTGGCTGCCGTCCCCTTTAAGCTCCTCAATCAGCTTGGTCTTGCAGGTCCCGCAAATACCGCAGGCCGGGTTGGGCCTGAAGCATTCTATTTTAAAACCATTGCCGTAAACCATTTTGTTGGCATAGTACGGCAGCTCTATTCCGTGTTTTTTAAACACCGTCTCAATGCAAAAGTCGTAACCGTCGCTGAGGATGTATATTTTATAGCCTCTTTCCCGGCAAAAAGAAAGAAAATCTTTAAAATGGCCGTCTATCTCGATACCGTCCAAAAGCTTCCTGATGTCTTCAATGCCGGCGCGGAAAAGCCTGAAGATCATGTTTGCACATTCTTCCGTGGAAATTTCTTTTCTTTCCCACGCCTCGTTAATCTCTCTCCAGTTGCCGCCGGCAAAGGCCTCGATCATGGCCACGCAGGTATCCTTTTTGGTTACCGTCCCGTCAAAATCAACAAAAAAAACTTTTTCCATTATTCTTCATCCCCCGCCGGCCATTCAAGGCACCTGGCCCAGGTGATAAAAGTGGTTGATCAGGTCGGTCCCGCCGCCGAGCTTAAGCGAATTCCTGATGGCTCCGCTAACGTACTCCTTGGCCCGCCCCACCGCCTGGTCCAGCGGGCAGCCGCGGGCCAAAAAGGCCGCAATGGCTGAAGAAAAGGTGCAGCCGGTGCCATGGGTGTTCTTGTTCTCAATCCTGGTCCCCTTAAAATGCCTGAATTCCCTGCCGTCGTAGTATACATCGGCCGCTCCCTCCGTCAGGTGGCCGCCCTTGACTATCACCTTTGCTCCTCCGAGCCGGTAAATTTTTACGGCCGCCCTTTCCATCTGCCCGGTGTTTTCAATTTTATCGCCGGTAATGAGCTCTGCTTCGGCCAGGTTGGGAGTAACTACCTCGGCCAGGGGGAAGAGCACCTTGATCAGTTCGTTCACGGCCTCCGGCCGCAAAAGCGGGTAGCCGCTTTTTGAAACCATAACCGGGTCGACGACGATGTTTGCCGCCCTGTTCTTTTTCAGGCACTCCCCGATAACATCTATAATTTCTATATTTGAAACCATTCCGATTTTAACCGCGTCGATCCTGATGTCTTCAAACAGGCAGTCAATCTGCTCCCTGACGAAAGCGGCATCCATTTCCCTTACGCCCAGTACCGCCTTGCTGTTCTGGGCGGTGACGGCCGTAATCACGCTCATTCCGTAAACGCCAAGGGCGCCGAAAGTTTTCAGGTCGGCCTGGATCCCGGCCCCGCCGCAGGAGTCAGACCCTGCAATAGTCAGAGCAACTTTCACCGTTATCCTCCCCGTTTCGTTGAAAATACAAAACTTGAAACAGCAGCCTGTAAATTCGCACCGCCGGACCGATTCGCCGGCCGCCCGGCGCAAGTGCAACTTTAAAATCAGGGTTGCAGCGCCTAAAAGCCGGTGCGGTGGACCTCCAGATGTTTTTTCGGCCTGTCCGAGGTAACGGTCAGGTAGAGCCATCCGTCCGCCTGCTCCGTTGCTACCTCCCCGCCCAAAACAACATAATTCTCCCCTTCTCCCACATAAAGGGCCACTGTTATATCCTTCAGGCCCTCCGGGTTTTCCATGTCAACAGCGAAACTATCGCCCCTCAGCTTTCTTACCTGCCAGGTTGTTTTGGAGTAGCGGCTGAGGAAATCGGCGAACTCGCTCATGGACGCCACCCTGATTTTCCCTTCTCTCTGTTCAAGCAGGGCCTTTTCTTCAAAAGCCTGAAAGGCTTCCAGGCAAAACCTGGTATCGGAGGGATGGGTGTAAATCATCCTGATAACCCTTTCCTCAGCAGAAAAGTCTATTAAGTCTTGAAACCACCGCCTGACCTCATCGACGGGCACATGCCCCCTTTCCATTTCCTCCAGAGAGGCAAACTGCCGGTACGGCGTGATGGGGAAAGCCCACATTTTCTGGCCGGCGTATTTCCCGTCAAGACGGGGGTGGGTGGGACTGGAGCCGGAATCTCCTGCATAATAATAGGCCTTAACCCCCAGTTCCTCCAGATGCGGGTTCACCCAGAAGGGGTGTTCGCCGCCGGGCGCGCTGTATTCCTCCACCTTTTCCCCCGTTACCGCCTCCAGCACCCTGAAGTTCCAGTCGATCAGTTCAAATGCCTCTTCCTGGGGCAGGTATTTCAGGTTATAGGCAAAAAAGTTATGCATCCAGCCGCCGTGGGAGCCTATTTTCCCGAAATTTTGCAGCACCTCCAGGACCGGCCTGCCCTTCAGCATGCTCTCGGCAAAAAAACCCATTCCGTCCCCCAGTTTGTAGGTATCCGGCCCGGCCGTAATATGGATGGAAAAAGGCAGTTCGCTCTGAAACAGGCCCTGCGCCATCATTACGGCCAGGGCGCGAAAATAGGCACCGCTGCAAATATGCAGGTTAAAGACTATGCCCCCTTTGCCGCCCGGCGTGTTGACAAGGCGGGGAAGACGGGCATACTTAATCAGAAAGGTGCGCAGGACGGACCTGAGGGTCAGGTCGTCCGATCTCAGTTTATACCTGCCGATAGGCATGTTGACGTAAATAACCGTGCCGCCGCCGTCGTACTGTTTTTCGGTAATGACGGGGGTTTCCGTCCCGGCCGCGTTGTCAAAGGCCACCACCCTGGCATTCATATTAATCGCCCTGGCATGTTCAAACTTCAACCTGCCGTAAGAGTAGCTGCTGACGGCATTGTCCTGGTCCAGCTTGCCCGGCGTAATCCCCCATTCCCGCCCTTCTTCAGGGGAGGCAAAGCACCAGTAACCGAAATACATGGGCACCTGATCCTTGGCAGGCGCCAGGCAATACCTTACCCCTGCCAGGGCAGCCAGCAGCGGTTCCTGGCGGAGCGTCCCGTCGGGGTTTCTGGTGGCCGGGTCCAGGGAAAGCAGCACGCAACCGCCCTCATCCCTGGCGTAGGAGTCGATTACAGCCGCAATCTCCGGCGGCATGGCCGAGTTCATGTACTCCGGCACAATCAAGGCGTCAAACTGCCCCCTTGCCCCGGCCGCACCTAGACCGGCCAGTTCGCCTTCCGTAACCACCCGGTAGGGGAACCCTTCTTCAGTTAAAACCTGCTCGTAAGCAGCCAGGATCAGTTTCTCCTTTTCCTGCACAGGCCGCCCGCTTCCGCACAAAAGGCCAGCCTGCACGGTCTGAACCGGTTCAGCCCATGAGAAATGGAGAAGTATGGTCAAAACCAGCAGGGCAACAAAAAAGCACATTACCACCAGGGTAAGGCCTAAAATTTTCTTTTTGTCCACCTTTAAATTCACCTTATTTTTCCATAAACCGTTTAGTAACGCGGCAGGCTTAAATACTGCCCCAGGCTTATTTTACTTTATTCCCTCTAAACTTGTAAAATATATCTTTTCCCTGCAGCCCTACCGTTTTTTGCGGCAATGTGATATATTTTTTTATGTATTTTAATTTTTTTAAAAATAAAAAGAAAGCGGCCGCTCAATTACGGCCGTTAACGGCATTTTCCGCCGCAGGTATCCTCCCCCCACTCGGTGAAGCGCCCTCTTGGGGCAAAATTCTTGCATGCCTTATCCAATGGCTCTACCGGCTGGGATGTGGCTTCGCACATGGCTGCGCCAAAGGACTTCCATTGTTTGAAAAACGCACAGTCCTTGCAGAACATCGGGTCACCTGCCTAAAAAGTTAATCGCGCGGCTACTTTAATTGTAGCCTGGAATTAAAAAAAATGAAACAACCAATTAATAATATATGTTTGAGACAGCCGGCACTTGCATAAAACTTCAGGAGGAATTTTATGGCCCGGAACAAATACAAAGCAGGCGACAAGGTTACGGTTTACCTGCCGGACGGCAATTTAATCAAGGCAAAAATCGTCGAAACAGTTCCCAGCGATAACTACAACTACTACCTGGTTCAGTTCAACAACACTTACGCCCTGGTGGCAGAGCGCGACATCATTAAAAAAAATTAGCAAAAGGCGTAAAAGCATTGCCTAAATTTCTGCCCGCTCCACCGCCAGGCCGGGATCTCCCCACAGGGCGCGTACTACGGGTTCCACCACCTCCGGCCGGGCACTCGTAAAGAACCGCTCCGTCCCGGGTGCCGTTTTGCCGCTGGCCAGGCCGCTTGCCTCCAGCACATTTTTTATCTGACGCGCCACCGCCCTCCCCGTGTCGATAACGGTTACGCCGCCACCAGCCAGTTTTTCCACCAGCGGCCTTAAAAATGGATAATGGGTGCAGCCGAGCACCACGGTGTCCACACCCCTGGCCAGCAAGGGACCGAGGTACCGCTCCAGCATAATCTCAGCCTCCGGCCTTTCCCAGTTGCCAGACTCTACCAGTTCGACCAGGCCGGGACAGGGCTGGGTATAAACCTCTATCCCCCTTCCATACCGCCTGACAAGCGCATTAAACCGCTCCCCCGCCAGAGTAACCCCTGTTGCCAGCACCCCGATTTTGCCGTTACGCGTTGCCGACACCGCCGGCTTTACCGCCGGCTCAATACCCACAACCGGCACGCTGACATACCTGCGGACGTCGTCCAGGGCGGCAATTGAGATGGTATTGCAGGCAATTACTATCAGCCTGGTACCGCGCTCGAGCAAAAAGTCGCAGATTGCAAAAGCCCTTTTCCGCAGCACCTCCGGCGGTTTATCCCCGTAAGGGCAGTACGCCGAGTCTGCAAAATAAATAAAGTCCTCCGAAGGAAGCAGGGCACGGGCCTCTTTCATTACAGACAGCCCCCCTACTCCGGAATCAAAAAAGCCGATAGGGCCCGGGCCGGTCATAAATACACCCCGTTTAAGCTTTAGTCTTTTAGTTCACCTTAAATTATATCAGATTAAGCTTAAAACAACTGCTCAAACCCTCCCTGTAATTTGAGGTTATTGTTGCAGGCACCTGCCAGGCGCAGATCCGTATTCCATGGCTTTATTTTTGGCGGCAGCAAAATATCATGGCTGCCGGGAAGGAAAAAGCCGGCTTCTTCCCGAACCTGAAAAGTGGACTTCCGGCATAACCGGATTTGAGGGGGTTTAACGGCTAATGGAACTTTTCTGCTGGTGCGGCAAGGCCCTCCGGGTAAATTTGAGCAGCGGAGTTATAAAAGAGGAAAATATCGGGCAAGAGGTTCTTAAGACCTGGCTTGGGGGACGCGGGCTGGGCGCCAGGATGGTTGCCGCCGAAGTGCCCGCCGGGTGCGACCCTCTGGGGGAAGAAAACAAGATTATTTTTGCCGCCGGGCCCCTTACCGGCACCAAGGTGCCCGGCACCGGGCGCTTCAGCGCCTCGGCCAAATCCCCCCTTACCGGCACCATTTTCGATTCGAACGCCGGAGGAAGGTGGGGCGTCGAACTAAAAAGGTGCGGCTATGACGCGCTCATTATAGAAGGAAAGGCAAATGCGCCGGCTTGCCTGACAATAACCGGCGGCCGGGCACGCCTGGAAGAGGCCGGCGAACTCTGGGGCGCCGGCGTTGCCGAAACAAACCGGAAGCTTGCCGAAAAGCTCGGCAAAGTGATAAGCACGGCCTGCATCGGGCCGGCCGGGGAAAACCTGGTCAAGTTTGCCGCAATCTTGTGCGACGGTCACCGCGCCCTGGGCCGGGGCGGGCTGGGGGCAGTAATGGGCGCCAAGCGGCTTAAGGCCATTACCCTGCACGGAACCGGCACGGTAAGGGTGGCCAGCCCGGACAAACTGAATTTTATGAATTACGAGGCCGGCAAATGGATCAAGGCCAACCCCATCACCTCCAAAGGGCTGCCCGAATTCGGCACCCCGGTCCTGGTAAACCTATTTAATGAGATGGGGGTGCTCCCAACCCGCAACTTCCAGTTTTCCCGGTTTGCCGGCGCCCTGAAAATTTCAGGCGAGGCCATTACCGAAACCATGTTTGCCGGGCGCAGGGGCTGCTACGGCTGCCCGGTTCAGTGCGCCATGCTGGTCAAAACCAGCACCGGAATCACTGCCGGGCCCGAATATGAATCCGTATGGGCGCTGGGCCCGCAATGCGGCATAGACGACCTGGAAGTTATAGTGGAGGCAAACCGGCTCTGCAACGACCTCGGCCTGGACACCATATCCACCGGGGTAACCATCGGCTGTGCCATGGAGCTTGCAGAAAAAGGGTTTTTAAAGGAGGGGCTCAACTTCGGCGACGGGCCGGGCCTGCTCTCCGCCATCAGGCGGATAGCCTTCCGGGAAGGAACCGGCAATTTGATGGCCGAAGGATCGCGGTACCTGGCCGGCAACTGCATGGCTCCCGGCTACGCCATGCAGGCAAAGGGACTGGAACTGCCCGCCTACGATCCCCGCGGCCTGCAGGGCATGGGCCTGGCACTTGCCACCTCCAACAGGGGAGGGTGCCACTTAAGGGCCTACATGGCCGGCCCGGAGGCTCTTGGCGTGCCGAAAATGGTAAACCGGTTCAGTACCGAAGGAAAAGCCGGCCTGGCCATCAACCAGCAAAACATCGGGGCGGCCGCCGACAGCCTGGCAGTCTGCCGCTTTATCAACCTGGCCGTAACGGAGGAATACTTCGCCAGAATTCTGTCCGCGGCCACCGGCGTGGACTACCGGCCGCAGGACCTTTACCGGGCCGGCGAGCGGATCTGGAACCTGGAAAGGCTGTACAACCTCAAAGCAGGGCTGGACTCTTCCTGTGATACCCTGCCGCCCAGGCTACTGGAGGAACCCGTTCCGGACGGCCCGTCCCGGGGCAAGACGGTCGTGTTAAAGCCCATGCTGGAAGAATATTACCGGTTCAGGGGGTGGGATCGGGCCGGACGGCCCACCCGGAAAAAAATTCAGGAACTGCAACTGGAGGAATTTTCATGCTAACCGAATTCCAGAGAATTGGGCGAGACCTTTTTCTGGCCGGGCTGAACAGCTCCCACAGCGGGAATTTGAGTGTGCGCTGCGGGGACCGCATCGTCATTACCAGGCGCGGCTCGATGCTGGGACACCTGGAAGAGCGCGACCTGATCGAAACGGGGCTGGAAAAAAACGACTCCAATATCATCCTGGCCTCCACGGAAATTGGCGTGCACCGGGCCATTTATAAAAGGACGCCGGCCCTGGCCATTGTGCACGCCCATCCGGTTCACGCCATTGCCCTCTCCCTTCTCGAAGACGAAATAATCCCTCTTGATTCTGAAGGAGCCTACCTTTTGCACAGGGTTCCCGTCATCGGAGCGGAGCACACCATCGGTTCCAGAGAGCTGGAAGAAAAGCTGCCGGGGTACTTAAGCGAGTATAAAATAGCCGTGGTTCGCGGGCACGGCAGCTTTGCGGTAGGGCAAATGCTGGAGGAAGCCTACCAGTGGACCTCGGCTCTGGAAAACATCTGCCGGATCATCTGCCTTACCCGCACGCTGGGGGGAGAGCTGAAAGACAGGCGCTGGGTCAGGTACAAAGAGTGGTAAAATTAATAAAAAAGCATAAACTATCAATAAAGAATGTCGCCAGGCTGATAGGAGAAAATTTTGCCAAAATGAGCTTTTTAACCAACCTCATTCAAGGGAACCTGGCCATTCACCAGGACCTTTTAAATAAATTCTTAGCCGAGACTATTGAGGACAACAAGTTCATAAAGAGCATTGCCGTTTCCATAACCGGCGGGCTCATCAATTTAAGCGGGGAAATTCGCACCGGGGAAAACTCAAGCGCCAGCATCAGGCTGGCGCTGTCCCTGGGCAACTTTGAGTTTAACAGAACGAGCAGGTTTCTGGAACTAAAAATGCACGGCCCGGTAGCAATTTCGATCCACGGGATTGACATTCAGGCCAGGTTTTCCAGCCCGGACCCGGAAACGGCAAGCCGCGCCGGGGCGCCGGAGGGCCTGGTCAACATCCTCGGCTTCCTGAACGTAAAAGAGGACACGGTTACACTGGACTTCAACAAGATGCCGGGCTTTATGAAAATGCTGCAGAACAAGCTGGGGCTTCTGGTTTTAAGAAACCTGGAAATTACCAGGCTGGAGCTTTTAGAGGAAATGATCGTAATTCACCCCAGCCTGAAATTGTTTTAATTTCCCGGATCTGAACACAATCTTAAAATAATGTAGTATAATTAAACTCAGGAGCAAACTCTGGTTACCGGCTCCAAGGAGGTGTCTATATGCTGCGCAAGCGCTGGATGCTGCGCCAGGTCGCTCACTGCAAGGGAGGATGCTGTAGTCAGTCCTGGGCATGACGTTAAACTGCCCGTTTATTTCTTAAAGCTAAAGGCGTCCGGAAACAGGCGCCCCAGTTTATCGACAAAGTTCCCCGGTGGCTGAAACCGTTTGGCTCTGAATGCTTTTGCCGCTCAACTGCCGGACTCCAGCAGTTCTTTTTTCATTTTAAGATATCTGGCGGTATAGTGCGTCCCGTTTTGCGCCTCCCGGTGGTCAAAGCCATAGGCCCTCCTGCTTACGGCCAGAACGGGCGGCGCCTGAATCCTCTTGGCCACGGCCATCCCCGTGTACTGCCTCCACCACCGCTCGAGGTCCTCAATAAACTGGCGCGGGCCGGGGAAAATCTGTTTGACCAGGCCCGGCCGGCAGCCTATTTCCTCTTCCAGCGTGCCTTTAAGATACCAGTCGAGTATATCTTCCGGGGTTGCCCTGTTCCAGCGCTCCATAAAAGCCCGGAAAAGATAGTCGTGGTAAGGGTAGATAATAGGGTCCCCCTTGCCCTCATCGACCGCCTGGTCGGGAGACAGTTCGGCGCTGGGGACAAGGTCGATGATTTCCTGAGGAATCACATCTGTTCCGTAAACGTATTTATTTAAATATTCTGCCAGCTCGTAAACCTGGTGTTTCCAGAGATCCGCCAGGGCCGCCAGGAAGCCCGCTTCGTCCCCGTATAAGGTGCAGTAGCCGACAGTCAGTTCGCTTTTGTTGGCATTGCAGGTAAACCCCCCACCGAAAGCCGCCGCCAGGCCGGCCAGAACCCTGGACGAACGGTCGCGGGCCTGGATGTTTTCCAGCACGAAGGAACTTACAGAAAGGTAAAACTTGCTGCCGTCCTTAAGGTTTAACACCGGCGTTTCGCTGATTTGCCTGGCGGTAAGGTCAACTGCCGACTGAATGGGAACAACGCAGTACAGGCTGCCCAGGTTGCTGGACAGCTTATAGGCCAGATCCCTGGTGGTCTGAGAGTTAAAGATGCTGGGCATATTTACCAGAAGCACATTTTCAGGATCCAGAACCTGCGTGTAGAGACAGGCGCTGACGGCAGAGTCAATGCCGCCAGAAACGCCGATCACCACCCTGTCCATGCCGATAGAGCGCAAAAACTTGCTCAGGCCGTAGCGCAGCGCCTGGTATATGCTGTCAATACCCCTGTCATCCGGAATTGAAACTGGAGGAAGGTTTTCGCCCTTTTGGGCCAGATCGAAATCGACAATCTTCAATTCGGCAGTAAACGGGTGGCAGTACCCGACGGCCTCCCCCCTGCCGTTGTAAACCGTGCTGTAGCCGTCAAAGGTGTAAACGGTCTTTCCGTTGTTTTGAATGCCGACATTGTTGACGTAAATCAAGGGGACCCCGGTTTCCCTGACCTGCCTGGAAAAGACCCGGTTGCGCTTGTTGTTCTTGCCCAGGGTAAAAGGCGAAGAGGAAATATTGATAAAAAGGTCGGCCGGGCCGTTACGGTTAATGGCGGCCATCGGCTTGACGGAGTAGTCGTCGCTCCAGCCGTCCTCGCAAAGCATGCAACCCAGCTTGACCGTTTCCCCGTCCAGATTCAGGAACACCGGCCGCAATAAATCCTCCACACTTTTCCCCAGTTCCGGGGCAAGCTTGCGCAAGCTGTAAAAGTAGCGGGTATCGTCAAATTCCCGGTAATTGGGGTTTAGCGTTTTGATCCGGAAAGGGTACGGGAAGTTTTCACCGCCGCACAGCCTGCCGTTATGGGCGATGAAAAATGCGTTGTACCTGCGCACCCTGCCGTCATCGCCGGTTTTCCCCCAGTCCACCCCGACGTTGCCGAACAAGACGCATATGTCCTCAGAAGCCTCAATTATCCGGCGGCCACATTCCTCGCAGTCGCGCAGGAAGGCCTGCTGTTCCCAGGTGTCACCCAACAGATACCCGGGAATCGCCAGTTCGGGGAAAATTATCATTTTGGCCTTTTTCCGGCGCGCCTCTGCGATCATATCCAGCATGGTCGAGGTATTTATATCCGGCCTACCGGGCACGACTTCCATTTGACCCAGGGCTATTTTGAGCAAGAACGTCACCTCGGTTGAGAAT
This sequence comes from Pelotomaculum thermopropionicum SI, assembly GCA_000010565.1. NCBI lineage: Bacteria > Bacillati > Bacillota > Clostridia > Eubacteriales > Desulfotomaculaceae > Pelotomaculum > Pelotomaculum thermopropionicum. The sequence continues at coordinate 935,618 of AP009389.1, read as the reverse complement.
TATTACAGGCGTTTTTTACCGTAAATCTTCTAAAAGCTATTGAAATAGTAGCACGAATCTTTTTATTTGGAAATATTATTTGCCAGAACATCCTCGACTATCTTTTTGTGATATGGACCAATAAAGGCAACCCTGCTGGCAGCGCCAAGATCCGCCCACATATAGGCGGTATGCTCGTGGCTTAAGGTAACCGCCGGTCTGGGGGAATCGCCCAAATCGCACAGGTAAAAAACCCCGTACCTTTCCACCCCGTCCGGGAACATGACCACGTAGGTCCTCAGAAGCTCAAGCTTTCCGTTAAGCTCCAGGCCGGTTTCTTCCCGTACCTCCCGGCGCAAGTCCTCCTCAGGGTGCCCGGAGACGTAATGCCCTCCCGGCAGGCCCCAAAGTCCTTCCACTCCCTTGCCCTGGTAACCGGAATAGCGCAGCAGCAGGACCGCTCCCCGGCAGGCCAGGACCAGATGCTGCATGACCGCCATAAGCTTATGTTTAAACACCATCGCGGGCCCCTCTCCTTAAAAATGTCTACTTTAACTAGCCAGATAAAATTATTACTTTTAAGCTATACATAAATCCTTCAAGTGCTTTAAAATAATGTCAAATACCTTAACCAGCGGGGGGAGAGCCGTGAAAGTTGTTTTTGACGACAGGTACCGGATTGTGTACGACACCGATCCGGCTGCGGCACCTGGCAGGATAGACTGCATTGTCGATGAATTAAAGGGCCTGTACGAATTCGTTAAACCTCGGCCGGCTGCGGAAAGCGACATTCTACTGGTGCACAGCAAGGATCACCTGGAACACATAAAAAACAGGGAACTGCTTTATGATATTGCCCTCCTGGCAGCGGGAGGGGCAATTAAGGCGGCGGAACTGGCCGTGCAGGGCGAGCCGGCTTTTGCCCTGATCAGGCCGCCGGGGCACCACGCCAGCAGGGATTCCTGCTGGGGTTTTTGCTGGTTCAACAATATTGCCATAGCCGTGGAGAAACTGCGCACCCAAGGGCTTGTTAAAAAAGTGCTCATAGTGGACATAGACCTGCATTTCGGGGACGGCACGAATAACATTTTTGAGAAAAATCCCGACGTTTTTTATTATCATTTATACAACTTAAAGGGCCTGGAGCAGTGCCTGTCGGTAAACACGGATTGCGAGCTGGTTGCCGTTTCTGCAGGTTTTGACATGCACGTGCAGGACTGGGGGTGTGTTCTTTCCACCGAAGATTACACCACCATTGGCCGGATGATTTCCGGCCATGCCCGCAAAGTATGCAACGGCCGCTTTTTTGCCGTTCTTGAGGGAGGTTACAACCACCGGGTGCTCGGCAAAAACGTCAGGGCCCTGCTGCAGGGATTCGAAGGATAAAGGGCCTGCTTTACCTGCAGGCCCGACATTTATAAATATTCATATAGTGAGCAAATCGTAAGCCGAGTTCTGTCGTGGGTGATCATCTATCTGGGACGGCTGTTGCCAGCCGCCTCTAGCGACCTGACCCGGGAGCAACGACGGGCCGCCGCACACGCTCCCCTATTCGGTCTTGCTCCAGGTGGGGTTTACCTAGCCGGCCGGTCGCCCGGCCGCTGGTGCGCTCTTACCGCACCGTTCCACCCTTGCCCGTAACAAAAGCAGGGAGCCTGACAGCCGGCAGATCTAATTGGGGAAGGAGTTGCCTTCAGCCCAAAGATCCTCCGGCATTTGGCATCCGGCTTCTGTTCCGGGCGGTCTGCATTTCTGTGGCACTTTCCTTGGGGTCGCCCCCACTGGGTATTACCCAGCACCCTGCCCTGCGGAGCTCGGACTTTCCTCAGGCGCCGTCCTGACCGGCACCCGCGATCACCTGATTTACTCACTATATATTTATTTTTGTGCATAACAATTATATCAAATAAAGCAACAATTGCAATACGGGGATTTATTCTAACTTAAAACTGCCTTTCCCAGTAAAGCATCCTGCCGCAGTTGCTGCAAAAAACCAGCCCTTCCCCCTGTTTTAAAAGCCGCAGGTCGTTAAAAGGTATCGCCACCCGGCAGCCCATACAGGTGCCCTTTTCGACTTTAGCCAGCGGTTCACTGTACTTATTCTTCATTTCCCGGTACTTTTGCCAGAGATACGAGTCTATTTCATCAAGCAGCTTTTTTCTCGCCAGCGGAATTTGGGCCAGAAGCTGCCTCACCTTTTGCTGGCCGGCCAGGTGCGAATTGTGCAGCCTGCGGTATTCGCCGGCTTTCTGATTCAGTTCGCCGCTCATTGTCTCCAGCTTTTCGCGAAGGACGTCGAGCTCTTCCATAATGTTTAAAATTTCGTCTTCAGTTTGCCTAACAATATCTAATAAATTTTCCAATTTTTTATTGCCCGTGCTGACTTCTTTTACATTGGTGATCTGCCCGCTGTACAGCTTCTGCCTGAGATTTTCAGCCTGCGCGGCTGCCGCTGCAGCATCAAACTCTTTCATCTTCAGGCTCTTCTTCAAAAAGCCGTATCTCTCCTTCAGCTCATTGAACGCGGTCCGCCCTGCCTCTATCTCATCCCTGAGCGCCTTCAGCTCCGCCGGCGCCTGCCCCTCCCTCAGTTTCAGTTCCAGGGCCCTTCTCTGCCCTTCCAACACCTGCAACTCCCAAAGCGGCCTTAAATCGGACATGACAACCTCTCCTTGGATGATATGGCCTGCGGCTGCTGCCGGCCGTACTATTTCTTAAGGCAGCGATTAAATAAGGATAGGCAAACTGATCCCTATCCTAAAGATATGCAAAAGGGTCGGTAATGGTTTGTGACAGCAACACTTCCACGTCGATTCCTGCCTTGCAGCAGCGGTCCTGGATGAAGGAGCGCAGAGCCGGCAATATAACGGCTTCCGTACCGTAATGCCCGGCGTCCACAAACTTCAGACCGGCTGCCAGCATTTCCTGGGCCTGGTGATACTTCAGATCCCCCGTGACGATGGTATCCGCCCCGGCCCGCAGGGCGTCTGGCCAAAACCCGGCACCGGCACCGCCGCACACAGCGACAGTCCGGACAGTACTGCCCGGCAACCCCCCCAGCCTCACGGCAGGCAGGCCGAGCGCCGCCTTCACCTTTTCGGCAAACCGGATAAGCGGCAGCGGCTCTTCGAGCGCGCCAACCCTTCCGGGACCGTAAGCAGGACCTTCATTTTCCAGGGGATAAAGGTCATAAGCCACTTCTTCGTAAGGATGCGCCTCAAGCATGGCCAAAACCGCCTTCTTTAAAATACCTGCGGGCACCAGGGTCTCCAGCCTGATTTCGTTTACCAGCTCGGTTTCGCCGGTCCTGCCGATAAACGGCCTGGCACCGGGCAAGGGCCTGAAAGTTCCCGTCCCGGCGCACATAAAAGTGCAGTGGCTGTAGTTGCCGATCCAGCCGGCACCGGCTTCCGAAAGGGCGTTGCGGACGGCGTCCTCGTAGCCTGCCGGGACAAATACAGCCAGCTTGTAATAACGCTCCCGCCCGGTCCGGTGAAGAACGGACGTGCTGCCCAAACCCAGCTTTTCGGCCAGCACGGCGCTAACGCCCCCGGCGGCAGCGTCAAGGTTGGTGTGGGCGGCGTACACGGTAATGCCGTTTTTAATAAGATAAGCTATCAGCTTTCCTTCGGGGCGGTCAAAACCAACCGATTTTAGCGGATTTAACAGGAGCGGGTGATGACATACGATCAGGCCGGCCGACTTTTCTTTAGCCTCCCTGGCAACGTCAAGGCTGACGTCAAGGGCAAGCAGTATTCTTTCCACCCCGGCGTCCGGATCACCGACCTGAAGGCCGGCGTTGTCCCAGCTTTCCGCCAGGCTCAAGGGCGCCATTTCCTCAATTATGCTGAAGATGTTGCGGCATTTTACAGGCATTTTGCCACCTCCCTGATCTGCGCCAGTTTTGCCTTCAGCTCATCGGCCCTTTTCCGGCCTTTTTCGCCTTTTGCGGCGGCCAGTGCGGACAGGGCGCGCTCGTACCTGCCTGATATTTCTTCCAGGTACCTGCGCATTAAAGGGTCCTTTTTTTCCAGAAGCCGCGGGCCAAGTTCCAGCAGCAGCGGGTCGGGCACTTCCTCCCGGCCCGGCTCGGCCACCATAATATTATAAATTATGCCTTCATCCTCGACCAGCTTCTCGTCGCTTATTCTCCAGCCGTTTTCTGCCAGCCAGGCCCTGAGCTCCCCGCAGCCGCCCATGGGCTGCAAAATCAGCCTTTTAGCTTGCCTTAAAACGCCGGGCGAGGCGGCCAAAATTTCTTTAACAGTCCGGCCGCCCAGGCCGGCCACGATCAAAACTTCAGCCTCTCCCGGCTTCAGCGGCTTCAAGCCGTCACCCTGCCGCAGGTCAATCCTGTCCTCCAGTTTGTGCATTTCCACCATGCGCCTGGCCGACCGGAACGGACCTTCGTTAAGATCGGTGGCAATTACCTTAGGACAGATGCCTTCTTCCACCAGGTACACAGGCAGGCCGGCATGGTCGGTACCGATATCGGCGGCCACGCTCCCCGCCGGTACATATTCAGCCAGCGCTGCCAGGCGCTTTGCCAGGCTCATCGGTTCCCTCCGGACAGCTTTGTATTAAGTCCAGTATAGTTCATTTAGCGCGAAAACTCAAATTCCGGCAAATGGGCTATGTATCAAAATCCCGGCCCGCTAATCTTTACCGTTTGCTTTGTCCCAGAAATAACTCAGCAGGACCGGCGACAACATCCTGTACTTCTCCCCGACCGCCTCAATTGCGGCCTGCCTGTCGGCGTGATTCGACATTTCGGTAATTATCGGTTTTACAAAAGTGCTGTTAAACAGTTTCAGGCGGCGCTCCCCTTCTGAGGTGAAAATATAGCAGTCCTGATTGTATACTTTTAATTTCTCGATATAGCCTTCCTTTTCTAAATTTGCCGCGATATTCATAAACTCCCTGGGTATTTTGCGGTAAGGCGGGCACCCGCCGCAATAACCGCGGCACGTTTCATGCACGCTTTCCTGAACAGCCTCATACAGCTTGAGCAGAGTTATAATTACGTCATCTGCAAAGTCTAAAATCTCGGTCAAAACAAAAAACCTCCTTAATTTCCTGACTATTTAGGAGATTCTACAAAAAAGAAAGCTAAACCTTCTTTGAAGGAAGTTGTTTCAGTTTTGTTTTCTGAATTTTTTTATGTATGAAAAAACTCCGGGCTTAATTCATGCCCGGAGCTTTTTAACCTGCGCCGAAACGGTCACCTAAAAGGGATTTCCATATTATAACGGCTTTTTCGCCGTCCTTTTCGCCCAGTGCCTTGCCAGCCAGGCTGCAGGCTTCTTCAACCACCCTTCGCCGCACCGCCTCAGGCACGCCGGAGGACACCACCTCTCCTGCCGCCGGGCAGCTTAAGAACTCCGGACAGAATATACGCATGCTGCCGAGCACGGAATAGAACAGATCGGCATACGCCCTGGAAAAGTCGTTTACCCTGTAATAAACCATCAACTCGAGAAAGTACTTCCGGTTCCTAAGACCGCCCGGCCGGTTTAGACGTCGTAATAAAGCATGAACTCGTACGGGTGCGGCCTGAGCCTGACGGCGTCGCATTCCCTGGCCAGCTTGTATTCAATCCAGGTATTCAGCAGGTCTTCATCAAACACGCCGCCTTCCAGGAGGAACTGGTGATCCTCCCGCAGGGCCTGCAGGGCCTGTTCCAGGGACGGCGGAACGGAACGGATCTTTTTCGCCTCCGCAGCAGGCAGTTCGTAAATATCCATGTCTACAGGGTCGCCCGGATCAATTTTATTCTTTATTCCGTCTATTCCCGCCATCAGCATGGCGGCAAAAGCAAGATAAGGATTGCAAGACGGATCGGGCGGACGGTACTCAATGCGCTTGGCCTTCGGGTTGCCGGAGTACACCGGAATGCGGACCGCCGCGCTCCGGTTCCTTTGCGAGTAGACCAGGTTCACCGGAGCCTCGTAACCCGGCACCAGGCGCTTAAAGGAGTTGGTTGTCGGGCTGCAAATGGCGGTCAGCGCCGGCGCATGTTTTAACAGGCCGCCGATATAGTAAAGGGCCATTTCGCTCAGGCAGGCGTAACCGCCGGGATCGAAAAACAGCGGTTTTCCGTCCTTCCAGAGGCTCTGGTGGACGTGCATGCCGGAGCCGTTATCCTGAAACAGGGGCTTGGGCATGAAGGTTGCCGTTTTGTTATACTTCCTGGCAACATTCTTAACAATGTATTTGTAAATCATCAGGTAATCGGCCATTCTGGTCAGGGTGGTATATTTTATATCTATTTCGGCCTGGCCTGCGGTGGCCACTTCGTGGTGGTGGCACTCCGCCGGCACGCCCGCCTCCAGCATGGTCATTACCATTTCGGAACGCAGGTCCTGCATCGTATCGGTGGGCGGCACGGGGAAATAGCCTTCCTTAAAGCGGGGTTTGTAACCAAGGTTGGGGCTCTCATTGCGGCCTGAATTCCAGATGCCCTCAACCGAATCGATATAATAATAGCCGGAATAATGGTTCTGGTCGTACCTGATATCGTCAAACACAAAAAATTCGGCCTCCGGGCCCCAGAAGCTCTGGTCTGCTATGCCTGTCGATTTCAGGTACTCCTCCGCCTTCTGGGCAATATGCCGGGGATCGCGGTTGTACTTCTGCCTGGTTACGGGGTCTACAACGTTGCAAATCAGGCTTAAAGTGGCAACCTTGCAAAACGGGTCGATGATTGCCGTTTCAGGATCGGGAATAAGAATCATGTCGCTTTCGTTGATGGTTTTAAAGCCCCTTATGCTCGAGCCGTCGAAACCCAGCCCCTCCTGAAAGGTATCCTCATTAAACTCCGCCAGCGGGACGGAAAAGTGCTGCCAGATGCCCGGCAAATCAATAAATTTCAAATCGACCATTTTAACGCCTTTTTCCCTGGCAAAGGCCAGAACGTCCCCAGGTGTCTTCATTACTTAATTACCTCCTCAGCAATGAGTAAAATCAAAAAGCTAATTAAGCATTTAAAATAAGGTGATATTCGAAACCTTAACCCTCCTCTCTCCTTAAAAAAGTAAAAGCCTCACACCGGCCGCCACCTTAAGGGCCGGCATGAGGCTTCATTACCTCCGTGAAACCACCCAGTTTCTAAGATAGAAACAACACTGTTTCGCCTGGATATGCTTTTTTTGATATTTACATTATTGCAGAACTTTTTTTGAAAATCAATAGTACGTTTAAAAAATAATAAGGGCGGGCAATAAGACCCGCTCCGCCAAATTTTTTCAGCCGGCCAGCCTGATGGAACCGGTCGGGCAATTCTCCACGCAGGTGCCGCACTCCAGGCAGGCCTCCGGATGAACGACAGCCGACACCTCTTTTACTTCAAACACGTTGGGCGTGGCAGGACATACGCTCTGGCAGGTGGCGCAACCAATGCAGGTTTCGCTGTTGACGACCGGGCTCAAGATAAAACCTCCTTGAATTAACGGATTGCCGCCGTTTCAGGTTGTTGACAAAGCCCCCCGGCGACATTAATGGCAGTTTGTCTTCAGTCTGTAACGGCTTAACGCCGTTTTTTTAAAATAGTTTGACAAAAGCCGCTTGTTTCCTGCCTGCCGGAAAAAACATGGCAATGAACGCCCCCAAAAAAATTCCGGCGCCCAACGGGATGAAATTTTCACTATAAAACAAAACGCAGGAGCCGTAAAACTCCTGCTTTCACCTTTTTTGGTGGGCGATGACGGGCTCGAACCGCCGACTTCCTGCTTGTAAGGCAGGCGCTCTCCCAGCTGAGCTAATCGCCCGGTATGGTGACCCCTACGGGATTCGAACCCGTGTTACCGCCGTGAAAGGGCGGTGTCTTAGACCACTTGACCAAGGGGCCGGCTTGAGAAGTGAGAGGTGGGATGTGAGACTGAATGCGAAACTTTCCCACTTCTAACCTCTCACTTCTCGCATCTCACTTGGTGGGCCCACCAGGATTCGAACCTGGAACCAGCCGGTTATGAGCCGGATGCTCTACCGTTGAGCTATAGGCCCGCAAATTGGCTCCCCGAGCAGGATTCGAACCTGCAACCTACCGGTTAACAGCCGGTTGCTCTACCGTTGAGCTATCGAGGAACTTCGGCAAGGAATATTATACGATAATTTATATGCCTCGTCAACGCATGCCGGCCGATAATTTAATCCAGGTAGTCTTTCAATTTTTTGCTGCGGCTGGGATGGCGCAGCTTGCGCAGAGTCTTGGCCTCTATCTGGCGGATTCGCTCCCTGGTAACGCCGAACTTCTGCCCCACTTCCTCCAGGGTGCGGGCACGGCCGTCGTCAAGCCCAAAGCGCAGGCGCAGCACCCTCTGTTCACGCTCGGTCAATGTTTTCAGCACCTCGTCGAGCTGCTCGCGCAAAAGGGTAAAGGAAGCCTCCTCGGCCGGCGCCCTGGCCTCGTGATCCTCAATGAAATCCCCCAGGTGCGAGTCTTCTTCCTCGCCAATCGGCGTTTCCAGCGATACCGGCTCCTGGGCTATCTTCAAAATTTCCCTCACCTTGTCCTCGGTGATGTTCATCTCTTTAGCAATCTCTTCCGGGCTGGGATCGCGGCCCAGTTCCTGCAAAAGCTGCCGCTGCACCCTGACGAGCTTATTTATGGTTTCCACCATGTGCACGGGGATTCTGATCGTCCTGGCCTGATCGGCTATGGCCCTGGTTATGGCCTGGCGAATCCACCAGGTGGCATAAGTGCTGAACTTGTACCCCTTGCGGTAGTCAAACTTTTCCACAGCCTTAATCAGCCCCAGATTGCCTTCCTGGATCAGGTCCAGGAAGAGCATGCCCCTGCCCACATAGCGCTTGGCAATGCTGACCACCAGCCTTAAGTTGGCCTCCGCCAGCCTCCTTTTGGCCTCTTCATCTCCCTTCTCCATGCGTTTGGCAAGTTCTACCTCTTCTTCAGGGGTCAGGAGCGGAACACGGCCAATTTCTTTTAAATACATCCGCACAGGGTCATCTATGCCAACGCCCTCGGGGATGGAAAGGTCGACTTCCACCTCGTCAGGCGGATTTTCAAGAGCAGAACTGTCCAGGGGCTCTATGTCCGGAATCTCCGGAACGACTTCTATGCCCAGACCTGCAAGTTTTTCGTAAATGTCATCAATTTGCTCGGGTGTGAGGTCGGTACCCTGGAGACTGTCCATTATTTCATTGTAAGTCAGAACACCGCGCTTTTTCCCCTTTTCTATTAATTCCCTGACACCGTCGTTCTTTTCATCATCTCTCACCTTTCATCACTCCCTTCTCTAGGGTACTTACCGTTTTTCAGGCTCACAAACTCCCGGTATTCCAGCATCAGTTCGGCAGCCCGGCCCTGTTCCCCGTTTTTTTCAGCCTCGGCAATGCTCCGCAGGATGATATACTCACGCCACAATTCATTGCACAACGAATGATTGCCGGCCTTTTCAGCTTTAGCTATTTCTTTCAAAAGCGCCTCTCTTCTTTCCCGACGTTCAAAGCGTCTAATAGAATCTATGTGATTTTTCATTATTTGAACCAGGTTTTCCCCAGGAATATCTTGTGTCAAAAGGAAGCTTAACACATTTTTTTCATCATCCTCAAGGCTGCTGAAAATTTCCGCCGGCCGGAAAACCGGCCGCCCTGCTGCATTCCGGCACAGCTCAAAAATCTTCTGGTACTGCGGGTTTCTAAAAGGCTCCGGCCCCATCTCTTCCACGACGTGCGTTCCCAGCGAGGGATCCTCAAGAACCAGCCGCAGCAGGCCTATCTCCAATTTTCCCCTGTGATCCAGTTTTTCCTCTTTGCTTAATATATTATGCTTGGTTTTAACAATATTATCCGGATTTGCCCATTTTTTACCCAAATTTGCTTCAAATCTCTTAAATTCACCTGCAACCGTTTCCCAGGTTAAATTCAAAGCGCCTGCAATTGCCTTTAAACCTTCCTCTTTTTCAACTTCATTCTTTAAGGCCAGGTTGGGAAACACCTGCCTCATCACTTCAAGCTTGCCGGTAACCGTTCTGACAGGGCCCTTTTCCATTGCCTTCTGCAGTTTGTACTCGATTAGAGAGGGTGCTTCGCCGATTAGCTTCTCCCAGGACTGAATCCCCTGCCTTCTTATATATTCGTCCGGGTCCTTGCCGTCCGGAATGGTAGCCACCCTTACCTGAAAACCAAGCTCCTGCAATAAATCCATGCCGCGCATTGCAGCCGCCACGCCCGCCGCGTCCGCATCGTAGGCTATTACCACATTCCTGCTGTAGTTAATCAGCAGCCTACCCTGCTCCGCCGTAAGGGCCGTGCCAAGCGAGGCAACCGTGTTTGCGGCCCCGTGCAGGTGCGCCGTAACCGCGTCCATGTAGCCCTCCACCACCACCGCGCAATCCCTTTCCCTGATGGCCGGCCTTGCCAGGTGCAGGCCGTAAAGGATGCGGCCCTTGCTGAAAAAGGGGGTTTCCGGGGTATTAAGGTACTTGGGGAGGGAACCGTCAAGCACCCGGCCGCCGAAGCCGACTACCCGGCCCACCGGGTCCCATATGGGAAAAATGATTCTGTTGCGGAACCGGTCGTAGTACCTGCCTGAATCCCCCTTTACGGCCAGTCCGGCTTCGGCCGCGTCATGCGGCTGGCAGCCCTTCCTGCTTAAAAAGTCCAGCAAGGCACTCCATCCCGGCAGGGCAAAACCGATTTGAAAGCGATCCAGCACCTCCCCGGAAAGGCCCCGCTCCGCCAGATAGCGCCTGGCTTCGGCGGCCGCCTCGTGGCGCCGCAGGTTCTCATAAAAAAAGTCTTTCGCCAAATCGTTTATCCGTTGCAGCAGCGCCTTTTTTCGATCCCTTTCCGGGCCTGCCGGATCCTCCCTGGCAGGGAGCGCTATGCCGGCCCGCCGGGCCAGCATGCTGACGGCTTCGTAAAAGGTGAGATTTTCTTTCAGCATTAAAAACTTGAAGACGTCGCCGCCGGCGTTACAGCCGAAACAGTGAAAAATCTGCTTGTCCGGCGTAACGGTAAAGGAAGGCGACCGGTCGCTGTGAAAAGGGCAGGATCCGGTAAAATATTTCCCTTTTTTTCTTAAACTGACGTAGCGCGATACCACCTCGACAATATCCGAATTCAGGCGAACCGTTTCGATAATATCGTCCGGGATAAAACCCAATGCGGATCACCTTCTGCAAAACTCCAATAAATTAATTTCAACAAACTGCTCTATTGTCCTGCCGGTGAATTACGCAAAGCAAAAAGGTTCTTATTAAAGAAAATATTCGCTATCACTTAAAATTTTCCTTCCCCGGCAGCGGCATTTTTTCAATATCATGCCATAATATGTTACCGGCGGGAACCGTTAAAACCTAATCCACCCAGGGAAGAGGCAGGAATAATTTCTGGTACACCCTGATGGCAAACCTGTCGGTCATCCCCGCAATATAATCACAAGCGGCACGGCTGACATCCCCGGCCCGGGCCCGCTCCAGGTACTCCCCGGGCAGGGCGTGAGGGTTGTCTTTAAAATAGCGGAACAGACGCTGGACAACATGGCGCGCCTTGCTTTCCTCCCGCTTGGCCTCAGAACCGATGTAAACATGCCTAAACAAAAACTCCCTCAGGCGGTCGGTAGCCGCCTGAACCACCGGGCTCATTTTAATCTCTGACGGCTCGTTTATATTGGTGTAAATCAGATCCAGGACCATGGTGTTGATTCTTTCGCGGTGCTCCCTGCCCAGGACATCCAGGCATTCCTCCGGCAGTTGCTCTGCGGCCAGCACCCCGCCCCTGATTGCATCGTCTATGTCGTGGTTGATATAGGCCACTCTGTCGGCAATTTTAACGATCTGGCCTTCCAGGGTGGCCGGCCTGACCGGTCCCGTATGATTTAGGATGCCGTCCCGCACCTCCCAGGTCAGGTTCAAACCCTTACGCCCCTCCAATATGTCCACCACGCGTAAGCTTTGCTCGTTATGCTTGAAGCCTTGCTCAAAAACCTCGTTTAAGGCTTCCTCCCCGGCATGTCCGAAGGGCGTATGCCCCAGGTCGTGGCCGAGGGCTATTGCCTCGGTGAGGTCCTCGTTCAGCCTTAAGGCACGCGCTACCGTGCGGGCAATCTGGGCCACCTCCAGGGTGTGGGTCAGCCTGGTGCGGTAATGATCTCCTTCCGGGATGGTAAATACCTGAGTCTTGTATTTCAGCCGGCGGAAGCTTTTGGAGTGAATAATCCGGTCCCGGTCACGCTGGAAGGCGGTGCGGACGGTGCATTCTTCCTCCGGCCGCACCCGTCCCCGGGACATGCTGCTAAGGCAGGCATAAGGTGACAAAAACCGGCGTTCTGCTTCCTCGGCACGCAGACGGATGTCCATAGGCAACTCCCGCTTTATCTGATTGAGACGGTAGATCAGATAATTCTACAATTTCACCGGTAATCCTGCCTGAACATTAAACCCGTCCAATTTTCCCGGCAAGCAGAAGAAAGCCCGGCGCAAAATACCGGCCGGGCTATGGAAGACGTTCCCCCTTGATTATTTTTTGCCTGACAGGGGTGTCCGGGCCAGCACGAAATAACTGGGGCCTCTGGCACCCAGTTCGCTCAACATCAACTCCACCGAATCAATCACAGCCGAACCGAATTTATCAAGCCCGCGGACAATTTCCTCCGCCCTCTCCATTACGGCGGAAAAACCTGCCGGGGAACGGAACCTGGCCAGAGTAAGGTGCGGCGAAAACTGCCTCTTCTCGGCCGGAAAGCCAAGCTGCCCCAGTTCTGTTTGAACCCTGTGCTGCAGCCGGGATAAAACGGCGGTTTCGCCCGAAACACCGGCCCAGAGCACTCTTGGCCTGGCCCTTGAGGGAAAAACCCCCACCCCGTTCAGATTAAGCCTGAAAGGCGCCACACCGGCCGCCGAGCGGCCTAAAGCAGCGGCAATGCTGTCAACCTGTTCCGCCGGCACGTTGCCAAGGAATTGAAGGGTAAGGTGAAGGTTGTGCTCTTCCACCCATTTGGCGTCGGAGGGCAGTTGCCTTAATTCACCGATAATCGCGCCCAGGGCCTTCTTTATCTGTTCCGGAAAGTTTACCGCTATAAACAACCTCATCTGACGCATAAAAATACGTACTCCTCTTCCGCCGCCGTTCAGTTAAAGCGTGCCGTAATCATGGCGGAAACCGGCGCTGCTTTTCACCCTGGCCTGGGCCGCGGCAAGCCTGGCAATAGGCACCCGGAAAGGTGAACAGCTTACGAAATCCAGGCCGATGTTATGGCAAAACTCGATGGAACTCGGCTCCCCGCCGTGCTCCCCGCAGATGCCGATCAAAAGGCCGGGCTTTGCCTTGCGGCCCAGCTCCACGGTCATTTTCATCAGCTTGCCCACTCCCTTCCGGTCCAGCACCATAAACGGGTTGTCGGCAAGGATTTTTTTCTCCTGATAGGCGTGCATGAATTTGCCCTCGGCATCGTCCCTGGAGAATCCCAGGGTGGTCTGGGTCAGGTCGTTGGTGCCGAAAGAGAAAAAGTCTGCTTCGGCCGCCACCTCGTCGGCCAGCAAGGCCGCCCGGGGCACTTCGATCATGGTTCCGACGGTATAATGGAAGTTTACGCCGTACTCCTCCATCACTTCCCCGGCCACTTTAACCACCAGCTTCCGCAGGTAGGCCAGTTCCTTTGCGTCTGCTACAAGAGGTATCTCAACTTCTGGCACGGGGTTGAAACCTTCTTTAACTAACTGGGCTGTTGCCTGGAAGATAGCCCTGGCCTGCATGGCGTAAACCTCCGGGAAGGTAATGCCCAAACGGCAGCCCCGGTGGCCCAGCATGGGGTTGAATTCAGAAAGCGCCCTGACCTTGCGCAACAGCTCCTCCTTGCGCCTTAGCTCCTCTTTGTCTCCGTCCGTAAGGCGCAGGCGGGTAATTTCCACCATCAACTCTTCGGCGTTGGGCAAAAACTCGTGCAAAGGCGGGTCGAGCAGGCGGATGGTTACCGGCAGGCCGTCCATGGCCTTCAATATGCCGTAAAAATCCTCCCGCTGCATGGGCAGCAGCCTGTCCAGGGCTGCCTGCCGCTCTGCCTGGCCCGCCGCCAGGATCATCTCCTGCACGATGGGCAGGCGGTCCTGGCCCATAAACATATGCTCGGTGCGGGTCAGACCGATCCCGGCCGCTCCGAATTGCCGCGCCTTGGCAGCGTCGGCAGGGGTGTCGGCGTTTGCTCTGACTCCCAGCGTCCGGATTTTATCGGCCCAGCCCAGCAGCCTTTGAAACTCAGGGGACAGCTCGGGGTCGAGCATGGGCACGGTGCCGAGAATAACATTGCCCGTCGATCCGTCAATGGAAATAATATCGCCCTGTCTGACCACCAGTTTATCAATGCAAAACTCATTGCGCTCGTAATCTATGCGCAAAGCCTCGCAACCGCACACGCAGGGCTTGCCCATCCCGCGCGCCACCACCGCAGCGTGGCTGGTCATGCCCCCGCGGGAGGTGAGAATGCCCTGCGCGGCCACAATACCGTGAATGTCATCGGGAGTCGTTTCGGTACGCACCAAAATCACCTTTTTGCCCTCCTGGCCCAGTTTTTCGGCCAGGCCGGCGTCAAACACCACCGCCCCTGAGGCGGCACCGGGAGAAGCGGGCAACCCCCTGGCCACCACGTTTAGCTTTGCTGCCGGATCGATCCGCCGGTGCAGGAGCTGGTCAAGCTGACCGGGCTCCACCCGCATTACCGCCTCTTCTTCACTGATTAGCCCTTCATCGACCATATCCACGGCGATCTTTATGGCCGCCTGGGCGGTTCGCTTTCCGCTGCGGGTTTGCAGGATCCACAGCTTGCCCCGCTCAACGGTAAACTCAATATCTTGCATGTTCCGGTAATGCTTCTCCAGGAGGCTGCATATGCCGGCAAACTGCCGGTAAACCTCAGGCATCTCCCTCTCCAGGGCATCTATGGGCTGCGGCGTGCGGATTCCCGCCACCACATCCTCGCCCTGGGCATTGATCAGGTATTCCCCGTAAAGTTTCTTTTCCCCTGTGGAAGGGTTCCGGGTAAAGGCCACGCCGGTGCCGCTGTCGCTGCCCATATTGCCGAAAACCATGGCCTGCACGTTTACGGCCGTGCCCAGGTCGTCGGGGATCCTGTTGATCTTCCGGTAGATAACGGCGCGGTCGTTGTTCCACGAGTTGAAAACGGCGGCTATTGCCATGAAAAGCTGCTCATAGGGATCCTGCGGAAAGGTATGCCTGGTTTCCTTTTTGATCAGCTTTTTGTATTCTGCCACAACCTCCCGCCATTCGCCGGCGGAAAGCTGGTGGTCGAAGCGCACTCCCGCCTTTTCCTTCTGGCGCTCCAATATGCTCTCAAAGTAGTGATGTTCTACTCCCATCACCACTTCGCCAAACATATTGATGAAGCGGCGGTAACAATCCAGGGCAAAACGCTCGTCCCCGGCGCCGGCCGCCACGGCCTCCACCGTGCGGTCGTTCAGGCCGAGGTTTAACACCGTGTCCATCATTCCCGGCATTGAAACGGGGGCGCCCGAACGCACCGAAACCAGCAGCGGGCTGGTTCCATCGCCGAATTTCCTGCCCAGCCTTTCCTCCAGAACGGTAATTTTTTCCTTGACCTGGTCCTCCAGCCCGGCGGGGAACTTCCGGCCCAGGGAGTTAAAATCCTTGCATGCCTCCGTGGTAATGATCAGGCCCGGCGGCACGGGCAGGCCGATATTGGTCATTTCGGCCAGGTTGGCCCCCTTGCCGCCCAGCAGCTCCCGCATCTCCGCGCTTCCCTCTTCAAAGAGGTACACATACTTTTTACCTGCCAAGTTTTTCACCTCTATAATATATTTCCAAAACCCTGCTGGCCGTTTCTTCCACCGCTTTGTTGGTTACGTCAATAATGGTGCAGCCAGCTTTTTTCATGATCTTTTCGGCGTATTCCAGTTCTTTTAAAATGCGTTCCCTGCTCGCATAGTCGGCATTAGATGTAAGACCCAGGGATTTTAAGCGCTCTTTCCGGATCTCATACAGGTTTTGGGGATGGATTTTCAACCCGATCAGTTTATGCGGGGGCAGGGAGAAAATCTCATCCGGCGGCGACACTTCCGGCACCAGCGGCACGTTGGCGGCCTTAATCCTTTTATGGGCCAGGTACATGCACAGAGGTGTCTTGGAGGTGCGGGAGACGCCGATGACCACCACGTCCGCCCTGACTATTCCCCGCGGGTCCTTGCCGTCGTCGTATTTAACCGCAAATTCGATGGCTTCGACCTTGCGGAAATACTCTTCATCCATCCGGCGCACCAGTCCCGGTTCGAGCCGCGGCGGCCGCTTTACAACTTTTGAAAGGGCGTCGATCATCGGGGTCATGATATCCACCGTGGGAATGCCATACCTGGCCGCCTCCCTGGTTATTGCCTCCCGCAGCTCCGGGAGCACCAGGGTATAAGCGATGACACTCCTGAAAGCGCCGGCTTCCTCGACGATTTCGGGTATTTCATTGGGGTCGCTGACGTATGGCACCCGGCGGATGTCCACCCCGCCCTGGTTAAACTGGCTGGCGGCCGCACGGACCACCAGTTCTGCCGTCTCGCCGATGGAATCAGACACGATGTATATTACCGGTTTTACATCACTTTCAGCGGAAATAATAAAAACTCCCCCTTAAATCCCTTCACCCAGTTCTACAAAAAGACGGGTAATGTTTGTCTTGCTCAGGCGCCCAATCACTTCCAGCCCCTCGCCGCCGTCCGGCAAGGCAACCTTGCGCACAACGGGCAGGGCGTCCACCTCGTGGGTGATCAGCTTCTTTGCGGCGGCCCACACCGATTCCTCAGGCGTGGTGCACAGCACGTTGGGCATGCGGGTCATTATTACGCCCACCGGCAGCTTGTGAATATCATGGCCGCCAAGGGTGGTCTTTAAAAGGTCCTTGCGGGAAATGACCCCTTCCAGCAGCCCCCCCTCTTTCACCACAAAAAGGGTGCCCACGTCCTCGATGAACATGGTAACCACCGCGTCGTAAACCGAACACTTTTCATTAACCACGACAGGGACCGACTTAATGCTGGCCACCAGCACCCGGTGCAGCTTTTCGGCCACAACGCGGTTCGGCGATTTGCCGCTGTAAAAATAACCTACCCTGGGGCGGGCCTCAAGCAGGCCGGCCATGGTCAGTATGGCCAGGTCGGGCCTTAACGTCGCCCTGGTCAGGGACAGCTTCTCAGCGATCTGTTCGCCGGTGATCGGCCCGGAATTTTTGACGATCTCCAGGATGGTTTCCTGCCGCCTGGTCAATTGCAAATTCATCGCCCCTTAAGAGCATATATGTCATACTATTTAATTCTTTGCACTATATAACATATATTATATGCGGGCGCAACTTTCCCTCTTTTTTCGTAAAAAATTTTTACCCGGTCTCCACCACGATCTTGCTTAAATCGGCAACCTGTCTGACCAGTCCGGCCAGGTTCGCCAGGAGAGTCAGGCGGTTTTCGCGAACCTCTCTATCTTCCACCATCACCATCACCGAGTTGAAAAACTCCTCAAGCGGTTTCTGGAGGGTGGCAATGCCGGCCAGCAGGGAGCGGTAATCCTTTTTCTCCAGGTGGCGCTTTGCCTCTTCCTGTACCCCGGCAAGGCGGCGGTTCAGCTCCTTCTCGCTGGCGTCCTCCAGCAGGGCCGGATTCACCTGGCCGGGGAAAGCGTTCCTGGCAAGATTGTTGGCCCGGACAAAAACCGTCAGCAGGTCGCCGAAAGCCGGGTCGCGGCGGAAACCGGCCAGCGCCTGTGCCCTTAAAAGGGTGTCGGCGAAGTCGTCACAGCCGGAAGCCAGGACGGCCTCCACGGTATCATAGGAAAAACCGCGAGCGCCCAGTATGCTTCTCAGCCGCTGCTCGAAAAACTCCCCGACATCTGCAGTCACTTTTTCCAGGCTGCATTTCAGCTCAACCTTCCCCTCATAGCCGCGGTAGGCCGTCTCGACCAGCTCCCGCAGGGAAAGGGCGGCCTGCCCCTCCAGAATGATGTGGCTTATGCCCAGGGCCTGCCTCCTTAAAGCATAGGGGTCTTGCGATCCGCTCGGCTGTATGCCTATGGCAAAGCAGCCCACTATATTGTCAATTTTATCGGCAATGCTCAGGATTTTCCCCGGCAAAGTCTCAGGCAGCCGGTCTCCGGCAAAGCGCGGCAGGTAATGCTCAAAGACGGCTTCGGCCACCTCCCTGCTTTCTCCGGAACGCAGGGCGTACTCCCTGCCCATTATACCCTGCAGTTCGGGAAACTCGTAGACCATGCTGGTCACCAGGTCGGCCTTGGCCAGGTAAGCCGCCCGCAGGGCGACCTCTTTCTCCTGCCGCCCGGCGCCCATCACCCCGGCCAGGTACCCGGCCAGGGCGCCCAGCCGCTCCACCTTGTCGTAAACAGTCCCAAGGCTCTCCTGGAAGATCACCTTCTTTAAAGCAGGAACCTTGCCGGCCAGCGGCGTCTTCAAGTCTTCCTGGAAGAAAAAGTTTGCGTCGGCAAGCCTGGCCCGCAATACCTTCTCGTAGCCGGACCGGATGATGTCAAGGTGGTCCGGCGCACCGTTCTTTACGGCAATAAATTTCGGCAGAAGGCCGCCGTCCGGGCTTACCACCGGGAAATAGCGCTGGTGCTCCCGCATCGGGGTAACCAGCACCTCCCTGGGCAAATTCAAATAGTCCGGGCTGAATTCTCCCACCAGGGCGGTAGGATACTCCACCAGATTGCTCACTTCGTTTAACAGGTCCTCATCCTCTTCCGCCCTTCCTCCGGCGGAGGCGGCCAGTTCCTGCACCTGCCGCCGGATGAGCTGCCTGCGTTCTGCCGTGTCAACAATAACATAATTACTCCGCATCTTTTCAAAGTATTCCGAAGAAAATGCAAGAACGACCGGCTCCTTGCTCAAAAACCGGTGACCGCAGGTGGTCCTGCCGGCTTTCAGCCCGGCGTACTCAAATTCCACCACCTCATCGCCAAAAAGAGAAACAATCCACCGGATGGGCCGGGCAAAACGCACCTCCAGGTTGCCCCAGCGCATCGGCTTCGGAAAATGAAGGCCGTCAATCAGGGCAGGCGCTATTTCAGAAAGCACCTCCCGCGCCGGGCGCCCCTCCTCCCGCTTTACCGCAAAGACGTATTCCACATGCCCGACGAATTTCCTGACCAGCCCGGACACGGCCACTCCCTGGCTTCTGGCAAAGCCTTCGGCGGCCCTGGTGGGGGTTCCGTCCGGCTTGAAGGCCACCTTCACGGCCGGCCCCTTGACCTCGGTTTCCAGAGGCTCCTGGTGTTCGGCCAGTCCTTCTACATAAAGGGCCAGGCGACGCGGGGTGCCGAAAGTCTCCACCTTTTTGCAGGAAAGGCGCTTTTCCGCCAGGGCCCTGACGGAAATTTCTTTAAGTTCGGCTAAGGCGGGGTCGAGAAATCTGGCCGGCAGCTCTTCCACACCTATTTCAAGTAAATAATCTCTTGCTCTGGCGCTCATAACCGTCTAGTCCTCCTTCCTTTTCAGCAGCGGGTAGCCCATGGCCTGACGCTGTTCAATATAGGCCTGAGCGCAGGTCCGGGCCAGATTGCGCACCCTGCCAATAAAGCCGGTCCGCTCGGTAACGCTTATTGCCCCGCGGGCGTCAAGCAGGTTGAAAGTATGGGAACACTTCAGCACGTAATCGTACGCCGGCAGCACAAAGCCTTTTTCTACCACTCTTAAGGCCTCGCGCTCATACATATCAAAAAGCTTGAAAAGCATCTCCGTATCCGCCAGTTCGAAATTATAGTGGGAATGCTCCACTTCCCCCCGGTGATGGACGTCGCCGTAGGTAATGCCGTCCACCCAGGTTATGTCAAAGACATTGTCAACCCCCTGGATAAACATGGCCAGGCGCTCCAGGCCATAGGTAATTTCGGCACTCACCGGCCGGCAGTCGATCCCGCCGCACTGCTGGAAATATGTGAACTGGGTTACCTCCATGCCGTCCAGCCATACTTCCCAGCCCAGGCCCCAGGCTCCAAGCGTGGGCGACTCCCAGTTATCTTCAACGAAGCGGATGTCGTGCTCATCCGGATCGATGCCTATTGCCTTAAGGCTATCCAGATAGACCTCCAGCACGTCGTCCGGCGAGGGCTTTAAAATGACCTGGTACTGGTAGTAATGCTGCAGGCGGTTGGGGTTTTCGCCGTAGCGCCCGTCGGTGGGCCGCCGGGACGGCTCCACATAGGCCACCCGCCACGGCTCAGGGCCTAGCGCCCTGAGAAAAGTGGCCGGGTTCATCGTGCCGGCCCCCTTTTCCACATCGTAGGGCTGCTGGATGATACAGTTTTGCCGCGCCCAGAAATTGTCGAGGGTGAGAATGAGCTCCTGGAAATTCATAACACGCCTCCCAACAAGAAAGATTTTTTAATCAAAATTAAAACTCCCTGCCCCCGGTATTTCTACCAGGGACGGGAGTCCTTCCCGCGGTTCCACCCTGCTTGGCCGCACTTCCGCCACCCGGCCAAAAAATGTAGCCGGCCGGAACGCAGCCCTCTTTTTCAACGCAAGCTTTACTAACCGGAAACAGGCTGCAGGCTGAAAACTGCAGGTGCCTCAAGGACCGTTCCGGCGTTCCTCTTGCAGCTCAGGAACCCCCTTCACCGGCCGGGTTTTGCCCGCTTTCACCACCGACGGGCTCTCTGGGAAAACTCAAACCGGTTACTCTTTCCCTCATTGCCTCAATATTTTTTTACCAATTTACCAGATTCCCGGGTCAAAGTCAATGCCTGCCGCACAAATAGCGCCCGGCCCGTACCGGCTCACATGACAGGGCCGGCATTTTCCGCATCCGGCCTGTCCCGGCGCTCTATTTCCAGGGTGTACTTTTTGGCCATGGCGGCCAGCGTGCCCAGCGCCCCGAGCACGGCCACCTCGCTGCTGGCCAGGGCCCCGATAACCCCCAGCGCCCCCACTGCGGCGGGAACTTCAAAAACCGTCCTGTCTCCCTGCTTGACCTTAATCCGGTACTCCTGCCCCTTGTGAAGCAATCCTCTGATTTGACCCAGCATTTCCTGCCCCCTGGCTTGAATGCGCTCGCCCAGCCTGCGCCCCTTTTCCTCCAGGTTGATCAGGGCCAAAACCACATCGCCGCCAGCCTCATCCAGGGCTTCTTTGGCCTCCCTGTAGCTGACGCCCAGGCGGGCCCTCAAAATATCGATTTTTTCAAGTTCGCCGGTCACTTTAAAGCCCTCCCCCTCGTTTACTGTTTGTAGTCCGGCCTTTTCCCTTACATTATTTAAACCCCGGCAGGCCGTTTTTATACATCGGCAGCACCGCTGCCGGCAGGCGCCTGGCCAAACCGGTCCAAAAAGGCATAAGACTTCAGGTCCCGCTCCAGGTGGTACGTAAGGTACTGCCTTAAAATGAGCCTGATCCGGTTTCTGAACCGGCGGTTTACCCGGAGCAGGCCGATCCTGGCAAGGGGCCAGTTTAAAAGGGCTTTTAAAATTTCCAGCGTGCCTTTATTAACCTCCACCGGGTTTGCGGCAAAAGCAACACACAAACCGCACACCGCCCCGCCCAGGGAGGAGCTGAAAAAAAGCGGGCCGGCCAGAGCCCCCTGACAGTGGGAACAGCGCTCCAAAACCGGGCAGTAACCCAGCAGGGCCGCAACTTTAAGCTCAAAGGCGCGGGCCAGCATTTCGGCATCGCCGCCCGCCAGCAGGCGCAGCACGTCCAGAAGGAGAAAAAAAAGGGACTCGTTCGGCTCTCCCTCCGGCGTGAGCGCCTCCACCAGTTCGGCCACATAACTGGCATAGCCGATTCTTTCCAGGCTTTCTCTTAAGAAGGGGAACGTCTCCACTCCCTCGCACTGGCTTACCGTATCAAGCTCCCTCCCCCGGCGGAGCAAAAACCTGCTCCGGGTAAAGGGCTGAACCGCACCGCGCTTGCGGCTGGTGGGCTTGGAAACGCCGTGGGCCATTGCCTTTATCCGGCCGTGCTCACGGGAATAAAGGGTTAAAATTTTGTCCCCCTCTCCGCAGTCCCTGGCCCTTAAAACTATTGCATCAGCTTTGTAAAGCTTCATCCTCCGGCCCGCCCCTTTTTCTAAAGTCTTTAGCGCTTTTTCCCTACCTTTTGCCCGGAAAGTGTTATATAATGTCTTGTGAGCAGCCGCACGGATAAGGAGAATGCATTTTGCCCGGGCGCACGCGGCCGGCGCCCGGCCGTCAGGGAGGGTAAAAATTGCGCGTAGTAGTGGGAATTACCGGCGCTTCCGGGGCAATTTACGGTATAACCATTCTGGAGCACCTGAAGTCCCGCCGCATTGAAACACATTTAATTATCAGCAGGTGGGCCCACCACACCATTGAACTGGAAACAGGCTACACCCCGGAGCAGGTTGCCGCCCTGGCCGACCGGTGCTATCCGGCAGACGACATGGCGGCTGCTGTTTCCAGCGGATCCTTTGCCCACAGCGGCATGATCATCGCGCCCTGCAGCATGAAAACTCTGGCCGCCATAGCCAGCGGCTACTCGGACAGCCTCATTGCCCGGGCGGCCGACGTGACCATCAAGGAAGGGCGCAGGCTGGTTCTTATGCCCCGGGAAACCCCCTTAAGCCCCATTCACCTTGAAAATATGTCCAAACTGGCCCGGCTGGGGGTTGTCATCATGCCTCCCGTACCGGCTTTTTACCACCGCCCCGCATCTGTTGAAGACGTGGTAAAGCAGTCGGCCGGCCGGGCGCTGGCCTTGCTCGGCATTAAAAACGACCTGTTCCGCCAGTGGGAGGGTAAGTAGCTTCTTAAATTGCTTTTGGATTATTCTTCCATCCTGTAGCCCAGGTTCCGCAACTGCCCTTCCTTATTGCGCCAGTCGGGACGGACCTTCACCCACAGCTCCAGGTATATCTTCGAGCCGAGCAGCACTTCCATTTCTTCGCGGGCCATCTGGCCTATTTTTTTCAGCATCTGGCCGCCCTTTCCGATCAGGATCCCTTTTTGCGACTCCTTCTCGGTATATATGACTGCCCGGACGGCCACCACATTGTTCGGCCGCTCCTTTAATTCCTCCACCACGACCGCCACCGAGTGAGGCACTTCCTGGCTGGTAAGATGCAGCACCTTTTCCCGGATCAGCTCGGCCATAATAAAGCTTTCAGGCCGGTCGGTAATTACATCCTCCGGGTAGTACTTCGGTCCGGCCGGCAGGTAGCGGACAACAACCTCAAGCAGGCGGGGCAGGTTTTCCCCGGTCAGGGCCGATACCGGTACTATTTCGGCAAAGCCGAAAAGCCCGCTGTACTGCTCTATCAGCGGCAAAAGCTCCTCCCGCCGTACCAGGTCGATTTTGTTTATGACCAGCAGAACAGGCGTTTTCAGTCCGGCAAACTGCTTTATGACATAATGGTCGCCGGGCCCGGGCGGCTGACCGGCCTCGACCAGAAAAAGAACCAGGTCCACCTCCTTTAATGTCCTCAGCGCAACCTGAACCAGGTGCTCGCCCAGTTTGTGCTTCGGTTTGTGAAAGCCGGGGGTATCCAGGAATACGACCTGGGCATCCTCCCGGGTGAGCACGCAGAGGATTTTGTTTCTGGTGGTCTGAGGCTTTTCCGACATTATGGCGACCTTTCTGCCCAGCAAACTGTTTAAAAGGGTGGACTTGCCCACATTAGTCCGGCCGATTATGGCTACAAAGCCGGACCTGAATTCTTTATTCTCCAAAGAAACCACCTTTTGCAATTTTCATTTTTATATATTATTGTTTTAACGGTTTACCGGCTCGATCAGCCTGGTTAAAGCTTTCTCTGCCCCTGTCCCGGCGCTGCCGGAGGCAAGCGCCTTTTTCCCGAAGGAGGCGGGCAAAAGCTCCGCCAGCCTTTGCATGCGGTATTCTCCCCGCCCGTTGGCCATGAAAACCTTTATGTCTTCCCCAAACTCGGCCAGGGCCTGGCGGCAGGCGCCGCAGGGCGCGCAGTACTCATCGGAACCGGCGGTTACGGCAATTGCTTCAAAATCGCGCTCTCCGTTCGAAACCGCTTTAAACAGGGCCACCCGCTCGGCGCAGCAGGTCAGGCCGTAGGATGCGTTTTCTATATTGCACCCTGTGTAATAACGCCCCTCCCTGGTCAGGATGGCCGCGCCCACCCTGAATTTTGAATAGGGCGCGTAGGCCCTTTCCCGTGCTGCCATGGCCGCATTGATTAATTTTTCCACAGGAAAATCCATCAATCCCACTTCACCTTCCGTTCAGCACCCGGCCAGGCGAAATGCGGCCAGGGTCACCAGAATCCCTAAAAGAGCACTTGCGGCCACTTCAAAAAAGGCACGCCTACCGGACTGAAGCCTGCTGTGGGCAACCAGCAGGGCCATTATCAGGGCCACCGCAGAAGCTGCAAAACTGCCCGTGAGCAGCACCAGGGCCGCAGCCCCGGCAAAAGCCGCGGCCGTATGGCCGCTGAACAGCCCCCGGCCTCCTTTACCGCCAACGGTTTTTCCGAACAATACTATCAGCAACACCAGAACAATAGAAATCAGGGCAACAAAAAGGGGCGCCGTTTTTCCCGCCTGCGGGACGGGTTTAAGGGAAAGCTGCTGCAGGCGCGGATAGAAAACAAAAAAGCCAACCGCTACGGAATTCAGCGCCGTCACCAGCACGGCCCCGGCGGCAACATTTTTAGCCGCCCTGGCCAGGGGGTGAAATTCCTGGGTGTACAGGTCAACCGCCGCCTCAACGGCGGTGTTGATCATCTCTGCCGCAATAACGAGGGTTATGGCAAAAAATAAAAATAGCAGGTCGGCGGCGCCCAGGCGCAAATAAAGTCCCAAAGACAGCACCAGCACTGCAGCGGTAAAATGAACGCGCATGTTACGCTGCGTCTTCAATGCGTAAACCACCCCGTCTGCAGCATTGTTAAAGCTGTCCAGAAACCTGCGCACGCTCACGGAAGCCACCCCGTCCTGAAAAAGTTGCGGCGAAACAGCGCCGCCTGCCGGTGCTACCTGGTCAAATTCAGGCGGCCCAGCACCTCTTCCTCCTTGCGGCGCATAATTTTTCTTTCTTCTTCGCCCTGATGATCGTAACCCAGCAGGTGCAAAACGCCGTGCACGGCCAGGTAGGCCGCCTCCCGCTGAAGGCTGTGCCCGTACTCCCCGGCCTGCCTCTCGGCAGCCTGCAGGGAAATGACCACGTCTCCCAAAATTAATTCCTCCTCCCCGCCTGCAAGGGGCTCGCCCTCCTGCATGGCAAAAGAGAGCACGTCCGTCGGGGCGTCCACCCCGCGGTACTGCCGGTTCAGGCCGTGAATATAGGCGTCGTCAACAAATACCAGGCTCACCTCGGCCTCTTCGCCGTAGCCCTCGGCTTTCAGCACCTCCTGCGCGGCCCTGGTCAAGAGGCCGGTCAGGGCCTCATCGACCGCCACCTTTCCCTGCAGATTGCTTACGAGCACCGGCATATTTCTTTCTCCTTTCCATTTCCTGAAGCACATCCGGATATTCGATGCGGGAGTGGAAAATCCCCGACAGCACCTTGACAAAGGATGTAGCAATGATATCAAGGTCCTTAAAGGTCAGGTCGCACTCGTCAAACTGGCCGTCGTTGAGCTTATCCTTGATTATCCTGCGCACCAGGCCCTCCACGCGGCCAGGCGTACGGTTCTGCAGGGAGCGCACCGCCGCTTCGACCGAGTCGGCCAGCATCACTATGGCCGCTTCCTTGGTCTGAGGAACGGGGCCTTCGTACCGGTACTCATCTTCGGTAACGGTCTCGGTGCGGCCGCTTTCCAGGGCTTTGTGGTAGAAGTAGCTGACCAGGCCGCTGCCGTGGTGCTGCTCGATGATATCGATTATGCCCTGGGGCAGCTTGTATTCCCTGGCCATCTCCACGCCGTCCTTGACGTGGGAGGTCAGGATCAGGGTGCTCAGGGACGGCGCTATTTTATCGTGAGGGTTATCGCACGTCATCTGGTTTTCAATGAAAAAATAGGGCCTTTTGATCTTGCCGATGTCGTGGTAGTAAGCGCCGACCCTCACCAGCAGCGAGTCGCCCCCCACCGCCTCGGCCGCCGACTCTGCCAGGTTGCCCACGATGATGCTGTGGTGATAAGTGCCCGGCGCTTCGGTAAGCAGCTTTTTTAAGAGGGCGTTGTTGGGGTGGGAAAGCTCCAGCAGCCTGACGGGCGAGGTGAGGCGGAAGGTGTGCTCCAGAAACGGCAGCGAGCCGTTGGTCAGTATTGACGACAGAATGCCGCTGGTGATCCCCAGGGCCAGGCTGGAGGAAATTAAAAGCCCCATGGGCGTGCCGTAGACCAGGCCCACCACAAATATGGCCACGACATACGCCCCGCTGGTATAGATCCCGGCGCGCACCAGATCGCCGCGCTGGCTTAGCTTGGAAACGCTGTAAACGCCGGTTATTCCGCCCACCAGCCCGACCAGCCCGAAGCGGAGCTGGTTTCCCGTCATGACGCCCAGCATCAGGCTCATGACCGCCACCACCAGAACGGCCAGCCGCGAATCGAGCAGGATGGCAATCAGCATGCCGGCTGCGGCAATGGGAACCATATAGCCGAACTGGGCGGCAAACTCGGGCCACTGGTTGACGTTAATGGCAATAATTGCCTTCCCAACGGCCAGCACCACCACCACTATGATGCCCAGCAGGTAAAGGTGCCCGGCGTTCTCGTAAATCTCCCGGTTTTGCTGGTGGAGGTAAAAAAGCACCACCACCATCAGCAGGGCCACCAGCAGGAATATGCCCAGGATGGAGGTGAAGGGCATCTTCTGGCGGGTAAGGCCCAGCGCCTGGAGCTTGGCCAGGTGCTCCTCGGTGACAATCTCGCCCTCTCCTATTATCTTTTCCCCTTCCTTGACGGAAACCATGGCAGGGGGAACGGCGGCCATCGCCTCCTCCTGTTTCTGCCTGGTTTTCTCGTGATTGATAAAGGTGTTGGGGCGCAGAAAGCGGTCTATAACTCCTTTAGAAAACTCTTCGTAGGGCCTGGATAACTGCATGGCACCGATCCTGCTGTTCAGGGCCCTTTTTGCTTCTTCCAGCCTGTCCTGGGTAATCCCGTCACCGCTTTCCATTGCCTCGGCAACCAGGCTGTTTAAAGTGTTTTCCACGCTCTGGGTGTCCCTGGGCAGGGCCTGGGCCAGCCCGGTGAGCTCAGCGTCGTGCATTACAAACGGAAGAAGCGACCGCAGCCTGTCCACCTTTGCGGCGGTGTCGAGGCTTGCATCCGCCTGTACTTCGCGCACTTTTCCGGCCAGGTCGGAAATATCCTTTTGCACCGCAATGCTTACCTGCGGGTCCCTGGAGTAAACCTTCTCCGCTTTCTCCGCGGCCGCCCGGCGCAGTTCCTCGGTCTTGTACTTGTCTTCAAATATAATGCTTTTTTCCGCCTTAAACGTCTTCGGAGAGACCTGCCCGGCCACCAGGTTGGTTTTTTCGGGGACGAACTCGACGGCCATTATCAAAGATATAAGCACCAAAAACAAAACCGCCGCGCTGCCCCTGCGTACCCTGCGTTGCCTCGCTAAAAAGGACAATACGGCCGTCACTTTACTTTTTACCCCGCCCAAAGCGAGCATAAGCTTCACTCCTCTTTAGCCGCCGCCTTGCCGACCTTCTCGTAGGCCCTGATAATCTCTTCCACCAGAGGGTGCCGGACAATATCTTCCCCCGTCATAACGTGAATTCCCAGCCCCTTAATGTCTTTCAGGACCTCAAGGGCGTTGACAAGGCCGGACACCTGCCCCCTGGGCAGGTCCACCTGGGTAATGTCACCGGTTATCACCGCTTTTGAGCCGAAACCAAGGCGGGTCAGAAACATTTTCATTTGTTCCGGGGTAGTGTTCTGGGCCTCATCCAGAATGATAAAAGAGTCTTCCAGCGTCCTACCCCTCATGTAGGCCAGGGGCGCTATTTCGATGATATGCTTCTCCAGGTATCTCTGGGTATTTTCCACCCCCAGTACGTCGTAAAGGCTGTCATAAAGGGGTCTTAGGTAAGGATCGATTTTCTCCTGCAGGTCGCCGGGCAGAAAACCGAGCTTTTCACCCGCCTCTACCGCCGGGCGGGTTAAAACCAGGCGCCCCACTTCCTTGTTGCGCAGGGCTTTAATTGCCATTACCACCGCCAGGTAGGTCTTTCCCGTGCCGGCCGGGCCGATGGCAAAAACAACGTCGTAATTTCTTATCATTTCAACGTACTTCTGCTGCCCGATGGTTTTAGGCTTAATCTGCTTGCCGCGGGGAGTGACCAGCGCAACGTCCCTGGCCAGGCTCTCCAGGGCGTCTTTTATACCACCCTGCGCCGCCCTTATGGCGTAGCCGACCTCCTGGCTGGTCAGGCGGTTTCCCGCCCGGTAAAATTTCTGCAACTGGGTCAGCACCTCCCCCGCCTGCTCGACCTTTTCCCTGTCCCCGGCAATAACCAGTTCCTGCCCGCGAGCCATAAACCGGACCCCCAGGGCCTTTTCAATCTGCGCCAGGTGTTCGTCATGCCTGCCGAATATCTCGGCCGCTGCCCCGATATCGTCAAACTCAACCCTGGCCTCAAATTTTTCCGCCAATATCCGGCCATACCTCCTCATCAAAAAAGTCTTAAAAATAAAAATTCGTTTAACTGACAACAACCTACTTGACTGTTGGATTAAAGAATTCCTCCTTGCCAATGTCCTCTACTGTTTCAATTACCGCTCTGGCCCGCGCGAGATTCTCAGTTTTGCCGGCAGGCAACTCTTCCACCAGCCGCTCCTGAATTGCCGCGTTTTTGGGAAGCTGTTTCAGCGCCGCCTCAAGCGCCCGCTCCCCTGCCAGCCTGCGGGCCCCTTCCAGACCCCGGTCCTCCCGGTAGTCCTCCAGCTCAAAAAATTTCTCGGTTACTATTTCGACAGGCGAACTTAGATTCCTCCATGCCTCAATCCTTTTAACGACGGTCTCGACCTCGTAAAGTTCAAAGGGAATATTCTGCCTGCCTGATAAAATTATTTCCTTGCCATCAAATTTCATACTGACCCGGGTCTCATAATTGCCGGTGCGGCGGCGGCCGGTTTCCACGATCTCCGCCTCGCCGTATCCCTCGTACCAGACCCTGGCCCTGACGATTCCCCTGGCGTGGACGTACCGGAAAGGCTGAACTTTTTTAGGAACCCTGCCCTGTTTATTGTCTTCGCCTGGCTCCGGCCGCTCCTCAGGCGGGGGAATTTCACCGGAAATAAGTACCTGCCCCGGCGCAACGGTATCCCCCTCCTTTACCGCCGGGTGCCCGGAGACAACCAGTATCTCCCTGACCAGGCCGGCCTTGGCCGCCACCACATGGGCGGGACGGCGATCCTCTTCCGCCGGCACGACCCGCTCGTTTACCTCAACGGTCACCCTGGTACCCTTAACATATACGCCAGCCCAGCTCACGATGGGGAATTTTTCCTGAATTTTAGCCTCCACCCCGGCCGCATCAAAACGCCACTTCGGTGCACCCCTGACCAGCCCGGCTTCGGCAGCCGCTTCCAGTATCTCTGCGGCGCTCAGGCGCTCGTTGCCTTTAACCTCAATAAACCAGACAAATGACGAAAGAAGGTACAGGGTTCCGATAAAGAAAACCGCCCCCAGGACCAGTGCCTTCCTCCGGCGCAGGCGCGAGTAATAAAAAGGAAGGCCCATCCGCCGGCAAATGCGAAACCGGCAGCGGGTGCGCCTGGCAATATGCCGCAGGGCCCTTACCGAACTGAGGCGAACCTTCATGAGCAGGGCGCCGTCTTTGACCCTGGTAATATCCCAGAGGCAGATCCCCCTGCTGGCAGCCATGTTCACAAACTTCTCAGGGGTCTCCCCGGTCACCAGGATAACCAAATGGCCGAGCAGGTAGGATACCATCCTGAACAAAAGCACGGGCACCCCCCCTTCTCAAATAAAGCTCAAGGTCCGGATTACGCCTTCTATGCAAAGCTCATCGGGGATTATGTTGCGAAGGGCCAGATTCTCGCCGGTTACGGCCAGCTCACCTTCCCCAACGCTGATTCTGACCCCTTCGGGCGTGTATTCAATTATTCCCCGGTGGTTTTCAACCAGAAGCTGGATGTTGCCAACCAGGGTAATCCTTGGCATGTCCAGCA
The DNA here is from genome assembly GCA_000010565.1 of Pelotomaculum thermopropionicum SI. Lineage (NCBI taxonomy): Bacteria > Bacillati > Bacillota > Clostridia > Eubacteriales > Desulfotomaculaceae > Pelotomaculum > Pelotomaculum thermopropionicum. The sequence continues at coordinate 905,580 of AP009389.1, read as the reverse complement.
CAACGTCGCCCGGAATTTCAAGAAAATCGGAAAACTGCCTTTTTACCTTCTTTTTAAAATCCCGCCAGGCCATAAAATTCCCTCCCCTGTCTCAATTCTATGCGCCCGGAGGAGGATAAATTACTATTAAATGGCATTCAAACCATTCCCTGCAGGTAAAGAAAATGCTCCTATGAACGTGTGGCCATCTTTGAGACTACCAACGGGGCGGCTACGGAAACATGATTTTGATAAATTACGCCCCCTCGGTTTCTCAATTGTACCGGCCGCCAAGACTTCCCTTTGGCACCACTTTGATTTAAATTAACCTCTGGGTTCACCAAGAACATTTTAGAAATGAGTTAGGGGAGCTGTCATTTACTCCCAAAGTGTCAACCCCTTGACAACTTAATTCAGATAAATTTTTGTTCTTGTTATTTGCTCATTTTAAGATTCTAGAAAACCATATAACATAATTGATTTTAGAGGAGTGAATGTATAAGATGAGAAGAAAAAAACAACCATTACTGTCCCTAGTTGTTATACTTATATTAATGCTAACAAACTCTTCCTATGTTTTTGCTTACAACCGTTCTGATGCAATATCATACTCAAACACATGGGCACTAGGTAGAAATCCATCATACAAGAGCTTTTCTGCTGACTGTGCAAATTTTACATCTCAATGTCTTAGAGCCGGTGGTTACTCGTTTGTCGGATGGGGAAACAATACAATAAATGACCCGTATTCATGGTGGTATAATAATAAAGGAACCTCCTCAACATCTGACGATGCATGGACCTACACGTGGTCTGTGTCAGCAAACCAAGAAACATTTATCGTTCTTGACAGCAGCCCTGATTGGGGTTATGTGGCTAGTAGTTATATTGCTCCCGATGATCCTTATCCGAGTGGGGTTCAAACAGGAGATTTGTTTTACTATGATTGGACAAATAATGGAGTTATAGACCATGCGGCATTTTATGCAGCAAATGGCACATGCCAATATACTGAATATACAGGTGCATTGCAAAACCAACATACGAGCGATAGATATCATGTAATATGGACATTATATCCACTTAATCAAGATTGGTACAGAACTTGTATATACTGTGTTCATTTAAATGGTTAAATATGTATGAGAGGAGTATAAAGTGATGTCTTTTAAAAATAAAAAATTATATTTTCTCATAATAGCGCTTTTGCTTATAATATCAGCAGTCTGCTTTTTTAACACAAAATATTCTTCGGCGTCGAATCAAGAAATTATCAATTTAATAAGACAGGCTGAAACAATGATACAGCGAATAACAATACCCCCTAGTGAATACATAGGAAATATTAAGGATTTACCTGAATCAGCAAAGAAACAAATGCTTGAACAGAATTTAAAAGACATCGACAACTTATTTGGTGGTAACGCCCATAGCTCCATGATAAATGTAGTAAACTACCACTTTTCAAGGCCAATTTCAAGAAATTGTGTTGATGGTGGAGTATCTAAAATTAATATAATTAGATTAAATTATACTGAAACCGGGGCAGAGGTCACAGCGGATGTTTATAAGTATCTAGTTCACAGGGAAAATAGAAACGGACAGCTTGTAGATGTTAGATTAGATGGCAAAGGCACATATATTTATACATTAGAAAAGACTGCTGATGGTTGGAAAATCACTAACATAGATGGCGGGCCTGACCTTGATTCTAGTAGAACCAGAATTATACCTGTAAAGTAAAAAAATCCTTTTTAACCGGCTAAAGCACTGTGAACGAAACTCTGGCTCATCTACGTATTCAAGTTCCATCATTCCTGCTTGCCGGGTCAATAAATAAGCCTATCTCTTAGCCCCACCTCGTATGCTAGGTGGGGATTTTTTTACGCTTACACCCTTGTTACATGCGATTTGCATTAACAAAACGAAACGTCCTAGCATAGTCTGACTTATAAGGATGAAAAACCCAGAAAGGGGTTGCTTGTTTTGTTAGCACAGCTTCAGGCAAACCAGGGGAAAAAAGTCGTTCTTGAACTGGTAAACGGAAGAGTGGTAACAGGGACGGTGCTCGCAGCGGATGAACAGTTTGTGCGCCTGGGAACGGACGAGGGAACCGCCACCATTCCGCTAAATGCCGTTCAGATTGTCTGGGAACCGGCCGCCCGCTCCCTAACGGAAGATGAAATGAAGGACATTGCGGAAAAATTGAGGGAAAGTGCCAAAGCCCAGTACGTGTGCCTGAGCGCGGCAGGCTTTAGCTGTCCCGTCAGCTACACCTGCCGGCCGCCGCATTCCTGCTTTGCCGGTTTTATCTGTCCGGGCAGCTTTGTCGACCTGAGCGGCGGCGGGGTTCCTTGCATAACGGAGTTTTACGGTTTCATGCCGGGGAGCGGGGCGGCAGTTCCCGGCCAGGGCGGGTACGAAGAGGCAAAAGCCCAGATCGCCTGCACCGCCTTTCCCGGTTTCACCTGCGCCCAGAGCTATATCTGCAGGCCGCCCGACACCTGCACTTTTTCCTTTGCCTGCCCGGGCAGCTACGTTCCCGGCTTTCCCCAGGGCGGCGGCTGCCCGGCTTTCTTCTGCGGCCCCTTCCAGTTCGGCCAGCCCTGCGGGCCCTTCCAGTTCCAGTGCAGGCCGTTCCAGTTCGGCCAGCCCTGCGGGCCCTTCCAGTTCGGGCTGCCCTGCGTTCCCTTCCCGTTCCTGCCGACCTGCGGACCATTTCAGTTCCAGTGCAGGCCGTTCCAGTTCGGAGGCTCGGTCTGTCCTGCCCCGGGAGGCTTCATCTGCCCCGGCCAGCAGTTCATCGGCGTAGCGGGGCCGCCGGGGACGGCATCCGCACCGGGGGCGCCCCTGTCCCAGCCGCTGCCGCCGACAGAGCTCTCGGTTAAAAAAGAAGAGCAGGACAAAAACAAATGAGAGGGCAAAGAAACGTCAAAACGCCGTCAATTCGGAACACCTGGTTAAATTCGGTTACAGCTTTTATCGGGGAGTACACCGGAACCAACCCCGGGTACTCCCCCCGGGCTCTTGCCGCAGCCCTGGCGGAAAACTTTCTGATAAGGCCGGAAGACGCCGAAAAGCTTGCTTCTTTTATAAAGCCCGGGCCGGAGCCGGTCTGGCCGGGCCTGGCGGGAATTGAGCTGAACCTGACCTTTAACTGCAATCTGGCCTGCGAGTACTGCTTTATTCACGACAAAAGCCCGGCCGGCCGGATGACTTTCGCCACGGCCAAAAATGCCGTTGACCTGCTGGTAGAGCGGGCGGCGTATCCGGCCGTCAACATCACTTTAATAGGCGGCGAGCCCCTGCTGGAGTTCGAACTGATTAAAAAAATAGTGCCCTATGCTCTGGAAGCCGCCGGGAAGCGGAATCTGGGCGTCACCTGGTCGGTAACCACCAACGGCACCCTGATCAATGAAGACATCTTGAAATTCTTTGCCTCACATAAAATCGGCATGCTTCTCAGCATCGACGGCGGGCCGGCTACCCACGACCGCTACCGCCGGACCAAAAGCGGGGAAGGCACCTGGCACAAAATAGCCGGCCTGATCCCGCTCATTAAAAAGTACCAGCCCTGGCTGGGGGCGAGAATGACCGTCAGCACCGAAGCTGTAGATACAATGTGGGAGGACTACAGCGTGCTGGTTGGCATGGGAATTAACCAGTTCATAATCGCCCCGGCCCAGGGTGCAAGGCGCTGGACCAGGGAGCAGGTAGAACGGTACGGCCTCGGCCTGGTGAAAATATTGCTGGACTACCACCGCCTGAGGCGCCGGGGGATTCCGCTGTTCATCGAAGAATTTGAGAAAGATGAAAGCGAATACGGGTTTTGGGGCTGCCGGGCCGGCAGCACCTCCCTGGCCGTGGCGCCCAACGGGGATGTGAGCCCCTGTTCAAAAATGCTCGGCCTGACTGAAGAAGCAGGCAAATATATAATAGGCAACGTAAACTCGGGGATTGACGTAAAGCTGCTGGAGCCTTTCCGGCACCCCGCCGTCCATCAGCCCCGGCACTGCAAGCGGTGTTCAAGAAAATGCACCGGGGGATGCTACGCCGTAAACTTTGAGCAAACCGGCAGCCATTTTACCGCATCGGAGGAAAACTGCCTTTTCTGGGCGGTTTGCCAGGAAACCCGGCGGCTTTCCAGAATGATCGGCACAGGCCGGATTCAATAATTCAATAACGGAATAGCGGCTGCAGAGGCAAAGCCCTCAATTAAAAAATGCTTGGCGCCGTATGCCAAGCATTGTTTTTGCCCGTTCAGTTTATATCAATGATACCTCCGCTTTCTTGCCGCTTCCGACTTCTTCTTCCTGCGAACGCTAGGTTTTTCGTAGTGTTCGTGCTTTCTTGCCTCAGCCAACACACCAGACTTCTGACAGCTACGCTTGAAGCGCCGGAGGGCACTGTCCAGTGTTTCATTTTTTCCCACTCTTACTTCCGCCACTTTACTTTCCCTCCCTCCGCCAAAACCATAAAACCGCAACCTTTTTCTGAAAACATTAAAACTACAGAAAACAAACACCCTACCATTATACAGCCCGCCAAAGCACAAGTCAACTAGCCGGGGGGCCATTTAAACGGCCTTCCCGCAAGAAGATGGTAATGAACATGCATTACCACTTGGCCGGAATCGCGGCCGCAGTTATTCACCAGGCGGAAACCCCTTTCCGCCAGCCCCATCTCGCGGGCCAAACGGGAGGCGGCAAGCTGGATCTGCCCTATCACCCCGGCGTCCTCTTCGCTCAGATCAAGCAAACTGGGGATGTGTTTTTTCGGAATTAACAGAAGGTGGACCGGGGCCTCCGGTTTAATGTCCTTAAAAACCAGGATATCCTCGTTTTCATAGACCACGTCCGAGGGCAGCTCCCTGTTAACTATCTTACAAAATATGCAGTCCTGCATTTTCCCACCTCCTCCCCCTTGCAATTGAACAGGCTGATGTTTTTATTCAACATCAATGGAAACAAATCCTGCAGCCCCGTCAAATAATAATGCTGCCCTCCAGAAGGCCGTCCCTGAGCTTTTCGGCCTTCACCCTGACTATTTTTCCCTTAAGTTCGTCATTTCCGGGGAAAACAACCCTCAGGTAATTGCCGGTCAGCCCCTCGTACAGGCCGCTTCTCTCCTGAAAGGGCTGCTCGGCCAGAACGTCCAGCTCAAGGCCGATGTGCAACGAGGCAAATCGGGCCGAGAGCTTTTCTCCCAGCTCCAGCAGGGCGCGGCTGCGCTCTTCCTTGACCGGCGGCTCCACCTGGTCCCCAAACCCTGCGGCAGGCGTCCCCCTGCGGGGGGAAAACTTGAAAACGTGCAGCCTGCTGAAAGACACCTTTTCAATGAACCTGCAGGTATTGGCAAAGTTCTCACCGGTCTCCCCTGGAAAGCCTACCATCACATCGGTGGTAAGGCCCAGGCCGGGCAGGTTTTCGCGCAAAACTTCGGCCAGCCGGTAATACTCCCAGGCGGTGTAGCGGCGCCCCATCCTTTTCAGGACGGCGTCGTCGCCGCTCTGCAGGCACGTGCAAATGCCGGCAGAAAACCTCCAGGCCGGCCATGGTTTGGATCAGCTCGTCAGTGATGTCGACTGGCTCAATCGAGCTCAGGCGCAGCCTCAGCAGTCCGGAAACGCCGGCCAGGTCGCGCATAAGCCCGGCCAGGGTAAGGCTTTCGCCCAGGTCCCGCCCGTAGGCCCCGGTGCGGATGCCGGTGAGAACTATCTCTTTGTAACCGGACCTAACCAGTTCCCGCGCCTCCTCCAGCACCCTCTCCGGGCGCCTGCTGCGCATGGGGCCCCTGGCGTAAGGGATTATGCAGTATGTGCAAAAATTGTCGCAGCCTTCCTGGATTTTTAAAAATGCCCTCACCCTCCCCTGGACGGGCAGGGCGCGGACCTCTTCAAACTCTTCACCGGCCACGTGCTCGCCGACCGCGCAAAGCGGGCCCTTTCCCTTGACTGCGGTTTCCACCAGATCGACCAGCCTGGCCCGGTCCCTGGTACCTATTACCAGATCGACGCCGGGAATTTTCGCAATTTCGCCCGGGCTGGTCTGGGCGTAACAGCCGGTCACGGCAATCAGCGCGGCGGGGTTTGTCCTTGAGGCCCGGCGGATCAACTGCCGGGACTTGCGGTCTCCCAGGTGGGTCACCGTGCAGGTGTTAATGATGTACACGTCGGCCTCATCGTCAAAGCCCACCAGCCGGTAGCCCCGTTCCAGGAAAAGCCCGGCTAGGGAGGCCGATTCGTACTGGTTGACCTTGCATCCCAGGGTGTGGATTGCCACCCTTTTTTCAGCCATCAGCCATTACCTCCAAGATCGCCCCATTGGTACAGAACCATCACCAGGACCGCCAGGCCGGCGGTTTCGGTGCGCAGGATGCGCGGCCCCAGGGTAACGGGACGGACGCCCACCGCCCGGGCCTTGTCCACCTCGCCGGGGTCAAACCCCCCTTCGGGCCCGATAAAAACGTAAACCTCTTCTTTCGGTAAGCTTCGCCGCAGGAAATCCTTCAGCGTTTCCCCGTCCTCCTCTTCCCAGGGAATCAGGGCCGCCGCCTCCGGCGGCATGCCGGCCAGCACCCGGTCCCAGCCGGCAGGTGCGTCCACCTCCGGCACATCGGGGCGGCGGCACTGCTTGGATGCTTCCAGGGCAATCCGCCGCCAGCGCTCGAGCCGCCGGAAAGATTTGTCTCCCTCCAGTTTAACCACGGACCGCCGGCATATAAGCGGAATCAGCCGGTGCATACCAAGCTCGGTACCCTTCTGGACGATGAAATCCATTTTGTCGCCCCTGGGGATGCCCTGCACCAGGGTAACTTTTACCGCAGGCAACCCGCCTGCAGCGGTTACACTTCCTGCCACGCAGACGACCTCCGCCGCACCGGCCTTCTCTATAACCGCCTCATAAGACCTGCCCCGGCCGTCGAGAACGGTCAGGCAGTCCCCTCTGCCCAGGCGAAGAACCCTGGTTATATGCACGACGTCCGGCCCGGTGATAATAATGCGTCCATCTTTAATTTGTTCTGGAGAAACAAAAAAACGAGGCATGCTTTTGTCTCCGGCAAAAAATAGATTTCCAAAACAGGCCTTTTGGTTCTGCTTACGCCTTTAGCCTTGCCGCCAGCGCCACCCATCGGCCTTCCTCATCCCGTTCGCACACCGCCAGCCCGGCCGCCTCCAGGGCACACACAACCAGGCCGGCTTTTTCCTCGATAATGCCCGAAGCGATCAGCACCCCGCCCGGAGCCAGGGCGCCGGCCGCCTCCGGGGCAAATGCAGCAATGACGTCGGCAATGATGTTGGCAACCACCAGATCGGCCCTGCCCTCCACTTTCTCCAGCAGGTTTCCCTGCACAACCTGCACCTTGCCGGCCACGCCGTTCCTTTCCGCATTCCCGGCGGCCACCCGGCAGGCCAACGGGTCGATATCGACAGCCACCACCCGCCCCGCGCCAAGCCTGGCCGCGGCTACAGCCAGTACGCCCGAGCCGGTTCCAACATCGTAAACCGTGCCCCCCGGCCGGACGTATTTTTCCAGCAACCGCAGGCAAAGGCAGGTGGTGGCGTGGGTGCCAGAGCCAAAAGCCATGCCGGGATCCATTTCGATAACCAGATCTCCCTCTTCCGCCCGGTAATCCTCCCAGGAAGGCTTGACCACCAGGCGACGCCCCGCCCTCACCGGTTTATAATACTTCTTCCAGGCGTTTGCCCAGTCCTCTTCAGACACGGTGCGGGTACTGACCGCACTGGCCGGGCCGGGCAAAAGGCGGGCCAGGACTGCGGCTAGCTCCTCAAGGCGCTTTGACTGGGTGCCGTCTGCCGGCAGGTAACCTTTAACCCGGGGCAGGCCGTCCGCCGTCGCGCTTTCGGGCACTGCCCATTCTTCGGGGCAGGTTGCTCCGGCGTATTTAAAAATTACGGCGGGATCTTCGATAACAACCCCGCCGGTACCGATCTCCTGAAAAATATCCGCAACCAGTTCAACCCCTTCGGGAGGGGTACGCACGGTGATTTCCAGCCATTCCATTTAACCAGGTCACCTTCTTAACCCATAAAGGCGTCTTTCATTTTCTCGAAAAAACTTTTTTCGCCGCCCGAACCGAAGCCATGCCTGCTTTCCCCGTCCAGGCGGGCAAATTCCCTCAACAGGGCTTTTTGCTTCTCGCTCAACTTTGTCGGAGTTACCACTTTTATCCTGACATGCTGATCGCCCCGGCCAAAACCGTCAAGGCGCGGCACACCCTTCCCTCTCAGCCGGAAAACCGTACCCGTCTGCGTTCCCTCGGGAATTCTCAGCCTGGTGCTTCCCTCCAGGGTGGGCACCTCCAGTTCGTCGCCCAGGGCGGCCTGCACAAAAGAAACGGGGACTTCGCATATTATATCATCGCCATCGCGCGCAAAAACCGGGTGCGGCTTGACCTGAATGTACACGTAAAGGTCGCCCGGCGGCCCTCCTCTTGTACCGGCCTCGCCTTCGCCGGCAAGGCGGAGGCGGCTGCCGCTGTCAACCCCGGGCGGCACCTTGACCTTGATGCTGCGCGTTCTGCGCACCTGGCCGGTACCCCGGCAGGTGGGGCAGGGCTTTTCGATAAACTGCCCGGCGCCTCGGCAGCGATCGCAGGTGCGGGACTGGACAATACGGCCAAACGGCGTGCTTTGGGCGTACTGCACCTGCCCCGTACCGCCGCACGCCGGGCAGGTCCTGGGTTTGGTGCCGGCTGCCGCCCCACTGCCGCCGCAGGTGCCGCATATCTCGACGCGGGGCACCTTAATCTCGCGCTCCAGCCCGAAGGCGGCCTCATTCAAGGTGAGTTCCAGCTCCATCCTGATGTCGGCGCCCCTTTCCGGGCCCGCGCGGCGGCGGCCGCCGCTCCCGAAAAACATATCGAAAATGTCGCCCAAACCGCCGAAATCAGCGAAACCGCCAAACCCGCCGAAACCTTCAAATCCTCCAAAGCCCTGACCGTTTACCCCGGCATGGCCGAAACGGTCGTAATTGGCCCTTTTCTCCGGATCGCTTAAAACCATGTACGCCTCGCTGATTTCCTTAAACTTGGCCTCGGCGTCCTTATCATCCGGATTGGCATCCGGGTGATACTGGCGCGCCAGCCTGCGGTAGGCCTTCTTTATTTCTTCTGCCGAAGCATTCCGGGATACGCCAAGCACCTCATAGTAGTCGCGTTTAGCCATCTGTCCACCACCTTGTAAACTAAAACAAAGCAAAGGGGAACCCTGGATTCCCCTCAACAGGTTCACAAAGAGCACCTAAAACAAGTACCGTAAATACGGCTTTTGTTTAACACACTCTTTCGCACTATATAATAATATCATACTTTAAAGAAAAGGTGTAGAAACAGGGGGGCGAATTATACCATTTTATCCGGCCGCAATCCAAACCATTTTTTATTATTTGTCATCTTTTACTTCAAAATCTGCGTCAACAACGTTGTCCCTGCCGCCGGGCCCGCCTGCCCCTGTTCCGCCCGCGGCGCCCTGGGCCTGGCCGGTTTTCTGGTACATGGCGGCGGTCAGCTCGTAAAGCGGGCCGGTCAGAGCCTCCAGCTTGGCCTTTATGGCCCCGATGTCCTTGCCCTTCATGGCCTCTTTCAATTCGTCGGTAGCCTTCTGCAGCTTCTCGATGGCCGCGGCGTCGGCCTTATCTTTAAACTCCTTGATGGTTTTCTCGGCCTGGTAGACCATGCTGTCGGCCTGGTTGCGCACCTCAACCTCTTCTTTCCGCCTGGCGTCCTCGGCGGCGTATTTTTCGGCCTCCTTGACCATCCGCTCGATTTCCTGTTCGGTAAGGTTGGTGGAGGCGGTGATGGTCATGCTCTGCTCTTTGCCGGTGCCCAGGTCCTTGGCCGAAACGTGGACGATGCCGTTGACGTCAATATCGAACTTGACCTCAATTTGCGGCACGCCCCTGGGCGCCGGCGGAATGCCGGTCAGGGTAAACCGGCCCAGAGTCTTGTTGTCCGCCGCCATCGGGCGCTCGCCCTGGAGAACGTGGATTTCAACGGTCGTCTGGCCATCCGCGGCGGTAGAGAAAATCTGGCTTTTAGAGGTCGGGATGGTCGTATTGCGCTCGATAAGCTTGGTGAACACTCCGCCCAGGGTCTCGATGCCAAGGGAAAGAGGGGTCACGTCCAGCAAAAGCACATCTTTGACCTCTCCGGCCAGAACGCCGGCCTGAATGGCCGCACCGATGGCCACGCACTCGTCCGGGTTAATTCCTTTATGCGGCTCCTTGCCCAGGAACTTACGGATGGCCTCCTGCACCGCAGGCATCCTGGTGGCGCCCCCGACCAGCAGAATCTTGTCGATATCCTTGGGCTTCAAGCCCGCATCCTCCAGGGCCTGACGGGTCGGCCCCATAGTCTTCTCCACCAGGTCGGCGGTAAGTTCCTCGAACTTGGCCCTGGTCAGGGTAATATCCAGGTGCTTCGGGCCGTTGGCATCGGCCGATATGAACGGCAGGTTGATATTTGTAGTGGCCACTCCCGAAAGTTCAATTTTGGCCTTCTCGGCCGCTTCTTTCAGGCGCTGCATGGCCATCCTGTCGTTGCGCAGGTCGATTCCGGTGTCCCTTTTAAATTCAGAAACCAGGTAGTCGATAATGCGCTGGTCGAAGTCGTCTCCCCCAAGGCGGTTGTTTCCGCTGGTGGCTTTAACTTCAAAAACGCCGTCCCCCAGTTCCAGAATGGACACGTCGAAGGTGCCGCCGCCCAGGTCGTACACAAGAATGGTCTGGTCCTCCTCCTTGTCCAGGCCGTAGGCCAGGGCCGCCGCAGTGGGCTCGTTAATTATGCGCAGCACCTCCAGCCCAGCAATCCTGCCGGCATCCTTGGTGGCCTGCCGCTGGGCGTCGCTGAAGTAGGCCGGGACGGTAATGACCGCCTTTTCCACTTTTTCGCCCAGGTAAGCCTCGGCGTCGGCTTTGAGCTTCTGGAGAATCATGGCCGAAATTTCCTGGGGGGTGAATTCTTTGCCGTCAATGTTGACTTTATAGTTGCTACCCATGTGCCTCTTAATGGAAATAACGGTTCGCTCCGGGTTGCTTACCGCCTGCCTTTTGGCCACCTGGCCCACCAGGCGCTCCCCTGTTTTGGAAAAACCAACCACCGAAGGGGTGGTCCTGGCCCCTTCGGCGTTCGGAATAACCACCGCCTCCCCGCCTTCCATAACGGCCACACAGGAGTTGGTTGTACCTAAATCTATTCCAATTATTTTGGGCATTTTACCCTACCTCCCGTTATAATATATTTTTTCATTTATTCTGAGATGTCCTGGCAACCTTAACCATAGAAGGACGGATTACTTTATCCTTTAAAAAGTATCCGCGCCGGAGCTCTTCAATTACAGTGTTATCGGGGTAATCGCCGGACTCCTCCTGGAGCACCGCCTCGTGCCTGACCGGGTCGAACTGCTCGCCGCAGGCCGGAATTGCCGCCAGCCCTTCCGCGGCCAGCACGTCGAGCAACTGCCTGTAAATCATCTCCACCCCGGCTTTAAAACTGTCAATGGTATCCCCCTCCGCCGCAAGGGCCCGTTCGAAGTTGTCAAGCACCGGAAGAAGGGCGCGGATTAACTGTTCGGACGCGTACTTGTAGAAATTCTCCATATCCTGGCGGGTACGCCGCCTGAAATTCTCAAAATCGGCCTGCAGCCTGACCAGGCGGTTGTAATAATCATCCGCTCTGGCCGTCTGCTCCGAAAGCAGCTTCTGCAGCACGCCCGGATCGGCCTCTTCGGCCGGCAGCGTTCCCTCACCGTCCCCGGCACCGCCTTCTGCGCCTTTCTTTGCCTCAGGGGTCTCCGGAGTTCCGTTTATATTTATTTTTTCTTTATCGTTTTTAATTTCTGCATTTTTCATTTCGTCGCCGCTCACACATCATCACCTCGCAAAAGGCCTAACCGGCGTCCTTGGCCTGAGTTTCTTTCTCCTCCCGCTTCTTGATAATCGTGTCTATCCTTAGTATTGCCTCGGCCACCTCCCCGGCTGCTTTAAGGGCGTAGAGCTTTACGTCAGCCGGATCGACTATCCCCATTTCGTACATATCGGCCACCTGCCCGCTGTCGCAGTCTATGGCCAGGGAGATCTTTCCCGTCTCCGCCTGGGCCGCAATAACATCGCCCAGTTTTTCGAGGGGGTTAAACCCGGCGTTGGCAACAATCTGGGACATGGGGCGCTTCAAGGCTTCCGCCACGCAGTCCACCCCGTAAGCGGCCATGCCGCGAATACCGGCTCTAACCTTTTCCACCTCGCGGGCTACGGCCAGCTCCAGGGAACCGCCCCCGGGCACCACCCCGCCCCTCACTGCCGCCTGAACCGACGAGGCGGCGTCCTTGGCAATGCGCTCCCGCTCCCCCACCACCTCAGATGTAGCGGCACCCACCAGAACGGTGGCCATGGGCTTGCCCCCGCCGCCCTGGATCCAGACCTGTTCGAGCTTTTCATCGTTATAGACCCTGCCGGCGTGCCCCAGGTACTTTTCAAGCTCATCCGGGCCCTTTTTCAGGCCGGTGCGCTTGATCATCCTGGCCCCGGTATGCTCGGCGGCCTTGCGCAGCTCTTTGTTTGCCACCCTCTGAACCACCATCACCCCGGCATCGGTCAGCAGTTCCTCGGCCGCATCGTCAACCCCGCGGTCAACCAGCACCAGCCCCACTCCCAGGGTGGCTATTTTCCTTATATTTTCCTTAAACTCCGCCTGAAGCTGGAGGTAGCGCGTAAAGCCGGCCTCGGTGCTCAGGGCCTCGTCGTCGATTTCCTCCGGTTCAAGGGCGTCGTCGATAACCAGGACCTTCACCTGCTCCAATTCCTTTGGCATCTGGCGGTTCATCCGCTCCTTATTGATAATGACGCCCATGAAGACCTGGTTTTCGGCGCCTTCTTCGGCAACCACCGTTTCAGAAAACTTAAAGGAAGTGTCCTTTAACTTCTCTTCACCAATTAATAATGCCGCCTTTACTACCAGGTCGGCTATATCTTCGTGATCGCGGCCGGCCACCAGGGCAACCTGCCGGATCAACGGGTCATCCAGTCCCTTAACCGGGCGGGCCTGGGCGCGCATGGCTTCCAACGCTTTTTTCAAGCCTACCCGCAAACCCTCAATTACCCGCGCTACCGGCACCCCCCTGGCCACCTGCTCAACGCCGGAACTGACCAGCGCGCTGGCCATTACGGTGGCCGTGGTGGTGCCGTCGCCGATTTCCTCCTGCTGTGCTTTGGCTATGTTTATCAGCATCCTGGCGGCAGGGTGGTTGGCCTCCATCATGGTTAGAATGGTAACGCCGTCGTTGGTGATCACCACTTCGCCGAATTTATCCACCAGCATGGTATCAAGCCCTTTGGGCCCTAAAGTGCCTTCCACCGCGCTGGCTATGGCCCTGATGGCGTTGGAGTTGGTCATTAAGGCGGCCAGCCTCTCATCCACCTCGGAGCCGGACGTTGCTTCCCTCTTCAAGCTCAATTAAGGTTCCTCCTCACCTTCCCGTGCCCCTGACGATGCGCTCCAGGACCTGGGAAAGATTTTTCGTCATGAAGTCTACCACGCTGACCACTTTGGCGTACTCCATCCTTGTCGGCCCCAGCACTCCGAGAGAGCCTATCTTGCGGCCGCATACGGAATAGGGGGCGGTCACCATGCTGCATTCCCTGATATCTTCATGCATGATTTCGCCTCCGATGCGGACGGTTACGCCTTCTTCGCTCCCCCCGCTGGTAATCAGGTCGCGCAGCAGCTTTTCCTGTTCCAAAATCCCCAGCAGGGTTTTAACCTTTTCCACGTCGTGAAACTCAGGCTGGTTTAACATATTAAATACCCCGCCGAGGTAAATTTTATCCTCAACCTTATGCAGCAGGCTGTCCTGGATTAACTCCATGGCCAGGTCCAGAATATGCTTGTGCCTGGCAAGCTCAAAATATATCTCCTTCATTAAGGTGAGCCTGATGCTCTCCATGGTAAGGCCGCGGAGCTTTGCATTCAATACCCTGGATATGGTCTCCATATCGGCGCAGGTAATGCTCTCGGGGACCTCGATCATCCTGTTGTGCACGATTCCGTTGTCCATGACCACGATGACCATGGCCTGGGACGGGTGCATCGAGACGAGCTGGATGTATTTGAACCTGCTGCTCTCAATCTGCGGTGAAAGCACCACGGCGGTGTAGTTCGTAAGCTGGGAAAGCAGTTGGCCGGTTTTTTGAATTACCTGCCCCACATCCCTGACTTTAGCCTCGTATTCCCGGCGGATCAGTTCCTCTTCTTCCCTGGACAGCTCCTGCCTTTTCATCAGGTAGTCCACGTAGTAACGGTAGCCCCGCTCGGAGGGAATGCGGCCTGCAGAAGTGTGCGGCTGTTCGATGTATCCCATTTCCTCCAGGTCCGCCATCTCGTTCCGGATGGTGGCGGGGCTGACACCGAGCTTGTATTTCTTTGCAATGGTCCGGGAACCGACCGGTTCGGCAGTGGCAATGTAATCGTGAACAATTGCCAGAAGCACTTTTTGCTTGCGGTCATCTAATTTCATGCCGGACCCCCCTTCTTGTTAGCACTCTAAGTTGCTGAGTGCTAAAAACCTACTAAATAAAAAATAGCACCACTCTCATACATTTGTCAAGGGAATAGAGGAAAAGGATTCAATAAATTGACTAAATCTGGTTACGCCGCTTTTAAGCACCGTTATTGCATCATACAAACTCGGAAAATACGATATTGGCAACCGGCAGCCCCTTTCCGGTAAGCGCCAGAAACCTTCCGTCCAGTTTCACCAGGCCGGCGCCTGTAAGCCGGGCAATTTCATTACGGTAAACCTCCTCCGCCCGCCTGCCGAAACGGCTCCGGAACCCCTCCAAATCGACCCCCCGAATCAGCCTCAAGCCCAGAAACATGGTCTCGGCCATTTCCTCTGCAAGGGAAAGGGCGTGCCTTTCCTGGACCGGGAAAACCCCCTGGGAAAGCAACCGGCAATACCTTTCCAGCGAAGGCTCGTTGGCAAACCGCTCGCCTCTAAAGCAGGAATGGGCGGCGGGGCCCAGACCCAGGTACGGGCGGTTAAGCCAGTAACCCAGGTTGTGCAGGCACTCCCGGCCAGGCCGGGCAAAATTTGAAATTTCGTAATGAATGTAGCCGTGCTTCTTTAAATATTCAACGGCCGTGCGGTACATGAACAGTTCCAGTTCTTCGGGGCAGGGCTCCAGCCCGCCCCCGGCCACGGCCCGCTCTAAAGGAGTGCCCTCTTCCAGTTGAAGCCCGTAAACGGCAATATGCTCCGGAGCCAGCTCCACGGCCTTTTCAAGAGTTTCCAGCCATTCCGCCGCGGTCTGGCCGGGAATGCCGAAAATGAAATCCAGGTTCAGGTTGGCAAAGCCGGCCTGCCTGGCCAGGCGCACCGCTTTTTCTGCTTCCCCGCTGCCGTGCGCGCGGCCAAGCACTTTCAAAAGCCTGTCCTGAAAGGACTGAACGCCCAGGCTGAGGCGGTTCACCCCCGCCTCCCGCAAGACGCTAAGGCCGCCGAGGGTAACCGTTCCCGGGTTGGCCTCCACAGTCACTTCGCATTCCGGCAGCAGGCGGAAATGGACCTTTAAGGCCTGCAGAATCTTTATCAAACCGTCCCCCGGCAGGCAGGTGGGCGTCCCCCCGCCGATAAAAAGGCTGGATACCTCTTTTTCGCTCCCGCACAGGGCCGCCCCGTACAGTTCGATTTCCCTGAGCAGGGCGTTCAGATATAATCCGGCAGCCTCGCGGTCCAGGCGGAAAGAAACGAAGCCGCAATACAGACACTTTTTTACGCAAAAGGGAACGTGCACATAAAGGCCGATGGCCATCTCTATTTATCCCCCACGCTTAAGACGGCCATAAAAGCCTCCTGCGGAATCTCCACCCTGCCCACCTGCTTCATCCTCTTTTTGCCTGCCTTTTGCTTCTCCAGAAGCTTCCGCTTGCGGGTAACATCGCCGCCGTAGCATTTGGCCAGCACGTCCTTGCGTATCGCCTTCACCGTCTCTCTGGCTATGATCCGGTTGCCGACGGCAGCCTGGATGGGTATTTCAAAAAGGTGGCGGGGAATCAGGCCGCGCAGCTTTTCAACCAGATGGCGGCCCCTCTGGTACGCCTTATCCCTGTGCACGATAACGGAGAGGGCGTCCAGCACTTCCCCGGCAATGAGAACGTCGAGCTTGACCAGATCCGACTGCCTGTACCCGTCCAGCTCGTAATCCAGGGAAGCGTAGCCCTTCGTTCGCGATTTTAATTGATCGAAAAAATCGTATATTATTTCGCTCAGGGGCAGGGCGTAATTAAGCATAACCCGGTTGACGCTGATATACTCCATATTGGTAAAGACCCCCCGCCGCTCCTGGCAGAGCTCCATTACCGGGCCGATATAGTCTTTAGGGGCCATGATAACGGCCCTGACAAAAGGCTCCTCGATAAACTCGATCTTTCCGGGCGGCGGAAGCTTGCTCGGGTTCTCGATCTCGATTGTCTCCCCGGCGGTGGTTTTAACCCTGTAAACAACGTTTGGGGCTGTGGTGATCAGGTTCAGCCCGTATTCGCGCTCAAGCCGCTCCTGGATGATTTCCATGTGCAAAAGTCCCAGAAAGCCGCAGCGGAAGCCGAATCCAAGCGCCTCGGAAGTCTCCGGCTCGTAGGTCAGGGAAGCGTCGTTCAGCTTGAGCTTTGCCAGGGCGTCCTTCAAGGCTTCGTATTCCCCCGCCTCCACCGGGTACAGCCCGCAAAAGACCATTGGAGTCGCCTTGCGGTAGCCGGGCAGGGGAACCGGAGCGGGCCGCCCGGCCTCGGTAATGGTGTCGCCCACCCGGCTGTCCTTGACGTTTTTAATGCCGGCGGTAATGAAGCCCACCTCGCCGGTGCGCAGTTCGCCAACGGAGGCAAGGTAGGGCTTAAAGATGCCCACTTCGCTGACCTCAAATTCCCTGCCCGTGGCCATCATCTTAATCTGCATGCCGTTCGACACGCTGCCGTCCACCACGCGAACGTAGCACACAACGCCTTTGTAGGGATCGTAATGGGAATCAAAAATAAGCGCCCGCAAAGGAGCCCCGGTTTGTCCGCCGGGTGGCGGGATTCTGGTCACGATCCGCTCCAGTATCTCCTCAACGCCAGCGCCGCTTTTGGCCGAGGCAAGCACCGCCTCTGAGGCATCCAGGCCAATTACATCCTCAATTTCTTTCTTTACCCTCTCCGGGTCGGCGCTGGGCAGGTCGATTTTATTTATAACCGGAATGATTTCAAGGTTGTGCTCCAGGGCAAGATAGACATTGGCCAGCGTCTGGGCCTCTATTCCCTGGGCCGCGTCCACAACCAGCAGGGCACCCTCGCAGGCCGCCAGGCTGCGCGAAACCTCGTAGGAAAAGTCCACGTGCCCCGGGGTGTCGATCAGATTCAACTGATAGTCGCGGCCGTCCCTGGCCCGGTAATTCAGGCGGACGGCCTGCATCTTAATGGTAATGCCCCGCTCGCGCTCCAGGTCCATCTGATCGAGCACCTGCTCGGTCATCTCCCGGCCGGTTAAAGCGCCGGTATACTCCAAAAGCCTGTCGGCCAGGGTCGACTTCCCGTGGTCTATGTGGGCGATAATGCAGAAGTTGCGGATTCTGTCCTTGTCCCACTCCATTTCGGGGTCAATCCTCCTTGGTTACATGAAACAACTATATAATTATATCATTGTCAAAGGCGCTCATCAATTGCCTGCGCCCCGCCGCCGGCCGCCGGAAGGAGCCGTTTGAACGGCATCCGTTCAATCTTCCCGGCGGCATGGCTGAAGGCCCCGGATACCATGGCCGCCGCCCTGGCCAGAATCTCCCTGGCAGCGCCGGCAGGGAGTGCCACCCTGAACTCTTCCCCCAGAAATTCAATGCGGTACGTCTCTTCCCCGCATCTTTCAATGCTAAAGGCGCTAACCGGTTCCGCCGGGCAGACCATCTGGTTGAATCCCGCCAGCACCGCCGAAAAGCCGGCCCAAACGGCCAGCATAAAAAAAAGCAGGGTTAGCCTGTATTTCATTTTTCCTCAGGATCACTCCGGTTTTATTGTTTTTTTGCTGTTAATAATTATTGAAAAAAACAGGGGGGTTTATACGCCGCCGGCGGATAAAACTTCTATTTGCCCCTTAGGCCCTTAAAACTCTATTATCTTTCCGGAACGGCCGGAGGGGCCGGATTTACCCCGGCAATCACCGCAGCCAGGGCATCGGCCATAAACTCTGCCGAGCGCACCGCCTCTTCGGTTGAATTTTCCGCCGTGCCTATCTCCACCAGCACGGCATGAGGGTGAAGAAACTGGTTGTAAAAGCCGTCCTTGACCCTGACGCCCAGGGAAAGGCCGGGATACATTTCGTTAATTTTGCCGGAAAGCTGGACGGCAAAGTTGTAATTCTGCCGCCAGCCGGGAAAGGTACGGCTGTTGCCGGAACCAACGACAAACAAAATGGGCGCCGCCTTCCGGCCGTTTATTTCCACCACGCTCTGCGCCCTTGTCTTCCCCGAGTCGCGATGGATATCGAGCACCGCCCTGGCCCCGGGATTGGCCGCCAGCAGTTCCCTGACCGTCTTTTCCGACTCGGCATAAGAATTGTCGTAATCCCGGTCGTGAATCCGCTCCGAAGCTACCACCCTGATGCCGTATCTGGACTCCAGCGCTTCCTTAAGGGCAGCCGCTGCCGTCACCACCCCGCCGCGCCTGCCGTCGAGCCTTTCAACCCCGTCGGTCAGGCCGTACGTTTCCCCGGTGTGGGTATTGTAAATAATCACCAGGGCGCCGCCCGCAGGGGGGACCGTCCCGCTTCCCGCGTCCGCACCGCCTGGCCCAACCGGCCGAACGGCCGGAACGGCGGGGGAAGGTTCCGCGGCGGCCAGCAGCGGCACCTGCGACTGTAAAATGGCGGCCGGGCCGCGCAGGCTCACCCTTGCGGCGGATCCGGCCAGATCGAGAAGGGCCTGCCCAAAAGTCCGTCCCGCCTTATCTCCTTCAAAAGTACCCCAGTCGAGCATCGGCATTGCCGTTTTGAGGATTTTCAGGGGATCCTTCTGACAGCGTGAAACAATTCCGCCGGGTACGGCGCCGAGAATGTCGTTATAAAGAGAGCTGACATCCGCTACAAAAAGATTTTTCACCAAAAAGAGCAGGGCGGCCAGAACCAGCGCGGCCGTTACGGAAAAGCGCACGGCAGAAGAGTGTATCTTGCGGGTGCGGCAAGCGGGAGCAGGGTACATGAAAACCCCTCCTTCCGGGGTCGGCTCTTAAGATTTTATGCCCGGAAGGAGGGGTTTATGAGGGTTGCTCCCTTAGCGCAGCACCGTCGGTACAAAAGCATCAATTAGTCCGATAATGAAAGCGGAAATTAACGCACCGACCAGGCTTACGCTGAGCAGGCTGGGGATTATAAACTGGGCCAGGTAAATTACCACGGCAGCGGTAATAAAGCCCACCAGGCCCCTGCTCTGGGGCGAAACGCGCTCGCCCAACAGGGCTTCCGCCACATAGCCCAGCACGGCAATAACCACGGCAGCTATTAAAGCGCCCACGAAGCCCCCTCTCACCACAAAGCCGGGTGAGAGCCAACTGGCTACAATCAGGACAAGCGCCGAAACGACGAACCTGATAATCAGCCCGAGCCATTGCATGTCCGTATCACCTCCTGATAATCAAGCTAAAGATAGCTTTGACCAAAAAAGGAAAGTATATACCGGAACCCTTGCATTTTTTATTTCCTCGTGATAAAATTGTTGCCGTTGGGGAGGTGAAAAACATGCCGAACATCAAGTCAGCAGCCAAAAGAGTAGAAGTTACGCGCAAGCGCACGATGCGCAACACCCGGATCAAGTCGGCCTTGAAAACCACCATCAGGAAGTTTGAAGAGGCTCTGAAAAATGCCAGCCATGATGAGGCCAGGTTAAAGCTTCGCAACGCCATTAGAGCGATTGATAAAGCCGTTACAAAAGGCGTTTTACATAAAAATACAGCTTCCCGCAAAAAGTCCCGCCTGACCAAGCGGTTCAACAAGCTTACGGGGTAAATGACAAGAAAACCACCCATTGGATGAAGGGTGGTTTGTTTTTTCCGGCAGCACTTTTTAACCCGGGCACAAATCCCGGATGCTTACACCCTGCTCCCATTTTTGGGCAGAAGCAGGTGGTCCAGCAGCATGCACAAAAGCATGCCGGCAATAAAGCCGTTCCCCAGGATGTAGCGGGCCAGCGCGGGGACCCCGGCGAAGGCGCCGGCGGGCAGGAACATAATGCCGGTGCCGAACAAAAGCGGCAGGCCGACCACAAAGCAGTCCCTGCTGTCGAACTTCAGGCGGGCATAGTCTTTCAGGCCGAAGCCAACCATCTGGCAGAAGGAGGCCAGCAGCACCGAATAACCCACCGGCTCGGGGATGGAAGCCAGGAAGGATGCCACCGGCGGCAAAAGGCCAAGGGCCATTAAGGCAAAGGAAAACACGATGAAGGGCAGCCGCGCCGCCACCCTGGTCATGCTGACCATGCCGGCCCCGGCAGAGTACGGGACAAAGCCGACAGTTGCCCCCAGGCCGGCCAGGATGTCGGAAAAACCGGTGAGGGCCACGCCCCGGTCGTAAGTCCTCTGGGGCAGTTCCGCCCCCAGCACGCGCTCCATGGCCAGAATGCTTGCAACCAGGTTGGAAAGCACAAGCAGCCCGGTCAGGATCGAAGTCAGCACCACACCGGGATCAAAGGTCGGCAACCCCCAGGCAAAAAGCTGAGGGATCGCCACCGCCGTCCGGTGCGTCCAGTGCACCCCGGAAGTCACCCCGGCCAGGGCCGCAATAATCCATCCGGCAGCAGTGCCGATAAGGATGGCAATGCTTTTTAAAAAGCCTTTTGCCTTCAGGTTGATCAAAACCACTACGGCCACCACGAACGCCGAAACCATGGCCGATTTAAGGTCTATCCCGCCGTTTGCTCCAATGCCCAGCATCCCGCGCACAAACGTGCCGCTAAGCTGAAGGCCAAGCAGGAGCAGAACCGAGCCGGTGACGGCCGGGGTAAAAAGCTTTAATGCCTTCCCTACCAGGCCGGCCAGTCCCGCCGCCAGCAGGACCAGCCCGGCCGCCATTACGCCCAGTTCAAGATCGGTGCGCAGGGTTTCCAGGGGTTTTCCCAGCGCCGGCGCCATGGCGGCCAGGGTGATAAAGATGCCCCACCACATCCCCGAAGGCCCCTCGATAATGGGCAGCCGGTGGCCCAGCGTTACCTGGAGAAGCGACGCCAGCGCCTGGAAAAAGAAAGTGCGCTGGGCCAGCGCTGCCGTCCCGGCCTGATCGAGGCCCAGGGCATTGCCCACCACTATCGGAACCACGGCCGAATTGGCCAGGGTAAAAGAAAGCCACTGTACCGAGTAGGCCAGCGTCTGGCCGAAAGGCGGAACCTCGTCGAGGCCGTATAAAAGGCTCCCCTCAAATGCCGGTGCGTTTTTATCCGCCATTGTCATCCCCTTTGCTGCCGGCGCAAAGCTTCAACAGGAAAGTCTCCACAGCCGGGTAAAAGTCCTGCCGCCCGCCCTTTACGGCCACGTCTATTTCCAGGAGGGACTGGAGCGCACCGATCAAAAAGGAGCGGCCGAAATTTTTGCACTGAAGCGCGGCCTTTCTGGCCGTGTAAGGATGAACGCCCAGCCTGTCCGGAATCCTGCCGGGCGGGCAGCCCTGCTCCAGCAGTTCGCGAACCTGCAGCAAAAGCCGGAACTGCCTCGTGATCATGGCCAGGATCCTCAACGGAGGTTCTCTTGCCGCAAGCATATCCTTGATCCCCGCCAGGGCCTCCCCGCAGCGCCTGTTCCCCACCGCATCGACAACGGCAAAAATATTCTCCTCGGGCCCGGGCGGGCACACGGCGCGCACGTCCTCAACGGTGATGAACTTCTGCCCCGCCGTGTAGCTGAAGAGCTTTTCCAGTTCCAGCACAAGCGTCTGGAGGGACGGCCCGGCGGCATCAAGCAGGGCATCCGCCGCCCCTGCCGCAAACCTCCTGCCCTCCGCGCCGGCCTTTTGTACCAGCCAGCGGGTCAGTTCCCCCCTGCTTAGAAAGGTAAACTCCACTGCCTGCCCGCATTTTTTTATTGCCTGAAAAAGGCGCCTCCGCCTGTCAACAGACTCACCGGCAACAAAAACCAGGCAGGTTGAAGATGGCGGATTTTCCAGGTATTTTAAGAGCGGAGATTCTTTGCCGGACGACTTTGCCCCTTTTTCATCCCCGGCCGGGCCGTCCCCAGTCTTACCGGCCGGTTGCAGAAAGGCCGGGTTTTTAACCACCACCAGGCGCTTTCCGGCCAAAAAAGGCAGGGTCTCCGCCCTTGCGGCAATTTCCGCAGGGGCAACTGTTTCGCCGTCAACCAGGTCAAAGTTCAAGCCGGACCGGTCACCGCCGGCAAGATGCTCCTTCAGGCGCAACACGGCCTGCTCCTTCAGGTAGGTTTCTTCCCCGTAAAAAAGGTAAACAGGGGACACCTGCCCCCGCTTTACGCTGTTCAAGAACTCAACGAAATAGTTCATTGCGCGCCCGTCCCTAGTCGTTCAGCCTGGCCTCCACCGCAGCCACCTTGCCCGCGGCGGTCAGCTTCTTGTCCCGGCGGTCATCGATGCGGATCGTCGTGACCACCCTCCCGATTCCTTTTGCGAAAGGCTGCTCGTGCATAAGGCGGACCACCTCCAGAACCCGGTCCAGCTCCCCTTCGATTATCGTGCCCATGGGGGTAAGCTGGTAGGTAATTCCTTCGGCCTCCCGCAGCACCGCCACACAATCGGCCACGTATTCGCTCAGGCTGGAAGACTGAGTCCCGACGGGCACTATGCTTATTTCCACAACAGCCATCCCCGAACACCCCTAAAATTTATTTAGTAAAACTTCGCACGGCCGGGCTAAAGGCTGCCTTCAGGCGGGCGGCCTTCCCCGTCCCACCCGCGCAGGCGGTAGTAATCGGCAAGCATCTGCCTGAAGTTCTCCTCCGGCAATACGTCGCCGTCCTCCAGCGGCTCCTTGAAAAAGCGGGCGGGCAGATTGTCGTCGGCCCTGGTCAACCCCTGCATCAGGTTGAACCGGCGGGTGCAGTCTATAATCTCCCTGGCGGTGCGGCGCAACTGCTCTGCATCTACCCCTAAACCGGTGGTCAGGTTCACCAGCCCGGCCAGATCTTCCCATAACACCAGGTCCCGGTAAAAACGGCACAAAATTAATGTGTCGTATATCGCCAGCCGGTCCTCGTAATCTATCAAAAGCTCTGCCTTGCCCTGCACTGCCTTGGGATCTATTATCCCGGCCAGCTCGGGCTTGTAAAAGGTGGCCCGTAAATGACAGGCGCCCCGCGGCGATGTGGCGTAGGACAACCCCATCCCGTGCAGCTTCCGGGGATCGTATCCGGCCGGCTCCATCCCCTTGACGTGCACGGCTAATTCGCTCAAACCCAGCTCTTCTGCAGCGGTGCGTATGCCTTCGGCTAAAAGGTCGCCTATCCCCTCGCGGCCGGCTATCTGGTAAAGCAGGCGGGCCACGCCGGCGGCGTCGCCGTACTTAAGGGGAAGGTCGAGTGCCCCGTCTTCTGCCGCTGCTATGGCAAAGGCTGCCATGTTGCCGGCGCTGATGGTGTCAAGCCCTAACCGGTCGCATATGTCGTTTAAATGTATTATCTCGGCTAAATCTTTAATGCTGCATAACCCGCCAAAGGAGTATATGGTCTCGTACTCCGGCCCCTCTACTACCAGCCCCGCGTGCCTGCCTTTGGTTACGCGGGTCAGCTTGCCGCAGTTCATGATGCAGGGCGGACAGGCGCGGGGCTGCACTTCAAAGTTCTCCAGCAAATGCTCGCCGGACAGCGCCTCCCACCCGGCAAGCCTCCCTTTGCTCCAGTAATGGGCGGGAAAACAGCCGGCGCTGTTCATCAGGGATACCATCTGCGGGGTGCCGTACTTGCGGTAGTTGTGAACACCGGGATTGTCTTTCCCCTTGCCGGCCAACTGGCTGACGTACTGCCTTAAACCGGCCGGGTCGGCCAGCTCGCAGCTCGACTGACCGTGAAATACTATGGCCTTGACTTTCTTTGACCCCATCACGGCGCCCATCCCGGTCCGCCCCAGGGACCGCCAGTAGTTGTTCTCTATGCAGGCGTAACGGACCAGATTCTCGCCGGCCGGCCCTATGACCACGGCCTGGGCGCCTTTTACGCCAACTTCGGCCAGCGCCCTGTCTTCTGCCGCGTAACAGTCCAGCCCCCACAGCCCGGACGCATCCCTAAAATTAACGCCTCTGTCGCTTACTTCCAGCAAAACGGGCTGCCGGGCCTGCCCCTGTATGATTATGGCGTCGTAGCCGGTCTTCTTCATTGCCGCCCCCACGCTGCCGCCTGAGTATGACTCGCCGTAAAAACCGGTAAGGGGCGCCCTGGCAAAGGCGCCAAACCGGTTGGAGCCGAACATGGGGGTGCCGGTGATCGGCCCGGTGGTGAAAATTAAACTGTTGTCGGGGCCCAGCGGGTCGGCCCCGGCCGGTATGTTCTTGAGCATCAGGTAGGTGCCCAGCCCTTTGCCGCCCAAATACCGCTCCAGCACGCCGGCCGGTATCTCTTCTGCCTCCCACTGCCCGGCCGACAGGTCAATCCGCAAAAGCCGTCCGTAAAAACCTTTCATCTGGTTCAGTCCCCTTAAATTAAATTTAGCCGTAAAAGCAAACACTTTCCCCATCCAGTCATACATTTCGTTTTAGCCGGGCATTTTCCTTCCTCCGGGCACTCCTTTAAACCGGAATTTTATCTTTGCCCAGACCCCCAGTCTATTTATAAATGTTAAATAAACCATAAAAAAATCGGAAATATAAAAAATATTCAGACTATTGCCAACAAACTTACCTGAATTATATTATATAAATGAGGCTAGAAATTTTTTCAAGACCGCGACCGGCTTTGGCTTAAAAACCGTTAAATATGCTTTTCGGAAAAACTGGGGAAGGAGGTAAAGGCATGGGGCTGACAAACGATTTGCATGAATATGAACCGGTATATGAAAACAGAACCCCCACCACCTTTGCCCTCGATAACGGCGTGAAAATTATCGGCTTTGTAAACGGAGACAGTTTCGATTTGCGGGTCCTGACCATTGGCCCAAACCCCCGGCGCAACGGCTATGGACAAAACGCGCTGAAATTTTTGCGCCCGAGATTTAAAAAAATATCGGTCAGCGAAATACGCATGGAGGCTTTACCGTTCTGGGTAAAGATGAAAGAGCGCGGCCTGGTGGACCACCTGGTTTCGGTAAAAGAAGGAAAAAAGCTCCATCTGATCGACCAAACCGGCCGTCCGGAAGCGCCCGTTAAAAAGCCGGCCGCGACAAAATCCAAGGCCTTACCCGATTCCGCCCGGTGCCCGGAAAAATCAAAAATGCCGGAACGCAGGGAATTTACATTGAGCTGCCTGCCCTATTTAGGCTTGCCGCCCGACCCGGAACTGGAAAATGTCTGCGTGATCTAACGCGGGCTAATTTTCCGGACGCTTTTCACAGTTTTTCTATTTGCTCAAGCAGGCTGATATGCCAGAGCTGGAGGAAAATAGTGCCTCTGATCAAATAAACAGCTGCTTAATTCCCGCGCCCGAAACCAGCCGGCACAGGAGGCCAATATTGAAAATAAGACGCCTTCGATGAAGAACCACTCACTTGCTTCAGCCTCATGGGCCGGGCGTTATATATCCGCCGGTAAAGAACTTCTCTAAAAACTTAAGCAATCAAGGGGCATTTAAATAATTATATGGAAATAAACAGTTATTCCTCTTCCCACTGCATAACCTTCGCCCCCAGTTGCGTAAGTGTTTCTTTTACCTTGCTATCCAACGTGGTGCGGTCAAAACCGCCGGTAGCTTCTGCCTTGATTTCAATGGTGATTTCCGGCTCCGCCCCGGACGTTTTTAAGGGCCTGATCACGCCGGTGACGATGGAAGAAAGCTTATCCCAGGGAACGCTTGCTTTTATCGCAACTTTGCGCGGCCGCTTTTCTTTTTCGCCCCCTGGTGAACCATCTGGTTCAGGTCCGGGTTTTTCTTCCCCTTTTTCGGTACCACCAGGAGGGGTTTTCCCCCTTTCCTCCGGCCTGCCGGAAAAAGACTTTTTCTCCTCGGCAGCTTTTTCCGGCCGCACCACCAGGGATTCGGGGTCAGGATCTAAAAGGGGTTCCCGGAAAAACAGCCTGTCTCCCGTGCGAACACCAAAAACACCCTTTTCCGCCCCCTCCCTGGCGGCTTTCAGTAACACATCCTCGCTTTCCAGGCAGGGAAAGCCGGGCGTTTTCAGGAAAATGTCGTAAATCTCCCGGATGCTCTTTTCCTCTTCGTCCTGGCCCATACCCTTTTCCAAAATAAGCTTGGGGGTTATCGAGGATAGGATCGGCTTTTCGTCCTTGAGGCAGCGGAACACGCGCCCTGTAAGGGAACCTTCCCCGGCTGGCGGCAGTCCCATGTCCCGCCAGGCAACACCGCCGTTGCCGCTCCAGCCCACGTGACGGTAGGCGTTAATGACCTGAAAAGGGATGTCTTTTTCCGCCTGCTTCAATTTGGTCTGCAGCTCCTCGCGGGATGCAGGCGCTAAAACCAGGGAGGCATCCTTTGCAATATCTTTTAAGGCGAGGTGCCGCCTGAGCTTTCCTTTCAGCCCGGCATAGGCGTCCTGATCCACCGCCAGGGCAAAAACAACGTTGCGGTAAATCCGAAAAGTAGCTCCAGCTTTCTCCAAAAGCTCTTTCGCAAACGCCTTTGTTTCCGGTGCGCCCTCCTTGAGGTCGGGGTCAAACACAACCAGTTTCAGCCGCCTGTTGTCCGGCACCCCGGACGCTTCCCGCGGCCACAGGTACACCTCGAAAGGCCCTTCTTTAGTTAACTTAGCCAGATTTTCCGCAAAGGCTTCCCGGATTTGACCTTCCTCAATTGTTTCTTCCCTGTCGGTGATGACTTTATTGAGGTTCGGCTGGTTCTTAAAGCTGTAAACGTGTTTTTCCGCATGGAAAAACCAGAGCGACTCTTCCAGTTTATTTACCGCATCGCCGACAATGGTGGGAGGAACCCCTTCCCGCAGGAGGGCCACCCTGAGCCAGGGCAGGGTCACGCCGCGCCGCTGGGCGCCGCTAAAAGAGTAGAGGAAAACGGCCGTGGCCAGCCCCCTGGCAATCCCGTATTTTTCGTATTCGCTACCTATTTCCTGGTCAATCCGCACCGCTTTGCCGGTAACATCGGAGTTAATGACGCTATCGTATTCGTTGCCGATGTGCTTGACGAATTCCCGCCTGATCGGAAGAGACGAGAGGTTTACCAGCGACGATTGGATGAGGGGAGAAACAACTTTTCGCTCGTACAATTCGCCCACCACCTGGGCCAGGAGCCTCAAAACGCCCCGTGTCCTTTGAAAAGTGGGGTACGACCCCCAGCGCTCGTACAAAACGTCGATGAACTCGGGATGAAAAGGGTAGGCCCTCTCCACCTTTTCCCGGAAGGCCGTTTCCCTTACTTCACCTGGAACCTCGGTACCCAGCCCCTGGTAAAGCTTGAGATATTCCTCAGCCACCAGGCGATGGACCTTCTGGTCGCCCGGGTCTTCAAACAGCCTTTTCCGGATCACTTCGTAGACTTCCATGCCCTCCACCGGGACGTAAATGCTTTCTACTCTTCCGGAAACTTTCTGCAATTGGGCAAGGGCCTTTTCGGCTTCTTCGTCGTAATGCTCCAGGATGCTTGCGGGAAGCGTCAGAACTAAAGCCGTTTTTTCCGAAGCGGCCACCGACTCCGAAAGCTCCTGAAGGAACGCCAGGGTCTGGCCCTGGGTGATCCTCTCCACCTTCTCCACCCGGTTAGCCTTTACTATGTACTCCAGCAGCTCATCGATGAGGATAAGGGCCGGCCCGCTCTTCTGGAAGATCTCCTTGATTCGCTCTTTGCCCGGCGCCACCCGGCGCACGTCGTGGTCCCTGACCACTTCGTAAAAGCCTAGTTGGTAGGCAATCTCTCCCCAGGGTGTCCTTCCCTTTACGGGGTCGGCAGATGTGCCCACGAAGGCCGCCACCCGCACCCCGGCAAACCCGGCGGCCCCGGACGCCAGTTCCTTCACCTGTTCCAGATGATCTATCTCTGAAAAAGATTTTACCAGGTGGTAAAGGGTGATCAGGGAGTGGGTCTTGCCGCCGCCGAAAGGGGTCTGGAGCTGGATTACGGGGTCGCCCCGGCCGGAGGTCAAACGCTCCAATACGTTGCGGGCCAGGTTTTTCAGCCCCGCGGTAAGGTATGTCTTGGCAAAAAAGAGGCGCGGGTCGCAGTACTCCTCCGGTGCCGTACCATTTAACACATCGCCCAGATCGGCGGCGAAAACCGCCTCTGTGAAAGATTTTTCTTTAATGTCCTTGTGGGGCGTAACCACCTGCCACCAGGCTGGTAATGGCATTAATTTCCCTCCTCATCCAAATCTTTAGCAGTTAAAATTACAGTAAACTTTTTCTTTTTTTAAGCGGGCCAACTCCAACCGTCCTGCTGGAGTGATTTCCCATATACCGCGTGGCGAATTGTCAGCCAGCAATCCTTCATTTTTCATTTCGTATCGGCACCACATGGTATTTTTGCGCCAGCGTTCCTCCCCAGAATTAAGCCGTTGCTTATCAGCTACGGTTAACCGATCTTTCGTTTTTTCATAGACACGTTCCGCAACCTCATAAGCCCTGGCTGAGCCGCCCAGTTCCACCAGCGCTTCCAAGATCGGGCGGCGATAACTCTCCCGGGGAGTAGTATTCAATCCACGCTCCAGTTTTGGCCTCCTGGGTGAAGCTCCTGTTGGTTCTCTATTTGGAGCAGTTTCATCGACTTCCTGGGAAAAACTCTTTTGCCACTCAACTTTTAGCTCCATAATCTTTTCCCGAAAAGCAGCAACCCTCTCGGCATGGTCTATCATTTCCTTCGCTACCCTGTAATTTCCTCTGTTAAGCTCACCTGCACCTTCCCGTTTGAGCTTTTCAACTACAGCCTCAATCTCTTTAAGGAGAATCTCAAAGGCCACCATTACCTCGTTCTGGCCGGCCATCCTGATCCCTTCCTTTTTGAGATAGTCTTTCCATGCGCACTAACACTTCCGTTTTGACCACTTTCCAGAAATGCCTCTGTCGGATTTTTTCGACTACACTATCCTCACCTTCCACTGCTGTTTCCGAACGTTCCAGAA
This sequence comes from Pelotomaculum thermopropionicum SI, assembly GCA_000010565.1. Lineage (NCBI taxonomy): Bacteria > Bacillati > Bacillota > Clostridia > Eubacteriales > Desulfotomaculaceae > Pelotomaculum > Pelotomaculum thermopropionicum. The sequence continues at coordinate 876,389 of AP009389.1, read as the reverse complement.
ACTGGGCGTCTGCCACTTCCTCAAAAGCCGAGAGCCACGTCTTGTCTTCTTGCGTCAGCTGATACAGCCCTTCATTCTCTAAAAGCACCTTGACGATCAGCGGAAAGGCCAGGCGCGCCAAGGTTAGGTGTTCGCCCACCAACCAGGCGGCGGGTTGCTGAGGACAAGGTTCTAACCAGCCGTGGGCCAGGTTGTCCCTGAGGCGATAAAACTCCCGCATCCATTCCTGCCTTAGAGGAAAGTCTGCATTCGTCCGGAATTTTGCACTCTTCCGGCCGGAAGAAGAGGCCTTAATTTCTGCTGGAGGAACCAGGATGTTCGTAAATTTCTCTACTATATCCTCTGCTTTCGACTCAGCATCTAGAATCCTTTCAAAGGCACCGCACATCAGCACCCACTCCACGGTGTAGGGGAGAAACGACCTATCGGTATTCGCCCAGTTAAAGCACTCCACCGAGGCCCGCCACCGGCCCCATTTCTTTTGCTCCTTGTGGGAATTCGAACCTCTCAGCTTCGCCTGTAAACTAACCAGCGCCTTCAGCAACGTCCCGTCAACAGTGATCTTTTGGTTTAAAGGGACGTGTTCCGGAACAGTGATGATCAATGGTTTGTCGAGCGACCAACCAGAAAGGCGGGTACCAGCCCCCCGTCCCCAGGGCGTTTCAAAAACGACCATCTCCGGCGAATCGTTAAATGACTGCGCGAAGCAGGTAAAATGGTCGCGGTTACAATAAAAACCAGGTTCCCTGAAGAAGTCACGCTTCGCCAGGGCCGCAAAGCAGGCGAGCTCCACAAATTCAAAAACTTCCCTTAGTTCCGCTTCGCCTAAGTCAGCGGTGAGGGGCCTGTCTTGGTATTGGACCAGCGCCGCTTGCTTTATCGGTCTCCCCCGGAGGTCCCGGTAGATGGCGAAGATTTTTGTTATGGCTTCGTGCTCCGAGGCACCGCCAACGGGAGCGGCATTGGAATACGGGATAAGCCTGATCCCGTTCCCCGCGTATTCCTTGTCCACCGGACACCAGGGGAGAAAAATAATCATCATTTGACCATCGTCTCTCATTTGATTATCACCCCCATTAGCTTTAGCTAAAAGCCGAACGATAATGATTGTTGTCCAGTGCCGTTTGCCGATTTTTGGTAGCTGTCCCGCCCGTAATGGAACCCCTGAATCAACTGCTTCTCTTTGTCTCCCTCCGGCAAAACGTCTGATATGGCCTGGGCCAGTTGCCAGAAAGCGTTGTTGTGAAGGGTTCCCGATGCCTGCAGGATTTCGGTTATTTTTTTGCGCTGGTTCTTTTCCCACAGCAAAAGGCAGGCGTGAAGGATGTCCACCATACTGTTAAACTTTTCCTTCTCCAAAAACTTTCTATCCCGCTCTTTCGGACCTAAAACACTGATGTACTCTTTATCTTTTTTAACAAGGCCCCCGTTCCAGTGCTGCTCCAGTTCGATTCCGCAGGCGGAAGCAAGTAAGCGCGCCTCGTCAAAATGAACCCTTGCCCCGTTGTAGGTCCAGCGCCAGAGGAGGTAAAACCGGGCGGTGGCGTCAATGCCGCCCAGGTGGCCGTTTTTGAGAATCCTGGCCAGGGCGTACTCGCTCACCGTCTTGCGGACAAACTCCAGCAGGTCTTGAGCCGAAACTTCTTCGCCCGCGTAAGTCTCTACCTTTTCGTAACGGCCAAAAACCTCTAAAGCAGGGCCGATGGCAGCAATGAAGAAGTCGCTGCCGCCGATCCCTTCGTTCCAGAACTGGTCAAGCTTTTGCCGGATCCTCTCTTCCACCAGGGGTTTGATCTCGTTATAATAGGCGGTTTCCCTGGTGGTGCGCTTGCGGCAGACCATGTAGATGGAAGAGGCCAGGGCCGCCGACTCTTTGGCCCGGAGGCGGGCCTGCATTTCGGTGTGCAGGGGCCAGGAAGCGGTAAGGTAAAGGCCAGAATTCAATAAAGCGTTGATGATGGTCTCCCAGGCCGCGGTGGTCTTGTGGGCAAAGACGATGACGGAAATGCCTTTGGGTTTCAAGACCCGGCAGATTTCCCGGAAGGCTTTGGCGATCATTTTTTCAAAGAACTTTTTGCCCCCTTCAAAACCGCCTTCTCCGTGGGAGTAGGCCACGATTTCTTCTGACTTAGGGGTAAGAGGAGTAGCGAAAAGGTCGGGGTACAGGTCCCCCACAGTCCGCTTCAGCCACACGTAGAAAAAGTCCGACAAGTATGAATAGGGTACGTTGTCGTAGTATGGCGGGTCGGTGATCACGGCGTCGAAGTAGTTGTCGGGATAGGGCAGAGCGGTGGCGGAGGCCTGGGTGACTGTGGCGGGGGTGGAGTTGGTTTGGGAGCAGTGCGTTATTACAGATCTCACTTTCGGTAGTCCACTTTGAATAGATCCTGTAGAACCACTCAGCGGATTTATCTCAAAATAGTCCCATGTCATAGGTAAAGCCTGGCGCCCAAAAGTGTGACCGCCATCTTCTGTCCCGCCGCGCCACTGACATATACCTGTATTGTGATCAGCCACACTATTTATTACCAGAGCCAAGTACACCGCCACCGCCCTGGCGTACTCCTCCTCGTACCCCTCCGCCAGCATCAGCGCGTGCGCCTGCCGCACTTTTTCGGCGAAGGTGATCAGCGCCAGCTTCTGGCGGGGGTTAAAGAGGTCGCCCCAGGTAATCATACCCCAACCCCGAACTGAAAAAGCCCGTTCGGCACCAGAACCCTTTCCTTCCGGGGTGGGTTCATCCGGCACCGGGTCGAAGCCCCACTTATCCCACAGCTCCTTCCGCTTCTGCTCCAGATACTTCTCTACCTCCCAGAAAACCTTCATGTCTTTTTCCAACGCCAAGCGGTAGGTCTTTCCCTGACGGCCCGGACGGTGCAGGACCACCGCCACCATCCGCTGGCCGGCCCGGCCATCGGCAAACTGCTTCCGCACCTCTTTGTCGGTCAGGCCTCCGCCACAGCAGGGGCAGATCACCCTGGCCCGGGCAACGGTCCCTTCCCCCGGGTCGAAGTCGATGGCCGCCCCTTCCACAACCTCGAACTTTATTTCATTCCCCAGAGGGATAATTTTAAGAGCTACCTGTTTGTTCTCTTTTTTGGCCAGCCAGGTCTGGCGCATGAGGGGGATCTCCGCTCCGCAAGCTGGGTTATGGCATTTAACCGTCCTTGCCCAGATATAGCCTACCGGAATACTACCGTCGTGATCGGAGGGGTAGAAGCGGCCGATCTCCTTGCGCGCTTCCTCCAGAACCCAATCCCCCCAGCGCTTAACGTCTTCCAAAAGGGGGTTGACCTCGCGCTCTACCTCCCCCATTGGCGTCTTCTCTTTGCGCTTGACCGGCCTGCCGTATTTCTGGGGAAACTCCAAAGTGGCTTTTTCAATCAGCACCGCCACCGGGTTGAGGTCGGAAGCGTAGGTTTCGCAGCCCAGGCGCAGGGCTTCAAGCGGTATGGCCCCGCCGCCCGAAAAGGGATCAAGAACCCGCGGGGGCTTGCCGCCGTTGGCTTTGAGGATGTCTTTTCTGGTGCGTTCAATATAATATTCGTTGAGAGAGTTTTCCCACTTGCATAGTTCATGGATGAAGCTTACCCGGGCCAGGCGCTCCTGTTCGTCCTTCGGCTCCGGGACAAGCGCCGCGTAAATTGTCGAGCGGGAGGCCGCCAGCGGCCGCCTGGCCCACCAGATGTGCAGGGTGGAGATATGCCCGTGGCGTATGTTCTTTTCGCGGACTGACTGTTCACTTACATCTTTTACAGGAAAACTTGACTCGATAAATGCTTTTTTAATTTCAATTTTGACTCACTCCCCCGGAAAAACACTGGATCTCTAGTACTCATAATACCGGATATAATTAAGCCTTTAAATATGCCTCCACTACTTGACGACAAAGAAACGCGCGTCCCGAACATTCGGGCTTCGGAAGATGGAATAAGCCACCCTCTCTCTGACAAAGCCAGAGCAATTGTAATAGACGGCATAGGTAATTTTTTCCTTGCCGATAGAGCAAATGATCAAATTGATACATGGGAGACTGCCTTTGCATAAGAGTTAAAAAAGCTTGTTCTAAAGTAGGCGAGTCTTCTAAAATGCGGCTATTAATTATATGCCAGGTCAAAAGCTGGGCTAAAAATTCACGAGTTTCAACATCAACCGCGGCGAAAAATGAATGGCGTTTTTCGAGAAAAGAAGACCAGTCTGTAACAGGCATCATATCTAAGTACTTTCTATCTTCATTACGAAACACACCGAGGTGAACTATTGCGTGGCATAACTCATGAAGGCGTACTATTTGCTCAAGATACTTTGCGTCTATACTTAAAAGCTTGGAAAAGCGATTGATCGCCCGCCTATAAATCAGGATTTCTCTTGTAACAGGTCTGTAAACTCCGAGGAATTCCTCAAAATCCAACTTGATTTTTCCAGCTTCAACGTCTTCCTCGCTTATTTTTTCTATAAGTGTTCGCTGTTGCACGCAAAAAGGCGGTTGGGCTTCTGTATGAATTTCCACAGGAGAAGCCGGGCGGAAAAAAAGTCCTGTGACAAATTGGACAGATATCCCGGCGTCAGAACTATCGAGACCGGAAGGAACCTCTGCAGCGTTGATCTTTGGCGATTCATCAGCAAGTACAGCCATAGCAACCAACGCTTCAGGTATTTCCAAACAATCCTTTAAACAATCCTTTAGTTCGTGCTCATTAATCAAAATTTTGCTCCCCCTTTATTGGATGAGCACGCTCCGCCACTTTCCGCCAATCTTTCACCACGTACCGCACAATCTCCACCACTTCCTCCGGCGAAAGTTTTGCCGCCGGGTTCTGCAGGGTATACAGCACCGGCTCAGTGGCAGCCTGCTCAACGACGTACAGCCAGTACTCATCTCCCAGGCGATTGGCCATCAGCCATTCGTTCGGAGTCAGGGCGACAGCCCCGCTTTTTGCCCTGGCTTTCACCTCGATGTAGCGGCAGCTTCCGGCAGCGTCAACTGAGCGAATGTCGTAACCTAGAGCCCGGTCGGAGACGTCCTCGGGTTCCCTTCCCTGCTCCCGCTCGTGCCTCATGGCCGTCTCCATCCCCGCCTGCTCGATTGATTCGTTGCTGGCCATGCCGTCCAGCAGGGGCACTCCCGGCAAGACGCGGATTACGGCCAGGACGTCCGGTTCGGAAGGGTAGAGGCTGATCTGGGCGCGGATCTCGTCCTGCAGCCGGATTTTTTTCTGCTCCAGTTCCTCCCTTTTGCGGCTTTCCTGGATAATCGTTACTTCCGGGATATTCTCACCTTTTATCTTCCTCGTTTCGTAATCGGCGAGTTTAGCTTCGGACTCTAAAATCATAGATTCAATGGACAAAAGCCCGTATTTTTCCTTGAGGGCGGCGTCCCGCCGCCTTTGCTGCAATAATTCTTCGCGGTACGGGAGCATCTGGTGATTCAAAGCGAAAGCGATCACGTCTTCTTTGGAAGCGGGCAGATCCACCGTTTCCTGCTCAACGGGGCCGCCAAGCGGCTTGAGGTCCCAGAGCACCGAAGGGTTGGCGGAAGAAAACCTTCCGTCAACTGCCTGATAGATGCAGAGCAAGCGGCGGCCGGCAACTTCCCCCCTGCCGTCTTTAACCTCGCCGGTTAAAAACCACAGCAGCCCGTTCTTCCTGCCGTCGGGATCGATAAAAACCGCGCCCCGGGCGGCATCCTGCCGGTATCTTTTAAAAACTGTCTCCAGCACGGCTTCCATTAAAGGGTGCCCCATCGTGACAAACTCGGCCTGGGCGTTAAAGGCCGCTTCTTTATCGAAAGCCACCTTGAGGTATTCCCGGTGCACCTCGCCGTATTTGATCTTGAATTCATAAGACTGGTTGCGCACTTCAAAGGGGACCGAGTTTACTCGCCAGAAACCGTCCTGGCGTTTTTCGCATTTGACTTCGAGCTTCTGAGCCGCCCGCAGGAAAAACTTTTCTACGTACTCCGGCACCAGCCGGTTTTCCCTGGCAATCCTTTGCTCGCCGATGATCCGGGAAAGGTCGAAGTGGCGGGTGGCCAGGGCCTCCATAGTCGCTTCCTTTGCCCGGCGGATGGCCTCTTCGTCCGGCACCCGCTCTATCTCGGCCAGGATTTCTTCCATAGTCCTCCTGCCGGCAATTGCTTCCAGGATAAGGTCTTTTAAGCTGATTCCCGGCAGGACGTCGCCGATGACGTCGAAAACCCGGTCAGAACCCAGGTGCTCTCTCATGCGGTTCAGTTTCTCAAAAAGTTTTTCTAGAATTCTTCCTTCCCGGGTATCTGCAGCCACCAGATTGTAAATGTGCACCTCGCTCTTCTGCCCGTAGCGGTGAATGCGTCCCATCCTCTGCTCTAGGCGGTTCGGGTTCCAGGGAATATCGTAATTCACCATCAACCAGCAAAATTGCAGGTTAATCCCTTCCCCTGCCGCCTCGGTGGCCACCATTACCTGGGCGCGGTTTTTAAATTCGTGCTCTGCTCTAATGCGGGCGTCCATACCCATGCCGCCGTGAACGGTGGTAACGGAGTATCCCCACTTTTTTCCGATTTTTTCGGCCAGGTACTCCAGCGTGTCCTTCGATTCGGTGAAAATGAGGAGCTTGGTGCCGGTCTCCCGGAGCCTTTCCTCTTCAATCACTTCTCTCAGGCGGTTCAGCTTGGTCTCGATTTCCTGCTTTTCCACTTCTTTAGCCAGGAGCACGAGAGCATCGAGCTTTTCAATCTCTTCTCTCAGTTCCTCCAAAGTTTCCGCAGAGGTAAGTTTTTCTAAAAGCTCTTCTTCTTTCTGCCAGCGGATGCTCTCTTCCAGGTCTTCCAGGTAATCTTCGGTGTAACCCAGGTCCTGGAGCAATTGTCCTTTTTTGTACAGTTCCTGCAGCCGGTCCCGGCGTCGCTCCAGGGATTTGCGGGCAGCCCTGACGCTGGAGGCCAGCCTCCTTTGAAGGATGGTCAGGGCAAAGGCAACGTTGCGCTTTTCTTTCTGGAGGGCTTTATTGAAGTTCTGCTCAACGTAAGTGGTTACGGCATTGTAAAGTTCCATTTCAGCTTTGCTCAGCTTGTATTTAACGGTTTCCACCTGACGGGGTGGAAGAAGCGGCACATTATCGAAGTCCCGTAAATCCTCCTTGAGCCGCCTTAAGAAAAGAGGGTTGTCTTTGTTTTTAATGGAAAGGGCCAGCATTTCAGTATTGGCAAAAAAGCCGGGCTGCAGGAGGTCCAGGAACAAACGGAAATTCTCCGGGTCTCCGCGGTGGGGCGTGGCCGTAAGGAAAAGAAGGTATTTGGTTATCTGGGAAATCAGTTCGCCAAACTGGTAGCGTGCCGTCTTGCTTATTTTGTCGCCGTACCGGTAGGCGGACATCTTGTGGGCCTCGTCCACGATCACCAAATCCCAGGAGGAATCTTTTAAAGCAAACATAATGTCTTCCTGCTTGGCAAAATCCAGGGAGGTGATGATCTGATGATTTTCGGTCCAGATGTTCTGGCCCCAACTGGCGTTCATCACGCTGCGGTCGACGACCAGGAATTTTTCGCCGAAGCGCTCCTTCATTTCTCTCAGCCACTGGTCTTTTAAGTGGCCGGGAACGACGATCAGAACGCGGCTGACCAGGCCCCGGTACTTTAACTCTTTAAAAAGAAGCCCGGCCATAATGGTTTTGCCCGCGCCAGGGTCGTCAGCCAAAAGAAAGCGAATGTTCGGGTTTTTCAGGATATGGTGGTACACTGCTTCGATCTGGTGCGGCAGCGGGTGAATCTGAGAAACGCTTATGCCGTACAGGGGGTCAAACTGGAAGGCGTTGCGGATGCGCGTGCCCTCCAGAAATAGGAAAACATTTTCAGCTTCGCCCGAAAATTCAAGGTGCTGCTCCGAAAATTTGGTGAGCGCGGCCATTTCGGCAGGGCCGAGGATAGGGTCGTAGTACCTCTTTGAGTGAAGGCCGACAGCCTCGATTTTGATCAGCGCCGGGTTGATGGTTCTGCACGCCAGCACTTTCACTGGTTCAGAGAAAATTGGACCAGTTATTATATCACCCGGTTGAAGGTTCACTTAATTTACCTCCCGCTATCCAAAAGCTTATAAAAAAACTTGTCACCCTTAAAATTTAAAAATGCTAATCATATCTCTTCTAATAAGCAGATAATTTTTAAAAATGGTTAGCATATCCGTTCGACATTTTCCTCCCTTTTCCTTTTTCGAACCGAAAATCGGCCGTTAAATCTCTGCAGTTTTGAATGTGCCCCGGCATTAAAGGTCGGGCCCGGCGCCTTCCTGTGGCCGCCCTACTTCTCCGGCAGCCCGGTATCTTCCTGACCGCTTTTCCCCGTCTTTACCTCCAGCCTGTTCCCGTCTGTTTCCACTATCACCGCCCCGTCCTGGTCGGTGCGGTAGATCCGGGCGCCGGCCCGGCCGAGCAGGTCCAGGGCATACGGCGCCGGGTGCCCGAAGGTGTTATGGGCGCCCACCGAGATTACCGCCATGCCGGGCCTTACCTGTTCCACCAGCTCAGGCAGGAGGGAACGGCTGCCGTGGTGGGGCACCTTCATTACATCGGCCGCCAGGTCCACCCCACGTTGAATCAGCTCCCTTTGCGACTCCAGCTCTATATCACCCGTCAGGATAAAAGAATGAAGGCCGTAAATCACTTTCAGCACCAGCGAACCGTCGTTAAACTCCGTCCCCTTTCCTCCGGCCGCGGCCCCGGGCGAGAGAACCTCAATGTCCACGTCCGGGTCCAGCCTGATCACATCGCCCGCTGCGGCAGCCTGCACGGGGACGCCGCGCCTGCCCATTTCTTTTATAAGCGCCGCATAAGCCGCCGGCACGGCATCCTTAGCGGTGCCTTCCGCAGGAGACACCACGGCCAGGCCGACGGGAAAATTTTTCACCAGGTAGGCCGCACCGCCGCAATGATCTTCGTGCGGATGGGTAAGAACCAGTACGTCCAGTCGGTTAACCCCAATTTTACGCAGGTAGGGCGCCACCACCTGATCTCCGGCTCCGGTGCCGGTAAGAAATTCATCCTTCCTGCCGCCCGTGTCGATCAGCATGTTCCTGCCGCCGGGGGTCTGAAGCAGGATGCTGTCGCCCTGGCCGACATCCAGGAAATGGACGGCCAGCTTGTGCCCGCCGCCCCAGGGCCACCATATCAGCAGGGCTGCGGCCAGCGCCGCACCGGCAGGCGCCCAGCCCTTTACCAGGCGCGCCGCGCCTGCACTCAGCCCGGCTTTGCGCACCCTGATCAAGGCCAGAAGGCCGCCGTACCAGGCCGCCGCCAGGAGCACCGGCGGAGTGGGAAGGTATACCACTGCTCCCGGCAGACGCTGGAAAAAACTTATCAGCGCCAGGAACAGTTCCAGGACGACCCCGGTGCAAGCGTTGACCAGGCCGGCCAGGGGCAGCCAGAGCAGGCCCAGAGCCGCCGCCGCAATGCCCAGAAACTGAACCAGGCCGACCAGGGGGACGGCTATCAGGTTGGCGGGGACGGACACCAGGGAAACAAGGTTATAGTACCAGGCAACCGGTGGGACCGTAGCAAGCTGTGCGGCAAGTGAGACCGCCAGCCCCTGGATTAAGGTCTTGCACAGGACGCCGGGAGGCCTTTTAAAAAGCCCTTCCAGGAGGCCGCTCAGCACCGGGCCGAGGTGCAAAATGCCCCAGGTGGCGGCAAAGGAAAGCTGAAAACCGGGGTGGAAAAGCAAAAACGGGTTCCAGAGCAGTATTATCAGGGCGGCCAGGGCCAGGGTGGCGGGCCAGTCCCGGTCGCGGCCCAGGTGGTGGGCCCAGAGAAGGAGCAGGGCCATAACGGTGGACCGCATCACCGCGGGGTTCAAGCCCGTCATTAAGGCGTAAAACAGCAGCACCGGCGTGGCCGCAGGAGCGGTCGCCCCCGGCGGCAGCCCGAAAAACCGCAAAAGGCCGATCAGCCCGGCAGTAACAATTCCCACGTGAAGCCCTGACACGCTGAGGATGTGCACCACCCCCGTCGCCGTGAAGGCTTCCCTGGTTTCTTTCTCTATGAGCCCCTGGGTGCCGAAAACTATCCCGTTAAGCAAAGCGGCGTGGGATGGTTTCAGGTATGCGGTGGCTGCGGCCGAAAGTTTTTGCTTAACCTGCAGCGCCGCAGCCAGCACCGGGTTCTCTGCGCCTGAGCCGGCTTTTTGCACGGCGCCGTTCCCCCGGGCCAGCAGGATTACCTTAATCCCCTGCCTTTCCAGATATCTCCTGTAGTTAAACTCGCCCGGGTTGCCCGGTGGCTCCGGGCGGGTCAGCAGGCCGGATACTTTAAGCAAATCGCCGTATCCGTATACCTGGGGCGTTCCGCTCAGGTCGAGCCTGACCGCCCCGTGCACCGCCCGGCGCTCTCCCCCCCTGATGATCTCCTGGGCTTTAAGCAAATAAAACACTTTGTCCCTGCGCACGTCGGGCTCGGCCGCCACCCGCCCCACCAGGACCACCCGCTGCCCGGCATACCCGGCCAGGGGCGTCTCGCTCCCTTCAGCCCAAACGCGAGACACGGCCAGGCCCAGCAGGAGGAAAAGGGCCAGGATAATCCTGCCGTTTGCCTTCCACGCCCAAAGATATCCCGCCACGGCGGTGAAAAAACAAAAAAACGCCAGGGCCAAAGCCACAGACGCTTTAAAACCGGTTAGTTCACCGAAAAGAATGCCAGCTATGTAAAAAGCCGTCAGTAAAACCAGGGGCCTGTCCATGCACCTTCTCCGGAGGAAAAGCTAAACCGTAAAATTAACCCTGTTTTCCAGCACCTTCCGGACGTATTCCCTGGTTTCCCTGTAACCGGGTATCCCGCCGGCCCGGTCCACCGCTCCGGGGCCGGCGTTGTAAGCGGCAAGGGCCAGGGAAACGTTACCGCCGTAACGATCCAGCATTTGCCTCAGGTAGCGCACACCGCCGTCGATATTCTGGGCGGGGTCGTAGGGATCCTGCACCCCCAGGGCAGCCGCCGTTCCCGGCATGAGCTGCATCAGGCCCATTGCCCCGGCAGGCGAGGTCGCCCTGGGGTTAAAGCCCGATTCCGCCTGGATCACCGACTTGACCAGGGCCGGGTCAACGCCGTACTTTCTTGCCGTTCTCTCAATCAAACCCTCCAGCCCAACCCCGGACAGGGCCGGCCCGGCTGCCCCGGCCTTTTTGTTCCCGCGCGCTGCAGGTGCGGCCGGCCGGCCGGTTCCAAACCCGCCCGGATGAAGAGGGGGTGCCTTCAGCCCCCTTCCGGCCAGCAACAGGGCCAGCAGGGCGGCAAACCTGCCGTCATCTCCGGTGCCGCCGCCCTTTTCGCCTCTCACGGCGCCTGCAAGGCAATCCAGCATGATCATGTTAATTAATGGGTTCAAATCCATAAAAATTAGCTCCTTTGCTGACCGTCCTTGGCGCTTAACACCATTTTTATTTTCTTCATCAGCCCCTCCCTGGAAACTGCGTAAACCAGCTTGAGAGGATCGCTGGTGTCCATCTGCTCGCCGTACCAAAGCAGCTCTTTCCTGCCGTACCAGATTGAATATAAATATTTATGACCGTTTACTTCAATATGAACGTACTCCCTCTCATACGCCATAATAATTACAACACCCCTCTCGCATTTATCACTAAACATAAATAATGTTCGATTAATTCAAGCAATTTCCCTTTAAAAAAATTTCGACACGCTTATAAACTAAATTATATGAGTTCTATTAGATTTCTTTAGTAAACCGTAATTTTGTCCTTTAAGTTTTCAAAGTTCTTGTCTCCTATGCCGGAAACATTTTTTAGTTCCTCAATCGTTTTAAACGGACCGTTTGATTCGCGGTACTGGATTATTCTCTGGGCCAGGGCCGGTCCGATGCCGGGCAAGGTATCCAGCTGGCCCTGGTCTGCGGTGTTTATATTTACAAGCTGTGAAGAAGGAGTGTTTTGCTTTGCCGTTGCGGCGGCCGGTGCCGTCCCCGCCTTGTTGGCCGCTGCCGGCGGCCCGGTTTGGGTGGCCTGGGATTTTTGCGGAACGTAGACGGTTTTTCCGTCGGAAACCGGCGCGGCCAGTTGCAGCGCATCAAGATCGGCTTCTTCTGTGGGGCCGGCCTTGTTTATTGCGTCAATCACCCTCGAACCCTGAGGCAGTTGATATACCCCCGGCTTTGCCACGGCCCCGGCCACATGAACAACCACATCTTTAGCCTTGTTTTCACCTGCCTTTTCCAGTGCCGGCCTGCCCTCATCCGCCGGGCGTCCCTTAACCTGGGCAAGCCTGTACCCTGCACCAAAAAGTATCACCCCTGCCAGCAGGATAACGACCAACTGCTGCCTGCGGTCAAGCTGAATCACAAGGTCCACCCGCCCCTGAAAATATTAACCAAAAGGTTAATTCTACCAAAAGTGACTTTATCCTTCTTTATTTGCATTAAAATCTAATCCCTTAAAAACAATAAACAGCCTGAACGCAGGGCTGTTTATTGCTTCTTCAAGCACAACTGCCTGGATCCTTGCTGCGAAAAATTTCCCGGCTAATCGGCAAATATGTTGTGCGGCGGAACCTGGCTTTTGGTTTCCACGGGCTGCTCGGCAAAGAAGTGCCTGCCGTAAATTAATAAGCACATAATTATTCCAACGGCAAAGGCCCAGGCCGCCCCTTTAACCACCAGCACGCCGGCCACCACCCCGGCTATGCCGATGTCGTTGTAGCTGCGGGCCTTCAGCACTCCCACCCGGACGGCCACATATCCCTGAATGAGCAGGGTAAGGCTTAACGCGGCGTTGAGGATAGGTGTTACAAAAGTTACTATTGGCGACAGCCAGTAGCCGGTAAACGTTCCCCAGCGAAAGCTGCCGACCCCGCCGATGAGGCTGTCCATGGCCTTCCGGCCGTGCTTGTAGCGTTCGCACTCCACTACCTGCATGGCTGCCCACAGCGGGCCGCACATGGAGATGTCCGGGCCGAAGGTGCCCATGATCATGTTCCTTAAACCGACAATTATGTTGTTGCGGTTGGGGCTGTATTCAACCTTCTCGTCCGGCCTGAAATGCGAGCTTTCATCTATGAGCGCCTGGGCCTGGATCAACTCGCCGAATAAAACGATATAGACCGCTATTACCAGCGGAATGGACTGTATGAACATGCCTATAGAGGGCCAGCCGATGCGCTCTGAAAAGGGTGTCCACTGGGTGAACAGCTCCCCAAAATGCGGTACGGTAAAACCCCACTGCAGGTTGGGGAAAGGTATGGCCGAAGGCTCAATAAGCGGACCAAGTATGGCAGCCAGTAAAATAGAAGGCATGATCCCGAGATCCGAAATTAAGGTCAGCAGCTTGTGTTTGTGCCTGATTTGCTTGTAAATGTTTGAAAACAGGAGAAACACCGCCAGAACCAGGCAGACGCTAATGGTAACCGGGCTTTTCCAGAACCGCCCGTCGGGCATTTTAAAGATCAGGTTTACCGCCGCAATTCCGGCGCCAATCAATACACCTGATTTTATGGCGTTTGGTATCGAATCCACAAACTTTTTAGCCAGGCCGGTGACACCCAGCACGAAAGCCAGTATGCCCAATGTTATCTCAAATGAGATTAACGCGTGCATCCTTGGCACTCCCGGCTCGAAGGCGCTGACGTAGGCCACCAGCAGCGGTATGGCCGGGGTAATCCAGCCCGGCACCACCGGGTCGCCAAGCTGGGCGTGCCAGCAATAAAGAAAACCGTTTAAAATAACAATGGTAATGGCAATCTCAAAGGGCATGCCCAGGACTTCTTGAAGCAAAGGAATTATTCCCAGGCAAACGGCGCACATCAGCAAACCCTGGGCGTAATCGGCCCACTCAAAACGGTAGTGAATAAAAGGCAGCCGGATTTTAAACGGTCCGGCAGGTATAAAAGGTTGTTCTTTTCCATACTCCCTGACCAAAGCCAAACAACAACACCTCTTTTTCAGATATGCTTGAACTGTAAAAATATTTTATTTCTTATAACTGTTTATTCCCCACCGGCCCAAGCCCGGCTTTTGCTCCCACCCCCTCTCGCCTTTCGCCGGCCGGGCTAAAGGCTGCCTTCAGGCGGGCGGCCTTCCCCGTCCCACCCGCGCAGGCGGTAGTAATCGGCAAGCATCTGCCTGAAGTTCTCCTCCGGCAATACGTCGCCATCCTCCAGCGGCTCCTTGAAAAAGCGGGCGGGCAGATTGTCGTCGGCCCTGGTCAACCCCTGCATCAGGTTGAACCGGCGGGTGCAGTCTATAATCTCCCTGGCGGTGCGGCGCAACTGCTCTGCATCTACCCCTAAACCGGTGGTCAGGTTCACCAGCCCGGCCAGATCTTCCCATAACACCAGGTCCCGGTAAAAACGGCACAAAATTAATGTGTCGTATATCGCCAGCCGGTCCTCGTAATCTATCAAAAGCTCTGCCTTGCCCTCCACTGCCTTGGGATCTATTATCCCGGCCAGCTCGGGCTTGTAAAAGGTGGCCCGTAAATGACAGGCGCCCCGCGGCGATGTGGCGTAGGACAGCCCCATCCCGTGCAGCTTCCGGGGATCGTATCCGGCCGGCTCCATCCCCTTGACGTGCACGGCTAATTCGCTCAAACCCAGCTCTTCTGCAGCGGTGCGTATGCCTTCGGCTAAAAGGTCGCCTATCCCCTCGCGGCCGGCTATCTGGTAAAGCAGGCGGGCCACGCCGGCGGCGTCGCCGTACTTAAGGGGAAGGTCGAGTGCCCCGTCTTCTGCCGCTGCTATGGCAAAGGCTGCCATGTTGCCGGCGCTGATGGTGTCAAGCCCTAACCGGTCGCATATGTCGTTTAAATGTATTATCTCGGCTAAATCTTTAATGCTGCATAACCCGCCAAAGGAGTATATGGTCTCGTACTCCGGCCCCTCTACTACCAGCCCCGCGTGCCTGCCTTTGGTTACGCGGGTCAGCTTGCCGCAGTTCATGATGCAGGGCGGACAGGCGCGGGGCTGCACTTCAAAGTTCTCCAGCAAATGCTCGCCGGACAGCGCCTCCCACCCGGCAAGCCTCCCTTTGCTCCAGTAATGGGCGGGAAAACAGCCGGCGCTGTTCATCAGGGATACCATCTGCGGGGTGCCGTACTTGCGGTAGTTTTGAACGCCGGGATTGTCTTTCCCCTTGCCGGCCAACTGGCTGACGTACTGCCTTAAACCGGCCGGGTCGGCCAGCTCGCAGCTCGACTGACCGTGAAATACTATGGCCTTGACTTTCTTTGACCCCATCACGGCGCCCATCCCGGTCCGCCCCAGGGACCGCCAGTAGTTGTTCTCTATGCAGGCGTAACGGACCAGATTCTCGCCGGCCGGCCCTATAACCACGGCCTGGGCGCCTTTTACGCCAACTTCGGCCAGCGCCCTGTCTTCTGCCGCGTAACAGTCCAGCCCCCACAGCCCGGACGCATCCCTAAAATTAACGCCTCTGTCGCTTACTTCCAGCAAAACGGGCTGCCGGGCCTGCCCCTGTATGATTATGGCGTCGTAGCCGGTCTTCTTCATTACCGCCCCCACGCTGCCGCCTGAGTATGACTCGCCGTAAAAACCGGTAAGGGGCGCCCTGGCAAAGGCGCCAAACCGGTTGGAGCCGAACATGGGGGTACCGGTGATCGGCCCGGTGGTGAAAATTAAACTGTTGTCGGGGCCCAGCGGGTCGGCCCCGGCCGGTATGTTCTTGAGCATCAGGTAGGTGCCCAGCCCTTTGCCGCCCAAATACCGCTCCAGCACGCCGGCCGGTATCTCTTCTGCCTCCCACTGCCCGGCCGACAGGTCAATCCGCAAAAGCCGCCCGTAAAAACCTTTCATCTGGTTCAGTCCCCTTGCTTTTTAAAATGCCCTCTCGTAGATTTCCCTGATATCGCTCACGGAAAGTATCCTGGGGTTGTTGGCCAGCAGGCGGGTGACCTTTGCCGCCCCTTCGGCCATGCCCGGTATGGATTCGGCCGTTACGCCCAGTTCGCGCAGGTGCAACGGGATTCTTATATCGGCGGCCAGCAATTTAATGGCTTCGTTGAACTTATCGGCTGCCAGCCGATCGGACAAATCCTCAACCTTTTCCCCCATTGCCAGGGCCATGGTCTTGAACCTGGGCAAGGCGCCAAGCAAGTTTGACTCCATCACATAGGGCAGCAGGACGGCGTTGGCCACGCCGTGGGGCACGTGAAACTGGGCGCCCAGCGGATAGGCCAGCGCATGCACGGCGCCAACACCGGCATTGGCGAAGGCAATACCGGCCAGCAGGCTGGCCATGGACATGTTGCTCCTGGCCTCAATATCCTGACCGTTGGCCACGGCGGTGCGCAGGTTCAGCGCAATCAGCCTGATGGCCTCCAGGGCAAGGATATCGGTTATTGGCGTGGCATTAACCGAAATATAGGACTCTACCGCATGGGTCAGGGCATCCATGCCGGTGGCGGCAGTAATGGCCGGAGGCATGGTAACGGTCAGTTCGGGATCGACAATGGCCACTCTGGGAAGCAGGTACGGGCTGACCACTCCCTTTTTCAACTGTTCTTCAACGTCGGACAGGATGGCAATGGGCGTCACTTCGCTGCCCGTTCCGGCCGTAGTCGGCACCGCAATAACGGGTATGCCCGGTCTGGGGATCAGATTCACCCCCAGGTAGTCGTTAATGGTGCCGGGGTTGGTCATTAAAACGGAAGCGGCCTTGGATACATCCATTGAGCTGCCGCCGCCTACCGCCACTATCAGGTCGTAGCCGCCTTCCTTAACCGCCTTCAGGCATTCGGTCACTATTTGCAGGCGCGGTTCGGGCTCCACTCCGGAAAAAATGCCGGTTTCCAGGCCGGCCGGGGCAAGGGCCTCCTTCACCCGCTCGATCAGGCCGGTTTTTAAAAGCACGGGGTCGGTAACAATCAATACCCTGGTGGCTCCCAGGCCTTTAGCCTCGTCTGCAATGCGCTTAAGGCTGCCCCTGCCGGTAATAATTGTCCCTGATGTCCAAAAATAGCTAATTTTCACAAAAAAACACCTCCGCTTTGTTCGATTTTTGGCTGAGGAAAGGCAAATATTTAAAAAGGTGTTTACAAAATTCGTGCCAGTTAAATAAAAACCGCTCCCTTCTGGTGCATGCCCGGCAGTTTTTTCAAGCTTTTTTAACTTCACGCCTGCCGTTTTCCACCTCATTTCGCAGGCCGGTTTTTGCAACAATAAAACAAAAGTTGTCGCAGATCTGCGACAACTTTTTCAGGTAAAGTATTTTTTTATTTTTCTTGCCAGCGTGCTCCGGTGAATGCCCAGGGCACGCGATACTTCCTCGTGCGTCTTATATTTTTTTAAGGCCTGCCGGATCAGCTCTTTTTCAAACTCCTCCACAGCCTCCTCCAGGTTCCCGGTCGGGCTCCCTTCAAGGCCGTCCAAAAACGCGGGGCCGGCGGTGTGTTCGCCTTGACCTTCAAGCTCCCTGGCAACCACCCGGGCGGTAATTTTATCCTCAGGGCTCAACAGCACCAGCCTTTCCACCAGGCTCTGCAGTTCCCGGACGTTTCCCGGCCACGGGTAGGCCAGCAGTTCCTCCCAGGCTTCCGGGGTAAGGCGCTTTTTTAATTTATAACGTTCCAGGTAAAGGTTGAAAAAATGGCTCGACAGGGGAATGATGTCGTCCTTCCGCTTTGCCAGGGGTGGAATATAGAGAGGGATCACGTTCAGCCTGTAAAAAAGGTCCTTGCGGAAGCGGCCTTCGCGAACCAGCCTGGCCAGGTCCTGGTTCGAAGCGGCCACTATGCGCACGTCCACCTTTTCCGGCTGCCCGCTGCCCAGCGGATAAAGCTCCTTGTTCTGGATCAGTCGCAGAAGCTTCACCTGGGAGGAAAACGGCACTTCGCTAATCTCATCAAGAAAGAGGGTGCCGCCCTCGGCGGACTTGACCAGGCCCGGCTGCCCTTCGCGCCGGGCGCCTGTAAAAGCTCCCTGCCGGTAGCCGAACATCTCCGCTTCAAAAAGCTCCTTCGGAATGGCCGCGGCATTTATCACCACAAAAGGTTTATGCTTGCGCGGGCTGTATTCATGAATAATCCTCGCCACCACCTCTTTCCCCACGCCTGAATCACCCTGGATCAATACGGTGGCATCGGAGTTTGCCGCCCGGATGGCCCTGTTCACCACCTGTTTCATGCTCTCGCTTTGCACAACAACCGTGCCAATCTCCGGTATTTCGACCAGATGGTTGGGGGGCGTGGGCAGGGTTGGTTTGCCGGTTTTACTTCTCCTTAACGGCTTTACCGTAGTCACAACCAGAATAATTTTACCCTCTTCGTCGAATACGGGGTTTCCGGTAACCATCACCTTGTGGCCGGTTTTAAGCACGTGCTGGGGAATGACGATAGAGCGCCCCTCTTTTAAAACCATTAGAGAAACCGAACGGTCGAAGTATTGCTTGTCAACCAGTTCACCCATGTTGCGCCCGACCAGCTCATCGCCGCACAAACCGGTTAGGCGCTCATAAACGCTGTTAACGCCCAGGGTATAGGCCTGACCGTTGGTATAATACAGGCCTGTTCCGGGAAAAGCTATGCCTGGCGGCCCGCCCTTGGCGCTCCTTTCCCTAAACGTTTGCTTTCTGGCCAACCGGTCGTTGTCCATGGAGGGCACCATCCTTCCAGTTATCCTCTATTAGGGAAAACCTGCATCTCTTGCATTATAAGATAATACTGCCGGCTTCATAACCGGCATTTCCAGCTTGCAACCAAACCGCTTGTAAACTTTTCCGTTCCGGCAGCCGGTAAAAGCCTGCGGCGAGTAATCTTTTATTCAGGTATTTCTACCAGGCAGGCCGTATCCCTCTTTTTATTTTTCGCTTATATACAGCCTCCCGTCGGTGCTTAAGGTGGCAAGCAAGATCTTCTTCGGGCTTAGTTGCCGCTCCTGCAGCGCCTGCAGCAGCCATTTCTCGTCCAGGTTGGCCTCTTTTAAATTTTTTTTCATCACATTGCCGTCCATGACCAGCACGGTGGGCAGGCCTTCGTAAGGAGTGGATATTCCCAGATCGGCCGGCGTAACCGGGCGGCGCTGGGATTTCAGGATGACGCTCAGCTTTCCCGAAGTCTCAAGAACCGCAAATTCCACGTCAGACGGGTCAACCACCCCTTTTTCCCTTAACTGGGCCATCAGATCGTCAAGGTTGTAGCGGGCCTTCCTCATTTCTTCCCTTAGCAGCTTTCCGTTTTTAATAACCACCTGGGGATGGCCGCAAACCACCCCCCGCAAGGTCTGGCTGAGAAGTGTGGCGTAGGACACGGCAACCTCGAGAACACCCAGAATGACCAGGGGAAGCACGCTGTGCCAGAGGGGAATGTTGCTCATCTCCATCGGCATGGCCGCAAGTTCGGCTATAATGATGGCAACCACAAAATCAAAGGGGGAAAGCTGGCCTATTTCCCGCTTTCCCATCATTCTAATCACCGCAAGAACCAGAAAGTATATGAAAACGGTACGGTAAATATATTCCCAGACCATATTAACACCATCCGCCAAAAACTTTTTAACTGGTTTTATGATTTGCCTTTTTTGATGAAAAATATTACTTTACAACAGGTCCAAAAGGAGTAAAATAGTTATAGAACATGAGCGGCGTATAAAAATGAGATTTGGCTCAAAATGAGATAACGTTATATTCCCGGTGTTAAATATTTAAATATCTCAAACTGAAACATCCAGGGCCCGGATATCAAACATCAGCAGATAAAAAACAAGGGTGGCGGCAATGGCTGAGACAGTATCTTCTTCAACTAAAAAGAAAGCAATAGTTATTAATAAAAACTGGTGCAAGGGGTGCGGAATATGCGCATCCCTGTGCTCCAGGGTGCTGGCTATGGACAGCACGGGCAAGGCGGTAGCCGTCAATCCATACCTTTGCACCGGCTGCCGCGTGTGCGAAAGCCACTGTCCGGATTTTGCCATTTCGATAGGAGTGGAAGGCATTGAATGAGGTACTACCCCTCGCACGCTTAATGCAGGGCAATGAAGCTATAGCAGAAGGCGCCCTGGCCGCAGGCGCCCGTTTTTTTGCCGGCTATCCCATCACTCCGTCAACCGAAATTGCCGAAATTCTGGCGGAGAAACTGCCTCTTTTGGGAGGCAGGTTTATTCAGATGGAGGATGAAATCGCCAGCATGGCTGCCGTAATCGGCGCCTCCCTGGCCGGTATTAAATCGCTGACGGCTACCAGCGGCCCCGGCTTTTCCCTTAAGCAGGAAAATATAGGTTTTGCCGTGATTGCGGAAATTCCCTGCGTGGTGGTAAACGTTCAGCGCTACGGCCCCAGCACCGGCATTCCCACCGCTCCCGCCCAGGGGGACGTAATGCAGGCCCGTTGGGGAACGCACGGCGATCATCCGGCAATCGCCCTTTGCCCCGCATCGGTGCAGGAAGCGTTTACCTTAACCGTGCAGGCTTTTAATTTGTCCGAAAAATTCAGGACCCCCGTTATACTGCTCACAGATGAGGTAATCGGCCACTTAAGGGAGCGGGTGGTGCTCCCCGGGCCAGGCGAACTGCCGGTTATAAACCGCAAAAAGCCGCCGGCAGGCCTGAAAGTTTACTACCCCTACCGTCCCGATGCGGACGGCGTGCCGCCGATGGCCAATTTCTGCGAGGGGTACCGCTACCATGTAACCGGTCTGGTTCACGACGAAAGCGGCTTTCCCAGCACCAGCCCGGATGTGGCCGAGCGGCTTATGATCAGGTTAAATAACAAGATAATGAACAACCTCGATGAAATTATCCTTACCGAATCTTTTCTGACGGAAGACGCCGAAATTGCCGTCATCGCCTACGGCGCCGTATCCCGCTCGGCCAGGCGGGCGGTGAAAGAGGCCCGGGCGGCCGGCATCAAGGTGGGTCTTTTCCGCCCGGTTACGATCTGGCCCTTCCCCGAGCGGGAAGTGGCGGAGCTGTCCGGCCGGGTACGAGCCCTGCTTGTGCCCGAAATGAACCTGGGGCAGTTAAAGCTGGAGGTGGAGCGCTCGGCCGGGCACGGAGCAAAAGTTGCCGGCCTGTGCAAGGTAAACGGCGAGTTGATTACACCAGGGGAAATCCTGGAAGCAATAAGACAGTTATAAAGCATAAAGACTGGTGAACGCAATGCAAGAAAAGCTTAAAAAATACCTGCGGCTGGAAAGGCTCCCCCACATCTGGTGCCCGGGCTGCGGCAACGGGATACTGCTGGGCGCCTTCGTCCGGGCGGTCGGCCAACTCGGCCTGGACCAGAACAATACGGTCGTTGTTTCGGGCATCGGGTGCTCATCAAGGGCAACCGGCTACCTTGATTTCAATACCCTGCACACCACCCACGGCAGGGCCCTGGCCTTTGCCACCGGCATAAAGGTAGCCCGCCCGGAGGCCAGCGTCTTTGTTTTAATGGGAGACGGCGACGCCGCCGCCATCGGCGGCAACCACTTAATCCACGCCGCCAGGCGCAACATTGACATAACCGCCATTATCTTTAACAACAGCATTTACGGAATGACCGGGGGGCAGTACTCCCCCCTGACGCCGCAAGGTTCCCGGGCAACCACCGCGCCCCATGGTCTTTTTGAGCGCCCCTTCGACCTGGCCGAACTGGCCAAAGCGGCGGGCGCCACCTATGTGGCCCGGGCCACCACCTACCATACCGGCCTGCTTACCAGGCTGATTAAGGCCGGTGCCGGCCACAAGGGCTTCAGCCTCATCGAAGTGATTACGGCCTGCCCGGTTTCTTACGGGCGGCGGAACCGGTCGGGCAGCGCCTACGACATGCTGGTTTGGCAAAAAGAGCACGGGGTGCCTGTGGAAAAAGCAGCAAAAATGAAGCCGGAAGAAATGCGGGGGAAATTCCTCATCGGCGAGCTTCATCGTGCCGAGGCTCCCGAATATACCGAGGCTTACGAACGGTTTACCGGGGAATTACAGAGATCGTTCAAGGGGGAATGATTGAATCATGAATCATTCAAAGGGGAATGATTCCAGCATGGCGCAAACCACGGAAATTATCCTGAGCGGGTCAGGCGGTCAGGGGCTGATCACGGCAGGCCAGATCCTTGCCGACGCCGTCATAAGGGACGGGAAAAACACCGTGCAAACCCAGTCCTACGGGCCTGAGGCCAGGGGCGGCGCCAGCCGGGCGGAAGTAATCATCAGCAACCAGGAAATCGACTACCCCAAGGTCACTAGGCCGGATATAGTGCTGGTGATGAGCCAGGAGGCACTTCAAAAATATGCCGGCTGGTTAGGCCCCGGCGGGATGCTTATCGTGGACACCACTTATATTCAGGACGTACCTTCCTCGTCGGCGAGGGTCTTTGCCCAGCCGTACAGCCGCATTGCCAGAGAAGTGCTGGGCAAGGAAATGGTGGCAAACATCGTTGCCCTGGGAGCTCTGGCCGCCCTTACCGGAGTGGTCTCCAAGGAGTCCCTGCAGTCGGCTTTAACTGCCCGCATTCCTCCGGGAACCGAAGCCTTAAACCTTAAAGCCCTGGAACTGGGCTGGCAGAAAGCCCGCCAGGCCGCAGCCTGAAAAACGGATGGCGGCAAAATATAGCGGTGCTATAAATGTTTTGGATATGAAATATACAAACACACATATAAACATTCTTGCAAGCCCTGCCGGGCTGTTTTTATTATCGTTAACTTTAAAGCGGGGGTAGGGAAAACAGGCTGCTTCTAGAATATTATAATATGCGGACTTAATTAACTTCACGGGAGTTGTTAAGTTATGTCGAGGCTTGCCCTGGTCAGTGAAAACGGTCAGAAAGTAGCCGAGGCTATTGCCACGGTACTTAAGGTAGAGGTAGAAATTATCGACACCGACCTGGTCCGCGTGGCCGGCACCGGCATAGTCAGGTACGACGTGGGCACCAGGCTGCTGCGCGGCCTGGTAAATAAACACGTCCTGCAGACGGGCAGCCACATTTTCATCAGGGAAGCAGGCTTTCACGAAATCTGTCTGTCCTGCCCGCTGACCGGCCGCTGCTTTTACAAGGCCTCCATAGTCTACCCGATTACTGTGGAATCGGAGGTAATCGGAACCATCAGCCTGATTGCCTTTGACGTTGCCCAAAAGGAAACCCTTTGCAAGAATACGGATTCTCTTATAGAGTTTATAGGCCGCATGGCCGACCTGATCAGCAGCAAAGTGGTGGAGCAGGAAATTATGGCCGAGCGGACGGTCCTGGCCAACCGGCTTGAAGCGGTGGTGGATGCAGTTGGCGAAGGGGTTATGGCTGTTGACAGGGACGGCTGTATTACGCATTTCAACCGTTCCGCAGAAAGGATCTTCGGAGCCAAGAAAGAGCAGGTAATTGGGAAGGACTCAAAAATCCTGTTCCCATCCCTGCCCCTGTCGTCAGTTTTGCAGGACGGTATAGGCTTTAACTCAAAAGAGGTATTTATCAACTATGAAGGGCGCAAGCTTCACCTTTTGAGCACGGCCAAGCCGATAAAGGTTAAAAACGGCCAGGTGGCCGGCGTCGTGGCCTCGTTCCAGGACTTTAAAGAGACTCAAAAGCTGGCCTATGAAATCATGAACACTCATGAAATGATCGGTTTTGACGACATTGTGGGGGCCAGCAAGCCCCTTCTGGAGGTAAAGGCCAAGGCCAAAAAAATTTCGGCCAGCAACTCCAACGTGCTGATCGTAGGCGAAAGCGGCACGGGCAAGGAAATATTCGCCCGGGCCATTCACTCTGCCGGTCCTTACGGGCACAAGCCCTTTGTGGCAATTAACTGCGGCGCCATGCCGGAAAATCTTCTGGAAATTGAGCTTTTCGGGTACGTCGAGGGGGCCTTTTCAGGTGCCCGGCGGGGCGGCAAGCCGGGTAAATTCGAACTGGCCAACGGAGGCACAATTTTCCTCGATGAAGTAGGAAACATGTCCCTGTACCTCCAGACAAAACTTCTGAGAGTGCTCAAGGAGCGCGTCATCGAGCGGGTGGGCGGCACCAGGCCGGTCCCGGTGGAAATAAGGATAATAGCCGCAACCAACAGCGACCTGCAGGAAAAGGTGCAGAAAAACCTTTTCAGGGACGACCTGTATTACCTGCTCAGCGTCATTCCCCTGGTTATACCGCCTTTGAGAACGAGGCAGGAAGACATACCCCTTTTGCTCGACTTTTACATGAAAAGGTTCAACAGGCTCCTGGGCAAGGATATTAAAGGCTTTACCGATGAAGCGATGGAAGCCTGCATAAAGTACCCCTGGCCGGGCAACGTCAGGGAGCTGGTCTACGCCGTGGAATACGCCGTTAACCTCGAGGAGGAGCCTTTGATTTCGCCGGAAAGCCTCCCTCCCGCCATTCGCGAAGGGGCCAGAAAAAGAACCCGTGACGGCATTGCCGGCGGCGGTCAGCTTTTACAACTGGCGCAACTGGAAAAAGAGGCCATTACGGCAGCGCTGGAACAGTACGGCTGGTCTGATGAGGGAAAGACAAAGGCCGCCCGGGCGCTGGGCATCAGCCGGGCAACCATTTACCGGAAGATCCAGAAATTCAAGCTCTCCCCTCCCAAATAGGAGGCTTTTTAAATTGCCTCCGGCAAAACCCACATGCTGTCCTTTTTAAAATACACACTCAAGGTGGACCCGGGGGTAATATTTTTATCCCGGATAATATGGCCCGGCATTTCCAGTTCAACTTCTTCGCCGGTTTCTTTTAAAGCAAGAAATACAAAACAACTGTCAAAACTGGTGAACATTTTTTTAACGGTTGCTTGCAGAATATTGGCCTTACCCCCTGCCGACGCGAAGTTGTCTTCAGGTGTTACGGCCACCTCGCGCGGGTTTATGCCAAATATCACCTTTTGCCCCTTTTTCAAATTCTCCTTCCAGGGCAGCTCAAAAGTGAAGCCCCCGGGAGTTTTCACCACCAGGGAAGTGCCCGGGATGTTGTCGATTATTTTGCCTTTAAACCGGTTGCAGCCTGCAAAAAGAGTTGCTATCCCCAGCGTTGCAGGGCGGTAGTACACTTCTTCCCGCGTTCCCACCTGCTGCAATTTCCCGTCCAGCATTACCCCTATGTGGTCGCCCAGCAAAAATGCCTCCTGCAAATCATGGGTTACGTAGACGGCAGTTGTCTTAAGGGTTGTAAACACTTCTTTAAGGTAAAGCACCAGCTTTTTCCTGATAAAGCCGTCCAGGGCCGAAAAAGGTTCGTCCAGCAGGACCACCGAAGGCTGCACCAGCAGTGTTCTGGCCAGGGCCACCCTCTGCTTCTCGCCTCCGCTGAGCGTCAGAGGAGAGCGCCTGTCAAGGAGGTGCTCAATTTTAAGCAGGGCAGCCAGCTCCCTGGCCCTGGCCCTGGCCTGATCCAGCGGAAGTTTTCGCGCCCTGGCCCCGAATAAAATATTGTCCATCACGGATAAATGAGGAAATAGGGCCAAACTCTGGGGAAGATAACCGATCTTTCTCTGCTCAGGCAAAGTATATGTAATGTCCTGCCCTTCTAAAATAATGCTTCCTCTCTTGGGCCGGTGAACGCCGGCTATGGTATCCAGAAGGATGGTCTTGCCCGCCCCTGAAGGGCCTACAATAACCAGGCACTTTCCAGGTTCTACTTGAAAGGAAGTGTCTTTCAGCCGGAAATCCTGCAGCTCAACCTCTACTCCGTTCAAGCGAAGCATTAAAGATATACCCCTTTCTTTCTGTTCAGGTAACGCACCAGAAGCAAAACAAGATATGACATGAGCAGGAGAATCCAGATTGTTACCACGGCCTTTTCTATCTTCACGTTGGCCAGGTTTAAATATATGGCTATGGGAAGCGTCTCCGTCTTGTATTTTGTTGCCCCGGCCAGCGTGACGGTGGCCCCGAACTCGCCCAGGGCCCGCGCCCAGGCAAGGATAAATGCTGAAATAATTCCCTGCCGGGCCATTGGCAAAGTCACCCGCCGGAAGGCTCCGAGCCTGCTTTCTCCCAAAACACGGGCCGCTATCTCGTAATAGGGGTCGATGGCATCAAAGACCGCCTTGATAAGCCTCACCGCAATGGCCAGGGTGATGGTGGTCTGGGCCACCACTATGCCTGCGGCGCTGAAAACAACCGGCCCGATATTTTCCTGAATCCACAGGCCGGGAGGCTGGTTGAAAAATATCAACATGATTGCCCCCAGGGCAACCGGCGACAATATGGTAGGCAAATCCAGCAAAGTATCGATGAACGCCTTGCCCGGAAAATCATTCCGGGAAAGCAGATAGGCCACCGGAGTACCCAGAAAAACTGCCAGGCATGAGGCAGCCACCGAAGTTTTTAACGAAAGGCTGACGGCAAACCATATTTCTTCGTCCCGCAGGCTTTCCAGCAGCACGCTGTGGTTTAAATACGGCACTTGCGAAAAAAGGAGCAGCAAAAGGTATATTACAACAACACCTAATATGCCTGCAGTTGTAAGGTTAAACGGATCGATGCGGCCTTTAGCCTGCACTTCATTTGGTCCTCTTTTGCCTGCCAGCATTTTTCACCTCTACCAGCTTGACTGCAAACTGTATTCACCGCCAACTTGAGCATTTGGAGCAAATTTGCGCGCGTCTTCTTCAGTGGTCAGGTAACCCCACTTTTTAAACACTTTCTTACCTTCTTCAGAGGTTAAGTAGTCAATAAACTGAAGGGCAAGGTCTTTCCTGGCGGCGTAACTGGAAACAGCCACAGGTATATAGCCGATCCTTTTTACCTTTTCGGGCGGCAAGTAAATTGTCTCAATTTTTTCAGGGTCCCAGGAAGCAAAGACATCCCAGCCCATTACCGCGTCTACCTGCTTGAGTGCCACAAGATTGGCGGTTTTTTCACAACTCTCCACATATGTAACAATATTTTTCTTGACCTGATCTGCCAGGCCGGCTTGTTCAAGCACTTCTGCCCCGTAGAGACCCACGCACACGGTATCCGGCCGGGCTATGCCCACCTTTACCCCCGGCTTCGCCAGGTCTGCCAATTGTTTAATGCCTGCCGGGTTGCCTTTAGGAACATTTATGGCAGGTAACAGATAAACGAGAATTTTTTCTGTATCGGCTGCCACCACTCCCTCTTTTTTGGCCAGTTCCATAAAGTCGGATGACCCGGGCAGGTAAATGTCTCCCTGCTTGCTTAACTTCATCTGGCTCAGAACGCTCCCTGAACCGCCGAAAGTTATATTTACCTTAACCCCGGTTTTTGCAGTGAAACCTGCAGCGAGTTCCTCCAGCGGCGGCTTGCTGGCAGAACCTGCAAATACCGATATTTCCCCGCCGGCAGGCAAATCACCGCTTTTCTTCCCGGAACAGCCAAACAGCAACCCTAACAGCAAAAACATCACAGCCAAACCTAAATACCTCGATGCTTTCATGTTTTCAAACACTCCTTTTTATTGTAAATGTACAATTCTGACATTCATTTGCAGCCAAAATGCTTTGCGTAAAGCTCCTCTAAAACACTTTCTGCTTCGTCTTTAAAGGCCTTGTACTGCCGCATCAGCTGGCAGGCCTGGGCGGTCAACTCGGACCCGCCGCCGGAAGCGCCGCCAGCTTTGCTTTCCAGCAGGGGAAAACCCAGCCTGTCTTCCATAGCACGGATCAGGCGCCAGGCTTTGTTGTAGGACATGCCTATTTCGGCAGCCGCCTTGCTCAAAGAGCCTGTCCTCTCGACCCGCAGCAACAAGTCGTAGGGCCCGTCGCCAAAAGCCTTCCCGTTGTTATCCAGCCAGATTTTACAAACCAGGCGCACCTGCGTTCACCTGCCAGGAGATATTTCTGTTTTCGTTATACTGATACCAGTATAACGGCTCCAAAAAAATTAAGCGTACTAAAACCAGGAGAGGAACCCAGTATTTTTAATTATTTTATAATTGATACCATGTTTTATAAACTCTTTTTATATATTATAGAGTATAATGGGTCAAAAATAAATAGCCTTTAAAATATCTTTTGCCAATAATTTTTATTTGCTTTGCAAATAAAACAGCAGGACTTGCCTGAAAAAGGCAAGCCCTGTTTCAATCAAGGCAACGCTACTTTATCACAATGTTAACAAGTTTACCTGGAACAGTTATAACCTTTGCAACTTTTTTCCCTTCAACCATCCGCATCACCCTGGGCTCTTTCATTACCCTGTCCTGCATTTCCTGCGGGGTTATTCCGGCGGGCACCAGCAGGCGTTCGCGCACCCGGCCGTTGATTTGCACCACGATGGTTATTTCGTCTTCCGCAATGGCCTCCGGATCGTAAGACGGCCAGGGCTGCAGGTGAATGCTGCCCCTGTGCCCGGTGGCCTCCCACAGCTCTTCGGTGATGTGGGGCGCAAAGGGGGCCAGCAGAAGCAGCAGGGACTCCACCGCTTCCCGCAGCACCGCCGGGTTGCGGTCAGATTCCGGTATTTCCCTGAACTGGTAAAGGGCGTTGACCAGTTCCATGATGGCGCTGACGGCGGTGTTGAAGTTGAAGCGGGCGCTTATGTCTTCGGTTACCTTTTTTATGGTGCTGTGGGTAACCCGGCGCATCTCCCGGTTTGCCCCCACCAGTTTGCCGGAAACGGCCGCCGGCGCCTCTTTCAGCAGGCCGGCCAGGGGCATTACCAGGCGCCAGACCCGGTTCAAAAACCGGTAGCACCCCTCCACCCCCTGGTCGCTCCATTCCAGATCGCGCTCCGGCGGAGCGGCAAAAAGGATAAACAGCCGGGCGGTATCGGCTCCGTAACGGGCCACGATATCCTCCGGGCTGACCACGTTGCCTCTGGATTTGGACATCTTGGCCCCGTCCTTTAACACCATGCCCTGTGTGAGCAGGTTGGAAAACGGTTCCAGGTTGCTCACCAGCTTCAGGTCGTAGAGCACCTTGGTAAAAAAGCGGGAATACAAAAGGTGCAGAATGGCGTGCTCCACCCCGCCGATATACTGGTCCACCGGCAGCCAGTAGTCCACCTTGTTCCTGTCCCAGGGGGCGTCGTTGTCCCTGGGACTGGTATAGCGGTAGTAATACCAGGACGAGCACATGAAGGTGTCCATGGTGTCGGTTTCCCTTTTGCCGGGCCCGCCGCAACTGGGGCAGGCGGCGTTTACGAATTCCGGGCACTCGGCCAGGGGCGACTGCCCGGTAGGTTTAAATTCAACGTCCATGGGCAGCAGCACCGGCAAATCGGACTCGGGCACGGGGACCGTGCCACACCGGTCGCAGTAAATGATGGGGATGGGAGCCCCCCAGTAACGCTGACGCGAAATGAGCCAGTCCCGCAGGCGGTAGGTTACGCGGAACCTTCCCCGGCCTTTTTCTTCCAGGTGGCGGGTAATGGCCCTGATTGCCTCCTTGTTGGGCATGCCGCTGAACGGGCCGGAGTTGACCAGAAAGCCCTCTTCCTCATAAGCGGCTTCCATGGCAGCGGGGTCCAGTTCGACGCCCGGCGGCTGAATGACCACCCGGATCGGGTAGCCGTACTTCCGGGCAAATTCAAAGTCCCGCTGGTCGTGGGCGGGTACCCCCATGACGCAGCCCGTGCCGTATTCCATCAGGACGTAGTTGGCAATCAGGACGGGCACCTTTTCCCCGGTCAAGGGGTTGATGCAGTGCGCCCCGGTGGGCATGCCGACCTTTTCCGCCTCGGTGGAGGTCCGGTCTATCTCCCTCAAATTCCTTACCTTCCGGATAAATTCCTTAATCTCGGCTTCCTGCTTTGAACCGGCAATCAGCTTTTCCACCAGCGGGTGTTCCGGTGCCAAAACCATGTAGGTGACGCCAAAAACGGTATCCGGCCGCGTGGTGTATACAGTTATGATATCGTCCGAGCCTTCCACTTTGAAATCTATTTCCGCACCCTCGCTGCGGCCGATCCAGTTTTCCTGCATGATTTTAACCTTTTCCGGCCAGCCTTCCAGCAGTTCCAGGTCCTTTAGCAGGCGCTCGGCGTAGTCGGTAATTTTAAAGAACCACTGTTCCAGCTCCCGCTTTTCCACCGGAGCCTTGCACCGCTCGCAGCCCCCGTCCTTTACCTGCTCGTTGGCCAGCACCGTAGCGCAGCCGGGGCACCAGTTTACCGCCGCCTTCTTTTTATAGGCCAGGCCGTTATGGAAAAGCTGCAGGAAAAGCCACTGCGTCCAGCGGTAGTAGCCCGGATGGCAGGTCGCCACTTCCCTGTTCCAGTCATAGCTGATGCCCAGTTGTTTAAGCTGGGCGCGCATGCTCTCGATATTGTCCAGGGTCCATTCGGCGGGATGTACCCCGCCGTGCTTGATGGCGGCGTTTTCGGCGGGCAGCCCGAATGCATCCCAGCCCATGGGGTGAAGCACGTGATAGCCCTGCATGGTTTTAAAGCGGGCCACCACATCGCCGATGGAGTAGTTCCTGACGTGGCCCATATGCAGCTTGCCAGACGGGTACGGAAACATTTCAAGGCAGTAATACTTCGGCCGGTCTGAATAATCCGGTACCGCGTAAAGGTCTTGCGCAGCCCAGCGGGCCTGCCACTTTTCTTCTATTTCTTTAAAGTCGTATCTTTCTTTCAATTCATTTCCCCCTTGTCCACCTGAAAACCCCCGGCGGCGGCCGCCCAATGCAGATTATTTCTGTATTTTCCGCGCCACCAGAAAATTTTATCACAAAGGGAAGGCTTTCTCAAGCTGTCTGAACCTTTGCGGCCTCCTGCAGGCCGAGCATTTCAATGGCCATTTCGCGCAGCTTGTACTTTTGAATCTTTCCGCTGGCGGTGCAGGGATAGCTGTCAACGAAGGCCACATACCGGGGTATTTTATAGTTGGCAATCTTGCCTTTGCAGAATTCCTGCACTTCCTCCTGCGTCAGAGTGCACCCCTCTTTTAACTGAATAAAGGCCATGACTTCCTCGCCGTACTTTATGCTGGGCACCCCTACCACCTGTACGTCCTTGACCTTCGGGTGGGTGTAAAGAAACTCCTCAATTTCCCTGGGGTAAATGTTTTCCCCGCCGCGTATGATCATGTCTTTCAGCCTGCCTGTTATGTTGCAGTAACCGTTTTCGCCCATCGTTGCGAGGTCACCGGTATGCAGCCAGCCGTCTTTGTCAATGGCGGCGGCAGTAGCCTCAGGCATTTTGTAATAACCCTTCATTATGTTGTAGCCCCTGGCGCAAAGCTCTCCCTGCACACCGCGCGGCACTTCTTCCCCGGTTTCCGGATTTACTATTTTCACCTCAACACCCGGCAGGGCCCGCCCCACGGTGGAGACCCTGTAATCAAGGGGATCGTCCGTTCTGGTCATAGTTATGGCGGGGGAAGATTCGGTCTGGCCGTAAGTAATCGTTATCTCCCTTGCTCCCATTACCTTTATGACTTTCTTCATCACTTCAATGGGGCAGGGCGAACCGGCCATAATCCCCGTGCGCAGGCTGGAAGTATCGAACTTTTCCCTCTCTAAAAGCTCCAGTTCCATAATAAACATGGTGGGCACCCCGTGCACCGCCGTACAGCGCTCCTTTTCCACGGCCTCTAAAACCTTTCTGGGGTCGAATACTTCCACCGGAACCATGGTTGCCCCCGACACTACGCAGGTCATTGTGCCGAGCGAGCACCCGAAACAGTGGAAGAAAGGCACCGGGATGCATAGCCTGTCAGCCTGGCTGAAATTCATGCACTCCGCCACCCCGCAGGCGTTTGAAATCAGGTTGTCGTGGGTAAGCATAACGCCCTTTGGAAAGCCGGTGGTGCCAGAAGTGTACATCATGGTAATTACGTCGTCTGCATCAAGCAAGGCCCTGCGGGCGGCCAGCTCCTCATCTGCAACGTCCTCACCCATTTTCATCACGTCTTCCCAGGTGAACATACCGGGGTAGCGCTTTTCTCCAACGAATATAACGTTTCTCAAAAGAGGCAGCCTGGCCGAATTCAAGCGGCCCGGCTCGCAATGGTTCAATTCCGGGCAGAGTTCGTAAATCATCTTTATGTAACTGGAGGTTTTAGTGCCCTCAATCATAATTAAAGTGCCGGAATCCGACTGCTTTAGCAGGTATTCCAGCTCAAATACCTTATAGTTCGTATTAACCGTTACCAGTACGGCTCCTATCCTGGGACAGCCGAACTGGGCAATTACCCATTCGGGCACGTTTGTCGCCCAGATGGCGACGTGCCCGCCCTTTTCCACGCCCAGCTTCAAAAGCCCTTTGGCAAACCGGTCGCAAACCTGCCGGAACTGCTCGTAGGAATACCTCAGGCCGCGATCCGGGTAAACCAGGGCGTCGTTATCGGGATACATGGCCGCAATGCGGTCAAGCAGCTCACCAATGGTTATTTTGCCGAAATTCCTCACTTTTTCCCCCTCCCAGGCTGACTTTGCGTAAAATCAAAATAAAAAACCTCTCATCCCTGTAGGGACGAGAGGCTATCTCCCGCGGTACCACCCTTTTTGGCAAAGAAAAAACATTCCTGGTGGAGCTGGCGGGGATTGAACCCGCGGCCTCTTCCATGCCAAGGAAGCGCGCTCCCACTGCGCCACAGCCCCATCTCTTTACCCTCTTCACGCAATAACGGCGCGCCCGGCCCGGAGTAATAACATTTCCCCCGGGCAACTCAGAGGCGAGTTTCAGCAGCATGGCCCGCCGCCTTGCACCTCCCGGCGGCTCTCTGCAGGGTTGCACTGCCTACTGCTCCTCGTCATCGCTTTGCCAGCTAAACTGAGTTTAATTATAGGGTAAACATCTGCATATGTCAACCATTAAACTGGAATTGCCACCACCTGGGCATCCCCCCACAGGCGTTCAAGGTTGTAAAACTGCCGCTCGGCTTCCTGAAAGACATGGATCACCACATCGCCGTAATCAAGCAACACCCAGCCGCCTTCCCGGAAACCCTCCCGGCGCAAGGCACGAACGCCTTTTTCCGCCAGTTTCTCCTGGATGTTCTCCACCACGGCCTGCACGTGGGGGCCGGAACGGCCGCTGCAAATAACGAAATAGTCAGCTATAATGGATATTTCGCGGATGTCCAGGACAACTATGCCCTCAGCCTTTTTGTCTTCCGCCGCCTTAACAGCAATGTTCACCACCGCCTGCGGATTTATCGCCAAAGCCACTCCTCCTTAAAATGCCGGGTCTTTTTAAAGATACTATTCTATCCGGCAGGCAAAGTTCCTTCAAAAAAGAGAAATCTAAGAAAAAACCTCCTCACCGGAGGTTCAGCCGTCAGCGCTCTTCCCTGGGTTTTGCTTCATTTACCGTAATGATTCTACCGTTAAACTCCGTACCGTTCATTGCTGCAATCATGATATCAGCATCTTCATCCCGGACCTCGACAAAACCAAAACCGCGGGAACGACCCGTCTCACGATCAGTAATAACGCGGCTGCTCAGAACTTCGCCGTGCGCCGAAAAAGCATCGGCGAGATCCTCAGCCTTGGTGGCCCACGGCAGATTTCCCACATACAAGGTGCGCGCCACTCACCAATCACCTCTTTCCCATTCATGAAACTTGTTGACTTAAAGCTATTATTTGCAAAATGCAAAGACCTAATGCAGCCCCGGCCGTTCAAAGATTTTCCAGTTTCATTGCCTGTACAGCCCGTTTTTCTGAATGTAATCTTCTACAGGTTCGGGCAAAAGATATTTAATCGGCCTTCCTTCGCTCACGCGCTGCCTGATGTCTGTGGAGGAAATGGCGAGGGCCGGCACTTCCATGCAGAAAATCCTTTCCTTCAGGTTTTCAGGCAGCAATACCAGTCTCTTCCAAAGCTCGTTTAATTTATAACCGGGCCTGGCTGCGGCAATAAAGAAACAAATTGACAGCAGGCGCTCAAAGTTTTTCCAGGTCAAAATCTCCATTACCGCGTCGGAGCCGGTTATGAAAAAAACTTCTGCGTCAGGGTAAAGGCGGGAAATCTCCTGCACCGTGTCGATGGTATAAGACGGGCCGGGCCTTTCCACCTCCAGGGCGGAAACCTGGAAAAAGGGATTGGTGGCTACGGCAAGACAGGTCATTTTATAGCGGTGCGATGGATCGGTAATATTGCAGTCCGGCTTATGGGGAGGCCTGCCGGCCGGAATGAAGATCACCCTGTTCAGGCCGAACTCGTACCTGGCTCCTTCTGCTGCAACCAGATGTCCGTAATGAATCGGGTCAAAAGTTCCACCCATTATACCTATGCGGCGCACTTTACCAGTCCCTCTTGCTCTTTTAAAAAAATTTCCTGCCTTTATTACAACATAAATAACTACAGGCTCAGCACCAGGTTGTTCCTGTGCACTATCTCGTCGTAATCCTTATAACCCAGGATCCGGGCAATGTCACGCGTCTGGGCCCCTTTGATCCGTTCTATTTCAACAGAGGAGTAATAGGTCAGCCCCCTGGCTATTTCCCTGCCGTCTGGGCCGATAATGCTCACCGTGTTGCCCATGTCAAAGTTGCCCTCCACCCCGGTGACGCCGGACGGAAGCAGGCTTTTCCCCTGCTTGAGCAGGGCGCGCGCCGCCCCCTCGTCGACGAAGACCTTGCCGCATACGGCAGAGCTGTAAGCTATCCACCTTTTTTTGTTTTCCAGCTTGTTGGCGGACGGCCAGAAAATCGTCCCGACCTGCTCGCCGGCAATTATTTGCCGGATCACGTCTTTTTCCCCTGCCCTGGCAATTACCGTCACCACACCGGAATGCATGGCCATCCTGGCCGCCTGCAGCTTGGTGGCCATGCCGCCCGTTCCGAGTTTGCTGCCTGTGCCCCCGGCAAGGGATTCAATTTCCGGGGTAATCTCCTTAACGTCCTGAATCAGCCGGGCGCCGGGGTCCTTGCGCGGATCGGCCGTGTAAAGCCCGTCGATGTCGGAAAGCAGGATTAAAAGCTCTGCGTCCACCAGGCCAGCCACCAGGGCCGAAAGGCTGTCGTTGTCGCCGAATTTTATTTCGTCGACGGCAATGGTATCGTTCTCGTTAATTACCGGAATCACACCAAATTGAAACAGGGCGTGCAGGGCATTCCTGGCATTCAAAAAGCGGCGCCGGTCGGAAAAGTCCTGGCGCGTCAGAAGCACCTGGCCCACCGTAACCCCGTACTCGCCGAAAAACTTTTCATAAATGTGCATCAGCACGCCCTGGCCAACTGCTGCGGCGGCCTGTTTCTCGGGAATGGTCCGCGGGCGGGCCGCCAGGCCCAGCTTGCCGGTTCCCGTGCCGACGGCGCCCGAAGTAACCAGGATGACCTCCTTGCCCTGGTTATGCAGGTCGGCCAGTTGCCGCACCAGATTTTCAATTTGAAAGAGATTTGGCTTGCCGGTAGGGTGGGCAACAGAACTGGAGCCTACCTTTACCACCATCCGCTTAAAATCTTTAAAACAGCGCTTTTCCGTGTCCATACGCATCTCACCTGCAAATAGGCCTGGAAAAAGTATACCACAAACAGGCGTCCGGTTAAAGTTTTATAGCCGGCGCTTTAATGCTCCGGCTACTCGACGTATTCAAATTCGTAATCCCCTATTCTGACCGTGTCGCCATCCTTTATGCCGGCTTCCTTGAGGGCCTCCTCGATACCCATGCGCCGGATGATCCTCTGCAGGCGCTCCACCGCCTCCTCGTTTTTCAGGTCGGTCATGACAACATGGCGTTCAATCTCTTTTCCCCCAACCAGAAAAACACCTTCTTCACGGCAAACTGTAAAACGCGGCCCGGCCTGATGAATTACGGGCCTTTCCAGTGCTTCAGGCACTGCCGCACCGGCCGGAATCTCCTCCAGGAGGGCTGATACCCTGTAAACCAGGGCCTCAAGGCCCTGGCCGGTTACCGCCGATACCGGGAAAATCTCGTATTTTCCCCCGTATGCCTCCTTAAGCCTGGCCAGGTTTTCCGCGGCCCCGTCCAGATCCATCTTGTTGGCGGCAATAACCTGAGGCCTGCGGCCCAGGGCGGGGTTATAAAGCGAAAGCTCGCGGTTGGTCACGAGGAAATCCTGTACCGGGTCCCGCCCCTCGCTCCCCGCCGTGTCCAGAACGTGCACCAGCAGGCGGGTGCGCTCAACGTGCCGCAAAAAGTCATGGCCCAGCCCGGCGCCTTTATGGGCCCCCTCGATTAAGCCGGGAATGTCGGCCATCACAAAGCTGCGCCCGTCATCTACCCGGACCACTCCAAGGTTGGGCGTAATTGTGGTGAAGGGATAACTGGCAATTTTCGGCCTGGCCGCCGAAACCCTGGAAATCAAGGTCGACTTGCCCGCATTGGGAAAGCCCACCAGGCCCACGTCAGCCAGCAGTTTTAGCTCAAGATCGAGCCAGCGCTCCTCGCCCGGTTCTCCCTTCTCGGCCATCCTGGGAGCCCTGTTTTGAGGGGTAACAAAACGGGCGTTACCTCTGCCGCCTCGCCCTCCCCGGGCCACCACCGCTTCCTGGCCGTCCCTGACCAGATCGGCAATTAGTTCTCCCGTTGCAGCATCCTTAACCACAGTGCCTGCCGGCACCCGGATGACCAGGTCCTCGCCCGACGCGCCATGCATGTTTTTGCCTTCCCCGTGCCGGCCGCGTTCCGCCTTGTAGTGGCGTTTGTAGCGAAAATCGACCAGGGTGCGCAGGCCTCCGTCCGCCCGCAGAATGACATTCCCGCCCCGGCCGCCGTCGCCCCCCCAGGGACCGCCCTCCGGGACGTATTTTTCCCTGCGCATGGCTACGCAGCCGTTTCCACCGTCACCGCCTTTTACAAAAATCCTTGCCCTGTCATAAAACATAAGACCACCTGATAACAGCTATGTACATGTCCACCCTGACATTACTGCCCCTTATCATTAATGTGCTAATAGTTTAACCATTTCCGGCTGCTTTGCGCGGAAAGGTCATGTGTATTTCAACGCCGTCGGCTATCGCCAGGTTAACCCGCCCGCCGTAGGGGGCCAGCATATCTCCCAAGGGGGCCAGACCCGCCTCAAAAGCGGCCGCCCCGGCCAGCGTGGGCTCAGGAAACAAGAGACGGCAGGTATATTTTTTCTCATCTTCCTCAATTATAACCTCGAGACGCCTGTCTATTACCTCTGGCGAAGCCATAAGGGAAATAGCGCAGTCCAGGCCGAACTCAACCGCTTCTCCCATTACCGGCGCCGGCACGGCGCTTTCGGCCAGGCTAGTGTTGACCGCCAGTTTCATATCTATTTGAAACATGGCCGCATCATAAAAACCTGTTAACAGGGCGGCAGAAATTTCCGGCACGCTTACCCTCGCAGTCTTGCTCAACTGAGCCATTTCCGTGCTTACCCGGGCAATGTATTCCCTCACCTGTTCATATTTTTTCAACTGCAATAAGCCTGAAACAACCTGCAAGTGGTTTAAAAAATCGTGCCTTTGCGCCTGAATGATTTTTAAAAGCTTTTCCAGATTCAAAATTTCCCCCTCCCCCTGCAGATGTTCCAGTAATTCGACAGTCAGCCACTTTAATCCTGCAAAAAAGAATTAGCGGTCCCTTTTCAGGACCGCCAATTTCTTTATTATTTCTTATTATAAAGCTGCCTCTACAGGGATAACGCTGACCGTTTTTTTATCCCGGCCGGACCGTTCGAAACTGACCACTCCGTCCACTTTTGCAAAAAGAGTATCGTCGCCGCCCCTGCCAACATTACGGCCGGGGTGGATCCTGGTACCACGCTGCCTGACCAGAATGCTGCCGGCCAGCACGAACTGGCCGTCCGCCCTCTTCACACCGAGCATTTTGGGCTGAGAGTCCCGGCCGTTGCGCGAACTTCCTACACCTTTTTTATGTGCCATGGCACTTCACCTCTCAATTGACAATTTTCGCCTTTCAAGCCTCAATTTTCTCAACTGTAACCCGGGAAAACGGCTGCCTGTGGCCCTTCTTGCGACGGTAGTTCTTCTTGGGCTTGTATTTATAAACTATTATCTTCTTGCCCCGGCCATGCCGCTCCACCTTCAAAAAAACCTTTGCATTTTCCACCGACGGGGTGCCGATCATTACCTCGCCGTCTTTAATTACGGCCAGAACCCTGTCTGCCTCCACCGTCTCACCGGCCCCGGCAGGCAGTTTCTCCACATAAAGGGTATCGCCTTCCCGCACCCGGTATTGTTTGCCGCCTGTTTCGATAATGGCGTACAAAATATCTGCACCTCCCGTATTTTGTGGGACTCGCCGGAAGAGGGCAGGATTTCCCTTTAAAAAGCCCTTCCCGAGCGGTGTTTAAGAAAGCGCACAAGACGCTTACAGTAAAACATTTTAGCATAACAGGCAATATTGTCAATAGCGCCGTTCCTGCAAAACCGGGCGTCACCGCCTCAGGATATAAACATAAACGGCAATACCTGAGTATTAATGGTCATGTCCGTATGCTCATGTCCGCACCGGACGGGCTTTGGCGTACGTGCGGTAAACCTTGCTCACCTCTACCGGAATGGTCTCGCCCAC
This sequence comes from Pelotomaculum thermopropionicum SI, assembly GCA_000010565.1. Lineage (NCBI taxonomy): Bacteria > Bacillati > Bacillota > Clostridia > Eubacteriales > Desulfotomaculaceae > Pelotomaculum > Pelotomaculum thermopropionicum. The sequence goes on along the minus strand of AP009389.1, from coordinate 838,129 downwards.
CAGCGCCCCGCCCCCCTCTATGTCCAGGATGAAACCGTCAACTCTGGCAATGCCGTCCCTGATATTGGTAATGTGAGGCTCCTCTACCTTGACCTCCAGCACCTCACCGGGCTTCACCGGCAGCGTGCGGGCCTGCACCTGCTCGTTATCGTGCAGCGGACGGATGACAATGGACTCTATGTGATGGCTGGCCACGCCGCGAATGTAAAGGCTTTTGCCGGTTTTATTTTCCAGGTCGCGCAAATTGGCTCCTCCGCTGCCAATCAGCCGGGCTGCCACAACCGGGTTGGCCTCGACCAGAATGGTTTTGGCGGTGGTCTGGCGGGCCATGTTGTAAATTTGATTTTTGAAGCTGATACCAAGAGTTTCCTCAGAAAGCACCCTGCCCTTACCATCGCAATAGGGGCAAGGCTTTTGAATCACCTCGGACAGGCTGGGGCGCACCTTTTTGCGGGTCATCTCGACCAGCCCGAGCTGGGTAATTCCCAAAATATTGGTCTTGGTTTTATCTTTCTTGATTTCCTCTTCAAGCGTGCGGACAACTTCCTGGCGGTGTTCCTCCCGCGACATATCGATAAAGTCGACGATCACGATCCCGCCAATGTTTCGCAGCCTGAGCTGCCTGGCAATTTCGCGCGCGGCCTCGAGGTTGGTCTTCAGGACCGTATCTTCCAGATTGGTCGTTCCCACGTACTTTCCCGTGTTCACATCAACAGCCGTCAACGCCTCGGCCTGGTCAATCACCAGGTAGCCGCCGCTTTTCAGCCAGACTTTCCTTTTAAGGGCCTTTTCTATCTCCTGCTCAATGCCGTACTCTTCAAAGATGCTGTCCCTTTCATCCAAAAACACCTTCAGTTTCAGGCGCGGGCCGGTAATATCCAGAAGGTCAAGGACTTTTTCGTATTCGTAGCGGGAGTCCAGGATCAGGCGGTCCACGTCTTCGGTAAAGACGTCCCGCAAAATCCGCTGGACCAGCTCCAGGTCGCGGTGCACCAGGTTCGGCACCGGGCCGTGAGCGGCTCTGCTCAGGACCTTTCGCCATAATTTTGTCAGCAGGCCGACATCCTGGCGGAACTCCTCCTCATCCACCCCTTCTGCCACGGTCCTGACAATAACCCCCATCCCTTCCGGCTTGACGCGGGAAGCCAGTTCTTTAAGCCTTTCCCGCTCTCTTTCCGATTCGATCCGGCGGGATATGCCGATGTAATCCACGGTGGGCATAAGCACCAGGTAACGGCCGGGCAGGGTGATATGGGTGGTAACCCGCGGACCTTTGGTCCCGATAGGTTCCTTCACGATCTGGACCAGCACCTCCTGGCCCTGCTTTAAAATATCGCATATATTGGCGCCCAGCATGGAATCACCGTGACCGTCAAGGGCGCGGGCCGGAATGGCATCCTCAACGTATAAAAAGGCATTTTTTTCCAGGCCGATATTGACAAAGGCAGCCTGCATACCGGGCAGCACATTCTCCACCCGCCCCTTGAAAATATTTCCCACCAGGCGCTGGTTAACCGACCTTTCGATATATATTTCCACCGGTACCCTGTCTTCCAGCACGGCTACTCTCGTTTCTTCTTCGCCTACGTTAACCACTATTTCCTTTAGCATAAAACCTTTCCTCTCCAAAATTAAACGTGCCACAGGCTCTTTTTCTCTTTTCCCCTCGCAGCGTATACGCCGGTACGGTAAAGCGAAAACCTTCCTTCTACAGGCAGGCGGCTTTTCTCTCTAAAGGCGTCAAGCACCTCCTCAAACCTTACGTTGCCGCTGCTGCCCGTTTTCAGCTCCGCCTCTACGACAATTATATCATCATTTACCCTTGCCGACATTGCCAGTATGCCGGGCTTTATGTCGCGCACTTTCTTTTCCCCGCGCCGGCCCTTTTTTTCCACCAATATTTGCGGCATGGACAGGAAGGCCGCCACCGCCCGCTCCGCCTCCCCCGCGCTTACCGGACGGCTTAAAATGGCCTCAGCCCGGTAGGTAGCGCGGTCCACCGCTGCCATCAGAGCCCCGGCCTGATCCGCCACAGCCCTCAACTCGATCAGGCGAAGCCCTTCCGGCAGGGCCCTCCCCAGAGCGCCTGCCACCTCTTCAGGCGGCATGTTCGCGGTTAATTCGAGGTCGGCAAATTCCCTCTCTCCGGCCGTTCCAACGCCCAGAGGGGCGGCAAAAGCTATTTTCGGATGAGGGTTAAAGCCCAGGGTAAAGGCCAGGGGCAAACCGGCCCTTCTTACCGCCCGCTCGAAGGCCCTCAGCAAATCCAGGTGGGAGATGTAGCGGGCCGGCCCTTCTTTAGCATACATCATTCTGTACCTCGGCATATATTAAGCCTCCGCATAAACCGGTTCTGCCGCCAAGGCCGGGCACAGGCCGCAGCCGGTGCAGGAACCCGCGCGACAGTCCAGCGTGGTCAGGCCGGCCATTGCCCGGCGATGCTCTAAAATCAGGTATTCTTTGGAAACTCCGGAGTCAATGTGATCCCACGGCAACGGCTCGGCGTACCCGTAGCGCCGGTTGGCGTATTGCTCCGGGTTCAGGCCGGCCCGCCGGAAAGCCTCCAGCCAGCGGCTCAGGCTGAAATGCTCCGACCATCCGTCAAACTTGCAGCCCAGCTTAAAAGCATTGACCAGAACTGCCCCCAGCCTCCGGTCTCCCCTGGCGAAGGCCGCCTCGATGAAGCTTAGCCCGGCATCGTGATAGTTAAATGCCAGCCCCCGCCCTTTGAGCTTTCCGGAAAGGTAGGCCTGCTTCTGCTTCAAAGCCGGCAGGGGGGCCTGCGGCTCCCACTGAAAAGGAGTATGCGCCTTCGGCACAAAAGAAGAAACGCTGACGGTAACCCTCAGCCGGCCCGCGGGTACACCGGCCTGCCGTCCCAGGGCCAGCACTTCCCCGGCCAGCCCGGCTATGCCGTCCAGATCTTCATCCGTTTCGGTGGGCAGCCCGATCATGAAGTAGAGCTTAACCGCCTGCCACCCTTCGCGGAAGGCAGCGCTTACAGTTTTCAAGAGGTCCTCCCCGGTCACGCCCTTGTTAATGACATTTCTAAGGCGCTGGGTGCCGGCCTCCGGGGCAAAGGTCAGGCTGGACCGGCGCACCCGCTGGACCTCCTTCGCCAGTTCCACCGAAAAGTTGTCTGCCCGCAGGGACGGCAGTGAAACATTCACCCCCTGCCGGGCATATTCATCCACCAGAGCCTTTACTGCCCGGCGCACCGGCGTGTAATCGCTGGTGCTGAGGGAGGTGAGGGATATCTCGCCGTAGCCGGTGTTTCTGACCAGGCCGGCGGCCTGCTCTAAAACGGTCTCGCACTTTTTCTCGCGCACCGGCCGGTAAAGCACGCCGGCCTGGCAAAAGCGGCAGCCTCTGGTGCAGCCCCGCATCACCTCAACCATTGCCCGGTCGTGCACTATTTCGGTAAAAGGAACCACCGGCCGGAGCGGAAAGGGGGCACCGTTAAGGTCCCGCACAACCCTCTTGGTTACTCTTTCAGGCACGCCTTCTACGGCCGGTGCTACCTTCAGTACCGATCCATCTTCCCCGTAATGGACGCGGTACAGCGAAGGCACGTACACCCCGGGCACCTTCAATGCTTCAAAAAGAAGCCCTTGCCGGGAAAGCCCCCGGCGTTTAGCCTCTAAAAAGGCATCCAGAAACTCGTTGATTACCTCTTCCCCTTCGCCGATCACAAACAAATCGATAAAGCCTGCCAGTGGTTCCGGATTAAAGGCACAGGGCCCCCCCGCTATAACCAGAGGGAATTTCTCATCCCTCTGCTCCGCCATTAAAGGTATGCCGGCCAGATCGAGCATGTTCAGGATGTTGGAAAAACTCATTTCGTACTGCAGCGTAAAGGCCAGGATATCAAAATCTCTTACCGGACGGCGGGATTCCAGGGAGAAAAGGGGAAGCCCGCGGCTTCGCATCTCTTCCTCCATGTCCGGCCAGGGGGCAAACACCCTTTCCATTAAGGCATCCGGCCGGCCGTTTACGATCCAGTAGAGGATCTGCAGCCCCAGGTGGGACATGCCCACCTCATAGGCGTCGGGAAAGGCAAACGCAACTTTTATATCAACACCGTCCCAATCTTTGCGGACCGAGTTCCACTCTCCCCCGGCATAGCGGGCAGGCCTCTGCACTTCCGGCAAAATTTGTTCAATAACGTCCACTTGCAAACACCCCTTGAGAACCGCCTCCCGGCCAGCAACACCTTAAGATTATTATTTCCAAAATTAAACGGAAAAATATTCCTGAACAACGGCTTTTTCAGCTGGACAATTTATGCCGTTACCGGCGGCGTATCATGCCGGGCGGGCAAGCGGCGCCGGCAAGAAATATTTTTCCAGGCAGTTCATTTTTTATATTACATTATAATTGTGAACAATAACAGTACATTGTAATTTTAAACATTAACAGTTTTTCTTAAAAATTTTTACCGGCCGGTTTCTTCAGGAGGATGCCTTTCCGGTCAGCTAAAAGGGATGACGGCCGCGGACCTACTTTCCGTCTACCAGGCTGCCCACAGGAGCATCCACGCCCCTGGCCAGGAGGGCGTCAATGATCTGGACCTCGCTTATCAGGCCGCGGTAGCGCCAGTTCTCATCCAAAAGAAGCACCAGGTGAAACCGCTGAGGCACAAAAGTACGGATGATGTCGCCCAGGCGCACATGGTCGAAAGAAACCAGCGGTTCGCTGGGCAGCACCCCCGCCCTGGCCAGCTCTTCTTTTTTCCGGGCCAGATGCCTGATGAAATGGTAAGGCGCCAGGCCTTTTTCCCTGGTGGCGGCGTAAAAAAGAAAAAGGCCGGTAATGATTATGTCCAGGCCGATTATACCGGCGGCCAGACCGGCAGCCCCGCCCAGCACAACGGCCGCGCCCCAGAACTGACCCCACCAGGCCGCCCGGTAGGTGGCCAGTTTGAAGCCAACGCGCTTTGCCAGGTAAGAGCGAAAAATCCTCCCGCCGTCCAGCGGCAGCGCCGGCAGCAGGTTGAAAGCGGCCATCATCAGGTTGCACTGCAGAAAAAAAGGCCCCAGGCTGCTGTCCCAAAGGCCGTAATTTTTCACGGCAGTTGCCAGTCCTGCCAGAAGCAAATTTACGGCCGGACCTGCAGAAGCCACCAGCACCTCCCTGGACGGGTCAACGACCACCTCGCCGCCGATATGGCTGACGCCCCCGAAGGGCAAAAGCTCAATATCCGATACGTGCACGCCGGCACGGCGGGCAGCGGCCACATGGGCCAGTTCATGCAGGAGCACTACCGTAAAGGCAATCAGGCCTTTTTCCAGCACCCCCGCCACAAAAAACAGCCCCAGCAGGGCCAGAAAGGCGTTGTTCAGATGGATCTCCACACCGTAAACACGACCGATTTTCATTGTAATTAACCCCTCCCTTCACCGCTGAAAGCCTTAGAAAGGCATCGCCCATCCTGTAAACGCCTGTTAAGCCGGCAGCCGGCAGCATGCGCCAAATCCGCCAGGTGGCCCGCCGCTTTATTGACTCACCTGCAGCCTGGTAAGCGGATCGACCAGCTTGTTGTTTTCCCTCAGCTCGAAGTGCAGGCCGCCGCCCGTAACGTCGCCGGCCGTTCCGGTTTCCCCGATGATCTGCCCGGCCTGCACCGGTGCGCCTTCGCCCACAACCGCCCTGGAAAGCCCGCCGTATAGCGTATAGCTGCCCTGGGAATGCTCAATCAGGACGAACCTGCCCAGCGCCGGACTGTCCCCCATCCGCTTCACCTTCCCGTCCAGCACCGCCTTAACCGGGCTTCCCGGCGGTGCGGCAATATCAATGCCGGAGTGAAACCGCTCCATGTTGTCAATCGGGTCTATCACCATGCCGTAGCCGCGGATTACCTTACCGGAAACCGGAAGCGCAAGGTTTCCGGAAATACCGGCTTTTTCGGGCTTTGAAACCACGGGCTGGGGATAGCTGAAATACGGCCAGTCCATACTGGCTATCATAAGGCCGAACTGGACTATTCTTTCAATTACCGGCTGGTAGTTCCATTCCGTGGTCAGGATGTATTTCAGGTTTTCCCTTGCCTTTACTCCCCAGGGGTGGCAGGTTTCTTTCAAGGCAAACAGCACCAGAAAAATGAGCAGGGCCGCCCCAACCCGGTACAGGCTTTTTTTATGGCCTGCCGGCCCCGGCTTCTTCCAGTGCGGCTGCCTGCAGTAAGAAATCCAGTCGTCCTGCTTGAACGCCCCGCCTGGCTTAAGGTCTGTCCCTTTCAAAACTGTTCCCCCCGTTAAAGTCATCTGTTTACCGGCTAATAGAATATATTTTCCTTTTAAAGGAAATATGACAAGCCCAACAAAAAACCGGAGGTTTTATCCTCCGGTCAGAACATTATATTTTGCCGCTTTGCGTTTATGTTTAACAATAGCCCCATTGCGGCCAGGTTGGTAATCATGCTGCTGCCCCCGTAACTGAACATCGGCAGGGGAATGCCCGTAACGGGCATGATCCCGGTGGTCATTCCCACATTGACCATAACGTGGAAGGTTATCATTGAAATAACTCCGGCCGACAGCAAAAAGCCAAAGCAGTCCTTGGCGTTGACCGCTATATAAATGCAGCGGTAAATCAGGACGAAAAAGAGGAACAGAAGCGCCACCGCCCCGACGAACCCCAGTTCTTCGCCGACGACGGAAAAGATAAAGTCGGTCTCCTGGATGGGCAGGAAGTCACCGTGGGTCTGGCTGCCCTGAAACAGACCCCTGCCAAAGAAGCCGCCCTGCCCGATGGCAATCTGGGACTGGATCACGTGGTAACCGTCGCCGTGCCAGTCCTTCCAGGGGTTTAAAAAGATGGTCAGGCGCTTTAGCTGGTAATCCTTTAGAGGAATCCAGAGGTCGAAAGAACTGTTGGCCTCAAACCAGAAGTGCGCCCAAATCCACAGCGAAACCAGGGACAGGCCGCCCACAATCAAACCTGCCAGCAGCGCCGGGCGCGCCCCCGCCGCAAAAAGCATGCCGAACATTATGGCCATATAAACAAGTGAAGTGCCCAGGTCCGGCTGCATTAAAATTAAGAGAACAGGCACCCCCATAAAGGCAAAACAGGGAAGCAGATCCTTAAGCCGGTTCAGCTTCCCCTTGCGCCGGACCAGAAAGGCCGCAAAACAAATTATAATTATCAGTTTGGCAAACTCCGACGGCTGAAACTTAAAAGAGCCTATGCCTATCCAGCGCGTTGCTCCCAGCGCCGAGTGGCCGAAGAAAATCACCGCTCCCAGCATGACCAGGTTAAGCGCATAAAGCGCCTTCATATGCTTGGCCAGGTCCTCGTACTGAATGCCGAGCATAAACAGCATCACGCCCAGGCCAATTATTATATTGAATACCTGCTTTTTTACGGAGGCAAACGGGTCTCCTCCCGCTTCCCCGGTTGCGGTCAGGACTTCCGACGGCTTGGTGGCGCTGTAAATAATGACCAGGCTAAAAATGATAATTATAACTACCGTTATAACAAGGGTGTAATCAAGTTTTTTCAATATCCTGCTCTGCTTGAACATGGCCGCGCGCACTTCTCCCGCTTGAATTCTAAAATTTTTAAATTCACATATATATTATATATCAGTTAATTAGAAAAGGAAAGGGGACACGCCTCTAAAGAGGAATGTCCCCGGTTTTAAGCTGTTCCTGCTACCCTTTTCATTCCCTTAACCGGTATGCTGGCCACCAGCGCTACCGTGTTGCCGCTGGAATCCAGGCTAACCTCAAGGGCGGCCTCATCGATTTCCATATAGTTGGATATAACCTTAATCAACTCGGCTTTCAGGGTTTCAAGCAGTTGGGGCGATATGCTGGTCCGGTCGTGCACCAGAACCAGGCGCAGTCTCTCTTTGGCCACATTTTTGCTTCCGCCGTCCTTGCTGAACAGTCTTGTTAAAAATTCCAGCACAGGCGCTACCCCCTTCCCCTGTTTATTTCAGGCCGATAATCTTCTTGATTCTGTTGAAAAATCCGCCCTCTTCCTCAAGATTCATCATCGGCACTTCCTCGCCCAGAATCCGGCGGGTAATGTTCCGGTAAGCCTGCCCCGAACGCGAATTCTGATCCAGCACCACCGGCTCTCCCCGATTGGTGGTAATGACGATCATCTCGTCTTCCGGTATGACCCCCAGCAGCTCAACGGCAAGAATGTCGATAATGTCGTCGATGCTCATCATATCGCCCTGCCTGACCATCTTTGGGCGGATGCGGTTTATGATCAACTTTGGCTCGCGCAGTTCGGCAGCTTCCAAAAGGCCGATGATCCGGTCCGCATCCCGCACCGCCGACACTTCCGGGGTGGTTACCACGATGGCCTTTTCCGCCCCGGCAATGGCATTTCGAAAGCCCTGTTCAATGCCGGCCGGGCAGTCGATAATGACGTAATCGAACTCTTTTTTCAGTTCCCCGCACAGGTCGCGCATCTGCTCCGGGCTTACGGCCGTTTTGTCCTTGGTCTGGGCAGCAGGCAAAAGGTGCAGCCCTTCCAGCCGCTTGTCCTTGATCAAGGCCTGCCGCAGGCGGCAGTGCCCGCCGGTTACGTCGACAATATCGTAAACAATCCTGTTTTCCAGGCCCAAAACCACATCCAGGTTTCTCAGTCCGATATCCGCATCTACCATGACCACTTTATAGCCCATGGAAGCCAGACCGGCGCCGAGGTTGGCGGTAGTGGTGGTTTTCCCTACCCCTCCTTTGCCGGAAGTCACCACAATTACTTCGCCCATTCTCTTCAAGCTCCCCCTCTGTTAAAGTCATCGGACGTTAGACGCGTTTTAAGTGACCTTCCCCTGACGCTCCCCACCGGTCTGGAAGGCTTCAATGGTAACAACCCCGTTCTTGATCCGCGCCACCTCCGGGTTTTCAGCATCCACGTTCTCGTTGTCAGGCGGCCGGGTAATGTGATTGGCAATCCTGAGCTGCGTCGGCTGCAGCCGGAATGCCATTATCACCGCATTTTCGTCACCGCCGGCCCCGGCATGCACTACTCCCCTCAGCGCCCCCATAACTATAACATTGCCGGACGCCACCACCTCGGCCCCCGGATTGACATCCCCCAGCACAACTATGTTACCGTTATAACGGATACTCTGGCCGGAACGCAGGGTGCGCTGCACCAGAATGGTGTTTTCGTCAATCAGATCGTCTTTGTCCGCCGGGAACCCTTGACCAGGCCTTGAAAGGATATCATTGTAGATACCCCCTTTAGAACTAGCCAAAGCCATCTCCTCCTGCACCGTGTCTTCTTGTTACTTTCTACAAGAGGGAACCAAATCCTGCTAAAAGAAAACAAAAAAACGGGGCAAAAGAACCCCGTTTTTCCATTATATTTAGACAAAAAACAATTATTCCGGACTGACCGGCGCTTTTTGGCCCGGTATGGGCAGGCCGAAGTAAGCCGCCAGCATGTCTTCCGCCACCGGTCCGGCGGCAGTGCCGCCGTGCCCGGCAAATTCCATCACCACGGCCACGGCAATTTCCGGGTTGTCGTAGGGGGCAAAGGCCACAAACAGGCCGTGGGTGCTGTCATGGCCGTAAACCTCGGCCGAACCGGTTTTGGCCGCCACCGGGGGGAAACCTGCAAAAAAGCCGTAGGCGGTGCCGTCCGGCGGCTGGGTTACTTCATACATGCCCTGCTTGATAACGGCCAGGGTTTCTGGCGAAACGTTGACGCGCCCCAGCTCAACCGGCTTGTTTTCCTTCAGCAGCCTGCCATCAGGGGATACCACCCGCTGTACCAGGTACGGCTTGTAGCGTATTCCCCCGTTGGCAATGGTGGCTATATAACTGGCCAGCTCGAGAGGGGTGTAACGGTTGTCGCCCTGGCCGATGGACGAAACGATGGTGTCGTAATCATGCCAGTCCAGCTCCCATTCAATTTGCCGCAGCTCATCGCCCCTTTTCCTAAGCAGGGCCTTGCGCTCGTTTTCATCGGCCGTCTTGTTTAAAAGCTCGCTGTATTTCCGGTCTATCTCCTTGGCCTTCGCCCTGGCCTCCGGGCTCAGCCAGGCCAGCCTTTGCTGCAGCTTGGAAGCAGGGCCCGGCACAACGCCGCTTTCCTCCCCGGGCAGTTCGATGCCGGTGCTTTCACCCAGGCCGAACTGGCGTGCTATCCTGGCAATTTCATCGATTCCGACTTTAAGGCCCAACTGGTAAAAATAGGTATCGCAAGAAACTTTGATGGCCTTAATCAGGTCAACCCGCCCGTGGCCGCCGGGCTTCCAGTCGCTGTACGAGCCCCCGCTGTAATAAAAAATTCCGGGGTCCAGAATGGCGTCCTGCGGGGTTATCTTGCCCGACTCAAGGCCGGCCATGGCCACGATCATTTTGAAGGTCGAACCCGGCGCATAAGGCAGCAGGGCCCTGTTCAACAAGGGTTTCTTGGGCGAGTTGAATATTTCATTGTAATCTTTCTGGGACAGCACGCCGGAGAGCTTAACCGGGTCGTAAGCAGGATAGCTGGCCATGGCCAGAACGCCGCCGGTGCGTACATCAATCGCCACGGCCGCGCCGGCTCCGGCCTCCCTGTGGCCCAGTTTCAAGGCTTCCTGGGCGGCTCTGGCCAGGGCGTCCTCCGCCGCCTTCTGCACCCTGTAGTCGATGGTCAAAATCAAGTTGTTGCCCGGCACCGGCTGTTTAACGCCCAGGTCGCGCACCGGCCTGGCCATGGAGTCCACCTCCACCTGCCTCCCGCCGTTCTGACCGCGCAGGTACTGCTCGTAAGTGTACTCCAGACCGGTCTGGCCAAAGGGGTCACCCATTTTGTAACCCTTATCCTTGTTGGCCGCCAGTTGCTCCTCGTTAATCTGGCGCACGTAGCCCATCACATGGGACAGCACGCTACCGTTGGGATATTCCCGCTGCGGCTCAATATCAATTACCACACCGGGCAGCTCAAGGCGCTGTTCCTCAATCCTGGTGACTATCTCGGGGGAAACACCGGTGGCTATTTTTACCGGTTCGTAAAGGCGCTTCTGCTGGTCGATCTTTTGCTGTATTTCCTGCGGATCGGTACCGATAATGGCGGCAAGCCTCTGAACCACACCGGCGGTATCTTCCTTGCGCCCCAGGTTTGCCAGCGACACCGTATAAACCGGCTGGTTGCCTACCAGCTTAATGCCGTTGCGGTCAAAAACCTCGCCGCGGGGGGCGGTGATGGTGATGAGCCTCATCCTGTTTTCGCGGGCCAGGGTTGAAAACCTGTCGTTCTGGAGCAGTTGCATGTATGCCAGCCTGGCCACCAGAATTAAAAAGATGGCGGAAACCATAATGAGAAATACCTGCATCTTTTTTTCAATAAATTTTCTCTCCATTATCTCCCCCATCTCATGCCGTAAAATTCCAGAAATTAAAGCTAAAACGCTAGGAATTTCTGCCCTGGATCTGGAAGGAACGCAAGGCACGGCCGAAAAGAAGCGGCAACAGCACCGCAGTATAAGCGGCCGACGGAAAAATCACCCGTAAAAAGGCATGTAAAGCCGGCAGATAAATTCCCGCGTGCATCAGCAAGAGGTAATTGGCCGTCAGGCCGGCTGCGGCCGAGAAAAAGGCAATGCCGGTGGAAACCAAAATGTTTTCCTTAAAAAAGCGCTCCCCGCCCGACCCCGCCAGGTATCCGGCAACCATGCAAGAAAGCGCGTTCAGACCGATGTAGCTGCCCGATACCAGGTCTTCGATCACCCCGCCGGCAAAACCCAAAAAAGCCCCCTCCCTGGCACCCAGGAGGAAGCCGTTGAAAATTGCAATAAGCATGACCAGTTCGGGCTTTATGCCCATTATAGCAGCATATTCAAGCACGGTAGTCTGCAGCAGCACAGCCGCCCCCACCATGAGCAGGAAAACAAAAACCGGCAAAGTTTAGTACCTCCTCCCGGCGCCAAACCGGCATTAAGGACGCACGGCGGTTACAATAAAAACTTCTTCCAGGCTGTATAAGGGAGCGAAAGGGCGGATCTCGGCGCTTTTGAACAGCCCGGAGGACTCGTACCAGGTGCGGGTTATCACCCCTACCGGAATGCCTTTCGGAAAAATGCTTCCCAGGCCCGAAGTGACAACCGTCTGGCCTTTCTCCACCGGCGCGTCGTTGGGAATGTGAATAATCCTGGCCAGCCCGGAATTGCCTGCCGTCCCTTCAACAATCCCGGGGATGCGGGTTTCCTGAACGAGTGATCCCACACCGCTGCGCGGATCGGTAATCAAAAGAACCTCGCAGGTGTAATCTGAAACCGCTACCACCCGCCCGACCAGGCCCTGAGGGGTGAGCACGGTCATGTTCTCCCTCACGCCGTCCGCGAAACCTCTGTTCAAAGTCATTGTTCCGAACCAGTTGGTTGGGTCCCTGGCTACTACAGACGCCACCAGCAAATCAAAGCTGCCGGCCATGACCTGTTTATAGTCAAGCAGTCCGGACAGCCGCTGGTTTTCCAGCATGTATTCGTTTAGCCGGGCAACCTCCCCTTCCAGGCGGGCCACCTCCTGCTCAAGCGCCTTATTCCGCTCGGCCGCCCTGACCATGGAAACCGGCACGGACAACCAGTACTGTACCTGCCTGCCCAGCCAGGTCAGGCCGCCTTGCACGGGCACCATTACATCCCTGAATTTGGCTTCCAGGGGTGTCAGTCGGACCCTTTCCGGGACGGTAAGCCGCATGGCCGCCAGGGAAACCGCTACCAGAACGGCAAGGAAAAACAGCCTTTTGGCTGTGCCCCAACGCACCCCTGCTTCACTCCCTTGTATGTCGTATTTTAATCTTATAAACCCTTTTTTAAAGTTCCACCGCCATAAGATATGGCGGTGTTCCTTCTAAAAAGATCCGGCGTTATGTCACGGCTTCTTTTAAGCCAGCTTTTTCGGCTGGATCAGCACCTTGCGCAGCACGTCGATATTTTCCAGAACCCGCCCGGCACCGTAAGCAACGGCCAGAAGCGGCTCGTCGGCCAGGTGTACGGGCATTCCCGTCTGCTCGCTGACAAGGCGGTCCAGGCCGCGCAAAAGCGAGCCTCCTCCGGCCATTACAATGCCCCGGTCCATAATGTCGGCCGCCAGTTCCGGCGGGGTTTGCTCCAGAGTTGCCTTGATTGCCTCAACTATGCTGGTTACCGGCTCGGACAGGGCTTTATAGATTTCTTCTGAAGTAATTTCGACGGTTTTCGGCAAGCCAGAAACCAGATCGCGACCGCGCACTTCTTCCCTTTCCTGAACGCCCGTGGGGTAGGCCGTGCCAATTTGAATTTTGATCTGTTCCGCCGTGCGCTCCCCGATCATTAGATTATAGGTGCGCTTGACATGGTTAATAATGGCCTCGTCCATCTCGTCGCTGGCAACCCTGATGGAACGGCTGGTAACTATGCCGCCAAGCGATATAACCGCCACTTCGGTGGTACCGCCGCCGATATCAACGATCATGTTGCCCGTTGGCTCGTGGACCGGCAGCCCCGCCCCGATAGCAGCAGCCATCGGCTCTTCAATAAGGTAGGCCTCCCTGGCGCCGGCCTGCAGGGCAGCTTCCCGCACCGCCCTTTCCTCTACGGCGGTAACGCCGGAGGGAACGCCGACAACCACCCTCGGCCTAACCAGGAACGTGCGGCCCCTCAGGGCCTTGTTTATAAAATACCTGATCATGCTCTGGGTAACGTCAAAATCGGCAATCACGCCGTCTTTCAGCGGCCTTATGGCCACGATATTGCCAGGGGTGCGACCAATCATTCTTTTGGCCTCCTCCCCGACGGCCAGAACCTGGCCGGTATCCTTCTGTATGGCTACAACTGAAGGCTCCCGGATTACAATGCCCTTTCCCTTAACATAAACCAAAGAGTTGGCGGTGCCCAAATCCATCCCCATATCTTTTGAAAACAGACCGACGCGCATATACCGGCCCCTTTCTGTAAATTATCTCTATAATAATCCCTTGGCTTTCAAGCTTATAAAGTTATTATCCCCAATAACAATATGATCTAGGACTTCGATTCCGATAATCCTGCCGGCCTCTTTAAGCCTGCCGGTAACGTCCAGGTCCTCCCTGCTGGGAGTAGGATAGCCGCTGGGGTGGTTATGAACCAGAATTATTGCAGCGGCGCTTCTTTTAATGGAGTAGGGTCGCCGCTGGGGTGGTTATGAACCAGAATTATTGCAGCGGCGCTTCTTTTAATGGCGTTGCGGAACAGTTCCCGCGGGTGGACGGTGGATGAGTTCAGCGTGCCAACCGAGACCTTATCCACGCCGATCACCTGGTTTTTTGTATTAAGCAGCAGGGCCCTGAAATGCTCCCGGTCCAGGTGGCGCATCTCCTCCATCACCAGCCCGGCGGCATCATCCGGCGACCTTATTGCCGGCCGGCGCGGGCCGGTCAACTGGGAAAGCCTTCTGGCCAGCTCAAGGGCAGCCTTTACCTGGCTGGCCTTGGCCAGCCCGACGCCCTTGACCTCGCTTAACTCTTCCACGGTGGCGTCAACCAGCAGGCGCAGGCTTCCAAAGCGGGCCATGATCTGCGAAGCCAGTTCCAGGGCGGTAGCCTCACGGGAGCCCGTACCCAAAAGAATAGCCAGCAGCTCTATCTCAGACAGAACCCCGGCGCCGGCTTTCAAAAGCCTTTCCCGCGGCCGCAAGTCTTCCGGAAGCTCTTTCATCGTAGGCCGGTAATTTACAGAAACCAACTTAAAACATCCCCTAAAAAGGCCTTAAAATAAGCTGGGGGCATGTCTTCCTGCGGCCCCTAAAACATCGTACGCCTTTTTTAAAGAACATTGTAACCGAACTTTTTAAGCATATCGGCCAGCCTGGCCAGAGGAAGGCCGACCACATTGGTGTAGCAGCCCTCCAGGCCTTTAATAAAAGCTGCGGCGCGGCCCTGGACGGCATAAGCGCCGGCCTTGCCCATGGGTTCACCGGTGGCCACATAGCGCCTGATCTCGTGCTCGTCGAGGGACTTAAAAAAAACCCGGGTCTTCTCATGCGCAACCTGCATCTTTTTGCTGGCGGCGTCCATCACGGCCACGCCGGTATATACCGTGTGATCCGTCCCCTGCAACTGCCTGAGCATGCCCGCGGCCTCTTCCCGGTCCGCAGGCTTGCCCAGCACCCGCCCGTTAAGCACGACCACCGTATCGGCGCCTATAACCAGCGCGTCCTCCAGCATCCCGGCAACCGCCGCCGCCTTTCTTCCTGCAAGCACCTCAACCATTTCGGCCGGGGTCAAGCCGCCGGGCGGCGTTTCATCAACACCGGCGGTCATAATCCGAAAGGTTAAGCCGAGCTGTTTTAAAAGATCCCTCCGGCGGGGCGATGACGAAGCAAGAACAATTTCCTTCATCGCATCCTCACAACCGACGGTACGCCAGATATCCGATAATAAGCCCCAGGGCCGTAAGCGGCCCAAGGGCAATGGTAAAGCCAAAAGTCAGCTTAAAAAAATGAAGGTCCAGGGTGGACGGTTCCAGCCCGATAACCGAAGCGGCTCTCAACCACGGGACGGCAGGCGCCAGGGCGTTACCGGCGGCACTTCCGGCCAGGCCCCCTACCAGCAAGAGCAGCACCAGCACCCATATACTGCCGTAACTTTTGAAACTTTTAGCCATAAATCTCCCCCGGGGCAATAAAATTGCTTCACCATATCAGAACATACTTCTCTAACAGTTTATCATTTTGTATATTTTGTGACAAGCAGTGAAGAAAATTTTAAATATTCACGCAAGACAAGAATGCCCCGCGCTTAGCGTGTCCAGAGCTTACAGTAAAAGTTCATTGGGCCAAAAGTTTCCGCACCCCGGCAATAAGGTAAAAAGAGCCGGTAAAGCAAACCAGATCCTCCGGCCCTGCCAGGGACAGCGCTTTTTCTACGGCTTCTTCAATAAGTTCCTCCAGGTACACCTCGCGCACATGCCGGCGGGCCGCTACCGCCAGTTGCTGCCATTTGGCCGCCCTGGGGCTGTCAGGCCTGGTTACCACCACCGCCCTGGCCGCCGGGGCCAGTTCGGCCACCACCTTGAAGCGTTCCTTGTCGTCCAGCATGCCGATGACCAGGACCATTTCCCTGCCTGGAAAATGATCGGCCAGGGCCCGGCGCAGGCTCCTGGCACCCTCGTAATTGTGGGCACCGTCTATTATCACCAGGGGTTTCCGCCGCATTACCTCCAGCCGGCCGGGCCACCGCGCCGCCAGCCCCGCCCGCACCGCCCCGGCACTTATATCCACGCCCAGATCCATCAAAACTTCGACTGCCGCTACGGCGGTCGCCGCGTTAACCTGCTGGTGCCTGCCCAGCAGGGAAATTCCGATATCTTCATACTTCCTCTTTAATCCGCAAATTGTAAAACACTGGCCTTCCTCAGAGAGTGAAACGTGCTCCCATCTGACATCGCGCCCCACCACGGTAAGCGGTGAGTTTCTCTTCCGGCAGGTGTCCTCGATTACTTCCAGTGCCTCCCCTGCTGCCGCGGTCACCGTCGGAACTCCCCGCTTTATTATACCCGCTTTCTCCCCCGCTATTTCCCTGATGCTGTTGCCCAGGTACTCCTGATGATCCACGGACACGTTGGTAATGACCGAAAGAAGCGGCCTCACCACGTTGGTGGCATCGCATCTGCCTCCCAGCCCGACCTCCAGGACCAGATAATCCACCTTTTCCCGGCTGAAATACAAAAAGGCCAGGGCCGTGCCCGCCTCAAATCCCGTAGGCCGCTCAAACCCATCCGCCGCCATGGCCTCCAGGTGCGGGCGCATCTCACCGGTCAATTCGGCAATCCGCTCCCTGCTTATACATGCTCCGTCTATGCGGTATCTCTCCGTAAAGGAATGCAGGTGCGGCGAGGTAAAGGCGCCCGTCCGGTAGCCGGCCTTTTGCAAGATCCCGGCCAGCATGACGGCGGTGGAACCCTTTCCGTTTGTCCCGCCGATGTGGATTGCTTTTAAATCCAGGTGAGGGTTGCCCAACCGGCGCAGTAGCTCTTTAATGCGGCCGAGGCCCAGCCTGATGCCGGAACTGCTCCGGTCGGAAAGGTACGAAAGCGCTTCCTCATAATTCACCAGAAACATCGCTCCCCGAAAATTCAGGTTATGACCCTTATTTTTTCTTCCCGGCCAACATGCCCAGCCTTTCCCTCACGGCTGCCTGCTTGCCGGAAAGCTCTTCCTCCCTGGCCTTTTCTTTTTCGATCACTTCCGCCGGGGCCTTGGCCAAAAAGCCGGGATTGGCCAGTTTGCCCCGCACCCGGGCCAGCTCTTTTTCTGTAACCGCCAGTTCCTTTTGCAGGCGGGCAATTTCTTTTTCCACATCGATCAGGCCCTTTAAGGGAACAAACAGCTCTATTCCCCTGATTACGGCATGGGCGGCCTGCTCCGGCGCTTCGTCCAGGACCGGGAATATTTTCAGGCGGGCATTGGCCAGCCCCTGGATGTACTCCCTGCCCTTCTCCAGGACGGCCCTGACGGCGCCGTCCGGCACGGAAAGCAAAGCGTCCGCCTTGCGCCCCGGAGACACGTTCATCTCGCTGCGGATATGCCTGATGGCTTTGGTAACCTCCATCAGCAGTTCCATTTCTTTCTCCGCTTCCGTATCTACCAGTTCACTGCGGGCCGCCGGCCAGGGCGCCTTCATTATGGTAACACCGCGGCCGGGCAGGTGCTGCCATATCTCTTCGGTGATAAAAGGCATAAAGGGGTGCAGGAGCTCAAGGGTGCACTTTAAAACCGAAGAAAGCACATGCTGGGCGGTGTACCTGTCTTCCGGAGTGGTTTTCCCGTACAGCCTGGGCTTGGCAAGCTCGATATACCAGTCGCAGAACTCGCTCCAGATAAAATCGTAAAGCACCCGCGCCGCCTCGCCCAGTTCGTAGGCCTCCAGGTACCTGGACACGCCGGCAATTGCCGCCTGCAGCCGGCTGATGATCCAGCGGTCGGCCAGGCTGTAAGGCCCGGGCCGGCCCTCGGGGTCAAAGTCCTCCAGGTTCATCAGGACAAAACGGGAAGCATTCCATAGTTTGTTGGCAAAGTTGCGCGCCCCGTCCAGCCTTTCGAAATGAAAGCGGAGGTCGTTGCCGGGGGTGTTGCCGGTGATCAGCATGAACCGCAGGCTGTCCGCCCCGTGCGACTCGATCACGTCGATGGGGTCGACCCCGTTGCCCAGGGACTTGCTCATTTTCCGGCCCAGGGCATCCAGCACCAGCCCGTGGATAAAAACCTCGCGAAACGGCACGTCGTTCATAAAAGCCAGTCCGGAGAAAATCATCCTGGCCACCCAGAAAAAGATAATGTCCCGGCCGGTTACAAGCACCGAATTGGGGTAATAATAGGCCAGATCCAGGGTCTTTTTGGGCCAGCCGAGGGTGGAAAACGGCCATAGGGCCGAGGAAAACCAGGTGTCCAGCACGTCCGGGTCCTGTTCCACCTCTGCACTGCCGCACTTTGCGCAATGGGTAACTGCCTTTTTGGAAACGGTCATCTCCCCGCAGTCGCCGCAGTACCATACCGGTATGCGGTGCCCCCACCAGAGCTGCCGGGATATGCACCAGTCGCGGATATTCTCCATCCAGTTCAGATATATTTTGGCAAACCGCTCTGGAATAAAACGGATGCGGCCCTCCTTAACCGCCTCAATGGCCGGTTCGGCCAGGGGCTTCATCCTGACAAACCACTGCTTGGAAAGCATCGGTTCAATGACGGTGTTGCAGCGGTAGCAATGCCCCACGGCATGGACGTGATCTTCCGTCTTTAAAAGATAGCCTCCCGCCTCCAGGTCGCGGACGATTTTCTTGCGGCACTCGTAACGGTCCAGTCCCTGGTAACGGGGGCCGGCCTCCTCGCTCATCCTGCCCTCTCTGTCTATTACCTTCACCTGGGGCAGGTTATGCCTTGCCCCCACCTCAAAGTCGTTAGGATCGTGGGCCGGGGTAATCTTCACCGCTCCCGTGCCGAAGGAAGGATCGACGTACTCGTCAGCTATGACCGGCATCTCCCGCCCCACCAGGGGCAGAATCAGCGTTTTCCCCACCATCTCCTTGTAGCGCCCGTCATCAGGGTGAACGGCCACCGCCACATCGCCCAGCATGGTCTCCGGGCGGGTGGTGGCTATAACCACGTGGCCGCTGCCGTCTTTAAAAGGATATTTAAAGTAATACAAATGCCCCGGCCGCTCCAGGTGCTCCACCTCGATATCGGAAATGGTGGTGTGGCACTTGGGGCACCAGTTCGTTATATAGTAGTCCCGGTAAATCAGACCGCGCTGAAACAGCTTGATAAAGACCTCCAGCACGGCTTCGGAGCACCCTTCATCCATCGTAAAACGCTCCCGCTGCCAGTCGCATGAAGCTCCCAGCCTTCTCAACTGGGTGGTAATCCGGTTGCCGTACTTTTCCTTCCAGGCCCAAACCCTCTTTAAAAATTCCTCGCGGCCCAGGTCGTGCCGGGAAAGGCCTTCCTTGGCCAGTTGTTCTTCAACCCTTGCCTGGGTGGCAATCCCGGCATGATCTGTGCCGGGCAGCCAAAGGGTGTTGTAACCCTTCATCCTTTTCCAGCGCGTCAGAATATCCTGCAGGGTGTTGTCCAGGGCATGTCCCATATGCAACTGCCCGGTCACGTTAGGCGGAGGCATCACTATGCAGAACGGCTCCTGTTCGGGGTTTACCTCGGTGTGAAAGAAGCCGTTTTTCTCCCAGAATGCATACCATTTATTTTCTACCGAATGTGGATCGTAAGTGGTTGGAATATCTGTTTTAACCAAATTCATTCACTCCCCACAATTTTTCCACATAATATTAACGATTTTACGGGGCGGTGTCAAGCGTGAAAAACCCACCTTGGAATAAGGTGGGATCAGGCTGTTGGCAAAGTTCCCCGGTGGCTGAAATCGCTTGGCTCTGAATGCTCCGCGCCGGGTGAACTATGGCTCACTTCGGGCGGAATTGGGACGCCCTCAACTCACCGTCCTGGTTCGTGAGGGCTGGTACGGACGTCCTGTCCGCGCCCCCAATTCCGCAACCTCAGTTTCGCCAAGTTCACCTAACGGCGCTACGCAACAGAGCAGCGTTTTCAGCCACCGGCGCTTTAACGCTAGCAGTAGTTTGTCTTCAGTCTGAACCCACCTTGAATAAGGTGGGATTAACCACGGTATGGGCTTATTTACCGTAACGCCTGCCGGCATAAAACGAAGGCCGGCGGCTGGCCAGGTTCACTCCTGCCAGGCCTCCTGCCGCCCCCGCAACTCCGAGGAAGGCTGCCCGCAGTGCCAGGCCGGCTGCCGTAAAGCTCCCCGGGCTGCCGGCAAACAGCAGCGCCTCTAAAAACAGCCCGAAAAGCAGGCCGGTTATGAAACCGTGCAGCAGGCCAAACCTGCCTGCCGCCCTGGCGCAGGCAGCGCCGCCCAGGACCGCCCCTGCCACGGAGCCGGCAGTCAAAAAAGCGCCGAACTCGTACACCGGCCAGGCTGCCAGTACAACCCATGCGCACATTGCAGCGCAGGCTGCCAGCATTATCCCGAAGGCCCAAACAAGGCCCATCAGCAAGGCGCCGCCGGCCAGCCGTCCGGCGGGCCGTCCGTAACCGTGCCACCTGACAAATGCCATAACTTTCAAAATCAACCCCCCAGTCACTGCTTTTTTACAATTTTATGCAGACAGGGCCAGTTTATGCGGACAATCCTTATTTCATGGCATGAAAGGCTTAAACTTTAAATAGAAATTTAAAGGTAAGAAAGGATTCTTCCGGGGAGGGATTGCCTTGGCCGGCAAGGCAAAAACAATTGCCTTTCTGACATTAATCTTTTTAATGCTGGCACCTGTTCCGGGCTGCCGGGAAAAAACTGCTCCGGCACAGCAAATGCACACCGTGAGAGTTCTCGAATCAGCCCGCTCGCCGTACTTTTTGCCACTATACCTGGCCTTAAACCTGGGGTTTTTCAAAGAGCAAAACTTAAATGTAACAATTTCAACGGCCAGCCCGGAGGCCATCCGGACAGCCCTGGACGACGGCAGGACGGACATAGCCCTGTGCGGCCTGCAGAAGATAATTTTCAACCCCAACGCAAAAGGCCCCGCACCCAAAGTTTTTGCCACCATGGCCTGCCGGGACGGCTCCTACCTCCTGGAAAGGGAAAACAAAGGGGAATTTAACTGGGAAAATCTGAAGAACAAGACCATTATCGGCGGTTCCCAGGACGACAGCTCCGAAATTGCCCTGGAAAGCGTTTTGAGGCGGCACGGCCTGCGTCCTTACCGGGAGGTGACCATTTACCACAACATCCCCGACACCCTGAGGGTGGGGGCTTTTCGCGCCGGCACCGGCCACTACCTTCAATTGCTGGAACCGGAAGCTGCCGCAG
The DNA here is from genome assembly GCA_000010565.1 of Pelotomaculum thermopropionicum SI. Classification (NCBI taxonomy): domain Bacteria; kingdom Bacillati; phylum Bacillota; class Clostridia; order Eubacteriales; family Desulfotomaculaceae; genus Pelotomaculum; species Pelotomaculum thermopropionicum. Next base: position 816,820 of record AP009389.1, on the reverse strand, counting down.
CCGAAGCCAAGGGCTACGGCCGGGTGGTTGAATCTGTGGGAACGGCTGCCGGTGACATGGTGGTAACGGCTTACGCCGCCCTGCCCGGCTATATCGAATCCAACCCCGAAATAATCCAGGGGTTTACCAACGCCATATATAAGGCCCAGCTCTGGCTGAGCCGGCACAGCCCGGATGAAGCCGCCGAAGCGGCGGCCCCGTCTTTTCCGAATACCGACCGCCAGGTGCTTTTGAAGTCGCTTAAGCGCTATCAGTCCCTGCGCATCTGGGCCTGCAGCCCCGTCGTGCCCAGGGAGCCTTACGAAAGGTTCCATGAAGCAGCAAAAGAAGCCGGCGAAATAGCCTTGCCGGCTCCTTATGAAACGGCGGTTGTTACCGATTTTGCCCGAAAGGCCGTGGAAACGGTAACGTATGACCCTGAAACCGGGCAGGATAAAAACTTGAAAAATAATATCTTCGGCATTTTCAACAGGAAATAACTTTTTTACGGACGGCGCACTGCCGTCGCCTGCCCCGGCCTTACCGGCCTGAAAGGCCAACCCAGCGGCCAATTACTTCAAGCATTTCCTCCCGGCCTTCGCTGGTTTCCGCAGAAAAGAAGACCAGCGGCTCCTTTGCGGTCAGATTCAGGACTTCCCGGATCACCTTCAGCGACTGCGCCCGCTTGGAACGTGAAATTTTATCCGCCTTGGTAGCCGCCACTGCCGCCGGAATTCCCTGGTACTTGAGCCATTCGTACATCTGCACGTCCAGGACGGTGGGCGGATGGCGGCTGTCCACCAGCAGCACCACCCCTTTTAAGTTTTCCCTCGTCTTCAGGTACTCCTCTACCATCCTCCGCCAGCCCTGCCTCTCCCTGGCAGATACTTTAGCGTATCCGTAGCCGGGCAGGTCGACCAGGCGGAAAAGGCCGTTCACCAGAAAAAAGTTGATCAGCCGGGTGCGCCCGGGAGTGCTGCTGATGCGAGCCAGGCTCTTCCTGTTGACCAGCCTGTTTAACAGCGAGGACTTCCCTACATTAGAACGCCCGGCCAGGGCAACTTCAGGAATGTTCCCGGCCGGGTAGTCAGCAGTTTTGGCCGCGCTGGTAATGAACTCGGCGTTCTTGATTTTCATGAGTGAATCTGGGCGCCCCTCTCGCTTATGACAGCAGACTGATAGGCAGGCGGCTGCGGCACCACCGGCCCGTCGGTGTTAAGCTCAACCGGTTCATATTCCTTCTCCAGAAGGGCGGCTTCCAGTACCTGATCCATATGATCCACCAGAATAAAGTTTAATTTATCCTTAACCTTCTTCGGAATTTCATCCAGATCCTTCTTGTTGTCTTTAGGCAGGATAACGGTTTTAATGCCGGCGCGGTGGGCCGCCAGCACCTTCTCCTTAACCCCTCCTACCGGCAGGACCCTCCCCCTCAGGGTAATCTCGCCGGTCATGGCCACGTCATGCCGCACCTTGCGCCCGGTAATGGCCGAGGCCAGGGCGCAGGCCATGGTGATTCCGGCTGAAGGGCCGTCCTTGGGAGTGGCCCCCTCGGGTATGTGAATGTGTATATCCTGCTTGTCGAAAAACTCCCCGTCAATGGCCAGTTCTGCCGCCCGCCCGCGGATGTAGCTGTAGCCGGCCTGGGCCGATTCCTTCATCACCTCGCCCAGTTTGCCGGTCAGGGTAAGCCGGCCGCTCCCTTTGTAAATCGTGACCTCGATAGCCAGGGTGTCGCCGCCCACCTCCGTCCAGGCCAGGCCGGTGGCCACGCCCACCTGGTCGTCCAGTTCGGCAACGCCATAACGGAACCGGGGAGTGCCCAGGAACTGGTTCAGATTCTGGGCCGTAACATGTATTTTCCTGGCCTTGTCGGAGACCACCAGCTTTGCAGTCTTACGGCAAATGGTTGCAATCTGCCTTTCCAGGTTGCGCACGCCGGACTCCCGCGTGTACTCCCGGATGATCTTGCGGATTGTGTTTTCTGAAATTTTAAGCATATCATTGCTCAACCCGTGCTCCTTGATCTGTTTGGGCAGCAGGTGGCGCATGGCGATCTGGACCTTTTCCTCTTCCGTGTAGCCGGAAATATAGATTATTTCCATCCTGTCCTGCAACGGACGGGGAATGTTGTGCTGCAAATTGGCAGTGGTGATGAACATGACATTGGAAAGGTCAAACGGCACCTCGATGTAATGGTCGCTGAAATTGCTGTTCTGCTCAGGGTCCAGCACTTCCAGAAGGGCCGCCGACGGGTCGCCGCGAAAGTCCATGCTCATCTTGTCGATTTCATCCAGCAAAAACACAGGGTTTTTTGAGCCGGCCTGGCGCATGCCCTGAATAATCCTGCCCGGCAGAGCCCCTACATAGGTGCGGCGGTGGCCGCGGATTTCAGCTTCGTCGCGCACACCGCCCAAGGACATGCGGACAAATTTGCGTTCCAGGGCGCGGGCAATGGATCGACCCAGCGAGGTTTTGCCGACGCCAGGCGGGCCGACGAAACAGATGATCGGGCCCTTCATCTTTTTGGCCAGCTTGCGGATGGCCAGGTACTCCAGGATGCGCTCCTTAACCGTTTTCAGGCCGTAATGGTCCTCCTCCAGGATGGCCTCGGCCGCCTTTATATCCAGCCGGTCCCTGGTGCTCTTGTTCCAGGGCAGGGACAAAAGCCAGTCGAGATAGTTGCGCACCACAGCCGCCTCGGCGGCCATGGGGGGCATCTTCTCCAGCCGTTCCACTTCTTTCAGGGCCTTTTCCTCCACATCCTTGGGGAGCTTGACCTCGGCAATCTTTTCCCGCAGTTCTTCGCCTTCCGCCATGCGCTCGTCTTTTTCACCAAGTTCGCGCTGGATGGCCTTCATCTGCTCGCGCAGGTAGTACTCCTTTTGGGTCTTTTCCATTTGCTTGCGGACACGAATGTTAATTTTGCGCTCCAGCTCAACAATTTCCAGTTCCCTGGCCACAATAGCACAAAGCTTTTCCAGCCGTCCGATTATGTTAACCGATTCAAGAATGCTCTGCTTATCCTCTATGCGCAAGGCAAGGTGGGAGGCAATAATGTCAGCCAGCCGGCCCGGCTCTTCCAGATTAACAACCGAAACCACCGTCTCAGGGGGTATGCGCTTGGAAAGCTTGACGTACTGCTCAAACTGGTAGACCAGGCTGCGCATTAATGCCTCAATTTCGCTGTTTTTCTGGAAATCCTCATAGTACTGCTCTACTTCAACGCGGAAGAAAGGTTCCATCGATATAAAACGGCGGACCCTGGCCCTGGCAATGCCTTCTACCAGAACCCGGATGGTCCCACCGGGCAATTTCAAAAGCTGCTTGACTTCGGCCACGGTGCCGATCTGATAAATGTCATCCTCGCCCGGATCATCGGTCTGGGCCTCTTTTTGGGTGGCAAGAAAAATAACCCTGTCACGGATCATGGTCTCTTCAATGGCCAGCACCGATTTTTCGCGCCCCACGTCAAGATGGATTACCATGTACGGGAAGACGAGAATGCCTCTCAAAGGCAGCAAAGGCAATATCTTAACTTCCGATTTCAAAGCTGCACCTCCTTTTAAATATCGTTTTGCTTCTGCTGTCATAAAAATCGGGTTATAAAGATTCGTTTTTATTTTATCATAAAAGCTAAAAATACTGCCATAGCAATAATTGCTAGGAAAATAATAACCCGGCCTTTGCCGGGTTATTAAGCAAGTATGGGCAATTCATACAAAGGATTACGCATTTTTGTTTATTTTCTTACGCTTATTTCGAAAGGGAATGTCCTGCGGAAAAACCCGCCGCACCTATGACTTCAAGCGGGGCCGGTGAAGGCAGTTCCACTTTTTTCTCCACCGGCGGGGTAATTAAAGCCAGCCTGATCGCCTCTTCCAGGCGCTCCACCGGGATTACCTCCACATCCGTAAATTCCTTAAAAAGCTCCTGGTAATTCTCGGCCGGTATAAGCACCCTCCTGGCGCCGGCCTGGCGGGCGGCCTCTACTTTGGCCACAATACCGCCCACAGGCTTTACCAGCCCGCGGATCGACACCTCGCCGGTCATGGCCACTTTATTGTCCACCGGCAGCCCAGTAATTGCGGAATACACCGCCGTGGCAATGGTAACGCCGGCAGAAGGCCCGTCGGCGGGCGTGCCGCCCGGAAAATTGACATGAATGTCGTAGTCCCGGGGGTCCACTTCCATGGTTCGGCGAAGAACGGTTAAAACGTTTTCAACTGAGCTCCTGGCCATGCTTTTGCGCCGCACTGTCCTGCCGCCGCTTCCAATTTCTTCTTCCTCTACCATGCCGGTTACCGTTATCCGTCCCTGGCCGCGCGGGGCGGGCAAAGCATTGGCCTCCACTTCCAGCAGAACGCCGGTGTTCGGGCCGCAAACGGCCAGACCGTTGACGAGGCCCACCTGGGGCCGGGGCGGCACCTTCTTTTCCGGCCTGGGCGAGTACTGGCCGCTGTGAATAACCCACTCTATGTCGGAAGTGCGGATTTGTTCCCGGCCCTCGGTTATGACTATGCCGGCAGCAATCTGGATAATGTTAACCGCCTCGCGACCGTTTGTGGCATACTTTTTGATCACTTCCAGGGCCCCAGCCTGCAGCGGCATGCCGATCTTTTTTGCCGCATTGGCCGCTATCTGCTCAATTTCGTCAGGTGTTAGCCGGCGGAAAAAGATCTCCAGGCAGCGCGAGCGCAAGGCCGGTGGAATGTGCACCGGTTCCCTGGTGGTAGCGCCTACCAGCCGGAAGTCGGCCGGCAGGCCGTTCTGAAAGATGTCGTGAATATGTGACGGAATATTCGTATCCTCGGAGTTATAGTAGGCGCTTTCCAGAAGCACCCTGCGGTCCTCTATTACTTTTAAGAGCTTGTTCATCTGGATCGGGTGAAGTTCGCCGATTTCGTCGATGAACAGCATCCCGCCGTGCGCCTTGGTAACAGCACCGGCCTTCGGCTGCGGGATGCCGGCCATGCCCATGGGGCCCGCCCCCTGGTAAATAGGATCGTGCACAGAACCGATAAGCGGATCGGCAATGCCCCGCTCGTCAAACCGGGCGGTGGTGGCGTCCACCTCGATAAACTTGGCGTCACCTTTAAAAGGCGATAAGGGGTTCTTTTTGGCCTCTTCCAGTACCAGCCTGGCTGCCGCGGTTTTACCAACTCCGGGCGGCCCGTAAATAATCACATGCTGCGGATTGGGTCCGCAGAGTGCGGCGCGGAGCGACTTTAATCCCTCGGCCTGGCCGATAATCTCATCAAAGCTGGCCGGGCGGGTTTTTTCGGAAAGCGGTTCGGTCAGAGAGATGGAGCGCATTCGCTGAAGCTTTTCCATTTCTTTTTTTGACTCTTTTTCCACCACGGTCTTATTTCCGTGCTGCGCTTTGAGCAGGTTCCAAAAATAAAGGCCGATTACCACTGCAAAAAAAACCTGGATAAAGGTCAGAAAGCTTCCCAGACCGGAAGAAAATTCTCCCACTTATTACCACCTCATCGAAAACTTATTCTCATCTTTAGTATTACTAAGTTTTTCAAATTTTAACCTGTTTTTATGCAAAAACATAAGCTGCCCGGTCCGCCCGCCCCGAAATGCCGGGGCAATCCTTACCCAGTTTAAAAAGAAAAAATCCCGATCAGTCGATCAGGATTACCTTTTCTCTATGTTTTAAACCAGACGGCCGATTAAGCTGTCTCTTCTTTTTTCTTTTTCCGGTCCAGGGAAATAATCCGCGGCGGCTCCCTTCTTAAAATTGTTTCTCTGGTTACAATGCACTTGGCAACATCGCTGCGGGAGGGAATATCGTACATCACGTCGAGCATTACCTCTTCCAGGATGGCCCTTAAACCCCTGGCGCCGGTATTGCGCTTGAGTGCCTCCTCCGCCACAGCCTTCAGCGCATCCTGGGTAAATTCCAGGGTAACGCCGTCCAGCTCGAAAAGCTTTTCGTACTGCTTAACCAGGGCGTTTCTGGGCTCGGTCAGGATCCGGATCAGCGCCTCCTCATCGAGGGCATCCAGGGTAACTATAATCGGCAGCCTGCCGACGAACTCCGGTATCAGGCCGTATTTCAAAAGGTCCTCGGGCAGGATCTTGCTTAAAATCTCGCCGATTTTAAGCTCCTTCCTGGCCTTGATCTCGGCCCCAAAGCCCATGGCCTTTTTGCCGATACGGTTCATAATGATCTTCTCGATCCCGTCAAAGGCGCCGCCGCAGATAAACAGTATGTTCGTGGTGTCAAGCTGGATGAACTCCTGGTGGGGGTGCTTGCGGCCGCCCTGAGGCGGTACGCTGGCAACGGTGCCCTCCAGGATTTTTAACAGGGCCTGCTGCACACCCTCGCCGGAAACATCCCTGGTAATGGATGGGTTTTCCGACTTACGGGCAATTTTGTCTATCTCGTCGATGTACACAATACCCTTTTCGGCCTTCTCAACATCGTAATCCGCCGCCTGGATGAGCTTAAGCAGGATGTTCTCGACATCCTCGCCCACGTAGCCCGCCTCGGTAAGAGAGGTGGCGTCGGCAATGGCGAAGGGGACGTTCAAAAGGCGCGCCAGAGTTTGGGCCAACAGGGTTTTGCCGCTGCCGGTAGGCCCCAGCATGACTATATTGCTTTTCTGCAGCTCGACATCGTCGATCTTGCCGCCGAGATTGATCCTTTTATAATGGTTGTATACCGCCACGGCCAGGGACTTTTTCGCGCTCTCCTGGCCGATCACGTACTGATCCAGGATCTCCTTAATCTCCTTCGGCTTCGGGATGTCTCCCAGCTCCAGGCCCAGCTCCTCATTAAGCTCTTCCTCAATGATTTCATTGCAGAGCTCTATGCACTCGTCGCAAATATAAACGCCAGGGCCGGCAACCAGCTTCTTCACCTGGTCCTGGAGTTTGCCGCAAAAGGAACATTTCAACTGCCCCTTGTCGCCAAACATATTTCCACCTCTTTTGCTTTTACTTCCTGACATCGTATACCTCGTCAATGATGCCGTATTCCTTGGCTTCCTGTGCCGACATGAAGTAATCCCGCTCGGTGTCCCTGGCTATTTTTTCAATGGGCTGGCCTGTATGTCTGGAAAGGATTTCGTTTAAAAACTGCCTCATTCTTAAAATTTCCTTGGCATGAATTTCTATGTCGGTGGCCTGGCCCTGAACTCCGCCCAGAGGCTGGTGAATCAGGATCCTGGCATAGGGAAGGGAATACCTCTTCCCTTTTGCCCCGGCAGCCAGAAGGAGCGAAGCCATACTGGCAGCCTGGCCGATGCAAATGGTGGCTACGGGTGAGCGCACGTACTGCATGGTGTCGTAAATGGCCATCCCCGCCGTTACAACCCCGCCGGGTGAATTAATGTAAAACTGAATGTCCTTTTCAGGGTCCTCGGCTTCCAGGAAAAGCATCTGGGCAATGATCAGGTTGGCCGTATTATCGTCGATGGGCCCGCCCAGAAAAATGATGCGGTCCTTTAAAAGCCTTGAATAAATATCGTAAGCACGCTCGCCGCGATTGGTCTGCTCCACAACAATAGGTACAAGATTCAAGTTGCGCTGCGCCTCCTTAAAAAAACTCGCTTATTCTGGAGATATTCCCCTTACAAAGGGAGCTGCCCTCCCTTTTGTTTTCCTGCTTTCTAACATAACTATTCGTTAGCCTGCCCGTTGGTGTCCTCCAAAATTCTCGCGTTTTCAACAAGAAACTTGACAGTCTTCTCACGGACCAGGCCTTCGGCGATAAACTTGAGCTGGCCTTCCTTCTCCAGCATTTTCCGGACCACTTCCGGATCCTGCTGGTAATGGGCCGCCATTTTCTTAATCTCTTCATCCACTTCTTCATCTGAAGCTTTTATGCCCTCTGCCCTAGCTATGGCTTCCAGCACCAGGGCAGTTTTTACATTGCGCTCGGCCTCCGGCATCATGCTTGCCCTCATATCCTCCAGGGTGCTGCCGGTATACTTCAGATAATCCTCCAGGGAAAGGCCCTGGCTGGAAAGACGGCTCGCAAGGGTGCCGATCATGTCGGCAAGCTGGTTTGTTATCATCACTTCGGGTATTTCCACTTCGGCGTTATCAACGGCTTTTGTTACCGCATCCATTTTAACCTGGTATTCGGCCCTGTTCTCCGCAGCCTGCTTTAATTTATTCGATAGGTCGTTCCTTAATTCCTCCAGGGTGTCAAACTCGCTTACATCCTTGGCAAAGTCATCGTCCAGCGGAGCAATCTCTTTACGCTTTATCTCCTTTACGGTTACAGTAAACTTAGCCTCTTTTCCGGCCAGTTCCTCCGCCTTGTAGTTCTCAGGAAAAGTCACATCAATTTCCCTGGTCTCGCCGGCAGCCATACCTACAAGCTGCTCCTCAAACCCCTGCACAAAAGAGCCCGAGCCGATTTCCAGGGAATAGTCCCTGCCTTCCCCCCCTTTAATGGGCTCTCCGTCAATCCTCCCTGCAAAGTCGATGATGGCTGTATCGCCTTTCTCAACCGTACCTTCTTCCAGAGTTACCAGCTTAGCATACCTGTTTTGCAGGCGCACCAGCTCTTTTTCCACATCTTCCCCGGACACTTCAGTGGATGGCCTTGTCAATTCCAGTTCCTTGTACTGGCCGAGTTTTACCTCCGGTTTCACCTGAACCGTCGCCTTAAACAAAACCGGCTTGCCCTCTTCCACCTGAACCACTTCAACCTTCGGCTTTTCAATGGGCTCGATGCCGGTATCCTCCACCGCTTTGAAATAAGCTACGGGGACCAGATAATCCATGGCCTCTTCATATAGGGCGCTTTTCCCAACGTACCGCTCAAAAATGGGCCTGGGCGTTTTGCCCCGGCGAAAACCCGGAACGCTCACGCTTTTAACGAGCTTGCGGTAGGCCCTTTCCATAGCCTGGGAGAGCTGTTCGGCGTCCACCTCTATTTCCAGAAGTACGGTATTCTTTTCTATCCTTTCCGCGTTGGCTTTCATATATTCTCCCCCTTATACGGTTAAGTTAAAAAAGCAATTGCTATTAGAAAAGCGTGCTCTTGCCATTTCAAGCTCCAGGCAACAGTAGTATTTTAACCAAAATCGACTAATTATTTCTACAGCGCCTTATATTTTCCTTCAAGGCCGATTAAAATACAAAAGCGTTACCTATCAATTATATCTATACCTTTGCAAATTATCAATAAGGTGATCCTGAAAGCGTCCTAAAATTAACTTTATTTTATCTGGCATCCACTCCACTGATAATATTACTCTTTCATTCTGCCAAAGGGATGACTTTTTCAGAAGATTTTTAGGCAATATTGCCGGAGGATGAACACATCGCCGGTCAAAAAACTTTGACGGCGGGCATAATTTTAGTTATAATATTAATTGCCTTGAAAAAAATATGCTTTTCTCAAGCGGGTGTAGCTCAATGGTAGAGCACCGGCCTTCCAAGCCGGGTACGTGGGTTCGATTCCCATCACCCGCTCCATATAATTGTCCCAGTAGCTCAGCCGGACAGAGCAACGGACTTCTAATCCGTAGGCCGGGGGTTCGAATCCCTCCTGGGACGCCAGTGAAAACCAGGCGCCGCAAGGGTTTGCGGCGTTTTTAATCGTAGCCACACGGCGGCCAGGAGATTTTCCGGTGCCCTTTCCATTCGTTAAAAGTTAAATCCCGGCCCTGTGGCCGGGTGCTTATCTGATAGCCTTTTCCCCTTTAGAAGAAAGGAGCTTAATGTCGTCCCAAATAGCATTGAGTTGACCAAACACTTCCTTATGTGTCCGCCGGTTTATGGTCCTTAAATCATTTAGGGCGGCTTCAATGGCAGCCTGGCCTTTCTTTAATTCCTGCTGCCCCGCTCTTAGTTCTTGTACGTCATTTCTTAACTCGGCCTGCCCCGCTCTTAGATCTTGTACGTCATTTCTTAACTCGGCCTGCCCTGCTCTTAGATCTTGTACATCATTTCTTAACTCGGCCTGCCCCGCTCTTAGATCTTGTACATCATTTCTTAACTCGGCCTGCCCCGCTTCCAGGATGTCAAGGCGGGTGTTAACCTGTTGCAGTTCCTGGCGGACAGGCTTTAATTCTTCCTGTACGATAGCCCGGACCTCCTGCCGGACGGACTGTATTTCCTCCTGAATAACGGCGCGGAGCAGATTAACCAATTCATTATTATCGGGCATGGGTGGAATCCTCCTCTTTGTCGGGTATAGAATTATTAAACACCATGGCGAAGTTTTCCTGCAAGCAATTTTCTTGAAAATAAAAACCCCAACGAGGGCTCCCGTAGGGGTAACAGCCAGTTTTCAATTAAATTTAGTTGTTCTTTGGCCCGGTTCTGGCGTCAAAGCAGCCGTCCGGCGGTGATTTGTAGCTTTTAAGTTTTCTTGGCAAAGGCAATCAGGCGGTTTTCCTTTTTAGCCAAGGTGGAGGCCAGGCTGGCCATGTTTATCAAGTCGTCCACGGTTGCCGGAAGGTGAGATTCGGCGCGTGAGCCGCTTCTGCGCCCCCCGGCAATGCCGGCCACGATGGTAACCGGCATCCCGTGTTCTTTTGTAATATCGCTTACCTTTTTTATAATCCCGGCCGTCCATTTACCGGCCTGCTTCAAATCTTCGGTTGTTACCACAATAAACTCGTCCCCGGCATAGCGGCCCGGAAAATAGGGCGCGCCTCCTGCGCTTTCGGCCAGCACCCGGCCGATTGCTTTCAGGCAGAGGTCGCCGTAGACGTGCCCAAAGGCTTTGTTAATAATCCCGAAATCGTTGATGTCGAAAAAAATTACCGCTATTTCTTTGCCTTCCGACATTATATTCTCGGCCAGGGATCTTATGTAGGCTCCAGATTTCAGGCCGGTCAGCGGATCGGTGTGCTTGCCTATTTCGAGGAGTATATCGGTTTTTGTTATGATTCCCACCAGCCTGCAGTCTTCCAGCACCGGCAGCCTTTCGACCTTTTTCTCCCCAATTATGTTCATTGCGTTCAGTAAGGATTCGTTGCTGTTGACAGAAATGACATTTTTGGACATGGCATCGGCCACAATGCGGTTGGGGTGGGCCCGGCGCACGTCTCTGGAGGTTATGATGCCGCAAAGCTTGTCATCGTTTAAAACGGGGAGCCCGCCTATGCCGTGCTTTTCCATTAGCAAGGCCGCTTTGGCCACGCTATCCAGAATATCGACTGTAATTACCGGCCTGGACATTATATCGGAAACCCTAAGCATTACAGCTCAACCTCGATATTGATGTTTAAAACCACGTTTACCTGGGCTTTCAGCACCGCTGTTTCAGAAGCAACCTTTACTCCCTCTTCCATAATAATTTCCAGCAGTTTTTCCCGCGTAATTAAATTGCACAGCGACTTGCGAACGACAATAGCTTCAAAAGGGCCTTCTTCAACTCTCAGCACTTCATACTGGTCCGGGCTTAAAATGTCTACCATTCTCTGAACGGCTTCGGGGCCGATTGGTGCTCTTCTGCCGACGAGCAGCACGTCCTGAATTGGCGGTATTTCAAACTCGGACAGCTTAATTGTAATCTGCGCCTTCCTCCCCGAATCGGTTACGTTGTTGAGTTCCAAACTCTGCACCACCGTCCCCTATTAAAGCATGCGGCTTTAAGATTTTGTCCGGGAATTGAATGAGCTCCTGCGCCAGGAATGGGTCGAACTGTGTGCCGCTGCACCTTTTTACTTCGTTCAGGCTTTCCTGCCAGTTTTTCTTTTTCTGGTAGGGGCGCGAAGAAGTTATTGCGTCAAAAGCGTCGGCCAGAGCAAGGATTCTTGCTTCCAGAGGAATATCGTACCCCTTTATGCCGAAATACCCGTTGCCGTCCCATCTTTCGTGATGGCAATAGACCCATTGAAGAAAAGGTTTTGCCCAGGAATGAGGCAAAAGTATGTCAACGCCGTATTCAGGGTGTTTCTTGACGATATTCCATTCATCGCGGGTTAATTTACCCGGCTTGTTGATTATTTCCTTCTCAATTTTGATTTTGCCGACATCATGGAGCAGTCCTGCAACTTTTATCAAATCTACCTGTGTTTCAGATAGATTCAGGTGGGCGGCTATCCTGGACGCAATTAAACTAACGTTAACAGAATGGCGGTAAGTATCGCGGCAGTAATTTTTAATAAGACTGAGCAATTTGTTTAGTTCCCGGTGCACCCGCAAAAACATCCCTTTCCTTCAAGCAAAATATAGGCTTCTGTTCCGGAAAGGGCAAAAGGAAAAGAACTTCACACTTTTTCCTGCAACCTGGCAATCATAGCAGCTTTGCTGCCTTAGACCCAAGGTTTTGCGTCCCATTCTTTCGAATGGTTTGCCCTTTTAGGAAACAGTGAATATGATTTTTTGACATTCTTCAACAATTATACAACTATCTGTTTACATTATCAATCCCTACTATCTCGGTAGCAATAATGATCAAAGAAATTATTTTTAAATTTTAAAAAAACTCCGGGCGGGAATAATTTATGCTGAAGACGGGAAAGTCAGCGTGGAAATTCGGGAAATGATGCCCTGAGGGGGAATAATGATAAATACCGATGATATTTTAAAGGTGTTTGGGAAAAACGTCCGGCAGTACCGAAAGATGAAGGGCCTTACCTTAAAACAAATGTCCCGCGGCTTGAACATCACAGGCGCCTACCTGGGGTATCTGGAAAGAGGCCAGCGGAATCCCTCGCTGCTGGCTCTGGCGGAAATTGCTAAAACTTTGGAGGTACAGCCGTATCTTCTTTTAATCCCTTCCAGGGATGAGTTTGAGGAAGAGTTGATTGTGCTGGTGAACATGCTCAACGAAATGGGGGAGATAAAACATGTAATATTTTTAAAAGAAGTGTTAAAGGTCTATTTAAACCTGCACTGCAAAAGGTAGAGCTTTTTTATACTAAAAAACAGGAGGGCGGTAACTGTGGGCGGCTGCAGCATGCCCCTGGTATGCGGCTTTTGCTCGCTGTCTTTTGAAGGCAGCACGCCGGCGTGCGATTTCTTTGCGGGGAAGGAAGAAGATTAGGCTCCTGTCTGTGCAAACTGCATGTTCTGGATTGACTGATTTATAAACATTTTATTAACAGGTTTCAGGGAGCTGTGGATAAATTTGTGAAAAAATGTCCGAATTTTAAAGGCCCTGCTTTTTGAGCAAGGCCTTTCACCCGATCCTACACCTTAAACCTGGTTAGCAGACTGTCCATTTCCAGGGCCGTGTTGTTGAGTTCTATTGCCGAGGCAGAGACTTCTTCCATGGCTGCAGTCTGCTCTTCGGTTGTAGCTGCCACATTATGCACTGCTGCGGCTACCTGGGCGGCGGAGGAGGCAACGGCCTGGGCTTTCAGGTTCAGGTTTTGCACCAGTTCTATAATTGTGTTCAGCGAGCGGCTGACTTCCTGCACCACCCGGTCGCCATGGGACACTTTATTTTTGCTGCCTTCCATGTCGCTGACTGCCTGCGCCGACTGCTCCTGCACCTCGGCGATGATCCGGCCGACTTCCTTTGCCGACATGGCGGAGTTCTCGGCCAGCTTGCGCACCTCTTCCGCCACAACGGCAAACCCTTTGCCGGCTTCTCCCGCCCGTGCCGCTTCAATGGCGGCGTTTAAGGCCAGCAGGTTGGTCTGCTCAGCAATGCCGTCAATTGTATCGACGAACTGCCCGATTTTTTCTATGGCCTGATTGAGCTTTTCCACGGACGTTGCCACGTGGTTGACAGAAGCTTCTATTTCCCGCATCGTCTCCACAACCGTATTGATGTTATGCTGTCCCTGGCCGGCCTGCCTGCTGGCTTCTTCGGCCTCTCTGGATACGGCTTTTATGTTTTCCACCACGTTGTCCAGGGTGGCGGAAATTTCAGTTACGGTTGAGGCGTTTTCGGTGGCGGTTGCGGTGGTCTGATCGGCCTGGGCCGTCAGGGCTTTGGCGGTACCCGACACCCGGGCGCTGGTAACGGTAGCATGCCCGATCAGCTCTTTCAGGCTGTTGACCATATTATTGAACGATTTGGCCAGCTTGCCCAGTTCGTCATGGGATTTGTACTCAATTTCCCTGGTCAGGTCACCTTGCGAGATGACTTCCGAAAAATCGACAAACCTGGCAAAAGGCTTTCCGAAAAGCTGTTGGAGGGCGATTAAGCATATGATAATACTTATAATAATTCCGGCAATTCCTACCGTTATGGAGCTGTAGGCGAACTTTTTAACCGTCTGGTCGTAAAGGTTGTTGGGAACTCCTACGTAAAGCATGCCGATTGGATTGCCCTGCCCGTCCCGGATCGGCTCGTAGGCGGTCTGGTTCCACTTTCCCACTACCTGGGCCTTGCCTATATATGTTTTGCCTTCCTTCAAAACGGCCGTAGCCACTTCTTCCGCCGCCCTGGTATTAATAGCCCGCTGCCCGTCAGGATTTTTCACGTTGGTGGATACCCGCATGTCCCCCTGGAAGATGGTCACGGTGTCGCTGGTCAGGTTACCGATTAAATCCACCAGTTCGTAGTTCTCGTTTACTTTTATGCCGCCTTTATAGAGTGCCCCGTCCCTGATCGACCACTGGCCTGGATACATGCTTTCGATAAGGCTCCTGCTCATGCCCAGGTCAGACTTAAGCTTGATCTGGACGGACTCGATTAGCCTGTCGTGCATGGATTTGACAGAATAGGCGCAGATGGAAGCCACCAGCAAAACCATGATCAGCGAAGTCAAAACGGCAAGTTTGAAACGGATGGTCATTACAGGTTTTCCTCCTTGCTTTCCGGATAGTGATTTTGGTAATGGTTTTTAAATTGTCAAAGAGCATTAGTGAACTTACGAACAAGCAGGTGCACGAAAAAATTCCTTTTTCCGGAAGGAAAACCGCATCTATTGCTTTATTTTAAATATTTAAAAGAAAATTAATTTTTTAAAATTGGCCCAGATACATTATAGATTAAATATTTCCATATTTCAACGCTTTTTATGTTTTTTTATCATGTTTCTAGTTTTTAATAATGGTTTTGCCGGAAATAATTTTGGGCAGGCAAAAGGAAAAATTTTGGGCCGCGTTGAAGGATTCCTATAGAATAAAGTTATTTTCCAAGCAAAAAATAAAAAATATTTTTTACAAGAGGTGGTCTGGCGTTGAAACAGATTTGGGCGCCGTGGCGCTCCGTTTATATCGGCGGAAACCACGGGGGCAAATGTTTTTTTTGCGAGAAGCTTGAATCGGACCGGGACGAAGACAACCTGGTCCTTTTGCGGGGCAATAGCGCCTTTGTGATTATGAACCTTTACCCTTATAACAACGGGCACCTGTTGATTGCGCCGAACAGGCACACCGGAGAAATTGAGGACCTGACCGGCGAGGAGATGATGGAAATATTTAAAATGACTCAAAAGATGATTAAGGCGCTTCGTTCTTTTAATCCGGAGGGCTTTAACGTGGGCGCCAACGTCGGCAGGGTAGCCGGAGCGGGAGTGCCGGGCCATTTCCACGTGCACGTGGTGCCGCGGTGGAGCGGGGACACGAACTTCATGCCTGTTCTGGGGAATGTCAAGGTAGTATCCGAATCCCTGGAAATAACCTATAAAAAGCTAAAAGAAGCGCTGGAAAAGCTGGCAGAAAAGAAATAAAAATCAGCCGCCCGGCATGATTAATAACGCCCCTTCCGGCGGATAATAGCTTTGAGGTGATGGCAGTGAGGGATAAGGTTTCAGGCTGGGAAATGAAAATTCTGCCGGGCTTCGAGGCAGCCTATTATCCTCCGGAATGGGTGTTCCCGGCTTACGCCGGAGAAGAAGAAACTGCTTGTCCCGCGAACCGGCCGGGAAAATAATTTAAGCCCTGCCTTCAGGCGGGGCTTTTAAGTTTAAGTGCAGGCTTCCGGGAAGGAAAAGCTGCCCTTCCTGCCGAATGTTTCAAAAAATTAAGATAAAACGAAGGAGAGGTTAAAAGTGGCTTTTAAAGATATTCTTTTCAGCAAGGAAGGAGCGGTTGCAACAATTACCTTAAACCGGCCGGAGAGCTTTAATGCCCTGAACTTGAATATGTCCGGCGAGATTGTTGAAGCGCTGGAAATGTGCCGCAGCGACCGGGAGGTCAGGGCGGTTGTGCTGACCGGCAGCGGAAAAGCCTTTTGCTCCGGAGGCGACATAAGATTCTTTGAGAAATATGCAAAGACCAAACCTACCGAGCCCGTCCGCCAGTTGCTCGAGCCCGTGCGCAGGATAATTCTGGACATTAGGCAGATGCCCAAGCCGGTGCTGGCTGCGATAAACGGTGCGGTAGGCGGCGCCGGACTGCCTCTGGCACTTTCCTGCGACCTGCGCATAGCTTCCGCCCAGGCAAGGTTCAAGCAGGCTTTTACCAGCATCGGCCTGGCACCCGACAGCGGATGCACCCTGTTTATCAGCTTGTTGGCCGGCTTTTCGAAGGCCTGCGAAATGGTTTTTCTGGATCCCGTATACGACGCCGGGCAGGCTTACGCCATGGGACTGGTCCACAAAGTGGTTGATCCGGACAGGTTTGCTGCGGAAACCCGTCAGCTAGCCGAACAACTGGCTGCCGGGCCGACCCGGTCGTTTGCCATTGCCAAGGCCGATTTAAACCACGCTCTTTTAACCCTGCTGGAGCGTCATCTGGAGGTGGAACGCCGGGGCGTTCTGGAAGCTTCTTTGACCCAGGATTATCAGGAAGGAATTGATGCTTTTTTGAACAAACGCAAGCCTTCTTTTAAGGGCTGCTAAAGGATGCAATATAATGCCTCCGGTTTTCCGGAGGCCTTTGTCATTTCTGGTGCGGGCGGCGGGAGTTGAACCCGCACGGGGGATGCCCACTGGATCCTAAGTCCAGCGCGTCTGCCGTTCCGCCACGCCCGCATGTTTACTTTTGGCCTGATGTTTGAAGCTGTGAAAATAATTTAGCACAGAAAGCCCGGAGCGTCAAGATATCGGCCCGGCTAAAAGCCTTATAGCGGCGGCAA
The DNA here is from genome assembly GCA_000010565.1 of Pelotomaculum thermopropionicum SI. Classification (NCBI taxonomy): domain Bacteria; kingdom Bacillati; phylum Bacillota; class Clostridia; order Eubacteriales; family Desulfotomaculaceae; genus Pelotomaculum; species Pelotomaculum thermopropionicum. The sequence goes on along the minus strand of AP009389.1, from coordinate 799,935 downwards.
CAGGCGGAACCGGGAAGACCGGCAAAGAAGAGCTAAAAAAAAGCCAAAACCTTAAAGGCTTCGGCCTTTTTTAATGGTGAGCCATGGTGGACTCGAACCACCGACACCCTGATTAAAAGTCAGGTGCTCTACCGACTGAGCTAATGGCCCGTGTTTAAAGACAAATCATAAAAAATAATTGGCTGGGGCGGCTGGATTCGAACCAACGAAATGCCGGTTCCAAAGACCGGTGCCTTACCGCTTGGCTACGCCCCAGTTTTGTTGGGGTGGATGATGGGATTCGAACCCACGACCCCCAGAGCCACAATCTGGTACTCTAACCAGCTGAGCTACATCCACCGCGTTGTTGCTGTTGCCGGTACATTCCTGGCTTCGCAAGTGATATCTTAGCAAATAACAAAGTTGTTGTCAAGGCTGACCGGGGCGTTTGTGTGTTCATTCTGTGATAATGTCACCCTGAAATATTTCTATGAAAATGTCACCCACCCCTAAGCTCGTCTTTGGACGGCTGCTCGTTTTACCCTTGACATGTGGGCTAAAATTATTGCTTAGCGAGGGGCGTACATGGCAGGTGTGAAAACAGCTCCCTTTTTCAGATGCGGTGCAGGAAAGGAGACAGCCCCTTGGAACCGATTTCCAGGATGCCGTAGCTCGGCCGGTCGTAGTCGCGCGGCCTGGCAATGCTGCCGGGGTTGAAGAACAGTATTCCCTTCTCTTTAAAGATTTCCGCGGTGTGGGTGTGCCCAAAAACTACGGCCCCAGCGCCGCACTCCGCGGCCTTGGCCAGGAGCCTTTCCAGCCACCGCTCCGGCCCGCCCATGTGCCCGTGGGCCAGCAGGATGCGGCATCCGGATGCCTCGACCACTTCCTCCAGCGGTCCTTCGCCGGGGTCGTCACAGTTGCCGCGTACGGTCCTTACCGGCAAACCGGCCTCGCCGGCCAACCTGAGGCCGTCCCGGCAGAAATCCCCGGCGTGCAGCAGTAAATCCACCCGGCCAGCTTCTTCCAGGGCACGTCGGGCAAATCTCAAAACACCGTGGCTGTCGCTGAAAACAATAACCCGCAACGGCCGTTCACTCCTGCTCTTCCATTGCCTTCAGCTCCGCCAGGATGTCCAGAGCCCCTAAAAGAGCCTTACCGCGGTGGCTGACTTTGTTTTTGGTCTTCAGGTCCAGCTCGGCCAGGGTTTTCCCGAACTCCGGCAGGTAAAAAAGCGGGTCGTAGCCAAATCCCCCTTCTCCCCGCAACTCTTCGGCAATATACCCCTCACAGGTTCCCTCGGCGGTGTAGACAAAGCCGTCAGGCGCTGCTATGGCGATAACGCAGCGGAAGCGGGCGCGGCGCTGCTCCGGAGGGACGCCGGTCAACAACTCCAGCAGTTTTTCGTTATTCGCCCGGTCGTCGCTGCCCTCCCCGGCAAAGCGGGAGGAAAAAACTCCCGGAGCACCGTCCAGGCAGTCGACCTCCAGGCCGGAATCGTCGGCCAGCGCCATCATTCCCGTTTGCTCGCAGACGGCCGAGGCTTTTTTGACGGCGTTTTCCCTGAACGTCCTGCCGTCTTCCTCTATTCTGCCTATCCGGGGAAACTGATCCAGGGATAACGCCTCAATCCCGGATGGGGCCAGGAGCTCTATCATCTCCTTAATCTTATTCTTATTTCTGGTTGCCAGCACCAGCTTCAACACTATCCCCTCCTATGCCTGCCGCTGCGGCCCCCAGCGCTTCTTTCTGGTGCAAAATCAACCGGCTGATTCCCTGCGCGGCCAGCTCGATCATGCTGTCCATTTCCTGGCGGGTAAAAGAGGCTTCCTCCCCGGTGCCCTGCACTTCCACAAAACGGCCCGAACCGGTCATCACAATGTTCATGTCCACCTCCGCCGCCGAGTCCTCCTCATAGCACAAATCCAGATAAATCCTGCCGTTCAGCCTCCCCACGCTGGTGGCCGCAACAAAATCCGAAACGGGAATCCGGTCGATCTGGCCCTGCTCCTTTAACCTGTTCAGGGCATCGACGAGGGCCACGAAAGCACCTGTTATGGAGGCCGTCCGGGTGCCGCCGTCGGCCTGGATAACGTCGCAATCCAGCCATACGGTCCGCTCCCCGAGCGCCGCCAGATCCACCACCGACCGCAGGGACCGGCCGATCAGGCGCTGGATTTCGCAGGTGCGCCCCCCTATCTTGCCCCTGGCGGCCTCCCTCGGCGTCCTTACCCCGGTAGAGCGCGGCAGCATACCGTATTCGGCGGTAATCCATCCCTTCCCCTCACCTTTTAAAAACAGGGGGACCTTATCCTCCACCGTGGCAGTGCAGATCACCCTGGTGTCGCCAATTTCAATCAGCACCGAACCTTCGGCGTGCTTGATATAGTTCCTGGTTATGCGCACCGGCCGCAACTGGTCCGGTTTTCTTCCATCGATTCTTTCCATGGTTATCTCCTTTCATTGCCGGCCGTTGTATACTGCCGGCAGGCCTGCAGCAACCGCCGGTTAACCATCAAGCCGGTACATATTCCCTTCCACGGCCGCCTCCACCCGGCCGCCGAAAGCAGCGGCAGCCTGCCCGACGAGCACGGCCGGATCGTATTCAGGCCAGAAATGAGTAAGCAACAGCCGCCTGACCCCTGCCTCCCGGGCCAACTCCCCGGCCTGGCCGGCGGTAAGATGGTTGTCTTTAAGATATTCGGCGTCGCTGTTCAAGCCGCTGGCCTCGCAAAGGAACAAGCCGGCGCCGGAGGCGAGGGCAACAAGCTCCTCCGTTCTGACGGTATCGCCGGAATAAACCAGCTTGCCGTCTCCTTCCACCGAAACGGAATACCCCGGCAGGGCGTGCCTGGCCGGAACGAACCGGAAAACCAGCCTTTTCAGGTCAAGCCTGCGGGCGGTGAACCCGCCGGCCACTTTCTCAGCGGGAAGGGATTCAATCGGCGTAGTCTCAAAAGCTTTCTTGTAGCCGGCCAGAGTTTCAAAATCGGTCTCCGGTACCGGAGGAATGAACAGCCTGAGCGGGCCGGCCAGGGTACCCGCCCTTCTGGCCCCCTCAACGGCGTGCCGCAGGGAAAAGAGATCTAGGTAATGGTCGTGGTGAAGGTGGCTGATAATCACCGCGTCCAGGCTGCGAAAGTCGATAAATGACATCATCCGGCTCAAGGTTCCGTTCCCCGAGTCAAGAAGCACATTAAGGCCGCCGGCGCGAAGGAGGTAGCCGGAGCAGGCCCCACCTGCCCGGGGATAAGGGGCCCAGCAGCCCAAAACTACCAGTTCCATAAATACCCCCCCGAAAAAGTCTATAAAATTCCGGCCGCATCGACGCAGCAGCCCACCGCCCCGGCATATTCTGGGCCTTCCGGGACTACTAGCCGGGCACCCGTTTCTTCGCCGATAATCTCCCTGAGCGACCGGTTATAGGCCACCCCGCCGGTAAAAACGATCACCGCGCTGGGCAGCCTGTTCAGCATGGGCAAAATCCTTTTAAAAATGCTGTAGTTGACCCCTGCTGCCAGGGAGGGAATGGAACAGCCCTCCACAATTTTGCCGATCAGCTCACTTTCCCCGAAAACAGCGCAGGTGGAGGTCAGTTCGGCCGGATCCCGGCGATGGCTGCCCAGTTCTTCAAGGCTTATGTTCAGGGCCGCCGCCATGTTCTCCAGGTAGCGGCCGGTGCTGGCGGCGCATTTGTCGTTAGCGGTAAAGTCAACCACGCGCCCGCCGCGCACCAGGGCCACCTTGCTGTCCTGCCCTCCCAGGTCCAGCAGGGTGAAATCCTTTAGCCCGGTAAGGTACACAGCACCTTTAACGTGGGCCATTACTTCCGGAATAGCCCTGGCGCCTTTCACCCCGACGGCCTGCCGCCCGTAGCCGGTGGCCGTAACGGCGCCTGCGGGCGGGACGGCCAGGACGGATACGTCAATCACCAGCCTGTCCTCTTCTTTTTCTCCATATTTACGATAAAATTCCATCGTATCGAACTTTTGCCGCTGCAGGTTGCCTTCTCCGTCCATCAAAACAACCTTCACGCTGCGGCTGCCCAGGTCTATACCTAAAAACATCAGTTCACCTCAACATATCCAGAAAAACGTCCAGGCGCATCCTGGTGCGGGCATCCAGGCGGCTGGGCTTGTCTCCCTCCAGGGTCAGCACGGGCAGGCCGAGCTTCTGCCTGATGATCAGGTCCTCTATCTGGCGGAAGCAAAAGCTCTGGGCGTAGTGGATAATTCCGTCCAGCCTCCTGCGGGCTGCCTCCCGGCAGATATCCTCCAGGCGAAAAAAAATTCCGTAGGGGTAGGTGTAAAGCCGGTACTGCTCGACCAGGTCCGGCGTCTCAAAGGGCATGGTAAACTGCCGCTGAACCTCGTTATACACCACCCGCGCCCCGCGTTCCTCAAGGTACTGGTACAGCTCCCCTACAATCGGCGGCACGCCGATGTAGCCCAGCCTCAGCTCTTCCTTCCTGGCCGGGGCGGAGCGCCTCTCCTTCAGAATTTCGTCAACTTCCGCCGCAAACCTTTCCGGATCGCCGTTAAAATCGCTGCAGCAGACCTGGTAAAGGTGATTCTCCCAGCCGCCTACGCGATTTTCCGCCCAGGTCAGCCGGTCCAGTTCCCAAACCCTGCTCCTGACCCGATCCAGCCTTTCCTTTGCCTCACCGACCTGTTTCCAGGAAACCCCAAAGTAGGACATCATCTTTTCCATCTGGAGGCGCAGCAAGTCGGAATCGCGGTCGTAAGGAAAGGCAAACGGAACGATTTCAACCCCGGCAAGCTGCAGCGTTTCCATCAGAGCGTGGGTGTTGCTGCAGTCGCCCTGGGTAACCGCAATAATGGTGCGTATGTCCCGGTTTTTCAGGGCAATGCTGTAAATCCCCTTGATCCAGGCGCACAGGTTGCGCGGGTAGCCGGCCAGTTCGGCCTCCTCCACCAGGGACTGGGGATTTTCGTCCGTAATGAAAAGGTTGTTCAAGTCCACCGGGACCCAGCCTGCGGCGTAAATTACCTCTACCGGCACCGTGGTGGTAATCCCTACTTTCGGCAATCTCTCACCCCGCCTGTTTTGCTCTTTGCCCGGCCTATAAATAATTATGCCCTCTGCTCACAATTCCACTCTTCCGACAGGCCCAATATTTCTTCCCAGAAACCGGCGGGCCGCCTTTTGGAAGGCGGCCGGGTCGCCGCTGACGACAAAGCGGTGCTCCGGCACCGCCGGCCCGCCGGCGGCAAGGCCCAGCCGCTGCAGTTCCTTTCCGGCCTCTTCTACCGTGGCCGCGGCCGGGTCTACCAGTTGAACGCCCGGCCCCATTTCACCGGCAATCAACGGTTTTAGAAAAGGGTAGTGGGTGCAACCCAGAATCAACGTATCAATGCCGGCCTCCTTCAAAGGGAACAGGTACTCCCGCACGGCCTCCGCGGCCGCTGGAGTGCCGGTCTCTCCTGCCTCCACCAGGGGAACCAGGCGGGACGCCGCCTGGCAGAATACCTGAACGTTTTCATCCTGCCTTTTCAGCTCCCTCTCATACGCCCCGCTTTTAACGGTAGCTTCGGTGGCAATCACGCCGATCCTCCGGTTAACCGTCTTCTGCAGGGCAGCGGCCACTCCCGGTTTAATCAGCCCGATCATCGGCACCGCTTTGCGCTCCTGCAAAATGGGCAGGGAAAGGGATGAACTGGTGTTGCAGGCAAATATTATATATTTAGCCCCCTCGCCCTCCAGGAAGTCGACGATGCGGGAGGCAAAACGGTACAGCTCGCCCGGGTTGCGCGAACCATAGGGTACATGCGCCGTGTCGCCGAAATAAATGGTCGATTCTGCGGGCAGCTGCCGGTAAACTTCTACTGCAACCGTAAGGCCCCCGATACCGGAGTCGAAAAGGCCTATCGCTCCCGTTTTCCTCAATAGTCTACCCTCCTTAAAATGCAGGCAAAAATTGCCGGCGCATTTCTTCCGGTGCAATCTGCTTAAGGAGGCAGTGTTTTTTGGCATGGAACAATAATCTAATATTCCCCGGCACGGCAAAGGTTCCTCTTTTTGTTTTTAAAAAAAATGTGCCGGCTTTCGCCAGAAGGCGAAACCGGACAGGTGACAGCCCAAAGCGCTTAACTCCTATTGTTGCTGTAGGCCGTCCTTTTCTCGGAGAAATAAAGCCCGATACCCTTTACTATTGCTTCGGCGGCCTTGTTCCGGAAGCTGTCCGTATTCATCAGTTTTTCCTCGGCGGGATTGGAGATAAAGGCCAGCTCAATCAGAACGGCCGGCATGTTTGTGGTCCTGAGCACGGCAAAGTCGGCTTCCCTCACCCCGGCGTCCCTAAGCCCCAGAGTTTTGAGCAGTTCGGACTGGACATAGTTTGCCAGGCGCCTGCTTTCCTGAACCCTGGCAGCCTGCCCGGGCTCGCTGCTGCCGCTGTATATGTAGGTGCTGGTACCGCCCAGCGCCGGATCATGATTGGCATTGATGTGAATGCTCACGAAAACGTCGGCCCCGGCCTTGTTTGCCATGCCGGCCCTTTCGTACAGGCCGGTCTCCTTGTCGCCCGGCCTGGTCATAACCACCTTAGCCCCGCGGGATTCCAGCAGTTTCGCCGCTTTCTTGGCCACATCCAGGGTAATATCCTTCTCCTTGGTGCCCTTGGGGCCAATGGCTCCGGGATCGGGACTGCCGTGCCCGGCGTCCACCGCGATCACCTTGCCCTTGAAGGAGCTGCTGATATCGGGAATATAGGTCTCCACGGTCAGGGTTTTACGGTCCCCCGACAGGGAAGCAACGTACTGGACGCCGCCGGAAAGATCGAAAACCAGCCTGGTCACGTCGGGATTTTTCTGGTAGTACCCGGCCCGCACCTGCTGCACAGATTTAGAGTTAACCGTGGTTTTAGGCGGCAGGGTGCCGATGGCTACGCCCTTCAAATCGACAACCAGCCGTTCGGGATTGCTCAAGAAGAAGGAGGTATAATCAAACGGCGCGTCGGCCTTTACCACGGTGCTGGTCTTATCGCCGGAATCAGTTATCTGCAGGGACAGCACCTTGCCCGCCTGGTTACCGACCGGCCCTGCCGGGGCTTCCTGGTTTTCATTTTGTTGTGCCGGGGGCACGCCCTGAGCACGCTCCGCATCCCGTACGCTTACCAGCCAGCCGGCTACCCAGCCGGTTTTGCCATCCGAAAGCCTTACCCGGTACCAGTCGCCCGATTGCCCCAGGATGGACAGGCTGTCACCCTGAACTGCCTGGCCGATAATACCACTGGAGGTACCCGGCCCGCTCCGCACGTTGAGCACCGAAGCGGTGACCACAGCCGTTTTCCCGTCCGCCGCCGCACCGCCGGCCCCGGGAGAAGAAGGCGGAATTACCGGAGCAACCGGCACAGCAGAGGTTTCCAGGCTAACCAGCCAGCCGGCCACCCAGCCTGCCGCGCCCGTGCCAAGGCGCACTTTGTACCAGCCGGCCGATTCTTCCAGAACCGGGAAACGCTCGCCGCGCCCGGCCTGGGCAACCACGCCGTAACCGGTTCCGGGACCGCTCCGGATGTTGACCAAATCGCCGTTAATCAAGACGGCCTGTCCACCGCCCTGCGGCACGGAATTTTCAATATTAACCAGCCAGCCGGCCACCCAGCCGTTCCGGCCGTCGCTTAACCGCACCTGGTACCATTCGCCCGTTTTGCTTAAAACAGCAAGGCGCTCGTTAAGGCCTGCCTGGGAGATTACTGCATAGCCTGTGCCCGGACCGCCGCGCACGTTGACCACCTCGGCCGCCACCACAGCGGTTTCTCCGGCGGCAGACGGCCTTGAATGGCAGAGGAATATACCAAGAAGCAGCATTAATAACAGCACCGTTGAAAAGGAACGAACCCTGAAGCGCATTCTCAGTCCTCCTTAAACCGCGGCAGTTAAAATATAGTTAACTAGCTTAAGTTTTACCTTCGACATACTCCATCAAAAATCCTCCAGGGCAGGGAAAACAAAACCACATGCTGTTGAAGTTTTGGAAGTTCTGTCACTTCAACTCTCATGTGGTTAGACTATGTTAGATATCAAATTGTTCCCTTCTGCGCTTATTTGCGGCATTGCCGGCAGGCCGCCGGGCCGCTCTCAATCCCCTCCGGCCTCCCCCGCCGGCCTTCCCGGGCGGCGCCTGGCCCCCGTTCGGCGGGCGCTGTGCTTCTTTTTCAAATATGGAACGGCGGTATTCACGTAAATAAGACAGGCCAGGAAGGCCGCAGCCAGGTTTACCAGCACCCAGCCGCTGGCAACCAGTACGGCAGCGGCCAGAACGGCAAATACCAGCACGGTCAGCACAGGGACGGTATAACCGCCCCGGATCAGGTACGGGCGGGGCTGCTCAGGCATCCTGCGGCGCAGGCTGATTACCGCCAGGCCGGCCAGCGCATACACCAGGGATTCCATGGCGGCGGCCAGTTCCACCAGGACGATGTAGCGTCCGGTCAGCAGGATTACGGCGGCAACGGCCAGGCCGATGAAAAAAAGGGTCACTATTGCCACCCAGGGCGTAAAAAAGCGCATACTTACCCTGCTGAATACGGCCGGCAGGACGTGTTCCCTGGCAGAGGCGTACATAAACCGGGAAACGCTGATCATGCCGGCATTGAAAGTGGTTATCGTAGCCGCCAGGCTGATTAAAGTCATCCAGGCCGCACCTGCGCCGCCCATGACCGTTCTGGCAAACAGCACCTGGGGAGCGGCCGAGCCGGCCAGAGCCTCTTTGGGCACGGCGGCGGTCATGGCCACGGTAAAAACGGCGTAGGCAACACTTAAAAGGCCGATGGCAATCATCATGCCCCTGGATATCTGCCTTATCTGGGTAACCTCCTCCGCCAGGGGCGTTACCCATTCGAACCCGACAAAAAGGAAAACCCCCACCGCCACGGCGCTGATAACTCCCGTCAAACCGCCGGGGGCAAGCGGCGCGTCAAGCTGGAAGTTCACCCTGACCAGGGCAATCAGGCCGAATAAAACCATTGATGTCAACAGACCGTAGGTAATTATATCCTGAAAAACTCCTGCAATTTTAATTCCCCTGAGGTTCATCAGGGTTACCAGCGCCAGCATGAACACAATCCAGGCATAGGACGGAACAGCGGGAAAGGCTTCGTTTAAAACCGCTGATATAACGTAGCTCTCCGCGCCGACCACTCCAATGATCACAACGAGCATGTATAATATGGAAATTATCAGCGAAACCTGCTCGTTGAAGGCGCGGCTGAAGTAAAGGCGGATTCCCGCTGCCGTGGGCAGCAGGCCGTTTAATTCGGAAAAACAGGCGGCCGCAAGAAAGCAAAGGGCCCCGCCGGCCAGGATGGCAATCCAGGCGGTATCGCCCAGAAGGTAGTTGGCCACCTGCACCGCCGCAACAAAAGACGAACTGGCCAAGGTCAGGCCAGCGCTGGTAGCCACCACTGTGCGCAGGGTTAGCACCCTTTTTAATTGCAATCTATTCACCCCAGATCATCAGGGAAATAAAGTCCAAACGGATTATGTCGTCCTCGGAGCCCATTATCCTCAGCGTACCGTTATTGTAAGGCTCGGTGGGAGTAATGTCGCCGTAAAATATATCGGCCAGGGTCTCGCTGTCCGAAATAACGGTCAGGTCCGGGCTGCCCGCGGCGCCCTCCACCAGTGAGAGCACGCCGTCCTTCAATATCAAAGTGTGCACCGATTCCACATCGGTCGCCTTAATCTGAACCACCCGGTCCCAGTCCCTGTTCATTATTTTCAGACGCTCGTTTTTGTTGTAGCTGTCCGCAAAAGCCTGCAGGCTGCCTGCAATTTCCTCGTGCGTAGCCAAAACCCGAAAGCCTCCTATAACTTTAGTATCCGGGGCCGGAAATCGAGCTTTTTGAGCATGTCCAGGTAATCCTCAGCGGTAATCTCGCTCCACGGTTTGCCCAGGATAGCCACCAGAACGGCTTCCATAACGTTGGTGCCGAAAGACCTTCCGCCGTACTCCGGGGTAGTGGTCACCAGGGTGCCAGCCCCCTTTTCCCTTAAAAACCCAACGTCTTCACCGGTGGTGGTGTTGGTCAGGATGACCTGGCCCTTCAGGCCGGATGGCATGAATCGCCTGATCAGGTGAAAATCGCCGGCAATTACCTCGGCATCGTGGTAATAGCGGGCAAATTTCTGAACCTTGGCCTCATCCTGGCTTTCTTGTTTCTTGCCGGTGGGGTAAATCATGTGAAAGGGCATCTTAACCATTTCCGGCAACGTCTTGTTGGCTATATCTTCCAGTTCGTCCATTGTTTTGATCGGATACGGAATGCCGGCAGCAAAGATCAGGTCGCCGAAGGTCACATCGCAACCTGCCTCGCAAAGGGCCTCGGCCATGCCGAAGCGGTCCACGGAACTGACCATCAGCACCCTGGTGCCCTTTTTGATAAGCCCCGTCTCCCCGGCCAGGAAGCGCACCACTTCCCTTTCCAGGGTGTTTTTCAAGCCGCTGCCGTCAACCACAGGAGTTACCTTAACCGCTTCCATAAGCTTCAGGCCGTCCCTGATGGCGTAACGCTTCTGCCTGACAAAAAGGTATACGTCGATCCCACCCAGGCCTATGGCATCAACCTTTCCGTCCAGCTCTTTCAACAGCTCAAGGGCGCGGTCAAAGTCCCCGTCCGTGCCCTTGCGCGCTATTTCAAACTTTTCCCCCAGCAGTTCCACTTCAACCTTGTGGTCCCGCCTGGAAGAGCCAAGGCTTACGCTGACCACCCGCTTCAAAACAAAAACCTCCGATCCGTCGGGACCGTTATCCCGGCCATTCCCATACCATTGTATCCAAAAAAAGCTAAAAATACAACCTTCAAAGGCCAAACCCGCGGCAAATTGTGCACATTTTTGCGCACAAAATTAACCCCGTGCCCACAGCGCGGGGTTTAAAACCTTGCAAGCCTTTAGGCGGTTTAAAGCTAAACTTCGCCGCCATGCTGCTTAATTATTTCCACGGCACGGTCCAGGTGCTCCTCGCCGGTAACCGCTGTCACCAGAAATGCCCTTTGGCCGGCCGTGCCGTAATTCTCCATGCCGTAGCCGCTGACCGAAGGATCTGCGCCCAAAAGCACCCTCGCAGCATCGTTCAGATCTCCTGCTCCCCCGGAATACAGCGTTACACCGGTTATCGTCGCGGCATGGTTAAGGGGGTTGTTAAAGTTATCATCAAAAGTGGTGCCGTAACGGGACACCCGGTCCACCCTGACTTCGTTCACACCAGCCTCCTTCAGGGCCCTTGCGGCCTCCTGCGCCTTTTCGCTGGAAGGAAAATAGGAAAGGATGGAACGCTCGCCGGGCGCAAGCTGCATGTCAAGCCACCTCGCTTTTTTCATATTTTGCCCCCGGCCGCTTCAAAACATGCGCTGGCAGCGGTGCGCCGCCCTGCCTCCCGCCGGCCCCCTCTCTACTGGGCCATCCTCTTTAAGGCGTCCAGGTCCAGAATCTTTACGGACGACCTGTGAAATTCAATAACCCCCTCATCTCTCATCCTGCCCAGTTCGCGGGACAGGGAAGGACGGGAAACATTCAGGAAATCGGCCAGTTCATCGCGCTTTAGCGGCAGCATGAACATGGACCTGCCGTCCTTCTGGTACTGCTCCAGCAGGAAATTGCTGATCTTGCCCCTTATACTCTTAATGGACAGATATTCAACTGTTTTGCTGAGCATAAGCGCCTTGTCGGAAATAATCTTGAGCATGTTCATGATCAGCTGCTTGTGGCTGGAGCACGAATTTTCACAACTGCCTGCTATTTTGCCGGCCGGCAGGAACATCACCGTGCAGGATTCCCGCGCCGCCACCGTGGCTGGCCACACGCCTTCCCCGGAAAAGGCGGCTATCTCTCCGAATATCTCGCCTGGGCCGTTCACCGAGATGATTACCCGGTTGCCCGCCGCATTTTCCCTGGTAACCACAATTTCGCCGGAAAGTACTATTCCCAGGCCGTCAAAGGCCTGGCCTGCCAGGGTAACCCAGTCGTTCTTCTTGTAGCTGTTCACCTTGGGCTTGAGGCATTCCAGCACGGCATTCAGCTCGGCCGGCCCTATTCCCCTGAATAAGACACATTTCGACAATGTTTTCAGATAATTTTTAATCATTTTTGACTCTCCTCTAATTTTGGTAACCGCGGTTACCAATTTTCCTTTTTTTATATAGTAAAATAAGCGTGAAAGTAATGCAATAAAAACTTTTAGAAACTGAAAAGAGGGGGCTTTTGCAGTTGATTAGAAAAATTGTCAGGATTGATGAAGATAAGTGCAACGGCTGCGGGCTTTGTGTCAAAGCCTGTCACGAAGGCGCACTGCAGCTTGTAAACGGAAAGGCAAAGCTTGTATCGGAAAGTTACTGCGACGGTCTCGGCGCCTGCCTGCCGGAATGCCCGGCCGGCGCCATCACCATTGAGAAGCGCGAGGCCGCCCCGTTTGATGAGGAGGCTGTGAAAAAGCAAATGGAGAAACAAAGCCACGTTCCAGAGCAGGAGCATCTTGCCTGCGGGTGCCCCGGCACCCATGCCAGGGCAATTGAGAGGCAGGCGGAGGCAGCGCCGGCAGCCGCCCCCGCAGCGGCAGGGCCGGCACCTGCGGTGTCGCAGCTTCGCCAGTGGCCCTGCCAGATCAGGCTGGTGCCGGTCAACGCGCCTTATTTCGACCAGGCCCACCTGCTTGTGGCCGCCGACTGCACCGCCTATGCCTACGCCGGCATCCACCAGGACTTCATGCGCAACAAAGTTACCCTGATCGGCTGCCCCAAGCTGGACAACTTCAATTACGCCGAAAAATTGACGGAAATTTTAAAGGCGCATGAACTGAAAAGCATCACCGTGCTCCGCATGGAGGTGCCCTGCTGCGGCGGCATTGCCGGAGCGGTCAAACAAGCGCTGGTCAACAGCGGGAAGATGATCCCCTGGCGGATCGTTACCATTTCCACAAACGGAAACATCGTGGAAGAGTAGCCGTCAGACCAGATTAATTAATTAAAATAAAAATTAAGGAGGAGATTGAATGAGCGGGATGTTTTGTTTTCAGTGTGAGCAAACGGCAGGCGGCAAAGGCTGCACCAAGGCAGGTGTCTGCGGCAAGCAGCCGGACGTTGCAATCAAGCAGGACGAACTTACCTGCGCTCTGGTCGGGCTTGCCCGCGCCGCGCAGGGCAAGTCCACCGGCAAGGCAGCGGACGAATTGCTGATGCAAGGGCTTTTTGCCACGCTTACCAATGTTAATTTCGACGGAAGCCGCATTGACGAGCTGAAAAAGCTTGTCCAGGCCGAGAAAGAAAAGCTGGGAGGAGCCGCAGACCTTGACCCGGCTACCCTCTGGAAGGGCGACCCCGACATAGTGTCCCTCCGCTCCACCCTGCTTCTGGGGGTGCGCGGCATGGCCGCCTATGCCTGGCACGCCTGCGTGCTGGGCAAAACAAGCGACGAGGTGACCTCCTGGCTTTACAAGGGCCTGCGCGCCATCGGCGAGGAACATACCGTGGAGGAATGGCTGGGCTTGCTGTTGGACCTGGGCCAGGCCAACCTCAAGTGCATGGCCCTGCTTGATGAGGCCAACACCGCTGCTTACGGACACCCGGTACCGGTGAAGGTAACCACCACCGTTGAAAAAGGGCCGTTCATCGTTATTTCCGGCCACGACCTGCATGACTTAAAACAGCTTCTCGAGCAAACCGAGGGCAAAGGCATAAACATTTACACGCACGGCGAAATGTTGCCTGCCCACGGCTACCCCGAACTGAAGAAGTACCCGCACCTGAAGGGCAATTTCGGAACCGCCTGGCAGAACCAGCAGAAGGAGCTTGACGGCATACCGGCCCCGGTTGTATTCACCACGAACTGCCTGATGCCGCCAAGGCCCTCATATATCGACCGGGTCTTCACCACCGACGCCGTTGGTTTCCCCGGCGTGCAGCACATACCTGCAGTAAACGGCAAGAAAGACTTCACCCCGGTAATTAACAAGGCCCTTGAACTGGGCGGCTGGCCGGAAGACAAGAAGTTCACCGGCGTCAACGGCGGATCCGAGCTGATGACCGGCTTTGCCCGCAACACCGTGCTGGGCGTTGCCGATAAGATCATCGAGGCGGTTAAAGCCGGCGCCATCAAGCATTTCTTCCTGGTGGGCGGCTGCGACGGAGCCAGGGCCGGCCGGAACTACTACACCGAATTCGTCAAGAAAGCCCCACCGGACACCGTCATTCTAACCCTTGCCTGCGGCAAGTACCGCTTTAACGACCTCAATATCGGCGAGATCGGCGGCCTGCCGCGCATTATCGACATGGGCCAGTGCAACGACGCTTATTCCGCCATCCAGGTGGCAGTTGCCCTTGCCAACGCCTTTAACTGCGGAGTCAACGATCTGCCCCTGACCCTGGTGCTCTCGTGGTACGAGCAGAAGGCCGTAAGCATCTTGCTGACGCTCCTGTCGCTGGGCCTCAAGAATATGTACCTGGGCCCGACGCTGCCGGCCTTCATCTACCCGAACGTGCTGAATGTCCTGGTCGAGAAATTCAACATCAAGCCGATCAGCACCCCCGAAGAAGACTTAAAAGCAATCCTCGGCTAAAACTCAACCCAGCACCGGGGGCCGGATCAACCGGCCCCCGGTATTTTTGCGCCGGCAGCCAGCTTCCCGCTCCCGTTAAAATAAAAAACGGTTGCAAACCGCCGCCGGAAGAAATAAAATAGTTCTGAAAAGAACGTTCTATTGGAAACAATTTATTCCCTGCAAATTCCGGGGAACCCTCCCCCCTTTGCTAAAAGGTGGTGAAACCATGCTGACGCAACAGGAACTGCTCGTCGAACTGCTCCGCGAAGTCAACCGGAGCCTGGGCAACCATATCAAGGACACCCTGGCCGGGCGCAAAATACCTGCGGCAGCCGTGGTGATCATGCGCAAGATCATGGCCGAACCGGGCATTACCGTAAGCGAACTGGCCAGGAAGACGGGCTTTGCCAAGTCAAACGTATCCGGCGTCGTCGAGGAGCTAAGCCGGCAGGGGTGGGTGGAAAAACGCGGGGACCCTGCCGACCACAGGATTTTGCGCCTTTATCTGACAGATTCAGCCCGCACCCTCCTGGCAGCCATAAAGGCAGACATCAGAAAGCGGCTCGGCAGCATGCTCTCCTGCATTTCCGAAAACAGGGCGGCCGAACTGGTCGAATGCCTGCAGGAAATCCACCAGGCATTAAAGCAGGCGGGAAGGAAGGAGCGGGATTGATGTCCATTATTAACATCGAAAACCTGGTTAAAAAATTTGGCAATTTTGCCGCCGTCAGAGGCATCAGCTTTTCCGTAAGCGAAGGGGAAATTTTCGGCTTCCTGGGGCCAAACGGCGCCGGAAAGTCAACCACCATAAAGATTCTGTCCACCCTTTTAAAGCCCACTTCCGGAAAGGCGGAACTGGCCGGTTATGACGTGGTCGCCCACCCCAACGAGGTGCGCCGCTCCATCGGCATGGTCTTTCAGGACCCTTCCCTGGACAACAGGCTGACGGCCGAAGAAAACCTGCTCTTTCACGCCATGCTCTACAACGTGCCGGCAAACCTGATCCGGCCGCGCATAGACCAGGTGCTGGAAATAGTCGATTTGGCCGACCGGCGCCGTTCGCTGGTAAAGACTTTCTCCGGCGGTATGAAGCGCCGCCTGGAGATTGCCCGGGGACTGCTGCACCGCCCTAAAGTGCTGTTCCTGGACGAACCGACGGCCGGCCTGGACCCCCAGACCCGCAACGCCATATGGGAGCACGTGCGGAAACTGCGGGACGAAACCGGCATTACGGTTTTTATGACCACCCATTACATGGATGAAGCCGAAAACTGCGACCGGATCGCCGTCATCGACCACGGCGCCATCCAGGCTATAGACTCCCCCGCAGCCTTAAAGCGGATGCTGGGCGGGGACAAGATCATCGTAAGAGGAGACCCCGCACTGCAAAAAGACCTGGAGGCCAGGTACGGCATAGCAGTCCGGGAGGCAGACGGCGAATGCCACTTCCTGGTGCGGGGCGGGGCGGAGTTCGTGCCCCTGGTGGTTTCCGACTTTAACGGACGGATCAAGTCGATTCAGGTGAAAGAGCCCAGCCTGGACGACGTGTTCTTGCACCTTACCGGCCGGGCCATCCGCGATGAAGAAGGCTCCGTCAAGGACATCATGCGGCAGCGCCTGCTAAGCCGCAGGGGGAGGCATTAAAATCATGGCGGCGTTAAAAGTCATATACACTATCTGGCTCCGCGAATTCAAAACCTTCATCCGCGAAAGATCGAGAATTGTGGGAATGATTGGACAGCCCCTGCTCTACCTGCTCATCGTGGGCAAGGGGATTACCAGCGGCATGAGCCTGAACAACGCCCCCGGCGGAATGGATTACCTGAAGTTCATGTACCCGGGGATTATCGGCATGTCGGTCCTCTTCACCTCCATATTCTCCGCCGTTTCCATTATATGGGACAGGGAGTTCGGCTTTTTAAAAGAGGTCCTGGTGGCTCCGGTACCCCGCTGGGCGGTGGCCGTGGGGAAAATACTGGGGGGCTCCACGGTATCGACAATCCAGTCGGTAATTTTGATTGCCCTGGCGCCTTTCGCCGGGATCAGCTTCTCTTTTATAATGGTGGCCGAACTGCTGCTGCTGGCGTTTTTGATGAGCTTTGCCGTGACGGGCTTCGGGGTGATGATTGCCGCCCGCATGGAGTCCATGCAGGGCTTCCAGATGATCATGAACTTCCTGGTGATGCCCCTTTACTTTCTCAGCGGCGGCATGTTCCCCATCAGCACCGCCCCCGCCTGGATGAAAACCCTCATGGTGATCGACCCGCTTACTTACGGCGTGGACGCCATCCGGAGCGTTGTTTTTTCAAAAACCCTTATTTATACCGGGCCGGGCATCCAGGTACCGCTGGTGGAAGTTGCCCGCCAGGCCGGCCTGGTGTGCTGGAACCTCGGCCTGGACATCGGGGTAATGACCGCCTTTGCCCTGGGGCTGGCCTTTCTCGGCTCACTGTCCTTCAGCAGGGCGGAGTAATTTCTTTCTTAACGGCGCCGAGCAATGGTTAGGGGCTACCCTGAATGTTTTTGGACGGACCGCCTGTTTTTTGCCCTTGCTGTTAAAATTGTTTGACGACGAGGAGCGTAACGGAAGGTTCTCATATTCCTCGCCGTTACCCTCTTTTTTTAAGGGGTTGGAACAAGTCTTTTAAAACAATCCCGGGCGGCTGAAATCCCCCAGTCTTTCAATTTGCCAGTCCGGAGTCCGCTCGCGGCTGAAAACCAGTTTGTATCTTGCCTCCCCGGCGTACAGGCAAACAACGGCGTACATCGAATGCTCGGCGCTGGAAGAGCGGTGGGCTCGCTCATGTTCCAGAACTGAATTTGTCCCGCCCTGATCTCTTTCCCCCTGATCTGCTCATAGAACTGCCGGCTCTGTTCGTCCAGGGCGGGGGCGGGGCCGTTCCCCCGGCAGGAACTGATGAAGCCGTCCACCAGTTCCGCAATCTCGCTCCTCTCCCGGGAACGGGGAAAAGTGCTCAAACCCGTTACGTACCATTTCCCGTCCAGTTTGATCATTTCGTAGGCGGTCTCAAAAGCCCAGCCGCCGGCAGTGGAGCGGAACAAAGACCAGGGGTCCGTGTCGTCGGAGCGGATGACTGCGTGCCTGGATGAAAAGCCTGCCACCAGTGCGGCCCTGTCGCCGTGAATTTCCACGGATTTTATCTGCCCGTTGAGATGGTGGACACCCGACCGCAGGTGGGACAGCGCGGGCCTGCTCTTGAGTTCTTCATATATATCGGTTAAAGCCACCTGCTCCACCGGCTCCCGGGTATCCACATAATACCGGCTCAACTCTTGCTTCAGCGCCTGATCATCCGGGTTTTTAAAACGGTGGTAATACTCGATATAGGTGGTTATCGCCCCCCTCGCACAGGCAATGATTTTGTCCTTTTCTTCTTCGTAGAGAGGGTGGTCTTGCTGCTGCACGACGGCCAGCTCAGGCAGGCTCAACCTTTCTGTCCGGTAGCCGCAGATATCCACGAACCTGCCGTCGGGCCAGACGTTAAAGTGCGGGCCGGAAACCTTGACCGTCTTTTGCCCCTCCTGTGTGACCACGGTCAGGTCGTAGTTCAATTCTGCGCCTGTCTCCCCCGGCGTGGTATAGATAATGCCGCCCCGGGGAAGAAACCGGCACTGGTAGATGAACTTATCCGTCAGGAGCACGCCTTCGGGGGTATTCACATCGGCGTAATAGGCGAGGCCGAAGTCGCCTTTGCCCACCTGCAGGATGCTGTTTCCGTCCGCGTCACGGAATTTTCCCTCGCCGACGCTTTTTTGCACCTGCCCTTCCCCATCCAAAAGGACCGTTTCAGACGCCGAAGGTTCATTCGCTACTGTTCCGATGAACAGGTTGCCGGACAGCTGCGCCTTGAAAAAGGGGGGATTGTCTTTAATCTTGTACGACGGCAGCCCCTCGCGGCTTTCCACGTTAAACACGGCGCCGTTCACAACGTTTTCGTGCTCTACATAAACCGTCCTGCCGTCGGGCGACCAGCCGAAAAACACTGCCGAGGGGAGGTTTACCAGCTCGTTCACCGGGTTCAGGCTGTCATTTGCGGAATCAAGCACGTGCAGTTGACGGCCTCCCGCCATCCCCAGGTATCTGCCGTCGGGGGACCACCGGGCCTGGGTGATGAAAGAAATGCCGGAGGCCACTTTCGTCCTCCGGCCTCTGTCCAGCCGGTAGAGATCCACCGGTTTTGTATAATCACCGAGAATAACCCCGGACTCTTGATCCTGAAGGGAATAATTCATGACGTAAACAGTCTTCAGGTCCGGACCGTAACAGAGCGGCATGTCGCCGGGGTTCAAACCGTCCACTTCCGGCACACCGGGCGATTTTGCCGCTAATGACGGCAGGCCGTTTTGCCCCCGGTTTTCAACGTCCGCACTCTTTTCCGTCCGTCCCGCACATCCGGCGGCAATTAAAGCCAGCGCCAGTAACACCGCCAAACAGGTCACCTTCAGCCGCACTAAGCCATCCCTCCAGATTACTGTTTTCTAACTTATTATTGCCACTGAACAATAATGTCAAATATATAACTGACCCGTCGACTACTAGATTACCAAAATGTACTTCAATTAAGAATGGCGGGTAAAACATTATCATCTACAGCAGGAATATCAAACTGTAAAGTTTGTCTTTAAAGCGAGTCCTTTCTCCATTAAAGTCTCCTCAATTAACATGTCTATTCTGCGCTCTTCCTTATTTAAATACTGCCCATACCTCAGTCATAGCCGCCTCTGGGTGGCGGTAGCTTTTTGTATTCCCTTTTAGATTCCACAATGTCTCGTATACACCGGATCAGTTCTCTCAATCTATCAGCGTCTTTATTTGGATTGGTTACGCTGTCTTCCCATGACAGCTCTTTAATCTCAGAACCATGCTCGACCTTGAAGTAATAGCTTTCATGCGGCGTCACCATGCAAACAGGTTCCCCAGGGGGAACATGAACGGCAAATTTGTCGGGATAGTTAAAGAAGTCAATCTCAACCATTTTATTGTATATAGTGCTCAGTTCATCTCTGGACAAAGAGAGATGTGTCGTAACAGGCGGCCCTGCAACCATATCTTTTGTATAAGTCCCGTCGCAGGTGTTTAAAACATTTTTTGCTCCAATACCGTATTTAAAGACAAGGTTGAACTCCAATTCATTAGCCGCAGCTGGCTCTTCGGGTTTATTTGCCCTATTGGCGCAGCCGGCAACTAAAGATGCGAAAGATATTAAAATTAACAAAGACACTACAATATAAAGTTGTCGCCAACAGATCTGACATCCCTCACCTGTTCGCCGGGAAAAGGCAGGGGGTGATAAAACTCGTCCGGCTTTTCAAAATTTATACTGTTCGATTCGTTCAAAACCGGTACTTTTACAACGACGTTCCGGTCAACTCTGGATTCGGAATCCGACTGAATCTCAAATTGCAACAGCGTGACGTTTCCATTTAAATCTTTTACATCTGCTTTTATTAAACCGCCCGACCTGGCATCGGAGGAGGTCTGCCTAAACTCACCGCTGATCTGACCGTCAATTCTAATTTTCTGGTTGTTATCCCTTGCCGTCAAATCCAGCACATAAGCTCCTTCCAAATTTTCCTTGCCTCCGGTAAATTCAGTTTTCAATGACACTTCTCCGCCGAATTCCCGGCTGCCGCCAAAATCAGCATTCAAGATCAGGCTGCTCTTACCGGACGGCAAAAGGGAGGCCTCATATTTCAGCTCATTTAAAGCAAATTTACCATCCAGCAGCTTCCGTATTTTGCCGGGGCTGTCGGGGTAATCGCCGCTGTTTATGCTTTCCTCAAGACTCTCTAAAAACTCTTTTTTAATTTCACCGCCGTCTTGAGACGGGTCAAATGCAACAGCCAGGTTCGCGATCAGCTCCGCAAATCTCTCTCTTTCGCCCTTCACCTTTTGCATCACCGCCAGCATTGTTTCCTCAAATCCGTTCCGGTCAATCTGGAAGATTATTTTCTGGTCAGCTAACGAGACGGTGAAATACTTGTCGGGCACTGCTTCTAATACAAAAATTAACAGGTCCTTTAACTCCGGCGGAATATACTGCCCCTTGACCGTGTTTTCCCAGGACTTGTTCAAGTTTTGGTCAGAGATATAAAAATATGGGGGGATCTCTTCTTTCCCAAGATCAAAGCCTGGATCGAATTGTTTGATTAATGACACAAATTCCGTGGTAAATATCAGCTTGTCGTTATCCATAAACATGCTGCCCTGGTAATTGTTCTTATCCCAGGCCAGGTTGTAATTCGCTTCAAACTTTTTTTGGGGAGAGTTAAGCTTGTAATCCAATTTGAGCTCTGCACCCGCCAAACTTTTAACAGGTTCAATACTTGAGGCCAGTATTCCGTCAAGCGCCTTAATCCGGTAACTGGTTGTGCCCGAGGAAGTTTTGGCAAGGTCATTTTCCGCATTCAAACCGTAGCTTTGTAATTTGTCGAGGAAAAGTTGTTTTGCTGAAAGCGGGGTTTCCGCGCTTGCAGTGAAAGCGATGATAACGGCACACAAGATCATGGAGATTGCCAGGAGAAAAAACCTGAATTTTTTCATGGAATTACCTCCCATAATTTTATTGTTGCACGTACGCTTTGAAACAACCCCTGGAAAATATTAATTTGCTTTGATATATATTACCATAAAAAAGTCCCGCGCAAAATAGGCTAAAAATAACCACTTGAGCGGTTTGCAACGTGAAGCGCTTAAGCGAGCGTTTCAACCTCAAGGTGTTTTGTCAACAGCTTCCCGACAATTTATTGTCTTTTCCGCATGGAAAGCAGGCGGGCGCTCCAGTACAGGAGCAGGACGCCTGAGGCCAGGTAAAACACAGTATAGATGCCCCAGTAAGGCAGGCCCAGGTATACACCCGTATCAATCCCGCCCTGCCCCAATATTTTCATCAATACAAATACCGGGTTGATATTTTGCAAAAATTCCACGGCACCTGCAATAAAGCCCGAGGACCAGGCCGCCGGGTTCCAGGCTTCCTGGCGCTGGAAACGGCCCATTTCATACAGGAACACCGCCAGGAAGCCGGTGCCTGCCGACAGGGCGAAGGCCAGGCCGTAGGCCGTGACGGTGCTTACGCCCGTCCTTTTGAAAAAAGAGGAGCAGGCCACACCGATGCAGGCAAAGATGAACATAGTGACCAGGTAGAAACCGAATACCGCCAATATCTGTTCCGGGGCGACGCCGCCGTACAAGAACACTATGCTGTATAGCGGCAGGGTGGCCACCACCAGCAGCACCACAAAGGCGCTGGAGGAAACCAGCTTGCTCCAGATGATCTGCCAGGCTGTGAGCCGGGTGGCAAGCAGGATGTTAAGCGTCTGACGCTCCCGCTCCCCGCTGATGACCCCGGCGGTCAGCCCGGGTGTGACGAAGGCCAGCAAGACCAGTTGGGTAACGCTTAACATTATGAAAAGTTCCCGGCTGCGGGAAGGTTGAAAGATGCCGGGAGAATGGCGCCAGCTCAAATACATGAACCCCAGGACGAAAGCGCCGATGACCAGCAGGTAAAGGGCCAGCAGCCACGACGTTTTTG
The DNA here is from genome assembly GCA_000010565.1 of Pelotomaculum thermopropionicum SI. Classification (NCBI taxonomy): domain Bacteria; kingdom Bacillati; phylum Bacillota; class Clostridia; order Eubacteriales; family Desulfotomaculaceae; genus Pelotomaculum; species Pelotomaculum thermopropionicum. Next base: position 777,847 of record AP009389.1, on the reverse strand, counting down.
GAGTGCGGAACCGCTGGCGCAGTTCTTTCAGCAAAACCGGGTTAATTTCCTTCAATGTCTTCGCCTCCCTCGCCGGTTACGGCCATAAAGGCCTCTTCCAGGTTGCGCCTGACTTCCCCGAATTCAACAACAGGCCAGCCGCCGTTGACTATCGCCTGCAGAAGCCCGGCCTGTTCTGCCTGACCCCCGCCGAAGAAAAACCTGACCTCCGGCCCGTCTACAAAGGCTTCACCGACGCCAGGCCGGGAAGCCAGGAAACCCGCCAGTTCCTCCGCCCTGTCCAGTACTTCCACCCTCATCTTCCTGGCACCGCGGGATACTGCGGTTATCTCCGCCACCGTCCCGCAGGCGACGAGCCTTCCTGCGTCCATAATGGCCACCTCGTCGCAAATCTCCGCAAGCTCCGGCAGGATGTGGGAGCTGATTAAAACAGTCTTATTTAAATGCTTCAAGTGCCTGATGATTTCCTTCATCTCGGCCCTGGCCCTGGGGTCAAGGCCAGAAGCCGGCTCGTCCAGGATCAGCACCTTGGGGTCGTGGACCAGGCAACGCGCCAGCGCCAGCCTTTGTTTCATCCCCCTGGAAAGGGAGTCCACATAAACGTCGGCCTTATCCGGGAGGTTGACCAGCTCAAGCAGCATCTTTGCCAGGCGCCGCCGCTCTTCCGGGGGAATGTGGTAGGCGGCGGCGAAGAACTCCAGGTACTCGGCAGCCCGCAGGCCGTCGTAAACTCCGAAGAAATCGGGCATATACCCGATCCTGCCCCGCACCTCCCGCGCTTCCCTGACCACGTCCAGGCCGTCCACCGTGGCTGTGCCCGCATCGGGCAGAAGGAGGGTGGCCAGGATGCTCATGGCCGTGGTTTTGCCGGCGCCGTTCGGCCCGATCAGCCCGTAAACCAGGCCTTCGCGTACCTCCAGGCTAAAACCGTCAAGCGCCCTGGTGGCCCCGAAGTGCTTGCTTACTCCATTAAATCTAATCATCAGGACACCACCCCTTCCACCGCCAAACCCGGCCAAACCGGATAAGGGCCCGGAGATTCCCCCGCCACCTTGAGCCAGACTTTATTATCATCCAGGTAGCGGGACAGCTCGTCCGCCGTAATTTTTCTCCCACCGTCCGGAAGCTGCTCCCACTTATCCTGCTGGTGGTTGTATATTTCCACCGGGTAGGTGAACTGCCCCCGGGCGTACTGAAAATCAAGAGCTTCGATCTTGAAATTACTCCGTATCCCCGCGTCATCGATATTGTAAACCAGGCTGACATGGCCGTCATAGATTACTTTTGACTCGGCGCCAGTCACAGCTGTATATTTAAGATCTCCGCGGCGCGGCATAATAAACCCTGCCGGGAGGTGGAACCTGCCGGCGGCTATATCCATCTTAATTGCCTGTTTAACCAGGACCAGGCCGCAGTCTTCCCTTTGGCCGGGCTTTCCCGCCACCTCAAAAACCCCCGGCGGTCCATCGTGCCATCCGATAAACTGGATGCCTGCCGGCCGCCCGGATTCCCCGTATACATTTTCAGACAACATCTGCCGTTCCCGGTAAAAGGGATCTCCCGGCCGGTTTCCCCTGCCTCCCAGCTCCGCTAAAAGCATTTCCTGGCCGGCCGGAATATTCATCTTTTCCAGTGTTTCCTCGACGTGCACCGTACCCCCGGCGGGGAGATTGCCAATCCGGATCACCCGGCCGCCCAGGACCAGCCTGCTGTCCCGCAGGTCCAGGCCGGTTTTATTGACCAGGTCTCCTTTTACGCTTTTGCCATCAAGGTAAAGCCTGCCTTCGATGCTCCCCATTCCCTGCCGCAGCCCGTAAGCATAAACCTGCCGCAAGGAGCCGTATTGAACCCCGCCAAAGTTGACGACAGTCTTCCCTTCACCCTGCTGGACCAGGGCAGGCTGGCCATCTGGACTGTCGTTGTTGCCGGACGGTACGCAGTACATATTGTCCGCAGCCCGGACGGCAAGGCCGCCACCCCGGGCAACCACAACGGTCGCGCCCGCCCGGACCTCGGCCAGTTCCGGCGAAAAAATCTCAACCGTGGCGAGCGTTTGCGCCAGGTAATTCTGCAGCCGGTTGGCGGGCGACAGAAGGTAGAAACTGCCGGCGGCAACCAGCGCCCCCGCAGGCACCAGCACCCAGGCCCAGTCCCTCCGGTCCGCGCGGCGCAGGATGAAGTAGAGCAGCGGCCCCACGGCTGCCACGTAAATCAGCCATAACAATACCAGCACCGGCACCGGTGGTCCCGACAGCTGCGGTATGTAGGAACTGGCGTGAAGGAGCGGGCCCATGTAACCCATCGGTCTGAATGACAGGCTTTTATTTTCCGGTTCAGCGGAAGCGCCGAACAAAGTGGACCAGACACCGCGGGCATCCGCGCCCAAATCACCGGGTGAAGCACCGCAATATAACACCTGCCCCCGCCCCAGTTCACGCCGGGCCAGCACCGGCACGCCGTTTTCCAGCGCTATAGCTCTCCCGGCCACCAGTTCGCCGGAAGCCACATCCAGCGGCCCGCCCGAACGCAGGCCGGCGAGTTTTCCGTCAACCGTCCTCCTGCCAGTGGCACGGACCGGGCTGACATCAGAAAACACCCCGTCAACACCGGCGCCCGCGCCGCCCATCAGCGACAGCGTGCCTCCGAGGTGCACCCATTCTTTAAGCGCCCGGACCTGCCGCCCGTTCAAAGAAGATACGCTTGAAGGGTCGATTAAGATCGCGTCCGCGGCAGCAAGGAGCAGGCTTTCTTCCGGCAATTCCCCCGGAGACAGGTATTTCAATTGCATTTCGGTTCCGGGGCTTTTCGACTGCCAGGCCTGCTCCATTATTTCCTCGCTTAAGGCCAGGACCACCCGGACCCCGCCCACCGCAACGCCTTCCACCCGGGATTCGGCCAGGACCAGGCCGCCGGAAACGAGCTCAACCACCGGATTCACGGAGGCCAGTTCTCCTGGTATCACCATGCGGAACTGCTCGCGGGCGTCCGCCGGCACCTTGACATTTAATATGAATTGGGCCAGGTTGGGACGGCGCCTTTCCGGCTGCTCTTCATCCTGCCTGACCAGGATGGCCCCTTCGAACCCCGGGCCGGAATTTTGCACGGTTATCAACAGCTCCAGGGGTTGTTCCGTCTTGTACAGGCCGCCCAGCCCGGGCCGCACTTTCATTCCCACCGCAGCCGCGGCGGAAGAAGGGAAAGCCGCGGCGACAACAGCTAGAGCCAGAGCGCACAATAAAATATTGCTGTATAATACAATTCTTTTCCTCATTACCGATCACCCCACCTGGTCAACCTTTCATGCAAACCCACCTGCACCAGCGCCACCGTCCCCCCGTCCCGGCGGGCCACCAGCAGGGTTTTGCCGTCCGGGCTGAAGTTTATGTCCTGAAAATTGCTTAACGGCTCCAGCAAGAGCGCCCGTGGTTCCCGTACACCTTCCGACTCCAGCCTGCGCAACCAGTTCAGTTCCTCTCCCCCCGGCCTGGTATCCGGAGCCAGCAGCAGCCGGTCGCCCAAAAGCATGCGCCCGTCCGGCTGTTTGAGGAGAAGGTCGCCCTTGCGCCCCGCGTTGATGGCCCTGATCTCCCCCTGGCGCTGCTGCACTGTAAACAGGGGTGAACCGTCCGGGCTGTAGGTGAGCACCCGCTCGGTTGTTTTAACCCTGATAAAGGCCAGGTACCCCCGGGGACTCCACGCCGGCCGCTCCCCTTCCGTGAGGCGTGCTTCACCGCCGCCCGGACCGGTCAGCCAGAGTTCCGGCTGTCCGGAACCGCCAATCCGTTCCACCACCAGCCGGGAGCCGTCCGGGGCCCAGGCGGGATGTCTTCCCGCGCCCAGGGACACCGGTTCCCTGCCCTTTGCCAGCAGGTAGATTTCATTTTCCCCTCCGGGTCCACTAAGGGAGCAGGCCAGGGTTTGCCCGTCGGGCGACCAGGCAAGGCCGGACAGGCTTTTCCCCTGTTCCACCTTCAGCAGCACTTCGGCCCTGGCCAAAGCCGTTTCCACCAGTTGCGCGGCGCCGGGCTCCAGCGGAACTGAGGGCATAACGGCCGTGATAATCTCCTCGCCCCCTGCCTCGTGACGCCTTACCAGCGCCAGTTTATCACCGGCTCCGGACAGGGCCGGCGAAGCGTAGGACTGCCCACCGGGGGGCTTGACCGTGCCGGTTTGATTACCGTACTGGTCCAGCAAATGCAAGGAGCCGCCCCTTACGGCTAAAAAACCCCGTCCGCCAGGTACACATGCAAAATCCAGCGGTGTGTCTTCCAGCCAAAAGCGGCTTATTTCCCTGGTAGGCCCCGCCTCCAGCGTTTTAGGCGCTGCCGCCGACCACCACATCCAGTAAACGGCTACTAACAACAGCGCTGCCGGGAACAGCCATAAATATTTCGGCCGCCGGCCCCGGCCGTCTCCGGCAAAGAGGGATACCGTCCCGCCTTCCCCGGCTGCGGCCGAAGCAGCCGGGCTTTGGTTTTCCCCGATATCAGCCTGCATTCCGGTCAACCGCGCCCTTAACTCTTCCCTGAGCCGCTCGTTGACCGGTATTGCCTGCCTCACCCGCCGCATATGGTCCAAAAGTTCACCCAGGGAGCCCCCGCCGGGCGCAGGCTCCGGCCGGTTTTCACCGTTGTCGCAATACACATTGAGTGGAGTAACTTTCCCCAGCTCTTTACCGTTTTTTCTGTCACCCCCGGGCAATTCTTTCACCCCGCTCTTTATTACTTGAGTAACCGGTCCTCAGTGCCTTAAGCGCCCGGTAATGGATCATCCGGACGGCCGGTTCCGATTTCTCCAGCACCAGGGCAATCTGGCTGAACTTTAGTTCCCCGGCGTACCTCAGGGAAACAACGTCCCGTTGTTCCGGGGACAGCCGCCACAACATATCTTTCAGCTGCCTCACCTCTTCATTGCGCAGCAGTTCCTCTTCGGGGCCTGACGGCGCGGATCCGAGGTGCGCCATTTCTTCTTCCGAAAAAACTCTCTCCCGGCGCCCCCGCAGGTAGTCGACGTAAGCGTTGTGGGCGATGCGAAACAGCCACACCGCAAAGGGGGCGTCACCCCGGTACTTGTGGAAGTTCTCCAGCGCCTTCAAGAATACCGCCGCTGTAAGGTCGTCGGCATCCCAGGAGTTGTTTAACCGGTAGCGCAGGTAGCGGTTCACGGCGTCAAAATACCGGTCGTAAAGCTCCGCAAAAGACGTTCCCGCGCTGTGTTTCTTCCCGGCCTCCGCTTTCACCCCAAAACACTCCCCGCATCCTGCCGGATACCACCCGTGGAATTCCGTCATCACATTCACAGACTGTGAAAACCTGGAATTGCCCGGGCCAACTTCCTGACTGATCTTCTACCCTTTAGACGAGCCGGACGTGCAAAATGTAACTGAAAACAAAAGAAGCAACTATCCTGCGTCCGGGATTTATTCTCAGCGCAGACGGCTTCCGACACTCTAACCTCGTCTCTGATTGTATCCGCGCTCCCCGTAAGGTTGCAGCTTATCAAGCCAGCGCTGCTTCACCATCCTGTTATCAAAACCGGCTGTCAGAATAAATAATTAACAATCATCCAGGCAATATATATTTTCAAGGCTTTTGCTTTTTCTATCAAATCCATTTGCTTTTCCTTTATTGCCATATTGTTTTAACCGTCCGATTTATTTTGAAATACATCAATAGGGCAATTGCTTCCGCGACACAGGTGAAGGCAATAATGATATCCGGCCTGCCCATGTCGTACAGCAAGCCCATCAGCGCCGCTCCGCCAAGAAGGGCAAGACCGTAGCTTGTGTTGAAAACGCCATAACCGGTTCCGCGCTTATTAAAGGGCGTGATATCTGCGATGGCCGAGCGCATGACGGTTTCATGCGTTCCCATGACAATGCCGAAAACAACCATTCCAACAACAATCAGCGCGGTAGAGCCGCTCAGAGTCAAAAATGGCAGCAGCAGTGTAATAAACGGAACAACCGTCAAAACCAAAAGTCCTCCGGTTTTTATTTCTGTTTTCTTTTTTATACGGTCGTAGGCTTTTCCGATAAGCAGCGCGGTTAAGGCATCCACAATCATTGCAGCCGAGTACAGCAGGGTAATGTTCCCGTCGGACATCAGATTTTCGGCCTTTAAATGATAGCCTACCACGCTGAAATTTACAAATCCCAACGTGCAGAAAAATGTGAAAGCCGTATAAAGCCAGAATACCAGCTTGAGGTTCTCCGATTGGAATTCCTTTTTTGCAGTTTCAGGAATCAAGTTTCCACGCTTGATTCTGCGGTAGGCATAGATCAAAAATAGCATCAAAAGACCAAAAGGAACAGTCAGTAATTTGTAGCCTGACTGATACTGTGGAGTTCCGTTTTTTCCTGTCAGATAAAAAACCATGGTAAAAATCAGCGGCCCGGCAAAGGCACCGATCTGATCGAGGGCTTCCTGGAGGCCGAAGGCAAATCCTACGCCAACTTGATTTTCAGCAACTCCAGATAAAATAGTATCCTTTGCGGGATTGCGCAGGGTTTTGCCTATTCTCTCCATAAGAATAAGGACGATAAGGATATTCCAGTTCATGGTTAAGCCCATAAGCGGCACTACCAGCAGCATGCCATAGCCTAAAAACATGAAAAGCCAGTGCCTGCCGCTCCTGTCTGACATGACACCGGCAATCAGCCTCAGGGAGTAACCCAGAAACTCTCCGATGCCAAAGACCAAACCAACTTGTGCCGCACTGACGTTCAGCAGATTCAAGTATTGGCTGTTTGCGCTGCGGGCAGCCTCATACACCACATCCCCCAGCATGCTGATAATGCCGAATATAATAATGACCGTAACTGCCGGCGAAAAACAATTCTTGGATTCGCCGTTCATAACCTGATACCTTCCTCATGCATTTATTATTCCTAACCATAAGAGGCCTTGTGCAGAAGTCTCTGCGCAGGTTGGTGAGGCTGAGGCCGGTAAAAACCTTGTGAGAGCCGAAGGATTTTGAAATTTGCGCCGCCTGCAACAGGACCAAGGTTGTTCTCCCCTTTCAACTACCCAGTTTACAACAGTTTACCGGGTTGGACAAGCGCAGACAGACAGGGACTTATTCATCTGCTTCCAAGACGCTTCAAGTCCTCCAAGTCACCACGGCATGGCGAACCTTTTGACGCTTTCTGCCGTCCAATAATATAAATACAGGTTGTGCTTTAAATAAAATAAGCTCAAGTGCATACGGTTTCATCCGTTTTTTGCCTTGAGCTGGACGGAAGGAAGTGTATCAAAATGAAAAGAGTTTTGTTGTTTATGTTTTTGCTTGCAGCAACACTTCTCATGGCCCCGCCCGCAGGTTATGCCGGCGCGCCCTTTGACGACATTCAAGCGCACCAGGCCGCGGCCGACATTGAAGCCGTTTACGAAAAAGGGATAATGATCGGCACGGCGCCCGGCAAATTCAGCCCGGACGAATTTGTGGACCGGGCGCAACTGGCCGTATGCCTGGTCAGAACCTTTGACTTAAATCTCGACGGCTTAAACTTTGTCAAAGCGCCCGCTCCCTCTGACCTGTACGACGACGTGGAAGACAGCACGTGGTACAGCAGGGCTGCAATAATTGCAGGCTACAAAAAAATTTTCGAAGTCACCGGCAGAAAATTTAAGCCGCATGAAGCTGTTACCAGAGCAGAAGCGGCCAGCGCGATAGCCGGCTCTTTTGCCGCGAAAAAGCTGTCGGTTATTACCACCATGATCTGGCCGGACTATATTGACATAAAGAACTTGACCCAAAAACAGCAATCCGGCATCAGCTTTGTCTTTAACACCGGCATAATGAAGTACGACGGCAGGGAATTCAAACCTTATGAAAAAATAACCCGGGCCGAACTGGCGGGCATCTTGAACCGGACCTTAAAAACCCTGACCGTCGCCACGCCTGCCCAGGAGGCGGAACCGGGAAGCTCACCGGGTTCCGGCAATCCGGCAATAAATCTGCCGGATGTTAATGCTGCCGCCTTTAAGGGTCAGGGCGATCTGGCCTTCGTCCGGCAGGACCTGCTCTATACACTTGATGGCAAAACGGGAGAGGTCAGGCAACTGACCGGGTCAGGCAGGGCGTTGCACCCGGCCTGGTCGCACGACGGCCGGTGGCTGGCGTTTATCCGCGTTACCGGCCAGGATGCCGGTAACGGCCAGCTCTGGCTGGCGCGCTGGGACGGCTCGCAGGTCCGCCAGGTGCAGGGCCTGCCCGGGCTGGCCGGCCGCGAAAGATTTTGCTGGTCGCCCGCCGCCAACGTGCTGGCGGTGGCTATGCCAGACGGTGTCTGGCTGGTGCCGGCGGAAGGCGAGCCGCGCCGGCTGGCCGGGAGCGAAGGAACGGTCAGTCTGGCCTGGTCTCCCGACGGCAAAGCCCTGGCCTTCAATGTTACCCTGCCGTCCGGGGAACCGCAGGCCCGCAGCGATGCGCTGTATACAGTTGACGTGGACGGCGGCCGGCCCGTGCGGCATCTGACGGCCCCGCAGGCCGGAATCCAGGTTGCCGCCTGGTGGCCCGACGGTAAAGGGTTGCTGTACTGGTTGGATCCATTACACTCAGCTTCCCTGGCGGCTGACGGAATGGGCCTGTGGAGCCTCCGGTTGGGTGACACCGGGCCAAAACTTCTCACCAGTGGTCTTGCCCACCGGGGGTGGCAGTCCCTGTCACCGCAGGGTAGCCTGCTTATGGTAGAAGGGGGTGGGCGCATAGTCTGGGCGGGAAAGAGCCTGGCGACTATAGACCTGGCATCGGGCAGCGTCCGGGAGCTTAAGAACCCCGAGGGCAGCGTCGCTATCGACCCCTCTTTCTCTCCGGACGGCAGCCGGATTGCCTTCGTTGCCGCAAAGGACCTGGGAGGTAACGTATGGGGCTTTGATAACGATGGGGAACTGGCCGCCTGGGTGGCCACGCGCACACTCTGGATCGGTAATCCGGACGGCTCCGGTGCTCATCCCCTGAGGTCCGCAGGAGCGGGTGTGTACCAGCCGGCCTGGTCGAAAGACGGGGAACACATCCTGTATGTGCGGGACAACGCCCTCTGGATAATCGGGGCCGGCGGCGGGCAGCCGGAAAAGATACTGGAACTGTTCTCTGAAGAGGGGGACCTCTTCGGTTTTTACGGTTATACTTCGTACCGGGATATTATGGCATGGTATCAGCCTTAGAGGAAGTTGTAAAACTCTTGTATAAAGCTAACTCCATCAAACAAATAAACCTTCGCGGATGTTTTTAAATCGCCTTTCGGCGTTACTCCATCTTGGTAAGTAAGCCAAAACTTTTGATCATATAAGCGGTTATCATACGAATATCTTAAATAACAAGCTATTGTCCAAAAATGTTCTCAATTACCATTTCTCCAGTCTTGTAATCGAAACAGTAATAATATCTTTTATTCTCTTGCTCTGCAAACACAAACCAGTATATCTGGTTTTTTTCATACGGAGCAATGTAAATCTTTTGAACACTTTCACGACTAATGCCCTTTTCCTCCAGTTTAGAATAGATGGTTTCTTTAAACACTCCGTCATTCATAAGAACAGAACCCGTGAGAGAAATGTCCCCGGTATATGTGTTCTTTGTCAACCAAACAGTTTTCTCCCGCCCTGACTCATCGTTTCCAATAACCATCGTGTCAGTGGGCCCATATTCAATAAACCGGGTGGGCGTGAATTGCACATCTTTTACGATCTTCAATAGCCCCTGTTCTAAGACGTATGCTTTTGCTTCCTCAACAGGAGGACCATAATTAGGTCCAACCATTAGATCATACAACTTATAGTATTTGTCTGCGCCAGGCTTCCCCTGCCCGTTCTCCGTCACTTCCGGGAAATCAGACTTCATAAAATCCCCATCTGAAATAGAGACGATTCTGCTCTTCTCATCCCAATCAACTTTTGCTCCCAGCGTTTCCGCTAGAAAACGCAAAGGTACCATTGTCCGACCGTTAACAAGTACAGGTGGTTGTTCCAGAAAAAATATCTGCCGGCTATTTGTAAAACCCTCATTTGAACCAATGTTCAAACCAATCACTGTGTCACCTTTTTGCACTGTCACCTGAGGTCTCAATCCGGTCCATTCCACGGTAGCGCCGAGAGACTCGGCAATTATGCGCAAAGGGACCAAAATTCTGTTTTCAACTAAAACTGGTTCCTGGTCGAAAGTCAATTGCTTGCCGTTCAAAAAGACCTTGGCATTGGCAGGGCTGTAGTTTAAATTTCCGGCAGCGTTTATGGCGGCCAGGGCCGATACAGGGGTTAACAAGATAACTGTAACCAAGAGAATAATAAATAAGTATCTTTTCAAGCTAATCTCCTTCCATTCACAGCCTAATCTACGGCCTATGTTGTTCATTATTGTCTTTGAGACAAAAAGCGATTTTTCATAACGGGCTTCCCTCCACGAATTCCACCGCCGCATCGCTTGCCGGGATCCGCACCAGAACAGACGGGCAGGTGATCACCTGCGCTGCCGCCTGACCGGGCGCCGGGCCGTCAACCCGGTAATAAACTTTTAACTTATCTGAACTGCCAGAGATACTGTTAACCCCCACACTGTAACCGGCCGTTGGTTTTTCCCCCGCGGCGATAAGTAAATAGCTCCATTCACCCAGGGTTTTCGAGCCGGTAAAAGGCTGCAAGACGCTGGCGGCCGCCCATTCCTTGATTTCTTGCGGGACACTTTCGTCATCCAGTGATGTGATCTTGAAGGGTACTGAGTATCCATGCGCGTTGACAGGTCTGTAATACGGCGATCCCATATCTTTTATCAGGTTTTTTGCTTTTTCGATTGTGTCGCTTTCAGGGTACTCTTCCAATATTCTTTGCGGGTAAGCGGCGTCACCGGTGTAAGCGCCGAGTGCCAGCAGCGCGTCATCGGCCATGGAGCTGGCCGGGTATTCTTTGACAAATTGCTGGTAAGTAGAGATGATTTTCCCCTGAATCTCAGATAAGTTGAAGGCGAACGAGGCGTCTTCTCCCCACTCCTCCAGGCCGATGTAACAAAGGCCGGTGGAGTAAAGCGCCCTGGCCTTTAGCTCCGCCGCAGAGGACGGATCCTGGTAGACCTGCTGGAAATACGGCAGGCTGTGGTTGTAGGGTTTCTCAACTGGCTAAAAATATTGGCGCTTATCACATGGGGCGCCAATTCTGACCGGTACCTGGTCCTGCTCGTCTGTCATCAGCTTAACCAGGGCGTCTATGATCCTGTTTTGGCTGCCCGCATCAACAACCCGAATGATTTGACCGGGGCAAAAGTTGACTTGATCCATAGAATTGGCAGCTTTACCCGCTCGCAGCTTAAAGATACCGATAAAGGCGGTTTAATTTGATTCGCCTGCTGCCGCCGCTCCGGCCCCGCCTGCAAGCCGGCTTTGTCCGGCGGCCCAAACCTCCTGGGGTTTGCCGGCCAACCCGGCGAAAAGGGTGAAAATTAGTAAAAATATAACCGGAAAAACGGCAGTCTTGCCGGATTTAATCATCTCAGCCACCTCCAGATTTACTTTTTTGATAACTTCCGTTCAAAGGTAATGTACCAAAAACAAGACATTTGTTTCACATTAATAGAGCAGGAGGATGGTTTATAAACGAGGCAGGGTACTCTTAACCTCGCCTGTTGCTACTTGCCAGGCCGTGACCGGCATGCACAATTATTTGTTTTAAAACAATAGAAGTAGTACAATTTATTAAAAAGTAAGATTGTTACCGGAGGTAAAATTAATGCGGAAGGTTACTATTTCAGAAAAAGGTCAAATATCTATCCCTGCTTTCTTACGAAAACGATATGGTTTAAAAAAAGGGGATAAACTGGCTATCGAAGAAATTGATGGATCAATAGTACTACGGCCTTTACCCAAAAACCCTCTGTTGAGCATTAGGGGTAAATACATGAGCGAAGACGAAAAATTGACGGATACTTTGCTTAAAGAGCGCAGGACAGAAAGGAAGCAGGAGAAGCATTGAGCCAAAAAAGATACGTATTTGATGCCTATGCCATCCTCGCCTTAATTGAAGACGAACCAGGCGCACAAACCATAGCTGAAATCATCACCGATCAAGAGCCGGAACTTTTCATGAGCATTATTAGTCTGGGAGAGATTTATTACATCCTTTTGCGCAAGAAGAGTGAGCAGGCGGCTGAGGAAGTGGTAAAAAACATTTTCGCTGAAGAATCGCTTATTCTTGTCGAAGCAACCTGGAAAAAGGTAAAAGATGCCGCCCGGATTAAAGCAAAAGGGGGGTTGTCCTATGCCGACTCCTTTGTACTCGCGTTAGGCAAAGAACTAAATGCGCCGGTGGTCACCGGAGATCCCGAAATTCTAGCCTCCGCCAGGGAAATTGGCGTGGAAATTATCTGGATCGGTACCTAGCGGGCTTACATCCGAAAACAAGTTTCTTAAAAGTTACTATGCGTTTTACCGGGCCTGATTCAAGTTGCTTCTTGTTTACCCAGGTCAACTCGCCCGGCGAATAGGCTCAAGGTGCGGGCCTGCTCTTGAGTTCCTCATATGTAAATGGAAAACTCTGTTTACCGGGAAAAACATTATCATCCCCGGCAACAAAAAGCAAAATTGCTGTTACTTGTCTTCATCTCCTGGCGGGTTTTCTTTTGCCTTTTTACCGGTAACAATAACCCTGTCTTCAGATTCATAGTAGTCGCTTGAAATCAGGGTTTTCGACACAACCTGGTTATCTACAATCAACTCCCGGTATACCCATGCTTTGTACCCTGCCTTACCGAGGTGTTTTATCCTGGTTTCGCCTTCCGGCAACGTATCATCATGATATGTAACGATATCCGGATCGATTGCGGTGCTCTCCGAGGTGATCCGTACCGAGCACCCCTCTTTTTTCACGGCGCCGAAAATACGGACCGTTAACTTCCCTCCTTCAGCCGTGCTGGACAGGTATACAGGGGAACTTAAGTTGTTCATAAATTTCAGGTCGTAATAATCGCCGGCTATGGTAGCATCCAGGCCTATGGGAACATAAGCTACCGGCTTCGGGTGCGGATGGCGCTCCACAACTGCCAAATCCGCAAGCAGCACCGCATTATACAATGTCGTGGCGACCTGGCACACCCCTCCGCCGATGTCCTGGGCAAGGCGGCCGCCGATATATACGGGGGCCTTCAGGTACCCTGTTTCCGCCAGGCGGGGGCCCAGTTTCTGATTAAGCGAGAATATTTCTCCCGGTTTTAACAGGGTGGCGTTTATCGCTGCGCTGGCCACGGCAATATTATGCGCCCTGTTCTGATCGCCGGGATCATAGAAAGTAACGTACTCGGACAGCAGGATCCGGATTTCTTCCAGGTCAGCCGCAGTAACCGCCGGTTCCAGTACCTGGCCCGCGGCAGCAATGGCCAAATCCCCCCTGGCAAGTGCCTGGCGCGCCCTTTCCAGGGTTTTCTCAAAATCGAGCCTGTAACCCTTCTTTTCAGGTATAATAGCCGCGCTGCCGTTCACCAGCTTGATTTCCGCATCGCCGGGTGGAGTATCCCATTCCGTTTGAATGCTTTTTATCTTTTCAGACAGCTTTCCTTCTGAAAAATTGATGCTAACCTTCAGGTCAACCGGTGCGGCCTTGAGCCGGAGGACAGATATCAGCCGGTTAAGAGCCCCGCCCGTTTTACCGTAAGACAGCGCTTCATTTACAGATGACAGGTAATCATAACTCCCGTCCAGTTCATGCAAATTGATGAAACTGATACGCTCTTCATTGCTGATCGTCAAGTTTTGGTCTGGCAGGGGAGGCAATGCGTTTTGCAATTTCAACAAGGCCTCAGCCCGGCTTAGCCCGCCGAGCTGGATACCTTTGACGGTAACGCCCTGCTGAATAACATCCGTATACTTGCTGTCAAGGGCAACAGCCGCTCCGATAATGCCGGCGCCGGATTGGAGCACAAGAAACAACAACAGAATCAGTACCTTTTTAGAAGGCGGCATGGTATCCCGGTTTTCAATCGCGTATATTCAGTGTAAGCCGCAGGTAAGTGTTGGTTGCCTTGGCGCGTTCAATCATTTCATCGGTAACAATGCTGCCTTCTTCTGCTATCACTTCGCCGCTGTCGGCAACAATCCTCATGGTCACTTTTTTGCCAAGTATGTATTTCCGTTGCTGTTCCTCAAAATGTTCCAACACATCCAGCGGCTGTTCTTTATTTTCTGCAACCGGCGTGCTTTGAGCAGTTGCGGCCGGCGCATCCGGATGGGCCTCCAACCTGTCGCGGCCTGCTTCCTCGCCGTAAGCATTATTTTGAAAAGTTTCCTGCACGTCGGACACCAGCATGCTTTCTGTTCCTTCTTCAACCACAAGAAAATCGCGGCCAAAAGTAAGGATAAGTTTTCTCGGGATAACTCCGGCTGTTTTTTCACCGCCGGCGGGGATGAGCTGACAGCCTGCAATTTCAGCAGTTCTCTCGTCTACAATAAAATCGCCGACTGTGCCCACCAAACGGCCCTTTTTGCTTAAAACCCTTATGCCGGGAAGGCGGATGTCTTTCTTAAGCAGTTCGACCGCTTCAGGCATATCAGTTACCGCCGACAGAGAAGAACGGCTTTCGACGGTAAGGCCGAATTCCCCAATCCCCAATACTTTTTCGAAAGGAACTGCTTTAAAACCTGAATACCATGCATCATCTTCCACAAGAATATATTTTACGGCCCCGTTTTCCGGGCTCAGAACCAGATGCTTCACTGCGCCAATCTGCTTGCCTTCCTCTATGCTCAAAACCGGCAATCCTAAAATTTGTTGGCTCTTTTTCAATTAACCTGCCTCCTTTTTAAATTTTTCTAATTTTATAAAAGCATCGTTGCTTGCTTTTATTTTTATAAAATTAGGTATCTTTGAATAAGGAGCGTCCGGTATTCTGGCAACCTCCAGAATTTCAACAAGTGTATCAAGATAAACAAGCTGACTTCTGAGTTTTTGCTTTAAGTCAAAACTATTAATCAAGTTTTCATGCTTTAAAATGGCATTTATAAACATCCTGGCCTGACGGTACTGCCCCAGTTCACGGTAAACCGCGCATATTTCCATAGCCAGCAATAAAAGTACCTGCTGACTTTTAGTTAATCGCAGCGCCTTTAGAAAACAACCCAAAGCCGCTTCCAGCCTGCCTTCGGCTTTTGCTGCAAAGCCCGACGTGATGCAGTCCTTTATTGTCTCTTCAAGGGCCGCATAAGTTGCGGCAACGCGCTCATCCTCCGCCCCGACCGGCGGCATGTCCGCTTCAGGCGCAGCTTCAAAAGCCCGGTCAGCGGCCGGAACCGGTTCTTCCGGCAACCCCTCAGGCCCGAGCGACTCATCCGCCGCCTGCAGCTCCCCAGGCCCGGCAGGGGCACCTTCCGGTTCCTGCAAAAATTTCAAAGCAGGCTCTTCATCGCTTAAAACGTGCCCTTCAACAGGCGCCTCCTCCGCCCCGACCGGCGGCATGTCTGCTTCAGGCGCAGCGTCAAAAGCCCGGTCGGCGGCCGGAACCGGCCGCCCTGCCATTTCCTCAGACAGAGCCGGCATACCGGCGGCATGCGGCCGTTCGGGTTCACCGTAGGTGGTCTCTTCCGTTTCCTGCAAAGTCCCGGCCGCAGAGGGATCTTCCCCACTGGCAGGATGTTCCGCCACAGGAGCAGACACTTCTTCCGCCCCGGCAGGCGAAACCTGATTTAGAAAGGTTGTCGTTAATTCCGTACCATGTACATCTGTTTCCTCAGTTTTTTCGCCCGTTATTAAATTATTTCGGGTCTCCTGTTCCGTTACTTTAGCCGGAGCAGTATTAATCTTCAGACTAACCCTGCCCTCAACGTAAATTAAGGCGACTGCGGAAAATACGATTAATCCCAGGTAAATTCCCGCCGCTTTGCCCACTGTAAAATTAGAAATGACCAAGGGGAAAATTGCTTCCAAAATGAAAGAAATTATTACGGTGCCGTAAATTACAAGGGGATTAAGCGGAATTCTTTTTCTTGCAACCTGAAATAAGGCAATCAAAATAAGATTGACAGCCAGCAACATGGCTAGATATTCTAGCATGATGTCACCCCAATCTCATAAATCAATTATCGGTATAATTAGACAATAAATCAAGTATTTATCTAAATTTTTTATTTATCGCCATATTATAAGGCCTTTCCATCACAGGAAGGCCCGGCCGGTTGAACATGGCCTTGGCACCGCCTAAGCTGTACCAGGTCAGAGCGGTACAGCTGCGCTATTTTTATATCTGCGCAGAGAAGTTCTTAAATACGTCTATTCGTCTTTTGGCCAGGCCGACATAATTGCCGTCGATTTCATAACCAACGTAACGCCTGCCGGCTTTCAGCGCAGCTATCGCCGTTTGGCCGCTGCCAAGGAAAGGATCGAGGACAACCTCTCCTTTAAACGTATAAAGCTGTATCAGCCTGTAAGGGAGCTCGACGGGAAAAGGCGCCGGGTGCCCGATTTTTTTTGCCTGTTCCGCCGGGAATGTCCAAACGCTTTTTGTGTACTCCAAAAATTGTTCTTTGGTGATAGTGCTTTCTCTGCAGTAAGGGTTTTTTCTGGTAAAGGCGTCTTTTGAAAACACCAATATATATTCGTGAACGTCCCTCAAAGTGGGGTTAGCGGCTGAAAGCCAACTCCCCCAAGCCGTTGAGGGGCTTGCACTGGACGCTTTATTCCATATTATTTCCCCTCTCATCAAAAATCCCAGGTCCTGCATATCTTCGGTAATGCAGGTGTGAATAGGAATGTAAGGCTTCCGGCCCAAATTCGCCACATTTATACAGGCCCGTCCGCCGGGAACCAAAACCCTGTAAACCTCTTTCCACACCCTTTTTAAAAAATCCCTGTACTGGCTGAGGGTTAAGTTTTTATCGTAATCTTTGCCTGCGTTATAAGGCGGGGAAGTCACCATTAAATGAACGCTGCTGTCTGGAAGCTCTTCCATGTTTTCGCAAGTCTTGCATAAAATATTGTCTAAAAATTTTTCCGGCACCTGATTTTCGACGTAAGGCATCTTCTTTTCTTTGGGAAGACCTTCATACAACATGCTGTTATAAAAAGGCGATGAGTCATGGTTCACCCTGCCTGGAGTTCCAAAAGAGCTGGTTTTGGTGCTCTGTTTTCTCACTCGCTGCCCAAACCTCCTATCAGCCGCAAAAATGCTTTCCTTAACAGATTCCATAATCAGTCCCCTGCCTCTTAGCATCAGGGCCAATGCGAAAAGCCGGGCGCAATGGCCCGGCGCTGATTAGCTAATCTTTGAGCGAAACGAACTTCCTTTTTTCAATTAAACCTTCCTTTAGTGCTTTTTCAATAACCTTTACCTGGTTGATGGGCGGGTGCCCGGCTGTTATCATGAACCCCAAATAGGGTAATTTCCTTATTCATTATTTCTCAGGTCAACACCCATTAAATATAGCATTAAAGCAACGAGATTAACCAATTGGTCATCTGGTAGACATCCCACCGGCCCGTCAAGATCGATTTTTAAAAACGGTTGTATTAATCCAAGGCGAATAATAGAATCTTGTTTAAATCCCTTTTCGCTGTTCCTGATTGTACAGGGTGTCGATCATCTTTTCCGTTTTCTCCCTGGCCTCATTGAGAAGGGAGAGGTCAGTTGGATACCGGATGTCAGCCGGGGCGCAGGTAGCGTCAAGCAGCAGCTTGCCCTTGTTCACTTCCGGCTTCCATACTTCAAAATTACCGGAGCCTGATGGATTGCCTGGGTCTTTGTCTTTTGGGTCCTTGTCTTTTTGTTCCTTGTGTTTTTCGCTCTGGCAGATCAGCTCGTTAATTTTCTTTATGATCTTTTGATCCAACCGTTTCCGGAAATGGACCATTAACGAGGGATCGAAGGGCGGTTCTATCTGGTATTTCTCCAGCCCGATGAAATACTGGAGATAGGGGTTTTCGGTGATCTGCTCCACCGTCTCCCTGTCGGTGAAACCGCATCGTTCTTTTATAATCAAGGCGCCCAGGGCCATACGCAAGGGCTTTGCCACTGTACCGGTATTGGACGGGAAAAGATCGGCATATTCATTTTCGATCTGCTCCCAGGGTATTATCTTGGCCAGTTTCACCCAGCGGTTGTTGGCATCAAGTTTTCCTTCGAAGGGAAGTAGGAAGTCTTCAATAACCATCTGACCAGTGGGACGCCGGTACATTTTTCCGCCTCCAAGTGCAAGCTTTTTACATGATTTTGCTCGTTTTCCTTGGAGAATAATTCGACAAAAACACCTTTAATCCTTTGGTATTACTGAAATTTATGGCTATTCAGCAAACCCTAATTTACTCAAACAGTCTAATCTCTTCCGGCGATATAAGCACCAGGATTTTCATAACAACATCCTCCACTGCTTCCACAGGGGCCTTGCAGGCAAACTGCGCCCGGCGCGCCTGCCAGTCAAGGCTCTTAACCTGGTCGGCCAGGACGACCCCGGAAACCGCCAGGTCAGCAGGCAGCGAAACCTCAAACGGGTAGCCTTTTACTCTGGAAGTGATTGGGCACATAAGCGCCAGTCCCACCTTCTCATTGTAAGGCCTGGGGGAAATCACCAGGGCGGGGCGTTTGCCTGCCTGTTCGTGTCCGGCCTGCGGGTCGAATTGAAGCCAAACAACATCGCCCCGCTCAGGAACATAAACACCAGACGCTACCATATTTCCCTACCTACCGGGCTTCCTGTATCGACTTCACCATGCACGTTCTCGGGGGTGATGCGGGATAGAAATTCTGCCAGGCAGTATTTTTTACGGCGTATTATTAGAGCGTCTTTTTCAACCTGGAAGTCAACTGCCGCACCTTCGACAAGGCCTACTTTTTTAGCTACCGATACAGGGATGCGCACCCCCAGACTGTTGCCCCACTTTACAATTCGTGATTGCAGCATTATTATTCACCACCTTTAGTATATACATAGTATATACTATGCAAAAGAAAAAGCAAAGTCTCTTTATTGACCGCACTATACAAAAAGCCCCACTCACCTTGGCGCGGGGGGTTCTTTATTCTTCCCGAACACCCCGGACCCGCGCCCCGCCCGGCCCGGACGCCCGCG
The DNA here is from genome assembly GCA_000010565.1 of Pelotomaculum thermopropionicum SI. NCBI lineage: Bacteria > Bacillati > Bacillota > Clostridia > Eubacteriales > Desulfotomaculaceae > Pelotomaculum > Pelotomaculum thermopropionicum. The sequence continues at coordinate 758,814 of AP009389.1, read as the reverse complement.
TGTTCGGTCTGCCTTTTGGTCTGCCTGTGGTCTGCCTCTTGGTCTGCATAGTTACGGAAACCCCAATAAAATAAGGGTTCCTTGCGGAACCCTATGCCCGGCCTTTCTTCTGTTCTAAAATTAAGAAAGCCTTGATTTTCAAGGCTTTCAGGTGTTTTACTGGTGCGCCCGGCAGGAATCGAACCTGCGCACCCGGCTCCGGAGGCCGGCGCTCTATCCTCTGAGCTACGGGCGCAATATTTAAATTCTTAAGGTGTCACTATACTATTATACCCAAAAGAAACTTTAACGCAAGGGCAAATTTTAAATTGCCGGCAACAGTACCGTTACCGTTGTACCCTTCCCCTGCTCGCTCTGAATCTCTATGCGGCCGCCGTGATTGTCAATAATTTTTTTGTTTATGAACATGCCCAGGCCGGTACCGTTCTCCTTGGTGGTAAAAAAGGGATTAAATATGCTCTTTAATGTTTCTTCGTCCATGCCGGCCCCATTGTCTTTGAATACAATCCGCACGAACCCTTCCCGCCTGTCCCAGGCGGTTTCCAAAACCAGTTTCCCGCCGGGGGAAAGAGCGTCAAAGGAGTTTTTAATGAAATTCAGGAAAACCTGTTTTAACTGTTCACCGTCTCCCATTACAGGCGGAATGCCGCCTGTTACGGCCAGGTCGATTTCCAGCTTGCGCAGGTACGCCTCGCTTTCCACCAGCATAACCACGTCTTTGATTAATTTTTCAATCGAACAAGGAGCCCGCCTGGAACAGCCCGGCTTGGCCAGTTGCAAAAATTCTGAAATCAGATTGTTTACGTGTTTCAATTCGGCCAGAATTATGTGGATATACTTTTCCTTGGGATTACCGTCCAATAATTTTTGTAATAATTGCATAAATCCGCCGATTACCGTGAGCGGGTTCCTGATTTCATGCACCATTCCCGCAGCCAGTTGCCCTAAAATGGCCAGCCTTTCGGCTTTAATAACGGCGTTTTCCAGTTCCTGCAGGCGCCCCGCCGGCAGGAACAGGGCCATTGCACCTGCTGTACGGCCGCCTTCACCGGATATGGCATGTGTGCTCGCCGTGTAATTGGCAAGTTCCAGGTTCGGGATGATGGCACGGGGCTGCAAATCCTTGAATTCCCTGCCGGTGGCAAGGGTTTGCAAAAGTTTGTTAAGGCCGGGCTCCCGGCAATCAAAGACTTTCCGGAACGGCCGCTCCAGGACTTCATCCTGCCTTAATCCGGTCAACCCGGACAATACCCTGTTAAAGACCCTGACCCGGCCCTCCCGGTCAACTGCCAGCAAACCCAGCGGCATCTGTTCAGCGGCCAGGCGCAACCAATCATCTGTTAAATCTGCCATACAACCGCCTCCCTTACCCAAAGGTCCAATCCTGCCTGCAGGTCGGCCCGGATACGTCCTTTCCGGCCTGTTCCTGTAAGTAACTGGTGATCAAATCGCTGTTGCGAAGGCGGTAAATGGTCACCCTTCGACTCGACATTTCCAGTATGCCGAGGGCGCTAAGGGCATTGAGGGCCATTTCCACCTGGTGCCGGGGACGGTGCAGGCGGAGGGCCAAACCGTCAGCAGTGTCGCGGGTATGCGGATTGGCCTGGAAGAAGGTCAGCAGTTCAATCCGGACAACGCTCTGCAAAATTTGATCCAGCTCTTCATTAATTTTTCCTGCCACTGGCCTCACCCTTTTCCGCCAGGTTATCAGGCAGGGGCAAGGCCAGAAATTCACAGTAATTTCCCCCTATTGACTGACAACTCATCTCCTCGCAGATTATTTCTTTTTCAAACAAAACGCTCAGATAGGCGGCAAACACGCCGCGCAGCAGGTCGCAGGTCACCTGCGGTGCGCGGTAGAGGTGCCCATACTCGCTTGAAATGGCTACCTGGAAAGAATCATAACACCTGATCCTGGCCCTGCCGCGGGACGGGTTAAGGGAAACCAGTTCCGTACTGCCCAGCCCGTCGTTTTTAATTACTTCCATCAGCAACCGTAAGCACTCCTCCTTGTCTGAGTATAAGTTCATGGTTTTACGGGCTAAGCCCAGCCCCGTCCGGTACCCGGCGTCATAAAGAACATGCCTTAAGGCATGGGGGGCGTGATCCCGCACCGACATCATCAGGTAGGCGTATAATTCCTGGGGAAGAAGGACCGCCCGCCGGCCGGCCACCTTCAGGACGTGCCCTTCCCGCGAAACGATTTCTTCTTTCGGCGCAGCGTCGGGGAAAAGCTTGCCGTGGCAGATTCCTTTCGCGTCTACCTTAATTGAAGCAGAATAATATGTGCCCAGCACATTTTGCAATACCGTCTGGAAGGTGCCGACCCGGGCGCAGTAAAACAATAAGTCCTCGACCGTGGCACGCATGCAGTAGTCCCGGTAAACACAGTTGTCGCGCTTAACCTCCACCAGTATTTTTTCACCCGACTCCTCCAGGCGGTAATCGTCAACGTTCAAAAAACCTTCGACGTGCAGGAATTCAAGAAAGGTCCGGCAAATATCGACGGGCTTTTTTGAAGCAAATTCCAGCCTGTCTCTGTACTCCTCAAGGACGTACTGGGCCGGGCCCATCATAATCTGCTCCAGCCAGTGCCGGCCGCTGAAGGGTACATGCTTCATCGTCTTGCAAATGCTTATATATAAATAATTAATTATTTTTTTAGAAATTTCTCCACTGCCGGTCATTCAATCACCCCCATGTCAGGAGAAACTAAAATGCCGTATACGGGATTAATTGTAAAAATATGACGGGACGATACAAACTGCTGGCTTTTTACCTTGCCAATCTGCATTATGCGGACGGAACTGTGCCTGGCCCCGCCGAAATTCATTTTCAGAATAAAATTGTAAAGGTGGCCGGTTATGGTCATCAGCCTGGGTTCCAAAACGCCGCTTACGAAAATATCCATCGCCAGGATTCTGTTTCTGCGGAGCTGCTTAATCCTGGTGCGGTGAAAATCAAGTATGTCAGCGGGATCAATCATGGTAAAGAGGGTGCTTAAACTGTCCACCACCAGCCTTACCCTGCGCCCGCTCAAGCGGTGCAGCACCTCCGATTCCAGGGCAAAATACTTTTCCAGGTTGCGGTGATCGGAAAGGGAATGCTTTTCCTTGCTGCCGTTTTCTTCATAAGCATCGATGAAAATCAGCCTGCCCGTTTCCTCGTAAGCAGGAGTTCCCACCTTGAAGCTCAACAGGTGCTCGCGCATTACCGCCGGAGGCTCGTCACAAGCCACATAAATGCAGGTATCGCCGCAGCGCAGGCCCTCTTTTATAAACTCCCCCGCCAGTACGGTCTTGCCGACACCTGAATCCCCCTCCACCATGATCTGAGACCCGTAAGCCAGCCCTTTTTCCAGCTTGTGATCGAGGCCTTCTACTCCAAAAAATGCTCTTTGCATCGCATTCTACCCTCCCAACCGGGGGAACACTTGCATGCCTGAGTCACCGATCTCGAGCAGGTGGTTGCCCGTAGCGTGGTTTACCCCCCGCATCTTATAAATCTCCAACTGCCTTACCCGGCGGTTCTGCAGCATATTGGACTTGAGCAGGATCGTACCCTGTACCACCGAGTGAATAACCTCGGCCTTTCCGCCGGCCGCAGTCTCCCAAGCCGGGCTGATCAGCAGGGTGGTGCAGTTGAGGCTGTTTAAATGGGTGACAAGGCTGTACAATTTCTCATGCAGGACGGCGGCATTGTCAATGCGGGAAAGCAATCCGTAAATTGAGTCTATTACCAGCCGGCTGGCCCCGAAAGTCCCGGCCTGCTCGCCCAGACCGATAATAGTTTCGTCAATTTCCATCTCAGAAAGAGGCATGTAGATAATCTTAATCATCCCCTGCTCCTGAAGGGTGTGCAGATCCCAGTTGAAATGGCGGGCGTTAGCCATTATGTGGGACGGTATTTCCTCCAGGGACAAGAAAATCCCTTTCTCCCCGTAATCCAGGGCTCCTCTGGCCAGGAACTGCATCCCAAGCAAGGTTTTGCCGGTTCCCGAGCCGCCCACCACGGTGACGCAAGCGCCCCGGGGCAGGCCGCCCCGCAAAAGGTTATCGAGCCCCGGCACGCCGGTGTGTAGCAATTCATTTTCATGTGCTCTGCCGGTAAAATTTTTTGTACCGGTCAGGGCAAAAACCTTAATTCCTTCGTCGGTAATGCGAAAAGTGTGTTTGCCCGGAATATGCTCCTGCCCCCGCGTTTTGCTGATTTCCAGCACCCGGTGGCGATGCAGGCCCGGCCTTTCTTTGTTCTCCAGGCGGATTACCGCATCCACCACATATTCCTCAAAAGCGTACTCCCGGTTGCCTTCATTTTCCCGCTCCTTGACCAGCAAGGCGGTCAGCCCCAGGCGGCGCAGGCCGTTGCAAAAGCCGTAAACCAGCCTGCGCAGCGAAAGCGGATCGTCAAAAACGCTCCGGAAATGGCTGATGCTGTCAACCAAAATCCGCCTGGCACCCACCTCCCGGGCAACCTCTTCGACCAGATTTACCTCCGGATCTGCCAGCACTTCCGGAGAGGTGCACAGAATGCGCAGCTTGCCGGCTTCTTCCAGAGCCCGAAGGTCCCAGCCGAAGTTGAGTGCGTCGCGGTACATGGACTGCGGCAGTTGCTCACAGGTGACAATCACCCCGGGCTCTCCGAACTCGGTAATACCGCGGTAGATAAATTCTATTCCAAAAGTTGTCTTGCCCGCGCCGGGAACCCCTTCCACCAGCACCGCATTGCCCCGTACAATTCCGCCAAGCAGCAACTCATCGAATCCTTTTATCCCAGTAGGCACCTTATCCAACAGACTGCCCCCTTTCTGTGCAACATGCTGTCAAACCCTTAATTTCGTCGTTTTGTAAAAAAATCCTTGTCAATGGAATTATTTTCTTTTTTTTCTCAAAAAATTATTTATTTTTAAAATTTATCAGAAACCGGGGAATAAAAATGTTGCAGCGTTTTGCCGGAAATGATTAGGAAGGGTAATAAGAAAAAAAGCGGGTGGTTTTAAATTTTATAAATTTATTTCTTTTATGGCGGTTTTTAAAATTTCCGCCGAACGCCTTAAGGCTTCCTCCTCATGCGCGGACAGGGGAAGCTCCAGGGCGCGGCCGCGGCCTTTCGAGCTGACTGCAGCGGGCAGGCTCAGGCAGCAGTCCCTGATGCCGTACTGGCCGTCAATCAGGCCGCTTACGGTCATAACGGTATTTTCGTCCCGGATGATGCTTTCGCAGATCCGCTTTACCGCCAGGCTTACGGCATAATAGGTGGCTCCCTTGCGGCTGATTATTTCGTATCCTGCATTCCTGACCTGCCTGTCAACTTCCCGGCGGTTTACCGGGGGTATGCCGGCCAGCTCGCAGTAACGGTCAATCCCTATGCCGGCAACATTGGCAATGCTCCACAGCAATACCTCGCTGTCTCCGTGCTCCCCCACCACATAGGCGTGGATGTTTCGCGGCGCGGCGCCGCAATGGCGGCTCAGGCTGTGCCGGAAACGGGAGCTGTCCAGCACCGTCCCGGAGCCGAAAACCCTTTCGGGCGGAAGGCCGGTTATTTTCAAGGCGGCATAGGTCAGCACGTCCACCGGGTTGCTGACCATAAGGAGTATGCTCTCGCCGCCGCGCAGAATTCTGGGCAGAGTTTCCTTTAATACGGCGTAATTTTTGTGAAGCAGGTCCAGCCTTGACTCACCAGGCTTCTGGCTTGCCCCGGCGGTAAAAATAATAATTGAAGCATCCCGGCAGTCTTCATATGTGCCGGCGTAAATCCTGACCGGCTTGATGAAGGCGGCGGCGTGCGCCAGGTCCATTGCCTCCCCTTCGGCCTTAGCTTCGTTGATGTCGACCAGCAGCAGTTCGGTGGCAAGGCCGCTTATGGTCAGGGCATAGGCCGCGGCAGACCCTACCGCCCCGGCACCTACCACCGCAACTTTCCGCCCGGGCGCTCCCTGCATTGCCTTCAAACCCCCTTCAATAACACTTGAATAAAAAGTTTTAAAGTATTATCCCCCGCCCCGGCAAAAAAAACCCGGCTTTTTTAAGGCCGGAGATTCAAACTCTTGAAGCAACGGCATTACATTTCAACTTTCATCAATGTACCTGCCGAAAATTCTCCTGCCCAGGTCAAGATTAGATAATTCCGGCCGTGCCGATCATGTCCCTGAACATTCTGGCGTTGGCCACGGCCTGGCCGCGGTAGTGGTTGTTAAAGCTGATGTAAACCTCGCCGGCCTTTTCCCGCAGCGCGGCCACCCGCGGCAGCCATTCCTTCAGTTCGTCCGCCGTGTACAGGTAATCATATCTCTGGTACGACTCCTTATGGTCGTACCACCTGGCGGCATTGCGCCCGTGGAAACGGACGTAGGCAAAAGGCGCCGTCACTACCGCCACAGCCCTCACCAGGCCCTTCAGGGCCGGCTCGTCGACGCAAACGTAGGCCAGGCCCTCTTCCCTCAAAAGCTCAAAGGTTTCTCCGGCCACCCAGCGGGCATTGCGGAACTCCACCGCCACCGGCAGGTCCGGCAGCAGATGGCGGAACTTCTTCAGGTAATCGCGGTTTTCCGGAGTATTGTGAAAGGAATACGGGAACTGGGCCAGCACGCAGGCCAGCCTGCCGGACCCGGCCAGAGGGCGTAAGGCTTCGGCAAACCGGCGGAAAACTTCCGGCCCGCCGTCCCTGGCATGGGTCATCTGCTGAAATGCCTTGACGGCAAAACGAAAGCCGGGCGGTGTTTTTGCGGCCAGCGCCTCCGTCATCCTCCGGCCCGGCAGGTGGTAGTAGGTGGAGTTGATCTCGCTGAAATTGAATTCGCCGGCATACAGCTTCAGCATGTCCTCTTTCTTCGTCCCCGCCGGGTAGACGGTGCCCACCCAGTCCTGGTAACTGTAGCCGGCCGTACCGATATAAAACATGCCGCCACCCCTAAAAATCTAGTCAGTTCTTTCATCATGGCCTTCCCAGTAAATCTCAATGTCGTCGTTATCTTTTAAGACGTCGGTGTACCTGGCCGCGGCGCCGTTTATCTTGAGGACCAGAGTGCCCCTGGGAACCGTGCGGTCAAAGTCGATGTGGTTGAAGATATCCACGAAAAGGTGCTCCCGGCCGCCCTCAAGCTGGACCGGCCTGCCGTTGAACCCTGACGGTTATCCATTCCCGGCCGCCCGGCGGATCTGATTCTTCTTTTTTTTCGGCAATTAACCTGTATGCTTCTTCCGCTCCGGAAGAGCTTCTTTTAAAAAGGCTGACACTGTCCCCGTCTTTCAGCTCATAGCCGGGACCTGCCGCAGCGCCGTTGACCATAATGGCATAATCCTGCAGGTCCATCCCTTCCAGCAGGTCGCCAACCGTCCTGACCGTTTTAATATCCAGGCTGTCGCCCTCCTTTATCTCGCTGTCGTAAGGCACTTCCGCTCCGTTTAAAATACAAACAGGCCGGATTACCCTGGGTTCGCCGTTCAGGGTAACGCTGATGCCGCCGGGGTTTTCCAGGAAATCCCGCACCCAGGCCCTGGCATCCTCCCCGTCCCTGGCCCGCAGCACCGTTATTTCGTCCCCTTCTTTTATGGGCGTCTTAAGGGTGGCCCTGCTGCCGTTCACCAGTATTTCAGCCGGTTTGGCCAGGCCGCCGTACACAACCTGGGGCCTGCCGTTTAAAGTGAACTTTAAATTCCTGCCGTTGCGGCCAATTAAGTCCCTCGGGTTGAACTCCACCATGCTCAGGGCGCTGGAAACGCTCAGGCCGCCGGAATTAAACAGGCTGAACTCCTTGCCGTCCACCTTTATTTTGATGAACTGCTGCCCCAGCCTTTGCACGGCAACCGTGGCTATGCCGACAACTGTAACCCCTTCCGGGCCCTCCAGCCCTTCTTCGTCAACAATGAGGTTCCCGACGGCCTCCCTGCCCCTCACCGCCACCTTTTGCGGCTCGATGCCCAGTTTGCCGGCCAGTTTGCCCGTCAGGCCGGGGAGGCGCGAGCCGCCGCCTATGCAGAAGGCCGTCCTGGGCGGTTCGTTGCCGTTTAGCTCAATGATCGCGGCCGCAATTTCCGCGGCCAGCCTGTCCAGCGCCGGATCGATCAGGGCCGCAACCTCCTCTGCCGTGATCGTATTTTCCACGCCTAGAATGTCTTTGTATCCTATTGTCCCGCCCTTTTCCAGGGCCCGCTTGATCTTTTCGGCCTCGTCAAATCCGACCAGGAGGGCCTCTGAAATGGATTCGGTAATCTCGTCGCCGGCCACCGGAACCATGCCGTAAGAAACAACCGCTCCCTTCCTGCTGATGGCTATGTCGGAGGTGCCGGCGCCTATATCCACCAGGGCCAGGTTCAAAAGCCGCAGGCTTTCCGGGATAACCACCTCGGCGGCGGCAATGGGCTCAAGGGTGAGGTTTACCGGCTCCAGGCCGACCCGCCGCAAGACCGAATAAAGCCCGTTTACCACCGAATCCGGCAGGAAGGTGGCCAGGACGTCGGCCCCAATTAAACTGCCCCGGTGGCCGATCAGGCTGGTAATCGGATAGTTGTTTAAATAATATTTGACCACACTGTAGCCCACACAAAAATACTTCTCAGCGCTGCCGGGCCCGGCGGACTCAACCTCCCTGTGGGCGTTTTTCACCCCGGCGGTCTCCAGGCTGTTTACCAGGGCGGCGTCAATTTCGGCTTCTCCGTCAATTTCCATTTCAACGCGGCACTGCCTGGTAACCAGCGACCTTCCGGCCGCGGCAATGGCCGCCCTGGTCAGCCGGAAGCCCACCTTTGCCTCCAAATTTCTTTTTACCTCCAGCACCGTGTCGGCCACCCTGGCAATATCGTGAATCTGCCCGTCAAACATCGAGCGGCTTTCGTGCTCGGCGGCATACTGGGCCGCCACCCGCAGCCGGCCCGACTCGACCAGAGCGACAATCCCGATTACCGTTCTGGTCCCGATATCCAGGGCAAATATGCAGTTATCCGGCGAGGGAACCACTCTGCCCATTTTCAGCCCACCATAATCAAATCTCAACTAAAAGTATACTCCATGCGGACCGTTCCTTCAATATTTTCCAACTGCCGCGGGGCTGCCCTCCCCGTTTTATGCTCCAAATTCCCTTCCCGCCCGCAAAGGGCGGGCCATGGCAGTCAGGCCAGTCAGGCCCTGTTTTCACACCCGGTCAGGTCCTCTTTCCACATAATGATGGCATCCTCGTTAGTATCCGTGTAATAACGCCTGCGAATGCCCTTCACCTCAAAGCCCAGGGAGGCATAAAGGCGCCTGGCGGCGGCATTGGAAGGGCGGACCTCAAGGGTCATTCTGACGGCTCCCATAAGGGCGGCACGCCTCATCATTTCCAGCATCAGCGTCCTGCCGATATTATTTTTCCGGTATTCAGGGTGAACCGCGACGTTGGTGATGTGCGCTTCGTCGAGTATAAGCCACATCCCGCCGTACCCTACCACCGTCCCGCCTGCCACGGCTACAAGGTAGCAGGCAAACCTGTTCTGCAGGATTTCGTAGGCAAATGCGCTGCGCGACCAGGGGGATGGAAAGGAGAAGTTCTCTATCTAAACAACCTGATCCAGGTGCTCAAGGCGCATTTCCTCAAAGGTTACGTTCACCGTTTTGCCTCCCGGACTGCTTTTTCTGCCAGGCCGCCTCCGCCGCGGACGGCCTGATGTATTCCGGCAGCAGGCCGGCGGGGTCGATGCCGCGCCCTTCCCTTATTGCAATCAGGCCTAGTTCGGCTACCGCCGCCCCGCGGGGAAAATTTGCCGAAAGCGGGGCAAACCGGGCTGCTTCCCCCAGGCCGGCCTTTAAAACGGCACCGTATGCAAGAGTGCCGTCCCCCACCAGCATTACGGGCTTGTCAAACGCTGAAAGGATTTTAACCAGTTCCGCCGGGCTGACGGCCATGGGCCCTTTCAGGCAGGCCGGGGCCGGGCCGCTATATTCGTAAACAGCGCTGTAAACCTCGTCCTTGCGCGCGTTCAGAACGGGGCAGATCAGGCTGCCGCACCCCGCCAGGGGATAGGCCAGCACCTCCAAAGTTGATATCCCAACCACAGGCAAGCCCCACACCTGGGCCAGGGCCTTGGCCGTGCTCATGCCGATGCGAAGGCCGGTAAAAGACCCCGGCCCTCCCGACACAGCTATTCCGGCCAGGCTTTCGCGCCCGACGCCGGAATCCTCCAGCACCGCCTTAATCATGGGAAGCAGGTTGACAGAATGGGTGCGGCTGTTCCACACCATCCTTTCAGCCAGAATTCCTGCGCTGCCGGCCACCGCCGCCGCCGCCACCGGGGTGGCGGATTCAATCCCCAGCACGTACAACTTTGGTCAACTCCTCGGCCAGGTACCGGTATCTTTCTCCCCGCGGCACCGCGATAATTTCCCGGACGTCTTCGCCTTCCGGGCTCCTTTTTATGTATATATCAAGCCTTTCGCCTGGAAGCAGGTCCTTTACCTTATCGGCCCATTCCACCAGGGTAACGCCTTCACCGTAAAAATACTCCGCACAGCCCAGATCTTCCATTTCCGCGGGGCTGTCAAGGCGATAGACGTCTATGTGGTAAAGGGTCAGCCCGCCCTGATATTCGTTAATTAAGGTGAAAGTAGGACTGGTCACCGGGCCTTCTATGCCGAGGCCGCGGGCCACGCCCTGCGCCAGCCTGGTTTTGCCGGCGCCGAGATCGCCGTTCAGGCAGATTACATCCCCAGGCCGCAACAGTGCGGCCAGTTTCTCACCCACCCCGGCGGTCTCCTCCGGCGAAAAAGTTTTTATTACCGGCAATGCAACTGCACCTCGCCGCAAATGTATATCAGCTTACCTTTCAATATTATAACCTTTCCCTCGCCTGCACAACACCGCCCCGGCGGCAAAAAAAGCCGGAAATGCTCCGAAATAACAAAAGCCCCCCAACCCTCTGGAGGGCACAGACCGTCCTTAAAACTGCACTCTGCCATATTCAGGGTGCCGGAGAATACCGCCTATGCAGCTAAAGGCTTTTTCCTACATGCTGGCAGCAGTTATGCTGGAAGAGGAAGAGTTTGCCTTTCTCCACATGTATTCCAGAATAATTTCTTTAATTTCATTTACATCAAACGGCTTGGCCAGGCAGCACATTGCTCCCAGTTCCATAGCCTGGGATACGGTCTCTTCCGAGCCGTAAGCCGTCATAATAATAACATCGATTTCGGGAGCCGCGGCTTTAATCTTGCCCAGCGCCTCCAGGCCGCCCATTACGGGCATTCGTACATCCATGAAGATAAGCTGGGGGCGAATTGAAAGCGCCAGTGAAACGGCCTCCATCCCGTTTTGCGCCGTATGTGCCCGGTGCCCCGCCTCCCTCACGATAATTTCCAACAAATAACGCACTCCCGCCTGATCGTCGACGATAAGGATTTCCATTGGCTTTCGCCTCATACCTGCACCCCACGACAAAAAATGACACGTTATAACATTAAAGTATAAGGTTCCCAGGACAATAACATATTCGACGCGTGTATACAATTTCCTTTTTTATTTAACAAATTTTATTTGTTCTTTTTTAATTTTCTTTCCCGCAAAAAATGTACCAAATTATAACACTCTTGCCCCGTCAATGTAAACCTGCTCCACCCGGGCAGAAATATCCAGAGGATGGCGGTCCCAAATGACGATGTCGGCATCTTTGCCCGGCTCAATGCTTCCCAGGCGCTTCTCCAGCCCCAGGATGGCAGCGGCGTCAATGGTCACAGCCCGGAGGGCATGCTCCACGGAAAGGCCCCCCTTCACGGCCAGCGCGGCCGAAGCGGCCAGGTATTGAACCGGCACGACCGGGTGATCGGTCATAATTGCAAACCTCACTCCCGCCCCGGCCAGAATGCCCGCCGTTTCCAGGCTTATTCCCTGCATCTCCACCTTGGCCCTGTTTGTTATGACCGGCCCGATTACCGCCGGAATGCCTTTTTCGGCCAGTTGCCTGGCTACCAGGCGGCCTTCGGTACAGTGCTCGATAACCAGGTCAACCCCGAATTCCTCCGCGATCCGCACGGCAGTCATAATGTCGTCTGCACGGTGGGCGTGCACCCTCAGGGGCACCTCCCTCTTCAAAACCCTGGCCAGGGCCTCCATCCTCAGATCCCGCTCCGGTGAATCTTTCTTTAAATAGTTCTGGGCCCGCGCAAGCGCCTCTCGCAGGATTGCTGCGGACGCCATGCGCGTAGCCGGCGACTTTTTGTCCCGGCCGTAACTGCGCTTGGGATTCTCGCCGAGGGCGGCCTTCAGGCCGGCCGGAAAGCGCACGATCATTTCGTCAACCACCGTGCCGCTGGTCTTTATGACCGCCATCTCGCCGCCGATGACGTTGGCGCTGCCAGGACCGGTTACCACCGTCGTCACTCCCCCGGCGAGAGCGTCCCGGAACCCCAGGTCAAAGGGGTTTACCGCATCAATGGCCCGCAGGTGGGGGGTAACCGGATCGGTTGTCTCGTTGCCGTCGTCCCCTTCCTCGCGGTAAATCTCCTCAACAACCCCGAGGTGGCTGTGGGCGTCAATCATCCCCGGCATTACCACCTTGCCGGAAGCATCGACCACTTCGGCGCCCGCGGGTACAACCACACCCTCCTCCACCCCTGCAATTTTGCTCCCGTCCAGAAGCACCGTGCCCTTGTCTACGGGGCGCCCGGCCATCGTAAGAATTTTCCCCCCGGCAATAGCAATCATTTTCATCTTCCTTTCCTGTCAGCGGCTTCGTGTCACCCTTCGTGTCACCGCCCCTTTTAAAAAAATAAAACCCCTTTTTTAAGGTCAAAACCGGATTAAAGGGGAAATTCTCCGGCACTCTGAAAAGCTTACAGATCGACCAGGCCAAGGCTTATTTCGATGGCCTGGTTAACCCTGGCCATCATCTCGCTGTCAAGGGCGGTCACCTTTTCCATGAGCCTGCTTTTGTCAATGGTCCTGATCTGCTCAAGCAGGATTACCGAGTTTTTTTCCAGGCCGCCTGGACTTGCCGGCATGGCAACGTGGGTAGGCAATTTAGGTTTGTCAATCTGGGAGGTTATTGCTGCCACAATGGTGGTGGGACTGTACTGGTTGCCAATGTCGTTCTGAATAATAAGCACCGGCCTGGTCCCCCCCTGCTCGGAACCCACAACCGGGCTTAAATCGGCATAATATATATCCCCCCGGCGGACAGCCATCCTCATTTTACCTCCGGCACGGGTTTTTCACAGATACGGACTGCCTCTGCCTCCAGGCGGTGGTGTTCTACCGCAAGGGCCAGGTTGATTTTAGCCATCTCCACGTATCCCTTTTTCATCTGCTCTCTTAAAAGCCTTTTCTTGCGCTCCGCTATATATAGCTTCATGGCCTCCCTGATGAACTCGCTCCGGTTCAACTGCTCGGCCGCCGCAATGCCGTCCGCTTCCGCCAGCAGCGAATCGGGCAGGCTGATCATTATCCTTTTAACCTGGGACACCGCGCGGTCCTCCCTCATGGTGCTGTATACCAGTATATCTTATTATATACATTACCGCCTTCATTATGTCAACAACATCTACTTCTTTTGCAGGCTACTGGTATTTCACCGCCCCCGGCCCCCGCGAAAGGGCCACTTTGCCGGTGCGGACCAGTTCCACAATGCCGAAGTCTTCGAGCACGGCGCAAAACGCGTTTATTTTCTTTTCATCCCCCAGAATTTCAATGATCAGCGTGTCCTTGCTGACATCAATAATATTGGCCCTGAATATCGAAACGAGGTTTACGATGTCGGACCTCCTGGCCGCGTCGGCCTTCACCTTGACCAGGGCAAGCTCGCGGTCGACCGAGTCTTCCGACTTCAGCTCGACTACCTTGATGACATCGACCAGCTTTGAAAGCTGCTTCATCACCTGGTCGAGAATATGGGTGTCGCCCTTTATAACCAGGGTAATGCGGGTTACATCCGGCTCCTCCGTGTATCCGGCAGCAATACTCTCAATATTAAAAACCCTCCGGCTTAAAAGCCCGGATATGCGCGCCAGGACCCCCGGCTTGTTTACCACCAGAACCGCCAGCGTATGCTTCACAAAAAGCCCCCCCAAAATCCTCTTTTAAAAGAAAAGCATGTTTTTAAAATTTTATCATAAACAGGGCTTGCGTACACGCAATAAAAAATTAATCCCGGAAATTTACCGGGCAACTGCCCGGCAGTCCGCATAAAAACGCAAAACAGGGGCGGTTCTGCCGCCCCCGCCAACGGTATATTTAAAGCTTATTCCGGCCAGGCATATCCCTTAAGGTAACGGTCGCATTCCCGCGCCGCCCCGCGCCCTTCGTTGATTGCCCATATCACCAGGCTCTGCCCCCGGCGCATGTCGCCGGCGACAAAAACCCCCCTGACGTTGGTGGCAAACACGCCGTACTCCGCCTTTGCGTTGGTTCTCTCGTCACGCTCCACGCCGAGCTGTTCGAGAAGGCCTTCCTCCGGGCCGGCAAAGCCCATGGCCAGCAGCACCAGCTGGGCCGGCCACACCTTTCCGCTGCCCGGAATCTCCCTTGGAACCAGGCGGCCCTGGCCGTCCGCAACCCATTCCACGTTCACCGTAAAAACTCCTTTTACCCGGCCGCATTCGTCGCCAATAAACTTTTTAGCGGTAATGCAGTAATGCCTGGGATCGGCCCCGAACAGGGCTTTTGCTTCCTCCTGGCCGTAATCGACTTTAAGCACCCTGGGAAACTGCGGCCAGGGATTGTCCGGGGCGCGTCCCAGAGGTGGCCTGGGCATGATCTCGAGCTGATGCACACTCCTGCACTTATGCCGGATGGAGGTGGCAACGCAGTCGGTGCCGGTGTCGCCGCCGCCGATCACGATAACGTCCTTGCCCGCCGCGGAAATGAACTTTCCGTCCTTAAGGCCAGAATCCAGCAGGCTTTTTGTGTTTGCGCCGAGGAATTCAACGGCAAAGTGGATGCCCTTCAGGCCGCGCCCTTCGATTGGCAGGTCGCGCGGCCTGGTAGAACCGCCGCAGAGGACCACCGCATCGAACTCTTTCAAAAGGCGGCCGGCCGGGTAATCCCTGCCCACTTCCGTACTCGTAATGAACGTAACGCCCTCACCGGCCATCAGGTCGATCCGCCGCCGGACAATCTTCTTGTCCAGTTTCATGTTCGGGATGCCGTACATCAGCAGGCCGCCCGGCCTGTCCGCACGTTCAAAAACGGTGACCAGGTGGCCGGCCTTATTCAGCCAGTCCGCGCAGGCCAGCCCGGCAGGGCCGGAACCGACCACGGCAACCTTTTTGCCGGTCCGCCTGGCGGGCGGCTTGGGCACCATCCAGCCCTCCTCATAGGCGCGCTCGATGATGGCCTTTTCTATGCTTTTCGCAGCCACCGGAGCGCTGTAAAGCCCGGCGGCGCACGCCCCTTCGCAAAGGGCCGGGCAGACCCTGCCCGTAAATTCGGGAAAGCTGTTGGTTTTCAAAAGCCTGTTCAGGGCCTCCTTCCAGAGGCCGCGGTAAACCAGGTCGTTCCATTCCGGGATCAGGTTGTGGTTGGGACAGCCCGAAATCATCCCGTTAATTACCATTCCGCTGTGGCAGAAGGGCGTGCCGCAATCCATGCACCGCGCCCCCTGCATTCTCAATCTTTCATCTGAAAGGCGGCACTGGAACTCATCCCAGTCATTTATGCGCTCCAGCGGAGCGCGGTGGGCCGGGACCTCTCTCTGGTACTCCATAAATCCTGTCGGCTTGCCCATGGCTTTTCCCCCTCGCCGGTTAGTTCCCGCTGATCCGGGACGCGTCTTTCAGATTTTCTTCAAAAGCTACCATTATTGCCTCGTCGCCGGTCAGGCCCATTTTGTGCGCCCGGTCGATAGCCTCGAGCATGCGCTTGTAATCCTTCGGGATAACCTTTACGAACCTGGAAACCATCCTGTCCCAGTCGTCCAGCACCGCCCGGGCCTTCCGGCTCCGGGTATATTTCAGATGCCGCCGGATCATTTCTTTAACCGCGGCAATTTCACCGGGGTCTTCAAGTTTTTCAATGATGACCATTTCGTAGTTGCAGCGCCCGGGAAAGGTGCCGTCCTCATCAAGGACGTAGGCAATCCCGCCCGACATGCCGGCTGCGAAATTCCTGCCGGTTGTCCCGAGCACCACCACCCGTCCGCCGGTCATATACTCGCAGCCGTGATCGCCGACTCCTTCCACCACGGCCATGACGCCGCTGTTCCTGACGCAAAACCGCTCCCCGGCCACCCCGCGTATGTAGGCTTCCCCCGAAGTGGCGCCGTAAAAGGCAACGTTGCCGATAATGATATTCTCTTCGGGGACAAAGGTTGATTTGGCCGGCGGAAAAACGATCAGCCTGCCGCCCGAAAGGCCCTTGCCGAAGTAGTCGTTGGCGTCCCCCTCCAGGATGAGCGTAATCCCCCTGGGAACGAAAGCGCCGAAGCTCTGCCCGGCAGAACCTTCGAAGTAGAGGCGGATGGTGTCGTCGGGAAGGCCGGCCCCGCCGTAACGCTTTGTCACCTCGTATCCCAGCAAGGTGCCGACCACCCGGTTGGTGTTGCGGATGGGCAACCTGGCCTCAACCGGCTCGCCGCGTTCCAGGGCCGGCTCGCATATCTTCAACAGCACCTGCCGGTCCAGGGATTTTTCCAGTCCGTGATACTGGGAAACCCTGCAGTACCTCCCGACGCTTTCCGGAACGTCCGGCTGCCAGAGCAGGGCCGACAGGTCCAGCCCCTTTGCCTTCCAGTGATCTATATTTCGTTTCTGCTGAAGCACATCGGTCCGCCCGATCATCTCATTTACCGTTCTAAAGCCCAGCTCTGCCATGATTTCCCGCAGTTCCTGGGCGACAAACCTCATAAAGTTGACCACATGCTGGGGATCCCCCTTGAAATTCTTGCGGAGCTCCGGGTTCTGGGTGGCTATGCCCACCGGGCAGGTATCGAGGTTGCATACCCGCATCATGATGCAGCCCATAACCACCAGGGGGGCCGTGGCAAAGCCGTATTCCTCCGCCCCCAGCAGTGCCGCAATGGCCACGTCGCGGCCCGTCATCAGCTTGCCGTCCGTTTCGATGACAATCCTGTCGCGCAAATTGTTCAGTACCAGGGTCTGATGGGTCTCGGCAACGCCCAGTTCCCAGGGCAGGCCGGCATGGCTGATGCTCGTGCGGGGCGAGGCCCCGGTGCCCCCTTCGTAACCGCTGATCAGCACCACGTCGGCCCGCCCTTTGGACACCCCGGCGGCTATGGTTCCCACGCCGGCTTCGGAAACCAGCTTGACGTTAATCCTGGCGTTCGGATTGGAGTTCTTCAGGTCGTGAATCAACTCGGCCAGGTCTTCTATCGAGTAAATGTCGTGGTGCGGCGGCGGCGAGATCAGGCCCACGCCCGCCGTCGTGCCCCTTACCTTGGCTATCCAGGGGTACACCTTGCGGCCGGGCAACTGGCCGCCTTCGCCCGGCTTCGCCCCCTGGGCCATTTTAATCTGGAGTTCATCGGCATTGACCAGATACTCGCTGGTAACGCCGAACCTGCCCGAAGCCACCTGCTTGATGGCGCTGCGCAGGCAATCCCCGTTCGGCAGGGGGCGGTAACGGGCCGGGTCCTCCCCGCCTTCACCGGTGTTGCTTTTGCCGCCGATGCGGTTCATGGCAATGGCCAGGCACTCATGGGCCTCCTTGCTGATGGAGCCGAAAGACATGGCCCCGGTTTTAAAACGGCGGCAGATCGACTCCACCGGTTCCACCTCGTCAATGGGAATGGGCGTACGGCCCGGCCTGAACTCCAGAAACCGGCGCAGGGCGTTCTTCTGGCTGTTGACCGCAGCCGAGTACTTTTTGTAAAGCCGGTAGTCGTTTTTCCGGCAGGCCTCCTGCAAAAGCGCAATTGTTTCCGGGTTGAACATGTGCTCATCGCCGTCATGCCGCCACTGGTAAACGGAACCGGAATCCAGGGCGGCGTCGCAGCCGGGCGAAAAGGCGCGCCGGTGGCGGAGCTCAGCCTCCCGGGCTATCTCGGCCAGCCCGACGCCTCCCACCCGTGAAGCGGTCCAGGTAAAGTATTTGTCGATAACCGACCGGTGAATGCCGATGGCTTCGAAAATCTGGGCCCCGCAGTAGCTTTGAATGGTCGAAATACCCATCTTGGAGGCCACCTTGACCACGCCCTTAACGGCCGCCTTCAGGTAATTCTTCACCGCCTCCTTCAGCGTGATGCCCTCAAGCAGCCCCCGGCGGACCATATCCTCCAGCGTTTCAAAGACCAGGTACGGATTGACGGCGTTGGCCCCATAACCCAGCAGGACGGAAAAGTGGTGCACCTCTCTCGGCTCCCCAGACTCCAGCAAAAGGCTGACCTTCGTCCGCTTTCCTTCCCGGATCAGGTGGTGATGCAGGCCCGACACGGCCAGCAGGGCGGGTATGGGCGCCTTTTCCGGCCCTATACCCCGGTCGGATAAAATCAGCAAATTGGCACCGCCATCAATGGCCCTTCCGGCCTCGCGGCACAGGTCATCCATGGCCGCCTCAAGGCCCCGGCTGCCCTCCGCCGGGTTGAACAGGATGGGCAGGGTTGCCGCTTTGAAGCCGTCCAGGTTGATATTCTTGATCTTGGCCAGTTCCTCATTGGTCAGGACCGGCGCCTTCAGCCTGATCCGGCGGCAACTGGCGGGTTCCGGCCTGAGCAGGTTTTTTTCCGGCCCGATGGTGGTCTCAACGGCAAAAATGATTTCTTCCCGGATGGAATCTATCGGCGGGTTGGTCACCTGGGCAAAAAGCTGCTTGAAGTAATTGTAAAGAAGCTGGGGCTTCTCCGACAGCACGGCCAGCGAGGCATCGTTGCCCATCGACCCGACCGGCTCGACCCCGTCTCTGGCCATGCGCTCCAGCACTTTAAAGAGATCCTCGAAGGTGTAGCCGAAAACCTGCTGGCGCTGAAGCAGGGTCTGCCGGTCCGGGCCGGGCGCGCAGGGCGCCTCCGGCAGTTCATCAAGATCTACCAGGTGCCGCTCCAGCCACCGGCGGTAGGGGTGTTCCGTGGCAATGCGCTTTTTCAGCTCCTCGTCGCTGACGATGCGCCCCTCTTCGGTGTCCACCAGGAGCATCCGCCCCGGCCTGAGCCGCTCTTTCAGCACGACGTCCTCCGGGGGAATGTCCAGCACGCCCACTTCAGATGCCAGCACGATCAGATCGTCTCTGGTAACGTAGTAGCGGGACGGGCGCAGGCCGTTCCGGTCGAGCACCGCCCCGATTATGGAGCCGTCGGTGAAAGCAATGGAGGCGGGGCCGTCCCATGGCTCCATCAGGCAACTGTGGTACTCGTAAAAGGCCTTCTTTTCATCGCTCATGCTTTCGTGGTTTGACCACGGTTCGGGTATCATCATCATTGCCGCGTGGGGCAGGGAGCGGCCGGTCAGGTGCAGGAACTCCAGGCAGTTGTCAAACATGGCCGAGTCGCTGCCGTTCTGGTCGATTACCGGGAACACTTTGGCCATATCCCCGCCGAACAACTCCGACTCGCACATGGCCTGACGGGCATGCATCCAGTTGATGTTGCCGCGCAGGGTGTTGATCTCGCCGTTGTGAATCAGGTAACGGTAGGGATGGGCCCGCTCCCAGCTGGGAAAGGTGTTGGTGCTGAACCGGGAATGGATCAGGGCCAGGGCGCTCTCCATCGACGGATCGTTCAAATCTGGGTAAAACCAGGTAAGCTGCTGGGGCGTAAGCATTCCCTTGTAGACAATCGTCCTGCACGAAAAACTGGCAAAGTAAAAGGTTCCCCCCTCCTGCAGGTGCTTTGCCCGCACCTCTTTCTCGGCTCTTTTGCGGATGACGTAAAGCTTGCGTTCAAAAGCCAGCCTGTCTGCAAGCTCCCGGCTTTTGGCGACGAATATCTGGCGGATGAAGGGCTGGGCCAGCCTGGCAGTCTCGCCAAGGGTGCGGTTGTCCGTGGGAACCGTCCGCCAGCCGAGCACGTATTGGCCTTCCTCGCGGATAATTTTTTCCAGCTCCCTCTCGCACTTCTGGCGAAGCTCGTCTTCAACGGGCAAAAAGAGCATTCCCACCCCGTAGCTGCCCGGAGAAGGCAGGTTTATGCCCTCTCCGGCACATTCCCTGACAAAAAAGGCATGCGGAATTTGCATGAGAATTCCTGCGCCGTCGCCTGTATTCAATTCAGAGCCCCTTGCTCCGCGATGGTCCAGATTGAGCAAGACGGTAAGCGCCTTGCGAATAATGTCGTTTGACTTTTTCCCCTTGATATTGGCCACAAACCCGATACCGCAGGCGTCATGTTCATACCAGGGGTCGTAAAGGCCCTGCCTGGGGGGTAATCCACCTGTCTTCATGCTCCCGCAACCTTTCTTTCCTTGTCTAGTTACATGAATTGAGAAAAATAAAAAGGCCCCGCTGCAGCGCACGAAAATTAAACGTGCAATCCGCTGCGCGGGCCTCATTGCCCAACTTGATCTGGATACGGCGCTGTATCCCGGGTATTCCGTTAGTTGGCCAGCCTGTTAACTGTTTTAAAGCCCCTTTTAAAACTTGGTAAGATACTCTTCTATCTCCCAGGGGTGAACCTGGATGCGGTAACGGTCCCATTCAATTTTCTTTGCTTCGATGAACCGGTTGAGAACGTGCTCGCCCAGGGCCTCCTGAATTAATTCGTCCCTGGACAGCTCCCGCACTGCTTCGTTGAGGCTCTCGGGCAGGCTGTCTATTCCATGCTCCTTCCTCTCGTCCGGGGTCATTTCGTAAATATTCCGGTTGCACGGGCTGGGCGGCATTATCCGGTTCTTAATCCCGCTGATGCCTGCCTTGAGGCAAACCGCCAGGGCCAGGTAGGGGTTGCAGGACGGGTCGGGACTCCGCAGCTCTATCCGCGTGGAAGCCCCCCGCTTGGCCGGAATCCTGATCAGCGGGCTCCTGTTATGGGCGGACCAGGCAATGTACACCGGCGCCTCGTAGCCGGAAACAAGGCGCTTGTAAGAATTCACGGTCGGGTTGGTAATTGCGGAAATGGCCTTGATGTGCTTCATCAGTCCGCCGATATAGTACAGGCAGTCCTTGCTCAGACCGTCGGAGGCGGCAGGGTCGTAAAAGGCGTTCTCGCCGCCCTTGGTCAGGGACTGGTTGAGGTGCATGCCGGAACCTGCGATGCCGAAAATCGGTTTAGGCATGAAGGTGGCGTGCAGGCCGTGCCGTTGGGCTATGGTCCGCACTACAAATTTGAAGGTGACGATCTTGTCGGCTATATCCAGGGCATCCGAATATTTGAAGTCGATTTCGTGCTGGCCGGGCGCCACCTCGTGGTGGGAGGCCTCTATTTCAAAGCCCATTTGTTCCAGCGTCAGCACCATATCCCGCCGGGCGTTTTCCCCCAGGTCAACCGGCGTCAGATCGAAGTAGCCCGCCCGGTCGTGGGTAACGGTGGTGGGCCGGCCGTCGCTGTCAACATGGAACAGAAAGAACTCGGCTTCCGGACCTACGTTCATGGTATAACCCATTTCCCCGGCTTCCCGGACGGCCCTGCGCAAAACATAGCGCGGATCGCCTTCAAAGGGGGTGCCGTCCGGATTGTAAATGTCGCAGATCAGCCTGGCCACCGCGCCGTCTCTGGGTTTCCAGGGAAAAACCACAAAAGTTGAAGGATCCGGCCTCAGATACATGTCGGATTCTTCAATGCGCACAAAGCCCTCAATGGAAGAGCCGTCAAACATTAACTCCCCGTCCAGGGCCTTGTCCAGTTGCTCCACCGTAATGGCAACATTCTTCAGGATGCCGAAAATGTCCGTAAACTGCAGGCGGATGAACTTAACCCCCAGTTCCTTGGCCAGATTACGCACATCGTCGTTGGTGAGCTTAGCCATACGTTCACACCTTTCTTCTAAATTGAATTCTTTTAATGGGGGCCAAGTTATGAAAAAGAGGCCACCTGCACAGGCAATAAAAATTACCCGTCCATCCGGCCTCGTTGCCCCTTTCACGGGTACGGCGCTGTACCCTGAATATTTTTTTGTTTATAACTACGCATTAGTATACCATCAGAGTTTTTAAAAAGCTATAGTTAATTAAACATTTTTTAATTGCCAAAGGGTAAAAAGTGTCCTTTGCCCGGTAGAGCCACGGCAAAGGACCAGGAGGATGGTAGCAAAACTAATTGCTGATTTATTTAAAATTTTGTCAGGTACTCATTGACTTCCCACGGATGAACCCGGACCCGGTAGCTGTTCCATTCGTGCCTTTTAGCCTCCACAAACTTCCTGTAAATATGCTCGCCCAGAACGCTCTTTATCACCTCGTTCTTCGACAGCTCCTCCAGGGCCTCCATCAAGCTGGCCGGCAGGCTCTGGATGCCCAGCTTCCTCCGCTCCTCCTCGCTCATCTGGTAAATATTCTGGTCGGTCGGCGGGGGTGGCAATATTTTGTTCTTGATGCCGTCCAGCCCGGCCTTCAAAGCGGCGGCTATGGCCAGGTACGGATTGCAGGCCGGGTCGGGGCTCCTCAGCTCGACCTGGTCGAGCTGCCCCGCTTGGCCGGGATGCGGATCAGCGGGCTTCTGTTGCGGCCCGACCAGGCAATGTAAACCGGGGCCTCGTAGCCGGGCACCAGGCGTTTGTACGAGTTCACGGTGGGGTTGGTGATTGCCGTAAAGGACCGGGCGTGCTTGATCAGCCCGCCGATATAATACCTGGCCGTTTCGCTGAGCTGATCAGGGGCGGAGGGATCGTAAAAAGCGTTTTTACCGTCCTTGAACAGCGACTGGTTCATGTGCATGCCGGAGCCGTTAATTCCAAAAACCGGCTTGGGCATGAAGGTGGCGTGCAGGCCGTGCCGCTGAGCCGTGGTGCGCACAACCATTTTAAAGGTCATGATCTTGTCGGCAACGTCCAGGGCGTCCGAATACTTGAAGTCGATCTCGTGCTGGCCGGGCGCCACCTCGTGGTGGGAGGCCTCTATTTCAAAGCCCATCTGCTCCAGGATGAGCACCATGTCCCGCCGGGCGTTTTCACCGAGATCAACCGGCGTGAGATCAAAGTACCCGGCCCGGTCGTGCGTGTGCAGGGTGGGGTTGCCGTCCTGGTCAACATGGAACAGGAAAAACTCGAGCTCCGGGCCGACCTGCATGGTATAGCCCATTTCCGCCGCCTCGGCCAGCACCTTTTTTAAGGCACAGCGGGGATCTCCCTCAAACGGCGTCCCGTCGGGATTGTAAACGTCGCAGATGAGCCTCGCCACCCCGCCGTCCCTGGGCCGCCAGGGAAATACCACAAAGCTTTTTGGGTCGGGCCGGAGGTACATATCCGACTCTTCGATTCTGGCAAACCCGTGGATTGAAGAGCCGTCAAACATCAGCTCCCCGTTTAGCGCCTTCTCCAGCTGCTCGATGGTAATGGCGACGTTCTTCAGCACCCCGAAAATGTCGGTAAACTGGAGGCGGATAAATTTTACGCCCAGGTTCCTGGCCTTGTCGATCAGCTGGCTTTTTTCGGTAATTTCCATGACAACCACCTTCCGGTAAATGTTTTGTAAAGAGCGCCGGGTAAAAAACAAAACCCCTAAAAGCGAAGCGTAAAATTTCTCCGCCTTTAAGGGCTCCTTTGCCCGCCCGGGCACACCAGCGTACCCGTCTGCATGTATATTTTTTTGTTCACAGGTTATGGGCCAGGATAATGGCTTCGGCCACCGCGCGCATGGAAATGCGCTTGTTCATGCTCTGCCTCTGAATCCGCTTGAACGCCTCGGTTTCAGATATCCCCATGGTCTCCATCAGGATACCCTTGGCCCGCTCCACCACCTTCCTGGTTTCAAGCGTGTCCTTTAATTCCTTTACCTGGTTCTCCAGCCTTACTATCTCCTGGTAATTCATTAAAGCCAGCTCAACCGCCGGAATAAGGTTGTACTCCAGTTCCTGCTTCATTAAAAAGGCAAACACTCTGGCTGCCTTGGCCTTTTCAATAATATTCTGCTGGGTGGAGTTGCCGATCAGCACAACCGGGGCCAGTTTATCTTCATGAATGATGCGGGCTACCTCATGGCCGTCCATTCCCGGAAGGAAGGCCTCGATAATGACGAGATCCGGCTGCCTGGTCCGGACCAGCTTCAAGCCGCTCACCCCGTCTTCGGCTTCACCTATTACCCAATAGCCCATTTTGGCCAGCATGGCCTTAATGTTCCTTCTCCAGGTGGCATCGCTGTCAATTATTACAACTCTATATTCTCCCATTGCGCCTGCCTCCTGTCAGAATAACTAATAGAAAAGCCCTCGCACAGGTTAAACAACCTGAAGAGGGCATCATTGCCAGGGTCACGCAGATACATCCTCGTATCCAAAGTATCAGCTTTACATCGCCATTATATCTTATTTTTTAAGCCAGGGCAATATATATTTTCAGCCTAAAATCTGGTCTACCTCTTCGGAATCTATGTCCATGATGTAGCGGATGCCGGAAATTTCCGCCGCCTCCCTGGTAAGGGCAGCAATGTCGTTCCTGGTAATGTACTGCAGGGCGAATTTCCGGGCGCCGCACATGAACTGCCTGAGACCCTGGGCCAGACGCTCAAAATAGCTGTACACGCCGATGGCTCCGACCGGCAGTTTTTCGAAATCGCTGCCCAGTTTGTCTTTCAGTTCGGCCGCCGCAATAAAGACCTGCTCGATAGACTCGCCGTACTTCTTGTGCTCGGGCGGCACCTTGCCGTTCTTAATGGCCTCGCCGACGGTCTTGCCGACCATGGCGGCGGTGAGGGGCGAACGGGCCATGCCGATGGCCTTGATGTGCGGGGCGCCCATGGCGAGACCCTTGAACAGGTGATCTTCCAGGGTAAACCCGCCGGCAATGGCCACCGGGGGAACAAAGGCTCCCTTGGCCGCCAGCCTGTCCAGATACCTGACCAGAAGCGCCTGGATGTATACCGTGGGAACCCCCCATTCATTCATCATCCGCCACGGGCTCATGCCGGTTCCGCCGCCCGCGCCGTCAACGGTAAGCAGGTCGATTCTGGCGTCGGAGGCAAATTTTACGGCCCTGGCCAGGTCTGCCGGACGGTAGGCGCCGGTCTTGAGCATGACGTACTTCGCCCCCGCCTTGCGGAGTTCCTCGACCCGGGCGTTAAAGCTCTCCTGGTTGACCATGCCGACCCGGGAATGCCGCTCGAACTCCTTGAAGGCTCCCATCCGGTAGGCCTCCTGAACCTTCGGGTCTTCCGGATCGGGCAGCACGATATAGCCGCGGCTCTTGAGCTGAAGCGCCCGCTCCAGGGTGTTCAGCTTGACTTCACCGCCGATGTCCTTGGCCCCCTGGCCCCACTTTATTTCAACGGCATCAACGCCGAGCTTTTCCAGCGCGTATTCCTGGACGCCCAGCATGGTGTCCTCAACATTGGCCTGGACGGCAATGAATCCCTTGCCGTTGTACCACCTCTGAAAGTCTTTGATCCGCCTGGCCAGGTTGGGCGAATGCACCACCCGGCCGTTCTTTATTTCGGCGTTGGGGTCCATTGCACACACGTTTTCGCCTATAACAATGCCCACACCGCAGATCGCCGCCCCGGCGGCCAGGTGCTCCCAGTTGTCGGCCGCCACGTTGGTGGAACCCATTGCAGCAACCACGATGGGCAGGTTAAGCTTAATCTTGTTGGCCGCGCCGACTTCAGCTTCCAGGCTGACGGCCGGGAAAATGGCCTTGTCCGAATCCGCCTCGATACCTACGGCGCCGACTGCCGTGCCCATAATGTTGAAATGGGAATAGTCAACCGGGTAATCCTTCTGGGAAGCGGTGGTAATCTTGCCGAAAGGCTGCGGATAAAGCATCTCCTTGGCCCGGATGGACGACTTGCCCACCTCGCAGAGGCCGACGCACCCGTCCAGACAGGTAACGCACATGCCGCTGAATTCGCACTTGTCGTTGCCGGTACGCAGTTTTGTCAGCGTAGCTGCAGTAGAGTTGATACCCTTGCTGAATGTCATATGTTACCATCCTCCTGAATTAAATCTCTCTCTCTTTAAATTCTTTCTCTCTCTTTAAATTTTTCTATTTTTGGAAACTTTTCCTGTGACGGATTATTCCGCTTGCCCTGCCCTCCTTTCCAATTAATTAATTTGAAATTATTTATTAGAGCCGCTGGGACGGCTAATAATTAATCAGGTACTCGTCCAGCTCCCACTGGTGCACCTGGGCTTGAAAGCGCTCCCACTCCAGTTCCTTGCTTTCGAGGAAGCGCGACGAAATGCACTCGCCCACGGCCCGCCGGATCACCCGGTCTTCGGCCAGATGGCGCAGCGCCTCTCCCAGGTTGCGGGGAAGCCCTTCCTTTCTGACCAGCTTTCTCAACGCCCTGGGATCGAGATCGTTTTCCGGCCGCGGCGGAGGCGGCTCTATTCCCTCGGCTATTCCGGTGAGCCCTGCATCCAGCGTGGCGGCCAGAACCAGGTAGGGGTTACAGGTCGGGTCCGGACTGCGGAGAATAATCCTGGTTCCGTCCCCCCGCTGGGCAGGGACGCGGAGCATGGTATTGCGGTTTTGTTCGGACCAGGCCACCAGCACCGGGCACAATTCGCTGGGCAGAAGGCGCTTGTAGGAATTTACGAGGGGGTTGGCAATGGCAGTAATGGAGCGGGCATGCCGCAGAATGCCCCCTATATAGTGCAGCGCCGTCCGGCTTAAGCCCATGTAGCCGGCCGGATCGTCAAACATATTCCTGCCGTTGCTCCACAGGGAATGGTGCAGGTGCATCCCGGAACCGTTCAGGGTGCTCACGGGCTTGGGCATGAAAGATGCGTGCAGGCCGTGCCGCTGGGCAATGGTGCGGACTACGAACTTAAAAGTGGCAATTTTGTCTGCAATGGCCGGCGCGCTGTCCTCCTTAATGAAAATCTCGTGCTGCCCGGCCGACTTCTCGTGATGGGAGGAAGAAATCTCAAACCCCATCTCTTCCAGGGTCAAAACCATGTCCCGCCTGGCGTTTTCACCGAGGTCCACCGGGGACAGGTCGCAGTAACCAGCCTGGTCGTGGGTGATGGTGGTGGGCTTGCCCTGGCTGTCGGTCTGGAAAAGGAAGAATTCTATCTGGGCGCCGACCCGGAGGTGAAATCCCATATCCGCCGCCTTTTTCAGAACCCTCTTTAACGCGGAGCGCGAGCAGCCGGGATAAGGCTCCCCTGCCGGTGAATATACATCGCAGATTAAGCGGGCCACGGCCCCGTCCCTGGGCCGCCAGGGGAAGATCTCGAAGGTTGACGGATCGGGGTAAAGGTAAATGTCGCTTTCCTTGTTGTGAACAAAACCCTCGATGACAGAGCTGTCAAACATGACCCTGCCTTCCAGCGCCCGTTCCAGCTCCTCCACCGTAACCGCAATATTCTTGAAAGTCCCGAAAATATCGGTAAATTGAAGGCGGATGAATTTAACGTTGTACTCTTTTGCCCTGTCTAAAACTTCCTCTTTGGTTAATGCTTTCAGACTGCCGCAGCCTCCTTTCTGCCAAAAAATAAACGCCCCACAAAGACCACTACCGGAGGTAATAGCCTTCACGGGACGCCGTTGCCCCACAAAGCTATGATTTTTTTATACATTAAATTATAGCAATCTAATCAAATAAATCAATGATTACAGAAAAGAATATTGTATACATAACTTATCGCAAAGCCTAAACCTTCTTTTCATAGTAGGAGATTACCCGCTTTGCCACCCTGGCAAGGGAAATGCAGTTGTCCATGCTCAGCTTCTGAAGGAACTTGTAGGCCTCCTTTTCACTCAGGCCCCTGGCCTCCATAACCAGTCCCTTGGCCTTTTCAACCAGTTTTCTCTCCTCCAGGGCCTTTTTAAGGCGGCGGTTTTCCTCTTCCAGCTTAATAAACTTTCTGAAATTGGCTATGGCAATTTCAACCGCCAAAAATAACTGCGCATCGCTGACGGGCTTGACAAGGCAGGCAAAAATCCAGGAGTCTTTTGCCTCCTCCAAAAGTTCCTGCTCGTGGGAGGCCGTCAGCAGGATTACCGGGGCGACCCGGTGCTCTTCGATTATCCTGATGATCTCCATACCCCCCGACCCCGGCAGCCTTGTGTCCATAATCACAAGGTCGGGCTCGGTCTGAAAAATCACCTTCAGGGCGCTCCTTCCGTCACTTACCTCGCCTGCCACAAAATAGCCGGCGTGGATTAGCTTTTCCTTTAAACTTTTGCGGTATCCGGCGTCAGCGTCGGCGATGACTATCCGGGCCCCAAGCATAGGGTTGCACCTTTCAATACGGATTTCTGCGGCAAACTTACCTTAAAACCGGCCAGGGCGGCGCATTATTGCAGATATTAGCAGTATTTTAGCATGTCCCGCTGCTAAAAGGTAGACAATTTAAAGAATTCTTCCTTTGTCATATTACCCCGAACCGTTCATATCTATAATAATACAGCATAATGCGGCACTCTCAAGAAATTTATACGGCTCGGGCAAAGGCGCCAGGGAAGGCTGATAAAGGCGGCACCGTTTTCTGGTGTCTCTCTTTGCTTAGGCTAATGAGGGTACGGGAAAAAAGGAGGGAAAAGATTATGGGCAAGGGCAGGCTGACCAAAGTGTTTCCGGGCGGAAACACCGCCTACGGATTTTATTCATTTTACGATCATATAATCGAGCCGGATGCCACCCGCATTTTTGTCATAAAAGGCGGGCCGGGCGTGGGAAAATCGACCTTCATGCGGAAAATCGGGGAAGCCATGCTGGACAGGGGCTATGACGTGGAGTTCCACTGCTGTTCCTCGGATAACGGCTCGCTGGACGGGGTGGTTATCCCGGCCATCCGGATCGCCTTGTTAGACGGCACCGCCCCGCACAGGGCCGTGTCTACCAAAGAAACAGGGGACAAGCGTTCAAGGTACCAGTAAAACCAGTCGATAATACCTCGACCGGGCTGCTGCTATTTGTTTTTTGAGTTCATCTGTTTTCATGGCAATCCCAGCACCTGCCTCTATATCCCCTGGATAACCACTAAAAGCATCAGGTTTCAATAGCTTCCCCAAACCCATCTTTCTTGCTGAAAACCCTGCAAAAAGACAGCATGGCGGGAGCGCCAGCCCCAGAATTCAACTCCCGGAGGAATGGGTAGCTGTGCCCGGGCCGCCTGCAGGCAGTGAAATAGCGCGGTTATTTAAACCTGTGGTTTTTAGTGGTGGAAATCATGGTAAAATAGTAACCGGGAGAGTGATGTTTGTGAAGCTTGAGCGCATAACTGTAGACCCCCCGTTACCAACGCTACCCAGCCGAGCGTTATAACCCTCCGCTCCAGGGCAATAAGCCCTTCCATGCCCTCAATTGGCCTGCCAACCATAAGTACCGGTCGAGTTCCCGGGTGGTCACGGGAAAATCCAGGACATCCTTCAACGCTGAAAAGCCCGCCGCAAACTGCTCATACGAGAGCCCTTCCCTGCCCTTCCCATTAAAATGGTATGTAAGCATCTTAACCGCATACGAGTCGTAAATCGGGAATTGTTCCGCGGCGCGCGCTGAAACTGGTCATTCCCGGCCTGGTTCTGTTTCTCCTTCTCGGTCTGGCGGCGAAATCCGGCAGCGTGGTTGTGGAACGAGTGGAGGTGCAGCAAACATTCTTTTGCGAAGATGATACAGGGCTTATCTGCACCTGATGGCGGAGCTTAATCCCGTCCGTGCCGGGCTGGTAGAAGAGGTCTGGCAGTATCCCTTGAGCAGTGCCGCGGCGCACCTTGCGGACGGCCCCTGCGGCCGCGCAAGAGCGGACCCAAAAGACCCCGGCGGACGAGGAACTGAGCAGATTGAGTATGGTGTCCCCCCTGATTTCTAATTATTCTTCGGTTTACAAAATGCAATATTTTTGATAGAATGTAAACCGGGGTGAAAAGGTGATGGTCGGAGAACGGCTCAGGCTGGCCCGGCGGGCCGCCGGACTGAGTTTGCGGGAATTAGCCAACCGTGTGGGTGTGTCGCCTCAGGCCATTTCAAAGTACGAACGGGGCTTAGACATACCAAGTTCCGGTGTCCTGCTCCGTCTGGCAGAGGCGCTCGGGGTCAATGTTGAATATTTTTTCAGGACGCGTAGGGTGAACCTTTCCGTGCCGGCTTACCGTAAAAATTCTGCGCTGCGCCGCAAGCAAGAACAAACGGTCCTTGCCCAAATCCAGGGGTGGCTTGAACGATATCTCGAGATTGAAGCGCTTTTCCCGCCCGGCGACGCCGCACGCGGCTTTGTTTTACCGGAGGGCGTAAATCCCAGGATTACCGTGCCGGAAGAAGCGGAGCGGGTGGCGGAAGAGCTAAGGGCGGCCTGGCAGTTAGGCTTGGCCCCCATCGAAAACCTGACCGAACTTCTTGAGGATAAAGGGATCAAGGTTGGGTTGGTGGACGGTGTGGATGGCTTTGACGCCTGCACCTTCATGATGGAGGACAACACCCCGGTCATTGTTATGCGGCGTAGTCTTCCCGGCGACCGCCAGCGCTTCAATTTGGCCCACGAATTAGGGCACATTATTCTCCGGCCCGAAAAAGGGGCGAGTGCAGAGAAAGCGGCGCACCGGTTTGCCGGTGCTTTTTTAGTCCCCGCACCGGCGGCGCGCCGCGAATTGGGGGAGCGGCGGCAGGCGCTTAGCTTCTATGAACTGCATCTTTTAAAGCATAAATACGGCCTCAGTATGCAGGCCTGGATTTACCGGGCGAAGGGTCTAAGTATCATTTCGGAAGCGCTCGCCACGAATTTGTTCCGCGAATTTCACCGCCGTGGCTGGCACCAGAAAGAACCCGGCGATGCTCTGCCCCCCGAGGAACCAAAGCGGATGGAACGGCTGGTGATGCGTGCGCTTGCGGAGGATCTGATCTCAGAATCCCGTGCCGCCGAACTGCTCGCCAAATCCCTGGCTGAATTTTGGCGGGAGGTGGCCGAGCGGCATGGCGGATTCCCGGCGGATCCACGTGACTGACACGAACATCTGGATCGACCTGTATGGCGGCGGGATTATTCACGAAGCGTTCCAACTGCCGCTCCGGTTTATCGCCCCTGATGTGGTTATTGCCGAATTACGGGTGCCCGATGGACGAGCCCTGGTATCCCTCGGATTGCAGCAGGAGGAACTTGCCGGCGACGAGGTCCGCCTAGTCATTCAATTAGCAAGCCGGTATCCCGCGCCCTCGCGCGTGGACCTTTTTGCCCTGGCGCTGGCCAAAGCAAGGGGCGCTGTTTTGCTAACCGGTGACAGGCACCTACGGAAAGCCGCGGAACAATAATAAAACAAAAAAAGGCAGTTACGGCAGTACGCGCCCTTACGGTTTGAACCTCTAAAAACCGGCTGTTTGGTAAAACTTTCGGTTCATCCTGCGGGAGAAGGTTATAGCGAAAAGGAAAAGCGCGGTAAAAAACGGCAACGGTGACCTCGAATTCGCCAACCGGCTCTGGTCGGCGGCCAACCGGCTACGGGGCACGGTCGAGGCAGCGGAATACAAGCACATCGTCCTCGGGCTGCTCTTTCTGAAATACCTCTCGGATGCTTTTGAAAACAGGCACCGGTTCTTGACGCGCGCCGTTACCGACCTGGCCAATACGGATGTCAAGGAGGCGCCGGTCCGAACCGTCGGTCGTACCTCTATATCAAGGGTGCAAAGCCAAATACTGTATCTCTACGGTTTTGCCGTCATTAGGCCCCTGTAACGTGGATAGCCGGTATATCATTACATTCTGACCTCCGATCCTTTTATCGAACACCTTACGGCTGGCTCCACAGAGTTTATCGTATTGCGTCCTCTTCCCCCATTATCGAGAATCTTTCTTTATTGCCTTGCGCAATCCGGAGCCTTCCGCGCTCACGCGATTCAGAGTATGAGGGGAACATCGGGGCGCAAGGGGTTTAAGGAGGAGTTCTTGGGACGCTATAAAATCGTTCTACCCCCAGCCGCATTATTTTGAACAGTTTGATGCAATTACAATGCCGTTGTTCAAACAGGTGAAAAGCAATCGTGAAGAGTCCTTAAACCTTAAGGAAATTCGTGATACTTTGCTCTCTAAGTTTCTTTCTAGAGAAATACAAGTGGTTCAAAACGCGTTTTCCAAGTTGATGTGACCCCGCGAGAGGTTTGTAAGGATCAATTTAGCATTCTGGGGGAAGTTATGAAACGTTATAACCAATCCAAAATCAGATTAAATGTGGTACCCGTAAAAGTAGATCCTGACACAACAATCCGCATTGGCGCTCAACCTTACCGCAACAAGGAGCAACTGGAA
This sequence comes from Pelotomaculum thermopropionicum SI, assembly GCA_000010565.1. Taxonomy (NCBI): domain Bacteria; kingdom Bacillati; phylum Bacillota; class Clostridia; order Eubacteriales; family Desulfotomaculaceae; genus Pelotomaculum; species Pelotomaculum thermopropionicum. Next base: position 726,637 of record AP009389.1, on the reverse strand, counting down.
GAGCTTTGGTCTGGTAACCGTGATACGCACTTCTTTAAGCGAAAGGGCGATAAAGTGTTTTCCATTTCGCTGTCTGAAGAATGCGATCCAATAGGTGAAGAAATTATAGAAGTAAAGATAGCAGAACAGCCTGAATTTATAGCGTCGTTAGTTTTAAATTCACTTAAGCAATACTTTTGTAACATTGATCGTACCATAACGAGCAATAAGCCGCTACGGATACTCAGCAGTCGTAAAGAAGACAATCTTTTGGCAATGTCGGTACCGAAAGAAGTCAACCTACCATCGTGGTTAGAAATAAGAGTATCATATACCTTTGATACCCGTGTCCTTTATATTCCCAAAAAACTACCAGTAGTTATTCTTTCTTGTGATGTTAGGGTGTGTAATAGGATTAATGCTTCTTGCCGAGAACTTATTAAAGCGGGTATTCCTATCGAGGGCCGTTATGTTGAACGCCTTGAACAAACACGCGATCCAAAATTAGCACCAAAACGACGCTTAGTTGGGAAAATAAAAGCTATTAAAGGCGACTTACTTGTACTAAATGATCATCAAGATGGTTTTGAAACGATTCCTGTTACAGATGCTTACTTGGAGCCGCGTTACGAGAACCTTACACATTGTATTTCTCATCTTTTAAAAACCTCAGCTCCTCACGTCTTACAACAGTTAGACCGAATCCTGGCGAGTTTACGGAGTGGGCCTGAACGACTGCGTTATATTGAAGCCGTCTTTAAGCATTTGCGGTTAAAACATCTTAAATTGACTCCTACCGTTGAATTTACTTTGGGGGAGACGTTGAGCCAAAGTGAAAATCTCCACCTTTTCCCGCGATTTGAAATTATTCCTAAGCCTATCCTTGTATTTGACCCTTCAGGTACTCGAACTGATACTTGGAACGAACGCGGGTTGGATCAACATGGCCCATACAGTCAGCGGCGCTTTACTCCGGCACAACCGAAAATTGCTGTTATCTGTCAGAAAAGTGAACAAGGAAAGGTTGAACAATTTATAAAAAAATTTTTAGAAGGCATGCCAAATGTTTCTGTCCAAAGCAAGGGTTTTCAGCGTGCTCCTTATGGTAAAGGTTTTATACGCAGATTTGCTCTGGACGACGTGCAGATAAAGTTTTTCTTGGTTGAAAACTCGGAAGCTAATGCTTACATAGAGGCTTGTAAACGGGCAATTTCTCATTCGTCAAATTATAATGAAGATTGGAATCTGGTGATAGTTCAGACAGAAAAAGATTTTCGCCAATTATTTGGTAATAAAAATCCGTATTTAGTAACTAAATGCTTTTTCCTTCAACAACAAGTTCCGGTTCAGGAAGTGGAAATAGAAAATATTGTAAAAGATGATCGTCAGCTAATATATATCCTTAATAATATAAGCTTAGCTTCCTATGCAAAGATGGGTGGTACCCCCTGGTTGCTTAAAGCGGATTCGCCTATTGCGCACGAGTTGGTATTTGGGTTGGGAAGTTGTCAGGTAAGCCGTAGCCGCTTAGGTTCTAAAGAACGTGTTGTCGGTATTACAACCGTTTTCACCGGAGACGGCAACTACCTATTAACCAATAAGTCCGCTGCAGTACCTTTTAAAGAGTATCCCAAAGCTTTATTAAGATCTCTCCGGAAAACTGTTGCTACTGTAAAAGAAGATCAAAATTGGTTACCAAACGATTCTGTTCGGCTAATTTTTCACCTTTTTAAGCCTTTCAAAGATATAGAGGTAACGGCTATAAAAACAGTTATGCAAGAATTAGGCCATAATGATACTCAATACGCTTTTATTCACTTCGTTGATAACCATCCTTTTCATGTTTTTGACGAGAATAATAAAGGTGTTAAAGATTATTTAACTCGTCAGTTCAAGGGACAATTTGCCCCACCTCGGGGTGCATTCTTAACTCTAAGTAAATGGGAAGCGTTATTATCTTTCAAAGGGTCCGGAGAAGTTAAACGCTTGCAGGACGGAATACCTCAACCAGTGCTTTTACGGCTCCACCGGGACTCTACGTTTACAGATTTAACTTATTTGGCAAGGCAGGCATTTGATTTTTCTTGTCATTCATGGCGCAGTTTTTCTCCAGCACCTCTCCCCATTACGATTCTTTATTCTGCATTAATCGCGAAACTTTTGAAGAGTCTTAGTTCTGTCTCGGGATGGAACCCAGATGTCATTCTTGGACGCATTGGGCGGACGAGGTGGTTCTTATGAGCGATACTACTAGCCGTTTGCTTATCGAAGATGCTCGAAAGGCATTAGTCAGGCGTTTGGTTTCGGTGTGTGGCCAACGTGATTTAATTGAAGCCTATGTCGGGTGGATTTTAGGAGATAAAACTAAAGAATTTGTAGACTTTGAAGCGGCGGCATTAGCTTCTAAACTTCGAATCTCCGAACCTGGACGTACCTATCGAGATGTTGCAGTTCTTGGCTTTGCGGAACACCTTTCGCCGCACTTGGATACACTATATGCTCTTCGAAAAGGACTGGATTGGATGTTAGGACGAAGGCCGTTTCTTCCTAATCGAGAACCGGATTTCGAAGTAGATGGGATAGCACTTCTTGGAATGGCTGTAGGTATATTAGCGTCTGGAGAGTGGGAGAAAAGAAAAGAGTCAGAGAAATGGTTTATAGCTCTACTTGCAGAGACTTTAAGGCGTAGTCGGTTTGAGTTATGGGATCGTTCTTTAATATATGCCGCACAGCTATTAATTACTAAAGAATCTACTGCTGAGAGGGAAATAACACCTGACTTAGCTTTAGCTCTTGCTGCAAAAGGTTTTATTTCAGTAAAAGAAGATTATGAACGTAAGGCCTTAGAGCTTATTGTCAATCAACCAAACTATGCCGAACAGCAAGTTGACGTCGTTGCCACTCGATTGGCTGCCTTAAATTGGTTAATGCGACAAGTGCCTACCGTCCTTCCCAATCGAGCAGCACCGGAAGACGTAATTAATCTTTTGGAAAGAGTTCGTGACTCACTTCGACGTTGGTGCTGGGAAGAAAAACCCAGAGTCCGAAAAGCAGAAGCCGTGCCAGTTAAATGGGAAATCCTAAATGAGTACCATGTTCAAGATTTGTTGTGGGTTATTCTGGCTCCGATTTTCCCTGATCTGGAAGATGAAGAAAACCTTCCTTCATTAGGCCATAAACATCCTAGGTGCGATCTTGGTATTCCCTCTCTAAGACTCATAATTGAGGTTAAGTTTATATATAACGGGACATCGTCTGAATTCTCACGCATTATAGAAGAAGTTGCCTCTGATGCCAGCTTATATCTATCGAACGATTCCGGTTACGACAAAATAATTGTTTTCGTATGGGACAACTCACGTCGAATTGAACAGCATGGTGAACTTCGACAGGGTCTTAAGAAACTCCAAGGTGTGAGGGAGGCAATAGTGGTACCCAGACCAGGAAAGATGAGAGCTTAAAGTTTAACTTCGGGCTTTAAACTATCGAATAGTTTTGTTACCTGCTGGGGGTTAAATTTACAATGACTCCCACCATCAACGAATCCCTCATCGAGCAAGCCACGCTGCAGTGGTTAGCGGAATTCGGATACGAGACGGCGTTTGGGCCGGAGATCAGCCCCGGTGGGGAGCGGCCGGAGCGGGAGTCGTTCCGGGACGTGGTGTTAGCGGGGCGGCTGCGGGCGGCGCTGGGACAGCTGAACCTACCTCTAGCAGCCCGTGTTAGTAATAAGCTTACTTAAGCAAGCAAAAAGCTCTTTGACAACCGGAAATGGCGGAAACTGCCGCTGGTCAGGGAGAGATTCCTTTCAGAGAACCTAAAAAGTTTGTAAGCGTAAATCGAGTAGGGTAATGCTGCAGTAATTTTCTGCAGCATTATCCCTCTCACAGAACCGTACGTACGGGCCTCGTGAGAACGTAAAAAGCTTTGTGTAAATGGTTATAACTAACAATAAAAGGAGCTGACCATTTATGCAAAGCACTATGGACAAAACCATCAAAGAATTAGCCAAAGAATGTGAAACCGTAGAAGATGTACACAACATGCTTAAGAACCTCTTTAAAGACACTTTGCAGCAAATATTTGAGGCCGAGATGGATGAACACCTGGGGTATAAAAAGCATAGCCCGGAGGGTAATAATACAGGTAACAGCCGCAATGGTTACAGCAAGAAAACCATCCAGACCAAGCTGGGCAAAACCGAAATAGAAATACCCCGTGATCGCAATGGAGAATTTGAGCCCAGGATTATCAAAAAGTACCAGACAACCTCAAATGACCTGGAAGACCAGATTATCGCCATGTACGCCAAGGGTATGACCACCCGGGATATTGAGGATCATATGCGGGATATCTATGGTATCGACGTATCCCCGGTAATGGTCAGCAAGGTGACGGACAAAATAATGCCTATGATCACCGAGTGGCAGTCAAGACCCTTAGAACGCGTATACCCTATCATTTACCTGGATGCCATTTTCTTTAAAGTGCGCAAGGACAACCGTATTATAAACAAGGCTGCCTACAGCGTACTGGGCATCAACATGGCCGGCCAGAAGGACATACTGGGCATCTGGATTGGGGAAAATGAAAGTGCCAGCTTCTGGCTTGGAGTGTGCAACGACCTGAAAAACAGAGGCGTGCAGGACATCCTGATTGCCTGTAAAGACGGGCTTTCCGGGTTTTCCGAGGCTATCAATACCGTGTTTCCCCGGACAGAAATCCAGCTATGCATAATACATCAAATCCGTAATTCCCTGAAATACGTGCCTTGGAAGGAACAAAAGGAATTAATGGCCGACCTCAAGAAAGTATACCAGGCCCTTACCATGGAGGAAGCGGAACTCGCCTTTAAAATGTTCAAGGAGAAGTGGGGTAAAAAACACCCGGTTATTATCCGCTCCTGGGAGAAAAACTGGCTGGAACTGACGGCTTACTTCAAGTACCCATACGAGATTCGCAAACTCATTTACACTACCAATATCATCGAAGGATACCACCGGCAGCTACGCAAGGTAACCAAGACAAAAACCGCGTATCCGACGGATGACGCCTTAAAAAAGATTATCTACCTGGCTACTGTTGAGGCATCCAAAAAGTGGACTGTACCGATCAGGGAGTGGAAAAGTTGTATCTCTTTAGCCCCCTAATCAGATTGGACAAGTAGTCTTAAATCTGATAAATTCAAGCGGGGGGATAAAATTGACCAGAAAACAGTACTCACCAGAACAAAAATTACAAATTATCAAAGAAGCCCTTGAAACCGGCAATGCCTCCATTGTCGCCAGAAGACACGATATCTCCACCAGTCTGGTTAGTAAATGGGTTAGACAATACAAAAGAGAGGGAACTGGTGTTCCTTAGGGAGAAAAACAGCGGAAAACCCACAATAAATGTCCTGTTACCATTGAAGAACACAAGAAAATGATTTCTGAAAACGAAAAGCTTAAAAAGCTCCTCGGCGAAAAAGAACTGGAAATTGAAATACTCAGGGATTTGTTAAAAAAAACGAACCCACACTTGCCGATAAAAAGAAATTGCAAAAAAGTGGATATCCAGAGGATATAAGGTATCGCTTGTTTTAAAAATTCTCGGAATAAATCGTTCCACTTATTACCATAACCTGTGCCACAGCAATAAAGAGCGTATCCGGGTAGGCGGCCGGCCCAACTCTCACTACACTTTAACCAGGGACGGCAATATTGTCAGCAATGAGCAGGTTAAGGAATGGATCTGCGAATTGATCCAGGACGAGGGTTTTGCTTACGGCTATTTAAAGCTCACTTACTGCCTGCGGAAAAATTTCAACCTGATCATCAACAAAAAGAAAGTATTTCGCTTATGTAAAGAACTTCAGGTGCTACGGCCGCAGAGGAGGATAAAAACCAGACACCCCAGAAGGCTGGCACGTAACCGGGTTATCACAGGTCCCAACCAGTTATGGGAAACGGATCTAAAATACGGTTACATTGCCGGCGAAAACAGCTTCTTCTTTATCCTGTCCATTATTGACGTATTTGACCGTTCTATTGTGGGTTATCACATAGGGCTGGCATGCGAAGCCAGGGATGCAGCAATAACCCTGAAAAACGCCCTTTTAAAACGCCAGCTATATGAAGCAGAGAAGAAGCCGGCAATCAGGTCCGATAACGGCCCACAGTTTATCAGTAACCTTTTTGAAGGAACATGTGTGGAGTTAAGTATCGAACATGAAAGGATACCGTTCAAGATGCCCAATAAAAATGCCCATATAGAGTCATTTCATGCTATTTTAGAGGAGGAATGCCTATCGCGCTACGAATTTGAAAGTTATGCCGAAGCATACGAGATAGTGGATAAGTTTATGCGGTTCTATAACAAGGTTCGTATCCACTCCGGCATTAAATTCTTTTCTCCAATGGAATGTTACCAGTTACTGAGGGAAAATCGTTTGGAGCTCAAACCTGTCAGGGTATAATTTTATTCATGTACCAGGTGAGCCCCAGAGGCTTTTCTGGGCGGCGCCGAAAGGACGAGCCTTGACAGCCGGGGTCCCCGCATGTGGTACAATTTAAAGCCCGGCGGGGCGCTTAATGAAGTTTACGTTATGTCCCCGGAGCCGCCCCGTCAGCAATAACTGGTGACCGCATGCGGGGTGGATGTCAAGGCCGCCGCCCTTATTCCGGAACAAAAAAATCGAAATTCTATGAAAACCTTAGAAACTAAGACTAATTGTCCAAAATTAAGGGGTCAAGCCGCAATCGTCCGTCTTGCAAAAAGGCTTCGAGTTTATCCCACTGGCTTAAGCAATATTTGATTGCAACCGGCAGCCACCGGGTAGACCTGGCGGGGAAAGAGTCATTCTGATTCTTAAACTTCCGGAGCCAGTACCACAATTGCCGGGGGGTTACGTTATGGGCGGCGCACCATTCTTTAGCTTTCAGCCCGCTGGCTCGATATTCGATGATCCGGGTTTCCCATAGCTTTTGCTGTTCGGCTTTGGTCATAAGAAAATCCTCCTCACTTGTCTCGTGTTCTGAGGAAGATTATCTTATAAACCCAGGGTTGGAACAAGGTGGGTACAGTTTGACGCTTACATTGCTCTAGACTGAATCTTTTTGAGCTCCACCTCGATCTACTTTACCCGGGATACTGCTTCCGGGGACATTTTTCTAAGGTCGACGGAGCAGGCAAGAAACGCCTTCATATCAAAGGGTAGATAGTCGTGCTTCCTTCAATAGACTCTGGATTTGCATGTGGTAAAACCATCAAATTTACCACTAAAGAGATACAGACCCGACCATTACCGGTTTACGATTGTAACCATATCTAAATCCAAACCCTGACGCTGTATTTCAAACCGTTTAGATTGCCTTATAGCCGCCACCGAAATATCCAGGTGAAACGGAAAAGCTGAGGGTAGCTTTGGCAATTGTTGCAGGATCACCGCTTGGGTGAATTCTGAACACAACAGGGCTTCTAAAAACCATAACTGAACACTGGCGCTGGCCGGACCTTTTTTGGCGGTGGGAATATAAACGCCTTCTACGGCGGTATCCTGGAGAACGCCCCAGTCTACCATTGAACGTACCACTCGCTGGCTCGCCCGGCAAACAGTTGACCTTTCCCCCCACCGCTCCGCCAGCCGGCGGTAAATCTGTTCCAGAGAAACTTCGTTCTGCAGCGCCGACAGACGACCAATAATATCAGCTATATCGCGAAAAAATGGATAGGCCACAAGCGTCATGCCCCAGTGCAACCAGAGTCTTGTATCGGGGCCGTCCTCGGTTAAAATCCTTAAAGCTCGCTCCTGTAATGACCGGTGCTTCTGCGGTACCCTGACCCAAATCCGGGTTAATACGGTTATGGTCTTCCTGCGTGCCTCTCTACCTCGGCATTCTGACTGCAAGAAATCATCAAGGTATTTCCGTACCTCAGTAATGTCTGTTTCCGTTGCAGCTTTCCAGGCAGCGGCATCCAGCCATTCCAGCTTAACTCTCCGGTCGAAACCGATATTTAATGCCATGATCAATGCTCCTCCCAAATCCTGACAAAAGGAACGACAACCTCTTCCAAAGATATCCCACCATGGCTTACAACTTCTTCACCCTCAGAAATAAAGGCTGACCGGCCCCTGGCCAGCAGAACGGAGTAACCCTGGGGTAAACCAAAACCAGGCCAACGGATGACGTTTTCTCTTTCTTCCATCATCTGCTGTCGAAAAACTTCGTAATGATAAATTCTGGCCCGCTCACCGCGGGACTCAGCCAGGACCCCGTCCGGCAAACGGCCCATCCCCCTGGCCGCAATATTACCGTGATCCGAAGTCAGATACACGGCAAATTTGTTTTTAAGGAGATGATCAATCAGCTGTATCAGGTAACCCTGTTCGGCCCATAGTCTGATTTGCCGGTGCATGCCTGCTGATCCCAGCTCCATGCCGTGCATGATTCTGTCCACTTTATCTATAACCAGACCCACGATCTCGAACTGTGATCCTAAAAATTCTCCGATTTCACTTGCCAGCTCGTCACCCAAACCTTTACGGTAGTAGGTATTTCCCCTCCTGACCCCACTGTCTTCCCAGAATTTATGCCAGTGCTGTCCTTCTTTCGAGGTTGTCGTCAGAGTGTCCTTGAAATACAGGGGCGGCTCTGCAGCAAACAGCGCCTGCCGTGAGATGGAAGTCAAGGTCGGTACCCAGGCAAAGACCTGGTTTTCCTCGAATCGCCACGCCGGGCACCTGTCTCTCAGGAAATTGCGGATAACCAGCCATTGATCTAACGCCAGGCCGTCAATTACGAGCAGAGCAATGTTTTTTGCCATCCCTTTAGCACGCAGATGAGCCAGATAACGGGGTATGTGATGCAACATTACCGGTTTGGACGTGTAAGAAAGGTTGGCCAAAGAACCGTAGCGCACGAGCATCCAGCTCGCAAAGCGCTCTTCCAATTGATCGTGCAATTCCTCAATTTGCGGTTTAGTTTCAGTTTTTACGTCCTGATTGAGTTCCCCGCTAAGCACAAGCAATTCTGCCCACAGAACAGCCAGGCGCTGCCAATCCCTGTGGGACGCTGTTTCTCCAGGCAAATCTTGTCGTATCTTCTCTAGCAGCCATTTAATCCTGCGCCTTTCCTCAGCCTGTTTATCGAAGAGTACACCTGCCAGGACCCAGGCGGGCATACCTTCCATACTCGCAACCGGAACAGGCCTTAAACTGCCTTCCAAGAACAGGTTGTCGATGTACACCCGTATGTCATAATGCTCAAAGGGGACCTCGGTGAAATTCTCTCCTCTGGCCGTGCTTTCCAGGAAGCGACGCCATTTTTCTTGCAGAAAAGCAAAAAAGGCTTCCCTGCTGGGGATGATGTCTTCCAGCGGCCAGTCCTTAAAAACGCTCTTTTCTCTTAAACAATGGATAAGGTGTTCGTCCAGAATCGAGGGCACAGTCACATAGCTGCAATGCCGCGAAAGCAGCATCTTCATCAGCTCGACCGGTGAATTGATAAGGTCGGGTATTATGCCAAAAACGCGTTTTAAGATGAAATCCTTGGTCGCCTTCTCCCCCAGCGCAGGACCATTGTAATCCTGGTATGCCCTGTAAAGCTTATCCAGGTCCGACTTTTCCATGGCCGCAACTACCGGATAGCTGAGTTTGGGAAAGATATCGGCCAGGCTGAAGAAAAACTTATGCCCCTTTCGCCATACGTCGAAGGGGAGGCGGCGCAATTCCTGCGGGCCGCCCTGTACCACCACTGCCAAATGTACCGCTTCGCCCCGATCCCACCTGGAGCGATAGTTTGCTTCATACGCATAACGAAAGGTGATGGAATCACTAAAAACAAGGACATCAAACCCCATTTCCCTTAGGGCCGAGAGAACATCTTCTTCCAGGAGCAAGCCGTCGGGGTCAGCCGCTAAAGTAAGCCTTGATACGCCTGGCTGTAAGTTTTTAAGAATGTGGTCACGCCAGTTCATGGGACTCCACCTTCTATGTAGACAATGGTAATCGCGCTTAGTTCCGGCAAGATTTTTTCCTTCTGCTTGAGCAGCAGGGCCCACTCTTTCTTCTGGCGTTCCAATTCGGCCAGGCGGTGCTGGCGCACGGCGGGCAGGCCAATCCTCATAATGGCCTGCTGGCGAATTTGGAACGCATACCGGCCTTTTTCCCGCTCTTTCTGCAGATGCTCTTCATACTCTGCTTTAAGTTCCAGGAAAAGATTATGCCCGTATCGTACAGCCTGCTTCTGGAGCCTCTCAAAGATTTCCTCGGATTTTTCGCCTGTAATATAACCCTGGATTTCGAGCGAGGTTTCTTCCTGTAATAACAAATCCCATATCCTGCGGGCGGTGGGCATGAGTATTTTGCCGTCTTTTTCCTGCTGGAACAAGGGTAGAACCCGAACCTCACGCATGTTTTCCGCCATAAGAGATATCCGCCATAAAGACCAGTAGCCGCTTATTTCCTGCGGCAGTCCTTTGAGCCTGACCTTCGCAACGGGCTGACCTGCCACGGCCAAGGGCATGCGGGTGACCAGGCCGCGAACCCTCGGTTCTTCCAGGCTGAGATAAGACATTGAGTGCTTATCTGCTTCCTGCCGGGAGAAAGCCACGTCCTTCATAGTGAAGCCGTCGGGCCAGGTCAAATCATAACCTGCCAATTTGGGCTCTACTCTTCCGCCTTCGCTTACCAAAAAGTTGATGGTCATGCGCTCTACCCAGTACGGAAGCGGATGGCCGGAAATCTTCTCCACCAGCCGGGAATCAAGTTCTGCCTCTTCTCCCAAAAGCCGGTTAGCCATAGTTACTTCCTGGATGCGCTGCCGAAGTTCAGCCTCCAGCCGTTCAATACGGGACTCAACTTCTTCCGGGCTGAGGATAGCCTCTTTATACAGGTCCTCGAAATCCGTCGCTACTTCAGCCGAGTCGAGAACATCGCTCATCTTGTCAACGCCGAAATCCGCCAGGATTGCGGCCAGTTTTTCCTGGAGGACTTCCTGCACCCGGTATTCAATAGTGTCCTGCAGGACAAAGTTGAGTGCCCGGACAACGTGTTCCTGGCCGATGCGGTCCACCCGTCCGATACGTTGTTCTAAGCGCATGGGGTTCCACGGCAAATCGTAGTTGATGACCACGTGGCAAAACTGCAGATTTAAGCCCTCGCCGCCGGCATCGGTGGATACAAGCACCCTGGCATGGCCGGCAAATTCCTGCTGGACCCTCCGCCTTTCTTCCAGCCCCATGGATCCGTTTAGACAAACGACACTAAAGCCCCTGTTTTCCAGAAACTCCTTGAGCATCTCCTGGGTCGGAATGAACTCGGTAAAGATGAGAAACTTGAGCTCGGGGTCGTTCTCTTCGGCCTGCAGCCGGTACATCCACTCCAGCAAGGCTTCGGCCCGCGCGTCGGGCAGGGACTCGCACTGACGCGCCAGGGATAAAAGACGCTTGACCTCTTCCCGTTCACTAGCAAAGGCGACTAAACGGTGCTTCAGAATTTGCTCGAGCTGCTCCTGCCCGTCAAGGTCCCACCAGTCTTCTTCCAGCTCTATTTCACTGTTAATTTGAAGAGGAGCTTCCTGTTCGATCACTTCCAGCCTCCGTTCCAGGGCGGTCCGGATAGCCCTGGTGCTGCTGGCTACCAGGCGCTGCATGAGAACCATCAAAAAGCCGATATAGTTTCGCTTTTCTTTCAGCGCCCGGTTGTATCCTTCCCGCACATATTCCGTCACCGCTTCATATAGTTCCCGCTGCTTTTGATGCCTGGACTGCCATACCACGGGTACCAGCTGGGTGCGGCGCGGTTTGAATAACGGCTGACCCTTCTCATCAATGGCCCGGCGTTTTTCGGTGCGGATTACGTACGGGGCCACTCTCTCCCGCTTTATGGACTCAACATCGGGGAAAGCCTCCCTATCAAGGAGGGCCATAAGCCGGTGGAAGGAATCAGTTTTTCCCTGGTGGGGCGTCGCCGTGAGGAGAAGAAGATACGGTGCAGCTTCAGCCAGCGCTTGGCCTAAGCGGTACCTGGCCACGGTATCCGTGCTACCGGCAATTCGGTGAGCTTCATCGACAATAATCAAATCCCAACCCGCAGCGATAAGGTTTTCGAAGCGTTCCCGGTTATAGCGGCTTACCTGGTCCCTGCTCCACCCCCGGCGCGATTCCAAAGGCTTTACGGCATCCATGGGAACAACGACCTGGTCAAACCGCTGCCAGACGTTGGCATCCCATTCAAAGCACGATAGAGCTGTGATCTCGGCGGGCATCAGCAGGTGAAAGCGTTCCCGAAAACGGTTTTCCATTTCCTGCACCCACTGCATCACCAGGCCCTTCGGCGCCACCACCATCGTGCGCCTGACGAGCCCCCTGAGCTTTAGTTCGCGCATGATTAGACCGGCTTCTATTGTTTTGCCGAGGCCGACCTCATCAGCTAGAAGATACCGGACCCTGCTGCCGGAAACAGCCCGGGAAAGAGCGTAGAGTTGGTGGGGCAAAGGAGTGACGCTGCCTTCGAGTGGTGCCAGGAGGATATCCGGCCTGGCCAGGCTTTCAGCGATTCGGGCCGCGGCGACGGTGTAAATAAGCCGTTCCCTACTGGGTATGCCTGCCTCTGTTATCGAGGATAATTCGTTTTCCTGAAGGCGGATAACCGCGTCCCGGCCCGGCACCCAGACGCGGCAGACGTTCTTTCCCCACAGGTCCAGGGCTTCGATAACCTTCACCGGTTCACGATACCCCCAGCTCCAGGCCCAGTCACCGGGCCGCCATATACCATCCCGACTCAAAATTGACACCTCACCGGCAAATAAATCATTCCTCCAGCCGCATCAGGGCGTTGTCGTAATACATCAGGAGGGTGGTATCTTCCTGGAGGACGGTATCCGGTATGCGCCTGGCCACCTCTATGATGGTCTTGTAATCCTTGGCAGCCCAGCAGGCCTTAAATCCTGCCCGCAGTGCTTCGGTGCGGAACACTTTCAGCCTGCCCCTGCCTTCTTTATATTCTGCGAACTCTTTGAGGAGGGCCTTCTCGCGCATCTTCTCCAGGTCAGACTGCCTGCCGGGGTCGGGGACGTACCAGCGGCCGTTATCGTCTTTAAGGAAGTTCTGCTCCAGAAGCTCGGAGAGCTCCGGCAGTTTTTCGTGCGGCGCTTTGTGCAGTTCCCGCAGGAATTTGGGGTGGATCTCCTGGTAGGTCTGCGGCTTCTTCGAGAGTTCACTGCGCAGCCACTGGATGGAAGATTTTTCATCGGTTACAAAAAGGGATAATTGCTCAATTTCCTGGACCGTTAAGCGCTTTTTATCATACTCCACCACCTGGTCGGGGAGGAAGTACATGCCGTCTCTCTCCGGGAAGCGCTGTTTTAAGCCGGCGTAAAACTCCGCCGCCCCCATAGGTACGGCAACTCCCCGCTGGACGTGGAAGGCCACCATCCGGTCATAGAGAAGGAAATTCTGCCGCTCGGCAATGACCTCCGCTCTGCCGTTTTTCTCCACAAAGACCGGAAGATGTTTGAGGTGGGTGCGGACAAAATCCCAGACTCCTTCTTCGGTCCCGGCCTCCAGGTGAAAGCGCTTTTCCAGGCCGCCGTTGGGCTTGTAGGCGGAGATGACCAGGTCCTGCTTCACCGCGGTGGTCGAAGTAACCTGCTTGAAGGTCCCCTGCTTTTTGTCCAGGGTCCGCACATCGGCAATAACGAACCCGGCCCGCAGAATAGCTTCCTGGATGGCGTTCCAGATCCGGTTCTGGGAATTGTGAAACACCACCGTCATCCACCGGCCGGGCTTCAGGATGCGGTAGCACTCGGCAAAGCACTTTTCCATGAGCTCCTGATATTCCCTGGGGCCTTTCCCCTGGGCCTTGTTTTCCACGGCCTCGGGCTTGTTGTTGGTGAAAACCCTGAGCCAGGCTTCCCAGAGGAAATTCATTTCCGAATACATTATGTTCCCACCGAATGGTGGATCGGTAAAAATGTAATCAGTGCTACTACTCTTAATCTGATGCAATTGCCCAGCAGACTGAGTGGAAATGGTATTCTGTGAATGACAAAGCGACATTGCTATTAACGCCGTTATTATATTTCTTAATTTCCTTTTGCAGACTTCGTAAACGTTTGGCTCCCTATTAAACGAAGGGATATAAAAGTTAGGAATATTACCACTTCCCCCACCCTTCCGATACTCTGCCATCTTAGTCACACGTTGGTAGAGAGATGTAAAAGAGTATAATAAACGAGAGGTTATTTTTCTGTTTCGAAACCGGAAACAGTTCCATAATACTGCTAGACAGGCAAGACTTCGCTTCGTATAAAAATGGTGAAAATGAGTAAAACCATGTGATACTTTAGGCTGTTCGGTATTGTAGCCCTCCGGCATGCGGTCGGTAGGATACCAGTACGGTATCTCGATCTCCTCGATCTTCCGGATCAATTCCAGGTCGTACCCGTCGGGCTTTTTCTCATATCTCTTATTCCCCACCGAATAATTTATCAGCACCGGCACCTGGCGGGCGCGGATGATAAACTCCCCGATCTCCCGGTCGTACACCCTTTCCGTGGCCCTCTCCAGGGTTCGTTTGGTGAGGTTAGCTCCGCAGTGGGGGCAGGGAAACTCGTCCCGGACTCTACCTTCTTCTTTATCTACCGCCACTTCCCAGAAGACGAGCTCTCTGGAACAGCTGGGGCAGATAAACACATCGGACCAGACGGTGTAGTTGATTTTCCCCATGATGGGGTTGCCCTTTGCGTCTTTCTGCACCTTCCCATCCACCACGTGCTGCGTCAGGTACATCCAGCCGCATTCTCTTTCCACTTCGTCTAAGATCCGCCGGGCTTCCCGCTCAAAGGCCCTAACATCCACCGGCGTGTTGTAGTTGTAGGCGATGAAGGTGGCGGCAGGGGAGAGGTCAATTAAGATAGCCTTGCGTGCTCCAAGCTTAGAAAAAGGCCGGCCTTTTTCATCGAGGATGGTCGCGTCATCCAGTACTCGGTAGCCTAAGGATTCTACGGTCCTGCGGTCCCCGCATAAGCTCGCCGCCACGCCGGTCATGCCCGTACCGCAGAAACCGTCAAAGACGATGTCTCCCGGCTCGGTGTAGTGGAGGATATAGCGCATGATCGCCCTGTGCGGCACCTTGGTGTGGTACGAATGGGCGTTGTAAATGGGATCGTTCTTGCCCTCCGATACATCCGCCGCAAAGGGCTGCCGGCGGTAAGCGTCGTTATCCGGGTCGTATGGCTTGCCGTGCTCTTTGATAAAATCCCTTATGAACGGGTTCGGGCAGGCGGTGTAATAGGGCGGGTCGGAAAGGCTGATGATGTCCTCATCTTTGGCAATGGGGAATCCCTCGATATGCCTCACCCGGTCCAGGTGTTCTTTGGTGAGTTTGAAACGGTTTTCTTGGATCTTTTTTCGCTCATTGCCTTCTTTAAGGAAGATATCCAGGGAAATCTGGTTCTCCTTCGCCACAATTTTTCACTCCTATACTGCAACGATCTAACCCCATCTAACCATCTCCGGCTTACAGGCGCGAGCTAGGAATTATCGTTTATCTCTTGCCATATACCAAACTCCCCTATCACCAAATTGAGGTCCTGTTCCACGACGCTCCCTGGGGTGAAGCAAACACCCACAAACTCTACGTGCTGGCCGGTGTAGCGGTGAAGGTTGTTATACGACCGCCATTCGCGGCCGACAAGCGGTTCCACTTCCCCTTGGGCCGGCAAGTTCCGGGCGAAAGTGTGATCTAGCAAAGGTTCTGCAGCAGGCACATAAATACGTACCCGATCGGCACTAACATCGAACTTCACTTTTCCGCCAAACAATACATCATCTTTGACCTCGTCGATTCTAATTAAACCTACGTCACCCCAACCATAACCGCGCTCTCCACCGAACTGAACCCTCGTGAGCGCTTCCTGCCAGGTCAATTCACTGCCATCGCGCTCGAATATGTAACCGATCAAAAAAACCGGTTCGCCCGTATCCAGGGTATTAGGGGATATGAACTCCACTTCACGAAGCATTCCTATTGCCGCAGACTCATGAAATGCAGACAGCGTCGTCCCCTGGTAGCTGCTAAGAAAACGATAGCGGAACAGGTTTCCCTCTTCCCAAGGCCAAACAACTTCATAATCGTCGTTTGCCTGCGTAGCCGGATAAAAATAAGTAAATGCCAGGTTCTCATTAATTTGCTCGCCAAATCGCTGGTAGTCTCTAGAATCGGTGGCCGGACCAGCCCCCGCCTTATCCCGCGTCAACCGCATGGTCAAGGCACCCCAAAGCGCACGCCCGGTTACATAAGGACGCGTCCGCTGAAGGTTACCAACTTTGCCCCAACCTATATGGAGGGGTGAGCGCAGGCGGAAGATAACCCGGTAAGCACGCCACATAACATTTTACCTCCTAACCCCGCGCTTTGGCCCCGTAGCGGGCATAAATCAGCATCTTTTCCAGCGTTTCTTTGGCCAACAGCAGTCGCTCTAGATCAACTGTTACCTTCTCGGTAACGTACTTCAAGACAACCTCTGCTCTTGTATCCACTTCACCTTTATCATTTGTGGGTAAGCCCCACTCAAAACCTAAACTATTAAGCAGCTTGAGCATTTCCTTGATCACTACGTCGCCGTTGTCCTTTTCCTTAGCTTTCAGGTAGAGAAAACAGGCATAGACACCGTTTTCCTGTAGTACGCCTAATGCTTTAGTTACAGTGTTGTCCGCACTGCTGGCCACTTTTTTTAATTCTTTTTCGGCTCTTTTATTGCCGTCCTTATCCTCATCAACTAGACGGCGAATGATATTCTGGGCATGCTGGGCAGCCAGCCGATCCAGGTTAGCTTGTGCCATGCTGTTGCTCATTTTTTTGACCCTCCTCATCTGGCCATACGTTGCTAATAGTTTGTCCAACTACTGCCAGGCGGCCGAAGCCGCGGGTACCCATACCGCCAACACCAAGCCATTCAATCATGCGTAGGCCGGCATCCAGCACGTCTAAAGGACCTTCCCATTTTTTCTTTCCTTGTAACGGATTCTTTCCGTCATCTTTAGGAAACCCGTCGCGGTAATCATCCAGCACAACCTCACAGGTGAGAAAGGTGGCACGTGGCAAGGCCTCATAAGTATAGAGGGCTTTGTCCTCTGCTGCTCCCCGTTCCGGATCTATGGCAACGGATGTGCGTACCTCCAGGTTACTGTTGACCACCTGACTGAAAAGAGCGGGCTGCACCAGAACAATTTTGTCTTGCACTTGCTTCCAGCGTTCGTCCTTACTCCACTCTTGCGAAGCAGTAACCAATACTTTTCCAGCTATTTCAACCATCAGCCATCCCAAATTGAGAGCGTCATTTCTCTCCCAGGTCAACAAGGCAGTGCCGACATTCCAGTTTGAAGGCACGTTGGTTACCTTAAAACCCGCATCCTGCATTATATCCACCGTACTCACCCAGACTGGCCCGGCCATGGAATACACCGGAAACAGCAGCACACGGGCGTCAAAAACATTGACCACGCCTGAATAGCCCACGGTGCTGTCTTCCTGATCTGTTTTTCGGCTAAGATAGCCGAAGGTATAGCAAATCGGACAATCGTCTCGGCCACAGTGTCCGCTTCGCCCTTCCTGGTTAGTTCCCTGTCCCGCACAGGCGGGGCTTTCGTATATTCTGGCGGAGTAGGCGCGCGCCGCGCCGTGCAGGCTGGTACCCGGAATCTTGGGCACTCGGGTACCGGGTTCACGAACAATGCTCAAGTCTACCCGCCCCAGGCGATAGCCACCAGTACCAACATGTACGGGGTCGGTGGTCATAAACAAATAACGTCGCCTCTCATATGTTGCCATTTCTCTTTACCTCCTTGTACTATAGAGTTAAATTAACAAGCTCCAAGCCAACAGACTCGATCTTTGACAATCACATAGGAATCCTGGGGCAGCTTGGATAAATATTCTCGTAGAGGCAGGGGGCTTCGACAACCTCCTTGGGAAGCTTTAGCTGTCCTGAAATAAAGAGTGAAGCCCCACCCATACGAGAGGACTCGAATGAGCACGTTGTGAATGCAGCTTTCTGCATGTTGCGAGTTACGCGCAAGGTTGAGTGGCTCGTAAGGGTTGCGGGAACCCTGCCTAAATTCTAATGAAGGTGAGGATGCAAAATGTTTTACGGTGGCATTGATGTGGCAAAGTACCGCCACGAGGTGTGCCTTCTTGATGATGCCGGTAATGTCGTGCTGCAGATGCACATAGACAACAACCAGAAGGGAATGAACAAGTTCCTGCAGGCGCTGGAAAGGCTGGATATTGAGCCTGACAGCGTTAAGTTCTGCCTGGAGGCTACCGACATTACTGGCTCCCCATTTACTGCCACCTAAGTGAACTGGGATTCCAGCTCCATGTCATCAACCCCATCCAGTCGGATGCCCTGCGCAACCTCTATGTGCGCAAGGCCAAGACCGACCAGAAGGATGCCCTGCTCCTTGCCGATTTGCTGCGATTAGGTCGCACCCCTACAACCAAGCTCCCATCTGAGACGGTCCTCAAGCTGCAGACTCTCTCCCGGCTGCGCTTTGAGTTCGTTCGCCAAGTCGGCGGACTCAAAAACAGGGTACTCGGTATCCTCGACCGGATCTTTCCGGAATACCCCGGCTGTTTCTCAGATGTCTTTATCCGGACCTCCAGGGAGTTGCTCAAGTCTTACCCCGAACCAGAAGAACTAGCTACAGTGGACCTTTCCGAGTTGGCCGCTTTCTTAAAAGAGCATTCCCGCGGCCGCTTCGGTGAGGAAAGGGCCAAAAAGATCCAGTCTCTGGCCAAAGGTACTTTTGGCATTACCCTGGCCCTGGACGCTTTTGCTCTCCAGCTGCGTTTACTGCTCGAACAAATCGAATTCATTGAAGAGCAGGTAAAGGTTATCGAGGAGGCAATTAACGAGGTCATGGAGGAACTCCGTCCTGACAGGGATACTCCCTACCGCCACGTTATTGAAACCATCCCCGGTATTGGTCCCGTCCTGGCTGCCGCAATTATCGGTGAGATAGGCGATGTTTCTCGCTTCCCAAACGCCCGGGCCCTGGTGGCCTATGCCGGGTTGGATGCTTCTGTCAGGGTCTCTGGGCTGTTTGAGGGTACCCGCAACCGGATGTCCAAACGCGGCTCCCCTATGCTGAGGAACAGCTTGTGGCTGTCTGCCGTTTTAGCCCGGCGCTTCAACCAGGAATTGAAGGAATACTACGAGCTAAAATGCAGCCAGGGAAAGCATTCAAGCGTTGCTACCGGGGCTGTTGCCAGAAGACTTGTGCATTTGATCTACGCTCTTTGGAAAGAAAACCGGCCATACGATCCCAATTACCAGTGGTCCCCACCTAGAAAGTAATTTTTTGCCAGGATTCACAGGATTCTTATGTGATTGTCAAAGATCTCTTTTAGCCTATTGACTTTTCATAGCACGTCTTTATTCCTTTAAAATTTCCATATACAATTCGGCCAGGTCGGCCAATTCGCCTTTAACGCCAGCCTCAATGAGTTGTTTTTTCTGCGGGTCCTGTTCGATCTCGGTCCATTTCCACGTCTTAGGCCACGCCGCTTGAGCGAGGGTATCGGCTACAAACTGCTGGAATACCGGGTCGTGCCAGGAATCTTCTTCTCTATCCCGTCCATACCACTTTTGCCGGGTATCCTCAATGGTACGGATAACCTGGTAACGTTGAGCTTTAGCCGGCAATTTCAATTTCAGTAGGGTCCAGAGAGTATCCAAACGGTCCAGATCCTCCAAGTAGAAGGGGCGGGTGCGGCGCGGGCGCCGGCCATTCTGGTCATAGTAGATCTCAAAACGGCGGCTGTTGGTGTCCAGGAACTCAAAATCAAACCGGCTGGGTTTGACCCAGACTTTCCAGCCTTTGTCTGGTGGTATTTGGGGGTTCCTCACCCGTAAATCATTGACATGTTTCACCTTTTTGCTATCTCGGCTGTCACCTTCATACATTCTTGGATACCATTCGTCTCTTGTTTGGCCGTCTCCCGCCACTGTCGGTACTTTCCATGTAATTCCATTATCAAAGGCGAGCTCACATACACCATTATTAAGGTTTTTATCCACCAGCCGCCACCCTTCCCACTTGTCTCCACCATCCATGTTCAACATGGCCCGCCCGGCCTCCAGTACAGCCCGAAGCGGCGTGTGGCGTCGGAAGAAAACAAGACCAAGGTAGATGGGCAGCCGGTCGCGTACCCGGCCCATCTCTTCTTCGTACTTGCGTTTTACATTCCGAGCCAGCTCCAAGGCTTTGACAGCCGGCACCATCGCCATATACACGCTGGGTTCAGCTAGGAGGGGAATGGTCGGCGTATATCCATTGAGTTTATCCACGCGTTCAACCCGAACTTTCGCCGAGGTCCGGGCTGGACTTAAGAATTCGGAAGGCTCGACAACATGCAGATTGTTGCCACGGAGTTTGTCCATAAGAGCATCTTCAGGTATACGGCAGCGGCTGGCAAGATACGTTAGATTTTCGATGGTAAGGAAGCGTCTGTGGGATTTATCCCAGATCACGCTTAGAGCAATGCTGTCCGCCTTCAGTTCGTAAGCATGAAAATTACCTAATTTTGACACTTCATTAGTCGCTGGATAAAGAGCCAGGCGGAACGGCCGCTGCCCGACGGTTTTGCGCGTCAAGTCATCGGTAACCTGCTGCCAGAAAGAGCGGCATGTTTCGACGATGCGGTACAGCCTGGCGGGCGAGGGATATTTAACTTCGTTGTGAGTTACTTTTATGGTGGAGACAAGCGAACCATCCAGCCATCCTTCCAACCCGAATTTACCGACAAATAAGGCCACCAGACCGTTGTCATCAGCCACCTCATCGATCCAGATGGTGCCTTGGAAATTATTCTTCGCCCAATCCTCAGCCCGGCGCCGGCGTCGGTCAAGACAGACACGGCACACCTGAAGCCGCTGAGCTTCAGCCTGTGTAGCCCAGTAACTTAGGCTCCGTTCCAGGTCGTGACTCGAACCCTCACGAGGGTAGCCTATCGGGTAAACTCCGCAGGCACTACAGATTTCAGCATTTTCCGGTCGCCCGTTACCCCATTCCCATTCGAAAAGGCAGAGATTATTCCCAGCCCGCATAGTATGTTCCTGCATTGACTGGCCTCGTGGTTCGGCCACCAGCTTTCTCACTGCTGACGGGTTACTATCATCCAGCTGGCCTGCCGTAACCGGTTCACCCAGGTGAACCTGCGGTCGTAAATCAGGCGGAAACTGGGCCTGAATCGCCTCGCGCAGGGCAATCATCTCTTCGTTGCTGTATCCCAGGTCAGGGAAAAGATAATATTCTCCCGTCTCATCACGGTAAAAGCGGTTGGCCAGGGCATATTCTTCCTCTAAGAGTCTTTGGACCTTTCGGTAAGCTTCATCAAGTACCTGGCGCACGCCCAGTAGATCACCTATTTTGTCACAGCGGGAATAAAGCACCAGTCTGTTGAGGGTGATGCACAGTGTTCGGTACGGGATTTTCCCTAGATCATTATCTCGAGGCCAGCCATTTTTAAATATCCACGCCGCGGCAGCTTTGGCCAGAGTAGCGGTCATATAGCCCCAATCCCACAGCGAAACTTCATTGTGGGGTCGCCGGGTATCGGCTAGGCCACGCTTCATGTTTTCTTCCATTGCTCGCAGCCAATCACGGCGCTGATTAGAGGTGATTGGCTCGATATTGCTCAGGGGTAAATATTTAAGCGTAGTTGTTAGCTCATTTTTCCCCGTTTCAATCCGGTCTTCCAGGCCAAAAGGGGTGGCCCGGAAAACGGCCGAATAAGGTTGCTTATTCTTATCATCTGGATCGCCCTGTTTTTCAAAATGGGCAACACCGTGTAAATAGCCAATCAACAAACCCGGTGTCATTTCCTTACCAAGAACCTTGCCCCATTCTGAAGAAGGAGTTTTCCTTGCTAGAGCCGGTCTTGCAACCAGAGGCATTAATTCGGCCAGACAATATTTTGTGCCGGTCCAATCGTCAAATTGAAGGTTCAAGAGAAGAGATGTCAGGTCAGGGCGTTCTTGAAAAGCGGCAGGTTTGCCTCCGGCATCCCTTAACCACTCCGCAATCATACTGCTAGCCTTATTGTTTGGTATTGGCCTATGGTTTTTATAAATATCAATCTGACGTGGATCGACCAGGAGGTTATGTATATATTCTAATGTTGAGTTTGGCTCCTGACTTTGCAAAAAGGTATCGCTCAGCTTGCCCAAATCGTGGATTAACCCCAGTGCTTCCATAAATAAAATGGCACGTTTCTGGTTGGTATCCGGTCGCCAAAAAGAACTATTCATCTTAGGCCTCCTTCCCGCAGTTTGGCTGCTACCTGCCGGGCCACCTGGCATAGTTCGCCCAGGGTGCTGAAGGTCCACTTTGAAACGTGTGGTTTCCCGGTTAATTGGGGGATTTCCTCAGGCTTAGACTCCAGATGATTGACTTCTGAGGAGGGCGGTGAATCTTCAGCAGGCGGAACATCTGCATCAGTCGTTTTTGCCCGAAGAATTAATGCCCCCCTGTCGTTCAACTGGTCTTTGACCGTGCCAAAACCACTGCTCGTTTTGGCCCCAAAACCGCAAGTAGTAAGCATGGCGTGTACACCCTTAACCAGTACCTCCAGGTCACCGGCAACTTCGGCACGACACTCCCGCTCGTTTTGATCCGGACGCCCAAAAGGCACATAAAGGATCTGGAGGATACCAGCGGCTCCCCGCGGCACACACTCCATCAAGATTGGTCCCTGTCCCACACCTGTTTCATGGTGATGTGGATTGATAACTTCGAAGCTGATTTTGTCAAAAAAGGTAGGGTAAAAGTACAAGCGGCCGGCCTGTTTTTCGTCGCTTTCGCGCGAATTTCCCAGCAGGCGGATGATAACCTCGTTATCTTCTTCATAACCTAACTGCCAAAGTGCTGCTCGCAGCGCGCCCTTCCAGCTTGTGGAGGCTACCGTGGGCACTTTGAAAATTTTTTCTTTGCGTAGCGGGCTATCGAGGAGGTAAAAATCAACGTCATCCCTGCTCATATAAGGCTTTTCCAATTGGAAAGGAATCTTTAAGGCGAAGCTATACAGCGGTAAAAAGATGAATTTCTCCTCGTCCTCAACATCCGGAACGAATCCGAAAACATCCGGAATGGCCTTTATAGTGTCGGGCAATACTTCTTGCCAGGCTTCACGTATTGCGTTAGCAACTTTGGCTTTAATAGCCGCAAACCACAAGTAGGCTAGATGGGGGTGCCCAACTATCTGAATAATCTTTATAGCCAATCGCTTGTATTCATTGCTGTCCCGTTTTTTGGCCTCTTCGAGCGCAATAATAGCCTGCTCTAGAGCGCTCATATTGCTGTTCAACTTTTTCCACTGTAAGACGTAATAATCACGCTTCATAATCTTCCTCCCTCAGCCCCAATATGCTCCGCAAAAATGCCTGGGCACTACTAATATTGGGAGTAACAGTATCCCTCGGAGAATCCATTTCTCGCCAAACCTCCAGAGTATAATTCTTCCTCAGGTACTGGTAAATCGCGTCTACAACCTTTTCTCGGTTCCAGCCATTCTTATAGACACCAGCCTCTTTCGGAATCCAGCCCCACACACGTATCAGACCATTACCATAAGGACGGGATATTTTGACCTTGGCGACTAACCGCTCGCCTTTGATCGTACCCATGATGAAATGTCGCAAAGACTTATTTTGTTGCCCCGAGAAAAGCTGACGGATATCGTATTTAAGATTAAAGGTATCCTGCACTGTAGCGTTTTCCAGCCAAATGCGAGCCAAGAAAATGTTCTGCAATGAGGGTAGCCTGGTATAGGTACAATTTCCGGCGTTCGCAATTAGTCGTTCGTAGAGGGGTCTAGTATCGAGCCGACCGTTTGGCAACTCAAAAACTCCAAACCCCAATTGCGCTCTCGCTCCTATGGCTACCCAGTCGGCCATAAACTGGAGTAAACCGCCAATGATTGCCGTTTGGAAATCTGGTGCCGTTTGACGAATCCGAAGGGTTAGGCTACCAATCCGCGGTTTGTCATCGAGGCGACCAGGAAAGTACCAAGTGGGTACTCTTGTCCTGCCTTTACTGTCAATGTACCGACAATTTTCTAGCATTACTTTTGTGATTGAATGGTCAGGCTCAGTATAATCGTTAACCATAAGTTGAAAGCGACGCCGCCAACCAGTGGCACCAAAAATCTCGCATACATGGCAAATTCCCTTGTTAGGCTTTTCAGGATCATAGATACATTTTTGCTCCGCTTGCTCTGGGCTACATGCGTTACCTCCCATCCCGCGTACCATAGCTTCAAACCACCAGCGCAAACTGCCAATGATACCTGTTTCATGTACCCGGTCAACTGCACCGCTTTTTGCACCGCCGGTCCAAAGAGGAGTCAGGGTTTTAACTTCCACTTCCATACGTATGCCCTCCACTTGACAAATTAATGGTCAGTTTTTTCCTCTATTCCAGAACGATTCTCACCTTCTGCGGATCCCTGCCGCGCGTGAGAGACTGGATATAATCCTCGAAGCGCTGCTTTAACTCAGAGACTGTGCAGGGCGTTCCACCTTGAGCCAAAGCTTTCTTTAAGTCGGCTGCGGTAACCGAAACCTTTTCCATGCCGGAGAGAGCTTCCTGAACGGCCTTTACAAACGATGCGTCCACCGTATATGGCAGCTGCTGTTCTTTGATCACCTGCTCCAGCGCTTTCTGCTGCTCCGGCTTCAAAAGATAGATGTTTTCCTTCACCGTCGGGTCTTCCAGGTTGGCGACCAGTGTCTTTTCCCAGTCCTGGTACAGCCTTTCCAGGTCTTCCTCCAGCTGCCTGAGCGCCGCTTCAGCCGAAAGCTTAATCTGCTCCTGTGCCGGACGATAGTTGCAGTGAGGACAGATGGGCGTTTTTCCCAAATTTTCTCTGGTGAGGCTGAAGCACGTTTTCAGCTCCGCCAGACGGTTTTGGAAGTCAGTAAGCTGGGCCCGGGGCATCAACTCGATACCGGCCAGCCTGCTGAGTTTGCTCAACCGCTCATCTTTGAGAAGCCCGGATTTCTTCTGGTCCAAAGACGCATTTAACCTGGCTTTGGTATGGGCCTCAAGGTAAGCCTCAATGTAAGAATTCTTGAGCTCTAAGAGCACCTGCACGAGCTCCCGGCGAAGGTCAGGGACGGATGCTTCGTCCAGGCCGGATAGTTTTCCTTTAAGCTCTTCACGCCGCTCCCGGGCTTTTGTCGTCCAACCGGCATCCGCAGGAAGCACGGCTTCGGCGGTACTGAGGTAGGAGAGCAGAGGCATAATCTCCTTGGCCAGGCCGGCCAGTTCTTCAACCCTCTTCAGGGTGGCAAGGTACGCCTTCTGCTTATTTATATCCCGCTCGGAGTAGCGGAAGTTTTTCAACTTACCGGGGGTGTTAAAAACCCGGAGTGACTCCAGAAACCCTTTGAAACTGGCCAATTCATCCCTTAAACCGGTTTTCTTCTTCTGATCGAATAGAGAAATACCCCATAAGGATAACTCTTGCTGGATCGCCTGCTGGGCCTGGGCGGTGCGTTCCAGGAGCTTATCCACTGCTTCCTGAAGCTGCCTTACCCCTTCTTCACGAGTAGATTGATTGACGATGAGCCCGGGCGGCAGCCCCAAGAATTCAAACAGAGCCTGCAGGGGACCGAGGGGGAGATCCTTGGGACGCTCGATGTGTTTGAACTTGATAAGTTCCTCCAGGGGAACTTTGCCCAGCTCCTCCAGGTTGGAAGCATCTATCTTCTTCCCCGGCATGCTTAAAGTAACATCGCCGCTGTAGATCAAGCTCGCCAGGATGACGACCACCCACTCCGGCTCCAGTCTGAAACGGGGCTCGAACTCTACACCGCGAAAATCGGCAATTATTTCACCCCGGTTGAGGACCTGACCCGGCCCCTTTTTGTCCAGCTGTCCCAGGATGTGTTTGGCATAACGGGAATTTTGCGGCCTTAACTTATCTCCGTCCAGAAGCTCCAGGGCATCGAGGACGGCTGCCCCCGGCCTGGTCCTTATGCTGCCGAGGATCCACTTTATCGCCTCCTGGGCAGCCTGAGGCCGGTTCTTTATGGTAACCAGAATGGCGAAGATCGGGTATTCGGGCGCCAGTTCCCGGAAGTAAGGAGCTAGACATGAGGAACCCACCAGGTTCACCAGATCCCGAACCGAGGCATGGGGATTGGCACTGTGTTTAACCCACTCGACGAATTTTTTGGTTGCTCCCCGGTAGGTAACTTCATAAGCAGTGGCGATGTTGTTCCGCAGCCATTCGACTATCTTTTTTAGCTGATCGTTAGCCTTATTTTCATAAACCTGCCGCGTTCCTTTCGAAGCCGTGCTGGCCATCTCGCTGGCGCTGGCGAAGAGCTTCAGGGCACGGTCAAAGTCCTCGTCGCGCTGCACCAGCCGGAAAAACACCTCATCGGGCTTTTTTTCGTCTTCAAAGGCCGGCGGGTCAAAGGGCTGCAGAAAGTAGAGGTAAAAGTCCCTGGGCGGGTGGGCGGTAGAACGTTCGTTGGGAGCGCCGAAGAATAAATACCCTAACCGGGTAGCCTTTTTCTCGCGCCACTCAATTTCGTGCTCCCAAATCTGGAAATTGGGAACATACGTGGCTTCGGGGCACTCCATGGCCCGGGCCAGGGCCTTAAAATAATAGCGGTCCAACTGGTTCGGGGTAAGTGTCTCGGCTTTCTGCTCAATTAGCGAATCAAAATCAATATCTTTTTTCAGGTCAAGGTAGTACTGCCCGTTGTCCTGGTTGAAAGAAATAAACTGGCCGCTCACCGTCCTTAAGATCTCGCGCAAGATTGATTCGATAGTGGTTTTAAGAAACTCGGCATCCTCTTCCGGCAAGGGCAGGTAAAGGCAGAGGTCGTCGCGGAGTTCCTGAGCCGTGACCCCTATGGGAGCGTAAATATCTCCTGTTGTCAGCCGGTGAACGCTTAAAGCGTGAATGATGCGGAAGGCCACAGGTTTATACTGCGGCCTTGTAAAAGCCTGCTGGACACGGTTTTCCAGCACCTGGCTCTTCTCAATCACTTCGCGAATGTCCGGGTCACTGCGGAAAGAAGGATTGTCTTTTAAGTTTTGCCAGTAAGAGTCATAGGCGATGAGGCCGGGAGCAGTTTCCGGAACTTCTTTGTCCAGGAGTTTTTTCATGGCCGCACTGATGGTTTTCAGCACCTCGCGCTTTTCGGCTACATAGACCCTTTCAAAAGTTTCAAGGTATGCCGGATGCACGGGGAAAAGGGCGACGAATTCGTCCATGCGCTCGGCCAGGGTGCCGTACAGTCTGGTGAAACGCTGCAGGTGTTCCCTTATGAGAGCCTTCTGCCGGTCATCCTTGCGCAGCAGGCGCTGAGCAACTACATAGGCTATGTCTTCACGGACAATGCGTATCTGCTCAAAGCGGTCTTTGACCCGGCGCAGGGTTTCAGCCACAAACTGAAAGCGCGGGCTGTCAAAAATGGCTTCCTGCACACCGGCCATGAAGCGAAACCGGGTGAGCCGGCAAACCTCCCCGATTTCTCGCAGGAAGTTTAGGTCGAGGATTAATTCCTGGTCCTTCCGCGTACGCAGGTAGTCCAGGAGTTCATCGACAACCAGCAAGAGCCCGTGGTCCGGGTAAACTTCCTGAAAAGCGGTCATCACCTCAATAAAAGGGTCTTTGTTGTTGGTAACTTTATCGGCTTCAGGAAAACGGTATTGCACCCCGAGATTAGCCAGCTGCTCTTCCAGCTCAGCACAAATGATGTTCCTGAGGGACATCGTAGTGGAACCTATCTCGGTCCTGATAACCTTGAACTTGCCGGCGATAACCTCAGATTTTTTAGCCACGGCAGGATGCCGTATCTCCGTGGCCAGGTCTGGATATTCGGCTATAGCGGATAGTACCGACATTAAATGCGATTTGCCGGTACCGTAGTTGCCGACGATCAAAAGTCCCTTATTATCCTGGGGATGGTCATATTGGAGTTGCGGAAAGACAACTTCCGTAATCTGCTCGGCCATCCGTTCCGAGATCACATAGGTTTTTACCAGCTCACCGGCCCTGCTTTTGGCATCAGCTTCCCGCAACTGCACTATGGTTTCGACCGGTTCAAAATGGATCAGGTCAGCGTATTTCACCGTATTTCCCCACCTTTTCCTGAAATCTCTTTATCCCAAAGGACAAACAAGGGCATCGATTTCATTATACTTTCTGTACTCCGGGTGATCCGGCTCGGCATAGATCAGCGCCCCACCCTCGAACTTGCCGTTCCATGCGGCAACAATAGTTCGATTGCGGCTGACTTGTTGAAGTAAACGTAAAGGATCCTGTTGAAGAACAAGGTCAAAGAGTATTTCTGTGTTATCGAGAAGGACCGTATCCTTTCCCGTTTCGCCTGTTATCGTCTCCACTATTCTCGGCAGGCGTAACGCTCGTATCTTAGCGGGGTATTCCAGGAGTTTCTGGCTCAGCGTGAGATTCAGATTAATATAGGGATAACCCTCATCTTTGGCTATTTGAACGAGAATTTTGGTTTTTCCGGTTGCAGCTGACCCGACCAGTAAAACCAGTCGATAATACCTCGACCGGGCTGCTGCTATTTGTTTTTTGAGTTCATCTGTTTTCATGGCAATCCCAGCACCTGCCTATGTATTCCCTGGATAACCACTATAAGCATCACGTTTCAGTTCCCCAAACCCATCCTTCTTGCTGGCGGGAATAACTATCGCCTTCTCCAGGACGACCTTCCCATCGACCTCAATGTGCTCCATCATGGTGTGGAGAAAATATTTTCTTGGACACCAAAAACCAGCTACCGGGAAACGTGGAAAAATGATATAAATATAAGTTATTCGTCAAGAAAACATGAAAATCCTGTCAATTGACAGGAAAATCCTGCAAAAAGACAGCATGGCGGGAGCGCCAGCCCCAGAATTCAACTCCCGGAGGAATGGGTAGCTGTGCCCGGGCCGCCTGCAGGCAGTGAAATAGCGCGGTTATTTAAACCTGTGGTTTTTAGTGGTGGAAATCATGGTAAAATAGTAACCGGGAGAGTGATGTTTGTGAAGCTTGAGCGCATAACTGTAGCCCCCCAAATATGCATGGGCCAGCCCACCATCCGCGGTACGCGCTTAACAGTGGCTTTTGTTTTAAAGCTTCTGGCTGCCGGCATGGATATTCCCGCCATCCTTAACGCTTATCCGGAACTGGAGGAGGAAGACATACGGCAGAGCCTGATGTACGGTGCCTGGCTTGCTGCGGAGCAGACAAGACCTATACCTTGGGAGGCCCAGGGGTCTTGAAAACTTTACGGTATCTGGCAGACCTTCATATTTCGCCTCTCACATGTGAATTGCTACGCAAAGCGGGTTATTCCGTAGTCAGAGTAAAAACGGGGCCAGGAATACGGCGGCGGGATAAGGGTGGTTTTGCCGGAAGGCGGTAAACCGGAGGTCACGCTGCCGCAAGTGCGGGAAGAAAGCACACCAGAGAGACCTTTCAGGGTTCCAGCCGGGTAACACCCTCCAGTTTGTCGAAGTCTCTGTCATAAGAATAAATTTCGCTCTGCTTGCGGGCAAGTATCTGCGCGGCGATAACAGCATCGGTCCAATCGAGGTTCTTTTTTGCGTAAAGTTGGAGGGCCTTTTGAGCCGTTTTCTTGCTCGAAAAGCGCAAGCTACGCAGGTTGAGAATGGGGGCTAGCAGATCACGGATCTGTTGCTTAGGCTGTTTATAAAATTTTTCCAAGGTCCAGATGATATCTGCCAGGACAAGGTCGGGCAACCAGACCTCTTCGGTACCGGCTTCAACCCGCTTCAACAGCTCAGCGCAGCGGTTTGCCTGCTCCGGAACATCATTAGTCAGAAAGCGGAGGATAACGTTAGCATCG
Organism: Pelotomaculum thermopropionicum SI; assembly: GCA_000010565.1. Lineage (NCBI taxonomy): Bacteria > Bacillati > Bacillota > Clostridia > Eubacteriales > Desulfotomaculaceae > Pelotomaculum > Pelotomaculum thermopropionicum. The sequence continues at coordinate 696,767 of AP009389.1, read as the reverse complement.
AGTGCGCGCACTTTTCTCACGGCTGCGTTCCTCCATTGCTTTATGGCGGGCGGCTTTAAAATCCTGCGGCGCTGAAACTTTAACGGCGCCTTTGAGTGTCTCGATTCCCCCTTCGACGGGGAGAATCCGGGCGGCATTCTTCTCGACCACGAACCGGACACGCGCCCCGGGATGGAGGTTCAAAAGTTTCCTGACCTCGGCAGGCAGGGTAACCTGGCCTTTTTTTGAAATCTTGGCGAACACTAAACTTTACCTCCATAAGATAAAAGATTTACTTTTTGTGTATTGTAAAGCAAAACCTCTAACTTGTAAAGCATCTTCTATCTGCTTTTACCATGAAAAGGGATTCGCGGTCCTCACCTCGCCATAATATTGCCCGGGGAAGTGCCTGAGGATTAGGTGAAAACAGGATCTTGAGGTGTTTCTGGCAGATAAAATGGCCCGCCTGCCCCATGGCCGGAGCAGGCGGGCTATAAGCAAGAGAACGGTCTGCTTATCCTTTTTGGCAAAGTCCAGGGCCGCCTTTACGGCGTTGTCAAAGGCCAGGATGTCGCTGATTACGCCCACCGGGTCATTGGCATGGGCGGCCCAGTCTATTTTGCTTTCTTCCACCATCAGGAAAAATCCATCCTTATCTTTTGAAAGCACCTCCATGGCTTTGCTGGTCATTTCCGCCTGGCCGGGCTGTTTTGCCGGGTCACGGTCAAAATCATAGCTCAAGTCTTTAGGAGCGAACATTCCCCATATTTTGCTGGCACGCACCCTGCGCCAGTTGCACCGGGCCGGAGAGAAGATGTTTGTGGACTGGGCCGGTAATAAGACGGTTCTTCTACGGGGCTTATTTTTCTCCATCCTGGTTGGTGAGGGATAACGCCCACCGGTAAACTTCTTGGGCCAGCGAGACTGCCCGTTTGTATTCAGCTTCATCTATTGGTTCCCAGTCTCCCGGGTAACGGGTTGTTACAGCGTAATCAGTAAGAATCGCGGCTTCCTTAAGTCTTTCGGGAACCTGAACTTTCCCGGACTCTTCAATTAACTTCAAAAGGTACCCAATAGAATGGGTTTTCGGGGTATCCATTTCCAGGAATGCCATTATACCTTTAAGGGACTTTTCAACTGCCTGCTGGGCATCAAAACAAAGATCTTCGTAAAGAATATCTGAGTTTTGCCTGCCAAGTTCTGCCCTTGCGAGGTTACTTTTTGCTCTTTGGAACCACAGGCGCCATAGTTCATCGCTCATAAACTACCCGCCCTCTTGCGGCCTCAGCATACACGAACCCTCGTGAATTACGGTACCTTTCTATTTTTTCCGGGGTTTCTACAAGTATGTCCACGGCAGCTGGAACATCGACCAGGATTCTATAGATCTGGTGGGCCAAAGCGCGGCGATTATTTATTCCTCGCTTTAGCACCAAAAGATCATAATCACTATACGATCCTTCCTGCCCCCTGCTCCTGGATCCAAAAAGAATAATTTTATCGGGGTTTACAGTCTTCACTATCTTTTCGACTACTAAATTAAGTACTTCTTCCACAGGGAGCCCCCCTTTTTTTGCCCTAGAAAAAGCCACTACTCCCTAAAAATAGGAGTTTTTCTTTGAAGAAGGTCATAATTACCACTACTTATTTGGGTTATCGGTGCTTCTTTTGTAAGATTATACCATGTAGAATGCTCAAACTCAACTGCCTTCCGTCGCTTAGGCCTGAGTGGGTGTTAATGCCCACATTATTTCCCACCTTAATTGGCGGTGGGCTGGCATACCTAAAACTTGCGAAGAAAACCGCCCAAAGAGATGGTAAGGTCCAAATTAGCCGTTCGGTCAGCCGTTAACGATGCCGGGGGTAAGCCAAGGCCGGGAAAGTATTTCAACAACAAAGACAAAAGTTTCGTATTCACTTCGGCAAAAATCTTACTCATTACCCTGACCCAGCGCATTAAGGTTTTGCCGGAAATCAAAGCGCCACGGGAGTTAAGGATATCAAGCAACTCTCTCCAGGACAAGCAATTTTTCACCATGAGGCAGATAGCCTTTTCCATAAAAGCGCTCAGCATTGAATAAAATGGCTCCAAAATTGGGGGGCCAACCAGTATTTGCTACGCCAAAGCCATGTCGCCAAGTTGTAGTACTATAATAACAAAGGGGGATTCTGGGTGAGTGAGGTGCTTAGCCTGTTAAATCCAATGACAAAAAGACCTTTTGCATTCAATGAATATTATTCATTTAATGACACTATTCTTATTTTTGGCTTAGAAACGTCTTTGACTACCCGAATTTGCGATATTGCTGCAAAGCTCAATATTAAAGTATACGAATGTAGGTCTATCGAGGATCTATTGGCTATACCAGCATTTATAGCAGTTGTTAATCCTCGAAAAATCACACAAGTAGAAGCAGTTATTCTTGCGGAGTTATGGCAGGAATACGATACAAGCGAGTTCAAAGTTATATTTATTGAGACACCATATTCATACTGGCCGCAGCCTTTGCCATCATGTGTAAAAGTGGAGCCTGATCTGTTTGCAGATCTAGAAAAATTACGGTTGAATATCCTTAAACAGAAAACACCTGCAAATCGTCAGGACCGGATTGCGAGGCAATATGAAGAACGAATTTCTCGTATCCTGATGATATTAAAAAGGCTTCAAAAGGGACCTGTTAAGACCAAGGAATTGGCAAAGGAGTTTAAGGTTTCTGCGCGCACGGTCCAGCGTGATATCAGGGTTCTGGAATGCATAGGCGAACCAATCGGTTATGATGAGCAAGAGAAGGCCTTTTTCCTTTTGAATAGGGGAAGCCTCTGGGATTAAGAACTACCTAAAAAAGAAGTTTCAACGGGAGAGGTGGCGTCGATTTGGAAGAAAAAGAAAGAAGAAAAGAGATACTAAAAAGATGGGGCAAGGTTGATCCTTCTAAGATTCAGGTAATTTCACCATTTGATCCTGATGAACCCTTAGAAGAATTTCTGACTTTGCATTTTGAAAGTAAACACATGCTGGTAATCAACACTGATGCGAAAGGCAAAAAACATGTGCTTCGGGTCTTGAAGAAATTTGCGGAGAATAAAGGATTGGAGTTCAAAATCTTTAATACATCGGGAGCAAGCGTTGAAGACGTCAGGGGGCAAATAGAGATCGCATGGCTGGACGGGAGGCCTTACCATCAACGCAAGAAGCCCTCCTACTGGCCTGAAAACCGGGGAATGATCGTGGTAGAGGGTGTCGATCAGGAAACGGATATTGAAGTTCTGAGGGCATTCCTTTACGTGGCCGCTATGCCTTATGGGGAGGACCGTTTACAACCTGACCAGTTGCCTTATGGTTCAGGTTTTGTCTTTCTGGCGTACCATGATTTCCCTGTTCAGAGCTTTGCCTCCATTACCGATTATTTCGGAGACGAATACACATCCATTACCTGGCCCCCGGCTCCCTATACTAGAGAGCGGGTGATTTACGAAACAGCGGTCGCCATGCAGAACATCGGGCAGTTGTACCAGCAGCCATTCCTCAACTGGAGAGGAAAGACCAGAGATGATCAGCAACAGCTGTTTACGGAGGTAATTGCCGAAGAACTACTAAAATCGAACATGGCGGCAAGGCTAAGAAGTCTACCCGCCATTCTCAGAAAAGAATACCGCGTAGAAACGCATGACGGCAATATCAGGCAGCAGACCAACCGGGCAGAAGAGATTTTGGCGAAAAGGCTTTTCAATTATTCCGAGCGGGGCAATAACCTGGGCGAACTGGGTAAGGTCTTTGATTATCAGGTGCCCCTCAAAAGCACTCAGAAAGATAAGGCGGGAAAGATCGATCTGGTGTCGTTTAACCAGGACACCGATACAGTATGGCTGGTAGAATTTAAAAGAGCAGGCAATAAGGACACGCTGTTGCGTTGTCTGCTGGAGATTGCAACCTATTATCAGTTGCTTGATAAAGAAGGATTTATTGAGTCCCATAGGGATATGCTTGGTAACCTTGGCCCCGATTGCATCCGCAAGGCGGTGCTTATCTTTAGGGGGCAGCCGCAGCATGAGGAAATTGAAGAAATGAAGGACGGGAAACGTCCCATGCTGAAGCAATTGGCGGAGTCCCTGGAAATCACATTCTTCTTACTGGAAGAATCGGGCTCGACATTCACAGCAGAAAAGGTACTACTATGAGGGTCAGGATCTGTCGCGGCACCCATGATATAGGGGGTTCCTGTGTTGAACTGCAAAGTGGAGACAGCCGCATTATTATAGATTTGGGCCTGCCTCTGGCGGCGAAAGATGATTCCCGCTTTGACAGCAGCACACTACGCTTGCGAACGGGAGCTGAACTGGTAAATAGCGGCATTTTGCCTGATATTCGAGGCCTGTATGCATGGGATACGGAGTGCCGCCGGATAGATGCATTATTCCTCTCTCATGCTCATATTGACCACTATGGGCTTGTCAACTTTATTTCTCCCGATGTACCGGTATATAGTGGGGAAGCTACCCGACGTTTAATGGAACTTACCACGATGTTTTGGCCATTGGGGAGAGTCGGTGGTAAGCCAAGTACCTTTGCTAACGGAGTCCCAGTGTACACCGGCGAGTTCAGAGTAACCCCCTTTCTGGTGGATCATTCTGCATTCGATGCTTACGCATTCCTTATCGAGGCAGAAGGCAAAAGTGTATTTTATTCTGGGGACTTTCGTGAGCACGGGCGAAAGCCCAGTGCTTTGCGGGCCATTGTTAAAGCACTCTCGGGTAAACCAGTAGACGTTATGCTGCTGGAGGGAACGACGTTTGGACGCCCTGAGGAAAAGATTCTTACAGAAAAGGAATTAGAGGACAATCTTGTGCGGGTTATTGGCAGTAGAAATGAAATATGCCTCGTTTGTTCTTCGGGACAGAATATTGATCGACTGGTTACTTTTTATCGCGCTGCACTTCGCTGTGACAAAATCTTTGTTGTCGATGTTTATACTGCCGTCGTGTTGGACGCCTTACGTGATTTTGCCCGCATTCCTTATCCATCCAGTCAATATTCGAATCTAAGAGTGTTTTTCCCGTACTGGCTGAGTAGACGGCTGAGCGGTTCGGGGCATGTGGACGTGCTTTATCGTTATAGGGGGCTTAAGATTACCCGCAGGGAATTGGAGGAGCAACAACGGAGGGTATTGATGCTTGTTCGCCCCTCGATGATTGGTGACCTAAGGAGAATAAATTTTACCGGTGGAAGCTTCATTTATTCGATGTGGCTTGGATATCAGAAGGAACCGGCCATGGCACGTCTACTGAATTTTGCCAGGGAACAGGATCTGGAATATTACTATATTCATACGAGCGGGCATGCACCCCCGCAAACCCTAAAGAAATTGGTTGATACCCTGCGGCCCAAAGAAGTGATCCCCATTCATACGTTTTATCCTGATGAATACCAGGCATTAGGGGTTAAAGTTAGATGCATGAACGACGGCGACATTTATTGGCTGAATTAATTTGATAATTTACCAGTCCGGACATCAACATAGCTGCCAATTGCTTGCTTACAAGATCAGCCGAACGCCGGAAACGTCGGCGCGTGTCAAATAACGATGGTACTTTGTATGCGCTATTTCCGATGCAATCCGTTTCGCAAATCAGCCGGATCCCCGTCAAAATAAATGCCAGTTATACGGTTTGATAGAATAAGTTGCTGTGGGTTAGAAATGCTCAATATTGCTTAGAATTAATAAAGAAAATAAAAAAGATCCCCAAGAGGATCCCATAGAAAATAATTTCTAAAGTCTGTTTTGTTCTTTCGTTTTTGTCCCTTTAATACGGGTAAATGATACCTAAGAATTTTTCAGAATGCTATTCCAGAAGGCTGAAGTTATTTTTGTAACGGTCAAACTTAGGGCGGGGCGCCACCGTGCCGTCTGCCCTGACGTTGCAAAAGTTGATAGTGTACCGTCCCTTGTTTCGCCCGGTCTTATTCCGGCGGGCAAGCCGGACAAGCTCTTCCGATGGAACCACCCAATAAGTGTTGGCTTGCTCGGAGTAGAAAACAAAAAAGTAGTTGGGCCGGGGGTTGACAATATCCATAGCGGCAAAACGTCCGGCATTTCGGGGATTGCAATCTTTCGACCGGGCTTTGATCTGGAGGTCCAAATACCGTAGCCCGCCTTCCCTTTCCTGCCGTATGATGCAATCGATACCCTGGTCATCCACTAGCGTCTGGTAGACGTCAAAGCCCCGCCGAAGTAATTCGGCTATGACAACGTATTCCTGCCGTTTGCCGAATGAGGCGGTGCTGCGAAAAGTGCGGCCTTCATGTCCAGTATTTCTCACGGATTTTCACCCTTTCCAAGAACAGCTCTCGTAAGCTCCTGGACTTCCCCCGCGGGGGATTCGAAAAGACGCTGCAATTCGGAATTAATTCCAGTATAAGGTCTTCTCCAGGGCAATAAGCCCTTCCATGCCCTCAATTGGCCTGCCAACCACAGGTACCGGTCGAGTTCCCGGGTGGTCACGGGAAAATCCAGAGCATCCTTCAACGCTGAAAAGCCCGCTGCAAACTGCTCATAAGAGAGCCCTTCCCTGCCCTTCCCATTCAAATGGTATGTGAGCATCTTAACCGCATACGAGTCGTAAATCGGGAATTGATCCGGATCAATAAAAAAGTGGGCGAATTTGGACGCAAAACTCCGGAACGCCCATGTTATGTGCTTTGACCCCCTGACAAATTTCACCTTTGCCAGCTCCTCTACGAGGGCGGGAGCAGCCGGTACCGTGGTATTTCCCAAGACGCTGCATAAGTGTTCGGCCACCTCTGCTACGGCGTAAACCTGGGTTCCGTAGAGGGCGTTGACGGCTGCCGCTTTGAGCAGGGTCGATTTAAAATCGAAGTCCGGAAAAGACCGGGCAAGGGAATCCAGCGCCTCATCCGTGGCCTGCCACCCCTTGCATTTCTGGTACAACTGCAGGGCAGCTTCCATCTCCCGGCGCTGGAGAGGAACGGCCGGTTTTTTAAACATAAGTCATTTCATCCCCTTCATTTGTCACTATTACCCGGACAGCTGTTTTTGGCTTAAGCAGTCTTTCTGCCCGGCTGATGTTTATGGCTGCCGCAATCACCATTATAATTATACTGTATTTTGATTTTGCCTTTCCTTTCCCTCTATTAACTTGCTGCCCGCCATAAGCAAGCCTTACAATCTATTACAGATTATTCCAATTTGACAATATCACAGATGGATTATAATAAAATATACAGATGGATTATAATAAATATAAAGTTGAGGACATGTATCTCTTATGGTATGATTTTACTAAAGTTGGTATTACCGGGAGGCGATAGAATGCCGGACCATACTATAAGGATCGATCTTGAGTTGCCAAAAGAGCTGTTCATCAAAGGCCGGGCATCGGATCAATGGGTAAAAATGGAGGCCTTGAAGAGGCTGGCGGCAACCTTTTACGCAGATGGGAGTTTATCCCTGGGCAAGGCGGCGGAACTGGCCAACGTTTCTAAACGGGAATTCCTCGATTTCCTGGGCGCACATAACATTCCTCTCAATTATGATCTCGACGAGCTAGAGGAAGACTTGGCGACTGTTAAGGAGTTTTTACAAAATGAAAGTGGTCTCTAACTCGACACCACTTATTGCTTTAGCCCGGATTAGGCAAGTAAACCTCCTGCATGCCGTATTTCGACGAATTATTATTCCTCAAGGTGTATACAATGAAGTGATACCACAGGGAACTGAACTTCCCGGTGTGAAAGAAGTCAGAGAAGCTACCTGGATTGAGACCCTCCAGGTACAAAACGTTCTGGCGGTTTCCTTACTTAGAACCGACCTTGATCAGGGAGAAGCTGAAGCCATCGTTTTAGCCAGGGAAGTTGAGGCGGATTATCTTTTAGTTGATGAGAAAAAAGCCCGGCGTATCGCCAGAAACTCGGGCTTAAGGATTATGGGTACCTTAGGCGTTGTGGCGCTTGGTGTAAAAAAGGGGTTATTGCCTGCTATTGACCCAATCCTCGATAGCCTGGAACAGAATGGGTTCCGCTTTAGCGAAAGGGTAAGAATAAAAATTAAGGAAGAAATTGGGAAATAAACTGACGGCGAAAACTTATACCAACCCCTTCACCAGCAAGGTGAAGGGGTTTTTGTTGTCTCCGCCTTGCCGTCTCAACGGCCCAAGGCCTGGAAATGGTAATTATTTCTCCCGGGTCGTCCATGGAGACCCCCAGCATAAACTGAATTAATGAAAAAAGTGCAGAGGTGGGGGGCCATGGCAAAGCGGGAATTTGAGGTGATCATAACCCGCACCGGCTCCCAGGATGAACGTGAACAAGCCTACCGGGAAGCGATTCGTTACCTTCTGTCCCGCCTTCCTGAACAGAGCAGGAAATTCTTGCAAGCACGTCAAAGTAAAGTCAAGCTGAAGGAGGGACGGGGAAGGTGAGCGCTGCACTGATATATTTACGAGTGTCCACTGAGGAACAGGCCGAGCGCGGCTATTCCATTGCGGCGCAGCGGGAGGAATGCAGGGCCAGGGCCCAGGAATCAGGCGCAACTGAAATAATAGAATTTGTAGACGAAGGGGTCTCAGGCTCAATCTTAGAGCGCCCCGCCCTGGTGGCGGCGCTGGAAAAACTGAAGGCCGGCGGCATCCGCTGGTTTATTTGTTTAGATACCAGCCGTTTGTCACGCAGCGTGGCACACCAGCTTCTCCTGATCGACGAGATCAAAAAAGCGGGAACGGAGTTGATTTTTGTCAACTCCAGGTTTACCGACACCCCCGAAGACCGTTTCCATTTAACCGTACTTAGCGCCGTTGACGAATACGAACGCGCCAGGACCAGGCTCCGCTCCTTAATTGGCAAAAGAGCCAAGGCAAAAGCGGGGAAACTTACTCACAGTCCTGGACTTTACGGCTATGAATTTGATAAAGAAACAGATACCCTCCGTATTATCGAAGAAGAGGCTAAAATCATCAGGCTTATGTATCAATGGTTCGCTTCCGGGGAAGACGCCAGCCCGTACAAAATAGCCAATCGCCTAAACGCTATGGGGATCCCGAGCCCCAGGGGAAAGCGCTGGAGCAAGCAGACCGTAAAGCGGATTCTGGCCAACAGCGCCTACGCCGGTACTCTGTATATCAGCCGCTATGACACCAAGGACGTCAAGTTCAATAAATATAAGCCGCCTGAAGAAAGGGTAAGCAGAAAAGAAAGACCGCGCGAGGAGTGGGTCCCTATTTCTGTTCCCGCCATTGTCGATAAACAAACCTGGGAGGCAGCCCAAAAGCGTTTTGAGAACTCCCGAAGGCGCTGGCGCAGCTTCAGCACTTACCCTTATCTTCTTTCAGGCCTTATGCGGTGTGGAAAATGCGGTGCGACCATGCACGGGAATCTTGTTACGTCAAAGGGAAAGAAGAGGGCTTATTACGTCTGCACTGCCAAGTCGCCCGGCCTGCCGGGCCGACAGCACTGCCAGTCTTCATACCTTAACGCGGCGGAAATAGAAGAGGTCATCTGGCAGAAGGTCTCAGCCTGGCTGACAAACCCGGAGAAGCTTCGCACAGAACTACAGGCCGCCTTTCCCGATGAAACCGCTCAAGCTTTGGAAACCGAGCTTGATGCCGTTGAAAAAGAACTGGTCCGGGCCTACGAAGAGCGTTCCAGGGTAGCGACCATGTTCCAAAAAGGGTTTATACCGGAAGCCGAAATGGAAGAGCGGCTCGGAGAGATAAAGGGGAGGCGGGATTACCTTTCACGCCGCCGGGAACAGATCTTAGGTGAACTTTCCCGCTGCGACCTGGCGGCCCGGGAGCTGAAGCGTCTGGAAGAGCTGGCGGCCGGGATGGGAAATGCGCTGGACAGTCTTTCTTCCGAAGAAAAAAAGTGCCTGATTAACCTTTTGATTGCAGAGATCGCCGTCTTCGGAAGGCGCGCCGATATTAGAGCCAGGATCCCCGACGCTGTGCCGGAAAACATAGAAGCCTTCGCCGTAGAAAGCAGTTTCTTCGGTAGACACGACACTGCATGTAGTGGACCCTAAAAACCCGGGGGCGGTTGACGAGATCATCCACCTGGGCGACCACTGGAACGAACGGGGCCTGCGCGGCAATAAAAAAGAAATCCTCGCCATCAATAAAGAAATAGGACGGCTTTTCAAGCGCGCCTACGCCTACCTGGCCGGCGCCAAACTCTTTCTAGACGAGGTTGAGTCATATTATACCGAAAGCGGCGCTTTCAACGCCGGAGCGTTCGACAGGCTGGTCCTGGAGCTTATCCACGAGATTTTTAACGGTAAGCCCCGGGCTGCCGAAAACCCGAAAGTCCGCCGCCTTTTTGCCACCGCCATCACCCCGGACGGCCCGGTCAGCCACCTGGAAACCGTGGTCGGCCACCTGGACAAACGCTACATTATCAGCGGCGACGACGGCACCGGCAAAACCACCCTGGTCCGCCGCCTGATGGAGGCCTCCCTGGCCCGCGGCTATAACGTCACGGCATTTCACTGCGCCCTCAATCCATATGCAGTTGATCACCTGATCATCCACGAACTCGGCCTGGCCATTATAAACAACGTGGAGCCGCACTTCTACCGTCCCAAGGAAGGCGACACCGTAATCGACACCATGACCTGCGTCAGGCGGTTTGACAACGAAACTTTCCTGGCCGAAAAGGGTGCGGCGCGCGGCCTTTACCGGCAGTGCATGGAACAGGCCGTGTCGTTCATCAGCCGGGCCAAGAAAATGCACGACGAAATGGAGAAGTATTACATCCCTTACATGGACTTTGAAGCCATCAACGCCCGGCGGGAGAAAACGCTGCAGCGCATACTCCAGTTGGCGGATGAAACATAGTATTTCAGTGCAGGCAAACGCCCGTGCCTAACGGCCGTTTGCCTGACCTTTTTTCAAACGGCCAAATAAAAGAAAATACTGGCAAAATTTTATATAAATTACAGTTTTAAGCACTGGCCCAGTATTTCCATTACCCCCGTAACCCTGGCAATATCCAGCTTATAATGCCTGACCACGTGGGGAAGCTGCGCCTTGCAGGTTGCGCAGGGAGCGGCCAGGGCGTCCAGCCTGCCCAGCGCCCGCAACTGCTCTGCCTTCATCTTTGCCAGCTTCATCCGCACCTCCATCATTTCGTCCATCAACATGCCGGAACCGCCGCCGCAGCAGTAATTCATCTCGCGGTTCGGCGTCATTTCCACAAAATCAGTTACGCAGGCCTGCAGGATCTGCCGCGGTGCATCGGCAATGCCGCCGGCCCGGGCGTAGTTGCACGGGTCGTGAAGCGTCACCCTCATCTTAGCTTTCTCCAGGGTCAGCTTGTCCAGGTTCTGTGCTGCAAGCTCCAGAACATGCATGATTTTAAACGGAATATTACCGTTGGCCCCTTCGCTGAACATTCTGGCCACCCGCCAGGCATGGCCGCACTCACCCATCACCACCAGCGCCGCGCCGGCTTCCCTGGCCGCATCTACTATGCGCCTGTTATGGAGCTTCAACACGTCCAGATCGATAAACATGCCGTAGTTTGCCGCTTCGGTCATGGCAGAGGAGATCGTCCAGTTCAGGCCCAGCGCGTGAAACACCTTGGCTACCCCGAGCAGGGTATCGACATTATGGGTAAATTCCGTTGAAGATGGAACATAAAGGATGTCCGCCTGCGGTTTGTCCACCGGAATTTTAATATCCAGCCCCGTTTCTTCTTTCAGCTCTTCCTCTAAAAACTGGCAGCAATCAAGGACCGCCGGCTTTAACATGCCCGAGTTGTTGCCGGCCTTAAGCAAATTGGCGACAATTACGGCGTAAAAGCGCGGTACAAAACCAACCCTGGCCAGGATATACCTCATCGCCATGACGATTTCCGCCGTATCGACGCCAAAAGGGCAGTAATAGGCACATCGCCTGCACAGATTGCATTGATACGAATAGTCTATCCACCGTTCAATTTCTTCATTTACGTCCGTGCGCCTGCCCGTCAGCCAGGAGGCCAGCCTGCCCGTAAGAGTAAAGTGCCTGTGGTAAAAGTTGCGCAGCAAATCGGCGCGCAAAGCCGGAATATTGCAGGAATCACCGGTGCCGAGATAGCTGTGGCAGGCCGCTGCGCACGCCCCGCACCTGGTGCAGGTTTCCAGCATAACCCGCACCGTCCGGGAAGACCTCACCATATTGCCCACTTCGGCGAGCAACTGCCGGGGCAGGGATTCCGGCGGCACCATCACCATGCCGGCATCTTTTAGCTCTTTTTCTTTTGCCATATGAAGCGGGATGCGCAAGATTTCACCTCACCTTATTGCCGGCGGCAAGCCGGTTCCGTTGGAAATCGCCTTTAAGTGGAGCGGCAAAGGGAGACCTGAGCGGCTTGCCTGCTGCAGTCGGGTAAACCGGGGGTGGTTCAATAAGCATGAGGCGGACAATCCAGACCCCCAGCCAGTGCTTTAAATTGGCAAAGGGTATATACATCAATAATACGTTGGCCAGGACGAAGTGCCAGAAAAACCATGGAAAAACGGGAAAATCTGCCGGGCGGAAAAGAATAAGGCCGGCCAGGTACGCCCGTATTTCGGCCAGGCCCGCTTCATCAATCGTCAGGCGCAGGCCGATTCCGGTCAAGGCAATGCCGGTCAGCAGCGCCAGTTCAAAACAACCGGACGGGAGGGTGGCCGCCTTCGCTTCCGCATCGAAAATCCTGCGCAGGGCCAGCCCGAGCAGGGATACAACCAGCACCACCCCGGCGGCCATGCCCAGGCTGTTGGATAAAAGCAGGCTCTTTTCCCTCGATATTCCTAAAAAAACGAATTGTTCGCCCGAAAAATAAATGCCGGCAAGGTGGCCCGCAAAAATCACCCCCAGCGACAGATGCATCGTCCAGCTTAACAGCCACAGCAGGCGGCTGTGAAGGTACAGGCTGTTAAACAGCAGCACTTCTTTGAGAAAAACGGCCAGCCTGCCGGAAGAACTGCCGGGTGCCGGAAAAACGGTTACCGGAAAAAGCGAGGGCGCTTTCAGCCACCGGTGCAGCTTGCAGGCCATTCCCAACAAAAAAACACAAACCGAAACATACGGCAAGATATATTTTATAAACAGCAAGACTCTACCCCCCCCTGGATGACGGCAAGGCCGGAAAACCGGCTTCCACGATGATTTTTTCTGTATAGATGAACGTTTTGACAGTAAAGCCTGATTCAAACAAAAAAACAGAAAGTGAAAGCTAACTAGTATATTCTATAGACATGCCTTATGTCCTGCGAATGCGCCTTAAAAATGCAGGCTGAAACCGGGCTTAAAAAATTGTCACTGCCGGCGGTTAAATTTCCGGAGTAAATGTACGGTTTAACATAATTATTTTTATTCCCGAATTATCCAGCAAGAGCACGTTCAGGCACCCGTAATCCTGTTTGATCCTGAACAGGTTTTCCAACGGTGCGCCAAGGGCCAGGCACAGGATTATCCTGTTGACTCCTGCGTGCCCCACAATGAGAATGTTGCCTTCAACACTGCTCACTATTTCTTTCAGGGCCGGTATAACCCTGGCCGCGCACCGGGCAAAGCTTTCTCCCCAGGGCGGCCGGTAATGAACTATACAGGCACCCCGCTTTTCAAACTCACCCGGATATTTCCGGCGAACCTCTTCAAAGGTTAGCCCCTCCCAGGCTCCCAGGCTGATTTCCCGCAACTCTTTTTTCGGCACAGGTTTAAGGTTGTGTTTTTCACCAATAATCAGGGCGGTTGTAACGGAGCGGTCCAGGTCGCTGCAGAAAATGCCGTTCAGTTCCGCCCGGGCCAGGGCATCCCGCAGGCAGGCGGCCTGTTTCCTGCCGGCCTCGCTTAAAGGCAGGTCGATCTGGCCGATAAACCGCCGGCTGCCACCCCCCGCCACCTCGCCGTGCCGCACCAGGTAAATCCGTCTCGGTTTCATAAATATGTCCTGCCGGCATGCAACTGGACGCGGGCGCCGTTCACGGCAGTCACGCCTTCCCAAAAGAGCAGGCCGGAAACCGGCACGTCGGGCACCCCATGCACAGCCCGCCATGCCCTAAAGCTACAATTTCCTTGCGCTCGATGACCTCTCCGGCCATAATGCGGGGCAAAACCAGATCGAACACCGTGCTTTTGGCAAACATCACGCAGCCGGGCAGGCCCAGCACCGGTATATCCCCCATATATGCCACCATAAACATGGCCCCGGGCAGGGTGGGAGCGCCGTATGATACGATCCTGCCGCCTGCGGCCACTACCCCTGCCGGGGTGAGGTCATCAGGGTCCACCGACATACCGCCTGTAATTACAACCAGATCTGCCCTCTCCGCTATCAGGGAGTGAATGGCCTCAACAATCATTTTAACGTCGTCCGTGACATTAATCTTGCGAAAAACGTAACTGCCCAGGTTTTCGATTTTTTCCTTTACCACCGGGCCGAACCTGTCCTCGATGCGCCCCTTGTAAACCTCGCTGCCCGTTACCACCATCCCCACCCGCAGGCTGGCCAGCGGTTTGACCTCCACCACGGGAGCAAAGCGGGCAGATAATTCTTCCACCTCTTTAATTATTTTTTCATCGATTACCAGGGGAATAACCCTGGTGCCGGCAACCACCGTATTTGCCTGCACCACCTGATTGGTATGCAGAGAGGCCAGCATTACCTGCTCGATGTTATTGATTGCATGAAGGGCGCCGGCGTTGATCTTCAACAATCCCCGCCGGGTGGAAACCAGATTGACTTTGCCTTCCACCGGTTCGCTCAAAGCGATGCCGCTGCCGGCCACCGCCCTGGCTATTCTTTGAGCGGCCTCGTCTTCATGCAGGCATCCTTCATTCTTTTCCAGGACGTATAAGTTTTCCTTGCCGAGCTGAAGGAGTTTCGGTATATCCTCCCTCCTCACGATGTGGCCTTTTTTAAATGCCCGGCCCTTGAACTTTCCAGGCACAATCTGGGTAATATCATGGCAGAGAACCATCCCAACAGCCTTTTCCACAGGAATTTTTTTATGCATATACTTTGACCTCCGCGCCTCCACTTAAATTAAATACCGGTCTTTGCCCGGCATACGCTTTCCAACGGCCGGCCCAGTAATTTTTCGACCTTCCTTTTTATCAGCAGGGCCTGCTTTAACCTGCGCAACACCGCCTCACAGGCCTGCCGGTCGTCCTTATACATCTCCAGCATGACAGCAAAACGCTCTGGAATCGGAATCATGCTCTGGTCCTTAATCATCTTGTCGGCCAGGAAAACCACCTCCGGTTCCGACAGCGGCATATCCTCGCTTGAATCAATATCCATATGCGCCGCCACAACCTTTGCTACCAGAGGGTAACCCCTGGCTTCAAGCAATCTGGCCCCGGCCCCGGCATGATCCGGCTGACTGCGGGCCACGTCATGCAGCAGCGCCCCGGCCAGTACCAGGTCCTCGTCCAGGGCGGCGCCGGCTTTTTTCAGATGTTTAACCAGCAACAAAGCCAGACCGGCCACCCGGTGGCTGTGCTTCCAGACGAGTTCACTAACCCGGCATTCCCGGAGGATGCTGCGGCATTCCTCCAGCGTGGGAACAGCCCGGTTTTTCAGATATTGCAGCAAAACCTCATAATCCTCCGGGGTATCCATGTCCAGCAGCACCGCCTCGTCTGACACGGGCACGCCCAGGGCATCGTGTTCGTATTTGCCCAAAAGTTCCCGCAGGCCGCCTGCCGGAAAACTGTTGATTATATCACCTGCATACCTGGCTGAAATCAGGGGTGGGTGCCCCCGCCGTCCTTGAAAAACCGGGTATACGATCCCCTTGGAGCCGGTATGAAAGCACTCCAGCATCTTCCCGACGGTGGATTTCCGGACCAGCGGGTAATCCGCGGGCAGCAAAAAGAACGCCCGCACCTCCGGCTCCAGGGTTCTGACCCCCGCCTGCACGGAGGAATACATGCCTTTGTCGAAATATTGATTAACAACCACCCTTACTCCCAGCGGCTTTACAGCCTCCGCCACCGTTTCTGCCCGGTATCCCGCCACCACCCGGACGTCCCGGACGCCGGCCCGGAAAAAGCAGCGAACGGCGTGTTCAAGCGCGGTACAGGACCCCAGTTTAAGCAATGGTTTAAACTCCCCCATGCGGGAGGAATAGCCGGCAGCCAGGATGACGGCTGCAATACCCGGAAGCTTAATTACCCATCAACTCCCCTCTCACTTTAATTATCTCGGCAACAATGCTGACGGCAATCTCTTCCGGAGTCTCCGCATTAATGTCCAGGCCTATGGGAGAGTAAACCCTGGATAACTGCTCCCCGGTAACTCCCCTTTCGCGCAGGGCCTGGTAAACGGCATCCCGCTTCCTGCAACTGCCGATCATTCCAATGTAGCCTGCCCCGGTTTGCAGGGCCTGGGCCAGAACGGTAAGGTCATGCTGGTGCCCCCTGGTTACGATGACCAGGTAGCTGTCCCTTGTTACAGGCAGATCCTTAAGTGCGTTTTCAAAGCTTTCTAAAACAATAATTTCGTCAGCCCAGGGAAAGCGCTGCCGGTTGGCAAATTCCTCCCTGTCGTCCAGGATTACCGTGCAAAAATCTACAAAAGAAGCCAGTTGGGCCACTTTTTGCGAAACATGGCCTGCTCCGAACAGATAAACGGTGCCGGGGATGCTGACCGGTTCCACCAGGAAAACTGCTCCGTCCACAGGCACCACCTGAGGATATCTGACCCAGCCGCACTGCAGCAGTTTTTCCTGCTGACCGGCCGGCAGCCTGCAGCCGACCGGCTGTTCGCCCTGAACCAGAAGGCATTTGCAGGGACGTTCGCTGCTGCCGGTCTGGGCCGGCAGCCTGGTTGCCAGCAGCGTCCTCCGCCTGGAATTCAGCAAATCCCCAATGGCCTTAAAGACCTGAATGTTTTCCGGCAAACCGGCGGACAGAAAATCAACAAAAACTTCCAGCTCTCCCCCGCAGATCATATCCATGCTGGCCGCGTCGGCGCCGGTAAGGTGAAATTCCCTGATTACCGGCCGTCCGGTTCGAAACACTTCCCGGGCCTCCTCCAGTACCCTGGCCTCGAGCAGGCCGCCTCCAATGGTCCCCGTAAAGGAACCGTCCCGCCGCACCAGCATTTTGGTGCCGGCAGTCCGGGGTACAGACCCGCTCCGGCTGATAATGGTGGCCAGCACCACATCTTCCCCCCCGGCCAGCAGCCGGGCGCACGCATCATAAATTTCTTTCATTTGCTTCACTCCTTGCCGCGCAAGTCCTGGATTATCCGCTTCGCCGGTGCCCGGATTTTCTGGGAACGCTCCACATCGACAGGACCCAGGATCAGGGCGCCTTTGGCAATATTTCCGGCAATAACGGGAACGGAAAGCAGGGCTTCCCTGACCAAATCGTTCACTTCTTCGCCGGCCCAGACGGCCGCCTGCACCTTGACGGTCAGCAAGTCCGCACCGCCGGCAGAAGAAACAGCCGCCTGGAAGTCAATCACGCCTTTTACGGCAAACAGCGCCTCATCCAGCACAGACATGCTGATAAAACCGCCGCCGGCCAGGGGAACCCTCCCCCCAATCCTGTCGCGCACCGGGGCAATCCTTTTCAACAAGGATCCGCAGGAGCAGGTTCCGGGCACAAACCTGGCGATATCGCCGGTCCGGTACCGGATTAAAGGCATGCCCTGACGGGTCAGGGTGGTGAAAACCACCTCCCCCTCCTCCCCTTCCGGCACGGCCTCCCCGGTGGCCGGGTCGACGATTTCGAAATACAGGTCCGCCTCCCGCAGGTGGCAGCCATCCCGGGCCTCGCATTCCACCCCGCCGCCCAGGCCCATCTCGGTCATGCCGTAATGATTGTAGACCCGGCAGTACCAGGTCCTCTCAATTTCATTGACAATGGCCCGGGGAACATGGTCGGTTGTAAGCAGCATATTTTTTAAACGAACAGGAAAGCTCTTTTTGCCCGGTGCCTCATAGCGGGCAAGGGCCAGCACCTGGGTGGGAACGCCCACCAGCGAGTCAACCTTTTGCCCGGCCATAATCTGCAGGGTCTCCCGGGGATCGCGCACAAAACCGTGCAAAATACACCGCACCTGGCTCCGCTCCAGGGCTTCTGCCAGCAGGGCCCCCACGCTGCCGGGCCGTCCTCCCGGCAGCAAGACCAGCACCGTATCGCCCGGCTCAACCAGGGTGGACATGCCGTACCGGAAAAAGTCCCTGATCAGCTCCTGGTCGCCTCCCGTAAAGAAAACCCTTTTGGGCCGGCCCGTGGTGCCGGAGCTGTTTATGGTAACCACCCGGTTAATTTGATCCTGGGAGACGCAGAGAAACAGCAGCGGGTTTTTGCTTATATCCCCGGCGGTGGTAAACGGAAATGCCTGCAAATCCTTTAAAGACCTTAATTGCTCCGCCGGAAAGTTTTCCAGATGGCGGCGGTAAAAAGGACTGGCGGCCCTGGCCAGGGCCAGGGTCTCCTTAAGCTTTTGCAGCTGGTAGGATTCAATCAGGGTGCGGGTCAGCGGCTCCGCCCCGCCGGCATCCGCCGCTTTTTTTAAAAACCAGGATTCTAGCGGCGTCCGCCTGATGGCCATGTGCTCTCACATCCCCGGTAGAGCGGCCGGCCGGTTTTACCGGTCAGGTTATAGGCACAAAAGGGGATAATCCTGCCGTCGGGGGCCACGGTATGAATGCAGCAGTCCTTCAGCCGCTCCAGGTCGATATTCCAGACATCCTGAAAGGCCATGCCGGAGATGCAAAGGGTATGGGTCCTGGCCCTGGCCAGAAAGAGGTCAAGGCCGTCCGCAGCTTTATTATCTTCAGAACAGCCGCATTTAGAGCTTTCCGGGGCAGGCCAGTGGGCGGCCACAAAGTTTCTCGCCCTGCGGGCCCCTTCTTCTGCCGTTTCCGGCCGGCCGCAGCAATTCTCCGGAGGCTTGTGCCTGGTGGTGGCCAGCAATTTCCCGTCCGGCATTAAAACAAAGTTGCCGTGAAATGAGCAAAGCGCGTTTTCACAGCCGGGCGGCCGGAAATTTTCCGCCCTGATCAGGCCCTCAGTCTGCGCTTCAATCCCGGAGATAATTTCCGGCAGGGTGATCCGCGCCCGGTCGGACGGCGTCCCTGGAAAACGGCCGAAATAGCTCACCGGCTGAAAATGAACGCCCCGCACCGCCGGCATGAGCTCCAGGGCCAGCTTAATGATCTGCCCCAGATTGTGGTCGTTAATGCCCGGTACAACCGTAGGCACCAGGACCACTCCGATCCCCGTTTCTCCGCACAGCCGCACCGCTTCCAGCTTTTCCTCCAGCAAATCGCGGCCCCTCATCCGGCGGTGGATTTCCTGCTCGGTACCGTCGAACTGCAAGAAAACCGAAGAAAGTCCTGCTTTTTTCAATGACTCCAGGTACCGCGGCTCCCGGCTCAATCTCAGGCCGTTGGTATTAAGCTGAATATAGCTGAAGCCCATGGAACGGCCCAGGGCCACCAGTTCGGGCAGGTCGTCCCGCAGGGTGGGTTCCCCGCCGGAAAGCTGGACGTTGAACGGCCCTCCGGCATCCAGCAGGCGCCGGTACCAGTTTCTGATTGTGTCCAGGTCCGGATCTGCATCGCCGTTGCCGGCACCGGCAAAACAAAAAGGGCACTTTAAGTTGCAACGGCCGGTAACCTCCAGCAGGACGCAGCAGGTAAGCTGGCGGTGAGCGGGGCAAAGGCCGCAATCGAAAGGGCAGCCCCGGTCAATGCCGGTAAAGGGAACCTTGACCGTTGCCGGCACTTTAGGCCTGACCCAGGACTGAAAAGAAGGCTCCCCCTGCCATATCTTTGTGCGGTACATGCCGTGCTCCGGGCAGGCCTTTTCAAGATACACGCAATTTCCCCGGGCCACCCTTTTTGCCGGTATCCTGCGGAGGCAGTCGGGGCAAAGGCTCTCGGTTTTAGACAGAACTTTAGCCTGTTCGCTCATTTCTCTTCACCGGCGGGATTGATCCCGTTGGAAACCAGTATTTCTTTGACCTTGTTGTAGGTACTACCGATTAAGGTACCGCATTTGGGGGTAACCGCCCTGTAGGTCAGTTCTTCGCCTAAAATATCGGCGCAGTTGATTCCGCCGTAAAGCCGGCCGGCCTCGCCCTCGAACCATTGCACCAGTTCGTCGATTAAAAGAAGAAACCGGTCGTGCTCTTTTTCCTCCGGCGCCCCACGGCCGGCATAAAGGCCCAGCAGGCAAACCCCGCCGGTCAGCGCCCCGCAGATTTTTCCCGAAAAACCCAGGCCGCCGCCCAGGCCGGTCATAGCCCGGATCAGATCCGGGCTGCTTCTCCCCAGGTTCTCCAGCCCCAGAAGAAGCAAAATCTGGCTGCAATTAAATCCCTGCTGATACAATTCCATCATGCGAAACAGTTCGTCGTTCATTCCGGCTTTATGCCCCTTTCCGGCCAGCAATTCTTTTCAACCCTTTTTCCCGGCAATCAGCAGGAAATACCCCGGCCGGGATCTTTTAACCGTCTCCCCGATCTCCAGGCACTGTGCCGCATCACAGGCTGAATTGCGCCACAACGCATCCAGGGAACCGTTTACCATGATGAGCCGGGCGGCCAGTTCCGCCAGCAGTCTGGAATGATCCTCCCAGAGAAGGATTTCAAAACCGTGCAAACTCATTTTTTCCGTTATTTCATCCCTGGACATGGCTCCGGTCAGGCAACCGGCTGGCGGCAGCCGGCGCAGTGCTGCAATCCCTTCCGGGTTGCGGGCATAGACGTCGGTAACCACCAGCAGCCCCCTCTTCTTCAAAACCCGCCAGATTTCCGCCAGGGCCCTGTCAGGGCTTCCCATCACGCTTAAGGTGCACTCCGCAAAGACACCGTCCATAACTCCGTCATCAAAGGGAAGGTCCTCCCCGGAGGCCTCCAGCAGCGGCAGGCCGGGGCGCCTCCGGCGGCCTTGCTCCAGCAGGGCCGGGGAAGGATCTACCCCTACGGCATTCAGGTTGTATACGGTAATCAAGTGTTCCACCGTGGCGCCCGCACCGCACCCTACATCCAGCACCCTGGCGCCGGGAGGGAAGGAACAAAAACTCAGGGCCCGGTCGGTTAACACAATACCGCCCGGCCTGATGAAATCCCCGGTAACCCTGTGCAGGGCACCGCTTTCGTAGATCCTGCAGCGCTCCCCGGCGCCGGCCGACGGCGCTTTATCCATGAAAAACTTCCTCCCATTTATTAAGATGTGTATAAACGGGAAGCCCTGTTATTTGTCTTCCAGGGTCTTTTCGACCTCAGCCATTTTCCCGGTGGCCATCTCTTCAGGAACCAGCACCAGGCCGCAGCCGGGGCATTTAAACAGTTCCACGGGAAATTTGTTGTCCATGTAGGTAACGGTCACCTTGCCCAAAACCAAAGGAAGGCCGCACCTGAAGCACTGCCAGGCCGTTTTTGCGGTATTTCCCCGGGGATTGCTCATGATTTCACTTCCTCAATAATTTGCATCCTGTGGCTGTAAGCATTGTATACTTTGTACCCGGCTCCCTGGGGGGAATACTCCACCCAGTAGGTAACGCTGACAGGCCTGTAGCAGGCAAGATAATGCTTGCTATCCTCATTGAACAGCTTCTTTCCCGTCTTTTCGGCGTAATCGATTACCTTCTGAATGTCTTCTACCAGAATCAGCCGGTTTTCCATTAACTCCCTTATATCGTCGCCGATGTACAGCTCAATGGTTTCGAAGCCCTTTTTATCCTCCACTTCTTCTCCCCAGACCTCTTTAAGCATTTTCCTTTTAAGCCTGGCCCTGTTTTCATGCCTTTGCGAGTAGCCGGGCCCCTTCCTGCAGGCAAGCCGGTCGTAATTATCGCCGTAAATCAGGTCCAGCAGGTGCAGGGCCCTCTTCCCTCCCGCGGCAAGCCTGTCCCGGCACATGGCGCAATAGGCCACGTAATCGGCCCCGCTCTCGCCGGCCCGCCGGTCTACCACCCGGGCCGCCAGTTCCGGGTTGGCAAAGGTCATCAGCCCGCCGTAACCGCAACACCCGGTCTTTTCTCCGCTGTATTTCAGCTCCTGGACGCTGTACCCGAGCCGCTTCAGTATCGACCGCACGCTCCTGTGGATATGTTCTTCATGCCTGGTGCTGCAGGCATCGTGAACGGCAACGGTTCTGGGGCTCCCCTCCGGCAGGGCTTGCGGCAGCCCAAGCCGGTCGTAAATTTCCCAGAGCGAAATAATTTCAATCTCCGGCATGAAGGTCTTAAAAACCTGATAGCAACTGGAACAGGCCAGGATAAAGCGGGGCTCGCCCATATCCTTCCACAGACGCAAAATTTCTTCCCGGCCCTGCAGGAAGATATCCTTCCGTCCCGCCCAATCGGCGGGAGCCCCGCAGCAGCGAAACACCAGTCCAACCCCTCCAGGCACTCTTTCCCTCAAGTAGGCGTACACTTTTTCCACGTACTCCGGCGCCGAGGCGCTTAACTGGCAGCCGGGAAAGAAGGCGGAACCGCCGGCGGCCGTGCCCGGGTCGGGCCGGACCAGGGCAAACTTTTCGCCGTTGCTGAACTGCATGTCCCTGAGGGCAAAGTCGTGAACCGAAGGAGGCATTTTCCCCCGGCTGACCATGCTTTCCCTGGCCTTTTTGCAGACCTCGCCCATATGAAAGTCGTTGGGGCAGATCACCTGGCAGAGGCCGCAAAGGCTGCAGGAGTTGATCAGCTTATTGGCCAGGTGCATTCCCATGACGATGGACTCATTGTTGTAAACTTCCCGGACGTAGCGCCTGGGGTAACTGCCGAAGCGGGCCAGATACTCGCAGGCCTTTACGCATTCCAGGCACTGGCACTGCAGGCAGCGTCCGGCCTCGCGAATTGCCTCCTCGCGAGTGTATCCACGAACCGGGTCGCCTGCGGCAACCGCCGGGAGCGGCTCTACACCCTCGAGGCTGGTATAAAGGCGGGTCTGGTAAGGCCCTTCCTTTTCCCGGGCGGCGGTCAGGGATACTTTCTGCAGGTAACGGTCTATCGAAACGGCGGCCCGCCTGCCGTCGGATACAGCGCCCACCGGGGACGGTTTAAATCCTCCCGCCCGCAGCCCTCCTCCGGCAAAAACTCCCGTGTGACCGGTGGTCAGAGTAACCGGGTGGACCTCAATCCGGCCCTGCTGATCCAGCTTCAGCCCCAACGTATCTTTGGGATTGGCCCCAAGTCCGAGATATACGGCATCAAATTCCCTGCCCAGATCTTCCAGGGTGATGTCCTTCCCAACTGTGGTGTTTAAGCGGACCTCAACCCCCATTTTCTCCAGCAGGCCAATCTCTTCCTTAATAACCTGCCGCGGCAGGACCTCCTCCGGTATTTCCCAGAGTTTGCCTCCCAGGCGCCCTTCTGCCTCGAAAATGGTCACGCCGTACCCCTTTCCGGCCAGATCAAAAGCAGCAGTTAAGCCGCTTAAGCCTCCGCCAACAACGGCTATCTTTTCCTTTTTTTTGGGCGGAGGGGTGACCCTGACGGGTAAAGCGGGGCTCAATTGAACACAGGCCTTTTCCAGTGCACCAATTGAGACGGCGCCTCCTGCTTCCCGCCGCCTGCACGCATCCTGGCAGGGGTGATCGCAAATCCTCCCCAGTATTCCCGGAAACGGGACCGTCCTGCTGAAAATTTTTAGCGCACCGTCAAAGTTACCCTTTTTCATTTCCGCAAGGAAGAGTTTTACGTCAACATGAACAGGGCAGGCCGTCACACATGCCGGAGGGCACTCCTGGATACACCTGTCCTCCAGTTCGCGCAGTTCTTTCTGGTCCATTTATTTAATCCCACCGTTTCCCTGAGAGCTTTGCCGCTGGAAAATCCCCGGCCTTTAAAGCAGTTAAATAAGTTAAGTAAATGAAACCTAAAACGAACTAAAAGCATGAGACGTTTTAGTTCGTTTTAGGCAGAAATCATATCAGGCGGTGCCTGACAGCCTTTTAATCGGGCTTAGAAGGGCGGGTTTTTAATCGGCCTTCTCACAACCGGGATTTGCTTGCCCTGCAGGCCGGCCAGAATTTTCTCAGGCAGCGCCGGCAGTTGGGTAATCCGGACGCCGCAGGCATTGTAAATAGCGTTGGCGATGGCGGCATGCGGCGAGGTCAGCGGCAGTTCGCCCACGCCGGAAGCGCCGTGCGGGCCCAGTTCACGCGGGCTGTCCACGTAAATTACCTCGAGGTTGTCCGGTACATCCTTGATGTACGGGATGCCGCAGGCGGCCATGGTGGTATGTTTATTGAGGTCCTCGAAGTCCTCGGTAAGCGCCAGGCCGATACCCTGGGCCAGGCCGCCGTAAATCTGCCCGTCCACAACCGTCTTGTTGGCAATCTTGCCGATGTCGGCAACCAGGGTCATCTTCAGAACCTGAACCTTGCCGGTCCTGGTGTCAACCTCCACTTCGGCCATAAACACGCCGTACATGTACGAGGCAAAGGGCGAGCCCTGAGCGTTTTCATCACAGGGGGTGCAGGGAGTGGTCCACTTGCCCACATATTTAAGTGGAATATTTTCCCTGACCATTTCTTCATAGGTGCGGTAGGTTCCGTCCGGTTTCCGCATGGCGTTCAGCAGTTGCTCGCAGCCGTTCTTGACGGCATTGCCGATGACAAACTGGGAGCGGCTTCCGCCGGCCGGACCGCCGGCCGGAGCCACGGCCATATCGTTCATCACCAGCTTAATCTGCTCCGGCTTGATCCCCATCGGCCGGAGCGATTCGTGCGAGGTTGCGAGAAGGCCCATGTCGGCACCCTGACCGTGGTCCTGCCAGTTGGTGCTTACCTGGACCCTGCCGTCAGGCAATAACTCCACCCATACCTCGGCGCTGTCCGGGCCGTCCAGACCGCACCCGTAAATGCCTATTGACACCCCGACGCCGCGCTTCTTCTCGGGCGTGGAAAGCCTCCTGGCCTCTTCCAGGGCTGCCTTGTACTTGGGCCTCAGGATGTCGATCATCTGAGGCAGCGTGTATACTTCGGGAGGCTGTCCGGTGGGCGAGGTGTCGCCGGGCCGGTAGACGTTCCTGTAGCGCAGCTCAAGCGGGTCAATGCCCATTTTCTCCGCCAGGATATCCATAAGCGACTCGGAGGCAAAGAAGCTCTGGGGCGAGCCGTAAGCCCTGAAGGCGGAACCCCAGGCGTGGTTGGTGCAGACCGTGTAACCGGCGCCGCGGATATTCGGAATGCCGTAACCAGCGCCTATGAACTGAGCGCCACGCAAAGTAAGGAGGTCGCCGAACTCGGAATAGGGGCCGTGGTCCACCGCCCAGTTGCTTTCCATGGCAATAATTTTGCCGTCCTTGTTAGCCCCGTATTTAAGGTCGATGAAGAAAGGCGACCGTTTGCCGGTGTAGGTGATCTGCTGGAAGTAATTGAAGTTCAGGAAAACCGGCTTGCCGGTGGCCATGGCAGCCGCACCCACCAGCGCTTCAATGGTAGGGCTGAATTTATACCCGAAGGTGCCGCCCACGGCAGGGAACTGGGCCAGGATCAGTTTCTCCGGCTCAATGCCGAGGCCGGGGGCAATCATGGCGTGGTGCAGATCCAGGCCGATGCTCTTGGACATGATGACCAGGCGGCCCTGCTCGTCAAAATATGCCGCGGCAACGTCAGGCTCGATGGGCAGGTGGGGCTGGCGGCCGACGTAATAATCCTCAATGGCCACCACATAGTCCGCTTTTTCCATGATGGGCCCGGTATCCTCGCCCTTGGCAATATTCTGCCGGAAATAAACGTTGGGCGTGCCGGGGTGAATCTCAATAGCATCGGGCGCCATGGCGGCGGGTGCGCTCATATACGGAGGCAGCACTTCCAGCTCCACCTTGACCTTTTCAACGGCGGCCTGGGCATTGGCCTCGGTGTCGGCACACACAATGGCTATGGCGTCGCCGAACTGAAAGACCTTTTCATCGCACAGGATAGGCCTGTCCCAGCCGTCCCCCTTGTTGGTCGGGAAGGTAATCAGGCCGGTGATGCGGTTTTTCCCCTTAACGTCTTTATGTGTAACGACCTTGTAGACGCCGGGCATTTTTTCCGCTTCGGAGGTGTCAATAGACAAAATCCTGGCGTGAGAAACCTGAGCCTGGACCAGCTTGAGCTGCAGGGTGCCGGGCGGCATCTTGAGCCCCAGGTCGGAGCCGTAGTTAATGGTGCCGGTGGCCTTGCCGATGGCGGAGGGACGCGGATAGTCGGTGCCCCAGATCTTGCCGTCAGCAGGCATCTTAAAGCCAAGGGCTTCGGGTGTAATTTCGCCGCGCATCAGGCGGGCGGCATCCATCACCGCATCCACGATAGGCTTGTAGCCGGTGCAGCGGCAAACATTCCTGTGCTTCTGGAACCAGTCGCGGACCTCTTCCCTGGTAGGATTGGGGTTCTGATCCAGAAGCACCTTGGCAGAAACGATAAATCCCGGGGCGCAGAACCCGCACTGGGCGGCGCCGTGCTTTACCCAGGCCATCTGGAGGGCGTGCAGGTTGGTGGGGGTGCCGATGCCTTCGATAGTGGTGATAATGGCCTCATCGGGAACCCTTTTCATTTTGGTGGCGCAGGACATGATTACCTTGCCGTTCATGATAACAGAGCAGGCGCCGCACTGGGCCTTGCCGCAGCCGATCTTTGTGCCGGTCAGGCGAAGCTGGCCGCGCAGGACGTCGGCCAGGCTGGCTTCCGGATCGACAATCAAAGTGTGAGCAACGCCGTTGATGTTAAGAAATTTTTTTTGCATCATTTCACTCCTTATCGTTTGTTATATTTAAGCTGGCACGGAAAGCAAAGCTATTCTGTTTAATGTTAACCAAAAACCTTTTACTTCCAAAGGATCAGGTTTACCTGCAGAGTTAGTACTTCTGGCTGTTCATCACCCCTTTTTAATAGCAAATGCTTTCCCCACCGTTTAAATTGTATAGACATTATGCTTAATTAAGCATAACGCTCAAACAGGTGTTCAATGTTTTTTTCAAATAACAGCCACGTTTTTCTCTTTTCAATGCCATAAAACTTAAGCCCACCTTTCCGGTCAATATGCTTAAAAAAACATAACGTTTTCCAAATAAAATTTTTCGTTATATTTTTCTCGCAATTTTTATGCCAAATTGTATGACAGGCCAAACGCCACCCGTTCTTCACTTTTTTCTATCGGGCAATGCCGGACCAAAGCAAAAAGGGCGTTTATTGTTTTAACAAAAAACAATAACGCCCAACAATGGTGCATGCTGTACCAATAACAGACACGTTTTTAAATTCATGATGGTGATTACGGTGCATCATGGATATTTATGCTTTTTGAAGCATAACGGCCCGGCACTACAGCCGTATTTTCTTTTCTCAATTTTAATGCCGTATTGTTTTATCTTGCGGCTCAGCGTATTCCGGCCGATTCCCAGCGACCGGGCGGCATTGACAATAATCCCCTGATGGTAATCCAGGGCTTCGGTGATGGCACGCACCTCCGCTTCCGCAAGGGACGGCGGCATGGCGGAGTTTAAACCCTTTTCCCGCATGACATGCAGGACCCTCTTTTCCAGGCGCCGCACCCGTTCCAGAATGTCCATCAATTCCTCGCTGCTGGCCCCCTCCAGGGCCGCCGCAGCGAAGTAACGTTCAAGGAGGGTGGGCAGGCTTTTTTCATAAAAACCGGCACCGGCAGAGCCCTCCCTGCTGCCGCTGCCATAAGCGCCTTTTTTCCCGGTTTCACTATGGTCATTGGTGTCCCGTGTTTTTACCTGGACGGAATTTCTGGCAGCAATCTTTGCACTTAAATGCTCGGGCAAGATAATATTGCCGTCGCACAGCGCCACAGCCTGGCGAATTATATTCGACAGCTCACGGACATTTCCAGGCCAGGAATAATTGCATAAAAGCTCCACGGCCCTGGAAGAAATAAGCAGCCCGGGATTTGCTTTGCGAACAAAATACTCCGCCAGAAGGGGAATATCTTCCCGCCGCTCGCGCAACGGAGGTATTTCCAGACGCACGCCTTCAAGGCGGTAAAAGAGGTCCTCCCGGAAAGTCTTATTTTGCAAGGCCAGTCTTAAATCCACATTGGTGGCGGCAATTAACCGCACGTCGGTCTTTACGTACTTTTCACCGCCTACCCGCAAAAATTCACCGGTTTCAAGAACACGTAAAAGCTTTACCTGAATGGCCGGGCTTACCTCGCCGATTTCGTCCAGAAAAAGCGTCCCGCCGCTGGCCATTTCAAACAAGCCCCGCCGCATGCTTACAGCGCCGGTAAAAGCGCCCTTTTCGTGGCCGAAAAGCTCGGTTTCCACAAGATCTTTGGGCAGTGCGCCGCAGTTTACCGGGATGAAAATTTCATGAGAACGGTTAGAGGCGGCATGAATGAATTTAGCCAGCATTTCCTTGCCGGTGCCGGTTTCACCCTGGATTAATACATTGATGTCTTTTTTCGCGATCTTATAGGCAATGTCGACCAGGCTGCACATTACCGCAGAACGTCCCACCTGAAACCCCAATCTTTCGGCAATGGGCGCCCACTCCGCGCCTGAGGGCTGGCTTTGCAAAAATTTTTTACCATAAGAAGCGGCCCTTTCAACCATTGTCTCAACCTCGCTAATGTCCCTGAACGGCTTTCCTAAATAGTTAAAAGCTCCGCTGCGGACGGCCTTTTCAGCAGTGCCGGGGGTGCCATTGCCGGTCATCAAGATAACTTCGCAACGCGGGTTAACTTTTTTTATTTTCCTTAAAAGAGTGAACCCGTCGGTATCGGGCAAATTCAAGTCCACCAGAGCCACATCCACAGGTGTTTCCCGGATAAACCCTTCCGCTTCCATACCGTTCAGGGCTATCTTCACCTCATAGCCTTTTTTCTTCAACAAGCGGCTTACCAAGGTGCCTATGTCTTCTTCATCGTCGACAATTAATACATTTACACCGGACAAAAGCCTGTCACCCCCTTTAAAATTTTTTAAATTGACCTATTGATATAGAAGGTCTTGAAAGAAAATATTAAAGCCTGGCTTTATTTGCGGAAAGAGTAATAAAGCCCGGCTTTAGCTGGCATTTCTCATCTCCTTTCCGCACTGGGGGGCATAAGGGTTTCCCCTTACACCTTATCGGCCTGCAAACCACCACCGCCGCCGGTGAAGGTTAAACAGGCTCGGAGATAAATTTTTTCAAAATACTAATTCTTCACAAACAAAAAAATACCTGCAACTTTTCCTCCGGCTTTTTTGAACTAATTATGCTGCAAAAAACTCCTTGCATCCGTGAAAAGAATACGGTCCTGGTCCTATGTACGGCTTTATGTCCAGCTGCCTTTTCACCGCCCCTGCCCCCGCATGAGCGCTTTTAATCATCCTCTGCTGCCCGCGGCGGAATAAGCACCGCCTTCAAACCTTCCGCAGCATGCTGCTGCTTTGAGCAGGGGCAACATCCTGTAAGGAGAGGGCCTTAAGGCTTGCCTCCCTGGTCTTACCTTTTTCCAGTACCAGTATTATGTCGCCCAGAAACTTCGCATCCTCTTCATCGTGAGAAACCAGGATAAAGGGAATCTGCCAGCGCTGGTGCAATTTTTTCAGCTCACACCTCAGGTTTATCCTGGTATTCTTATCCAGCGCACTGAAGGGCTCGTCCAGCAACAGCAACCGGGGCCGCATAACCAGGGCCCTGGCCAGGGCCACCCGCTGCTTCTCCCCTCCGGAGAGCTGGCAGGGGTACCGGTCGATGAGATGCCCCACCCCGAAGAAACTCAACAGTTCCATGAAATTTGGAAAGGCTTCCTGCCCATGCTTTTTCTTGCATCTGATCCCGTATAAAACGTTTTGCCTTACGGTCATATGAGGGAAAAGGGCATAATCCTGAAACAGGTACCCGACATTCCTGAACCGGGTTGGCACGTCGATCTTTTCCCCGGAAGAAAAAAGCATCTGGTCATCAAGCCTGATGTAGCCGGAAGAAGGTTTCATAATGCCGGCCAGACAGTTTAAAACGGTGGTTTTACCGGAACCGGAGGGCCCCCACAGCACCAGTATCTGATTTTTAACCTTAAGCTGCACGTCAAGGTTGAAATGCCACAGTTTTTTTGTGAATTGCGCTTCCAGCATAGCCACTCCTCAACGCTGATAATCCTGCCGCCTGGCCCAGCGGTTTACCCAAAAAATAACGACGAAGCTGAATACGGTAATAATTGCCACCAGCACCCTGGCCGTGACGGTATCACCGGCTTCCACCGCAAAGTAAATGGCAAGCGGAATGGTTTGAGTCTGGCCGGGAATGTTGCCGGCCACCATCAGGGTGGCCCCGAACTCGCCCAGGGCCCGGGTAAAGGACAGTACCAGGCCGGCAATAATGCCCGGCCAGGCCAGGGGGAGGGTAATGGTGAAAAAAATTCTAATCTCGCCGGCCCCCAGGGTTCTGGCCGCCTTTTCCAGGTTGGTGTCCACGCTCTTAAAGGCTGCCTTGGCACTCTGGTACATCAGCGGGAAAGCCACCACGGTGGAAGCCAGGACCGCCGCCCACCAGGTAAAGACGAGAGTCAAACCCATACCGGCAAGGGTTTTGCCCAACAGGCCGTTTTTCCCGATAAGCATCAAAAGGCCGTAACCGATTACCGAAGGGGGAAGCACCAGAGGCAGAGTGATAATGGCTTCCAGCACGTCTTTTCCAAAAAAATCCCGGCGGGCCAGCAGTCTGGACAAAGGTACCCCCAGGCAGGTCACCGCAAATAAAGCGATCACGGCCACCCGGAGGGATAAAAGCACCGGATGCCAGTCACTCGGTTGAATTGTCATAGCAGTACCACGTTATTTTTATTTTATTTTTATTACCTTAATGTTTTAAAACCGTATTTTGTAAAAACCTGCATTGCTTCCGCACCGGACAGGAAAGAAGCAAAGGCCTCCGCCTCCTTCTGGTGCTTGGTGCTCTTGATGATCGCCATGGGATACACAATAGGAGCGTGAGAATCGGCAGGAGCGGCGGCCACCACTTTGATTTCCTTGCCTGCCAGGGCATCAGAGCGGTAAACCAGGCCAGCATCTACATTGCCGGTCTCCACATATGTAAGCACCTGGCGCACGTCCTTGGCCAAAACAAACTTTGGCTGAAGCTTGTCCCAAAGCTTAAGTTTGGACAGCGCTTCCCGGGCGTACTGGCCTGCCGGCACCGTTTCCGGCGTCCCGATGCTGATCCTGGCAACGTCCGGACCGGCCAGATCTTCAAAACCGGTAAGCTCGCTGTCCTTTCTGGCGATCAGCACCAGCTCGTTGCCCAGCAGGTCCTTCCGGGAATCGTTCAAGATCAATCCTTTTTCGGATAGGGCGTCCATCTGGGACTTGCCCGCGGAAATGAAGAGGTCTACCGGAGCCCCCTCTTCGATTTGCTTTTGCAGAGTGCCGGAAGCAGCAAAGTTATAGGTGACGGTCACCCCAGGGTTCTGCCCGGCATAAACGGTTTTCAACTCTTCCAGAGCGTCTTGCAGGCTGGCCGCCGCCGACACGGTCAGGTTTACCGGCTCCGCCGCGGCCTTCGGCTGTTCCTTGCCGGTTCCGCAGCCGGCCGCCGCGGCTGCGGTGAGCAGCAGGATAATCAGCAAAAATAAATATTTTTTCATTTTTGTGGCAACCTCCTGAGTTATAATATTTTTAAATAGCATTTAGTTTATATTAAACTAAATGTAACTTAACATAAATTAACATAAAATAGCAAGGGCCCGGATAAAAACCATGCCGGTCACACAGAACGCCGCGTTTGTAAAGGTTTATCTTCAAACAAGAATGGTTATAACATTACATAACATTACATAACATTACTACTCATTAATGATAAGTTAAGTTATAATAATTGTCAAGGGAATTGGAGGAAATAAAACATGAAAAATGAAACCTCTTTAACGCCTGAAGAAGTGGCGGGCATATTAAAAATTGCCAAAAATACGGTTTATGAATTAATTAAGAGGGGAGAACTTCCGGCTTACAGGATCGGCCGCAAAATCCGGATTGACCTGCAGGACGTTGAAAACTATAAGAAGCAGGGCAAAAAAACAGAGCACCTGCCCGAAACCACCCCCGCCGGCAGGATAACTGCAGGAACAAAACCTTCCATAGAAGGACAAACTGCTTTTTCGGGGCTGGTAATCTGCGGGCAGGATGTTCTCCTGGATATTTTGACCCGTCACCTGGAGCGGCACCCAAACGGAACCCGTGCCTTCCGCCATTACGTAGGCAGTTTTTCGGGCCTGCTGGCCCTGTACCAGGAAAAAGCCGACATGTCCGCAGTTCACCTTTGGGACGGGGATACCGGCGTTTACAACATCCCTTATGTGCGCCGCCTGCTTCCCGGCATTCCGGCGGTAATAATTCATCTGGCCTGCAGAATGCAGGGATTTTACGCGCTTAAGGGAAATCCAAAAGGCATCAAACAATGGCAGGACTTAACCCGCCCGGATATAAGCTTCATCAACAGGGAAAAAGGTTGCGGCACCCGGGTGCTTCTTGACGAAAAGCTCCGGGTTCTGGGAATAGACAGGCGGCAAATCAACGGTTACAAAAGAGAGGAAAACTCCCACCTCGCCATTGCCAGCGCCGTAGCCCGCGGAGAGGCCGACACGGGCCTGGGCATCGAAAAAGCGGCTCTTCAGGTCCGGGGAATTGAATTCGTCCCGTTGCACAAGGAACGCTACGAACTGGTCATCAAGAAAGAAGATCTGGAGAAGCCCCATTTCCAGGCCGTCATCGAAATTCTGCAATCAGAGGAGTTCAAGAGGGAGCTTCAGGGCCTGGGCGACTACGATTTAACCGAGACAGGCAAAATCGTGGCGGAGGTATAAGACACCACCGTTTTGCGGAGGCACAAGACACCACGGTGTTAGGGAAAGGCGCCGGCGCCGTTGCCGGCGTTGTTTTGCAGGGGAAGAAAAACCGGCTTTATTTACCTGATGGTAACACCGTAATTTCTTAGCCAGGCATCCACCTGGATGAGATAGGCAAAAAACTGGGCGTCACCCATTAGCTGGCTGAACCAGGGCCGGTCAAAAAGGGCACTGCCGGAGAGGGCCGCCTCGCGAACGGCCTCCACGTTGATCAGCGGCAGCAGGGGCGACCCCGGATCGTCAAGGAGGCGCAGCACCAGGCTGCGCACCGCCGCCAGGTAGGCCGGATTATGAGTCTTCGGGTAAGGGCTTTTCCTCCGCCGCAGCACCTCCTCTGGAAGTATGCCGGAAAGCGCCCGGCGCAGAATGCCTTTAGCCATGCCGTCACAGCTTTTCATTTCCCACGGGATGTTCCAGACATACTCCACCAGGCGGTGGTCGCAGAACGGCACCCGCACCTCCAGGCCGGCCGCCATGCTCATCCGGTCCTTCCGGTCCAAAAGCATCTGCATAAACCGCGTGATGTTCAGGTAAAACATTTCCCTAAGGCGCGCCTCAAAAGGGGTTTCGCCGGGCAGCCGCGGCACCTCGGCCAGGGCCTCCTGGTAGCGTTCGGCCACATACTCCTCCGGCTTTATCCGCCCGGCCAGCTCAGGCGAAAGAAACTGCACCCGTTCCCGCAGCTTTCTGATCCAGGGAAAGGTGCCGGCAGCCAAAGCTTCCTCATCGTAAAACCAGGGATAGCCGCCGAACACCTCGTCGGCCGACTCCCCGGAAAGGGCGACAGTAGCGCCCTTTTTTATCTCGCGGCAGAAAAGGTAAAGGGAGGAGTCTATATCCGCCATACCGGGCAGGTCGTTGGCCAGTAACGCCGGCACCAGCGCTTCAATCAGTTCGGGGGTGTCAATTTCAACTACATGATGGCTTGTGCCGAGGCAGTCCGCCACCCGCCCCGTCCACCAGGCGTCGGAGTTGGGCTGGAAATAATCCGGCCGGAAAAAGCGGTCGTTCCCGGTATAGTCGACGGAGTAAGTGCGGAGCTTTCCCAGCCCTTTCCGCCGGAAGGCGCCTGCGGCAACGGCGGCAATTGCGCTGGAGTCCAGCCCGCCGGACAGGAAGGTGCAGACCGGCACGTCGGATACCAGTTGCCGCTCGACGGCATCCATAAAAAGCTCCCGCACCGTGGCAACGGTGGTCTCAAAGTCATCGGGGTGGGGATGGCTCTCCAGAGCCCAGTAGCGGCGCAGGCGCAGGCCGTTCCGGGCAAACACAAGGCAGCACCCCGGCCTCAGCTCTGCAATTCCGCGGTAAACCGCGTGCCCCGGCGTGCGCGACGGGCCGACGGCAAACACTTCGGCCAGCCCCTCCTCATCCACCTCCGGCTTCACCGCCGGATGGGCCAGAAGCGCCTTCAGCTCTGAACCGAACAGAAAGGAACTGCCTCTCACCGCGTAAAAAAGGGGCTTCACCCCCAGGCGGTCGCGGGCTAAAAACAGGCTCTGGCCGGCCTCGTCCCAGACGGCAAAGGCAAAAATGCCGTTTAAGCGTTCCACGCAGGCCGTCCCCCATTCCATATAGGCTAAAAGAAGCGCTTCGGTGTCGGAATTGCGGGTGTAGAACCGGTGCCCGCGCGATTCCAGTTCCCGCCTTAATTCCGGCGCATTATACAGTTCGCCGTTGTAGGTTATGGTGCAGGCGCGCTCCCCCAGCCGGCGGGTCATGGGCTGGCTCCCGCCTTCGGGGTCAACGACAATCAGCCGGCGGTGCCCGACGGCGGCGCGGGGCGACAGCCAGACCCCGGCGGCGTCAGGCCCCCGGCGGGACAGCGTTTCAACCATCTTTTCCAGGATGTGACCCTGCCGGGTCAGGTCCGCTTCCCAGTTTATCCAGCCGGTGATTCCACACATAAGGTACCCCCCTAACAAGACGTTTTTTAAAAAAAAGTCCCGAAAGAAGCGAAAGCTCCTTTCGGGACCTCGTCGTCCCCGGTTATGCCCTGCTATACTTTATGCATCAGCAAAAAAAAATGAACCTGGACACAGGGATATAAATTTCACCGGAGCGACTCCGCTATCTTTATAATTTCTTCTTTCGGCAGTTCGCCCTCGACCGAAAAAGCCCACTCGCCGCTGACCCAGCGCAGCACCGTGCGCACCCTGGAAGCGCCGTCGCCCGGTTCAGGCCCCGTTTCCTGCAGCACCGCAGGCACACCGTTTATCTCGACGGCCACCCCCGGCCCGGCCCGGCTGCCCTCTCCGGGCTTAATCCCATTCGCTCTGCTCTGGCTCACCGTAAAGGCAAGCTGGCCGGCCCGGTAGTTCTGATAGACGGCTCCCGGAACCCAGGCTGCTTCCAGAAACCTGGCCCCTTCCGGCAGATAGGCCGGCTTTACCGGGTAAAAGCCGGCCCCGGCGGCAGCCTCCTCCAGTGTCCCTTTCTTTAGTAAAGGTGCACCTGAATTGAGGGTTTCCACCGAAGCGCCGGAAAAAATTTTATTCTGCCGCAACTGCCCGCCCGGCTCCCGGGAGACCCCGGCGGGCACCTCCCCGGCGTCCCTTAGCTCCTGTTTTTCCTCCGGCTCAGCGCTGTTCCCTCCGCCTGCCCCGTCTTGAACGGCGCCCGAATCATATTTTTGCAGCACCTCCAGCTTATCCGCGGCGGGAACTTCTTCCGGAGCCGCAGTCCGGTCTGCATCACGAGTAACAACCTCGCTCTGGTTTTCCGCAGCTACTGGCCCGTTTAAAGCCACCTCCGGCTGTTTTACGGCCGTGCTGAAGGGTTTTTGCCAGCCTAAAAAACCGGCAGCCGCAACGGCAAGCAGCAGGGCAGCCGCCACCGCCGGTGCTTTCAGGAGTGCCGCCAGGCGCATCCATGCCGGCCCCCTGTGCTTTGCCTCTGCCAGCACCTTTTCAATTCTGCGGCTTAAGCCGGGCGGCACTTCTATCTCTGTCATCATCTCACATATAACTTTTTTCAACAGCTCATCAGCCGCTCCTAGCTTCTGAAACTCGCTGCGGCAGCCCTCACAAACCGCCATGTGGGCTTCAATCTCCCGCTCCCTGGCGGCGGGAAGCGTTTGATCAAGAAGGTCGTTCATCAGCCTTTTCACAGTTTCACAGTGCATATTCACGGCCTCTTTCCAAACGTTCTTTAATCAGGCTGCGGGCGGTGCTAAGCCTTGACTTGACCGTTCCGGCAGGGATGCCCAGCATCCTGGCAACCTGCTGGACTCCGAAATCCATCCCGTAGTAAAGGGCCAGGACCAGGCGGTGCTCCGGCCTGAGGGAAGACACCACTTCCTTTAAATCGAGGCGTTTTTCTATTTCGGCCATGTCATCATTCCCTGCTCTCATGTTAATACTCAAGGACAGCCTGCTGTAAGCCATGCTTTCCCGGTTTTGCCTTCTCAGCCTGTCATAACAGAGGTTGGCCACTATCCTGTACAGCCAGGTCTTGAATGAAGATTCCATCCGGAAAGAATGCAACTTGCTGTAACAGGTTAAAAAGGCCTCCTGAACCACGTCTTCCGCTTCGCTCCGGTTGCGCAGGACCATAAAGGCGGTGCGGTAGGCATCCGCAGAATGCTTTTGCACCAGCTGGGCAAATGCGTCATTGTCTCCGGATTGAGCCTTCCGGATCAGATTTTCGTCCAAGTTTAATTCACCCGGCATCCCGTTCTGTTTGAACGCACCTTAAGCGCTCTTATATGTTTAGACGTTTAATAAACGGTAAATGGATTTATATTTATGAAAAATTTTCTTTAAGAACAAAACAAAACCTTAATGTTGACAAGCTGAAGTCTCAATGCAATAATAATGGTAATAATTTCCTGGGGGGAGTGTCGGGAACACGGCGAGGCACGAGGCCCGCTGCGCGGTTCGATTCCGCGACTTCCCCAAAAAAGGAAGCCCTGGCTTAAGGCTGGGGCTCTCCGATTTTGAAAATATTTTCTAAACCTTACCTCTATAAAAATTCCGGAATTGTGGAAGACAATGAATGCATTAAATGTTCTACCTGTTTCAAGGGTCTGCAGTTATGAAATCGGCTCTTTTTCCTGAGCTGTATGCATAAGTTGCTTTACGTTCCTCTTTAGGCAGGATGGGGAAGTTTTCGGCAATGAAGCAGTAGATGAGGATCAACGCGCTCCACATACCGATGGTAATCAAGAACTCCCAAACGGTGGGGAAATAATATCCGCCGGCGCTTTTGGCCATGCCTGTAAATACTACGTTCATACGGTTGAAAATAACGCCTGCAACCACCAACAAGGAAGCGGTGAGGACGCCCATGCCTATTTCTCGTCGACATCAACAGGAGCGTACATTTCTTCTTCCGCATGCACCGCCGCCCGTCTTTTGGTATACAAATACATGCCGGTCAGCAAGGCGCCCCACCCGATAAAAATATGGGGGGTCCATCTGAGCACCTGCCAGGTATATTCCGGAATGGGCTTTTCGGGAACATCGGTCCGAAATCCGAGCTTGTCGAAGGCAACGTCTGAAAGGTACAGCCATGACGTGCCTCCCGCTTCTTTCAGCCCGTATATCTGGCTGACATAAAGATTTGGGTTGGAAGCTTGGCGCTTTTTTGCTTCTTCGACTATTTTATCCCTCTCGCCGAAAGTGACTGCTCCCGTAGGACATACGCTGGCGCATGCGGGCATCTGATTGTCGGCTACCCGCGCCAGGCACATCTGGCACTTGAGCACCCTTGGAAACGGCTTATCCCACTCGAACCTCAATATCCCGAAAGGGCAGGCAATCATACAGTAGCGGCAGCCCACGCACAGTTTCTCATTATAAACCACCGGCCCTTCCGGCGTTTTTTGCAGAGCCCTGGCAAAGCAGGCAGAAGCGCAGGCCGGCTCGAGGCAGTGTAAGCATTGTTTTTTTACAAAACGCCTGACCTTATTTCCGTCTTTATCGACACGGTAGCCCTGCACAGCTGTCCACTTATCAGGGGCCAGTTCAGTGTTCCCGTTCTGCTTCGTTTTGCCCCTGTTTTTTTGACCGGGTTCCAGGCCGTTATACAAGCGGCAGGCAACAACGCAGCTTTCACAGCCAATACACCTGGTAATATCGACGAGCACTCCCTTCGTACTGGCCACTTCAGATCACCCTTTCGAACACGTTCATTTTATTTCACAAATGATCAGTTGTTTGCATTATTCTTTTACACCGCTTGGGCCAAGATGCGCTTCAGCCTGTCAGCGCGGGAATGATATTCCGTGTGCAGTAGTTCTTCCGCCAATTCGCTCATCGGGTGTCCAAGGAAATCCCTGTAAAGAGCCGCTACCTCTTCATTTTCGTAGCTCTTGCGTTTGGACAGCGACGCATCGGCTTTGTAGAGCGCGGCGAGGCGCTGCTCGCGCACGGTGTCGCTGGGCGGGACGGCTGTGCGGGGCTGACCGCCGCCGGCGATACACCCGCCCGGACAGGTCATGAATTCGACGAAGTGCCAGGGGGCTTTCCCTTCGCGTACGGCGTTTAAAATTTTTCGACCGTTGGCCATGCCGTGGCTGACGGCTACCCTAAGCGTTCCCACGCCTGGTATTTCCGCCGCCGCTTCCTTAACCCCGGCGAGGCCGCGCACGGGCGTCAGGTTTAGGAACAGGGCGGGAGGCTCTTGACCGGTAATAAGGAAGTAGGCGGTGCGCGCGGCAGCCTCCATAACTCCCCCGGTTGCGCCGAAAATCACTGCCCCTCCTGTTTCTTCACCCATAAGCTTATCGTAATTCTCTTCAGGGAGGGCGGTCAGGTCAATTTGTTTTTCTTTAAGCATCCGGGCTAGTTCCCGGGTGGTAAGCACGACATCCACGTCACGCAAATTGCCGCGCTTCCAATATTTCGCGCTGGCGTTCATTTCCGGCCGCTGCGCTTCAAACTTTTTGGCTGTACACGGCATGACGGAGACAGAAACAATATTTTCAGGATCAATGCCTCTCGCCCTGGCGTAATAAGTCTTGGCTAATGCGCCGAACATTTGCTGGGGTGACTTGCATGAAGAGATGTTTGGAATGAGTTCGGGATAGAAATACTCGCAGAATTTGATCCAACCCGGCGAGCATGAAGTGAATTGCGGCAGGGGTTTCTTTACCTCGCCTTTGATCCTTTTAATCAATTCGGTGGCTTCTTCCATTATGGTCAAGTCGGCAGCGAAGTTGGTATCCAGAACGGCGTTGAAGCCTAGTCTCCTCAGTGCCGCTACCTGCTGACCCTGTACCCACGTGCCGGGTGGCAAACCGAATTCCTCGCCCAGGGCGACCCTGGTGGCGGGCGCCGTCTGAACCAGCACGAATTTGTCTTTATCGGCCAGTGCTTCAAAAACCTTTTTCGTGTCGTCGCGCTCGCTGATCGCTCCGGAGGGGCAGGCCATGGAGCACTGGCCGCAGTTGATGCAGATGGTTTCGTCTACAACCGGCAGGTCGTAATAACCATAGACACTTTCAACGTTTTTACAGACCTCCAGGCACTGGCCGCATAATATGCACTTTTGATCGTCACGGGTAATGGACGGGTTATCCGCATCGATGGGAACACGGCCTCGCACTTGAGCCGGCAGGTTGCCCGCGACATTGTACTGGTACGGCAGCCAGCCCTTGCCGCCGGCATGTTCCGGACTCTTTTCGACGCAACCGGCTAAGGCGCCGCTCAAGCCCACCAATAATCCCGTACCGGCAATCATTTTTAGAAAAGAACGGCGGGTCATTTCTTTCTTTTCTTGGTTAATATTTTCTTGCTCAATACCCCTTTTGCTGTCTTCCATACTCATCTCCCCCAAAGATTTTTTGTTCAGCACTTCTAATAGAGCTTTTTGCAAGTGACTATTTAAAAACTTAAAGCTTATTTATTTATCACCTCGCCTTCTCTTCTCTAAAAAAACATAATAAAAACATAACATAAATAAGCACAAATGCCGGGCCAGCGCTGTGAAAAGCAAAGCTGGCCCGGCAAAGAAACAATCCGGGTTCCAACTCTCCTTTTCGCAATGGAAGGCACACCGGTTTCCCAATGTACCCTGACGGCCAGCAAACCGTGGCTTGGCAGCTTTAGGTCATGTGGCTCGGAGAGCGCCGGTATTAAAAAAATTGTTGGTCGGATGACCAACAGAGTAGAAAAGGGGGGTTTTCTACAAAAATATAACGCCGGGCAAACCCATGCGAATAGAGTCTGACCCGGCAAATATTTTACCGAGAGTCAACTCTCCTTTTCGCAATGGAAGGCACGCCGGTTTCCCAATGTACCCTGACGGCCAGCAAACCATGGCTTGGCAGCTTTAGGTCATGTGGCTCGGAGAGCATCTTCATTAAATACTAAAAGCTTTGCCCGGTTAGAAAGAGGACAAAGCTTTTCTTCCAAACAGCCGCCTTCTCCTTTCCGCACCGGGAGGCACGGGGGTTTCCCGCCCGTACCCTAACGGCTTGGCTGCCGTACCTTGCTTAGGCATGCCAAGCTCGGAGAATAAATTGTATAACTAAAATTTCGAAAAAATGTATTCAACATTAAAAAACATTTTCCTGCCAGGCTATTAATTTTTTTTCGTCAACCAAAGATAGATTAAGCCTAAGGGGGTTCTTCCCCTCCAGGCCTCTCCGCCTCACTATATTTATAAACAATTCGTTGGGCTATTTTTGCACGATGACTCTCTTTGCCACTATACTTGCTCCGAGGTTCTCCACCCCGACAATAGTGGAACGATCAAAAGCGGGGGTTATAGCTCTCATCAGAACTGTTTTTGTTTTCTATGGTGTCAAGGCGCACGTCGGCACCCAATACACCCCTAACGGAGCCGTCTTCGCCCCGAATAGGCACAGACAGGGTGAGACAGGGCTTTCTGGTGATGGCAGACACGTACACATCGGAAATATAGTTATCTCCGGCCATGGCCCGCTGCCACCATTCCCTCGCCCTGGCGTTGACCAGCCCGGCCGGTGGTTCCGAAAAGATAAAGGTCCCGTCGGCCCGGTTTGAATATACGGCTTCCAGTTCCTTAACCTGCTGCAACAGGCCCGTAAGAACGTGCCTGTGCTCTTCTTCAATCAGGCTGACAAAACCAGGTCTTTGGGCCACGCTTTTTAAAAGCTCCATCAGGCGGTCCGCCAGGGAGCCCAGCCCGGCCCTCCCCCCGGCACCAAAAACGCTTATCTTTACCTTTTTACCCACCTCATCCAAAGTTTTTGCCGCCCTCTTCAACAGGTCCAGCACTGCCGTAATTTCTTCCAGGTTTTT
Source organism: Pelotomaculum thermopropionicum SI (assembly GCA_000010565.1). NCBI lineage: Bacteria > Bacillati > Bacillota > Clostridia > Eubacteriales > Desulfotomaculaceae > Pelotomaculum > Pelotomaculum thermopropionicum. The sequence goes on along the minus strand of AP009389.1, from coordinate 655,776 downwards.
CTTCTGCGCCCCTACGTTCGCGTCCACCTGAAGGAGGTAGTCTTCAATTTCCCGTCCGCTCTCCTCCACCGCGCTTGAAACAGAAGCCACGGCCCGGGAGATTTTAACCAGCCCCTCATCCGCCGAAACAAGCTGGTCCATTCCGGACTTGATATTTTGCTTGCTCAGCAGGACCGTGCCGGCTACCTTCCGGGCCTCTGCCCGGACCGCCCGGAGAATGTCGCCAGTCTCATTAACTGCTGCAGAAGTGCTATCTGAAAGCTTTTTCACCTCCCGGGCCACGACGGCAAAGCCCTTTCCGTGTTCACCGGCCCTGGCCGCCTCGATGGCAGCATTCAAGGCAAGCAGTCTGGTGCGGTCCGAAATTTCACCGATGACGGTCAAAATGGTGTCCACCCGCCCAACTGCCGCATCCAGTCTGGAAATGAGTCCGGCAATCTGCTCCGAGTCGGCATTGATCCGGTCCATGGCCTGCCGGGCGGCGTTCATCCCCCGGCGGCACTCCGCCACCGCCTGTTCATTTTCTACAGTTTTGCGCTTCAATTTCCCGGTCACGGCTGCCAGTGACCCGGCCAACTCCTTTATCCGGTCAAAATCCATTACCGCCTGGCGGGCATGCCCGACTATCATGTCCACCTGCTCGGCGGCGGCTGCCACCTGCCCGGCAGTTGCCTGAGAATTTTCAGCTATGCTCCGCATCAGCATAGAGACGTTGTTCAGCTCTCTGATCAGATCACGGTATTCGCCCGGGTAGAAACTTTCCCCGGGAACACCGGTAACATTTCCGGCGGCAACCCGGGCCGTCGCCCAGCTCAACCTTTCCAGACACCTTCTATATTGTTTCCTCGCCAGCAACATGGCGGTCAGCCCCGCCATCAGGGCGCTGAAAAAAACAAAGGTGAAAGCCTGAAGTTTAGCTGAATGCAGGAAAGCTGCCGCCAGCGCCGAAAGCAATGACACAAGAAGAATTCCTGCCCCCAAAATAATATTTTGATCTCTCAAGCTCTTACCCCCAAGAAAAAGTATTACTGTTTAAAATCAACACACAATATGTATCTGTCGTCTTTATCGTCCGTAAAAGACGATGAAACGGTTATGCACAAATTGCCTGAAGCCATAGATACGTATGGTTCAGTGGTAAACTTGTTCAGGCAGGTATGCACAAGCAAATAATAATAATCCTTAAAAGAATGGTCAGCACCTTTTTCAGCAGGCTTGTAAAATGCTCTTCCCGGTTCTGGCAGACTGAATGGGTTGCAGTGCGTATCTGTAACCTGGATACCGTATTCGTCCAGCACATAAGCGCACTCAAGACCGGGGTAATCTGCAATCATCTGCTGGAGGTAATAATCAAAATCCCTGAAAGATTTACCGGAAATCCTGGCCATGATCTCATTAAGGATAGTTTCGTACTGACGGTGCTGGAAAACAATCGTATTAATCTTTCCTGCCATGTAGCTTTTGAATTTACAGGCCAGGTAATTAATTTTCTCAATGCCCATCTCAGCAGGATTGCCCGTCAGGGGCCGGGGTTCGGCGAAGTAATAACCTTGCAGCAAGTCTGCTCCCAGTTCCAGTACCATTATGGCCTCCTCTTCCCTTTCCACGCCTTCCGCCACCACCAGCGCGCCGATCTTTCTGGAAAGATTAACCAGCGACCGGAATACCTCCTGCTTATAATACTTTTTATCGATCTCGGAGACGAGGGAACGGTCTATCTTTAAAATGTCCGGCTTTACCAGGGGAATCCGGTCAAGGTTGGAATTGCCCGAGCCCACATCGTCCAGGGCGATGAGAAAACCATAATGCTTATGTCTCTCGACAAAACATTTCAGAGCTGCCAGATCTTTTACCCTGGATTCCACAATTTCAATAACTATACTGTTGGGATTCAGACCAAACATCCGAACCGTATTAAGCAAATTGCCCGACCCGACAACGCCTTTGTCGATGATCGAGACATCCATATTAAGGAACAGGAATAAATCCGGGTTTTTTGAGCACTTCTTACTATAGTTTTCCAGCGTCTTTCTCCGGCAGAGCCGGTCAAGCACTAATGCCATGTCCTCCGCCCTGGCCAACTCAAAAAGGATACCGGGCGGGATTTTCCCGCCCGCCGGATCGACGCACCTGCACAAGGCTTCCAGGCCAAAAACAGTTTTTTTCTTGACGGACATGATAGGCTGAAAGTGAATGAACAGGGTATCTTGCCCGATAATCCTGGCTAGGCAGCAATTCTCTCCAGCAACTAACCGCATCTCTTTCACCACCGGTGATTATTCTTAACCTCATGCTTATCTTGGAGTTTGCAGACCGGCTGCAGGCGAGAGGCCGGAAGTTCTTCCGGCCTCTTTTTCTGCCCTTTTCCGAACGGATAGTTAAAGGCTGAATTCAAATGGCCGCCTCTCCCTTTTCGCCGGTGCGGATGCGGATTGCGTTGTCGATCCTGCAGGTAAAGATTTTCCCGTCGCCGATTTCACCGGTGCGGGCCGCTTCAATGATAAGAGCAACAATGCTGTCGACGTCCTTGTCCGGCACCACCATTTCAATTTTAACTTTCGGCAGCAGGTTTATGCTGTATTCCGTACCGCGGTAAACCTCGGTGCGGCCTTTCTGCAGGCCGCAGCCCATAACCTGGGTCACGGTCATGCCGTGAATGCCGTACCTGTTAATGGCCTCCTTGACGTCCTCCAGCTTGCCCGGCCGGAGAATGCACTCGATTTTGGTCATGATAACCCCTCCTTTGCTTCTTACAAATAAGTTACCATTTGTGCCTGCTGCTTAAAACCGTTGCCCGGAACCTCAAAGGTTTGAGGCCTTTCCGGCCTGGCAGGTTTACACCCTTCGCACCCGGTTAAAGGGCCGGCCTGGCCTCGCCTGCCGGCGCTTTTGCCGTCATTGCCCCGGCGGAGCTGAAGGGCGAAGCTGAAAGAACGAAATCGGTATAGGCATCTTCTCCGTGCTGGGTAAGATCAAGGCCGGTGTCCTGCTCTTCATCGGTGGCACGCAGCCTGGTGAAGGCGCCGACAATTTTCAAGATGATAAAGGTGCCTGCCAGGGCTGCGGCCCAGCTTGCCGCGACTGCTATTAACTGGTTCGCCAGGAGCCCCGGATTGCCGTAGAAAAGTCCGTCGGCTCCGGCCGGGTTAACCGCAGTGGTAGCGAAAAGACCGGTCGCTATTGCGCCCCAGGTGCCGCCAATGCCGTGCACGCCGAAAGCGTCCAGGGCGTCGTCGTAACGGAGCCTGGCTTTGAGCACGCCCACCGCCAGGTAGCAGAGCGCGCCGGCAACCAGGCCGATGATAAGAGCCGGCATGGGTTCCACGAAGCCCGAGGCAGGGGTGACGGCCACCAGGCCGGCCACAGCGCCTGAAGCGGCGCCGAGGGTGGTGGGTTTGCCGTGATGCAGCCACTCGGCAGCAACCCACGACAGCGCTGCTGCTGCCGTGGCCAGGTGGGTTACCACAAAGGCGCCGGCCGCAAGGCCGTTGGCGCCCAGGGCGCTGCCGGCATTAAAGCCGAACCAGCCGAACCAGAGGAGGGCGGCACCGACTACCACAAAAGGCAGGTTGTGCGGTATCATCGGCTCGCTACCGTAACCCTTGCGCCGGCCCAGAACCAGGCAGGCAACCAGGCCGGACACGCCGGAGAGAATATGCACCACCGTGCCCCCGGCAAAGTCCAGGGCGCCGAGGTTGCGAAGCCACCCGCCGACCCCCCATACCCAGTGGGCGACGGGATCGTAGACAAATGTCGCCCACAGGATCAGGAAGGCCAGGAAGGCCGGAAAGCGCATCCTTTCTGCAAAAGCTCCGGAAATAAGGGCCGGAGTGATAACGGCAAACATCATTTGAAAAATCATGAACACCTGATGGGGAATTGTTGCAGAATAATCCGGGTTCGGGGCGGCCCCAACGTTATTCAGGCCCAGCCAGGCCAGGCTGCCAATAAAATGGCCCAGGTCCGGGCCGAAAGAAAGGCTGTAACCGTAAAGCGCCCACTGGATGCTGATTATAACCATTGCAAAGAAGCTGTACATAATAGTGCTCAAGACGTTCTTCTTGCGGGACAGGCCGCCGTAGAAAAGGGCAAGGCCGGGCAGGGTCATTAGCATGACCAGGGCCGTTGAGGCCAGGACCCACGCCGTGTCGCCGGTATCAACCGGGGCGGCTCCGGCAACGGCCTCAGCCGCTTCCTCCGCCCAGGCGAGGGCCGGCACTGTCATAAGAAATACGGCGGCCAGGGATGCGGTCCGCAAAAGCCTGTTTTTCATTTTTTATTACCCCCTCATAATTAAGTTGTTTCTGAGAACCGTTTGGCCGGAAAACCTCTTCCGGAGTGGCGCCTCATTCCGGAGGATGCACCCGCCCTTACGGTCCTCTTTAAAACAGAAAGCGCCCTCGCGACAGGAACGCGTCCTGTCTTGAGAGCGCCGCTGCTCAATTTAATTACGTCATTGTGGCCCGAACAAAAAACGCTTTTTAAGAAAATGCTTCTTAAAAAGCGCCATTGCTGTTGTGATACAGCCCTGTATCAAAGATTGAATTATTACTGCTATTATAAAAACCTGTTTAAACGTTGTCAATATTTTTTGGTCAAATTGTGTTCACGGCAAATTGCTTTCACCGCAAATTTTCAAGAGGCAAACCGCGGCTCCGGCTAAAAAATCCCGGAAAAGACCGATTTTCCATAAAATTTTTTTGGCCTCCATTTGTCCTAACAAAAAAAGGGTCCTTTACGGCGGCAGCTTTTTTATATTACCCTGATCATATTCTGCAAGGGCCTCCTGGAAGTGCGGCGCGGGTTTTCCCCGGCGTGACCTACCGGCAGCAGGGCCACCGGCACCTGGTGGGGTCCGGCCCCGACTGCCGCCATAACTTCATTATCGTAGAAGGCCCCGACCCAGGTGGTGGCAAGGCCGAGCGAAGTGGCGGCCAGCATGGCACAGGTGCAGGCAATGGTGGCATCCTGGACGGAGTACAGCCTTGCTCCCCGTTCCCCGTATACCCTTGCCGAGGCTTGGGGCAGGGCAAGAAAAACCAGCACCACCGGGGCCTGGGCCACAAAGCCCTGGCCGCGGGAAGCGGCGGCCAGTTTTTGCCTCGTCTGCGGATCCTTTACCACGACAATCTCATAAGCCTGCAGGTTGCCGGCCGAGGGGGCCGCCCGGGCCGCCTCCAGTATTTGCTGCAGGGCCTCGTCCGGCACCGGTTCCGCGGTAAACCTGCGAACCGACTGCCGCCTTTTGCACAGTTCCAGAAAATCACCGCTCATTGATCAAACCCCTCCTTGCCTGGTAAAAAATACTACGTCGCCAAAGTTTGCCCCCGCCACCCTGGCCACGCACTCGCACTTTATTTTCAGCAGGAAAAATACCCGCCCGGCAGTTCCCCTTTCATGCTCCAAGGATTCAAAATTGGCCTGGCCTTTTGAGATAACCAGGCCCGCCCCCGCCAGCATCTTTCTGACCTCGCCGGATACCCTCTCCAGGGGCACGCCCAAAAAGTTTGAACCGGTGGTAACCACCCTCGCCACTTTATCCATTCCCGCCTGCACGGCATCTTCCATGGTGGCGTCGTTTAAGATGGGACCGCCTTTTACAATACAGGTGACCTTTTTGCCCCTGGCCGCCAGCTCTTCCGCCAAAAGCCGGTCAAAGACTATCTCACCGGCGTTGTCCCCTACCAGAATTACTTCGTCCTCCCCGGCCAGTTTTTCTGCAAAAAGGGCATAGTCGTCCCTGGCAAAGCCGGCGCCCAGGCTGTGCTTCAGACTGGCGCCAAGGTCGAAGCTTTTATTGATGCCCAGGTCAATTACATTCCCGGCAACCGAAATCCTGAGGGCGTCATAAAGCCTGTCTTCCGATCTTTTCAGCATATCTTTAAGCAAAGGATACCACTCGAGGGCCAGGAGGTTTGACTTTCTCTTAACCTCTCTGTAAGGATCTTCATTGCCCAATAGTTTATACAGCTTCAACAGGACTTCCGTTGAGTTCTCCGCCGGCGTCCTGCTGCGGTCGAGGGCTTTAATTTCGTCCATCAGCTCGAACAGGATGCGGTGCTGCCTGTCCTCATCCGTGCCGGCGATGCTCATGCAGGTAACCGCCTGCTTTAAGTAGCAGTAAACGCACTCTACAAAAGATTGCATGGGGACTCCTCCAGTCTTTTTCTGCCTGCAATGCCGGTCAGCGAATATACACCCGCGGCACCCTGCCGCTAACCATACAGGTCACTTCGTAATTGATCGTTCCGAGCTTTGCAGCCACCTCATCCGCCGATATTGTCTCACCGCCCTGACGGCCGATAAGGACCGCCTCATCTCCCGCCTTCACCCCGGGAATACCGCTCACGTCCACCATAACCTGGTCCATGCACACCCGGCCTACCACCGGCGCCCGCCGGCCGTGAATTAACGCCTCTCCCTTCGAGGACAGAAGCCTGGAATAACCGTCGGCGTAGCCCAGGGGCAGGGTGGCTATCACACCGGGCCGTCCGGTAGTGTAGGTGCACCCGTAGCTGACCTTGAACCCTGCGGGCACCTCCTTAACGTGCGCCACCCGCGCCTTCAGGCTCATGGCCGGCCGCAGGTCGATGCGGCGGCGGTCCACCTCGTCCGATGGGTAAAGCCCGTACAGTATGATGCCGGCCCTTACCATGTCCAGGTGAGTTCCGGGCAGTTCCATTATGGCAGCGCTGTTTGCGGCGTGCCTCAAGGGAAATTCCAGACCGTTTTTTTGCAGTTCATCAATCATCTCAATAAATTTTTGAAACTGCTCCAGGGTATACCTCTTGTCGGCGGCATCGGCGGCGGCAAAGTGGGTGAAAATTCCCTCCACCTCCAGTTGCGGAAGCCGCGCCAGTTCCAGGATCTCCCGCACGGCGCCGGGGCCGGCCAGCCAGCCGATCCGCCCCATGCCCGTATCTACCTTGAAATGCACCCGCGCCCGCTTCCCTTCCCTGGCGGCTGCCTCTGCCAGGAACAAGGCGGCATTACGGGTATAAACCGTCTGGGACAGATTATGCCGGATCACATCTGCGGCCTGTTCGGGCGTGGTGTAGCCCAGCACCAGCACCGGCGCCTCAATTCCAGCCTGGCGCAGGGACACGCCTTCGGCCACCCTGGCCACTCCCAGCCATTCGGCCCCGCCGGCCAGGGCGGTCTGGCTGACCTCCTCCGCCCCGTGGCCGTAGGCATTGGCCTTGACCACCGCCATAACCTTCGCCCCAGGTTCGGTCACCCTGCGGATCTCCCTTATGTTATGAGCTATGGCCCTTAAATTTATCTCCGCCCAAACCGGAAAAATAGACATACAAAGCTGCACCTGCTTTAAAATTTTTTGCAAAACATGCCCGCTCTATTAATATTCTCAACCGTAAATAGCTTTTCCTCTATAAAAAATAAAACCCCTGCTGCATGGGGTTACTTTATTAAAGCATGTCAGGGCATGGAAAAGTACAGTCCAAACTAAAGGGTTATCAGTGCCTTACGGCGTCGTGATGAAAACTGTCCCAGCGTAAAAAGCAGTACGTAAGGAAGTAGGCAGCTACGGTTGCTATGGAGAATAAGAGGTATTTCATCGCCCCACACCCCCTGCAGGGTTTTCTTGATTATATTGTATACAATATCCAGCATATTTGCAATATTTTATTATAAAAAAATCGCCGTCGCAAGGACGGACTGTTAATTAATAATTATTAATGCCCACGGCACCGCCCGGGCAAAAACAACACTGCGCGTGGCCTTTAGACCGCCACGCTCCTCTTTACCCGGTCCAGGTACCTCTCCAGAAACCTGCTTTTCACCAGCATATTGTAGCGAAAAGTGCTCAGGATTTTTTTGCTTTCCCCGTCCGGCATCTTGCTGTAGGCTTCGGCGGCGGCAAGCACTTTTTTTGATATCTGATCGATCATGTCGCCGGCGGCCATGTTCATTACCGGCAGGTCCAGATCGCGGCAAAGCGACTTCAGGTCCTGGCCGTCAAGAAAGGCAACCTTCTTTAACAGGTACCTTGCATCATCCAACAGGTTTTCTGCCGCGGACATTACTCGTCCTCCCTTCTTTTCTGTAGTTTTTGCCTGAAATTAAGGGCGGCATCGCTCCTCAGAACATCGCCCAGGTCATGGCATTCCATGTTCAGCGACTCGCCCACCGCCCGGCAGGTCAGCTTGCCCTTGTAGGTATTGACGCCGCGGGCCAGGGCACGGTTGGTAAAGGCCCTGGGGCAGCCGCGGTTGGCCAGCTCCAAGGCGTAAGGCAGGGTGGCGTTGGTGAGGGCAAAGGTTGAAGTGCGCGCGACGGCCCCCGGCATATTGTCCACTGCGTAATGTATTACGCCGTATTTTTCGTAGACCGGATCGCTGTGAACGGTTACCCTGTCTACGGTTTCGATTGAACCGCCCTGGTCGACGGCCACGTCCACAATTACGGACCCCTGCTTCATTTGTTTGACCATCTCTACGGTAACCAGCTTCGGCGCCTTGGCCCCGACCACCAGCACCGCCCCTATCAGCAGGTCGGCATAGCGAACCGACATCTCGATGTTAAACTGGTTGGAGGCAAGAGTTTTAATCCTGCCGCCGTACAGTTCATCCAGGTAGCGCAGGCGGTCCAGGTTTTTATCAATAATGGTGACCTGGGCGCCCATGCCCATTGCCACTCTGGCGGCACTTGTGCCAACCGTTCCGGCCCCGATGATAACCACGTCTGCCGGCGGTACCCCAGGCACTCCGCCGAGCAGTATTCCCTTTCCGCCGTACGGCTTCTCCAGATAGTGGGCACCTACCTGAACCGCCATCCTGCCGGCTATCTCGCTCATGGGGGTAAGCAGGGGCAGCACGCCGTTGTCCAGTTGAATTGTTTCGTAAGCAACGGCCACGACCTTTTTCTCAAGCAATACCTCTGTAAGTTCAGGCTCGCTGGCCAGGTGCAGGTAGGCAAACAGGATCTGATCCTCGCGCAGCAGGTTGTATTCCTGCGGAAGCGGCTCTTTTACCTTCATGATTATATCGGCATGCCCGAACACTTCGGCAGGCCCGTCCACCAGCACGGCACCGGCGGCTGCGTAGGCTTCGTCGGTAATGCCGCTGCCCAGCCCGGCACCGGCTTCGATCAGCACTTTATGGCCTTCCGCCGTCAGGGCAAGCACGCCGGCAGGCGTAACCGCCACGCGGTCCTCGTATGGCTTTATTTCCTTCGGCACTCCAATAATCAAAACATTCACCTCATTACAATGTTAAAGTCCGCACATTTTTCAGACATCACTTTTTTCGCCGAGGCCGGAAGGGCGGCTAAAATATCGCCTGCCACCAGGCTCATCATGCCTTTCTCCGCGGCGGCCAGGTCACCGGCCAGCCCGTGCATGTAGGCACCGGCCGCCGCCGCTTTTTCCGGCTCCAGCCCCTGAGCGACCAGGGCTGCTACGGTCCCGGTCAGGACGTCCCCGCTTCCGCCGGTAGCCATGCCGGGATTGCCGGTGGGATTAATGTATACCGCGCCGTCAGGCGAGGCAACAATGGTACGGGCACCTTTCAGCAGCACCGTTACATTCCAGGCGGCAGACGCCTTAAGGGCGGCCGCCAGCCTGTCCCGCTGGACCTCCTGCACCGTCGTTCCCAGCAGCCGGGCCATTTCTCCCGGATGCGGCGTTATTACCGCCGGTGCCTGAATCTTTCTTAAAATGTCGCCTGCCCCGGCCAGAACGTTGAGGCCGTCTGCATCAATTACACAGGGCACCTTGACCTGGGGCAGCAGTTCCCTCACCACGGCTGCAACCTCGGAAGAAGTGGAAAGGCCGGGCCCGATGGCCAGCACGTCTGCCCTCTCCAGCATGGCCAGAATGCGCTGTCCCGCCTCCCTGCTCAATGCGCCGCCGCCCGTATCGGGCAGGGGCGCGGTCATCACTTCGGTTAACTTAACTTCCATAATATCGTGAAGCGTTTCCGGCACCGCCACGGTTACCAGGCCTGCCCCGGCACGGAGGGCCGCCTCCCCGGCCAGGCAGGCGGCTCCCGTCATCCCCCGGGAACCGGCTACAACCAGCACCCGTCCGTAATCCCCTTTATGCGATTCCAAAGGGCGGGAAGGCAGCCATTCCCTCACCAGACCGGCGGTAATAACATACCTGCGCGGTGCGGCCTTGCTCACCAGGCCGGCGGGAATGGAAATATCCGCCACATGAAGCCTGCCGGCATAACCGGCGCCCGGTTCCAGGAGCAGCCCCAGTTTGGGCAGGCCGAAGGTAACGGTGTGGGCGGCCCGCAGGCACGGCCCATTAACCCTGCCGGTGTCGGCTTCAAGGCCGGAAGGAATGTCTACCGCCACAACCGGCTTGCCGCTGCCGTTAAGCACTTCTATTATCCGCCCGGCCTTTTCTGCCACCCTGCCCTTAAAACCGGTTCCGTAAATGGCATCAACAATCAGGTCGGTATTCATTAACGCCAGCCTGACGATATTTATGCCGTCGCCGTGGCGGAGGGAATATACCCTCTGGCCCATCTTCTGCCAGATTTCCAGATTAACCAGGGCGTCCCCGGTAATTTCGGCAGTATCGGCAAGCGCCATCACCTTTACCTCCGCGCCCATGTTCAACAGGTGGCGGGCCGCCACCAGGCCGTCCCCGCCGTTGTTCCCCTTGCCGATAAAAACGGTGATAACCCTGCCCCGCACCTCTCCCAGAACCTGGCGGACGACTTCCGCCACCTGGCGGCCGGCATTCTCCATTAAAACCAGGCCGGAAATGCCGTATTCCTCGATTGCCGCCTTGTCCAAGGCCTTCATTTCCCCAGCGGTCACAACACGCAAAATTCATGCCTCCTCTCTTACGGCAACGGCAAAGGCCAGCGCCCTACGTTTATCGTGCGACAGGCTCACCAGCACCTGCCCGATCCCTCTCTCTTTTGCCATTTCTGCCGCTCTCCCGTGCAGGTGCACTTCCGGCCGGCCTTCATCCGCCCGCCTGATCTCAACATCGCTCCAACGGCAGCCGGAAAGGCCCCTGCCCATGGCCTTCAGCACCGCCTCTTTGGCGGCAAAACGGGCGGCGTAACAGGCGTACCGGTCCCGTTTTGCATCGCAATAATCCCTTTCGGCAGTAGTAAAAACCCTTTCCAGAAAGCGGCAGTTGCTTCGTTCTGCCGCCCGTCTTATTCTTTCAATCTCAATTATGTCGGCGCCGATGCCTGCCAGTCCGGCGCCGGACGGCCAGAGCTGCGACACCCCCCCCACCCCCTGACAAAAGCTCCGGTTATTGCACTTTTTCGCCGGCAAAAAGAAAAAACCTCCCTCAAAGTTTTTTGACTTTGGCAGCAGGTTCTTCAAATGTCATCCTCTGTTGTAAAAAAACTGAAAATCCAAAAAGCAAAAACGCTCCCCTTCGCCGGGCCCGGACCCGACACCGCGTAAAACACCCGAACGTTATTTTAAACCCTTTTCTCCCTTATTATGCAAAGATCTGTTTAAAATCCCAGGATTTTTCTCAACTTTTTGGCCTGGGCACGGCTTACCGGCACTTCGCTGCGCTCTTTGTCCTCCACAATCAGGTTGTATGTGCCGTTGAAAAACGGGACGATTTCCCTCACTTTGTGCAGGTTGACCAGGTAACAGCGATGGGTCCGGAAAAACACCTGGGGGTTCAGGCGGGCTTCCAGCTCTTTCAGGGTAAAACGGGTGAAAAGCTTGTCGGAGTACGTCTTTAAATAAACGTAATCTTTTTCGGTAAAGGCGTAAAAAATGTCGGATCCGGTTACGAGAATGGTCTTGCCCTGTTTTTCGGCAGGAATCCGGTCGATTTTAATCTGGCTCTGAGGCGCCTGCCCGTTGGCATCCCCTATCCGGACGGCCGGCCCTTCCTGGCCGGTGATCAGCACCTTGGCGGCGGGCGCGCCTTCCTGGGTCAGCTTGATCACCTTGTCAAGGGCTTTTTTTAAGCGCTTCGGCTCAACCGGCTTTAAAATATAATCCACGGCGTTCACTTCAAAAGCCGAAACGGCATACTCGTCGTAGGCCGTGACAAATATAATATACGGCCGCCTGGGCAGTTCCTGTATGGCAGCCCCCAAATCAAGCCCGTTCATCCCAGGCATGGAAATGTCCAGAAAAAGCACCTGGTAGTCCAGCGCCCTGATCAGGGCCATTGCTTCCTGGGCGTTGGTTGCCTCCCCCACAATCTCAACGTTGCCAAAACCGCTTAAGGCGTATCTCAGCTCCTGCCTGGCAGGGTACTCATCATCCACAATAAGCGCTTTGAGTTTCACCGGCCTGCCCCCCCCTTTCGGTGGTGTTAGCGTTCAGGGGCACCCTGATGTAAACAGAAGTGCCTTTGCCTTCCTCGCTTACTATCCTGAGGCCGTAATCCTCTCCGAAAAGGCTTTTCAGGCGTTCATGCACATTGCTCAAACCCACCCCGTTGCCCGATCCAAACCAGGGCAGGAAAATCTTGGGCATCTTATCCCTGTTTATTCCCACGCCGTCGTCTTTAATGATAAAAAGCATTTCCCCGTTGAACAGCCTGGCTATAATCTGCACCGTGCCGGTGCCCATTTTCGGCTGGATGCCGTGCTTGATGGCATTTTCAATAATCGGCTGCAACGTCAGGACGGGCACATGGTAATCGAGCAGGGCCGGGTCGATTTCCCGGTGAATCCTGAGCTTTTCGCGAAAGCGCGCCTTTTCCAGGATGAGGTAGGTATTTACGTATTCTATTTCTTCCCTCAGGGTGTTAAAATGGCCGTGCCTCTTCAAGGCCTGGCGGAAGAAGGCGGCCAGGCGGATCAAAAGCCTGCGCGCCGTTTCCGGGTGGGTCCGGCTGTAGGTTATTATGGTATTCAGGGTGTTAAACAAAAAGTGCGGGTTGATCTGGGCGTGCAGAGCCTCCAGTTCGGCCTTGGTAACCAGTTGGGCCTGCCGGTCGAGTTCCGCCAGCTCCATTTGCAGGCCCAAAAGCTGCGCCACGGCAACGGTAAGCTTAACCACGGCAGGCTGCAGGTCGCCCTGGCTGGTCTGGTACAGCTTAACCGTGCCCGCCACCTCGCCCTTGCACTTCAAAGGCGCAATAACGGCCGCCTGCAGGGAGCAGTTCTTCTCCGGGCAGTTAAGACCTTTCTTGTCTTTTATTATTATCAGTTCCCCGGTCTCCAGGGCTTGCTTGGTAGCGTAAGTGATAATAGGCCCTCCCGCCTTATGGTGGTCCGAGCCCTCACCGATATAGGCCAGCACTTTCTCCCTGTCGGTTATGGCCACGGCCGAAACGTCGCTTATTTTAAGGATAATTTCCGCAATCTTCTGGGCCGTTTCTTCGTTCAAGCCCCGCCGCATAAAAGGAAGGGTTTCGTTGGCTATCTGCAGGGTCGGGTCGATGGGGTGATCGTCCAGCTTCACCTTAACGCCCTTGTGTTTCTGAATATAATCAACCACCATGTAAGTGCTCAGGGCGCTGGCCAGAACCATAAGCGCTATCCCTCCCCACAAAACGGGGACCAGGAGCAAAACTACGGCAACCGCTGCCAGTTGAACCGCCGCCCACCTGAAGGCTATCCCCACGGCTATGTCGTATAAATTTCTCACAAACTTTTCCCCCTGCCCTTAAAACATAATAAAAAAGAATAAATTTTCTTAATTTTATAATATTACAATAATCCTCTGCTAACAATATAAACTTTTTTAAATAGGTTATTTGCATTTTTAATGCCAGAACCTTCCCCCGGTCGCAGGCTTTTCCAAAAACGCTTACTAAATTTGCCGGCCCGCAAGACACGGGCCGGCTTTTTTGCTATTTCTTCCTTTCAAGGTACTGAGCTATTCCGGCAGCGTTCAGCTCCATGTCCAGCGCCAGAAATTTCACCGCCGGGTGCTCCCTGCCGGCAGCAACGCCGTTTTGCTCCAGTTCTTTCATTACCAGATCCCACAGGGCTTCTTCAATTTCCTTAACGCCGCCGCCGGACTCAAGCACCTGCCGGCCTGTGGCCTCAAAAACACCGGTCAGTTTCCTGTTGCGCTCCAGGATGGCGGACGCTCCCGCCGCCTTCCCGTAGTGGGTAAAATAAATATTTTCCAGGTCCAGGTCTTTCAGCCGGTCCAGCGTTTCAATGGTAGCCTGCGGATCGAATTCCGACGGAGGGGTCGAAGGAAGGGTAAAATCGTAACCTGCAAGCCTGCTTAAAGCATAAAAACGGATACCGGCCGCATCACCGCCGAATATCCCCCGGCTGGCCGGGTCGTAGACGACAAAATGGTGGCGCGCGTGTCCCGGCGTATGGTAAAAAGTAAGCACCCTGCCCCCGCCCAGATCCAGCGTTTCACCGTCCTCCGGCGTGTGCACCCGCTCTGCGGGGACCGGCACTATTTCGCCAAACAGGGTATCGAAGCGCTCCCCGTAAATCGACCTGGCCCCTGCCGCGAGCCTGGACGGATCGATAAGGTGCTTGGCCCCCCTGGGGTGGGCAAACACCCGGGCGTTAGGCAGATCGCGGGCCAGCGCCCCGGCCCCGCCCGAATGATCCAGGTGAATGTGGGTGACGATTATGTACTCAACCTTTTCCGGCGGTATTCCCAGTTCCCGCAGGGAAGCTTTCAGGTGGCCGATGCCCGGCGTGGCGCCCGTTTCAATTACGGCCGGCTTTTCTGCCGCGACAATATAGCAGGAAGTCCTTTCAGGCTCCTGGTCGAACACATCGACCATATAAATGCCGTTGCCCAGGTCACATACCTTCGCAGACATTCTTATATTTCCCTCCCCCAATCTTTAAAAATAACACCCGGTTCTACGTTTCCGGCTTTTAAAATAGGATATCTGAAAAGTTTGAACATTGTCAATAAAAAGTTAAGCCAGGCCCCGGTATTAAAAAGAAAGCTGCAATATTCTTAAAAAATCACCGCAGGCCGTGCAATTTTATATTTATTATAATCCTATTAATCAGGGCAGACAATAATCCTTCTCGACCACAGGCACTCAGCACAGGAAGGGGCTGTTTCCCCCAGCGCTGCCGTATACGCTGTCAAAACAGCCTCCCTGCCGTATTTCATTATACTCCTCCTTTTCGGGGCTGTCGAAAGAAGTGAACAGAACATCCAGTCCCAGCCCGATCAATTCCCGGACGCTGTCCCCGGTCAAAAAGCCATTCGTGATTAATTCCGCCGAAAAGACAATAGAAAATATGAAGAAGCGTGGGAGACATGCTTCCCCACGCTTCGTGTCCGGGCCGGTGCTATATGTTTCCCGCCCCCAGGGGAGGAGAAGCAAAATACTTTTGCTTAAGCGCCAGGGCTACGTTGACCAGGCCGATCATCACCGGCACCTCAATAAGGGGACCGATCACGGCGGCAAAAGCCTGGCCGGAATTTATGCCGAATACTGCCACGGCCACGGCAATGGCCAGTTCAAAGTTATTGCTGGCGGCCGTAAAGGCCAGCGTAGCTGACTGCTCGTAATTTACCCCAAGCTGCTTGCTTAAGAAAAAGGATATGAAGAACATTATGATAAAGTAAGCCAGCAAGGGAACGGCTATTCTGACCACGTCGAGCGGAAGGTTTATGATGTAGTTGCCCTTTAAAGAGAACATAACCACAATGGTAAATAAGAGGGCGATGAGGGCAAGGGGACTGATTTTGGGAATGAACTTCTTCTCGTACCAGTCCCTGCCCATGGCCGGGATCAGGGAAAACCTGGTGATCACCCCGCCGGCAAAGGGAATACCCAGGTAGATCGCCACGCTCTTGGCTACTTCGGCCATGGAAACGTGCACTTCCATAGACTTTATGCCCAGCCACTGAGGCGCCAGGGTAACGAAAAAATACGCATATACCGAAAAGAACAGCACCTGGAAGATGGAATTCAAGGCAACCAGCGCCGCTGCATATTCCGAATCCCCTTTGGCCAGGGAGTTCCAGACGATTACCATGGCAATGCAGCGGGCCAGGCCGATGATGATAAGCCCCGCCATATATTCGGGATATTTCTGCAAAAAAATTATCGCCAGAAAAAACATCAGGATCGGACCGATGATCCAGTTCTGAACAAGAGAAAGGGACAGCACCCTGCCGTTTTTGAACACCTTCCCGATTTCCTCGTACTTAACTTTGGCCAAAGGCGGGTACATCATAACGATCAACCCGATGGCAATGGGTATCGAAGTGGTGCCAACCTGGAACCTGTTCAGCAGGTTGGCCACCTCAGGAACTGCATAACCCAGGCCCACACCCAAAAACATGGCCAGGAAAATCCATAAAGTCAAAAACCTGTCCAGCAGCGACAGCTTTGCCGACGTGCTTTCCGGCATATCAACTTTTCCCCCTTTTCTGCTTAATACTTTTCTTTAGATCATACTTCTTTTTCACATACCTCCGCTTTAAATCCTAAAGATTCGCACAGGTCCGGGTTCTGCCTTAACTGTGAAGGCCTCGGCATTGCATCGTTAAAGCAGGAAAGCTCATGTAAAAAACAGTTGATCTGGTTGAAAAAATTTTTCAGGCCGCTTTTGTTAAGAGAATAAAACACCATTTTCCCCTGCTTTTGACTGGTTATCAGCCTGGCCTGCCTCAGTATTTTCAAATGGTGCGATACGGCGGGCTGGGACAGCCCGATGGAGTGAATGATCTCACACGCGCCCATTTCCTGATGGGCCAGCATTTTTAAGATGCTCTGCCGGTGCGGGTCGGACAGCGCCTTTAAAACGTCAGTCATGCATAACAGCACCTCCTTTACAATGGTGTCTCAGTCCGGTATAAAGCTTTGACACATTTACATACTTAAATCTATGCAAAAACCGTACCGCTAAATTTTAACTTCAATAAAAATTTTTTCTCAATAATTTTTTTCAATTTCCCTATCGCCGAACAGTCTTCCTGGAGCTTTAACCTAACCTTGAGTAATTGGGCAATGAATTTTACATAACAGTAGCCATAACATTACCGGATTTATATAAAAATCATATAAAATAATTTAAATAAAATAATTAAATAAAATTACTATATGTTGCTATTATAATATAATGAATAGATCTCCAAATCAATAACTTATATTCCAACATTCAAATTGTTAATCGGAAAAATCACTTGACAGGGCATAAGTTCCGGGTTATATTTTAATAAATTACAATATTATAATATGGTTAATTAATATTAAAGGGGGTGGCTTTCTTTGGAAATTAAAATCCTGGGGCCGGGCTGTCCGAAATGCAAGGCCCTGTACAAGGCAGTAACCGAAACGGTCGAGGAAATGGGTGTAAGCGCCGACGTAAAAAAAGTAGAAAAGCTGGACGAGATAATCGAAGCTGGCGTGATGCTGACACCAGGTCTGATAATCAACGGCAAGGTCAAAGTGACCGGAAAGGTACCGGGGAAAGAAGATATAAAGAAATATATCCAACAAGAGATTTAAATTAAGAACTTAACCGGGGGTAGTTTACAATATGGAAAACTGTACCTGCACGGCAGCGCCCGTTCTTTTCTTTTCCTGCTCCGGCGGCTCCAACGTGGGGCAAATAGCCAACGGCAGCAATAGCACTAACCAAAGATAAGACCGGCAAAATGTACTGTTTGGCCGGTGTCGGCGGGCATATAGAGAGTTTCATAGAGTCGTCAAAAGGCAACCGCCTGGTAGTTATAGACGGTTGCCCGGTGTCATGCGTCAAAAAGATTTTTGAGCACGCAGAATTGCCTGTAGACGTGCACATAGTAGTCACCGGACTGGGTATCAAAAAAGAAGGCAGCTTCCAACTGCATGAGGAAGATATTGCCAAGGTCTGCAACGAAATTAAAAGGCAGTTGAAGTAAATTCCGGACACAAAAACCAAAGGCCGCATGTATGCTGCCTCATAGAAAGAGGGCTTTTCATGAAGGAACGCGACAAATTTTTTATATTGCTAGGTATATTCCTTATAGCCTTTTATCTCCCGCTCCAAAATCCGCGGGTGCAGTCGGCCATACTGGAAGCCTTCTACATGCTCCAGGACTACGCCCAGAAGCACGTGCTGACCTGCCTGGTGCCGGCCTTCTTTATCGCCGGGGCCATTGCGGTTTTCGTGTCGCAGGCGTCGGTGTTAAAATATTTCGGGGCAGGGGCCAACAAAATTCTCTCCTACAGCGTGGCCTCGGTGTCCGGCACGGTACTTGCGGTATGTTCCTGTACTGTTCTGCCCCTTTTTGCCGGAATTTACAAGCGCGGCGCGGGCATCGGGCCGGCCGTGGCTTTTTTGTACTCCGGCCCGGCTATAAACGTTCTGGCCATCATCCTCACCGCCCGCGTACTGGGATTTGAACTGGGTGTGGCACGGGCGGTTGGAGCGGTATTTTTCTCAATAATTATAGGGCTTTTAATGCACTTGTTCTTCTTAAAAGAAGAAAGAGAAAAAAAAGCAGCAGCGCTGAGCCTGCCGCCGCCCCCGGAAGACAGGCGGGCTTTGTGGCAGTACGCGGTGTATTTTGCAACGATGGTGCTCATCCTCATCTTCGCAGCCTGGGGAAAACCTCCGCAACCGGTAGGCTTTTTCAACGCAGTTTACCAGGTGCACTGGTACCTGACGTTGTTCTTTCTGGCCGTACTGGCGGTAATACTAATAATTTGGTTTAATAAAGAAGAAATGGCAGCCTGGGTAGAATCTACCTGGAACTTTGCCAAGCAGATCTTCCCCCTGCTCCTGGGTGGCGTGCTGGCAGCCGGTTTCTTAATGGGCAGGCCGGATGCCGACGCCGGAATTATCCCGGCAAAACATATTTCTGCTCTGGTAGGCGGCAACTCATTCAGCGCCAACCTTATTGCTGCCGTTGCAGGCGCCTTCATGTACTTCGCCACTTTAACCGAAGTGCCCATTCTGCAGGGCCTGCTGGGCAGCGGCATGGGCAGGGGGCCGGCGCTTGCCCTGCTGCTGGCCGGCCCGGCGCTGAGCCTGCCGAGCATGATTGTAATCGGTAAGATCCTGGGAACCAAAAAGACGCTGGTTTTTATTTCGCTTGTTATTATACTGTCCACGTTCGCAGGGATGATCTTCGGAGCAATCCAGGGATAGGTTTACACGCTGCCGGTGCCACCCGTACTTCTGGACTGCACCAGCAGCCTGGATGACTTTTCTGCCTTGTCCATAATTACTGCATCCAGTATGTCGAGCAGTTTATAAATCTCGGGATTGGTTACCCAGTAGATAACCCTGGCCCCTTCCTTCCGGCTGCCCAGAATGCCCGACTTTTTTAAAACGTTTAAATGCTGCGAGGTGTTTGACTGCTCCAGGACAACCCTGTCGATAATTTCACAAACGCATCTTTCGCCTTCTTTCAGGGTTTCCAGGATGGCCAGCCGCGATGGATGGGCCAGGGCTTTCAGCAGTTCGGCTCGCTCTTCAAGCAAATCTATCGCCTCTTCCACCAAATATTATCATATTATTAACTACTAATATAATAGGTTTTAATAATGGCTGCTGTCAACTAAAAATGGCCCTTTGCCAAAAATTAAACCTGGGGGGCCATTCCAAGGTGTTTTTGTTTTCCAGTGCTCATCCCGTACATGCAGGCCCGGCGTTTATTTCCGCCCAGGCCGCTTCAAACTCCCGCAGGATCTGATCGGTGAAGAGCACAAAGCGCACTTCATCGATCCCCGGGTTGGCCGTGACGAAATCGCGCACGGTGCGCAGGGCAATGCGGGCCGCCCGGTCGACGGGAAAGCGGTAAACGCCGGTGCTTATTGAAGGAAAGGAAATGGACCGGATGCCTTTCTCCCTGGCCAGGGAAAGGCTGTTATGGTAGGCGCTGCGCAACAGGCCGTCCTCCCCCTTGCTGCCGCCGGACCACACCGGCCCCACGGTATGGATGACATAGCGCGCTTTAAGGCGTCCGCCGCCGGTAATAACGGCCTGGCCGGTGGGCAGCATGCCCTGCCGGGCGCGAATCTCCTTACATTCCTGAAGAATCTGCGGGCCGCCGGCACGGTGAATGGCGCCGTCCACCCCGCCCCCGCCCATCAGGCTTGAGTTCGCCGCATTTACAATGGCCTCGGTATCCTGCAGGGTAATATCTCCTTTAATTATCTTTATGACAGTATTTCCCAAACGCGCTTCCACAAAACAGCCCTCCTTTTCCAATTCACTCTTTCCTCGAATACCCGTAAAAGCCCAACTTTCCGGATACAAGCCGGTATTCGTTGATGCAGTAGCCGTAAGGCTTGATTTTATCCAGGTCGGGCCGGCCCCTTTCATCCAGGACGTCTTCATTAAAATGCACCGCCAGCACGTCGGCTATAAAAGCGTCGTGGCTGCCGAGGGGAATTACCTGTTTCACCCTGCACTCAACGTTAACCGGGCATTCCGCAATCAGGGGAGCCCTGACGTGGGCAGCAGGCACCGGGGTAAGACCGGTTTCTTTAAACTTATCCACTTCGCCTCCTGATACATTGCCGCAGTAATCCACCACTCTGGCCAGATCGGCCGAGGGGATGTTGATCACAAATTCGCCGGACTCCTTGAGCTGCCGGTAGGAATACCGGCCGACGGGGCGGACGCTTACATACACCGTCGGCGGCTCGGAGCACATGATGCCTGTCCAGGCAATGGTAATGATGTTGGGCGTTTCTCCTTCCGGACAGCAGGTAACAAGCACGGCCGGAACGGGGAAGAGAACCGTGGAAGGTCTTTTAGCAACCTTTTTAATAATGGCAACCAGCCTCCTTTTGCTTTATTATGGCATAATTATATACCAAAAACGGTTAATATAACCTCAAAATTTTCAACCCCTGCCACCTTTCGAGGCAGGGGTTAAAAACCGCCTTTACTTTTACCCGTCCGGGCCGGCGCCGCTCAGCACCCTGTTCATGTTGCGCACGGCGCACATTTTGCCGCACATGGTGCAGGTATCCTCGCTTTCCGGCTGCGATTCGGCCCTGTAGCGCCTTGCCTTTTCCGGGTCCAGCGCCAGCTCGAACATCTTTTGCCAGTCCAGGTTGCGCCTGGCTTCGCTCATCTTATCGTCCCACTGCCGCGCCCCGGGCACCCCCTTGGCTATATCGGCGGCGTGGGCGGCAATGCGGGATGCAATGATGCCTTCTTTCATATCCTCCAGGGTGGGCAGCCGCAAATGCTCCGCCGGGGTGACGTAACAGAGAAAGTCGGCCCCGCTGGCGGCAGCAATGGCCCCTCCGATGGCGCTGGTAATATGGTCGTAGCCGGGGGCGACGTCTGTTACCAGCGGCCCCAGCACGTAAAACGGGGCCCCGTGGCACAGCTTTTTCTCCAGAAGCATGTTCGGTATAATTTCATTAAGGGGCATGTGGCCCGGTCCTTCGATCATCACCTGCACATCCTTCTCCCAGGCTCTTTTGGTCAGTTCCCCCAGTACTATTAGCTCCTGGATCTGGGAGGCATCGGTGGCGTCTTTAACGCTGCCGGGCCGGCAGGCATCGCCCAGGCTGATGGTAACGTCGTATTTCCTGCAAATCTCCAAAAGCTCGTCAAAATACTCATAAAAGGGATTTTCCCTGCCGTTAAGCTCCATCCAGGCAAAAAGCAGGGAGCCCCCTCTGGAAACGATATTGGTCAGCCGCGGGTTCTTTTTAAAGCGGGCGGCCGTCTCGCGGTTAATGCCGGCGTGAATGGTCATGAAGTCCACGCCGTCCTGAGCGTGCTTCTCCACCACTCCCAGAAATTCTTCGGCTGAAATTTCTTTCAATTCTTTGCCGTAAAAGCCGACGGCATCATAAACCGGCACGGTGCCCACCGCCGCCGGCGACATCTCAATCAGCCGCCGCCTGAATTCCTCCGTCCGCCCGTAACAGCTCAGGTCCATAATGGCGTCGGCCTTTAGCTCTATGGCCAGCCTGGCCTTCTCCAGTTCCATCCCGATATTGCAGCAGTCCCTGGAAACTCCCAGGTTCACGTTGATCTTGGTCCTCAAGCCCTGGCCAATGCCGCACGGGTCAAGCGAGGCGTGATTTTTGTTGGCCGGGATGACCACCCTGCCCTCCGCTATCAATTCCCGCAGCTTTGCAGGGTCAACCATCTCCTTGCGGGCAACGGTTTCCATTTCCCGGGTGATGATTCCCTTCCGGGCAGCCTCCATCTGGGTGGCGTAATTCACGGTTAATCCTCCTTCCGGCTGATAATGGCACGGAGGGCGCGCACCTTGGCCTTTATGTCTTCAGCCCCCACTATTTCCGTAACCAGTGCTATGCATTTGGCCCCTCTGCTGCTTACCTCCGCAATGTTGTGCTCTTTTATGCCGCCTATGGCCACAAAAGGCAGACTGATGTTCTTGACCACGAACTCCAGGTATTCCAGGCCCACCGGGTCGCACACGTCCTTCTTGGTCTTTGTGGCAAAAATAGGGCCTACCCCGATATAGTCAACTCCCATCTTTTCCGCGGCCCTGGCCTGAGCCGGCGAGTGGGTAGAAAGGCCGATAATCATTTTGTCTCCCACCAGTTCCCTGACCCTGTCCGCAGGCAGGTCGTCCTGGCCCAGGTGGACCCCGTCCGCGTCAACCAGCAGGGCCAGGTCGACGTGATCGTTGACTATAAAAGTAACGCCGGCCTCCCTGGTCATTTCCCTGATTTTCAGGCACTCCTCGTACTTCTGCCGGGCCGGCCGCTCCTTTTCCCTGTACTGGATGACTTTAATGCCGGCCTCGATCATCTGCGCCACAACCTCAATATTGCTCCTGCCCAGAGAATACTCCCAGGCGGTAATCCCGTAAATGTCCGCCTCCAGCAGGCCGGACAAGCCCCTCCGCCTAACCACAGCAATCCCTCCCTGCAAGATTTTCCAAAAAATAGGCCAATATAACATCGGCCTGCTTTGCCGCCGCCACGCTGACTCCCGGAGCCATGGCAGGACAGCCCGGCCCGGCTTCTGATACCAGGTCTCCTACCAGATAAAAATTTTCTTTAACCCGGTGGATTTTAATGCCGTCGCTTCTCCCCCACCCGGCCAGGCCGGAGGCCGCTACCAAAAGCTTGCCCGTACCCAGGCAGGCTTCCACGAGCATTCTCTTGTACTCGGCCCGGTCAAGCGCCTCCACCACCACGTCGCAGCAGGAAAAAAGGGCGGTAACATTGCCCTCGTCAATTTTTTCAGGCAGGGCCTCTATTTCCAGCCCCGGATTGATCAGCAGCAGGTTTTCCTTCAGGGCGGCCACCTTGCTTTTCCCCACCTGGGCGGCAAAATAAAACTGCCTGTTCAGATTGCCGCTCTCCACCACGTCGAAGTCCACGATCCTGAACCTTTTAAAACCGCTGCGCACAAGAAAGGCGGCGCAATTGGAGCCCAGCCCGCCGGCGCCGGCAATGCCCACCTTCAGCCTCTGGATTGCTGCCAGTTTCTCTTTCCCCAGAATTCCGGCCAGGGCCGTCTCAAAAGCGTTCATGTCAGCCACCTAGATCATCTGCCAGTCTTTGTAAACCGGCTGGTAGCCCTGGTCGTAGAGCATCCTGGCCATTTCGGCCACGCTGCGCCCGTCGGATATTTCAAACTGCCCGGTGGATTCATGGCCCGACCGCCCGCCCACGGCCGTGCAGGAACCGGCCGACATTTTGGTGGCCCCAAGCCTGACCAGATGGTCCCGCAGTTCGGCCCTCTCCCTGGTGGAAATGGTAATTCCACCTCTGGGCATATACAGCCTGAAAGCCAGCATATACTGGACCAGGTCCTTATCGTTCACCTTCACCCTGGGCTGAAATCCTCCCAGTTGCGGGCGCATCCGGGGCGGGGAAATACTGACCTCGACATCCGGGAAGGTATCCTGCAGGTAGCTGGCATGCAATCCGGTAAAGAAGGCCTCCGTCCGCCAGTCGTGCAGCCCGAGCAAGGCACCCACGTTGACCGTCCTCATCCCGGCCCGGCAGGCCCGCTCAGGGGCTTCCAGCCGGTAGCGGTAGTTTCTCTTCGGCCCGGCCGGGTGAAGTTCGGCGTACACTTCTTCGTCGTAAACCTCCTGGTAGATGGTCAGGCCGTCCACCCCGGCGGCAATAAGCTCGGCGTACTCGCTTTCTTCCAGAGGATAAATTTCAATGCTGATTGAGGTAAAATATTTTTTCAGGATCTTAACACATTCCCTGATATATGAAACGGGAGAATGACGGCGGGATTCCCCGGTCAGAATAAGGATGTGCTTTAAGCCGGTAGCCGCAATTATCCCGGCCTCCCTCTCCACCTCGGCCGGCGTAAGCTTCTTCCTTTCCAGCCTGTTGTTTGCCTTGAAGCCGCAGTACACGCACCGGTTGACGCAGTAATTGGCCAGGTAGAGGGGGGTGTAAAGCAAAATCACCCTTCCGAAATGCTGCACGGTCAGGCGGTGGGCTTTCCGGGCCATTTCTTCCAGGCACTCCTCCGCCGCCGGGGAAAGCAGGGCCAGGTAGTCCCATTCGGTCAGACGGCTTTTTGAAAGCGCCCTCTTAACCCGGTCAACAGTAACCCCTGCAAAGAACCCTTTAAAGTCGAAACCGGCGTACTCTTTCCGCACCTCGTAAAAGCTCATCAGCGGTCACCCTTTTTTTACAGAGATTTCCTAATCCCTCAAGAAACCGGTCAGCGGCGAGGAAGCCCTGGCGTACTCCTGGGTCTCTCCCGGTCCGGCCAGGTAGGCCAGCCGGCCGGCTTTAACGGCCAGGCCAAAGGCCCTGGCCATAGCTACCGGGTCCCCCGCCGTGGCTATGGCCGTGTTTACCAGTACCGCCGCCGCGCCCATTTCCATGGCCTCTGCCGCCTCAGAGGGCCGCCCCAGTCCGGCATCCACGATAATGGGCAGGGGTATTTCGTCGATCAGAATTCTCACCAGTTCCTTTGTTCTCAAGCCGCGATTGCTGCCGATCGGGGCGCCCAGGGGCATTACCGCCGCCGCGCCTGCCTCGGCCAGCTTTTTGGCCACCATCAGGTCCGGACTCATGTAGGGCAGAACCACAAACCCCTCGGCGGCCAGAATTTCGGTGGCCTTTATGGTCTCGTAGTTGTCCGGCAGCAGGTACCTGTTGTCTGTGATAACCTCAATTTTAACCCAGTTGCCGCATCCGGCGGCCCTGGCCAGCCTGGCAATCCGCACCGCTTCCTGGGCGTTTCTGGCCCCGGAAGTGTTGGGCATTAAAATGCAGTCCTTTGGAACGTAGGCGGCAATATTCTCCTCCTCGTACTCCAGATCTATCCTCCTTAAAGCCACGGTCACCACCTGGGCGCCTGAAGCCCTGACCGCTTCGGGAATGAGCCTGTTGGAAGAAAACTTGCCCGTACCCAGGAACAACCGGCTTGTAAGCTCCCGTCCACCGATCTTGAATGTGTCTTCCATTTTTATCCTCCCCCCACAAATCTCAGTATTTCAAGCCGGTCGTTTTCTTTGAGGGTTATGCCGGCCCAATCCTCCTTCTTAACCAGGGAATAGTTGTACTCGACAATGACGGCATCGGGGTTGACCCCTTTTAAAGCAACAAGCCCGGCCACGGTCATGCCTTCCTCCAGCACTTCCTCCCGGCCGTTTAAAATTATTTTCAAAAGCACCACCCCTCAATAAAAAAAGCCTACCTCACCGGGTAAGCTTTTAAAAAAACTTGACTTCAAGAGAAGATAAAACGGCCTTGCAAGTTTGGATCAAGATACAGCTTTTCCGCTTCCCTACGCTGGCATTACCCAGATCAGGTTCAGAGGGTCGAGATTGCTCTCTCTCAGCCTTGCGGCACCCCTAGCTGACTATTCGGTTGTAACCTTTAGGAAGATTATATTTTATCTGCCTGCTGTTGTCAACGGCAGATTAAGAGGCAAAGTTGAGCGGTCTCAACGCGGCATCACCTCCCCGGCTGCTTTCAATTATATGATATCAGAGCAACAATAAAAGAAGCCCGTTCGGGGCTTCTTCTACGATTCCATTTGTTTTGCCAGAAAACCTGCGGCGGTTTCGGCAAGCTTTGTTTCAAGCGTACCCATTTGCACGCCGGGCTCTTTCGAGGCAATAATCACCGCTCCCACCGCGTCGCCTTCGGCAATGATCGGCGCAATCACGGCAGAGTTGTAGCTGATGTCTTCATCAAAGGTTAAAAAGCAGGGTTCATTAAAAACTACCACCTTCCGGTCCGCCATTACTTTTTCCACGTCGGGGCTGATCTGCTTGTTCAGTAACTGTTTCTTGGGCGCTCCCGCCACCGCAATGATGGAATCCTTGTCCGCTATGCAGGAGATGTGGCCGAGCGCTTCGTTTAATGAATCGGCGTATTCTGAAGCGAACTCACCCAGTTCACCGATTGGTGAATACTTCTTCAGAATAACTTCCCCTTCCCTGTCGGTGAAGATCTCCAGGGGATCCCCTTCCCTGATTCTCATCGTCCGCCTTATTTCCTTCGGTATCACCACCCTGCCAAGGTCGTCAATACGGCGCACGATTCCCGTTGCCTTCACATCCTGTCACCCCCTTTTTGTTATTATACGCAGTCACAGGCCCAATTAATCAAGAAAGGAAAAGAATCTTTTTTTAGGATGCACAGCATAACCCTGTTTTAAAACTGTTTTTAAAAAATTTTCCGTTACCATATCTGCCGCTAAAAGACAATCGAAAACCCCGCCCGATCGGGGCGGGGCCGTCCTGGTCAATTTACTGCTAATTTACCGCCTGCCCGCAACAGGAACCGGCATCGCAGCTTCTGTCCTTGAATTCGCATTCTTTATCAGATGCGCTGCATTTTAAGTCGTCGTTGGCGGGCTTTCCTACGGAACTGGGCAGGAAGGGAGCAGAAATCATTTTTGTCAGGTTGGTGCTGCCGCAGCCCTTGCACGCAATTTCGCCGTTGTGTCCAGGCAGTTGGAGAATTTCACTGACCCTGTTGCAGTTGTTGCATTTGTACTCAAATATTGGCATATTAACCCCTCCCTTAAAATATTACGATTTGAGTATCATTACGATATTTTTTAAAGAAATCCTTCCCTTCCTTCGACCCCGCTTCAAAAAAGCAAGCCGGCGGAAAGCGCGGCCCCCGGCGGAGAGTTAAACGCGTTTTAACGCAGTTCCTGCTACTTGATCGATGCCAGTTTGGTGGCTACCGCGTAAAGCTGCTCGACGGTGTCGTTAACCTTCTTGGTGGCCCCCACCACCTCGCTGGTGGCCGCCGCCTGCTTCTGAATAATATTGCTCGCCTCCTCTATATTATGAACAATTACCGTGACCGACTTTTCAATATTTTTCAGGATAACGTTGATCTGCTTGGCGCTGTTGGCGCTGTTATCGGCCATTTTGCGTATTTCCTGGGCCACAATGGTAAAACCGCGGCCGTGCTCCCCGGCGCGGGCCGCTTCAATTGCCGCATTTAAGCCGAGCAGCTTGGTTTGGTCCCCCACACCCTGAATAAACTCCAGGATGGACCCGGTCTCTTTGAGGTGGCCTTCGGTTTCCCTGGCCGAGGAACTGAGCTTTTCGGTGTGAAGGTTTAAGTTTTTGGCTCCCTGGGCAATTTCTTCGATTGCCGTCACAATAAGTTTCATGGCCTGGTTAATTTCCTGGGCCACCTCGGCCAGGTGCTGGGCCTGTTCTTCTAACTGGCGGAGCAAACTGTTGTTTTTCTCAATCAAATCCATCATCAATTTGGCAGCGTGGGCGTTTACCACAAAAACTCCGGGAGGACATGAATTTATGATTGCTTCGCTGACCTTTTCGTTTCCGGTAACCTCAAATATAAGATTCAGGCCGGGCTTTTTAATTAATTCGTTAAAATCGCTGTAAACAGGCACTTTTAACTGCCGGGCCAGAACTATGCCGGGAGCATCCATGTTTTTGTCGCAGATGCCTACGATTTCAACCTCTTTTAAATTATAAAAGGCATCCAGAATAGCTCTTCCGCCCCGGCCTCCGCCGATTATGCATACCTTCACCCGCTTATCCTCCCCTCATTTTTAAGGTTCAGGTTTTTTAAAGCCTGCCTGTACATGCCAATTTTCATAAAATGATTTAAATTTTGTTTAAAGATTTTCGACATTATGTTACCACTATCCTCCTAAAATATATAAATATTTTCATTTTTTTATATTTTATTTTAATTTTCTTTATGAATGTTCTTTATCCATTTGAATATAATAAGTATATGAGCAAGCACAGGTGCCATGTTGACCGGAAAAGGAACGAATACGGAAACGCGCTTGCCAGAATGCGCACCGTTCAGATGGAACGGCTTAACAAATCCGCCCCCCTGATTGAGTACAACCTGGCCAGTTTTACGGGAAAATTCGAGGTTTACGACCCAAATAAGAAAAAGGGAAGAAAAAGCAACCTTACCCTTTAAGGCCTCTAAAGGCGCCTGCGCCGGAGGCCTTATAATTTTCCTCCGATAATAAAAAATATTTTCATGACAAATAATAAGACAAGAGGAGGTGATGTCCATGCTTTCCAGACAAACATTGCAGTCATGCATCCAGCGCTGCCAGGCCACGGCCAACGACATAAAGTCTATGGCAACGGATGCACCGGCTCCCGCAAAGCAATCCCTGGATCAGGCTTACCAGTCCATTGACGCCTGCATTAAACAATGCCAGGATGCGTTAAACAAAATTTAAGGTTAAGCTGCAAAAAGGAGCCCTCACAGGGGCTCCTCGCTAATTTTTATCAATTTTTATGCGGCACAACCGAAAATAAAACCATGCAGTCTTCTTTCACAGGTGAATAAACATCTATAAGGTACTGTATTATTTTGGAGAGTTAAACTATCTCTTACTGGTGTATTTTGCCGGTCCTTGCAACAGATAAATCTATATTTAAGGATATGGAATTATGATAAAATTTTTATTTTTAAAATTAAGAAAATTTATACACCAAAGTTATAGTCCTGAAGATCTTTTAAATAAGATACGAGAATTAGAAAAACAGATTGAACAAATTAAGTTGCAAATAGATAATGCACCAGTAATAAAAATTGAAAAAATTATAATTGATAAAATAATTTGTGAAAAATTTGAGACCAGTTATAATATAGATTCTGTTGCAACCGAAAATCTTTCAGGCACAATGAACATTGGTACCACTTATTCTGCATCGGAACAAAAATTCGAACTAAATCAGGAGGAAAAACCCATCAGGCAACCGGAGCCAGAGAAGAAAAAGATCAACTTGATATATAAATAAAAAAGGAGAATTTTCTTTTTGCACTTTTTTAAATTGCCAGTAATATACTGTAATCGTGAAATTAAAAAAGAATAACCTTCCTCATGCAAAAATTCCCGGCTTCTAGATGCCGGGAAAAATTCAGGTTAAGGGGTTAAATGGTGGCGCAGATAATTATTGGCAGCTTTAAGATTAACTGCATTCATTCAGGTGCAGTTTTAAATATAGGAGAAGTTATCTTCAGCCTGCCCGGCAACAAGATCGAGCTGTCGGCAGGAAGCAATTCCTTTTGTTCCGGGGACGGCATAACTTCAATTGCTTCAAAAGAACGGCAGGTCCCTGACAGCGAAAAAAACTCGCATTCTTAAAACAACCAGGAGAATGAGCAAAAGCCAGTATCTTGCCAGGTATTTGTAGCTTTTTTTCGCGAACCGCATATTCTATAGACAGGAAGGCTTGCTGAAAAGCAGCCAAAAATTCCTGGGGTTAAACTGGAGTGAATGGCTGCAATGCCTTTAATTATAGGCCCCATAACAGTAAAAAACCAAACCGGAGGAAAATTCAATTTCGGCAACGTCTTTCTTTCGTCTGACAAAAATAATATGCACCTTGAAGGCAGATGTAGCTCATACAACCAGGGAAGCTTTAACAACCAGGCCTCTTTGTCAAATTTCCCTTCAATACTATTTAATGGGATTTCTACTGACATAGTAGATTCAGATGCTTTCGAAAAGATCATTTAGCACCTGTACAGGATCAAAGCAAGCGAGGTCGCAGGCCTTGCATCGCCTTGCAATTACGGGTTAGGAGACGATTGATAATGTCCTACAAAAGTGAAGCGGTTGAAGCAATGCCTCTAATTTTAGGGCCTGTAAGGGCAGCCGTACAAACCGGCGCAAAATCTAACATTGGCAGCGTGTTTTTGATTGTTAACAAAAATAATTTGCATATGGCAGCTGATGTCAACTCCTTCAACCAGGGCAACAGAAATTTTCATAATTCATTTTTCAATGCTCCAGAAATAAAATTCAGGAAGGCACGCACCAATATTATCGATGCCGGCAATTTAGCTGAGATTTTACGGAAAGCAAATCACAGGGGCTGAGGTGGTGCTTCTGGCTCTAATTATAGGCGGCCTCAACATAGAGATCCAATCGGGAGGCATATTCAATTACGGCGAAATAGCTCTCAATTGTGCCAAAAGCAATATTCACCAGGAAGCAGATGCTAATTCCTTTTGCGTAGGAGACGGTAACCTTTTTTACGGCACAACCGACCAGCCCAGCGTTTCGGTAAACGGCATCATAACCGATATAATAGACGGCGACGGCGCCAGAACAATTTTGCCGTAGCGGGGACAGAACATAATCTGCCCCTGTTTTAATTTTTCCTGCAGTTTCTTTAACCATGAAAGTTTAATTTTTATAATATATTAACACTCCTGCATAAATAAGGAGGCCTAAAATGAATTTTTCAAACAAAGACTGGCTTAAATTTGCCCTTGACCTGTACGAAAAAACCAGGGACATGGGCTTCATGAACGGAATTGACAAAAACGGTCTGGA
Organism: Pelotomaculum thermopropionicum SI; assembly: GCA_000010565.1. Lineage (NCBI taxonomy): Bacteria > Bacillati > Bacillota > Clostridia > Eubacteriales > Desulfotomaculaceae > Pelotomaculum > Pelotomaculum thermopropionicum. The sequence goes on along the minus strand of AP009389.1, from coordinate 625,180 downwards.
GTCCTTAATAGATATGGCCGGTAAACTGAATTTCTCAGGCCCGTGGCCCGCGCAGCCCGGTAAAGGAGGCAAAATTCAGCAGGAAGCAGCCCCGGCAGAGCAGGAAAAAGCAGAAAATGAGGCTTTCTGGCAACAGAAATCACATCCTTTTTATGGCGGAAAGCAGCCGGCACAAACAAAAAGCGGCCGCAACATACCGGTATCGGTCTTTGAAACGGCCGGTGAAGTCAGTATTCATATTGTCCTTCCGGAGCTTGCCTCCCGGAACGACCTGGCCCTCTTTATCTCTCCGGAAGCGCTGGAGTTATCCGGGACCATGGTTTGCGGCGGAACTGCCGGAGGAGACAAAAGAACCGAAAATTTTCATAAAACAGTTCGCCTGCCGGCACCGGTAGACCCCTCCGGCGCCTCCGCCGTTTACCGGAACGGAACCATGTACGTCCGGGCACCTAAGAAAAATTTCTTTTCCCCTCAAAAAATCGAGGTCAGGTTCGAGTAGTGCCTCCGGAACACATTAAAATTAAAAAATAGGGAGAGGCGACTTGCTATGGACTGAGGGTAAAGGGATACGCCGTACCCGGCCGCACTTTCTGGATGCCCAGGGCTTTTTCCAGATCAATGGCATGCTCCTGCTCCGTTGCCGCAATATTTCTGATTTTTTGCGCCGAGTCGTAAAGGTGAAGTGCTTCCAGTTGCTCAATACGCTGCAAATAGCGGCGGATGGCGTCATACTCGGCCTGCAGGTCCTGGCGCAGCATTTCTACATTGTTAAGGGACGTTAGCCTGGTGGCCACTTCCACGGTGGGAACGCCGCCCAGGTACTGAATCAGGTCGCTCAGGATGACGGCATGGTTATGCTCCTCCCTGGCATGTTCCTGCAATTCGCTAATAACCGCCACATATTCCGGGCCCGTGAGCATGCTGGCATGCTGGATGTACTGAACCATGGCTGCGTACTCCCAGGACAGGTCCAGGTTTAAACCGTTGATCACCTGTTCCAGCTGTATTTGACCGGCCATATTTCTACCCCTCTTCCTGTATTTGTTAACATCTTATTTAACAACGCTTTATTTTGTGATTAATCAGGGGATCGAAATCAACACCCGGACTCTTTCTGTCCCGCCGGCACGGCCACCAGCATTCCCAACACGCCGAGGGCTGCGGCAAAGAACATCACCCCGCGGTAGCCAAACCCCTGGGCAATCAGACCGCCCAGCAGCGGCCCCACGGCGTTACACAGATTCAGGGTGGACTGGAAGACTCCGCCTGCCGTCCCTCTTTCCTCCCCGCTGCGCAGGACAATGAGCAGGGCGCCTACGTACAGACAGGACCAGGCCACTCCTAAAAGCACCTGGACAATAACCAGGAAAGGTTTGCCGGCAACAAAGGCATAGGCCACAAAAACAAAAATGGACAACAGCTGCCCGAAGGCGAAAACCTTATATTCCGAAAATCCGTCAAGATGGCGCATCACTACAAACTGTACAAAAAAATTAATCCCCCACAAAAGGCCGATCCAGAATTTGTCCATTCCCAGGCAGGACAGGTAGAGGGGAAGAATGACCCATACGGCCGTGGCCCCCAGGTGCCGTAAAAATACGGCCAGGTAAATCCGGTAATCCCTCCGCAATACATGCCAGAGGTTGGGCGGAGCGGAAAATTTGATAGACGGGGCTTCTTCAAAAAACAGGGACAGGAAAAAGGCGCTCAGGCAGACCAGGAAACTGATTTTAAAAAGCAGGTAAATATCCCCCACCAGTGCCGCTGCAAGAGCTCCAAAAATCCAGCCTAAAGAACCGTAAGAACTGAATTTGCCCATATCGGCACCAGACTCAAAGGCAAAAGCAAGGTTGGCTGCAACAGTAATGCCCAGGGCAAAGCCCACCGCCCCGCGCAGGATCATCAGCAGCAGCACGCTGCTGGCCAGAAGCTGGGCGGCAAAGGCCGCACTGCTGATGAAAAGCCCCCACCGCACAAAAAGGAGCCTCCCCATGCTGTCCGACTTCCACCCTGAAAAAAGGGAAGAAGCTAAAAAAGCGGCTCCGTAGACCGAGCCCACCAGCCCCACCTGAAAATCAGAAGCCCCCAGCTGGGCACCCAACAGGGGGATAAATGTAATTGAACTCTGGGTGGCAAAGTTAAGCAAAAAATTAACCAGGCCGATCAGCCACCGGCGGGACCGTCTCCCGTCTTCATTCTCTTTCAATTCAACAACCCCGCTTCAAAGCTGCATATATGCATATATTATTTAACATAAAACCGCCCGTGAATTTTGACAACCCCTACCTGAAAAAAAACTGCAGGATATACTGGGCGGCAAGAAAGGTAACAAGGGCACCCAAAGTGCCGCGGATAAACCTCTCCGGAAGGAACTTCTGAAGCCAGGCGCCCAGGTAAGTGCCGAAAAGGCCGCCCGCGCCGAACAGCGCCCCCAGCACCCAGTCCGGAGCCACTGCAGCCTGGGCGCCGGCGGGTGTTGCCGCCAGCAGGCTGAAAAAAAACACCCCGCCTATGGAAGTTAGAAATGTGCCGGCCAGGGCGGCGCCGGCCACGGTATAGACCGGTAAACCGAGAAAGGAAACGCAGAACGGCGCTATTATGGCTCCGCCCCCTATGCCGTATATACCTCCAATTAAACCTACCGCAAGGGCCAGGAAAAACACTGCGGCGGTGCTGAATGAAAAAGTTTGGCCCATAAATTCATATTCGACCTTGCCATACGAAAAGCGCCTGACCCTCACCCCGGCGCCCGCAGAAAAACCCGGAGGAACTTTTGAGCCGTTTCCTTTCCCGACCGTCCTGTACCGTTCTCCAAAATTGCTCCCGGCATTATGTGCCCGGCTATTGTACTCCATGAAACAGCCGGCAGTTTCACGCAGGAGCCGGAGCCCCAGGTACAAAAGAAGCACCCCCACGAAAACCTTAAAGGCTCCTGGATCGGTCAGGTACCTTACTCTTATCCAGGCGCCGGAAAAAACACCGGGCAGGGTGCCCGTTATTACCGCCCAGGTTAGCGGCCACACCATGCGGCCCTCTCTGATAAAACGGTAAAGCCCTCCCGGCGTGGCCACAATGTTATAAATAAGGTTTGTCGGACTGACCGAAGGACTGGTAAAACCGAGCACGCTGACCTGGAAGGGCAGCAGCAGAAAGGCGCCCGATACCCCCGCCGAAGCGGTAAAGGAAGAAACCAAAAAGGCGACAGCCGGCGGAATCAGCGGAAAAACTTCAACGCCGGAAACTGGAAAATACAATGATGTTCTCTCCCGGCAGCTTTTTGCAAAACAAAAGTTTACATTTAATATTAATAATCAGAATAGCACTGCGGAGCCATATTTACAACGGCAAATTCGACATAATTTTATTTTTTATTTAAAAAGAAAAAGCCCCGGCGGGGGCCGCCAATGCTATTCATTTTTACGAGCCTTTTCTTCCAGCAGTTCGCAGGCTTCCCGGAGGCTCAGGCCCCGGTGAATAATCCCGTGCACCGCCGCCAGGAGGGCCCTGGGGTGGGGGCTCTGCCAGACGTTCCGGCCCATTACGATGCCCCTGGCGCCCCCCTGAACGGCGCCATAAACCATCTTCAGGGTATCGCCGTCGGTGTCGCATTTCGGCCCGCCGGCTATCAAAACCGGCACCGGGCAACCGGCAACCACCTGGTCGAAGTTCTCTTCGGTGTAATAAGTTTTGACCAGGTCGGCCCCGTGTTCCGCCGCCACCCTGGTGGCAAGGGCAATAAACTTCGGGTCCTTTTTTTTGTCCTCATTTGTTTTTCCAAGCCCCACCACTCCCAGCAGGGGCACGTTCCAGCGCCGGCACCGGCCTGCCGCTGCGGCCAGGTTCACCAGAGTCTCGTGTTCGTAAGGGGAGCCGATAAAGGCGGATACCGCCACCGCATCGGCGCCCGCGGCAAGGGCTTCCTCCAGGGTGGCGGTCAGCCCTTCCCTGGTCAACTCCGGCCCCGCAATGGTTGCACCACCGCTGATTCTTAAGATTATGCCCGGTGTGCCGGCCGGCTCAAAGCCATATCTTAAAATTCCCTTGGTCAGTAGCCAGGCGTCAACCAGGCCGGTGGAGTCCAGCCGCTCCACCGTTTCCCGGATATTTCTAATTCCCGCCATGGGCCCCAGAGCCATGCCGTGGTCAATGGCCACCACCAGGGTGCGCCCCGTGTTTTTGCGAAAAATCCTTTTCAGCCTGATTTGCAGCCCGTCCATTTAACCATCCTCTCCCGGCATTATTAAAACGCCCTTAATTATTTCCTGTTTTCTCGCCAGTTCCACTGCCTCGAGCATGTTTTCCAGTTCAAAGCGGTGGGAAATAAGGTCGTCCACCAGGATTTGCCCCCCGGCGATAAGTTTTAACGCCAGCCGGAAATCCTCCGGAGTGGAGGCGAAAGTCCCCGTCAGCACCACTTCGGAGTAATGAATCCAGCGGAAATCAACATTGACCGGCCTGTTTGCGGGCGGGCCGCCGAAAATATTGAAGGTACCGCCGTTGCGCACTGCCGGCAGGTATTGTGCTGCAGCCTCCGGTGCTCCAAGAGACGCCACCACCAGGCCGGCGCCCAGGCCGTCCGTCAGGCGCCGCACCTCCTCCACCACATCTTTTTCACCGGCATCAATGCAGTGGGCAGCTCCCATCCGGGCGGCCATTTCCAGCCTGTCGCGGCGCAAATCGGCAACAATGACCCTGGCCCCGCGCCAGAGACCCGTCTTTAAGTGCAAAAGCCCCATCGGGCCGGCCCCCACCACCAGCATGGTGTCGCCCTCCTCCAGCTTTCCGGCGCGGGCCGCAGCCAGGCAGCAGGACAGCGGCTCGGCCATTGCCGCCTGCTCGTAAGAAAGGTGTTCCGGCAGTTCAACCAGGCCGCCGATAGCGACGATTTCCCTGGGTATGCGCACATACTGGGCAAACCCGCCGTCTATCCCGTGGGCCAGGCCGTATTCCCTCAGGCAGAGGTTGTGCCTGCCCCGTTTGCAGAAGAAACATTCCCCGCATACTGCAATGGGGTACACCGCCACCCTTTTCCCGGGCGACAGATCGCCACGGACGCCCGGCCCCACCCGCTCCACCGTCCCGGCCACCTCGTGGCCCAGGATGGCCGGGAGTTTCTCCGGCAGCCCCTGGCCCAGCAGGGTTTTGATATCGGTGGCGCAGATGCCGGAAGCCCTGACCTTTACCAAAACCTCCCCATAGCCGGTTTCCGGGACGGGAACCGGCTCAATCCTGATATCGCCCTTGCCGTGCACCACCGCTGCTTTCATCATCATACGTTTCCCGTCCCCCCTGCCTGCCTTAACGATTCCATCAAAGCCTTTAATTTGACCGGGCACTTCTTTCCCGGACTTTTTTCAACCCCGGAACACAGGTCAATCCCGTACGGCCGGACTTTTTCAACGGCCTGCCGCACGTTGGCGGGGTTGATCCCGCCGGCCAGGAAGGCCGGCAGGGGCGAAGCCTTCACCAGCCGCCCCGCCACCTCCCAGTTGCTCGTTTGCCCCGTTCCGCCAAGCCTGGTCACACCGTTTAGCACAGCCGCGGTGTCGAACAAGACGGCGTCCACCCCAGCTTCCCTGCACTGCCGGACCCGGCGCAGCACTTCCCTTTCATCAAAGCTGACGCCGGACGAACCTGCTTTCGCCGGCAGGTGCAGGGACTGCCAGATGTTAAGCCGCGGCTGAAGCCTTTTCAGCCGCCCCGCCAGATCCGGCCCCTCCGGGCTGATGAACTGCACCGCAAAAGGTTTTAACTTAAGCACCATATGCTCAATGCGCTCCGGCTTCATTTCAAAGACCAGCGCCACGGCCGGCACCGGGGCCGAAGCAAAAACGGCTTTTGCTTCTTCAACCGTCAAAGAGCGCGGGGAAAAGCCGATCTCCACCACCACCCCGATAAAATCGGCGCCCGCCCCGGCAGCCAGCCGGGCGTCTTCGATACTGGTTATGCCGCAGATCTTAACCTGACAGCCAGCCTTCATGCTGGTAATTCCTTTCTTTTCCGTTTTCCAGGATCCTGGCCCCAATGTTGTCCACCTCGGTGACAATGATCCGGCTTGGCGCCACCTGCCTGGAAGCCAGGAAGTCCATGATCCTTTCCTGCACCTGCCCGCTCCGGGTGAGGGCGAAGACGGTAGGCCCCACGGAGCTCATGCCGGCAACTTCCGCCCCCAGCTCGCGGAAGCTCCCGATGAAGTTGTAAATGTGGGTTCCCCACACCCCGTGCTGTTCGCACTCCGCGCGCTTGGAGCCCAGGAAGCACAGGTCGAACATGGCGTCGCCTATTCCTTTCAGGTCGCCCCTTACCATGGCCGGCAGCAAATCTAGAAGAACTATCTGGGACTTGGTACCGCACTGGAGGTAGTCCAGGTACCTGGCCCGGCGCATCAGCAGCTCCACCTCCGACTCGGCGGCGGTGTCCTTTCCGGTAAACTCGTCCTTCAGGCTGGGAACATCCGGTATCACGATAATCGCCCTGGTCCCGGGCAGCGCCGTCCGGTAAATGATCTCCATGTCATCGGTGCCCAGCACCATTCCCCCGTGTATGCTGACCATGGCGCCCATGCCGGTTTCAAAACCGCGGATCAGGTAGCGGCTGCCCCTGGGGCTTTCCTCACAGGCGTTGTAGCCCAGTATACGCCGCAGCTCCCGGTTGTTGAACGGGCGTCCCAGAACCTCGTTAATCCCGATACAGGCAGCGCACATGGTACCGGTAGAGGACCCCATGCCCACATGTCTTCTCTTGTGGTCGTAGAGCTCTATTTCGAAACCTCCCTTGTACCCAAGGATTTCTCTGAAAACCCTGGCAAAATGGGTAGCGATAAGGGGCCGCTCTCCCTTGACCACAATCTCCGGGCCCGGTGTCGAGCGGACCCTGGCCTTCAGGTAAACCCCCACCGCTATCCCCATCCCGCCGCCCCCGGGACGGCTGACGTTGAACCGGTTCATGTCCAGGACGGTGGGATGCAGGCGGGCAGGAACGGTGACTTCCACTTCCCTTTCTGCAACCTCAGCCACCTTTCTGGGAGCAACTCCGCACTGCTCCGGGTATACTATAAAATTTTTCTGGCCCGGCTCAAACTCCTCCAGGACAGTAGTGATCCGGTCAAACGGCCCGCCTATGATGCCAATTTCGATTTTCTGCTTTTGTTCAATAAATGAAACCTTGTTTACGGCCATTACAATCCTCCTCCACAAATCATTAACCGGTTAACTGCCGTACTTCCGCCCTGCACCTCCTTATAAAAGCTGATTTGCGGCAGGAAGGGCATTAAAACCAGAAAAGGCATCCCGGACAGGGATGCCGACTGAAGCACTGACGCTTTACAATACCAGAGGCAAAAAGCAAAGCCTCAATCATCCTGCCATCCTGCCATCCTGCAATAAATATTATATGCCCGGATCGCCTTTAAATCAACGGTAAATCGTCAGGCCGGTTTTTACCCTCTCACCTTTAATATTTAACCGTTCCCCCTTTTTTCCTTTCAATTCTTTTATCAATATGGTAAATTAAGTAAACAAGCAATTCCTTATACCTGGGGGTGTTTTTATGGATTCACTGCTGAAGGACCTGGCAGACTTTTACGCAAGGCTTGACCATTTTTTGCTGCCCTCCAGCAGGGCCTGCGGTATTTGCGGCGAGTGCTGCAAGGCGGTGTCCTCGCTGCGGGTGTACCCGCTGGAAATGGAGAACATCAGAATGCACATCAAAAACGAGCTTTTGCTCGACAAGTTCCGTAATTTTGCAAACAGCGACGTGATCAGCATCTGGGGAAGCTCTTCCGGTAACTGCCCTTTTCAGGAGGGGGTACTTTGCGGCATATATCCCGTGCGCCCTTACCACTGCCGCATTTACGGGCATTACGACCCCCGGGGAAAAAGCCTGCTGAAAGGTTGCGTCTACCAGGGGCATGCCCTCAGCTATTACAAAAGGGAAGAGCTTCCCATGATTGACGAGCTGGACCGTTTGAATGATGCCTTTAGTAAATTGAGCAACAAGCCCTAAAATTTGATTTCTTCCATTACAGTTTTAAGACGCGCCTTAATATTAACAAGCTGATCTCTTTCTTTGTTCAGCATGGCAATAACCTCATTAACTTCTTTCTCGCTCCTTTGCTTTTTATCCATTGCCCGGGTCAGCACCGTCCTGGTGCCCTCAATAATCTGAGAAAGTTTTTCCTCAAAGGTCCTTTGGAATTTCATGGCGCTTTTATAAATACGGTCGCTGTAATCGCTTCTCAGCCTGCCGCAGTTCCTGTCAAGTTCCCGCTCCACTTTCTTTTTCATTTCCTTCAGGATCCGGGGCCCTGATATAAATCTGGGCAGTAAAATCGCACCAACTTTCACAGGATCGGGCAGCAACATGGACTGCTCCTGTCCGAAAATATAATAGAGCTTTGAATCATCCGTAAGTACATCCATCTTTGTGAAGCCTTCAACAGTAATTTCAAAGATATCTGCCGATTGCCTCAGCAACTCCTCAATTGCTTTATTGGCTTTATCAGTAAACCTGGCCACTACTTTTTCAAAAGCAACATTTACCTTTTCATTAACTTCAGGTTCCCAATTTTCAAAGGCGAATTTTAATTTCGATTCAATTAAAGTTTCTAAGGACTTCAGAAGCTCCCTGCCGGAAAGGCTTCTTTTTTCCTGGTAAAGCCTGTCGACTTCATTCTCTATTGAGATGCTTTGTCTCTTCTGAAAACGTGTTATTTCTTCTTCCAACACATGGTAGACCTTATCCAGCTCGCCCTGGAAAATATATTTGGTATCCTGCTTTTCCTGGCAGAGTTTACCTGCCATTTTATCGAAGAGACTGGTTTTTGAACGCAGTTCTTCCAGGGGAGTCACCAGTGTTTTTATTTCCAGTTCTATACCCATCAAAAGTTCATCAGCAGTATTTATTCCTTTTGAGCAAGCAGCTATCAGCATGGCTGCTCCTTTTTCAGCCAACAAAAACTGTTCTAAAGTTCTTGTAAATTCTTGAATATTGCTGCCGGATAATTTTTTCTCATCACCTTCAAGTTTACCCTCCAATGCCATTTTTGCTGAAAGTGGAATGACATCGACATTTTCAAATCCTGCTTTCTCTTTTAGAATTTTCCTTGCAAAATCAAGCGCTTTTTGCCTATCCTTATCTTCAAGGTAATCTATCTTGTTGAGAACAAAAAAAGTTTTAGTCGAATACTGTTTTATTGTTTTTAAAAAATCACATTCTGCCTGACTTAAAGGCTGGTCAGAGGAAAGCATGAAAATAGCGGCATCCACTTTTGGAAGATAATTATATGTCTCGTGGGTGTTGTTCTGGTAGACTGATCCAACGCCTGGGGTATCAATTAAAACAACACCTTCCTTCAAATACGGTGAAGGATATTCTAATTGAACAAGTTTTACTTTTTTCTCATTTCCCGGGTTGCCTTCCTCGGTTACATAGCCTGCAACTTCAGAAAGCTCAATCTCCTTTGTGCCGCCGTGCAAAAAGCATACCTTGCATTTTAAAATCTCGCCGTACCGGATTTCAGTTATTATAGAGGTTAGTGGAACAACGGCAGTAGGCAATATCTCGGCACCAAGCAAAGCGTTCAGAAAGGTGGTCTTTCCCCGCTTAAACTCCCCAAGGACCACAAGGTTAAACCTGTCCTGTCTGAGTTTTTCCCTGACCTCTTTTACATAAGCCGCAAGATGCAAAGATTCCCTTTGATGCGCGTAAAAATCAACCGCCTCCAGTTCATTGAGAACCTTCTCTTTCAGGTAACCAAAGCCAATATCCAATCTTATCTCCTCCAGAAAAGCAAGTAAAAAAGCTCCTACCGGCAACATAACACTTACGGGTAGGAGCTATCAGCTTTTTCAGCAAAATTAAGGCGAGCCCCATCGCCAGAAAATATTTTTCAATAACATTTTATTTGGGTAACAAATATATGTCAACTGCCGGTGGTTGACAGTCAACTTACAGAAAAAAAGTTTTTACACTTCAAACCTGCTTACCAGACTATTCAGTTCAACGGCCAGCGCCGGTAAAGATTCAGTATAAGCCGGCAAAAATATACAGCTGACACTGAAACACCTCGCCGTAATGGATGTACCTCGCAAATAGTAGAGCTGAGAATGAGTAGGAGTTTTCGCCAGTTGTGTCGAACTTTTTTTACCAAGGCGAGGAATGTTTTTGTTTGCGAAGGATCGGTTGTGAAAGGTGGGGCCATCGTTGCCGGATGCTGTTAATGATTACCTGGGTCATTTCAGATTGTTATTAAATATAATGTCTCCCACAGCTCAAAATGCCGTTATTGCATCTTTAATATTCTTATTCTTTTTGTTTTTGAGTAAAATTTTTACAACACACGTCTTTCACCTGGTATTAAAAATATTTTCTAAAACAAATACCGAATTTGATGAAAAAATACTGCTGTCTTTTGAACGCCCCTTACGGGTCTTTTTCGTGGCCTTTGGAATTTATGCCGCGCTATTGTACTTGCCGTTTGACGCGGGGCTGCAACTACTTATCACAAAGTTTTTCCGTTCCGTAATCATAGTTTTAACAACATGGGGACTTTATAACCTGCAGGACGTACATTCCATATTTTTTAAAAAGATACAGGAAAAATTAAACGTCCAGATCGATAAAATATTGTTTCCCTTCATATCTAAATTTTTAAGAGTCGTAACTATATTTTTTGCATTTACCATTATTGCCCAGGAGTGGGACTACGATATTAACGGTTTGATAGCCGGCCTCGGCCTGGGAGGGCTGGCTTTTGCCCTGGCCGCCAAGGATGCCCTGGCCAATATTTTCGGCGGGATGGTAATTATTCTTGATAAACCTTTTTCCATAGGTGATTGGATTAAAACCCCAAGCGTGGAGGGAACCGTGGAGGATATAAACTTCAGGAGTACAAAGATAAGGACTTTTGCCCAGGCGTTGGTGACAGTACCAAATTCCACCCTGGCCAATGAATCCATAACCAACTGGTCGAGAATGGGTAAGCGACGGATAACTTTTTACCTGGGGGTTACGTACAACACACCAAGAAAAAAACTAGAAAAGTGCATATCTGAAATAAGGACAATGCTGGAGAATCACCCGGAAATTCACAAAGAAACCATCATCGTGAGGTTCGAAGAATTCGGTGAAAGCAGCCTTAATATATTTTTATATTTTTTTACGGTTACAACAGCATGGGGGGAATATCTGAGAGTAAAAGAAGATGTTAATTATAAAATAATGGAAATACTGGAGAGGGAGGAAGTCTCAGTAGCATTTCCCAGCAGGAGTATTTATTTCGAGACCCCTTTGCCCGGTGAGGCGAAAGACAGCCAGCACAACATCAAGGAACGAATTAACTGAGCAATTGAGCAGCACTCAGAGTGAATTAATCAAACGATACCACCATTGATGGAGCCGGTATCGAAAAAAAAAGTCGTGGTCGCCCTTGACATGGAGCCTCGCACCCGTGTTGCCGAGGGACAAGGGGCCGGTACTGCTTTGGCTTATGGCCCTTGCCAATCAAGGCTAACACGGGCATTCTCCACGTCAAGGGCTTCCCCTTCGCTACGCCAGAGAAAGCGTGTTCCTTGTGTTAACTAATTGGCCAATCCTCAATTCAAACCATGCCGTACTTTTTCAGACCTTCAAGTATCCCTGACGCATAAAATGATTTTGAAAAGTAAACTTCCCTTGATTTGAGTTTTATTGCTTGTTTTAACTCAGGCCGGGCGTTGCCGACCACAATTCCTTTAAATCCTCTCAAAAACATAGACAGGTCGTTACCGCTGTCGCCGCATACAAAGGTATGTTCCTTTTTAATAGAATACATTTCCCGGACATAACAGAGGGCGGGCCCTTTGCCTGCGTCCTTAGGGATAATATCGATAATATGTCCCATTGAAGGTACGACCCTAACCGGTAGTTTAGCCATTTCTACCGCCAGACTTAATTTTAAAGCAATGTCTTTAAAGGCAGCCTTATCAGTACAGTAAGCAAGCCGGAATCTTGGGTATATTTCCTGCGAATGCAGGCCCCCCACATTATCTATTACTGCCCTGATTTTCCCGGCATCCCATGATGATGACATTTTTTTCTCCCATATAGGGTCGTGTTTAAAACGGGGACTAAGGTAAATTTCCGTGCCGACATCCGTAATCAGCACATCCGGGAAAAGAAGGTTTTCCTCTAAAATAAGCCGCCAGGCAGAAGAAAATGTCCTTCCAGTAACATAGACGAGTAGAAAATTACTTATATTTTTTAACATATACCTGTTAAATTCCGCCAATGCCATCCGGTTGCCTACCAGGGTACCGTCTAAATCTGTAGCCAGGATATGTCTTGGCTTTTTGGGTCGTACTTTTCTTTCCATCCGGTCACCTCCCTGTATATGCCGGATATTTGGGAAGCTACCTTTAGCCATGAAAATCGTTTCCCATGAATTGCGGCTTCAGCTGACATCTGTTTTCTGGCTTTTTCATCTGTCAGAAGGAAATTAATCGCCGATGCCAGTTCCTCAGGACTTTTTGGTTCTACCAGAAGGCCGGTCTTTCCGTGAATGACATTGTGCCTTAAGCCGCCAGTCCGCGAAGCAATTACCGGGCACCCGCAGGCCATAGCTTCCACAGCCACAAGCCCGAAGGATTCGTAATAGGAAGGGACGACGGTAATACTTGCGTCGTTGTAGTAAGCCAATAAATCTTCGTGTTTTAACGGACCGGCAAACTCCACCAGTTCGGAAATTCTGTTTTCCCCGATAAACTTCAGATATTGTTTTTTTTCAGCGCTTAATGCGTTTAAAGGCAGTTCCAGGCAGTCGCCTCCGGCAATGACCAGGCGGGTCCTTGCTGCCGTTAGCGGGTATTTTTCCTTTAGAATTTTAAAGGATTTTAGTAATACCCCTAAACCTTTATTTTCCTCGAAACGCCCTACAAAAAGGACGGTCTTTCTTTCTTGATCCGAAAACCTGCGATCTAGTTTTGAATTTTTTAGTGGCCTGAATAATTCAGTGTTTACACCGCAGGGCACCACGCTAATATTATCATTTGGCACGAAGTAATGTTTTTTTAAAATTTTTTCTTCAAAAGGAGTAGTGGCTATCACCCGGTCTGCCTTCTTCAGAACTTCCCTTTCAACACGCAGCCGAACTGCTAACGGTTCATTGCCCTTAGTACCTATGGCGTCTTTCCTGACGGTACCGAGAGAGTGTGACGTATGGATACGAGGTATTCTCAGGATCTTTTGCAATTGCAGGCCAACCCAGCCGGATAGCCAGTAATTGCTATGGATTACAGCATAATGGCACGGGTTCCCCACATGCTGGATAAGTTCCTTCACAAACATGGGAAGCATCCCAAACATTTGGTGTTTTGAGTGGAACCCTTTAGAGCCTCCAGTGAGCCTGATTACTCTGGATTTCCTGCCGAGAGGTTCGCTCCGCGGCAACCCGGGATCCGACCAGTGGGTGAAAACATCCACCTGTATACCCATTGAATCCAGCGCCCGCGCCATTTCCCTTACGTAAACGTTTTGCCCGCCCGACTGGATGCCTCCCAGCCTGGCCAGGGGATCACCGTGGACGGAGATTAACATCACTTTACCCGGAAATACCATTATTATTCACCTCCGGGTAAAAAAGAGTATTCCAGCACCCTGTTTTCCCATGTCCGCAGTTTAATCTTATCGCCATTATTGCCCAGTACATAACAGGGCAGGACGGGAGTCTTTCCGTAGCCGTTGGGAGCGTTAATGATATAGGTCGGTACTGCCAGGCCAGAAGTGTAACCGCGCAGTTTTTCCATGATCGATATGCCCTCGTCCACTGCCGTGATAAAATGAAGTGTTCCCTTTACCGGCTTGGCATGAAAAATATAATAGGGCCGGACCATGATCTTTAAAAGTTCCTGGTTTAGTTTTTTCATTACGTGTGGATCATTGTTCACACCTTTCAAAAGTACGGCCTGGTTTCCCAGCACCACACCGGCCTCGGCCAGCATGTCGCAGGCCTGCTTGCTCTCAGGCGTAACCTCTCGCGGGTGATTGAACTGAGTATTGACATAGATGGGTGGGTGTTTTTTCAGCACATCGCAAAGTTCCGGGGTAATCCGCTGCGGCAGCGTGACAATAGCCCTGGTCCCGAGCCGCTTTATCTCTACGTGTTTGATTTTATCCAGTTCACTTAGCAGCCAATCTATTTTACTGTCACTTAACAGCAGCGCATCGCCGCCAGTAATTAAAACGTCGCGTATTTCCCTGTTTTTACGGATATATTCCAGCGCTGCCACCAGGCTCTCATGCGGGCTGTGTCTGTCGACCTCCCCGATGTTTCTGCGCCTCTGGCAGTGACGGCAGTACATGGCGCACTTATTGGTGACGTTGATGATCAGGCGGTCGGGGTAACGCCTGGTGACGCAGGGGGCGGGCGACGTAAGTTCCTCCGCCATGGGATCGGGGTGACCGGTTTCGTTCAATTCTTCGATGGAAGGCACAGATTGCAGCCTGATTGGGTCATGTTCAATGTCCCCTTCCATTAAAGAGGCATAATAAGGGGAAATTGCCCAGCGGTAACGCATCCCCACCCTCTTTATCTGGGCGCATTGCATTTCATTAAAACCGAATAGTTCAGCCAGAGCGCCACTATCACTGATCCGGTGGGACATCTGCCAGCGCCAGTCCTCCCAGTCACTTTCAGTTGAGTTAAAATATTTTAAAAGCCGCTCTTTGTTTCGCAAGGCTGTTTCCTGAAAGTCAAAACCGGTCTTTATTAAGTCCTTCTTTTCAAGGTAGTCGCTAATCTTGTCCTTCAGTTCCGCTGCCCTCATGAGAGCGATAGCCCTTTTTTCCTCGTCGCTGAATCTCCACCTCTGCTCAACAACAGGTATTGACATGCAAACTCCCCCTTCATTTTTATTTGGACAGGACAAAGAAACCCCCGGTCAAAAGCGGTCCGGGGGTGAAAAAGGAAGTATAAAGCACAGCAAAGCTAAGCCTACACCTTTCCCATCCTCCCCTTTCAACGCTTACGAAGTTAGCTGACGGATTCGGGTCGAAAGAGTAACCCTACGATTTCAGTAGTCGTTTACCGGCTTTCAGCAGTCAGATTGCTTATTGGAATTCGCCTCAACCTCAGCGAATTACTTTTTATCTGGCTACCGGCCACTCACTACTAACTACTGAATTCGATTCACCCCTGAAAATTTGGTTCCCCCGCTTCTTTTTTAAAGAATTCAGCGATAGAGGAGTTATGTAGTTATTTAACAATATAACCAATTTTCACATACAACTTATTATGCTAAATAAAGTTGTCTGCTGTGATAAAATTTAAGGTGGGAAACCAAATAACTTGACTTCCCACCCCAGAAGCCTTCAAACCTTGAAAACGAACCCGGACAGGTTCGTCCAACACGTAGCTAAACTCAATTAGTTTTTAGTATTATACCACAACAAGCTGTCATAATCAATAATACAGCCCGATTTTTATTCCTTACTTACCGGCTTGACCTTTGCTTTTTCAGTCAAATCAGCGCTTCCATCCCTTATTACCAAGTCCCCGGCCGCCAGGCCGCCGGTAATTTCAATGTTCTCCTGATCGCTGACGCCGGCCTGGACAAGCTGGTGCCGGCAATAAAGAGAATCCCTCCCAAGGCGGAAAAAAGATATTCCTATTGTTTTTTCCGGCTAAAGTTACTATATTATTAATAAATTGTAAACATGGCTTAATAATTACTTTTGACAAGGAGAACAGTGTATGGAAGATCGGGAAAAGTTTAAAAAAGCAGCGGAGGCAATTAAAAACGCAAAAGCCGTGGTTATCACCGCCGGGGCGGGAATGGGGGTCGACTCCGGGCTGCCGGACTTTCGCGGCGACAAGGGGTTCTGGAAGGCTTACCCACTGTACGAACGCCTGGGCATCAGCTTTGTCGAAGCCGCCAATCCCGCCCATTTTGCCTTTGACCCGGCTTTCGGCTGGGGCTTTTACGGCCACCGCGCCAGCCTGTACCGCGAGACGGCTCCCCACGCGGGGTTTCAGCTGCTGCTTGACTGGATTGGGCGCTTTGGCCTGGACTACTTCGTGGCCACCTCCAACGTGGACGGCCACTTCCAAAAGGCCGGCTTTTCCGGAGAAAAGATATATGAAGTGCACGGCTCGATCCATTACCTGCAGTGCCTGACGCCGTGCAGCGAGGAAATCTGGGAAAACAACGAATCCATCCCGGTTGACCACTCCACCATGCGGGCGCAGTACATTCCAAAATGTCCCCGCTGCGGCGCCGCCGCCAGGCCGAACATACTGATGTTCGGCGACTTCTCCTGGCTCAGCGGGCGCACCGACCGTCAGGGGGCACGGTTCAGGGATTTTTTGCACCGCCACCAAGAAGACAGGATGGCGGTCATTGAAATAGGAGCCGGCACCGCCGTTCCCACCATCCGCAGGCTGAGCGAGCACCTGGGCAGCCGGCGCGGCGCCACGGTAATCCGGATCAACCCGCGGGAACCGCAAATCGGCTTTCCCCACCTCTCCCTCGCCTGCGGAGCGCTTGAAGGACTGCGCGGGATTGACTCTTTCTTAGAAGGTAAAACGTAAGTGAAGGCCGTTGCTCTCCGGGAAAATTTTTTCAATCAAAACTATTGGAGGTAAGCAAATGCGGCGCTTTACCGTATGTGCAGCAGAATGTGCGGGGCAAGAACTCCAGGCGTGGCTGGATGTGGGCTTTATTCTCCAGACAGACGGCGGCGCGGCAGAAAAAAATTCCCCCGACGTAGTCCTCTTTGGACTCGCGGGGGAACATAAAACGGCATGGCAGCTGGTCGGCTCCATGCTGCCCAGGGTTTACGTGATTTTGAGCAGCCGCGAAATGCCGCCTCCGGATAAATTTCCGGCATATACGAACACCAGTTTATTGCCGGAAAGGGCATTTCATTTAACATCGGCAGCAGGCTGCAGGGCAAGGTGGCCGTACCGGACTGGGAAGCTTTCAGCAGCGGCGCGCCGCTGACCGAGGCAGAACAAATTAAAGCCGTCGCGGGTTCCGTGTACAGGTATTTGCTTGAGGACGTATTCAGGGAAACCGCCGAATGGTGCGGGCATATGTCATCAGTTGTCGGGCCTCGCTGAAAAACCGTACCACAAAAATCAATAATCGGGCAGGGGGCGGCCGTAACCGCCCGGCAGCACAAATAAAAAGGCCGGCAATACATATATGCCGGCTTTAATGTCATTGTGTTCCACTTGTCTGGGTGTTCTCACCCGCTTGTTCCGCATCACCGGTCTGCGTCATTGCGCCGCTGCCGGCAGTCTCCTCATTTGAAGTCTGCACCCCGCCGGTGCCGCCCTCCGCATTAGTCTGACTCTCATCCTGCTGCTGGGATACTATTCTTTCCATAATGACTGCCATTTCAGCCCTTGTAATGGAGCTGTTGGGATTAAACCGGCCATCCGGCGTCCCTTTTATAATTCCGGCCTGGTAAAGGGCCATAATATACCCGGCATCCTCTGGGGAAATCAGTACGCCATCTTCGAAGGGAATGCCGGCGGTATCAACCGGTGACAGGTTTAACGCTTTTGCTACCATAACGGCTGTTTGAGCCCTGCTTGCCTGTACCTGGGAGTGGAAACGGTTGATATTGATTACTCCCTTATACACAGCTTTTTGGACTGATTTCTTTGCCCAGTCCGGCGCGTCACCGGTGTCGATGTCTTCTTCCGGTTCGTCAACATCGGCCATCCGCATAACCAGGGCGACTGCTTCCGCTCCGGTTATCGGATCGTCGGGGCGGAATGTCCCGTCGCCGTACCCGTTAAATAAACCAATTGCAGACATTTTATTAATGGATGACTTTGCCCAGTGTTCTTTAACATCTGAAAATCTGACCTGATTCTCCCCTTCCTTGCTGTTTAAAGCACCCAGCCTTTGTTTGAGCCCCTTCAGCACACCGCGGTTCTCTGTTTCAATTCTCGCCCTTTCGCTGGAAGCTTTTACATCTCCCCCGAGCAGGCCGCCGCGGCTTTCTGCCTCAATTCTCGCCCTTTCGCCAGAAGCCTTTACGTTTCCAGGCTTAGCCAGGGCCGCGCCGGCAGGGAGCGCGATCAGGAGCGGCAGCACAACAAACAGCACCAGAAATTTCCTCATTTTCAATTCCCCCTTTATTTTCTTTTTCAACCTAATTATACGCATGCCCTGCTTTTTTTGGGGGGTAACGGTGGTACTAATTTATATAGGACAAAAGTCTCAATTTTCGCCGGCTTTTCCCGCGATACAATGAAAGCAGCCCATAAAAGTCCGTTCCAAACTGAAGCCCGGCTTTCTTAACTTATCTCAATCGTTTTAATCTCTCTAAGGTCACCCAGGCTGTTCGCCTTAATAATTTTTTTGGAGATCGTGTAAAGCGTATCGTTAATGTAAATGATCCGTTCAACATTCTTTGCGCTGTAGTACCAGTAATAGCCGGCTTTCAAGTAATCCTGGTCCGACAGGTGGGTAATCTTCCCCCTGAGATTAAATCCGTCAACAAGATTCATGTTGTATACGTAAGCCCCCTGGAACACGAATTCACCGTACTGGGGAAACCCTGTTTCCAATACCTTGCTGCCGTCCTTGACCTCCATGAGACGGACGGGAAAAGCCAGCAAACCTTTTTCTCTGGAGAAAAGCAAGGCCTTGTGGTTGTGCAGAAGTTCAGAATCGGTGCCGCGATCGCCGATTATCTCCCTGAACATTTCCACCGGGTTATTTACATCGCTCACGTCAAATATGGCCATTTTCATGCCTGTATAGAAGGCCATGCTTCCACTACCGTCCGCCTGCCCGCCTTTTTGCCCCAGCTCAACCGTATCTTTGCCGAAACCGATTATATGGTTCTCGTCGTAAGGATGCAGGTAGTCACTGTAACCAGGTATTTTCAACGCTCCTAGTATTGCCGGGCGGCGCGGGTCTTTCAGGTCGATTACATAGAACGGGTCCACAGTCTTGAAGGTTACCATGTATGCCCGATCCCCCATAAACCTCACGGAGTAAATCTTTTCACCGGGAGCTATGTCTTCGATCTTACCGGTAATATTCAGGTTGCCATCCAGGATGTAGACATTATTCTTTGAGGTGTGTTCATCCGTCCGCCATATCTCGCCTTTGGTGGTGGCAATGCGGAAGTACCCGTTGTGCTCGTCCATGGAAAACTGGCTCAGAATTGTGCCGGGCACCTCCCCACTGCCGGAGTAGGCCAGCTTTCCGTCATTCATGGCAAACCTGTAAACCCTGGTCTTGTTAACCGCCGGCCGCGGCCTGGGCCATATTCCAGGCCGGGCCTCCCCATCCATAGGTTTTTCCTCAGAGGAAAGGTCTATTTCTGCCTGGCCGGTCCCGTAATCGGTCACGGCAACATAAAGGTTTTTGACAGAGCAATAAATGTTTTCGCCGGAGCCAAGATAAGTGTTTATATTTGCTTTATCTTCGGGGCGGTCCAGGTTCAAACCGGCAACGATCAGGTAGTTCGGTACCACGAAGCCGGGGAAGCATTTGATTTCGGAACAGTCTATTTTCACAAGCTCATTGCCGATTGCCGTATCGCGGCAGGAAGGCCTGAGGTCTTCACTTTCTTTATCCGGGTGATAATAGATGCTCTTGTCGGCAACCAGGTAAAAGGCCGGGCCTATTTTGCGGGAAGAGACGTATGTGCCGTCCAGCTCCAGCTCGCGCACCTGGCTGACGTTTGATTTGTCGCTGATGTCATAGATAACTGCCCTTACCATATCGCGATAATAAGGCGGCATCATCCTCGACACCTTTTTGACATTGCCTTCAACCATGGGCCTAAAGACGGGGTCCTCCGGATATTTACAGGCATGGCCGATCACGACCAGATACCTTTCGTCCACATACATTTCCAGCGGAGAAAATTCTTTTTCAGCAAAATTCAGGACGCTTACCACCTTCATTTCCTCGGCAGGGTAGGCTTTTGCTATTACTATACGGTCCCCGCTGACCGCATAAATGTAACTGCCGTCCGTTTTTACAATGTCGGCCTCATCCACGCCCTCTACCTGGACGTTGGTTCTGGAATAGTCCACCGCACCAGTTCCAGACGGGGCGGGGACTCCCGCCTGCCCCAACTCCGGCGCAGCCGCCGCGTCCAGAGATTTCATTCTATATTGAACGGATGACCGGCCTTGCGCCTTTTCCAAGAGACTTATCAAGTTCTCATAGGTCCCGACCGAAGGGAGTTCATCAAGCCCGGCAGGAGGCTCAGGCAGGTCCCCCGGAGGGCCTATCAGGACGGCCTGCTCCGCCTCATCCCACTTTGCCTCATACCCCAAAGCATTCGCTACCCAGTAGGCGGGGAGAAACATCCGGCCCTCCCTGAGCACCGGCGCAACATCCATGGTTAGCTCCCGTTCGCCCGAATAAAGGGAGAAACTGCCTGCAGTCAGCCGCAGGGCAGCGCCGTTCAGGGACAAGGTCGCTGACTGAGTTGCGCTGTCCCAGGTGATGTTTTTGTCCGGTATTCCCAGCGCATTGCCCAGAAAACGCGCCGGAACGTATGACCGGCCGTCATGGACGAACGGGGCAACGTCCATGGCCCTGGCAACGCCGTCGGCAATATATGTCTCCTGGCCGATTACAAAGACTGCTTTGT
Source organism: Pelotomaculum thermopropionicum SI (assembly GCA_000010565.1). NCBI lineage: Bacteria > Bacillati > Bacillota > Clostridia > Eubacteriales > Desulfotomaculaceae > Pelotomaculum > Pelotomaculum thermopropionicum. The sequence continues at coordinate 604,570 of AP009389.1, read as the reverse complement.
GATTTGGAGCAGCGTCAACACCCGGCTGAAGCCAGGGGATGAAAACAACGGAAAGCGCCAGGAATACTACAGGAATGATAATATATTTGATTTTCATATTAAAATCTCTCCCCATCATGTATTTATTTTTTAGACGCCTTAGTAAAATGCAAGGTTCATACACAAAAATATTTTTTGTTTATGCAGGGCGTCAGGGGATCGATTTTGTGCAGCATATGGCCTGAAGCGGCGGGCTATCCTGGAAAAACTTCACCGCCCACATACCGGGCAAAGGGGATCGCGTTCCAGCGGTATTTTAATTAATTCCGGAAAGGCAAGGTCATAAATCAACCTGCAGCCCGCCATCACCTCACCCAGGCCGGTAATGCAACGAATGGCCGCTGCAGCCATGGCCACTCCGATCACGCCGACAGACACTCCAAGCACTGGGGTTTCCTTCACCTCCGGAAAATTTTCATCCATGACACAGGCCAGGCAGGCACTTTGCCCCGGCAAAACTGCAATCAGTTCGCTGCTGAAATCTTGGGCAAAGCCGTGTACTGCCGGCAGGCCCATGCGAACGCAGGCCCTGTTAACAGCCAGACGGTGGGCATTCTTATCAAAGCCATCCAGTACAAAGTGGCTGCCCTGGAGCAGGGCTTTCAGATCGGTTTCCCGTATGTCTTTAACAACTGCCTCTAACTTAAGGCCGGGGTCCAGCGCCAGCAGTCGCTCCGCCCCTATCTCCGCCTTTGGCTTGCCGATGTCGGCAGTGCTGAAAAGTATCTGACGGTTGAGGTTGCTCAGTTCCACCACATCCCTGTCTACCAGCACCATGCAGCCAACTCCGGCGGCAGCCAGATACAGGGCCGCCACACCACCCACGCCGCCTAAACCCAGCACTACTACCCTGCTTTCTCTAAGTTTTTGCTGCGCTTCCATCCCGAACTGAGGAATGGCCAGCTGGCGCTTCCACCTTTCATTTTCCACCGCAGCCACCCCTTTTTATCCACGTTAAATCCCTTACGCCGCTCCGCCGACAGGCCCGAAGGAAACGGTATCCCCTTCACGCAGGGGAGTGTCCAGACCGGCCGGAAATTTTTTAACATTGTTCAGGTCCAAGGTATTGACGTTAACGTTGATGTAGTCCCTTTCACTGTAGAGCGGACGGATAAAGCACAAATCCCTGAATTTGTAACCGTATAAACCGGCCAGCATTTCGATCAAATCACCTACAGTAATGTTTTCCGCTACATTTAGCTGCTCAAATAGTTTTTTTGTGACTGTAGAGAAAAAACCATAATAGCGAGCCGTTATCCGCAATGCTCTAACCTCCTTAAACAGGCCCTGCGGGCCGTTAGACTCTGAAGGAAATAGGACGGCCCGCAAATGAGGCAAAAGAAATTACGCAAATGCCGTTAACTCTGCGACATCTTTATTTTATCCAAGTACTTTTTGCGATATATTTCCAGTTCGTCTGCTATGTCGCCCAGGTCATAGTCCTTTAAAACCTCCGGCAGCGGGAAGCCGGTTTCACCGTCCCAGCCCCTCACCTCGTAGTAGCGGGGAATCAATTCGTCCTCAGGGAAAACGGTACCCTTGTTGGGGCCGTCCGGCATCGGCTCCCGGGTGAACCGCTTTGGGTTTTTATCCTCCAGCCGGCCCACCAGCAGCCGGTTCCAGTAGGCCCGCTCCAGATGAACAATGCGCCCGCCCGTTTTTAAAAGCTCCTCCGCATCGCAATCGATGCCCGCGGCAGCGGAAAGAAGCCGGGCCATGTCTTCCGGCTGCACGGCAAAAGACCAGCTGTGGGTGAAAGTGCACTGGGTCAGGCTGTCGCCTACAGCCTTCAGATCTTCCTGGTATCTTTCCATTTCCGGCTTTTTCACCGGGGAGAGCCGGTCTTCTGCTTCATCCGTGCCCAGTATCTTTTTCACGAGGCCGGGGTAAAAAGCGCCGGTCAACTCCAGGCAGGGCAGGCCCTGCAGGTGGTCTCCGCCCCGGCGCCCTGTAGCGAAACCGATACCGAAAGCGAAGCCCAGCCCGCGTGGATCGTCCTGGGACATATCGTGCCCCTTGATGGTCATCGTATAGTCCTGGCCGCGCCCGAAATGTTCGGCGGCCCGGTAAGAACCCTCGGCCAAAATGTTGCCGAAGCCCTCCCGGCGAGCAATCATTTTTATCAACTTATCCACTAGTTCCTGATCACCCCAATTCAAAGCCAGGCCCCCGGTATCCTCCCCGCTCAAAAGCCCCTTTTCCCAGCACTCCATAGCCCAGGCAATGGCGCCACCGCAAGAGCAGGAGTCCATTCCCAGTTCATTGACCAGCTTGTTATTGTGAATGACCGCTTCCGGATCAAGCAGCCCGACCCGCGGCCCTATCGCCGTAAGGGTTTCGTATTCAGGCCCGCCGGTGGTTTCGCCGGCGTACCTGCCGCCCGGTATTCTGCTAAAGCGGCCGCAGGAAATGGGGCAGGCAAAACAGCCTTCGCGATGGGCCAAATAGTTGTCCCGGTGGTTTTCCCCGCTCAGAAGCCTGGCGTCAGGGTGATTGCCTTTCTGGAAGTTTCTCCAGCAGAACCAGCCCTGCTCGTAATTGGCCGGCATGGTAAGCAGCCAGGTGCCCTGGTCGTAAAGCATCTGGACCATCAGATCCTTCCTTAGCCTTTCCCTGATGCCTGCACAAATTGAGTAAAACTCATCCGGCCTGGCGATACTTACTGCACCGGTGCCCCGCACCGCGACGGCCTTAAGGTTCTTTGATCCCATTACAGCACCCATGCCGGACCTGCCGGCGGCCCGGTACACATCGTTGAGGATACATGCAAAACGGACCAGGTTTTCCCCGGCCGGGCCGATCACGGCAACATGAATGTCAGCGTTACCCAGCTCTTCTTTGATAATTGCATCCGCCTCGGGAACCAGTTTTCCCCATATATGGCGGGCGTCGCGGATCTCCACACGGCCGTCCTCAATCCACAAATAAACGGGATGCGCCGCCTTTCCCTGAATGACCAGCTGGTCATACCCTGCGTACTTGAGTTCCGGTCCCCAGTGGCCGCCCATGTTTGAGTCTCCGAAACCAGGAGGCGAACCCATAGGGGACTTGGCCGTTACAGTTGTACGGCCGCTGGAAGGCGCAAAGGTGCCTGTAAGCGGTCCTACCCCAAAGATCAGCTTGTTTTCAGGAGCCAGCGGCTCTACATCGGGTCCTACCTCTCTATACAGGAGCGCGGAGTTGAACCCCCTGCCGCCCAGCCATTTTTCCCTGTATGTTCCATCAATCTCTTCCACCTTTACCGATCCCGTACTGAGGTCAACACGCAATCTTTTACCGGTCCAGCCGTACAGCACTTCTCTCCCTCCATCCTTATCCGAATAATAAATATATTTATGCCTCAATCGATCTTGCCAAAAGAGCGCGCCGCCTGGCCATGAGAAACTGGTCCACACCGGAATACTTGATGGCTCCCGTAGGGCATTGCCTGGCGCAATTCGGGTCACCGCCGCAGAGGTCGCACTTGAAGGCAACCCTCTTTTCCGGGTGAAAACCGACCTGCCCGTGCGGACAGGCAGTCAGGCAGGCGCGGCAGCCGCTGCAGAGCGCCTCATTGATCACTACCGCACCGGTTTCCTCATCCACCCTTATGGCGCCCTGGGTGCAGGCCGTCATGCAATGAGGTTTGCTGCAGTGGGCACATACAGTGGGAAAGTTTAACCCCTTGGCTTCAAATTTTATCACCCTTGTCCTGGAAAGAAGAGGACTGCACTTTGCCTCGTGGCGAAGCGAGCAGGCCATCTCGCACGTCCTGCAACCCGTGCACTTGGCCGGATCCACTAACAGGGTTTTGTGAATCATAGTTTACCCCCCCGTCATAATTTCCATTTTTCTTGAGAAAATAAATAACCGGCACTCAAATGAGCACCGGCCAATGACTCAAACTCCGGCTCATCTAAGCTCCTCTCAAACTGGCTATGCTCAACTTGGCTCGCTAAAACAGTCTTCTTAATAAACGGCAATCTGCCTTGCACGACCTTAAACCTTTGGAAGGGCCGCCAGGGCCTTCTCCAGCTCTTCCTCCGGCAGCGGGTAGTCTATTAACTTACCCTCCAGGTAGGCGTCATACGAGGACAGGTCTAAAAGGCCGTGCCCGCTCAAGTTGAACAGGATGATCCGCTTTTCGCCCGCTTCCTTTGCTGCCAGGGCCTCTTCAACGGCGGCGTGGATGGCGTGGGAGGACTCGGGCGCCGGCAGGACCCCTTCACTTCTGGCAAAAAGCACGGCTGATTGAAAGACCGCCGTCTGCCCGTAGGCGCGCGCTTCTACAATACCGTCGTGAACAAGCTGGCTCACCAGGGGGGAGTCGCCGTGGTAACGCAGCCCGCCGGCATGGATGCCCGGCGGCATGAAATCCTTGCCCAGGGTGTACATCCACAACAGCGGGGTGAATCCCGCCACGTCGCCGTAGTCATAGCCGAAATGGCCGCGCGTGAGGGTCGGGCAGGAAATGGGCTCCACCGCCAACAGGCGCACTTTTTTGCCCTTGACAAGCTTGTCGTGGGCAAAGGGGAAGGCCATCCCGCCGAAGTTGCTGCCGCCGCCGCAGCAGGCAATTACTACGTCCGGGTAGTGGTCGGCCTTCTCCATTTGCTTTTTCGCTTCAAGACCAATGACGGTCTGGTGCAGGATAACGTGGTTTAAAACGCTGCCCAGGGCGTAGTTGGTATCTTCGCGCCCGGCTGCGTCCTCCACCGCCTCGCTGATGGCAATGCCGAGGCTGCCCAGTGAATCCGGATCTTTTTCTAAAATCTTCCGGCCCGAGCTGGTCAGTTCGCTAGGGCTAGGAATCACGTTTGAGCCGAAAACCTGCATCAGCGAGCGCCGGTATGGCTTTTGGTGGTAGCTTACCTTCACCATGTAGACAGTGCACTCCAGGCCAAAAAAGCTGCAGGCCTGAGAAAGCGCTACGCCCCACTGGCCGGCGCCGGTCTCGGTAGCCAGCCTCTTTATGCCTTCTTTTTTATTATAATAAGCCTGGGGTACGGACGTGTTCAGCTTATGGCTGCCGGCCGGGCTTACCCCTTCGTACTTGTAGTAGATGTGCGCGGGCGTGTCAAGCGCCTTCTCCAGGCGGCGGGCCCTGCACAAAGGCGACGGCCTCCAGAGGCGGTAAATCTCCCGCACCTCGTCCGGAATTTCGATCCAGCGATCCCGGCTCACTTCTTGCTCAATCAACCCCATCGGGAAAATTGGCTTAAGGTCCTGCGGGCCGACCGGCTCTTTGGTGACCGGGTGCAGGGGAGGCTTTGGCAAATTTGGCATATCTGCCTGGATATTGTACCACGCCTCCGGCATCTCTTTTTCTTTCAACAAAATTTTAGTGTCGCTCACTCTCCTGGCTCCTCTCTGCATTATTCTTGAAAATCAAAAACCGGCACTCAAATGAGCACCGGCAATCAGCTAAACTTTCCCGGCTCATCTCAGCTCCTCCTGACCAGCTATGCTCAACTTAACTCATAAAAACTCTTCTCGTATATAAATAAACTTGCTTTCCAGTTAATTCTCTCCATTTAAATTATATAATGCAAATTTTTAGATGTCAACAGAATGAACTAATCTCCGTGTCAAGGTTCAGTAGGTATCTCTTAAAATTTTTTATATGTGTTATTAATGAGGAGAGCTGCTATTTATTACCAATCTGTCAATGCCTTGACAACTTAATTTACCTTATCCGTGAAATCCGGTACGCTATAGTCCTTGTATTTCGTCCCTATCTAACATGATCCGCAAAAAGATATCTACAATTTCCGGATCAAACTGCGTCCCCGAATGTTCTTGCAGTTCCTTCAACGCTTCATCCTTACTCAAAGAAGCCTTGTACGGGCGGAGAGAGGTCATGGCGTCGAAAGAGTCCGCCACGGCCAGAATCCTTGATATAATTGGAATGTCCTTTTCTTTCAGGCAGTACGGGTAGCCCTTGCCGTCCCACCACTCGTGATGATGCATGACGGCTTTAATCATCTCCCGATTAATTTCGTCATTCATGCTTTTTTGTAGTATTCGCGCCCCGACTAAAGGATGCAGCCGGACCAGCACCCACTCGCTCCTGGTTAAAGGGCCGGGCTTTAACAAGATTTTGTCGGGAATGGCGATTTTACCTATATCGTGGACTGAAGCAGCGAAAGCCACCTTATTTATTAAATCTGGGCAAATAGCACCGGCGATTTTCTTAGAGTAAAGCGTCACACGGCTGTGATGCCCTCTCAATCCCGAACCCATCAGGTCAGACAGGAAACTAAGCTCGTTTAATTTATCCATAAAAGAAACCCCTTGCCTGACAAGCAATACTCAGCCTCATCCAGCAACTGGGCATAGCTCTCGATGTCACACCTTCCACCCCCCACAAAACTACCAATTTCACCTGCTTAACTGAAACCGAATACGTAAGTTCTTTCTTCAAAATTAAAGGGCGGCACTTTTTAAAAAAGGCCACCCTGTATAAAACCCAAACCCTCCATCTCAAGCCAGAACAGTAGATAACACCGGTGGACCTTTGCTTGGCAAGTTTTAAAGCGAATACATCGTTAATCATCGTTAATCTTTGTCTAGCCTGAGATAAAACATATAATTACTGTTATAACATTTATTGTCTTTTAAGGAGCTATTTACCCCCCCCCCCCCCCCCCATTCCATATATTAACATTTAGTCTATGTTTTAACATTTCCATGCTCTTCTCCTTTTTTTTGGTTTATTTTGACAATTTTTTATAATTAAAATTCAACATTCCCCTCAAATACTCCTTTTTTTCCAGATAAATAATGATTAAAAAAACGACCAACTAATAAATCTTGTTGACACCAGGATGTATGAAAATAAGACTCGTCGCCGGTGAATGACATCATAATGTTTGTGGGCGATGATATTTTTAAGAACTTAAATTAAGTTTGTTCAAGAGCAGTTGACGGCCGGAAATTCCGGCCGTCACGGTTGTAAGAGTTACCGTCCCAGGAGGTGGAGGTGCTCCTCCTGGTTAATCAAAAATATTGCTTTTTAAAGCGGCATGTCTTTTAACCCGAAATTATAACCCGGAAGGTTAACTTTGTCACATTGCTGCCTTATAGATGTTGATGACATCTTCCAGGGTCGCCGTGCGCGGGTTGGTAAAGCTGCAAGCATCCTTCATAGCGAATTTGGCCATCGTCTCCAGGTCTGACTCTTTTACACCCAGTCCTTTCAGCCCATCCGGAATACCGATATCGGCTGAAAGCTTTCTAATGGAAGCGATAGCCTTTTCGGCAGCTTCGCGGTCGGAAAGCCCTTCCACGTTTTCTCCCATCGCAACCGCAATATCCACAAACCGCTTCAGGTTGGAGAGCATGTTGAATTCTTCAACTGCCGGCAGAAGAATGGCGTTGCAGACTCCGTGCGGCAGGTTGTAAAAGCCGCCCAACTGGTGGGCCATGGCGTGGACGTAGCCCACGCTGGCGTTGTTAAAGGCCATGCCGGCGAGGTACTCGGCATAGGCCATTTTGTCCCGGGCCTCCATGTTCTGGCCGTTCGCCACGGCGCTGCGCAGGTTTTCAGAAATCAACTTGATCGCCATGAGGGCGCAGGCGTCGGTGACCGGGGTAGCGATGGTAGAAACATAAGCCTCGACGGCATGGGTCAGGGCATCCATACCGGTGGCGGCAGTCAATGCCGGGGGCATGCCTACCATTAAAACGGGGTCGTTGATGGCTATATTGGGTGTTACACGCCAGTCCACAATGGCCATCTTGACGTGATTGCTGGTGTTGGTAATGATACAGAAGCGCGTCATTTCGCTGGCAGTGCCGGCAGTAGTATTGATCGCAATGAACGGGGGCATTGCTTTGGTAGATTTATTTATCCCTTCATAGTCACGGATGTTGCCGCCGTTTGTAGCCAATATGCCGATCCCCTTGGCGCAGTCATGTGAACTGCCGCCGCCGAGGGAAATAATCATGTCGCACTTGTTGTCCTTGAAAACCTTCAAGCCGTCGTGGACATTCACGTCCGTCGGGTTCGGCTCTGCCCCGTCATAAACAACCGCCTTCACGCCCGCTTCTTCCACCTGGGCCTTAATCTGATCCGCGAGGCCCAGCTTTGCCAAACCCTTGTCGGTGACTATTAAAGCCCTTGTGCCGCCCAGGGTCTTTACCTGCTCACCAAGCTGCTTTACCGCCCCAACGCCCATCAAGGTAACCGTGGGGATGTAAAAACCGTATACTTGTTCTCCCAATGCCATTTGCAGCACCTCACATTTTAATTTTTTTTGAATATATCCAGGACTTCCTGCGCAGGAAGATTTGCTGGCAAAAGAGTTTAAAGGCATTGCTTGCCTTCCAAGCAACTGAGGAACCTTCATGGCCCCTATTAACCAGGCCCAACAACCGGTTGAACCTGCCTAACAAGAGAGCAACCTTCGTGCCAGCTTACCTAAGAAAGGCAGCGGAAAACTTCAAAAGAAAATATGAAAAAGCCTGTTGCCTGATTTCACCGGGTTTTAACCCCTTTAAATTTTTTTATGCCTTCTCATGACCGCGTTTTGACCGCAAAATGGCCATACCAAAACGCACAGGTCTGTTTAATTTTCAGAAATTACCCCGATAATCCTGAAGCAATATAAAACAGCCTGTCGCTATTTCGGACAGGCTGTTTTATCCTCCGGCCGTTATGAAAGGCCGTATTCCTTGACTTTGCGGTACAGCGTGCTGCGGGCAATACCCAGGGCCCGGGCAGCCAGAGAAAAGTTGTTGCCGTAGCAGGCCAGTGCCCTGGATATAGACTGGCACTCTATATCCCGCAGGCTAAACCGCTGTTCACTGGCCAGATTGCGCCTTTCCATTGCCTTGCCCAGGCGGTGTATCAGGGCATGGGCCAAACGGTTTGCCGCCAATAATTGATCAGTCGGCATTTGCTCCCAGGGAAACTCGTCAGCCAGACAGGCCTGCAACTGGCTGACCGGGTCGCCCGCTGCCACTCCGGACGCCACCGGCTGCCCTCCGGCCTCTTTGCGCATCTGGAGGCTTTTCGCTTCACTAAGCCTTATCTTGCCCACCAGGTGCTGCGGCATAAGTTCCGGGCCATCGCACAGCGCCACCGCCTGTTCGATAGTGTTGGCCAGTTCGCGGATGTTGCCCGGCCAATCATAGTTCTGCAGAAGACGAAGGCATTCACTGGAAACCCGCAGGCCGCTGTATTCCGCCGCTTTAGCATACTTCTGCACGAAATGGCTGACCAGCAGGGGGATGTCCTCGCGCCTCTTCCGTAAGGGCGGCAACACCAACCGCACCACGTCAAGGCGGTAAAACAAATCTTCGCGAAAAGCTTTTTCCTTTATCGCCTGCTCCAGATCCACGTTTGTAGCCGCAATTAAGCGCACGTTAGTCCTTATCGGTTTTTCCCCGCCTATACGCATAAATTCACCGGTTTCCAGCACCCGCAGCAGTTTGACCTGAACGGCGAGACTGGCCTCGCCCACCTCGTCCAGGAAAAGAGTACCCCCGTTGGCCAGTTCAAAGATACCGCGCCGCATGTTCACGGCTCCCGTAAAGGCGCCCCTCTCGTGGCCGAAAAGCTCGCTTTCCAGCAGGTTATCAGGGAAAGCCCCGCAGTTCACTGCCACAAATTTTCCGCCAGACCTGCTGCTGGCCGCATGTATGAAGCGCGCCAGCAATTCCTTGCCCGTGCCTGTTTCGCCGTGAATAAGCACGTTAATATTCTTGGGAGCAATTTTATAAGCAATAGAAGCAAGGCGGCGCATCTGCTGCGTTGATCCAACCACGAAACCCACCTGGTCGGCCAGCTCTTCCCATCTGGCCGCATCTGCACTGTCTACCTGTCCCAGACTGACACTAATGGCATCTTCAATGAGCTTTTCCAGTTCATCTATATTTTCAAATGGCTTTTCCAGGAAATCGTAGGCACCAAGTTGTATAGCTTTGACTGCCGTTCGGGTGGTGCCGTAACCCGTCATGATGATGACCTCGCAATGCGGCTGCAGGTTCTTAACTTCCCGCAGCAACTCCAGGCCGCATGCATCTGGCAACTTCAGGTCCAGCAGCGCCAGTTTAAATTCGTGCTCGCGCAGCACGTGACGCGCCTCCTCGCCGCTATAAGCCAACACCACCTGCAGTTTCTTGCGCCCCAGCAGGCGCTGGAAAAATGCGCCAACCTGGGGCTCGTCATCAACAACCAGCACCTGATGATTTTCGTTCAACAGGCCTCACCCCGCCACTTTAAAATATTTTTATTTTTCAGCATCCTGAACCACTCTTCCAAACAAAAAACCACGGAAGGACCCTTTAAAACGTTTTGCGGCCTCCGTGGCTTTTTTCATTAGATAATTCCTTAGTCGCTATCGATTTCTTCCCCAATAGCGCTGCATTCATTGCAGCTTTTCAATAAATATTTTAATATACAATTTTACAAATGATCAATTAACATTCTCACCCGATATACGACCTGTTAAAAGAAATATATAAGGTGCTCAAGTCTTATCTAAGGAACACATTCCTTATAATGAAAAACGGCCAGAACGCCGGAAGACACCTGGATGACGGGATCGGCACCCGTAATGACGTTTGAAACCGCCCACTGCCAGTTGCCCTCCAGGGTAGCCCCTTCCAGCGGGTACCGGAAGCCCTTAAGGCTTACGCCGGTTGCCCGGTCGCCCAGGACAATCAAGGAAACGGTGTCCCCCAAATCGCCCGGCAGCACCAGCCGGTCCTTAACCAGGTGGATTGTCAGCGCGGGAGAATCAAAAATAACCTTAATTCCCTTCAACGCAAACGAAGAAGCGCTGCACAGATTGGAAAGGGTGTGATCCAGCCGGGAGCCGGTCCCGCCCCACACCACAATTTCCCCGGCCCCCTCCTTTTCGGCCAGTTCCAGGGCAAGCTGAGTGTCGGTGAAGTCTTTTTCCGGGGGGAAAACCTTAAAGCAGGCTCCTGCTTCCTCCATGTGCCTCCGGTCCGCCCCGGCAATGGAGTCCATGTCTCCCACAATCCAGTCCGGGACGATACCCATTTTTTTTGCGCGGCCTGCCCCTCCATCCACGCATATGATCCTGTCAAACCTGCCCACCTGCCTGCGGTACCAGTCGATGTCGCCGTAATCCCCGTTCGCCATAATCAGAAACCTCATCCTCATACAGCCCCCAACGCCAGGCAAAATGTGCTTTTTACAATGTGCTTTCTGCATTTAAGTTTACAGTGAAATAAACGGATACTCAACCCGGCAAATGTTTTCCGGAAAACTAAAGGCCCCTCTCTGCTATATGTTGTGCCGGCAGATGGACGGCGTTCCGGTTTCTGTAAAACTTTGAATTCACAATTTTTAAATTTTACATCTGAGAAGGAATTCTTATCCTGACTGCCGAAGATAAATATTGCTAAAAATTAAAAATCATACTCTCCGAGCCAGGTAACCTAAAGCTCGACGCCATGGTACCTGGCCGGCAGGGTGTACCGGGAAACCGGTGTGCCTTCCATTGCGAAAAGGAGAGCTGGATTTGGGACCTATAAGCCGGGCCGGCCTGGACTTTCGCAATGCCGCCCGGCAATTTATTTTTCCGAAAGGAGGGACAGGCTCGGAAACACCATGTCAGAAAACTGCGTAAGCAGGTGCAGACGTGCAGTCATTCCGGCATGCCGGAAGTCTGGTGCCCACTAAATTGCCAGGAGGGGTAAGTTTGAAGTTGAAAGTTCTAATTGCGGCCGTGCTTCCTGCTCTTTTATTGCTGGCAGCAGGCTGTGCCGGCCAAAAAAATCAGCCGTCCGGCACCGGCCAGATTCTTCTTGCCAGCACAATCGGCCCGATTGACGCCGGAATAGTTTCGGCGCTGGAAGACAGTTTTGAAAAGAAAACCGGAATCAGGGTGAGGCACGTCGGTGCGGGAACAGGAGCGGCACTTAAAATGGCGGAAAGCGGCAACTTCGATCTGGTCATGGCCCATGCAAAGGCACTGGAAGAAAAGTTTGTTGCCGACGGTTTTGGAACCCGGAGAATCGACCTTATGTACAATGACTTTGTCATAATGGGACCGGAATCCGACCCGGCCGGAATTAAAGGTTTAAAGGCTTATGAAGCCTTGAAGAGGATCATGGAGAGCAAATCGCTTTTCATCAGCCGCGGCGATAACTCCGGCACGCATGTTGCGGAAAAGGAACTGTGGCAGGCGGCCGGGCTCAAGCCTGCAGGCGATTGGTACAGGGTTTATGAAAAAGGTGCCGAAGGCAATGCCAAAACCCTTAAGTATGCAGACGAGCAAAAAGCTTATACTTTCATCGACAGGGCGACCTATCTGACCATGAAAAACGACATCAGCTTAAAAGTGCTTGTTGAAAAAGACGAGTCTTTGCTTAATTTTATATCTTTAATCCCGGTTAACCCTCAGAAATTTCCCGGAGTTAAATACAAGCAGGCCATGCAGTTTGTGGAGTTCTGCACCTCGAAAGAAGGTCAAACTATCATCAGGGATTTCGGAAAGGACAAGTACGGTGAGCCTTTGTTCTTCCCCAACTCTACTGAAGGGAAAGCCCTTTCTAAAACCTGAGAATGCAAAAAAAATTAGTAAGATTCGGGACGGGAGGATCAAATATGAAAAATTTTAAAAAATCATGCGTTTCGTTATTAGTTTTAACCTTCATGCTGGTGCTGGCGGCCGTTCAGGGGTGCGGCAAGGCTTCCCAGCCCCAGCAGGCCGGGCAGCAGCCGCAAAATAAGGAGGTTATCCTGGCCACAACCACAAGCACCCAGGATACCGGCCTGCTGGACGTGCTTTTACCAATATTTGAACAAAAAACCGGCTACAAGGTCAAGCCGATAGCGGTCGGCAGCGGCGCCGCCATGGAAATGGGCAAAAAAGGCGAGGCGGACGTCCTGCTCGTCCACGCGCCGCAAAGCGAAAAGGAGCTTGTTGACAGCGGCGTTGGCATAAACTACCGCCTGGTGATGCACAACGACTTCGTCATCGTCGGCCCTGCCGGGGACCCGGCCGGGATTAAAGGCAGCAAAGCCGTCGATGCCTTTAAAAAGATAGCCGAAAAGAAAGCTGTATTCGTTTCCCGCGGCGATGAGTCCGGCACCCACAAAAAGGAAAAGGAAATATGGGCCGCCGCCGGGATTAAGCCGGAGGGAAGCTGGTACCAGCAGAGCGGCACGGGTATGGGCCAGACTCTGAGCATTGCCAGCGAAAAAAACGGTTACACCCTCACCGACAGGGGAACTTACCTGGCCCAGCAGAAGAACATCAAACTGGAAGTGCTGGCGGAAGGCGACAAGGCGCTCCTCAATATCTACCATGTAATGCAGGTAAACCCTGAAAAGTTCAGCAAGGTCAACAAGGACGGCGGGAAAGCCTTTGTCGAGTTCATGGTGGACCCGGAAACCCAGAAAATTATCGGCGACTTTGGCAGGGATAAATACGGCCAGGCGCTGTTCACCCCGGACGCCGGCAAAAAGGAAGAGGACCTTGGCAAATAGCAGACAGGCTGCCGGTTAATTGAAAAAGAGGGCTGTGCACCTGTCCGTGCAGCCCTCTTACCGGTTTTTTTTATACCTAACAGGTCAATTGCGGACGGCCGGCGCCTGGATGATTTGAATTTGCTTATTTCATAAGCATTACAGAGCTGGCCTTGACCAGGGCGGTAACATCGTCGCCCGGCTTCAGCCCCAGCCTTCTGGCCGAAGCTGATGTAATGGTGGAACACATCTCCTGGCCGCCCACATCCAGAATAACTTCGGCGGTAATATCGTTTGCCTTGATGTCCTTAATGCGGGCCTTTAACTGGTTGCGTGCGCTCAATTCCATTGCCGGGATCCTCCTTTTGAAATTTTTTTATATTATTGCTTAATTTAGAAATATTTATACCGGCGATTACCCCGGCCTGGTAAGCGAAATCTTCCAGGGTATGATAGAAAACAAAGCAAAATAGATTTAACCCGGGCTTCTTCAGGACAAAATCGACAAACCCCGGCAGCATGTGAAAGGCCAGAAAAAAGGGCGCCAGCCCTGGAAAGACAAGAAGAGAGGCAGCCAGCGCGGGTATGGACCGGTAGCGGGCAAAGCGCCTGCTGCAAAGGTAAACCGCCGCTCCCTGCGATCTGGCCGCAGCCTTAAGCACCCCTCCGAAACCGAGGGCCCCGCCAGCTCGCCTGATGCCCTTAAACCTGCAGAAAGACTGCAGGAAAAGGTTCAGCACGGCCAGGCCGGACAGCGCCGCCAGGGCGGCCGTGGCACCGGCCAGAAACCAGGCCAGGGCGGCCGCCAGCACAAATCCGCTGCCGGGAAAGCAGACGTGCTTCTTTTTATCCTGGGGATGCTTCTTGCGCAGCAGCGCCTCCGACCGTCCGTAGTCGTACCTCCTTTTTAAAAAAGGCAAAAGCCCGGCGCGGTGGCGGTGGTAAACCGCCCCGCCGGGAATGTAATAAATCTGCCCGCCCTTTTCGAGCAGGCGCCAGCATAAATCGACATCCTCACCCACCTGCAGGGCGGGATCGAAGCCGCCGGCGGCGGCAAACAAATCTTTTCTGACCAGCAGGTTGCAGGCAGGCAGGTAGGATACCGCCGTGTTTTTCGCGGCTTTGCGCTGGACCTTCCCCATCGACAGCGGCGACTGGCACCGTTCGTACTTCTCCAGCAGCCTGGTCAGGCCGGCAGGTTCAACCATGCCCCCGGCGGCCGCCACATCCCGGTACTGAAAGCAGGGAACGAGGTCTTTCAGCCAGCCCCGCCCGGCCAGGCAGTCGTCATCGATAAAGGCTATTATTTCGCCCCGGGCAAGCTTTGCCGCTTCATTTCTGGCCGCCCCGGGCCCCCGGTTCTCATCCAGCCTGATTGATTTTACGCGGCGGCGGTAACCCTCCAGAGCAACCGGAGGGTCGGACGCGTCGTCAACCACGATAATTTCCAGCTTATCTGCAGGATAGTCCACATCAAGCAGGGATTCGACGCAGGAAACCAGCACATCCTGCCGGTTGCGGGTGGGGACCACCACGCTCACGAAGGGAAGCAGTTCTTCCGGCAGGGTGGGAAAAATTTTCTCCAACAGGCCTTGCTCCTCAAGCCAGGCGGCAAATGCGGCAGCCTTTCCGCCCTGCAGTTCCGGCCCTAAGCCGTCGCCGCAAATTTGCCTCAAAACCCTAACCCCGCCCGGCGTCAGGCGGATAATCCGCGCCGGACGGCGGACGGTGAGGTTCCCATTCTCGTGGAGGGTGACTCCTTCTGCCAGCCTGTACCGGATCACGGCAGATTTACAGGTATACTGTTTAAGAACCGGTAAATTTTTTCTGCAAGCCGTTCGGGCGCACCTGTAATTACCTCCCCTCGCCCCCCGGACATCCCCCCGGCCAGAATTTCCCTCAGCCGCCGTTCGGCAGGCAGCCGCGAATCCGGCGTGAAGGGCCTGCTAACCGGCGGAACGGGAAACCTGACCAGCAGGTTGTGCACCTTAGCCCCTGCAGCGCCGCATTTTGCCGCGGACAGGCCGAGAGAGGCCAGATCCAGGCAGGGTACCGGAACGGCAAGAGCGGCCAGCAGTTCCGGCAGGCCGGCAGTTCGGCCGGGACATTCGCCTTCCTCCAGGGCAACAAGGGCGGGCAGACGGATGGCCACCCTTTCCCGCCTGCCCCTGCCGGAGCGCCTGACGGCAAAAGCCCTGCCCCCCTCCACCTTTTCCAGGGCGACTATTCCTGCCACGCTGGTCATTCCGGCAGCAGCCGCAACCGCTCCTGGCAGCATGGTGTCAATTTGATCAAGGCACCCTTCCCCGCAAACGATCAGATCGGGCTTCAATGCCGCCGCGGCCGCCGCCAGGGCCCTGCCCTTGCCGAGTACGTCCGCACCGGCCAGGGCTTCGTCCCAAACCCTGACCGCCCGCCGCACCCCGGCCGCCAGGCACCAGCGCAAAGATTCTTCGGCCTCCTTCCCACCCAGGGACAGCGCCGCCACCTCGCTGCAGATCCCTTGCGCGCACAGGCTTAAACTGTATTCCAGGGCATACCAGTCCGGGGGGTTGATTATGGTTTCCATTCCTTCCGGAAGCGGCCTTTCCCCGTAGACATCGGCAGGCAGCGGCGCCCGGCAGTCAACTACGTTTCTAAGCAGTACGACTATTTTCAATTTATTTAACCCCCCCTGTTAATAACCTGGAATCAGGCAAAGCGGTAGCTAACCCCGCAGCCGCCTGAAGGATAATGCCACTTAAGGGCGCCATGATCGCAAATTAAAAAGCAGGTGCCGCACTCCAGGCAGTGCTCGTAATGAAAGGCCACGCCGTTTTCCGGATGCGGCAGGTAGCACCGGGCCGGGCAGGCCGCAAGGCAGGCCCGGTGCAGGCAGGCGCGGCATTTCTCTGTGTCCGCCCGGATATGGGGCTCCCCGTCCAGATTGTAGCGGTTTAACCTCAGCCGGACCTGAATGTTCACCATACCAGGGCCCTCCCTATCTGCCAGGCATCCTTTGCCGCCTGCCGGAGGCCGGTTCCGCCGCCGAGTACGCTCCTGATCACTCCCGCCAGCTTTGGATGGCCGGTCCCGTCAACCTTAAGCCAGTTTTCCAGAACCCGGCAGGCAAAGGACGGGTAAAACTGATATAGCCTCTCGTTTAAAAGCATGGCCGAAGCTCTCTTATACCTCTGGAGATCCTTCAGCACAAAACTTTCCTCCATGGCGGCCTGATAGCCGGCCATTGCCGGTGCATCGAACTTTCCCTTTTCAAGAGCTTGCAAGGCCGTTTCGGCCGCCAGCCGGCCGGAGGCAACGGCAAGGTTCACTCCTTCCAGGAACACACCTCCCGAAAGCACCAGCCCGGCCGCGTCGCCGGCGACCAGCATACCCCCGGTGTACAGCCTGGAGAGCATCTGCGGCCCCGCCTCGGGGATCAGGTGGGCGGAATACTCTAGAAAACGGCCGCCCTCAAGCAGGGGAGCCACCGCCGGATGGCGCTTGAACTGTTCCAGGGCGCCGTAAATCGACTTCCCTTTTTCTTTTAGCAGGGATACCCTGACCACCACGCCGACGGAAAGGCTCTCCCTGTTTGTGTATAAAAAAGCACCGCCGGGCAGGCCGCCCATAAGGCCGAGAAATTCGCAGGACACACCTTCATCGCCGCCCAGGCCGAACCTTTCTTCCAGCACTTCCGGCGGAAGCTGGAGGACTTCCTTGACGCCCAGGGAAAACTGGCCGGGAGCCGGTTCTCCCCGCAGCCCGGCCTTACGGGCCAGCAGGGACAGCGCCCCGTCCGCCGCAATCACCACTTTTGCCCTGATTTCTCCTCCGGGCCGGCGCACCTTTACCCCGGCCACCCGGCCGTTCTTCCAGATGATATCGTCCACAACGGTACGGTTAATTAACAGGGCGCCGGCCTTTACCGCCTCCCCAGCATACCAGCGGTCAAAACGGGCCCGTTGCACCGTAAAACCGTTGTAAGGGGCCTTCTTGAAAGCGGCCGGGCTGAAGTCCAGCGAAACCGCCGAATCTTCCGCCAGCAGGGAGATTACCCTCCGGCCGACAAACCTTTCCACCGGCGCCTTTTTCCAGAACCCGGGAATTATATCATTGAGCACGCTGCCAAAGAGCGTACCGCCAAACATATTCTTGGCGCCCGGAAATTCCCCCCGCTCAATAACGGCCACCTTGCAACCCCGGCGGGCCAGCACCAGGGCAGCCGTCGCTCCGGCCGGCCCTGCCCCCACAATTAACGCGTCAAATTCATTCCCGCCCAATGTTGCCCCTCCCTTTTCCCCTCCGGAGCTTCTGAATCAGCAAAGGCACAATTTCTCTAAAGTCCCCTACCGCTCCCAGAGCGGCCAGGTCAAACACAGGCGCCTGAGGATCGCAGTTAACGGCTACGATTTTTCCCTTTTTTACCCCGGAGATGTGCTGCGGGGCACCCGAAACTCCTGCCGCCAGATACAGGAGGGGGGCAATGGCCCGCCCGGTCTGACCGATTTGCCCTGCCCGCGGTATCCACCCGGCGTCCACCGCCGCCCTGGTCCCGCCGACTGCAGCTCCGAGCGCGGCGGCAAGTTCCTTCATCATCTTAAAATCCTCTGCCGTCTTGATGCCCCCGCCTATGCCGACCACGACGTCTGCCTCGCCAATGTCAATCTCGCCGGCCGGCACACCGTAAGCCTCCAGAACCTCCAGGGCCGGCTTCCCGTGGAAGCCAGGATCATCCAGCAGAACAACTTCTGCATCCCCAAAATTATCCGTTTCAGCCTCCCCGCAGTCTACATCGGCCATTAAAACCACGTTGGGGCTGCCTGTAAACTCGCAGACCATCTGGTACCGGCCGTTATAAACGCTCACAACTGCTTCTGTTTTACCACCCTCAAAGCTCAACTGAACGCAGTCCGAGACCAGCCCGGCTTCTAGTTTTAAAGCCAAGAGGGGCGCAATTTCGCGCCCGCTCACAGTGCCCGGCAGGACAATCAAAGAGGGCTTGATCGCTTCAGCCAGTTCAAGAACCTGCTTTGCCCTCCGCTCCGGGGAATAAAAATAACCAGCCGGGCCCGGCGCCTGGTAAACCCTTCTGACCCCATAACCGCCCAGGAGCCTGGAAAGGCTGGCCTGGCAAGGGCCAAAAAGGACGGCCTCGACCCGGTCGGCCGGGCGCCTGGCAAACCTTTTCACAGACGTGCACAAATTTAAGGATGGCTCATCTATGCCCTCACCGTTTTGGTCCAGCACGAGAAGAATTTTCTGCAAATTCCCCGCCTCCCGGTCTCGCCTAAATTCTCCCTTCGGGGACTTTTGAGTTTAATATAACAACCCTGCACAGGACGGTGCCTTGTCATAAGCGAACGACTTGCGTAACGCCGGTAACGGCACTCTGCACAGCGAGGTTGCGAAATTGGGTGTGCGGGGACAGCGGTTAGGGGACACACCTCCTGGGGAGGTATGTCCCCAAGGAATTCCGCACAAGCCCGAACCGAACCAGGAAGGTGAGTTGAGGGCGGCCCAATTTCGCCCGAAGCAAGCAGTTAGTACTGTCGGCGCGAAGCACTGGAGTGAGCGGTGACAAGGCACCGTCCTTTAAAACAATTTTCCTGCCGGCCTCCTATATGCTGCGCCCGGTTTTAAACCCTTCATAAATAGCGTGCTCTACCCTGCGGGGCGCCAGGCAGTCGCCGATGCGGTACACTTCAGGCACCTTTCCCTTAATCATACGGTAAATTTCATCCCTCGGCCCCGGGTGAAGGGCCAGGACAACGTTGTCAATGCCCTCCAGCACGTTTTCCCGCCCGGTATAGTGGTTCATCACCGTAACCCGGCCGGGTTCAATGGAGGTGACAATGCTGTTGACGATCATTTCCGCACCCAGGCCAAGCACCCGCCTGTACCACAGGGGGAGGTCCATGGTGGGCATCAGGTCCGGCCCTGCGTACAGGCACGAGGTCAGGATGAACACTTTTTTGTTAAGGCGGGCAAGGTATTCGGCGGTGCCGGCGCCCTGGTAGAAGCCCGTTTCATCGACGACCAGCACTCTTTTACCGGGCACCTCCCGCCCGGCCAGCACCTCATAAAAGGTCATCACGTGGGGCAGGCCGGCACCGGGCAGGCCGCACGGGACGGCTTCCGAACCGGCAGCCACAATAACGGCGTCCGGCTTTTCCCTCTCCACCAGCCCGGCCGTCACCTCAACGCCCAGCTCAACTTTAACGGGCAGACTTCTCAACTCCTTAACCTGGTTGCGGATTACCTCGGCAAACTCCGACCGGCCCGGCAGCCTGGCAATCAGGTTGACCTGTCCGCCCAGCATATTTTCCCGCTCAAAAAGGGTAACCTGGTGCCCCCTGCGGGCCGCTTCCCCGGCAGCCGCCAGCCCTGCCGGCCCCCCACCGATCACCATGATTTTTTTCAATCTGGCCGGTTTCACGACAGAGTGGCAGCCAAAAACTTCCTCCCTCCCCGCCGCGGGGTTCTGCAGGCAGCTTAAGTCCCGGTTCAGCCCGGTTCTGGCGGCGCAGCACTGGTTGCACGAAATGCAGTAGCGTATTTCGTCCTCCCGGCCTTCCAGCGCCTTGACGGCAAACTCCGGATCGCAAATCTGCCCCCTGGCGATTGCCACCATGTCGGCCTGGCCTGACGCCAGAAGCCGCTCCGCCTGAGCCGGGGTGTTTATCCGCCCGGCGGCAAAAACCGGCACATCCGCAACTTCCCTGATTGATGCCGCAATAAAGGCGCCGTATCCCGGCGGCACATGCATGGAGCCCATCACCATGTACAGGTTGTGAAAGCTGGCTATGCTCGTGTTGATAAAATCGACCAGCTTCAGCTCGCAGAGGTAGGCGGCCGCCTTGCGCGCCTCCGCCAGGGTCAGGCCGCCGTCCACCAGCTCATCCCCGCTCAGGCGTATGCCCAGGGCCAGGCGCCCGCCGGTAATCCGGCGCAGGGCCGTCATCAGTTCCACCGTAAGCCGCATCCGGTTTTCAAAGGAGCCGCCGTACTCATCCGTCCGCTCGTTAGTCAGCGGCGACATGAACTGCCTGAGCAGCGAGCTGTGGGAAGCCTGCACTTCAATGCCGTCAAACCCACCCCTTATTACATGCCCGGCCACCAGGCAAAAACCCCGGATGACTTCCTGAATATCGCTCTTTTCCATTGCCTTCGGCACTTCCCGGAACAGCGGGTCGGGAATGCTGGAAGGGCCCCATACGGGAAGCCCGGAAAAAGCGCCCGACGCCTGCTGACCGTTGTGGTTTAGCTGGGCGAATATTTTCCCGCCGTAGCGGTGGACCTCGCCGGTTATCCGGCGGTACCCCGGCACCACCGCCGGATTGCAGCCGTCAATCAGTTTCTCGTAGGCCCGGTCGGTGGGGTGCACCGACTGCTCCTCGGTTATAATCAGCCCCGCCCCGCCCCGGGCCCTTTCGCCGTAATAAAAGGCATGCCTGTCCGAGGGCAGGTTGTTCACCGCGTAATTGGTGAGGTGGGCCGGAAAGACAATCCTGTTCCGGACTGTCACCGGCCCTATTCGTATCGGGGAAAAAAGAAAGTGGTAATCCGGGTTCATGGTACGGCCCTCCCGCCTACAGGCTTTTCCCTATCAGGTAACCGTCTCTTACGGCTTCGGCAATGCCCCTGGGGGCCAGGCAGTCGCCGGCCCGGTAAACCTCTTCAACCCTGTCTTTCAGGGCCAGGTACAACGACTCATCCGGCCTGGGCCAGCAATTGTACACAAGGGTGTCTATGCCGGTGAGGGTAACGGTCCTGCCGCCGAACCTGTTTTCTACGACAGCCCGGCCGCCGTCTACTTCTATTACCAAGGAAGAGGTAAAAATTTCTGCCGCTCCGGCCATGAACCGCCGGTAAAAAGGCGTAAGCTCCAGCGTGGCAGCCAGCTTGCCTCCCGCAAACAGGTCCGGAGTAACGAAATAAACGGTTTTCCCGCCGGCCAGCAGCTTTTCCACCGCCCGGGCCATTACCCGGTCGCCCACCTCATCCCAGAAAAGCACGGTTTTTCCAACCCCGTCCGGCTTTACGGCCGCTTCCCGGGCCGTCACGGCAGGGCACTTTCGAACCGGGAAGGCAGGCTTTGCCGTTCTGGAACCTGTTGCCAGGACAAGAGCATCCGGCCTTTCGGCCAGAACATCCTCCGGCCTGCAATATTTTCCGGTGACAACCGCCACCCCGCAGTCGGCCAGTTCCCTCGCCCAGGTCTTAAGAAGCCTTGCAAACTCGCCGATATGGGCGCAGGCCGCCAGCGCACCGCCCGGTGCAGGCCCCGCCTCCCACAAGATAACCCGGTGCCCCCGGATGGCTGCGGTCCTGGCCGCTTCCATACCGGCAGGCCCCCCGCCAACGACAAGGACCTTTTTGGGCGCGCCGGCCGGACGAAGCCCTGCAGTTTCTTCTTCATATTCCCTTCCCGCCACAGGGTTGACCGCACAGGAAAGGGGTTTTCCCATGGCGTGCCGGACCTGGCAGCCCTGGTTGCACGACAGGCACTCTCTCACCCGTTCAACCTCGCCGCGCTCCAGTTTGCGGGGCAGCCACGGATCGCAGATCAAGGCGCGGTTCATGTAAACGCCGTCCACCAGCCCTTCATCAACAATCCTGGCTGCGTATTCCGGGCGGTGGATCCTCCCTTCTGCGAAAACAGGCAGCCTTACCGCCTTCTTTATCTTTGCGGCGGCTTCAACGGCAAATCCGGGTTCAATATAAAAGGTGGCGGCCGACAGGTGCAGGGAATAAAGGCTGCCTGCAGAAACCGTCAGGTAGTCGAGAACATCTAATTTTTCCAGTTCCACCGCAATTTCCGCCGCATCCTCAGGGGTCAAACCGCCCCACGGCGCCAACTCGTCGCCGCACAGCCTTATCCCCAAAAGCCGGTCTTCTCCCAGCACCGCCCTGACCGCCTTTAGAATTTCTATACAAAAGCGCAGGCGGTTGGCCAGGCTGCCGCCGTAAGAGTCGGCCCTGCGGTTTGTCAAGGGCGACATAAACTGCCTTACCAGAGAAAACTGGGCCGCATTTATCTCCACCCCGTCCAGCCCGCCTGCCACGGCGTGCCCGGCCGCCCGGGCAAAACCGCCGGTCACTTCCGCGATATCGCTTTCCTCCATAGCTTTGGGGACTTCCCTGGACACCACGTCGGGAACGGTGCCGGGGGCCCACAGGACATGCATGGCAGTGCTGCCCTCGGATTGCATGCCGCTGTGGTTCAACTGGGCTACCACTACGGCGCCATGCTCGTGAACCGCTTCCGCAACACGGCGGTAACCTGGGATGATCTCTTCGCTAAAGCCAAAAAGGGCTTTTTCATAGGGCAGATCGGACGGGTGAACCAGCTGCTCCTCCAGGACGATCATCCCTGCCCCGCCCCTGGCCCGTTCCCGGTAGTAGGCAACGTGCCGGTCCGAAAGCAAATTCCGCGAGGCAAAATTGGTGGGATGGGCCCCGAAAACAATCCTGTTCGGAAGTTCAATGTTCCCTATTTTTAGCCTGGATAAAATTCTTTTATACAAATGCCCTTTCATTAACTACTCCCCTTAAACATTCGGGGTCGGCCATATTGCAATTGCCGTAGACCAGAAAAGAAGCGCCGCGACACCCGCCCCGGCACCGGCCGTAGGCCGGGCAGCCCCGGCAGGCTTCCGGCCCGGCGGCAGGCCAATAGTTTAACAAGCCCTCCAGCCACAGCTCGGATAACGGTTTTTCCCTTATATTTCCTGCAATTAAGGCCTTATCAACGGTAAAAGGGCAGGGATAAACGTTGCCGGCCGGGTCTACAGAACAGGTCAGCTTGCCGGCCCCGCAAAAGCACAGCCCGGGCAAAGGGGCCCCAAAGGCTGAAAGGAAAAAGAAGGAGTCGCCCGTGCGCACCTCCGGGTGTTCCATCAGCCAGTGATAAAGCCGCCGGTACTGCTCCCGGTCCGGAACCATCTTCCGCCACCTGTCGCGGGCCCTGCCGGCCGGGCGCAGCCTGGACAGCCTCAGGCCGGCCCCGAATCTGTTTGCCAGCCGGAGCATCTCGTCCAGGCCGGCAATTGTTTCCCTGGTCACGACACAGTTAACCGAAACATCAACATTTCTTTCCCGCAGCAGGCGGATGGCTTTAACTGCCTGTTGAAACGTGCCCCGCCCGCGGACGGGGTCGTTTACCGCAGGCTTCCACCCGTCCAGGCTTACCTGCACCCTTAAGCCCCGCCCGGCAATTTCTGCGGCCACGGCCCGGTCAATAAGGGTTCCGTTGGTGCTGAACTGAACGTAAATGTCCCGCTTCAGGGCGTAATCCACTATATCAAAAAAGCGCGGGTGAAGAAGGGGCTCTCCGCCCCCGATGTTGATATAAAAAACCTTCATCCGGGCCAGATCATCGAGAAAATGCCTTACCTCACCCATGCTCAGCCGGTCCGGGCCGTCCCCGCTGCTGCCGGCAAGGCAGTGGATGCAGCTCAAATTACACCTGCCGGTGATCTGCCAGGTCAGGCATACCGGCGCCTTCAGCCGCATTGTCCAGGTGCTGGATTTCATATATTATCCCCAACTCCTCCAGCCGGCACAGGGCCTCAAGAACGCGGTCCCTTACGGCCTTTTCATTGGACGAACCCGCGGCCAGCCCCGCCGCTATTTCATTCACCGTCCCGGTTCCCGCCAGCGTAAGGAGCCTGACGGCCAGCCTGGATCTTATGATGTGAAGCCTGTCGGCATCCCGCTGGTACACTATGCCGCCGAAGTCTTCATGCCGGAACCTGGTGCCGGCCCGCAAAGCGTAACGGCTGTCCGGTTTCATGCAGTTCAACTCCTTCTGACCTGCCGCCAGATTGTATTGCCGGAGCAGGACGCCGTCCCGGTATATTTATCCCCCGTATGAAGGGAGCTCAGGTAGATGCCCAGCCGCCGTCCACCAGCAGGTTGTGCCCCGTAATATAGCGGGCCTCCTCTGAAGACAGCCATAAAGCCGCCGCCGCTACGGCCTCCGGGGGTATCAAACCGCTGATCAGGTGACCCGAGCAAAACTGCCTGGCCGCCTCCTCGTACTCCAGGCCGGCCTCCCTGGCAAGGCCGGCCACCATCCGGGTGGCCACCGTGCCCGGGCTGATGCTGTTGACCCTGATGTTATACGGAGCGAGCTCCTGGGCCAGGGTTTTGGTTAGCCCGATGACGCCCCACTTGGCGCAGGTGTAATGAACGGAATACGGCAGGGCCTTTACCCCGTTCACGGAAGACGTGCTGATTATAACCCCGCCTTTTCTCTCAATCATGTGAGGAATTACAGCCTTGCAGCAAAGCCAGACCCCTTTCAGGTTAATGTCCAGCATGGTGTCCCACTCTTCTTCCTTCAGTTCGTGGGAGGCCCCTATACCGGCTATGCCGGCGTTGTTTAAAAGGATATCAATCTTCCCAAAAACCTCTATGGTCCCTTCAACGGCCGCCCTTACCTCGTTAAAACGGCGGACGTCGCCGTAAAAAACCGCTGCCTTCCTTCCCAGGGCCCTTATACCGGAAACCGTTACCTCCATATCCTCCCTGGTTGCCAGGCAGTAGCTGGGATAGTCGAGATTCCTGCAAATGTCAAAGCAGGCAATGTCAGCCCCCTCTGCGGCCATGGCCAGGGCCGCAGCGCGGCCCTGCCCCCTGGCAGCGCCTGTAATAAAAGCAACCTTTCCGTCCAGTTTGCCCATTGAAGCCGTCTCACCTCCCAGGCCGGCACCTAATAGACACCGCAAATGCCGTCAATGGCCAGAGTCTCAATAACAATATCTTCAACAACGAACTGTTCCCACACCGTTTCCTGCTCCTCCGCCGGACGGCCGGCGCCGGCCTGCATATCGCGGTCACCATTTTGTTCCATGAATTTATAACCACCTTTTGATTCCTTGCCAGGTAAGCCGTGTGCACCGTTAAAATAAAATAATTCAAAAAACATGCCGGCAACCGGCTCTGGCAAAGCTTTCATACACCCCCGGAAAAAGACTGCCCAGGCCAATAACGTCAGGATAAAACCATCTTAAAAAATGCCTAAAACCCTGCAAATCCAAAAAAAAATCTCCTGAACACTTGTTTTTCCAGTGTGCAGGAGAAGGTCCAAGAGTATGGTTTTCGAGCTATGCAGCAACTGCTTGGGAAAGCAAATTGTGAATGTGATTACTATAACAAACTTTTCTGTAAATTCCCACTTCACTATGCGGCGCTGGGACTCGGGCAGGTTTCTTCTTTTTCAGCATACCACAGATAGTAAGCCTCCTGCAGCTTTTCTTCCACCATTGCCTCCCTTTTCAGCTCCAGTTCCAGCTCCCGGATCAGCTCTTGCGGCAAGCTTTTAATCATTTCAAGCCCTCCTTTTATTTTTTAGTCCGGGTCTTCTCAAATTACTGAGAAGGCCGCAGTAAAAGCCTGAATATTCTTTAGATTGTTATTGTTATAACAATCACAAATTTGCTTACCCAAAACATTTGCAAAACATATGCCAGTGCACCCCGCCTACCGGCTTTCAAACCCGTACCTGCCGGACGCATTGCCACCCACCGCATCCGCCCGCCTACACGTCCTATTATAGCACAGTTTGTTCCATTTTTAAATAAATATATTGTGCCTACTGTTAAAAAATAAAAAACATAAAAACATGTTTTACCAGCCTGTCTTTTCACATCATTCAATCCTGTGCCAGTCCATGCTGGAGCATGAAGGGCACAACATACGCCTGCAGATGGCACCTTTCCAGCGGTGGCCGCATCTCCGGCATTCCAGCATATACTGAACCAGCTTAAAGTTTCCACCCGTAATTCTAAGAGCAGTTCCGTTTATCAAAGCGTGAGCCACTTTTTGCCTGGCGGAAGCCAGTATCCTGTGGAAGGTAGGTCTGGAAACAGACATCTTTCCGGCGCATTCTTCGTGCTCCATCCCCTCCAGGTCTCTCAGGCGGATGGCTTCAAGTTCCTCAACCGACAGCACGACTTCGGATAGTTCCGACATTGGAATGCCCGACGGCTTAAAGAAAGTAAAACCGGGGAATTGCTCAACTCTTCTGCATTTCGGCGGCCTGGGCATGATATTCCTCCAGTTAACGCAATTATGAGGCTTTTCCCTTAATATTATAAACTACCTCACTCTTTCTTTACCAGCAATATATAATGCTATTTGCCTTATAAAAATTTTCCCTCTTAAAAAAAATCCAGGTCCAGAATTTTACCAGGCCTGGCCGCTGCTGTGCAGCAATTATTTAAAAACATTTCTGAAAAAATAACAATTATTGGAGTAAGATTTCCGGAATAACATTTGTGAAAATGTCACTTTTATAGTCTTCAATCTTTCCCTCGTCGCATAGGACTGAGAGTTCCGGGTCAACCGGCAGGCTCCCGAGGAACCGAAGATTAAATTTTTCCGCAACCTCCCTGCCATGCCCAGGACCAAACAGCTGAAATTCTTCTCCGCATTTGGGGCAGACAGCGCCGCTCATGTTTTCAATCAAACCCATTATTGGTATATTCATAAGGTTGGCCATTTTTACCGCTTTTTTCACAATCATTGCAGCCAGGTCCTGCGGCGAGGTGACCACAATTAACCCGTTTAACGGCAGCGACTGCATAACAGTAAGGGGCACATCCCCCGTGCCGGGAGGCAGGTCCACAAAAAGGTAATCCAGGTAATCCCAGACCACTTCAGTCCAAAACTGTTTTACCGTGTTGGAAAGTACCGGCCCGCGCCAGATTACAGGTTCATCTTCGTCATGCATCAGCAGGTTCATGGACATAACTTTTATGCCGGTAGAGCTTTCTGAGGGAAGCAGGCCGAACGGAGTGGCTTCCAGCAAACCTTTTACTCCAAACATCCTCGGCAGGCTGGGGCCTGTAATATCAGCATCCAGCACTCCCACTTCAAAGCCTTTTTTCCTGAAGCCGCAGGCCAAAAGGGACGTTACCGAAGATTTGCCGACACCGCCTTTGCCGCTCATAACGGCTATAACGTTTTTAACTTCGCTAAAATTGTTCACGGGTATCTTGCCGGGAACAGGCGTTTTCGTTTCCTCGCTCTCGCAACCGCAGTCTTTTCCCTCTCCGCACCCGCAGTCTTTTTCTTCTTTGCACCCGCAGCCTTTCCCTTCTTCACAGCCGCAATTAGCTTTTTCTTCCACAGTAAGGTCCCCTTCCCGTAATTAAAAAATGAAGTAAATTTTCGCGGAATAAAAATCTAAAAAATTCATGTCGTTATTCTTAAAATTCAATGATCGCATAAATTTGCCCCCGTCTGCAACGAACCCGCCAGGTATGACATTATTATATTTTCAGGGCTGCCATTGGACGGAGAAACCCCTACTACAACCTCTATTCCGTTTTGCCTGAACAAATCCTGCGCCCTGACCCCCATGCCGCCGGCTATGACGACATTCACTCCCTTTTCATGCAGCAGCCTGGGAAGCAGGCCGGGCTGGTGCGGCGGTGCTTTTAACACTTCTTTACTCGTAATTTTTTTTGTGCCGGGGTCGACATTGAAAAAGAAAAACTCTTCACAGTGCCCAAAATGCTGGCACAGCTGACCTCCGGCAATTGGCAGCGCAATCTTCATTATTTTCATCCGCTCCTTCAATTTTTAGTTGATTTCATTCATAAGTCTTGCCCAGGCTTGCTTAATATCTTCCGCTGCGGGAGCACTTTTCAGATCCACCACAGGAAGCCCTTTAATTTGCGCTTCGGTTACAGATCTGTCGTAACGGATCCTGCCCACAGCGACAATCCCGCTTGCCGCAGCTTTTTCTTCAATCTTTTTGCTAACCCCCGGATTGATGTCGTACTTGTTGACGCACAGGAAAGAAGGGATATTAAAATATTTAACCAGCTCGGCTACCCTTTCCAGGTCATGTTCGCCTGATACGGTGGGTTCTGCTACGATCAATACTGCATCAGTACCAGTTATTGAAGCAATAACAGGGCAGCCTATGCCCGGAGGGCCGTCAATAATAATGACCGGCCGTTTTTCTTTCAGAGCGATTTCCCTTGCCTGGTTCCGCACCAGGGTGACCAGCTTTCCGGAGTTTTCTTCAGCCACGCCCAACCTGGCGTGAACCATGGGCCCGTAGCGGGTGTCCGAAACGAACCACCGGCCGTTGACAGCCGGGCTGAATTCAATTGCCTTCTCCGGGCAAAAATGACTGCAAACGCCGCACCCTTCGCAGCTTATGCGGTCAACGGCATAAGCAGGCCGATAGCTTCCATTCTTAATTATTGCCCCAAAGCGGCAGAGTTCGAAGCACATCCCGCAGCCGCTGCACCTGTCTGGTATAATCCTGGCCTTTTTCCCGCCTGTAAAATCTTCCATTTTCTTAATCTGCGGCTTTAGAACCAGGTGCAGGTCGGCCGCGTCCACGTCGCAGTCCGCCACCACAGGCCTTGCAGCCAGGGCGGCAAACGAAGCCACCAGGCTTGTCTTACCCGTACCCCCTTTGCCGCTGATAACCGCTATTTCCATCACCGTCTTGCCTCTTTCAAAATCGAAATCAAGAGCTTCGCAAAGCGCCTCTGGTAGCCTGGTACGGAAAGATACGGCAGTTCACCTCTGGAGTATGCTTCGGCCACTCTCCGGTCGTCAGGTATTTCGGCCAGCACTTTTATTCCTCTTTCTGCACAGAATTTACGGGCGAGCGTGTTGCCCGGACAGGACCTGTTTACAACCACCGCATGGGGTATTTCCAGCTCCTTAACCATATCAACGGCAAGGCCCAGGTCGTTCAATCCAAAGAGAGTCGGCTCGGCTACCAGAAGAACGTAATCTGCGTTCCTGACCGCAGAGATTACCGGGCAGGAAGTGCCTGGAGGGGCATCCACTATGTTCAACAAGCTTTCCCGGCCGGCAGACCGTACGGCCTTTATTAAAGGGGGGCTCATGGCCTCACCAATATTCAGCCTGCCGTGGTAAAACGATATTTTCCCGGCGCGCCCCTCCTCCACTATACCCAGTTCTCTTTTCTTCTCGGATATGGCCCCTGCGGGACATACCAGCGAACAGCCGCCGCACCCGTGGCACATTTTTTCAAATGTGAGGACGCTTTTATTTATACACACAATGGCGCTGTACTGGCAAATTTCCCCGCAGGCACCGCAGGCAACGCACTTTTCTTCATCGACCGCCGGAACCGGCAGGCTGACCGGGTAACTGCGCTCCAGGAGCGGTTTCAAAAAAAGGTGCCCGTTAGGCTCTTCAACATCGCAATCGATATAAGCTGTCTCGTAACCTGCTTCCACAGCCGCATAAGCCAGGCACGTTGAAATAGTAGTTTTGCCTGTGCCCCCCTTGCCGCTGGCCACGGCAACAGTCAACTTTTTTGTCACTTAAAATTACCCTCCAGGCAGGTTTGATTTTTATTCTTTTTCCTTGCCTTCAAACTTTTTAAAAAGATCTTTAATCCGCGCTTTTACCTGTTCAAGGGCATTTTCAAGGTAAATAGCCTGCTCTTTCAGGAAGTTCAGCTCTTGCTCACCGCCTGCCGGGGGAGCGTAAACCGCGCCAGCAGGGATATTGCCGGCCGGCCGCCTGGCCCACCACGGCAATCCGGTTGCATAGTACCGGTTGCGCCAGCCGCGGCCCCGGCCAAAGCCGCAGAAAAAACCGGCATTGGCGTCAATATAGCTCATGCAGTACCCTCTCCCGCGGCCTGTCATCGGCCCCATGCCCCTCGGGCCCGTTCCGTCGAAACCTGGCATTTTTCAAGCCCCCTTTTCTTAAAAAAATAGTCACATTAATTTAAAAAAGTTTTTAGCGGCACCCGCGGCCCCGGCCTGCCCCCGGCCCTTTCCCGGCACCAGGACCCCGGCCCTGTCCCTGTTCTGTCTCCTGGTTTTGGCCCTGGCCCTGACCTTTGCCGCGGCCCGCGCCGCAAGGCCCTCTGCGCCTGCCGGCGCCCGGCCCCCGGCCCGCCGGCCCGGTCCCGTCTCCTCCTGGCACCTGCATCAACCTCCTTCCGGTACGGTTTATGTGTGTCGAGTGTGCCAAAGAACCGTCCTCTGGCACTCCCCACTCCTGACACCTTAAATCCAGTGCCCTTCCACATTAGCCTCAAGTGTTTCCTTGAGCTCGCCTTTTTTAAATTTTTCCAAAGCTTCCGCCACCGTTCCGCCGGTACAGCAATAAACTTTTATCCCGGCAGCATTTAATACCTTAAAAGCCTTCGGACCGACATGCCCTGTAATAACAGCCTCTGCTCCGCAGCGGCACACCGTTTCCGCCGACTGAATACCGGCGCCCTGAGCTGAACTGAGGTTCTGCTCATTGCTCACAGCCTCCCAGTTGCCTTCTTCAGTGTCAGCTACAACGAACCAGCCGCACCGGCCAAACCTCTGGTCCAGCATGCTTTCAAGGCTCTCCCCCTGGGAAGTAATCGCTACCTTCACATTCTCACCCGCCCTTGCACTTCTGGATTTTTATGTTATGGTCATTGTTTCAAAATTATTATAGATCGCATAATGAACGTATGTCAATAATAGTGGCTGTAAATTTTTTATGTGGGCAGGCAAAAGGCAATATCTGCAAAACAGCCGGGTCCTATTTTGCATACGTATTAGAATGGGGAAATTTGGGATTACTAACGTGAGGTGAAAATGGCGGGAAAGGCCGGTTTTTACAAACCGGCCTTGGTTTTTGCGGGACTTAAGCCGTTGAATTCTTCTTCTGGTAGGCTTTTTTCCAGGGAAACTTGCTTGTGTCTATATAATCCTTAACCGCATTTCTTAAAGCTTCGGCTGCCAGAGCAGCGCAATGGGCGTGGTCTTCCGGCAGCCCGCCGAGCGCGTTCAAAATATCCTCCGCTTTTATTTTAAGGGCTTCTTCGACAGAAAGGTTCTTGGCCATTTCGGTGACCATGCTGCCGCAGGCGATGGTCGTCCCGCAGCCGTCGGTCCAAAAGGTAGCGTTATTAATTTTGTTGTCAATAACCTTGAGCCAAATAGCCATTGTATCCCCGCATTCACCCGTCTCCTGGCTAAAGCCGTCGCAATTGGGGATATTCCCCACATTGCGCGGGTTTCTCGCATGGTCAATTACTGTATCGCTGTATTTGCCAATCATATCTAAAATATACTGTTTTTCGACTTTTTCTTCCATAGCCAACATCTCCTTGTATGATATGACCAGCGGATTAATTTCCATCCGGTCATATTTACTTTTTAAAGCTCTTTATATTAACCTTACTTCATCACCTGTTTTAACTTTTCCTCCTTTTACAACCCGCCCGAACCTTCCTTCCCTGCTCACAATGTACGGCCTTCCGTGCTCCTTAAATTCTTCTTTCCCTACATGCAATATTTTAACCCTGGCTTCGCCAAGCTCTACCGTCCTGCCCACAGCCAGCTGCTCCAGAGGCACGCCTGAAATCGTAAAATTTTCGGTATAGCCGCCGTTTAAAACTTCTGCCATTTTATTATCCGGCACCTTGCTTAAGGCCTCAACAGGGAATATGCTGACCTGCCTGTCCCAGTCACCTCCGTGAGCGTCTCCCTTCAGCCCCCACCCTTCAACAACTTCTATTTCCTCAACACTTGTTTTTTCGATACCTTTCTCCGCACTGACATTAATAGACAAAACTTTACCCACAGCACAATTCCTCCATTTTTCAAACCAGCTATAAAAAATATTACTTTATATTATGAGCTAATGTCAATAATTACAGAGATCGGTTATATGTTAAAAAAATCGGCCGGGTACCCGGCCTGTCATTGTTATGCGTTTACTGCAGGGGCATAAGCCAGCTCGCGGCTCAAAACTATTCCGGCAGCTACTTTTGCCCAAAAAGGATATGCAATAATTCATTGGTCAATTCTTCTTCCGAGATTAGTACATACCCTGGCAATGCCTTTCAGCACATCCGAACCGGCGCCGCCTTTAATTTCAGCCGGAGGTCTGGGTGTCGGCAAACCGCCTAATTGTTCCGGGCAGGCCGGGACAATTGCCCCGCTTGGACAAAACTTAATAAGACCGGCATTTAGGTTATCGCTTCCGTCAAATTTCGTCTTTAATCCTAAAAGGCAAGAGCTTACCAGAATCATAGCAAAACTGTCCCCGATTTATTTTATTTTAACAATCCTGGCCGGAACGGACCTGCAGGCAGGAAAGCCCGTGACCGGATCGAGCACATCGTTGCCGGTTAAAATGTTGGCGTTTGCCCCGCTCCAGCCGTGCGGGATGAAAATTACGCGCGGGTCGGCCTGATCGACAATTTTAACCCTGACTTCCACGCTCCCGTTTAAGGTTTCAACAACCACCGTCTCCCCTTCTTCAACTCCAAGCTCCCTGGCTTTATCTTTATGCACCTCAACCAGCGGCTCCGGGGAAAGCCGGCGCAAAGACGGCAGGTTGCGGAAGCGGGAATGGATGTAGCCGATGGTCCTGGCCCCGGTCGTCAGCACCAGCGGGTAGCCGGAACTCCCCTGAGCATCGGCCTCCCTGTAGACAGGCAGGGGATCATAGCCGTATTTTTCAAGCTCTTCCGAGTATATCTCAACCTTGCCCGACGGGGTTTTAAACCCTCTGCGCTCGTATTTTTTTTCCTTCCATTTGGCATAGGCATGGCCGGACGGCTCCTGTTTCAAATCTTCAACGGTCATCTCCAGCGGTTCCAGCCTGAAGTTGATGGCGTCCTCCTCGCTTTTAAACGGAAAATATTCATCATATCCCATCCTCCCGGCCAGCTCCTTCCAGAACACCCAGTCGGTCATAACGCCTTCCTCCTCCAGCACCGCCGGAGCCAGGCCGATAACCGGCAGGCCGTAAACATGAGCAATGCTCCAGAGCTCATTCCTGCCCGGAAAAGCCGCCGCCGGGAGAACAACATCAGCCAGCGCGGCCGTTTCGGTCATGAAATGATCAACAACAGCAAGAAATTCGAGGCTGGCCAGGGCGCTTTTCACTCTGCCGGCATTGGGCCAGGTAAGGACAGGGTTGCTCCCGGCAATCACCATTCCCTTCAAAGGGTACGGCTTGCCCTCAAGAATTGCCTCGGTATATATGTTGGCCTGCGCCTGCCTGGTGTATTTGTAAAAAAGAGGAAATTCGTCCTGGCCGACGGCCGGCTTAAAGCTTCCCCTGTCTATATCATCCAGCTTTAACGAAGCCAGCTTTGCTTCGGGTACAAAGAGCGCGCCGCCGCGGACATCCAGATTGCCGGTAACGGCCTGCAATATGGCAATGGCGCGGGCGGCCTGAAAGCCGTTGGTGTTGAGCTCAACCGCTATTCCCGTTGAAATGCAGGCGGGTGATGATTTAGCGTAAAGGCGCGCCGCCTCTTTTATTTTTTCCGCCGGGACCCAGGTGACCTGCGCCACTTTTTCAGGCGGGTAGCCTGCCGCGTGTTTTGCCAGGCGGTCAAAGCCGGCGGTCCACCTGCCCACAAAATCCCGGTCGTACAGCCCTTCTTCAATAATGACATGGAGCATGCTTAAGGCCAGGGCGCAGTCCGTGCCGGGACGCAGCTGCAGATGGCAGCCGGCCCTTTTTGCCAGGGGAGTAACTCTGGGGTCCACAACAATCAGCCCGGCGCCCCGTCTTAAGGCCTCATTGATGGGGTCCAGCAGGGGCGGGCAGGACGCCGCCGGGTTGTACCCCCACAGCACAATGCAGTTGCTGTTGCGGTAATCGGAGACCGGGAGCACGCCGCAGGTCACCATGTTGGCCATCATTTTCGATATGTGGCAGTGGCTGCCGGCAGTCGAGAAATTGGGCGTGCCGAACGCCCGGCAGAACCTTTTGGCGTAAAGGGTGGACTCCTTCCTCACCCCGGCCTGCCCGACGTGCACCGCCACGGCTTCCGCCCCGTACCCGGCCTTTATATCATTTAGTTTTTGTGCTATGAGATGCAGGGCTTCTTCCCAGGAAATTTCCTGCCACCGGCCGCCGGCCGTTTTTTTAAGCGGCCGCCGGAGCCGGTCTGGCGCCTCCAGCAGTTCTTTGACCGCCCTTCCCTTCGGGCAAATGTACCCCCTGGTTACGGGATGATTCTTCCGGCCTTCGACATGAACAACCCGCCCGTTTTCAACGGCAACGCTTATGCCGCAGTTGCCGTTGCACAGGCCGCACACGGTACGGTAAACGCCTTCTTGGGCTTTTTGGGGAGAACTCAGGGTTTGTCCAGGCATATCGTTTCGATCTCCTTATAAAACAACTTATTCATTAAAATTAAAATTTAATTTGCAAGAATGGCGCCCGCAACTAGCAGACGCCATATTTTCCGCTTTGCCTATTCCGGCAAAGCCGGCTTTGTTTTTAACATAAACGCTACCATCACCAACAGTCAAGCTGATTTATCGAACACAATTTATCTTTTTTTGCCACAGCCCAGCATTTCTAAAAATGCTTCTATGCGGGTTTTAAGCTGCCCAGTGTCTTCCTGCCCGTAATCGGTTTCCAGGGTGAGAACGGGTATGCCGTTTTCCTTCAGCGTCTTCTCCACCCGGTTCGCCTCAATCAGGTAGGGATCGCAAAATGCCAGCGAGACGTGGATAACGCCGTCCGCCCTGTAATCCCTGGCCAGCTGAACAATTCTTTCCATCCTCTGCCGGTTGGGTGAAAAACAGGCGCAGTTTATCTCCAGGTACCTTCTGGCAATGGCGTCAATCATTTGCTCGAGGCTGCCGCCGTCCTCGGCCACGGTGTTTTCAAAATAGCGCAGGCCGGTGCAGAGCTCCTCGGCCACAATGACGGCCCCGCTGGTCTCAATTATGTGGGGCACTTTCCAGTTCGGAACGGCCATCGGCGTGCCGCTGACGATAATGCGCATGTCGCCCGGCTTCTGCACTCCGCTGCCTTCCTTCACCCTGGTTTCCAGTTCTTCGCACAGCTCGTTTACCTGCGCGGTAAATCTCTCCACGTCATCGTACATGGCAATTTGCTCGATCAGGAGGGAGTCCTTGCCGCTTATGGGAGCCGGGCTGTTTTTGCGCAGCTCCGACAGGCGCAGC
The DNA here is from genome assembly GCA_000010565.1 of Pelotomaculum thermopropionicum SI. NCBI lineage: Bacteria > Bacillati > Bacillota > Clostridia > Eubacteriales > Desulfotomaculaceae > Pelotomaculum > Pelotomaculum thermopropionicum. Next base: position 569,176 of record AP009389.1, on the reverse strand, counting down.
AGCGCCCGGCGTTTTCCGTTCACTTCTTTTATGGAGCGCAGCAGGCTTTCCGGCGTTATCTTATTCCCCGTAAGCTCCTCCATGGCAAGCGCGAAGTCCCGAACCTCGCTGCGCCACAGGGCAAAATCCTTGTCCCGCCTCATCTGGGGTATCTCCATAACGTGAACGGGAATGTAGTCGTTCAAAATTTCAAACGCCTTCTTTTTGCCGTCGCAGGTGGTCTCCCCCACCACCATGTCGCAGGATTCGAAGTAAGGGCATACCCTGCTCAGTTTAAAGCCCATAAAAGATTTTATCAGCGGGCAGATGCTCCTGGGCAGGACTTTTTCCGCCTGCGTCCTGCCGATTTCGACTCCGGAACAAAGCCCTACGCAAATGCCGCCGGCGGCGCGGACCACCTCCTCGGGCACAAATACGCAAAAGGCGCCGACCACTTTCCCTCCCCCGGCCTTATGCTCCTGCAATTCCACTATACGCTGCCCGTGCACCTCGCTTATTACAAAGTCAAAATACTCCATCCCGGCCGGCCTGTTTTCCTGGCTCAGATAAACATTGCCGTAAGTGGGCGGCAGAACCCCCATCAGCCGGTCATGGGCCTCCAGGTCGACCCCCAGGCTTTCCCACATTTTACGGTAATCAGCGGACATTTTTACCAGTATCTCCCTTCCTCACTTTAATTTTGCTGCTAAGGCGTTATTTCCGCACCTGCGGGCCTGAGCGCGAAAAACCTGCAACCCGGTTCCTTATAATGTGATTACCTGGTCCACCCCGGCCCCGCCCAGAGCGCTGTAAAGCTGCGGAAAGCAGCCGATCCTCGCGCCGGGAATAAGGCTGTTTTCAATGCCGCGCTCTATTGCGCACTGGTCGCAGGCCATGAGAAGCATGCCCGTTTTTTCCTGGAGCTGCTGTAGCCTGTCGCCCATTTCGGTGCCGTCTAAAAGAAAGAACGTGTTGTCCATGAAAAAGAACATACCGGCCACCTCGGCGCCGTGCGTGTCTTTCTCCAGTTGCGGGAGGATCATGTTGTTCAATATTTTTTGCGAGTTGGTTGAGCTGAAAACATAGGCTACTTTCATCCTTAAAACCTCCTTGTTGTTTGGAAAAGCTTCAGCAGGACCCGGTCAAGCAAGGGACAGCCTGCTTTCCTGCCGCAATAAATCCGGGTCCCTGACTACATCATTTTTAAGAATACCGGCAAGGTGTTCCTTGTACTTGCCGTATCGCTTGCTCTTCCTGTCCCTGGGCCGGGGCAGGCTAATGGGAGTATCTTCTATAATCCTGCCTTCCCGGGCCGACATGACAATAACCCTGTCGCCGAGGTAAACGGCTTCATCGACATCATGCGTTACCATAATTACGGTGGTTTTGTCTTTGAGCCACAGCGCCTCCAGCTCTTCCTGCAGGGTTTGCCTCATCTGGTGGTCCACCGCGCCCAGCGGCTCATCCATCAGGAGCACTTCCGGCCTGCCGGCCAGGGCGCGGACGAACGCGGTCCTCTGTTTCATTCCCCCGGAAAGCTGGTGCGGGTATAATCTCTCCTTACCCTCAAGCTGGGCCATGGCCAGCAGTTCTTTCAAGCGCCTTTCCCGTTCCGGCGCGGGAACCCTGCGCTGCTTCATGGGGAAGAGGATGTTGTCTCTGACCGTCATCCAGGGAAAGAGCGCGTAGTTCTGAAAAACAAAGCCCCTGTCAGGCCCGGGTCTTGTCACCTGGCGTCCGTTTACGAGGACCCTCCCGCCCGAAGCCGCCTGAAAACCGGCTATGATCGTCAGCAGGGTGGTCTTGCCGCATCCGGAGGGGCCGAGCAGGGCCACAAACTGGCCTTCGTGCACGGAAAAGGTCAGTTCTTTTAGAACTGTGTAGGCAACGGTGCCGATCACAAAAACTTTGGAAAGGTTTTCAACTCTTAATTCCATTATTGGACAAACCTCCATTTTGTTATAGACCTGTTGAACAGCTGGATAACCCGGTCTATTCCGTATCCGACCAGGGCGGCCATGATCATCAGGGCCATCAACTTATCAGTCTGCATTCTCGACTGGGCTTCTACCATGGAGTAGCCGAAACCGGCACTCGTCGCGATAAACTCCGCTCATATGACAGACATCCAGCCCAGGCCCACGGCAATCCTGCCCCCGGTGAGAATATCCGGCAGGGAGCCGGGAACAATCACGTTTACGAATATGCTCCACGGGCCGGCCCCCATGCTGCGGGCAGCGTTGTAATAATCTTTTGGGATGTTCTGCACTCCGGCAATGGTGTTGAGGATAACCGGGAAGACTCCGGCAAAGGCTATTAAAAATACCGTAGGCCCGTCGCCGAGGCCGAACCAGACTATGGTAAGCGGCACCCAGGCCATGATCGGGACCTGCCTGACCGAGTCGATAAGAGGGTCTAAAATATTCATTACGGCCTTCGAATAGCCCATCAGGAAACCTAACGGGACGCCTATCATCAGAGCGTAAAGAAAGCCAGTCAAAACCCTCTTTAAAGTTATCAGGAGGTTTTTAACAACTTCCGGGTCATGCACCACGGAAATGAATGTGACCATTGTCTTCCATGGAGACGGCATTAAAAAATTGCTGTGGTAATGGTTGGCTGCCAGTTGCCACGCTCCAAAAATTGCCGCGACAGAAATCATGCGGTACAATGCCTGTTTGCGGCCAAATGCTCCGATGATTCTCTCGCGCATTACTCTCACATTTCTGGAGTTGTAAATATGTACCTTATCCCCAACCGGTTCCATGTTTCTATCTCCTCTTGGGAAAGTTCAATATTCTTATATCTCCCAATCTCTTTTCTTAAAATATCCGGGTTGTTTAACTCGTCAACTGATTCACGAAACAAGCTGATGAATTCCCGGTAGCGCGGGTCTTCTTTAAACCTCTTGCTTACAACCAGCACGTAGGTCACATGGCCTGTGGCACCTCCCGCCGACAACTTTTCCCCTTCCATGCTGATGCCTCTCAAGGCATCCACGACAACGCCGTCAACCGCGCTTTTTTCATAGGCGCAGGGAAGAGCAGACGGCAGCATCGGTACGGCGGCACAACCCTTACCGAAAATATCAGCCGCAATCTGCGCCTGGTGAGAGCGGTTCCGGGCCACTCCAATTTTTCTGGGAGTCAGCCCGGGCTTTACCACCACAATGTCCGAATTGGCCAGGCACGGTCCGGCGATTTCAAACCGCCCGTCTTTTTCAATAAGGCTTGCGGCCGCATCCGGGCACATGACGGCAAGGTTGTACTGGCCGGTGCTTAAGGCCCACTGGGAAGTACTCGAACAGCAGTCCTTAACCGGGTAAATTTCAAAATCATCCCGCGCCTCGGCGCCTTGAAATCCTTTTTCGTTTATAAGATAGTGTATAATCATGCCTCCTGTGTCGTCAGGAGTTCCGATTTTGACCTTCCCGCCGCTTTCTTCCCGCTGCGGGAATACAGTGAAAAAGGTAAACAACAGAAGGACAGCCGCTGCAGTAGCGGCAAGCATCTTTTTCATAAATGGTCTCAGGCCTTTTTGCCCTCCAGCTCGTAGGCTTTTTTCTTCCACTCCTCATAAGACATACCTACGGGGAAGACCGGGTCGACCTTTTCCTTAATGAAGATGTCAAAATCGTCGGCCCCGCACTCCTCAAGGTACTGTGGCTGGAGAAACTCGTCTATATTCGGGGCCGCATCGATAGTCTTATAGCCTAATTCCAAATCTATTTGATTTTTCCAGTAATTGCGGTCCATTTTCCAGGTAATTGTCCTGCCCTCAGCAACTGTCTTTTTCCATATGGTCATCAAAGCGACTTCCATGGGTACTTTATAATTCTGAGCAAAAATTTCGGCCGAGCGGACCGGTTTTAAATACATATGCTCAATCGCCCTGGTATGAGCCAGAATCATCAGCTTAGCTAGCTCAGGGTGCTCACTGGCAAATTTTTTATTTAAAGCAAAAACACAGCACTCGCCCCACTCTCCATTAGGAAGTTTGCCGGAAGCAGCCAGGACATGGCCCGTTTTTTCATATTCAGCCATGGAACCCCAGGGATCACAAGCGGCAAATCCGTCAAGTTTACCAGCGCACATGGCGAAGTACTCGTCTTTGTCGGCCATATTAAAAACCTCATAGTTTTTCCCCTCAACGGGAATCCCAAATTGGTTGGCCCAAGTTATCCAGTTCGCGTTATTTTTTTCCGGGTCAGTCCCTATGGACAGCTTCTTTCCGACCAATTCCTGAGGGGTTTTGATACTGTTCGACACAACAAGGTAATGAGAGCCGCCGATATGGTTATTGGCCCCCACGATAATCGGAGACCCTTGCAAAAAGGCCCGCATCATCCGGGTATTTCCTACATACCCGGCATCCATCTGGCCTGCCGCCATGGCTTCCGGGACCTTGCCGTTGCCGGTAACGTTAACCTTCAGGCCAAGCTCTTCAAATATCCCCGCGTCCTTGGCAATGCAGGCTCCGGTCATGTGGTCGCAGTCGTAATAGCCCAGCTGAACCACATAGTCCTTATCTTTTTCAGGAATTCCAGACCCTGCGGTCCTATTCTGGACCGCCGGTTTTGTACCCCCGCCGCAGCCGGCAAGCATTGCCAGTAAAATAACCAGCAGAGCAAAAAGCGGTACAAACCTCAAATATCTCCTCAAGAGTTATTTCTCCCCCTTTTCTTTCAATTATTGCCTTGAATTTCCTAAAAACTTGGAGGGGAGAAGTCGGAATCGAACCGGACTCCAGCCCGCACGACGGGCCGGCCAGCGGGTTTGCAGCCCGTGGAGGGAACCATCCCCTTTCTCCCCGCATTATTGTTTAACAACCTAACAGCAGTCTTTCATCCCCTCTCCAAACAAGTCTTCCAGCCTGGTTCCTTCCACGCGAAAAATCGCGTACCCGGCATTGGCGCCCTTCATGCCCTGTACGATAAACTCGAGGGGAGGCTTGTCGTCAATGTCCTTAAAGGTGATCACCTGGCCGGAAACCGGGGCGGCAACTTCGTTTGTAAAGACATAGCCGGCGGGTTGGCTCAAAACTACCAGCATGCCGCACTTATCCGCGCCCTGCCGGTAAATAACCACCAGGTCCTCGAGGCTGTCGGCGTTTAAATCGGCGGCGGCGCATTTTACCACCACATTTTCAGGATGACTCGCAACAAAAAATTGAAGCAGTTGGTTGTCTTTATCCAACCCGTTGACGGCAGAAGTGCCAGTTTTTGTTTCACCCCCCGGACGGCAGCCCGGGGCTATAATCAAAAGGAGAAAAATGCAAAAACCATAGCAAACAGTTCTTTTCATGGCGCTGTCCCCAATTTAATAAAAAACCGTTTAACCTTCGGCCATATAGAGTAAAAACCCAGCCCTAAAACCACGGCGGCGCACAGGTACCGCAACGGTTCGGGCGCGGCAAAAATGAGACTGCCGGCCACCCCTACAGCCTGGCGCGATCTGTCCAAATCAAAGAAGGGAACAAAGCCCGGCATCAGCATCCTGTTGGTCAGGTAGCCGATGGCAAAAGCAGAGCCGATAAGAACTGAAGAGTAGATTAAGATAGTCCTCCTGCCGATTAATTTGTAAATGCTGATCAGCTCCGGCAGATTAGTGGCAACCCCGGCCAAAAGAAAAGTTATGGCCAGGCCGGGAGCCGCCCCACCGGCGACCAGCGCCGCAATAAACGGAATGTGCCCTACCGCGCAAACGTACATAACCGCTCCCAGGAGGGCGATTCCTCCCAATGAAATCATGCCAGGATTGCCCAGGTACTGCTGGATGTACGCTGCCGGGACAAGCGCTATGATCAGGCCGGCCAGCAGCATTCCAATGCATACATATTTACTGACCATTACCCCCATGTCCATAAATCCCCAATACAAGCCGGTTTGAAGCTTTTTAGCAAGGCTGACATTTTCTCCCGCTTCCAGCTCAACTAACTTCACCGGTTCTTCTGCTCCGGGAAGATGGATTTCCCGCCCTGCAAACGCGTTGCCCGCCACGCCGGCCAAAAGAGGAACCAAAAACCCGGACACAAGGTATATGGTCGCGATTTGGGGCCCCAGCAGGCCGTAGGCCAGCAGGACGGCGGCCGGGTTGATAATTGGAGTGGCCGTCATAAAGGCCAGAGTGGGACCCAGGTAGGCTCCCGAGTAATAGAGACTCAGCCCTAACGGAATTACTCCGCAGCTGCAAATTGGCAGCAACATTCCCGAAACTGTCGCCTTAACCAGTGAGGAAATCTTGCGGTTTCCCAGCATGCGCTGCAGCTTGTCCGGGCTGACCAGGTTGTGCAGCGCTCCGGCCAGGACAAAACTTGCAACAAGCCAGACGGAGGCGCCGTTCAGTATGTCAAAGGAAGTAAGGAGAACTTTTTGCAAAAACTCTAAAACCGGAAAGTTCATTTATCCCCTGACCGCCTCTTCAATGGCTTTTTCAATTATAGACCGCGATAAATTATCCAGCTTTTTCCTGCCATTAATAATCATGGTTCCTTTAGATACCGCGCCGTATTTTTTGATATAATCAAAGTCCTTGCCTGCATGGTAAATTTTAACTACCACCTCATCCCCGTACCTTGCGGCAGCTTTTTTTATATTGATCACATGCTCCTCGCAGCAGGGGCAGGTATTGATAAATTCAACCTGAACTCTGGCCACAGCGCTAACCTCCTGTCGCAGTCATTTTCTATTAAGTATTTCCCGTGCCAGCACGGCGGCGCCAAGGGCGCCGGCAAGCTGGGACTCAGGCAGGGCAATTACCTCCCTCCCCAGTTCTCTGGAAAGGAACTCCCTTACCCCTTCGTTTCTGGCAACGCCGCCGGTAAATAATATTAACTCGCCCTTGCCCAGCCTTTCGGCCATAGCAGCTATCCTCACGGCGACAGAACGGTGGATGCCGGCTATTATCCTCTCTTTTCCCACCCCCTGCGCCAGCAGGCTGATTACCTCCGACTCGGCAAAGACCGTGCACATGCTGCTGATCTGCACGGGCTCAGCACCGCGCGACAGCTCGCCCAGTTCGCTTACATCGGCCCCCAGGGCGGCGGCCATCACCTGCAAAAACCGCCCGGTGCCGGCGGCGCACTTGTCGTTCATGGCAAAGTTGACCACATTGCCCTTTCCATCCGTTATAATTACCTTGCTGTCCTGGCCGCCCACGTCGATGACCATGTCGGCTCCTTCCAGAAGATGGTGAGCGCCCCTGGCGTGGCAGGTTATTTCAGTAATGGCTCTGTCAATAAAAGGCAGGGACACCCGCCCATAACCGGTCCCGACGATAAAGTCCACATCTCCGCGTGCCAGGCCGGCCCTGTTCAGAAGTTCTTCTAAAGCTTCCCGTCCCGCCTCGCGAGGGCTGCACCCGGTAGGCCTGATCACGCTCCGCCAGGCAGACCCGTTCAGCAAAACCGCCTTGGTGGTAATGGACCCTACATCTATTCCTACGGTAATCATTTTCCTCTCAGTTCCCGCCAAGCATTTCAATAAACGCCGCGATCCGCTTCTTGAGCTTTCATCATTGCCGGGCGCATGACAATCCACCTTTCGGGTTGGAAAAAATTTAGTGTTCTGTTTCATAATTAATTATATATAAAAAATTTATATGATAGTAATTCAAAATATTTATATTAAAAAGTATCAAGAATAAAAAGTATTTATCTTTGTTAAAAAATAAAAAGCCACCCGTCCACACCAAACAGGTGACTTTTACATTTTTAAACTATAAAAGCTGGTGAAGCTCTTTTGATGCACTATTTTGTAGTTGCAAAAGCAAGGTCCTTGCCGTCCGTCCCGAAAACTATAGTGCCTTTCTCGTCCGTCCGCAGCACCGTGACACCGGCCTTGCTTAACTTGTCCAGCGTAACCTGGTGCGGGTGGTGGTAATCGTTCCCGGCCCCTGCGGAGATAACAGCATATTTTGGGGCAACAGCTTTTAAAAATTCCGTTGACGTTGACGAATGGCTGCCGTGGTGGCCCACTTTCAGCACCTGGGCTTTAACGTCGGCCCCGCCGGCCAGGATCTCCTTTTCAGACAGTTCCTCCGCGTCACCGGCCAGCAAAAAGGCCACGTCCCCGTATTCAACCTTGATAACCGCCGAGTAGTTGTTCAGCCCCTCATATTCCGGGCCGCACGGCGCTATTATCTTTGCAAAAAGATTGCCGTCTTCCAGTATACTGACCCCCGCCTTTGCCGTTTTTATCTGGAGCCCCTTATTTTTAACAGCAGCCAGTACGTCGCGGAAGCTTTCGGTGCCGGTGACAGCTTTGGGCATAAAAATTTCGCCGATTTCAAAGCTTTTAATAACGGCATCAAGCGAGCCGATGTGGTCTTCGTGAGGATGCGTGCCGACCAGATAGTCTATCTTTTTTACCCTGTTCTTTTTTAAGTAACTTATTACCGTTGAAGCGCTGTCGTTTTTCCCGGCGTCAACGAGCATGTTCCGGCCGTTTGGAAACTGGACCAGGATGGAATCCCCCTGGCCGACATCGAGAAAATGAACCCTAAGGGTATCGGTCCGCCGCGCTAAACCGGCAGCGCCTTGAGCCGCGCTTGAAGCCTCTTCCTTTAGTCCTTCCTTTCCGCCCAAATTCTTGAGGCCGGCGCAGCCGGAAGAAAACAAAAGGGCTACGGAAAGGAAGAAAACTACTAACTTTTTCATTCAATACCTCCAACGCGAAATCCGGCGCTTCTATCGCTAGTCCTTAAACAATCGGCCGGCCAGGCCCTTAACTTCTCCTTTCACTCTGGCCGTAGCTTCGGCGTCCACGCTTACCTTAATGATGATCACGTCGCCCTCCATGGCCTCGGGAGGAATGAGGGAGCGCGGCAGGTTGAAGGTTTTCCGGTTGTGCTCAATTACCGCCCAGTCGCCCTCAAAGCGGTCGATTATGTACATGCTAATCCCCCATCACCTTGATGATAACTCTTTTCCTCCTCTGGCCGTCAAACTCGGCGTAATACACCTGCTGCCACGGCCCCAGGTCCAGCTTTCCGTTTGTAACAGGCACAATGACCTGGTGGTGGACGAGTATGCTCTTCAAATGGGCGTCGCCGTTGTCCTCGCCGGTCTGGTGGTGGCGGTAGGGCTTTCCGTAGGGGGCAATCTGCTCCAGCATTTCGTCTATATCCTGGATGATGCCGGGCTCGGCATCGTTAACGTACACCCCGGCGGTAATGTGCATGGCCGACACCAGGACCATTCCCTCCCGGATGCCGCTTTCGCGCACCGCCTCTTCCACTTCCCCGGTAATGTTGATGTACTCCCTGCGCTTTTTGGTATTGAACCAGAGGTACTTGGTGTGTGATTTCATTTTATTATCCCAGGCCTCCTCATTCTTTAAACTTCCACATATTAAAATTATAAAAAATGCCTGACAGCCTGGCAAAATAAAAAACCGGCCCGTCCCGCTGCCGGCCGGCGGCAGTTAAAGCCGGCTCTTTACTCTAGTGGTTCTTTACTCTAGTATAAACCCTGGTTCTTAAAGCATAAAGGTGAAAAAGCCATTCGCCCGCGGCCACTATCAAGGCCAGGACCGCCAGGGTGGCGGCCGGCAGATACTGCCCCGTGAACAGCCTGGCCATGCCCCAGAATACCGGAATTGCAAGGATTACGTCTGCCACCAGGGCCAGCCTGTAATCCAGCAGGAGGAACGGGATGTCGGCGGCAAGAAAGGTTACCAGGGTCAGCACCAGGGCTACCGACAGCCCCCCTGTAAAGCCAATACCGGTAACATGGACCAGGACTGCCGTAACTGCCAGGGCAATGAAAAATTTTACGGACAGGGCTTTAACGTATGCCGCCATACATATCAGCTCCAAATTTATTGTTCGGAGTACGGGCGATTTTTATCCATTTTTTATGTTCAATTTTTCCCGGAACAAATTCCAGATGCGCGGGTCCTCCAGGCCCAGCCGCCACACCCCTATGCCAGGTATGCCTTCATGCAAAACTATGTTCAGCTTGACTGAGAAGCTCCGCACATCTTCAAACCAAACTATGTGCGTGACACCATTTTCCGTATAAGTAAGGTTGACTCTTGCGCCTCAACATCATACCGGATTGCAGCGCCGAAGCGAGCAGCCCTGGCGACTGCCTCTTCATATGACAACTCCTCAGGCAGTTCCGTGCGCGTAGACCAGTCACGGCCGTATACCGCCATTCCCAGGCGAATCTTGTAACGGGGAATAACGGACAGGGCATATGTCAGTACATTCCGGACAAAGCCGATGGAAGCAATAGGCCCGGGTTCAGCCACGTGCTCGTCATAAGCCAGCACGTATACCTGGTCGCTGTAACGGGCCAGATCAGGGTAGCTGAATGCCCCTGAAAAAGGATGAGAGGGATCGTCCCTCAATTCAGGAGGAACCGAAATGCTGGCTAGCAGCCCGTGTGGTTTTAGCGTTTGAAAAAGTTCGGCCATGAACAAGGTCATAAAAGGCCTGTCTTCAGGAGGAACAAATTCAAAATCTATATTAACCCCTGAAAACCCCCTGCTGACAAGCAGGTTCAATATGTTTACCACCAGGGCCCGGCGCAGCCTTTCAGTGGTCAACAAGCGATGAATGAGGGTACCGTACTGGCGGCTAGCATAGTTATGCACTATGGCTAATATGGGTAAGCCGAGCTGTCGCGCAAAAGCCAAAGTCTCCGCATCAGACTGATCAGCCAGGGTTCCTTCCTCCGTTACCCCGAACCAGAAAGGTATAAGATAAGTAATATTCCCGCCGCGATTCCGGAGGTCCGCGATGGCCCGGGGCTCCGTAACATAGTACCAGTTATTTTCAAAACAGTATTGCCGTATAACCATGTAACGAAATCTCCTTTTCAGCTTAGCGGTGCCAAACCACTGCGATCATTTCTTAATTAACAAAATATGTATAATATTGGAATTTAGTGAGAAGTGATTAAGGTATTGTTTTTAAAAAATTAACGGGCGACTTGTGAAAATTAATAAAACATTTATTCCTCTAATTTCCGTTATGCGATTTTTGATGGTTAGCGTTTGTCATAGATACTATAAAGATGAAAAAAGGTCGTTTTATCGCAGCCCATGTCCCAGGGGCAATGGAAGCGGTCGACGTTGTGGGCGTTTACCAGGGGATACCCCTTTGAGTCATGCCCCACCACAATGGCAAGGTGCTCCGAATAGGCCCTCTTCCCGTAGCCGATGACATCCCCTATCCGCAGCTCCCGCACGGCCCCGCGGGGAAATGCGGCAGAGGGCTGGTTTAATTCGGGGAAGGTACCCCCGGCTATCCGCCGCCCCCGGCCGCTATATACGAGCCAGTCGCCAAAGGACTCGGCCCGCACCCAGGCCTGGCTGCCCGAGTTTTCTCTGTAATCATAGTACCAGATACCATCCATGGGGATTTTACCTCCCTGTGCATCCCCCAGGCATTGAGATACAAAATTCGTGCAGTCTCCTCCCCTGTCGTTAAAATTGCGGTAACGCGGATTATAATTGTGATCATTGCCGGCCCCCCAGGCCAGGCCGGCGTACTCGTCCGCATACCGGACCGCCCCTTCCCGGTCGTAAATGACCGGCTGATCCCCCTGCGCAGGCGGGGATTTATCCGGCACCCCTATTAAAGCGCTGCCGTCGGCAGGCGTGGGATCGGGCGAAGAAAGATTCTCGCCCAGGCCGTCTATATAAAAATCCTGCTGAATAAGCCACCTTCCGTCCTTTAAAGCCAGTTTCATCCAGTGCCTGGTGCCAATGCCGAAATAGTTTACGTAAGGATCGTCCGGGTAAACGTAGCCAAGCTGGAGGGTCTGGTGCACCACCAACTCGGCCGTATTCCCCTGCACCTGCAACCAGGGAATACGCAGTGAGGAACCGGCCTCCGTGATCCGCACTCCCCGCTTTTTGGCCCACAACTGGATGTAGTTCAGCCTGGCCTGCTCATGAGCCAGGGCCCAGCGGCCCAGCAGGCCGGACGTATCATAACAGGCCAGCGCCGGAGCAGGATCGGCATCCGTGATGATCGCCCTGGCGCGGGCGGTAAAGATTTCCCCGGCCCTGGCCAGCAGCTCATTATTTAAGGAAGGTTTCCCGGCAGCTTTACAGCATGAAGCTTTCAACCCCCCTGCGGCAACAAGAATTAAAAAAAGCGCTGTCATAACTTTTTTAAAAGCCATAAAAACCCTCCAGCCGTAATTCTCACTATTATGTTTTCCTGCCCGTTAAAAGTGCTTGCATGTTTATTAATGCCATTTTGAAATGTCTTCTGCAAAAAAAAAAGCCCCGGCCAAAGAAGGGGCAGGCCTTGAAGCAGCCTTTGCGGCGGCCGCTTTTTGCCGGGGCAGGCCGCCCCACTCAGCTTCGCGCCGACAGGATTTGCAAAAACCTTAAGACTTCCTGCGGATCTTTAAGCCGGTGTGAAGCCGATGTTATTCTTTTGTGCTCCGATACCAGCACTCCCGTGCCGCTTTCCCGCAAGACTGCAAAAGCATCTTCGTCCGAACTGTCATCTCCCAGGTAGACGGGGTAGCAGCCGGGGTTCAGGTTCATTAAGTGCCTGACCGCCTCCCCCTTGTGAACCGCTCTGGGGCGGACTTCAATAACCTTCTTGCCGGCTTTCAGTTCCATGCCGTACCTGGCCGCCAGAGGCCGCGCCGCCGCGGCAAAATCGCTTACCACCCTGAGGGCGGTTACCGGGTCGGCCAGACGGTAATGGAGGGCAAAAACCGTTTTTTTGCGCTCCAGCAGAAATCCCTGACAATTTGCCACGCAGCGGGCAGCCTCACCGGCAAGCAGATCCAGGGCCGGCGCCAGCTTTTCCGCGTCAACGGCCGCATACCTGCCGCCGCCGGGGTAGGCAAATTCGGCGCCGTGGCAGCCGGCCAGGTAAATTCCCTCGACTGGAAGCATGCTTTTCAGGTCATCGACATCCCGGCCGCTTACTACGGCCAGGGTGATCCGGCGCTTTCCGGCAAGTCGCCTGAGCGTCCTCAAAAGGCCGGCCCCGGGCAGGGCAAGTTCGGGCCTGTCTTCAAGCGGTACCAGGGTTCCGTCGTAGTCAGTCATTAGCAGCAATTTCGGGTGGCATAAAACAAGAGCTGCCAGTTGCTCCGGAGTCTCTTCCTGCCAGGCCGGCAACCGGCCCATGCCGCAACACCTCCTGAACGGCTTCCGGTGAAACTGCAACCTTGCCCCGGGCGGCGTCGCCAAACCAGCTTTGCCGGACCTTACGCCACCACCAGTGGATGTCCTGCTCCCGGATAACTTTGCTCAGGGCGGCCAGGCGCCGCTTTTTCTCGGCCACCGGCATTTCCAGGCCTTGAACGATCCGGGCGGCCATTTCCCTGGGATTGTAGGGATTGGCCGTCAAAGCCTCTTTTAACTGGCCCGCCGCCCCGGCAAACGGGCTTAACAGCAAAACGCCCACATCGCCCGCATTGGAGGCCACGTACTCCTTGGCCACCAGGTTCAGCCCGTCTTTTAAAGGCGTCACCAGGGCCATATCGGCGGCCAGGTAGTGCGCCACCAGGTCCGGTTTGCTAAGAGACCTAAACAGGTACTTAACCGGAACGCGATAATTCTCTGTGTATTTTCCGTTAATCCTTCCCACCGCTTCTTCGATTCGCCGCTTCAGGCGCTGGTAGGCCGCCGTGCCGGTCCGGCTGGGCACCGCGATCTGGAGAAAGGTCAGCCTGTTCCTGTACTGAGGGTAATTTTCCAGCAGCCACTCAATTGCCCTTAGCCTTTCCAGGATGCCTTTGGTATAATCGAGGCGGTCCACCCCCAGGAGAAGGTATTCCCCTCCGGCTTCCTGCCTGATTTGGGCGGCCTTCCGGACCACCTCCCCCTCCCCGGCCAGCTTTTCAAAATCAAGCCAGTTAATGCCGATGGGGGCAGCCACTGCTTTCAGCTGCCTGCCCGACCAGTAAACAGTTTCGTTGGAGTAGTCCACCTCCGCCCCGGCAATTTCCTCCGCCGAATGCAAAAAGTTGCGGACGTACTTTCTGGAGTGGAAGCCGATCAATTCGGCCTCCAGCATGCCCTTGAGCATTTCCTCGGCCCACGGCATCACCGCAAATATTTCAGCAGGCGGAAAGGGGATGTGCCAGAACAGTGAAACCCTGGAATAGGGCCGCTGCCTGCGGATATATGCCGGCAGTATGGCCAGATGGTAATCGTGAACCCAGAACAGGTCGCGCGGACCGGCACATTTGAACAGAACGGCAGCATATTTTTCATTGACCTTGCGGTAGGCCTGCCACTCCTCTTCGTTAAACACCGATTTTTCAACGAAATTGTGGCACAAAGGCCACAGGCAGCCGTTATTGAAACCTTCGTAATACAGGGTAACTTCCTCGGGCGTCAGCAGCACTTCCTGAAACACATACTTCTGTCCGTTTTCCGGCATGGGTACGGATATCCCGGCGAATTCGCCTTCCCTGCCGCACCGGCCGCCCCAGGCCACCCATGTGCCGCCTTCCTGGCTCACGACGGGCTCCACCGCAGAAACCAGGCCGCTGACCGACGGCACCGCTTTAATGCCCTGGGGGGAGTCCACGAAGGTGCAGGAACCGCGATTCGACACCACCACCAGGCGGCTGTTTAATTTTGCAGCAAGAGGCTTAATCGAACCCATATTTTTCACCTCCTAGCCGAAAATCACCTTAACATTTCCTTCCGTCCCAATCACTCCACAATAAGTTTTTTCCTGCCTTCTGGTGAACTCCAGCGCCGCTGCGCCGCAGCAGGTGCGGATGTTTTCCAGCCGCAGCGTCCTCAAAAACCCCGGCAGGCGCGGATTGCGCACATTTATTTCGGCTCCGCGGCATTCTATGCCCAGCAGGGCTCTCAGCAGGAGAAAAATGCTGCCCGCCGCCCACGCCTGGGGCTCGCAGGCAATGGGGTACCTGACCGGACCGCTTTTTCCCCTCCTGGTGAACCCGCAGAACAGCTCCGGCAGCCTCATGTGGTCAAAATACTCCGCTGCCTCGAAAAGGGTTTCCACCAGCAGCTTGAGAAAGACAACCTCGCCCATCATCCCGATGCCGTAGCCGATAATGGCGTTATCGTGCGGCCAGACCGTTCCGTTATGATAGCTCATCGGGTTGTAGGCCACTTCTTCGTTGCTCATGGTGCGGATGCCCCAGCCTGAAAAAAGGTCCGGCTGCATCAGCCGCTTTACCACCCTGCGGCCCTGCTGCTCGGGCAAAATGCCGGTAAACAGGCAGTGCCCGGGGTTGGATACGACCGTATCCACAACGTTTTTCTGGCCGTCCAGGGCGTAGGCCAGAAACCCCTTTCGTTCAAGCCAGAAGTCCCTTAAAAAATTATTCTTTAACCGGCCGGCCTTTTGTCTCAATTCTTCTGCCCTGGTGCCGTCGCCGGTGTACTCGTAAATTCCGGCGGCCTCATTTAACGCCTTGTAGTAGTACCCCTGCACCTCCACCAGGGCAATCGGGCCGGACGGTATTTTCCCGTAGCGGTCCACCACTCCGTCCCAGGAATCCTTCCAGCCCTGGTTGGCCAGGCCTTTTTCCGACCGGCACAGGTACTCGATATATCCGTCGCCGTCTATATCGCCGTACTTTTCGCACCATTCCAGCGCCTTTGCCAGCGGACCGGACATCTCCGGCAGAAAGCCGGTGTCGCCGGTCCAGCGGACGTACTCGGCCAGCAGAATGATGAACCACAGCGTTGAATCGACCGAACCGTAATAAGGGGTATGCGGTATCTCGCCGGCGCGGGCCATCTCGCCGAACCTCAGCTCGTGCAGGATTTTTCCGGGCTGTTCGTCCCTCCAGGGATCGACCGCCTGACCCTGGTACCTGGCCAGAAAGCGAAGCGTCTCTCTGGCAAAGGCGGGGTTTACCAGCAGCGTCTGCCAGGCGGTAATGAGTGCATCGCGGCCAAAGGGAGCTGCGTACCAGGGAATGCCGGCCTCGATAACAGTGCCGGCGCCCGGATAGGTGGTGCTGAGCGCCCTCAGGTCGGTTATGGCCACCCAGAGCATGTAGTTAAAACTTTCATTGTCCGTAGTAATTTGAACGCACTGATCTTTCCACGACTGGTACGAGTCGATTAAATACTGAGCCGCCCTGGTAAAGCCAAGATCGCTCCGTACCGGCAAAAGTTCGGTATTCTCCCCGTCAACTACAGGCGTCACCTTCAGGTAAACGTAATATTTTTTCTTCGGCACCAGTTTCAGGTTATAGTTGGCATAAACATACGAATCTTCTTCGGTAATGGCCGCGGGAGCGGGGTAAAAACGCACCGCCGTGGAGCGCCGCACCTTGTCCCGGCCCAGGTAGTTCAGCACGGCCTTTTGCCTGCCGATTACCGGTTTCTGCCTGGTCCCCCGGGACGGGCGCTTCGTACCCCTGACCTCGAATATGTCAGCAAAGTCGGCCCCCAGTTTAAATTTAAGGTTGATTTCCAGGACGCTCGGGTTGAAATTGATGATGCGCACCCTTTGATAAAACCCGTCCTTAACCATGCGCAGCAGGCGAATATGAACGGTCTGCATCGGCACCTTCATGCCTCTGCTGGTAAACTCTTTGTTGGTCATCTCCACCTGGGCAAAATGGCTGTCTCTTAACGTCCTCGAAAGAAACACCGGTTCCGTGCCGTTCAGCGTCATCTCCAGGCAGCTTAAAAAACGGGTGTCGGAATAGTAAAACCCCAGGCCTCCCATGTCGCCGCCGGGAATTTCGCCTCCCGGCAGGGAATTCATAAACATCCTGCCTTCTTTCAGAACTTCCACGCTGCCCCGCACATCTTCCGGAGCAATGCGGAACTCATCTGTTCCGGTTACATTGCAGATATCCATAACGCCTGCTTCTCCTGCCCGACTTTTTGATAGACCGCCAGAGTGGCCTCGGTCATGATATCCCTTGTCCAAAACCTTTCCACCATAATCCGTCCCTGCCTGCCCATCTTCCGGCACAGCGCGGGGTCCTGCAGCAGACGCAGGCACCTGTCCGCAAGCTCTTCCTCACTTCCCATCTCCACAACAAAACCGGTTACACCGTTGTGGACGACCTCCGGCATTCCCCCGGCCCTGCTGACCACTATTGGCCTTTCCGAAGCCATGCTTTCCAGCATTGCCAGGCCGAAAGGCTCCTCAAAGCAGGAGGGGTACACGCAAAACTCGGCAGCCCTGTACACAAGCGGCATTTCGTCCCAGGCAAAAAACCTGGTGAAGACGTTTTCTTTTACACCCAGTTCATCCACCATTTTCATTATCTTATTCACGTGTTTATGCTGGTGTGAACCCCAGTCGACGGTCTTCCCCGTCCCCGCCAGCACCAGCAGCACCTCCGGAAATTCCTTCCGGATTATGCTTACCGCCTTGACGCTGATGTGGCAGCCCTTGTCCAGGCTCATCCGGGCCGGGTGGAAGATTACCCGGCGCCCTTCAAATTCTGGATATTTTATTTTTATCTCTTCAGCATCCCGCTCCGCCGGCGGGCTGAACCTGTCCAGGTCGATGCCGTGGTGCACCACGGTTATTTTGTCCTCTTCATAGCCGCACCGGACCAGTTCCTTCTTTATATAATTGCTCACTGCTATTACAGCATCCCAGATGTGGGCCCGTTTATTCATTTCCTGCCAGGTTGGGTCGTCATCGGCCCACACGTTATGGGCCGTTAAAACCAGGGGTATGCCGCGCTCCTTCTTTATTTCGTACAAAACGTCCGCGTGAACGGGGCTGAAATAATGCATGTTATGGGCGTGAATCAGATCGGGCCGGGTCAGCTCGATGAAGCTGTTAATCTCCTGCCTGATCTCGCCGCTCATCTCCAGGATTTTTTCCGGCGTCAAGCCGTTTAAATCCATAAGGGGGCTTCTCTGAACATACATCCCCCCGTACTGCTCCTTTTCAGCCGCCCCCTGGGCCGAACCGGTCAGCAGGCTGACCCGGCAGTTCCGCTTAACCATTGCCGGCCCGAGCATGGCCAGATGGCTTTCCACCCCTCCGATAACCGGCGGAAAAGCCCAGTGCAGTTGAGCAATGCGCATTCCACATCCCTTCCTTTCAAAAAAATTTAAAAAATACACACCAAAAAAAGAGCAAAAAACGAGGGAAATATCCCCCGTTAGATTAATATGCAATGCATAACTATGTCTTAACTATCCTCCGTGTCTAATTTCAGAACGAAATTATCCCGGGAGACATTTTATCAGACCATAGTTACATTCTTCCTTTATTCTTTTTGCCATTTCTGTGTGATCCGGAAGAACCTGGCCGGGCAATATGCCGTTTTCGGGCCGATTAAGCCAGCCCCGCTTATTCATAACCCTTCAAACCCCTGTAGCCGGCACCCTGCCTTAAAGGGCACCGTAATTTCGTCTATTCTGGTTTTCAGTAAAAGCTGCCTTTACTGCCATAAAATCACTTGCATCCCGGCATGATTGTTAATATAATAACTGGTGACATTTATTATAATATATTGCAAATTTTATGTCAATGTCCTATTATTATCGTATTTTTATCTGCAATATGATATAAATTAAATTTTATTTTATTTTTGCTCTTTTAAATTATTTTTACAAAAATATACCTAATATAAAAAAATAAAGACAGGAGTATTAAACATGAAATACGACGTTGTTATAGCGGGGGCCGGGCCGGCCGGCTCAACCCTGGCCCGCCGCCTCGCCGGGGCGGGTTTGGAGGTACTGGTTCTGGAAAAAGAATTCATGCCGCGGGAAAAGCCATGCGGCGGCGGTATAACCTACAAGGCGGCCCGCCTGCTAGACTTCCCCTGGCAGGACGTTATTGAAGACACCGTTCACACGGCAGTGTTCAGCTACCAGGGCAAAAGCGAGGTAACGGTCCGGCTGAAAACGCCCCTGGCCTATATGGTCACCCGCAGCAGCTTTGACCGGATGCTGGCGGACAGGGCCAGACAGGCCGGCGCCTGCCTTGTTGAAGGGGCTCCGGTTAAAGATATAGCCGTGGAAAATGGCCTGGTAACAGTTGCCGCGGCCGGCGAAACCTACCATGGCAGGCTCTTTGTGGGTGCCGACGGGGTAAACGGCAGGTCCGCCATGCTGCTGGGCCTGCATCATCCGGGGGAGACGGGGCCCACCCTGGAGGCAGAAGTGGCCTGTCCCCCGGAGGTCCTGGAGCAAAAAAGGGGAACGATCAGGCTGGACTGCGGCGCCGTGCCCTGGGGGTACGGATGGGTATTCCCCAAGAGGGACCGCCTTTCCACCGGCGTCGGCGCTTTCACCCGCAAGGTAAAGGAGCTTAAAAAGCTCCTGGGCGGCTTTCTGGCCAGGGAAGGGCTGGGATCTGCCAGGATTTTGAGCCTGCGGGGCTACCCCATTCCCAGCGGCGGCAGGAAGAAAAGAATCCACAGCCGGTCGGCCCTGCTCATAGGCGATGCGGCAGGCCTGGTCGACCCCTTCAGCGGCGAGGGCATATACTACGCCATAAAGAGCGCGCACCTGGCGGCAGAGGCAATCCTGGACAGCAGGGCACAGCCGGAAGGAGCGCCCGGCCTCTACCAGTCTCTGGTGGACCGGCACGTCACCGCCGAACTGATGGAGGCGCGCAGGCTGGCGCGGGTTTTCTATACCTTCCCCCGGGTGGCCTTCGGCCTGGTGGAAAAAAACCCGGACATTGCCGGGCAGCTCTGCCAGATCGTCTGCGGCGAGGGAAACTATTCCGGCCTGAAGGAAGCGGCCGCCGAGGTCATCCGGGCAATCCTCTCCCGGAAAAGAACCGCCGGCTCGCTACCTCACCATTAAGGTTCTCAGGCGGTTGACGGCCCCCGCCACCTCCTGGGGGCGCGGCATTGCGTAATCGCCCGGGTGCTTGCCGTAAAAGGGCGAAACGACGTCCAGGCCCTTTTCTTCTATTTCCCCGTACAGCTTCCGGATTGCCTGGGACAGGCTGTTCTGGCCGTCAAAGTATTTCCTGCTCAAGTAAAGCAATATGTCCGCAATGGCCCTGGTCTGGCCCGGGTCGACCAGTTGCTCCAAAAAACTGAGGTCGATTGCGGCGGTTCCAAATATTATTGTGCTCAAGCCCTTGGCATCCACTTTTACCCTGCCCCCTCGCTCGGGCTTAAACCCCTGCTTTAAGGGAACCCTGTGCCTTACCTCGCCGAATGCCGCACCCCCTTCCGGGCGCCTGCCGGTCGGCTTTTGCCCGGCCAGTTCCCTGGCCCTGCCGGTTACAACGTGCGGCCTGTAACCGTCCATCATAATTACCAGATCGGCCACATCGAAATAATCCCCAGAACCGCCCATCACCAGAATGGTGGAAACCCCTTTGTCTTTGTACAACAGCTTTACCTTGTCCACAAAGGGGGTTATCGGCTCCTTCTCCCTGGCCACCAGGGCCTGCATCCTGGCGTCCCTGATCATGAAGTTGGTGGCGCTGGTATCCTCGTCCAGGAGCAAAAGGCTCGTCCCTATTTCCAGGGCCTCCATAATGTTGGCGGCCTGGGAGGTGCTCCCGCTGGCATCTTCCGTGCTGAAGGAAACGGTGTCCTTGCCGAAGGGCAGGTTGTTGATAAACGGGCTGATGTCCACCTTCTCCACCCGCCGCCCGTCTTCCGCCCTTATTTTTACGGCATCGCAGCGCGTGATCACCAGCTCCCGGCCGTCGCCGGGAATGTGGTCGTAAACTCCCCTTTCTATTGCCTTTAAAAGCGTCGACTTGCCATGATAGCCCCCGCCGACGATGAGGGTAACCCCCTCCGGAATGCCCATTCCCCTGACGGTTCCCCGGTTGGGAAGATCCATTTCAACCGCCAGCCCGGGCGGGGCTTCAAAGGGCACCGCCTGCCCCTTCATCGGCCTGTCGCTGGCACCACTTTCCCTGGGCAAAACCGCTCCGTCGGCAACAAAAGCAACCAGCTTCCGCCGCACCAGCTCTTCCCTTATGAACTGCTGGTCTTCCTTTAACTGCACGAAAGAAAGCACCTCAGCCGCATCAAGCCTTTTGTAAAACAGGGAGGCCCGCACTATTCCGGCCAGTTCTTCCGTAAGCATCTTTGCGGCCAGGGCGCCTTTTATCCGCCGCCCGTCGGCCGGCAGGCCAACCGACAGCCTCGCCTCCACGTACCCGGCACTTATGACAAGCGCCGTCCGCTCCAAAATTTCCTGACCGCCCGCATCAATGAGGAGCAGGCCGCTTTTGCCGGTTCCCCGCACTCCGCCGCAGTATACCTTTGCCTTGACCGCCACCTGCCTGGCCAGGTAATCCTGCAGGCCGATCCGGCGGGGCTTGGAGGCCCAAAGCTGCGGCGGAAAACCCGCCTTCTCCCCCGCCACTCTCACCCTTATCCTGGTGGGAGAGGCAAAGGGGTCCCCCTGTACATGGTCGATGAAAAGGGTGAAGTCTGCAAACTGATAGGTGCCGGCCAGTTCTTTGTAAGCACCGTAGCCTTTGCCGTCTATTCTTTTTAAAATCTGCAAGAGCCTGTCCATTGAAACACCACCTGTAATTCACTTTCGTAAACCCATGGCAGCCCGCAAGGAAATTTCCAATTATAGTATTTACTGGGAGGAAATAGAATACAGACGGAGAAAATATCTTAAATAAAAGAAAGGCTGACGGAGGTATGCAACCATGGGTGAACTTGTCTGCATCAGCAAACCGTGTGAAAAAGACCTGCCCGGAGAAGCAGTTGTGCCGGAGGCTGCCCTCGATGACGGCGGCGAGCCGGAAGAGCCGGCCTCGCGGGCGGTAATTCCCACCATCGACATTTACACCGCCAAAGTCCTCTTCGACATCACCCAAAAAATGGTCGAAAACGCCGTCGACCGGCGCGTTTCTCTTTTAGAAAAACGCATCGAAGACAGGGACAGGGAAATCATGAGGACCATCCGCAAGATTCAGGCAAGGATGGCCACGCAGGAAAATAAAGCTAAAGCGTCCTGGTGGCAAAGGCTGCTTGGACGGGGGAAATGACCTTACCGCCCTCCCCGCCCGGCCGGCACATATAGCTTCTGCCACAGCCGGGGCGGGCACAGCTCCTTCAGCAAAACCTGCCGGTAGTGTTCCCTGCCCGTAAATGCGTTGGGCTGCCAGTCGCCCAGCCTGAGCTTAGGCCGGTACCCTTCGTGGAAGGCAGGTGCCCCTCCCCGCTTCCCGGCCTGCAGCAGCCACTGGCGCACCAGTTCGTCCTCCCCGGCATTGACCACATACTGCCTGAGCCCGGCCGCCCGCCGGGAGACGGGGCAGCAAAAAAACGTCTGGCAGACCAGGGGCCTGGCCGGATAAACGGAGCAGAGACGGCTTTGCCTGTTCAGGAACACACAACCCCTGCCGGTCCTGCGCAGGGTGATGTCCACCGCCGGACCGTCCACCAGAATATATCCTGCCAGGTCCAGGAACTCCTGAAGCGCGGCTTTGTCCATTTTCAAATATTTCCTTAGGTTTAAAACGTCTATCCAGGTAAGAGGCGCCCTTTCTTTACAGCAAAGGTCGCAGCCGGCACAGGAGGGCGCTTTTTTCCTGGTGCGGCTTAAAGGGTATTCGCGAATGATCCGGCACACCGCATCGAGGTAATCCTGCACCGACGCCGCCTCATCCTTCACCACCAGGTCGTAGCCCCACCTGGTGCCGAAGCGCTGCGGCACCGCCAGCACGGCTTCCTGCATAACACTCCCCCCACCATTATAAAACGGGCTGTATAAGTATTCCACAAAATTTTGACCTGCATAATTTTCCCCTGCCCCTGCATAAGCGGCCCGGATTTGCAGCAACCTAGTAAAAACAGCCTGCCCGGGAGGTGAACACGTCATGGAAGCAGGCGTTCGGAACAAGCTGACCGGCTCAATATGACGCATCAAGGCCGACGGTGTCATGGCCCAGGTTACGATGTGAATGGGCGATACCGAACTCACGTCCGTGATGACGCGAGAGTCCTTTGAAGAAGCGGGCTTTGCCCAGGGCGACGAGGTTACGGCCCTGATTAAGGCCATTAACGTGGTGTTTGTAAAGTAAAAAAAAAGCGTCCGTCTCTTTGCGGGCGCTTTTATGTCAAGCCGCGGTTTCCCGGCGCAGCAGTTCCAGGAGCGGTTGCAACGCACCGCATCCGGAGCTTTTTGCTTTTTGTTTAATAAAAAATATTGATTTAACTTTACCCCTGCTATAGAATTATTTTATTTTGTCAATTCAACCTTTAAATGATGTGCAATTTTTTATATATTATTCATTAATGACATTAGATTCACAATTTTACAGGGGGGGGACACGTGCAGAATAAAAAAATTTTAGTGGCCGCCGCTGGAGGAGTGATGGGGCTTCTGGCCGTGCTCCTGGTCAGGTACGGCAACCCGGCCAACATGGGCTACTGCATTGCCTGTTTTTTGCGGGACATCAGCGGCGGCCTCAAACTGCACAGGGCCGAAACAGTCCAGTACATGAGGCCGGAGATCTTAGGGCTAATTACTGGAGCGTTCATAGCAGCAGTTTACACTAAAGAGCACAGGGCCGTAGGAGGCTCAAGCTCTTTGACCAGGTTCCTTTTGGCATTTGTCAGCATGATCGGTATGCTCGTGTTTCTAGGCTGTCCGGTGCGGGTTGCGCTCCGCCTCGCAGGCGGTGACTTAAACGCAGGGGTAGGCCTTTTGGGGCTTATAGCCGGCGTCTTTATCGGAGTACAGTTCCTGAACAGAGGATTTAGCCTGGGCAAGTCAGTAAGCCAGCCAAAGGTCAACGGCTATATTTTTCCGGCTATTGCTATAATATTGCTTATCCTGACATTGTCGGGTGCATCTTTTTTCGCCGCCAGCAAGACCGGCCCCGGCTCAATGCACGCGCCGGTAATAATCTCAGCCGCCGCAGGTCTGATTGCCGGAATCCTGGTGCAGCGTGCACGGTTTTGCACGGTTGGTGGCATCAGGGACTTCATTATGTTCGGGGACACTCACTTGCTGATCGGCTTCCTGTCGCTCCTGGTGGTTGCATTTATCGGCAACATCTCAGTAGGGGCATTTAAGCTTGGCTTTGCCGGACAGCCAATAGCCCATACCGACGGGGTGTGGAACTTTTTAGGAATGGCTCTGGCCGGAACCGGCTCAACCTTAATCGGCGGCTGCCCCTTAAGGCAGCTTACCGCAGCCAGTGAAGGCAACACCGATTGCGCCGTTACAGTCTTTGGGCTAATAGCCGGGGCAGCCTTCGCCCATAACTTCGGCCTGGCGGCCGGCCCCAACGGGGTGCCCGCAGCAGGCCAGGCAGCAGTTTTAATCGGCCTTGCTGTTGTGCTCTTAACCGGTTTTGCCGGGGTATACCGCTCAAAATCAGTTCCCGGAGGTGTCGGACTTGGACAAAACGGTTGATGCGCGCGGGCTGCTTTGCCCTGAACCGGTGCTGCTGACTAAAAAAGCCATAGAAAAAGAAAAGGGCGGAACAATAAGGGTGCTGGTAGACAACAACGCCGCCAGGGAAAATGTAACCCGCCTGGCCAAAAGCCTCGGCTGGAACATCACCATCACCACAAGGGAGGACGAATACGAGATAGTTCTGACGAAATAAGAAAAGCGGGCCCTCCTCCGAAAGGGCCCGCATCGCCTCTCACCTGTTTCTTTCCCGTACCCTGCGCCATTCTTCCATTTCCAGGAAGCTGCCTTCCACGTTCGATTCCATCTCCAGAAACATCTTGTAAGGCACCGTAAACGAGAGGATGTCTTTTTCAACATATTTTCTGGCCGAAATGTCGATCAACCCCACCACGGCCCGCGGGTTCTCCGACTCTCCCTCCCTGTAGGGGATGAGGCAGACCGTATGGCAGCCTGCGCCGAACGGCACAAACACATTCTCGTTGGTCTCGCGGGCATAATTGGCCAGAACCGTCAGGGCGGCAAGCTGATCGGGGTTGACCAGGAAAACGACGACCTTTGGAACCTCCCCTTCAGACAGCTTTTCCAGCGGCTTGAACACCACGTACTCGGCCGGCACGTCCACGTAAGGGAGGGAGTCAACAAACTTCTTGGCCAGCGCCGGGTTTTTCACGTAACGCTCGCCGTGTTCAAGGGCCGGCATGTTCCTTACTATGTTCCTGCCCATTTCGGTCTGGCAGAATTCCTTGTTCCCGGTTGAAATGAAGTACTCGATGCCGGCGGGGAAGTTGACGTACTGGTTGCCGAAGCCCAGGCCCGTGCCTCCCCCCAGGCAGCCGAAAGTCTTCCGGTCGAAAACCGCCGTTCTCCCCCTGGCGGAAGCGTTCAGCATGGCCACCACGCAGCCCCACCTGCCCTCCTTGAACTGGAGCGCTCCCTCCGGCTTTTCGCCGGTCCAGAGTACCGCCACGGGAGAATACTTCATGCCAATGGCCCCGGCAATCTTGCTTTCCATTGCCTCACACCTCTCTCCTTTATTTTAAGCAAGCTGGTTCAACAATTCGAGATACAGCTCCTTTGTCAAGGGCCGCCTGTTTTCCATGCACACCCATCCCTTTCTCCTGGAGTACAAAAAACTGTAAGAGCGCCTGCCGCTCATCATGTCCACGCGTCCTATCGCTCCTATAGCAAACCTCCCGGCCGGCAGTATCTCAACAAGGCAGTTCTCAGCGGTAATAACAAGCATGGGCGCATAGTATCTACCGATATACTGCTCGTTCCTTTCCGTGGTCAACTCAATGACATTTGGAATAACCCTGTCCCCAGCCTCCGCCTGCCACACTTTGATCTGCTCCACCGTCCATTCCTTTAACTGCCTCATCAGCCCAAGCAGGGCCGCAACCCACTCCTCCTTCAGCTTCTGATTGTCCAGGGCGCTTTCCATGTCCTGCTCAAACATACCTATCGCTCCTTTTTAAATCAGGCAATAAACATTTGGCTGCCCAGCACTTTATTCAACTGGTCCAGGGTGGAGCATTCGAACATGCGGCAATGCCTCTGGAATTCCAGCGTTGCCGGCGAGCGCTTCCACTCTTCGCGCGGCATGGTGTTCAGCCAGATTACGTCCCTGACCCTGCCCCTTATTTCCTCCAGGTCTTCTGCCGCCTGGCGGGCCTGGATGGTCTGGGCGTCGCTGACTATAATAACGTAAACGGCAGGAGAAAGCAAGCGGCGGTGCTTATCCAGGAAGGCAGCCAGGGAAGCATGCAGGTTTGTACCCATTCCCCACTGAGCGCTCTGTTCCACCAGCCCATACATCGTCCGGGCAAAGCCCTCCCCTTTCTTCAGATAAGGCGTGATCCTCTCCAGGTCCTCCGAAAAAATGAAAGTTTCAATGCCCCTGACGACTTTCAGCAGACCGTAAATAAACTGGATGACGAAAATGGTATAGCGCGCCATGGACCCGGAAACGTCGCAAATAAGCACCACCCGCGGCTTCTGCTTCTTTTTGGACTGGAACTTCAGTTCCATCAGGGTGCCGCCCAGGCTGATGTTTTTGCGGATGGTGCGGCGCAAATCCAGCCTGCCCCGCCTGCGGCTCCGGAAATAGCGCCTGGAGATGCGTGTGGCCATCCGGCGCGACAGCTTCTTGATCAAAAGGGCCGCCCTGGGCAGGTCTTCGTCGTCGATCTTTTTCATGTCCGAGTAAATGATCGACAGGTCGCCGCGCCCGGTACCGGAGGCGGGGGGGAGCGCCTCATCCGGCACCGCCGCTCCGGCAGGGGCATCCGGGGTGTTCAGAGGGGGCGCCGGGCCTCTCCTGGCAGCCTGCCTCACCTCCCGGCCGCGCCATTCGCCCACGGAGTCCTCCACCGTCCTGGCGATCAGCGCCGGGTGAACGCCGCCCGCGCCGCCTTCCATCCGGCCGATAGTTTCAATTAACTGCTTCCTGAACTGCTTGGTCCAGCCCGGCTTTATGGACAGCTTTTCGTTCTTTTCCACCGCCTGGCGGTTAAGCTCTAAAAGTTCCCTGCCCCAGTCCCGGACGTCCTCCTTGATTGCCTTAACCAGTTCATCACCGCCGCCCCCGGCCCGGCCGTCCTCGCAGACAGGGGTTTTAAGCTTCAGTTCCTGGCGCTGCTGACGGACCTCTGGAGGAACAAAGTAAGCGTCGAAGGCCAGGTCAAAAACCTCACGGTCATGGCGGTTTTTAACCAGCGTCACGCTTAAGGCCCCCCTGACCTGCTCCCGGTCCATTAAATCAATCCAGGAAAGGGCCTCGTATGCGTCCCTGGCTTCCGCCACGCTGACCCGGACGCCCAGGCGCCTCAAAATATGGACGAACTCTGCCAGGCCGTAAAGCAGGTTGTTCAAGCCATCTTCCGCGCCGTGGGAAGAGTACTGCCCGGCCAGTGCCAGCACGTCAGTTCTCATGTTTTTGGGCGTAGGCGGCCAGCGCCTCGGCCCCAACCTCCCGCACCACAGTGTCAATATCATCCTTATTCTTTAAAACGATGTTAAGCGTCTGCATGACCGCCTCCCGGCTGAGGGAGCCGGCGCCCAGCGCCACCAGCGCCCTGGCCCAGTCAATGGACTCGGAAATGGCCGGCTTTTTCCCCACCGCCTTATTTGACCTGATCAGGTTTACGGCCCGGGCCACCTCCCGCGAGAGCCTTTCCCCCGCCTCCGGGGCCTTTACCTTCAGAATGCGCACTTCCTTCTCAATGGTGGGATAGTCAATGAACAGGTAAACGCAGCGGCGCTTTAAGCCGTCCGAAAGCTCCCGCTCCCTGTTGCTGGTCAGGACCACTATGGGAATCTGCCTGGCGGCTATGGTTCCCAGTTCGGGAATGGAAACCTGAAAGTCCGAAAGCACCTCGAAAAGAAAGGCTTCAAATTCATCCTCGACCTTATCCACCTCGTCAATCAGCAGGACAACCGGTTTCTCCGAGCGGATGGCCTTCAGCAGGGGCCTTTCCAGCAGGTACTCGTCACTGAAAAGATCCCGCTCCTTTATTTCATAGCCTATGTTTTCCTTTTGCATTTGAATCCTTAAAAGCTGCTTTTGATAATTCCACTCGTACAGGGCCTTGTTTTCGTCCAGCCCTTCATAGCATTGAAGGCGGATCAGCTCCGCGTCAAAAACCCTGCTCAGCACTTTGGCTATTTCTGTTTTCCCCACGCCCGGGGCGCCTTCCACCAGCAGCGGCTTGTTGAGCTTTAAAGCCAGGAAAACGGTCACAGCCAGGTTCTTCTCGCAAATATACCCCTGCTCTTCAAATGACCGGTGCAGCCCGTCAACCGTCAAACCGTCCAGGTTCATCCAGAAAAGCCTCCCTCACTGCCCTAAAACCGCCTTCAGCCGGCCCCGCTTAGAAAACTCTTACTGAAAAGGCGGTTTTAAAGCGGTGCATACTTGATTTTCACGTCCAGTATATACACGGGCTTAATCTTTTTTCAAGAAGATTGGTTACCAAAATCACATTTTTTGAAAATGCCGGCAACCATTTGCCCGGCAAAGGCCGGGGATGAAAAAAACGCCCGAATTGCCGAACTTCAGGCGGTTTTTCGGTGCCCCCGGCCCGCTGCCGGCCGGATGCGCACTTCCTTTCAGGCTTATTTAACGGCTTCTTAAAAAATCTGCTTGAGCAGGCGGGCCATGTTCCTGCCGATTCCCGGCATTATAAAATACCGTTTCCGGCGATCTTATTTTTTCAAGTAAACCCGGCAAATCAAAAACAACGCAAAGGGAAAGAGACAACCAGTGTCCTGTCAACAAAATACTTCGATAAAAGCCCTAACCACCTCTGGGTCGAACTGCGTTCCAGCATTCCTTTTTATTTCAGCTATAGCCTCTTCCCTGCTCATTGCCCGCTGGTACGGCCTGTCGTGGGTCATGGCGTCGAAAGCGTCAGCAACAGCCAGGATGCGCGACAGCAAAGGAATATCTTCGCCTTTTATTCCCCGGGGATAACCCTTTCCGTCCCACCTTTCATGGTGGCATAGGATGTATTCAGCAACGGAAGCCAGCTCTGGCGCGCTTTGGGCGATGCGGTAGCCAATTTCCGGGTGCTTTTTCATTTCCGCCCACTCCTCCTCTGTTAATGGGCCGGGCTTTAACAGAATGTTTTCTCTGATAGCTACCTTGCCAATATCATGGAGCACCGAGAGCAGCTCCATTTCATCTAATTGTTTGGCGGGAAGGCCCAAACTTTTCGCTACTTTAAGACCTATTTCCATCAGCCTTTCAGCATGCTCCTCTGTTTCCATGCTCTTTTCATAAAGAGCGGCCTTTAAGGATGAAATAACAGCGTTCCTGTAGCTTTTGCCGTGCAAAAGCTTCTTTCGGTACATCCATTCCTCGGCTTCCTTCAAAACCCGCCAGATATCCTCTCCGGCGCTGTTCTTTGCAGCATAGCCCAGGGCAATGCTCACCCGGATGGGCGCTTCACGATCCAAGGCACATCTATTTTCAATCCTCTTGACAACTTCTTCTGCTACTTTCAGGCCGGTCTTGGGCAGCAAAATGACAAACTCGTCCCCTCCCCAGCGGGCGACCACGTCCTCCCGGCGGCAGCTTTTTCTTATAAACCTTGCCGCTTTTTTTAAAAGATAATCACCCACTTTGTGGCCGAAAACGTCGTTGGTCAGCTTCAGCCCGTTGATGTCTCCCATAATAATCGATACGGGCAGTTGGCGCGCTGTATCCAGCCGCCTGATTTCTTCTTCCATAAATCTGCGGTTGTAAAGGCCTGTCAGTTGGTCATGGTAACTTAGATAGGTGATTTGTTCTTCAAATTTCTTGAGCAGGATAAAATCGGAAATAATCCTCGCGGTAATCTGCAGGCAGTTGACATCTGACTCAGACCATTCCCTGTAATTCAGGCACTCGTCAAAACCGACAAAGCCGTATAAATCCTCTTCCAGGAAAACAGGCAGCACCAGCAGGGACTTAATTTCCTGGGGCCTTAGGATCTCCTTCGTCTTTTCATCGGGAATGTCTTCAATATCCTTGTAGTTTATAGTTTCCCTGCTTTTAAGCCTGTCCACCCACCAGCTAAACTCATCCTGCGGGATTTCTTGAAGGTTTTCTTTCTGCGGCGTTATGCCGGGCGCGGTCCACTCAAAAGTGTTGCTCATTGTCCCCTTCTTCGGGTCCATTTCAAACAGATATGTCCGGCTTACCCCTGTGCCCTCGCCCAAAACCCGCAGCGCCCCGCTTAGAAATTCTTCCCGCTTCCTCACCTGCAAAGCCATTTGAGAAATGCTGCTGATAAGCTTTTCGTGCTCCAGCCTCTTCTTCAGTTCGGTTATCTCCTGAACCAAAGTAACAAAAAAGCCTTTTTTTGGGGAAAAAGTAACTACTCTGTACCAGCGCTTAAGGTCTTCTGCGTACTGAACAAAGTCCTGCTTCTCGCCTGCCTGGGCTACCCTGCCGTAAAAGGCCACCCAGTCGAAACCGCCCGACCTGATGCCGGGCAGCACCTGCGTCACCCTTTTCCCAATGACAGACTCACTTTTTAACCCGGTCATCTCTTCAAAAGCAGGGTTGACTTCCAGAAAAACATAGTCTTCCGGCTCGCCAGCCGCTCCCACCAGCAGCTTGTGGTAAGCGTAGCCAAAGGGTGCCTGCCAGATAATGCTCTTATAAAAATCTGTTTCAGCGCAGCTCAAGTTACAAATCCTTTCTAAAATATAAGGACTATAATGAAGATTTTTATAAACATCAAGATAATTTTATAATACTTTTATCCTGTACTGATGGCAATATAAAAAAATATTGACAAAGTAATTTAAGAATAATATAAAATATTTAAGTTAATACTTAATTGGAAGGTGTGCAGCATGAAAGATTTCCCTGCAGTTTTAAAAGCTATGGCCGACGAAACACGCTTCCAAATCTTAAACATCCTCCTCGAACACGATTTTTGCGTGGGGGCCCTGGCAAAAAAGCTCAGCATATCCGAAGCTGCTGTATCTCAGCACCTTCAGATATTGAGAAAGGCAGGGCTGGTAAACGGTGAAAAGAGAGGCTATTACACTCACTACTGGGTAGACCGGGAGGCGCTCAAGCAGGCGGCAGAAGAAATCAGAACCTTAGCAATCAAAACCGGCAAGCGCGACGGGTGCCGCAAAGGCCCTCAAACTGACCGCAATCATTGCAGCAAAGAAAACGGAAAGGATATATGACGCAAGCGCACCTTTGGGTTTTCAGAACTCAAATTTCATATGGAGTGTCGCAATGTTTAACATCATACTATACGCATTATCTATTTGTTTACTGGCATATTCATACAAAAAGGACAAAAATAAGACGAAAGCAGCATTAATAAAGGCATGGAAATCCTTTGAAAATATCCTCCCGCAGCTTTTGTCGGTTCTGATAATTATCGGGATAATGCTTTCTGTATTGAGCCCTGAAACTATCTCAAAATTAATCGGCAAACAATCGGGCTGGCCCGGCATGATTGTTGCCTCCCTGATCGGTTCAGCTACGCTGATTCCCGGGTTTGTTGCTTTCCCGCTAGCTGCCGCCCTTTTGAAAAGCGGGGCCGGGTTCATGCAGATTGCTGTGTTCATTTCCACGCTTATGATGGTGGGTGTGGTCACAATCCCCCTCGAAATAAAATCCTTCGGCAAAAAAGCGACTATTTTGAGAAATTCAGCTGCGTTCGCCTTTTCATTCATTGTGGCGCTTGTGATAGGAGCGGTGCTGGGATGAAGGAAATTATAAAAAAATACAGGTTCTTTATTGCCCTGGCAGTTATAAATTTTTTCCTGATTGTATTTTTCCCCGCCATTGGGCGAAAGTCACTGCAAATAACCTGGCGCAATACTCTCGAAATGCTTTCTGTACTGCCGCCTGTTTTTATTTTGCTCGGGCTTCTGGATGTATGGGTGCAGCGGGAAACTATGATAAAGTTCATGGGCGACAATTCAGGGTTTTTAGGGGTTGCAACCGCATTTATCCTTGGTTCAGCAGCAGCAGGCCCGCTGTACGCTGCCTTCCCCATTGCAGGCGTGCTGCTAAAGAAAGGTAGCAAGCTTTTTAATGTTTTAGTTTTCATTGGCGCCTGGTCCACGACCAAAATACCAATGCTTTTGTTCGAAGCGTCGGCTATGGGCTGGAAATTTATGCTCACCCGCTTTATCATCGACATCCCCGGAATAGCTTTAATTGCTTATATTACTGAAAAGGCGCTGACTGAAAAAGAAAAACTGGCGATTTACGGGGAGGCCTTAAAAGCAGGGTAAAGTGCAGAACTGGCAAAAAAACTCAATCAATAATCGCCTTAACAAAAACGTCCTTTGCATCAGCGTAGAAAGCGTAGAATTCGATGTTAGGTTTTATTGACGGCTTCAATATCGCGGCCGCTGAGCGCCCCCCAGTTAACCCGGCCCTGCAGTACGGAAACCCGGCTGGCCATTACGGAGTTTGCCCTCTTCCCAGGGCAAATCATTATCCTTGAAGCTGTTTACAGAGAGTTAAGCAAGATGAGGAGAACAAAGTTAGCTGGGACCATGGCAACGTTTAATCAACAATCTTGCTTAAAGCCCAATTATAAATGGCCGGGACATAGACTCTGTAAAATTACATTGTAGAATTCATGATTCGGGAGTACTAATAGCGCCTCACACAAAATTATACAGCAGAGCCATGGCTACAATGCCGGCCAACAGGCTGTAGAAAAGGCTTCTGGTCTTAACTGCGATCAGCAGCGTGGGCACGAAGGCCCAGATATGCCTGTTGTAAACGCTGATGTCGATGACGCCGTCCGGCGCCAGTACGCTCAGCGCCGTCAGGCCGCCTAAAACCGACGGGGCCACGTAAGACAGCCACCGTTTCAGCAGCCCGGGAAATTCGTAACGGGAAAACAATGCTACCGGCAGGACGCGCGGCAGGATGGACACTACCGAAACGCCGATGATCATGATCCAGATGCTAGTCCCGCTCACCTATCAACACCCCCAGACTGGCCCCGGCAACCGTCGCAATAATGATATTGAACAGATTCCCCATGGTGGCAGGTACCAAATAACCAATTAACAGACAAAACAACGCTGAAGACAGGGCCACCAAAACGTCTGACTTGCGCTTAATCATAAACACCAACAGACAGATATACATTGCCGGCAAGGCAAAGCCCAGGCCCAGACGGTCGGTATTGCCGGCATAACTGCCCAGCAAGGCCCCCAGTAAGGTGCTGGCGATCCAGCCAACGTGCGAGCTCAGGTTCAGGCCGGCCATGTAGGAGGCGGTGGGAGCATGATTCTGATAGCGGTTCATGGCCACTGCATAAGTTTCGTCGGTCAGCCCGTAGGACAGCAGGGTACCTGCGGCGGTGGGAACCTTACCCTTAAGGTAGGGCACCATGGAGGTTGAAAACAATAAATACCTTAAGTTCACCAGAACGTTCGCCAGCACGATGGTGAACACCGCCCCTCCCGCCTGCATGATCCCGATGGCGATGTACTGCCCGGCTCCTGTAAAACACAAAACCGACATCAACGTTGCCTGAATAACCGACATGCCCACCTTGTTTGCCAGCAGCCCGAATGCAATGCCCAGCGGTATATAGCCAAGGATAATCGGAATTGAGTCTTTGATTCCCTGTTTCAGCTCTTGTTTTTGCATATACGTCTCCATCCAAAATGTAGTTTTCAAAAGCAAATCCGGATACCTCCGGACAACTGGCCGGCTTTATCCGGACGTTTGTCAATTTTTTAAATTGTACCGCATCGTTTCGGGATAAATCAATATTCTTACACAAAAGAAACGGAACGGAAGGACATGTAGACAATGATTGCCAGTGTTATTTCATCAGCAGGTTTCATTTAATATCGCCTCGAAGTCGAATAGATTTAATTTTGTAACGGAATACCCCTCCCGGCGCTTTAACTTCTACTTCATCACCGACCTTCTTTAACAATAAAGATTTACCTACCGGTGATAAAAATGATATATGTCCCTCTCTTACCTCGCTATAGAATGGATTTACGATGAAGTACTTATATACTTCTTGCTCTGATAAGTTTTGTATCTCCACCTCACTGCCTATGGTGACGAATGGAACTTTATTATCAGCGATTTTTGATTTACTTGCATTTCTGATAAGTCGGTCAAGCCGCTGGATATAATTTTCAATGAGGTTCTCAAATTCATTACGTTCTTTTGATGGTTTAGGAAAAAATTTTTCAAGAATTTTATTTTTCCCTTCCTCAATTTCTACCAAGTGTTTAACCAGATATTCAAATGCCGTTTTCGACAATGCAACCTTAACCATTTTAACTCCCTCCAACATTTCCCCATTAAATGGTAAAACCCTATATAAAACGGAAGGGCGCTTCGCCGAAGCGGCGAAACACCCGCATGTGTATACTTTATCAAGAAATGCAATGATTGTCAATAGTGTATGATATTACCATTTAATACAAGAGGTTATAGTTTCTGGTATTTTTAAAACGTTTTCCTCATGTCCCTAGCACAGATCCGCGAATTCCCAGGAAGGAAGGGTATTCTCGTTCCTCCTAAAAATGGGCATGAAAAAAGCACCGTCTAAGCGATGCTCTTACCAATCAAAATCTTAGATTTGATAATCAGTTGTCTTCTTCCTCTGCAACATTCCCAAAGAGGATTGCCTTTTGCGCTTTGGGGGAAATTTTAAGATTAGCCATTCGTTACCCCCAGGGATGTTTCTAGTTCATCAATGCTTAGCCATCCATTTTCCCGCCCTGCCTTTTCACCTTTAGCAAGTTCAGTAAGCAATTTTAATTTTGCCTGCATTTTTTCATATTCCTGCATATCCATAACCACATAGCGGCCACGACCATTTTTTGTTAAAAAGACCGGCGAACCCTCCTCTATGCTGCGCAACACTTCATTGTAATTCCTTAAATCGGAAATCGGCTTAATGTTAGGCATAATAAATCTCCTTCCCTGTTTGCTGTTATTATTATAGCAATATTCTTCGTAAAATACAACAGCAACGATGAAGGGACTTAGAATAGTTTAATGCTACTCCACCGTCACGCTCTTGGCCAGGTTCCTCGGCTTATCCACGTCGCAGCCCCGGGCCACGGCGGTGTGGTAGGCCAGAAGCTGCAGGGGGATCACGGTCAGCACCGGCGCCAGGACGGGGTTGGTTTCCGGGATGTAGACCACCTTGCCGGCCACCTTTTCCACTTCCTTCAGGCCTTGCATGGCCAGGGCCAGCACCGAGGCGCCGCGGGCGTTAACCTCCTGGATGTTGCCGATCATCTTGTCAAACAGGCTTACCTGGGTGGCCAGGGCCACCACCGGCACCTTTTCTTCGATCAGGGCCAGGGTGCCGTGCTTGAGCTCGCCGGCGGCGTATGCCTCGGCGTGGATGTAGGAGATCTCCTTCAGCTTCAGGGAGCCTTCCAGCGCCACGGCGTAGTCCAGGCCCCGCCCGATAAAGAAAAGATCCTTGCAGGTGGCAAACTCCCCGGCAAAATCCTTTATCTCCACGGTGTTGTCCAGGATGCTTTGGGCCTTGTCGGCCAGTTTCTTCAGCCCCAGCAGAAGCTCTCTTATCTGCCCGGGTTCGGCCGTTTTGCGCTCGGCGGCCAGGTACAGGGCAAACAGGTACATCGCCACAAGCTGGGTGGTGTAGGCCTTGGTCGAAGCGACGGCAATTTCGGGGCCGGCCCAGGTATAAATCACGTCGTCGGCCTCACGGGACACCGAACTGCCCACCACGTTGGTTACGGCAATCACCCTGGCCCCCTGACGCCTGGCCTCCCGCAGGGCGGCCAGGGTGTCGGCGGTCTCGCCGGACTGGCTGATCACCATCACCAGGGTGCCGGGCTCGATGATGGGGTGGCGGTAGCGGAACTCGGAGGCTATGTCTACCTCTACGGGCAGCCGCACCAGCCTTTCCAGGATGTACTTGCCGACCAGCCCGGCGTGGTAGGCGGTGCCGCAGGCGGTGATATATATCCTCTTCAGGGTTCTTATTTCCTCCGGGGTCAGGCTAACCTCGTCCAGCACCACCCTCGTTCCGTCGGCGGAAATCCGGCCGCTCAGGGTATCCCGCAGCGCCTTCGGCTGCTCGTAAATTTCCTTCAGCATAAAGTGATCGTAGCCGCCTTTTTCGGCCTGGTCTGCTTTCCAGTTGACCAGTCTAGCTTCTTTACCAACCTCGCGGCCGCTGCGGTCCATGACCCTTACCCGGTCTGGCTCAAGTACTGCTACTTCCCCGTCGTCGAGAATGTAGACGCGCCGGGTGTGCTTTAGGAGGGCAGGAATATCTGAGGCCAGGAAATTTTCTCCCTCGCCCAGCCCCACCACCAGGGGGCTGTCCTGGCGGACGGCCACTATCCGGTCCGGCTCGCGCGATGAAATAACGGCAATGGCAAATGAGCCCTCCAGCCTGGACACCGCCTTCAGGACGGCCCCCACCAGGTCTCCATTGTAGTAGTGCTCGATCAGGTGCGGAAGCACTTCCGTATCGGTTTGCGAGCGGAAGACGTGGCCTTCAGCCTGGAGCCACTCCTTCAGGCTCAGGTAATTTTCAATGATGCCGTTGTGCACAACGGCAAGCCGCCCGCCGCAGTCAACGTGAGGGTGGGCGTTTTCATCGGAGGGCCTGCCGTGGGTGGCCCAGCGGGTATGCCCTATGCCCACCCTGGCGCAGAAACTGCATCCGTTTAGCTTTTCCCCCAGGGCGGAAAGCTTGCCCTCCTTTTTCAACACTTTCAGGCCGCCTTCCTCCAGAAAGGCTACCCCGGCTGAGTCGTAGCCGCGGTATTCCAGCCTGCTTAAACCCTCGAATAAAACAGGAACGGCTTCTTTAGGACCGATGTATCCTACTATGCCGCACATTTGCGTACCTCCTGTCGAATGGGAATGGCACTGTAAGCAAAAATAAAAGCCGGGGCATGGTTAAAGCCACGGCATAGATTACACCTCGTATTGGGCAGCCTTAAAAAAGGCAGCACTAACCCCTTTAAACAACACCACGCCGCTTCAGGCCGCTGGCACTTTTGTCCCACCGGTTGCCCGGTGGTTTTGTAATGCCGCTAACGGTCCGGCCGGACCGGGGGGCACCCGCCGAAAAACTCGATTAACCCCCTCCTCGTCAACCCTTAAAGGCCCGTGCCATGCAGGCAGGCAGGCCATGGCACGCCCGCTTTCCCCGGGCCTTATTCGTTCCCGCACTCCGGGAAGGGTTCTGGCGCTTTAGCTATTCAGTTTTTTCCATGCCGCCGGCTCAGGGCTTTTCTCCCATATTCCACCTCCAAACGGGGTGACCTCAAATAGTTAATCTATCTCTTTTATAATATTCACCAGCCTGCCGACAATCTCCTTCAACTGGCCCATATTTTTCCCTTCGGCCATTACCCTCACCAGGGGCTCGGTGCCGGACGGCCGC
Organism: Pelotomaculum thermopropionicum SI; assembly: GCA_000010565.1. NCBI lineage: Bacteria > Bacillati > Bacillota > Clostridia > Eubacteriales > Desulfotomaculaceae > Pelotomaculum > Pelotomaculum thermopropionicum. Next base: position 532,036 of record AP009389.1, on the reverse strand, counting down.
ACCAGGATGCGCCCCATCCCTTCCAGCAGCCTTTCTTCTCTTTCAATTGCCTCTGCCAGCACCGGGCTGTTCATCACCAGGGCTTTGTCCGCTACCCGCACGTTTTCCAGAAGCTGGGGCAGGCGCTCCATTTGGCCGGCCAGCTCTTTTAGCGGCTTGCCCGTTTCCTTTATCACGGATAAAAGCTGGAGGGCGGTCAGGATGCCGTCGCCGGTGGTGTTGTGGTCCAGAAAGATAATGTGGCCGGACTGCTCGCCCCCAAAGCGGGCGCCGTTGCGCAAAAGCTCCTCCAGGACGTAGCGGTCGCCCACTTTTGTCTGCACCACGCGGATGCCGGATTCCCGCAGGGCCAGGTGCAGGCCCAGGTTGCTCATGACCGTGACCACCACGGTTTCATTGGCCAAAAGACCTTTTTCGTGCAGGCTGCGGGCGCAAATGACCATGATCTGGTCGCCGTCCACCAGCCTGCCGTCGGCGTCAACGGCCAGAACGCGGTCGGCATCGCCGTCGTGGGCCAGGCCCAGGTCGGCCTTTTCGGAAACCACGGCTTCCATCAATGCTTCTGGATGGGTGGAGCCGCACCCGTCGTTTATGTTGATCCCGTCCGGCCGGTTGAAAATGGGCACCACCTCGGCGCCGAGCCGGCTGTATACCCGGGGCGCCACCTGGTACGCGGCGCCGTTGGCGCAGTCCACCACAATTTTCAGCCCGCTTAAATCCACGCCGGCGGTGCTGCAGGCAAATTTGACGTACAGGTCGGCGGCATCGCCCACCTGGCGGACGCGCCCCACCCTTCCGCCCGTGGGCCAGGGCACGCCGGCGCATTCATCCATCACCAGGGCCTCGATCTCCGCCTCCACTTCATCGGAAAGCTTGTAGCCGGTGGCGCCGAAAAATTTTATCCCGTTGTCGTCGACCGGGTTGTGGGAGGCGGAAATCACCACCCCGGCCGCCGCCTCCAGTTTCCTGGTCAGGTAAGCAACGGCCGGCGTGGGCATCACCCCCACCTTTAAAACGTCAACTCCCGCCGAGCAAATGCCTGCCACCAGGGCCGCTTCCAGCATGTCTCCCGAAATGCGGGTATCTCTGCCGATTACCATGGCGGCGTTAGGACTCTGGCGCGCCAGGACGTGCGCTCCCGCCCGGCCGATTTTAAAAGCCAGCAGAGGGGACAGGTCGCGGTTTGCCACGCCCCTCACGCCGTCGGTCCCAAACATAACCCCCATGTGGCCAGTCCCCTTTCAAAAATAATGTCAAACTTCACTTTATTTTATGTCACCGGGCCGCTTCGGTCAATCTCCGGCGTTAAAGCCGGGACCCTGCTATGAGGTCTCCCTGCTGCCGGGCTGCTGCTGGGGTGGAGCCTCCACCTTCTCGATCTCCACCTGAACCTTTACCTTCGCCGGGTAGACGTTAGCAACCCCATGCGGCACCACCAGCCCTGTTTCCCTGGACAGGCTGCCGTCCACCCCCTGAACGTCCACGGGCTCGGTTCTGATATTGGAAATAGCGCCGAGCACTTCCGCCGCGCCGAAAATCTGCACCGACTCCGGTTCGGCATAGCTCCTCCTCAGCGCATAGCCTGCTGCCGGACTGCCGGTCACCTGAGGCAGCACCGGCACCGTTTTGGACGCCAGGGCGCTGACGACCGGCACCGTCACCCGCACCGCGGAAGGGATCAGGGTAACGTCCAGGTTGCCTACGCTTACCGGCACATTCTGCTCAACATCCTTTGTTGCCGCCTGGATGTCCACCACGGCCGTGGCCTGACTTATTTCATTAATTACCCTTGAAGGCCCCCTGGCAGTAACCGCCCCGGGCTGGCAAACCGGGGCAAGGGCGGTAAAGCCCTGGGCCGGCGCGCCCCGCAGGCTGACCGCTACCGCAACGGACTTTTCCGTCATGCGGTCCACCGACACCCTCACTTCATCCGGGGTTACCTGCACCACCCTCAAGCCCGCAGGGGCTGATACCTGAACGGGCAGGGAAAGGTCGCCGGTTTCTCTTTCAGGAATGTTGATTACTGCCTTGAGGTCGGCTGCGGAGAGGTTGGTAAGCTGGCTGCGGGTGCCCTGAACCCTCACCTTAACGCTTTCGGGCAGGTCCCCGGTAATCACAAAGTTCTGGGCCGGGCCGGTGCGCTCAAGGCTTACGGTTAAAATTTTTTCCCTCACCGGGTTCTGCTCGTTACTCACGTAAACCCACAGGGCAAGGGCAAGCAGCAGGGAAAGTATTTTTATCAAAACGTTGCTCCAGTTTATACGGGCCACCGTCTTACCTCCTGGGCCACAGCGCCGACAGGGTGTTTGCGCTCCGGCCGTTTAAAAGCTCTATAAGCCTGCCCTGCAGGGCCGCCTCATCCAGGTTTCTGGTCAGCGCCCCCTCAACGGCCAGTGAAATGGTTCCGGTTTCTTCAGATATAATTATCGCCACCGCGTCGGAGTGCTCGGTTATGCCGATTCCGGCCCGGTGCCTGGTTCCCAGGTCGCTGGTCAGGTACGGGTTTTCGCTGAGCGGCAGGAAGCAGGCCGCCGCCGCCACCCGGTCGCCCCGGATGATTACAGCCCCGTCGTGCAGGGGGGTTTTCGGGATAAATATATTTACCAGAAATTCGGCCGACAGAATGCCGTCAATCTTGACGCCGGTATCGATGTGCTCGACAAGGCCGGTTTCCCGCTCCACCACAATCAGCGCCCCGGTTCTGTTCTTGGCCAGAACGGCGGCAGCGCGGGTAATTTCGGTAATAATTTTCGACCAGTTAATCTCGCCGGGCACAAGGGTGGGGTGGGCCAGAAACTTGCCCCTCCCCAGCTTTTCCAGCGCCCTCCTCAGCTCAGGCTGGAATACCACCGGCAGCGCCACCACCAGGGCGGTCATGGCCTGCCTTAAAAGCCAGTTTATGGTATAAAGGTTGAACAGGCTGGTAACCGCCGTAGCTATTACCAGCACGGCCAGCCCTTTGATTAACTGGACAGCTCTCGTCCCCTTAATTAAAAGCGTCAGCTTGTACATAACAAAAGCCACTATCAGTATATCGACGACGCTTATCAGATCAAATTTTAGCACGTCTTTTAAATAGTCCAGGCTTGGGAGCCAGAGCTGCTCCACAGGGTAAATCCTCCTTTTAATGGGAACCAGAAATAGTATCTCTCCCGGCAAGAAAAAAACCCGGCAAAGCAATTAATTCGTCTGCAAACTGCCGTTTCCTGCCGGCTTTTTGCCGTTTACGGCTTTTTCCTCCTCGCCATTCCGGGCAAGATGATCGCCTTTCAGCAGGCCGTAAGAAATGCTGTCCGCCAGGGCCTGCCAGCTTGCTTCGATGATGTTCCGGGACACGCCCACGGTACCCCAGGAACGCTTCCCATCGCCGGTTTGAATGTGCACCCTTACCGCCGCTCCGGTGCCGTCCTTTTCTTCCAGGACGCGCACCTTGTAGTCGGTGAGGTGCATCGACCCGATGCAGGGGTAAAAGTCGTACAGCGCCTTGCGCAGGGCGTTGTCCAGGGCGTTTACCGGCCCGTTGCCTTCGGCCGCGGTGTGCACCACCCGGTCTCCCACCCGCATCTTGATAATTGCCTCAGAATAGGCAGGGGTGTTTTCCTTTATCTCCACCAGCAGGCGCAGAGCCTCAAGAATGAACGGATCGCGGTAGCCGTGGTTGGTCTTGCGCACCAGCAGCTCGAAGGAACCTTCCGCGTCCTCGAACTGAAACCCCTGGCTCTCCAGCTTTTTAATGTCTTCCAGGATGCGCTTCCCTTCCGGGCTCTGCCTTTCTATATCGAGATTCAGTTCCTTGTACTTGTACAAAAGGTTGGACATTCCCGAAAGCTCCGACACCAGCACCCTGCGGCGGTTCCCAACCTCCCCGGGGGATATGTGTTCATACGTCCTGGAGTCCTTTAAGAGGGCGCTCACATGCACCCCGCCCTTGTGCGCAAAGGCGCTGGCCCCGACGAAAGGCTGGTGGGGATTCGGGCTTATGTTGGCCACCTCGCTGACAAAGTGGGACAGGTCGGTAAGGTGGACCAGTTTTTCCCTGGGTATGGTTTCAATGCCGCATTTCAGGGTGAGATTGGGAATAACCGAACAGAGATTGGCGTTGCCGCACCTCTCGCCGTAGCCGTTCACCGTGCCCTGCACCTGCTCCGCGCCGGCCTGCACGGCGGCCAGCGTGTTGGCCACGGCCAGCTCGCCGTCATTATGGGCGTGGATGCCAACGGGAACGCCCAGCACGCTCCTGGCCTTCTCCACCAGTTCTTTAACTTCGGCGGGCAGGGTGCCTCCGTTGGTGTCGCATAAAACCACCGCGGAGGCGCCGCTTTCTGCCGCCGCCCTGATGGTTTCCAGGGCATAGGCCGGGTTGGCCTTGCAGCCGTCGAAAAAGTGCTCGGCGTCGTAGATTACCTCAAGTCCCCGGCTTTTCAGGTAAGCCACGGTCTCCCTGATCATGGCCAGGTTTTCCTCCAGGGTAACCCCCAGAGCCTTAAAGACGTGGAAATCCCATGACTTGCCGAATATCGTGGCCACCTGCACGCCGGAATCAATAATGGCCTTTACGCTGGCGTCGTTTTCGGCCGCAGCTCCGGCCTTGCGGGTTGAACCGAAAGCGGCCAGCCTGGCATGCCTTAAAGGGCAATGCCGGATTTTTTTAAAAAACTCCAGATCCTTGGGGTTGGAGCCGGGCCACCCGCCCTCAATATAATGAAAGCCCATTTTGTCCAGGCGCAAGGCAATTTTTATTTTATCCTCCACGGAGAAGGAAATGCCTTCTGCCTGTGCCCCGTCGCGAAGGGTAGTATCGTATATTTTCACCGATGGCATATCTTTTTTTACCCTGCCTCTATTTGCTCTATAATCAAGTCGCCCATCCGGACCGTATCGACCAGTTCCCTGCCTTCCTCCATCAGGTCGGCGGTGCGAAAGCCCCGTTCAAACACCCTCTCCACCGCCCGCTCGATGCAGCCGGCCTCTTCCTCCAGGTTAAGGGAATAGCGCAGCAGCATGGCACCGGACAGGACGGCGGCAACGGGGTTGGCTGCCTGCCTGCCGGCCAGTTCCGGCGCAGTACCGTGCCCCGGCTCGTACAGGCCGGTTTTGCCGCCGATGCTGGCGGAGGCCAGAAGGCCAAGCGATCCCCCAAGGGCGGAAGCCTGGTCGCTCAAAATGTCGCCGAACATGTTCTCCGTTACCAGAACGTCGAACTGGCGCGGGTTTTTCACCAGTTGCATGGCGCAGTTGTCCACGTACATGTGCTCAAGCACCACGTCAGGGTACTCCTGCCCGACGGCGGTGACCACCTCCCGCCAGTGGCGGGAGCTTTCCAGGACATTGGCCTTATCGACCGAGGTCACCTTCTTGCGGCGCTTTCTGGCCAGGTCAAAGGCCACGCGGGCAATCCGCTCGATCTCGGCGGTGGTGTATACCAGCTCGTCTGTAACCCGGAACCCGCCGCCGGCCAGGGGCTCCCTGGCCTTCCTGCCGAAGTAAAGCCCGCCGGTCAGCTCCCTGACTATCAGCAGGTCAACCCCGTCCACCACCTCCGGCTTTAATGCGGTGGCGTTTTTCAGCGGGGCAAAAACTTTAACCGGGCGCAAGTTGGCAAACAGGCCCAGTTCTTTGCGCAGGGCCAGGATTCCCCCGGCCTCCGGCCGCAGGCGGGCCGGCAGTTGATCCCACTTCGGCCCGCCCACGGCGCCGAACAGGATGGCGTCGCTGGCAAGGCACAAGTCCATGGTCTCTCCGGGCAGGGGATGCCCCAACCGGTCCAGGGCGGCGCCTCCTACCAGGCCCTCGGCAAACTGAAACTTCCTGTTGAACCTGCGCCCTACCGCCTCCAGCACCCTGACCGCCTGCGCGGTAACTTCCGGCCCGATTCCGTCACCGGGCAGGACGGCTATCTTATGCATTGCCTCTCACCTTCCCGGCCACGTAATTGATCAGCCCTCCGGCGGCAATGATCTGCCGCATGAAAGGCGGAACCGGCGCCGCCCGGTAGGTCTTGCCGGTGGTCAGGTCGGTTATAATGCCGGCAGCCGCGTCCACCGCCACCTCGTCGCCCTGGCCAATGCCCCCGGCGGCTTCGGGAGACTCGAAAATGGGCAGCCCTATGTTGAAGGCGTTGCGGTAGAAGATCCGCGCAAACGACGCGGCAATCACGCACGACACCCCGGCGGCCTTGATTGCTATGGGGGCGTGCTCCCGGGAACTGCCGCACCCGAAATTCTTGCCGGCCACAATCACGTCGCCGGGCCTGACCCGGGCGGGAAAGGACGGGTCGGCATCCTCCATGCAGTGCCTGGCCAGTTCTTCCGGGTCGGAGGTGTTGAGGTACCTTGCCGGTATAATGGCGTCTGTATCGATATCCGGGCCGAACTTCCACACTTTCCCTTTAATTTCCATTTCAATCCACCTCCCATGGACCGCCTATCCGGCCCAGCACGGCCGAAGCCGCGGCAACTGCCGGGTTGGACAGGTACACTTCGCTTTCAGGATGCCCCATCCTGCCTACAAAGTTGCGGTTGGTGGTGGCAACGCAGCGCTCTCCCCTGGCCAGAATGCCCGAGTGGCCGCCCAGGCAGGGCCCGCAGGTGGGCGTGCTCACGACTCCGCCAGCTTCGACAAAAGTTTCGATCAGCCCCTCCCGCAAGGCCTGCAGGTAAATTTTCGGCGTTCCCGGAAAAATAATAAGGCGGACGTTTTTATGCACTTTTCTGCCCTTCAGCACCCTGGCGGCCTCCCGCAGGTCCTCCATCCGGCCGTTGGTGCAGGAGCCGATAACAACCTGATCGATTTCAATGTTGCCTGCCTCGCTGACCGGCCGGGAGTTTTCGGGCAGGTGGGGAAAGGCCACCTGCGGTTCGATCTGCGCCGCGTCGTAGCGGTAGATCTTTTCGTATTTGGCGTCCGGGTCGCTCCGATAAAAACGATAGGGTCGCTTGCAGCGGCCCTCGACATAGACCCGGGTTGTTTCGTCCGGAGCAATAATGCCGTTCTTACCCCCGGCCTCTACGGCCATGTTGCACATGGTAAAGCGCCCGTCCATGGAAAGTTTTTCAACGGCCGGGCCGGTAAACTCCATAGCCTTGTAAAGGGCCCCGTCCACCCCGATATCCCCGATTGTGTGCAGGATCATGTCCTTGCCGCCTACCCAGGGCTGCATTTCCCCGTCATATTCGAATTTGATTGACTCCGGCACTTTCAGCCAGGTTTCCCCCAGCGCCATGGCAGCCGCCAGGTCGGTGCTGCCCACGCCCGTGGAGAAGGCCCCCAGGGCGCCGTAGGTGCAGGTGTGCGAGTCGGCGCCGATAACCAGGTCGCCGGGGCCTACCAGCCCTTCCTCGGGCAGAAGGCAGTGCTCAATGCCGGCCCGGCCCACCTCGAAATAGTTGGCAAGGTTGTGCTTTTTGGAAAACTCCCTTAGAATTTTAGACTGTTCCGCCGACTTAATGTCCTTGTTAGGGGTAAAGTGATCCGGGACCAGGGCCACCCGCTCCCGGTCAAAGACTTCCGCCACCCCTATTTTCTCAAACTCTTTAATCGCCACCGGCGCCGTTATGTCGTTGCCCAGCACCAGATCAACCTTTACGCTGATCAGTTCGCCGGGCTCAACCTGCTTTTTGCCGGCGTGATCGGCCAGAATTTTTTCGGTTATGGTCATGGCCATACTCCATTCACTCCCGCTCCCCGGGGGCGGCTTCCCTCCGGTGTTGTATCTGCCCTGGGAAACCGCCCTTTTTTTATTTCTGCGAATCCCAGATGAGTTTGTTGACCGCGTTGACGTAAGCTTTGGCGCTGGCCTCCAGCACATCGGTGCTGATTCCGCGCCCAACGTAAACCTTCTCGCCGTCGGCGGTCACCTTCAGGCTGACGTCGCCAAGGGCGTCCTTGCCCGCAGTGACGGCGTTGATTCCCCAGCTCGTCATGGTGCAGTTAAGCCCCGTTATTTTATCAATTGCCTTGCAGATGGCGTCCACCGGGCCGTTGCCGCAGGCCGCCTCTTCCATAAGCTGCCCGTCCCGCTTTAAGCCCACCGTGGCGGTAGGCACCACCGTGGTGCCGCTGGAAATATGCAGGTACTCAAGGGTGTAGGTGTGCGGCACAAGGCGCATTTCTTCTTCTATAATGGCTTCCAGGTCTTCGTCGGTAATCTCCATCTTCTTGTCGGCCAGCTTTTTGAAGCGCTCAAAGGCGCTGTTCAGCTCTTCGTCCGAAAGATTGTAGCCCATTTCCTCCAGCCGGTGGCGGAATGCATGCCGCCCGGAATGCTTGCCCAGCACCAGGTTGCTCTTGCTGATCCCTACCATGGCCGGGTTCATTATCTCGTAGGTGGTGCGCTCCTTCAGCACCCCGTCCTGGTGAATGCCGGCCTCGTGGGCAAAGGCGTTTTTGCCCACCACGGCCTTGTTCGGCTGCACCTTCATGCCCGTCAGGGCGCTCACCAGCTTGCTGGTCCTGTAAATTTCCTCGGTTTTGATGTTGGTGTAAAGGTTGTACTGATCTTTACGGGTATAAAGGGCCATTACCATCTCTTCGATGGCAGCGTTTCCCGCCCGCTCGCCAATGCCGTTGATGGCCCCTTCCACCTGCCTGGCGCCGTTCATTACGGCAGCAAGGGAGTTGGCCACGGCCATGCCCAGGTCGTTGTGGCAGTGCACGCTGACAATGACCTTTTCAATTCCGGGAACTTTATGATAAATAGTATTGATAAATTTCCCCCATTCCTCAGGAACGGCATAACCGACCGTATCCGGTATATTTATTACGGTAGCCCCCGCCTCAATGGCCGCGGCCAGCACCCGGCAGAGGAAGTCCAGGTCGGAGCGGGAGGCGTCCTCCGCCGAAAACTCCACATCGCCGGTGTAGGCCCTGGCGCGCTTTACCGCCGCCACCGCCGCATCCAGGACTTCCTCCCGGCTCATGCGCAGCTTGTATTTTAAATGAATGTCGGAAGTGGCAATAAAGGTATGAATCCGCGGCTGCTCGGCGTGGCGCACGGCCTCCCAGGCCCGGTCGATATCCTGGAAGTTGGCCCTGGCCAGGGCGGCCACCGTAACGCCCTTCACCTGCCGGGCAATTTCGCTTACGGCTTTAAAGTCCCCCGGCGAGGTAATCGGAAAGCCGGCCTCAATTATGTCCACCCCGAGCTTGGCTAACTGCCTGGCAATTTGCACCTTCTCGCCTACGTTCAGGCTTACGCCGGGCGACTGCTCGCCGTCCCTCAAAGTGGTGTCAAAAATATAAACGCGCTGGCTCACTTCTTTATCCACCCTTTTCGCTAACTTATTGCTTCATTAATGTTAGATCCCGACAGCACCATCGGTAAAACATTTTCATCCCTGCTGACCTTGCAGTCCACAATAACCGGCGCAGGGGATTCCAACACTTCAGGAAGCAAGCTCATCAACTGGTCCGGCGTTTCCACCGTATAGCCTTCCATCCCGTAAAGCCTTCCCAGGGCTGCGAAATCCGGATTGAATTGCAAATCCACGGCAATATAGCGTTTGTTGCAGTAAAACTCCTGAAGCTGGCGCACCATGCCCAGCCGGCTGTTGTTGATAACGAAAATTTTTAAGGTAAGCTTCTGCTCCGCGGCCGTCCCCAGCTCCTGCATGGTCATCTGGATGCCGGCGTCGCCCACGATTAGAATGACGGTCCGCTCCGGCGCCCCCAGCTTGGCGCCGATGGCCGCCGGCAGGCAGAAGCCCATAGCTCCCAGCCCCCCTGACGAAAGGAAGCTGCGCGGCTCCTTAAACCTCATGTACTGGGCCGCCCACATCTGGTGCTGGCCCACGTCCGTCACTACAATGTCGGTGTCTTTTTTATACTCGTTCAGCTTCTCCATGACGAACTGAGGCTTTAAGCTGCCGTCGTGCTCGTAGCGCAGGGGGTATTCTTCTTTAAGCTGCATTACCCGCTCCACCCAGCGGGAGTTGTCCTTTTTCTGCAGGCAGGGCAGAAGGGCCCTTAACACCGTCTTGACATCGCCCACTATGGGCAGGTGGGTGCGCACGTTTTTGCCGATCTCGGCAGGGTCAATGTCAATGTGGATAATCCTGGCGCCTGGAGCAAATCCGCTAATCCTGGCCACCACCCGGTCGTCAAAGCGGGCCCCGACGGCAATCAGGCAGTCGCACTCGGTAACGGCCTGGTTGGCGTACCTGGTCCCGTGCAGCCCGAGCATGCCCAGGAAAAGCGGGTGGTCGCCCGGAAAACAGCCCAGGCCCATCAGGGTATGGGTAACAGGGGCCGAAATGGTTTCCGACAATTCCAAAAGCTCCGGGGCGGCACCGGAAATGCGCACGCCGCCGCCTGCATAAATGACCGGCCGCTCCGACTCCATGATGATCCTGGCCGCCTGCCGCACCATTGCCGGGTGCCCTTTGTAGGTGGGCTTGTAGCCGGGCAGGTCGACGCTCTTCGGGTACTTGAACTTAATCCTGGCCTGGGCAACGTCCTTGGGCAGGTCGATTAAAACCGGGCCGGGCCGTCCGGTGGAAGCAATGTGAAAGGCCTTCTTGACCACGACCGGCAGTTGCTGCGGGTCCTTGACCAGGTAGTTGTGCTTTGTAATGGGAATGGTGATGCCGGTAATGTCTACTTCCTGGAAGGAATCGGTGCCCACCTGGCTGGTCGGCACCTGGCCGGTAATCACCACCATGGGCACGGAATCCATGTAGGCGTTGGCAATCCCGGTTATCAGGTTGGTGGCGCCAGGCCCGGAGGTAGCCATGCAGACCCCCACCTTCCCGGTTACCCGGGCGTAACCGTCGGCCGCGTGGGCCGCCCCCTGCTCGTGCCTGACCAGAATATGCTTGATCGAGGTGCTGTGCAGGGCATCGTAAACGGGGAGGATTGTTCCGCCTGGATACCCGAAAATGAGCTCTACCTCCTCCTCTTCCAGGCACCGGAAGAGGGCCTCCGCAACAGTTATTTCCACAGCCGCATCCCCCCTTAACTCAGCCGTCAGGCTCTTTTTATTATTATACTAAACCGGCCAAAAGCCTATTTTTTAAGCCACGGCATCATGCTGCGCAGCCTGGCCCCTACCTTTTCGATAAGCAGTTCTTTTTCCTGCCTGGCTATGGCGTTATAGACCGGCCGGTTGGCCTGGTTTTCCAGGATCCACTTCTTGGCAAATTCGCCGCTCTGAATCTCGGCCAGGATCTTTTTCATTTCCTTTCTTGTTTCTTCGGTAATGATGCGCTTGCCGGTCATGTAGTCGCCGTACTCGGCGGTGTTGCTGATGGAGTAGCGCATAAAGCTCAAGCCGCCCTCGTTGATCAGGTCGACGATCAGCTTCATTTCGTGGAGGCATTCAAAATAGGCCATTTCCGGCGCATAGCCCGCTTCCACCAGGGTGTCGAAGCCGGCCTTGATCAGCTCCGTAACGCCGCCGCACAGCACCGCCTGCTCGCCGAAAAGGTCGGTCTCGGTCTCCTCCCTGAAGGTGGTCTCAAAAACGCCCGCCCGGGTGCCCCCAATGCCCTTGGCGTAGGCCAGGCCCAGTTCCTTGGCCTTGCCGGTGTAGTTCTGGTGCACGGCCAGCAGGCAGGGAACTCCCTTGCCCTCCAGGTACATCCGGCGGACCGTGTGGCCGGGCCCTTTCGGCGCCACCATGAAGACGTCCACGTCGGGCGGGGGCACGATCTGGCCGTAATGGATGTTAAACCCGTGCGAAAACATCAGCGCCTTGCCTTCCCTGAGATGAGGCTCTATCTCCTCCCGGTAGAGCCGCGCCTGGAGTTCGTCGGGAACAAGGATTTGAATGATGTCCGCAGCCGACGCCGCTTCGGGGACGGTCGCCACCTTCAGGCCGTCCGCCTCCGCCTTGGGCCAGCTCTTGCTGTCCGGGCGCAGGCCGACAACAACGTCCAGGCCGCTGTCCTTCAGGTTCTGGGCCTGGGCGTGGCCCTGGCTGCCGTAGCCGATTACCGCAATTGTCTTCTCCTTCAACAGACCCAAATCCGCGTCATGATCGTAATAAACCTGCACCATTTTAATCATCATCCTCCTCTTTATGGCTGCTGCTCTTTGAACTGGACCTTAGGCCCCTGAGCATGGCTATTTTACCCGTCCTGACCAGTTCTTTAATCCCAAAAGGACGCAAACAGTCCTCAAAGGCGTTTATCTTGCCCTCGTTCCCGGTCACCTCGATGGTCAGGGTCTTGTGGCCGACGTCCACTATGCGGGCGCGGAAAATGTCCACAAGCTGCATTATCTCGGCGCGCTCCGAGGCCTCGGCGCGCACCTTGATCATTACCAGTTCCCTGTCCACGTAGGCATCCCTGGTGATATCGTTGATCTTGATAACGTCCACCAGTTTGTGCAGTTGCTTGGTAACCTGCTCCAGAATATGATCGTCGCCCTCCACCACCACGGTCATCCTGGAAACGGCGGGGTTCTCGGTCCTTCCTACGGCCAGGCTGTCGATGTTAAAGCCCCGCCGGCTGAACAGGCCGGCCACTCTGGCCAGCACACCGGGGTTGTTTTCCACCAGAATCGCGAGAGTGTGATGCAATAAGAACACCTCCCATTTAACCGATCATCTTGTCTAGCGAACCGCCCGGCGGAACCATGGGCAGCACGTTGTCTTCCCTGTCTACCACGAAGTCAATCATCACCGGCTTTGCGGAACGGATTGCCTGTTCCAGCGCGGGAGCCACCTCGGCCTTCTTGGTTACCCTGATGCCCTCGGCCCCGTAGGCTTCGGCCAGCTTAACAAAATCCGGGTTGCGCAGCTCGCTCTGGGAATACCGCCGGTTGTAGAAAAACTCCTGCCACTGCCTGACCATGCCCAGGAACCCGTTGTTAATAATTGCCACATTAATTGGAAGTTCGTAATTCACAGCCGTGCAGAGCTCCTGGATATTCATTTGAATGCTGCCGTCTCCGGCTATGTCGAATACCGTCTCGTCCGGGCAGCCAACCTGAACGCCGATTGCCGCCGGCATCCCGAACCCCATTGTGCCCAGGCCGCCGGAGGTAATGAAGGAGCGCGGCCTGGTGAAGGTATAGTACTGGGCGGTCCACATCTGGTGCTGGCCGACCTCGGTTGTAATCCTGGCCTTGCCTTCGGTGAGGCGGTATATCTCCCTGATGATTGCCTGCGGCTTCAGCCGGCCCTGCTCGCAGTAGGTAAGGGGGTACTCTTTTTTCCACGCCTCGATTTTCTCCCGCCAGGCCTCCCTCAGCCCCGGCCGGAGGATCTCCAGGAGCTGGCTTAACACTCTTTTCACGTCCCCCACGATGGGGATGTCTACCCGGACATTTTTCCCAATTTCTGCAGGATCTATGTCTATGTGAATTATCCTGGCCTCCGGGGCAAAGGTCTCCAGCTTGCCGGTCACCCGGTCGTCGAAGCGCGCCCCCACGGCTATCAAAAGATCGCACTCGCAAACGGCAAAGTTGGCGTACTTCGTCCCGTGCATCCCCAGCATGCCCAGGGACAGCGGGTGGTTGCCGGGAAAGCCGCTCAACCCCATCAGGGTGGTGCAGACCGGAGCCATCAGCAGTTCGGCCAGCCGGAGCAGCTCTTCATGGGCTCCGGAGGTAACCACGCCGCCGCCGGCGTAAATCAGCGGCCGCTCGGATTCGGCAATGGCCCTGGCCGCCGCCGCCACCTGAACCGGGTCGCCGTCCAGCACCGGCCTGTAGCCCGGCAGGAAAAGCTCCCCCGGCTCTTCATACTCAACCTTTGCCAGGGAAATATCCGAAGGCACGTCGATCAGCACCGGGCCCGGCCGGCCGGTGGTGGCAATGTGAAAGGCCTCCTTAACCACCCGCGCCAGCTCGGAAGGGTCCTCCACATGGTAGCTGTGCTTGGTTATGGGCATGGTAATGCCCACAATGTCGGCTTCCTGAAAGGAGTCCCGCCCCAACAGGCGCCGCGGGACCTGGCCGGTAATGGCTACCAGGGGCACCGAGTCCATATAGGCATTGGCAATGCCCGTAACCAGGTTGGTTGCCCCGGGCCCCGAAGTGGCCAGGCAAACCCCCGGTTTGCCGGTGGCGCGGGCATAACCGTCGGCCGCGTGGGCCGCCCCCTGCTCGTGCCTGGTCAGGATGTGCCGGACCTCGGAATCGTACAGGGCATCGTAAATGGGCAGGGCCTGCCCTCCCGGATAGCCGAAGATGGTGTCCACATTTGCTGCTTCCAAACTTTTGATCAGAACTTGAGCCCCGGATAATTCCTTTCCTTTCATTAAAGCTCTTCCTTCCTTATTACCGCCCCGGTACTTGCAGAGGTCACCTGGCGGGCGTACCGGGCCAGGTAACCCTTTTTAACCCTGGGCTCCGGCGGCCGCCAGTCCTTGAAGCGGCCGGCTATTTCCTCTTCGCTTAAAGCCACGTTAAGGGAATTGTTGGGTATGTCGATCTCGATGATGTCCCCGTCTCTGATTATTGCTATAACTCCTCCCTCGGCCGCCTCAGGGGAAATGTGGCCGATGGAGGCGCCCCGGGTCGCCCCCGAAAAGCGTCCGTCGGTCAGAAGGGCTACCTCTTTATCCAGCCCCAGGCCGGCAACGGCAGCGGTCGGGGTCAGCATTTCCCGCATTCCCGGCCCGCCTTTGGGCCCCTCGTAGCGTATTACGATTACGTCGCCCTTCCTTATCTTCCCGGCGCTGATGGCCCGCACGGCTTCCTCCTCAGAGTCGAAGACCCTGGCCGGCCCGCTGTGCTTCAGCATTTCCGGGGCCACCGCGGCCTTCTTCACCACCGCCCCGTCCGGGGCCAGGTTGCCGCGCAAAACCGCAATGCCGCCGGTAGGGCTGTAAGGATCTTCTACGCTGCGGATTACGTCGCGGCGCAAAACCTTCCTTCCCCGGATATTGTCGCCCACGGTGCCTGTAACGGTCCTGGCCCCCGGGTTGATCAGGCCCTTCCCGGCCAGTTCGGCCATTACCGCCGGAATACCGCCGGCCTCATCCAAATCCTGCATGAAGAACGGGCCCATCGGGCTCAGCTTGCACAGGTTGGGCGTTCGCTCGCTAATTGTGTTAACGTAATCAAGGCTTATTTCCACCCCTGCCTCGGCCGCCACGGCCGGGAGGTGAAGCACCGTGTTGGTGGAACAGCCCAGGGCCATATCCACCGCCAGGCCGTTTTTAAAAGCCTCGGCGGTCAGTATATCCGACGGGCGGATGCCCTCCTCCACCAGTTTCATGATCTGGATGCCCGTCAGCTTGGCCAGGCGCCGCCTGGCGGCGGACACCGCGGGAAGGGTGCCGTTGCCCGGCAGGGCCATGCCCAGGGCCTCGGTCAGGCAGTTCATCGAGTTGGCGGTAAACATGCCGGCGCAGGAGCCGCATCCGGGGCATGCCGCCTCCTCAAACTCGTGCAGTTCCTCCTCCGTCATGGCACCGGCGTAAACCATGCCCACCGCCTCAAACAGGTTGCTCAAGGAAATGTCCCGCCCCCTGTACCGGCCTGCCAGCATCGGCCCGCCGCTAACCACTATGGCCGGTATGTTCAGCCTGGCGGCGGCCATCAGCATTCCCGGCACCACCTTGTCGCAACTGGGAATAAACACCAGGCCGTCAAAGGGGTGAGCCTCCGCCATAACCTCTATGCTGTCCGCGATCAGCTCCCTGCTGGCCAGGGAGTACTTCATCCCGGTATGGTTCATGGCAATACCGTCACAGACGGCTATGACCGGAAACTCGACGGGCGTCCCCCCCGCCATGCGTACGCCGGCCTTCACCGCCTCCGCGATATCGTTTAAGTGGATGTGGCCCGGCACGATTTCATTATGCGAATTAACAATGCCGATCATGGGGCGTTCCATTTCCCGGTCAATATAGCCTGAAGCCTTAAACAGTGCACGGTGGGGAGCCTTTTCAACACCCCTTTTCATTGCGTCGCTGCGCAAATCCAACCCCTCCTTTTCTTGCCGGGACGATTCCCGAAGCGGGTGTCCCCCTTCCTGCTAAAAAAACGGCCGGAACACGGCCGGCCTAAAGTCGCCCGTATTAAATTGAAAAAGCTTTTTATTTATCAGAATAGCAGCCGGCGGCCTCCTCAGGGAAAATAAGGGGGCCGTCGACCTTGGTAAGCTCGCGGAAAGCAGCAATAAGCTCCCAGGTCATTTCTCCAGGCTTTCCGTCGGCAATGGGACGCCCGTCAACCTTCACCACCGGAATAACCTCTGCCGCCGTGCCGGTAAAGAAGCACTCGTCGGCGGTATAAACGTCAAACAGGGTGAAGACCTTTTCCTCTACGGTAATGCCACGCTGGCGGGCAATGTCTATAACTGTGTTCCTGGTAATTCCTTCTAGGATGCCCACATAATTCGGAGGAGTAATTAAAACACCGTTTTTAACTATGAAAATATTGTCACCGGTAGCCTCGGCCACGTAGTTCTCGTTGTTGAGCATAATTGCCTCCGGCACCCCCACCAGGTTGGCCTCAAGCTTGGCGAAAATGTTGTTCAGGTAGTTCAGCGACTTTACCCTTGGGTTAACGGCACTGGGAATGTTCCGCCGGGTGGAAACGGTTATTACCTCCAGCCCCTTTTCGTACAGTTCGTCGGGGTAAAGCTGAATGGACGCCGCAATGCAGAATATGGTCGGCTTTTTGCACTTGCGCGGGTCAAGGCCGAGATCGCCCACACCGCGGGTTATTACCAGCCGTATGTAGCCCTCGCGCAGGTTGTTGCGCCGCATGGTCTCCAGAACGATTTCCTGCATTTCATCCTTGGTAAGGGGAACCTCCAGGGCAATGGTGCGGGCGGAATCGTAAAGCCGGTCAAGATGCTCCCTTAACTTGAACACCCTGTTGTGATAGGCGCGGATCCCCTCGAATACGCCATCGCCGTATAAAAGCCCGTGGTCAAAAACGGATACAACAGCCCTTTCCTTTGGCACAAATTCGCCATCAAGGTAAATAATCATTCCTTTTCACTCTACCTGAAAAAAATTAACAATTAATAAAATTTAATCTTTTTGGAAACTATGTTAAGTTAAACCGCGTCACCTCCCGGCAGGACCGCCACATGTTAAAAAAAACGCTTTCTTTGAAAAATAAATAGCAAAACTGTTATGGCTGCCCTTTCCGGATTATAAACTGCCTGCCGTTAGACGACGCCACGGTGTAAAACTTCCTTCCTATATTATTAAATTATTTTAAAAATAAAACAACCCCTCGTCCGGCAGTCCTCGTAACTACCAGGGACGAGAGGTTTAAAACCTTGCGCGGTACCACCCTGCTTGCTTCCAAAAAAACGCGGAAGCCCCTTAATGTGCCTTACCCGGCACGGCGCTTTAACGGCCGCCAGCTCCGGCCCAGCCTACTTGCCACTGCTTTCAGCCGGCAGCTCCGGGGTGATGTCAGGCCGGGTATTTAAAGCGCCGGTTTTCAGCTGCCCCGGCTCTCTGTGGCTCAATACTCAGGCCCTGGTCCCCTTCATAGCGTTTCCAAATATAACTTGCTAACCAGTATATAAAAAATAAGCGTGGGTGTCAAGAATTTTTATTAGAAATGTGAATACTGGACATAAGATAGCTGAAATGGAAACTGTAACCACAAGCAGCCCCGTTACATAAGATATACTGCAAACCAAGCGAACAGGGGGTTTTAGCTGATGAACGTCAGGAAGGAAGACTTAACAGGCAGCGTCATGGAAGACATGGCCGACGGGATGATGGACGGCCACAATCCTCAGATGCTCATTAACAAGCTTGCCGAAGGCGAACAAATGGAAGCAGCCCTTTACGAGCAGATAGCTCAGGCCGTGCCCTCGGAGGAGCTAAGGCAAATAATCTTGCACAAGGCCAGGCACGAGCGGCGCATGGCTGAAAGACTCAGCAAGCTTTCACACCATTTCGGATTGATGCCAGGCACCCCGGCAGGACCTCCCATGCCTTATACCGCCGGCAAGGGAGAAGAAAAAAAATAATTTCCACCAGGGAGGTAACGGTTCAATGAGCAAACTGAGATACCTGATTCATAAAGCCATCCGGATTGAACTCCGGCAGATCAAGTACCTGGCCATGCTGGCCGCGGCTGCCCCGGATGAATTGACGCGGAGCATCATTTTATGCATGATCCAGGATGAGGCGGCAGAGGCAAAATTCTGGAACACGGTTGACGCCGCCTACCGGGGTGTAAGCATTCCCGGGGAGGCACCCTATCCCGGCCCGGGATATTGCCCGCAGCCGGGGATGCCGTACCCGGGCTATCCCCCATCTTATCCCGGCGGCGGCTTCGTTCCCCCGGCAGGGCCGGTCATGCCTCCCTACCCGCCGGGCGGGCCGGTTACCGGACCGGGAGCATTTCCGGGAACGGCACCCGGTATTTTGCCCGGAATACCCCTGTCAGAACCGGAAAACAAACCGGGCAGGAAGTAAATCCCGGCCTTGAAAAAACCGCCTCCTGGGGCGGTTTTTATTTTACAGACGCTGCGCCAGGTTCTGATAGACGAGCTGGACAAGGCCACCGAGCCGTGGGGTGTTCCGGGGGCCGGGATTTTACATTACCGACAGCTTCAGGTCCGCCACCATCTGCAGGTCGTCCTCCACCCTCCTGCCGCTTGTGGTGAGGTAGTTGCCCACCATCAGGGCATTAACCCCGGCCAGCAGGGCCAGCGGCTGCAGATCCCGCAGGGCCGCCTCCCGGCCGCCGCACAGGCGGATGAGGGCACCCGGCAGGACCAGCCTGAACATTGCCGCCGTCCTTAAAACCTCCACTGGTTCAAGGAGAGGCCTGCCCCACAAGGGGGTACCCTTAACCGGGGTAAGTATATTGATCGGCACCGACGCAACCCCCAGTTCTTTCAGATGAAAGGCCATCTCCACCCTGTGCCGCCAGCTTTCGCCCAGGCCGATTATTCCCCCGGAGCATACTTCCAGGCCGGCCTCTTTGGCGGCCTTAACCGTTTCCACCCGCTCATCGAAGGAATGGGTGGTGCAGATATGCGGGAAATAACTGCGGCAGGTTTCCAGGTTATGGTGATACATGCCCACCCCGGCTTCTTTTAACCGCACGGCCTTGTCATAGCCTATAATTCCCAGGGAGGCGCACAGCCCCAGCCCCGTTTTTTCCTTAAGCATTTGATAGATATCCAGAACCTTCTCAAAATCACTCTCAGAAATTCCCCTGCCGCTGGTAACCAGGGCAAAGCGGCGGGCTCCCCTCAACTCCATCTCACGGGCCCGCTCCAGGATCTCTTCTTTTGAAAGCAGGGGGTAAACCGGTGCTTCCGTCCGGTAGTGCCCCGACTGCGCGCAAAAGGCGCAGTCTTCAGAACAGCGGCCGGACCTGGCGTTGACAATGCTGCAGAGATCCACCCTGTTGCCGTGAAAGTGGCGGTTTACCTGCAGGGCCGCCAGGAAAAGCTCGTTCAGCCGGTCTTCGTCCAGCCCGCCCAGGGCCAGCGCCTCCTCAAAGGTTATTTCTAAGCCTGACTTTATTTTTTTAACCAGCTCATTAAACATTATTATCTCTCCCCTGTTACTTTAGCTATAGCATTATAGGTAATATCCAATACCTGCTCCAATTCTGGGATGGTCATTGAGAGCACCGGCATCAGCACGATTACATTGCCCAGGGGCCGGATCACCAGGCCGTTTTTTCTGGCCTCCAGGATCACCCGGTGTCCAATGTTGTCCTCCCAGGGGTAGGGCTTTTTAGTTTTTTTGTCCTCCACCAGTTCAATCCCAACCATCATGCCCTTTTGCCTGATGTCACCTACATGGGAAAGCTCCTTAAAACGCTTCAGGCCTTCCTCAAGAAATGAAATCTTAAAGCGGCAAACATGGATACCAGCACCATGTCCCGTACAGACATTTTCATTTTTATATGCCCCCATTTCCAAATTGTTAACTCATATATAAATATAAGTTAACAATAATATATCTTTGCCGGCAACAAATGTCAACCGGTATATGCACTATGGTAAACAAATAAAATAAAAAAATCTTTTCCTGCGCCCCTTGCGCATTGTTTTTCCCGTATGCTATACTAACCTTAAATTTATATGCCTAAAGTCCATGAAGGAGAAAAGTAGACCGGAAACAGTCCTCCAGGGAGGGAGTGTCGGCGACTGGAAGCACTCCCAGGATATGACCTGTTGAAGTTCTCTCCGGAGACGCCGGCTGAAACCGCAAAAGCGCGGCAAGTAGGCTGGGCCGTAAGCTCCCGACGTTACACGGGAGGGGGTATCGGAATGAAAGTTCCCGTACTCTTGTCGAGGGGGTGCCGTGGTATTTTCTCCACGGGCCAACCAGGGTGGTAACGCGGAAAGCATTAAGCTTCTCGTCCCTGAAGGACGGGAAGCTTTTAATTTTCCGGCCGGTGTTGCCGGCCCCGGACGGCATTTTTGGGGAACATTCCCGTACCTTTTAAGAGAGGGCCAACCGGCCAATCAGGGTGGTACCGCGGAAGCCTGCCGCTTTCGTCCCTTTGCGGAAGCGGCAGGCTTTTTTATATTTACCTTAACAGTAAGGAGCGAAAGGGTGTACCCATGATGAAGCCGTACAAACTGGTAAGCCGGGAATCCAGGGCAAAAGCAGTGTGGTAACGGTAAAAAACGCAGTCATCGGAAACGGCAGCCTGACCGTCATTGCAGGCCCCTGCGCCGTAGAAAGCAGGGAACAGCTGCTTGCCGCCGCACACAGGGTGCGGCAGGCGGGGGCTGCCATCCTGCGGGGTGGCGCCTACAAACCCAGAACCTCGCCCTACAGCTTCCAGGGTCTGGAGGCAGAGGGTTTAAAGCTGCTTGCCGAGGCGTCCGCCCAAACCGGGCTGGCAACAGTAACCGAAGTGGTGGACGAGGCCAGCCTTGAACTGGCGCTGGAATACGTCGACATGGTCCAGGTAGGGGCGCGGAACATGCAGAACTTCCATCTGCTGCGCAGGGTGGGCAGGTCAGGCAAGCCGGTCATTTTAAAGCGCGGCTTTTCCGCCACCATTGAGGAATGGCTCATGGCTGCCGAGTACATCGTGTCCGAGGGCAACGAAAAGGTGGTCCTGTGCGAGCGGGGCATCCGCACCTTTGAAAAAGCCACGCGCAACACCCTCGACCTGAGCGCCGTACCCGTTGTAAAAAGGCTGAGCCACCTGCCGGTAATAGTGGACCCCAGCCACGCCACGGGCGACCGGAGCCTGGTGGCACCCATGGCCAGGGCGGCGGTGGCGGCCGGCGCCGACGGCCTGCTCATCGAGGTTCATCCGGAACCCTGCAAGGCGCTGTGCGACGGCCCCCAGTCCCTGCCCCCGGACGAGTTCGACGCCCTGATGGAGGAGCTTAAAACGGTGGCCGCTGCCGTAAAGCGGTTTGTCAGGGAGGAGGTGCTGTATGCATAAAATCGGGTACCTGGGGCCCCGCGGCACCTTTTCAGAAGAGGCAGCCCTTCGCCACCTGGGCGAAAGAAAAGGAGAAACGGCCGGCTGCTCCTCTATTGAAGAAATTTTTAGCGGGGTTGCAGAGGGAAGGTTTGACGAGGGGATTGTCCCGGTGGAAAATTCTACCGAGGGTTCGGTAGGCGCCGTCCTGGACCTGCTGGCAGGGCCGTTTAACCTGGCGGTGCGGGGGGAGGTTCTCCTGCCCGTCTGCCAGTCCTTAATGGTCCGCCCGGGTACAAGGCTGGATCAGGTGGAAAAGGTCTTTTCCCATTCCCAGGCCCTGGCCCAGTGCAGCCGGTTCCTGCGCCGGGAGCTTCCAGGCGCCCTGCCGGTGGAGTGCTCCAGCACGGCGGCCGCCGCCGCAAAGGTGGCCGGCAGTTCCCGTCCCTGGGCTGCCCTCGGCCCGGCCAGGGCCGCTGCCGTGTACGGCCTGCAGGTTGTTGTACCGGCCGCCAACGATTACCCTGACAACGCCACCCGCTTCTGGGTGCTGGGGAGAGAGCAGGTTCCCTGCGCTGCTGCGCACGGTTATAAAACGTCCATCATCTTCGGCCTGCAGGACCGGCCCGGGGCGCTGTATGCTGTCCTGCGCGAATTTGCCCTGCGCGGCATTAACCTGACCCGCATTGAATCAAGGCCGGCCAAAAAAAATCTGGGCGATTACGTGTTCTTCATAGACTTTCTGGGCTCGCAGGGCCAGCCGGGGGTTCAGGAGGTGCTGGGCGGAGTGGCTTCTTTAACGGTAGGCCTGAAGATTCTGGGGTCCTACCCGGCGTGGAACTGCGCCGGAACAGACGCTTTAGCGAGCGGCGGACGGGAGGCATCCCTTACCCTCGCCGGCCTGCGGCGCGAGCTGGACGCGGTGGATGCCCGAATAGCGGAACTGCTGGCGCAGCGCACCCGGCTGATCGACCGGGTGGCCTCGCTTAAACAAAATGAGGGCAACATCAGGGACCCGCTCAGGGAGGAACAAATTCTTTCACGCGTCCGCCAGCTTTCCCTGACCGCAGGCGGCGACACGGAACTGGCCGAAGAGGTATGGAGGGTGATCCTGCGCCACTCGGTCAGGCGGCAGGCATCCCGGCTGGCCTCCGGCGCCGCCGGGAACCGGCAGCAGGCCCTCCCCCAGGCGCCTTAACGGGAGCCGGGCCTCTGCCCTTCCCGCCGCCCACCCGCTATTGAAGCAGCCGCAAAAAGGCTTAAGGCCTTTCCCTAAGGCGCTGCCTGGCCTTTTTGACGGCCTCCAGCACCGCCCCGGGCGCCGGCCCGCCGGTAACCCGCCTGGCCTCGACGCAGCGCGAGATGTCTATGGCTTCGTACACGTCCTCCTCCACCAGCGGAGAGAACTGCCTCAGCTCGTCAAGGCTCAACCGGTCCAGGGAACGTCCCCGTTCCAGGCAGTACAAAACGGCTTTCCCCACCGCCTCGTGGGCCTGGCGGAATGGCAGGCCCTTGCGCACCAGGTAGTCGGCCAGGTCGGTGGCATTGGTAAAACCGCCCCGGGCCGCTTCGGCCATCCTTTCTTTCTTTACCTGCATGGTCTCAAGCATCGGCTTAAAGACCAGCAGGCATTTTTTCACGGTGTCCACCGCGTCGAAAAGGGCCTCCTTGTCTTCCTGCAGGTCCTTGTTGTAGGCCAGGGGAAGCCCTTTAAGCATGGTCAGCAAGGCCTGCAGGTCGCCGAAAACACGGCCGCACTTGCCCCGGATCAGCTCCGCCACGTCCGGGTTCTTCTTCTGGGGCATCATGCTGCTGCCGGTGCTGTACGCGTCGTCCAGCTCAATAAAGGCAAACTCGGCCGAAGACCACAGCACGATCTCCTCGCAGAAACGGCTCAAGTGAACCATGATCAGGGAAGCGGCGGCGGCAAATTCCACGGCGAAGTCGCGGTCGCTAACCGCATCCAGGCTGTTTTCGGCAACGGCGGCAAAGCCCAGTTGCTCCGCCACGTACTCGCGGTCCAGGGGGAAGGTGGTTCCGGCCAGGGCGCCAGCCCCCAGCGGCATCACGTCCGTCCGGCGCCGGCAGTCGGCCAGCCTTTCCTCATCACGCCGGAACATCTGGCAGTAGGCCAGCAGGTGGTGCGCCAGGGTCACCGGCTGGGCCCGCTGGAGGTGGGTATAGCCGGGCATGACGGTGCCGGTATGCTTTTCGGCCAGGTCCAGCAGGGCCGCCTGGAGTTCGCGAAGCAGGCCGGTGATCTGATCTATCTCGTCTTTGAGATACATGCGAATGTCTAAGGCCACCTGGTCGTTCCTGCTGCGCGCCGTGTGCAGCTTTTTGCCCACCTCTCCCACTTTGGCGGTGAGAAGCTGCTCCACGTTCATGTGAATGTCTTCAGCCTCAACCGAAAACCCCGCCCGCCCCGCCTCGATATCGGCCAGCACCTCCTGCAGCCCGTCTGCAATGGCCCTGGCCTCCTCCGGCGGGATAATCCCGGCTTTGCCGAGCATCCGGGCATGGGCAATGCTTCCCCTGATATCGTACTTATACAGCCTCCGGTCAAAGGAAATGGAGGAATGGAAATCCTCCACCAAACGGTCTGTCTCCTTTTGAAAACGGCCGCCCCACAACTTGGTCATGCTCCGCACTCCTTAAAAGAAATAAAACGCCGGCTTGCCCATGATAATATTTGCTATCATTATAATCGGGATAATGAATACGGCCAGGGTTAAAACCAGTATGAATATTTTCATAAAGCGGTTGTCGTACATTCTCTCACCCCCGTTGTTTTCTCGTTCGTCACAACCGGACGGCCCGTCCACTCTTATCATAACCAATCACGGCCGAATAAAAAATAATAAAGTAAAATACTACCGCATGTATTCTTTATATCTGGTCCGGTAGGTGAATTTATCGCTTCCGCACTTGTTGCACCGGCAGCCCTTTCTCAAAAGCTGCCATATTTCTTCCGGGGGAATTTCCCCGCAGCGGTTCAGGTCAAAGGTAACGGTTTCCACATCGTGCCTGTTTTCGCAAACGAACGTAATGACCAGCTTGCTCAATGAGACACCTCTTGCAAAGAAAATGACTTTTTTTAACATACTTAATGATAAACCAAATTCGTCATCTTTTAAATACCGTTGACAAGAAAACCATTGGAGTTTTAAAAAACGTAAGGGCAATTTCACAAACGCTTTCTGCATAAGGCTGCACTCAGGCCCCGGCCATCGCGAACCCGGTTATCCGGCCCCTGTCTCTTCACCTCGAAAAGAAAATAACCGGGCGGAAAAGCCCGGTGGTATGAACAAAGTCACTTGTGGCTTAAACTGGGCAAACTCCAGCTTCCCACAGACAAACCTGCAATTAAGCGCCTTTAAAAGTTGGTTTTTGCTTATTCAGGAAGGCAGTCATGCCAATGTCCTGATCCTCTGTTGTAAAGCAGTCCGTCCAGAGTTCGATTTCATATTTGCAGCCTTGCTCCAGCGTCATTTCGATCCCGCGATTCACCGCTTCCTTGGCGAAGGATATTGCAAGAGGGCTGAAGTTAATAATTTTTTGTGCAATTTCCTTTGCAGTCTCCATAAGTTTTTCCGGAGGCACTACCACGTTTACCAGCCCTATTGACTCGGCTGTTTTGGCGTCTATCATTTTACCGGTCAAAATCAATTCCATGGCTTTACCTTTTCCGACCAGGCGCGACAGGCGCTGGGTCCCTCCGAACCCTGGAATAATGCCCAGGGTTATTTCCGGCTGCCCGAAATTGGCCGTGCTGGAGGCAACGCGGATATCGCACGCCATAGCCAGTTCATTGCCCCCGCCCAGGGCATAACCGTTAACGGCGGCAATTACAGGCTTGGGCAACTGCTCAATTGACTCAAATACTTTGTGGGCAAAAATGCTGTAATCCCTTGCCTCCTTTGCAGTCATATTTACCATTGCCGCAATGTCGGCCCCGGCAACGAAAGCCTTGCTGCCCGATCCGGTAATAATGACGGCTCTCACTTTATCGTCTTTTTCTATATCCTTTATGACCTGTCCCAGTTGCTCCAGCACTTCCACGCTTAAAGCATTTAAGCTTTTAGGCCGGTTTATCGTAACAACGGCTATACCATTTTCAACCGCAAGATCTACAAAACGTTCGCTCATCTAAAGAAACCTCCCGTCTCAAATTTATATTCTCTGGATTTACCCTGGAACAAACGCTTTTGCAAAAAACATCTCCGGCCTTGTCTCAAGGCGCGGCTGAAAGTCCTGCCCTAAGTCGCTCTTCTTGATCTCTTCTACGGGCTTCTTGGCGGCTCCTAAAACCTGCTTTAAACTGGGTATCCGGGGTGTGTTGATGTCGGGCAGCACCGTTATGAGCGCGGGCAGTTGGATGCTTACTGTCTCTATGCCGTCGTCAAGCTTGCGCTCGGCGGTGAGCTTCTTCTCGCCGGGCTCTAAGGTCACTTTGTTAACGTAGGTGGCGCAGGGTATGCCGAGCCGCTGGGCCAGGGCGGGCCCGACTTGCTGGGCGTACAGGTCGCTGGAACCTTCGCCGCAGATAATCAGGTCGAACTCGCCTTTCGTTTTTATGGCTTCTGCCAGTATGGCGGCGGTCTGGGACGGCTCGAGCGCGGCAAAGGATGGATCGCTGATAAACCACGCCCGCTCGGGCCCGCGGGACAGGGCGTCTTTTAAGCTCTGCCTGGCGCCGGGCGGCCCTACTGTCACGGCCACCACGCTGCCGCCGTGGGCTTCCTGCTGCCGCACGGCTTCTTCAATGGCGTTGCGGTCGTAGTCGCTGATCTTGTAGCCTACTCGCTCCATTATGAGCTCGCGGCTCTTCTGGTCGACTCTTATGTCTTGTTCGTCTATTACCCACTTGAAACAAGCGATGATCTTGAGCATGTCTCGCCTCTCCTGTTTTTTAATTGCTCTCTTGTATCCCCAGGGAAGGCAGAGATGGGGGACTTACTCGCCGCCTATCTTGTGGAAAGGCCTGACTTTGGTCCTCTGTCTCTCTGCCTTATTTTTCCCTGGTGGTCTATGTGAAGCAACAAAGCCGCTATGTTGTCTTGCCTACCGCAGCAGGTTGCCTGCTATGACCATCCTCATCACTTCGTTGGTACCTTCGTAAATCTCGGTGATCTTGGCGTCGCGGTACAGCCGCTCGACTTTGTGCCCTTTGATGTAACCGATGCCGCCGTGAATCTGCACTGCTCTGTTGGTGTGCCTGGCGGCGCACTCGGAGGCGAACAGCCTGGCCATGGCGGCTTCTTTGCTGTAGGGCCTCCCCTGGTCGTAACACCAGGCGGCGTAGTAGGTCAAAAACCTCGCGGCTTCAACGTCGGTGGCCATGTTGGCGATCATCCACTGGATGGCCTGGAAGGAACTGATCGGTTTGCCAAACTGTACTCTCTCTTTGGAGTATGAAATTGACTCGTCTAAAGCGGCCTGGGCTATCCCCAGCGCCTGGGCGGCTATCCCGATCCGCCCGCCGTCCAGGGTGGACATGGCAATCTTGAAACCTTCGCCTTCTTTGCCCAACAGGTTCTCTTTGGGTATGCGGCAGTCTTTCATGATTACTTCGGCGGTGAGGGAACCGCGAATGCCCATCTTGTTCAGGTGCTTGCCGATCTGCAGCCCGGGCGCATCGGCGGGTACGATGAATGCGCTTATGCCTTTGGCTCCCTTGCTCTTGTCGGTGGATGCGAATATTACCAGCACTCCGGCTACCGGCGCGTTGGATATGAACATCTTGGTGCCGTTTAATACGTACTCGTCACCGACCAGCACTGCGGTGCTCTGGCCGGAAGCTGCGTCGGTGCCGGCCCCGGGCTCGGTCAGGGCAAATGACCCTAATATCTCGCCCTTGCACATGGGCACCAGCCACTTCTTCTTCTGCTCTTCTGTGCCGTACTTGTATATGGGATAACTGGCTAATGAGGTGTGGCACTCCAGGGTAAACCCGGTGGTGGCGCAGGCCCGGGACAGCTCTTCAAGCACGATGATGTAGGTCAGATAGTCTGACCCGGCACCGCCGTACTCGACGGGATAGGGTATGCCGGTCCACTCCTGCTCGGCCAGCTTCTTTACGGTCTCCATCGGAAAGTATGCTTCCTGGTCCACTTTGTCGGCTATGGGCTCTACGTACTTCTGGCAAAATTCTCTTACGCTGGCGCGCACTAATTCTTGTTCTTCGGTTAGCTTGAAGTTCATATGGCTATCTCCTTTCAATCTGTTGTTTTAGCGGATAGAAACTTGTTTTCCGTTAACTCCTCGTACCCTTACCGCGTTTAAGCGTTGTTCCAACAAATAGCTGGCCGGTCTGCGCAGTTACCTGCAAATCACCTCCTTTGCACCACTTAGCCCGGCTAGCTGTTTTTTATTCCCATGGGTGCATCAATGAAAATTCTTTTATCCATGGTTTTCAGCGAAGGCGAAATCAACGGCTTGAAGTCCATCTGCTGCAGCACATCGCGTTCGAGGTCAACTCCGGGCGCGATTTCCGTAAGCATGACTCCTTCAGCAGTCATCTCAAACACGGCCCTTTCGGTTATATACAGCACCTTTTGCCCTTGCTGGCGGGCATATTCCCCGCTGAAAGTAATCTGCTCGACTTTTGGTACCAGCTTGACAGATTTCCCCTCGTTGACTATTGTAAGTTTTCCATCGCCTACATTTACTTTCAGCCCGCCCGCTTTAAAGGTGCCGCAGAAAACCACTTTCTTGGCATTCTGGGTGATATTAATGAAACCGCCGCAGCCGGCAATGCGGGGGCCGAATTTGCTTACGTTGATGTTGCCGTTGCTGTCCATCTGTGCCAGGCCCAGAAAAGCTATATCCACACCGCCGCCATCGTAGAAGTCGAACTGGTAAGCCTGGTCCAGGACACAGTAAGGATTGGTAGACGCTCCAAAACTCAACCCCCCTGCAGGCACCCCGCCGACAGGTCCTGCCTCGACGGTCAGGGTCATAAAATCGCTTATGCCTTCCTCTGCGGCAACCGAAGCAATTCCTTCCGGTATGCCGATTCCCAGGTTAACTACAGAACCCGGCCTAAGCTCAAATGCCGCCCTCCTGCTGATAACCTTGCGCTCGTCCAGTTTTGCTGGCGGCAATTCGGTTAAAGGAATTACAACTTCTCCGCTGTAAGCGGGGTTATAAACTTCTGCAAAGGTTTGATGGTGATTTTCCGGCCTTGAAACAACAACCACATCAACAAGTATGCCGGGGACCTTTACCAGACGGGGGTCCAGACTGCCGGCGGCGACAACGCGCTCTACCTGGGCAATAACAATTCCTCCGCAGTTGCGTACGGCCTGAGCTATAGAGAGAACCTCCAGGGTATTGGCTTCTTTTTCCAGGCTTATATTGCCCAGTTGATCTGCGCTTGTCCCGCGAATCAGGCCGACATTTAAAGGTATGGAGCGGTAGAAGAGTTTTTCTTTGCCATCGATGGTAATAACTTCTACAATGTCTTCTTTCGTAACTGCATTAAGCTTTCCGCCTTCAATACGGGGGTCGACAAAAGTTTTCAGGCCGACATGGGTAATTACTCCCGGCCTTTTGGCGGCTATTTCCCGGAAAAGCTGGGATATGGTGCCCTGGGGCAGGTTATAGGCCTCGATTTTATTTTCAATGGCCAGCTTGGCCATCTTCGGCTGGAGATTCCAGTGGCCTCCAATGACCCGTTTTACCAGACCTTCATAAGCCAGGTGATTGAGGCCCCTTTCCTTCCCGTCACCCTGAGCAGCCGCATAAATAAGGGTTAATCTTTCCGGCTTGGCTGTCTTTAAAAAACGTTCTTCCAGAGCAACGGCCAGCTCTTCCGGGAACACATTGCCAAGAAACCCAACACTTGCTACTGTATCCCCGTCTTTGATAAGATTCACAGCCTCTTCCGCAGTCAAAAACCTGGGTGCCATTTTTTGTGCTCCTTTCCTTAGTTTTATGGGTTATACTGAAAAATTCACTTCTACATGTTGAACTTGATAAGAGCATGCAGGCCAACCATCAGAAAAGCTGTTAAAGTTTTCACAACAGCATAGTTAAGAACCAAAACCACCAGCAACGGAATGATAGATACTCCTGGGCTGGGCAATTTTAAATCGGGAGCAGCACCGTTAAAAAGTGCGGCCACAAGAGCACAAACAGGTGCAAAGAGAATTACTGAAAAACCACGATAAGCAAAGAAAATTAGTGGACTTGAGAGTCAAGTCCAAAATTAGGAAGTATCGAATAGCTATTTTTGTTGGTATTAAGGTAATGGAATCGCAGTAAATAAACCAAGTGCAGCCAAACCCACCATGATGGTCGTCACGCTGAAAATAGCAGCTGCCGGCGGGTCTATATAGGTATCGGCATGTACCGTAAATAGACACGCCCAAAATTGACCTGCGAAAGAAGAGATGATCCCAAAAATGGTACCCCATATGAGACTGTGACTAGCTAAGGCAGCGCCAGCAGCAATTGCCGATATGTGGTGGGTGACAGGCATTTTGGTGCCGAACTGCAAAAAGACAAGACTTAAACCGGAAATTCCAAAACCAATAACTGCACCACCATGCTCCGCTCCCAACAGCAAAGCAAAGTAACTTGATAACAGACCGACTCCGAAACCGATAACAAGAAGCTCTTTCCACGACATCTGCCATGGCAACCATAGGACGCTTTTTTCAGTGGGGTTGAAGCGGCTTTCTCCCTCCGCGACCTTACCAAACAAACCACTCTTAGAGTCAAACATTAGCCGTCCGATAATACCCATAATGGTGATCGATAAAGCAACCGCATCAGTCCAGAGCATACCGCCCCATTTCCAAGGCAGCACAGTTATGAAAATCCAGTTCAGGATAACGCTAAGCGCACCAAAAAGGCCACCTACCAGTAGTACATCCATGCTTTTAGTGCCCATCAGTCCTGCTGTAATATCCCTTCCCGGCGACAGGCCTTTCTTATGTGCGTACATGTGAGCAACAACCGCTGCTCCAAAGCAGGCCTGTGGTCCAAATGTAAACCCAAAACCAAAGGTATTCAGAAAATCCGGTCCTGCTCCAGCAATCATTAAAACCGAACCAATGAATACGAAGAGGCCACATAATATGAATGCGGGAAGCGCTCCTACGGCAGCTCCGAATAATCCACCCACAAAAGCTATGCAAAGGTGAAGAAAACTAATCCCACCTATTGGAAGCAAAAGGGAGCTTGTCATGGTGTTACCCCTCCTGATTATGAACATTCAATCAATTAGTTTAAAAAGAAAAAATAATAGGGAGCAACTATTGAAGTCACCCCCTGTTCCGGCAATACCACCTTTGGGGCGAGCCTGTACTACACATTATTTATTTGGGTGAGGAATTAGCCGTGATTAATTACATAGCAGCCGCAAAGAGCTTAACGATGTCTTGATGGGTCCCGACAATCGGGTTGCATCCGGCGTTACCATCTTCCAGAGCCGTCTTAGCCATTTTATCAAAGTCTTCTTCCTTAACGCCCATTTCAGCAAGACCCGACGGAATTCCAACATCCTTGGAAAGCTGGACTATAGCGTCAATGGCCTTCTCTGCAGCAGCTCTTACAGAAAGACCTTCAATATTTTCGCCCATAAATACGGCAATGTCAGCGAACTTCTGCGGGTTGCTAATAAGGTTGAAACGTGCAACATGCGGCAATAGGATAGCATTCGCTACACCATGCGCCATATCATAATAGCCACCCAATTGGTGTGCCATGGCATGTACATAACCAAGGCCGGCGTTATTGAATGCCATACCCGCCAATATCGAAGCATAAGCCATATTTTCTCTCGCAGTAAGATTTTCACCATTTGCTACAGCCTGACGCAGGTTGTTAGCAATAAGCTTAATTGATTGTGCACACAATGCATCGGTAACAGGATTAGCAGCCTTGGTAACATAACATTCTACAGCATGGGTTAAAGCATCCATACCGGTGGCTGCGGTTAAGCCGGCAGGCTTTTTCAGCATAAGCATGGGGTCGTTGATGGAAACCAGCGGGAGGTTCCTCCAGCTTACGATAACAAACTTAATACTAGTTGAAGTGTTTGTGAGGACACAGTGACGGGTAACTTCACTGCCAGTCCCGGCGGTGGTATTAACAGCGACAATTGGCGGCAGGGGATTGGTTAGTTTTTCAATACCGGCATAGTCTTTATACAAGTCTCCAGGGTGAGTAGCTGCAATGCCGATACCTTTACCACAGTCATGTGCGCTTCCTCCACCAACTGTGATAATCATGTCGCACTTTTCTTCTTTAAATACTTTAAGACCAGCGTGAACGTTTTTATCTTTAGGGTTAGGTTCTACACCGTCAAAAACAACAGTTTTTAATCCTGCCTCTTGAACATATCCAAGTACTTGCTCTACAGGGCCGCCTTCCATTTTAGCCAAAAATGGGTCGCAGACAATTAGAGCTTTTTTCCCACCTAAAATTTTACACCTTTCACCAACTACCGAAACACAGCCTGGTCCGAAAAAGTTTACACTCGGATTTAAAAAGTCGTAATACATTAAAATATCCCCCTTTAAGTTGATTAATTAAGTAGTTCTTAATTATTAAATTGTAAAAATAGGTTATTAGCGGTAAAGTTAGTCCCCCCTTTTGCCATTTCAGCGCTTAATAATTTTTGAGTGCGCATTGTGCATACGGCCGTACACAACAAATTTTTTACTTTGTAAGCACAAATACGTAGATTAAATGTAAACCTTAACCACCTGCAACGACGGGAATTATTGTAATAACATCTCCCTCACAAAGCTCTTCATTTTTGTCAATATATTTACCGTTTTTAAGGATAGTATGGACTTGCTCAGGTGGTACATTTAGTTTGTTAAGAACATCAACAACTTTTGCACCTTTATCAACCTGCAATTGATGTTCTTTGCCCCTGCTACTGGGGTACCACATTAAATAACCTAATAAATTGACTGTAATATTAAGCTTCTCCATCACATCCACCATGCTCTGCTAAAGAGTATCTAAACCAAGCTCTTTCAGCTTCTCCTGGCTGGGAAGTCCCTCGGGAGTCCATTTACGATAGTCATATAAATCCTTCATAATCCTGCTGTAATAAGGAAGACTGCCAGCTGCCGCGCCAGTCTGGCGATCATGCAACAGCAATCTTTGCGGAAGCACATCATCTTTACGACTTATGCCAAGCCTGTTATTGTACATACGCTTGATATTAAACAACCTGTCTCCTGCAAGCTCAACATCTTTACCGGTCAAGTCCCATCCTGTGGCTGCATTAATCCATTGACTCGCCATTTCCGGAGTAATATGACCCAGCATGATAAATTTGCACAATCCCAAAGCATTGAATACGGTCATGAAATTCATCAACCTAACCGCATATTCAGCTTTGTTTTCATAGCCGTGGGGATCATACGGTTTGGTAAAGCCTACACATTTGGCAGGGTAAGCTCCCCCTTCAGAGAAGTAACCTAAGCATTCAAGGTGGCATCCGCCCCTGTTGCAGGTGGCATAGTCAGCCACCATGGTGGTGTAAGCCCGCGGGTCGTGCATAGCAAGTGCTTGTCCCTTGGTGTGTATTGCAAATTCAGGTGCAATACCGCCAATTTCATCCGCTGCTCTTTTTACGCCTTGCGCCAGCAATCTGCCCAGTCCAACTTTGTTGTTGGCCATTTTTTCCAGGACAACCAACAGATCTTCCTTCATGCCCCATTTGAGTTCAATGCCTTCAGTGTCCCTATCAGTTAGCAAGCCTTTTTCATATGCCTCGATGGCCATGGCGATGGTGCTTCCTGCTTCAATCGTGTCCATGCCGTATCTGTTGCAGAGGTCATTGCAGGCAACGATAATCTCAAGGTCATCATTTAAGATCAATGAACCAAAAGCAGCGCCTGTTTCATATTCAGGAGCGTGACCTATAGCTCCTTTATAGGGGCCTACTGTAACTTGCGCTTCCTTGCCGCACCTGATAGTGCAGGCATGGCATGCATGATGACCGGTTTGAACGGTCTCCGCCAGCATTTGGCCGCTGATTTTATATGCTCCTTCTTCCCAAGAGCCGAGAGTCCAGTTTTTGATGGGCAGATCGCCTTCAGATTCAACGCCTTGTATGGTCCCCAGGGTACCAAAGTCATGAAGGATCGCCGCATTCGTCTTCAGAACCTGAGTGAATTCCTTTGTGAACTCCTGTAGTTTTGCTTTATCATGGAGTTCCACTTTCTTGGTACCCTTAACAGCAATGGCCTTTACCCTTTTATATCCCATCAAGGCACCGAAGCCGCAGCGGCCGGCTGCCCTTGTTACAGGGGCGTCCATCATTATTGAGGCTATTTTTACTTGATTTTCGCCGGCTATACCGATACACGCGACTCTCGCTTTTTCATCAGTTTTACTTCTAATCAAATCGGAAGCCTCAAAGACATCTTTTCCCCATAAATCCCGCGCATCAATAAACTGGACTTTATCATCATTGATATAAATGGCTACAGGCTTGTCTGATACTCCTTTTAAAATAAACCCGTCATAACCGGTTTTTTTAACTTCGGCACCCCAATGACCACCGACATTGGACTCGCCCCAGATCTCTGTCAACGGGGATTTGCCAACAACACTTGACCTTGCAGATGACGGCGCCAATGTACCGTTCAATAAACCTGTCATAAATATTAATGGGTTTTCTTCGGACAAAGCTGGTTTTGTATAGTCATAATTTTTGTATAGCAAATATGCAGCTACGCCGCTACCACCTAAAAACTTCTTATAAACTTCATCTTTTATGGGAACTTCTTTAGTTGTTTGAGAACCGAGATCAATTTCAAGTACTTTACCCCAATATCCAAAAGCCATCCCTAAACACTCCTTTATTAGTCAATAATGACCCATAAAGCATTTTTCTGATTTCAATATTCACTTTGTTTCAAGACAAATTTAACAGTACATCTAATAGCTCAATTTAAAAATGTAAACAAAATATAATATGTTCGATAATTATATCATTTTTACCCCTCCTTTTTCCCCCGAGCATTTACCATGATATTTTAGCAAATATTATGCCATTTTGGTTGCGGGATATTTCTTTTCTAAATTCCAGGTTGTTGGAACAGAAAACAGTATATAAAGCGTATAAGTTAATCATTTTCGAGTTTACGAAAAACAAGACAAATTCCGGTAAATAGGAATATTAATATGTAACTTTTGCTTAGCAATTGACATGCCAATATTGAAAATTAATTTTTCAATTCAGCAACTTCACCTCACATAGCAGTTGACGGGCAATAATTGCCTATTTTAATAAAAATGTAAATTTAAAATCATACCAGTCAGTGTCAGTTAACTATAGAATAACTTATACATCTTTTTATACATGTATAATATTAATATAAAAACATGCTGCATAATGGAATTGCTACATGTAT
This sequence comes from Pelotomaculum thermopropionicum SI, assembly GCA_000010565.1. NCBI lineage: Bacteria > Bacillati > Bacillota > Clostridia > Eubacteriales > Desulfotomaculaceae > Pelotomaculum > Pelotomaculum thermopropionicum. The sequence continues at coordinate 497,366 of AP009389.1, read as the reverse complement.
TATACATGTTACTACACAAGTCGCTAAAAAATAAAAAAAGTACGCATATATAAAACATGCGTACCTGCATATCTTTTTTAATTAAAAAATTATTTCATTTATAACTTAATTTACCTTATATTGCATATTGTATTTTCTTAATTTATAATACAACGTTGTGCGGTGTATTCCTAGCATCTCAGCTGCTTTTCTTTTATTGCCGCCGGTATTTCTTAATACTTCTTCTAATAACTCTTTTTCTTTGCTGTTTATAACATCTGAACAAATATATTTATTATTACCATCGGAATTTATATTTGAAAGACTGATTCTTCTTAGCTCATTGTTTTTCAACATAGCAGAATCGGATTGTCCAAAAAGATAACTTGGCAGAGCCTTGGCCTTAATTATATTTCCATCAGTAATACAGCATAATGTTTCTAAAAGGTGCTGCAGTTCTCTTACATTTCCGGGCCAGTAATAATTCTTTAAAATCTCCAGCGCTTCTTTATCTATCTTTTTCAAAGGGATAGCCCATTTTTCGGTTATACTTTTTAGAAAATGGTCACATAAAAGCTCTATATCTTCAGGCCTTTCACGCAGAGGAGGAATTTTTAAGATTATACTGCTTAGCCGGTAATACAGATCAGCCCTAAATATCCCATCCTCAACCATTTTTTGTATGTTTCTATTTGTCGCGCATATTACACGTACATTAACGGATACTGGCTTTACCGATCCGACCTTCTCCAGTTCTCCTTCTTGCAAAAACCTGAGCAGTTTTGCCTGCATAAAAGGAGGCATATCACCTATTTCATCCAGAAAAACGGTGCCGTTATTGGCTATCTCCAATTTTCCCAGTTTGCCGTTGGATTTTGCATTGGTAAAAGCCCCGGGCTCATAGCCAAATAGCTCGGATTCCATTATGTTTTCCGGGATAGCGGCGCAATTGATACATACAAAAGGCTTTGAGCTTCTTGTGCTGGCACTATGGATGGAGTGGGCAAGGAGTTCCTTTCCACTGCCGCTCTCACCCAGTATCATTACATTTACATCTACCGGAGCAACTTTTTGGGCCAGATCTTTAACATGTATTAAATTCGGCGAACAGGTAATGATATCTTCAAATTTCCATTTTGAAGTATAAATTTCATTTAATTCACGCTTGTAACAATCGACTTCTTCCTTTAATTTTGAAACAAGTTCGGCAAACTCCTTTTTCGTTTTAAACAACACCTTGCCTATAGCCACTATAATTTTTCCATCTTTAAAAAGCGGAATTCTGTTAACAATAGCGCGCCTGCCGTTAATATTTTGAACCTTTCCCAGTTCAGGAATTCCTGTTTTCACCACAACTTGCAGCCTCGTATTCGGGATAACGTCCACAACCGGCTTTCCTTGTGCTTCCTCAAGTTTAACGTTAAGATAACTCTGATAAGCTTTATTCAACCAGATAACTCTTGCTTCAGAGTCAACAAAAACAAAGCATTCAGGGTCGCTATCCAGTACTTTTATTAAAAAATCTACCATTTCGTCACTGGAAAAATTAATTCCATACGGCATATATGGCACCTCTTGGCAAATATATTGATATTTTCTTTTAACTAAGTTCCCCTTTTCACTAATTTGCATCTGCAATTAACATACCTGCTAAGCACGAATAAACCGGCATTAGCCGATTCCCCCGTAATCCCCCGGAACATAATGACACCGGTTCTAATATTATTTCGTCGAATGTTGTAGAAAAGTTTATACAGTAAAAACTAAAAAATATTCTACATGCAGAAATAACTGTACATGTAGAATATTTTTCATGGCCGGAAACTCCTTGCTGCTTGTTTCAGCGCAACCCGAAATAATTACATTTTATGTTCAACATATGCTTAGCGGCTGCTAAAAACGTAAAGCCGGCAAGTTTGTGCCCTACCTCAGCCCCGCTTTTTTCTCCATCAGCGCCCGCACTTTCAGCGGCAGGCCGAAGAGGTTAATGAAGCCTTCGGCATCCCGCTGGTTGTAAATTTCGTCGCGGCCGAAGGTGGAAAGCTCCTGGTCGTACAAAGAATAGGGGGATTTTACCCCGGCCGGGGTGCAGTTCCCCTTGTACAGCTTCATGACCACCGTCCCGGTCACCGTCCGCTGGGTAACATCCACAAAAGCGTCCAGGGCCTCCCTGAGAGGGACGAACCACATACCGTCGTAAACCAGCTCGGCATAGCGGGAAGCCACAATTTCCTTAAAGTGCAGGGTGGCCCGGTCCAGGGTTAAAAGCTCCAGTTCCCGGTGGGCCAGGAAAAGGACGGTGCCCCCCGGCGTCTCATAAACTCCCCTCGATTTCATCCCCACCAGGCGGTTCTCCACCATGTCGGCAATGCCCACACCGTTTTCCCCGGCTATTTTATTCAGCCTTTCAATCAGGGTTACCGGGTCGAGCGCTTCGCCGTCGAGCTTAACCGGCACTCCCCGCTCAAACTCAATTTTCACGTAGGCGGGTTTATCCGGCGCCTTCTCGGGCGGCGTGATCAGGAGCAAAACGTCTGAAGGCGGCTCATTCCCGGGATCTTCCAGGTCGGCCCCTTCGTGGCTGAGATGCCAGAGGTTGCGGTCAAGGCTGTAGGGCCGCTCCCTGGTCACCGGCACCGGGATGCCGCGGGCGGAGGCGTAGTCGACGGCGTCCTCCCTGGAGCGGATGTCCCATTCCCGCCAGGGGGCTATGATCTTTAAATCGGGAGCCAGCGCCTTAACCGCCAGCTCAAAACGCACCTGGTCGTTGCCCTTGCCGGTGGCGCCGTGGGCCACCGCCTCGGCCCCCTCCTTGCGGGCAATCTCGACCAGTTTCTTGGCAATCAGCGGGCGGGCCATGGAGGTCCCCAGAAGGTACTTGCCCTCGTATACCGCCCCGGCCTTGAGCGTGGGGAAAATGTAATCCTCCACGAACTCCCGCCTGACGTCTTCAATGTAAATTTTACTGGCGCCGCTTTTTATTGCCTTTTCCCGCAGGGGGGCAAGCTCCTCGCCCTGGCCCAGGTCGGCAGACATGGCGATGACCTCGTAGCCGTAATTCTCTTTCAGCCAGGGGATGGCGACGGACGTATCCAGGCCTCCGGAGTAGGCCAGCACTACTTTTGCCATATTTACTCTCTCCTTTTTATATCGGTGTCTAAACAATTGAACGCGAAAGTGTTTCTGTAAGGCGGCGTTTTGTCACCGCCCTCTCCGGTGCTCCGCACCGGCAGCACTGCCTGCTTTCTTCGGGTGGAAACGTGCCTCCCTCACCACACCTATTCTATAACAACAGCGCCAGCACGGCCTTCTGGACGTGCAGGCGGTTTTCCGCCTCGTCCCAAACCGCCGAATGCGGCCCGTCGATAATTTCATCGGTCACCTCTTCGCCGCGGTGGGCCGGCAGGCAGTGAAGGAATATATAATCGGGCCTGGCGTGGCCGGTCAGTTGCCGGTTCACTTGGTAGGGAGCGAATACCCTGACCCGCCGGGACTGCTCCACCTCCTGGCCCATGCTGGCCCAAACGTCGGTTACCACCACGTCGGCGCCGGAAACCGCCTCAACCGGACTGGTGAGAATCTCAATCCTGCTTCCGGTCTGCTCTGCGTCTTTTTCGGCCAGACGGACAATTTCTTCCTTCGGCTTATACCCTTCCGGGGAGGCCACGCTGATGTGCATGCCCGTCTTGGCGCAGCCGAAGAGAAGGGAATGGCAGACGTTGTTGCCGTCCCCCACGTAGGCCAGCTTGAGCCCGGCCAGCCTGCCCTTCCTTTCCTTGACGGTGAGCAGGTCGGCGAGGATCTGGCAGGGGTGAAGCAGGTCGGTCAGCCCGTTAATGACCGGCACGGTGGCGTGCCTGGCCAGTTCCTCAACGTCGGCGTGGGAATAGGTGCGAATCATGATCCCGTCCAGGTAGCGCGAGAGAACCCTGGCCGTGTCGGCTATGGTCTCGCCCCGCCCGAGCTGCAGGTCGTTAACGTTGAGAAACATGGCGCTGCCCCCGAGCTGGTACATGGCCACCTCGAAGGAAACCCTGGTGCGGGTGGAGGACTTCTGGAAGATCATCCCCAGCATTTTCCCCCGCAGGTAAGGATGGGGGATGTTTTTTTTCTGCCTGTCTTTCAGTTCCCCGGCCAAATCGAGGATGTAAGCTATTTCGTCCGGGGAGAAGTCGTGCAGGCTTAAAAGATGGCGGCCTTTGAATCTTTCTTTCTCAGACAGCAATTGGCAGTCCCTTCTTTCTCAAAAAGTTCGGCCATGCTCACCGGCGCCGGTTCGCCGCCCCACCTGACGCTGCGCAGCACCATTGCCAGCGCCCTGGCCGTGTCGAGCGAGGTAAGGCACGGCACCCTGTACTCGGCGGCGGTCCTCCTCAGCAGGAAACCGGGCCGGCCGGGCACCTTCCCCCTGGTCGGAGTGTTGATTATCAGGCCCACCGTCCCGGAGCGGATCAGGGGAACGGGGTCGGTTATCTCGACCACTTCCACTTCCAGGCCGGCCTTTTCCAGGGCCCTGGCCGTACCGGGAGTGGCGTGCAGGGTGTAGCCGAGGGCGGCGTACTCGCCGGCAATGGAGACGGCTTCAGCTTTGTCGCGGTCGGCCACCGAAAACACCACCCGGCCGCCGGAAGCCACCTTCAGGCCGGCGGCGCGCATGGCCTTGTAGAGGGCGCCGGGGAAAGACCGGTCGATGCCCATAACCTCTCCCGTAGACTTCATTTCCGGCCCCAGGGAAATCTCCACCAGCCCCAGTTTCTCAAAGGAGAAAACCGGAGCCTTAACCGCAATGAAGCCGCCCACCGGCCCCAGCCCCGGGCGGTAGCCCAGTTCGGCCAGGCTGCGCCCCAGCATGGCCCTGGTTGCCGCCTGGACCATGGGAACCCCGGTGACCTTGCTCAGCACGGGAACCGTGCGGGAAGCCCTGGGGTTCACCTCCAGAACGTATACCCCGCCGTTGTCCACCACGTACTGGATGTTGATCAGGCCGTTAATCTTGAGCGCCCGGCCTATCTTTAAAGTATATTCCACAATTTTATCTATTTCCTCCCGGCTCAGCGTCTGGGGCGGGTAGACGGCTATGCTGTCCCCCGAGTGCACACCGGCCCGCTCAATGTGCTCCATTATCCCCGGGATGAAGAGGTCATTGCCGTCGCCGATGGCGTCCACCTCCACCTCCTTGCCGCGGATGTATTTATCCACAAGCACCGGGTGCCTGGGTGACACCTGCACGGCCTCCGTCATGTATTTCACCAGTTCGGTTTTGCTGGATATTATCTCCATGGCGCGCCCTCCCAGGACGTAGGACGGGCGCACCAGCACGGGATAGCCCAGCTTTTCGGCAACGGCCTGGGCTTCCTCCACGTTGACGGCGGACCTGCCCTCGGACTGGGGAATGCCCAGGCCGGTCAGAAGCTTTTCAAATTTGTCCCGGTCTTCCGCAGCGTCTATCCCTTCCACGGGGGTGCCGAGGATGTTTACCCCCAGCGCCGCCAGGCCGGCAGTGAGGTTGATGGCCGTCTGCCCGCCGAACTGGACTATTACCCCCAAAGGCTTTTCCTTTTCTATGACGTTTAAGACGTCCTCCAGGGTCAGCGGTTCAAAATAAAGCTTATCGGCCGTATCAAAGTCGGTGCTGACCGTCTCCGGGTTGTTGTTGATGATTACGGCCTCTATCCCCTCCTGCTGCAGGCCCCATACCGAATGGACCGAGCAGTAGTCGAACTCGATTCCCTGGCCGATCCGGATCGGGCCGGAGCCCAGCACCAGCACCTTCGGGCGGCCGGAAACCGCCACCTCGTCCTCATCATCGTAAGTAGAATAGTAGTAAGGAGTGACCGCTTCAAACTCGGCCGCGCAGGTGTCCACAATTTTGAAGGCGGGCAGGATTCCGTACTCCTTCCGCAAGGCGTGCACCTCCCGCGCCGGCAGGCCGGTCAGGCGGCCGATCAGGGAGTCGGGCAGGCCGCAGGACTTGGCCCGGCGCAAAAGCTCCCTGGGAGGCCTGGGGCCTGCCGCCTGAAGCTCGCGCTCAAGCTCCACTATGCCCCTGATCTTGCTCAGGTAAAAGTAGTCGATAGTGGTCAACTGGGCCACCTCGCGCATCCCCCAGGAGCGGTTGAAGGCCTCGGCAATGGCAAAAAGGCGGAGGTCGTTGGGGTAAGAAAGCTTTTCCTCCAGTTCCATTTCAGACCACCCCGCCGAGCCCGGCAGGTGCAGTCCGTCCACGCCTATCTCCAGGGAGCGCACCGCCTTCATCAGCGCCCCCTCAAAGGTGCGGTCGATGGCCATCACCTCGCCGGTGGCCTTCATCTGGGTGCCCAGGGTCCGGTCGGCGCTGCCGAACTTGTCGAACGGCCAGCGCGGTATTTTCACCACCACGTAGTCCAGGGCCGGCTCAAAACAGGCATACGTTTTGCCGGTAACCGGGTTTTTTATCTCATCCAGGGTCAGTCCGACGGCAATCTTAGCCGCCACCTTGGCAATGGGGTAGCCGGTGGCCTTGGAAGCCAGGGCGCTGGAGCGGCTGACCCGGGGGTTTACTTCGATTACGTAGTAGGCCATGCTGTTAAGGTCAAGGGCAAACTGCACGTTGCAGCCGCCCTCCACCTTCAGCGCCCGGATAATCCGCAGGGCCGCCGAGCGCAAAAGCTGGTACTCCTTGTCGGAAAGGGTCTGCGACGGGGCCACGACAATGCTGTCGCCGGTATGGATGCCCACCGGGTCGACGTTTTCCATATTGCAGACGGTAATGCAGTTGTCCGCGCCGTCCCGCATCACCTCGTACTCGATTTCCTTCCAGCCGGCCACGCTCTGCTCCAGCAGGACCTGGCCGATCATGCTCATCTTCAGGCCCCTGCCGGCTATCTCGACCAGTTCCTGCTCCCGGCAGGCAATGCCGCCTCCGGTGCCTCCCAGAGTGTAGGCCGGCCTCACAATGACCGGGTAGCCGATCTCCCCGGCAAAAGCCAGGCATTCCTCCACGCTCCCGGCTATGGTACTCCTGGGCACCGGCTCGCCTATTTCCAGCATTAAATTTTTAAACAGCTCCCGGTTTTCGGCCTTTTTTATGGACTCCAGGGGAGTGCCCAGAAGCTCCACCCCGTAGTCCTGCAGCACCCCTTTTTCCGAAAGCTCTACGGCTATGTTCAGGCCGGTCTGGCCGCCCAGGGTGGGGAGCAGGCCGTCCGGCCGCTCGCGGGCAATGATTTCGGCCACGCTGTCCCATGCCAGCGGCTCTATGTAAACCTGATCGGCAATGTCCAGGTCGGTCATGATGGTGGCCGGGTTGGAGTTGACCAGCACCACCGATACGCCTTCCTCCCGCAGGGCCTTGCAGGCCTGGGTGCCGGCGTAGTCGAACTCGGCCGCCTGGCCGATAATTATCGGTCCGGAACCGATCACGAGGACTTTCCTTATGTCTTTTCTTCTGGGCATAAAACCACCTCCTGACCGGCATAAGATAGCTTTTCCGGCAAAGCAGCAAAAACTTTCTTCTAAAGCTTAACTCCGGCCATAACCTGATCGAGTATCTCCACCGCCCGGTCCACCTCTGCCGTTGTGATGGTAAGAGGCGGAATAAAGCGCAGGACGTTGTTGTTCACGCAGTTTATCAGGAGCCCCTTTTCCTGGCAGCCGCTCACTACGGCCTTGCCCTCGACGGCCAGTTCCATTCCCAAAAGAAGCCCCAAACCCCTCACGTCCCTGACAAAACCGTATTTCTGGGCCAGGGCTTTCAGCTTATCGTACATGTAGGCCCCGACGGAGGCGGCATTCTCCACCACCCCGCCCCGGAGCATTTCTTCCACGGCAGCCAGAGCAGCCGCGCAGGCCAGTGGGTTGCCGCCAAAAGTGGAGGCATGGTCGCCCGGCTGAAACGCCCCGGCCACCTCTTCCACGGCCAGCATGGCCCCAATGGGGAAGCCTCCGCCCAGGGCCTTGGCCAGGGTAAGAATGTCGGGTTTTACACCGAAATGCTGCCAGGCCAGGAAGCGGCCGGTACGGCCCAGGCCCGTCTGGACCTCGTCGAAAATCAGCAGCGCCCCGTGCTCCTGGCAGAGCATCCTGACCCCCTCCAGGTAGTACCGGGAAGGCACGTTGACCCCTCCTTCCCCCTGCACCGGCTCCAGCATCACCGCGCAGGTAGCCGGGCCGACAGCCTGTTCGAGGGCGTCCAGGTCGTTGAAGGGAACGTACTTAAACCCGCCGGGCAGCGGCTCGAAGCCCTTCTGGTACTTCGGCTGGCCGGTGGCGGTAATGGTTGCCAGGGTGCGCCCGTGAAAAGAGTTTAAGGCGGTGATGATCTCCACCTTTTCCGGCCCGTGCTTCAGCTTGGCGTATTTCCGGGCCAGCTTGATGGCCGCCTCGTTGGCCTCCGCCCCGCTGTTGCAGAAAAAAGCCTTGTCCAGGCCTGAATTTTCCGCTAAAAGCCTGGCCAGGAGCACCTGGAGCTCGATGTAGTAAAGGTTGGAACAGTGAATCAGCTTTTTGGCCTGCCGGCAGATGGCGCCGGTCACGGCCGGGTGGCAGTGGCCCAGCGAATTTACGGCTATGCCGCTGACAAAGTCCAGGTACTCGTTTCCGTCGGCATCACACAGGCGGGCGCCTTCACCCTTCACCGGGGCCAGGGGGAGCCGCCCGACGTTGCGCATCAGGTATTTGTCGCCGAGCTCTATAATTTCCTTAGAATTCATAACGGTCACCTCTAAAGTGAATATGTTACATTTCAATAATCATAAACGGTTATTCCTTATTTATTTCTCCACCATGGTCCCGATGCCCTTGTCGGTAAATATTTCCAGCAATATGGAATGAGGAACCCTTCCGTCCAGGATGTGGGTGGTCCTTACCCCCCCGGCCAGGGCGTCAAGGCAGCATTCAACCTTGGGAATCATGCCGCCGTCTATTACGCCCCGCTCAATCAGGGACGGCACCTCTGAGGCCCGCAGCACCGAAATGAGGGAGCCGGGATCGCTTCTGTCGGCCATTATTCCTTCCACGTCGGTAAGGATAATCAGCTTGTCGGCGCCCAGCGCGGCGGCCAGACGCCCGGCCGCGTAGTCGGCGTTGATGTTGTAGCTCTCCCCTTCAGGGCCCACCGCCACCGGCGCAATCACCGGGATGTAACCTTCGGCGATGACCGTGGAGACAATCTGGGGGTTGACCCTGCTGATTTCGCCCACAAAGCCTATGTCGGCCGTTTCTTCCCTGCCTTCGGGAGTCCGCACCTTCCGGTACTTTTTCACCGCCTGGAACAGGCCGGCGTCCTTGCCGGAAAGGCCCACCGCCAGCCCGCCGATGCGGTTGATCCGGGACACTATCCCCTTGTTGATCTTGCCCACCAGGACCATTTCCACAATTTCCATGGTCTCCCCGTCGGTAACCCGCAGGCCGCCGACAAAGCGCGAATCCTTGCCCACCCTTTTCAGCATTTCGGTAATTTCCGGGCCGCCCCCGTGCACGATTACCGGGTGCATTCCCACGTACTTCATCAGCACCGCGTCGGTAAGCACCGCCTCCTTGAGGCTGTCGTCCAGCATGGCGTGCCCGCCGTACTTAATCACGATGGTTTTGCCGTAAAACTTCTTTATGTAAGGCAGCGCCTCCACCAGTACCGCTGCTTTTTCCCACGGCGTAGACATGCTATCCTTCTCCTTCCGGCTTTTTTGCCCCTGTCCTGCATCTTCCGTCAGGTGCGGTAGGCGGCGTTTATCTTCACGTAGTCGTAGGAAAGGTCGCACCCCCAGGCGGTGGCATGGCAACTCCCGGTTTTAAAGTCCAGGACTATCCTGACCGTGTCCCCGCCAAGCACTTCCAGGGCGCGCTCCTCGCTAAAGTCCAGGGAGCCCCCGTCGCGGGCCACCTGCACATCGCCCAGAAAAATGTCCACCTTCTCCGGGTCGAAGCTGGCCCCGGAATAGCCGGCAGCGCAGATTACCCTGCCCCAGTTGGCGTCCCGCCCGAAAACCGCCGCCTTGACCAGGGAAGAGCCTGCCACCGCCCTGGCGGCCAGGCGCGCGTCTTCCTCCGTTGCGGCGTTGAGCACTTCCACCTGAATCAGCCTGGTGGCCCCTTCGCCGTCCCTGGCCACCGCCACCGCCAGCCTGGTGCACACCTCCCCGAGGGCATCCCGGAAAGCTTCGTAATCAGGGCCTCCGCCCTCGATCGGTTCGTTCCCGGCAAGGCCGTTGGCCAGGATCACGGCCATGTCGTTGGTGCTGGTATCTCCGTCCACCGTAATCATGTTGAAGCTGCGGTCAACGGCATATTTCAGGGCCTGCCCCAGGCAGGCGGGTGAAATTGCCGCGTCCGTGGTGAAAAAGCAGAGCAGGGTAGCCATGTTGGGGTGAATCATCCCGGACCCCTTGGCCATGCCGCCCACCGTCACCGTCTTGCCGCCCAGCTCCAGACGCACGGCGGCCTCCTTGGGATAGGTGTCGGTGGTCATAATGGCCTGAGCGGCCAGGTGCCCCCCGCCGGCAGAAACCCGCCCGGCCGCCTCCCGGATGCCGGGCAGCACCCTGTCCATGGGCATCTTCTGCCCGATCACGCCGGTGGAAGCCACCAGGACGTATTCCTCCGGGATGCCCAGAACGCCTGCTGCTTCCGCGGCCATGGCCAGGGCGTCCCTCATCCCCTGTTCCCCGTTGCAGGCGTTGGCATTGCCGCTGTTGACCACCACCGCCTGGGCCCTGCCCCCGGCTACGCGCTTCATGGAGACCAGGACCGGGGCAGCCTTCACTAAATTCAAGGTAAAAACCCCGGCCGCTGCCGCCGGGACGGTGGAATAAACAACGGCAATGTCCCTTTTGTCCTTTTTCTTAATGGCCGCACAGGCGGTGCCGGCCAGAAAACCGGCCGCCGCGGTAACACCGCCGGATATAAACTCACAGGTCATTCCCATACCTCCGGTTAACAGCATTATATTTTAATAGCCCATAAGGGCGGCGCTTTGTCATAAGGCTTACCCGGTTCTAAGGGTACAGGCCCGGCCCGGCCAGGCCGGTGTCCTCCGGCAGCCCGCAGATTATGTTCATATTCTGAACGGCCTGCCCGGACGCCCCTTTCACCAGGTTATCTATGGCCGAAAGCACGACTACCCGCCCCGTGCGGCGGTCCACCGTCAGGCCGATGTCGCAGTGGTTGGTTCCGGCAACCCACTTGATCTGCGGCAACATGCCGGCCGGCAGCACCCGCACAAAGGGCTCGCCCCGGTAATAATCCAGGTAAACTTCCCTGATCTCCTCTTCCCCTGCGGGAGCGGCAAGCTTTGCGTAAACGGTGCTCAGGATGCCCCTGGTGACCGGCAGCAGGTGCGGCGTGAAGGTAACGGCCACATCCTCCCCCGCAATTCTCCCCAGTTCCTGCTCGATTTCAGGGGTATGCCGGTGCACGGCCACATTGTAAGCCTTGAAATTCTCGTTTACCTCGCTGAAGTGGGAGCCCAGGGCGAGCCCCCGCCCCGCCCCGGATACGCCGGACTTGGAGTCGATTATGATGCTGCTGGTGTCGATCAACCTGTTTTTTAAAAGGGGCGCCAGGGCCAGAATGGCGCTGGTGGGGTAGCAACCAGGATTCGCCACCAGCCAGGCCTCCCTGATTTCCCGGCGGTTAACCTCGGGCAGGCCGTAAACCGCCCCGGCCAGCAGTTCCCTGGCCGTATGCTCCACCCTGTACCACTGTTCATAGGTCCGGAAGTCCTTAAGGCGGAAGTCGGCCCCCAGGTCGATGAGCTTCCTGCCCCGGCGCGCCGCCTCGCGGGCGGCCGGCATGGCGTGCCCGTGCGGCAGGGCCACAAAAACAATGTCAGAGGACTCCATTATTTCGGGCAGGTTCATTTCTTCGCAGGTTAGCTGGTTATATCCGTACAGGTGGGGATAAACCTCCCAGAACTTCTTGCCCGCATAGCTTTGGGTTGTCAGCGCCACCAGCTCGGCCTGCGGGTGGCGGGACAGGATCCTCACCAGTTCGGCCCCCGTATAGCCGGTGGCGCCTATTATGCTGACCTTTACTGCCATAAACTCACCTCCGTCGAAATTCCAAAAAATTTTCCTCAAAAAAAGGAAACGCCCTTTCAGGCAGGCATTACATCCGTATTAAGATTGTTCTTGCCGCCAATATTTATAATTATACATATACGTGCATAAAAATACAATAACCGGCCGGTCCAAATTAAACCGGTCCGGATAAAAAATTAACTTCTGCTCCGGCAGAAGGCCCCGGCAGGTCCGGGGCGGCTTAGAATAAATATTATTTTTATAATTTCTATGCAAGGAGGCCATATACCTTCAAAACTAAAAAATTAATCTTGATTGATTATAATATGCCGGTGGTAGTATAATACAACTATCGATACTCAAAAAGTAAGGCAAGGTGATATTGTGGGAGAGGTTACGATCTCAAGCAAGTTTCAGGTGGTTATTCCTAAGGAAGTAAGAAAACAATTATGCCTTAAAGTAGGTCAAAAACTGAGAGTGGTGGTCAAAGGCCGGACGATAAACCTGATACCTGAAATTCCAATTTCAGAAATGAGGGGTTTCTTAAAAGGGATGGACATTTCCGGAATAAGAGAAGAAGATGAAAGGCTATGATCCTTGTTGATTCGTGCGGATGGATCGAGTTTTTGGCTGATGGTAACAAAGCAGGAGAATATGCGAAATTCTTTTTAAAGACTGAGAATATAGTTACCCCAACTATTGTTATTTATGAAGTGTTTAAAAAAGTTTTAAGAGAGCGCGGCGAGGAGGCGGCCATAACAGTTGCAGCCCAGATGAACAATACAAGAGTAATTGAATTAAATGAGAGCATATCACTGCTTGCCGCCGACCTCAGCATAAAACACAACCTCCCGATGGCTGACGCTATAGTTTACGCAACGGCAAAATCGCTAAAGTGCCGGGTGGTCACAAGTGATAAACATTTCAGGGATTTAAGCGACGTTATTTTTGTTTAAGGTGGGCTTGGCCCGCCGTGAGGAAATGAAACCGCAAAACTCTTACAATCCGCTGCAGTCCGGACAGCGGGGAGACCGCTTCAGGGATACCTCGGAAAAAGTCATGGACGCGGCGTCGTATACAAGCAGCCGGCCAACCAGCAGGTCGCCAAGGCCCAAAAGGTACTTTACCGCCTCGGCCGCCTGGATGGCTCCGATGACGCCGGGCACCGCCCCCAGCACGCCCAGTTCGCTGCAGGTGGGACCGCCTGGAGCCGGCTCTGATGGATAAAGACAGCGGAAACAGGGGCCGGCGCCGGGAACCACAGTCATGGCCTGCCCGGTAAAAGCCAGAACTCCGCCGTAAACAAAAGGTTTCCGCTGAAGCACGCAGACCTTGTTTAAAATAAAGCGGGAAGGAAAATTGTCGGTGCAGTCGACAACAATGTCGTACCGCCCGACCAGCGCTTCGGCATTGTCCGGATTCAAATACTCCCTTACAATCTCGATCCTGACATCCGGATTGAGGGCCGCCAGCTTATCTCTGGCCGACTCCGCCTTCGGCCTGCCGATGTCGCCGGTGCGGTGCAGAATTTGGCGCTGCAGGTTGGACAGGCCCACCGCGTCGGCATCCGCCAGCCCCAGCCGCCCCACGCCGGCTGCGGCAAGGTAATAGGCTGCCGGCGAACCCAGCCCGCCTGCTCCCACAATTAAAACGCCGGACTGCAGCAGCCTTTTCTGCCCCTCCACGCCCACGCCGGGCAGCAGGATGTTCCTCTCGTAGCGCACGCGCTGTTCCCCGGAAAGACTGCTTAAAGCGTCCTTCATTATTCTCCCCCTTTCGCAGCCCGCCGGCAGCGGTTCTTCCAGCAGGCCGCTACGCCGGGCATCCCCCGGCGGAAACGGTTTATCACGCCGGGCCTAACCTCCGCTTGCGGCCGGAAAGAAAACAACCTCGTCCCCTTCGGCCAGGCGGTAATCTTCCCCCACCATATTCCCGTTAACCGACACAAAGTGAACCTTGCTCTCCGGCAGGGCCAAACGCTCGCGCAAATCTTTAACCGTCGCTCCCTCGCTCAACTCCACCGGGCGAAGTTTGCCAAAAGCCGGATAGTCAAAAGAGAGAAGCCCCAGGAGCCTGGCTTTTACCTGCATTTCATTTGTCACCTCCGTTTCCCAATGCAGTGCCGCCCGTCTTAAAATTAAGGTTTTGCCCCGAATCATTCAAGGTAGTCGGCCAGCTTTATTTTGTCGAGGCCGGGGATGCTGATCCGTTCAAACCTTTCCCCGGGCAGGTTCAGGGGAATGGTGGCGTCTATCCCCATTTTATCGCTTACGCCGTCCCTGCTGGAGGGGTCCAGCCGGTTGCCCATGGCGTCTTTCACTATGAAAACGTCCCGCCCCGCCTGGCAGCGCGTTGCAACCGCCCATTCAACCTCTTCCGGGTCGAAAATGTTGATCTCGTGGTCCACCACCACCACGTGCTTTACCTCGCTGCTGCTGGTGAACGCGGCAAAAATTGCATTTTTAGCCTCGCCTTCATGCTTTTTCTCGATGGAGATGACGGCATGATAGCGGCAGCTTCCGCCCGGCGTTAAATGCACGTTTTTCACGGTGGGCACCGCCTGGCGGACGGTTTGCAGCAGCACGGCCTCGCGGGCAATCCCGCCCAAAAGGAGGTGCTCGCGGGAGGCCGGAATAATGGTATGGTACACCGGCTGCCGGCGGTGCGTAACTGCGGTTACTTCCACCACCGGCCTCGGGGCGGCCGGGCCGTAATACCTGGGGTACTCCCCGAAAGGCCCTTCGACCTCCCTGACGCCGGGGAGAATTTTTCCTTCAATTACTATTTCCGCCCCGGCCGGGACCTCGACGTCCACCGTTTCACATTTAACCAGTTCCAGCGGCTGCGGCAAAAGCGCGCTGGCAATTTCCAGTTCGTCCACCCCCAGCCTGGTTGTCGCCTGGGAGGCCAGCAGCACGGCCGGGTGAACTCCAATGGCCAGGGCTATTTCCAGCGGCCGGCCGGCCCGTTCGGCCTTCCCGAAGAAATGCCACAGGTGGCGGGGGAGAATTAATATCCCCAGCCGGTCCGGGCCGGTTACCTGCAGCCTGTGAATGGAAACATTCCGCACCCCGCTGTCCGGGTCCCTGGCAATCAGTATGGCCGCCGTAATATAAGGCCCTGCGTCCCCGGCATGATGGGTGGGAATGGGCAGCATTTTTAACAGGTCGATATTTTCCCTTATTATGCATTCCTTTACCGGGGCCCCGTCCGGGGAAACCAGCCGGCAGGGGACCGGGTTTTCCACCGCCGCAGCCAGCTTTTCCAGCATGCCTTCCACCGGCACGGACATGGCGGCGGCAAAAAGCTCCCTGTCTCCGGCCAGCCCCGTAACCACAGGCACGGCGTACCCTTTCACCCTTTCAAAAAGCAAAGAGCAGATGCCGTCAGCCTGCTTGCCCAGGGCAGCAATTTCAAAAACCGGATCCACTTCTTTTCTTACCCGCTTCAACTTGCCTTTGCCCTCTAAAAACGCCAGCCACTCCCGCAAAGAATGAGACACGCTCCCGCCCTCCGTTTTCTATTAATATGCTTTTTTAACAATATCCAAAATATCCTCCCGGGACGGCACCCGGGGATTAAATTTAATCATTCCGTGCTTTAAAGCCGTTTCCGCTATCGCGGCCAGCGCACCTTCCGGGACGCCGATTTCTTTCAGGCGGACGGGCAGGCCTATGCTTTTTACCATTGCCTTGACCGCCCGGGGGGCTAGAGAGGCGGCCCTGTACAGAGATTTTCCCTCTGTAACCTCGCCCATGGCGCGGGCCAGACGGGCGAACTTATCCGGTTTTGCCATTAAATTATATTCCATAACGTAAGGCAATAGCAGGCCTACGGCCACCCCGTGGCTGACGTGCACGTGCCCGCTTAAAGCCGCCCCGATGGAATGGGTTAAACCCAGAAAAGCGTTGTTGAAGGCCATCCCAGCCAGCAGGCTGCCCAGGGCGGCGCCGGTCCTGGCAGCCAGATCGCCGCCGTTGGCCACCGCCTGCCGCAGGTGCCCGCCGATCAGCTCAACCGCCCCCAGCGCCAGGTTGTCCGAAACGGGTGAGGCGGCCCTGGAAACGTAGGCCTCCACTGCGTGGGAAAGGGCGTCTATGCCGCTGGCCGCCGTTATTCCCGGCGGGGCCGACACCATTGCCAGCGGGTCCACGAAGGCCGCCTCCGGCGCCAGGTATTCGCTCGTGACGGTAATTTTTATGTTCTGCTCCCAGTCTGAAAGCACCGCAAAAACGGTTACCTCACTGCCCGTGCCGGCGGTGGTGGGTACCGCCATAAGCGGCAGGGACGGCTTAACCTTCACCTTGTTGACTCCTGCGTAATCGCTTATCTTTCCGCCGTTGTCGTAAATGACCCTGGCCCCTTTTGCCACGTCTATAGAGCTGCCCCCGCCCAGCGCAACCAGGCAGTCGGGCCTGGTGCGGCCCAAAAAAGCGGCGGCCTTGTGCACCGTCTCCAGTCCGGGGTCCGGCTCCACCTCGCTGAAAACCTCAACCGCAACCCCTCCGCCCGCCAGCAGGTCTTTCACCCGGTCGGCCAGACCGGTCCCCACGATTCCCGGGTCGCTTACAAGCACCGCTTTTTTACAGCCCATCTCCCGGACCGCTCCGGGAAGCTGCTCAAAGACAACCCCCCTGCCGAAAAACACCTTTGTCCGCACTGCAAAAGAAAAATTATAATCTGCCATTATTCGTGACTCCTTCCTCTGCTGCAGCAGCACGCCTGCATTTAAAAAAGCTCTTTTATTTTGAACGGCAGCGGTACCCCTTCATCGCTCCAGCCCCGGTAAGAGTAATATTCCTTCAGCATGGCCTCCAGGGGAGGGAGGTTGTCGGCCGCCCCTCCGGCGTTCCGCTTTTGCTTTAGAATTCTCTCCGGCAGCCTGTCGTCTTTCCGGCCCACGCCGCAGGAAAGGTTGAACAGCCTTTTCAGGTTGAAAATGCGCTCTCCGCAGCGGACCAGCTCCTCCACCGTATAGTCAAAGCCGGTCACCCTGTTCAGCCAGCCGGTCAGCTCGGTCAGGCCGACCCCGCCGAACAGCAGAAACTTGCAGGCGGCCAGGGAATCCATTACGGCCATCAGGTTTTGCGCTTCCGCCACAAGCCGGCCCTTGCCCTCAACGGCAAACCGGTCCTCCACCGCATGGATGCCTATTTCAGGCATGGCCACGTTCCGCTCGAAAATATGGCTGAAGGCCTCCAGGTGGCAGGCCCCGCGGTTGGCGGTGGCGTACCCCAGGGCAATGCTGTTGTAGGCCCTCGGGTCGTGGGCCGGAAACCCCAGCCCCTTTACTTCCGCGGCAAACTCCAGAGCCTCTCCGCCAAAAGAGCGCTTTACCGCCGGAAAACCTTCCGCCAGGAGAGAACCCAGCTTGCCTTCCCGGCCTGCAATGCGGCGGATCATTTCAATCAAGACCTCCGGATCCCCCCAGCGCAGTTTCAGCCCTCCGGTCCACTCTTCATTTAATATCCCTCTCTCAAAGGCCTCTATGGCAAAGGCAATGAGGTTGCCGGCGTCGATGGTGTCAATGCCGTACCGGTTGCACAGTTCGTTGGCATAGCTGATTGCCTCAAGGTCGTCAATCAGGCAGCTTCCGCCCATTAGCCCCAGCGTCTCGTACTCCGGCCCCCCTCCCTTTACGCCCCGGTAGGGGCCTTTTGTTATGCTTATCCTGCGGCCGCAGCCGACCGGGCAGCCGGCGCAGCGGTACCTTCCCGTAAGGAGCTCTTCGGCCATCTTCTGGCCGGAAATTTTCAGCGCCCCTTCCTCCCACCGGCCCCAGGCCCAGTTGCGGACGGGAAAATCGCCCAGCTGCTCGCAGGGAATTACCAGCCCGGCCGTGCCGAACTGCCCCAGAACCCTGGTTCTCTCCTGTATCCTTTTTATGACCGGCTTCAAGTCCTCCTTCAAACCGGCCGGATCGCCAACCGGCAGCTCACGCTGCCCGTGCACCGCCACGGCCTTGACCCGCTTGGCCCCCATGACCGCCCCCAGACCGCAGCGCGCCGCCGCCCGGCCGTCCTCTCCGTCGGTGAAGATCCCGGCTATTTTGACCATTTTCTCGCCGGCCGGGCCGATTGCGCACACCTCAGCCTTTTCACCGGTCAGTTCTTTCAGGGCCGGCGCACACTCATAAGTGTCCAGCCCCCATAAAGAATGAGCATCCCTTATTTCTACCTCTCCGTCATTTATCCAGATGTAAACCGGTTTTTCCGCCCTGCCCTGCAGGACCAGGGCATCATAGCCGGACCTGCGCAGCATCCGGCCCCACCTGCCGCCGACGCTGGCCTCGCCCCAGATGCCGGTCAGAGGCGACCTGCCCACCACACAGTGCCTGCCGGAGGAAGGAACCATCGTCCCTGTAAGCGGCCCCGTAAAGAAACCCAAAATGTTCCTGCCATCCAGCGGATCGGTCGAGGGTAAAACATTCTCGTATACGGTTTTTGCGCCCAGCCCGCTGCCGCCGACCCATTTCCGCAGGTCCCTGCACGCTATCTTCTCCACCCTCTTCTCCCTGCGCTCCAGGTCCAGCCACAGCACTTTATACTCAAAATCAGCCACTGTATCACCTCGGTCTGCTCTTAAACTAAAAAGATCATCCTCCCATAGCCATGAGCATTATCTTTACGGTCTGTCCGTCCATCACCTTAAAATCCCCGCCTGCCGCCCGTCCGTCCACTACCAGGAGCATATCCTCCGGCCTGCAGGCAAGCCCGGAACTGCTGTTAATTTCCTGCAGCACCTCTTCCAGCAGGTTTGCGGCGCTAACCCCTTCCGGGCGGCCCGCCAGACACTTCTTCCTCTCTCCGTTTTTAAACTCAAGCGGCGGGTACAGCTCCAGCACGATCATTTTTGCCGGGCCTCGCCATCCCGGTTTTCCGGACTTTCGGCCTTAATCCCGGTCCACCAGAACCAGCTTTTTTTATAAATCTCTTCCGGGCTTTTGCCAAGCTGTTCCCGGCAGCAGGCTATTACCTGCTCCAGGGTGAGATGCTCAGGCCATACATACCATTCGCGTTTCACAGCTCTTCACCACCCATCCCATAATTATTCCCCCAATCCTGCACCCCCTGCGCCATGCGGCTCCCTTTAGCCCTTCAGCGGCTAAGGCCCTGCCGCGGCCGCCGCTATCCGGCAGAAGAAGAAGCGCGCCTGGAAAAACGGCTGACCGCCAGCAGCGTCAGTAAACTGGCCAAAAGGCCCGGATACACCGGATCGATTCCGCCCGGATACATGCAGTACCACACTGCCCCCGTCAACGAGCCCAGCAGGGCGGCCAGGGTCCCGGCCAGGGGCGTCACCGCCCCCGGGAAAAACAGGGCCCCGAGCAAGGGGAAAAACAGCGCGCAGGCCCGCAGCGCCAAGGACATAACGCTCCACTTCATGATCAGGGAGTTCAGGTTCCCGATTACCATCAGCACGCTCAAAAGCCCGGCCGTCAGCATTAAAACCCGGTGCACGGCCAGTATCTCCCTGTCGCCGGCGGCGGGACGGATTAACCGCCTGTAAATATCCTCCGTAAGCGTGGTCGACATGCCCAGCGTTATGCCTGCCCAGGTGCCGATGACCACAATCAGCAGGGCGGCCAGCATCACGCCCGCCAGAACAGGGGGCAGAAACTTGATGATAAAGGCGGGCAGCACCTGGTCCGAGGCGGTCTCAGGAAAATTCACCCGCATGTACAGGCCCACCAGAACGCCCCCGGCACCCAAAGGAGGGATTAAAATGCCGGAAAGCAAAACCCCCTTGCGCGCCTCCGCCAGGTTTCTGGCAGAAAATATCGACTGGATGTAGGTCTGGGTGGAAGCCACCCCGACCACCAGGGAAAATCCCGCCGCCAGGTCCACGCCGACGCCCCGCCCGAAGAAGGAAAACCAGGGGTACGGCGGCAGCACGGCCGTCAGCCCGCTCCAGCCGCCGGCCATCTTGTAGGCCAGCGCCCCGGACACGACGGCGGCCAGGTAGACGAGAACCACCTTGGCCACACCCACCAGCCCGGCCCCCCACACCCCGCCGAAAACCACATAGCTCAGGACCAGGACGGCACAGGCAACCACCGCCGGGTAGGGGCTGATGTTGAACATGGAAGCAAGCAGGGCCACCGCGGCCAGCCCCTGGGAGGTTATGCCGAAAAGGTCGGCGCTGCAGGAGAGAAGGCTGGAAACCGGCCCTATTTTGCTCCCGTAGGTAAGGGTAAGGTACTGCGGCACCGTTACCAGGGAAACCGCCCGCAGCCGCCGGGCGTAACCCAGCCCCAGCACGAAGCAGCCGATGCCCGCACCCAACGTAAACCACCAGGCGCACAGGCCGTACTTAAAGGCAAGCTGCGCCGTGCCAATTGTAGCCGAGCCCCCGACCAGGGTGCCCATGATGGTGCCCGTAACCACCGCAGCGCCGGCCCTGCGGCCCCCCACCGAAAAATCCTGGGCCGAGCCGACCATGCGGCCGGCGTAAATCCCCAGCGCGGTCACGCCTGCAACTGCAATTATGAACCCGGCTACGTGGCCGCCGGAAAGTGCCAGTTCCATATGTGGTTTCCTCCAGGTATCTTTTTAATTTTCTTTAAGAGAATTCAAAATCGACTGCCAGTCGCAGTGCTTTTCAATATTTTCCATAGCAATATTTATGCCGGCCGCGTCGCCCGGCCGGATGCGCCTGGAAACTTCGGAAATCCTTTCGATGGTGGTGTAGGTGTCGCTGTGCACCAGGATTACGGGTACTCCTTTCTCCGCGGCGCGGGAAATTACCTTCACGTCGGGGTACAGGCCGCCGGTCAAAATCAGGGCGGAGGTGCTGGTCTCCAGGGTGGCCAGGGCCAGGTCGGCCCGGTCGCCGCCCATTATCACCGCCTTGTTTGCCGAACGGCGCATGTACCGCAGGGCGCTCTCCAGGGTCATGGCCCCTATGATTACTTCCTCCACCAGAAGGTCCAGCCGGTCTTCGCCCGCCAGCAGTTCGCCGCCCAAAACCTCGTAGTACTCCGATACGGTCGGGGAGGCAAACTCGGGGCGCACGGGAATTATGCCGAGGGTGGTGCAGCCCGCTTTCTCCAGAAGGGGCTTGAATACTCCTTCTGTTTTGGAAAGAAGCTGCCGCGGCACGTTGTTGAAAATGTGCCCGATCACTTTCAGCCCCCTGGATGCCAGGCTGTTGTTCAAAAAGACGGCCTGGTCGACGCTCAAGTCGTTTTCCAGCTTGATCACGTTTATGACCGAGGCCTCAAACAAGCCGGCCAGGCTTGCCGCATCCAGTCCGTAAGCCGCCCCGGCGTGGGGAAAGGCCGCACCGTCTATGATTACTGTGTCCGCCTCCTGGGACACGGCCCGGTAGGCTTCTTTGATGTTCTCGAGGGCCGCCTCCCGGTTCTTCAGCCCGGACAGGTAAGAGGTGCCGGCTAAAAATGGGGCAATTTTTCTGGCTTCTGCGTCTATGTTCAGGATCTCGCGCATTAAAAGGGCGTCGTTGTCTTCTGTATCGCTCAGCCGCGACCGGTTTCCGACCGGCTTAAAGTAGGTTACCCTGTATCCTTCTTTTTTCAGGTTCAAGGCGATGCCCAGGGCGATGGCCGTTTTACCGCTGCCTGCCACACCGGTAATGTATAGATTTTTCACGTGCTTCACCTCACGACAGGGTAATTTTGACATCCAGGGCGGCGACTCCATGCTCGTAGGCAAATACGGGGTTGATGTCTATTTCCATGATTTCCGGAAAATCTACCGCAAGCATGGCCGTGCGCCTGATTACTTCGCTCACTGCGCCGAGGTCAACGGGGTTTTCGCCGCGGTACCCTTTAATCAGGGTGTACGCTTTGGTTTCGGCTATCATCTCTGCTATTTCGGCACCGGTCAAGCCGTGGGCCAGCCTGAAGGAAACGTCTTTGAGCAGGTTCACGTAAATGCCCCCCAGGCCGAACCCGATCAGTGGGCCGAACTGCACGTCCCGGGTCATGCCCACGATCAGTTCGACTCCTTTGGGCACCATCTTCTGCACTTCTATGCCGTGGGGGATGACCCTGGGCAAATACCGGTGCACGTTTTCCATGATGGTCACGTAAGCGCTTTTAACTTCTCCGGCCGAACGGATTCCGGTTATTACCCCGCCTACGTCGGTCTTGTGCAGGATTTTTGGTGAAGCTACTTTTAAAACCACGGGATAACCTATTCTGTCGGCTATGGCCGCAGCCTCTTCAGGGCTCTGGGACAATTCGGTGGCAACCGCCGCCACGCCGTATGCTGCTATTACTTCTGCCGCCTCGCTTCCGAGCAGGGCCAGGCGGTTGTCTTTTTTAACGTCGTAAAATACTGCTTTCACCGTCTTCTGATCCGGCCTGAAATCGGCGGCCTTTTCCTCTATTTCTGGTTTTTCGGTCATTTCTCTGTACTTTACCATGCCGGCCAGGGCGGCTATGGCGGGTTCGGGCATGGTAAAGCAGGGAATGCGGTTTTCGGTAAGCAGCCTGACTCCTTCGGCCAGGGCCTGCCCGCCCATGTAGGCGGCTATCAGGGGTTTTTCCGGAAAAGCTTTGTTCAGCTCGATCAGGGCCTGGGCCGTCTCGACCGGCTGGGTAACCGCCACGGGGCACAGCAGCACCGCCGCGCCGTCAACGTTCTCGTCCCGCAGCACCTTCTCCAGGGCAAACTTGAAGCGGTCGGCCCTGGCGTCTCCCAGCACGTCCACGGGGTTGTAGATGCCGGCCTCGGGAGGCAGCCCCAGGCGCAGCTCTTCAATGGTATCTTTTGTAAAGCGGGCCATGGTCAACCCGTGCGCTTCAACTTTGTCTGTGGCAATAATGCCGGGCCCGCCTGAGTTGGTAACAATTGCCACCTTCCTGCCTTTGGGTACGGGCTGGTTGACAAAGGCTATGGCCAGGTCAAAAAGCTCGGACATGCTGTCGACTCTTATCACGCCGCACCGCTTGAAGGCGGTGTTGTAGGCCAGGTCGCTGCCGGCCAGCGCCCCGGTGTGGGACGACGCCGCCTGCGCCCCGGCCTGGCTGGTGCCGGATTTTAAAATAATTACCGGCTTCTTGCGGGTTGCCTGCGATACGACTCTCAGAAATTCGGGGCCGCAGGCCACGTCTTCAATGTAGCAGAGTATTACTTTGGTGTTGGGGTCGTCCGCGGCCTCGGCGATGCAGTCGACTTCGTTTAAATCGGCCTTGTTCCCAAGGCTGTAAATCTTGCTGTAACCTATCCCGGCGCTTTTGCTCCAGTCCAGAATGGCCGCCAGCATCGCCCCGCTCTGGGATATAAAGGCTATTTCCCCTCTGGCCGGAAAGCCTTTCAAAAAGGTGGCGTTGATGGGAGTATGGGTGTCCAGAAAACCCACGCAGTTGGGGCCCAGCATGCGCATGCCGTACTCTTTGCAGACGCCCAGAAATTTTTTCTCCAGCTCCATGCCCTCGCGGCCCATCTCTTTAAAGCCCGCCGTTAGAACCACCAGGTTTTTGACTCCCTTCCGGCCGCACCCGGCGGCGGCGTCCAGGACTTTTGGGGCCGGCACGGCAAAAACTGCCGTTTCCACCTCCTCCGGTATGTCGGCAACGGAGGGAAAGCAGGGTAGCCCCAGGATTTCTTTTTCCCTGGAGTTTACCGGAAATATCCTGCCCTGGTAACCGCTCTCGATCAGGTTGCTGACCAGGGCGCAGCCTATCTTGCCCGGCTTGTTCGAGGCCCCGATAACTGCCACGGATTTAGGCCTGGTAAAACTGCTTGGCCTGCTCAATTATGTTTCACCTCTTGCTGCAGTGTCCTCCTAACAAAAGATAGCGGTGAGCTCCGCTGCAAACCGTCAACATTGTCACCACTATCCTTTACGCAATTATATCCATTTAAAAGGGCAAGGCCGTGATCCGGCAAACGGGCCGGACGGTTATAAGAGCCCGGCTGCGGCTAAGGCTATGACAATGCTTTTTCCCACGGCTATGCTCGTAACCGGCGGGTCTATATAAGAATTGGTCCTGACAATCCACCATTTGCTGAAAAAGCTCGATACAATGGCCGTCACCCCGCCCAGCACCGTCGCCCAGATAATGGCGTTTACGCTTCCGTGCCCCTGCAGCGCCGCCAGGCCGGCAACCAGGACGATGTGGTGCCAGGGCTGCCCGTTGAACCCTGTTTGCAGGTAGATCAAGAACAATAAGGCCAATCCAAAGGGAAGCAGGGCATCTCCGATCTTAGCCGCAGCAATTCCCCCCGCCAGCCCGACGCCGCATCCCAGCACCACCAGCAGGGCCAGTTCGCTGCCTTTTGGCCACCAGGTTTCGCCTTCCGCGCCCTTCCCGCGGTTGGCGCGCCATTTCGGATCGAACAGCAGCCTGGCCACCCAGCCGGTTATGACCACGGACAGGGCGACGGTATCGGTAGGAAGCGCCAGGCCGGTCCCTACGCGCTCCAGCAGGGTGCCGAGAACGCCGAAAATTCCGCCCACCAGCAGAACGTCCGCCCTGCCCAAGCCCGACAGCGGCTTGAGGATGTCCAGCCCGCTCTCTATAGCCCCCCTCGACCAGGCGTAGGCCAGGGCGGCGGCACCGCCGGCATAAACAATATGCGCGCCGAAAAGCGGGTTAAAGGCCAGGTCCCACACCATTACCGGACTGCCGGTTAGCACCCCGGCCAGGCCGGCAATCATCAACACGGCACCCCACAGCGTAATGGCCGGGAGGGGCCCCATGGCTGCCCCCAGTATGCCCCCGCCGAAGGCTCCAATTACCATTAAAGGCTCAATACCCACTGGATTTCAACTCCTTTTCCCCGGTTTTGCCGCAGTACGGGACCTGCAGTCCCGTACTGCCGCTGTCCATCTTAAATCACGTCGTTTCCGTAATAGGCGCAGAGGAAGATGTTCTTGATTTCCGCCAGGGTTGGGACCCGCGGGTTGGCCGGCGTGCTGCCGTCGTTCATGGCGTTCTTGGTGAGCATGTCCACTTTCTTCAGGAAGTCCTCTTCTTTAATGCCGGCATCCTTCAGACAGGCAGGGATGCCCAGAATCTTTTGCAGCTTCCGGACGGCGTCGATGAACTTGACCGTGCCCTCGAACGGATCGGTGGAAGCATACCCGAAGGCCTGGGCCATATCGGCGTAACGTGCGGCGGCCGCCGGGGCGTTGTACTGCACCACATACGGCAGCATGATTGCGTTGGCCCGGCCGTGCGGCACGCCGTATTCCGCCCCGATCTGGTGGGCGGTGCTGTGGACCAGCCCCAGGGCGGTGTTGGTAAAGGTAAAGCCGGCCATGAGCGAGGCCGTGTGCATTTTTTCCCTTGCTTCTTTGTTTCCGCCGTTGGCGAAGGCCAGAGGCAACCATTTATAAGCCATGGCGGCAGACCGCAGGGCAATCGGGTCGGTAACGTCGGTGGCGTTTACAGAAACGTATGCCTCAACGGCGTGAACGATCACGTCAAAGCCGGTGTTGGCGGTGACGGCAGGTGGCATTGTGGAAGGCAACTCCGGATCGCAGATGGCAATGTCCGGCGTAACCTCGTAGGAAAGGGTAAAGTCCTTAACGTTCGGCACAACGTCGCGGTTGGTGATAACCGCCGCCAGGGTTACCTCGGTGGCGGTGCCGCTGGTGGAAGGAATGGCCACGTACCTGGCCTTGTTTCTCAGCTTCGGCACGCCGGTGAAGGGAACGAAAATGTCTTCCCACTTTGCATCCGGATATTCGTAGAAAATCCACATTCCCTTGCCGGCGTCCAGGGAAGAGCCGCCGCCCAGCCCGACAATCAGGTCCGGCTGAAACTGCTCCATCAGCCTGGCGCCTTTTTTCACGGTTTGCCGGGAAGGATCGGGCTCTACTTCGTTGAATACGGCGCTTTCAATTCCGGCTTCGGCCAGGTAGCTCTTCACCTTGTCCACAAAGCCAAGCTCCTGCATGGTTTTGTCGGTAACTATAAAGGCCCTTTTGCCTTCCAGTTCTTTAAGGTATTCCAGGCTGCCCCAGCCGAACACTATATCCCGCGGAACCCTGAACCATTTCGAATAACCTGCCATTTTAAAATCCTCCTTTTTAAATGGTATTTATCAGCATGGCCCTGCCTTAAAGCAACGGCGGCATAACTCCTTTTCGCCCGTACCCCTCCCTCCGGTGTTCTATATTATAAAACGCCGTTCTTGCTTCAGGCAGGTCCGTAAAGCCATTTTCAGACTTTACAGACCGTTTAAACAACGGCCGGGCAATTTACCCGACGGCAAACTCCAGACCCAGCTCTTTCAGCTTGCCGGCGGTGGGCAGGCCGGTACTCCTGTCCCAGCCCATCGCTTCGTAATAAGCATCCAGCATCCGGTCCAGGTTTTCAACCCTGGCGCCGGCCGAAGGACCGTCCGGGATCGGCTCGGAAATCCGCTTGGGCAGCCTGTCGTCCTTGCGGTCAAAACCTTCGCGGGCGTTAAAGCACCGCTTGAGATTCCAAGAGCGCTCTGCGGCAGTAACCAGTTCCTCGGCAGTAACGTCCCAGCCGGTAAGGGCTTTCATAATTTCGGCGTAAAGCTGCGGCGTCAGGCAACTGCCTTCACTGCCCCAGGAATGGAAGATGCAGGCGCCCAGGATTTCGCTGATTTCGCCCTGCAGGGCCACGTACCGGTAGGCAACGCCTTTGACCGGCGACTCGTCCTGCATGCCTCCCGTTGGCGGCCAGGGTATGCCTAGATCCTTCATGCCGCAGTCAACCTGGAAGTCCCAGGTGCTGGGCCAGTTCGGGTGCATATGGCAGGCTCCCCGCGGCGATACGGCGTACTGAACGGCCAGAGCTTTGGATTCCACCCGTGGCTCGTGGGCCGGCAGCTCCAGGCCCTTGACGTGGATGGCCGCGTCTTCAGCCCGGGGCCCGAGCTTTTCTGCCATGCGTTTCACGCCCAGCGCCAGCAGGTCGCCAATGCCCTCCCGGTGGGCTATTTTTTCCACCAGTTTCACCACCGCTTCTGCATCGCCCCAGCGCAGGGGTATTCCGTCTGTATCCCTGTCGGTCAGCAGCCCTCTTTCGTAACACTCCATGGCAAAGCCGATGCTTATGCCGGTGCTGATGGTGTCCAGCCCGTATACATTGCAGAGGAAGTTGCCCCTAATTATCGCCTCGATATCGTCAACCCCGCAAATCGGGCCCAGCATGTCCGCCGTTTCGTACTCCGGCCCTTCCATGGGCGGGGTGGCAAACTTGCCGCCGCTTACCGCGGTGTAGCGGCCGCAGCCAAAGCTGCATCCATAGCAGGCGCGCCTTTTGATCTGGTACTTCCGGTTGACCACTTCGCCGGCAACCTTGTCGGCATTCTCAAAAAAGCCGGTCTGGAAGTTTCTGGTCGGAAGCATTCCCATGGCATTATTGCCGGACAGCAAGCCTACCGTGCCCATTTCCGGAATGGCGGCAAAGGGATAGTTTTTCAGCCACTGCTCCGCCTTGTCTATGACTTCCGCAAACTCTTTCGGGCGGGCCACCTTGATTCCGCCGCTGCCGTTGGCAACAACAGCTTTCAGGTTCTTGCTCCCCAGCACCGCGCCGATCCCGCCGCGGCCGGCGGCCCGTCCCCTGTCGTTAATCAGCGCCGCGTACAGCACACCGTTTTCGCCGGCCTGGCCGATGGCTGCCACGGACACTTCCGGATCGTCCAGCTCGTTAATTATCGCATCTGTAGTCTCTTCCACATTAAGGCCCCACAGGTGCTTGGCAGGCTTAATTTCAGCCCGGCCGTCCTTAATTAAAAGGTAGACCGGCTCCTCGGCCTTGCCCTCCACAACCAGAAAGTCAAACCCGGCATATTTGAGCTTGGGGCCGAATGCCCCGCCCGACCGGGCTTCGTTCCAGGTGCCGGTCAGGGGCGACTTGTAGCAAACCTCGTAACTGCCGCCGCTGGGGCAGAGGGTTCCGGTTACGGCCCCGGTGGCGAAAACCACCTTGGCTTCCGGGGCAAGAGGGTCGACGCCTGCCGGCATCTCCTGGTAAAGCAGCTTTGCCGCGTAGCCCGTGCAGCCCATATACTTGCGCAGTTCTTTCTCGTCCAGCTTCTCAACCTTTATTTCGCCGCTTGTCAAATTCACCCGCAGTAAATTGCCTGTATAACCGTACATTCCTACCACCTCCCGCTAGCTGATTTTTATGGCAATGGCCGTTGCCCACTGTTCCCGTCTTCTGGCCGCGGCTTTGCCCGCGTCCTCATACCGGATGGCGCCATGCGGGCAGTGCCCGGCGCAGGCAGGCGAACCGCCGCACAGGTCGCACTTGGCCGCCGTATCTGTTTCTTCGTCGATCCTGAGCACCCCGTAAGGGCATACCTTCACGCAGGTGCCGCAGCCCGTACACGATTCAGCGTCTACCACTACCGCATCGGTCTTCCCATTGCGCTTTAGCGCTTCAACGGGGCAAACGTCCACGCACAGGCCGCACTGCACACAGACCACCGGCACATCCACCGCCGGCTCCCGCCGGATTACGTAGACATTGCTTCGAGATGGATTGATTTCGCCGTACTTCGTCAGCGAGCACCACATTTCACAGCGGTGACAGCCGGTACATTTGGAAGGGTCAACTACCAGAACTTTGGACATTAACAGGTCACCTCCAGGCATTATTTTGGTATTAAAATGCTCGGCGCCACTTCTCCCGCAGAACCCCTGCCAGAGCGCCGGCCAGATGCTTTTTGTCCGCCCCCGCCTTTAGTCCTTCCAGCAGCACCGGGGCGGCCAGCCGCACCTCGTCGTGGGGGCCGGGCAGGGCAACAAAAGTGGTTAAGCCGGCCCTGCCGACGGCAATGCGCACACCGCCTTTAACATGCCTTCCCTGCCCGGCGTGAAAGTGCAGGATCGACGGGGTTTCGGCCAGAGGGTCCAGCCGGCAGATGCCTTCCACGGTAAAGTCCTTGTCCTCCGCGCCCACGCCGCCGGTGGTGACCACCAGGCCGTAACCCTCCGCGGCCGCCGCACGCAGGCGGCCGGTGATCGTCTCGAGGTCGTCCGGCAGTACGCCGCCGAAACGCATTCTATAACCGTTTTTCTCAAAAAGCTCGATCAGGTAAGGAGAGTTGGTGTCCTCGATCAGCCCCTCCTGCACCTCGCGGCCCGTAGCAAAAACCATCCCCCGCCGGGCAGCAGTGGATTTTACCTGCTCGGCCAGCCGGCCGGCGCGCTCCAGGATTTCCTCCCGCTGCTCCGGGTCGGCGGCAATCAGGCCGAGGATTCCCCGGGCATGAACGGCAGCCCGGGGCGTCAGCCGCACTCCGCTTACAGCGGCCAGGGAGGCCAGCAATTCCCTTTCCTTCCCGACGATCTGCTCCGCCATTATTTTTCGCCTTAAAATATCCAGCGCCACCACGCCGTCCCGCACGTCAATTACCAGAACGCTCTCCGCGGGCAGCTTCAGCACGCCGGCAACGGCGGCGGCTACCTCGTTCAGGTTGGCCCTGTCCAGCTCCACGCCGGTTATCCACAACTCGGTTTTTTCCAGCAGGTTCAGTTCCACTTTTCCTTCTCCTTACCCGAATGTTGTAAACTGGGGGGGCAAAGCCCCCCTGAAACAAATTCTAGTAAAGGGCTTCGCCAAGGCGTCCCTCGTAGCTCCTGGTCAGCAGTTCCAGCGCCGCCTCCCTGGTCATCTTCCGCTTGGACCAGCCGTAGAAGGCGGTAATCCACGGGCTTTCCACCATCATGTCGGTCAGCTTGGGTATATCTTCCTTCTTGCCGTACTTTGCCCAGGTAATGGGCAGTTTAACATCCTCAATTAATTGTTTAACCGCAAACACCGCAGTCTGGGCTGCCTGGCGGACGCTCATGCCGGCGGTGTTCTGGCCCATGGCAACGGCAATGCGGGCCAGCTTTTCCATGCAGTGGCCCATGTTATATTCCATGGCGTAGGGCAGCGCAATGGCGCATCCGACGCCGTGCGGCACGTGGTAAACCGAACCCAGGGTGTGGGCCAGGGCGTGGCCTTCGACAATGCCCGGATCCTGGAAGGCAATGCCGGCCATCATCGAACCGTAGGACATTTTAACCCGCGCTTCCAGGTTGTCCCCTTCATAGACGGCAACGGGCAGGGCCTCTGCAATAAGCTCGATGGCTTTTATGGCAACGGCGTCGGTAAACGGGTTTTCCTGCCTGGCCATCATCGTTTCAATCGCATGGGAAAGGGCATCAATACCGGTAGAAGCAGTTACGCCGGGAGGCATGCTTATGGTAAGGGTGGGATCCACCAGGGCCATGTCGGGCAGAATGGTCGGCGTGCCAAAAAAGCCCTTAATCCCGTCTTTGGCAAACGTTATGACCGAGTACATGGTGCACTCGGTGCCCGTCCCGGAGGTAGTCGGCACGGCAATGATGGGTGCTCCTTTTTTCGGAAAGGTGGTGTTAATCAAATAATCGTCCGTTACACCGGGCAACACGAGGAGCTGTGCCACCACCTTGGCGATGTCAATGGAGCTGCCGCCGCCAAAGCCTATTACAAAATCGCCCTTTTCCTTGCGGGCAAATTCTGCAGCCTGATCGCACGAAATATCGTCAGGTTCGGGCTTGCCCTGATCGTACACCGCAGCTTTAAAACCTTCTTTTTCAAGGGCTTTTATTAACCTTTCGGGCAGGCCGGCCGCTGCAATACCGGGGTCGGTGATGATTATAGCCTTTCCGCTCAATCCCATTTCCTTGAGGTAAACGCCAATGTTATCCACCGCATTTACACCAAAGACCTTCTTTTGTGGCGTATAGTACTGGACTACCTTCAGTGTTGGAAACACAAACAACCCCTCCTTTACTTAATTAAAGCTTTTTGCTCCAAACGAACTTCCAAGCCCTGCCTTCGACCCCTGCAAGTGCCTGCAGCCTCCCGCAATTAAACCTTTCCCACCCCCTCAAAACGTACTGCGCAGGCCAAACGGAATGAGTATTCCGTTAAGACTTTAGACTGCCCGGGACTTATTCCTGGACATTTCGTAGGCCACGTCTACAATATAGTCCTCCTGTCCTCCAACCACCTTGCGGCGGCCGAGTTCCATTAAAATGTCCCGCGGGTCCAGGCCGAACCTTTCGGCCGCCCTGTAGGTATGCAAAAGAAAGCTGGAATAAACGCCTGCATAGCCCAGAATGATCGAGGCGTTGTCTATTACCTGCGGCCGGCGCATCATCGGTTCCAGCACCGTTGCCGCATCCATTATTTTGTACAGGTCAACACCCACCTGGTAACCGGCTTTCTTGAGGGCCGCCACCAGGACCTCCGTGCTGGTATTGCCGGCCCCGGCCCCCAGGCCGCGCAGCGTCCCGTCCACCGCCGTCGCCCCGGCGGCCACCGCGGCCAGGGTGTTGCCCACGGCCAGGCCCAGGTTGTTATGGGCGTGGAAGCCCACCGGAATATTGAGAACTTCCTTTAAATAGCCAATCTTTTCCGTTACTTCCGGCGGGATCATGGCCCCTGCCGAATCCACCATGTAGACCACGTCCGCCCCGTAACTTTCCATAAGTTTAGCCTGTTCGGCAATTTTTTCTTTTCCAACCGTATGGGACATCATCAGAAAGCCGACCACCTCGGCCCCCATTTCTTTGGCCAGGCCCATATGCTCCTCCGATATGTCCGCTTCGGTAACATGGGTGGCAATGCGGAAAACCTTTACTCCGGCCTGGACGGCCATGCGCATGTCCCTGCAGGTGCCAATGCCGGGCAGGATCAGGGCGGCCAGCTTGGCTTTTTTCAGCACCGGCGCCACAGCCTCTAAATATTCCTCGTCGGTGGCCGCGGCAAAGCCGTACTGGAACGACGACCCGGCAAGCCCGTCGCCGTGGGTAACCTCAATTACGTCAACGCCGGCTTCGTCCAGGGCTGCCGCCACCTGAGCCATTTGCTCCGGGGTGAACTGGTGGGCCATGGCGTGCATCCCGTCGCGCAAGGTGGTATCCATTATTCTGATTTCAGGCACAGCTATCACCCCTCTCCGGCTTATAAACGCCCAGCAGCCGCATGGCCATCAATTCTCCCGCCCTGGCGGCGGCCGAAGTCATAATGTCCAGGTTGCCTGCGTAAGGCGGCAGGTAGTCCCCGGCGCCGGTCACCTCTATGATTGTAGTTACCTTGTTTCCTTCTACCAGGGGCTCCACCTGCAGGCGGTACCCCGGCACGTATTCCTGAATGCGCTTTACCATCTCAAAAACGGCGCTTTTAATTAATTCTTCATCCGGGTTCTCGACCAGAGTGTAAATAGTGTTGTGCATCATGATCGGGGGCTCGGCCGGATTAAGAATGATGATTGCTTTACCTTTGCCGGCGCCTCCCACCACCTCCAGGGCCCTTGCCGTGGTCTCGGTAAACTCGTCGATATTCTGGCGGGTTCCGGGCCCCGCGCTTTTGCTGGCCAGCGAGGCGACAATTTCTGCGTAGCGCACCCCGGCCACCCGGTTGATGGCAGCCACAATCGGTACGGTAGCCTGGCCGCCGCAGGTAACCATGTTCACGTTATCGGCTTCCAGGTGTTCATCAATATTGACAACCGGCACCATGTAAGGTCCCACCGCCGCAGGAGTGAGATCGATGGCAATCTTGCCCGCCTCGCGCAGCAAAGGTGCGTGTTTAAGGTGAGGTTTGGCCGCCGTTGCGTCAAAAACTATTTTTATGTCCGGCTCCCTTAAAACCGCACCGATTCCTTCATGTGAAGTCTCAATCCCCAGCGACCTGGCCCTGGCCAGCCCTTCCGACTGAGGGTAAATCCCAACCATCAAGGCTATCTCTATGTAGTTGCTGCGCAAGAGCTTGTACATTAAGTCGGTGCCGATGTTGCCCGGTCCGATAATGGCTGCCTTAACTTTTTTCAACTTATACCCCTCCCAAACCTCAATATTTAGCGGTCTATTCTATAAACTTGACGGAGACTGCGCCAAGGCGATCAAAAGTTGCATGGATAACCGTTCCGGGCTCCACCGTTACCGCCTGGGTTAAAGAACCGGAAAGCACCACCATGCCCGGTTCCAGGCTCAGGCCGTAAGGGGCAATAGCATTGGCCAGCCAGGCCACCGCCGCCGCCGGGTGCCCCAGCACCGCAGCGCCCGTTGCCGTGGCAAAAACATGGCCGTCTTTTTCCAGCGTCAGTCCAACTAAACGCAAATCCAGCCCTTGTACGGGCACCAGAGCGCCACCCAGGATTATTGCCGCGGCCGAAGCGTTATCGGCAATGGTGTCCTGAATCTTTATTTTCCAGTCCTTAATACGGCTATCTATGATTTCCAGCGAAGGCATTACGCCGGCAGAAGCCCTCAGCACATCCGCCGCGTGCACCCCCGGCCCGCACAGCCGGTCCCGCAGCACAAAAGCAATCTCGGCCTCGACTTTGGGCTGGATCAGGCCGGACAGGCGCACCGGCTCCCCTTCCAGCAAAACCATTGAATCCAGCACGTGCCCGTAGTCCGGCTCGTGCACCCCCAGCATCTGCTGCATGGCCTTGCTGGTCAACCCGATCTTCATCCCTATTACCTTCCGCCCGGCGGCCCGCTTCAGCTCCAGTACCTTTAGCTGAATGGCGTAGGCGGCAGGTATGTCCACTGCAGGCCACTCCTCGGTAAGCGGCTCGACGGGCACGCAGGTTTCCTCGGCCTTCAAAAGGCGCTTTGCCCATTCTTCAATTCTTTTTTCAACCAATTTACTTCACCCCGGGGTTTGATAATATAAAATAGCGTTTCAATATGTGCCTTTTTTATGGAGGGCTCATTCAAGCCCTCCCGCGCACCTCAAAGCGCAAATCGGCCATTGGTGCATCCAGCACGGCCCGCCCGACATCAATTATATCCAGGTCCATCTCCAGCAGCAGGGGCAGGTCGCGAACGGTTATCCCGCCGGAAAAGGCCAGTTGCACTTTCTCCCGCCAGCCCCGTTCGCGGAGAAATTCGCTCAACCTGGCGGCGTCTTCAAACCTCCCGGTATCGGCCATTAAAATGTGTGCGCCTCCCGTCACCGCCTCTTCGGCTTCGGCGGCAATGCCGCCCCGCTCGCCCCTGAGCTGTACCGCTTTTTTGCCCGGCAGATGGGCCACTGCCTTTAAAGCGGCTTCAATTCCGCCGAACATACGGATGTAATTTTTATCGATGTACAGAAAGGGCGGCTCCGCAATGCGGGTGGCAAGCCCGCCCAGGGAGACGGCCCGGCGCAGCACCGTGCGCCAGGGCAGCGGAAGCTTTTTCCATCCCCCGCAGACTACCTGAAGTTTGCCGGCCAGCGCCGTTTTGAAAAAGCGGGCCGCAGCAGCCACGCCCGATGCCTTGCCAATCCAGCCGGGCACCCTGTCTTCGGCCACGGCCAGATTAACCGGCGCTCCTGCCAGCACCAGGATAGGAGAACCGGGCAGCACCACCTCTCCCTCCTGCACCATAACCTGCACCTGGAGCTCAAGGTTAGCCGCCTCCTGCACCGCCTCGTCAAGACCGGCCGCCACCGTGGGCCGGGTGGAAATAATCTCCGCCCGGAAAACCTCTTTCTCCATGTCCCGGAAAATCGACCAGCGCAGGTCATCGGGAAAAATGTGCCTGGCCACAGTTCTACAACCTCCAAATGCCTTATTTGATAAACCTGGCCGGATCGATGCCTCTCTGCTTAAGCCACTTGGGAAGCAGTTCTTCGTTTACCCGGCGCGCCACCCCGGGAGCTTTCGCCAGCAGGTACTCGCCCAGCGGGCGGCTGACGTTCAAAGCTCCAGAGGCACCGTCAAAGGCAATGATTTTGTCAACCCCGGTCACCTTTCTGGCAAATGCAACCGCACCGTCAAGGTCCTCGGCCAGCAGGGTGTGCTTATTGTAATTGAGGTTTTGCGGGTCCTGGTTGAAAAGCTCCGCCTGCTCCCGCCCCACCATTATGGTCGGTATCTGTTCGGTAAAGAAGGCGCTCGGGTAACCGCCCCAGGCGTAATTGTGGACCACCATTTTTATGGCCGGATTGACCGGCGGAATGTCCTTCAGCAGGGGCTTGCCGTCTTCGCCGTAAAACGCTTCGGTGTACCAGGTGTAGGGGGGCAGCGGGTAGTCCAGATCGAAGAGATCGCGGTTGGCGCAAACAAAATTGGCGTATATTACCCCGGCGGCAAAAACGTAAGGCACGGGGCTAGGGAAATCAAGGATGGTAATGGCCTCGTCTATTTCCCCCAGAAGAGTCATCATCTTGCCGTAGTCCCTGCACCCCAGGTAAGTGACCCGGTCGTTTAAGGCGTAAAGGTCGTTATCCGCGTCCACGCCCACCACGCCGGTGGGGGACATGGTTAAAAATACGGCGCAGGCAAACTTTTCCTGGACAAAGGGGGAGTCGAAAATGGCCCGGGCCACGAAATTGGCCGCCCGCGGGCCGAGGTTCTGGTGGTATGTCGAACGGGTTTCAATCCGGGCGTAGGACATGCCGAAAGGCTTTACGGCCCGGTCCACCTGGCGGTGGAAATGCACCTCGCGCACGTCGCTGTTGTGGGCGTGAATAATCCAGCGGGCGTCGTATATCTTCTTGATTCCATACAGGGTGCCTATTTCGGTTTCAATGGCCACTCCCTCGTCCACCGGGGCAACCCCGGCAGCCTTGCCCGCATAATACTTGTCAAGCCCGAATGACTTAATATACTCCTCGCTTTCCCGGAAGCGCAGGCCCACGCCTACCCGCAGGCGGATATCCCTGCAGCCGGTCCGCTCCTGCACGACGTCTTTAATCACCTTGAGCATTTCCGCGTAGGGCGCCCCGCCCAACAAGGTAAAACCGTGGTGCGAGCCCAGAACGTTTACGGAATCGCCCGGCTTGATCATGCTTAAGTCAACCTTTTCCAGTTGAAGGCGGGCAGCTTCCCTGACGGCCTCCAGGCCGCGTTCACCCGGAAAGATTACCGGCGAAGCATCGGGAAAGAGATCCCGCACCAGAACAGAAACCATGTCCGGCAGGTCTGCGGCCCGCTTGCGCACCAGTTCCGGGGCAATGCCGTACTGGGAACGCCTGGGCGGCAGGGGTTTAACAGCCTCGCGCAGCATCATCCTTCACTCCTCTCATCAGCAGCCACGACAAGCTCCAGCACTTTCCTGTCCTCGTCAAAATAAAAGCCCCGCTTGCCGTATTTTTTCTTGACCTCCTCGGGAATATCCCAGGCCGTCGGCGTAAGGCCGTACCACTGGTACCCTTTGGCCGGGCGCTCGGGAACAATACCGGCTGCCCGCAGAAGCCTGAGAACCGGCTGGATGCATTCCACCTTGCACCCGGAGCGCACCCCGGTCATCCGGGAAACATCCTCCGGCGACCTGGCTCCCGCCAGAATGGCAGCAGCCGCTTCCTCTGCCCTGGTGGCGGTGCAGTAACAAATAATTTGCTTGGGGTTCAAGCGCGCCTTCCGGCAGAGGCCGGCCACGGCATCCTGGTCCAGCCCGTCCATTGCCTGCCGCACAAGGCGCGGCTGCTCCAGGCGGACCATGGTGATGGCCGTTTCCGGACAGCGCTGCTCGCAATTGGCGCACCCCAGGCAGTGTTCCAGAGCAACCGCCGCCTTCTTTGCTTCAACCTTTATGGACAGCACCGGGCACACCCGTTCACATATTTTACAGCCTCTGCACTTTTCCGCATCAACCACAGGGTACATTGTTACAGTGCGCATCGCTGCACCCCCTTGTTTGATAATATAGAACTGCGTTCTTAATTAAGAAAAGAATTCTGCACCAAAATTGAAACTCCTTCTTTCCCCAAAAAATTTTTTTAAAAAATTTTGCCCATCTGCCGGGAAATTTCAGCCGCTATTTCTTTTAGCGATCCGGCTATAAGCGACATCTTCTCCTCGGTCATCCGCAGCTTCGGCCCGGAGACGCTGATTGCGCCAATTGGCTGGCGGTAGTAGCCGATAACAGGAGCGGCAACGCAGCAAAGGCCCTCCTCAATCTCCTCCCGGTCGAAAGACACCCCTTCCTTCCGGATTCGCGCCAGTTCTTCAACCAGTCTTTCCCACGTGGTGATGGTGTTGGGGGTAAATCCGGGCAGCCCGTGCTTTTCAACTATAAGCTTCACCTTCTCCTCCGGCAGAAACGCCAGCATGGCCTTGCCCACGCCGGTGCAGTGGGCGGGCAGGCGCCTCCCGATGCGCGAAACCATGCGGATAGACTGCGGGCTGTCAATCTTATCCACGTAGACCACCTGGCCGTCGTCCATGATCACCAGGTGGACGGTTTCCCCGTACTCGTCAACCAGTTGGCGCAAGTACGGCACGGCTACCTTGCGCAGGTCGCAGTTCTCCAGATAAGCGCTGCCCAGGGCCAGCACCCGGTAGCCGAGCGAATACTGGCCGGTTTTTTCCTCCTGGTGCACGTAGTTATGCCAGGCCAGCGTCTGCAAAAGGCCGAAGACGGTGCTCTTATGTAACCCCAGCTCGCGGCTCAGCTCCGAAAGGGAAGTCGGCCCCCTGCGGAGGTACTCCAGAATCATAATGGCCCTTTCCAGCGACTGGATGGTATGCCTTTCCTTCGCTGCTTTTTTCCCGCCTACAGTTCTTACCATACAAACTTGCTCCTTTACTTGCTAAACTTGTATTTATTCTACACCTTGTTTTGCATTATCGCAAACTGTTTTTTCAGGTGACAGTCCCTTTTTGGAAATTGGTGGAAACGGACTGTTAAGCACATCTAGAAGGCCCAGAAGCCTTCTGTGCGGCTTTCGGTAAGTCTTTTTTCCGTTTTCCGAAATAGTTATAGGTAGGCTGGAAACGGATGAATGAGCGACACAAATCTTAGAAAATCCTTCCTGTTGTTCCTTTCCTTTGAAGATTCCATCTGCACATTCTGCACAGAATGTGCTATCATGAAGGTAAGAGGTGATGCTGATGCTTGAAGAATTGAAG
This sequence comes from Pelotomaculum thermopropionicum SI, assembly GCA_000010565.1. Classification (NCBI taxonomy): domain Bacteria; kingdom Bacillati; phylum Bacillota; class Clostridia; order Eubacteriales; family Desulfotomaculaceae; genus Pelotomaculum; species Pelotomaculum thermopropionicum. Next base: position 459,607 of record AP009389.1, on the reverse strand, counting down.
TTTACCGAAGCTCGCGGCGGCTTCTCGGCCCTGTACAGCAGAGTCTTCAACCACTACCGGCCGGTGATCATCAGACGCAGGCAGGCGGAAGAAGTCCTGGTCCTGCGGGCCGATCTGCAGAAGCTGCTCCTGGAAAAGTACAGGCTCAAACCGGAGGTCATCCGGGAAGAGGACGGATCTGTCACCCTTGCCCTGGATGAGCTCGAGCTTTACGCCAACGGCCGGACGGTGGAAGAGGCCGCACAGGAACTGGTCCATGACCTGAAATTCTATGCCCAGGACTACCTAGAACGCTCCCAGCTTTTCATCAACGCTCCCAACCGGCGGACGCACTTCCCGTACATCCTGCGCGTACTGCTCTGCGACAGCGACGAGGAAATCCGGAGCCTGCTGGAGATCTGAAAATGCCTCCTAAGTTTGGGGACTTGAAGCGATACTGCGAAAAGAACGGTTGGGTGGTTTACTCTCGTGTGGATAATTTTTTATCCAGGCACGAAATTGGTAAAATATTACGCCGCTCCAATTTTCAAAAGGAAAAAGGATTTAGCTGCCTTGAACTTTTCAAGTTCATTTTTCTGCTTGTCTTTAAAGGCAAGAACCTTTATCGCACATTGCAATCTGAAGCTGAACCCGGAAGGCCAGAGAATGTCGGACGCCCCGTGATACGGAGCAATCAAGTTCGCCGCTTTTCCCTCCTCGGCCCAAGTAGGGGGAACTAGCCGGCTATCGTCTGGTAAAAGAGTCTCATCATCCGTTCTGCCCGCTTTTGCCATGACATTTCGCGGACCGCATTTGTCACTTTGCTTGCCCTTTCTTCCGACCATTCATCTAGGGCGCGCCGTAACGAAGAGAAAAAGTCCTCCCAGGTCTCGCACACATATATGAGGTCCCTGAAGCGCGTCACACTCGGTATGGCCGTGGTCACTATGGGTCTGCCCGTGGCCATGTATTCGTAAAGCTTCAATGGATCGGAAGCCAGTGAATGGCTTTCATAATTGCGGGGCAGCAGGAGTACGTCGAATTGATGGAGGAAATGCGGAACTTGCTCGTAGGGTCGAGGACCCAAAAACGCGACGCGCGGGTGATTGTGGAGTACGCGTAGTATTTGCGCAGGCACAGCGCTGTGGATGACCGGGCCGACTAAGCGTCCCCCTCTCAAGGCGTTGGGCCGTCGCCACAAGTAGTTCGAAATCAATCCAGCTAGTGAGCGTACCTACAAAACCGAACAGGGGTCTCTCCAGTTGGCTCAGCTCCGGGATAGGGACAGCGTAAGCCGGGCGATAGGCAAACCTTTCAAGGTCCACTCCATTTGGTAAATAGTGTGCGGTGGTACCGTAGTCGTTCTGCAAGCGGTCAAGAAGGAATTGCGACACAGCGGTAATGACAGTAGCGCTCTGAAGTATGTAGACGAACTTGTTTTCTACGCCTGCGGGATGAGTTATGCCCGGAAAGTTTAGATTGTCGTCGAGGATATCAAAGATAACGTACTTGGGACCTAATCCCCTGATAACGTTATAGGATTGGGGGATGCCGCCAGAAGAAACGTACAGAACAGTCTCCTCGCGCCAGCGCGGACCGAGAAGGTGTTCGATCAATGTGCGAAGTGTCCTGATAGACCACGTATCCTTCACTTTGCCTAAGCCCCAAGATGAAGGAATTAATTCGAGCGGCGGGGTACAGACGAGGACGTCTTTATCCCGGCACGCCCTCCACGTTATGCATAGCGTTTCTTTTTCTGCAACGGCGCGGCGGAATCCAACGGCCGGGTTGAGGAAAATCTTATTCACGTCATTGAAAGCAGAGGTCATTAGTCTAACCGTATCGATTATTTCTCGATAATGCCATGGATACGGATACATGCCCACCGCGATGATGTTTCTAACCCGGAACATTACGCCTCGCCTCGCTTCACTGGGTTATGATTGGGATAAAGTCGTGGCTGCCAGCGCAAGCCCCCGTTGCCAGGCCTTCCCAGGAGCATGGCTCGCGGCCTGCCGGAAGTCTGCACCTGCAGGTAAGGCAGAAGGGACAATAGCCCAGGCATAGACTACCACTTTTTATTCTCGAAGTCAACGGTTTGCCGCAATTGGTATAAGTTGGGGGCATAGTTGCCGGCAAGATAGTCGACCCTGTCCGGTCAAATTAACTTGCCCCCTTACCAGTGCCTAGCCTGCCAACCCCGTCCCGGCGCCCATCGGTCGAAGGTGGGCCCCGGCACCGGCCGCGGCCCGGGCAACGGGTATTCTTTATACGTAAGCGTCAAACTGTCCGTCCCCACCTTGCAAAATTTCTTCTTGAATAATTCGCTCCCCTTCTTCAATACGGCTTCCGTCTTATCCAAACCCCAGGCCAGAGTTTCCAAAAATCCCTGCACACAGGCATTGTAATACCATGAAGAAGGGTAAATCTCTATATCTTTTTGTCAACATTTGTTTGTTAAAATTTTCTATAAAAAAAGGCCTGTTTAAAATCAGGCCATAATGAGCTTTAACTTCAATTTACTTAAGCCAGTTGATAATCTTAGCCTCGCCTCTCACGCCCTTTCCGGCCGGGCCTGCCGGGTAGCCCAGGACGACCGGCGCCACCAGCTCGTAGCCCTCAGGAACATTTAGCTCGGCCTTGACCTCGTGGGTGTTGCCGATGCCGGTTGCAAACCCGATCCAGCAGCTTCCTATACCCCTGCCCCAGGCGGCCAGCATCAGGTTTAAAGCGGCCATGCTGCAGTCGCCGGCATAGCTGTACACCTCTTTATTCCCGTATATCAAAACAAGAACCGGCGCGTTGTAAAAAATATTAAAGGCGGGGTCGCTTAAAGTGCCGGCATATCTTCTGTACCGGCCTCCAAACAAATCCATCCTCTCCAGCAGAAACTTTTTGGCCCGGTCGGAAAGGTCCTTCATGTAGTTCCTGTCCTGCACCACTACAAAAGCCCACGGCTGGTTGTTCATGCTTGAAGGGGCCCACGTGGCCGCTTCGAGCAGTTCCCTGACCGTCTGCTCCGGCAGGGGCTCGTCTTTATAGCTCCGCACGCTCCTGCGCGTTTTTATTGCCTCAATAAGTTCCATTACCGAACCTCCCTTTAAAATTTTTTAAATTGGCCCAAGGTCTTGAAAATATTTTCTTAAACATACAACTATTTTCTAACAAAATCAAGCGGCTGCGGCCGGCCGGGAACTGGCCTTTTCTCCCAAAACCCCGCAAAAAAAGACGGTGCATTAAAAGCACCATCTTAAAAAAACCCCTCAGATAAAAGGTGAATCGAAACAGGAATAACCTCGCAAAATTGTTTCGGAAAACATTAGCCTCATATCAAACGGAAGCATCAGGGAGAGGCCCCTTTCCCCCCGGCAACCAGGTCGTCCAGGGTTTTAAAGGTGTAACCCTGCGCCTTTGCATCCTTTAAAATCTTGTCCAGGGCCTCGGTGTTGTCCTTAGACACCGCGTGCAGCAAAATCAGCGCCCCGTTGTGCAGGTTGCCCATCACGGAGTCGTATGCCTCCTGCGGCCCGCCCGGCATGGGCACCCAGTCCACCAGGGCCAGGCTCCAGAAAATATTGTGATAGCCCAGGTTTCTGGTCACCGCCAGGGTCCTTTCGCTGTATTCGCCCCTGGGCGGCCTTAGGTACCTCATCCCCTTTTGCCCGGTCACATTCTCGAATTCCTGCTCCACAACCCGGAGCTCCTGTTCGATCTGCCCGTCGGACAGGTCCGGCAGGCTGGGATGGGTTTCGGTATGGTTGCCCACAATGTGCCCCTCTTCCACCATCCGCCTGACCAGGGCGGGCTGCGATTTCAGGTAATGGCCGGTAACGAAGAAGGCCGCCTTCACCTCGTTGGCCTTGAGAATATCCAGTATTTTGGCCGTGTAGCCGTTTTCGTAGCCCTCGTCAAAGGTAAGGTAAACCGCTTTTTCGCCGGGACTGCCGATCCAGTAGGCATCGTACTTGCTTAAAAGACTGCTGACCGAAGAAGGCATCTCGGGCTGCTGGTGGGTGCTGTTCCGCTTCAGCCCCCAGCCGCGCCTTTCGTTGGAAAGACCGCTTGCGGCAGACGGCCGGACCGGCTTTACCTCCCGTCCAATGGCGCCGGCCGCGTTCCCGGCTGCGGCGTTTCCCGCCTCCGGCGCGGGGTATGCGGTCCCGCCGACCGATGCAGTTTCGCCTGCGGCAGGCTGCTCACGGCCGGCCTCCTGTTCGCTCGCTCCAGGATGGCTTTTCAAAGCGTACCCGGCCGCCCCTATCAACAACACCGCCAGGACGGCCAGCAAAACCTTTGCGTTCTTTAACTTCTCCACCCGCTTTTACCTCCGCTTAAAAAATAATAATAATATGATTGACGGAAAACGCCTTTGTTATCCCTTTAAAAATTCGACACAGCTCGACACCATCCTCTGCCGGAAGTCCGGCGGGACAAAATAAATATTGGCCGCCCGCACAAAAAAAGCAGGGGGTCGCCCTGCCGGTTAAAAAGCCCGGCCTTTTACCGGGCTCTATTTATTTTTACCTCTACATTTCCCTCCGGTCCATCACCCTTTTGGCCTTGCCCTCGCTCCTGGGAATGGTCCTGGGCTCCACGAACTTAATCCGGGCGCTGATGTTGAGCACGCTCAGGATCTTGTGGCGGATCCTGTTCTCCAGGCTTTCCAGGTGCCTGACCTCATCTGAGAACATCCTCTCGGACAGCTCCACCCATATCTCCAGGTCGTCCAGGTCGCCTTTGCGGTCCACCACCAGCAGGTAGTGCGGCTCGGTCTCGCCGAACTCCAGCAGGACGCTTTCCACCTGGGAGGGAAAGACGTTGACGCCGCGGATGATCAGCATGTCGTCGGTGCGGCCGGTGACGCGCTTCATCCGCACGTGGGTGCGCCCGCAGGCGCACTTTTCCGGATGCAGGGAGGAAATGTCCCTGGTGCGGTAGCGGATCAGCGGGATGGCCTCCTTAGTAATGGTGGTCAGGACCAGTTCCCCCCGCTGGCCGTAGGGCAGGGTTTCCCCGGTTTCCGGGTCTATTATTTCGGCTATGAAGTGATCCTCAAAAATGTGCGAACCCTGCTTGGCCGGACACTCCATGGACACGCCCGGCCCCATGATCTCGCTCAGCCCGTAAATATCCAGGGCCATAATATCAAGCTTGGACTCGATCTGCGCCCTCATTTTCTCGGTCCAGGGCTCCGCCCCGAATACGCCTGCCTTAAGCGGCAGCTTCTTGAAGTTTATCCCGGCGGCCTCCCCTTCCTCGCCCAGATAAAGGGCGTATGATGGAGTGCAGGTGAGGATGGTCGTGCCGAAATCCTGCATTAGCATAAGCTGGCGGGCGGTATTGCCGCCGGACACCGGAACCACCGTTGCGCCCAGCCGCTCCGCCCCGTAATGGATGCCCAGGCCGCCGGTAAAAAGCCCGTAGCCGTAAGCGTTCTGGATTATGTCTTCCCGGCCGGCGCCGGCCATTACCAGGCAGCGGGCAATCAGGTCGGCCCAGTTTTCGATATCCTTTCTGGTATAGCCCACCACCGACGGCTTTCCGGTGGTACCGGAGGAAGCGTGCAAGCGCACCACCTCGCCCATGGGCACGGCAAAAAGCCCGTAGGGATAGTTGTCTCTAAGATCCTGTTTGGTAGTAAAGGGCAGTTTTTTTAAGTCTTCCAGGGATTTGATGTCCCCCGGCTCCAAGCCCCTTTCTTTAAACGCCTCTCTGTAAAAAGGTACGGAACGATAAACCCTTTTTACAGTGTTTTTAAGCCGCTCCAACTGGAGCTGTTCCAGCCTCTCCCGGGGCATGGTCTCATACTCCGGCTCCCAGTACATCATTCCCCGCTCCCTTTGCAGGGGTTGATTAGCGCTCATAAGCATCACCACTTCCCTTAAAATATTTTGATTAAGTCAAAAATTATCAAAAAAGCGCCGTAAAACAAAAAAACTTTTCGCCCTTAGGGACGAAAAGTTGTTTTTCGCGGTACCACCCTAGTTGGCCCACAAAGGAGCCCGCTCGTTACGCAGGGTACGGGAGCAATTTTCCTTATACCCCCTTCCTTTTAACGGTGGAAGCCTCCGGCCGGGCCTACTTTCCGTGCGGTTTCAGCCGGGCAACTCCGGGGAGAACTTCAACGGATCATGCCATAGAAGCGCTTTCAGTCACGGCGCCTCCTCCCTGAAAGGCTGTGTTCCGCCTACTTTTCCCCTTCATCATTTTTGTTCTATGCCTTTATGTGCATATAATAACAGCATCCGGTCCGGCAAGTCAAGATAAACATCTCCGGCAAACCGGCCCTTTTTGTGATGGCTATAAAGATTAATTTTTTGCAGAAGGGTAAGGGCTTTTTTTAGAGAATACCTGTTTATACAATATTAACGGACGGCGCCGGTCCTGCCCTGCTTACAAGCCAGCACCGGGCGGCAGGCCGGCCGCGGATTTGTCTGGTGAAACAGAGGTGTCGTGGTGACAGAATACGCCGTTGAAGCTGAAAACATCAAATTGTATTACGGCAAAAGGCAGGTTTTGGACGTAGAGCAGTTCCGCCTCAGGTACAACGAGGTAACCGCCCTGATCGGGCCTAACGGCGCCGGCAAGAGCACCCTGCTGCAGGTGCTGGCGCTCCTGCAGCGCCCCGCCTCCGGCAAACTGTGCATCCTGGGCGAAGAAGTTGCGCCCGGAAAGGAGCTGGCCTTAAGGAGGAGGATGGCGGTTGTGTTTCAGGAGCCCCTGCTGCTGGATACGACCGTATTCAACAACGTAGCTGCCGGGCTTTCGCTGAGGGGCTGCAAAAAAAGCGAAATTAAGGCCAGGGTCTGGAAATGGCTTGAACTGTTCGGGATAGAATCCCTCGCCCGCCGCCCGGCCCGCCTTCTCTCGGGAGGCGAGTCCCAGCGGGTGAGCCTGGCCAGGGCCTTTGTGCTGGAACCGGAAGTGCTTTTCCTGGACGAGCCTTTTTCCTACCTGGACCATCCCACCAGAAGGGCCCTGACGGCCGATCTGGGCGATATCCTCCAGGCAACCAGAATCAGCACCGTCATGGTAACCCACGATTACAACGACCTGCCGCTCCTGGCCGATAAGGTGGCCGTCATGCTGGAAGGGAAAATAGTCCAATGCTGCACCCCGGAAGAGCTTTTTGCAAATCCGGCTGACCCCGCCGTGGCCGCCCTGCTGGGCATGGATAACGGCCGCCGGAAACCGGCGGCAACTTTCAGTTAAGCATATGCGCAGGCATAACGAAACCCCCTTGACGGGGGTTCAGACTGAAGACAAACTGCCATTAAAGCCACCGATGGCTGAAGACGCTGCTCTGTTGCGTAGCGTCGTTTGGTGAACTTGGCGAAACTGAGGTTGCGGAATTGGGGGCGCGGACAGGACGTCCGCGCCAGCCCTCACCGAGCCAGGACGGTGAGTTGAGGGCGTCCCAATTCCGCCCGAAGTGAGCCATAATTCACCCGACGCGGAGCATTCTGAGCCAAGCGGTTTCAGCCACCGGGGGGACATTGTCAACAAACCGACCCCCTTGACGGGGGTTCTTGCTTTTAGCTGCTCCGCCTGCCGTTGGCCCGGGCGGGAAGGTAAAGGTTCGGCAGGTTTTCGTGCTTGATGTTCCTGAAGTGCAGGGTATGGGTCCACTCTTTGTTCTTGCGCATGGCAAAACCCACATAGGCCACCGGAATCCAGGTAAGGGCAAAAATCGGGTAAAAGATCAGCCACCAGTAAACCACCGGTTTTACCCTTTCCAGGGCCAGGCCCAGACCGAAGTAGAAGAACTGGGCGAAAAAACCGACGACCAGCCACACCGGCCTGTCTAAAATCTGATCGGGGCCCATGAAAATGTTGGTGATCAGCCCTATGCCGGTAAACATAAGGAAGTAAGGCTGGATTAAGTACACCGCCCCGTCGATCATGGCAAAGTTCCTGGTGCGTATCCCTTCCCGGACCAGCCTGGCCACATAGCGCCCGGCCACGTTGGTATGGCCCTGCATCCAGCGTTTGCGCTGGCGCCAGGACTGCATGAGGGTGAGGGGCTTTTCGTCATAAACCCTGGCGTCGTGCGCCCAGGTCACCTTGATCCCGTTCAAAAGCGCTTTGGTCTGGAACTCCAGGTCTTCGGTCAGCGAGGTCATGCCCCAGCCGTACCTCTTCAGCACGTCCACCGACAGGCACATGCCGGTGCCCCCCAGGGCGCAGGTGAGGCCCAGGTTATACTTGGAAAGCTGCAGGAACCGGTTGGTCAGTATGTAGCTTACGTAAATGGACTTGGTAATCCAGGTGTCGCCCGCATTCTTTGTGTCCAGGTAGCCCTGGATGATCTTTTCCCCTTTGAGCAGGTGGGCGTTCATGACCGTTAAAAAGTTGGTGTCGACCAGGTTGTCCGCATCAAAAACACAAACAGCATCATAGGGAATGCCGCTTTCAAATATCTTGCTGAAGGCAAACTCAAGGGCGTAGGGCTTGCCCCTCTCCGCCTTGTTAAAACGTTCAAAAACCACGGCGCCTTTCTCCCGGGCGATTTTCGCCGTGCTGTCGGTGCAGTTGTCGGCCACCACGTAAACGTCGTAAAGCTCTTTCGGGTAATCCAGTTCGTTCAGGTTCCTGATCAGTTCGCCGATAACTTTTTCCTCGTTATGGGCCGCCACAACTATTGCAAAGCGGGAACTGGGGGGAAGCAGGCATTCTTCATGCCTGCGGTAAAATCCGTACAGCGAAATTATAAAATGGTAAAAGGTGAAAAGAGTTAAAAAAACCTGGGTTGCATAAAAAATTGCCTCCATGGCCATCCCCTTCACGCGTCTTGGTCTTGTAAAAAAGTGCACCTGAAGAAGGTTCTGCTAATATAGAAAAATTCCTTCTTCAGTTTTCAACACATTTTAAAAAACTTTATTGTTAAAATTAGCCAGCTCCACATCACAAGGGGTGGTTTTAATGCCACCCCTTTCCGTTGTCCATATCCTAACCAGCATTTCCCGCTTTTATACTTTGCCCCCGAAAAACTGGACCGGCCTGCCCCCTGTAACAATATGAATATGCACCGCAGCAGGCATAATATTACACAAATTTTTCAGCCACAGAGAAAGGATTCCGCCTGCCCGGGATCTCCCTGGCCCTGACTTCCACCGTCGCCCTCCCGGCGTAAAGCCGCCTCCGCTTCCGGGTTGGCCGGACGGCGCTTAAAACGTGCATGATTGAACCGCTCATTTTTATGGTATAATCTGCTCGAGAAAGTACAGGTGGTGAAAACAGTTGATCTATAAACTCCCTGTGACAATTAAATTATACGATAATAAATTATAATTATATTGCTCGCTGCGAGCCGCTAAGGGCCACCGCCACGGGAGATACCCCGGACGAAGCATTAAAAAAATGGCCGGCGTGTTAGGCGGCCAGAACTCATATCCCGCCGGCAGGCCCGGGGTAAACGGCTATCCTGTTCTTGCCCGCTGTTTCAACCTTGCCGGCCCTCCTGCCGGCAGACTTAATGAAACAGGGCCGGAAACGGAAATGCTAACGGCTTATTTCAACTATGTCCCGGTCGTGCAAAACGTAGTCGCGGGTAACCGACTGGCCCTCGAAGCGGGCCGAGCCCCATACCCTGGCCGCCTTCATCAGACGCGGCAGGTCCCGGTGAATGGCTTCGGCAAGCTCCACCACGGTGCTGCCCTGTTTTAAAATAAACGGCGTGTTCATATCCGGCTCCTTTCCCGGCACCTTGGTGTAAATGCGGATAACCTTAAGCATTTCGAAAACCTTCTCACGCAGCGCCTCAAGGCCCAGCCCGGTAACGGCGGAAACCGGCATTACTTCAATCTGCCCCCAGCCGCTCTCCCCCAGAAAATCCCTGATAAACTGTATATTGTCCTGGCTGCCGGGCAGGTCGGCCCTGGCGGCCAGCACCAGCAGCCGGTCCGGGGTTACCCCGCGTCCGGCAGATAATTCTTCCCGCAGAATTTTCTTTTCTTTTAAAAAGTCAAGGCAGAACTGCACCTGTTCCAGGCAGCCGTCGGAGGCGGCATCGACGAGAAGCAGCAGAGCGTCGGCGTTGCGCAACACGCCGGACAGGCCGGCCGGGATCATCCCTTCCGCCACCGGCGGGGTGTCCACCAGTTGAATCAAAATGTCCTGGTAGGGCATCATCCCGGCCTGGGGCAGGGTGGTGGTAAAGGGGTAATCCGCCACCTTCGGCCTGGCCCTGGTCATGGCCGCCAGCAGGGAAGACTTGCCGGTATTGGGAAAGCCCAGCAGCACCACCTGGCCGGCTCCCTGCTTCTCAACAAAAAAGGGGTCGGTGCGGCCGGTCCTGGCTTTTTTCTGACCCTCTTCCCTGAGCCTGGACAGGCGCCTTTTAATGTCGGCCTGCATTTTTTCCGTGCCCTTGTGCTTGGGAATAACCGCCAGCATCTCTTCCAGCGCGGCTATTTTTTCTTCGATGGTAACGGCTTTCTTGTAGGCTTCCTCCGCCTCGTAGTACTGGGGTGTCAGGTTGGCCGGCAAAACTGTCTCACCCCTTTAAAACGCTTTTTTTATTAAAATATTCTAAAAAGGCAGTGCGAGCAAGGCCAGGGACACCGTGAATTTCGTCCTGTACCGCTGAAATTTCACCCGGTAACTTCGCCGGCTATCCTGATCTCCTTCCCGCAGGACCTGCACTTTTTCCCGTCCAGGCCTACGGCCCTGGTGCTGTAGCCCACCCTGCTGATTACCTCCTCGCCGCAGGAAGGGCAGTAGGTGTCGCCGGCCCCCAGTTCCGGCGCATTGCCTATATAAACGTAGGCGAGCTTTTTAAGCGCTATTTCCTGCGCCATCTTCAGAGTCTTCAGCGGAGTGGGCGGCAAGCTCACCTCAAAGTTGGGAAAGTACCGTGAAAAGTGCAGCGGAATTTCCGGGTCGAGGGAAGCCACCCAGTCCACCAGCCTCTCAATTTCCCCGGCGGAATCGTTCAAACCGGTTACCAGCAGGGTGGTAAGCTCAACGTGGCATCCGGCGCGGCAAATCTCCACCGTCCGCAGCACCGGCTCCAGCCTGCCCGCGCAATTTTCACGGTAATAGCCGTCCGTAAAGCCCTTAACGTCTATGTTCATGGCGTCAATGTAGGGAAGGATATCGCGCAGCGGCGTCTCGTTGACGTACCCGTTGGTTACCAGCACATTTTTCAGTCCGGCTTTCCTGGCCAGGCGGGCGGTGTCCCAGACAAACTCGTACCACATGAAGGGCTCTGAGTAGGTGTAGGCTATGCCCACATTGGGAAGGCCCCGCCCGGTTTGCTGAAGGGCCATTTCCACGGCCTGCTCCGGGGTAATTTCGGCCGCATCGGGATCCCCGTGGGCTATGGTCCAGTTCTGGCAGAAACCGCACCGCAAATTACAGCCCAGCGTGCCGAAGGAAAGGATGAGTGAGCCCGGGTAAAAATGGTACAGCGGCTTCTTTTCAATCGGGTCAAGACCGCATGAGGTCACCTTCCCGTAGTTGGCGGCGTAAAGCGTTCCGTCCCGGTTCTGCCTGACCCGGCAGAAGCCGGACCTGCCGTCCCGGATGGTGCACATCTTCGGGCAGAGGCGGCAGGCGGCCAGTTTCTGCTCCTTCTTTTCGTAATAAAAGGCCTCGTACACCGGCAAAACCCCTTTGATAAAAATATTACCTGTACCTGACCACTTCGAACCTTTCCAGCTGAACGGGTTCGTCCGGCCCGATGCCGGCCTTCCGGCGGGCTATGGCCACCTGCTCGGCGGCGGTGTCGATCCCCTCCAGGTCGGGAAGCAAAAGGCCCTTCCTGCGGCCGGCCCGGACCACCACGCCGTACCTTTTCGGGTCCAGTTCGTCCAGGCCGCCGACGGGCTCCGGGGGCTTTAGCACGTCGACGGAATATTCCAGGTCGTCCAGTTCATCCTCGCCAACCGGCTGAAAGCGCGGGTCGTTGACCCCGGCGCTGATGGCGTTGGCGGCAACCTCCTCCACAATGCTGGACTGCACCGGCTCAATCGTCCCTATGCAGCCGCGCAAGCTTCCGTGCTTCTTAATCGAGACAAAAACGCCCGCCCGCCCCTTGAACTCATCCGGCACCTCGCCTATTTCCGGCCGGGGCCGGCCTTTAATATAACTTTCCAGAGTCTCGCGGGCCAGCCTGACCAGAAAGCTCTCCCCGGCCCGGCGGCGCGCCACCTCTTTCCGCCGCTCGGAGCGCAGCTTCGCCAGAAAGGATCGCTCCGTGTTTGCGGCGCCGGGTAGCAGGGAGGCGGTCAGGTAGCCCACCCCGAACGGGCCTTCGTAAGAGAGCACTTCGGCCTTCACCTCGTAGCCGTCCAGGGCCCCCAGCATCATTACAATCGAGCGGTAGCCGCATTCCCCCGCCTGGTCAACCAGGGACCGGTCCATCCGGATGATTCCCTCCACGTCAGGGCAGGCCAGCAACCGGGCAATCTGCTCGTCAAACTCCCTGCCCCGCGGGTTGTAGCCGCCCGGCGCATCCGGGCTGAGGCAGTGGGACAGGTCCCCGCTGGCCAGCAGGGCCGTTCTGCGCCCAAGCGACTCCGCCGCCTTGCGCACGGCCAGCCCGAAGGAATACAGCTTTTCAGGCGGGGCTATCGCCATGGAGACGTGCACCAGGGGCAACTTCACCCCCGCCTTGCGCAGGAAATAAACAGGCACGGTAACGCCGTGGTCGAGGCGCAGGGAAATGCCGTACCGCCTTTCCATTTCCCCGGTCAGCTCAACCGCCGGCAGTTCCGTTTCTCCGGCCGCCCTGATGATCTCGCCGGCCAGGGACAGGTCGTTTGTCAGCTCGAACCGCACGTGCGGCGCCCTGAAACTTCCAAAGTCACCCCTCAGCAGGGGAGTCTTGTTAATTCCGGCAACATCCTGAAAAACCGGGGCGTGAGGAGAAATGATCACCACCGTTTCGGCACCGCTTTCCCTTACCCGCCGGCCCAGTTCCACCAGCGCCTTCTGGGTGGCCTCCACTGCGGCCGATTCCTCACGGCCCACCTCGGGCACCGCAATGGGAGGGTGCGGGCACACCCCGCAAATAACCACAGACATGCTTTGTTTCCCCCTTTCCCGCTGTTATTCACTTGCCTTTTTATGATATTTTTAACATTTAACGCAGCCTTCATGTAAAAAGGCCGAAATAAAGAAAATAGCCGCCCAGCCCGATCAGGAAAACCCCGCAGACCACCAGGACACCCCGGTAAACCCCTTCTTTTAAAAATTTTCGCCCCCCCGCCACCGCCGCCGCAATCAGGCTGTACCAGACCAGGTCGGCCAGAATGTGGCCGGTAAAGAAAGAGGCCAGGCCGGCAAAGCCGCTGCGCAGGGAAAGGGTAATGTAACCCAGGCCGACGGTAGCCCACCAGAGCGTCCAGTAGGGGTTTGAGACGCTGGTCAAAACGCCCGCCAGGACCGGGTGTAGCCGCACCCCGCCGGCGCCTTTCAATGCCTCCTTCTCCACGCCGGCACCGCCCGGATTCCCGCAGCCTTCTCCCGCCGGGCCGGCCGCGGCCAGGGAAACCCTTTTGTAGAAGGCGTCCCTGGCCATGCCGTAGCCCATGTAAATCAGAAAGGCGCCGCCAAGCACCGCCACCGTATGCGACACGCCGGTCTTTTTAAAAAAGCTTGAAAGCCCGCCGGCCAGGGCGAGAATAAGGGCCAGTTCAAGAATGCCGTGGCCCAGAACCAGAAGCGGGCCCGCAACAAAACCCCGGCGGGCGCTCTCCCCGACGGTGACGGTAAGAAGCGGGCCGGGCATCATGGCCCCCGAAAAGCCCACAACAAAGGCAGTGGAAAAGATCATTGCCAGTTCCATATCCTGCACCTCACACTCAGCCGCTTTCCCTGAGAAAATTTTTTCCAGGCAAAAGCATATTTTTTACTTGTTAAATTCTTTCCTTTAACAAAATATCCCTGCCCGGCCCCTAAAAAAAGGCGGCCCTGCCCCTTTAAAAAAACCGAACCGGAGCCGATTGAATATACAGGCAGAACTGTTGCTGCGGGGATGAACGGCATGAACATCAACGCCCTGACCGGCCTGCTGTTAGAGCTGGCCAGCCAAAGCACGTCCAAAACGACCCGGATAGCGAAGGCGGAGGGCCCGCCGCGCCTTCCGGGCGAAGCTCCGGCGGCCTTTAAAAGCGCCTTAAGGGCTGCCTCGGGCGCCGGCCCTGCGCCGGAACAGCCGGCCCTGCAGAAAGCCGGGCAGCCTGCGGACGAAGCCTCTCAACTTCCGCCCTTTATCCCGCTCCCTTTGCGCTCGGAACTCTTCAGGGAGGCCAGGTTTTTTGCCCGGACCGGCGGGGGCAGGGCCGGAAAGGCCGCCGCCCGCGCCCCGGCGTCGGACGTTTTCATCTGCCTGGTCACGGAAAACCTGGGAAGGCTTTGGGCCGGCCTGTCCTGGCGGGATGAACTTCTGTCGGTCAGGTATTTCACCGAAAACGAGGCGGCCTCAAGAATGCTTGCCGAAAATTTTCCCGAACTTAAAGAAAGCCTTCAGGAAATAGGCTTTGCCGAGGTGTCCCTGTCCAGCCTGGTCAGGGGCGAGCTGAAAGCCATTGCCGAAGAGCTTTTGCCCAAATTTCAGGCGCACCTTCTCGACCGGAAGATTTAAAGGTGGTTTTTTTATGGACGACCTGCGCAAGGAAGTTGCCGCTGCCCTGCGTTACGAGGCGGGTAAAAACGGCGCCCCGGTGGTCGTGGCCGCCGGCCGGGGGCTGAAGGCAAAAAAGATTAAGGAAATTGCAGAACAGGCCGGCGTGCCGGTTTATCAGGACGAGGCCCTGGCCAGAACCCTGCACGACCTGGGAATCGGGGTGGAAATACCGCCCCGGCTGTATCAGGCCGTGGCCAGGATCCTGGTGTTCGTGGCCGGGCTGGACAGGAAAGCTCCGGCCGGCCCTGCAGGAAGCTGAACCTTTCAGAAAACATTTCCGCCGGAAAAAGGCCGCCTTGAAACAGGCGGCCTCAGACTGAAGATAAACTGCCATAAAAGCCGCCGGTGGCTGAAGACGCTGCTCTGTTGCGTAGCGTCGTTAGGTGAACTTGGCGAAACTGAGGTTGCGGAATTGGGGCGCGGACAGGACGTCCGCGCCAGCCCTCACCGAGCCAGGACGGTGAGTTGAGGGCGGCCCAATTCCGCCCGAAGTGAGCCATAGTTCACCCGACGCGAAGCATTCTGAGCCAAGCGGCTTCAGCCACCGGGGGGACTTTGTCAACAATATGAGGCCGCCCTGAAAACAGGCGGCCCCTTTTTAACGCCCTTTACATGCCCAGGTAGGCTTCCTTTACGTGCGGGTCTTCCAGCAGCTCCTTCCCGCTCCCCTGCAGGATCACCCTGCCGTTTTCCAGCACGTAGGCGCGATGGCACAGGTTCAAGGACTGCACCACGTTCTGCTCGACCAGCAGGACGGTCACCCCCTGGCCGTTAATGTCCTTTACTTTTTCAAATATTTGCTTTACCAGCACCGGGGCAAGGCCCAAAGACGGCTCATCCATGATGAGCAGCTTCGGCAGTGCCATCAGCCCCCGGCCCAGCGCCAGCATCTGCTGCTGCCCGCCGCTCAGGGTGCCGGCCTCCTGGTTCTGCCTTTCCTCCAGCACCGGGAAAAGCTCAAAGACTTTTTTCATGGTTTCTTTCCTTTTTGCCTTTGCTTCAGGAAAAAGGGAGCCCATCTCAAGGTTTTCGCGCACGGTCATTTCCGGGAAAAGGCGCCTTCCCTCCGGCACGTGGATGATGCCCAGCTCCGCGACTTTATAGCCGGGCAGTTTGGTTATGTCCTGCCCCAAAAACTCAATGGTGCCCTTTTTCACCGGAAGCAACCCGGATATGGCATTCAAGGTGGTAGTTTTGCCGGAACCGTTGGCTCCCAGCAGGACCACCAGTTCCCCCTCGTTCACCTCAAAAGAAACGTCCCACAGCACCTGAATATCCCTGTAACTTACGTCAATGCCCTGAACTTTAAGCATAAGCATCACCCAGATACGCTTTAATTACCTCAGGATGGTTGGCCACTTCCTGCGGTTTACCCAGTGCTATCTGCCTGCCGAAGTTAATTGCCAGGATTCTGTCGGAAATACCCATCATCACCTTCATGATGTGCTCGATAATAATAATCGTAATGCCGGTGTCGCGAATTTTCCGGATCAGCTCTATCGCCTCCTCCGACTCCTTGGGGTTGAGACCGGCGCAGGTTTCGTCCAGAAGGAGCAGTTCCGGCCCGGTGGCAAGGGCCCTGGCAATCTCCAGCCTTTTTCTGAGCGGTATGGGCAGGCTTTTCGCCTCGCGCTCCTTGTACCTCGTAAGCCCGCAAAAATCTATTATCTCTTCGGCCCTGTGCCTGGCCCTGCCCATGCTGTTCGTCCGCAGAAAGGCCCCCGCCATGACGTTCTCAAGAACGGTCATGCGCCTTAAAGGCTTAACCACCTGGAAAGTCCGGCCGATGCCTATCTCGCATATTTTATGGGCCGGCAGTTGATCGATCCTCTTTCCTTTAAAGTAAATCTCTCCTGCCGTAAGCGGGAAAAAGCGGCTGATCAGGTTAAACACGGTGGTCTTGCCCGACCCGTTCGGCCCGATTATGCCGAAAATCTCGCCTTTTTCAACCGTAAAGCTCAGGCTGGAAACTGCCGTAAGCCCGCCGAATTTTTTAGTTATATCTTTTACCTCGAAGTAGCTCATCTTACGCACCTCCGGCCAGGCTGGTTTTTTTCCGCGCCGCCGCCTGCTTCATGAGAATGTTAATCTCACCGACCACCCCGTTGGGAAGGAACATAATGATGAGGCAGACCAGAATGCCGAAGACCAGCACGTTTGCCGAACCCAGCGTGGTGCGGAAAAGCTCGCCCAGAAAGATGTACATTGCCGCCCCGACGGTGGGGCCCCAGGTTGTGGCCACGCCGCCCAGCATGACCACCAGGATAACCATTACCGAAACGTTGGACAGGTTAAAGACAATATTGGGATCGATAAAGGCCACGTAGTTCATGTAAAAGGCGCCTGCCAGGCCGGTAAAGAAGGCACTCGGCAGCAGGGCGTAGTTCTTGTACCTGGTTGTGGGTATGCCGAGAGAAGTGGCCGCGTCCTGGTCCTCCCTTATGGAAACCAGGTAGTAACCCACCTTGGAATGCACGATCAGGTAGGTCGTCAGCAGGGTCAGGGCCAGCATTGCAAGGCCCAGGTAATAATAGAACATCTTGCCGGTTATCTCCGGCATGATCAATATCCCCCTGGCCCCGTTTGTAAAAGAGGTAAGGTTGGTGAAAAGAAGCCGGAAGATTTCGCCCAGGGCCAGCATGGCCAGGGCAAAGTACGGGCCCCTCAGCCTGAAACAGATCAGCCCGATCGGCAGGGAAATTACCGACGCCGCCACCGGTCCCAAGAGCATTCCCCACCACGGGGAAATGTCGTAATGAAACTTTAAAAGGCCTGCGGCGTAAGCACCCAGCCCGAAAAAGGCTGCGTGGCCGAACGAAACCTGACCGGCGTACCCGCCCAGCAGGTTCCAGGCGGTACCGATAACCGACCAGATGATAATCAGAATCAGAATATGCATCTGATAGGGAGCTTTCACAAAAAGCGGCAGCAAAACAGCAAACAGGGCAAAAAGCAGCGTAAAAACAATGTTTTTGTTCTTCATTCCCGACTCACCTCTTGACTATACTCTTTAAGCCGCCCGGCAGGAACAGCAGCACGAGCAGAAATATGACCAGCCCGACGATATCCTTGTACCCCATTGAAATATAAGTGGCACCCAAAGACTCCGCTATTCCAAGCACCAGCCCGCCGACGGCGGCGCCCATGGTGCTGCCCATGCCGCCAAGAATCGTGATGATGAAAGATTTTGCGGTAAACAGGTGGCCAATATCCGGAAACAGGTAAAAAAGCGGCAGCAGCAGCGATCCGCCGGCAGCGGCAAGCGCCGAGCCGATGCCGAAAGTAATCATGGTGATCCGGGAGGAGTTAACCCCCATATATACTGCAGCATCCCGATCCTGGGCGGTAGCCCTGATCGACCTGCCGATATCCGTCTTTGTTAAAAACAGATGCAGAATGAGGGTAAATATCATGGCGATGAAAAAGCCGGTCAGCATGGGGACACTTATCGACATATCGCCGAGAAAAGCCACTTTGGAGGAATAGCTCGTTGCAACGGAGCGGTAGTCAGATTTAAAAATCAACCGCGCCGATTCGGTTAATACAAGCATGATTCCGACGGTGAGCAGGACCTGGTTTTCCGGCAGGATGGAATCAACTTCAACCAGCCGGTTAATCATGTATTTCTGAATCAGGCAGCCGATGAAAAACAGCACCGGCATGGCCAGAAACATGCCAATATAAGGATCGATCCCGAACTCCTTAAAACACACGTAGGTTACGTACATACCCACCATGACCAGGGCGCCGTGCGCCAGGTTGATTATCTTCATCACACCCATAATCAGGGTCATGCCTATGGCGATCAGCGCGTACATCCCGCCCAGCAGGATGCCGCATATGACCGTCTGACCGAACAATACCATGCGCTTACCTCCCTAAAGCAGTTACAAAAACAGCAAATTCGTGGATGATGCGGACATTACGTCCGCATCACCGGAAACCATAATATTCCGCAATAAAACCAGGCCGCATTAAAGCCCGGCTATCTTTCTCTCCACTTGGGAACCGGGTAGACATAGCCGGCCGATTTTACATTTTCAGGCCAGATGACCTCCAGCTTGCCTTTCTGCCACTGCACCACGTAAGTGGTCGGCTTGTTCTGGTTGGTGTAGCCCTCCCAGTCCTCAAACTTGACCGGCCCCATGATGGTCATCATGTCGGTCTCTTTCAGGGCCTTCTGAATTCCGGTATTGGTCAGCTCCTTGGCCCTGCTTAAAGCATCGGCAATAATGTACATGGTGGCGTAAGCCTGGGCGCCGTGGTAGTCGGGCTCCTTGCCGTATTTCTGCTTGTACTTGTTGAAGTAATCGCTTGCCCCCGGCCAGGCCACGTTGGGCACCCACAGGGTGGTGGAGGCCACGTACTCCGAGGCGCTGCCAGCGTTTTCCTTGAATTCAGGCATGGTGTAGCCGGCGCCGCCGCCCACGAAGAGGTTGACGTTAAAATCAAGCTCCTTCATTTGCTTGGTGATCATTGCCGCGTCCATAACGTACGAAACGGCAAAAATCATGTCCGGGTTGGTGCTTCTCATATTTGCCAGCATCGGCTTGAAGTCTATCGCCCCGTGCTCGTAGGCCTGATCGAAGACCAGGTTTATCCCCCTCTTCTCGCAGTCGGCCCGGAAGGCCTTGGCCGAAGAGGTGCCGAAATCGGTGTTCTCGTAAATCAGAGCCACGTTTTTGGGCTTAACCACTTTTTCGATCATATCCCACAGGGCGCCGGTGTACTTGCTGGCCGGAGCCGCCGCCCCCCTGAACACCCACTGCCAGCCTTTTTTGGTAATATCGTCGGATGAACCGGTCACAACCAGGAAGGGTATATTCATGGCCTGGGCCGAACCGGCTATAACGTTGGAGCAGGCGCTGCTGTAGCCGCCGGTCAGCATGACCACCTTATCCTGGTTCACCAGTTTTTCGGCCGCGGACTTGGCCACGTCCTGCTTGCCCTGGTCGTCCTCAAACAAAAGCTTTATCTCCTTACCGCCGATTGCTGCCTTCCCGGCGGCCTTAAGCTCTTCCAGAGCCATTTCAAAAGAGTTCTTTTCCATTTCCCCGAACATTGCCTCACTGCCGGTAAGGGGGAGAATGACGCCAACTTTCACTTCTTCCTTCTTTGCGCCCTGGCCGCCGCCGCATCCGGCGGCAATCAACATAAGGCCGATTATGATAAAAGAAAGAGCAGCAAACTGCCACCTGAACCTTTTCACCAGCAAACCTCCTTACCAAAATTTTAAACCATCAAACACTGCAAAACACGCCTCTCCTTTGCCCGCTTCAATGCACTGCAAACGCACCTTTTCCGCCCTTTCACTACCCCCTTTATAACGTGTTTTTAAAAACAAATACCCTTATTTTCTAAACAAGGGTAATTTTCAGTTAATTAATTTTATTAGATTATAGCATAATTAAAAAAAAATTTGACTATAAAGTTCATAAAGTTTTTTGCTTTTTCAAATATTTAATGTATTCAGAATATCTGTATACAGTATAACTGAATTATTGTATACAGTATAGCTTAATGCCATTATGTCATACCGTTAAACGGCAAAAACACTCACAGGTATACCGTTGCGGAGCTGTCCGGGTCAAATTGTATGGCTTCATGGAAAATTAAAAAGAGGGGCAACCCCGAAGAAAAAAGCACCCCGGTTAGAGGTGCCTGTTCACTGAAAAGAACAAAATATGTACAAAATGATTTTTATTGACTACCCGACCATAATTTTTTCTTCGGGATAACGAAGAGGAAACTTATGCCTTGGTCTGGCCAGGGCAAAGGCCACCGTCAGGGGACCAACCCGGCCCAGAAACATGGTGAGGATGATTAAAAGGCGCCCGGCCGTACTCAGGTCCGGCGTCAGGCCCATGGTCAGGCCCACCGTGCCAAAGGCGGAAGTGGTTTCAAACAGCACGGCCAGGAAATCGGCGCTTTCGGTTACGGACAGCAAAAGCGATACCGTGATTACCAGAGTGGTAGCCATGAACAAGATAGCCAGCGACTTGTAAACCTGCTCCTGCCCCAGCCGGCGCTTAAAGACCACCGAATCGGTCCTTCCCCTGGCCATGGACCAGATCGAGACGGCCAGGGTGCCGATGGTGGTGGTTTTAATGCCGCCGCCCGTGGAACCGGGCGAGGCGCCGATGAACATCAGTACGACAATTAAAAACTGCGTGGCCGAGCGGAGCGCCGCCATATTCAGGGTGTTGTAGCCGGCCGTGCGGGGCGTGACAGCCTGGAAATAGGCCGCCAGAAGCTTGCCCTGCGGGCTGAGCGGCGCCAGGCTGTTGGACAGCTCAAGGCAGTAAATCAGGACCGTGCCGGCCAGAAGCAAAATTCCGGTAACGGAAAGGGTGAGCTTTGTGTGCAGCGACAGGCGGCCGGGTGACCTGAAGTTGCGGAACAGGTCGACGATAACGCTGAAACCTATCCCCCCCAGGATGATCAGGGTGGTAATGCATAAGTTCACCGTTACGTCCTCCACGTACCCGGTCAGGCTCCTGAACTCGCCGAACAGGTCGAAGCCGGCGTTATTGAAGGCCGATATGGAATGAAAGAGGCCGTACCAGATCCCTTTTTGCCAGCCGAGATCGGCCGCCCAGCGGACTGACAGGATTGTTGCGGCCACCAGTTCGGCAGAAAAGGTAAAAACCAGCACATGCCTGGCCAGCCTGACTATCCCCGACACACTGGTCTGGTTAAGCGACTCTTGCATGATCAGCCTCTGCCTCAGACCGATGCGGCGGCCCATGAGGATGGCAAAGAAGGTGGCCATGGTCATAAAGCCCAGGCCGCCCACCTGAATCAGAGTCAGAATCACCAGTTGGCCGAAAAAGGTCCAGTGCGTGCCGGTATCCACCACGACCAGGCCGGTAACGCAAACCGCAGAGGTGGCCGTAAAAAGCGAGGTCAGAAAATTAATCTCCCCGCCCGGCCGCACAGACGCCGGCAGGGTAAGCAGCAAAGCGCCGGCCAGAATAATTGCCGCAAAGCCCACCACCAGCACCTGCGGCGGGGTGGCCCCCACGGTCAGCCTCCTTTCGCTATTTTTTTTAATCACAATCTCCCGCTCTTCCTGCTCCACGAACCCCATCCGCCCCTCTCCTGGCGCAAAAATAAAAACCGGCAGCTCACAAAAAAAACCGGCCACTCTCTTTATAAAAACTCCACCGGGCTTACCTGGGCTTATAATCACCGAACCCTTTAAATAATATTCCGTATTTGATACCCGTTTCCCATTCATCAACAACTAAACCGGCCTTCTGCGCAAAGACCTGATCGCGACCTCATGTTCGCCCATTACTTCAAACATGGACTTCTGATCTTCCTGTATATGCCGGGCAATCGTCTCTATACTGTCAGTACGGGTTTCCAGCCTGTCCATGCGGGCCTCCAGGCCGTCCATGCGGTCCTCCAGCCTGTCCATGCGGGCCTCTAGCCTGTCCATGCGGGCCTCTAGCCTGTCCATGCGAGCCTCCAGGCCGTCCATGCGGTCCTCCAGCCTGTCCATGCGGGCCTCCAGGCGTTCCTGGCCCTGTTTCAGTTCTTCCTGTCCCTTGCGCAGTTCCTCCACCGCCGCATTGGTGTTCCCGGCAATACGGATTAATTCCGTTACCATATTAAAAATCTGCTCCAGCCGGTCTTCCGGCATAAATTCCACCCCCCCCTTAATAATATCCCGCCAACAGGCACATAACTTCAGATAATTCAGTTACATTTTACCACAACAACGTTAGCTTGGCACTCTACAAGAGCAAAGAATAAACCATAAAAACGAATTAACATTCAAGGAGCTTGCATTATTTTTTTTACAATGCTATTTTTTTTTCAGGTAAAATACAAAAAGAGGTGAGACCATGCCGGTAAGACGAAGGAGAGCCTGCCTTAAACCGAAAGAGTGCATTCAAAAACCTGAAAGCCGTCCGGATGCGACAGGCTACCCGGAACCGGAAGGAATCCTCCCCGGCAATGGCGCTAAAAAACAGTTTTTTGCCGGCAAGCCGGCGCCGGAAGGCTACCTGCCCGTGGCCGTGGTCCTGGAAATTATGGCCCGGGAGTACGATGACAGCGCCCAGGGCGAGGCACTGTGCCGGGCCGCCCTGCAGGTGGCCGAGGAAGGGGGAGTAATTGAACATTACAGGGCCAGGTGGAACTCAGAAGAACCCGGCAGGACCGGCCGCCTTTCCTTATTGCTCTACGACCGCCGCCAGTGCCTGGAACTGATCCGCTACCACGAAATCAAGGGCAACCTGGAGGCCCTGAGAAAGGAAAAAGAAAAGCTAAAGGTAATTGAAGGGCGCCTCCTCCTTGGCGGAGTGCCGCCGGCAAAGATAACCGAGGAGGACCTGGAGGAACTGGAAAGATATATAAAAGAATGCGGCTTTTAAAAAGCCCCTGCCGCTTTCAGCAGGGGCTTATTGGATATTTAGTGGAGATAGCGGAGAAGCAGGTAGCCCGTACAGATGGCCACCGACATCAGCATCATCGGAAAGGCCACCTTTGTGAAGCTCATAAAGGTCATGATTACGCCGCGTTTTTCCGCCAGGCCGGCCACCACAACATTGGCCGACGCACCGATCAGGGTGCCGTTGCCGCCCAGGCAGGCGCCCAGCGAGAGGGACCACCACAGGGGTTTCAGGTCGGGGATGCCCCCCAGCCGCCCCATGTCCTGAATCAGAGGAATCATGGTAGCAACGAAGGGGATGTTGTCCACAAAAGCCGAGGCGATGGCGGACAGCCACAGGATCAGGAGCCCGGTGGGCACCATGGCGCCTCCGGTCAGTTTCAGGGACTCCTTGGCTATGTATTCAATTACGCCCACTTCCTCCAGGGCGCCGACCACGACAAAGAGGCCGGCGAAGAAAAATATAACGGGCCATTCCACTGCACCGAGAGCGCGCCCGGGGTCGTCACGGGTCACCAGCAGAAGGAAGGCGGCGCCGGATAGGGCAATGGTGGCCGATTCCAGGTGCAGGTACTGGTGCAGGACAAAGCCCAGGATGGTCAAACCGATAATCCAGAGGCTTTTCTTTAGCATGACCGGGTCTTTTATTTCCTCTTTCTCGTCCATGTTCATTATATTCTTCTGCAGGTCCGGGGTGGTTACCAACTGCTTCTTATAAAGGACCCTGAGCCAGATCATGTTGGCGATGTGGACTACGATTACGACCGGGGTCAGGGCTATGACGAAGTCCATGAAGCCAAGTCCGGTGGCGCTGCCGATCATGATGTTGGGCGGGTCGCCGATCAGGGTGGCGGTGCCGCCGATATTAGACGCTATTATTTCAGCGAACAGGAAGGGTACCGGGTTTATCTTTAACTGCCGGGCGATGGCAAAGGTAACCGGGACAATCAGCAGCACGGTGGTGACATTGTCCAGGAAAGCCGACAGGACAGCGGTAACGGTGGCCAGCGAGAGCATGATCTTTACCGGCTCGCCCTTGGCCCACTTGGCCGAAATGACGGCCAGGTACTCAAAAATGCCGGTGCGGCGGGTGATGCCTACGATGACCATCATACCCACAAGCAGGCCGATGGTGTTGAAGTCGATGGCCCTGACCGCCCGCTCCTGGGAAATGATGCCAGCAAGAAGCATAATCACGGCGCCGCAGAGCGCCACGATGGTGCGGTGGATCTTATCGGCGATCAACAGCGCGTAAATTCCCAGGAAAACGGCGCTGGCGAATGTGATTTGACAAGATGGAGACATTTTCACTCTCCTCCGTTTTTAGAGTGGGGGCAATACATTGCACCACTATTAATCTTAATATTTTTTTAAAATCCGACAATACTTTCGAGTATTGTTATCGTATCGATCTATCTGGTATATTATAAAAAAAATACCGGAGGGAAGTCCATGACCAAGGTATCCGTAGATAAAGCAACCGAACACGGTGATTACCTCGAAGAACAAATAACCGTAGATAATATACCGGATATAGGCGACAAAACAGGAGTGAAATTTTTGGACAACCTGGAGCAAGCCATAGCTGAATGCAGAAAGTTGATTGCGGACGGATACCGCCTTACCGGTTACTGGACCGACCCCGACGTCGGGATAGTATTCAACTTGAAAAAGAAAAAATAAATTGAATATTTCTTGTTTGCGTGTTGGACGAATTTTTTCGATTCGTTTTCAAGGATTCAGGCTTCTGGGGTGGGAAGTCCTTTTACGGGCTTCCCACCCTATTATTTTTTATAAAGGACAACTTAATATGCCGCAGCAAGTGCACAGGCTTTTTTCAATTGGTTTCGCATGCCTGAAGACTTTCGGTAATGATATTAAATGATATTATGTTGAAAATAAAAAAGGGGTGAAAGCATTGAGCGAGCAGCACCAGGTTATTATAGCCACTTCAGTATTCTTAATTACTTACGCCGTGATAGTATCTGAAAAAATCCACCGGACGGTTGCCGCCTTTGCCGGAGCTGCGCTGGTGGTTATACTGGGGATTATCACTCCGGAAAAAGCGGTGCATGCAATCGACTTTAACACCATCGGCCTGCTTGTGGGTATGATGATTATTGTTGGCATTACCAGGCAGACCGGTATCTTTGAGTACCTGGCAGTTAAGGCAGCCAAGGGCTCCAAGGGCGAGCCGCTTAAGATCATCGGCGCTTTGTCCCTGATCACGGCGGTTTTATCCGCTCTCCTGGATAATGTTACGGCCGTGCTTTTAATCGTGCCGGTCACCTTCGCCATAGCCAGGCAACTCGAGATAAGCCCGCTGCCGTTCCTGTCCGCCGAGATTTTAGCTTCAAACATCGGCGGTACGGCTACACTAATCGGTGACCCGCCGAATATTATGATCGGCAGCGCCACCGGGCTGGGCTTCATGGACTTCGTATTCAACCTGACGCCGGTTATAGTGGTTATATACGTTTTGACCATTTTTTTGATCCGGCTTATATATCGAAAACAGCTGGTAGCGCGGGAGGAACTGAAGGCAAATATAATGAAACTGAATGAGCAGGACGAAATTAAAGACGCCGTGCTCCTGCGCAAATGCCTGGTGGTACTTTCCCTTACCATACTGGGCTTCATCCTGCACCAGTACGTCCACCTCGAATCGTCGGTCATAGCCCTGTCGGGCGCCAGCCTTTTGCTTTTGCTCACCAGGGAGGACCCTGAACACGCTCTGCAAGTGGTGGAGTGGCCCGTAATATTTTTCTTCATTGGGCTTTTCGTGGTGGTCGGGGCACTGGAAGAAGCAGGCGTAATCGAGGCAGTGGCCAGGTGGTCCCTGGAGGTAACCGGCGGCAATGTGCTGCCCACAGGCATGTTGATCCTCTGGCTTTCTGCCATAGCCTCGGCATTTGTGGACAACATTCCCTTTGTGGCGACGATGATCCCCCTGATCCAGGACATGGGGCGCCTTGGCGGCATTACCGACTTAAACTTACTCTGGTGGTCATTGTCTTTGGGGGCCTGCCTGGGCGGCAACGGGACGATCATCGGAGCGTCGGCCAATGTGGTAGTAGTCGGTATGGCCGAAAAAAGAGGTGCGCACATCAGCTTTACCGGCTTTATGAAAGTAGCATTTCCGCTGATGCTGATGTCCATCGTGCTGTCAACGGGATACCTTCTTTTCTGGTATATCCTCCACACCCAAACAGCCATGGCCGTGACCCTGAGCGCCGGAGCAATTCTTGCCTTGGTTTTAAAACAAGCGGAACGTTTCCTGACGAAAGAAACGGGGAAAAACTATGAACTGCTAAAATAAAATACATATGAAAAATTTCCATGAATTGTTATTTATCAGGATTTTAATACCACCGTTGAAAAAGCCTTATTACAAAATTCTCAGGGGCAGGTGGACGGTAAACGTGCTGCCTTCCCCTTCTTTACTTTTCACAATGATTGTTCCGCCGTGCTCCTCCACAATCCAGCGGGCAATCGCCAGCCCCAGGCCGGAGCCGCTGCTGAAGCGGACCTTGTCCGCCCGGTAAAACCGCTCGAAAATGTGGGGCAGGTCCTTTTCAGCAATGCCGATCCCGTTGTCGATAATCGATATCTCCACGCAATCCCCCTCTGCCTGGGCCTCCAGGCGCACCTCCCCGCCCGGGGGCGTGTAACGGACTGCGTTCTCTATCAGGATGAGCAGAAGCTGCATCAAATAATCCTTATCCCCCAAAACCTCGGCTTCCCCCAGGGCGGAAAAATCGCCGGCAGAAAAAGTCAGCCCCCCGGCCAGGACGGAACCCCGCCGGGCGGCCTCCGCAAGCAGCGGCGCCAGGGCAACTGCCTCCTTTTTCAGCTTCAGGCTGGCATCGGCCCTGGCCAGGACCAAAAGGTCGGAGACCAGCCTGGACATCCTTTCAACCTCGCCGGCAATATCGTTAAGGGCTTCGTTCCTTGTTTCCGGATCGGCGTCACCCATTTTTTTCAGCAGCTCCACGTTGCCCTTGATGGTGGTCAAGGGGGTGCGCAGCTCGTGCGAGGCGTCCGAAACGAAGCGGCGCTGCGCCGCCTCTGCATCCTCCAGGTTCCGGTAGGCATCGTGAAGCCGCTCCAGCATCTGGTTCAGCGTCCCGGCAAGGCGCCCCACCTCGTCCTTCGGCCCACTGTAACTGATCCGCCTGGTAAGGTCCCGGCCCTGCTGGATGGCCGAAGCGGTCTCGGTGATCCGGCCTATCGGCCTCAGCGCCGCCCCGGCCAATAGCCATCCCAGGGTGCTCGTCAGGAAAAGGGCGACCGCCCCGCCCAGGAAAAGCAGGATCCTAAGCCTCTTCAAGGCCATTTCGGCAGGCCCCATGGTCCTGGCCACCTGGAGCACGCCTACCACCTGGCCGTCCACCAGAAGCGGCCGGTTGTACACCCTGAGGCTCTGGCTGCCCGACATTACGGTCTCGTAAAAGCCTTTTCCCTTGGCCACCTCCCTGAGGGTTTCCTCGCTCAAGGGAATGACCTGCCCGCCCAGGTTGTCCGACCTGGCCGCCACCACCCCGGAGCGGTCCACCACCTGAATGTAGGTGTTGGGATTGGCAAAAACATCAACGTCGGGAATGACCACCTGCCGCAGCGGAGCCGGGAACCTGCCCACAATCACGGTCGAGCGCACCACGTCCTCGGCTATCCCGGCAACGGAGCGGTCGGCTTCGGCGGTAAGGTTGTGCTCCATAAAAAAATACACCAGCAGGCCGAAAACCAGCATGGTCAGGGCCAGGACGCCGCTGTATAAAAAGGTCAGCTTCAGGCGCAGGGACAACGCGTCTCCCTCCGTCAATCTTAAAATGCTATTCCTTCAAAACGTAGCCCACCCCGCGAACGGTGTGGATAATCCTCTTTTCCCCGCCTTCCTCCAGCTTTTGCCGGAGCATCCCGACATATACCTCCAGAACGTTCGACTCGCCGCCGTAGTCAATCCCCCACACCCTGTCCATGATCTGGTCCCGCGTCAGCACCTGGCGGGGGTGCTCCATAAACAGGGCCAGCAATTCGAATTCCCTTGCCGTAAGCTGAATCGGGCGGCCGCCGCGGCGGACCTCCCGGGTGGCATGGTCGAGCGTCAGATCGGCGTACACCAGGGGCCGCATGGCCGTATCGGCCTGCCTGCTCCTGCGCAGGAGGGCCCTGATCCGGGCCAGCAGTTCCTCCAGGGCAAAGGGCTTGACCAGGTAGTCGTCGGCGCCCAGGTCCAGCCCCTTCACCCGGTCGGCCACCTCATCTTTGGCGGTGAGCATCAGTATGGGCAGGCTGCTGCCGGCACGAAGCCTGCGGCACACCTCCCAGCCGTCTGTGCCGGGCATGAGCACGTCCAGCACCACCAGGTCGGGCTTCCAGGCGGCGGCAAGGCGCAGGCCTTCCTCCCCTCCTGCCGCCGTCTGCACCTCAAAGCCTTCAAAGACCAGGCAGCGGCGCAGCATGGCGGTTATCTTCCGGTCGTCGTCAATAACCAGAATCTTCGCTTCCATACGCACCTCCGTATTTCTACATTTTAAAAATTCGCCGGCAAAAGAAAAAAACCTGCCGCAGCAGGCGTAAAACTAAAGCTGCACCATTAAGGCCACGGTGCTGAAGCCGCTTGGCTCAGAATGCTCCGCGTCGGGTGAACTATGGCCTTTTTGCCTCAATTACGGCCGTAACGGTTTTTCTCTCTCCGCCCCTGATAAACTCAATTTCGACCTGGCTGCCCACGGCGGTTCCCCCCACCAGCTCGATCAGGTCGTTGGGGTTGTTTACGGCGCTGCCGTTGTAGCGCACGATGATGTCGCCCCGCCGCAATCCGGCCTTTTCCGCCGGCCCGCCGCTAACCACCGAGGCCACCAGAGCGCCGCTTAAGTCCTGCAAACCGAAATAGCTTGCCAATTCCTCCGTCACCTGCTGAAGGTAGACGCCCAGCCAGGGGTGGGAAACCCCTCCTTTTTGCACCAGGTCGTCAAAGACCGCCTTGACCGTGCTGCTCGGTATGGCAAAGCCGATGCCCTGGGCCTGGGCGTTGATGGCGGTGTTGATCCCCACCACCTCGCCGTTCAGGTTTAAGAGCGGGCCGCCGCTGTTGCCCGGGTTAATCGAGGCGTCGGTCTGGAGCAGGTTCTTATACCGCCGGTCTTCCACCGTTACCGGCCGTCCCTTGGCGCTGATCACGCCCACCGTTACGGTATGGTCCAGGCCGTAAGGGTTGCCGATGGCCACAACCCAGTCGCCCACCCTGACGCTGTCCGAGTTGCCCAGCGGAATGGTGGGCAGATCGTTGCCGGCGTCAATTTTCAGCACTGCCAGGTCGAGGTCGTGGTCCGCCCCAACTTTTCTGGCCTGATAGGGCTTGTCCCGCCCGGCCACGGTCACCTCAATCCGGTCGGCGCCGGCAATGACGTGCTCGTTGGTTAAAATATAGCCGTCCGGCGAAACGATGAAGCCCGACCCCAGCCCGCGGCGCTCCTCAGACTGCATCGGAATGCGGAACTGGTCGCCGAAAAAGTGCCTGAAAAAGGGGTCGTTGAAGAAAGGATCGACATACCTCTCCCCCTGGACGGTGGTGTCGATTCTTACCACCGCCGGCCCCACCCGCGACACTATGTCCGCAATGGTATTGGGGCCCAGGCCCGGCAGTTCGGCAGCCTGGGCGTCGGCAATTGCGGCCGCGCCGCTCCGGGAAAGGCCGGGCACGCCGTGCAGGACGCCGGCCAGCGCCAGAACGGCCGCAACCGCCAGCACCCCTGCCAGGAAGGCGCCGGCCGTCTTAGCATAAGGAGAACGCAGGAACCTGTTCATGTTCAAAACCCTCCCAGGAAAAACTTAAAATGATTAACAGCCCGTGATATTCCGTGACAAACCGGGAATAAAATGTGTGGAGACGGCGCTTTGTCAAAGCGAACGAGAAAAACAATGATGAAAAAAGTCATAATCAAAACAAACCTTTCGCCGCCTTTGCAGCGACGCTAGTCCGGTCCGAAGCAAGCCCTGGTGCTGTCGGCGCGGAGCACCGGAGTGAGCGGCGACAAAGCGCCGGCTGCTGCATAAACATTTTCGCCTGCTATGGATTCTACACAACAAAGCTTAAAATAAAATTAAAACCGGTAAAAATATGCTGAAAAATTGCCTTCGCCAGTTATACATTATATATTTTCAGGCCCCGGCCGGAAAACGGCAGGGCAAGAAGTTTTCCCTTTCAGATCCATTTTTGCTTTTTAAATGCCGCCAGCATCAGCCCTGAAACCCCGATCAGACCGGCAGTTATTAGAAAGGTGGACATACCGCTGTTCTGGTAGGGCAGCGGCACGTTCATGCCGAAAAAGCCGGTCAGAAAGGTAAGCGGGATGAAGATCGTCGAGATTACCGTAAGCACCCGCATCGTCTGGTTGGTGCGGGCACTGATCAGCGAGTGGTAGGTGGCCAGGGAGGCGTCCACCAGGTCGCGGTACCCTTCAATTGAGTCGGCAATCCGCTCGAGGTGGTCCACCAGGTCCAGAAAGTAGGGCTTTATTTCCTCCCGGATGTCGAAATAGGGGTGCCCGCCCGCGTTAATGCTGGTAAAAACCCTCAACTGCGGCAGGACGGCACGCCGGATGGTCAAAATGGTCCTCTTCAGGGCCAAAAACTCTTCCGTAATTTCCTTGCTGGGCTGCTCGTAAATCTCGTCCTCCAGCTCGTCGATACGCACCCCGATGCGTTCCAGAATGGGGAAGATCTCGTCGGTATTGCCGTCAATAATGGAGTACAGGAAAAATTCCATCCCCTTATTCATGTACTGGGAGCTGTGCAGGCTGACCCTGGCCATCCGCCCCAGCACCGGCAGGGTCTGGTTATGAACGGTCACCACAAAGTTGGGCCCCAAAAAAACGTTAAGCTGAACCAGCACGATTTCCTCCTCGGACTCCTCGTCGTAACGGAGGGCATGCATGACAAAGAAATAATAGTCCTCGTAATTGTCAAGCTTGGCGCGCGGGCTGTAGCTCATGCAGTCCTCCACGGCCAGCGGGTGAAAGTCGAAAATTCTTGCCACGTACTTTATTTCTTCTTCGGTAAACCTGTAAAGGTCGACCCACAGCAGGTCCTCTTCGTGCTTTAAAAATTCGTTCTTTTTCTCCAGCTCTACGTCGTGGTACATCCTGTTCTCGCCGTGGCTGTAAAGATAGGTCTTAATCATCCTCAACCCCCCAGTCTGCCAGAATTCTTTTCCGGTTACTCACATGAATTGTGCCGGTAGTCAAAGCTGTGCCGGTTTTTCTATCGCCACAGCCGGCATCTTCCATATTATTCGCCTCCCACGTCAAAAATAAAAAACCCTCATTTTTAAAGAAGGTTTTCCCACAAATAATAACAGCAAATAACCTTCTCCACTCGTCAAAGCTTTGACACATACACAGCTAGGGAAAAGATCCCAGCCACATTAAGTAAAACCTTAATCCGGCAGTACCTGTTAACCCGTAGGCGTCTCTCGACATTTCCGGGCAGTGGCATATGTCTGTGTAGAAGCCTCACCTAACGAAGAACATATTCGGTTGTGCAATTTAAGAATATGATAAAGGCGTCAATATGTCAACAGATAATTCAGATAAATCAACGGTTCCTGTTTTTTTCTTCCTCCAGCAGCACCCTTCTTAAAACCTTCCCGGCGGGTGTCTTGGGAAGGCTTTCCCGGAATTCGACCGCCCCGGGCACCAGAAACTCTTCCAGGCGCCCTGCGCAAAACCGGACTATTTCCTCGGCCGTGGCCGCTTCACCCTCCCTCAGCACGATATAGGCCTTCAATATTTCGGCTTGCTGCAGGCCGCCTACCGCGAGGACAACCGCTTCGGCCACCTTCGGGCAGCAGAAAAGAACGTCCTCCACCTGGCGGTAAAACATTTCAAAACGGCCGGGCGCATTCATATTTCCCTGCTTTAAATTACTTTCCACGGCAAATATCCAGCCCTTTCAGCTTTCTGGCGGCAAGGCCGCCGCATCGTGCCCCCTGCAGCGGCCGCCCCTGTTTCCCCCGGAGCAACTGCAACCATCAATAATGGCATGAGCTTTGCAGTGTTAAACCATTATAATTATATTAATCAATTATACTAATCCTGTTTTAAGTTGACAAGACGCTTTCCAGCCTTTTCCGGCCGCTAAGGCCCGGTCAGTTTGCCCAAAGGAGGTTTAAAGGATGGATAATGCGGGTTTAAACCCAGAGAAACTTTCCCTTCCGCCGCACTCCCTGGACGTATTGAGGGTCATCGGCGAGCGGGGCGGCATGGTATGCTCAGGAGGCTGCCACAACATCAAGCCGGGAGACCTGCACTGCCGGCAAATAGGAAACGCCCTGGGGATAGGATTCAACACGGTGTGGGACCGGGTCGGCCGCTTAAACAAAGAGGGTCTCATTGCCAGGGAAAAGGACGAAGGCGGCCCGGTCAGGCTGACCGTAACCCCCAGGGGCAGGGAAATCTTAAAGCAGGCCTTCGGCGGGTAAGGCTATTTCAGCCCTTCGATAAAGCCGGCCAGCAGGGACGCCGCATCCCGTTCCCCGTCCGGCCTCAAGCAGCAGAGCCGCTCCGGCGCAATGCCGGCCTGCTCCAGGATGCTCCTGGCGCGGGCCACAACCCCCTGGGCGTAGGCGGCGCCGCCCGGGTGGCAGCACTCGCCGGCGCCGCAGGCAATTACCGCCGCCCCGGCAGCCCCGTTTTCAAAAGCATTTAAAATCCACTCCAGGCGCAGGGCGCCGGCCGCCGGCATCTCTATCACGTGCAGGCCGGGCTGCCCGCCGTTTTTTTTCAGGGCATCCAGCTCAAGCCTTTCCTCGCAGGCCCCCAGGCAGGTAAAAACGGCAACCTTCCCTGCCAGCCGCCCGTCAAGCGGCAGGTGCGGCCCGGCCGCCATGTCCACCTTTTCAACGGCTATCGCTCCCGCCGGGCAGACCGAGGCGCAAATGCCGCAGGCCAAACAGCCTTCAACCGGCATGACGGCCTGCCGCCCTGCAACGGGCACCCCGTAAGGGCATACCCTCAGGCAGGCCAGGCAGGCGGCGCATTTGGCGCCGTCCACCCTGGCCCCCAGGCCGCAGCTCAGGCACCGCCCCGCCTCGTAAAGGGCGTCCGGTTCGGCCGGCACCGGCCGGGGGACAAGAAGCACACCGGCCTTCCCGCCGGGCGGCCCTGCCGCCTCCCTGCGGGCGCGGCGGGGTATTCTCCCGGCCACTTTGGCCGGCAGAGGGCCGATGACCGCGCCTTCATCTTCAGGCGGCAGCCCTTTTGCGCCCTTTAAATAGCGGTCCACCAACTCCGCCGCCCTGCGGCCGGAGGCTACTGCGGCAATGGCCGGGCCGGGCCCGGCGGCTATCTCGCCGCAGGCAAAAGAGGCCGCGGACACCGGCAACAAAGAACTCTCCGTCCAGGACCAGCCGCCCCCCTTCCCCTGCCTTCAGCCCGCTGCCGTTAAGGAAGCGGAAGTCCGGCGCCTGGCCTATGGCCGTTATTACCGTATCGCAGGGCACGCTCTCAAAGCTGCCCGGCTCATAAACCGGGTTGAACCTTCCGTCAGGGTCAAAAACCGACTTTACCTTTTGAACCTTCAGGCCAACAACCCTGCCCCCCTGCTCCATGATCCCGGCAGGGCCGCGGCCGGGCAAAAGGGTTACCCCCTCGGCCAGGGCTTCATCTACCTCCCACCTGTGGGCGGGCATTTGCTCCCGCTCCTCCAGGCAGATTACCAGCACTTCGGAGGCGCCCAGGCGCAGGGCGGTGCGGGCCGCGTCCATGGCCACGTCTCCGCCGCCGACTACGGCGACCCGGCCGCTCACCCGCGGCCTTTCGCCCAGGTTGGCCATCTCCAGAAACTCAAGCGCCGGGTAAACCCCCGGCAGGCCGCCGCCCGGCACGTCCAGCCTTTTGCTCGCCCGCAGCCCCACGCCGATTATTACCGCGTCGTACTCATCCCTCAGACGGGTAACAGTCACGTCCCGGCCAACCTCTACACCCGTGCGCACCTCCACCCCGGCCGCCAGGATTGTTTCAAGATCCCTTTGCAACACCTCCCGCGGCAGGCGGTAGGCGGGCAGGGAGGTGAAAAAGTGCCCGCCCGGCGACCGGTGCCGCTCGTAAACCACCGCCCGGTGGCCGCGCAGGACCAGTTCGTAGGCGGCGGTCAGCCCGGCCGGGCCGGCACCCACAACGGCCACCTTTTTACCGGTGGCGGGAGCGGGAACGGCCGGGCTCCAGGCCGCATTCTCAACGGCAAAACGCTTCAGTTCCCGGATGGACAAAGGCATGTCCACACCAGCCCGGCGGCAGGCCTCTTCGCAGGGATGAGGGCACACCCAGGCGCACACGGAAGGAAAGGGATTTCTGGCCCGGATCAGCCGGCAGGCCTCCACGTAATCGCGCCTGGCTATTGCAGCAATATAACCTCTGACATCCGTGCGGACCGGGCAAGCATTCGTGCAGGGCGGCAGTAGTTCGCTCACCGAAATGATTCCTCCACTAACCGGCTCGTTAACCGGCATACATTATCTTGCAAAGCGGCTAAAGCGCCGGCAGGCCGCGCTTTCCCCGGCGGCGCTTTAGCACCTGAATAAAGTATAGCTTTTCAAGGCGGTTTTGACAAAAAATTTTTTTACCGGTATATATAAATCATTTTTTCGTAAAGGACTCCGGCATCCAACCTCGAATACTGTTTACACAGTTGCCTGCTGCGCACATCCATCGGAGGGTTCATATTTGAGAGAGTTTTATAAAAAGCACTGGAACGCCATAACCAACGTAGCCCTGTTGGCGGCCACCCTGGTAATCGCGGCAATTGCCTTCAAGCTGGTAATCCCTTACTTCCTCCCCTTTCTCCTGGGCTTGATCCTGGCCGTAGCAATAGAACCGGTGGTAGGCCTTTTCCAGAAGCTGAAAATGCCCCGGGCCGCCGCCACGGGTATGGCCATGCTGGTAACCGTTGGTTCCCTGGCGGCAGTGGCCTGGCTCACCGTATCAAAACTAATAGTGGAACTGGCCAGATTCCTGGCCAATGCCCCCTCTCACACCAGCATTATGAAAGACCAGTCCTCGCTGCTAATGCAAAGGCTGCAGTCCTACGCCGAGGGCTTTCCGCCGGAATTTACCCATCACCTGAATAAGAACGCCGAAATGCTTACCGAAATGTTCTCCGAAAAGCTTTCCCTGCTGGCCAGGGAAATACTGGGGGTAATTACCGGCCTGCCCAACCAGCTTCTGCTGGTTGTAATTGCGCTGATCGCAGCTTTCTTTTTCAGCAAGGACCTGCCCATACTGAAAAAAAAGATGCTATCCGCCATACCCCGGGAGTATCACCACAAGTTTGAAATAATGGCCGGCGAAATATACCATTCTTCTATAGGCTTTATCAAAGCCCAGGCCATCCTGTCCGCCATCACCAGCCTGGTAATTCTGGCCGGCCTGATCATCCTCAAAACCGAATACGTGGTTGCCATTTCCCTGCTGGGCGGTCTGGTCAGCCCCATTCCGGTGCTGGGAGTGGGAACCATCTTCATCCCCTGGATTATTATCAGCCTGCTGGAGGGAAAAACTTTCATGGCGGCCGGCCTGATCATCCTTTTTTTTGCAGTGGTGGTCATCAAGCACTCCATTGAGCCAAAGGTGCTCGGCGAGAATATGGGCATTGCCCCTTTAAGCGTCCTGATTTCCCTTTACGTCGGCTATGAGCTCTTCGGGGCTTACGGCTTCATTCTCGGGCCGTTTGTTTTAATTACTTACAACGCCCTGCAAAAGGTAAAGGCCTTTGCCTGGCTCTTCCGGGAAGGCAGCGGCGGGACCGCGGGCCCGGACTAAGGCCCTCCCGGCTGTGAAAAGAATTGAAAAAGGTGTCCCAGGCAGGGGCACCTGTATTGTTATGGAACACAGCCGCTTTCAGCTTGATTCGTTTTGGAACAAAGGCTTTTGCCTGTTCTGCGCCAAACGCCTGCCGGCCGCTGGTACGCGAATTGCTGTAGTAAAGTCAGGCATAACATCCTTTCCTCTTTATTTAAACAAACATTACCTTTTAATCTCCATTCGCCCGGGCTGTTGGGCGCTTTTTTTTATTTTAAGGCCATCAGCAGCACCAGCCTGCCCGCCTCCGCCCGCACTTCGGACAGCCTGCATCCCGGCAGGTAAACCTGCGGGTCAAGCGCCAGGCGGCTTTCCGAAGACACAAAGGCAAGCACCTCCCGGCTCACGGGCACTCCATCCAGGTAGACGCCCGCCGGGCGGAAGCGCACCTTTCCGTCCTCCGCCGCAAAATCCCCTTCTATCCGGAAATCCGGGCTGCCGCCGGAGGCGGGGCCGGAAATGGCGAAGAGGCCGGGTGAAATTTGCACGTTAAGGCCGGCGCCGCCGTTATCCAACAGCACCCTGTTTATCTCGTTTTCGCTAATTTCAACTTGCACTTTACTGCCCTTCACGGTAATTTTCTCCGGAGACAGGTCGCGCCACGGAAAAACATCCAGGCTGGACAAAAGGGAGTTAAACGAACTTAAGGAGCGGTACCAGAAAACCTCGGCCTGGACTATCTTTTCGGCGAGGGCGGCCGACTCCCTCCTAAGGCCGGCCAGAAACTCCTCCCTGCCGGCCCTGGCCGCCGCCATCTCGTTCAGGCTGGCCTCCAGCCTGGCGCCTTTCTCCGCCAGCTCCCGCCGCGCCCTCTCGCAGGCGTCAACCTGCTCCTGCAGGCGGGCGGTAAGTTCGCGCACCTCGTCGAGCATTTTCGCCTGGTTGGCGATGACGATCATAACCGCCTGTGCCCTTTCCACGAATTCGCCGAAGCTGGCCGCACCCAGAACGACCTCCAGGTAGGTCACCCAGCCGTAGCGGTAGAGAAAGTTCACCCAGCGGCCCAGCCTGTCCCTGCCTTCCTCCAGGCGGGCGCGGGCTTCCGCCAGGCCGGCCTCCGCCCCGGCCAGGGAACGCTCTGCGGCCGGTATCTCCTGCCTCAGCCGCTCCTGTTCGCGCCGGGCGGCATCTATTTTCACATCCCAGGCCAGCAGTTCGGCCACCAGCTCTTTTTCCTTTTCCTCAAGGCCTGCCTGCCTCACCAGGGCCTCCCTGCGCCCTTCCAGGGTCGTTATCGGCCGGCTTTCGCCGCCGGCACGGCCCCCGGCGCCGGGAAAACAGGCAAACAGCCCGGCCAGAAGGATCAGGCCGGCAATTGCAAAAGTCCTCATCGCTACCTCTTTATTTTTCGAATCCGCCGGGATGGCCCAGATGCCAGCGCCAGGCCGTCCCGATAATGTCGCCAAGGCTGGTAAAGCGGGGCCGCCAGCCAAGATCGGCCTTAATCTTTTCCGATCCGGCCACCAGAACGGAAGGGTCACCCGCCCGCCGCGGCCCGTAATGAACGGGTATGGGCCTGCCCGTTACCTCCTCCGCCGCCCTGACCACCTCGAGCACCGAGTAGCCGCTGCCGTTGCCCAGGTTGTACACCGCAGAAGGAGCCCCTGCGGCCAGCGCTTCCAGGGCCAGCACGTGGGCTTCGGCCAGGTCGCTGACGTGGATGTAGTCCCTTATGCAGGTGCCGTCAGGCGTGGGGTAGTCGGTCCCGTAAACCTCCAGGCGGGGCAGCAAGCCTAAGGCCGTCTTCAGCACCAGCGGGATCAGGTGGGTCTCCGGGTCGTGGTCCTCGCCGATGTCCCCCGCCGGGTCGGCCCCGGCGGCGTTAAAGTAGCGCAGGGAGGCGTAGCGCAGCCCGTAGGCTTCCCCGTACCAGCGCATCGCTCCCTCCACGGCCAGTTTGGTCGCCCCGTAAGGGTTGGTGGGGTTGGCCGGGTGAGCCTCGGTAATGGGCACCTCCCGCGGCTCCCCGTACACCGCCGCAGTTGAAGAAAAGATCAGAAAGCGCACGCCCGCCTCCACCATGGCGTCCATCAGGGAAAGCCCTTTAACCACGTTGTTGTAATAGTACTCAGACGGGCGGCGGACCGACTCGCCCACCAGGCTGCTGGCCGCAAAGTGCATGACCGCCTCAATGCCGTACTTCCTGAACAGGCCCCTTAAAAGCTCCCGGTCAGCGGTATCCCCCGCCACCAGTTCGGCACCCTGCACCGCCGCCCTGTGCCATTTGGTAAGGTTGTCCAGCACCACCACAAAGTGGTTTCTCTTGATCAGTTCGCGCACCGTGTGGCTGCCGATGTAGCCCGCTCCTCCGCTGACCAGAACATTCATGCTTTGCCGCCTCCAGTTCGTTTTTTACTCTGATTATAACACATCCTGCGGCCGGCGTCCGGGCGGGTTCATTCCGGCACCAATATAATTAAACCATAAATTACCAGCATAATCAATATATGCCAGATATTTTTCTGCCACCGCTCAGCAAGGCTTTTTCGCCCGGACAAAGGCGCTTGCCAGCGCCCCACCGGTCTGCCGCCGCTCTTCGTCCGTAAGGCCGGGAAGAAGGGCTGCCGCCGCCCGGCTTTTGGTATCGTACACCCTGGTTATTTCCACCCCGATATCGACAAAGCCTGCTGCGGCCAGTTTCTCCCTGTACTCCTGCTCCTGCAGGGCCCCGGCCACACAGCCCGCCCAGGCGGCCAGGCTCTGCTGCACCTTGCGGGGCAGGGGCCGCCTGACCACTATGTCCGACACCGCCAGGCGGCCGCCCGGCTTCAGAACCCGGAAAGCCTCCCGCAGCACCCGGTCCTTGTCGGCGGTCAGGTTGATGACGCAGTTGGAAATGATAACGTCAACGGCGTTGTCCGGCAGCGGTATCTCCTCCAGGTACCCCTTCAAAAACTCTACGTTCTCTATGCCGGCCCTGGCCTGGTTGGCCCTGGCCGCGGCCAGCATCTCGTCGGTCATGTCCAGGCCGTACACCTTCCCCCGCGGGCCCACCCGCCGGGCGGAAAGCAGCACGTCCAGGCCGGCCCCGCTGCCCAGGTCGAGCACCACCTCCCCCTCGCGCAACTCCGCCAGGGCGGACGGGTTGCCGCAGCCGAAAGCGGCTGCGGCCGCCTCTTCCGGCAACCAGGCCAGCTCATCCGGCGAGTACAGGTCTTCCGTAACGGCCCCGTTGCAGGTTGCGCCGGCCGTAACGCCGCCGCAGCAGTCCCCGCCTGCGTCCCCGCAGCAGCCGGTCTTTCCGGCAACGGCAACGGCGTACTTTTTGCGGACGAATTCCCTGATATCTTCCATGTAAAGCCCTCCTTAAATCAAATTTTTTTGATATATTGGCCCAAAAAATATTAAAGGCCGAAATCGCGGGTCAGGTCCTCGATGTAACTCTTTAAGGCGCAGACGTTTAGGGAATAAAATTTCCACCTGCCCCGCGGCTGCTCGATAACCAGGCCGGCTTTGGCCAGTTCCTTCATGTGGTAGGACACCCGGGACTGGATCATGTCCAGCCTGGCCATCAGCTCACAATTGCAGAGGCCCGGCCGCGAACCTGCCTCCCCGGGCACGGGGCAGCACCCGTCCTCGCTCCGGGCCAGCATCATCAAAATTTTATAGCGCACCGGGTCGCTCAAAGCCTTTGCAATCTTAATGCTCTTATCCATGCAGCCATTATATCAAAACTTTTTGATATATGCAATGCCTGCCGGCAAAAATTTAAGGCCGGCGAAATGATATTATGCGGTTGAGCACGGTTGCCAGTTCCCCCCACATAACCGGGTCCTCCGGCCGGTGGTCGCTGTTGATCAGGCCGTCCGCCTTCAGCCTGGCTATTTCCGCGGCAGGATCCCACGGCAGGGGCGGCGGCGCCTGCTCTTTCACGGGTATTCCCAGGGCGGCCACCAGCCCGCCCGCTACGGCGGCGGCCAGCCCGTCCAGAAAAGAGGAGTCTTTAAGCCTGACAGCGTCCCTCGGGCTGTCCAGGAAAAGGTTCTCCAGCAGGACGGCCGGCATGCCGGTTTCCCGCAGGACGACAAAGTTGGCCCGCTTTTTGCCCCTGTCCGGAAAGCCGGCGCTTTTGAAGTAAGCGGCCACTTTTTCGTGCACAACGCCGCGCAGGCTTTCGGTTATCTCCCCGGCGTGAGTGTATACGTAGCTCTCAAAGCCGGTTCCGCCGCCGGAATTGGCGTGAACGGAGCAGAAATAGTCGGCCTTAAGGCTGTTGGCGAGCTCGCAGCGGCGGTAAACATCCACGTCCGCGTCGGCGGTCCTGGTCAGGGTTACTTCCACATCATAACCCTCCAGCTTACCTGCTATCCGCCTGCAAAGCTCAAGGTTCAGATCCTTTTCTTTTATGCCGTTTCCGACGGCTCCGGCATCAATTCCCCCGTGGCCCGGGTCAAGCACCAGTTTTAGCATGAAACCGCCCTCCCAGCCGAAAATTACCATAAATATATAATTATATTATGTGCCTTGGCGGCAGTTTTTACTTCATAAAAGCCTCCTGAACTTTTTTTAATACGAACTCAGCATCCTTTATGGCCGTTTCCGCATCATCCAAGCCGTATTCCTCGGTGGGAATAAAATCCTCCGCGCCGTAAAAACTAAGCTCCCGCTCTTTACGCAGCCTCTTGGAAATCTTTTTAATTTCATTCAATGAACCTGCAATTGCAGGCGGCAGACTGTCGCAGTGCTTCTCCAAAGTACGGCCCACATCGTGCACCTTCGGCACCTCCACCCCAACCGTCCGCAGTACCGCCTTCAGCAAAAGCTCAACCAGTTCCTGCGCTTCTCTTACCACGTCAGAATATGCCTCATTTTCCTTATAAAAATGCAGCGCTTTAAAGCGAACCTGAGCCTTTTTCAAATAAGACGCCGCC
Organism: Pelotomaculum thermopropionicum SI; assembly: GCA_000010565.1. NCBI lineage: Bacteria > Bacillati > Bacillota > Clostridia > Eubacteriales > Desulfotomaculaceae > Pelotomaculum > Pelotomaculum thermopropionicum. The sequence continues at coordinate 418,864 of AP009389.1, read as the reverse complement.
AGCTCATCAATTTTCACAGTTCTTCCCCCCCCATAAAACACGCTTTTTCATTATACCATTCCCAGGTGTTGCCGCACCGGGCCTTGCGTGCTCCAGACCGCAGCATTATTCCGGCGGTAGAATTGATGATGCGCGCAATTAACCCCTCCGGATCGTAAACAACAAGATGGTGCTGGACCAGGTCGTAATACAGCGGCTGCAGCCTCAGCGCCTCGTCCCTGCTCAAAATATAGGGGGAAAGCTCGCATAGAATATCATCTTTTTCGTAAATCTCCTGGGCCAGGTGCTCGTACTTCATTTCTATACGCTCCACAAACTCCTTTATCCTGAGGCTTAAGCCGGGAGCTTTTTTCAGGATGATCAACAGGTCCAGGTCTGAATTCTTACGGTTGTCGCCGCGGGCGTAGGAGCCGAAAACAGCGCACCCGAGCAGCAAGCTGCCGTAATATTCAATAATCTCTTTAAGCACGCAGACAATGTACTGCCTGTGGCGCGCAGAAAAAGTTTTTATTTTCAAAGGAAGGTCTTCCGGCATTCGATCAGCCCCTTTTCCCTGCTTATATTCTATCTTTTTCCGGCCCTTCCTGCTATGCCAAAGCAGGCTTTTCCCGCCGCCAGGAGGCCGCCGCCCAGGCGCCCCGGCCCCGCCTTCACTCCTGCAGCAAAACCGGTACTGCCCGCAATTTATCTTTTTATATTCTTCGCATTTTGCACATTTTTCTGTTCGCATCATAGACTATTTATACAGATACCAGTAGATACCATCACTGGTACCAATTACTATCTACGAGTTTTTGTCGCTAACTGTTTCCGGCGGCGCCTTGCCGGGGCGGCGCCGGAAAAAAATAAAACGAGGAGTGATCAAAGTGAGGCACAGCATTGAAGCTTCCAGCCTGGCAGAAGTCATCGACCGCATTCTCGACAAGGGTATTGTCATCGATCTCTGGGCCCGGGTCTCGCTGGTCGGTATCGAGCTTCTGGCCATCGAAGCCAGGATCGTCATTGCCGGCGTGGAAACCTGGCTGAAGTATGCGGAGGCAGTCGGTCTGACCAAACATATCCCTGTGGCCGCTTAATCTTTACTTACTCCTTTTGCCCGCTCCTTGGCCGGATTCTTCCGGCCAAGTGAGCCCGGACTTTTAAACTGCACAGTTAAAAAGGGGGGTAAATTCAGGTGTCGCTTACCCAAAGCGCGGCAATTATCGGTCAGGAACTGATAAATTCGCTTAAAGCCAGGCTGGAGCACCTCGAAGCAATGCAGGACGAAGTGCTGCAGTTGCTCGCGAAGTACAACCAGGAGCGCCAGGCTTTAGCCGGGGAAATCAAAAAAATTCTTGCCGACGATCGGCTCGCCCGGCTTGAGGAGGTCGGCAGGCTGCTCGGCTCCTTTGCAGAAGACAGGGCCGGGGCGCAAAAGATCTGGCAAGAAACTCAGGAAGCCCTGAACAGCATCAGAACGCTCAAAAAAAGGTAAGGCAAGGAGACAAAAATGCTCATCCAGAAGGTAATAACCGTCGTTACCGAATTTTTCAACGAGGTCTTAAAAAAATCAGGGTCCGTCATTGCGGTGGCCCCCCAGCAGGATGAAGGCTGGAAGGTTCAAATTGAGGTGGCGGAGGATACGGAATACATGCGGAAAAGGGCGAGGGACGACCTCATGGCTCTGTATGAAGTAACAGTGGACCGGGAACTGCAGATTACAAGCTTCGAACGGTTGAGCCTGCGCGAAAGAGACGTGCGTTGAATTTTTCAGTGCTCGACTAAAAGCCGTTTTAGTAGAGCATTTTTTTTGAACCAAGCCAGTTGAGGTGGTATGCAAATGCCTGTCGAACCGTCAGCGAACTTCCCTTTCAATAACGAAGTGTTCGTCGAAACGCCCTACCTTGCGAACCTGACAGAACGGGTGATGATGTACCTCAAGTCGGGGTTCCCCGTACACCTGAGCGGCCCCTCGGGCACCGGCAAGACTTCCCTGGCCCTGAACATAGCCCGCAAACTGGGCCGCCCGGTCACCCTGATCCACGGCAACGAGGACTTCATGATCACAGACCTGGTGGGCGGTAACGTGGGCTACCGGCGCAAGAAGGTCATCGACAATTTCATTCACAACGTTTATTCAGTCACCGAAAGCCTGCAGCAGCAATGGCTGGACGGCCGGATAACCACCGCCTGCCGCAACGGTCACACCCTGATTTACGACGAATTCACCCGGTCCAGGCCCGAAGTGAACAACATCCTGCTTTCCATCCTGGAAGAAAGGACGCTTAGCCTGCCCGGCTTCGGGGACGGAGGGGAGGACCTGAAGGTCCACCCCGAGTTTAAGGCCGTTTTTACCAGCAACCCGGAAGAATACGCCGGCATATACAAAGCTCAGATTGCCCTTTCCGACAGGCTGATCACCATCGGCCTGGAAAACTTCGACATCGAGACGGAGACCGCCATAACTTCGGCAAAATCCGGCCTGGACGCCGCCAGGGCGGAGAAAATAGTCCGCCTTGTGAGGGCGTTCAGGGATTCGTGCGGGCAGCCGGTCGTCGCCTCGATCCGCACCAGCATAAAAATCGCCAGGGTGGTTTCGGTCAACGGCCTGCCCATGGGCAAAGACGAGCCGGCGTTCAGGCAGGTGTGCGCCGACGTCCTGCACTCCCTGGTGCCCGGGCCCGCCCGGCACGGCCAGGAGAAACTGGCCGGCCTGATCGGCGAGATCATCGCCGGCATTTTCAACTAATCCTGCGTCAAGGAAAGGAAGAGAAATGAAAAACAAAGGCGATTCCGGTTTTGGCATAGGCGACTTTTTCAAGGGCCTGGGCAGCCTGATCGACCTGGCAGGCTCCCTGGAACCGGACGAATCCGGCGAAATAAGCCGGTCGGGCGTATTCCTGGACAAAAAAGGCCTTAAAGGAACTTACGGCCTGAACATAAAGATCGGGGGGGAAAGCGCGGGCGGGCAGACGCTAAAGCGCGGCACAACCCGCGACGGCCCCGCCGGGCCGGAAGGCGGCCCCGCCCCCGATCAAAATTCAAAAGGAAGCGCGGCAAAGGAGTTTTCCTACAGGGACATTGGCGGCCTGGACAAGGAGCTTCAAAAGATAAGAGAAATGATCGAACTCCCCTTAACCCACCCGGAGCTATTCGAACACCTGGGCATTGAGCCGCCCAGAGGAGTGCTCCTTTACGGGCCGCCGGGCACTGGCAAAACCCTCATCGCCAGGGCGGTGGCCGGCGAGACAAAGGCCTGCTTCATTCACGTTAACGGGCCGGAAATTATCCACAAGTACTACGGAGAAAGCGAGGCCAGGCTCAGGGAAATTTTTCAAAAGGCGGCCGGAAACCGCCCCAGCATAATCTTTCTGGACGAAATTGACGCCGTCGCTCCCAAGCGGGAAGAGGTAACCGGCGAAGTAGAGAAAAGAGTGGTGGCCCAGCTTCTGGCGCTAATGGACGGCCTGAAGTCAAGAGGGCAGGTTATAGTAATAGGCGCCACCAACCTGCCCAACGCCATCGATCCGGCCCTGCGCCGGCCCGGCCGCTTCGACAGGGAAATAAGGGTCAGCATTCCCGACCGGAAAGGGCGCCGCGAAATACTGTCAATTCACACCAGGGGAATGCCCGTAGCCGGCGACGTCGATCTCGACCGGCTGGCGGAAATCACCCACGGCTTCGTAGGGGCGGACCTGCGGGCCCTCTGCCAGGAGGCCGCCATGAGATGCGTCCGGCGGGTGTACCCCCTCATCGGGGCGCAAACCGGAAAAGCCGCCGGGGAGTTCCTGGCCGGCATCAAGGTGGAAATGAAAGACTTCCTGGAGGCCATGAAAGAAGTCGAGCCTTCCGCCACCCGCGAGTTTCTGGTGGATGTTCCCGCCGTCAGATGGGAGGACGTGGGCGGGCTTAAAGAAATTAAGCAGGAGCTGCGCCAGGCCGTCGAGTGGCCGCTGAAATACAGGGAGCTATTTGAAACGGCCGGCATCTCGCCCCCCAGGGGCGTTATCCTGCACGGGCCGCCCGGCACCGGCAAGACCCTGCTGGCCAGGGCGCTGGCCAGCGAAATCAACGCCAACTTCATCGCCGTAAAAGGCCCCTCCCTGCTTTCCAAGTGGATGGGCGAGTCGGAGAAGGCGGTGCGCGAGCTTTTCAGAAAGGCGAAACAGGTGGCCCCGTGCCTGGTCTTCTTTGACGAAATAGACTCCCTCGTCCCGGCCAGGGAGGCCGGTCACGGCGGCGCCGCGGACAGGGTGCTGAGCCAGTTGCTTACCGAAATAGACGGCATAGAAGAGCTGCGCGGGGTGGTGCTGCTGGCCGCCACCAACCGCATCGACCTGATCGACCCGGCCCTGCTGCGGCCCGGCCGGTTCGACCTGCACCTCCGCCTGGACCTGCCGGACAAAGAAGCAATCGTGGAAATCTTCAAAGTGCACACCAGGAAAATGCCCCTGCACCAGAACATCGACCTGGACGCCCTGGCCGACGCCTGCAAGGGCTTTTCCGGGGCGGATATAAGGCAGGTGTGCCACCGGGCAGCCATCCTGGCCATGCGCGAATACATTGAGGCAAATAAAAAAGCAGCCGCCGCTCCCCGCTACCGGGTGACCATGCAGCACTTTCTCAAATCCCTCGAATTCATAAAGAACGCCGGGCGGGGTGAAAGGCTTGAAAAAAGCAAAAGAGGGTAAATACCTTTACGGCCTCATCGAGACCGGCGAGAGAAAAATTTCGGCCCGATAGGCATCGGGGGGCGGGGCGACCAGGTGCACACCATCAACTACCGGGACCTGGCGATGGTGGTCAGCAGCACGCCCGCCGTCACTTTCGACCCGGTCAAAGAAAACGTCATGGCCCACCAGAAAGTCATCTCGGCGGTAATGGAAGAGTTCGACATTATGCCCATGAGCTTCGGAATAGTTGCAGAAAGCGCGGGGGAAATCGTCAGCTTGATGAAAAGGGATTACGCCCGGTTTAAGAGCGCAATGGCCAGAATTAAAGGCAAAGTCGAGCTGGACCTGAAAATTTACTGGAAGAAAGAAGCCTTCAAGAAGGAAATAACCGAAGTTAACGGCGCCATTGCTGAGATGGGCGAGGCCCTTTCCGGAAAGGAAGAGGCCGCCGTCTATTTCGACAAAATCAGCCTGGGCAGGATGGTCGAGGCTGCGGCCGAAGAGAGGAGAAACTTTTATCATAAGGAAATATACGACCCTCTGCAAGATATTGCCGATTCATCCTTAAAGAAAGAGATCGTCACGCCCAGAATGGTGCTGCACGCCGTCTTTCTGACGGCCAGGGAAAAGTTAAGCGAATTCGACCTGAAAGTGGAGGAGTTCCACCAGAAGTATAAAGACGCCCTGGCAATAAAATACACCGGGCCCTGGCCGCCTTACAATTTTGTGAACATCCGCATAAATCTTACCAGAAGCAGGTAAGCAAACATGTTCATTGTAGACGATTTGTTTATGTCGCCCCTGCGCTTCTTGCTTTTCGTCGCCAGGGAAATTTACAAGCACGCCGAGGCCGAGCTGACCGACGAGCAGGCCATTGCCCGCCAACTGCTGGAAGCGCAGCACCTGCTCGATTCGGGCGAGATAGACCAGGAGGAGTACGGGCGCATCGAAGAAAAACTGCTCGACCGCCTGCGCCTGGCGCGGGAAATAAAAGCAAGCCGGGCGGAAGAAGAAGCCGAGGAGGAATGACTTGAAGGACAGGGAGCTTTTCTTGAATCTTCTGCGGGAGGCCTTCAGGGAAAAGGCCGGCCGCCTCCTGCCCGCCCTGTTGGGGGAAATCTGGGACGAAGCTGTTGCCGGCTTTAAAAACGATGTGAAATCCCTTCTCCGGGAGGTGCTGGAGGATGAGCTGCGCAAGTTCATGCAAGAGAAAAACCCCGCCGGGAAAAAGGCCCGGCCCGCAAAAACCGCCGGCAGGCGCAGCGGTCAGGGCCTTGCGGCCAGGACCGGCCGGCCCGTCCCGCCCGCAAAGGGCAAGGGCAGGAGCAGCAGACGGAACCAGGCGCCTGAAAATGCCCCGCCCGGCCCCGCTGCAAAAGGCAAAAGCATTTGCAAAGAGGCACCGGCAGCAGCGCCCACCCCTGCCCGCCGCCCGGAGGGCGGTCCCGGCAGCGCCCCCGGCCCGGAACCGCAGGACGGCCCGCCGCCACAGAAGGCCTACGGCGTTTACCTTTACTGCATCACCAATGCCGGGGCGGAGAAACTGTCCCCCGGCGTCTGCGGAGTTGACGGAAACGGGGAGATCTTTCCCCTGGTCCACCAATCCCTGTGCGCATTTGCAAGCACGGTATCCCTGGCGGAGTTCAGCCAGGAGGCCTTAGAAAGGCGGCTGCAGGACGCCGCCTGGCTGCAGGCGGCCGTAGAAGCGCATGAAAATGTCATCGAAAAGGTGATGGAAAACAACCCGGTCGTACCGATGAAGTTCTGCACCGTCTTTTCCTCCGCGGAGAAGGTGCTGGACATGCTGCAGGAAAGGGAAAAAGAGCTGCGCCAGGTGCTGGACTTTCTGAAAGACAAGGAGGAGTGGGGGCTGAAAGTCTACTGCAACCGGCCCGTGCTGAAAAAGCTGGTGGCAGAGCAAAGCGAAAACATAAGGAAAATGAAGGCCGGAGCCGGTCCGCAGCCCGCAGGCGCGGCCTACTTCTTAAAGAAAAAAATAGACGGCCTCATCGAAGAGGAGACCGGGCAGGCAGCCCGGCGCTGCGCCGCGGAATGCCACCAGGCCCTGTCGCAAATAGCGGTGCTGTCGGCGGAAAACAAGCTGCTCGACAGGGAAATTACCGGGAAGAGCGAGGAAATGGTTTTAAACGGCGCCTACCTCGTCAGCCAGGCCAGGCTTGAAGAGTTCAAGGAAACGGCCGCCGCCCTGGAACAAAAATACCGCCCCTGCGGCTTTGAGTTCGCCCTTACCGGCCGGTGGCCGCCGTACAATTTCTGCCTCCCTCCCGAAAGGAGTGCTGAAGCTTGAACCAGGCATCCAGCTTGGAAAACCTCACCCTGCTGGAGCTTCTCGACCGCATCCTGGGCAAAGGAGTGGTAATCAGCGGGGATATCATCATCTCCGTGGCGGAAGTGGACCTGATCTACCTGGGCCTCAGGCTTGTGCTCGGCTCCATCGACACGATCAGGCCCGCCTTCAGGGAAGGAGAATTCTCTTGATTTACGTTTACGGCATTGTGCCTTTGCACCCCTTTCAAACCGCCGCGGCGGCCGGCCGGAAAGTGTACCTGGTGCCGTACAGGGACATCGGGGCGGTGGTTTCGGAGGCCGCCGGCGGGCAGTGGCTTCCCGGCGAAGAAAACTATCTTGCCCATGAGCAGGTAGTTGAAGCGGCAATGGCGCATACAACAATCCTGCCGATGAGGTTCGGCACGGTTTTAAAGAGCGAGCAAAGCGTGGCGGAGATGCTGGCCGGGTATTACAAACAGTTCAAGCAGCATCTGGGCAGGCTGGAAAACTGCGTAGAGATGGGCCTTAAAGCCATCTGGGACCTCGACGGCGTTAAAGCGAGGTTCCGCCCGCAAAGCCCAAAAGGCTTCGGGCCTGGCCCGGACCGGCCCGGCTGCGCTTTTCTGGAGGGCAAGCGGAAAGATATGGAATTGATCGACTTTCTGGCGGCAAGCGCCCGCGAAGCGGCCGCGGGGATACAAAAACACCTGGCGGACTGCGCCGAAGACTTTACCTGCAAGCTTTCCCCCACCCGGCGGCTTTTCTTCACCGCGGCCTACCTGGTCAAAAAAAACAGGCTGGAAAATTTTAAAGAGGCATTTCAACTCTGCAGGTCGGCAAACCGCAGCCTGAAGTTTCTTTTGAGCGGCCCCTGGCCGCCTTACAGCTTTATTAAAATTACAGAAGGTGGTAATTTTGCTGAGCAAGGCTTGCGTTGACCCGGAGGCCGTGGAAGATTTCCGGGACGAGATGGAACAGGCCGGCAGGGCCTTGCCGGACCGGGTCGGCGCCGATCCGGACAAAGTGGAGCAGGGGCTGGCAAAGCTGGTCCTGACGATCATTCAACTGCTGATCCGGCTTTTAGAAAAACAGGCCATCCGCCGCATCGACCGGGGCGGCCTGAGCAGCGAGGAAATAGACCGGATGGGCATTACCTTCATGAAACTGGAAAACAAGATGGAAGAACTGAAAAAGGCGTTCGGCCTGGAAGGGGAAGAGCTGAACCTGAACCTCGGACCCCTGGGCGACCTGATGTGAGGAGGCCGGAAAAGTGCAGCAATCGGTAAAAAGCACGAACATAGCCGAGATTCTGGAAAGGGTGCTCGACAAGGGGCTGGTCATAGCCGGCGACATAAAAATTTCCCTGGCCGACGTGGAGCTTTTAAGCATAAAAATAAGGCTTTTAATTGCCTCTGTGGACAAAGCCAAAGAAATGGGCATCAACTGGTGGGAAACGGACCCGCAGCTTACCTCCCCGCCAAAGCCGGCCAAAAAGAAGAAAAAGGCCCGGGCCCGGCCGCAGCCCGCCCCCGCCTGATCCTCCGCCGGGTCAGGCGGCGCCGCCACCGGGCCGGCAGCCTTCACGCGGGTGGATACAAACTATCATTCTCCTTCTTAGCTTCCTTGAGCCAGACCTGCTGCTCCATCCGGGTGACGGAACGGTTTTCCTGCTCCCAGGCTTCTTGGCTTTTACTTCCGGGAATTTTCGGAAAACAAGGCCCGCCTCTCATCCCCGCCTTTCGCCTTAGCTGCGCGAGCAAGGAAGGCGGAAGGGGCGGGCAACTTCCTGGCGGGGGAGTTAAAAGAACTACCGGGGATCCCGTCCATAAGGGCGAATAGGCTTGATTACTTATAAGATTGTTCAAGTTTTAATTCACTAAGTCTGCTAGCGACTAAAAATAAATCAGCTAAAGATACCGGCATGTCCATAGTTGCACCGCGCGGGCAAATAAACCGGTCTTTAAATATTTTAAAATAAGATAAGAATTGCTGCTCTTTAGGATCTAATTCAAAATCTATTTCAGTTTTATTTCCTTTTTTAGCCAACAACCTATCCATGTGCTTTATTGTTTTTGAAGTAAAATAACGCTCGCTACAATTGGGACATATAAAAGCAGGAACTTTTTTAAAGATGATACGGCGCCCACCAATATTTCTTTCGATATCTACTTGTTTTTCAACAGCTATGCTTCCGCATCTACACAACTTTGCCATATAATACCACCTTCTTTATCTATCTCTCATAACGGTAACAATCGTTACCTCGTTAGAGATTACCTCAACAATTATTTGTATGTTCCTATATCTAAGTCTATACCTGCTTTTCTTCGGATCCTTTTGATTTATTTTGCCATAAATCATGACATTTTCTATTTCGTGGATAGTCAAACCATCTTTATCGGCTTCTTTAAGAGCATGTTCGACGATATCGTAACTGTCCTCTTCAGCGGCTTTTCTAATAAGATCTTTAGGGTCCAAATTACAACCCCCGGTTATGAAGGATATTTCCTGTGGATTGATAATACTTCCACTGGCTTACCATCTTCATCAATAAAAAATTTTTCTAATGATTCAGGTGTTACCAAATCTTTTTTAAAATCTTCTAAAAATTTCAACATAAAAAAAGCAACTTCCGCGATATTAACCGGCATACCTTTTAAAAAAGCACCTTCTGGTATCTCATCCCGATACTTCTCGATAAACTTTAATCCATCTTCAGATAAAAATACCTTTTTATGAAGTTGCTTTTTAATTTCTTTTAGAGAGTATTTCTTTTTTTTTAGGTAATCTATTATTTTTAATTGATTTAAATGATCTTGATTATAATACGATACCCTCTTTTTTCCTTCCTGTACAACATCTGGTTTGTGTAGTAACCCTATACTTATGTAATATCTTATTGTTCTATGAGGATTAGCCCCCAAGTTAATCCCCAAGCTTTCTGCTTGTTCTGCTAACTCAATAATTGTATACCTGTCCATTAAATAAGCCTCCTTAATCAAATTATATGCTGTCATGTGACAGTTGTCAACATCACAAGATACAAACAAAAAAAAGGCCGCCGGGGAGCCGGCAGCCTTCACGCCAGTGCATACACGTCAGTGCATATAAGCTTTTCTCTACTTCTTCTCCTCCTGCCGCCGCTCACCTGCCACCGCTTCGGCCAGGCCGGCCACACCGTCGGCCAGAGACTCCAGCCTGGCCTCAAGGCGCACCAGCAGGTAGGCGGCCACGGCCATGGGAAAGGCTGGCCAAACATAAAAACAACATTTTTTTGAAAATTTTTTGGACCCTTGACATCATATATGACCTTATATATAATGCTAACTTGGCGGGAGGTGGTATATATGAGTACAAGGGACAAACTAATCAAGAAGTTGAAAAAACGCGAAAGAAGCAGAATTCGAAGACATACACTTATTATTAACACAGTTGGGATTTAACTGCCGAAACAGAGGAAGCCATTACACATACACCAAACCACCTCACGTGATAGGAATCGTAAGACGAAGCGGGAAGCCAGTTAAGAGAGTGTATCTTGAAAATTTCAAAGACCTTTTAAAAGAGATGGGGCTGTAGGCCGTATTAAAAAGGCTGATAAACTAAATCTAATGAACTGAGGGTGATAAGATTATGAATAAGGACCTAAACTACTATTTAAATTTGAGTTATCCTTTCACTGTGCGGCCGGATACTGACGATGGCGGTTATATCGTTGAGTTTCCCGATCTTCGCTACTGTGTGGGCACTGGTGATACCATAGAAGATGCTATAAAAGACGCTATGATTGCCAAGAGCGAATGGATAAAAGCAGCTTATGAAGATGGAATCACTATCCCAGAACCCAGCGGCAAAGAGGAATATAATGGCCGTATTACACTAAGGATTCCTAAAAGCCTGCACAAAATGATTGCTGAAGCAGCTAAAAGGGAAGGGGTTAGCGCAAATCAATATTTATCTCATTTGATAAGTATGGGTGTTGGAAAGAAAATGATTTAAAAAAAAGCCGCCGGGGGGCCGGCAGCCTTCACGCCAGTGCATACACGTCAGAGCATATAAGCTTTTCTTTACTTCTTCTCCTCCTGCTGCCGCTCACCTGCCACCGCTTCGGCCAGGCCGGCCATACCGTCGGCCAGGGACTCCAGCCTGGCCTCAAGGCGCACCAGCAGGTAAGCGGCCACGGCCATGGGAAAACCGACATCGCCCACCGCCTGCAGGATAGTGTCCAGTTAAACCACTCCTTCCTTAAAGTAAAATGATGCGGCGCCGCCTGCTTTACCGCCTGCGTCCGGCGCCGCACCGCCGGCGGACCGGCGGGGCCGGCCTCAGGTTGTTGACAAAGTTCCCCGGTGCTTTAACAGCAGCAGTAGTTTGTCTTCAGTCTGGGGCCGGCGGGGCCGGCCTTTATGTCAACGCCCTGATTTTAGGCGGGCGGTTCGTAGAGGTCGTTGGTAGTGGTATCGATCAGCCTGATGTCCTGCTTGGCCACGAGGTCGCCGCCCGAACTGGTAAAGATATTGCGGGCGATGATCAGGTCCATGGCCGCCTCGATTTCGGCTGCGGTCAGGTTATCCCTGGGATTTTCCAGGGTGATGGTGACGTTCCTGCCGGCCTGGTTGCGGAATACCATGCGCAGGCTCTGGACGGTGGTTGCCAACCTCATCCCTCCTTTCTGTTAAAATTAATCTTGCTCGCTTGAGATCGGTTCAGGGCCGGTTAAGCCTGCACCAGATGGGCCGAATCAATGCGGGACACGCTGTTCAGCGGGTATTCCAGCAGGGCGGCCAGGGCACCGGCAACATCAAACAGGTCCTGGTCGGATGCGCCCGGCTTAACGTTTGAAAAGCTCCTGTTCCGGTAGACCGGGTTGCCGCTCTGGTCAACGCCGACGCGCAGCTCCAGCCTGAGCACCGAACCGGCGGGAATTTTGTTTACCGGCACGCGGTTCACCTCCTCCCTTTGAAGGCTTTTTAGCACCTTCATTTTTTGCGGGGAGGGCAGCGGAAAAACATTTTGGGGCAGGTATAAATGCTTTGCCGCTTACCCTGCCCCCCAAACATATGTTCTGTACCTAATATTAACAAAATGGTAATGGGGTTGTCAACCCCTGAAAAACAAAAAACCCATAATTTAAATTTATGAGTTTAATAAGTTATGCATTTGAGCCGGAAAATAAGCAACCCGGCCGGGCATAAGCCGAGCCGGGCTCAAAGCACTTCCTCAACCTTTCTTACAGCACGCTCATAACCTTGACGAACACAATTGAAACAAACACCATAAGCAGCGGGATGATGCCCACGTTAAGCACCCTGTCCATGGCGCCGGCCACCCCCGGCCCGCGCGGCGAACCTTCCGCAGCAGCCCCCGCCAGTTCCTTGGCAATAAGCAATATAATTAGCGCTATGGTAGCCGTCAAACCAAGGCCGGCCATAAGCGAAGTAGCCGTAGTAACCGTGCTTGCAGTGGTTGTGGTGGTTGTTGTAGTAGTTACCGTGGTAACCGTCGAAATCATGCTTTCTCCTCCTTAAAGCACATATTCCCTCAAACCAGCCTGCCGGTAATTATATATACGCCGCCCGGCAGCAATTCTCCTGCTATTTTTAAAAAAAACTAGAAAATATTTCTTACAAATAACTATAGCACCCCGCCCGCCGGGATGAAATAGGACTTTAGTCCTATTTTTCCGTTCGGTCAAGGCGTCCGGGCCCAAAAAGGGCGCCGCAAGCAGGCTCCGCCCGCACGCAAAAAAATTTTTTAGCCTTAAGGCAGGTCTATGGTCAGGGAAACTGGCACAGCTTTGCCGCTGCCGTACTCCAAAGTCCCCGACAGCACCACCGGGTCGCCTAAGAACAGCTCTATCAGGTTCAGCGACAAGCCGTATTTTTTGATAATGTCCATTGCCTCCAGCCTGTTCTCGCCGGCTTTCAGGTTCTGCACCTTAGTGATGGTTTCACCCCCCACCTGCACCGACAAAGTCAGCCTGGCTGCCTCTGATACGCTTATGGTGCCTTCAGTTATCACCGTGCTGCCGTCCAGGCGGGACAGGTCTATGAAGCCGTTCAACCCGCTTTCGTCAATTTCCACCTCCAGCGTTTGGCCGCCCGCCACCACGGAGGCCCTCTCAATTTTGGGAGCGCCCGTTTCACCGCCGCCCGGGCCGGCCGGCGGGGCTCCGCCGCCACCGCCGCCACCGCCCGGTGCAGCCGCACTCACCGTTACGGTAAACTCGTCGGTGGCGCTATTGCCCCTGCCGTCGCCGGCTGTGACCGTGATCACGGCGCTGCCCGCGCTTACGGCGCTCACGGTCAGTGTGCTGCCGCTCACGGCTACGGCAGCCACGCCCGCATTGCTGCTGGACGCGCTGTAAGTCAGAGAAGCACCGCCGGCGCTGCTGAACACGCCGGCCAGGTCCACAGCCAGCGCCTGCCCGCCCAAGGTCATGGAGCAGTCGGCCAGCGGAACAGCAACGCTTACCGCCCCGGCACCGGGAACTCCCGTGCCGCCGGTGGCCAGGCTCTGCTCATAAGCCTTTTTAGCCCGGTCCAGCACCACCACCGCCTCCGCCCTGGTGATGGGCTCTGCCGGGCGGAAGGTGCGATCCTCCGGATAACCGGCCATATAGCCGGCGGCCACAACCGCGCTCACCGCCGCCCGGCTCCACTCCGCAATGCTGCCGGCGTCCTTGAAAGCGGCATGCGCGTCGCCGCCCTCCGGCATCTTCAGCTTGAGCAGCCTGGACAGAACCACCGCCACCTCCTGGCGGCTTATCCCGTCGCCGGGCCTGAACCGGCCGTCCGCGTCGCCCGCAATGTAGCCGGCCGTAAAAGCCGCGCAGAGCTGGCCGAAGAACCAGTCGCCCGGCGAAACATCGCTGAAAGGCGCCTGGATGCCGCTGTTAAAGCCGAAGGCCCGGTTGGTCATAACCACGAACTCGGCCCTGGTCACTTTATTGTCCGGCCGGAAGGTTCCGTCGCCGTAGCCCGCGATCAGGCCCCTGGCAAACCAGTCGCCGATCTGATTCTCCGCCCAGTGCCCCTGGATGTCAGCGGGCTGAGCCAGGGCCGGCCCCCCTCCCCAAAAGCAAAACATTGCCACCAGCGCAATTGCAAAAAATCTCGCCGCCGCCTTGATGAACAAGCTAAACCACACCTTTTATGTTCATTTTTGCCTGCTATATATTCGATACAAATTCATAATTTGCCTGCCTGTGTTAAAATTTTTTTAAGACAAAAGCCCCGCTGCCGTTATGGCATGAGGTTTTTTAAAAAGATAACTTTAAAAATTTGGGAATTGCTTGCAAGATTTATATATTATTTTTTTTGTGATAGAATTACAATAGCGGAAAGACCTTGAAGAAGCAGAATCCAAATTTTTAACATCCCGGCAAATGAACGGGTAATAAAGAAGGGAAAGGGTGGCTTGAATGGGTATACCCAAAGAAGAACTTCACCGCCTGGTCGACAGGCTTCCGGAACATAACCTGGCCAGAGCTAAAAAATACCTTGAAATGCTTTTAACAATTTCGCCGCCTGACAGTGCGGCAAAGCCGCGCCCGCAAAACAAGCCTTTTTACATCTCCCCCAACTGCCCGGAATGCGGCACTCCGCTCGTGCCTGCAGATGTTTTGAATGGTCCTGACACGCCTGAAGATCAAATATGGCATGATGAATTTATCTGCCCGAAATGCCTTGACTTTATTTACCTGGACTGGCCGGAAAGCGAAAGAACAGCCTTAAATGAAGGTAAATGTCAGGAAGGCGGAATTGAGTGGGATGAACTCAAGCGGGAACTTGACCTTTAGGGTCAGGCTGTCAGCCCAGGCCTGTAATTACATCAAACGCGCCGACAGAATTATACAAAAACGAATAACCGCTGCCATTGAAACTATCTGCTCAAACCCCGCAAGCGGACCGAACATTAAGAAATTGCGCGGTGCCGGCCAAAATTACAGGTATCGTCTTGGTGGCATAAGGATTATTTACACAGTGGTAGACGAAGAAAGGTTAGTAGTCATAAATTCCATAGGACCGCGCGGAGACGTTTACAAAAAATGAGTGAGACAAAAGCCCCGCTGCCGGCACGGCAGGGGGCTTTTGGCATGGGTGCGCTCATTTTTCAGGAGCGCTTTTTGAACTAATGGGCGGACAGGCTCAAAACCATAGAGCTTATTGTTTTACAATGTTTATGGTGTAGGTGCTGGTGTTGCCCGCGCTGTCGGTGAGCACCGCCTCGAGCGTCAGGGCGCTTCCGTCCCCGTCAACCTCGCTCAGCCATTCGTACAGGCTTTCTTTATTCAGAGAGCTGAAGTCAATAGTGTCGAGAATGTCGTTCCTGGATATGCCGCAGTCCCTCATAATGTCCGCCATTTGAAGGGCCGCCTCCACAACTGCGGAAACCGTGTCATCCCCTGCGCCGGCCACCGCTTCAAACAAACTTGTAAAGTTAACGGCGCCGAAAACAGCTTCGACGGTACCGGCATCCGCACCGCTCAGCATGTCGAACAGGGCGGTGAAGTTGATGGTCCGGAAAATGTCGTCCTTGACAAGCTCGTCTACATCGCTTAAAGCTTCGAACAGGGCGCTGAAATTAACGGCCGCGTACAATTCTTCTTTCGTATCGGCATCCAGCAGTTTATCAATGTCTATGGCATCAAGTATCCTGTCTTTGAGCTGTTGATCAGCAAGGTTGTTAATAATTTCCGCCAGCTCGTCGAAGTTCACGGCGTCCATGATGTCGTCACTGGTGATGCTGCCGTCGTCCCGCACGGCGTTGAGCACCCCGGCAAAATCAAAGGCGTCAAAAACCGCATCCAGGTCCACGCCGGGGTCACCAACAATTTGATCCATCAGCCCGTCGAGGTCTGTTTCATCAATGATCCGGCTCTTAACCTCAGGATTGCCAGACAGGAGGTCAAACAGGGCGGCGAAGTCCACCGCGTCCAGAATGTCCTCTCTGGTGTCGGGCGGGCACTGACCGGCCGCATCTGCAAGCTTGTTCAAATCCAGCCCGGACAGGTCAACCTCACCTGCGCCAGGGATGAGGATATTATAAATGCTGTTTACTTTGCCGGCTTCCAGATCGAACTGCCGGACGGCGCCCATTCCCTCCATGTTCAGGGCCAGGCTGCAATCCCTGGAAACCTCTATGCCGGTGGTTGTGGTAATGTTGGCCAGGGGCACGGTTATGACATTTCCGGCATCAGGGGCTTCGCCGGCGAAGCTGATTATCTCCGGCGGAACGGCCTTGACGGTCAGCGTAAATTCCCTGGTTCCGGTAATACTACCTTTTGTGACAGTTGCCGTCAATTTTACCTGCCTGTCTGTTTCCTGCCTGGTCACCGCTCCACAGGCTGTAATTACTGCCGTATCGGAAGACTGCCAGTCAACAGCTAAACCGCCGGCCGTGCCGGGCAGGGTCAGGTTTTTAGTCACGCCGGCAGCGCTGTCGCCCGAGGCAAAGCCCACATCTATACTCTTTAAAGCACTGATGACGCTTTCAGCGTCTTCCAGCTTGCCTAGATTTGAAATAAGATCGCCCAGGTTTTCGCCTTTGTCCTTCAACACCTGCACGGCGTTTACTTTGTTCCTGGCCGACACCACGGCCGCTTCGTCATTCAGGGTAATCGAACTGGGAATGGCCGCGATAGCAGCTTCAGCATCGCTTTTTGCTTTATTTGTAAGAGCGTCCTTCGCACCCTGATCATTTACTATAATCTGAACATTTTCCGGATCGGTCACTTCCAGGGGCACATTGATAATGCCGTCACCCTTAAGCTCCACGGTGGTGGACAGGACCAGCTTATCCACACCGGTGCCGGCGACTACGTTAATTACCGGCGTGCCGCCCTGTCCGGCATTTTCGGATACTTCAATCTCGCCGAAGCTGCCGGCGCCCGTAAGGTTAATTTCTCCCGGCGCATCAATGACCACCCTGCCCATCTGCACGCCGCTGTCGGCCTGCAGGGTAACGCTGCCGGCTGCCACCGTTACGGTGCTGCCGCTCAAGTCGCCGCTGAATGCTACCGTCTTGCCGGCGGCCCCGGACTTAATTGTAATCGCTCCAAAGCTCGCCAAAGCGCCCGGGGCAACGGCAATGTGAGTCTCGCCCTGCACTTCGGTCGTGGTAATAACGGTGCCTTCGCCGGCCTCAATTTTCACACCGCCGGAGGCACTTGCAACCAGCTTGCCGGCTTTCACGTATTGAGTGTGCACGGAGCTTGTGCCGCCCGAAAGCACCTCAATTTCGCCGGCGCTGATGTTGCGCAGGGTTAGCGTGCCGGCATCGCCCGGATCGATAATTAACTTGCTGGTGAAGGTGGCCGTCCCGCTTGCCGGCCCAAAGGTGCCGAAGCTGGCGATTTTATAACCCCTGGGGTCTTTGTACTCTCCAGCCGAAATCACCGTCAGCACTATCGGCCCGCTGGGCCCGCCGCCGCCACCGCCTCCGCCGCTTACGGCGCTTACCTCAAAGGGAGCATTAAGCGTGCCTATATCGTATTTGCCGGCAGGGCCGACCTCCAGCCCGGTCTTCACCACTTCCGGGGCGGCGCCCTTCTTGCCCGGATCGTAGGCGCGCACCGTGTAGGTGCGGTTGGGCAGCACCGGAACGGTGAATTTGCCCTCGCCGTCAGTCCTGGCAGCAAACGTGGGGTTGGCGGTGAACAGCACGGCCGTGTTCTTCACCGCGCTGCTGCCGTCCCTGTCTTTCAGCACGCCGCTTATTACGGCCGCCGGCTGCAGGGCCAGGCTCACCCCGGTAGCCCTTGAAGAGGCCACCTTCACGCCTCCGGCAAAGGCAACATCCGCCGCCGCAGCCGCGGTAACGTCGTATTCGCCCGGGGGCAGCTCCACCTTAAACTTGCCGTCGCTTCCGGTAACGGCCTCCTTCAGCACCTCATAGCCGCCGGCCGCGAAAACGCGCACGCTTGCCCCGGACGCCGCGCTGCCGTTCAGGGTAACACTGCCTTCTATGGCGCCGGCCGGCCTGTAGGCCACGGCCCGGTCGAGCAGGACCACCGCTTCGGCGCGGGTGGTGCCCTTAAGCGGCATGAAAGTGCCGTCGGGCATGCCCACCATCAGGCCGGCCTTGGCCACCGCTCCGACACTGCCGGCAGCCCACGCTCCAACCGCGCCGCCGTCGGCAAACCCGGCCGCCCTGCCCGCGTCGGGCTGCAGGCCCAGCAGCCTGGCCAGGATAACGGCCGCCTCCTGGCGGGTTATGTTCCGGTCAGGCATAAAGGTGCCGTCCGGGTAGCCTGCAATATAGCCCGCGGCTTTAGCCGCCATCACATCTTCATAAAACCAGTCGCCCGGCTTTACGTCCGCAAAGCCGGCTTCAGCCGCGCCCGCCTTCACTACGCCAAAGGCGCGGTTGGTGAGGGCAACGAATTCCGCCCGCGTAACTTCGCCGTCCGGCCTGAACGTGCCGTCCGGGTAGCCCTGCACCAGGCCCTTTTGCGCCCACTCGGCTATCCGGCTTTCGGCCCAGTGCCCTCCGGTGTCGGAAAAAGCGGCAGCAAAAGCCGCTCCGGCAAACGCTAAAACAAAGCATAAAACCAAAAAAGGTACGGCGGTTTGTCTTGACTTTACTCGCATTGACCTAAAACACCTCTCTTTCTAAAACGTACCAATAAGCCCGCCTTAAGCCGGTTTAACCGTGAAAGCCCCACCTCCCAACAGCCGCATAAATTCCGCCTGTTGTTCAGTTATTCTGAATCGCCGGAGAATTTATAAAACTTGCTTAAGTAAGTGTGATAAATAAAAGGTTATTCGACACACAGTAATAATTTTCCTGCCAGTTTCCATAATTAAAAAATATAAACAAAAAAATTTTTCTTCCGGTGGGAAAAACCGGATGAACAAAAAGGTATCGGCCCGATTGCCGTAGAAAGAACTATACCAGGTTCAGCACCGGCCCAACAGCCTAAGCTATTTTCCACAAGGAGCCGTTACATGACCGGAGCCGCCCACATTGCTGCAGCAGCCGTAATATATAAGTACGGCAGGTTCAACCGGCCCTGCCTGTTTTTCCTTGCCTTTGCCTCCCATTTTCTACTGGATGCCACGCCCCATTACGAACTGGGCCTGCCCGCAAACTTCCTGCTGGGAGCGGGCGTGCTGGCCCTGCTTTTTCAGCGGGCCAGAAGGCAAAAAGACTGGGGAATGCCGGCCGCAGGGCTTTTAGGAGAACTGCCCGACGCTAACTGGCTCTTTAGCGCCGGCCCCGTCTGGCACAATATCCACAGCTTTTTTCACTTTAAAAAGGCCTTCCCGGCCTCCTGGCCGTGCCTGCCGCTGGAGGCGTTGTTTTTAGCGGCAGCAGTTTACCTTCTTTGCGGCAAAACGCAGGGCCGGGCCGGGTAAAGCCCGGAACCGCGGCCGGTTTTGCAAAAAACGCATGTAAAAAGGAGGCGCCGCCATGTTCAAAAAAAGCGTCCTGAAAGCAATGGTTTTGCTCCTGTTCGTTGCTCTGGCCGGAGCGGCGCTGCCGGTGCAGCACAGCCCCTTCAGGCCCCCCGCCGCCCCGCAGGAACAGCCGGCAGGCTCCGGCGGCGCGGAAACGGGCCCGGAAAACAGGCAAGACCCTGCCGGCGGCAGCGGCGGCAAAACCGCCCCGGAAAACCGGCAAGCCCCTGCCGGAAGTGAAAGCGGCACCTCTCCGGGCGGCGCAGGGCAGGCCCCTGCCGGAGCTGAAGGCGGCAATTCCGGCCCGGAAACCGCCCGGCAGGGCTCCTCCTCCGGCGGAACCGGCTCCCTGCGCGGCCAGATCGAAGAAAAGTATCTCTCCCGCCTGCAGTCGCTGGCCTCCGGCTATGAAAGCAGGCTGAACGGGCTGGCCTCGGCGGCCTCAAGCGAACTGGCTGCTGCAAAAAAAGCCGACCCGAACGCCGACTTAAACCCGATAATAAACAAATATTACGCAGCCGGCAAAGCCCTGGAGGCGGAGTGCGACTCGCAGTTTTACTCGATCCTCGCCGAGTTCGAGAGCGAACTGAGCGCCCACTCCCTGCCCCTGGACACCGCCGTCAGGGCGCGGGAAGCCTACGAGGCCAGGAAAGGGGCCAGGGCCGGGCAACTCCTCTCCGGCGGCCTGTAATATACGGTTGAGTGGCGGATTCAAGAAACGACCCTCCCGTCGGCCAGCCTGATCACTCTGCCGCAGGATTCCGCCACCCGCCGGTCGTGGGTGGCCACAATAACCGTCTTCCCCCGCCGGTTCAGACTCTTAAGCAGTTCCATGATTTCCGCCCCCGCTGCCGAATCCAGGTTGCCCGTGGGCTCGTCCGCCAGGATCAGCTCCGGGTCCAGCAAAAGCGCCCGGGCAACGGCCACCCGCTGCTGCTCGCCACCGGAAAGCTCGCCGGGCCGGCGGCTCTCCTTGCCCGCAAGGCCCACCAGGCGCAGAAGCTCCCTGGCGCGCCTGACACGGCCGCCCCCCAGCGGGACCGCCGGCACCAGCACGTTTTTCAGGGCGCTCAAAGAAGGAATAAGGTGGTAGGCCTGAAAGACAAAGCCCACCTTCTCCCGGCGGAACCGGCACAGGGCCGTCTCGCCGCGGCCGCTAATCCTCTCCCCCTTAAAAAATATCTCCCCGCCGGTCGGCCCGTCCAGGGCACCAATAAGGTTTAAGAGGGTGGTTTTGCCGCACCCCGACGGGCCGGTAACCGCCGCCATCTCCCCTTCCTTTATCTCCAGGCTTTCCACGTCAAGCGCCCTGACTGCAAGAGGGCCTTTACCGTAAACTTTGGTTAAATTTTTCACCGCTATAAGCACGCCCGTGCCCACCGCACAGCCCCCCAAGCCTACACTTCCCGCAGTATCTTCGCCGGCAAGGCGCCGTTGGCCCGCCAGGCCGGGTAAACCCCGGCCGCAACCCCAATGGCAACCCCCGCCAGGCACACGCTGGCCGCCACCCGCCAGGTAAAGGCGGCAATGTCCCCGGCTATGTAAGCCTTAGCCGCGGCCAGCCCGGCGCAGCCCAGGCCCACCCCCAGGACCGAGCCGGCCAGGCTTAATACCACCGACTCCACCAGCACCATGAAAACGATGTTGGCCGGCGTCCAGCCCAGCGCCTTCAAAATGCCGAACTCCTTCATCCGGCCCACCACGGACAAAAGCATAACCACCATAATCGAAAGTCCCCCCGCCAGAACCGCCACCAGGGAAACCGCCTTTAGAAATTTGCCGAAGGTTTCCAGAACCTTTTTAAGCGGGTTAAGCACCTCCCTGGGCACCACCACCTGCACCTCCGGCTTTTTGCCGGCCAGCTCCTGCTGGATGGCCCGGGCGACGCCCTCGACATTGGCCACCCCGTCAACCACCACGTTTATGGCCGAAACATAGGCGGCTGGAATTTTACCCATTTCCCTGGCCAGCTCCTCGGAACCGCTGAAGGCCCCATCCAGAACTTCGTTGCCGGTCTGGTAGACGCCCACCACCTTCAGCTCAAGGTCTTTTGCCTGCCCCTTTTCCATGACGATAAACGGGTAGACGCCCCCCACCGCAAAAGGAGCGCCCAGCAAGTTCAAATATTCCTGCAGGCTCTTGCCCATAATGATCTCCCGGTTGTTCTGCGGAAGGCTGCCCTCGATCAGGCTGCCGTAAGGCAGTTTCCCGGAAGCCTGCGCCTCCTCCCCGCCGTAGCCGAACAAAGGCATGGCGTAGCTTACGTTTTTCGGCCGCATGATCACCGAAACCTGGGCGTAAACCTTCTCCACGTGCGGAAGGCCTTCAATGGCCTGAACGTAATAGGCCGGTACCGGCGGGGTGCCCATGCCCATAAACAGCCCCCCGAAAATGGCGTCCCTGCCGGTGACCACAATTTTGCCGGAAAGCTCGCTGAAAGTGCGCTCAGCCCTCTTTTCCATGCCGGCCGCAACGGAAAAAAGGAAGGTCATCAGCGCCGTGCCGAAAGCCACCCCCAGCACGGCCAGGACCGCCGCCGCCTTTTTGCGGAAGGCGTTTTGAACGGAAAATATCAGCAGTGACAAGGCTGCACCCCTTCAGGAAAAAAAGTCCGGACTCACACCGTTTCACATATTATTGCACAAGCTGGCAGGTTTGTCCATTAATTAAAAAATGATAAATAACTTGATTACTATTACTCTGTATGATATAGTAAAGAAAGTAAGAACAGCAAAGAAAGTAAAGGGGATGTTTTTTATGGAAACACGCATCTCTTTAAAGGGGCAAATCACCCTGCCTGCAGAGGCAAGAAAAAAGTTCGGGATAAAAACCGGCGACGTGTTGAAAGTAAGGATCACTGAAGACGGAATACTTGTCTTGCCCGGGAAAACGGGCTTAAATAATAACCAGGCAAACGCGCTCGAAACATTGCGTAAAACTTCAGGAATATGGAAAGACATGGAAGAAACGGGAGAAAATTTCGTTCGCCGGTTAAGAGCTGAAGACGCTGAAAGGTGGAAGGTGCTCGGCATTGAATAATTTATTATTAGATACCAGCGTGCTGGTCGATCACCTGCGCGAATACAAACCGGCCACTGAATTTCTCGAGACGGCCTTTAACAGCGGAGCAGTGGTTGCTATTTCCGCAGTGACAGAAATGGAGTTATATGCAGGTAAAAGTATGGAGAACCCTGCCATCGAAGAAGATGTACTTAAGTTTCTGAAACTGTTTAAGACTCTTCCAGTTACTTCAAATATTGCCCGGCAGGCAGGGCTTATGTTAAGGCGCTACCGGCATCAAGGGCTGACACCCATTGATGCAATTATCGCCAGCACCGCCATGGAACATAATGCAAACCTAATAACCAGGAATATCAAACATTTTCGCATGGTCAAAGGCATTATCGTTTTCGGCGTGCCAGACGAAACCAATTCACGCCCGGCGAAAGGAGAAAAAAAGAAGGAATAATTTAATTAAAAGCAAAGGCTTGCTTCCAGTTAAGACGTCCGTCAAGAATCTCCCATAATTTTTTTGCTTCTTGTCCGCTAATTTTTGCTCCCCGCGGTAAGGCCCGATCCCACTGCTCATGAGTTATCGTCGCCAACCAATCACCAGCTTTGGAAAGTTTTACCTCACCGGTTTGACGCCATTGCTCGGCTAAAAATGAACTGCAAAAAATCTGAGAGTGCCATTTGTTCCTTAATTAAACTTGCAGAAAACCGGATCTTCTCGTATCTTTCAATGGTTTGTACGGGTAGGATCGAGCAGACGCTTGTTGAGCGCTTCTTTTTGCGCGTACCATAATTCTAAAACTGGTTTATCAACACTTTTATTTGCCAGGGATAAAAGCAGTTCTTTTACCCTTTGCGGAAGCGTTAGAGAAAAAACACTGCTGTCAATCAGCTTTTTACAAGCTATACCCAGCTTATTTGCCAGTACAGCAAGATAGCTATCTGAGCCAAGAAACGCCTCTCTGGCTCCAAATAGGAACCTGTCTATTTCCCCTTTTATACCTGCAACTGAAAGCTGGCGCCCTCTTGCAATACGGACAGGTTCTCCTATTATAAAAAATGCCGTAATTTCAACAACCCGGGCAAGATTATACAAACCCGCCGCCCGCATGAGTTTAATACGTGTTGCAAACCGGGCCATATACTTTGAAACATCCTGACATGAATTTTCCACCAACCCAAGCCCTTTCACTGCCCGACAATTACTTCCCAGGGTTCCCAACCGGTTGATATTTTGCTACAATGATCATGCCGTAACAACACTTTATCTTACATGCTTCACGCACCGTCTGGAGGGATAAAGTGCCAAGGAGAAAATACGGCAAGACCTGGTGGGGCGCCGCCTGGGTCGAAGCCATGGAAAAAATAGACTATAACACCAACCGCCTGCCCCGGGGCAGGAGCTACGCCGCCGGCGGCAGGGTGAAGGAAATAAAAATAGACCCGGCGGGGAAAGTGCTCGCCAGGGTGCAAGGCACCCGCCCCACCCCGTATAAAATTGAGATAAAGTTCAGGGAGTTTTCGCGGCAGGAAGTTGAAACCGCCGCGGCCATAATTGCCTCAGACCCGGCCCTGGCCGCCGAGCTTTCCATGGGCCGCCTCCCCGAAAAAATCCTGGAGTTGCTGAAGAAGAACAAAATTCTCTTGTTGCCGGAGGCCTGGAGCGACATTGCCGCCCGCTGCTCCTGCCCCGACTGGGCCAACCCCTGCAAGCACCTGGCCGCCGTCTATTACATCATGGCCAACGAAATAGACAAGGACCCCTTCATCCTTTTTAAGCTTAAAGGCATCGACGCCGAAGGATTGATGCAGGCAGCGGGTTTTGTCAGCCGCGAGCAGAGCGCCGGCTCCTCCCATGCGGAAGTGATTTCAGCCGGCGCGCCTTCTTTCGTGCCTTACCAGGAATTTAAAATTGCCGCAAAGGAAGGCCGGGCAGCGGGAAGTGCGGCGGAAACGGCAGCGGAGCGCGGCCCGGAGGGCCCCGGCGAAATGCCGGAAGAATTATGCGCCCTGGCCGCCAGCAGAGAAAACGAAGCCATTTTCGCCCTGCTTGGCGAATCGCCTCTATTTTACCCCGGCGGCGACTTTAAGGCAGTGCTGTTGCGGGCGTACAAAAATATCTCCCGCTCTATGGAAAAAATAGAGCTTAAGGAAAACGGCTATCCTTTTAAAGACACCGCCCTGACCCTTCTCTACCCTTCAAACGCGGAACTGCGGAAAAAAGCTCCTGGAAGAGGTCCCGGACGGCCGTTCTGGCAAAATTTTTCCTTTTTTGCCGCTCCCTTAGATGCCGCTTCAGGAAAAGAAAAATCCGGACTGCTAACTTCCCCGGCAGGCAAAAAAAAGAAGCTGAGCGTGCCCCTGCCAGAAGGGAACAGACTGGTCCTGAAAAACAAAAAGGGGGTGCTTCTGCCGGCAGAAAATGTTTTAGACCTTTTCCTTTCTCTCCCCCTGCGGCTGCCAGCCAACCGCACCTCCCCCTGGGCCGATTTTTTAAGCGCGTTGGCGGCAACCGCCCAGGCGCTGGCCAGGTCTTCCTCCTTCATACCGGTTTTAAGAGGCCTGGGCACAGAAAGCGCAAAAGACCGGGAGCCGGAGAGCTTTTACATTGTGTACAGGCCGCTGGACAGGTCCGGCAAGCTGCAGCGCGTGGTGGACTACCTGGTTTCAATAATGCCGCCCGGTTTTGTCTTCAGCCAAAAAGAAAAAGGTGTGCTGGCCGGGCCCGCGGCCGTCGAAGAATTGCTTACGCTGGCCCTCACCTATATAGCCGGCCGCTACGCAGGCACCGAGCCGGACAAAGGCGACAAGGTCGCCAGGGCCTTTTTCTGCGGAGAGCCCTACCTTGCCCAAAAATTCGAAGAGAAACAGACGGCCAAGGCAATTTCCGACTGGCTGGGCTGGCTCAACCTGCGCCCCGCCGGCGTCGCCCCCGTGATTAAAATCGGGCTGCCCCGCCCCGGCAGGGAAAAGTTCACCTTAAGAGTGCAGGTTGAGAACAAAAAAGACCCCCTTGCCCCGGTGCTGCCGCTGCGCGAAGTGTTCCTTGACCAGAAGGAGATCTTTTCGCTGCCGGCCGAATACGTCCGGCGGGAAGTGGCGCGCCAGCTCACGGTTGCCGGGGAACACATCCCCATCCTGAAAAAACTGCTAAGCTACAAAGGAGAAAAGGCTGCCGCCCTTTCCGCGGAAGCCCTGGCCGGCTTCCTCACCGAAGGACAGCATATATGCTCCCTGCTGGGAATAAGGGTAATGCTCCCCAAAGAACTGAAACAAATAGCCTCGCCCCGGCTGGCCCTGGCGGCCAGGGCAGTGCCCGGCAAAGGGAAAAGCGTCTCCTATCTCAACCTGGACGAGATACTGGAGTTTTCCTGGGAGGTATCCCTGGGCGGCGCCCCCGTGAGTGCGGAAGAATTCCGCAAGCTGGCGGAATCTGCAGCAGGCGTAGTGAAGTTTAGAGACAAGTACCTGCTCTTAAAGCCGGAAGAAGTGAGCAGCATACTGGCCAAATTGAGCCGGCCGGCGCCGCGGCTTACCGCCATGGAGGCGCTGCGGGCCGCCGTTACCGGCGAGGCAGCGGGGGCGGAATTCAACCCCGGCCCGGTCCTGCAGAAGCTGGCAGACGACCTGGGCACGCCGGCAGACGTTTCCCTGCCGGCAGGGTTGAAGGCAGACCTGCGCCCTTACCAGGTAAGAGGTTTTAAGTGGCTGTACTACAACACCGTTCGCGGGCTGGGATCCTGCCTGGCCGACGACATGGGCCTGGGCAAGACGCTGCAGGTAATAACCCTCCTGCTTAAGCTAAAAGAGGAAAGGTGGCTGGAGAAACCCGCCCTGGTCGTGTGCCCGACCACCCTGATCGGCAACTGGGTCAGGGAATGCAGCAGGTTCGCCCCCTCGCTGAAAGCCGCCGTCTACCACGGCAGCGGCCGCAGGCTGGACACCAGGGGCACAGACCTGCTCATAACCTCCTACGGCATCCTGCGCAGGGAAACGGCCAAATTCAAAAAGAAAGAGTGGAGCCTGGTAATTATCGACGAGGCCCAGAACATAAAGAACCCGGAAAGCGACCAGACAAAGGCGGTAAAGTCCCTGGCGGCCAAATGCCGCATCGCCATGAGCGGCACGCCGGTGGAAAACAGGCTGGCGGAACTGTGGAGCATTTTCGATTTTATCAACAGAGGCTACCTGGGCAGCCTGAGCGAATTCACCGGCAGCTTTGCCGTCCCCATAGAAAAATACAGGGACCCGGACAGAATAGCACGGCTGAAAAAAGCCACCGCCCCTTTCCTGCTGCGGCGGCTGAAAAGCGACAGGACAATAATCAAGGACCTCCCGCCCAAAATAGTGAAGGAGGAAAACTGCTATTTGAGCAGGGAGCAGGCGGCCCTCTACCGGCAGGTAGTGGAACAGGTTATGGAAGAGATAGAGCATAGCGAAGGCATAACCCGCAAGGGCCTGGTCTTTAAGCTGATAACTTCACTCAAACAAATCTGCAACCACCCGGTGCACTACAGCAAAAAAGGTAAGCCGGCAAAGGAGCATTCCGGCAAAGCCGAAAAGGCGCTGGACTTGCTGGCGCAAATCGCGGCCGCCGGGGAAAAGGCCCTTATTTTTACCCAGTACAGGGAAATGGGAGAGCTGCTGGTGGAAATGATCAGGGAGGAGCTGCAGGAGGAGGCCCTTTTCTTCCACGGCGGGCTCCCCCGCCAAAAGCGGGACGAAATGGTGAAAAAGTTCCAGGAAGACAAAGGCGCCGCCCCCTTCATGGTGGTGTCCCTCAAGGCCGGCGGGACGGGGCTGAACCTGACCGCCGCCACCCACGTGATCCATTACGACCTGTGGTGGAACCCCGCCGTGGAGGACCAGGCCACCGACAGGACCTACCGGATAGGGCAGACCAGGACGGTCATGGTCCACCGCCTGATCAGCCTGGGCACCTTTGAAGAAAAAATAAATACAATGATGGCCTCTAAAAGAGAGCTGGCCGGGCTGACGGTCGCCGCAGGAGAAAGCAGCCTCAGCGAGCTTTCAAACGAAGAGCTGAGGAAGCTGTTCAAGCTGGAAGGGTAAGGCTGTCGATATCACCCGCCCTTATCCCGGTTAATGTGACAGAGAACCGTCCCCTGTCACACTGTCACACTGTCACATAATAACCCACTATCCCACCCTCACCAAAGAGTTTGCTACCGGCATCTGGTTTTACACTTTACCCTTTACCCGGTACACGTGTAATCTTTACCCGTTACACATTAACCGGTCTGCTCACGGGGGCCCCAGCCCCAGGCAGTTATCGGAGTCGCTTTTTTAAGGCGGCTACGGCCGGATATACTCCTCCGGCGAGGAGATGCCCTCAGCAGCTAAAACTTCCGGCTACACCTTAAAACATTTATTCTTCTATAAGTTCAGTGGTCCAGTTGACTGCCTGTATAGTGTTATCCAATTCACGATATGCCTTAGCTAGAGCGTCAGCTTCACGCCGCCACCGGGCTACATCCACAGTAGGTTGGAACTTTACCTCGGACCGGGTCAGGCGCCAGCTATCCCTTTCAGGGGCAGCAGCGTTGGCCAGGTCCTTCGCCAGTTGGTGGCGCAGTTTGAGCATGTCCCGTTGAGCGATAGCTTCCATCAAGGTCTGCCCGTCTGGGAGTCTGGCCTGCAGATTCGTGCGGTTTATGGCCACCACCAGTTTTTCCAGCCGAATAACCAGTTTTTCAATTTCGGCCACCAGGTATTCCGGACGCTCGGCTGGCTGATCACCTTCCTGCACCCGGGCATCTTTGATAGCGCGCTCTTTAAGGGCACCGATCTGCTCCTTTAAGCTCTTGCGTTCCAGTAGCGCCTCTGCCAACTTCACCATCTATCCCACCTTTCGAGCTGGTTTTTTTCATCCGCCATACCCTAAAAGAACGTACATTCGTTAAGAACTAAAAGGCATTAAGGTAACTTTTCTTTTAGAAATTTTAACTCGTTATCATATAATCTCTTAAAATCGCTTATAAATGAATCAAAAAGGTTATTACTTTCTTCTAGGGTCTTGCCGATAAACAAATCAACTACATATAAACGCAAACAATAAAGGCTTCTTTCGCTTAAGGGATGAATAATTGAAGAAGGAAGGGAAGAAATAGGAAATATTTTTCCTTTATCTATTACCATGATGGTTTCCTTTTTGTTTTCATCTGTTATATCTAAAAGTGTTGAACTGGGAATTTTATCTATTTTTAAACTAAGTTCTTGGTTGAAAATAAAATCTTCCGGAATGTTATGTTCATTAGCTATCTTTAATATCTCATCTCTTTTTTTGTAAATAAGATTTTCAAGAGCTGCATAACTGTGGCTCTTTGCTTTGCCGTTTCGAAAATCTTTTTCCTCATAAATTAATTTTGCACGCCTTCTATTGTTTAAATTAAATAATAAAATATTACACAATTCATTATTTATCCTATTTGAAAATTCACTTATTTTTTGGTAAAAATAGTTATCATTAAAATTAATCCAATTATCTGTATCAACAATTCTTTTCAGTTGCTCAAAACTATCATAGACCATTCCTCTTTTTGCCATTTCATAAAATAGGGCGGTTGCCATTATCTCAAAACCTCTAATTGTTCGATGCCAGGTAACCTGCGAGTAAGAAAAATACCTTGCTAAAAGAAAATGTTCAATAGAATGAATGGCCCTTTTATCTATACCAATCCAAACATTATCATTTTCATCTCTTCCAACGGATAACATCCTAATAATATAATCTAAATCAACTAGACCATATTTTGCACCAGTTTGAGTTGTATCACGTAAAAGGTAATCTAATCTATCTGCATCTAAACCAGAATGAATCAATTGATCATAAGCTAAATTTATATGCTCGCCATTAATAATCTTAGCTATCTCATTTGGGTCAAAATCATCCCTTTCTAATATTTTTTTAATTTCTTCTCTATTTAGAATGACATATTTTCCTAATTTTTCATGATTTACATCTTCTTGTTTGAGTTCTGTAGAAGCAATATGTAATATATTCTCTTCATTTTTGTTACCTTTTCTTTTCTTTGTTATTATCGCTTCTTTTTTGGTTAGTAACTGATAAACCTTTTCTCCAACATGAGAAAGAGGATAATGACCTATGTCATGGAGCAGCCCGGCAATCCTTAATTTGTCAACTTCTTTGGTATTAAATATTTGATATTTGTTGCGTAAATGAGCTGCCATACGACCTATAATATGCATAACACCTAAAGAATGAGAAAATCTTGAATGATCTGCCGTCGGAAAGACTAAGTGAGCTAAACCTAATTGTTTAATATTACGGAGACGCTGAAAGGCTTTAGTATTAATTAAATCAAACTCTGTTTTTGTAACTGGTATTGATCCGTAAATATTTTCATTAATCCATTTATATACTTTCATCCTACTTACCCTCAGGTTTTCAGCGTTTTGTTTTTAATTAAGCCCCACTTATTTAAGGTGTCCCATGCTACTTCTATCTGTTCAAGAGTAAAAAAGGGTTTCAAGGACTTGATTTTTTGGCATAAATCGTTTTTATTTTCTTTGTTAACATCAGTTAAATATGCAACGTGTTTAAGGTAATGGACGCTTGCCAATAACTCAAGCCATTTATAATGTTCAAGATCATCTTCTAATGGACATTTAGATTCTATCAAATCCTTTATTTTATCTATATGTTCAGAAGCCTCTTGGTTTAATTCATATTCTAAGCAAATTTCATCAAGCAAATCTTTATTGTTCCAAGCGTCAAAAGCAACATCTGCTAGAGAAGGCGAATACGGACCTCTTATGTACCAGTTAAAACGATAGCCCAAGTCAAGACCGCTTAATTGCATAAGATAAATCTTTTTCTGGAGAGCTATCCTTTCTTTAAAGTCATCCATCCTAAAACCACCTAATTTATCGAGGCAAAGTTTTAATTCTATTACTTTTTCATCCATTTTCCTCCTGGTTCTGTAAAACCAGGTACTTCCCTCCTCCAAGAAAAAGTTCTGGCCTCTTTTATCATATATTATTTATTTTGTCAAGTTTAATATTTTTAGTTTTTTTACAGTTTTATTTAATATTTTATAAAATGCTTTTAATAACATATTTTTATGCGTTTTTTCTTTTTTGAATAAAAATAATCAATAAAACGTAAGAGCTTGAGCCTGACCTTTACTATCCCATTTTAGTCATAAGTGCCTTTTTTTCAATCAACTCGTCAAAAATAAAACTCCCCAATTTTAAGGCATTAAGGACAATATTCAGAGACATACACACTGAATTACTTCCGTTTCAAAAAAGAGCACCAGGTTAAAAATGTTCCACGATTAAATGAACCCGCTTTTTCACCCGGTTTACTGTGATATAACGAACGTTCACGCACTGGGGAACAACCGCCAGGGCCAGGTAGCGTATTACACCCGCGCCGTTCTCAGCGTAGCCGGCGCCAAAGAAATGCAAAAACCAACCGCCCAGCAGGATCATAGCCCCCGCCGCAGGCAGCGACAGCGCCAGAGCAAAGGCCAAAGCCCAATACAAGGTATGTGATATATATCATAAGACGTTTGTTTAACAATATAAAAATGATTCACTTGCTAAACAATACCTTCGATATCAAAGTGACAGAGAACCGTCCCCTGTCATGGGGCGCCGCCCCCTTCATGGTGGTATCCCTCAAGGCCGGCGGGACGGGGCTGAACCTGACGGCCGCCACCCACGTGATCCATTACGACCTGTGGTGGAACCCCGCCGTGGAGGACCAGGCCACCGACAGGACCTACCGGATCGGGCAGACCAGGACGGTCATGGTCCACCGCCTGATCAGCCTGGGCACCTTTGAAGAAAAAATAAATACAATGATGGCCTCTAAAAGAGAGCTGGCCGGGCTGACGGTCGCCGCAGGAGAAAGCAGCCTCAGCGAGCTTTCAAACGAAGAGCTGAGGAAGCTGTTCAAGCTGGAAGGGTAAGGCTGCCTATATTACCCGCCCTTATCCCGGTTAATGTGACAGAGAACCGTCCCCTGTCACCTTACGTGATCCATTACGACCTGTGGTGGAACCCCGCCGTGGAGGACCAGGCCACCGACAGGACCTACCGGATCGGGCAAACCAGGACGGTCATGGTCCACCGCCTGATCAGCCTGGGCACCTTTGAAGAAAAAATAAATACAATGATGGCCTCTAAAAGAGAGCTGGCCGGGCTGACGGTCGCCGCAGGAGAAAGCGGCCTCAGCGAGCTTTCAAACGAAGAACTGAGGGAGCTGTTCAAGCTGGAAGGGTAAGACGGCAGCCCGGTATAGTTAAGAAGGGAAAATATCCTCTAGTTTTATGGTGAAACCCGGCAGAACCACAGAAGAAACTGTCCCGGATTTTTCTTTTTGCGCTGCCAGGCGAAACTTGCCGTCTGCCAACTCATAAACCTCGATGCTAGCCTCCTCCGGGTCTACTATCCAGTACTCCCTAACTCCATATTTTTCATAAGCCTTGAACTTTTTCCGCAAGTCATAGTAAGCATTGGAAGGTGAAAGGATCTCCGCAATCATGTCAGGCGCACCGTTAACCTTGTCTTCAGCAGATATTTCAAGGCGGTCTTTAGCCACAAATAAAATATCTGGCTGGTAAACCTCAGTGGGCGCCAAGCACACGTCTCGCGGCGCACACAAAACTTCACCCGCATCTTTATCCTCAACGTAGTTGTCCAGTAGCTTGAGCAGCCTTTTCAAAATTATTTGATGTTTTTTTCCCGGCGACGGTGTCATAACCAACTTTCCCCCGATAAGCTCATAAGGCGCGCCTTCCGGCAGCCTGCAGTAATCTTCGTAAGTATAGACTGCTTTCTCTGGAATTGCCTTATAAGCCAGACCGGGTTCGCAGCAACTGGCATCCATATCCCACACCCCGCATACATTTACCAGTATTATAACCGCAAAACTTTCGCAAATTGCTCCGCAGTCACAATGGTGATATCCTTATAAGACCCCAGGCGCAACAGGTGTTTATCACCGCTAACCACCCACGGGGTTTTACCGCCCGCCGCGCACTCCAAAACCGTATTGTCTTTGGGATCTGCGGATACGACCACAATTTTCTCTTCCGGATGGGCTATGACCACCCAGGGGAACGACAGAAGCCTTTCCAGTGCCTGCAACCGCTTTTCCACCGGACCGAGGACATCGAATTTGGCCCTCGTCAGGACAGCGGCGTATTCTTTTGCCAGATCCGGGCTTATCACAGGTGAAAACCGGTTAAAAACCCAGGCGTCGAGAACCCTGGCCGGGTAACTTTTCTTGCTCAGCATACCCGAGACCAGGACGCTGGTATCGATCACTGCCCGCATCCACGCACTTCCTCTATTTCCGCCAGAACATCTTCTTCGGTGATCCCCGCTTCCTCGCCCCGCTGGCGCATCCCGTCCAGGATAGCCTTAAGCTCCAGTTGCCTGGCCTTCTCGGCGAGCCGCTTCAGTTCCTCGTAAAAAGAATAGCCAATGAGAACACTTTTAGGTTTCGAGCGCGAGGAGATGATCACTACTTCGCCCTTTTCTGCCTGATCCACGTATTCTCCCAGCCGCGGCCTTAGCTGGTCCACCCCGATAATTTTTTCCATAATCGTCACTCCAAATATTTATCTTAACCTTAATCTTAACCTCTATGATAACACCTGACAACAAAATTGTGAAGCTTAAAACTGAGTGTTATAAACACCGCTTTGATGGTATAATATGTGCGCCGTTTTCAGCGTAGCCGGCGCCAAAGAAATGCAGGAACCACCCGCCCAGCAGGATCATAGCCCCCGCCGCAGGCAGTGACAGCGCCAGAGCAAAGGCCAAAGCCCAATACAAGGTATGTGATATATATCATAAGACGTTTGTTTAACAATATAAAAATGATTCACTTGCTAAACAATACATTCGATATCAAAGTGACAGAGAACCGTCCCCTGTCACTGCTTGAGAACCGTCCCCTGTCACTGCTTTCAGGCAATGTGCAGATATGTCAGGATTTTCTCTTTACTATAGGCCAAAGGTTTCGTTTGATTATAAAAAAATGAGAATCAAAGCCGAAAACATCTTCTATGCTATATAGCTCCAGGATAACAAAACTTAGCGCGTCGGTATATGAAAGAGCCTGATCTTGATATTCATTGAGAACCGCATGAGTTTTACTTATTAGATCGGTATCGGGAAATATTATTTTGATATAACCGGTTTTCATTGCTTTTTCAATTATTTTAAGAAAACTATTTGCCGTACTATGACTAGAATGGTAACGTAACCATGTATAAGTTTCCGATACTACTAAAAGGCTGGTAAATAATAAACTATTTTTCTTTAAAAAACGATAAAATTCGGAAGATTCCTTATGGTATGGGTCATTTTCATCAAGCAGCGCAATTAACCCACCGGTGTCAATAAATATTTTATAAAGGCCTTTTGCCTCCATAGAGGTCCTCCTTATATTTTTCTGAGCCAGTTCCTGGCCCCTTGAAAATGCCAATTAATTCTGAAAGCGGGTCGTCCGGTCCACCCCTCAATTTATCTTCATCTACAGGAATGGTTATTCCCAACTTTCGGAAAAGTTCTTCTTTTTGTTTCGGAGAAAGTTTCCTTATTTCTTCTACTAAACGGTCAATAGCCATTTTCCCACCTCAAAAAAATGATTTATGATTTAAATAATATCAGTTATGTATTACTTCCGACTTCAGGGCCAGGAGTTCCAGCAATGAGATTGCCGTTTTCACTGCAGAAACCTGTCAATGCCGTCCCTGATGACGGCCCGCGCTTCTTCAATGGTGCTTGCAACCTGTGGCTGTATTATACCATATCCGGCGGGGAATTCCCATTCTTCAACCTCAGGGAAACTCCCCAGGGCTTTTTCACCGCAGTGCAGATCCTCCGCAACCCTTCCGGGGTCCCGGCCTCGCACCGGGCCACCAGCACCGGCTGGGTATTGAAAACCCGCACCAGGCCCCCGCCGCAGGCAGCGAAAGCGCCAGAGCAAAGGCCAAAGCCCAATACAAGGTATGTGATATATATCATAAGACGTTTGTTTAACAATATAAAAATGATTCACTTGCTAAACAATACCTTCGATATCAAAGTGACAGAGAACCGTCCCCTGTCACTGGTGTTAAAATTCCCACTCAAAGGCCCCCACTGCCGGGTACTCCCGCAGCGCTTCCTTCATGATGCCGCAAATGCGGTCCAATCCTTCTTGTGTTTTAGCCTCGCAGCGGGCCACCAGCACCGGCTGGGTGTTGGAGGCCCGCACCAGGCCCCAGCCGTCGCCGAACAGCACCCGGGCGCCGTCCACGTCTATCACTTCATAGCGCTGCCGGAAATGCTCCACCAGCCCGGCCACGACGCGAAACTTCTCCCGGTCGGCGCAGGGCACCCGGGTCTCCGCCGTGGAATAATACTGCGGCACGCTCTCCAGCAGCCTGGAGAGGGGCTCTTCCGCGCCGGACAGGATGCGCAGCAGGCGCCCGGTGGCGTAAAAGGCGTCGTCGTACCCGAAGTACTCATCGGCAAAGAACATGTGCCCCGACATT
Source organism: Pelotomaculum thermopropionicum SI (assembly GCA_000010565.1). Lineage (NCBI taxonomy): Bacteria > Bacillati > Bacillota > Clostridia > Eubacteriales > Desulfotomaculaceae > Pelotomaculum > Pelotomaculum thermopropionicum. The sequence continues at coordinate 383,965 of AP009389.1, read as the reverse complement.
TCGCCGGTGAACACCGCCCCCACTTCCTTCATTTTGGCCTTGATCAGGGAGTGGCCGGTCTTGTAAAAAAACGGCCTGCCTCCCAGCCGGGCCACCTCGTCCACCAGCGCCTGGGAGCACTTCACCTCTATGATCGCCGCCGCCCCGGGAAAACGCGGCAGTATTTCCCGCCAGTACAGGCACATCAGCCTGTCGCCCCAGACGATATTCCCTTTTTCATCCACCACACCGATGCGGTCGGCGTCGCCGTCGTAGGCCACCCCCAGGTCGGCACCGCTTTCCAGCACGGCCTTCCTTAAATCCGCCAGGTTGGCGGTTTTCACCGGGTCCGGCTGGTGGTTGGGAAAAGAGCCGTCAGGCTCGCAGTACAGCGGCACCACCTCGCAGCCCCAGCCTTCGAGCAACTGCTCCGCGAAAAGGGAAGCCGTCCCGTTCCCGCAGTCCACCGCCACTTTCAGCCGGCGCGGGCCCAGCTTGATCTTTTCCCGCAGCATGGCCAGGTAGGATGCGGCCACGTCCCGCTCTTCCACCGCGCCGTTGCCCTCTGCAAATTTACCCTTTTCCATCAGCGCCCTCAAGCGCTGTATTTCTTCACCGTAAATCGTCCCGGCGCCGCGGGAAATTTTAAACCCGTTTTCCTCCGGCGGGTTGTGGCTGCCGGTAATCATCACGGCCCCGTCAATGCCGAAATGGATGCGGGCAAAGTACACCATGGGCGTGACCACCAGCCCCACGTCAACCACCCGGCAGCCCGCGGCCACCAGCCCCCGCACCAGGTCGTCCCGCAGCCTCGCAGAACTCACCCGGTTGTCCCGGCCTATAATCACCTCACTGCCGCCGTGCTCCCGCACCTGCGTGCCAAAGGCCCGCCCCAGGAACTCAGTTATTTTTAAGGATTTTTGAGAGTCTTATCATGTTCTCCAATGTTCCTGAGCAAAATACCGTCCCCGGTATATTGCCATGTCATCCGTATATCCATGGTGACGCTTGCCTCAAAAATGTTATCCTGCCCTTGAATCTTTTTAGTACGGAGAGAAGGATGCCTGGGGTTTTCAAGCATCAACTCCAGCTTCTTCTTCAAAATGCTTTTCACTTCCACTGGAAGCTGCCTGACTTTTTCAGCAAAAAGCTCAGAATAGTAAATATTCATATTTCATCCAGCCCCAGGCCTTTGAATAATTCATCCTTGTTTTTTGCCGTTTTCACCCGGCCTTCCCGTATTTGCTGCTCCACCTTCTGCTCATCCGCCTGCCATTCCTTAGAATAAAACCACATTTGAGCCCGCGGAATAACCTCAACAGGGGTAATGATCAGACAGCCGTCCTTTTCTTCAATTTCCAATTTATCGCCGGGCTTAAGCTTAAGTTTTTTCACCAGTTCACTGGGAATAGTCACCTGGGATTTTTGTTTTAATTCCACTAACATGTTCATCATCCCCGTATAATAAAGTTAAACTTTCCAACTTTATTATATTCCAACCTCAAAAAAATGTCAAAACCTATAACCAATTTGTTTCAGGCGGGCGGCACCCCGGCACAGGCATTTTTACTACTCCTCTTTTGCCGCCGCAACCTCGCCAAATGCAGCCTCCAGGCCGCGCAAAGCCGCCTCTTCGGAAGCTCTGCCGAAATCTGGTGCCGCTGCCTGGATTCACCCGCGCGCTCTTTCTAGCGACATTGCTAACGCCTGCAACATTAATGTTTGGCCGGCTAACAGGTAGCTTCTTTTTCTTTCAGCCTTTTTAAAAGCGGCCCGGCCGCCGCAACCGCCACAACCAAATGGGCCAGGGCGTAAGCCATGCCGATGCCGTCCAGGCCGGCCATGCCCAAAAGCACCAGCCCAGCCCCAGCGAAACAACCGCCAGCATGGCCGTTTGGGCAACGATTAAATGAACCCGACTATCAGGGGATAAACAAATCCTGGCGCCCCGCTAACGTGATTACATTTTCATTTGACCAAATTTAAACCAATTTTCTTTTTTAGCAACATAAACTATAACAATCACCAAAAGCATGTAAGTTATCATCCACGCATACCCGACACCCACAATGCCGAATTTTAAAATAAATAAATAACACAAGCCCAGCAAAAGCAAGAACCTGGCCAGGTTTATTTTGATAATGCTTTCAACCTTCATCCTGACATTTTGAATGGGAGCAAACAGAGAATAAACAGCGGCCAGGAAACTGGATAAAGACAATATTCTTAGAAGCTCCAGCGCGTCCACATAATCTTTGCCAAATAATTTTAATAAAAAACCACCTGAGAAATAAAGAAAAAGCACGGCAGGAATAAGAAAAGCATAGATGGCCAAACCGGCTTTGATAACATTCTTTTTTAAACCTTCCCCGTGGCTCCCCTCCACAAAAAGCGAAGTGCTCAAAGCATCGGGGACGATTAAAACGAGATTTCCTATGGAAAACGCAATATAGTACTTAGCGGCTTCAGACCCGCCCAATAGGTTCACGATCATAATAGGCAACACTAACGTAGGCACGGAAAGAAACATGCTGGAAATATAATTTCCAGAGGAAAACTTAAATGATTCCCGGACAAATTTTTTATCAACTTTTAAGTCAAGCCCGGTTGATTTATATAAAAGCAGCAAGTCAAATAAAGAAGCGAGCAGGAAGGCCAACCCGTTCGCGCCAAATATGCCAAAGCAGCCCAAAAAAGTTAAAGGTATTAAAAAAGGAACTCTTAAAGCCATAAAAAGGTTCTGTATAAAGTAATAGTTTGCATCCCGTTTTGCTACAAAAGTGGATCCTGTAATTGCAGCTATTGAATTTATAACTGCAATTAGAATAAAGATAAGCGCGTATTTTCCTTCTTTTAGAAAAGATAATTCGGGTGAAAAAAGACTAATGCCTAGAATATAAATAATCCCCACACCAAAAGAAGAGATAGTTGTAATGACCAGACAAGTGCTAAAAACTTTTTTACGATCATTGAGTGGGAAAAAACGGATTAAAGAGAAATCAAAGCCTAATCTTGAAAATTGGATAACCAGTCCTAACGAAGAAATCAAGGCCGTGGCCACACCCACATCCTCAGTGGAATAAAGCCTTGCCGCAAGCATCCAAAAGAAAAAACCGCAGGCGACATTAGAAACCCTGCTTAAAACTATAAAAAACGAGTTTTTATACAGAGGGTCGCCCAGGTATTGCTTTAATTCCCCAAGGCTTTTAGGAATTGCAAGTTTTGCTGTAGACATATCCCAAATCCTTTAGTTTATTTCGATATAATCTTCCCGAAAGCGTCCAAGATATCCTGAATATCCGTACCACTAACGGCGGGGTGAACCGGTAGCGAAAGCACTTCCCGGGACGCCTTTTCTGCCCGGGGAAGATGTTCTTTGTAGCCAAGCTGCCGATAAAAGGGCTGGCAGTGAATAGGCAGGGGATAATAGATTTCTGTATTTATCCCCAAGCGGATTAGTTCTTCCCGCAGGGTATCTCTGGAGATACCGAATTTCTCCGATACCCTGATGGTGTATTGATGAAACACGTGCTTTACTTCAGACAAAATATAAGGAGTAATTATTCCCTTAAGGTCCTGTAGTCCCTCGGTTAAATCCTGGGCGTTGGACCTTCTTTTGGCGTTAAAATCCTCCAGTTTCTTTAGCTGGCAAAGGCCAATGGCTGCCGCAAGATCGGTCATCCTGAGATTATAGCCCAGCATCTCATGGAAGTACCTTACTTTTTGGCCGTGGTTTCTGAGCATCTTTAACTTTTCGGCAATCTCTTTATTATTGGTGGTAACCATCCCGCCTTCACCGGTAATCATGTTCTTAGTAGGGTAAAAAGAAAAGCAGCCTGTCCCAAAAGAACCTACTTTCTGACCTTTGTATTTCGCCCCGTGAGCCTGACAGGCGTCTTCGATGACGGCAAGATTATGCTTCGCAGCAATGTCCATAATTTTATCCATTACGCAGGGCTGGCCATAAAGGTGGACAGGGAGAATGGCCTTTGTCCGGGGGGTAATTTTTTCTTCTAACCTATCCGGGTCGAGATTAAAGGTCTTTTCATCTATGTCCACAAATACCGGCTTTGCTCCCGTGAATAAAATGGCATTGCCGGTGGCGATAAAGCTAAAGGGGGTAGTGATGACCTCATCACCCTCACCGATACCGTGGGCCAGGAGGGCCAGGTGCAGCGCCGCCGTCCCCGAGTTTACTGCTACAGCATATCTTGTACCGATGTAAGAAGCAAAAGCCTCTTCAAATTCCTCCACTTTTCTTCCCTGGGCAAGCCTTCCGGAATGAAGGACTTCCACCACTGCTTCAATTTCTTCATTGCCTAATACAGGTTTTGCTATTGGAATCATGTTGGCCCTCCTCATTGTTGATATTTTTTATAGCTATCATTTAATCTCAAGAAAACCGTTCTTTTTTATTTATTATGATTTCAGTGAACTTTAACTCTTCCCAGTTGGCAGCGACGTTTTATGTCTCTTTTGCCTTCCGGGGTATTGAGATAACGTATTGCATCGCGTCAATTTCCCAGCTATCTTCGATGGTAATTGTCCTACGTTTATGCTCGTGATGCAATAGATCTTTTGGGAGCAGGCCTATTCGACTTTGTGAAAATGATATACGGTCGCCCCGGCGGTATCATTTCTGTAATTCAGGATGCTAAATTCGGGCTTGCTGAACAAGTTTTCCAATTTCACAAACTGCTCTTAGATAACCGCATACACAGTGTAATTTTGGTCCTTATAAGTCTTCAAGATGGCGCATATAAAATGGCAAAAAAGAAGCCGGAGCCGGTGTTCCAAGTTCATTACCAGGAACTGCAGCGCAATGACGCTCTCTGCTGTCTCTTTGAGGCGTGCCATGATCCTGGCCAAGCCGTATCTGCGCTTGCATACGCCAAAGCCGCCTTCAACAGCGTTGCGTTCCCTCATGTCCTGGTGTGCGAATTGCTTCTCCCGTCTGCTATCAAGTGGCGGACGGCCCAGCGGCGGCCCGCTCAGCCTGATGCCATGTTTTCTGCAGAAAGAGAGGTTTTCTCTGGTACGATATAACTGGTCGGCCAGGACTGCTTCCGGATAGTGACCGTACCGTTTCTTGTAGTCTTCGACCGCCTGTTTTAAGCCAAGACTTTCGTTGAAGGAATCCCAGCTGAGGTGATCGATGAAGGCGTATCCATCAACCATGCTAATGGCTACTTTAGCCCCAAACTCGGTCTCCGCCCTGGCCTTGCCCCTTACTATGGGACGCACGTGGGGCTGAGAGATGCTGACTATGCGATCATCGATACGGTGTGTCCTTGTCTGGTACATCTCCCGCTGCTGGGCGTAGAGAATACGAATGGTTTCCAGTTCTCTAGACTGCCGGGCGCTCAAATTGCCATGGCCATCACGCTTTAGAAGAAAATCGATTGTGCCCAGGTTTCTGCGAAGGTACCCCAGTTGTTTACCGATAGCCTTACGAATAGCCTTCACATGCGGTTTTCTCTGCCTGGCGAACTTCAGGTAGTCTTTTCTCGCCCGCTTTCGGTAGGTACGGGGTTTCCTGGCCAGTCCGAGTTCCTGATTGTACAGGGTGTCGATCATCTTTTCCGTTTTTTCCCTGGCCTCATTGAGAAGGGAGAGGTCAGTGGGATACCGGATGTCTGCCGGGGCGCAGGTAGCGTCAAGCAGCAGCTTGCCCTTGTTCACTTCCGGCTTCCATACTTCAAAATTACCGGAGCCTGATGGATTGCCTGGGTCTTTGTCTTTTGGGTCCTTGTCTTTTGGGTCCTTGTGTTTTTCGCTCTGGCAGATCAGCTCGTTAATTTTCTTTATGATCTTTTGATCCAACCGTTTCCGGAAATGGACCATTAACGAGGGATCGAAGGGCGGTTCTATCTGGTATTTCTCCAGCCCGATGAAATACTGGAGATAGGGGTTTTCGGTGATCTGCTCCACCGTCTCCCTGTCGGTATATCCGCAACGTTCTTTGATGATCAAGGCGCCCAGGGCCATTCTCAAGGGCTTTGCCACTGTACCGGTATTGGACGGGAAAAGATCGGCATATTCATTTTCGATCTGCTCCCAGGGTATTATCTTGGCCAGTTTCACCCAGCGGTTGTTGGCATCAAGTTTTCCTTCGAAGGGAAGTACGAAGTCTTCAATAACCATCTGACCGGTGGGACGCCGGTACATATTATCAGCCTCCAAGTGCAAGCTTTTTACATGATTGAGCCTGTTTTCCTTGGAGAATAATTCGACAAAAAGGCCCTTAATCCCTTGGTACTACTGGAATTTATGGCTATTCAGCAAGCCCTATTTAGTGTGAGTACCCACTTAAAATAGCTAAGAACCAAAAATTTTGACTACCTTTTCTGTAGGTCAATCTGTAACTTGCGTTATTATCTCACGATTATTTTTCGCCGTCAATTTATTCTATCAATAGAAATATAACAATAATACGTCCCCACATGAATATAATATATTTGAACCATATCTGTTAGTTCCTTTTTCGAATGATGTTTTATCTATTATGTATTTCGATATATCAGGATACATTACAATCGATTTTGTTAAGTAACAATACTTCTCCTTGAGATATTCATTAATTTTCTCAAAATGTTCTGGAGGTACCAATGCGTTTTGATTGGACACAGAAGGGCTAATTTGAATGTAATTCATTCTTTTGAAAAGTCCTATTGTAAATACCCCCATTCTCAGCCCGTAACATGTATCGCTATTAATGTTATCTGAAAACTCTCCTGCCGCAATCCATTCAGACAAGTTCAATCGTATGTCTTCGCCACTAACTATCGGACTACCCCAATCTTGAAAATCGGGCGTAGTAGCAGAAAGTAATCCTAATATTATCACGAATATCATACATATCTCGAAAAATATTTTAGGAATTCTTTTTTTTACGGATCTCTCTGAATAGAATCTAACATAACATATCCCAATAAAGGGCGCAATACCCAAATACCACAGATAGAAGAATCTGTTAAACAAATCTGTGCCGTATTTAGGATCCAAAATGTACGGAAGAATCACCACAACAGATATAATCAGAAAACTTAAATACAATAAAAGATGCACAGTCACATGCTTAATTCTTTTATAATATAGCACACATATTAAAATGGCTACTGCAGAAAGAAGCAGCAAAGAGAATAGTCCAAGGTATTTTAGAACTATGGCAACAAGTGGCGAAGCTTGAGGTGTCCCGTAATACAGAATTCCCCTGGAAGGGGCTCCAAATTTTAATGTTTCTATCATGTAATTAATCATAAAAATAAAGCCATAAAATTGAGCAGATATCCAAATCAAATGTGTCAAAACAAAAACCATATAAATTGAAAAAGTATTGGCGAAATTCGAAATTACCGCATTTCCCGAATCACTAAAACGCATGTATATGTATAAAATAATCAGCCACGTTAAATACACAAATAAGAGAATAATTGCCATGTATGTGTGAGTGAAAGCCAATACAACACTTACAATTATCCACAATAGAGAAAGGCTCATGTTATTCATATTGCTATACTTGCCGCATATTTCGTTGTATTTAATTAAGAGAATGAAGACCAAAATTGAAACAAAAATAGTGCTATATGCTGCATAGTGACCCCATGTTAAAAATCCTAGCAACCACGGAGACGAAAGAAGCAAAACCCAAGCAATTTTTCCTTCCACGAAACCCGTTAAAGATTGCAATGGCTTATATGTCAAATATAGAACTACAGGCAATAAAATTCCACTAAGTATGCTGCCAATGTTTTTTTGGATTACCGGAAGACTAATTCCTGTTGTTATGGATGCAATTGCACTGAATATTGGGGCAATTGGCATCGTAGAGTTCGCGGAAGCAGCACCGGTATAATATTCTATAGATTGAATGTGAGAAAGATCGATTATGCTCTTCGCCACTTGGTATATGCAGTAAGTATCAAGTTTACCAATTAATGGATCCGGGAGAACTGAAATGAAACCTCTCTTCAAAGAAAAGTAAAACAACACTATGCACATCATCATTAGAGTTGTATTTTTCACTTTGGATGAAATTCTTAATATATCCACAATTACGATCGAAATCGCCACTACCAGTGAATAATAAATAAATGATAAATTGAGAGGCAAAAGAGTATATTCATATATCATAAACATATTTCCTAATATCAAAAGGATTATTAAGTCTATAAAAAGACGTGTTCTACTCAATATATCACCTTTTTCCATAGAGATATCAAACTCTGAGCGATATTTTCGCTTTTGAAATCATTAGCAACAATTTTGGCATTATCTCCCATTTTTTTTCTTAAATTATCATCATCGAGTAATATAGCAATTTTATCTGCTATGTCCTCTGGATCATTTGAATTTATATTAAATCCTGTTTTCCAGTCGGTAACGATTTCGGGCACTATTCCAACGGGCGAGGCGACCACTGGCGTGCCCGTTGCCATCGCTTCGGCAACTGTAAGTGAAAATGTCTCTTCATGAGATGTCAATATCACAATAGATGCTCTTGAATAGTACTCTAAAATTTCTTTTTTAGAGAGTTTTCCTAAAAATGTAACGTTATTCTCCAAGCCATACTTTTTAACCAATTGTATGATTTTGTTAAAATACTCTCTATCCTCTACTCCTCCTGCTAGTGCAAGAGTAAAATGGGAAGGACCTTTTCTCTTTAAGATACCTAAGGCTTCGATTAATGGTAAATGGTTTTTTCTTGGAATTAAGCGAACTGGATAGAATATAAGGCCAGGAATTTCTCTTTTCTCGATGTTAAAGAAGTCTTCAGAGAGCGGGTTGTGGCTTATATGAACTCGATCATCTAAAATCCTTAACTCACGCTTTATTTCCTCTGCAACGTAATTAGAAATCGCAACAAATTTTACATTTTTAAGCCTTGCAAGTAATTTGCTTCTTATAGTCATTGTGTTATAAGAAAATCGTTGATATAAGGAGTTTAGGTATTCCTTTTCATTCCAAAAGAGGCCATGGCAGGTGTGGAGGATGGGCTTATCTTTAAACATTTTTGCAATCGGTAAAGAGAATGTGACATCATGGCTGTGAACTATATCTGCTGATGATAACGTGGCGTGAAAGTATTTCTTTGCTAAGAGTGTTTGATGGATATCTCCCAAAAATGTGATTGGTGGTAGTTGCCTGTAAGATACAATCCTTAGCTGAGGGCATTGAGAAAATACCTCTTGGGGTTTTAGAGTCCTCCCTACATTGGACAATACTGTAATTTCAATGTCATTTCGCTCAAGCTCTTTATACAGTCTAGTGAAACCCTGAACCAAATTATAAGCAACATTCTGAACTCCCCATAAGGGGGAGTTTGAATAGGGCATTGCTAAAACCACTCTCAATTGACACCCTCCAATGAGTTTGTTATATATCTCGGTTGTTTGTTTTGTAATATTCCCCCATGAACTGCCTTACATATTTTCTTGCGGTTATTATATATTACCATTTATGCCAAGGGAGGATATCCTTGTGCTTTTTGCCAGCAAGGTTGCTCGGAGATCCGTCTGTACTATCAGGTTCTTAAACCCATTCAGTTTATCTGAGAGTGTAAGGATAGTATAGTTGTCCAGATCCGCTATCCCGTGCGCCAGACACTCTTTCAGAAAGACGATAAGTCCCTTATTTAAGCAATTATAAAAAGAGGATGAAACGAGCGTTTCCGCCGATGCTGTCTCGCAGGCCCTCCTTAAAGCGAGGCAAGGGTGCACTGCACTCCGACTCCAAAGCCAAGCACCAGTCCCATCTTTGGTTGATATAATGGTATACTCAGGTCAACCCCAATCCACGCCCTAATCCACTTTTAAATATTAATTAACTCGACTTTCTCACAAAGATAACAGTCTCGAATCCTTGATATAACTGGATTTTTTGCAATAATTTTTGAAGAAAAACAGCAAAAGACACCCTTGTCTTGGTAAAATAGAGTTGGCAAGACCATTCTAACAAGACGAAAGGGTGTCCTTATGAACTCTATTTTACCAGAACAATATGAAATTGAAAAACAGTTTAACTCTCGTGTGGATAATTTTTTATCCAGGCACGAAATTGGTAAAATATTACGCCGCTCCAATTTTCAAAAGGAAAAGGGATTTAGCTGCCTTGAACTTTTCAAGTTCATTTTTCTGCTTGTCTTTAACGGCAAGAATCTTTATCGCACATTACAATCTGAAGCTGAACCCGGAAGGCCAGAGAAAGACGCAATTTATCGCTTTTTGAATTCGTTCCGGTACAACTGGCGAAAATTTTTGCTTATCCTGAGTTCATCTGTAATCAATGAAACCATTGAACCTTTGACCTCCCGCAACTGGAAAAATGTACTTGTTCTTGACGATTCCCTCTACAGCCGCAACAGAAGCAAGGCTGTTGAATTGCTGGCCAGGGTAAAAGACCATGTTGAAAACAAGTATGTCCGTGGATTTAGGATGCTCACCCTGGGCTGGTCGGACGGCAATACTTTTCTGCCGGTTGCTTTCTCCTTGCTCAGCTCAGAAAATGAACGCAACCGGCTTTGCGGAATTGACCCACGGATCGATAAGCGTACCACTGGCTATAAAAGAAGGGTGGAAAGCATCAAAAAGTCTACCGAAGTAATGTTTGATCTCTTGCGTCAAGCCCGGGAATATGGTGTACAGGCAAGGTATCTTCTTTTCGATAGCTGGTTTGCCTTCCCGTCTATTATCTGCAGGGTTCGTGAACAGCATCTCCTCCATGTGATATGCATGCTTAAATCAATGAAAAGAGTTCTGTACACCTATAAAGGGGAGAAGGTGACCCTTGATACCCTTTACAAAGAACTTCTCAAAAAGCCTGGTAAAGCCAAGATCCTGGCAAGTGCTCTTGTCCAAATCGGCATTGATTCAGAGGGTAATCCGGTACCGGCACGGATTGTATTCATCCGGGACCGGAACCGGTCTAAAAAATGGCTGGCATTGCTTTCAACTGATCTAGAGCTGACCGATGAAGAAATCATTCGTATTTACGGAAAACGCTGGAGTATCGAGGTGTTCTTTAAAACCACCAAATCCTTTTTGAACCTGGCCAGGGAATTCCAGGGAAGAACATATGATTCTATGGTGGCCCATACCACGATTGTCTTCTGCCGTTACATCATGCTCGCTCTAGAAAACCGTGAAAGCAAGGACCCGAGGACTCTCGGTGATCTATTTTATGTTTGCTGTGACGAACTGCAGGACATAAGTTTTGCAGAGGCATTTCAATTGCTTTTGGCAATGCTCAAAAATACGTTGAGAAAATTTCTTGCAATAACAGATGGTGCTTTGCAGGAACTGGTCAATAATTTTATTTCCTGTTTGCCTTCGTTCTTAAAGGGTCGCCTCAAACTTTCGCCCTGCGAAAGTTGAGTAATTAACCAGCACGTTTTTTTCCACAAGCCTTTTAACGCTTGAATGGTAATTAGGGCTTGCTGAATAGCCATAAATTCCAGTAGTACCAAGGGATTAAGGGCCTTTTTGTCGAATTATTCTCCAAGGAAAACAGGCTCAATCATGTAAAAAGCTTGCACTTGGAGGCTGATAATATGTACCGGCGTCCCACCGGTCAGATGGTTATTGAAGACTTCGTACTTCCCTTCGAAGGAAAACTTGATGCCAACAACCGCTGGGTGAAACTGGCCAAGATAATACCCTGGGAGCAGATCGAAAATGAATATGCCGATCTTTTCCCGTCCAATACCGGTACAGTGGCAAAGCCCTTGCGTATGGCCCTGGGCGCCTTGATCATCAAAGAACGTTGCGGATATACCGACAGGGAGACGGTGGAGCAGATCACCGAAAACCCCTATCTCCAGTATTTCATCGGGCTGGAGAAATACCAGATAGAACCGCCCTTCGATCCCTCGTTAATGGTCCATTTCCGGAAACGGTTGGATCAAAAGATCATAAAGAAAATTAACGAGCTGATCTGCCAGAGCGAAAAACACAAGGAACAAAAAGACAAAGATCCAAAAGACAAGGACCCAAAAGACAAAGACCCAGGCAATCCATCAGGCTCCGGTAATTTTGAAGTATGGAAGCCGGAAGTGAACAAGGGCAAGTTGCTGCTTGACGCTACCTGCGCCCCGGCAGACATCCGGTATCCCACTGACCTCTCCCTTCTCAATGAGGCCAGGGAAAAAACGGAAAAGATGATCGACACCCTGTACAATCAGGAACTCGGACTGGCCAGGAAACCCCGTACCTACCGCAAGCGGGCGAGAAAAGACTACCTGAAGTTCGCCAGGCAGAGAAAACCGCATGTGAAGGCTATTCGTAAGGCTATCGGTAAACAACTGGGGTACCTTCGCAGAAACCTGGGCACAATCGATTTTCTTCTAAAGCGTGATGGCCATGGCAATTTGAGCGCCCGGCAGTCTAGAGAACTGGAAACCATTCGTATTCTCTACGCCCAGCAGCGGGAGATGTACCAGACAAGGACACACCGTATCGATGATCGCATAGTCAGCATCTCTCAGCCCCACGTGCGTCCCATAGTAAGGGGCAAGGCCAGGGCGGAGACCGAGTTTGGGGCTAAAGTGGCCATTAGCATGGTTGATGGATACGCCTTCATCGATCACCTCAGCTGGGATTCCTTCAACGAAAGTCTTGGCTTAAAACAGGCGGTCGAAGACTACAAGAAACGGTACGGTCACTATCCGGAAGCAGTCCTGGCCGACCAGTTATATCGCACCAGAGAAAACCTCTCTTTCTGCAGAAAACATGGCATCAGGCTGAGCGGGCCGCCGCTGGGCCGTCCATTGCTCGATGGTAGACAAGAGAAGAAAATCGCGCGCCAGGACATGAGGGAACGCAACGCTATTGAAGGCGGTTTTGGCGTATGCAAGCGCAGATACGGCCTGGCCAGGATCATGGCACGCCTCAAAGAGACGGCAGAGAGCGTCATTGCGCTGCAGTTCCTGGTAATGAACTTGGAACACCGGCTCCGGCTTCTTTTTTGCCATTTTATATGCGCCATCTTGAAGACTTATAAGGACCAAAATTACACTGTGTATGCGGTTATCTAAGAGCAGTTTGTGAAATTGGAAAACTTGTTCAGCAAGCCCGAATTAGTTGAATACTATGATTTCTAAGTTTTAAGTGTGTTTTCATAAACTTCCACTACCTTTCTGGCTATATTTTCCCAGGTAAATTGCTCAGCATATTTAATTATCTTTTTAGAGTCCCATTCCTTTGTTAGACCATATAAAATCTTTTCAGCTAAATCTTTTGAGTTTGCCGGCTCACATAACAAACCATATTCTTCGGAAATAACTATATCTGGAACTCCACCAACTTTAGTTCCTACAAACGGTTTCCCACAACCTAGACACTCAAACATTACCGTCGGATTACCTTCTGCTATGCTTGGTAAAATAAATAAATCGCAAGAATTTAACCAATATGGTATCTCATCGTGTGGTTTATTTCCACCGGCAAATATAATAAAATTTTCAAGCTTTAGATCACTTATCAATTTATATAATTTCTCTTGTAATGAACCGGATCCTATAATATATACTTGAAAATCAGATCTCCATTTAACTACATCTGCTATAGCTTCAATTAGATATTTTTGCCCCTTATATTCTTCAAGATGCCCAATATTAATTAGTATTTTTTTATCTCTAGGCAATCCAAGTTTGAGACGTGTCTCTTGTTGAGAAATTGATTGGAACTTATTAGGATCAAACCCATTTGGTATAGAATAAATATCTTTTCTAACCCCACAAATTGATTCAATTTTGTTTATCCAAGATTTTGATGTAACTATTATTGAATCTGATATGTTAAGAGTTTTGGTGATTAAATATTTAATCCATCCGCAAGCTTTACCATAAAATTTATCAAACTCAGCGCCATGTATATGTAGAATAACTTTTCCATTTGAAAAGTTTTTGGCTACATAAACATATGGTATGTTCCTTAAAAAGCTATAATAAGAAGCTGTATGTATATGATAAATATCATACCTATGATACCTGCGGAAAAAAATGAACTTCAATATAAGTATTATTTCTAAGATCAGTTGAATTATAAACGGTGTTGTGGCGTTTCTTTTTCCGGTCTGGTAAATATTTACTTCGTAACCTTCTTGAATTGAAGATTGTTTAATGAAGCTTTTCAAAAATGTTGCAACACCTCCATACGGAGGGGGTTTCGGACCAATCATTAAAACTTTTACCTTAGTTACCCGTATTAATTGTTTTTTCAATACAATCTCTCCCTAATTCGTTAATAACAAATCTCTTTTTATATGCACTTGTTTGATGTATATATTCCGTATACATGATTTTGATTTCTATATTTCTACCGACTATCTCTTTAAATGCTAATAATAACATTTCTTCATCCTTTTTATTAAAATTTTTACCTCTTACAATTTTTATAATAATATCCTTTGGAGTTGTTTGTATAATTTGTGATTCAACAATATTCTTTGCATGTTTTAATGGAAAAGTTAATAGAGAAGGTGATATAATTCTACCATCGGGGGTTATTAAAAAATCTTCCACTTTTGTTTCTACAGGATAAATTATTGGCGTATTTCTGCCACATTTACATTTTTCTAATTTATACCCAGTGTAATCATTTAATGCATATCTTATTAAAGGCATCGCAAAGTTATGAAGTGATGTAACTACCGTAAAGCCCTTTTCTCCATCTGGAACCTTTTTGTTATCTTTAATGATTTCCATAATTCCATCTACCATCGTTAGATGATATTGACCTTCCTCGCACTCGCACGCAGAAATAACACCTTCTGCTTGACCATAATATCCAAAGACCTTTGCTTTAAAACGTTCTTCTATAACTTCCCTCTGGTAGTCATACATGGGTTCAGAAGAATATAATATGGCATCAAGAGGAAAATAACTATTGTTCATTTCTAAAAACTTAGCAATCATATATCCCGTTGAAGGATAGCACTGGATCAACTTCACATTAAGCATCCTCATTGATTCTAAGATACAAGAAAGATTATTAAATGAAAGGCAATACGAAGGGTAAATAGCACGATTCATTATATATGATAAACGATATAGGAAAGGGTCATTACAATCTCCTATTGGAGTATCTCCTACAAAACGTGCTACCCTTTGACCTCTGTACCCAGCCCATTGGTCACGTAAATACGCATTAGCTTTGTTTAAGATCGCTAAGTTATATGAACACCTAATTTCGAGTGGCTGACCAATTGTACCAGATGTGTGACGAATGATATATTTACCAGGTCTAATAGATTTTATCAATTCTCCTGCCTTTATTATGTCATTTCTAGATATTATTGGTAGATAACTTAGATCCTTAACGTTATTTATTTTTGAGACATCTATTTTATGTTTATTGTATAAATCATAATAAAAGGGAACATTATGATACGCATAGAGTAATATCTCTCGGAGATGTTTGTTTTGATATTCTTCTATATCTTTTTTACTCCATTTTTCTTTTTCAATTAAAAGTCTCAGCCATTTACGGAACGAACGACTTGATCTTAATAACTTTTCTCTTGTTTCGAAAATATTTATTCCAAGCGTTTGCAAAAATCGTGGGCATTTATAATAAAAATTCATAATTCGTTTGTTCATTTTAGTTTACTCCCATTCTTTCTGATCCCGCACATTTAGTGATATATCACCTAATGCCTATAAAGGGCCATTAGATTCTAGTAATGTTGATAACGCTAACATCATCCATGCCTGTCCCCATCTCATATAAGGAATTTTATTAGTAAACAATCTATATTTCTGGTAATAAAAATAGCCAGCCCTGTCTTGCATACACGATAGGGTCCAATCAGCAATACGTTTAGCGAAAGCTTTATTATTAGCATTGAAATTACTAGCTTTCGTAAAGGTTATTATTCCTTGTGCTTGGTTATGTATATCTATGGGGAATCGAACTGGATATCTATAATAGCTTTGACCGTCTTCCAAAAATAAAACTTCCCTATAAAACTTTATCCCCTTTTCGATATATGAATATAGGCTATTCTTGTTTTGGCTTAAATTATAAAAAGCCAATAATCCATCAATAATATACCCCTGATGGAAATCTAGCTGAACTCTTGTTTTACCATTTTTATAAATACTATAATCCCATGAACCATCTTTATTTTGGACTCTTATTAAGAAATGTACTATACTTTCACATATTTCCACTATCTCCCTTTTGTAGTCAATTAAGAGAACCTCACACATTGCTTCTAACCCCTGGGCTGAAGCATTTATAACTACTTTATGATCGTCTGTTAAAGTATATTTTACGAAATAATTATCCTCATATTTATCTATTAATTGTGTAATAATAAAATTACATGCATCGAGAGCTATTTCTTTTAAAGAATCGTCGCCTAAGATTTTGTAGGCCCCAATTAGTGCAATTATAGATTGAGATGTTCCGATTATATCTGGTTCGACTTTAGTCAACCCGCTTTTATCTAATGAAGTATAAGGAAAATAATGGCTAGCCCAGCAATGAAAGTTATATTTTGATTTCAATGATTTTTCCTTGATAAAAGAAATACATTTGATTAATTCATCTTTATATAGTTGTTCTTGAGTGCTCTTATATAATTTGGCATAGGCTTGGGCAAATAATGCAATTCCTTTAAGATCAAGACCTTTATTAATTTGAAGAATGGGCCTTAAGTTTATAGGACAATATCTATTGAACTGGATACTCAAGATTTCTAAATAAGGATTTCCTCGTGTAATCTTTTTAACCAAGTTGCTATTTAAGGCATCATAGGGATCCCATCCTAAATAATTTTCGTTTTTTACCCATCTAAAAAGTCGGTCTATAGAATCCTTAACAACTAGATTAAAATCCATAATTTTCGTCTCCTGGCTATTCTGCTAAATATTTAGCAATTTTTCCAGCAGCGCCTCCGCTACCAAATCTTTCTTTATGCTTAACTGAAGATGGCTGAAATTGATGTATGGCCCTGATAATATTATCCTTATCGATCGCTACCAGCATATTCCAACCATCTTCAACCGTTTCGATCCATTCAGTATTTTCTCTCAGGGTGACACATGGTATTTTTAATATATAAGCTTCTTTTTGAATTCCGCCGGAATCGGTTATTATCTTTTTGGCATGGTTCATTAATTTTAAAAAATCCAAATATCCCAATGGCTTTATTAACTTTACTGATGCCCTCAGTTTATCAAACAAACCGTATTTTTTTAGATACTTTTTGGTCCGGGGATGGACGGGAAAAACAATTATTTCTTCCATTTCACAAAAAGCGTTGACAATACTTTCAAGGTTTTCTTTTCTGTCGGTATTACTTGCCCGGTGAATGGTAGCTACTATGTATTCTTTGCTCTTTAAACCTAGTTCGTCCAGGATACCGGATCTACTCTCCGCGATCTCTTTATTATGCAACAACGAATCTACCATTACGTCTCCGGTTAGATAAACGCCATCGTTTATTCCTTCCCGGTGTAAATTTTTAACTGCTGTTTCCGTAGGGCAGAACAGAAAGTCAGAGCAGTGATCCGTCAGAACTCTATTAACCTCCTCCGGCATTGATCGATCAAAACTTCTTAATCCCGCTTCCACGTGAGCTACCTTAATGCCCAGTTTTGCCCCGGCCAGGGCCCCCGCAAGGGTTGAGTTTGTATCTCCGTAAACCAGGACCAGGTCGGGTTTTTCTTGGATTAAAATTTCTTCAATTTTCTTTAGCATGGTGCCTGTTTGGTACCCATGGGTGCCTGACCCAACGCCTAAATGGCAATCAGGTTTGGGTATGTCCAGTTCCTCAAAAAATATCCGGTCCATTTCATAGTCGTAATGCTGCCCGGTATGGATGATAAGTTCCTTAAATTTTTTTCTTATTTCCCTTGATACCGGCGCCATTTTGATAAACTGGGGGCGAGCACCGACAATTGTAGCTATTTTCATCGTATTTCACCTGAAGCTATATTGCAGGCCGGGGTTTTGCTTAATGTCTTTATAACTTTTCGGGTAGATTTCGATAAACCAGACCATAAATGCAGTTATATCTATTTTATCCTTTAAGAGAACCTCTCTCTTTTGCTGCCATTCTTCTTTTAGGCTGGGTCTTTGAATTAGCTCCACAGCTTTTTCTATTGCTTTATCTGGTTCACGGTAGTTATAAATCAGTCCATATTTCTGTTCCAGTTCAATGAAATTTCCCATATCGTCTGGCCCAATGAAGTTATTGCAACGTACTGCAGGGGTGCCTAAAATAGCCGCTTCAGTTGTCATTGTTTGCGTGTCGGTCACCAGAAGCTGGGCATAATAAAGGGCATGGTGTATGTGATCAAATGATATGGGCAAATTATATGCTTCTAAATCAATAGGCAGTTTTTTTTCAGATCGTATGAAGACCCTGGCATACTTTTCCAGCTCTCGCACCAATTTGTACTTATCGCTGAGGGAGAAACCGCGCCTGCCGATATCGTGAACGGCGTCAAAGGCATTAAAGCGTAGAATAATATATTTTTCCTTATCACCCAGGCCTAATTCATTCAATATTCCGGGGTCGGGTTGAAAATAATTGGGGTGTAGGTATGCCAATTCTTTATAACCCGGAATACGTATGTGTTTATTCCCAAAATCGCCGTTGAAACAATCAGGGGTAAGAACAACGCTTGAAAACAGCTTATTCAAGTAGTTTTGCAAAGGAACCGGTTCGCTATCGGTAAAGACAAGGCAAGGCTTTTTCAAAAAGAAGGAGGTAAGGGCTTCGATAATCCCAAAACCGATAATAATATGAGGCTTGAAGCGTATCGCCAACCTGTAACCATGCCAAACATGGGGGATGATTTGCAGGCTCCTTAAATGCCTGTACCTGCCAGGCTCGATATATATTTCATAATCAAAACCATATTTATCAAGCAATACTGGGGCTGAATCGTAATTCCGGGCCAAAATCTTGACTTGGTGGCCGTCTTCGATCAAATTCTCAATGATATACCTCCAGGTATGAGCCTGGGCAGGTGTATTAATAAAAAAGGCTATCCTCATTTTGTTTTCTCCAGTATAAGATTACATCTTTGCAAAGCTTTTTCCGCAATGTTTCCAAAATATTATTCTGTCCAGGTACTTTGCCTTTAGCCGCCATAAAAACAGCTTGAGCAAAACCCAACTGGTATTCACTATGTACTTATGATACCTTATCTTGGAATGTTCTTTGCCGTATATGGCCGGGTGCGGGACATCAACCAGCCGCGCGCCGAGCACGTTAAGCTTTACCAGCAGATCATTCTCAAAGGCAAATCCTTTTTCGATTTTATCCAGGTCGAGCCTCTGTAAAAATTCGCGGGATATGGCCGTATAGCCGTTTTGCGGGTCAACCATGTGCCAGTACCCGGAAGCTATTCTGGTTAAAAAGGTAAGGAGAAAGTTGCCGAAGGTCCTCCAGGCGGACATGCTCTCTCTGTGCCGGGCAATGGAAAGCCTGTCCCCTTTGGCAAAATCCGCCCTGCCTTCTACAACGGGATTGATGATCTTGTCCAGGATCGCAGGGTCCATTTGCCCGTCACCGGCCATAATGGCCACCACATCCATTTCATCTTTCAAGGCCATTTTATGACCGGAAATGATGGCAGCGCCTACGCCGCCATTTTTTTCGTGGTGGATCACGGTCAACCGGCTGATTTTTTCAGCAAGTTTGGAGAGTATTTCCCCCGTGTCGTCCGTGCTGGCGTCATTTACAGCATAGATCCGGTCCACAAAATCAGGAACAGTGGTAATAACCTGGGTTATTAATTCCCTCTCATTATAAGCCGGAACAACCACCGCTATCTTTTTACCTTTATACATTAACTAACTCCTCTGGCAAGTTCTTTTTTCCATAAAACTTAACCTGAAACAGTCAAAAACAATATCCGCCTCTTCGGGCTTCAAAGGGCGCAGGCCCATTTGCTCCAGCTCTTCTTTAGAAAACATTTCATCGTAAACGTAAACGTCCAGCCCTTTCTCCATAAGACCCCTGGCCAGGGCCAGGTTCCTGCTGTGATACAGTTGTTTGACTCCTTCTCTGAACGTTATCCCTTTTACGCATATCTTTATTTTATTTAACGGCTTGTTTAGCTTGAGGCACTGAAAGACTATCTTTTCCATCCAGTAAAAAGCCATTTCGTCGTTTATCTCGCGGCTCGCCCGCAGCAGCCTGGCCTGGTTGAACCTGCCCTTCTTTTCCATTTCTTTAATTAAAAACCAGGGGTATATGGGTATGCAGTGGCCGCCCACGCCAGTTGACGGCAGGTGAAGGTGGCAGTATTCGTGGTTGGCAAACTCCCTGGCCTCGTAATAATCTAATTCCAGGTCCTGCGCAATTTTAAACAGCTCGTTCGCCAGGGCGATGTTTGCGTCCCGGTAGCAGCCTTCAATAACCTTGATGAATTCGGCAACCCTGGCCGAAGAAACCAGGCGGATGTTGGGGATGAAATTTTTATATATCTCCAGGGCCTTCCTGCCGCTTTCCTCATTTACTCCGCCGACTATTTTTGGAAACTCCCTCAACCTGGAGACGCTGCAGCCGGTCATGATCCTTTCCGGGGAGTGGGCCAGGTGGAATTCACCGAACTTTAGCCCGCTTTCTTCCTCCAGCCACTTTTTTGCCAGGATTTCTGTTGTTTTTGGCGGAACGGTGGTCTCAAGGACAACCAAGTCTCCTCTCTTCAGTATCTTTCCGACTTCGCGAAAAGAACTTTCAATGTTTCTAAAGTCGGGGTTGTAATCTCCATCTATAAGCAAGGGAGTAATAACTATATAGACATTACACTCTTTTGCTTCTTTATAACACGCTGTTGCCTTTAAACTTTTCCCGCCGTATTTTCTTAGTAATTCGCCTAACCCCTTTTCTTCGGGAATCGGGTTTAGACCTTCATTAACCAGTTCACACCTATTTTTATCTATATCCACGCCCACTACTTCCAGGCCGGAATCAGCAATAACCCCTGCCAGGGGCAGGCCGGCTCTTCCCAGCCCAATTACGGCAATTTTCACTGATTCCATTCTCCTTTTATTTTCACTCTCTTGCCGCACTCACATTCATATAAGGATTCACCTTTGCCTTCTTCAATCAGCTTTTCCAGCTTTTTGCCGCAGTAGCATACAAACCCTGCGAGTTTTGCAGGATTGCCGTAGTATAGGCCAAATGGAGGAACGTCCTTTGTAGTCACGCTGCCCGCGCCGACCATGGCATACTCGCCGATGGTCACCCCGCACACTATGGTGGCGTTTGCTCCAATGCTCGCTCCTTTCTTTACTATCGTATGACCTACCTTGTCTTCGCTCCAGATGAATGCCCGTGGGTATAAATCGTTGGTAAAGGTAACTGATGGTCCAATAAAGACGTCGTCCTCTATTTTTACCCCATGATAGACGCTGACAAAATTCTGGATCTTGACGTTGTGGCCAATCTCCACCCCGGCATCTATGTAAACGCCTTTACCTATGTTGCAGTTATTGCCGATTACAGCCTTTTCCCTAACGTGCGCGAAGTGCCAGATTTTTGTGCCTTCTCCAATTTCTTCGCTCTCCACGATGGCCGACGGGTGCTTGTAAAATGTCATATTCCCTTCTAATCCCCTTTTCCAAAATCTCTTCGGCAATCCTTAGGCTTGCCACCGCCTGCTCCAGCGTTACGGGAAAATGCTCCTGTCTTTTTACACAATCCACAAAGGTCCTTAACTCTTCCTTCAGGGGCTCCACCTTGTTCACTAATACTTTTTCGATAATGTTTTCCTGCACGTAGCGCTGGCTGTTCTGCCCGTATTTTTGAGGTTTTCTATAAATATAAACTTCCTGGGTCATGAAATCGCCGTCAACGGAAAAATCTTCATCTTCAATGTAGATTGCCCTCACTTTCTTGCAGGCAATCCTGCTCGCTGAAAGGGAAACGGTACAGTTGCCAAATCTGGCAATTGCTTTGCACAAGTCTTTATCCCAAACGGAATATAGTTCACACGAAGAAATGTCATTTATAAAATAATTCCAGACGAGATCTATATCGTGAATCATCAGGTCAAATACAACATCCGCATCGTCTATCCTTGCCGAGGCCGGGTTATGCCTTTTTATTTCAATATACCTGGGGTTTTTAATCAGGTTCTTTATCTCTTTCATAATGGGGTTAAACCTCTCAATATGGCCCACGCCAGCTATAATGTTACCATTAACCAATCCCAAAAGGCTTTCTCCTTCTTTTAAAGTTAAGGTGAGAGGTTTTTCCACCAGGAAACTAACTCCCTTTTCAATTGCTCTTTGGACAATTTCGTAATGGTATTCAGTGGAAGTGCAGATGCTTAATGCCTCTACGTTATTTAATAGAGAAGCAATGGAGTCGCTGACCACAACCCCTTCGCCGAAATGGTCCTTGATCTTACGGGCCGCTTCCTTATTAACATCAAAAACAAAAATTTTTTCCACGTCCTTCAGCTCTGAATAGACGCGTACGTGGTTTCTTCCCATAGTGCCTACGCCGACTACTCCAACATTCATGGAAAAACCACCTTAATAATAAATCTTAAAACAAAAAATTGAACCTTAGGCTTACTTCTAAAACCAGCCGTAGCGCACTTCGGGTTCTCGCTGGTGCCGCGGCCAGACAAGATTGATTGAATTTGGATTACTTATGACGTGGCTTCGGGTTCTCTCTAATGCTGGCGGCCGGGCTTTGCGCCGGCCTTAAGCCTGGATAAGACTTGGGTCATACATTGCCCCTGACTAAAGTACTAAAACAATATAGGACCTTTGGGCTAAAAATTAAAGGCAATTATACCATGGAGGATGATTACCTTAAATGGAAAAGTGTTGCTGATTGTGTAAAAACTTCTAGTGTTAATTTCAACAAAAAGTTGGTAATTCCTGCAGGTACAGGTATGTATATTTTACGCCTCAACGGCCGCGCGGCTGTCCAGGGCTTTTTTGAACCGGTGCTTCAGGAACTTCTCTGCCCAGGGCCTGGCCAGGGAAAGCTTGCCGGACAAAAGCGAGGGGTAGTCGATGTCGCCGTACCTGGAAATTACGTACTGCCACAGCGGGCGGTTGAAGAACCTGATCAGGGCGTCCATTTCCCGGTCGGACATGGTCAGGAAGACGCGCCTGTGCCTCAGGGCGGTCTGGGTTTCGCCGGCCATCTCTTTTTCCCACCGGCGCTGGTACTCTGAAAGGCGCTCTGCGGACAGATCCTCTCTGGAGAGCGCTTTAGTTGCGACTTTGGCGCAGAGTTCCGCGCCCCGCATCCCCAGGTACAGCCCGCCGCCTGAGATGGGCTTGGTCTGGCAGGCAGCGTCGCCGACAAGCAGGATTCTGTCGCCGTATATCCTGGGGGGAAGGCCTATTGGGACAGCCCCGCCTGTATAGCAGATCACTTTCATGTCCTTGAAAATATCCCGGCGGGCTTCCGCAAGCCGATAGAAGTATTCGCGCGGGTGCTTGTCCACGCCGCATACGCCTATGCCCGCCCTGGCCCGCCTGCCGTCCACCGGGATGAGCCAGCCGAACCAGCCCGGGGCGATCTCCCGGCCCAGGAATATGTGGGCCATGTCTTCTTCCGGGCATTTAAGCTGCACTTCGGCGGCAAACATCCGGACCACCTCCCCGGACCTGGGGGCGTTGATCCGGCGGGCGACGCGGGAGTTGGCCCCGTCTGCCCCGATCACGAGGCGCGCCCTGGCCGACGACTCTCCTCTGGAGCTTTTTAACTTCACGATTATTTTTTCCGCCAGGAGTTTGCCCAGGCCGGCTTTGACGCCGGTCAGTATTTCTGCCCCGGCGCTCTGCGCCCTCTCGGCCAGCTTCCGGTCGAATCCGGCGCGGTCTATCACAAAGGCAGCCGCGTCCTTGCACCTTACGGCGAGGGTCTCGCCGCCGGGGGAATGGACGTAGACCCCCTTGATTTCATTTATTATTACGCCGTCCGGCATGCCTGCGGCTTTCAAGGTCCTGGGGCTGACCAGGCCGGCGCACTGAACGGGGGTACCGATCCGGGGGTGCTCTTCCGCCACCAGCACCCTGTAGCCTTTGCCGGCGATAAGCCCGGCTGTTTTACAACCCGCCGGGCCGCCTCCAATTACTATCACGTCATAGTTCATGCAGGTATTTCCCTTCTCCGCAAGAAAACGCAGGTTAAAAACAGGTGTTAAAATTTATTGGCCTTCGCCATTATTTTATTTTTCTTGCTTTTTAGATATATTCCATACCGTTCCAAAATTTCCTTCCCTGCTAAATATTAAACTTTGATAAACTTTTCATTAACAAATGCTAAACGCCGGCTGTAACCGGCGAAAGGCAGGTTTTGCTGTAAAGCCTTACTTCAAAATGTGCGGCCACACTATGTACAGCCCGATATTGGTCAGGCCGTGGGCGAAGGTGACGCCGGCGATGGACCTGAACAGGGCGACGGCGGTGGAAAAGAGGAGGGCCACCCCGAAAACGAAAAGCAGGTCGAGCGGCGAGCGGTGGGTGATGTGCAGCACTCCGAACACGAAGCTTATGTAAATTGCGCCGTACCACCGGCCCAGGCACTCTTCGGCGGCGCGCTGCATGACGCCCCGGAAGATCAGCTCTTCTAAAAACCCGGTGCCGGTCAAAAGGATCAGGGCCGGCAGCCAGACGTGCTGGAAGGCAAGGGAGGGCACCAGGGGAGCCGGTTTCAGGATCAGGTACTCGACAAGCCCCAGCGGCACCCCCAGGAAGGCCACCAGCGCCTGCAGGGGCAGGTTGCCCGCAATCAGGCCGACTTCCTGGCGCTTAAAGCCGGCCAGCCGCATTACCGAAACGGCGGCGGCAAAAAGCGGCAGGCTGATGATAAAATACCAGTACATTGGCGGGACGCCCAGCAGGGGCATGGAAAGGCTGGTGATCCGGATCATCGGGGCCAGGGCCAGGGCCATGTAAACCATGTTCACGGGCTGCCTGTAAGCCAGGGCGGCGTGCGCCAGCAGGGCCAGCAGCAGCACGGCGTGGCAGGCTATTCCGGAAACGGGGTTGTAGTAGGCGGTGACGATTTCCGCGGCGGTAATCCCGGCGGCGTACAGCCATAGAAAGATGTGGTCCTTGAAGGCGGAAAAGGTTTTAAGGAATCGGCCGGGGTCCTGCCGCAGGGCCTGCGCTTTACTCATAAGCGTTCACCCACAGGTGCAGGGAGCGGTAGGGCTCGCCCTCCCCGTCTTTAAAAAGCAGGAACTCCACCTTCTGGTTTTCGCCGGGCCGGTAGACGCTAAAGCCCACCGTTTCTTCCCTTTTTTCTTCGTGGGCCAGCTCAAAGGGGCCCAGCCTTTTGACGGTTTCCCCGCCCGCCCGCACCTCGGCGGTGTAGGAAACGGGGCGGTACTCGTGGTTGACTATGCCCATTATAACTGCCTTCTCCTCGTTTATTTTCATGTCGCGCGGGTAGCCCTCGGCCTTCCCGCCGGGGCCCAGGATGTAGAACTCGGTGAACTTTTCGCCCGTTTTGGGCGTGGTTACAACGTAATAAAGGCTGCCCGCGGCAAAAATTATGGCGCCTGCCAGCGCCACCGTGAGAATTTTGTCCAGCCTCGACAGTTCGCCCCATTTAGGTGTGTCTATGTTGACGGATATTATAAAGCGCTCCTCGCAGGGAAGCTTGTTCCTGCGGTATAAAGCCACGGCGGACATGGCGGCGGTGAAGGCCAGAAGGGTAAGCAGGATGGGGTAAAGCCTGATCCCCCACGGGGTGTAGTTCAGGGCCAGCCCCAAAAGCGGCACCACGGCTATGCTCAGGCCGAAGCTCAAGCCACCCGCTCGATGCCGTCCAGGTCCTCCCTGGCCGGAAACAGGCGCAATAAGGGTGTAGCCGGGAAAAAAAAGAACGAACGGCAAACCCAGCGCAACCCGTAAAGGGCCGCTCGCGTTAAAAATAATTAATGCGGCAAGAAGCAGGGAAAAAAGCAGTACCCATAAAAACTCGTTCTTTATTTCAATTTTCAAAAAGCCCCTAAACCCCCTCAAGCGGCTTGTCTTATTTTTTCCTGCCCTGCAGCTTTGCCTGCCAGACCATCCCCGCAATGCCGATCAAGCCGCACACCAGCGCAAAAGGAATAACTTCGGCAAGTGACAATCCAGGCCCTCCTTCAGACGGCTCCAAACAAAAAATAAAGCTTCCGGCAGCCGGCTGCCCTGGCTTTCGCTTTAGGCCCCTGGCTTTGTGCCCCCGGCTTTCGCCGGGTTTACCTTTGTCGGAACCTTTTTTATGAAAAATTTCTACATAATATTCAATTTTCCCTTCTATAGAAAACATTTTTTTGCGGCGAAAAGCCTTTTCTATTCTATAATATATATTCTAATCATCATGGACTACCTCTTGTCTGTGCTCTTCCAAATGCTCTTCTAATGCCCGTCTACCCCTTAAAGAACCCCGCCAGCAGCGCCAGTCTTTTCTGGCTTCCCTTTAGCCGTCTTGCAAAGAAGGGATATTTCGTTATAATTTTTGCGTATTGCCGCAGACGGCTTTATATACATCAATTTTAAGAAGGGAAAATATCCTCTAGTTTTATGGTGAAACCCGGCAGAACTACAGAAGAAACTATCCCGGATTTTTCTTTTTGCGCTGCCAGGCGAAACTTGCCGTCTGCCAGCTCATAAACCTCGATGCTAGCCTCCTCCGGGTCTACTATCCAGTACTCCCTAACTCCATATTTTTCATAAGCCTTGAACTTTTTCCGCAAGTCATAGTAAGCATTGGAAGGTGAAAGGATCTCCGCAATCATGTCAGGCGCACCGTTAACCTTGTCTTCAGCAGATATTTCCAGGCGGTCTTTAGCCACAAATAAAATATCTGGCTGGTAAACCTCAGTGGGCGCCAAGCACACGTCTCGCGGCACACACAAAACTTCACCCGCATCTTTATCCTCAACGTAGTTGTCCAGTAGCTTGAGCAGCCTTTTCAAAATTATTTGATGTTTTTTCCCCGGCGACGGTGTCATAACCAACTTTCCCCCGATAAGCTCATAAGGCGCGCCTTCCGGCAGCCTGCAGTAATCTTCGTAAGTATAGACTGCTTTCTCTGGAATTGCCTTATAAGCCAGACCAGGTTCGCGGCAACTGGCATCCATATCCCACACCCCCTCCATTAAAGCTTCAAATAACCATTCCGCGTATATGGTACCGGCGGAAAATGTCCGGATTAATAACCGCCACCCGCACTTCCCCCTCAGGTCAAATCTCCGCACCCCGCCGGCTTTGAAAATCAGGCCTCTAACGAGCGCAAGGGTTATTCCCGTATGGCCCAAAAGCAGCATCATTCAGGCTCCTTAATTTCCGGCAAGGACCGGGGTATGCACTGCAAATAATCCCTGGGCTTGCAAATAAGGACACCCTGGATAATTTTCCCCCGGCAGGCACTAAAATGCTGCAGATCCCCCGTGATTAAATGCGTGGCACGGGCTTGCACGGCAGCTAAAAGCACAGGTCGATCTTTTACCGGCAGAGCCACCGGACAGGGCATTTCCTGGTCGACCTCCGGAACTATCTCCACGTCTGTCACCAGATCCTTTAACCGTTTGATCTGCCCGGGACGGAAAGGTTGCGCATGGCTTCTTCGATCACATAGGCGGATGCCAGTAACTTGCACCGTCCCTGTCTGCATATATTCCAGAACACTTCCAGGCTGGAACTACCGTAAGCTATAAAAAACAATACGTTGGCGTCCAGAAACAACCGGTCCATTAAATATTTCCGGGCCTTTCGTGCGGAATTTTTTCCGGGTCCAGGTCAAGCTTTTTTACCTCGGAGACGGCCCACGCGTAGTCTTCCGCAGTTAAAGCATTATTCAGCAAAAACTGCGCCTTCCTTTCCGGGGTATAAATTTCCACCGACAGGGCTACTGCCGGACGCAAGAGAATACCCTCCGGCCGCGGTTCTGCAATCACCAAGGCCCCTTCCTCCAGGCCGTATTCCTTGCGCAAACCAGCAGGAATTACTACCGTGCCCCTCCGCCCAACCTTTATGGTTTTAACATCCATAAGCAATCACCTCTGATTATCGGAATATCTTATTATTCAAAATTTATCAAAACGAAACTTGCCTTTTTAATTTTTGCTTTTTCACTCCCGCCCAAAATCGTCCTCGTAAGCACACAATGTCGTCTTCCGCCAGGTACTCGCCCAACTGCACTTCAATTACTTCCAGCATTACCTTGCCCTGTCCATGCTTTTCAGCTTTAAAAACTGCTTGGGAAAATTTTTTTATTTCCAGGCCCCGGCCCGGCGCATAAGGCTGGCCGCCCAAAGAAAAGCATTTTCATAAATCACTTCCCGGTCAAGCGGTTCAAGAAGAGCCACCTGCCTGATCCTCTCATTAACTTCCTCCACGCCTACCAGTTCCACAGGCAAGCCCTCTTCCCCGGCTTTAGCCACGGTTTCGGTGACTAGTTTGTTAGGAGGCATAAAACACCAGATCTCGTAAGCTACCCGGTATTTCATCTGCATTTGGTTTTCCGCAAATTCGGCGTAATTTTGGAGTCCTTCAACTTTTTTCCGGACCCGACGCACCCGGGTGGACAACTTCTCTTTTTCGGCAAAATGATATGCGCTGGAAAAATCCATTCCGTATAATTCCCCTGGTTTATGGGCAAAAGCCACCACCGGCACGATGTTTTCCTCCGGCAGATCCAGGCTAACCGCACAACCTTTCACTAATTCGTAGTAGGCCAGGATAAACCCCCGCTCTACATCTGCTTTCAAAAATTTCGGCATGCTCATCTTCATCTCCCTCCAATTCCGAAGGCTTTACCAGCCGGCAAGCGCTTGCTGGATACGTTCTGCATATTTACGCTTCATGAAACAGGAGCTCTGTTTAACTCCTCGAAGATCCCTTCACCGTTTCCCTGGCGAAAAGCGGGATTCACTCCCGCCCAAAATCGTCCTCGTAAGCGCACGATGTCGTCTTCCGCCAGGTACTCGCTTAAGCGGCGACTCGATGACCTCCAGGGTCACTTTCCCCGGATTTTCCAGGCGGTGCCTTTTTCCGCTCTGCACAAAAGTGCTCTCGCCGCTTAAGTACGAAAATTTCCACTTTGAGTACCAAAGCTTACCATTTCCATCAGGGTCAGCACCAGGACTTGTTCGCTGCGCTGGTACCGGACTGTTAAAATTCCCACTCAAAGTCCCCCACTTCGGGAAACTTCCGCAGCGCTTCCTTCATGATGCCGCAAATGCGGTCCAGCCCCTCTTTGGTCCTGGCCTCGCAGCGGGCCACCAGCACGGGCTGGGTGTTGGAGGCGCGCACCAGGCCCCAGCCCTCTTCAAAAAGCACCCTCGCGCCGTCTACGTCTATCACTTCATAACGCTCCCGGAAATGCTCCACCAGCGCGCTAACAATGCTAAACTTCTCCCGGTCGGCGCAGGGCACACCCGGGTTTCCGCCGTGGAATAATACCGCGGCACGCTTTCCAGCAGCCTGGAGAGAGGTTCTTTTGTATTGGAGAGAATACGCAACAAGCGCCCGGTGGCATAAAAGGCGTCGTCGTACCCGTAGTATTCATCGGCAAAAAACATGTGCCCCGACATTTCGCCGGTGAACACCGCCCCCACTTCCTTCATTTTGGCCTTGATCAGGGAGTGGCCGGTCTTGTAGAAAAACGGCCTGCCTCCCAGCCGGACCACCTCGTCCACAAGCGCCTGGGAGCACTTCACCTCTATGATCGCCGCCGCCCCGGGAAAGCGCGGCAGTATTTCCCGCCAGTATACAGGCACATCAGCCTGTCGGTCAGGTCCCGGCCGGCCACCCCGCGTATATCGTACTGGCGAAAAATATCCGGATTGATAAATGCCACTTCAACTTCTCCCTTTAAGGCCAAATCTCCGCACCCGCTGCCTCATACAGCGCAAAAAGCCTAATGGAACCAGCCCACCAGGCCTGCCAAAGCCTTCAATCTTTCCTTCAATTTTGCCTTTCTCATGCCAACTTGTGGTAACCTGCATAATCGCTAGAGCCTCCTTTTGGTCTATTCTATCCAGTTCCCGGTAAAACTCCTCTTCTTCCTGGTGGTTCAAGATCAGGTAAGTTTCAAAAAAACCAGCAATAAGCTCCATTCTCGCAGGATCCAGCTTCAGCCGGACCAGCATGCGCATAAATTCTACTTTTACCCTTACCCTTTCTCCTGCACCAAAGCCCATTTTGCTCAACAGGGCAGCAGCTATAGGGTTGTCGCTGTGAATGTAATTCCGCCAGGACAATTTCTTTAACTCCAGTTTGAAAAAGCGAAAACGCAGCACATCCAGGAAAGAAAAGCCCAGTTCAAAGCTGTCCGGTTCATCGCGCTCGTGGTCGTAACTGAAGACGGCCAAGGTGGACCCCTTTGTTAAGACAGTTTTTTGAAAAAATTTTAGAACCAAACATATTTTCGTTTATATACATATGACTGATACAAAAGAGAAAGTTTAAATTTTGCGTTACCATTTATGGTTAATTATCCCTGTTATAATATACTATTTTGGAATAGCTTTTTGCTTACCCGGCTTGGCTGCCTTATCTCTTTCTGGCAGAGCGCCTGTCAAGGGCGGCGAAAAGCCGTCGCCGTCAGGCGATTGCCTTTAGGCAACCCTTGACACGCGAATCCCGCCAGGAAGTACAATGGGAAAGGCCGGGTAAGCTAAGGATGGTAAATTTCTGCCGGAGTCCGGTAGGCAAGTGCCTGGTGTAAGCGTTTGTGGTTGTAGAAGGTAAGGTATTCACTCAGTCTTCTTCTTGCTTCCCGGGGACTCTGGTATTCGTGCAGGTACACATCCTCGTACTTGATGGTCCGCCACAGGCGTTCGGTGAAGATGTTATCCTGGGCGCGGCCCCGGCTGTCCATGCTGATTTGGACGCCGGCTTCCTTGAGTAATTGGATATATTGCGGACTGGTAAACTGACTGCCCTGGTCGCTATTCATGATCTGTTTTGGCCAAAGATAAGGCTTGGCCGACAGCAGCACACACGAAGTCTACCGCCAGGGTATCGGACAGCTCCCAGCTCACCACGTAGCGGGAATACCAGTCCAGGACGGCTGTTAAGTACAGCCAACCTTTAAGCATGCGGATGTAGGTGATATCGATGCCCCAGACTTGGTTTGGTTGTTGGATAACCACTCCCCTCAACAGGTAGGGATAAACCAGGTGATCCTGGCGTCTTTTACTTAAGTTTGGCCCCGGGGAGATAGCGGCGAACCCCATCTCCCGCATGTGGCGCTGCACAGCTTTGCGGTTGACCAGAAAACCTTCTCTTCTTAATTGGGCCGTAATCCGGCGCGATCCGTAATACGGATGGACCGTATAGATTTCGTCAATCCGGTGCTTTAAGGCAATTTCTTCCGGGGAAGGAGCAACCGGTTTGTAGTACAGGCTCGACCGGTTTAGGCCCAATAGATCAGCCTGGGTGGTGATCGGTAACTCCGGGTTGATCCACTCCACCAGGGCAATGCGTTCTTCACGGCTCAGTTGCGAGACCACATTTTTTTTTCAACCAGGCCAGCTGGGTGGTTAAGCGGCCGATTTCGGCATAGAGTTCCTCGCTTTGTTTGGTGTATTCTTTTTTCATTCTTTCAATTGCCCTTTGTTCGTCGGTAAACAGCGTGGGTAATCCTTCTAAAGCAATTTTTTCTTCCACTGTTTAAGCTGGCTGGTGTGGACCCCGTACTCGCTAGACAGTTGGGCGAGGGTTTTTTTTCGCGGAGAATTTCCAGGACAATTTTCGTTTTAAAGTCCGGTGAATAACTCTTTCGAACAGACATTTGGTTCTTAACCTCCCCGTTTTTACTGTCTAAATTTCTGGGTCCATTATAGGGAACCCGTTTCTATGGTATCTGGTCAAGCAAAAAATCATCACAGCTTAAGGCTGCGATTATTTCAGGATCCCGCGTAACAATTTTACCTCCTTTTTCCTTCGCCAGGGCCACAGCAAAAGCATCGGCATAAGACAACCTGTACTCGCCCTTTAATTTTGCAGCTTCCCAAACACGTGTATTGGTCGCTGCAACTACCTCCCAGGGAAAAACCTTGTTTTTTACATCTGACAAAAAACTGGCCGCCTCTCTGGCCTTGCCGCTTTTAATAAGCCGGTAGTAAATTTCGCCGGCATTAATAGCTGAGATATAAATCTTAACTGTTCCTTTCTCAGCTTCTTCCATTAAATGATTAACGTAAGATGAACCTGGCTCTTCTTGCATCCAGCAGAGCACGGCAAAAGCGTCAAATATTCTAATCATCATGGACTACCTCTTGTCTGTGCTCTTCCAAATGCTCTTCTAAAGCCCGCTCGCCCCTTAAAGAACCCCGCCAGCAGCGCCAGTCCGCTCTGGCTTCCTGGCAGACTGGTTCCAGAACGATCTTGCCCCCTATTAATTCTACTTTTAACTCCAATCCTTGTTTTAAAGACAGGCGGTCCCTGATGTTTTTGGGAAGCACCAGTTGCCCTTTAGAAGACAAACGTACCACTTCCATAAGTAATACCTCCTTCTTACCTGTATTGTAAGACGCCGAAGCTGAAAAAGCAACAGCATTTAGGATTCGCTATATCTTCAATCGGGACAATTCCCCGAAAACTTTTTCCCGAGTTTCTACGTAAATTTTGACATCTTACTTTGCTGTTCTGTCACGATATACAATTCGAGAAATTTTTTTCACGGCGCGAAAGTTTTTCCGGAAAAGGGCGGGGGCGGCTGGGGCGAGGATTCTTTGCCGGCAAAGTATTTAACGGTGCCGGCGAATACGGCCCAGGCCGCCTTGCTCTGGTAGGCGGGGTCCTGCAGGAGCTTTTCTTCCTCTTCGTTGGTTATAAAGCCTATCTCTACTATTACGGCGGGCATGGTTGCGTTCCTGGTGACGTAAAAATCTACTTCGTTTATCCGGCGGCCGGTGCCTTCGAGAACCCTGGCAAGCTCTTCCTGGATGAACCGGGCGGCCTTCTTGCTTTCGGCCGAGCCGGGCTGGACGAAGGTCTGGGCGCCGCGCCGGCGGGGGGAGGTAAAGCTGTTCACGTGGATGCTGAGGTAGAGGTCGGCCTTGTTGTCGTTGGCCAGGGCCACCCTCCTGCTCAGGTCCTCCCTCTTTTTTGCCGTCAGCCCAACGGTGCCGGGGTCGCTCAGGTCGGTGTCGGCCTCCCTGGTCATCAGCACCATCGCCCCCGCCTGCCCCAGATTGGCCGCCAGGCGCCTGCCGACGGAAAGGGCGATGTCCTTTTCCAGGGCGCCGCTCTTCCCCACCACGCCCGGGTCGTAACCGCCGTGGCCGGGGTCCACCACGATCACCCGGCCGGCCAGCGCGGGCGCCAGGGCTGCCACGGCCTGCCGGCCGGCCCTTTCCTGCAAAAGCCGGGAGAAAAACAGCGCCAGTACCGCCAGAACCGCCAGGGCCGCCAGATGGCGCTTCCTGATCCTGTACGCCCTGATTACCGGCGAAAACAAAAAAACCCCCCGCTTTCTCTTTATTTGTTAATCTTATGCCGCCGCCGGCCGGAATATGAAACGAGGGGTATTACGTGATCAGCCTGGTTAAGTACTGCAGGCCGCAGGCAACCGGCTCGAAGACGGCCTGGCTGAGCAACGTGCCCAGCAGGTTGGAAAGGGCAAGGTAAAAGATGATTTGCTTCAGCTCGATCTCGTCCTGCTCGCCGGCCGCCACGGCGTCGGTGACCCGTGCCAGGACTGGGTCCACCATCATCACGTTGACCACGATGGCGGCGTTGCCCACGATGGAGGCCATCAAAACGGCGGTGGAACGGTACTCCGGGTACAGGGCGCCGGCGTAAAGGCCGGACAGCACGTTGGCGGTCCACAGGCTGTAGCTGGCCAGGTTCCAGAAAAGAAAGGAACTGGGGGTGGTCATCCGCCTGGTCAGTATTTCTTTTAGCGTTTTTAAGGAGGACATCCGCACCGTCAGGATCCCGCCCCTTGGCTTTAAGAGCGAAAAAAAGAGAAGGGGCGCCAGGCTGAAAACCGAGCCGGTCCGGCCGAAGGCCTTTATGGCGTTGGAAAAGGAGGTTACAAAGCTGGGAATGAGCAGGATTCCCGCCACCGTGCCTGCCGTGGCGCCGAGCATGACGAAGCGGAGCTTGCCGTTCAGGTCGGCCAGGGCCTGCCGGTAAACGGCGGTGGCGGTGGCGTCCGGCGCAATTAAAAGGGCGCGGTTGTAGGCGTCGTCAATGATGTGCTCCACCGTCGAGGCCAGCAGGGGGGCCTGAAGGGTGTTGGCAAAGCTGGCCGCCAGGTAAACCACCCCGAACAGGGAGATGGCGGTGGCCAGGCTGTTCGTCCGCACGCCGGAAAGGCGGGAGGAGCGGGTAAGGGTGTTGATCAGATTGATGAAGGCGGTCAGCAGGAAAACAAACAGTAAACGCTCCACATGTTCCTCCGTTATTTCATCCGCCAAAGTGTTGGATCTTTCTAAGAATATTTTTATAAGTATAAAAATATTAATTTAACTAAATCGCTTTCGAATAAATGCCATAAACTGTCGAATGCCTGTTTCTGGATCCTCACTTATATAACTTTCCTCTACCTTATTTTGAGAGCCGTTATGAAAATGCTTGGGAAAAGTAATTATTTCTTTCCACTGAGGATCTGGGAAATTATCGTGCCTGTATAGTGTCCCGTCCAGATGCCTCCTTTCCCAGTGATAAGAAAATCTACCAGGGATCTTTAATGAAAACCCTATATCTATAAACGAGTTATCTACAAGATATATCCGAAGTTTATTCTGTATAATGTCGGATGAAACAACAATTTCTTGATATTCTATCTCAATAATGGCTTGCAATCTTTTAAGCGTTTTCATTGAAGCTTCTCCAAAGCACGGAGGATCTTGTCTTTTTTTGATTCTAAAAAATCAAGCTCCATAAAGTCGTCAATTATATCTTCTTCCTTTATTTTCCCTTGCTTCAGCTTGTCGTCAAGTTCGAATAAAGATTTAACACCATGCCTTGTTACAATCTTGAATATCGCAGCTTCGATATTTCTTAATTCTTTTTCAAGGTACATCCTCAAGCTCTCCCTTGCAAGAAACTCATGCTGAACCTCCAGCACTCTGGCCACTTCTTGAAGAATTTCCACTTTTCCCGCCTCCTCTCAGTTTAATTATACTACAAAAAGTATAGTTCCCACTATCTCGTCCGGCCAGGCGGGACAGAATTACGCTTTTATCTAGCACCCAGCCCGCCTCCTTTTATTCTTTCTACAAGCTGCCTGGCATGGTAGTCAAAATACCTTTTGTAGTCGTAGTACCGGCCGGCTGCGCTCATTTCGAAAAGGGCCCTTTTGTCTGCGTCTTTTTCATAGATGACTTTGCCCTTCTGGATCACCTGGAACTGCAGCAACCGGGGGGCTTCATTAAGAACTATTACCTCAGTGTTCCGCCCTGCAAGCTTGCGCGTATCGTCCATCACGTCCAGGCGGTATTTTAAAGTGTCGGCAGGCAGGTGCACTAATAAAACGGCTATATCCACATCGCTGTCAGGCCTGTTCACGCCTTCCGCGTAGGAGCCAAAAATATAGGCCGCTATAACCTCTGGCTTTTTTGAGAAATATTCTGCCAGAAAAGGCAGAAATGGTATGCCCTTCATTTTGTTCACCGTGCCGCTATAATTTTCCATTAGATTATATCACATGCATCTGCGACAAAAAAGGGGCATACCCTGTAAAGGTGTGTCCCTTTCCATTGCTGCGTTGCGCCTCTTTTTCCAGTCGTATTAACGCTTGGAGTATTGCGGGGCGCGGCGGGCCTTTTTCAGGCCGTACTTCCTGCGCTCTTTCATGCGCGGGTCCCTGGTCAGAAAACCCGCCTTCTTTAAAACGGGGCGAAGGTTGGGATCGGCCTGAATTAAAGCGCGGGCAATACCCAGCTTGATTGCTCCCGCCTGGCCGCTTATGCCGCCGCCCTGGACTTTGGCCATGATGTCGAAGCGGGAGGCGGTCCCGGTCAGGTCCAGGGGCTGGCGCACAATCGTCTCCAGCGTCTTGCGGCCGAAGTATTCGCTCAAGGGCCTGTTATTGATGATAATCCTGCCTTCGCCTGGCATTGCAAATACCCGGGCAATGGCGTTCTTCCTGCGGCCGGTGCCGTAAAACATTACCTTAGCCAAATGCTTTTCCCCCTTTCCCTACAGCGCCTGCCAGGGCTCGGGCTTTTGAGCCTGGTGAGGGTGCTCCGGGCCTCTGTACACTTTCAGCTTTTTGGCCATCCTGCTGCCCAGACGGTTGTGGGGCAGCATGCCCACGATGGCCTTCTCCACGGCCAGCTCGGGCCTTGTTTTCATTAACTTTTCGTAGTTCATTACCTTCAGGCCGCCGGGGTAACCGGAGTGCCTGATGTATTTTTTGTCCCGCAGTTTCTTCCCGGTCAGCACCACTTTTTCGGCGTTGATGACGATCACGTGGTCGCCTGTGTCCACGTGCGGGGTGAAATCGGGTTTGTGTTTCCCCCGCAGGATCCGGGCCGCCTCGGCAGCCAGCCGGCCGAGAACCTTGCCCTCAGCGTCCAGGACGTACCACTTGCGGTTTTTTATATCCTGAGGCTTAGCCATAAAGGTCTTCATTTGAAAGGTTTCCTCCTCCTTGAAATAAAAGCGGGGCGTCAAGCTAAAAAGCACATATTTTATTCTAATACATAGCATTTCCAGTGTCAAGTGTACTCTATCTTTTCCAGGCACAGGCCCCGCGCCGGCGCGGTGGGGCCGCCTCTTAAGCTGTCGCGGCTTTTCAGGATGGCGGCGACTTCGCCGGGGGGAATCTTCCCCAGGCCCACCCGGATCAGCGTGCCGGCTATCATCCGCGCCATGTGGTAAAGAAAGCCGTCTGCCTTCAAATCTATGTAAACCAGGTCACCTTCCCTGCTCACGCAAGCCTCCAGCATGGTACGCACCGTGCTTTTAACCGGCGTGCCCAGCGCCCGGAAGGCGCTGAAGTCGTGGCGGCCGATCAGCAGGGCGGCGCCGGCTTGCATGGCCTCCACGTCGAGCCGCCGGGGAACGTGGTAGCTGTACAGCCGCAAGAAAGGCGAGTGGACTCTTGCGTTGTATATGGTGTAGCGATATGTTTTGGCCACCGCGGAAAAGCGGGCGTGAAAGGAGGGCGGGACCTCCACCGACTCCAGCGCCGCAATGTCGCGCGGCAGCAGGCTGTTCAGGGCATAGGCCACTCTTTCGGGAGGAATGGGCCAGTTGCCGGGGTTGAAGTTTATCACCTGGCCGCGGGCGTGCACCCCGGCGTCGGTTCTTCCCGCGCCGATCACCCTAATCTGCTCGCCTGCCAGCCTGGACAGCCTTTCTTCAATGACCTCCTGGACGGTGCGGAACTTCGTCCCGCGCTGCTCCTGGAAGCCGTAGTAGTTGGTGCCGTCATAGGCTATGGTAACCTTGATGTTGCGCATTGCCGCCTCCGGGTCAGGCTTAATGATTCTTAAAATTTTTACTCCGGCGCTTCGCAAGTCGTTCGCTAAGGACAACGCCGTGCCCCAGCCGGTCTATTTAACCATCTTAAGTTTAAAACTACCTCAGGTAAATGACCGCCGCCAGCACGGTCAGGGACACCGCCAGGGCCGCAAAGTCCGCCCGGGAGAGCTTCAGCTCCATCATCCTGGTCCGGTTGGCGCCGCCCCGGTAACAGCGCGCCTCCATGGCGACGGCCAGGTCCTCGGCGCGGCGCAGGGCTCCCGCAAACAGCGGGACGAACAGCGGCAGCATGCCCGCCGCCCATCCGGCCGGCCCGCTCCGGGCGGCAAAACCGGCCCCGCGAGAGCGCTGCGCCTTTATGATTACCTCGGCCTCCTGCAGCAGGGTGGGCACGAAGCGCATGGCTATGGTCATCATCATGGCCAGCTCGTGGGCCGGCAGTCCCACCCGGCGAAAGGGCGACAGCAGGCTTTCCAGGCCGGCGGCCAGCCTGATGGGGGAAGTGGTGTATGTAAGAAGGGAAGCCAGCAGGATCAGCAGGGACAGGCGCAAAAATATATCGGCCCCCGCCGCCAGCCCTTCCCGTGTAACTTTCAGCGGCCCCAGCCCGAACAGGGCCTCGCCGGGGGTCAGGAGGGCCTGGGCCAGAAAGGCAACGGCCAGCAGCACCCGCAGGGAGCGCAGGGTGCCCAGGAAAAACCGGGCTTTCAGCCCTGACAGGGCGGCGGCGGCCATGGTAAGGCCCAAAACCGCAGCCATGCCCGGCCACCCGGAGGCCGCCAGCACGGACAAGACGGCGGCCAGCAGGCATGCCGTTTTAGCCCGCGGGTCCAGCCGGTGCAGCAGCGAGTCTTTGGGTATGAACTGGCCGAACGTTACGCCGCCGAACATATCTTGCCCCTCCGCAAAAAAATGCCAAGTTTCACCTGCTTAAAAGCCCGGCAATTTCCTCTTCCGCCTCGTCCTCGGTCAGCACGTCGGTCCGCACCTGCCTGCCGGCGGCCTTCAGCTCGTGCATGAGGCGGGCCGGAAAGGGCACGTCGAGGCCCAACCCGCGCAGTTCCCGGACCTGCCCGAAAACCCGGCGCGGCGGCCCGTCCATGGCCAGGCGCCCCCGGTGCAGCACGATTACCCGCCCGGCCCGGCGGGCCGCTTCCTCCATGTCGTGGGTCACCAGCACCACCGTGGCGCCCTGCCTGCTCCGGAACTCTTCGATGCGGTCCATCAGCTCCCGCCTGCCCCGCGGGTCCAGGCCGGCCGTGGGCTCGTCCAGGATCAGCACCTGCGGCCTCATGGCCAGCACGCTCGCAACGGCCACCCTCCTCTTCATGCCGTCGCTCAGGGAAAAGGGGGACAGCCCGCCCACCGCCTCCGGGTCCAGGCCGGCCAGGCGCAGCGCCTCCGCCGCCCGCTGCCGGGCCTCGTCCCGGCCCAGTCCCAGGTTTTTCAGGCCGAAGGCCACTTCCGCGAAAACCGTTTCTTCGAAAATCTGCTGCTCGGGCTGCTGGAAAACCAGCCCTACCTTGCGCCATATTTCCCGGCGGGCCTTCTTTTCGGAAAGGTCGGCGCCGCAGACCCACACCTTTCCCGCGGTGGGAGCCAGGGTGCCGTTGAAGTGCTGGACCAGGGTGGACTTCCCGGAGCCCGTGGCCCCGATCACTGCAACGAACTCGCCCCCGGCAATTTCCAGGGAAATGCCGTCCAGGGAGACAACCTGGAATGGAGTACCGGGGGAGTAAACGTGGGTGAGGTTTTCCGTTTTAATTACCGGCTGTATGAACATACGTATGACACCAGATCACGCGCCGCAAGGATGCCGTCTGGAACCAAAAAACCCCGCTTTCTTAAGCCGCGGGCAATTCTGGCGGCGCCCGGAATTTCCAGGCCCAGCTCTTCCAGCAGTTCGGCTTTTGCAAATACTTTTGGGGCGGTTCCCTCAAGAACCACCCTGCCGCCGGACATTACTATGATCCTGTCTGCACGGGCCGCTTCTTCCATAAAGTGGGTCACCAGAACAACGGTTACCCCTTCGTCGCGGTTCAGCCTGCAAAGGGTGTCGATGAGCTCCCGCCGCCCGGCCGGGTCCAGCATGGCCCCGGGCTCGTCCAGAACCAGGCAGGAAGGGCGCATGGCCAGTACTCCGGCAATGGCCAGCCGCTGCTTTTGCCCGCCTGAAAGGAGGTGGGGGGCGTGCTTCCGGTAACCGGCCAGCCCGGTAAGGTTTAATGCCTCTTCCACCCGATCCCGCACCTCCCGGGGAGGAAGCCCCAGGTTTTCCGGGCCGAAGGCCACGTCTTCCTCAACCACGGAGCTGACGATCTGGTTGTCCGGGTTTTGAAAGACCATCCCGACCATGCGGCGTATTTCCCACAGGTTTTCGGCCTGCCTGGTGTCCAGGCCGCCCACCGCCACCCGCCCGGCCGTGGGCCGGAGGAGGGCGTTGAAGTGCTTGGCCAGGGTGGACTTGCCCGATCCGTTGGGCCCCACCACGGCCAGGAACTCGCCCTTCTGCACGGTCAGGCTCACCCCGCACAGGGCCTGGCGCTCGCCCGGCCTGCCGAGGTTGTAAATGCAGGTGAGATCCTCAACCTCTATCATCGGGGGACGGCTTTCCGTCTCCATATTACACCAACTCTAAAATGACCATTCCGGCGGCGTCGCCCCGGCGGCAGCCCGCCTTGACGATGCGGGTGTAACCGCCCTGCCGGCCGGCGTACTTCGGGGCTATGTTATCGAAAAGCTTGCGCACCACGTCTTCTTCGTAAATGTATGCCAGAGCCCGCCGCCGGGCCGCAAGGTCGCCCTGCTTGGCGTCGGTGACCAGTTTTTCGGCAATGCTCCTGACTTCCCTGGCCCTGGCTTCGGTAGTGTTTATCCGCTCGTCACGGAACAGGGCGGTGACCAGGTTGCGCAGCATGGCCTTGCGGTGGCCGGTGTTTACGCCTAATTTCTGGTAGCCCAATTCAGAGTCCCTCCCTTAATCGTCGTCCTTCCTCAGCGACAAGCCCAGTTCATGCAGCTTGTTTATTACCTCTTCCAGGGACTTCTTCCCCAGGTTCCTTACTTTCATCATGTCTTCCTCGTTGCGCTGGATCAGCTCTTCCACCGTGTTGATGCCGGCCCGCTTCAGGCAGTTGTACGAGCGCACGGAAAGGTCGAGTTCCTCGATGGTCATCTCTAAAACCCGGTCCTTGTGCTCCTCTTCTTTCTCCACCATGATCTCGACGTCGCTAACCGTTTCTGTCAGGCCGATAAAGAGGCGCAGGTGCTCGCTTAAAATTTTGGCGGAAAGGCTGGTGGCTTCGTCGGGCCTGATGCTTCCGTCGGTCCACACTTCCAGGGTCAGCTTGTCGTAGTCGGTAATCTGGCCTACCCGGGTGTTCTCCACAGTATAGTTAACTTTACGCACCGGAGTGAAAACGGAATCGACAGGAATAACCCCGATGATGTGGTCGCCTTTTTTGTTGCGCTCCGCGGAAACGTACCCCCGCCCCTTGGCCACCGTAATTTCCATGTAGAGCCTGGCGTTTTCGGCCAGGGTGGCAATGGTCAGGTCCGGGTTCATGATCTCCACGTCGGCGTCGTGAATGATGTCTTTGGCCTTGACCACGCCCTCGGTGCTGGCCTCAACCCGCAAAACCTTCTCTTCGTCGCCGTAAATTTTCAGGCACAGGTTTTTAAGGTTGAGGATGATGTCGGTGACGTCCTCCACAACCCCCGGTATGGTTGAAAACTCGTGCAAAACGCCGTCAATCTTGACCGAGGTTACGGCGGCACCGGGCAGGGATGAAAGCAGGATACGCCGCAACGAATTGCCCAGGGTGATCCCGTAGCCCCTTTCCAGGGGTTCCACCACAAACTTCCCGTAGGTATTGTCGTCGCTCATTTCGACGATTTCAATTTTCGGTTTTTCAATTTCAAGCATGCGGTTCCCTCCAACAAACAGCCTGGCGGTCTGCGACTCGTGTCCAACAACCATCATCCTACCTGGAGTACAGCTCGACAATCAGGTGCTCCTGGACGGGAGCGTCGATTTGATCCCGCGCCGGCAGGGCTGCAACTCGCGCCCTGGCCTGGTCGGCCTCGTATTCAAGCCACGCCGGGGGGGTGCGGTCGGCCGCCCTCTCCAGCAGTTCCTTAATCCTGGGCGATTCCTTGCTCTGGTCCCTCACGGCAATGACATCGCCGGGCTTGACCAGGTAAGAGGGGATGTTAACCCTCCGGCCGTTTACGGTAAAGTGGCCGTGCCGGACCAACTGCCTGGCTTCGTTCCGGGAAGCCCCCAGGCCCAGGCGGTAAATAACGTTGTCCAGGCGCCTCTCCAGAAGCCTAAGCAGGTTTTCACCGGTGATGCCGGGCTGCCTTTCGGCCTTTTCAAAGTACCTGCGGAACTGGCTTTCCAAAATGCCGTAAATCCGGCGGGCCTTCTGCTTCTCGCGAAGCTGCAGGCCGTACTCGGAAACCTTCTTCCGGCCCTGGCCGTGCTGCCCCGGCGCGTAAGACCTGCGGTCTATGGCGCACTTGGGGGTGTAGCACCTGTCGCCTTTCAGGTAAAGCTTCAGTCCCTCCCGGCGGCAGAGCCGGCAAACCGATCCTGTGTATCTTGCCAAATCCATTGCACCTCCTTAAACTCTCCGGCGCTTGGGCGGCCGGCAGCCGTTGTGGGGAATGGGGGTTACGTCTTTGATCAGGTTTACCTCCAGGCCTGCCGCCTGCAGCGACCGGATGGCCGCCTCGCGGCCCGCGCCGGGCCCTTTAACCATCACTTCCACTTCCTTCAGGCCGTGCTCCATGGCCTCCCTGGCGGCGCTTTCGGCCGCCATCTGGGCGGCAAAGGGGGTGCTCTTGCGGGAGCCTTTAAAGCCCACCTGCCCCGCGCTGGACCATGAAATGGTGTTGCCCTTGGTGTCGGTTATGGTCACGATGGTGTTGTTAAAAGTTGACTTAATGTGCGCAACGCCGGATACTATGTTCTTGCGCTCACGCTTTTTCGCCCTGGTTACGCGACGCGCCATTTAATGACCTCCTTCAAGTTATTTTTTCCTGCGGACGCCGACGGTTTTGCGGGGGCCTTTGCGCGTCCTGGCGTTGGTTTTGGTCCGCTGCCCCCGCACCGGCAGCCCGCGGCGGTGCCTCAAGCCCCGGTAGCACCCAATCTCAATCAGGCGCTTGATGTTTAAGGCCACTTCCCGGCGGAGGTCGCCCTCAACCTTGTAGTTCTTCTCTATAATATCACGCAGTTTATTTATTTCTTCCTCTGTCAGGTTTCTGACCCTGGTGTCGGGGTTGACGCCCGATTGGGCCAGGATTTTTTGGGACGTCGGCTTGCCGATGCCGTAAATGTAGGTAAGGGCTATCTCTACCCGTTTATCCCTCGGCAGGTCAACGCCTGCGATGCGTGCCATATTTTACAAAACACCTCCTGGCTTTTACCCCTGCGCCTGCTTGTGCTTGGGATTTTCACAGATTACCATTATTCTGCCTTTCCTGCGGATAATCTTGCACTTCTCGCAGATTGGCTTAACGGATGGCCTCACTTTCATTGCCAACCCTCCTTATAACGGTAGTCGGTTGTCGGTTGTCGGTAGTCGGATTGCTTGTTGGAATTCGGCTCTGCCGAATTCCTTCTTGCATCTGACTACTGACTACCCACTACTGACTACTGACTTTACTTGTACCGGTAAACTATCCGTCCACGGGTCAAATCGTAGGGGGAAAGCTCCACCATCACCCTGTCGCCGGCCAGGATGCGGATAAAGTTCATCCTGATCTTCCCTGAAACGTGGGCCAGCACCTTGTGGCCGTTTTGCAGCTCAACGCGAAACATCGCGTTCGGCAGCGGCTCGATGACGGTCCCCTCAACTTCTATAACATCCTGCTTTGACATTAGGACTTCGGCAACCTCCTTGCAAATAAAATGGACACTAAAGGCTTTCCACCAGACTCTTCAATTCCTTCCGGACGTCCGCATTGGTAATCTTTCTGCCGTTTCTTGCCTTGTCCGCCACCAGACCGGCTACGGTACCGTATATCTTCAGGTGCTTTATGTTCTTCCTTTTGGGATTCTCCACTTTTCGGCCTTCTCCGTCAGCCACCAGCACC
This sequence comes from Pelotomaculum thermopropionicum SI, assembly GCA_000010565.1. Lineage (NCBI taxonomy): Bacteria > Bacillati > Bacillota > Clostridia > Eubacteriales > Desulfotomaculaceae > Pelotomaculum > Pelotomaculum thermopropionicum. Next base: position 340,508 of record AP009389.1, on the reverse strand, counting down.
CTGGACTCGCCTTCAATCCCCACCACCAGGTAAAACCTGCCGCTGTCGCGGCCCTGAACCGAACAAACCAGATGACCGATCTGTATCATATCAATTGACATGGCCCAGCCGTACCTCCAAAACCGCCGCCCGCCGGCCCCAAAACGCCCGGGGCAAACCGCGCGGCCCGCTCCGGCGGGTTCCTCCGCGTCCCGGTTCCGGCCGGAGTGCCCGGCGGCCCTTTTCGTAACGCCCGGCGTCTTACGTCCTGGTCAATATCTCCGGTTCACCGCCGGTAATAACAATGGTATGCTCGAAATGCGCTGAAAGTTTCTCGTCTAAAGTAACTACTGTCCAGTTGTTTGAAAGAGTCCGTACTTCATAAGTGCCCATATTGATCATCGGTTCAATCGCTAATGTCATTCCAGCCTTCAGCCTGGGGCCCCGCCCGGGCCTGCCGAAGTTGGGCACCTGCGGCTCCTCGTGCGGTTTGCTGCCGATGCCGTGCCCCACATAGTCCCGCACCACCGAATAGCCGTAGCCCTCCGCGCAGGTCTGGACGGCGTGCGAAATATCGGAAAGCCTGTTTCCTGCCCTTGCCTGCTCGATGCCCTTGTAGAGAGACTCCTCCGTTGCCTTTAACAGGTTTAAGGCCTCGCTGCTGACGTCTCCCACGGGAAGGGTGACGGCGCTGTCGCCGTAATATCCATTTATTTCCGCCCCGACGTCAATACTGATAATATCTCCATTTGCCAGCCTTCTTAAACTTGGAAAGCCGTGCACCACCTCCTCGTTTACCGAGGCGCAGATGGTGTAGGGAAACCCGTAAAGCCCCTTGAAGGCCGGCCTGGCGCCGGATTTGAGGATGAAGTCCTCGGCCAGCCGGTCCAGCTCGATTGTGGGCACGCCCACGTCGACCGCCTTGGAAAGCTCTGCAAGGGTGCGGGCCACGACCCGGCCGGCGTCCCTCATGTAAGCCAGTTCCCTTTCGGACTTACAGGTAATCATGCGTCCACCTACTTGATGAAGCCCTGGTAACTGCGCATCAGCAGGTGCGCCTCAACCTGCTTCATGGTATCCAGGGCCACGCCCACCACGATCAGGAGGGCGGTGCCTCCGAAGTAAATGTTGGGTATTCTGGTTGCCAGCAGCACGAAGTTCGGCAGAATGGCGATCAGGGCCAGGAAGATGGCACCGAAAAGGGTCACCCTGCTCATTATCCTGCTGATGTACTCGGCGGTCGGCCGCCCCGGGCGCAGCCCCGGGATAAAGCCGCCGTACTTTTTGATGTTGTCCGCCACGTCCGCCGGGTTCATGATGACGGCGGTGTAAAAGTAGGTGAAGGCAATGATCAGCAGGGCGTAAAAAATTGTGTGCGCCGCCGTACCCCAGCCGAAGTACCTGACGTAGAAGTTTGCCGCGGCGGTGTTTGAAAACCAGCGCGCCAGAGTTTCCGGAAACATCAGCAGCGACGAGGCGAATATGACCGGGATAACGCCGGCCTGGTTCACCCGCAGGGGCAGGTGGGTGGTCTGCCCGCCGTAAATCCTGCGGCCCACCACGCGCTTGGCGTACTGCACCGGAATGCGGCGCTGGCCTTCCTGCACGGCGACAACCCCGGCAATGACCAGGGCGCCGATGACCACCAGGGCGATAATGCTCAGGATGTTGATCGTCCCGGCGTTTAAGTACTCAATAACTCTTGCCACACCCTGGGGAACCCTGGAAACTATGCCGGCGAAAATCAGCAGGGAGATGCCGTTGCCGATGCCTTTTTCGGTAATCTGCTCGCCCACCCACATCAGGAAGGTGGTGCCGGCGGTAATCGTCAGGGCGGTCATGACGTAGGTAAGCGGCCCGGGCTGGACCAGCGACCCCTTCACCCCGACCACCATGCCCAGGCCCTGGATAAAGGCCAGGAGCACGGTCAGGTAGCGGGTGTACTCGGTTATTTTCTTGCGGCCCTCTTCGCCCTCCTTGGCCAGACGCTCCAGGTGGGGAATGACCACCGTCAGCAGTTGCATGATGATGGAGGCGTTGATGTAGGGCGTTATGCTCATGGCAAAAACGGAAAAATTCTTCAGCGCGCCGCCGGAAATAACGTCGAAGAAGCCGAAAATCAGGCCGCTGCTGACCAGTTCGGCAAACTTGTCCGGGTTTACCCCTGGCACCGGAACGTGGGCGCCGAGCCGGAAGATAAAGATCATGCCCAGCGTGTAAAGCAGCTTTGCCTTTAATTCCGAAACTTTAAGGGCGTTCTTTAAGCTTTCCAGCACTTAAATCACCTCTGCCCTGCCGCCGGCCGCCTCAATTTTCTGCCGGGCCGTGCTGCTGAAGGCGTGGGCCTGGACGGTAAGCGATTTCTCAAGGTTGCCGTTTCCCAGTATTTTCACGCCGTCGCCCGTTTTTTTGATTACCCGGGCGGCCAGCAGGGCTTCGGGCGTAACGGTGGTCCCGTTCTCAAAGCGGTTCAGCTTTTCTATGTTGACCGCAATGATTTCCTTTTTGAACCTGTTGGTAAACCCGCGCTTCGGCATGCGGCGCTGCAGCGGCATCTGGCCGCCCTCGAAACCGGGGCGCACGCCGCCGCCGGAACGGGCTTTCTGCCCTTTATGGCCCCGGCCGGCCGTTTTGCCCATGCCCGAACCGATCCCCTGGCCCCTGCGGGTGGGTTTCGTCCTGGCGCCTGGCGCCGGCTTTAGCTCATGCAGTTTCACTTGTCCCACCTCCTCAGGCTTCCTCGACTTTAAGCAAGTGCGCGACCTTATTGATCATTCCCCTGATCTGGGGGGTGTCTTCCTTGATTACGGAACTGTTCGTCCTGGTCAGGCCCAGCGTGCGCACGGTAACGCGCTGGCTTTCCGGGCGCCCGATCAGGCTTTTGACCAGGGTTATCTTCAGCTTGGCCATTGTCTTCCCTCCTAGCCCAGCAGTTCTTCTACCGGTTTCCCTCGCAGGCGGGCCACCTCTTCCGGCGTTTTCAGGCTTTTCAGCGCCTCGATGGTGGCGCGGACCATGTTGTTGGCGTTGTTGGAACCCAGGGACTTGGTGAGGATGTCCCGCACGCCGGCCAGTTCCAGGATCGCCCGGACCGGACCGCCGGCAATAACGCCTGTACCGGGAGCGGCGGGTTTAAGGAGGACCTTACCCGCGCCAAATTCGCCGATCACTTCGTGGGGAATGGTGGTGCCGGCAAGAGGAACTTTGATCATGTTTTTCTTGGCGTCCTCTATTCCCTTGCGGATTGCCTCGGGCACCTCGCCGGCCTTGCCCAGCCCGGCGCCGACGTGCCCGTTGCCGTCGCCCACCACCATCAGGGCGGAGAAGCTGAACCTCCGGCCTCCCTTGACCACCTTGGCGACGCGGTTGATAAAGACCACTTTTTCAGTAGTTTCCAGTTTGCTGGCGTCAATCCTTGCCATCTGCTTCCCTCCTTCTCCCTTTAGAACTCCAGCCCGCCTGCCCGGGCCGCTTCGGCCAGGGCCTTGACCCGGCCGTGGTAAACGTAGCCGGCGCGATCGAAGACGACCCGCTTGATCCCGGCCTCAATTGCCTTCTTCGCCAGCAGTTCGCCCACTGCCGCCGCCGCGGCGGTATTGCCGCCGGAAGGAAGCTTCCCTTTTAGTTCGGGGGCCAGGGTGGAGGCGGACACCAGGGTAACGCCCCTGTCGTCGTCGATGATCTGGGCGTAGATGTTCTGCAGGCTGCGGAAAACATTCAGCCTGGGCCGCTCGGCGGTGCCGCGTATTTTCTTGCGAACCCTGCGGCGCCTTTTGTCCCGCAGGGCGTTACGGTCGGGTTTTTTCAGCACTTGTCAAGTCACTCCTCCCTTACTTCTTCCCTTTGCCGCCGGCCTTGCCGACCTTGCGCCGGATTTTCTCGCCTTCGTACTTGATGCCTTTGCCCTTGTACGGCTCGGGCTGCCGCACGGCGCGAATGGCCGCGGCCAGAGCGCCCACTTTCTCCTTGTCAACGCCCTTGATGCTGATTTTGGTGGGCGCGGGCACCTCGATTTCCAGGCCGGCTTCCGGCTCTATTTCCACCGGGTGAGAGTAACCAACGGCCAGCACCAGCTTGTTGCCCTGCTTGGAGGCGCGATAGCCGACTCCTACCAGCTCCAGGTTCTTCTGGAAACCGGCGGTGACGCCCACCACCATGTTGTTCAGCAGGGTGCGGGTCAGGCCGTGCAGGGATTTGTGCAGTTTGTCGTTCGCCGGCCTTTCGACAATAAGCCGCCCGTCTTCGTATTTGATGATCATGTCCCGGTGCATCTCTTTTACCAGTTGCCCTTTCGGCCCTTTAACCTTTACCGTGCTGCCGTCAATTTCGACTTCAACGCCGGCCGGTACCGTGATGGGCTGCCTGCCAATCCTGGACATGCGCTACACCTCCTGATTCAGTCTCCGGTCGCCGGGCGCCAGGGGGCCGGTATAAAAAAGATGCCGTCTCTTCCATACCGCCGGCCGCCTTGGCCGGGCACCAGACCGTTTTGTCGCTACCAGACGTAGCAGATAACCTCGCCGCCAAGCCCTTCCTTGCGGGCCTTTTTATCGGTCATAATCCCCTTGGAAGTGGAAATGATGGCAATTCCCAAACCGCCCAAAACCTTCGGGACCTGGTCCTTCCTGGCGTAGACCCTCAGCCCCGGTTTCGATATGCGTTTCAAACCGGTAATTACCCGCTCCTTGTTGGGCCCGTATTTAAGATAGATCCGGATAATCCCCTGCTTGCCGTCATCTATAAATTCGCAGTCCTTGACGAACCCTTCATCTTTCAGGATGTTGGCAATGGCCTTTTTCACCTTGGAAGCAGGCGCCTCAACCTTCTCGTGATAAACCGTATTGGCGTTGCGGATACGGGTCAAGAAATCTGCAATTGGATCGGTCATAACCATGCGCGTATACCTCCTTCCTGGCTACCAGCTCGCTTTTCGGATTCCCGGAATTTCTCCTCTGTACGAGAGCTCCCGGAAACAAATCCGGCAGATCCCGAACTTTCTCATGTAGGCGTGCGGACGCCCGCAGAGTTTGCATCTATTGTGCGCCCTAACCTTGTACTTGGGCGGTCGCATTGCTTTAATAATCATCGACTTTTTTGCCACCATCTTCCCTCCTTCACGGTGGTCTTTTGCACCATCTCATGAATTACCGACAAACTGAAAAATTAATCCGGCTGCGGATTTTTACCGGCGGTTTTTGCCGCGGGCAAAAACCTCTTTATCGAACCTCGAACTTCGAGCTACGCGGCCCTGAACGGCATGCCCATCAGCTTTAAAAGTTCCCTTGCCTCTTCATCGGTTTTGGCGGTGGTTACGAATATAATGTCCATGCCGCGCACCTTGTCGATTTTATCGTATTCGATCTCCGGAAAGATCAGCTGCTCCCGCACGCCCAGGCTGTAATTGCCCCGCCCGTCGAAGGACTTTGGCGAGATGCCCCTGAAGTCGCGCACCCTGGGCAGCGCCACGTTTATCAATTTGTCCACGAACTCGTACATCCGCTCGCCGCGCAGGGTAACCTTGGCCCCTATGCTCATCCCCGCCCGCAGCTTGAAGGCGGCAATGGAGCGCTTGGCCTTGGTTACGACCGGCCTTTGCCCGGTAATGGTCATCAGGTCGTTGACCGCCGCGTCAATTATCTTGGAATTCTGGATGGCCTCGCCCAGGCCCATGTTTACAACAACCTTTTCCAGCCTGGGTACCTGCATGGGGTTTTTATAGCCGAACTTCTGCATCATTGCAGGCACTACTTCGTTTTTGTACTTGTCTTTCAGTCTGGCCACTTGCACTACCTCCCTTCTCGGTAGCCGGTTGTCGGTTGTCGGTAGTCGGATTGCCTGTCGGAAATAGCCTTCGGCGATTTCCTTCTTAAGTTCTGACTACTGACTGCTGACGATTTAAATCGTTTCCCCGCACCTCTTGCAAACGCGCACCTTCTCGCCGTCTTCCAGGAACTTTTTGCCCACCCTGGTGGGGGAGTTGCACTTGCCGCAGAAAAGCATTACGTTGGAGCTGTGAATGGGAGCTTCTTTTTCCACTATGCCCCCTTGCGGCATCTTCCGGGTAGGTTTGGTGTGGCGCTTCACCACGTTAACGCCTTCAACCACCACCCGGCTTTTGGCGGGAATAACGGAAATAACCTTGCCCTTCTTGCCGGCGTTCTTGCCTGTGATGACAAGCACCGTGTCTCCCTTGCGGACGTGAACCTTGGTTCTTGCCACGAATACTTCACCCCCTAAATCACTTCAGGAGCCAGAGAAACGATCTTCATGAAATCGCGGTCTCTCAACTCGCGGGCAACCGGCCCAAAAATACGGGTGCCCCGCGGACTCTTGTCGTCTTTTATAATAACTGCCGCATTTTCGTCGAATTTTATATATGATCCGTCCGGGCGGCGCACTTCTTTTTTGGTGCGCACCACAACAGCCCTTACAACGTCGCCTTTCTTAACAACGCCCCCAGGCGTGGCCTCCTTGACGGAGCAGACAATGATGTCACCCACGCTGGCGTAGCGGCGCAGCGCCCCGCCCAGCACGCGGATGCACATCAGCCTGCGGGCCCCGGTGTTGTCGGCCACATTAAGTATTGACTGGACCTGAATCACACCCTGCAACCTCCCTCGTCAGACGCCGTTCTTCCAACATCCTGCGGCGCCTAAATTTGCTTTGTCCTCTCCAGGATCTCGACCACCCTCCACCGCTTTTCCTTAGAGAGCGGCCTGGTTTCCATCATTTTCACCTTGTCGCCGATGCGGCAGGCATTTTCTTCGTCGTGCGCCTTGAACTTTTTGGTGCGGCGGATGGTGCGCTGGTACAGGGGGTGCCTGACCAGTGTCTCAACGGCCACAACCACGGTTTTATCCATTTTATTGCTTACCACCCTGCCGGTAAGCGTTTTTCTAATTCCACGGCCTTCCAAAACAAATACTACCCCCTTCCTTCATGCCGGGCGGCTTTTGCTATCACGCCCGCCTGATTCCAAGCTCGCGCTCGCGGATTATGGTTTTCACCCGGGCAATCCGGCGGCGCACCTCCTGCAGTTTCATCGGGTTGTCCAGTTGCCCGGTCGCCAGTTGAAACCTCAATTTAAACAACTCTTCCTTGGAGTCGGAAAGCTTTTTGTTGAGCTCGGCATCGGTCAGCTCACGAAGCTCTTTAGCCTTCATTGACCTCACCCACTTCCCCGCGTTTCACAAATTTGGTCTTAATCGGCAGCTTGTGGGACGCCAGGCGCATGGCTTCACGGGCCACTTCCTCCGTAACGCCGGCCAGCTCGAACATAATCCGGCCCGGCTTAACCACGGCCACCCAGTACTCGGGGGTGCCTTTACCGGAACCCATCCGCGTTTCCGCCGGCTTGGCGGTGATGGGCTTATCCGGGAAAATCCTGATCCATACCTTGCCGCCCCGCTTGATGTGGCGGGTCATGGCAATACGGGCCGCCTCAATCTGCCTGTTGGTAATCCAGGCCGGCTCCAGGGCCATCAGACCGTACTCGCCGAAGTTTATCTCCTTGCCGCCTTTGGCCATGCCGCCGCCGGGACGGCCGCGGTGCTGCTTGCGGTATTTAACCCTTTTCGGTATAAGCATTTAGCCTATTCGCCTCCTTCGCCGGGAGCTTCCTTCCCTCCCCTGGCTGCAGTTTTTGCGGGGGTTTTGGCTTCCGGCAAAACTTCTCCTCTGTAAATCCAAACCTTGACGCCGATTTTTCCGTATGTCGTGTTTGCTTCGGCAAAACCGTAGTCTATGTCCGCGCGCAGGGTGTGGAGGGGAACCTTCCCTTCGCTGTACCATTCGGTGCGGGCAATTTCCGCCCCGGCTAAGCGGCCGCCGCAGGCCACCTTGATCCCTTTCGCTCCCATCTTCATGGAGCGGGAAACCACCTGCTTCATGGCCCGCCTGAAGGCAATCCGCTTTTCGAGCTGGGCCGCCACGTTTTCGGCAACAAGCTGGGCATCCAGCTCGGGAACCTTGATCTCCACAATGTTCACGCTGACCTGCTTGCCGGTGAGGTTTTCCAGTTGCTTGCGCAGGTTCTCAACCTCCGCCCCGCCCCTGCCGATGACAATGCCGGGCTTGGCGGTGTGGATGGAAACTTTAACCCGGTTGGCCGCCCGCTCGATCTGAATGCGGGAGATTCCGGCCGCAAAAAGTTTCTCCTTGATGAACTTGCGTATTTTAATATCCTCGTGCAGGAGGGCGGCGTAGTTCCTCTTGTCGGCGTACCACTTGCCCTCCCAGTCCCGGATAATTCCGATCCGGAGGCCCTTAGGGTTTACTTTTTGCCCCACTTAGTTTTATCCCTCCTTCTTGTCGCTGACCACTACGGTGATGTGGCTGGTGCGCTTGCGCATGACGTCGGCGCGGCCAAAGGCCCGCGGCATGTAACGCTTGTACGTGGGCCCCTGGTCGACGTAACACGCCTTTATGAACAATTCGTCCCTGTCCATTTGCAGGTTGTTTTCGGCATTTGCCGCCGCCGACCTGACAACCTTGGCCACAACCGCAGAGGCCCGTTTGGGCGTGTACCTTAAAATAGCCAGGGCCTCGTTCAGCTTCTTGCCCCGGATGAGGTCCACCACCTGGCGCACCTTGCGCGGGGAAATCCTTATATACCTGGCTACAGCCTTAGCTTCCAATGGTTCTAACCCCCTTTACAGCCTACTTCAGCGCCGTAGACCTTTCCGTGTGGGCGCCGTGCCCCCTGAAAATCCTGGTGGGGGCAAATTCACCCAGCTTGTGTCCGACCATGTCTTCTGTAATATAAACGGGAACGTGCTTCCTGCCGTCATGCACCGCGATGGTGTGCCCGACCATTTGCGGAAAGATGGTGGAAGCCCTGGACCAGGTTTTGATTACTCTCTTTTCGCCGGTCTCGTTCATCTTCTCAATTTTCGCCAGGAGCCGGGCGTCGCAGTACGGCCCCTTCTTTAAAGAACGGCTCAATCCCCTAGCCTCCTTTCAGTTCGGCCTGCCAGCAGCGGGCTGCCGGAAAGCCGGTGTGGGTTTAGCCCTAAACCGTAAACGTTATTTCCTCTCCTGCGCCCCGGGGGCGGCGCCTTACCTGGCTCTGCGCTTAACGATCAGCCTGTCGCCGGGCTTTTTCTTCCTGGTGCGGGCGCCCAGGGCCGGCTTGCCCCACGGTGTGACCGGGTTGCGGCCGATTGGCGAGCGTCCTTCGCCGCCGCCGTGCGGGTGGTCGACCGGGTTCATAACCACGCCCCGCACCGTCGGGCGGATCCCCAGCCAGCGCTTGCGGCCGGCCTTGCCTATGGTAATGTTCTCGTGCTCAACGTTGCCCACCTGGCCGATGGTGGCGCGGCACTCCTGCAGCAACAGGCGCATTTCGCCGGAAGGCATCCGGATGTTGGCGTATTTCCCTTCCTTGGCCATAAGCTGCGCCGAAGCGCCCGCCGAGCGGACCAGCTTGCCGCCGCCGTTGGGGTACAGCTCGATGTTATGGATCATGGTGCCCACCGGAATGTTTTTCAAGGGCAGGCAGTTGCCCGCCTTGATGTCCGCATCGGGGCCGGAAACCACCGTCTGGCCCACCTCCAGGCCGGCCGGGGCAATTATGTAGCGCTTTTCCCCGTCGGCGTAGTGAAGCAGGGCGATGCGGGCGGACCGGTTGGGATCGTATTCGATGCTGGCCACCTTTGCCGGTATGCCGTCCTTGTCGCGCTTGAAATCTATTATCCGGTACAGGCGCTTGTGACCGCCGCCGCGGTGCCTGACCGTTATCCTGCCCTGGGCGTTTCTTCCGCCGCTCTTCTTCAGAGGCTCGACCAGCGATTTCTCCGGCTCCGTTCTGGTTATCTCCTCAAAATCCGAAACGGTTACGAAGCGGCGGCCGGGTGAAGTCGGCTTGAACTTTTTTATAGCCACAGGGGGAACACCTCCTTTTGTAAAAACAGACTACATGCCTTCGAAGAGCTCTATCTTGTCGCCCTGTCTCAGTTTAACGATGGCTTTTTTATAGTCGGGCGTCTTGCCGGGTATGTTGCGAACCCTCTTGATCCGGCCCTTCACCCGCATGGTGTTGACCTTTTCCACCTTGACCTTGAAGATCTTTTCCACGGCCTCTTTTATTTCGGTTTTGTTTGCCCTCGGGTCGACGATGAAGGTGTATTTGTTGTCCTGCAAAAGGGACGTGCTTTTCTCGGTCACCACCGGTTTCCTCAGGATGTCGCGCGGATCTTTCATTATGCGAACACCTCCTCGACCCTGGCCACGGCGTCCCTGGTCATGACCAGCTTGTCGTAGGCAAGGATGTCGTAAACGTTAAGGAGGGCGGCCTGTACAGGTTTAATGTTGGGTATGTTCCGGGCCGACCTTTCCACCGCCTCGTCCTTTTCGGCCGTGACGAGAAGGGCGTCGTCCACTTTAAGGTTGTTCAGGATCCTGGCCATTTCTTTTGTTTTGGGCTGGTCTAGCTTTAGCTCATCCAGCACGAGAATGTCGCCTGAATTTACTTTAGCCGATAGGGCCGACTTCAGGGCCAGCCTTCTTACCTTCCTGGGCAGGCTGTAGCTGTAGTCCCTGGGGTGCGGGCCGAAGATGATCCCGCCGCCGCGCCAGAGGGGTGAGCGGATGGAACCGTGGCGGGCCCTGCCGGTGCCTTTCTGGCGCCACGGCTTGCGGCCGCCGCCCCTTACCTCGGACCTGGTTTTGGTATCGTGCGTGCCCAGGCGGCGGTTGGCCAGATGCATCACCACGGCGTCGTGCAAAACCGGTTCGTGAACCTCGACGCCGAAAATTTCATCCTTCAACGCCAGTTCGCCGACCTGTTCGCCGTTGGTGTTGTACAGTGCTACTGTAGGCATGACTAAACCTCCTTATCAATTGCCTGCCGCTAACCACGCGCTTTGGCAGCCTGTTTGATCAGTACCAGGCCGCCCTTCGGGCCCGGCACGGCGCCCTTTACGGCCAGCAGGTTGCGGTCGGCGTCCACCTTTACCACTTCGAGGTTCTGTACCGTCACCCGCTCCATGCCCAGGTGACCGGGCAACCTCCTGCCCTTGAACACCCTGGCCGGGCCTTTGGCGCCCAGCGAGCCGGGGCGGCGGTGGTACTTGGAGCCGTGGGCCATGGGCCCGCGGTGAAATCCGTGCCGCTTGATCCCGCCGGCAAAGCCGCGGCCTTTGGTTGTGCCCACCACGTCGACCTTTTCGCCCGGGGCAAAAATGTCGGCTTTAATTTCCTGCCCCACCTGGTATGTTTCCGGGTTTTCCACCCGCACTTCGCGCAGGTAGCGCAGCGGGCGCACCCTGGCCGCCAGGAAGTGCCCCAGCATGGGCTTGTTAAAGGAGCGCTCCTTTTTTGCACCGAACCCGAGCTGGATGGCGCTGTAGCCGTCCTTCTCCGGAGTCTTTTTCTGCACCACAATGCACGGTCCCGCCTCTATAACGGTCACAGGCACGGCAAGGCCGGTGTCGGTGAAAATCTGCGTCATTCCAACTTTTTTTCCCAAGAGGCCTTTGGGCATGTTTTTACACACCTCCGTCAGGTCCCTTTCCCAAAAAAATTTTAACCCGCGGGTCTGACCCGGTAGTTAAAATTTTTGGGGGCGGGACCCCGTAGTTAAAGTTTTATTTCTATGTCCACGCCGGCGGGCAGGTCCAGGCGCATCAGGGCGTCGACAGTCTTCGGGTTGGGCTCGAGAATGTCGATGAGCCGCTTGTGGGTGCGCATCTCGAACTGCTCGCGCGAGTCCTTGTTTACATGAGGGCTGCGCAGGATGGTATAAATGCTCTTCTCCGTGGGCAGCGGCACCGGGCCGGCCACGGAGGCGCCCGTCCTCCTGGCGGTTTCCACTATTTTCTGGGCGGACTGATCAAGCATATGATGATCAAAGGCTTTAAGCCTGATCCTGATTTTCTGGCTTTTCACTTACTGGCCCTCCTTTTCGCCCGTTTAACGGACTTTCCCGGTGAAAATTCCCCCAAATTGGGCAACCTTCCACCTCGTCAATCTTTTTTATTCCCTGATCCCGGTCACCACGCCGGCGCCCACGGTGCGGCCGCCTTCGCGAATGGCAAAGCGCAGGCCCTCCTCTATGGCAATGGGGGTGATCAGGTCAATGTCGATCCTGACATTGTCGCCGGGCATTACCATCTCAACGCCCTCGGGCAGCTTTACCACCCCGGTTACATCGGTAGTCCTGAAGTAAAACTGCGGCCGGTACCCGTTGAAAAACGGGGTGTGCCTCCCGCCTTCTTCTTTGGTCAAAACGTACACCTCGGCGGAAAAACTCTTGTGCGGCTTGATGCTCCCGGGCTTGGCCAGCACCTGCCCCCGCTCGATCTCCTTGCGGTCCACGCCGCGCAAAAGACACCCTACGTTGTCGCCTGCTACTCCAACATCCAGTATCTTCCTGAACATCTCTACGCCGGTTACCACGGTCTTGCGGGGCTTATCCTGCAGCCCGACTATCTCTACTTCGTCGCCTACTTTCACCTGCCCGCGCTCTATCCTCCCGGTGGCCACCGTGCCGCGGCCGGTTATGGAAAATACGTCTTCCACGGGCATCAAAAAGGGCTTGTCAACGGCCCGCTGGGGCGTCGGAATGTACTCGTCCACGGCGTCCATCAACTCCCAAATGGACTTGCACCACTCGCACTCGCGCTTGCCGCAGGCGCATTCCATTGCCTTTAAGGCGGAACCGGTGATGATCGGTATCTCGTCGCCGGGAAATTCGTAGGTGGATAACAGCTCGCGCACTTCCATGTCGACCAGCTCTAAAAGCTCGGGATCGTCTACCATGTCGGCTTTGTTCAAATACACCACGATGTAGGGCACGCCTACCTGACGGGCCAGCAAAATGTGCTCGCGGGTCTGGGGCATGGGCCCGTCGGCGGCGGATACCACCAGAATCGCCCCGTCCATCTGGGCGGCGCCGGTGATCATGTTCTTGACGTAGTCGGCGTGGCCGGGGCAGTCAACGTGGGCGTAGTGCCTCTTCTCGGTCTCGTACTCGACGTGGGCGGTGTTGATGGTAATGCCGCGCTCGCGCTCTTCGGGCGCGTTGTCGATCTTGTCGTACTTCTTGACCTGGGCCTTGCCCACCGTCGCCAAAACCATGGTGATGGCGGCGGTCAGGGTGGTCTTGCCGTGGTCTACGTGACCAATGGTGCCGATATTGACGTGCGGTTTGGTGCGCTCAAATTTTTGCTTTGCCATTGCTCTTTTCTTCCTCCTTAAGATTCTTTAGCAAGAAAAAACTTTTGCCTGGCGGCACTTTTTCACCGCTCGCTCCGGCGCTACGCAAGTCGTTCGCTCATGAAAAAGTGCCACCTTCCTATACTTTGGTTATGATGGTACGCGGCGCTGGCAGGCTGCCTGCTTTTGGCAGCGCTTTTGTTTTGGCCTTACCGGCCGACCCGCCTGGCGATAATCCCTTCGGCGATGTTGTCCGGCACCTGGGCGTAATGGCTGAACTGCATGGTGTAATTGCCCCTGCCCTGGGTGCGCGACCTGAGGTCGGTGGCGTAGCCGAACATCTCTGCCAGGGGCACGTAGGCATGGATCACCTGCATCCCGTTGCGGGCCTCCATTTCTTCGATGCGGCCCCGCCTGGAGTTAAGGTCGCCGATTACGTCGCCCATGTATTCCTCGTTGACCACTACCTCAACCTTCATCACCGGCTCCAGCAGGACCGGGTCCGCCCGGCGGGCGGCGTCCTTAAAGCCGATGGAACCGGCAATTTTAAAGGCCATTTCGGAAGAGTCCACCTCGTGGTAAGAGCCGTCCAGGAGGGTGACTCCCACGTCAATTACCGGGAACCCGGCCAGCACGCCGTTTTCCATTGCCTCTTTGGCCCCGGCGTCAACCGCCGGTATATATTCTTTGGGGATGACCCCGCCTATTATCTTGCTGGTGAACAGGTAGCCTGAGCCGGGCTCGCGCGGCTCCACCTCCAGCACCACGTGGCCGTACTGGCCGCGCCCGCCGGTCTGGCGGATGAATTTGCCTTCGGCCCGGGCCTTCTTTCTGACGGTTTCCTTGTAGGCCACCTGGGGCCTGCCGACGTTGGCCTCTACCTTAAACTCCCGCATCATCCTGTCGACAATGATCTCCAGGTGCAGCTCGCCCATCCCGGAAATGAGGGTCTGGCCGGTTTCGGGGTCGGTGCTGACCCGGAAGGTGGGGTCCTCCTCGGCCAGCTTCTGCAGGGCCACGCCCATCTTTTCCTGGTCCGCCTTGGTTTTCGGCTCGATGGCCACCTGGATGACCGGCTCCGGGAACTCCATGGACTCCAGTATAACCGGCTCCTTCTCGTCGCACAGGGTATCGCCGGTGGTGGTTGTTTTCAGGCCTACGGCCGCAACTATGTCCCCGGCGCAGACCTCCTCGATGTCCTCCCGGTGGTTGGCGTGCATCCGCAGGATGCGCCCGACCCTTTCCCGGCGGTTCCTGGTGGAATTGTAAACGTACGACCCGGATTTAAGCCGGCCTGAATACACCCTGAAGAAGGTCAGCTTGCCTACGTAGGGATCGGTCATGATTTTAAAAGCCAGGGCTGAAAACGGCTCATCATCCCTGGCCTCACGGACTTCTCCGGCGCCGCTGACGGGGTTGACGCCCCGGATTGCCGGTATATCGGTGGGAGCAGGCAGATAATCCACAATGGCGTCCAGCAGCGGCTGCACCCCTTTGTTTTTAAAGGAGGAGCCGCACAGCACGGGGACTATCTTCACCGCCAGGGTGGCCCTGCGAAGGCCTTCTTTGATTTCTTCCTCGGTAAGTTCACCGTTTTCAAGGTACTTCTCCATCAGGCTCTCGTCGAACTCGGCCACGGCCTCGATCAGCCGCTCTCTGAAAGCTGCCGCCTCTCCCGCCAGTTCCGGCGGGATCTCGGTTTCCTCGCTGGTGGTGCCCAAATCGTCGGTATAAATGATTGCCCTGTTGCGCACCAGGTCGACCACGCCGCAAAAGCCGTCCTCAACCCCGATGGGCAATTGGATGGCCACCGGATTGGCGCCCAGGCGCTCTCTGATCATCTGGATGCCGCGGTGAAAATCCGCGCCCACCCGGTCCATCTTATTAATGTAAGCAATTCTCGGAACGCCGTACTTGTCGGCCTGCCGCCACACCGTCTCGGACTGCGGCTCGACGCCCCCCACCGAACAAAACACCGCAACTGCGCCGTCAAGCACACGCAGGGAGCGTTCTACCTCGACCGTAAAGTCCACGTGGCCTGGCGTGTCGATGATATTGATCTGGCAATCGCGCCACCTGCAACTGGTAGCGGCGGAGGTAATGGTGATGCCCCGCTCCTGTTCCTGGGCCATCCAGTCCATGGTGGCCGTTCCCTCGTGCACTTCCCCAATTTTGTGAACCCTGCCGGTATAAAACAGGATGCGTTCGGTGGTGGTGGTTTTGCCGGCGTCAATATGGGCCATTATTCCTATGTTTCTGGTCTTCTCCAACGGAAACTGCCGCGCCATGGATAGATCACCCCCCTTACCACCTGTAATGGGCAAATGCTTTGTTAGCCTCCGCCATCTTATGAGTATCTTCTTTCTTCTTGACGGCTCCGCCGGTGCCGGCTGCCGCATCCATGATCTCGTTGGCCAGTTTCTCCTTCATGCTCTTGCCTGCCCTTTCCCGGGCATAATTGGTAAGCCAGCGGATGGCCAGGGTTTGCCTGCGGTCGTGGCGCACCTCGACCGGCACCTGGTAGTTGGCGCCGCCCACCCGGCGGGCTTTAACCTCCAGAACCGGCATGACGTTCTTCATCGCCGTCTCAAAAACCTCCAGCGGGTTTTTGCCGGTCTTCTCTTTTATAATATCCATAGCGCCGTAAACAATAGATTCGGCCAGGCTTTTTTTGCCTTTCAGCATAACCTGGTTGATCAGCTTGGTCAAAACCTTGCTCTGATAGACGGGGTCCGGCAAAACTTCGCGCTTCGGAACAGCCCCTCTTCTGGGCATACTTTTCCCCCCTTTGCGGCGAAAGTAAAAGCAATTAAAATTTATTTCTTCGGCCGCTTGGTGCCGTATTTGGAGCGCCCCCGGTTCCTGTTCTGCACGCCTGCGGAATCCAGGGCGCCGCGCACGATGTGGTACCTGACGCCCGGCAGGTCCTTCACCCTGCCGCCGCGGACCAGGACCACCGAGTGCTCCTGCAAATTATGTCCGATGCCGGGGATGTAGGAGGTTACTTCAATACCGTTAGTGAGTCTGACCCGGGCCACCTTCCGCAGGGCGGAATTGGGCTTTTTGGGAGTGGTGGTGTATACCCTGGTGCATACGCCCCGCTTCTGAGGGCATTCTTTAAGGGCCGGGGCGGCAGATTTTTTTACCGCTTCTTCCCTCCCTTTGCGGATCAGTTGGCTGATGGTTGGCACGTCGAAAACACCTCCTTCCCTTACTCTTCCGTAACGGCCGCAGCGGCACAGCCCACGTCGATATGGCAGGCTTTGCCCAGGGCCAGCATGGAATCCACCTGAATTACCGGAATATTTTTTGCAGCGCACAGGGACAAAACGGGCTCAATCACATGCCGGTCGGCGTTCTGCGCCACGTAAACAACTTTGGCCTGCCCCCGCTCAATGGCTTTTAACGTCTGCTTAGTGCCCACGGTTTTCTTCCGCGCCGACAGTAGCCGCTCGTAAGCCATGGCAGCTTTAACCTCCTGAAATCCAGACACTTTTATATCTTATCATTACATGAGGATATTGTCAACATTGCCTTGGTTTGCCCGGCCTCCCGGCGCTGCAAAATAACTTCCGGGTTAATTTGCCGTCTCGCCGTAGAGCTCATCCATGCCGTAAAGCCTTTCGCCGCCCGGCTCGCCGTTCTCCTCCCCGGGCTCGCTTTCCGCAACGACGCTGATGTTGCGGTAGCGGGACATGCCCGTGCCGGCCGGGACCAGCTTGCCGATGATTACGTTCTCCTTCAGGCCGAGCAAAAGGTCCAGCTTGCCTTTGATGGCGGCCTCGGTAAGCACCCTGGTGGTCTCCTGGAAGGAGGCCGCGGAGAGGAAGGAGTCGGTGGCCAGGGAGGCTTTGGTTATGCCCAGCAGCACCGGCTTGGCGGTGGCCGGCTCGCCGCCCAGGTTTTTAATGCGCCTGTTCTCGTCCTCGAACTCGAAGATGTCGATCAGCCCGCCGGGCAGCAGGTCGGTGTCGCCCGGCTCATCCACCTTGACCTTGCGGAGCATCTGGCGGATCATCACTTCGATGTGCTTGTCGTTAATGTCCACGCCCTGCAGCCGGTAAACCCGCTGAACCTCCTGAAGCAGGTAGATCTGCACTCCCTGCACTCCCTTAATTTTGAGCAGGTCGTGCGGATTCACGGAGCCTTCGGTAAGCTCGTCGCCGGCGTAGACGCGGTCGCCGTCCCTGACCTTCAGGCGGGCGCCATAGGGCACCTGGTAGACCGATTTGGTACCGTCTTCGGCCGTTACCTCAATCTCCCGCCGCCCTTTCACCTCGCGCACCTCGACGGTGCCGTCGGCCTCGGCAATGATGGCCTGGCCCTTGGGCCGGCGGGCCTCGAAAAGCTCCTCCACCCGCGGCAGGCCCTGGGTGATGTCGTCCCCGGCCACGCCCCCGGTATGGAATGTGCGCATGGTCAACTGGGTGCCCGGCTCGCCGATGCTCTGGGCGGCAATAATGCCCACGGCCTCGCCGATGTCCACCTGCCGGCCGGTGGCCAGGTTGCGGCCGTAGCACTTGATGCAGACCCCGTAGCGGGTCCTGCAGGTTAATACCGAACGTATCTTGACCTTTTTAATGCCCGCGGCGACGATCTTTGCCGCTTCGGACTCGGTAATTTCCTCCCCGGCAAAGGCCAGGATCTCGCCCGTTTCGGGGTGTTTCACGTCCTCCAGGGCCACCCGGCCGATAATGCGATCTTCTAACTTTTCAATGACCTCGTTGCCGTCTTTAATCTCGGTTACTTCAATGCCCTGGCCGGTGCCGCAGTCCACTTCGCGCACGATCACGTCCTGGGCGACATCCACCAGCCGGCGGGTGAGGTAGCCGGAGTCGGCCGTCCTTAAGGCCGTGTCGGCCAGGCCCTTCCTGGCACCGTGGGTGGAGATAAAGTACTCCAGGACGGTCAGGCCTTCCCGGAAGTTGGCTTTAATGGGCAGGTCAATAATCCGGCCCGACGGATCGGCCATCAGCCCCCGCATCCCGGCAAGCTGACGGATCTGCTGGATGTTGCCGCGGGCGCCGGAGTTGGCCATCATGTACACCGGGTTGAATTTGTCCAGGGTTTCAATCAACGCATCGGTTACTTCTTTCGTGGCGTCGTTCCAGATGCCGATTACCTTGCGGTAGCGCTCCTCCTCGGTGATCAGGCCGCGGCGGTACTGCTGCTCCACCTTTTCAACCTGCTGCTCCGCCTCTTTTAAGATTTCCTTTTTCCTGGCCGGAATGGTGATGTCCTGGATGCCGATGGTCACCCCCGCCCTGGTGGCAAAGGTGAAACCCAGTTTCTTGATGCCGTCCAGGAGCTTGGAGGTGGCCGAAAATCCCAGCTTCCTGTAGCAGTCGTCAACAATCTTGCTCAGGACCTTTTTATCGATAACCTGGTTGTAGTAGCCTAGCTCCCGCGGGATGACCTCGTTGAAAATGATCCTCCCAACCGTGGTCTCGATCCGCCCCATGCCGGGCATGCGCACCTTAACCGCGGCATGAAGCGAAACCGCATTGTTGTAGTAGGCCATAACGGCTTCTTCGGGATCCTTGAAGGCTTTTCCTTCGCCGGGAACTCCCTGTTTTTCCACGGTCAGGTAATAAATGCCTAAAACCATGTCCTGGGTGGGAATGGCTACCGGCCTGCCGTCCTTCGGGTTCAAAATGTTATTGGAGGACAGCATTAAAAGCCTGGCCTCGGCCTGGGCCTCGGCCGAAAGGGGAACGTGCACCGCCATCTGGTCTCCGTCGAAGTCGGCGTTGTAAGCGGTGCAGACCATCGGGTGAATCTGGATGGCGCGGCCCTCCACCAGCACCGGCTCAAAGGCCTGGATGCCCAGGCGGTGCAGGGTGGGAGCGCGGTTCAACAGCACGGGGTGCTCTTTAATGACTTCTTCTAAAACCTCCCACACCTCGGGGCGCACCCGCTCGACCATCCGCTTGGCGCTTTTAATGTTATGGGCGTAGCCGTCGTTGACCAGGCGCTTCATGACAAAAGGCTTGAACAGCTCCAGGGCCATCTCCTTGGGCAGGCCGCACTGGTGGAGGTGCAGCTCCGGCCCCACCACGATAACCGAACGGCCGGAATAGTCCACCCGCTTGCCCAGGAGGTTCTGGCGGAAGCGGCCCTGCTTCCCCTTCAGCATATCGGAAAGCGACTTCAGGGGGCGGTTGCCCGGCCCGGTCACCGGCCGGCCCCGGCGCCCGTTGTCGATTAGGGCGTCCACCGCCTCCTGGAGCATCCTCTTTTCGTTCCGGACGATGATGTCCGGCGCGCCCAGGTCCAGAAGCCTTTTCAGGCGGTTGTTGCGGTTGATTACCCGGCGGTAGAGGTCGTTCAGGTCCGAGGTGGCGAAACGGCCTCCGTCAAGCTGCACCATCGGGCGCAGTTCGGGAGATATCACCGGAATTACCTCCAGGATCATCCACTCCGGCCGGTTGCCCGACTTGCGGAAGGCCTCCACCACTTCCAGGCGGCGGATGGCCCTGATCTTGCGCTGGCCCGTAACTTCCTTCAGCTCCTGGCGGAGTTCCCTGGCCAGTTCCTCCAGGTTGATTTCCTCCAGCAGCTTTTTTATTGCCTCGGCGCCCATGGAGGCTTTAAAGGCGTTACCGTACCTCTCCCGGCAGTCGCGGTACTCTGTTTCGGTCAGGAGCTGTTTTTTGATCAGGCCGGTGTCGCCCGGATCGGTCACTATATATGAGACGAAATACAAAACTTTTTCCAGCGCCCTGGGGGACATGTCTAAAAGCAGCCCCATCCGGCTCGGAATGCCCTTGAAATACCAGATGTGCGAAACCGGAGCAGCCAGCTCGATATGGCCGAGCCTCTCCCGGCGGACTTTGGAGCGGGTAACCTCCACGCCGCACCTGTCGCAGACAACCCCTTTGTAGCGGACGCGCTTGTATTTCCCGCAGTGGCACTCCCAGTCCCGGGTGGGCCCGAAAATGCGCTCGCAAAACAGGCCGTCCCTTTCCGGCTTCAAAGTCCTGTAGTTAATGGTCTCGGGCTTTTTTACCTCGCCGCTGGACCAGGCGCGTATTTGATCGGGAGATGCCAGGCCGATGCGGATGCGGTCAAAGTTATTCAGATCTAGCACAAGGACCCCTCCTTAGCAGTCGTCGGTCGGTCAGATGTCAGACGGCGGATGCTCTTGCAAGGCCGTACCCCGTGTTTTGCCTTGCGCCTGATTTACTCGTCGTCTTCCAGATCAAAGTCTTCGTTGAAGAACTCCTCGTTAAACATATCCTCGTCTTCGACATCTTCGCTGTAATCTGCCTCTTCAACCTCGGGCAACTCCCCTTCCTGGAGGTCGATGCCCAGCTCTTTGGCGGTTTCGCCGATGTCTTCCTCCACTTCCCTGATTTCTATCTCCTGATCGTCCTCGGAAAGCACCTTGACGTCAAGGCCAAGACTTTGCAGTTCCTTGATTAAAACCTTAAACGACTCGGGAACGCCCGGTTCGGGCACGTTTTCGCCCTTTACGATGGCCTCGTAGGTTTTTACCCGGCCGACCACGTCGTCCGACTTGACGGTGAGAATCTCCTGCAGGGTGTAGGCCGCACCGTAGGCCTCCAGCGCCCACACCTCCATTTCCCCGAAGCGCTGCCCGCCGAACTGGGCCTTGCCGCCCAAGGGCTGCTGCGTTACCAGGGAGTAGGGGCCGGTGGAGCGGGCGTGGATTTTGTCGTCCACCAGGTGGGCCAGTTTGAGCATGTATACGTACCCCACCGTGATCGGGCTGTCGAAAGGCTCGCCGGTCCGGCCGTCGTACAGGGTCATCTTGCCGCTCCTGGCAAAGAGCAGTTTTTTCATGGCGCCCAGGATTTCCTTTTTGGTCATGCCGGCTTCTTCCAGCCTGTTCACCATACCGGCAGTCAGGCCGGTCCGTTCGATGGCCGCCATGATGGTTTCCCCGGACGATTCGGCGCCCTCAACCTCCTTGATCAGTGCCTCCCTGGAACCGGCCCTTTTTTCCGCCGTCTCTACGGCCCCGATCAGTTCTTCCTCGTTTAGGCCCGCCTTTTCCATAAAGCTGCGCAGGCCGCTTTCCTTAAAGGCCGCTTCTTTTAAGGCTTCGAATATGCTCTCCTCCGAAGCCCCGTTAAAAACGGGTGTAGACACGTAGTACCCCAGCACCTTGGCCGCCCACCCCAGGTGCGCCTCCAGAACCTGCCCGATGTTCATCCGGGAGGGCACGCCCAGAGGGTTGAGCACTATTTCGATGGGCGTACCGTCGGGCAGGAAGGGCATATCCTCCTCCGGCAGGATGCGGGCGATGACACCTTTGTTGCCGTGGCGGCCGGCCATTTTGTCCCCTTCGGATATTTTCCGCTTCTGGGCGATGTACACCCGCACCAGTTGATTCACGCCCGGCGGGAGCTCATCGCCGTTGTCGCGAGAAAAGACCTTCACGTCCACTACTTTCCCGGACTCTCCGTGGGGCACCCGCAAGGAGGTATCCCGCACTTCCCGCGCCTTTTCGCCGAATATGGCCCGCAGCAGGCGTTCCTCGGCGGTGAGCTCGGTCTCCCCTTTCGGGGTAACCTTGCCCACGAGGATGTCGCCGGGCCGCACCTCCGCCCCCACCCGGATGATGCCGCGGTCGTCGAGGTCCTTTAAGATTTCCTCGCCTACGTTGGGGATATCCCGGGTAATTTCCTCCGGGCCCAGTTTGGTGTCACGGGCATCGCACTCGTATTCCTCAATGTGAATGGAAGTAAAATAGTCTTCTTTTACGGTTTTTTCGCTGACCAGAATGGCGTCCTCGTAGTTGTAGCCCTCCCAGGGCATAAAGGCCACCAGCACGTTCCGGCCCAGGGCCAGCTCGCCGTAATCGGTGGAGGGGCCGTCGGCTATCACCTGGCCGGCCTCCACCCTCTCGCCTTTCTTCACTATGGGCTTCTGGTTGACGCAGGTGCCCTGGTTGGAGCGGGTGAACTTCAATAGTTTGTACCTGTCCAGATAGCCCCTGTCGTTGCGGATCTCGATGTGGGTTGAGGTAACCTTCTCGACGGTGCCGGATTCTTTCGCAATGACCACCACCCCGGAGTCCCGGGCGGCCTTGTACTCGATGCCGGTGCCCACCAGCGGGGCCTGGGCCTTGAGCAGGGGCACCGCCTGGCGCTGCATGTTGGCCCCCATCAGGGCCCTGTTGGCGTCGTCGTGCTCCAGGAACGGGATCAGGGCGGTTGCAATGCTGAATACCTGCTTGGGTGAAACGTCCATATAGTCCACCCTGTCGGCAGGAACTACCACGATCTCAGGGGAGCGGGCGTTGACCCGGGGCTCGATGAAGCGGCCTTCCTCGTCCAGGGGCGCGTTGGCCTGGGCTATGACGTAACCTTCTTCTTCGTCCGCGGTGAGGTACACTATTTCATCGGTAACCCGCCTGTTCTCCTTATCCACCTTGCGGTAGGGTGTTTCAATAAAGCCGAATTCGTTAATCCGGGCGTAAGTGCTCAAAGAACCGATCAGGCCGATGTTCGGGCCTTCCGGCGTCTCAATGGGGCACATCCGGCCGTAGTGGGAATGGTGCACGTCCCGCACCTCAAAACCGGCCCTCTCCCGGGAAAGGCCGCCCGGCCCCAGGGCGGAAAGGCGCCTTTTATGGGTCAGCTCGGCCAGCGGGTTGGTCTGGTCCATGAACTGGGAAAGCTGGCTGGAGCCAAAAAATTCTTTTATTGCGGCCACGACGGGGCGGATGTTGATAAGCACCTGGGGCGTGATCACGTCCACGTCCTGAATGGTCATCCGCTCCCGGACGACCCGCTCCATCCTGGAAAGGCCGATCCGGAACTGGTTCTGCAGAAGCTCCCCGACCGAACGCAGCCTGCGGTTGCCCAGGTGGTCGATGTCGTCTACCTGCCCCTCGCCGTTCATGAGCTTCAAAAGGTACCTGATCGTCTCGATAATGTCCTCCTTGGTCAGCTCCCTGATGAACTCCCTCTTCTGGGGAACTTCCTTTTTTAAATAGGGGTCGAACACGGTCTTCCCGTCCGGGTTCGGGCCGTACCGGTAAAGGACGCCGTGCTTGAGCTTCTTTTGAATTTTGTAGCGTCCGACGTTGGCCAGGTCGTAGCGCTTGGGATCGAAAAACAGGGAGGTTAAAAGGGAGCGGGCGCTGTCCACGGTGGGCGGCTCGCCCGGCCTTAAGCGCTTGTATATCTCAACCAGGGCTTCCTCTTCGCTGTCGGTGTTGTCCCGGGCCAGGGTTTCCAGAATATTTTTATCTTCGTTGAAGAGCTCTGCCACCTGGGCCTTGGTGCCGTAACCCAGGGCCCGGACCAGAACCGTGGCCGGAATTTTTCTGGTGCGGTCGATCCGGACGAAAATATGGTCGTTGACGTCGGTTTCAAATTCCAGCCAGGCGCCCCTGTTTGGAATGATGGTTGCGGTGTAAAGCTTTTTGCCGCTGGGGTCGATGGTCTCGTCAAAGTAGACGCCGGGGGAGCGGACGAGCTGGCTGACGATTACCCGCTCGGCTCCGTTTATGATGAAGGTGCCTTTTTCGGTCATCAGGGGGAAGTCGCCCATGAAGACGTCCTGCTCCTTAACTTCTCCGGTTTCTTTATTGATCAGGCGCACCTTCACCCGGAGCGGCGCGGCGTAGGTAACGTCCCTTTCCTTGCACTCTTCCACCGTGTACTTGGGCTCGCCAAGGGTGTAATCCAAAAACTCTAAGACCAGGTTCCCGGTAAAGTCCTGGATCGGCGAAATATCCTGAAAGACTTCGCGGAGACCTTCTTCCAAAAACCACTTGTAGGAATTGCGCTGAACCTCAATAAGGTTGGGCAGGTCCAGCACTTCCCTCAACCTGCCGAAATTATAGCGGACTCTGGCGCCAACCTTTTCAGGATAAGCCATCTAGCGCATCACACCCCTGTTTAAAGATAAAAAAAGAAAAAAGGCATACATAGGTAAAAGCAAGGCTTTGTATTTACATTACCTCGCTTTTTTTAAGAAAATTTCTGACTATTTAGGACATTATTTCCTGAAAACGTCCTTCATATACATTTAATTGTAATTGAAAAAACATTGACAGCACAATGACATTCTAAAATGATAGCACATATTCCTCAGCTTGTCAATGAGGGGGTCAGGCTTAATGATTGTTAAAATTTTCACTGAATATTTTAGGGAGGAATTTCAAAAAGACAAATAAAGGTTCCCTAACCGGTAATGATAGTCTTTGGAAAGCAAATTTTTTATAATAAAAAAAGGAACTATTAAGATAAGAAAGAATACAAAAAATTACATTTATTAACTTAATTTCGGGCTATCAGGCATAATTAGTAAGAGGTAGTAAGAGGAAACAGTATTTTGCTGTCCCTTTTCTATTGAACTTTATTATGTTAAGCTGCCCGGTGAAAAGGTGGTAAGATATGCGAGCTGGAGCTGGATGGAGCCTTCTGCAGGAGTCTAAAGAAGCTGGCAGGGAAGCAGCCCGCCTCGCCCTACGGGAGTTGGAACAGCCGGCAGTCCTCTTTGTCTTTACAACAAGCTGCTATAAGCAGGAAGAGGTTCTGGCGGGCGTTTTAGATGAAACTGGAGACGTGCCTCTTGTCGGCGCGTGTGGGGCAGGTATTATAACGCCGGCCGGGATATTTAACGAAGGGATAGCTGTCCTTGCCCTGGCGGGTGATAGGATTAAAGCTGCCACGGCCATAACCTGGTTTGACGACGGAGACCCGTGGGATGTGGGAAAGAGGCTGGGGAAGAAACTATTGGCCGGCAGCAGGGCCTCCTCCGGCTTGGTAGCGGTGTTTCCGGACGGGCTGGCCAGCGGCATTACAGAAATGCTGCAGGGACTTTACGACATTATGGGACCAGGTTTTAAATACGCAGGTGGCGGAACCGGTGACAACCTCCGCTTCATTCAAACCTACCAGTTGACTGAGAAATGTGTTGCCAGCAGTGCCGTAGCTGCAGCTATAATTTCCGGCTGCGTTTTCGGCATTTCTGTAGAGCACGGTTGGAAACCGATGGGCCCCCCACTGGTTATAACCAGGGCACGAGGCAAGGTGGTGCACGAACTGGATGCACGGCCGGCTTTTACGGTTTATGCGGAGCGGCTTGGGGGAGTTGAGCTGGAGAAAATGCCGAAAATGGGACTGGAACATCCCCTGGGAATGCCAAATGCAATGGGAAGGTTTGTAATCCGGGACCCTATGCAAGTCCTGCCTGACGGCGCAATTGAACTCGCCACGGAGGTCCCGTCAAGAGCCGTAGCATACTTAATGCACGCCAAGCACTCCGATTTAATTGAGGTAACGCAACGGGTGGCTGCCGCTTCCTTAAGCAAAATAAATTCACCGGCTTTTGCACTTTTATTTAATTGTGTTTCCCGCTCCCTTCTGCTTAAAGACAGTGAGCTTGAGCACAAGATATACCGGGAGGTATTCGGGGCGCTGCCGTTTGCCGGCTTACTTACCTTTGGCGAAGTAGCGGCTTATAACGATGTCCCTATCTTTCACAACAAGACACTTGTAGCAGCGGTCGGGGGGGCGTTTTAATAAAATGGAATCCGGGTTTGCTGAACTGGCTGTTTTGTATGAAATATCAACCTGGGAATTTCCGGGGTCGGAGGAAAAACTATTCAGGGAGCTGGTGGATAAGGCGAGCCGGTTGTTTGGCTCCCGGCGAGTTGTTTTAATCAGGAACTGCACTGGCGGCAGGAAGTGCTACTCGTGGGGCCTGGGGAACCTTGCGCCGGTCAACTGCCAGGATTATATCGAGCAAAGGCGCACTCGCCCTGACGTGTATATTCGCGAACTGGGTGAAAACGGATCACTGGGCAGTATATATCTTGAAAAAAGAAAGGGTTTTAAACCTTGCGAACTTCGCCTTCTGGATATACTTGCTAAGCGGGCAGGTGAACTATTACGCCTTTATTACCGTGAGTTCCAGTTGCAATACATCAGTACCCACGATGTCCTCACCGGCCTCTACAACCGGTCTTATTTTGAAGAAGAGCTCCGCCGGCTTGAAAAAAGCGACTCCTACCCGGTAAGTATCATCCTGTGCGATCTAGACAATCTCAAGCTGGTAAATGATGCGTTGGGGCACGAGCGGGGAGACGAACTCCTGCGCTGTGCAGCCGGGGCAATCTCCAAGGCTGTGAAAGAAAGGGGCGTGGCGGCGCGAATCGGGGGAGACGAGTTCGTCGTGCTTTTACCCCGCACCAGCAGAATAGAAGCGGAAGAAATAGCACAGAAAATAATCGAGGCGGTGGAAGAAGCCAACACCAAGAACCCTGACCTTCTCTTCCGCTTTTCTATTGGGATGGCAACGGCTGACGGGGCTGGGTGCAGCCTTTGGGACCTCTGCAAGGAAGCCGACGACATGATGTACAGGGACAAGCTGGCGCGGGGAAAGAATTACCGGGGAGCGGTAATTCAAGTCCTCAAGGCGGCCCTGGCGGCAAAAGACTTCGTGGCCGAAGGCCACACCGAAAGGGTAAAGCAATTTGCCTGTTTGCTCGGGGAGGCTGCCGGTCTTTCCTGGGCAGAAATGGACAGCCTCCAGCTTCTAGCAGATATCCATGACATTGGAAAGCTGGGAGTACCTGAGCATATTTTGTTGAAGAAGGGTCCCTTGTCTTCAAGGGAATGGGAAGAGATCAAACGCCACCCTGAAATTGGGTACCGTATCGCTCTTTCCTCGCCTGAACTTGCGCCCCTGGCGGAGCTTATCCGCCAGCACCACGAGTGGTGGAATGGCGAGGGTTACCCTCAGGGCCTAAGGGGAGAACAGATTCATATTTTAAGCCGGATAGTGGCTATAGCAGACGCCTACGATGCAATGACATCATCACGTCCTTACCGAAAAGCTTTCTCTTCAGAAGAAGCGTTGGCTGAAATAAAGCGGGCCGCTGGGACCCAATTCGACCCCATACTGGCAAAAATATTCTTACAGGTAGTCGAACGAAGCCGTGGAAAGGCGCTAAGCAAGAGCACATGACCCTGCAATACTCACCAGAGCTAAAACCAGATAATTAAAGAATTCTTTAATATTAATATTGAAAGGGCCTTGCGGCCCTTTCCTTCCGGCTGTTTATTTACTTCACCTCGACCGTGGCACCGGCCTCGGTCAGCTTGGCCTTGATTGCCGCGGCCTCTTCCTTGGACACCTTCTCTTTAACCGGCTTGGGCGCGCCGTCAACCAGGTCCTTGGCTTCCTTCAGGCCAAGGCCGGTGATTTCCCGGACGACCTTGATTACGTTAACCTTCTTGTCGCCCACCGCAGTGAGGATGACATCAAACTCCGTCTGCTCTTCTTCCGCTGCTGCCGGGGCGGCCGGTGCCGCGGCTGCACCGGGAGCGGCGGCTACGGCCACCGGGGCGGCGGCACTAACGCCGAACTCTTCTTCGAAAGCCTTGACCAGCTCGGACAGCTCGAGAACGGTCAGACCTTTTACTGCTTCAAGGATTTCCTGAACTTTGGACATTTTTTATTAACCTCCTGACAGTTTTGTAATAAAAATTATGCTTCGCCTGCTTTTTGCTTGCGGATTGCTTCGAGAGCGTAGATAAACTTGCGCAGGGTGCCCTGCAGGGCGCCTGCAAAGCCGTACAGGGGCGCCTGCATGCCGCCAAGGACTCTTGCCAGCAGCACCTCCCGGGGCGGCAGATCGGCCAGGTCTCTTACCCTCCTGGCGTCGATGATCGTCCCCTCCAGCACGCCGGCTTTAATTTCCATTTTCCTGGTCTCGCGGATAAAGTCTGAAAGAACTTTGGCCGGTGCAACCGGATCCACTCCAAAGGCTATTGCGATGGGCCCCTCCAGGTACGGGTCAAGGCCCTCCAGGCCGGCCTGCCTGGCAGCCAGTCCGGTGAGGGTGTTTTTGGCCACTTTAAACTCGCAGCCAGCTTCGCGCAGCCGGCGGCGCAGCCTGGTTGCCTCG
This sequence comes from Pelotomaculum thermopropionicum SI, assembly GCA_000010565.1. Classification (NCBI taxonomy): domain Bacteria; kingdom Bacillati; phylum Bacillota; class Clostridia; order Eubacteriales; family Desulfotomaculaceae; genus Pelotomaculum; species Pelotomaculum thermopropionicum. The sequence goes on along the minus strand of AP009389.1, from coordinate 312,478 downwards.
GCCACGTTCAGGCCGCGGTAATCGGCAAGGACGGCAACCCTGGCTTCCTTAAATTTTTCCTTCAGCTCCTGGATAATCGCTTCTTTTTCTGCTCTGGTAATAGGCACTTTTCTCAAAACACCTCCCTTCCGAGTGTCTGGGTAACGGGCCGGCAACTAAAAGGGCCTCTGCAGACAAGCACAGAGGCCCGGCGTTTGCAAAAACGTCAGGTTTTTCCCCATGCCTCGACTGGCGGCTTGAAGCCATTATGCCCGCAGGCACCAGTTGTCTACAGCAGATTTTCCGTATATATTTATCGCTTAAAAGCTTTAAAAATTTTTGCCGGAAATTTTCCTTTTAAGCGGTTACTTTCTGAGTGTTTACCTTGATGCCGGGGCCCATCGTGGAGGACACCGAAATGCCTTTAAGGTACTGCCCCTTGGCGGCGGCGGGCTTTGCCCGGATCAGCGCCTCGATTAAGGTGCGCAGGTTTTCCACCAGCTTTTCGGTGCTGAAGGAAACCTTGCCGATGGGGGCATGAATGATACCGGCTTTGTCTACCCGGTATTCGATTTTGCCGGCTTTTACCTCCTTAACCGCCCTGGCTATGTCAAAGGTAACCGTGCCGGTTTTGGGATTGGGCATCAGGCCGCGGGGCCCCAGAATGCGGCCCAGTTTGCCTACCATGCCCATCATGTCCGGGGTGGCGATGGCCACGTCAAACCCCAGCCAGCCTTCCTGCTGGATTCTGGCCACCATGTCCTCGGCCCCGACAAAGTCGGCGCCTGCCTCCTCCGCCTCCCTGGCCTTGTCTCCTTTTGCAAAAACAAGCACGGTGCGCGTTTTCCCGGTGCCGTGGGGCAGCACCACCGCCCCGCGCACCTGCTGGTCGGCGTGGCGCGGATCCACACCCAGCCTGACGGCAACTTCAACCGTCTCATCAAATTTGGCCGGCGCAACTTTTTTTAGCAGTTCAAAGGCTTCTGCGGGGTCGTAAAGAACGCTCCGGTCGACCTGCTTTAAAGCTTCGGTCAGTTTTTTGCCGTGTTTTGGCATGGCTTTTACCTCCTTGTGGTTTTAGCGGAAACCAGTTCCTCCCACCGAAATGCCGGGGGAATCCCCCTTAAGCTTACCCTTCTACGATATCAATGCCCATGCTGCGCGCGGTTCCTTCTATCATCCGCATGGCGGCTTCGATGCTGGCCGCGTTCAGGTCGGGCATTTTCAGCTCGGCAATTTCCTTCACTTTTGAGCGGGGCAGCTTTGCCACCTTTTTCTTGTTCGGCTCTCCGGAGGCCGTTTCCAGCCCGGCAGCCTTTTTGAGCAGCACTGCTGCGGGCGGGGTTTTGGTTACGAAAGTAAAAGAGCGGTCTTCATACACGGTAATCTCAACCGGTATGATCAGCCCGGCCTGGGCGGCCGTGCGCTCGTTGTATTCTTTTACGAAGGCCATAATGTTAACCCCGTGCTGGCCCAGGGCCGGGCCCACCGGCGGCGCAGGGGTGGCTTTGCCTGCCGGAACCTGCAGTTTGACTATGGCCGCTACTCTTTTTGCCACTGGCACTTACACCTCCTGTTTTAAATAATCTTCTCCACCTGGGTGAAATCCAGTTCCACGGGGGTTTCCCGCCCGAACATGGATATCATTACTTTGACCTTGCTCTTTTCCATGTTTATTTCTTCAATCTGCCCGATGAAATTTTCAAACGGGCCGGAAATGACGCGGATATTTTCGCCGACGGTAAAATCGACGCGGGTCCTGGGCTCTTCCACGCCCATCTGCCTGATAATCTGCCTGGCCTCGGCGTCGTTCAAAGGGATGGGCCGGGAGCCGGAACCCACAAAACCGGTCACTCCAGGGGTATTGCGCACGACGTACCAGGAATCGTCGGTCATTATCATCTCTACCAGGACATAGCCCGGAAAGATTTTCCGCTTGGATACTTTTTTCTTGCCGTCCTTGATTTCGACCTCGTCTTCCATTGGAACCAGGATGCGAAATATTTTATCCTCCATGTTCATGGAATCGATGCGCTTCTCAAGGTTGGCCTTGACTTTATTCTCGTACCCGGAATAGGTATGCACGACATACCACTTTTTTTCCATAAAATACAAGGGACCCTCTCCCGTATTTCAGGTCCCCCACCCCCTCAGGAAAATTATCTGGTCATAATGAGCTTTAAAATCGTGCTGAGGACCGAGTCAAAGACCCAGATCAGAACTCCTACCACGACTACCGCTACCATTACAACAGAGGTGTAAATTATTGTTTCCCGGCGGTTGGGCCAGTGAACCTTTTTCAGCTCGCTAAGCGACCCGCGGAAAAACTTCTGAAGCTGCTCTACATAGTTGACCCTTTCTTTTTTGGCAGTCACTTCTCTTTTCGCGGGCTCTTTCCTGGTTACTTCCTTTTTTTCCTTGCTCAGGGCGGTTTCCTTCCTGGCAGCCTTGCTGTCTGCATCTTTTTTTGCGTTTTGCTCCCTCTTGTCCTGCTCCTTGCCTTTTTTGCCCTGATCTTTTTTGCCGCTGTTAGCCTGTTTTTTCGTAAGAACCACCTTACGCCACATCCTTAACTTTTATCTGAAACGCGCCCAACACGGTTAACTTGCGTATCGAACATCTTGAATCTAGATGCGGCTTTGTCCACGGGGACTGATTTGCAGACGCGCCCCGCCCTCTTTCCCGGTTATGGGGGACATATCTGGTTAAGGGGACATACCTTAAGGTGTGCCCCCTTTCGCCGTCAAGCGTACTTCTGCCTTTTTTACCTGGTTTCCTTGTGCAGCGTGTGGGTCTGACAGAACCGGCAGTATTTTTTCATTTCAATCCTGTTTGGGTCATTTTTCTTGTTTTTTGTTGTGGTATAGTTCCTGCGCTTGCATTCGGTGCAGGCTAACGTAACGCCTACTCTCACTGGCGCCACCTCCCCAAACCAAAAAAAAAATTGATAAAACAGTTTTTTTAGAAATTTACCTATAAAATTTAACACAATTAAAATATGATGTCAATAGCTTCCCCGGCGGTGGGCCTTCACTACCTTAATTTTGCTGTTTTGCTGCCTTTTTATTCCGCTTGGGGAGGCGGCGCAATAACGCTTTTATTCCCTGATCCCGGTCACCACGCCGGCGCCCACGGTGCGGCCGCCTTCGCGAATGGCAAAGCGCAGGCCCTCCTCTATGGCAATGGGGGTGATCAGGTCAATGTCGATCCTGACATTGTCGCCGGGCATTACCATCTCAACGCCCTCGGGCAGCTTTACCACCCCGGTTACGTCGGTAGTCCTGAAGTAAAACTGCGGCCGGTACCCGTTGAAAAACGGGGTGTGCCTCCCGCCTTCTTCTTTGGTCAAAACGTACACCTCGGCGGAAAAACTCTTGTGCGGCTTGATGCTCCCGGGCTTGGCCAGCACCTGCCCCCGCTCGATCTCCTTGCGGTCCACGCCGCGCAAAAGACACCCTACGTTGTCGCCTGCTACTCCAACATCCAGTATCTTCCTGAACATCTCTACGCCGGTTACCACGGTCTTGCGGGGCTTATCCTGCAGCCCGACTATCTCTACTTCGTCGCCTACTTTCACCTGCCCGCGCTCTATCCTCCCGGTGGCCACCGTGCCGCGGCCGGTTATGGAAAATACGTCTTCCACGGGCATCAAAAAGGGCTTGTCAACGGCCCGCTGGGGCGTCGGAATGTACTCGTCCACGGCGTCCATCAACTCCCAAATGGACTTGCACCACTCGCACTCGCGCTTGCCGCAGGCGCATTCCATTGCCTTTAAGGCGGAACCGGTGATGATCGGTATCTCGTCGCCGGGAAATTCGTAGGTGGATAACAGCTCGCGCACTTCCATGTCGACCAGCTCTAAAAGCTCGGGATCGTCTACCATGTCGGCTTTGTTCAAATACACCACGATGTAGGGCACGCCTACCTGACGGGCCAGCAAAATGTGCTCGCGGGTCTGGGGCATGGGCCCGTCGGCGGCGGATACCACCAGAATCGCCCCGTCCATCTGGGCGGCGCCGGTGATCATGTTCTTGACGTAGTCGGCGTGGCCGGGGCAGTCAACGTGGGCGTAGTGCCTCTTCTCGGTCTCGTACTCGACGTGGGCGGTGTTAATGGTGATGCCGCGCTCGCGCTCTTCGGGCGCGTTGTCGATCTCGTCGTACTTCTTGACCTGGGCCTTGCCCACCGTCGCCAAAACCATGGTGATGGCGGCGGTCAGGGTGGTCTTGCCGTGGTCTACGTGACCAATTGTGCCGATATTGACGTGCGGTTTGGTGCGCTCAAATTTTTGCTTTGCCATTGCTCTTTTCTTCCTCCTTACTTAATCAAGCCACAATTTTACACACTTTAAAATTATTTCCACATTTCGTTAAATTATGCAAAACCGTGGAAGGACGATCATTTAAATTCTATGCACCGTATTAAAATCCTCCTCCGCCGCATAAAAAAATAAGCGCCGGGGCGCATTTCCCGGACGGAAAATGAACCCCGCTGCTAAGGCCGGCACGCCGCGCTGCTGCCCTATTGAGACGTGAGAGGCGGGCGGGCTTTGCGCAAAATAAAACAGCCGGTGCTTTTTCCACCGGCCTTGCCGTTTGCCTGGTAGCGGCGCAGGGATTCGAACCCCGGACACCACGGGTATGAACCGTGTGCTCTAACCAGCTGAGCTACGCCGCCCTATTGAGAGGTGAGAGGTGGAGCCACTAACCGGGATTGAACCGGTGACCTCATCCTTACCAAGGATGCGCTCTACCTACTGAGCTATAGTGGCATGATGGTTGCGGGGGGGGGATTTGAACCCCCGACCTTCGGGTTATGAGCCCGACGAGCTACCAGCTGCTCTACCCCGCGATGTTAAGATAAAATTTGGAAGGCTGGTGGAGGGGGCTGGATTCGAACCAGCGAAGGCTGCGCCGGCAGATTTACAGTCTGCTCCCTTTGACCGCTCGGGAACCCCTCCATATCGGTAGTCAGCCGTCGGATGTCGGAAGTCGGACTGCTTGATGGAATTTGGCTTTACCAAATTCCTCTTAATCTAACTTCTGACTTCTGACCTCTGACTTCTGATTTTGGAGCCGGCGGTGGGACTCGAACCCGCAACCTTACGATTACAAGTCGTATGCTCTGCCAGTTGAGCTACGCCGGCGGTGAGACATTAAGCGAGACAATAAAAATTATAAGCGAAAATATTCTTGCTGTCAACAACAACCCGCCGGGAAATATATCCTTTTCCGCGCCGCTGCCTGCCGGGCAGGCGGTTTTCTCCCGTACCTTATTATTGCAGAAAACGCCTCTAAAATTCAAGCCCCAAAAAAAGCTGTATCCCGCCAAAAACGCCAACCGGCGGGCGTTTAAAAAGACCTTTAACCGTCCCGGCCAAAGGTCTTAACTAACTCGTTGACTAATTTTAAGCCTCTCTTTTTTCCAGGTACCGCTCCAGCTTGCGCTTAACCCGCTGCAAGGCGTTGTCAATGGATTTAACGTGGCGCTTTAAATCTTCCGCTATCTCCTGGTAGGATTTACCCTCCAGGTAGGACATCAGCACCTTCCACTCCAGCGAGCTGAGGATCTCGCCCATTTTCTCCTCTATGTCGTCGAACTCTTCGCGCGAAATAATCAGCTCTTCCGGATCGGTTATTTTGGAACCCGAGATAATATCCAGCAATGTACGATCCGAATCTTCGTCGTATATGGGCTTGTTCAGGGAAACGTAGGAATTCAGCGGAATGTGCTTCTGCCTGGTGGCCGTCTTGATGGCGGTAATAATCTGGCGAGTGATGCACAACTCGGCGAAGGCCCTAAACGATGAGAGCTTGTCCAGCCGGAAGTCCCGGATTGCCTTGTACAGCCCAATCATACCTTCCTGGATAATATCTTCGCGGTCCGCCCCGATCAGGAAGTAGGAACGGGCTTTTGCCCGGACGAAGTTTTTGTACTTGTTAATCAGGTACTCCAGGGCAGCATCGTCGCCCTCGCGGGCAAACTCGACTATCTCCTCGTCGACCAGCACCTGATATTCGTTAGGAACTTCCTTTTGGGCTTGAAGACTCACATTATCCCCCCGATCTTTCCTGTTCCCCGTGTAAAAATAAAAAGCCTTCCCCTTCGCCTGACAATAAAGCCCGGGTGAAAACCCAGACGCATTTTTTCCTTTCTACGGGATAAGGCATTGTTCTAGCGGGTTCCGGTCAAGTTCCATCATTAATTATAAACGGACGGATAACGGCTCGTCAAGGTAATTTTGAAACAAGCCCTGGCCGCGGTTTACTTCTTCCCCCGACGCCATTTCTCAAATTTCGACCTGACCCTGTCCAAAAGCCTGTTTTCCAGATAGCCGTCGGCCGGGGTGTCCTGTTTGCAGTGCTTCTCGTGCTCAATCCTGGTTCTGTTTACCTGCCTGCGCAGTTCCTCCGGGGTAAGGCGGTATGCCCCCCTGCCGAAAACAACCGACTGCTCGGCCCAGTCCGAGGTGGCCACGTAAACCGGCCCCTCTTTCAGAAGATCGCCCACCAGCCGTTCGATAAAGGCGTCGGCGGTCTCGCCCTGCCTGGTGTAAATTACTGCTATGCCGTCCACAATTTCCGTTTTCTCGGCATAATTCTTCACCTGGTGGGCATCGAAAACCACAAAAATTTTCTGGCCGGAAAGGGGGGAGTAATTGGCCAGCACCGACACCAGCTTCGACCTGGCGTGCTCCAGGCGGGCATCCCTGAGTTTTTCAAACTCAGGCCAGGCGTGAATTATGTTGTAGCCGTCAACAACGAGAAATTCCTTCATTATTTAAGAACTTTTCTCCTCTGCCTTACCACTTCGTAGGAAAGCAGGGCGGCGGCTACCGAGGCGTTCAGGGAGTTTACCCTGCCGGACATGGGCAGCCGGACCAGAACGTCGCATTTTTCCTTGACGAGCCGCCCCAGGCCTTTGCCTTCGCCGCCGATTACGAGCGCAACCGGCCCGTCCAGCCTGGCGTCCCAGTATACTTCCCGGCCGTCCGGGTCGGCACCGGCCACCCAGAGGCCTTTTCCTTTTAAAAGTTCTATCGTCCGGGCAATATTGGCCACCCTGGCCACGGGTACGTATTCAACAGCCCCAGCGGACGACCTGGCCACGGTCCGGCTCAGCGGCGCCGAGCGGCGGCGGGGAATAATTATCCCGTGCGCCCCCGCCGCGTCGGCAGTGCGCAGGATTGCCCCCAGGTTGTGGGGATCGTGGACTTCGTCCAGGAGAATAAGAAAGGGATCTTCCCCGGGGGCCACACCGGCAAGAATATCATCGACGTCCACGTACTCCCTGACGGCTGCCAGGGCTACCACGCCCTGGTGAGAAGCCTCGGGGACGAGTTTGCTCAGGTGCTGGCGTTCAACCCTTTGAACGGGAATTTTTCTTTCCCTGGCCAGGTCGTAGATTTCCCGCAGGGAGCCGGTGAGGGCTCCCTCCGCAATCAAGAGCTTGTTTATCGGGCGGTTGGCCCGCAAGGCCTCCCGGACCGGGTTACGGCCGGCAATAATGTCTTCCAGGCGGTTTCTCCCCTTCTTTTTTAAGTTAAGGTTCATATGTGTCAAAGGTTTTTAAACCTTTCCCTGACTTCCTGGGCCCTGCCGCAGCTCATTCTTCCCTCGTGGCAGCTTCCTCTGACGCATCCGGGCCCCGCGTCCTTGAAGATGACCGGCGCCACTGCCCGGACCAGGCGGAGCATTTCCACGGCTAAGGCCCGGATTTCCCACTGGGCCCTGTTGCAGCAGCGCAGGCTGAAAAAGTGGAGCAGTTCGCGGGCGTTCATGGTCACCAGCACTTTTGTTTCGGCGGCGTTGGGCAGGACGAACCGGGCGTCCTCGTTTGAAGATTCGCCGCCGCCCAGCTTTTCCCGCCAGAAGTCGTACCACTTCTGGATTTGGGCCATCTGGCTTTTGAATATTTCAACGTATTCCCGGCCGAGGGCCTCGATGCGGGGCGGGATGATGTAGCCGAAGACGCCGTCCTCCTCTGCCGCGCCCGTTTCCGGCACAAAGCGCTGGGACTTGACGCTGTAGCTGGCAATGCGGTGCCTGGTGAGCTGGGCCAGCAGGCTGCGGGAAACCCCCTCAATCCCGAAGGTAAAGCTGGCGTGTTCGACGGGCGACAGGTGGCCGGAATCGAGCAGCTTTTCCAGGAAAGGGGCCTGGTTTTTGCCTTCGATGCCGTGTTTCAGCTCTTCTATGCCGGCAGGGGAATAGCACAGCTTGGCCCCCATGGCGATAATCTCCTGGGGATCGGGTGTGTATCGCAAAAGGGTGACGGCCATTTTTCTTGCTCCCATATCAGTACCTCTGATTGCAAATACTGCTCTTTCAATTATTACTCTCGCCAGCGGCTTTCAGCAGCAGGCTCATTATTTCGGCCAGCCGGTCGGTGTCTCCTTTCAGGTAAAGGTAGCCGATCAGGCATTCCAGGGCGGTGCTGTGCCGGTACTCCACCACGCCGGCGCCGCGGGGTGCATGGGGCGATCTGGCGTTGCGCCCCCGGCGCACCACCTCCGCCTCCTCCTCGGTGAGGATCCCTTCCAGCAACCGCAGGAGCCTGGCCTGGGCGCCGGCATTAACGTACTTCACCGCCTCGTCATGCAGCCTGTTCACCCTGACCAGCCCGGCGTTCACCAGGCTGCTCCGGACGGCCAGCTCGTACACCGCATCCCCCACGTAGGCCAGGACCAGAGCCGGCAGGTCGCCCGGCTTTTCCACCTTGCTCTTTCCCGAAATTGGCAGCAATTCTATCCCTGCTTCTTCCAGCGGACTCCCTGGGGGGTGTCTTCCAGCAGTATGCCCAGTTCCTTCAGCCCGTCCCTGATCCGGTCGGCGGTGCTCCAGTCCTTCCTCTTGCGGGCTTCCTGGCGCACTTCCAGGATCAGGTTGATCAGCCCTTCCACCAGCCCGGAGTCATCCCCCGCGGCGCCGTCAATGAGAAGCCTGCCGCTGGCCCCGTCCACCTTAAAAATGCCCAGCACTTCATTGAATTCGTTAAACAGATCCAGGGCGTATTGCAGGATTTGCCGGTCCTGCCCGGACACCGCCGGTCCCGTCCGCTGGACGGCCGTATTTGCCTCCCTGGCCAGGTCGAAAACGGCGCCAATGGCCAGGGCGGTGTTGAAGTCGTCGTCCATGGCGGCTTCAAACGAGGCCCTGATCTCGTCAAAGGGGTCCCGGCTGCACACCGCCTGCACGCCCTCAGACACGGGCCTTTCCAGCGCCTCGTAGAGAAGCCTCAGGCTGGTTTTGATCCTTTCCAGGCCCCGTCCTGCAGCGGCCATTTTTTCGCCGTCAAAGTCCAGCGGGCTGCGGTAGTGGGTGGAAAGCAGAAAAAAGCGCACCAGTTCCGGCGGGAACTTCGCCAGTATGTCGCGCACCAGGAAGAAGTTGCCGAGCGACTTGGACATCTTCTCTTCGTTTACGGTAATAAAGCCGTTGTGCATCCAGTAACGCACGAAAGGTTGACCGGTAGCCGCCTCGCTCTGGGCAATTTCGTTTTCGTGGTGGGGGAAAATAAGGTCGTACCCCCCGCCGTGGATGTCAAAGTTGGTTCCCAGGTATTTCAGCGACATTGCCGAACATTCGATGTGCCAGCCCGGCCGGCCGGGCCCCCAGGGGCTGTCCCAGCAGGGCTCACCCGGCTTTGCCGCCTTCCAGAGGGCAAAGTCCAGGGGGTCGCGCTTGCGCGGATCCACCTCGACCCGGGCCCCGGCCTGCATGTCTTCCAGGGTGCGGCCGGAAAGCTTGCCGTACCCGGCAAACTTGCGCACCTCGAAGTAAACGTTGCCGTCCACCACATAGGCCGCGCCCTTTTTCACCAGTTCATCCACCATTTTAATGATGTCGGGGATGTGCTCCGACACCAGTGGGTGCCTGTCCGCCCGGCGCACGTTCAAGGCGTCCGCATCTTTAAAATATTCGCCGATGTACCTGCGGGCAAGCGCAAGGGGGTCATCCCCCTCCTCCTGCGCCCGGTTGATGATCTTGTCGTCCACGTCGGTAAAGTTCTGGACGAACAGGACCTCATAGCCCTTATGGATCAGGTAGCGCCGCACGGTGTCAAAAAACACCAGGGGGCGGGCGTTGCCCAGGTGGATGTAATTATACGTTGTGGGGCCGCAGACGTACATGCAGACCCTGCCCGGTTCGCGCGGCTGGAAGTTCTCTTTGCGCCTGGTTAATGTGTTATATATTTCCATCGGCCAGGAAACACCTCTCCTTGCAGTTGCTCAGTTCCTCCCTGTGCAGCCCCGCCAGCTGGCTATTCTGCTCCTCCAGGTACCTGACCCGCTTTTCAAGCCTTTCGATAATTCCGTGCATGCAGATCAGCGCTTCGGCCACCGGGTCGGGAAGCAGGTCGTGACGCAGGTCTATCTCCGGAATACCTTCCGGGGCAACCTTCCGGCCGTTCCTGGCCACCACCTTGCCCGGAACGCCCACCACGGTGCTGTCAGGCGGAACGGCCTTGAGCACTACCGAGCCGGCGCCGATTTTGGAGTTATCCCCGACGGTAAAGGAGCCCAGAATCTTTGCGCCGGCGCTTATCACCACATTGTTGCCGATGGTGGGGTGCCTTTTCCCTTTTTCTTTACCCGTGCCGCCCAGGGTAACTCCCTGGTAGATGGTAACATTGTTCCCGATCTCGGCCGTTTCACCGATAACGACCCCGGAACCGTGGTCTATAAAAAGGCCTTCCCCGATCTTCGCCCCCGGGTGAATTTCGATGCCGGTCAAAAAGCGGGAAAAATGGGAGATCAGCCTGGCTATTAAAAACCAGCCCCGCCGGTAAAAAGCGTGGGCCACCCTGTGCAGCAGGACGGCGTGAAGACCGGGGTAACAGAGCAAAACTTCCAGCACCGACTTGGCGGCCGGGTCACGTTCCATAACCGCCTGTATATCCTTGCGCAGCCTGCTAAACATCGTTCATCTCCTCCCCCAGGTATCAGACCCACCTCGAGAGGCGCTTGACCACCTCGTCCTTCCCAAGAATGGCCATGATCTGGTCCAGATCGGGCCCGTGGGTGTTTCCCGAAACGGCTACCCTTACCGGCATAAAAATCTGCTGGCCCTTAACGCCCAGTTCTTTGCCCACTTCCTTAAGCGCCGCCCTGGCGGCCGCCCCGGTCAGCTTCCCGCCGGACGCCACTTTGTCCTTAAGGGCCGCAAGCACCGCCGGAACCTGCTGCCCGGCCATGACTTCCCTGGCATCTTCATCAAGGTTATTAAAATTATCGGTAAAGTAGATTTTAACGTGATCGATAACTTCTTCCATGCAATTCAGGTACTTCCGGACGGATGCCACCATCATCTTGACCCGCTCAAACTCTTCCGGGGAAAGCGGTGCCCTAATGTAGCCGGCCTTTTCCAGAAACGGCACGGCCAACTCGGCAACCCTCTCCAGGGAAGACTGCCTGATGTAGTAGCCGTTCAGCCAGTTAAGTTTGTCCAGATCAAAGACGGCCGGGCTTTTTGAAACCTTTTCCAGGGAGAACTGCTGCTTCAGCTCTTCTATGGAAAGGACCTCGTTCTCTCCTCCCGGCGACCAGCCCAAAAGGGCCAGGAAGTTGACCACGGCCTCGGGCAGGTAGCCTTTTTCCCGGTACTGCTCGACGGCGGTGGCGCCGTGCCGCTTGCTCATCTTGCTCCGGTCCTTGCCCAGGATCAGGGACACGTGGGCGAATTCCGGGGTATCCCACCCCAGGGCCTGGTACAAAAGAATCTGCCGCGGGGTGTTGGGCAGGTGCTCCTCCGCCCTGATCACATGGCTTATCGCCATGGTATGGTCGTCGACGACCACCGCAAAATTATATGTGGGGATTCCGTCCGATTTCATAATGATAAAGTCGCCCATCCCGTTGCATTCAAAGGAAACGTCGCCCCGCACCAGGTCTTTCACCTGGATTACCCTGTCCCTGGGCACCCGGAACCGCACCGCTGCCTTCCGGCCTTCGGCCTCCAGGCGGGCGCGTTCCTGCGGGGTAAGGTCGCGGCACCGGCCCAGATAGCGGGGCGTTTCACCCTTTTCCATGAGGGCCTCCCTTTCCGCCGCCAGTTCTTCTTCGGTGCAGTAGCAACGGTAGGCAGCCCCGCTTTGCAGGAGAATTTCCGCGTAGTGCCGGTAGAGATGCAGCCTTTCCGTCTGGCGGTAAGGCTCACAGGGCCCGCCCGCATCAACCCCTTCGTCCCAGTCCAGGCCGAGCCAGCGCAGCGCGGCCAGAATATTCTCCTCCGACTGGCGGGACGACCGCTCCAGGTCGGTATCCTCAATGCGCACAATAAATTTACCGCCGTAGCGGCGGGCAAAAAGCCAGTTGAACAGCGCCGACCTGGCCCCGCCAATATGCAGCGGGCCCGTAGGACTGGGCGCAAACCTCACTCTAACCATCCACACAACCTCCATGGGGGTCAGGCTTAATGATTCTTAAAATTTTTTTTACCTTTTAAAAATCTAGAATTTTAACAATCATTAAGCCTGACCCTTATTATACACCTAAGTTTTTTGGGCTGCAATCACTTGTAAAACGGCGGGCTTTTTATTATAATTGTAACCAAGGATAAACGAGGCCAACGACGTCCTTGAAAAACAGCGCTGTTTTTTAAGGGCGTCTTTTTATATTTCACGAGGGGGTAGGATAACCATGATGGATCACGGTGATTTTGAAGAAATTGAAAGGCTTTTGGAAAAATGCTGCGACGGCTGCCTGCTCACCCGGATGCATTGCAAAACCTGCCGCATTGAAAAGTTAAGAGGGATAACCGGGGAGTTCAGCAAGCCGGAGGCCGGCGAAATTATTCTTATTTACGCCGACGAACTGAAAGTTCTGCTGAACCTGGCCGGGAAATCTCCCCGGGCCGGCAGCAGCGAAGTTGAAGTAATCGAAAAATGGCGGCGCGAAATAAAGGAAGCAGCCGGCAGGGAGATTACGGCCTAGGTTGCGGCCTGGCCTGTCTTATGCACCAGGGCGACTGCGTATGCGGCAATGCCCTCGCCTTTCCCGGCGAAGCCAAGCCCCTCGGTGGTGGTTGCCTTCACGCTGACCTGAGAAGGCTGGATTTGCAGCGCGCCGGCCATTCTTTTCTGCATCTCTTCTATAAACGGCGAAAGCTTCGGCCCCTGGGCCACGACCACCGAATCGATATTTACAACTGCCAGCCCCTGCCGGGACAGGATATCTCCCACCCTGGCAAGCAGTTTCATGCTGCTAATGCCTTTATACCGGCCGTCGTTGTCCGGAAAATGCCTGCCGATATCCCCCGCCCCGGCCGCGCCGAGAAGGGCGTCCATAACGGCATGGGCCAGCACGTCCGCGTCAGAGTGCCCCAAAAGCCCTTTGACAAAAGGAATACTTACGCCGCCTAGCACCAGCGGCCTGCCTTCAACCAGCTTATGGACGTCATAGCCAAACCCCACTCTCATTTGTTTTAACCTCCGGCCTCGGCCAACCGCCCCTGCCTTGCTTTTATAACCGCCTCCGCCACGGTCAAGTCTTCGGGGGTGGTTATTTTTATGTTTTCATAAGAACCGGCAACAATTTTCACCGGCCGCCCCAAAAGCTCCACCAGCCCGGCATCATCGGTTGCGGCGTATTTTTTCTGGCGCGCCTGCCGGTGCGCATTCATAATGATATCGTAGCGGAAAGCCTGGGGGGTTTGAACGAGCCACAGGTGCTCCCTGGACAGGGTCCGGAGCACAAAGCCGTCCCTGCCGGCCATCTTTACCGTATCCTTTACGGGTACGGCCAGGGTGGCCGCACCGTAAGCCGCCGCGGCCTGCACAACGGCATTGATGTCTCCGGGGCTCAGCAGGGGGCGCGCCCCGTCGTGGACGACGACAATACCCGTATCAGGGGCAAGCGCCAGGAGGCCGTTATACACGGAATCCTGGCGCTCTTCTCCTCCCGGTACAATTGCCGCAACCTTCCTTATCCCCAACCGCTCAACCACCGTCAAGCGGAAATAATTTTCTTCTCCCGGGGCAACCACGGTGACAACGCTTTTAACTGCGCTGCTGGCCTCCATTGCCCTCAGCACGTGACCCACAACCGGAAGGCCGGCCAGGGAAAGGTACTGCTTCCTGGTTTCCGTGCCCATCCGGCTGCCGCGCCCGGCCGCCGCCACCACCGCGGCAACTTTATCCAATGACATTCACCTCGCCGTAGGGAGCCTGTCCTTCGGTGCGCCGGTCCAGTTTCGGCTTGGCAAAGATCATTCGTCCGGCAGAGGTCTGGAGGACGCTGGTTACCATCACGGTAACCGTCTGGTTCATGTAACGTCTCCCGCCATCCACCACAATCATTGTGCCGTCGTCCAGGTAGGCCACACCCTGGCCGATCTCCTTTCCGTCTTTGACCACATGCACAGTCATTTCTTCACCGGGCAACACCACCGGCTTCACGGCGTTGGCCAGCTCGTTTATGTTCAGCACCTTCACGCCGTGCAACTCGGCAACTTTATTCAGGTTAAAGTCGTTGGTAATAATCTTGGCGTTAAGCTTTTGCGCCAGCTTAACCAGTTTGGTATCTACCTCCGCCGCATCTTCCAGACCGCGGTTGTTGTCGTAAATCTGAACCTTGGTGTCCAAATCCTTGCGCATTTTATTGAGGATATCCAGGCCGCGCCGGCCCCGGTTTCTTTTTAAAAGGTCGGGGGAATCGGCAATGTGGCGCAGTTCCTCAAGCACAAAGGCAGGAACCAGCAGGACTCCTTCGATAAAGCCGCTCTCGCAAAGGTCGGAGATCCGGCCGTCGATTATGACGCTGGTGTCCAGTATTTTATAATTGCCGGCCCGGGCCTCAGACTTTAAAGTGCCGCGCTCCCTGCCAAACCTGGGAAAGCTGGCGAAAAGAGCCAGCAGCTCCTCCCGTTTCTTTATGCCAATGCTCAAACCCAGGTAAGCCAGAAGCAGCGTGATTAAAATCCAGAGCAGCTTGCCCAAAATTCCCATGAAGGACAAAATGGAGCCCATTAAATTGGCAATAATAAGTCCAATAATCAAACCAACCGAACCCATAACCAGATCCTGGGTCGGGGTTTTTTGCAGGTACTGTTCGATTAAAACGGTCAGCCTTACCGCCCCGCGCATGAGCAGCGGTGAAAGCAATATGCCGGCAACCAGCCCGGTTAGTGTGAGAAGCCCGATCAGGCCGAGTTTTAGCTCATGGGGCAGGTTTGCCAGGAAAACCACCCAACCGTTTTCCATCAGCTTCAGTCCCAGTGTAAAGCCAAATGCGGTAAAACCGCATATTAAAACTCCATAGACTATCCTCTTTATCAATATTTCACCTCCTTCCCAATGGCTGCTGTCATCGGAGGAATTATGCAAGCAGGATTTTATAACTCTATTATATGTGTTTTATAAACGAAACTTCAACCAGAAAATGGCTGATCAGGGAATAAAATAAACGTCAGTTTCCTGACGAAATTAAGCAAAGGCGCCATCCAGCAATGACTGGGCTTTTTCTTCTTCCAGTTCCGTGGCCAGAACCAGTTCGCTTAGCAGAATCTGCCTGGCGCTTTCCAGCATTTTTCTTTCTCCGGAGGAAAGCCCTTTTTCGCGATCCCTTTTCACCAGGTTGCGCACCACTTCGGCAACTTCGTAGATATTCCCGCTTTTAATTTTTTCCAAATTGGCACGGTACCTGCGGTTCCAGTTGGGGGACATGGCGCTGGACTGCTGGCGCAAAATGTGAAAAACCCTCTGGACGCCCTCGCGGTCGATAACCCCCCTCAAACCCACCTCTTCGCCGCTGGTAATGGGAATCATAACTTTCATGTCACCCACGGGAAGCCGCAGGATGTAATACTGCCGCTTCTCGCCAAGGACTTCTTTTTCTTCAATGGCCTCGATAACTCCGGCACCGTGCATCGGGTACACTACTTTATCACCTATTTTGAACAAGTCCGTACCCTCCTTAAAAAAATTGCCACGTATAAAGTATAACATGAAAGATACGTCCTGTCAAATAAACCATAATTTTAGCATAGCTATTAGTAACTGTCAATAATATTTTTTAATTTCAAAAAAGCGCGGTAGGCCGCCCGCGCCGGTATAATTTACAAATTACTTAACCTGACAGACTGCCTGTCACCCGTGCCTTTCCTGCAGCAACTGCTCCCGGTAGCGGTTCAGCCCCTCCTTTATGGAGCGGGCGCGGACCTCGCCGATGCCTTCGACGTCGTCCAGTTCCTCTATGGTTGCCACAAGAATTCTGTTCAGCGTCCCAAAGGTTTTAACCAGGTTGTCGATAACCGGCAGCGGCAGCCGCGGTATCTTCTCTAAAATGCGGTAGCCGCGCGGGGAAACGTGCTGTTCCAGAATGCTGGCACTGCCCGGGTAGCCCAGGGCGCGGGCAATCAGGGAGAGGTCCAGAATGTCCTCGGCCGGCCAGCTCCCGATGACGCCGAGGATGCTGGAAGGCGTCTTTTCCCCAATGGTGGTGGCGTAGTCCTGGATTACCAGCAGCCCTTCGGATTCGACGTTGGCCACCAGTTCCTCCATTTGCATGGTAATCAGGCGGCCCTCAGCGCCGAGTTCGCTGGTGTACCTTTCGATTTCCTTGACCACCCGCAAAACCATCTCCACCCTCTGGATGGCTTTGGCAACATCAAAAAGGGTGACCACTTCTTCAAACTCCAGCACGCTCAGCTCCACCAGCACCTTGTCCAGCACCGTGCGGTATTTTTCAAGAGTTTGAATGGCCTGGTTGGCCTTGGACAAAATCACGCCGATGTCCCTTAAAACGTATTTCGAAGCGCCTTTGTAGATCGTGATCACGCCGCGGCGCTGGGATATGGCAATTACCAGAGCGCCGGTCTGCTTGGCCACCCGCTCGGCCGTGCGGTGGCGAATGCCGGTTTCGGCAGATGGTATATTTTGATTTGGCACAAGCTGGGTGTTGGCGGCCAGTATTTTCTTGGCGTCCTTGCTGAGAATTATGGCCCCATCCATTTTGGCCAGTTCATAAAGGCTGGACGGTGTAAAGTCGGCGTTGATGGCAAAACCGCCCTCGGCTATTTCCATCACCTCAGGCGTGTCGCCGATAACAATAAGAGCACCGGCCTTGGCTCTTAATATATTTTCAAGTCCCTCCCGCAGGTGGGTCCCCGGGGCAAGGGAACGGAGAACTTTCAGCAGGTTTCCATCGACTTTTTCTTCCCTCAACTGCGCCACCTCATATCTTTAAGGCCAGCTCCAGAGCCTCTGCAAGCGTGTCTGCAGCCACAAGCCCGGGTTCTTCCATTGCCGGGGAAATGCTGACGCCTGAAAGCAGAAAACGGCTGAAGCCCAGTTTAAAAGCCTCCCTCACTCTTTTTTCCACCCCTGTAACCGGGCGAAGCTCGCCGGTCAGACCGACCTCCCCCGCCAGTGCCATGCCTGAATCAACCGGCACGTCCCTGAAGCTGGAAGCCAGCGCACAGGCAATGGCCAGGTCCGCCGCCGGTTCGTCGAGCTTCACCCCGCCAACGGCATTTACATAAATATCATAACCACTCAGGTTTAAACCTAGCCGCTTTTCCAGAACGGCGGCAATCATCGCCACCCGGTTGTAATCCACGCCCGTCGTCATCCGCCGGGGGATGCCGTAACCGGCAGGGGAAACCAGGGCCTGAATTTCCACTAAAAGCGGCCTGGTACCTTCCAGGCTGGCCACGACAGCCGATCCGGGAACATCTTCCCTGGAATGGCAGACCAGAAACAGGGCGGAGGGATTGGCCACCTCCACCAGGCCGGTGCCCTGCATTTCGAAAATACCTATTTCGTTGGTGGAGCCGAACCTGTTTTTAACCCCGCGCAGAATGCGGAAGAAATGGTGCCGGTCGCCCTCCAGGTAAAGGACGGCATCTACCATGTGTTCAAGCACTCGCGGCCCGGCCAGCACACCCTCCTTTGTCACGTGGCCGACCAGAAAAACAGACATGCCGGTCGTTTTGGCCAGGCGCATGAGCTGCGCCGCACACTCCCGGACCTGCCCCACGCTGCCAGGGGCTGAGGCCACATCGGCCTTATACATTGTCTGTATGGAGTCGATAATTGCCACCGGAGGGGCCAGTTCCCGCAGGTGGCGCTCAACAACGTCAATGTCCGTTTCGGAAACCAGGAAAAGTCCGGAGGAAAGAGTTCCCAGACGGCCGGCCCTCAGCCTTACCTGACGGGGCGACTCCTCGCCCGAGACGTAAAGCACCCGCATATCCAGGCTGAGCCGGCAGGCAACCTGCAGCATCAGGGTGGATTTGCCTATGCCTGGGTCACCGCCCACCAGCACCAGGGAACCCGGAACCACCCCGCCGCCCAAAACCCTGTCCACCTCGCCGAAGCCCGTCGGAAAACGCTCCTCCTCCGACACCGGCACCTCGGTCACCGGGCGGGGCACATCCCCTCCCGCCGGGCCAGGGCCGGGCGCCCCCTGCCGGCCGCCGAACTCCTCCACAAAGCTGTTCCAGGCGCCGCAACCGGGGCAGCGCCCCAGCCATCGGGTTGACTGATGCCCGCATTCCTGGCAGCAAAACTTAGACCTGACACGCATTTACAAAATATCTCCAAATCCTAGTTATTTCTAGATTATAACATTCGCAGCGGCCAAAAACAATAGATCGGGGTCAGGCTTAATGATTCTTAAAATTTCACAGCGCAACAGGTTTAAGGAAGGATTTTCTAGAAATTTGCAGAAAAGCAATAACATAGTAAGCTGGAGGTGCGCGCCATGCCTAGAAGGCTCAGAATACACGAAAGAGGGGCTTTCTACCACGTCACCAGCAGGGGCAACAACAAGGAGCAGGTGTTTTTTTCAGATGAGGATTACAGCACCTATACTTTTCTTATGAAAAAATACAGCTTAAAATATTGCACGGAAATACATGCCTACGCCCTTATGCCCAATCATATCCACCTGCTGGCGCGGGTCGACTCCATGCCGCTTCAAAAATTCATGCAGGGACTGCAGCAGTCATACGCACAAATCTTCAATAAACGCTATGATCGCGTCGGGCACGTTTTTCAGGGCAGATACAATGCCCACCTGATCAGCAACGAGCAGTACCTGTTGCAGGTCTTTAAGTACATCCACTTAAACCCGGTCAGGGCAGGCCTGGCAGATGATCCCAAAACTTACCGCTGGTCCAGCCTGAATGATTATACCGCAGCCGACAAAAACAGCTTCATTGAAACCGGCTTTATGAAAAAACTGTTGATAGAATACGGCATTTCTCTCAACAAGGCAGATTTTTCCTTAATCCCCGATCTAGCCCCGGAAGAACTCCAGGAGCTGCCGCAAAAAGCCGGGCCGGCAAACAGGGAGATTGCGGCAATAGCAGAAAAAAACCGGCCAACCCTGATCGAACTGGCCGGTGCAATAGAAGATTTAACCGGAATCTCCCTAAAAGCAATCAAAACTTCTGCCAAGGACAGGGCCACCGTGCTGGCCAGGTACCTGTTCATATACGGCGCCTGCCGCCTGTGTGGTTTCCGGGTGGTGGACACGGCCCAATTCCTTGACAAAAACATTGTTTCGGTTTCAATTGCTCTTAACAAGATGGACGAGCAGATTAAAGAGGACAGCGCCCTTAAGAAGATGGCCCAGGAATTAACTGGAAATTTTAAGAATCGTTAAGCCTGACCCGTCACTGTCGATTTGGACGCGGTCACCGCGCTTAAAGACGCCCTTCAGGAAGTCCTCGGAAAGGCGGTCCTCCACCATCCGCTGGACTGCCCGGCGCAGCGGCCTGGCTCCGTAGGCCTCGTCAAACCCTTCTTTGGCCAGCAGATCTTTGGCCGCATCGGTTACCTCTATTTCTATTTCGTTTTCCTTCATCCGGGCCGCCACTTCTTTCAGCATGAGATCCACGATTTCCCTGATATGCTCCGGTGTTAAGGCGTGGAAAACGATGATTTCGTCGACCCGGTTGAGAAACTCGGGCCGGAAGGTGCGCCGCAGTTCTTCCATAACCTTGCTTTTCATGGCTTCATAGCCTTTTTCCTTCTGGTCACCGGTGCGAAAGCCGAGGGTGGCCTCCCTCTTAATGGTCTGAATGCCTACGTTGGAGGTCATGATGATAACGGTGTTTCTGAAGTCCACCGTGCGTCCCTTGGCATCGGTAAGCCTGCCGTCCTCCATGACCTGCAGGAGGATGTTGAAAACGTCCGGGTGGGCCTTTTCAATTTCATCCAGCAGGACTACTGTGTAAGGCCTGCGCCGCACCGCCTCCGTAAGCTGCCCGCCCTCTTCGTACCCGACGTAGCCGGGGGGAGCGCCCACAAGGCGCGATACAGCAAACTTTTCCATGTATTCGGACATGTCGATGCGCACCATGGCATCCTCGCTGCCGAACAGCACCTCTGCCAGGGCCCTGGCCAGCTCGGTCTTGCCCACGCCGGTCGGCCCCAGGAAGATAAAGGAGCCAATCGGCCTTTTTGGGTCCTTCAGGCCGGCACGGGCCCGCCGGATGGCCCGCGAGACGGCGCGGATGGCCTCGTCCTGGCCCACAACCCGCTGGTGAAGCACCTCTTCCATTTTCAGCAGCCTTTCCGACTCTTCTTCGGCCAGCTTCTTCACCGGAATGCCGGTCCAACTGGAAACGATGTGGGCGATGTCTTCCTCGTCCACCACCAGCTCGGTCCCGCCCTGCCGCTGTTTCCAGGACTCCCGCAAACTTTCCAGCTCGGCCCGGACCTTTTGCTCCTGGTCGCGCAGTTCTGCAGCCTTTTCAAACTCCTGGCCGTTTACCGCCGCCTCTTTCTCCTTCTGCAATACTTCCAGCTTCTTTTCCAGCTCCTTCAGGTCAGGCGGGGGCACGAAAGCCTGCAGCCTTACCCTGGAACCCGCCTCGTCCACCAGATCGATAGCCTTGTCGGGCAGGAACCGGTCGGTGATGTAGCGGCTTGACAGTTTGGCCGCGGCCTCCAGGGCGGCGTCGGTAATCCTCACCCGGTGGTGCGCCTCGTACTTGTCCCGCAGGCCCCTCAAAATCTGGATGGTTTCTTCCACGGTGGGCTCCACCACGGTAATCGGCTGGAATCGCCGCTCCAGGGCGGCGTCCTTTTCGATGTGCTTACGGTATTCGTCCAAGGTGGTAGCGCCGATGCACTGCAGTTCACCCCTGGCCAGGGCCGGCTTTAATATGTTGGCGGCGTCTATGGCGCCCTCTGCGGCGCCCGCTCCCACCAGGGTGTGCAGTTCGTCGATAAACATAATGATATTTCCCGCCTGGCGGATTTCCTCAATAACCTTTTTCAGCCGCTCTTCAAATTCACCCCGGTATTTTGTCCCGGCCACCAGCGAGCCCATGTCAAGGGTCACCACCCGCTTGTTGGCCAGTATTTCGGGGACGTTGCCGGCAACTATCCGCTGGGCCAGCCCTTCGGCAATGGCGGTCTTGCCCACACCGGGCTCCCCGATCAACACCGGGTTGTTCTTGGTGCGCCTGCTTAAAACCTGAATAACCCGCTCAATTTCTTTTTCTCTTCCGACAACCGGGTCGAGTTTGTCCTCCCGGGCCAGGGCCGTCAGGTCGCGGCCAAACTGGTCGAGGGTCGGGGTCTGACCCCCTTTAAACTTGCCGGGGACCTGTCCTGCAGGCTGAGCCTGACCGCCGTGCAATTGGGCAACTATTGTCCGTACCTTGCGGTAATCGGCACCGAAAGCGTTCAGAATCTGGGCCGCCACGCCCTCCCCCTCCCGGATCAGGCCCAGCAGCAGGTGCTCGGTGCCGACGTAATTATGACCCATCCGGCGCGCCTCGTCCACCGAAAGCTCCAGCACCCTTTTGGCCCTCGGGGTCAGAACCAGCTCTACCGGCGGCTGACCTTTGGCCGGCTCAACCATCTGGGCCACCGCCGTCCGCACCTTATCTGCATCCACGCCCAGGGAAGCCAGCGCTCTGGCCGCCACGCCCTCCCCCTCCCGGATCAGGCCCAGCAGCAGGTGCTCGGTGCCCACATAAGGGTAAGATGCGCTTTTAGCCTCCTCCTGGGCAAACATCAATACTTTTTGCGCCCGTTCGGTAAATCTTCCAAACATCTGAAGCACCTCCTTAAAAAAGATGGGTTATACGGGCAGATTTGCGAATTCTCTTCTGATCAGTCCGGCCCTGAAAATGTCCCTCTGATAAGGCGTAAGCTCCCGGCCGGCCATTTTGGTAATGAAGGCGGGCCTTATCTTCACCATCAACTCGTTCAGCAGCCTGACCGGTATACCGGAAATTATCTTCATCTCCACCCCCAGCCTTAAATCGGAAAAAAGCCGCATGGCCTCCTCCGAAGAGAGAATACGGGCGTATTTCAGCGCGCCAAAGGCGCGAAAGACACGGTCCTCAATGACCTCCCGCCTGTCTTTGTAAAGGTTCCTGCGGGCAGCCTGCTCCTGGGCCAGAATCTGCCTGGCAATGGAAATGAGATTGTTGATAATCTCTTCTTCTGACTGGCCCAGGGTAATCTGGTTGGAAATCTGAAACAGGTCGCCCAGGGCCTCGGTGCCCTCGCCGTAGAGCCCCCTTACCGTCAGGCCCAGCTTGTTTATGGCGTTCAGCACGCCGGCCAGCTGTTTGGCCAGTTTTAATCCCGGCAGGTGGATCATGACCGAGGCGCGCATGCCGGTGCCCACGTTGGTGGGGCAGGAAGTCAGATAGCCTACCTTCTCGGAAAAAGCGTAATCGAGCGTTTTTTCCAGGCCGTCGTCCACCCTGTTGACTACGTCCCAGGCCTCCTTTAGTTGCAGGCCGGGGAGAATGCACTGAATCCGCAGATGGTCCTCCTCGTTAACCATAATGCTGACAACCTCGTCCTCCCGCAGGACAACCGCCTTGCGCTGAAAGTCGTTCAGCAGGTCGGGGCTGATCAGGTGCTTATCCACTAGTATCTGTCTTTCCAGCGGGGACAATTCGCCCAGGCTGCTCAGCTCGAGGCCGCCCAGCAGTTCGGAGGCCTCTTTATTGCTTATGGCCAGCCTTACGGCGTGTATAACCTTTTCAGAATTCTCCTTATTTAAAAGATGGGGAAAAGGTATGCCGGCAAGGTTCCTGGCCACCCTCACCCGGCTGCTAATGATTATTTCCGATTCCGGGCCGTCGGCATCCATCCAGTGGCTATGGGCGTTGTTTACAGTCTCCCTGAGCGTCATCAGGCACCACCCCCTTCTTCAAGACCCCTTTCCAGCTGGCGGATGCTGTCGCGGAGCTGAGCCGCCCGTTCAAACTCCTCCCGGCTCACCGCTTCCTTCAAAAGCCTCTTCAGGTTCTCTATCTCTTTTACCAGCCTGGCCCGGCCGCCCGTGCGCGCCGGAACCTTGCCGGTATGGCGAGTGTTGCCGTGAATCCTGCGGAAAAGGGGAAGCAGCTTTTCTTCAAAGTACGGATAGCAGTCGCCGCAGCCAAGCAGGCCCTGCTTGGCAAACTGGCTCTCCGCCAGCCCGCATTTTTCGCATTTATTGCCGGCCGATTCCGGCCAGCCGAAATTGCCTCCTCCCAGTTCCTGGTTTAAAATGCCGGCCAGGAAGTTATGCAAAAACAATTGGGGCGGAAATCCAAAACCCTGGGGCTGGATCTCCCCGGCACACACTTCGCAGAGATGGGTCTCGCGTTTATGGCCGTTTGTTATTTCGGTAAAATGCACAGTTGCCGGCCGCTGGCCGCATCTTTCACAAAGCATCAGTCATCCCTCCTTAACAGCCGGGGGTGCGCTTGCGGCGGACGCCCCCTGCTTTCAGTCCCTCAGTACTGCTGTCACCATACCCTTTAAAATCAGAGCCCGCAGCCGGTCCCGGGCAGGCAGGACCAGCCTGAGCGTATCCCGCCCTATGGCCGCCTGCATCATGCGCGCCTCCCGCCTTGTAATAAGGTTTTCCTCCTGCAGGCGCTTGATCAGGCCTTCCGCTTCGGTCTGGGAAATGGAATCCCCGATTATCTCACACAGGTCGAGGATCAACTGGGCCTGCTGGTTAAAAGGAATTTTAACGATCCTAATGAATCCGCCGCCGCCTCTCCTGCTTTCCACAATATAGCCCTGGCCGGTGGAAAAGCGGGTGGCCAGCACGTAATTGATCTGGGAAGGCACACAGTTAAAGCGAAGGGCCAGTTCGCTGCGCTGAACTTCGATATAATTGTGCGGACTGTCGGCCAGAAGCTTTTTTAAGTAATGCTCTACCAGATCGGAAATGTTGGACATCTTCTGTCACCACCTGCCTGTATTGACCTTGACTGACCTTAACTTTATTATAGTGGAATTCCAATCAATTTTTCAACCCTTTTCTATTCTTGCCCTTGAAAAGATGTGTCAAACAGACAAAAAAAGAACCTTTAGGCAAAAGGTTCCGCAAAAAAACTGGCTCCCCGAGCAGGATTCGAACCTGCAACCTACCGGTTAACAGCCGGTTGCTCTACCGTTGAGCTATCGGGGAACGGAAAATACAGATTTATTTTTTTACAAAAGTTAATATACTACGATCTTCTTCCCAAGTCAAGGGTTTAGGGGGTCAGGCTTAACGATTGTTAAAATTCTTGCCGGCCTTAAAAAATTTTAAGAATCATTAAGCCTGACCCGCCTTGACAAAACTGTAAATATACTGTACATATATAACATAAACAGTAATAACGGCTAAAGAGGCGGTACGCTTTGAACATTATTATCTCCAACTCTTCGCAGCAGCCCATATACGAGCAGATAGCCGCGCAGATAAAAAATCTGATCATCAGGGGCGAACTGGCCGGGGGGGAACTCCTTCCGTCGATCAGGAACCTTGCCAGGGAACTGCACATCAGCGTGATTACTACTAAGAGGGCTTACGAGGAACTGGAAAAGGAAGGATTTATCTTTACCGTTCCCGGCAAAGGTTCATACGTTGCGGCTCACAACAAGGAACTTTTGAGGGAGGCGCGGCTGAGAATTGTAGAAGAGAAGCTTTACGAAGCCGTGCTGGCCGCCAGATCGGCCGGCCTGACAAAAGAAGAGCTGCGGGAAATGCTGGAACTACTGTATGAGGAGGGATAACGTGGCGCCTGTTCTGGAAGTGTCCAACCTGCAAAAAAACTTCAAGGGCTTCAGCCTTAACAACGTCGGCTTCGAACTGGAACAAGGCTATATCATGGGCTTCATCGGCCCCAACGGGGCGGGCAAAAGCACCACCATCAAGCTGATCATGAACCTTTTAAAGAGGGACGGCGGCGAGATAAAGATATTCGGCCTGGACAACATCCGGCACGAAAAGGAAATAAAAAACCGGATCGGCTTTGTTTATGACGAAAACCACTTTTACGAGGAACTGACCCCGCTGGAAATGAAACGGGTCATTGCGCCGTTCTACAGAAACTGGGATGAGGAGGCTTTCCAACGTTACATCAGGGAATTTGAACTGCCCGCGAAAAAGAAAATCAAAGACCTGTCAAAGGGAATGAAGACCAAGTTTTCCCTTGCCGTCGCCCTTTCCCACCACGCCGACCTGCTGATCATGGATGAACCGACTTCCGGCCTGGACCCGGTTGTAAGAAGCGAACTGCTGGAGATACTGTCGTCCCTGCTCCAGGACGAAACCAAGGCGGTCTTTTTTTCCACCCACATCACCTCGGACCTGGACAAGATAGCCGATTACGTCACGCTCATCGACAACGGCGAAATTGTCTTAAGCGCGCCTAAAGACGACCTGGTGGACAATTACGGGCTGGTTAAAGGGCCCAGGGAACTTCTGGACGGGGATACGAGGAAATATTTCATCGGCATTAAGGAGAGCGAATTCGGTTTTGAAGCGCTGGCCGCGGATAAAAAACAGGTCAGAATGCTGTTCCGGGACATGGTCGTAATTGAAAAACCAGCCCTGGAAGATATCATGCTTTACTGCACGAGGAGGAAAAACAAATGCACAACCTCATCCTGAAGGATTTCATGCTGCAGAAAAAATTGATGCTGTTCGGCTTCGTCTATATCCTGTTCATGGTCTTCGCCCTGCAGAACGCTCTGCAAAAAATCGGGGATTCCATGTTTGCAATGTGCGTTTTTGCGCTGTCTTACATGATGATTATAACCTCATGCGCTTATGACGACAAAAACAAAACTGACGTCATGCTGAACAGCCTGCCGCTCTCCAGAACAGAAATTGTTTTTGCCAGGTACCTCTCGGCGGCCGTGTTTTTTGCCGTCACAGTTGTTGTTTACATGGCTGTGGTTTTTCTGTCCAATATCGCCGGAACACCCTTCAAGGTCTTTCCCCCCACGGCGGAAAGTTTTACCGGCACAGTGGTGGCAGTTTCCCTGCTGACCGGAATATACTTTCCGCTGTACTTCAAGATGGGTTATATAAAATCCCGGTATGTCAATTTTATTCTGTTCTTCGGGTTCTTCTTCGGGATATCCGCCCTCGGCGACATGCTCAGAAAAGGGGACACGAATCTAAACAACCTGAACGATTTTATCGGCAATTATACGGACGTCCAGATAATGGCGTGCTCGTTAATCTTCTCGGCACTGTTTATGACTGCCTCTTTCGCGCTGTCTTTGAAGTTTTACCGCGGCAGGGAATTCTAAGGGGTCAGGCTTAACGATAGTTAAAAATTCTTGACGGTCTATGCTGAAAAAAATTTTAAGAATCATTAAGCCTGACCCGCGAGGATGGGTTAGCGCCATCCTTCAACTGCAAAGGCCCGCACCGGTGAACCTGAGAGCCCGGCAATTTTCAGGGGAATGGCAAAGAAATAAAATCTTTTCTCACGAATTTCTTTAAGGTTGGTTAAATTTTCGATAATTCCGATTCCCTTGCCAAGCAGGTTCAGGTGAACCGGCCTCTGCATGTTTTCATTTACATCGGCGTTGGCCAGGTCAAGCCCCAGGGCCTTGATTTTCTTTTCTGCCAGCCAGTTCCCGGCAGACTCGTCCAGGGCCTTGCAGTGGTGGAAGCCGGGGCCGTTCCACTCGCCCGGCCAGACGTGCAGCAGGACGATGTCGCCCGGCCTTACTTCCACGCCCGCCTTTGCCGCCGCCTGCTCCAGCATGTCTGCCGACACCGGCAGGTCGGCCGGTTTGTCGGAAACGTCCAGCAGCACGGCCTCGCCGAAGGTCGTGCTTAAGTCTACCTGATCAATGGTGAGGCCGTCCTCGTAAAAGTGGAACGGGGCATCCAGGTGCGTTCCGGCATGGTCGGAAAGCATCACCAGTTTGCTGGCATAGCCGCGGCACGGCGGCTTATAGCGGGGAGCGGAAAAAGAATGGGTGACAAAGTCGATAACGGTGACCTTCGGATGGGTCGGGAAGGACTGGGTGCCGTCCACCAGCTTCACGGTCAAATCCACAATGCGCATAAATCCACCTCCATTGTTTTTCCAATATTGGGAAAACTTAAACAGCACCTGTTCATTACATATAACCCCAGATCAGGATGCCGACTGAGAATACAATGCAGACCCAGATGGCGTCTAAAACGGTGTATCCCATAATGTCACGAAGCTGCAGCCGGGAAATGGCCAGCGTGGGTAAAAGCCAGAACGGCTGAACCAGGTCGTTCCAGGCGTTTCCCATCATTACGCTCATGGCCGTCTTGGCCATGTCGGCATTTAAGTTTTTGGCCGCCTCAACCATGAACGGCCCCTGGATGGCCCAGTGCCCGCCCGCTGAAGGGGCAAAGAAATTTATTACAAAGGAGCTGATCAGTCCCCAGAACGGCAGGGTCTGTGGCGTGGAAATATCGACAAACCACTTGGCAATGGTATTGACGAGCCCCGATCCGGCCATAATGGCCATGATGCCGGCGTAAAAGGGATACTGCAGCAAAATTCCGCTGACGGTCTTGATGCCCTCTTTTAAACGCCGATGTACCTGCTTGGCGTGCCGAGCAAGAGAATGCCGACGAAAATAATTATGAAGTTTACTATGTTGAGGTCAAGCCCGCCGCCTTTGGCAAAGTATTTGACCAGGTAGGCAATGCCCATCAGTCCGATCAGCCAGCCCAAAATATAGCTGTTGTTCATCCGCTCGGCCAGGGTTAAGGGCTGCCCCGCCGGCCCGGCCGGGGCTTTCGCCTTTTCTTCAAAGGCAAATACCGTGGGATCGAGCTCGATGATGTTTTCCTTGTTGCGCGGCATGGCCAGCATGTTAACAATAGGCAGGGTAATCAGGGTAATTACGGACAACACCAGAATAGGGGCGGAAAAAATGGTCTGGTCAAGCGGTATGATGCCCATCTCTTTTTCCAGAAAATGACCTTTGGTGGCAATCAGCATGGGAATGGTTCCCGTAATGCCCAGCCCGTAGAGGCAAAAGCCGCTGTACGCAGAGGCCATAATCAGCGGGTAGTGAATGCCGCGAATTTTTTCGGCGAACTTGCGCGCAACCAGCGCCCCGATGATCAGGCCGAAGCCCCAGTTGAGGTAACTGCCGACGGCGCCGACCAAGGTGGCCACGGCAATGGCGGCCCGGGGGGTTTTAATCAGCGACACCAGGTAATCCAGTATCTTTTCTACAAGGGGCGTCTTGGCCAGGACATAGCCCATAGCCAGGATTACCGCCATCTGCGTGGTGAAAGCCAGCAGGTTCCAGAAACCGCCGCCCCAGTAGCTGATCACATCTACAAGACCCTTGCCCTCCAGAAAAATGGCCAGGACCATGGTCAAGAAGGTAAGAATGATCGCAAAAACAAATGGGTCTGGCAGGTATTTGCGCATCAGCGCGGTGAAAAAGCGCGTTAGAGCTTCCATAAACATCCAGCCCTCCTTTAATAGCTTAAAATTCGACTCTTAACCGCTTTCCTTTTCCCACGACAGCATCAGCTCCAGCACCTTGCTCATCTGTTCGTTCTTGCGGGCGGTCACCTCCTCTCTGGTGCGGCCTTCCCAGTCATAGAAGCCCCGCCCTGTTTTTAAACCGAGGCAGCCGCTCTCCACCTTTTCGCGCAGGATTGCCAGGGGTTGTGTGCAGTTTTCAAGGGACTGGTATAGGTATTCGGCAACGTCAAGGTGCACGTCCAGACCGTTCAGGTCCCTCTGCTCCAGGGGGCCGGTATGGGCAAAGCGCAGTCCCAGGGTGTAACGGGCTACCGTGTCTATATCCTGGGCACTGGCTATCCCTTTTTGCAGCAGGGAAATGGCCTCCCTGGCAATGGCATGCTGAAGCCTGTTCCCGATAAAGCCGGGAATATCTTTTTTAACGAGGACCGGCTTTCTGCCTATGGACTGCAGGAAGGCAACGGTATCTCCGGCTACATCAGGCGAGGTATAGTCGCTGCAAACCACCTCTACCAGGGGGATCAGGTATGCCGGCATGTAAAAGTGGGTGCCTAATACCCGCTCCGGTCTGGCCGCCGCCGAGGCAATTGCAGTAATGGGGAGCCCTGAGGTATTGGTAGCCAGGATAACGGAAGGCGGGCAAAGTTTGTCCAGTTGTGCAAATATTTCTTTTTTCAGATCCAGCTTCTCTGGCACGGCTTCAATAACCATGTCCGCCCCGGTCACGCCGGCGGCCATTTCCATACACGTTTCCAGTACCCCGGCCAGGTGCCCCGGCACAGCGCCGCCCTTCCCGCCACCCTTTCCCGCAGCAGATGCAAGATAACTCTGAATTTTCCGCCTAGCCGTCTCCAGCGCAGGGGCTGACACATCGATCAGGCGCACGGAAACACCGTGCTGAAGGGCCGCTGCGGCTATGGAGTGGCCCATTGTGCCCGCTCCTATAATGGCCAGCGTTTTCACCCGGTTCATAAAATCCGCCTCCTTAGAGTTTGAGAACGGGCTTGAGCACTTTTTTGTTAAGAGCGTCTACAAAAGCCTGAACACCTTCCTCAAATGGATAGGTATCGATCAGGGGCCTTACCTGCACCAGGCCGCGCGAAATCAGGCTGAGCGACTGTTCGTAATTTTCCCAGGTGGCCGTGTAACTAGTCTTAATCTGGATTTCGCCGCGCACCAGGGGGGCAAAGTTGATTTCAGCACCGCTCCCGTAAATGCCCACCAGAGTAATGCTGCCGCCTTTTTTGACCAGCCTGAAGGCGTCGGCCAGAGCTTTAACCGCGCCGGAACACTCAAGGACCACATCGGCCCGTTCCTTACCGGTTATGCCGGCAAAACCGGCCAGCAGGTCCTGCTCACCGATATTGATGGTCTTAAAGCCCAGTTTTTGGGCTACCGGCAGGCGGTTTTGAGCATCCTCCCCGGTTCCGATCACAACCACTTCGGCCGCCCCCAGCAGGCGGGCCCCTTGAGCGGCCATCAGCCCAACAATGCCGGGCCCGAACACAGCCACCATGTCGTTCGGCCTGATGCCGCTGTTGTCGAACACGGCATGGAAACTTACCGAGCACGGCTGGGCCAGGGTGGCCTCGTCAAAAGAGAGGTTTTCCGGAATATGGTGCACCAGCTTCTGCGGTACGGCAATAAACTCGGCCATGCCTCCGTCCACGTGCAGCCCCGTCATCAGGTTGCTGTCGCAGATATTGGTCCGGCCCCTGCGGCAGTTCGGGCAAACCCCGCAATAGCGGTTGGATTCCCCCAGCACGCGGTCGCCCGGTTTGAAAAGGGTCACCTGCGGCCCCACCGCCTCTACGTAGCCGCTGTACTCGTGCCCCAAAATAACAGGCACCTTCATAAACTCGTAGCTTTTGGGATACTCGTAGGCATGCAGGTCGCTGCCGCAGACGGCCGCGCTCTGCACCCTGATCAGCACCTCGTCCCCCGCCGGCCGGGGCTCAGGCACCGACCTGAGGTTAACCGCACCGGGCCTCCGCTCTTCCTTGACAATTGCCCGCAATTTATAGTACCTCCCTTCAGTTTTTTACCTTCTCGACAATCATGGCCAGGCCCTGGCCGCCGGCAATGCAAAGAGTGGCCAGGCCGTAACGGCTGTCCCGCCGGACCATTTCGTGAATAAGCGTAACCACCAGCCTTGCTCCTGACATCCCCAGCGGGTGGCCGAGGGCAATTGCCCCGCCGTTTACATTGACCCGTTCCCGGTCAGGTTGCAGTTCCCTTAGTACCGCCAGCGACTGCGCCGCAAAAGCCTCGTTCAGCTCGATCAGGTCGATATCCTCCAGCCGCAGGCCGGCCCTGTCAAGCGCCCTGCGGGTTGCATAAACCGGCCCGATGCCCATTATCTCCGGGCTGACAGCCGATGCCGCATAGGAAACCACCCGGAAATAAGGGAATAACCCTCTTTCCCTGGCCTTTTCCTCTGCCATCATGACTACGGCCGCTGCCCCGTCGTTCCGCCCGGAAGAGTTTCCGGCGGTAACCGTGCCGTTCTCCTTAAAAGCCGGTTTAAGCTTGCTTAAAGCCTCCAGGCTGGTTTTGCGGGGATGCTCGTCCGTATCGAAAACCGTGCTCTTCCCTTTGCCCGAATCAACGGTAAAAGGCGTAATTTCCGGGCGGAACCTGCCGCTTTCAATGGCGGCCCAGGCCTTCTCCTGGCTCCAGAGGGCAAACTCGTCCTGCTCGGCGCGGCTGATGCTGTATTTAACGGCCAGATTCTCGGCGGTCATGCCCATGGTCAGACGGCCGTAACAACTCTCCGGCTGCGAGCGGGGCTGGCTTTCCGTATTCGGGTCAAGTATTTCGCCGTTTCCCGCGCCGTAGCCGTAGCGGGCAAAGCGGAGGTAATAGGGAGCGGTGCTCATGCTCTCCACCCCGCCTGCCACGATTATCCCGGATTCGTCCAGCCTGATCTGCTGGGCTGCGTTAATCAGGGCCTGCAGACCTGAACCGCACTGGCGGTGCACGGTGTAGGCCGGCACCTCAATGGGCAGGCCGGCCATCAAAGAGGAAACCCGGGCAATATTGGGGGCGTCACAGCTTTGCTTGGCCTGGCCCAGAATTACCTCGTCAACTTCTCTCCCTTCCACTTCCGTTCTTTTCAATATTTCACCGATTACGTGGGCGGCCAGCTCCTCTGCCTGGACATTTTTCAAGGTGCCCCCGATGCGCCCGATGGCAGTGCGCACTCCTCCCACAATAACAGCGTTTGCCATCGCTCAGCATACCTCCATTACCTTTAGTTCCGGAGAGACCTCGTATTTAGCCGGGGTTATCTCTTTCAGGCCGTCCAGCGTTATGTCGGGGGCAATCTCATCCAGCACCAGGACACCGTCTTGGAAGCTGAACACGGCGTACTCGGTTATTATCATGTGGGCCGCCGAAGGGGCGGTGAGGGGCAGGGTGCATTCCGGCAGTATTTTCGGTTTTCCGCTTTTTGCCACATGCTGGGTGGCAACAATTACCTTTTTCGCTCCCACCACAAGGTCCATCGCTCCGCCCATGCCGAGCACGTCCTTGCCGGGCAGGATCCAGTTGGCAATATCGCCGCGCTCGCTTACCTCCAGGGCGCCAATGATGGTGGCGTCCAGGTGCCCGCCGCGGATCATGCCGAACGACAGCGCGCTGTCAAAAAAGCTGCCTCCGGGAATAATGGTTACCGGCTGCCGGCCGGCGTTGATGATGTCGGGGTCGGCCTCCTCCGGCGCCGGCATTGGCCCCACCCCAAGGATGCCGTTTTCCGACTGAATGAATACCCTGCGGCCGGGCGGAAGGTAATTGACCGCCAAAGTCGGTATGCCCACCCCCAGGTTCACAATCCAGCCGTCTTTAAGCTCCATTGCCGCCCTTTTGGCAATAGTTACCTTGCTGTCCTTAGACATATTGTTAAAACCTCCTCAACTGCGCGGAACCAGGATGTCTACGAAAATAAAGGGGGTAACGATTTCTTCCGGCGATAATTCTCCTGCTTCAACAATTTCGTCGACCTCGGCTATACAGATATCGGCCGCCATTGCCATTAAGGGGTTAAAGTTCCGGCCCGCCTTCCTGTAAACCAGGTTTCCCAGGCGGTCCGCCCGGTGCGCCCGGATCAGGGCAACATCGCCGCGGATGGGATGCTCGAGGATGTATTCCTTTCCGTCAAAGATGCGGGTCTCTTTATTTCTGGCGTAAATGGTGCCGGCCCCGGTCGGGGTGTAAAAAGGGCCCAGACCGACTCCGCCGGCCCGGATGGCCTCCGCATAGTTGCCCTGGGGGATCAGTTCCACTTCCAGCTTTCCCTCGCTGTAAAGGCGGGCGGCATCTGGATTGGGAGTAAAGTAAGAGCCAACAGCCTTCTTAATCTTTCCCTGTAAAAGGACCTTCCCTATCCCTTTATTGGCGGCGCCCAAATCGTTGCCGATGATTACCAGGTCCTTCACCTCTGCTCTGGAGAGGGCCTCGATAAGCTGATCGGGGGTGCCTACCATTCCAAAGCCGCCAATCATGACGCGCTGGCCGCTTTTCACAAACTTAATAGCCTCGTCTGCGTTCATAATTTTAACCATCGCTGAAAAAAATCGCCTTCCTTTCGCTTCCGGGATTGAATGTACATTTTCTGCCGTTTTCAAAAGCCCGGCGATTTATATTGCGCGCCCAGCCTCAGCAGCCTGGCCTATGGCTTCCAGGGCATTGCCGGGCTTTTTAGCGTCGCCTATCACCACGTAATTCACCTTGCTTTTGGAAAGTTCTTCCACCAGGGAATTCACCGGCCTGGTGCCCAGCGCCAGGACGATGCTGTCGTAGCCGCTTAACTCCTGCATTACGCCCCGGCGCTCAACTTTCACCCCGTCGCCGGTTATTTCGAGCACATTTGCTTCCGTGTAAATGCCCACTTTCGCGCTCAGCAGGCGCTGCATCAGGAAGTACCTCACTCTTTCCACCATGTCGTGGCCGACTTTGTCCAGCTTTTCAACAAGGTCAACGGCTTTCCCCTGAACTGCGAGGAAATCTGCCGTCTCGCAGCCCACGCTGCCGCCGCCTATTACCAGCACTTTTCCGCCCACTCCGGCCCGGCCGCCCAGGACGTCCCAGGCGCTGACCACATTTTTGCCTTCCGCGCCCGGAATGGCCGGAATAAACGGTTCCCCACCCGTGGCCACCACTACGGTATCGGGAGAAATCTCCCGCACCAGTTTCAGATCGACCTCGGTCGCCAGGCGGATTTCCACCCCGGCCTTCTTTACCTGGTTGACCAGGTATTTGACAAGGTGGGCCATTCTCTGTTTGTGGGGCGGCATGGCCGCAATTTTCAACTGACCTCCCAGGCTGCCGGATTTTTCACATAAAATTACCTTATGACCGCGCCGGGCAGCCACCCTTGCCGCCTCAAGCCCTGCTGGACCACCGCCGACAACGAGCACTTTCTTTGCCTGCAGGGCCGGTTTTAACACCGCTTCCTCCTCCCGGCCGACTTCCGGATTGGCCATGCAGGTTATGGGACGGCCGTAGTAAAGGCTTCCGATGCAGCCCTGCAAGCAGCCCGTACACGGCCGGATGTCCTCCAGCAGGCCGGCGGCCACCTTGCAGGGCAGTTCCGGATCGGCAATAGAAGCGCGGCCCATCCCCACCAGGTCGGCCCTTCCCTCTGCCAGAATGCTTTCGGCAAAATGCGGGTCGTAAATGCAGCCCGTGGTGATGACCGGTATGGAAACGCACTTCTTGATTTTTTCGGCGTACTCAACATTCAGCGCCGGAGGGAGGTAATAGGGCGGTGCAATGTAGTGCATGGTAGCCGTGGTTGCCGTGGTTACATGCAGGGCATCGTACCCGGCCTCCTCTAAAAGGCGCGCCGCCACCCGCGTTTCTTCTATGGTCCGGCCGTCCGATACCCGCTCGTCGCCGGCAATGCGGATGGTAACCGGATAGTCCCGCCCGGCGTGCCGGCGTATGCTCCTGATTATTTCCACCGGAAAGCGCATCCGCCCCAGCAGGTCTCCGCCGTACTCGTCGGTGCGCCTGTTCGTGTAGGCGGACATAAATTCGGACACCAGGTAGCCGTGGGAACCGTGCACCTCTACGCCGTCAAAGCCGGCTTCCCTGGCCCTCCTGGCTGCCCTGCCGAAAGATTCCACTATTTCCTCAATCTCTTCCACATTCAGCTGGCGCGGCAGGGTACCCATAACCGGGTGCGGCACCGCCGACGGGGCAACCGGCTGCACGCCTATAACATTCTCCGTTGTCTGCGCGCCGGCATGGTAAATCTGCGCAAAGATTTTGCCGCCGTGCCTGTGCACCGCTTCAGTAAGACCGCGGCAGCCGGGAATGAACCTGTCATCCCAAAGGCCCAACACCGCCGAAAAGGCCTTGCCCAGCGGGTGCACGGCAAAGTTCTCCACTATGTTCAGGCCAAAGCCGCCCTTCGCCCTGGCCGCGTGGTAAGCAACCAGGCGGCCGCTAACAGTATTGTCGGCGTAGCCGAAATTGGTCACCATCGGCGGCATGACGATCCGGTTCCTCAGTTCAACCGAATTAATCTTAACCGGCTGAAAAAGCCTGTAAAACTTCACCGAATTCACCTTCCTTCGGAGAATTTTCAGAGAAAACTGCAGGCGGCCCCGGCCTGTTGTTATTGAAGAAAAAAAGCGAATTTTTAAAAATTATATAACTACATGCATTCGGCAATCTTCGAAGGATTGCTTTAAAATTAACGGCCAACTTTCCTAATTTTCTAGAAAACCGCAGTAAAATATTTCATCTCCGGAATAATGGACAGGCAGGCTTTAATTTGATACATTTTAATTTAAACACGTCAGTCAGTTGACAGCAGGTGTGGAAATTATGACCGTAACCGTATCCCATCTCTGCAAGTTGCCTGTTTTTTCCGGAGGGCTCAATATCGTAGCCGGCCGCGGCGGCCTGAACCGGCAGGTAAACCATGTAACCGTAATGGAAGCGCCTGACTTTGCCGAATGGGTGAACGGCAACGAATTCATCCTGAGCACCCTTTACTCTTTCCGCAACGACATAGATTTGATCGTCAACGTAGTAAGGCAGTTAGCTGAAAAAAAAATAGCGGCACTGGCCGTCAAAATAAACCGCTTTATTAACGAAATTCCCCCTGTCATAATTTCCCTAGCTGATGAGTACGACCTGCCCCTTTTTGCGGTAAAAAGAGAGGTCAAGTTCAGGGAAGTAATAAGCGCGATCTCCACCGAGATTATAAACCGGCAGTTGCGCATAATTAAGGACGTGAACAACCGCTATGAAGAACTCTTATCCCATATTCTTAAGGGCGACAGCATTGCCACATTTGTCAATATGCTGGGCTCCGACCTGAAGTGCTCCTGCCTGTGCATTTCTCTTTCCGGGGAGGTTCTGGCCTCCCACCTGGATAAAAACAACCTGCCTGAAAACTTTGTCGATAATGCCCTCAAGGCGATAGGTGAACTGAAGAAAAACAAAACGGTGCATACCCGCCTTAATGATTTTTATCTCTTCCCCTGCCTGGCCCAGAATAAAGTCATGGGCTATGTGGTGGTGGCCCATCCCGGCGAAATGGATGATCGCGCTTTTCTGCTGACCAGGCAGATGGTTTCCTTCCTGTCTATAAAACTGCTGGAAAAACACCTGATGATCGAAACGGAGCAGCGCATGCTGGCCTCCCTGGTGGACGAGGTGCTTTTCCGGGAAAGTTCCGACGAAGCCACGCTTCGCGACCGGGTTAAGCTGCTTGGGCTGAAGCCGCAGGAGTACCATTTTGTCCTGCTCCTGGCATTCCGGCACGAGATTTCGGACGACATCCTGCAAATCAGCATCAGGCAGTGGGTATCCCGCCTGAGAAACCTCTTTCCGGAAAGTGCGGTATTTTTAAAAGGGAATGAAATTATCGGGATCGTTTCCCTGCCTGGCAAGTCTCCTCTCCTCGACCCAAACTCTATTAAGCGAAACCTGCTCAATTTAATGAATGAAGGTATAGCGAAACCTCAGGGCGAGGTAGACCTGGGCTACAGCTTCGCCGTCAAGGAAATCTGCCGCTTAAAAGAGTGCTACGAGCAGGCGCGAAAAGCAATCAGCATCGGACGTGCCTTCAAGCCGCAAAATAACGTTTTCTTTTACGGCGAGTTCCTCAAAGAAGCGCTGATCCTGCGGGGCATCGGCAGCCACGAATACAACCTGCTGATCAAACAATTAATCGATCCGCTCAAGAAGTACGACCAGAAATACAACACCGAGCTCTGGCCGACGCTGGAAAAGTGCCTGTTAGTATCATCCCTTGAAAAAGTCGCCCAGGACCTGCACATCCACATAAGCACCCTGCGCTACCGCCTGCAGCGCATATACGAAATAACCGGCGTTGACTACTTCACCGTGCAGGGAAAATTCCTTCTCAACCTGGCCTACATCGCAGAAAAACTTAACGCGGGTCAGGCTTAATGATAGTTAAAATTCTTGCCGGTCTATGCTGAAAAAATTAAGAATCATTAAGCCTGACCCGCGGGGCTTGAGGAACCCGTTCCAGGCAGAAGCGCCTCCGGCCTGGCACAATATGGCGTCACCGTCCGGATCGGCCGGGGGCCGGTTTTAAAATAATTGTTGTCTGACGGATCCAAACCGGTTTTTTGTCCGTCTAACTATAAAAAGTTTTTTGAGGGGGTTGACCTGGTGAGAAACAAATTAATTGCGGCCGCCCTTGTTACCGTCCTGCTTGCCGCCGTTTTAACAGCGGCGGCTTTGGCGGAGGTGAGCCCCGTGCAGCTGGTAGTAAACGGGCGGGTGATTGAAACCGACGTCCCGCCCCAGTTGGTCAACGGGCGTACCATTGCGCCGGTGCGCCAGGTAGTCGAAGCCCTTGGCGCGGAGGTCAAATGGGACGAGAGGACCAGGCAAGTGTGGATTTATTCGCCGGAGTTGGATTCGCTGCAGCGGCAAATTACCCTTTTGCAGAAGGCGCTGGCCCCCGCAACACCCAGGGATGCCGTGGGAAAATGGGCCAAAGGTCTTAAAGAGCGTAACGGTGCCTTGCAATTTGCCGTCCTGGCGCCGGAGCTGCAGGAGCAGAGCCACTCCGATCTGGAAAGCCGGGGGTGGGTAACCGGAGTGTCCAGCCCTTGGGTTGAGCGTTTTGAAATAATCAAAGAAACTCAGGCCGGCAGCGCACGGGAGTACGAGGTCAGGTTCTACTGGGCGACTTCCACCGGCCCGGCCGGCGACTCGACGACGAAGGTAACCGTCAGGCAGTACGGGGAAAACTGGTACGTGTCACAAATTCAAAACGACGGCTTTATTGCCGAACAGTTAAAAATGCAGGCCAGAGAATACCTGACTCAGAAATACCGGCAGCATTACCGCATTGACAGGATTGAAATCACCCCGCTGGCAATGAATATTGCCGGCTCCCGGGCGGAGGCCGAATTCAAAACCACGGTCTGGCATGCTATAGCCTGCGCCACCCCGGCGGAGTGGCCACCACAGAAGGGCAGGATTAAATACCTGGAGGAAAACCGGCAGAACCTCACCCCGGAGCAGATCCGGAAGATTGAAGAAAGGATAGATTTCTGGAACAAAGAGCTCCAGGGCTATATCGACAAACCAATTGAAGTCAACGAGTTCTTGAAGTTTACGGCTGATTTGGACGGCATGGGCGTCATCAAAAAAGACACGGTTGAAATTTTCTACGAGGACCCGATCGGCAAATACCTCCCGGTAAAGAAGGAAGACTGGCCAGCATTTAAGACGGCTGAGGAACTGGAAAAACTGGGTTATGAGGAGATGCGTGAACTGGTTGGCCGGTAAGAACAAAGAAAAACTGAAAGACAAGATATTATTTTTATTTTGTCTAATGAACAGCGCAGGCTGTAGTTTGGCAAAAATGTCCAAAACAAATAATCTTGCCGGGGTGATTATTATGAATAAATTTAAAAGTTTAGCGATAATTTCGGTTTTAAGCGTACTGGCAACGGCTGCCTTCGTTGCCTGGGGTTTTGCCCTGCACCCCCGGGAGCTTTGGGCCGCAGAGCAAAGCGCGGCTGCTTTGGAAGGGCCGGAGGCGGCGCAGGTGGCAGGGTCGCTGTCAGA
The DNA here is from genome assembly GCA_000010565.1 of Pelotomaculum thermopropionicum SI. Classification (NCBI taxonomy): domain Bacteria; kingdom Bacillati; phylum Bacillota; class Clostridia; order Eubacteriales; family Desulfotomaculaceae; genus Pelotomaculum; species Pelotomaculum thermopropionicum. The sequence goes on along the minus strand of AP009389.1, from coordinate 273,734 downwards.
GTTGAAAGAAAGATTGTGGAAAGCGTCAGGCTTAAAAGAAACGTATGACATTCTCGAGTTTTTCAACCGCTTGCCGGGGCCGGACGCCGCGGCAGCGCAGGTCCTGCTAGACTACCTCAAGGAAGCTCCCAGAACTGACGTCTGGAAGATAACGGACGCCCTGGTGAACCTGATGACGGACGATCAGGTCGCCCAACTGGCGAGAGAGAGCGGTGCTTACCCGGAGGCCAATTTCACCAGCTACCTGGCGCCCGTCCTGGCCGCCCGCGCCGGCAACGCCGCCGTGCTGGCGGACGCCATCTTGAACCTTCAGAAGACTCCCGCCAGCGGGTACTACCGCAAGTTAGTGGAGACGGCCTGGCAAAAAGTTTTTGCCGATCCAGGGGAAGCGGCGCGCTGGCTTGATGAGGTATATTCCAGGCTGACCGACCCGCTGGCCAGGGAAAACCTGGTGTCCGCCGTCAACGACACTGCTTGTGAGCTTGCCGGGGACAAGCGCGCGGCGGCCGTCAGCTGGCTGTGGCAGGCACAGGAACAGGAGAAGAACACCGCCGCCCGCTTCCAGCAACTCTTAAACCTCTACCTGCTGGGGGAAGCAAGAGCGCTGGGACAAATTAAAGAACTGTACGGCGGCCTGGCTTCGGCGGAGGAAAAAGTGGACATCGTCAGGGAAGCGGCGAACGCCGCCCGGTGGCGGCTGACAGGCGCCGCCAGGGACGCGGTGGTAAACTGGCTGTGGCAAGCGGCGGAAAAAGATCCCTTGCCTTTCAGCCGCCAGCAGTGCCTGGCCGCCCTCGTCAACCTGGGCGAAAAAGGAGCCCTGGAGCGGCTTGTGTCGGATATAGACGAAAACGGCCTGAGTGTGCTTGAAGAAGGCGGCCGTGCGCTGAGCCCCGCGCTGGACTGGCAACTGCTGCAGGAAGCCGGGGAGAAATACCCGCAAAGCTACCTGGCCCGGGGCATCAAGGCCTATGAAGAAGTGCGGGGAGAGCCTTACTTCGAAATGGAGCGCAGAAAACAACAGGGGAACTGGGATGTTTATTTTTACGGCGACGAGCAGTACGACCCGGAGCGGGAGATCCCCGGCTGGGAAAAATTCCTGGCTGAATTTCCAGGCCACCCCGGCGCGGACGACGCCGCTTACCGCCTGGCCCGCTGCTACGAAATCGAGGGGCGCTGGACCGACGCCTTGAACACCCTGCGCAAAGCTCTCTCCCTGCCTGACGGCGACATCCGCTACCACGCGGCCGGCAGGCTGGTCTACGTCCTAGACGTGCGGATGACTTACGACCAGCTGAAGGAACTGTCCCAGGCGCGGGAACAATCAAAAAAACTGGATCCGTCCTTAAAGCCGCTGGTTGACTATTCTTTGGCCGTAAAAGAACTTCGCCGGGACAATTACCGGCAGACGGCCGGCATGCTCGAAGAATTTTTGAAACAGTACCAGGACTTTGGGGAAAACCAGGGCGCTCTGCCTTTTAACCAGTTGAATTACCAGCTAAAATACGACTTCCGCAGCTCCGTTAAAAAGCAGCAGGCGGCGGTGGAAGAACTGGCCGCGCTGGAGGTTCAGTGGAAGAAGTCCGGCAACCCGGCCGATTTGTACAGACTAGCGGCAGCCATTTTCCACGACCAGACGCTTTATTACAACCACCTGTGGTCCGGCTGGCGGCAAAGCTATAACTGGCAGGGCTACATCAACGCCACGGGCCGCGGCCGCGCGCCGGTGGAAATGGCCTCCTTCGCCAGGGAAATGATCAACTACAATCACTGCCTGCCCTATTTCCAGCAGGTCTACCGCGACCCTTCCTCTTCGCCGGAGCTCAAGGCCAGGGCGCTGTACTCCGCCGGGCTGTGTTACACCGGGCTGGACGAGTGGGGTGTGGACGCTTATTTAGCCTTTACCCCCTCGGAAATAAGGGAGAAAATAATCTCTATTTACCAGCAGTTTATCCGGGAATATCCCGGAAGCTCCATGGCTGACGACGCCCTGCTGGCTCTCGGCGCCTATACCGGCGACGCCGGCTACCTGCAAAAGATAGTGGAGGACTACCCGCAGGGGGATATGCTGGAAAAGGCGAAAAATTTGATGGAAGAGATGAAATCGCCTTATTACACGAACAGACCAGATTCCCTGTACGGCTGGCCCCTGCCCTTCAAGGCATTGTCTCTTGATGATGCAAGCGTACCGGGAGAGGTCTCTGCGTGGGCGGCAGGTAACAGAGCACAGCCCTTTACCGGGGTAAAGACCGCCGGCGGCTGGAGCTACCTGCTCGTAACAGCCGGAGAAAAGCCCACCGCCGGCTACAGCGTGGAAATCATCAGTATTTCTGACGACGGCCGGGGCAGGCTGAAAGTCAATTACCGCATTGCGGCCCCGCAGCCGGGCATAGCGGCGGCCCAGGTACTGACATACCCGTATGCCCTGGCAAGGATCCCGGCGACTGCGGCAGCGGTGGAATTCGCGGAAATAAAGAATTAACTGCGGCACCGTCGGTACACGCCGGTCAAGCAAAATAAAAAACCCCGGGCCATTTTATCCGGGGTTTTTAAAATTAATCTGGCGACGACCTACTCTCCCGGGGGCCTTCGCCCCAAGTACCATCGGCTCTGGAGGGCTTAACTACCGTGTTCGGGATGGGAACGGGTGTACCCCCTCCGATATCGTCACCAGAAACTTTTCTTAAGGGTCGGACCTAATGATTCTTAAAAATCTTAAACCTATTTGCAAAAAATTTTAAGAATCATTAAGCCTGACCCGCGTTCTCTCAAAACTGCACAGCGCTCTCGCAAGCAAGCTTTTTAAGGTCAAGCCCTCGACCTATTAGTACCGGTCAGCTCAACTGGTTGCCCAGCTTACACCTCCGGCCTATCTACCTGGTAGTCTGCCAGGGGTCTTACCAGCTTAACACTGTGGGAAACCTCATCTCGAGGGGGGCTTCGCGCTTAGATGCTTTCAGCGCTTATCCCGTCCAGACTTGGCTACCCAGCGCTGCTCCTGGCGGAACAACTGGTACACCAGCGGTCTGTCCATCCCGGTCCTCTCGTACTAGGGACAGCTCCTCTCAAGTTTCCTGCGCCTGCGACGGATAGGGACCGAACTGTCTCACGACGTTCTGAACCCAGCTCACGTACCGCTTTAATGGGCGAACAGCCCAACCCTTGGGACCTACTACAGCCCCAGGATGCGATGAGCCGACATCGAGGTGCCAAACCTCCCCGTCGATGTGGACTCTTGGGGGAGATAAGCCTGTTATCCCCGGGGTAGCTTTTATCCGTTGAGCGACGGCTCTTCCACTCAAAACCGCCGGATCACTAAGCCCGACTTTCGTCCCAGCTCGACCTGTATGTCTCGCTGTCAAGCTCCCTTCTGCCTTTACACTCTAACGCGCGATTTCCAACCGCGCTGAGGGAACCTTTGGGCGCCTCCGTTACCTTTTGGGAGGCGACCGCCCCAGTCAAACTGCCCGCCTGACACTGTCCACGCACCGGTTTCACGGCGCTGTGTTAGAGCTTCAATACTCCAAGGGTGGTATCCCAACGACGGCTCCACCAAAACTGGCGTCCTGGTATCTCAGCCTCCCACCTATCCTGTACATGCAATACCAAAACCCAATATCAGGTTGCAGTAAAGCTCCACGGGGTCTTTCTGTCCTGTCGCAGGTAACCCGCATCTTCACGGGTATTACAAGTTCGCCGAGCCCCTCGTCGAGACAGCGCCCAAATCGTTACGCCTTTCGTGCGGGTCGGAACTTACCCGACAAGGAATTTCGCTACCTTAGGACCGTTATAGTTACGGCCGCCGTTTACTGGGGCTTCGGTTCAGAGCTTCGCGTTGCCGCTAACCCCTCCCCTTAACCTTCCAGCACCGGGCAGGCGTCAGCCCCTATACGTCATCTTTCGATTTGGCAGGGACCTGTGTTTTTGGTAAACAGTCGCTTGGGCCCTTTCTCTGCGGCCCCCTCGCGCTCCATACGCTCGGTACTTCACGCTAACGGGGCACCCCTTCTCCCGAAGTTACGGGGTCATTTTGCCGAGTTCCTTAACGAGGGTTCTCTCGCGCGCCTTAGGATTCTCACCCCGCCTACCTGTGTCGGTTTGCGGTACGGGCACCGGCTAAGCCTCGTTAGAGGTTTTTCTTGACAGTATGGGCACGGGCTGCTTCGCTACTTATTTTCGCTCCCCTTCGGCTCTCAGGCTCTACGGAAGACGGTTTTGCCTGCCTTCCACCCTACCGCCTTGGACGTGCCTTTCCAACCGCACGCTCAGCCTTCCCTCCTGTGTCACCCCATCCTTCAAACGGCCGCCAGTGGCATCGGATTATCAACCGATTCTCCATCACCTACGCCTTTCGGCCTCGGCTTAGGCCCCGGCTTACTCTGGGCGGACGACCCTTCCCCAGAAAACCTTAGGCTTTCGGCGGGCAGGATTCTCACCTGCCTTTTCGCTTACTTATACCGGCATTCTCGCTTCTGTACGCTCCACTACTCCTTACGGTATAGCTTCGCCGCATACAGAACGCTCCCCTACCATCTCAGTAGTCAGTGGTCAGTTGTCTGTAGTCGGTTATTCTTTAGTCCATGCTTCTCTGAGTCGATATATTTGTTTGCTTATTATCTCGTATTCTTGACTCAGTTCAGAGTGTATCTGACTATCTATATATCCCAAGTCTTTAACGAGGTCTATTAACACTCTTGTTTCGTTGCATGAACCTAATGCATTTCTAAGAAAGTGCATGAACTCTTTCTCCGATTTTACTCTGCCATATCCTTCTGCTATGTTTAGTACTATTGATACTGCTGCTCTTCGAAGTTGACTCCCTAATTCATGCCTTTCATGTGATGGAAAGTCTTGGGTTAACTTGTGTACTCGTAAGGCCATCTGATATGACCTATTATATACTTCAAGTTTCTTGTATCCTCCCAATTCTCTCTCTCCGACTACTGACTACTCACTACTGACTACTGAAATCCGTAGCTTCGGTGGCAGGCTTTAGCCCCGCTACATTTTCGGCGCAGAGCCACTTGACCAGTGAGCTATTACGCACTCTTTAAATGATGGCTGCTTCTAAGCCAACATCCTGGTTGTCCGGGCAACTCCACATCCTTCCCCACTTAGCCTGCCTTGGGGACCTTAGCTGACGGTCTGGGCTGTTTCCCTCTCGACTACGAATCTTAGCACCCGCAGTCTGACTCCTGGTATCCAAATACCCGGCATTCGGAGTTTGATTGGGTTCGGTAACCGGTGAAGGCCCCTAGCCCATTCAGTGCTCTACCTCCGGTATTCATTACCAGGGCTAGCCCTAAAGCTATTTCGGGGAGAACCAGCTATTTCCGGGTTCGATTGGCATTTCACCCCTACCCACACCTCATCCGCCGCCTTTTCAACGACGGTCGGTTCGAGCCTCCACTAAACTTTACTTTAGCTTCACTCTGGACATGGGTAGATCACCCGGTTTCGGGTCTGCTCCAGCGGACTATACCGCCCTTTTAAGACTCGCTTTCGCTGCGGCTCCGCGTGTGCCACGCTTAACCTCGCCCGCTAGAAGCAACTCGCCGGTCCGTTCTACAAAAAGTACGCCATCACCCTTCGGTAGTCAGTAGTCGGTAGTCTGTTGCCGGATTGCTTGTGGGAATTCGGCTTTAGCCGAATTCCTTCTTAATCTGACTACTGACTACTCACTACCGACTACCGAATAGGGCTCTGACTGCTCGTAGGCATACGGTTTCAGGTCCTGTTTCACTCCCCTCCCGGGGTGCTTTTCACCTTTCCCTCACGGTACTTGTCCTCTATCGGTCGCACAGGGTATTTAGCCTTGGGAGGTGGTCCTCCCGGATTCCCACAGGATTCCACGTGCCCCGTGGTACTTGGGTGCTCCCGCAAAAGCCTCGACTTTTCGCCTACAGGGGTGTTACCTCCTCTGCCGGGCCTTTCCAGACCGCTTCGGCTAAGTCTACTACTCTTGCTCTATGGGAGTCCCGCTACCCCCAGCACTCTATCGAGTGCCGGGTTTGGGCTCGCCCCGCTTCGCTCGCCGCTACTAAGGGGTTCGATTTTTCTTTCTCTTCCTCCGGCTACTAAGATGTTTCAGTTCGCCGGGTGCCCCCCGCACGCCTATGTGTTCAGCGTGCGGTGACCCGCCACTGCCGTGACGGACCGGGTTGCCCCATTCGGAGACCTACGGATCAACGCCCGCTTGCGGCTCCCCGTAGCTTTTCGCAGCTTGCCACGTCCTTCTTCGGCCCTCGTGCGCCAAGGCATCCACCGTATGCCCTTCCTAGCTTGACCTAATTCGCGCTTGAACTTGCTCTCCTGCACTGTGCAGTTTTCAAAGAACAGTTGGTGGAGATGAGCGGATTCGAACCGCTGACCCCCTGCTTGCAAGGCAGGTGCTCTCCCACTGAGCTACACCCCCATACCGGTCGTCGGTCGTCGGCTGTCTGTAGTCAGATTCTTGTCGGAAATCGCCTCTGGCAATTTCCTTCTATTCCGACTACCAACTACTGACTATTGACTACTGATTATGGTGGGACTAGGTGGACTCGAACCACCGACCTCACGCTTATCAGGCGTGCGCTCTGACCGGCTGAGCTATAGTCCCAACAGTCTTTCAAAACCGAACAGAGGGATGGATGATCGACCTGGGAGAACAGTTGTCAGTCGTCGGTTGTCTGTAGCCGGATTGTTCGTTGGAATTCGGCTGCGCCGAATTCCTTCTATAATCCGACTACCGATTACTGACTACCGACTACTGTTACGTTCTCCTTAGAAAGGAGGTGATCCAGCCGCACCTTCCGATACGGCTACCTTGTTACGACTTCACCCCAATCACCAACCCCACCTTCGACGGCTGCCTCCGCTTTCGCGGTTAGCTCACCGGCTTCGGGTGTTGTCAGCTTTCGTGGTGTGACGGGCGGTGTGTACAAGGCCCGGGAACGTATTCACCGCAGTATGCTGACCTGCGATTACTAGCGATTCCGACTTCATGCAGGCGAATTTCAGCCTGCAATCCGAACTGAGACCGGCTTTTTGGGATTTGCTCCGCCTCACGGCTTCGCCTCCCTCTGTACCGGCCATTGTAGCACGTGTGTGGCCCAGGACATAAGGGGCATGATGATTTGACGTCATCCCCACCTTCCTCCGTTTTGTCAACGGCAGTTCGTTTAGAGTGCCCGGCTCTACCCGCTGGCAACTAAACGTGAGGGTTGCGCTCGTTGCGGGACTTAACCCAACATCTCACGACACGAGCTGACGACAACCATGCACCACCTGTCTCCCTGTCTGCCCGAAAGCAGAAAACTGTGTTTCCACAGCGGTCAGGGGATGTCAAGCCCTGGTAAGGTTCTTCGCGTTGCGTCGAATTAAACCACATGCTCCACCGCTTGTGCGGGCCCCCGTCAATTCCTTTGAGTTTCAACCTTGCGGCCGTACTCCCCAGGCGGGGTGCTTATTGTGTTAACTACGGCACAGAAGGGGTCGATACCTCCTACACCTAGCACCCATCGTTTACGGCGTGGACTACCGGGGTATCTAATCCCGTTCGCTCCCCACGCTTTCGCGCCTCAGCGTCAGAAACAGGCCAGAGAGCCGCCTTCGCCACTGGTGTTCCTCCCGATATCTACGCATTTCACCGCTACACCGGGAATTCCACTCCCCTCTCCTGCCCTCAAGTCCCTCAGTTTCAAAGGCAGGCTGCCGGTTAAGCCGACAGTTTTCACCCCTGACTTAAGGAACCGCCTACGCGCCCTTTACGCCCAGTAATTCCGGACAACGCTCGCCCCCTACGTTTTACCGCGGCTGCTGGCACGTAGTTAGCCGGGGCTTCCTCCTCAGGTACCGTCACTTCCTTCGTCCCTGAAGACAGAGCTTTACAACCCGAAGGCCTTCTTCGCTCACGCGGCGTTGCTCCGTCAGGCTTTCGCCCATTGCGGAAGATTCCCCACTGCTGCCTCCCGTAGGAGTCTGGACCGTGTCTCAGTTCCAGTGTGGCCGTCCACCCTCTCAGGCCGGCTACCCATCGTCGCCTTGGTGGTCCGTTACACCGCCAACTAGCTAATGGGACGCGGACCCATCTGTCAGTGGGTTGCCCCTTTCTTCACCAAAGCATGCGCCCCGGTGAACGTATCCGGTATTAGCACCAGTTTCCCGGTGTTATCCCGGTCTGACAGGCAGGTTATCCACGCGTTACTCACCCGTCCGCCGCTATCCGGCACTCAGCCCTACTGGCCAGTTGCTGCTCCCTTGCCTCAGCTATTGCCAAAACTCATAGCAACTACTGACCACTAGTGGCTGAGTGCCGAACCGCTCGACTTGCATGTGTTAGGCACGCCGCCAGCGTTCGTCCTGAGCCAGGATCAAACTCTCCTGCAAAATTTAAGGCCTGGCGCATTCCTGCCCCCGCCTGCATCGCTGCAGCAAAAGCGGAAATGCCTGCCTCTTTTACAGCGCTTGATTTGGCTCCCGTTTTCCCGGAATGTACTGCTCGCTTCTAGCTTTCGCTTCGACGAGAGTCCTCTTGCGGCCGCCAGCCGCCCCTCGCCTGTAGCCATTCCTTCGCAGAATCCCGCCTCCAGCGACATCCTCCTACCTTGACTACTGACTACGGACTACTGACTACCGCTAACCATCCACCCTCTGTTCAGTTTTCAAAGACCGGGTTTTCAAACCTGCAAAGTTAGCCCGCCATTCTCATGGCGGCTCCGGGTTTTTATGTTATCATAAAGGCATTTTGTTGTCAAGTTGGATTTTCTTATAAATTTTGCCTTTCGCCTGCTACTTTCCCGCCGCCGGCGGGCATCTCCGGGCAGGGAACTTAATCTTAGCACTTTTCGTCCGGCCTGTCAACAGGTTTGCCGCAGGAAATAACAGGCTGCCGGGGGGCTACTCGCGCGGCTTCATCAGCGGGAACAGGATGACGTCGCGAATGGAGGCGGAATTGGTCAACAGCATCACCAGCCGGTCAATCCCGATGCCCAGCCCGCCGGCCGGGGGCATGCCGTATTCAAGGGCGTTTATGTAGTCCTCGTCCATCATATGCGCTTCTTCGTCGCCTGCCTTCCGCTTCTCAACCTGCTTTAAAAAGCGCCCCTTCTGGTCGATGGGATCGTTCAGCTCGGAAAAAGCGTTGGCTATTTCCCGCCCGTAAATAAACAGCTCAAAGCGGTAGGTAAGCTCCGGATCTTCGGCCTTGCGCTTGGCCAGCGGGGATATCTCAACGGGGTAGTCCACCACAAAGGTAGGTTGAATCAGCTTTGGCTCAACCACCTCTTCAAACACCTTGTTAACGATGGTCCCCCATGAGTCGGAAGGGTCCAGCTCCAGCCCGATCCCGGCCTGCTCTACCGCTTTAAAGGCTTCTTCTGCGCTTTTAAGCGCGCCGAAATCCAGGCCGGCATGCACCTTAATTGTCTCGAGCATGGGAATCCTGGGCCAGGGTGGAGCCAGGTCGATTTCCGTACCCTGGTACTCGATCTTTGTGGTTCCAAGCGCTTCAACGGCCACCGCGGAAATAAGCTCCTCGGTCAGGTTCATCATATCGGTGTAGTCGGCGTAGGCCTGGTACAGCTCGAGCATGGTGAACTCGGGGTTGTGCTTGGTGGAAATGCCCTCGTTGCGAAAGTTGCGGTTGATCTCGTACACTTTTTCAAAGCCGCCTACTAAAAGCCTCTTTAAATAAAGCTCCGGGGCTATCCTCAAATAAAGGTCCATGTCAAGGGCGTTGTGATGGGTGATAAACGGCCTGGCCGCGGCGCCTCCCGGAATAACCTGCATCATCGGGGTCTCCACTTCCAGAAAACCTTTACCATCCAGGAAATTGCGGCAAGCCCTGATGATTTTGCTTCTGGTTTCAAACACTTCTTTTACTTCGGGGTTTACGATTAAATCGACATAACGCTGCCGGTAGCGGAGCTCCACGTCCCTCAAGCCGTGCCATTTTTCGGGCAGCGGGCGCAACGACTTGGAGAGTATTTTAAAGCTCTCCGCCGCTACCGTTATTTCGCCCATGCGGGTTTTAAAAACGCTCCCCTGCACGCCGATTATGTCGCCTATGTCCAGCCTGCCGAAAAGCTCATAGCTTTCCGGTCCCACATCGTTCAGCCGGACGTAAATCTGAATCTGCCCCGTGCCGTCCTGGATGTGGGCGAAGGTCGCCTTGCCCATTCCCCTCCTGGACATAATCCTGCCCGCTATAACAACGGGCCTGTTCTCCATTTCAACGAAATTATCCAGAATGTAACGCGCCGTATGGGTGCGTTCAAACCGCCCGCCGTAAGGCTCAATGCCCTTGTCCCGCAATTCGGCCAGTTTTTCCCGGCGGACCCGCATCAGTTCATTTAAATCCTCTTCCCTGCCGGACGCCTCTATCAGGTCCGATAATTCTTCCTTCTTCTTTTGCGCCATCAAACTGCCTCCCAGACCATCCTTTAACGAAGAATATCTATAATTTGATATTTCAACTGTCCGGCCGGAACGGTAACCTCCACCACACTGCCCTTGGGCTGGCCAAGAATGGCCCTGCCCACCGGAGACTCGTTGGATATCTTGTTTGCCCCGGGGTCAGCCTCAGCCGAACCTACTATTGTGTATTTATACTCATCGCCACATTCCAGGTCTTTCAGCAGGACCGTTGAGCCTATGGACACCACTTCCGTGCCGATGTTTTCATCGTCGATGATCTTTGCGTTGCGGAGCATTTTTTCCAGGGTCAGAATGCGCCCCTCGATAAAGGCCTGCTCGTTTTTGGCATCTTCATACTCGGAATTCTCGGTGATGTCGCCAAACTCGATGGCCTGCTTGATCCGCTCGGCAACCTCTCTCCTTTTTACCGACTTGAGCAGCTCCAGCTCGCTCTCCAGTTTCTTCAGGCCGTTGACGGTCAGGATTACTTCCTTCTCTTTCATCAAGCACAGTCTCCTTGTCTTTAAATAACATTAAATATTAAATACAAAAAAAATATATGTGTTCAACCCCTTAATATTCGGCTGCCTGCTCAAAAAAGCCCAAACTACGCTTAAAGCACTGCAAAAGCAACATCTCTTGCAGTGCTCGTTGTATAGCGCAGGCGGCAGGCTAACCTTAACAAAAAATCTTCAACCGTTCTTTGAATTAGAATAATTATAAGAAGACTATCCTGCTTTGTCAAGGCCGTCTGAATTTTGTTACCGCCCCGGCGAAAAGGTTTACTTTGCGGCGGCCTTCGCAGGCTGTGCCTTTTGCGCCCGGCGCTTGATCTGCTCAATTTCCTCCAGTGAAAGCGCCCTGCCGAAGCTGCGGAACCCCCCTATTTTAAAACCGTGCTTTCTGGCCAGGCCGTCTATTTCCTCAACCTGCTCTATGGTCAGCTCACGGCCGAGGGTATAGCTTTCGTACCTTTTTTCCAGCGCCAGCACCATGGCTTCGGCCATGCAGGCGTAGGCCGTGCCGGGCGGAAAACCGAAATTCAGGTTGAACTCCACATCGCCGGGAACTTCCACCACGCCGCCCTCTATTACCAGAACGTCATCCCTGACCTCGGCCACGCGCCTGGACACGTCCCTGGGCCGGGCCACATCGCAGACAACCGCCCCGGCCTTCAAATCCTCCGGCTCAATTACCGTGTCGACGGCGCTGGTGACGGTTATCACGATATCGGCGGAACGGAGGGCCTTCTTGCTGTCCGAGGTAATTTTTACGGCAAGGCCGGTATTGTAAAGAATCCTGGAGGCAAGTTCCTCCAGTTTTCCCTCGCTGCGCGCCACCAGGGTCATGTCCCGCGCCTCCCTGGCCACAATCATGGCGCAAACCCGGCCAATGGAGCCGGTCGCTCCCATGATGACCACGGATGACCTTTTCAGGTCGTGCCCCATCAGGCGGGCTGCCTCCCTGGTTGCCTCGATGGCGGTGGCAACGGTGTAGCTGTTGCCGGTGGTAACGGGAATGTTCAGGTTTTTGGCGATGGTCACGCCGGCGTCGGCAACAACCTTGGTAAAGGCGCCGAGGCCCAGTATCCTGGCCCCCAGTTTTTCGGCTATGCGGCCCCCCTGGATGACCTTTTTTAAAACATAAGGCGCAGGCAAACTCATCATCAGCCTCGCCGTCAAGGGGCAGGCAATAAACCAGCCTTCCGCCTCTTCATAGGGTGAGCGCACCCCGGTAATGTGGGCCACATTCATTGATGGAAGCATGGCAAACGCCCGCTCCAGGACCTTTTCCGGCATGTACCTGGTAAATTTAAACTTCCTGGCTATGTCTTCCGCATTCATCGGGTGGATGATGAAGGCAAAGTTTTGCATGCGCACCCCCCTAGTCTTTTATAGCCCGTACCAGTTCGATTATTTTTCCGGGCTCAACGTATTTGTCTTCCTGTATGGGGGACTCGCCGATTTCAAAGCCCACCACCTCTTTATCGAGCACCGCTTCCAGAATTTTGATCCTATGCCCGGAGCCTATAACCAGCATCTGATCGAACGAATGAGCTTTGGCAATAAGGTCCATAATCGTGTCGAACAGCTCAACGCCGCTCTTTTGGCTGATAAAATCCCAGCGTTCGGCTTCCGACATCAGAAAGATAAAATCCACCCCTTCCTGTTCCAGGGCATCCTGCAGTTCTTTTTTGTTTAGAATTGGAAACCCCACCACCGCCAGCCTGCGGCCTTTTCTTACCTCTCCCAGGTTCTCCAGGCGGCAAACCAGGGTACGGTCAACCCCCAGGCGCGCCGCCACCTCGGTCTGGGAAAGGCCGCTTGCTCTCAGGTCGATTATCTTGTCAACCATCTGGTTTATCCTGCTCCTGCTGATTATTTTTTCACCCAAACGAATTAAATCCATTAGTACCCACCTTCCGACCCCGGCAGGGGGTGCACTTTTTTGGACGCCAGCAGCTGTGCACAATTCTGTGAACATAAAAATTTTACCAGAAAGCCGGGAGCAATTGCAAGGGCTTTGGCATTATCAAGCTTAATAATGATAATTTAAGCTCTTCTTTGCCCCGGCTAAATCATGGTTGTCTCTAAAACGGCCAGGCCGCTCAAAATTTCCCTGATTTCCCCCGGCGACCCCGCCCGGTTAACCTGCTCCCTGAGGCGGGCCGCCCCGCGCAGGCCCTTCATGTACCAGGCGGCATGCTTTCGCATTTCCCAAACCGCCACCTTTTCCCCCTTGAATTCAACCAGCAGGTCCAGGTGCCTTAAGGCCATGGCGGCCTTTTCGGCGGGGGTTGGGCCCGGCAAAAGCTCGCCCGTCTTTAAAAAATGAACGGTCCGGCGGAAGATCCAGGGGTTGCCCAGCGCGGCCCGGCCGATCATCACCCCGTCGCAGCCGGTCTGCTCCAGCATGGCCAGGGCGTCCTGCGGCGTCCAGACGTCGCCGTTGCCTATTACCGGAACGTCCACCGCCCTTTTTACCGCAGCAATTATTTCCCAGTCGGCCTTTCCGGCGTAAAGCTGGGAACGGGTGCGCCCATGCACGGTCACCGCCGCCGCCCCGGCCTCCGCCGCCAGGCGGGCCAGCTCAACCGCATTTGGCGAGTTATCGTCCCACCCCTTGCGCATCTTCACGGTCACGGGCACCTTCACCCGCTCCACCACCGCCCTCACTATCCGGGCAGCCTTTTCGGGCTCTCTCATCAAGGCCGCGCCTTCGCCGTTTTTTACAATCTTGGGCGTGGGACAGCCCATATTGATATCTATTATGCCGGCTCCGCGGCTTTCCGCAATGCCGGCCGCTTCGGCCATGCAGGCCGCGTTAGAGCCGAATATCTGCACGCTGACCGGCCCGGCCTCGCCCGCCACGTCCAGCAGGCTGCACGTTTTCGGGTTACCATGCAAAAGAGCCTGGTCGCTTACCATTTCGGTACAGACCAGGCCGCAGCCGAACTCTCTGGCCAGAATCCTGAAAGCTTTATCCGTAATGCCGGCCATGGGGGCGGCTATTACCGGGTTACCCAGAACGACGGAACCTATCCTCATCGCTGCGCGTTCCTTTCGTAGATTAACCTTAAGCCTTTCAGGGTCAGAAAAGGGTCCACCTGCTCAATGGTTGCGCTTTCCTGCGCAATCAGGCCGGCCAGGCCGCCGGTAGCAATAACTCTAGTATTTTCGCCCAACTCTTTTTTCATTCGCTTCACAATTTCATCCACCTGGCCCACAAACCCGTAAAAAATGCCCGCCTGCATGCTGGCCACAGTATTCCTGCCGATTACCGAAAGGGGCTTTACCACTTCCACCCGGGGCAGCTTGGCCGCCCGGGCAAAGAGGGCTTCGGTGGAAATACTGATGCCGGGGGCAATGGCCCCGCCCAGGTACTCGCCCCTGGCGCTGACCGCGCAGAAAGTGGTGGCCGTGCCGAAATCGACTATCACCAGGGGCCCGCCGTATTGTTCGTAGCCGGCCACCGCATTGACGATGCGGTCGGCGCCTACTTCCCTGGGGTTGTCGATTTTTATCGAAAGGCCGGTTTTAATGCCGGGGCCGACCACCAGCGGCGTGAGGTTGAAATACTTCTGGCACAGTCTTTCCAGGGTAAAGGTGAGCGGCGGCACCACCGTGGAAACTACCACGGCCTTGATCTGCTTCATTTCCAGCCCGGAAAAGGCAAAAAGCTCTCTCAGCATGATCCCGTATTCATCTGAAGTCCGGTAGCGGTCGGTCGACAGCCGCCAGTTTGCCACCAGCCTGCTGCCGCTGAAAACGCCCAGAACTATATTCGTGTTTCCGACGTCAAAGACCAGGATCATTTTTTCCCTGCTTTCCGTGGTTTTCTTTCTGCCAATTTTATCAAAATACAACAAAACGCGCAAACAATGCCCGCCCGGGTATTTCCCTAAGATTGGCGCTTTTGCGGATGGTGCGGCTTTTGGCCGACTATATCAATTGCTTCGGTAACCGCCCTGATAATATCTACCTTGGCCTGCTGCCTCAAGGAGGTGGTTCTGAGCAGAACCTCCCCTTCCTCCGTAACCACGTATAAAGTGGGAAGCTTGTTCAGGGCGATGGCTGCAATGTCGAGCAGGCACCTTTCGCATCCGCAAACATTTTTGGCAGACCTGAGAATTTCTTCAATGGTCTCTTTAACCAGGATTTCCATTACGTTGACAAGGCGGTACATCCGGGGCCCCCCTTTTTCCGGTATTGTGACAATATTCTTTGTCTTTTGCAATATTCCCTGCAGGTAAAAATAAAACAGGCAATAAATATTAGCGCAGAGAAATGCGGCAGGGTTTCGCTGCCTGCCTTTCGCACCGCCGGCACAAAGGAAAAACAGGCCTTCCTCCCGTCTCCGGGGAAAGGCCGCGGCCTGTTTCTTTAAAGTGGTTTTTAATATAAGCAAAGCCTATTTCGTGCTGTCTGCCGCCGCAATGGCATTAACCCGGCGGTAAACGGCGCGGGCCAGCAACGCGGCCGCGGCGGCCTTGACCAGATCAAGCGCGATGAACGGCGTAAAGCCTATCATCATTAACTCCCCGACCGATATTGTTTTGCCCAGGTAGAAGGTTAAAACGGCATAGAGGTAGGGCAGCCCGATCAGGTAAATAACGGCCAGCCCTGCCGCCATGGAAAGAAAATAACGGATAAAACCGCCCTGCTCCCTGTTTTTTAAAAGGGTGCCAATTACATAAGCCGCGCCGGCGAAACCGATTAGGAAGCCAAAGGTGGGCTGGAGCACGTAAGCGGGACCGCCGTAGGGAGGGTTGGCAAATACAGGTAATCCGGCCAGCCCCAAAAAGATGTAAACGATTATGCTCAAGGCGCCCAGGCGGGCGCCGATAATGCCGCCGGCAAGCATGGCTACAAAGGGCAGAAGGCTGAACGGCACTATGGCCCCTGCATAGCGGACCAGCATGGCCGCCACCACCGCCAAGGCGGCAAAAAGGGCAGTAACGGTAATATCGCGGGTGGAAAACCTGGACATTTATCTCACACTCCTCTAGCTTAAATGGCTTATATAGGGCGGCGCGTGTCATCGCCCTTTTTACCCAAGTACTTAAAAAAGTAAACCGTTAATAATATCGAGGTTAACAATTGAGGCAAAAATCCCCCCTATCTGCCTTTTTGTACACCCCCCCTTTAGAAGTGTGTCAAGGAACCGTCCCCTGACACCCCTGACACCCTGACACACGGTCAGGTACCCAAGCGCAGCGTAACCTCCCCTGAAACCAGGCGCTTGAGGCTTCCGTCGGACAGGCGCAGGAGAAGCGCGCCGTCCTGATCGACGTCTTCGGCCCAGCCGTCCCAGCACTCTTTCAAAGTGCTAATTCTTACCGGGCAATGGAGTGAAACAGACATTTCCTTCCACCTGGCCAGGACCGGGGAAAACCCCTGCCCCAGCCACACCGCGTACCATTTTTCGAACTCCGCCAGGCAGGCCTGGAGCAGCTTCAGCCGCGGCATGGCCCTGCCCGCTTCTATTTTGACGGAGGTGGCAACGCTGCGAAGCTCCCCGGGGAAATCGTCCAGATCCTGGTTAACGTTGATGCCGATCCCCGTCACCAGGTAGTTGATTTTATCCATTTCGGCGCTCAGTTCGGTCAGGATGCCACAAATTTTTTTGCTGTTCACCAGTATGTCGTTGGGCCATTTTATGCCGGCGGGAACCCCGGCCACATCCCTGATTGCCGACGCTACGGCAACGGCCGCCAGCATGGTGACCTGGGCGGCTTCGGAGGGAACCACGGGAGGATACAGGATCAGTGAAAAACAAAGCCCCTTGTATCTGGGCGTGTGCCAGCCGCGCCCAAGCCGCCCCTTGCCGGCCGTCTGTTCTTCGGCAACTACAACGGCGCCCTCCCCGGCGCCCCGGCGCGCCATCTCCTTGGCCAGGTCGTTGGTGGAAGGGACGCTGTCCCGGTAAAATATTTCCCTGCCAAAAAGCTGCGCGGCCAGGCCATGCCTGATTTCTTCCGGAAAAAGCCGGTCCGGAACGCCGGTAAGCAGGTACCCAGCCTTGGGGCGCGCCTCAATTTCATACCCTTCCTCGCGCAGGGCCTGGATGTGCTTCCACACGGCGGTCCGGGAAACATCAAGGCTTTTGCATATTTCCTCTCCGGACAGGTAATCCGGCCTGGCCTCTTTCAACAGCCGCAAAATGGCTTCTTTCAAGAAAGCCCACCTCGACATTATTCTACCTGACTAAAACGCAACCGTCAACCTAAATTGTCAATTAAGTTAACTTTTGCGTTTCGGCAATATAAAAAACTCCCTTCCCGCAAGAAGAGAGTTTGCACCGCAAAATGTCCAGGAAATAGAATCCCAAAATAATTCCAATCCATTTGTTAAAGGTGCGCAGTTTGCCTGTGGCCTGGTGGGTGTATACCACGAAGAATTCAGTGGCTACCAAAGTTTCAGCCAAAATTACTGGAATCGCCATGTAAATGATGAGGTTCCACGGTTGATTGGTAGCTAAAAGCTCCATATAGTGGGTCATCGACATTTAAAATTACCCTCCTCTTTAATTCTTTTGGATTTACTTGATAAGTATAAAACAGAATTCTAACGAAACGGTCACAAAAGTTTAACAAATTTGTTACAAAAGCATTATCAGCACTCTAGAACTATCCCTTTTGTACTCCTGCCAAAAAAAGTAACAGCCTGAATGGCTGTCTACGTCATAATACCGTGAAATGCCGCAGTAATACCTACTAAAAAAATCGAGTCAGACGGGACGTGCCCTGTAAACAATACAGGAAGCTGGCGTTCTATACTACTAAGCTTTATTCAGTGCCTGCTCCAGATCTTCCAAAAGATCGTCAATTGTTTCCAGCCCCACGGACAGGCGAATCATATCCTCAGTTACCCCGGTGGCCAGTTGCTCTTCTGGTGTAAGCTGCTGGTGAGTGGTTGAAGCAGGGTGAATCACCAGCGACTTGGCGTCACCTATATTGGCCAACAGCGAAAAGATCTGCAGCGCGTCGATGAAGCGCAGGGCCTGCTCCCGTCCTCCCTTGACCCCAAAAGTCACCAGGGCGCCAAAGCCGTTGCGGTAGTAACGCCTGGCCAGTTCGTGCGAGGGATGGCCGGGCAGGCCGGGATAATTCACCCATGCCACCTTGGGATGCTGTTCCAGATATTTCGCTACGGCCAGGGCGTTCCGGCTGTGCCGCTCCATCCGCAGCGGCAGGGTTTCCAATCCCTGCAACAGCAGGAAGGCGTTGAACGGGCTGAGGCACGGCCCCAGGTCGCGCATAAGCTGCACCCGGGCCTTGGCGATAAAAGCAGCGGGCCCGAAAGCTTCGGTGTACACTACCCCGTGATAGGTAGGATCCGGCTCGGTGAATTGCGGAAACTTGCCGTTGGACCAGTCAAATTTTCCGCCATCCACGATTACTCCTCCAATTGATGTCCCGTGCCCCCCAATGAACTTGGTGGCGGAGTGGACTACTATATCCGCACCGTGTTCAAGGGGCTGGCAGAGATAGGGGCTGGGAACAGTGTTGTCCACAATAAACGGTATGCCGGCTTCATGGGCGATATCCGCCACCGCCTGAAAGTCAATCACGTCCAGCTTGGGGTTGCCGCTGGATTCGGCGTACAGCGCCCTGGTCCTTGGGGTTATGGCCCGGCGGAAATTCTCCGGGTCGCACGGGTCGACGAAGACAACATCAATACCCAACCGCCGCAGCGTTGCGTTAAACAGGTTGTAGGTGCCGCCGTACAGGCTGTTCGCGGAAACAATTTCGTCCCCCGCCCCGGCAATGTTTGCGATGGCCAGAAACTCGGCCGCCTGCCCGGAAGCGGTAGCCAGGCCGGCCAGCCCGTTCTCCAGGGCGGCCATCCGCTGCTCAAATACATCGACGGTGGGGTTCATAATCCGGTTGTAAATATTTCCTGCCTCCTGCAGCGCAAACAGGCGCGCTGCATGATCCGAATCCCTGAACACGTATGAAGTTGTCTGATATATCGGCACGGCCCGGGCCCCCGTGGCAGGGTCAACCTGCTGTCCGGCGTGAATGGCCCGGGTTTCAAAGCCTTTTATCCTGGTCGTCATGGTAACCTCTCTCCCTTGTTGTATCTAATGTGAACTAACCTTTTTAGAGCAATTTCAGGCAAAAGCACTCAGGTCAGTCTCAGCGCCTCATTCATGCTCCCGGCGCGGTAACCCAGCAGGTCAAGCGCCACATAGGTGTATCCTAATCCCTTAAGGCTTCTGTCCACCTCTGCCGCCCTTTCAGCGACAAACTGCAGGTACTCTTCCGGAACCTCGATTCTGGCCAGGTTCCCATGGTGCCTGACCCTGACCTGCGGTATGCCCATTTTACGCAAAATAACTTCCGCGGCTCCTACTTGCCGTAAGCCCTCTGAGGTGATTTGCGTCCCGTAAGGAAAGCGCGAGGCGAGACAAGGATTAGACGGCTTGTCAGCCGTCGGCAGGCCAAAATTCCGCGACAGGGCACGGATTTCCTCTTTTGTGAGGCCAACATCTTTCAAAGGGCTGTGCACGCCCAATTCCTGCCCGGCACGGATCCCCGGCCTGTAGTCGCTCAAGTCATCGGCGTTCAGGCCGTCTATTACAGCATTAAAGCCGCGCTCGCGGGCTACTTTCAATATCTCGCCGTATTCGTTCTTCTTGCAATGGTAACAGCGGTCGGGCGGGTTGCTGGCGAAAGTGGGGTTGTCAAGGTCCCGGTTTTCAATGATGATGTGTTCTGCGCCCAGAAAACGGGCCAGTCTGGCAGCTTCTTCAGTTTCACCCGGCGGGTATAACTCACCGGTAATGGTCACGGCCACCGCTTTTTCTTTAAGCGCGTCAACTGCAGCTTTCAACACAAAAGTGCTGTCGACGCCGCCAGAAAAGGCAACCAGCACGCTTCCATAGCTCTTTATAATTTCTTTTAAATGCTCGTATTTTTGCTCCAGGTCTTTCATTGTAAATAAACACTCCTTTTTTGAATTGGGTATTTTCTTATACCAGCATATTTTCTTTAAATACCACCCTCCGGGAAAGCGCAAACTTTTTAGGAGTTGCGGGAAATGACAAACAAAACCTCCTCGGCAAAAATATCTTCCTCCTCATTTAACGGAACAACCTTTCCGTTCACCCACGCCAGTCCCTGTTCCACCGCGACATTGTTTGTGCGGGCCCAATCAAGGAAGTCTTTCACAGTAAAAAGGTGAATGTTTGGGGTATCATACCAGTGGTAGGGCAGGGCCGGCGTTACCGGCATCCTGCCCGTCAAAATCAACGAGGCGACAACATTCCAGTGCGAGAAATTGGGAAAGCTGATCACTCCCACCCCTCCGACCCGCAGCATTTCCTCAAGTACCAAAAGGGGTTTATTGACCACCTGGAGGGTTTTTTCAAGGATCACGAAGTCAAAAAAGTTGTCCGGAAAACCTGCAAGTCCCAGGTCGAGGTCCGTATGCAGGACGGGGACCCGCCTGGAAATGGCTTTGGCCACCTGATCGATGTCCTTTTCAATACCCAGCCCCTGAACCTTTTTATCTTCAATCAACCTGGCAAGGAGCTCTCCGTCTCCACAGCCCAGGTCAAGCACCGAAGCCCCTCCCGGGACAATTTCATAAATAAACTCATGGTCAAACCTGTGTCCGCCATTCCTGTTCATTCCGCCACCCCCTCTCCCAGAAAACACCGGACCAGGTGTGACAGCTTTTCAACCTCCAGAAGAAATGCGTCGTGCCCGTAAGACGATTCAATATTGGCGTAGCTGACCCGCTTTCTGGCGCGGCCCAGGGCTAGGGCCAGCTCTTTCGTGTGCGCAGGCGAATAAAGCCAGTCCGAGGAAAACGAAACCAAAAGCAGCCTGGACTCAATTCTCCGGCAGGCTTTATCAAGGTCTCCCTCGCCCCATGCCGAAGCGTCGTAATAGTCCATCGCCCTGGTTATGTACAGGTAACTGTTGGCGTCAAACCTTTCCACAAATGCTTTTCCCTGGTGCCGGAGGTATCCCTCAACTTCAAAATCAACACCCAGGTGAAAACCCGGTCCCTCTCCGTTGCAGAACCGGCGGCCAAACTTATTTTCCATGGAAGTTTCTGAAAGATAAGTTATATGGCCCAGCATCCGGGCAACCTCAAGCCCCCGTCCAGGCGTGGGGCCGCCGTAATAGTCTCCGTCTTTAAAATTTGGATCGGTCATAATAGCGTTCCGGGCCACCACGTTAAAAGCGAGCCCCTGGTCGCTCAGGCGTGCGGCGGAAGCAATAATAATGGCTGATTCTACGCGATCGGGGTAGGCCAGCGCCCACTCCAGGGCCTGTTGACCGCCCAGGGAGCCCCCTGCCACGGCGAGCAAGCGATCTATCCCGAGATGGCTGATTAGCCGTTCCTGAAGCCTTACCCAGTCTCCCACGGTAACGACAGGAAAACGAAGGCCGTAAGGCCTTCCCGTTTCCGGATCAATTGAGGACGGGCCCGTCGTTCCGTAGCAGCTTCCCAAAATATTGGAGCATATTACACAGTACTTGTCAGTATCGAAAGCTTTTCCCGGTCCAATCATAACGTCCCACCAGCCGGGGCGGTTCTTAAGCCAGGGACGGCCCAGCCTGCCGGCGTCGGCCGACCAGCCGGCGGCATGCGCATCCCCCGACAGGGCGTGGCAGATGAGGATAGCGTTGTCCCGCGCCCTGTTCAGTTTTCCATAAATTTCATATTCTACATCAACGGGCGCAATTGTTTTCCCGCAATCAAGGGGAAGAGGGTTTTTTTCATCGGCCAGCCTCACCCGGTGCGCCCTTGTCCAGCCCACGGAGCGCGGAGAGCCGGCCTGGTCAAACTGCCTGGGTGTTTTTTTGGTAAGCACGTTTAACGGGTCGCTCATTTCAAGACCACCTCTCCGGACAGCTTTAAAGCTCGGCCGCATTAAAAAACCTCTTCTTAAATAAGAAGAGGGCCAAGACTACCTTCTCTTCTTATCTCTCCGGTTACCCGGCGGAAATTGGCACCTTTTCAGGCCTTCAAGCCTGAAGGTTGCCGAAGGTTCATTGGGTCCGTCCCTCCCCTTCTCTCGATAAGAATTATAAAACCTATTTATTTTGTTAACTTACTAATCTAACTGACTTACTATTAAATATATACGATCAATTTTCTCCTGTCAACAAAATTTTTTTAGGTAGACGTTATTTACCAAAGCTGGCTTTGCCGGCCGACCGTATTTTTTTTGGGCGGGCTGTTATTCTCATGAACCCAGGTTTTGGATGTGACACAATGGCTACGACAGTCACCAGAACACTGGAAACGAAAAGAAAACGTATTATAGCTAAGCTTTTATTATGAACATACCTTTTTAGTTGGATAAAAGGAGTGGCCGTAGCCTTTGCTGATCGGCCGGCCGATTGAGAATATGCGCCCATAGATGCACTCCCTGCACTGTTCAGCACCTTCACCAATGCAAACCTTGGCCGGGTACAGCTCATACATGGCCCGGTACTTCACAGGGGTAACATTGGGCATAACAACGTTTGCACCCAACTGGAGGGCTTTTTCCCGGCCGTCTTCCTGCCTGAGGGTAGCCAGGGCGGTAGTGGCAGGTATATTGGCGTAACGGGTAACGATCCGGGTGAGGGCAATCACTTTAAATGTCATCTCCACCGTACCGTTAGGATTTCCCGCCAGGGGAGTGCCATCGTGACAGATGTAGGGGCCGACCCCCACCATGTCAAGTTCAAGTTCCTCGAATTTTAATATATCATCAGCCAGGTCTTCCACAGTCTGCCCGGGCAATCCAATCATAATTCCCGAACCCACCTGGTAGCCGATTTCTCTAAGCCAGGACAGTATCCTCATCCGCTCGTAATAATCAGAGTCGGGATGAAGCTTTCTGTATAATTCGGGATTAGATGTCTCAAAACGGATTAGAAACCTGTCAGCACCCGCCTCATACAGACGCTCGTACTCTTCCCGGGGCCGCTCCCCGATGCTGAGGGTAATTGCAACGTCGCACCGCTCTTTTATCCGCCTGATCAGATCAATAAGCTTATCTGCCGTATAATACATGTCCTCGCCTGACTGCAGGACAACCGTCCTGTAGCCGAGCCGTTCCGCCTGAACAGCGCAATCCACTATTTCCTCAATGCTCATCCGGTAGCGCTTCAGTTTTTTATTGCCGCGGCGGATGCCGCAATAATAACAGTTTTTCCTGCAGTAATTTGAAAACTCTATCAAACCGCGCAGGTGAACCTCGTCACCCACGTACTTTTGCCTGATCTTATCCGCCTTGCTGAATAAAACGTCGAGATCTTCCTGGTTTTCCAGCTTAAGAAGGGTTACAAGATCCTCCTTGTTCAGGCCCTGCTCGCAGTCAATTTTATTAAATATTTTTTGCAGCATTTTAATCCCTCCCATTCAGATCCTAACGGTGAAAGGTAAATTCCCTCAGGTCAGGATATATTCACATGTCATTTAGATTCTTCACGAACCTTACAACCCTTGACTCCTCTGTTAGGAGAAACCTCAGGTGAGCCCGGCATGCCTGTTTCACAATACCGGTTTAATAAACCATTCAGGTTTAGCCGCCTCTTCCAGAAACCTGGCGAACCCCGTAAAAAAGTTCCCTATAATTAATCCAATAATCAGCGCAAAAACGAATCCCATTTCACCCAGGCTCAAAGACCAGGGTATTTTAAAATCGGCCTGCTTATCAGGTGTAGCGGCTATAAAAGCGTTATTGCCCAGAATTATGCTTCCAAAGGTAATCCAGTAAATAATAGTGAAACTTATAACATATTTTTTTATATTAGAGCCCATAGCCCAAGATCCAATGGCAGTGATCACCAGCAAAAAAAGATACGTTAACAGTGCCGAAGTAACGCCCGACAAACCCTGGTAGGCCTTGGATATTGGCTGAATTGGTTTTTTAAGAAAAATTTCATTCCCCGCCGCACTCACTTTTTTTCTCACGGACTTCATTGCCCGGAGTCGTGAGATAACCGCCAATCATCATGCCGTTAATGGCTGCAAGCAAAGCATCAAACTGCTTTTCCTTAAGTTGTTCACGACCTCCGCATAAACTGGTTTCAAGGAAGCGGGCCGCCGCCAGGGCTTTGTCGCTCAAGCTTATTACTTCTGTTCCTGGAACAATGCCGTACTCAAATATCTTTCACCGGTGTCCGGTAATATTACCACGATAAGTTTACCTTTGTTCTCCGGCCGCTTGGCAACCTGCAGGGCAGCAAAAGCCGCCGCGCCGGATGAAATGCCCACCAGCAGGCCTTCCTCTCTGGCCAGCCTCTGCCCGGTTTCAAAAGCTTCTTCATTTTTGACTTTAAAAATCTCATCGACTATGTCCAGATTCAGCACGTCGGGCACAAAGCCCGCACCAATTCCCTGGATCTTGTGAGGTCCGGGCTTGCCTCCGGACAGTACCGGGGAATCAAAGGGCTCCACGGCAACTATCTTAAAGTCCGGCTTGCGTTTCTTGATTACTTCACCCACACCGGTAATGGTGCCGCCGGTACCAACACCACCTACGACAATATCAACCCTGCCGTCGGTGTCTTCCCAGATCTCTTCTGCAGTGGTGACCCGGTGAATTTCCGGGTTGGCCGGGTTTTTAAACTGCTGGGGCATAAAGGCATTTGGTATTTGAGCTGCAAGTTCTTCTGCCTTCCGGATGGCGCCTTTCATTCCATCCGCACCTGGAGTTAATACGAGTTCCGCCCCGTAAGCCTTCAACAGGTTCCGGCGCTCAACGCTCATGGTGTCGGGCATGGTCAGGATCAGCTTGTAACCCTTGGCCGCGGCCACAAAAGCCAGGGCGATGCCGGTATTTCCGCTGGTTGGTTCAATAATGACACTATCCTTGTTAAGCAAACCCTTCTCCTCTGCATCCTTGATCATGCTGTAACCGATCCGGTCTTTTACGCTTCCCGCAGGATTAAAGGACTCAAGCTTTGCAACGACCTCTGCCCCTAACCCGGCGGTCACCCGGTTCAGTTTCAGCAGGGGAGTTCTACCAATTAAATCAGTCAGGTTGTTTGCAATTTTAGCCATTACTGTTTACCTCCTGTTATTTATTATTTTAACTGCCTGAGGCAACATGTTCTTCGGAACTGTTTATTCCCTTATACCCTAGTAAATCAATTATGTTTAATGCTTAGTATTTCAGTAGGTTTATTAAATTTTACCTTACAGTTATTATTTTGTCAACAAAATAATTAAAAATATTCTCCAGTTTTTTTATAAAAACGTTGGAAGCGCCCGGGCGCAAACCCGGCTGAAATAAAAAAGTCTTTCTCCTGCGGGTTATGATTTTTTATTAGCCCTTAAAGTCATGTTTCTTTTTCCTGTTTGCGGCCGTCTTTTTGCCCATTGTTTCCATGTTCGTCATGCCTCTGACGGCCGCCGTGACCGCAACAGCCGCCGCGCATCATAAAAACCATCAGGAACCTTAAATTACAGCTTTTTAGGTATGGTAAATGAGAACGTGCTTCCCTTTTCCGGCATACTTGCTATCTCTACTGATCCCCCGTGCGCTTCTACAATTTTTTTTACGATAGCCAGCCCGAGGCCGGTTCCCTCACCAGTTCTTGTCCTGGATTTGTCGACCTTATAAAACCGCTCCCAGACCAGAGGCTGCTCCTCCGGCGGTATCCCGTGGCCTTCGTCGCTTATCGACACCCTAAGCTCATTTTTTAACTCATATGCGGTCATTTCCACTACGCCCCCGGCGGGGGTTACCCTGATGGCGTTGTCAAGCAGGTTGATAAAAACCTGCTCGAGCCGGTCGGGATTCGCCAGAACCGGATGCAGCACACTGGGCAGGCTGTTTCTCAACTCCACACCTTTTTTCGCCGCCACGGCCTGGAACTTGTCAAACACCCGGCCGGCTACTGCAGCAACGTCGGTTTCATGCATTTCCGCGTTAACCTGGCCGGCTTCCATCCGGCTCAGATCAAGCAGTTCGGTGACCAGCCTGCGCAGCCTCAGTATTTCCTCGTGAATATTGTTTAGATATTTCTGCCTGTCGGTGTCGCTGTGGGCGAGGCCGTCAATTAAAGCTTCCGTATACCCCAGCATAATTGAAAGGGGGGTCCTTAGCTCGTGCGAAACGTTGGCCACGAACTCACGTCTTGTCTGGTCAAGCCGCTCGAGAGCCGCGACTTTATCCTGAAGCCGCAGGGACAGGGAATTAAGTGATTCAGCCAGAATTCCTATCTCGTCTTTTGACTTTACTTCAACCTGGCGGGAGTAATCCCCGCCGGCCATCGCCCGCGCAATCATGTTCATATTCAATAACGGCCGGGAAAGAGTGCGGGAGAAAAACAGGCTCAAAATAGTGGCTAAAATTATTCCCGCGATTCCGGTGTAAAGAGTGATCTTTTGGAGGTCCAGGATCCGTCCCTCTATAGGCGCCAGGGGGGCGCTCAGCATAACGGCCCCCGTGACCTGTTGCCCCTCGTAAACGGGAACCGCCACTGATATTATGTCTTTGTCAAAGAAACTATTCGGCCCGCGGTATGTTATGGTCCTGCCCTGCTTTACAGATTCCAGGTCCTGCTCCTTCCAGGGCATGCCGTGGTGACCGGCAACATTGATTCTTTCCCCCCCACCGCCGCTCATGTTTATTCCCATACCCTGGCACTCTTTTATATACCCCTCGCTGTCAACAATCATAATATTGGCGCTGAGCATATCAGCCATAGTCTTAAGGATGCCGGTAAGAGGGTACAGTCTATTTCCGGCAAAGTTTATGGAAATATGTTCTCCTTCCTTGATCAGCTGTTCCATTTGTTGGTTGTAATAAAGCTTTTTAAGTTCCCTGGTTTGGACCAAACCGGAAAAAAATAAAATGATCATAACAATTAAAACCATTGTCAGCCAAAACTTTACTACAATGCTCCTGCTTATGATGCTCATTTATCCACCTCAAACTTGTAGCCTACTCCCCAAACAGTAGAAATATATGACCTATAACCGGAGGCCTTTTGCAGCTTGTCCCGCAGCCGGTTGACATGGGTATCTACAGTCCTGGTGTCGCCGAAATAATCATATCCCCACACGGACTCAATCAGTTCCTCCCTGGTGAAGGTCCGGCTGGGCGACCTTGCCATCAAATACAGCATATCATATTCCTTGGGCGTTAGGTTTACCGGCTGTTCATTTACCAGCACCAGGCGCGATTCGGGGTTAATCGACAGGCCCGGGTAGTTCAGAACCACCGGCTTACCGTCCTGTGCCGCAGGCGGGGCAATCTGGCTGCGGCGCAGCACTGCCTTTACCCTGGCAACAAGCTCCCTCGGACTGAACGGCTTAACAACGTAATCATCCGCTCCCAATTCAAGGCCGACTATGCGGTCGACTTCAGCATCCCTGGCCGTAAGCATAATAATGGGCAGGGCCGTGGTTTTTCTCACCTCTCTGCAAACCGACCAGCCATCAACTCCGGGCATCATCAGATCCAGGATCAGGAGGTCCCATTTCCCCCCCGTGAGAAGGTTCAATGCCTCCCTGCCGTCAGTGGCCTCCCCGACCGCAAAGCCCTCATTTTCAAGATACATACGTACAACCTCACGAATTTTTCGCTCGTCATCAACTACCAGGATTTTAGTTTTTTCCACGGCAGTTCCTCCATTCTCAATCTGGCAGAAAAATGCTTCTATACGGGTTTTCAACTGCCCGGTGTCTTCCTGCCCGTAATCGGTTTCAATCGCAAGAATTGGGATACCGCTTTCTTTAAGCTTTACGGCAAGAACATAAGGCTTCCCGCGGTTCTTCCATCTTCTAGGCCATATCTGCCAGTTGGTAGATACTAGGGGTTCTGCGGTCCCCTTGCGCCCGGAGTCTAAAGTAGAGATGTTGACAGGTTGTTTTTTTACAGCCTTACCTTCTTTGTATGCTACATACTGGTGTTTCGTAATCAACCAGGTCGATGATAGTTGGGTTGTCCCCGCAAACAGGACAGTCGGGGTTTCTCTTAACCTGGACATCCCTGAATTCCATTAATAGCGCGTCATACATCATCAGCCGGCCCACCAGCAGATTGCCGATTCCTAACAAGTATTTCAAAACTTCGGTTGCCTGGATCAGTCCAATTGTCCCCGGAAGAACCCCCAAGATTCCGACTTCTGAACATGTAGGCACAGCACCGGGTGGGGGCGGTTCACTAAAAATGCAGCGAAAACAAGGTCCCTTCCCCGGCACGATAGTCATGACCTGACCGAAAAACCTGAGTACCCCCCCGTAGACAAAAGGCTTCTTGGCCATGATGCAGGCGTCGTTAGCCAAAAAACGGGTGGGAAAATTATCGGTTCCGTCTACTATAATGTCATATTGTTTAATGATATCTAATATATTATGGGCCATCAGCCTCTCCCGGTAGGACACTACATTACAATCAGGATTCAAGGCGAGTAACTTCTCCTTCGCCGAATCGACCTTGGGCCTGCCGACGTCTTCAGTAAAATGCAGGATTTGCCTCTGTAAGTTGCTTAAATCCACAACGTCATCATCAATTATGCCCAGTGTCCCCACCCCTGCTGCCGCCAGGTAAAAGGCCACCGGTGAACCCAGACCTCCGGCTCCGATTATCAGAACTCTGCCAGCATTTATTTTTTTTTGGCCCCTGGAACCTACTTCTGTAAGTATGATATGCCTGCTGTACCTGACAACCTGTTCCTCTGTAAAAGTCAATTGCACCACCCCTCCTTCAAAGTCTACCTTCCGCCTCTACTCTCCTCTCTCCACCAACATCCTGTACTTGTCCCCAATCTTCTCCACCAGAATAATCTTGTGCCCCTCGTTTTTGAGGCTTTTAGGTACGTTTTGGATAGGTTCCCCGTCGTTGAGAATTACTTCGAGTATTTGACCCTCCTGCATATCTTCCAGCTTTAGTAATGTTTTGGCAAAGGTTACCGGGCAAACAACATCTGTAATATCCAAAGTATCATCTATTTTAATGCTTTTCATATTAATTTACCTCTCTTTGTCCAATTCCACGTACCCAACACCTTTAATCTTTAAAGCTTGTCCATTTCTTTTGCGAAAGCCTTGATGCCAATTCTCGCAACGGTATTCCGCATACGCTCACCTTCTTGTCCTAAAGCTACAAAAGCCATTAAAGCTTTTTGCACTGCTTGTGTTACTTCACTTTCCTGAATAAACAATGCTGCCTCCTGCCCCAAGTGGAGTTTACTGATAACTTTTCCTCCGATATATAACAAATAGCCTTTTCTTTTCTCCTGCCAGGCGTCCGCAGGGCATGACGAGATGCAGTTGCCTTCCAGCAGGCACCTTGACCTGTGAATATAGGGCTTACCCTCAGCCATGCTGATAGCCTGGCGGGGGCAGACTTTTTGGCAAAGGCCGCATCCCACGCATTTTTCTTCACATAAAACTGGTTCGACCGCCCCAACGAGGCCTATGTCGTTCTCCCGCGGCCTGGCACAGCAATTCGGACAGCCCGAAACAGCGATTTTAACTTTTGCGGGCATCTGCCGGCCGAAAAATTCCCTGTCAAGCTGGACAGCCGTTTCCCTCGTGTTCATCAGCCCGCACCCGCATATTTCACTGCCCGGGCAGGCCACCACTGTCCGGATTCTAGGGCCGCACGTGCCGGTATTAAGGCCCAGGGCCTTGATTTCCTGATTCATCTCCATGTGGTCGTTAATGTTGACCCAGGAGATTTCGGCGCCCTGCCTGGTGGTGATATGGACATAGCCCCTGCCGTACTTGTCCGCCAGGTATGCCAGATGCCTCAACTGGTCGCTGGTCAGGTTGCCCGCAATGCTGCGGAACCGAACGATAAAATAATCCTTTTGTTTTTGTTTGATAAAACCGCCTTTTTTCAGCTGGTTATAATCAACAGCCATACGCTCACTCCCCGCACCTATTGTTTCTCCTGTTTCTCTGCCAACTCGCAAGTCCGCGCATGTTCTCTGCGCGCATTTCGCAGTTATTTCGCATAATAGCGGACCAGCACTTCGGCTACCTCCCTCCTTGTGAACTCTTCGGGAGGCATCTCTCCGGCCGACAGCATTTCCCTCACCCTGGTGCCGCTTAAAAAAACGCGGTCCTCCCCGCCGTGCGGGCACGTCTTGCGGCTTGCCATGCCGCCGCAAGTCCTGCAGTAAAACGCGTGTTCAAAGAAAAGAGGGGTGATTCCCAACTCTTCGGGCTCAAAATTGTCAAAAATAAGCTGGGCGTCGTACGCTCCGTAATAGCTGCCCACCCCTGCGTGATCGCGCCCGACGATGAAGTGCGTGGCCCCGTAGTTCTTCCGCACAATAGCGTGAAAGACCGCCTCCCTGGGGCCAGCGTAGCGCATGGCGGCGGGAAAAGCCGACAGGAAGACCCTGTCTGCGGGAAAATATCTGGACAGCAGGACATTGTAGCATTCCACCCTGACCGCTGCCGGAACGTCATCGCTCTTGGTTTCCCCGACCAATGGATTTACAAACAGGCCGTCACAAATTTCCAGGGCGCACTTCAGGAGGTACTCGTGGGCCCTGTGAATGGGGTTGCGGGTTTGAAAAGCAGCCACCCGCTTCCAGCCTTTTTCCGCAAAAATACGCCTTGTTTCAGAGGGGTCAAGGTACATTTCGGGAAACTGCCCCGGCCTTCTCCTGCTTATAAGGCTTATTTCCCCGCCCAAAAGGTATTGAGCCCGCTCATAAACTCTTTTTACCCCCGGGTGGGCTTCATCTGTTGTTTTATAAACCTTCTCCGCTTCCCGCCTCCGGTCGTAGTCATATATTTCTTCGACCTTAATCAAACCCAGGAGCTCGCCGTCCTCCGCACAAAGGGCGGCCTCCCGGCCGGGTGCAAGGGATCCCGCCTCTCCAGAGGCAACCCCCAGGACAATCGGAATGGTCCACACCGTACCGTCGGCCAGCCGCATGTTATCGACTACATTCTCGTAGTCGGCCTTATTCATAAAACCGGCAAGCGGGCTGAAAGCGCCGTTTGCAATGAGTTCAAGGTCTGATGCTTCCCAGCGGTCCAAAAACAAACGGGGCAGCTCTTTTGCTCTCTTCAGCGCCTCCTCCCTGGCCGGGCCTTTTAAAACCCGGTCGATCAAGGTTCCGCCGTGAGGTTTTACCGCCATGCTTCACTTCACCTCGTTAAACGTCTGGTTGATTATCTCAAATATTTCTTCCTTTCCGTCCGGCCTGGTCAGCTTCCAGGTAATCCGGCCCCTGCCGGACCTTGCTGTCAAGGTCGAGCCCCTGCCGCCTATCTGCACGGGCAGGAACATTTCAATCGCCTGCCTGGGGCATTCCTTAACACAGGCAGCGCAGTCCCAGCAGTCCCTCCAGTCCCTGACCGCACACCTGTTTGACTCGTCCCTGTACAAAAGATCTCCAGGGCAGACGGCGACACACATGGGCTCCGCCATATCACCGCAGCCGTTGCACAAGGACCTGTTTACCCTTACAGCCATTTTACCCCAACCCTTTCCACGGGCGCTCGATTATCCGGATGTTTTTCGTTTCACCGTCATAGACGGAGTTTACGAAGACAAGCCAGCGCCTGTCGTCCCGTACAGGGTAGTCTACCCTTTCCTGGTAGGACCTCCACCTGGTTTCCTTCCGGTACAAAAGGTGTTCCACCAGCACCCTGGCTACCAGCGCCCTGTCGATCACTTCATGGGCCTTCACCAGTTCATGCATGTCCCCGGCTGATATGTTGGCGCTTATTTCGTCCTGAAGCTCACGCAGCAGTTCCCGGGCTATAAGCAATTTAGGCCCGGACAGCTCGTAGTTTGCAGAAATACCGCCGGCGTACTCGTCCATGATTTTCTGCAGCCTTTCCTCATAGTCATCCGGGGCCGCCCCTTTTTGCCTCCCCAGCGGTTCAAACACCCGGCCCAACTCCGCCGCAACCTCCTGATCGCCGGCTGCAGGTACCTCAATGCCCCTGATGTACTCCAGGGCGGCCAGGGCGGCGATTTCCCCCTCGGCAAGACATCCTGAAACGTACTTTTTGGGGGCTCCCCCGGCTGCGTCCCCTGCGGCAAACAACCCCTCGAGCGTCGTCCTCCTGCGGCTGTCCACCCAGTATCCCGCCTGGCCGTGGCCTCCCACAACGTAAGGTTCTGACCCGCAGATCTCCAGCGGTTTGCCGTTGGGCTCAACCCCTTCGTCAGCCCATTTCAGGACAATTCCGGGAGACATGTTCAGATAGGCTTCCTTCAGGCGGGAGTTGTCTGAATCCGGAAGGCCGGTCAGGTCCAGATAACACGGCCCCCGCCCGGCCTTGTTCTCCTCAACCGTCGCGTAAAGCCTCACCGGGGTTGAATCGCTCCCGTACCTGTTCAGGTATTCCTCGCCCAGGGCGTTGATCTGGCGGGCCTTGACGCCCTGGACAACGGTTCCCGTTGGAGAAAGGACGTCTTTTATCCTTAAGGCTATGAAGCGCATCTCAAAGGTGGTCATTTCCGCCCCGGCCCTGAGTCCCATGGCAAACCCGGTGCCGACATTGAAAGGGCAGTACCACATCTTATGCCTGGCCGGGCCGCCGTTGTTGGGCCTGTATATGCCTGCGGCCCCGCCGGCGGCACAGATCACCGCTTTTGCGGAAATAACGTAAAACTTCTCTTCCCTGGCGGAAAAAGCAAAAACACCTGCAGCCCGACCGTCTTTGACGACATAGTTGGTAGCCACGGCCCTGTTGAGGATCCCGGCCCCCGACCGCCGCAG
This sequence comes from Pelotomaculum thermopropionicum SI, assembly GCA_000010565.1. Classification (NCBI taxonomy): domain Bacteria; kingdom Bacillati; phylum Bacillota; class Clostridia; order Eubacteriales; family Desulfotomaculaceae; genus Pelotomaculum; species Pelotomaculum thermopropionicum. The sequence continues at coordinate 241,168 of AP009389.1, read as the reverse complement.
GGCGGACGCAATGACAGGTTTTATGTGCTCGCCGTTTATCTCAACGCTTCTCTTTCCGCGGAACTTGTAGCGGCCCGACTCATCCTTCAGAAAAGGAAGGCCCCACGACTCCAGCTTCTCCGTCACCCGGTTCAGCCGCTGCCCGATAGACAACACCAGGTCTTCCCTGACCAGCCCGGCCGAATCCCTTTTTACATAATCCAGGTAGCTCTCCGGCGTCTCGCCGGGACCGAGGTACGCGTTGATGGCATTGACCCCCGCCGCCAGGCATCCGCTTCTCTTGACATGGGCCTTTTCCACCACCAGGACGTCGGCCGACGGGCACATCTCCTTTATGGTCACCGCTGCAAAACAACCCGCCGTCCCGCCCCCCACTATCACTATGTCAGCCGATTTTCTTTCTATTTTCACCCGGCCTGCGTTCAATGCCGGCACACCCCTTTGCTGATGATCCCCCGGTCCGCCAGGAACCGGATTACTTTTTCAGCCGACTCTTGCGGGGTCTCCCTTTCCGTTTCCAGCACCAGTTCGGGCGACAGGGGTTCTTCGTAGGGGGCGGAAATTCCGGTGAATTCTTTTATTTCCCCGGCCCTGGCCTTTTTGTAAAGGCCCTTGGCGTCTCTTTTTTCGCATTCCTCCAGTGAGCACCGGACGTAAATCTCTATAAACTCCCCCGGCCCCAAGAGGGCCCTGGCCGCCTCCCGGTCGGCCCGGTAGGGGGATATAAAGGCGGTGAGGGTTATGATTCCGGCGTCGGCAAACAGCCTGGCGACATGGCTTACTCTTCTGATGTTTTCGGCGCGGTCTTCGGGCGAAAAGCCCAGGTTATTGTTGAGCCCGAAACGGATGTTGTCCCCGTCCAAAACGTAGGACAGGCACCCCAGTTTCAACAGCCTCGCCTCGACTTCCCGCGCCACAGTCGACTTGCCTGAACCTGAAAGGCCGGTAAACCAGACCACGACGCCTTTTTGCCCCAGGAACCTTTCCCGGTCCTTTTTAGACACGCTACCCTCATGCCATACGATATTTGACGCCTTTTGCACCGCCATGTCTGTAGTTTTACCTCCTGCTTCATTTTCTCCGGGAACTGTCACGCTCCGGTTAAACCCCAGCGGCTTCTAATTGAGTGCTCGATTCTCCCGAAAATGAACTTATCTATAATGAGGCCGATAATGATGATTATAATCATCACGCCCACAACCTGGTTCATGTCATGCAGGTCCCTGCCAATGGTCAGGACGTAGCCCAGCCCGTCTTTCGGAGATAAAAGTTCGCCCGCCATTAAAGCCCTCCAGGCAAAAGACCAGCCCTGCTTCATGCCTCCTATAATGGCCGGGAAGGCGGCAGGTATAACGACGGTGGTATATGCCTTCAGCCCCTTAGCCCCCATTGTTTTGGCCACCCTCATATAAATCGGGGGCACGTTTTTTATGCCCGAAAGGGTACCCATGGTTACTGAAAAAATCGATCCTATGGCGATTACAAAAATTATTGAGTCCTCACCGAGGCCGAACCAGAGGATGGCCAAGGGAAGCCAGCAGATGCTCGGAAGGGTCTGCAAGCCCAGCAGAAGGGGGCTCAGCGTTTCGTCCAGATAACGGGAGGAGACGATCAGCAGGCCCAACGACAGCCCGACAGCCAGCGAGATGGAATAGCCCACCACAACCCTTTTCATGCTAGCTCCGATGGCGATGAGAAAAGTGCTGTCCTGAAATCCCGTTACCAGGTTCTGCAACACCCCCACAGGGGAGGGGAAGAGGTATTCGGGCCATAAACCGGCCCTAAATACTCCCTCCCAGATTGCTATCAGGGCTAAGTAGAAAAGTGCTCTTTTTAAGAGACCAGCCGCTGTCGAATTCTGACCTGGCAACCTTTTCCACCTCATCCTTTAACTCTTTCATGATCTGGCCCACTAAGTATACAAATTCAACGTTTTCCATGTCCCTCGGCCTGGGCAGTTTAATTTCAAATTCCCTTTTAATCCGGCCTGGGTTGGCGGCCATTACCGCTACCCTGTCTGCAAGCAATACAGCTTCCTCAACGTTGTGGGTGACAAAAATGATTGTCTTTCTTGTGGCTTCCCATATCTGCTGGAGCTCCCCATGAAGAATGCTTCTGGTCTGGCTGTCTAAGGCGGCAAAAGGTTCATCCATCAACAAAATGTCGGAGTCCATGGCCAGCGCCCGGGCCAGGGCCACCCGCTGGCGCATGCCGCCTGACAGCTCGTGGATGTAGGACGAGGCAAACCTGGTCAGGTGGACCATCTTCAAATAGTGCAGGGCTTTTTCCCTTCTCTCCCGCTTCGGAATACCGGCAATTTTCATGCCGTATTCCACGTTGTCTATTACTCTGAGCCAGGGAAACAGGGCAGGTTCCTGGAACATCACCACCCTGTCCGGCCCGGCGCCGGTTATTTCACGCCCTTCCTTCAAAACTTTGCCGCTGCTGGCCCTCTCCAGGCCGGCAATGATGTTTAAGATGGTTGACTTGCCGCAGCCGGAAGGGCCCACCAAAGAGACGAATTCACCTCTGGCAACTGTCAGGTTTACATCTTCAAGGGCTTTCGTATTCCCGTTATTTGTGTTAAAAATCTTTCCGGCGCCCACAATTCTTAACATCTGAACACCTCCTTCTAAAGATAAAGCCCTGCGACCGGCGCTCCGCAAAGTCGTTCGCTAAAGACAACGCCGCACCTTAAACGATTTTACCAAATAGTTGCAGGCGCAAGTTACTGCAGCGGCTGTAAACCCTTTTGTTCGAGCACTTTATTTAACAGGTCGAGACTAAAAAGACCGGCAATATCCGGATTGCCCTTAATATAGCCGTTTTCAACGGAAAGTTTAACAAACTCCCTGACGGATTCAGTTTCAGGGTTATAGGTAACAACAATCCTCTCAAACGAGCTGTTGAGCACGTCTTCAGGCAGGCTTTTCTTCGTCAGTTTTTCTATCTGGCTGTTAACGACGGTTTTGGCGCTGTTTTTATCCCTGTTAATGCGCTCAGTCAGATCGACGTGGGCTTCCAGCCACTTTTGCACCAGATCAGGGTGCTCCTTAAGGAATTTATTGCTGGCAATTACAACGGCGGTGGTGTACTTTCCGCCCCGCCAGACCTCGCCGGCGTCCAGAACAATGCTTGCGCCGGCCTGTTTTACGATTCTGGAGCCCCACGGTTCCGGAACCAGCGCAGCGTCAACTTCCCCCCTGGAAATAAGGGTCAAAATGTCGGGGTTATCCGCCGGAACTATCGTCACCGTACCGCCTTTTGCCGCGTCCTTGAGGCCGGCCTCGCTCAAAAGGTGTCTCAAAGAGATGTCCTGAGTATTGCCGATTTGGGGAACGGCTACTTTTTTGCCGTTAAGATCGCTGACGCTCTTGATATTCGAACCCTTCCGCGCCACGAGTACCACGCCGGCATCGGCCGCCCCGGCAACAATCTTCAGCTCCCCTTTGGACGTGACAAACCCGTTAATAGCAGGCACCGGTCCTATGTACCCGAGGTCGATTTGGCCGGCCAGCAGCGCTTCTATCTCAGCGGGGCCCGCGTTAAAAGTGTGTTCTTCAATAGTCACATTGTCTCCCAGTGCCTTTTGAAAAGTTCCGTCACTCAACCCCACCAGCGCCTGGGCGTGAGTCATGTTCGGAAAATATCCGACTTTAACAACCGGCCTGGCCTTGTCTTCCTCCTTCTTGTTCCCGCAACCGGCTGCTGCTGCCAAAAAAGCAGCGGCCAACAGGACAACGGCAGCTACTTTGAAAGCAATCTTGATTTTCAAATATCTCTCACCTCCCAAAAGTTTCGCTCTTATATTTTTTGGTTAATAAAAAACTTCTCTTTTTAAAAAAACGACTGCATTATTTTAAGAAAATTAAATTAAAAAAAGAAACTTTTTATGCCGTTATGCCTTTTTGCAATATGCCTCACCCCTTAAGCTAAAAGTTCCAGTAATATACTACGTTCACTATATTTAAAAGGTACTTATCAAAATCTGGGAATATAGTGAGTTTGTTGGATAACGATGAAATAATATGCTACTACAGTTAAAATATAGTTAAAATAATGATACGTTATTAAACATATTAAATTAGTAGGAAATATCGCTCTTAAATGCCCCTACGGGGCATATTTATATAACATCTAGCGGTCACCGGCGGCGTTTTAACTGCCATTTCAAATAAAATACATATTAGCTTCCCTTGACAGGCGAATTTTATCCGCGTTTTTACAAAGATCCTCAAGGCTGGTGTTATCCAGAACGGACGCCACCGATTCCCTGACTCTTTCCCACAGCAAACGCGTCACGCAAGCATCGGCCCGGTCACAAAACTCCGGGTCATCCTCACTCACACAATCCGTGGGACTTAAGGGTCCTTCCAGGCACCTGATAATTTCACCGGCAGTGATCCTGGACGGCTCCCTGGCCAGGAGGTACCCCCCCTGGGCTCCCCTCACGCTGCGCACCAGCCCCCCTTTGCGCAGATAGGTCATCAACTGCTCCAGGTAGCCTTCGGATATCCCCTGTCTTTCCGCCACCTGGAAGAGAGGTATAGGTTCATTTGAAGCGTAGTTTTGCGCCAGGTCAACCATGGCACGCAGGCCGTACCGCGCTCTTGTAGAAAACTTCAATCTCCGCACCTTCCTTTTATAACAATAAACCCTTACATTTTGCTATGTTTATATTTCCAATTAATTTACTGTTATTTATTAATAGTCTATCCCACAGAAAAAGCACTGTCAACCATTTGTTATTTTAAAACTGTTGACAAAAGCAAAAAACAACATATTATAATATTCAAACGATTATATGATTATTATATTGTATTTTCCTGGCTGGAGCGGAAAATAATAAGCTTCCAGGAGGACATTAATATGCCAAACGCCGATACAGGATCTTTAATGATCTTTCGATTAAAAGGCCTTACCTGAACAGACTGCGCCGCTCAGTTGGAGCGTGATGTGACAAGGCTTCCCGGCGTGGAGAAGGCCGAGCTGAACTTTGGAGCTGCCAAACTGGCCGTGCTGGGCAAGGTTGACCCCAGGCTCGTAGTGGAAGAATCCAAAAACCATGGTGTTGCCGCCACCATGGAGGGGGCGCCCGAGACTAAAGTCTTTGGCAGGGTCTTTATAAGCGCTGCCTCCGGCCTGCTCCTTTTGGCGGGCTGGGCTTTCGACACTTTCATTCAGCTGCCCGTCGCCGCCACCGGGCTGTACCTGGCGGCGATGCTTTCCGGAGGCTTCGCCACGGCGCGCAAGGCGCTGCTTTCCCTGAGGCGGCTGGACTTCAACATGAACGTCTTGATGACAGTTGCCGTGGCGGGCGCAGCTGCAATCGGCGAGTGGAGGGAAGGCGCCGTGGTTGCCTTCCTATACTCTGTCAGCGAGGCCCTTGAGTCCTTCACCATCGACAGGGCCCGGCAGTCCATCCGCTCTCTGATGGAAATTGCCCCTAAAACCGCCCGGGTCCGCCGGGACGGACGGGAAGAGGAACTGCCGGTGGAGGAAATACGCCCGGGGGACGTGCTTATAGTCAGACCCGGCGAGAAAATAGCCATGGACGGCAAAGTGCTTTCCGGGTATTCGGCAGTCAACCAGGCCGCTATCACCGGCGAGTCCATCCCGGTGGAAAAAACGGCGGGCGACGAGGTCTTTGCCGGAACGCTCAACCAGCACGGAGTTTTGGAGGTTGAGGTTACCCGGCTGGTCAACGACACCACCATCGCCAAAATCATAAATATGGTCGAAGAGGCGCAGGCCCAAAGGGCTCCTTCCCAGGCTTTCGTCGATAAGTTCGCCAAGTATTACACTCCGGCAGTGATAGCGCTGGCGGCAGGAATAATAACTTTCCCGCCGCTCTTTTCAGGGCAGCCCTGGTATCCCTGGATTTACCGCGGACTGGCCCTGCTTGTTGTGGCGTGCCCCTGCGCCCTGGTTGTTTCCACCCCGGTTGCCATCGTCTCAGCGATAGGAAACGCGGCCAGAAACGGCGTTCTAATAAAAGGGGGTGTTTACCTGGAAGAGGCCGGCGCTCTTTCGGTGGTTGCCTTTGATAAAACCGGTACGCTGACAAAAGGGGCGCCTGAGGTTACGGACATTATTACAGTTAAGAATGTAAGTGAGCGTGAGCTTTTAAAAGCGGCCGCCAGCGTCGAGAAGATGTCGGAGCATCCCCTGGCCAGGGCCATTGTCCATAAGGCCGCGGAGGAAGGCATAGGACTTGAAGCAGTCAGCAATTTTGAGGCTTTAGTAGGCAAAGGCGCCAGGGCAGACCTGAACGGCAGGGAGGTAGTTGTCGGCAGCCCCAGGCTGCTTGAGGAGAACAAAGCAGACCTCTCGTCTTTGCAAGGAGCGCTTTCCAGGATCCAGTCTGAAGGCAAAACCGCCGTACTGGTCGGAGTGGACGGAGAACCTGCGGGGGTCCTGGCGGTCGCGGACAATGTGAGGCAGGCCAGTGCATATACGGTATGGCGCCTGAAGGCAATGGGCATCAAAAGGACTGTTATGCTCACCGGCGACAACGCCGCTACGGCGGGCGCGATAGCTAAAAAGGTCGGGGTGGACGAGTTTATGGCGGAACTGCTGCCGCAGGACAAAGTGGCTGCAGTGAACAGGCTGCTCAAAAAGTACGGCAAAGTGGCAATGGTCGGCGACGGGGTAAACGACGCGCCGGCGCTGGCAACGGCCACTGTGGGGATCGCCATGGGCGGGGCCGGAACTGACATCGCGCTGGAGACGGCAGATATTGTGTTAATGGCAGACGACCTGTGCAAATTGCCTTTTGCCGTCGGCTTGAGCAGGGCTGCGCTGAGGGTCATCAAGCAGAACATATCCTTCTCGGTCATAGTAAAACTCGCGGCAGTGCTGCTGGTTTTCCCGGGCTGGCTGACCTTGTGGCTGGCTATCCTGGCCGACATGGGGGCTTCCGTACTCGTTACCCTGAACGGGATCAGGCTGATGGGAATCAAGCCGGAAAAACAGGCAAATGAAAAATAATTTGGGGGGACAACTTTGCCTGAAAAGAACAGCGAACAAAATGATGTTTGTGAAGTTTTCTGCGTCAACAAAGAAAAGGTCGAACGGCTTAAGGACGAGGTTGAATCAACCAAGGGGCTGGCCCTGCTGTTCAAAGCGCTGGCCGACGACACCAGGGTTAAAATTGCCTACGCGCTTTCCCGGGAAGAACTCTGTGTGTGCGACGTCGCGGCCATAATAGGGTCCAACATTGCTACCGCATCCCACCATCTCAGGTTTTTAAGAAATCTGGGCCTTGCCACGCAGCGCAAGGAGGGCAAGTTTGTTTATTATTCAATAGGCAACAAATACATAGGAGCCCTTATTGAGACCGCGCTGGAGCACGCAACAAGGGAAAAACCGGGGATTTTGAACCGTTGATTGTACTATATTATATTAAACATTATATTAAACCCGTTTTAAACCGCCGCAATCTAAGGGCGTTGGTCACCACCGATACCGAACTGAAAGCCATGGCCGCCCCGGCTATTACAGGGTTGAGAAGGCCCAGCGCCGCAACCGGAATGCCCACGGTGTTATAAATTAACGCCCAGAAAAGGTTTTGCTTAATATTTTTTATGGTAGCCCGGCTAAGTCTGATGGCGGTCACGATTCCCCTCAAGTCCCCCCGCATCAGGGTAATATCCGCGGCTTCAATGGCCACGTCGGCTCCGGTGCCTATGGCAAACCCTACATCGGCGGCGGCCAGGGCCGGAGCGTCGTTGATTCCGTCGCCCACCATACCGACTACCTTGCCCTGTTTGCGCAGTTCTTCAACCTGTTGGGCTTTTTCCCCCGGAAGCACTTCCGCAAGTACATTCTCTATACCCACCTGACGGGCTATAGCCCGGGCGGTGCGCCTGTTATCCCCGGTAAGCATCCAAACTTCAAGGTCCATCTCTTTAAGCTGGGCTATGGCCTCCCTGGAATTTTCCTTGATGATGTCCGCGACGCCTATAACAGCCGCCATCCTGCCGTCCACGGCCATGAACATGACGGTTTTACCCTCTTCTTCAAGTTTTTCGACATCCGCAAGCAGTCCAGATATGTCAATATTGTTGTCTTTCATTAGTTTTCTTGTGCCCAGAAGAACTTTTCTGCCCTCTAATTCCGCTGCCACACCATGCCCGGGTATGGCTTTAAACTGCTGCGGATCTTTTAAAACAACACCTTTTCCCGCTGCATAATTTACAACAGCCTGGGCCAGCGGATGCTCGGAATTTTTCTCTGCGCTGCCGGCAATTTGCAGCAGTGCGTTTTCACAGCCACTGTATTCCGGCGCCGGGATAAGGTCCGTTAAAGCAGGTTCCCCTTTGGTTATGGTCCCGGTTTTGTCGAGGATTACCGCCGTCAGTTTGTGGGCCTTTTCCAGGTATTCGCCGCTTTTAATCAGGATGCCGTTCTCAGCTCCTTTGCCGGTTCCCACCATAATTGAAGTCGGAGTGGCCAGACCCAGGGCGCAGGGACAGGCAATCACCAGCACGGCGGTAAAGTTCAAAAGAGACCTGGTGAAATTGCCGGGGGCGCCGAAGTAATACCAGGCGAAGAATGTGATCAGGGCTGCAGCTACCACAGCTGGAACAAAGTAGGCGGAGATTACGTCTGCCATGCGCTGGATTGGTGCCTTGGATCCCTGGGCCTCCTCCACTATTTTGATGATCTGCGCCAGGGCGGTGTCTTTCCCCACCTTGGTCGCCTCGAACTTGAACGTCCCCAGCTTGTTAATGGTAGCTCCAATAACCTCGTCCCCGGCCTTCTTGTCAACCGGCACGCTTTCCCCCGTGAGCATGGATTCATCCACCGTGGAATAGCCTTCTTTTACAACCCCGTCCACAGGTATCTTTTCGCCCGGGCGAACCACTACCAGGTCTCCCACTTCCACTTCTTCCACGGGTATCTCTATTTCCTGGCCGTTTCTTATTACACGGGCGTTCCTGGCCTGGAGCCCGATCAGCTTTTTAATCGCCTCGGAGGTCCTGCCCTTAGCAATAGTCTCCAGGGTTTTACCCAGCAGAACCAGGGTAATGATGATGGCTCCGGTTTCGTAGTAAACTTCCGAAACACCGATCCGGCCCCCAAAAAAGGTGGCAGCCGCACTGTAGAGGTAGGCCGCGGTTGTCCCCAGGGCCACCAGCACCGACATATTGGCGCTGCGTCCTCTTAAGGCCACGTAAGCTTCCTTATAAAAGTTTGCACCTGCTATAAACTGGACCGGAGTGGCCAGGGCAAACTGGAAATATGGGTTTAAGAAAAATGCCGGGATTTTATGGTGTAAGTTAAAAACCATCGCCAGCATGTAAACCACCAGAGGAGCAGACAATATACCGGAGAAAATCACCAGGGACTTTTGCCGCCTGATCTCCCTCTCCCTCTCTTCCCGCTCCAGGCCGGCCGTGGTACGGTCGTCCACCTCATAAGCCCTGTAGCCTATATCGGCTACAGCCTTTTTAATCCGCGGCACATCGATCTCGGCCGGGTCAAATTCCACAATGGCCTTTTCCGTCGCGAAGTTGACCGCCGCCCGGGCAACTCCCGGCAGCTTGTTAAGACCATTTTCAATCCTGGCGGCGCAGGCGGCGCAGCTCATTCCGGAAAGCTTCAGCTCCGCTCGCCCCATCACCGGCCTGTACCCTGTTTCTTTGATCTTGTCAAAAATAGTTGCCGGGGATACCAGCTCAGGATGGTAATCCACAGTTGCAGTTTCAGCCGCAAAATTTACCCTGGCATCTTCAACCCCGGGAATTTTAGAGAGAGCTTTTTCAACGCGGCTGGCACAGGCCGCGCAGGACATCCCGGCTATTTTTACCGTCAGTTTCTTCAACCCCTCTGGTTTGGCTCCAACGGCTGCCGCTTCAACGCCCTTCATACGAATCTCCTCCAAAAAAATCATATATTACAAACACTATATGGTAATATACCTCCTGCTTCTTTTCTTATTTATGGTAAAAATGTCCTGGAACCAGCCACGAAAAAAGTTATAAGTTAAAGTTTTTAGTGCTCGACATTATAAATTTTTGGGTATGATATTTAGTTTTATGAACAGGCATAATTTAAAAGAGGTCTCTGCTGAGACCCCTTTTACATTAATATGAGTTGCACTGAGCATGCCCGGCAGGGCCGCCCATCATTTCTCCGCTGGAGTCGTGGCAGTCAAGCCCACTTTTAGCGTGAAACTCCTTCATTTGATCGAAGTGCTGGTTCCAGGCCTCCCCCTGTTCCGGAGTGATTTCCCCGTTTTCAACCGCCTGGATCACCCATTGCTTGTGCTCATCAAACATCTTGTTGAGCCGGACGGAATCGACCTGGTTTCCAGTAACTGCGGCAAGCGCGCCTGGAGCCAGGACGGCCAGCGCCAAAACTCCAACCAGTGCCGTGGTGATGTACCACTTTTTTGCCACACCCCGCACCTCCTTTTTTTTTGTTGAAGTTATTATAGCCGGCAGTTTTCACGAATCCGTCACGGAAATGTTACAACTTTGTCACAGTTTACCGGACCGCCAGCATCCTTTCCAGGCAGCGGTTGGCCCGCTCCCTGACATCCTCCTGCACGGTGACTCTTGGTTCAAGGTCTACGAGCGCCCTGTAGACTTTATCCAGGGTTGTTTTCTTCATATTGGGACAAACAAGTTTGTCCGAAGCCAGGTAAAACTGCTTGTCCGGGCACTGCTTGCGCAACTGGTGCAGGATGCCCTTTTCGGTGCAGATTATAAACTCGCGGGCGCTGCTTTCCCGGGCAAAGCGGATCATGCCGGCAGTGCTGGATACTGAATCGGCCAGGGCCACCACTTCCGGGCGGCATTCCGGGTGAACCAGCACAAGGGCTTCCGGATGCTCGGCTTTGGCCTTAAAGATATCTTCCGGGGTAAGGCGGTCGTGGGTAGAGCAGTAACCATCCCATAAGGTCATTTCCCTGCCGGTTCTGGAAATGATGTACTGCCCCAGGTTTTTGTCTGGCACAAAAAGGATCGGCCTGTCTTCTGGCAGAGAAGCGACCACCCTGACGGCGTTGGCCGAGGTGCAGGCAATGTCGGACTCCGCTTTCACCTCGGCGCTGGTGTTCACGTAGCAGACCACGGTTGCGTCCGGCATTTCCTGTTTTTTCTGCACCAACTGGACGGCGTCAACCATGTCCGCCATCGGGCAGCCTGCCTCCTCGTCCGGCAGGACGACAATTTTATCCGGGGACAGGATCGATGCGCTTTCGGCCATGAAGTGAACGCCGCAGAAAATAATCACATCCGCACCGGTACCGGCCGCCTGCCGGGAAAGAGCGAGGGAGTCGCCGATAAAATCGGCCACATCCTGAACCTCGGGCCGCTGGTAGAAGTGGGCCAGTATGACGGCATTGCGTTCTCTTTTCAGCCTTGCTATCTCTTTAGCTAACTCCAGCACGTCTTCTTGAACCGGCATGAATATTCCATCCTTTCTTTAATTGTCGGTAAAGCGCGCAACTGGCCGGCAATTACCTGGCAACTGCCGTACCCAGAGACGGTTCACCGGTTTTCCCGGTTAAAGGCGATATGGCCCGTATTCTCTCCACAACCGGACCCATGACTTCAAGGAAGTAATCCACGTCCTCTTCCGTGTTGTCTTTGCCCATGGTTACGCGCAGGGACCCGTGGGCTAATTCATACGGAATGCCCATGGCAAGCAGCACGTAGGAAGGCTCCAGGGAGCCCGACGTACAGGCCGAGCCGCTGGAAACGGCTATGCCCTTCATGTCCAGGCTCAACAGCAATGACTCGCCTTCAATATACTTAAAGCAGAAGCTGGCGTGATTGGGCAGGCGCTTTTCCGGGTGCCCGGTCAGTATTACGTCCTCAAACCTGTTCAAAACGCCTTCTATAAGCCTGTCGCGCAGGGCGGTCAGCTTCCTGTTTTCCTCTTCCATGTTGGCCAGCGCCAGCTCGGCCGCCTTGCCCAGCCCGACAATGCCCGGGACGTTTTCCGTGCCGGCCCGGCGCCGGCGCTCCTGTCCGCCCCCGAAAACAAGGGTCTGCCTCCAGGGCGTACCCTTGCGCACATAAAGCGCGCCGACGCCTTTCGGCCCGTATATTTTGTGTCCCGAAACAGAAAGCAGATCGGCTCCCAGTTCGTCCACGTTGACCGGAATTTTTCCGAAACTCTGCACCGCGTCCACGTGGAAGACTATGCCCCGCTCCCTGGCCAGCTTCCCGATTTCGGCGACGGGCATGATGGTGCCCACTTCGTTGTTGGCATGCATGATGGTAATTAAGGTGGTTTTATCCGTAATGGCCTTTTCTACGTCTTCCACCCTGACCATTCCATATTCGTCCACAGGCAGGATGGTAATTTCAAAGCCCTGCTTGCCCAGGTTCTTGACCGCGTCGAGCACCGCGTGGTGCTCCACGGCGCTGGTGATAACATGATTGCCACGCTTCCTGTTTGCCACGGCCGCGCCGTGGATGGCCATATTATCCGCCTCGGTGCCGCCGCTCGTAAAAACAATTTCGCTCGGCGACGCCCCGATGGCCTGCGCCACCTTTTCCCGCGCCTCCGTCACGGCCTTACGGGCCTGCAGCCCGAAGTAATGGATGCTTGACGGGTTGCCGAAATTATCGCCGGTCAGAAAACGGTACATCGCCTCGGCAACCTCCGGATGCACCGGCGTGGTGGCGCTATGGTCGAAATATATTCTCCGCACTATTTAGACCTCCCATTATCCTTTTCATAGTTATTCGATAATATTATTTTGTAATTAATCTTATTAAAATACTAGGATATTGTCAATAGCTGCAACACTATTTAAATTTTTTTTAAAAAATTTTAAGAATCATTAAGCCTGACCCCGGAGTTCGAGGCTGATGTCGAGGGATTTGACGGAGTGGGTGAGGGCGCCGGCCGAAATCAGGTCGACCCCTGCTGCGGCCACGGCCCGGATGTTTTCTTCGCTGATCCGGCCGGAGGCCTCCACCAGGGCGCGCCCGTTAATCAGGGCCACGGCCTCCTTCATGGCCGCCGGGTCCATGTTGTCCAGCATGATGATGTCGGCCCCGGCCTGCAGGGCCTCTTCTACCCCAGCCAGGTCCTCCACTTCAACCTCAATCCTGGCCGTGTGGGGAGCGCCCCGCCGCGCCGCCTCCACCGCCGCCCTGATCCCGCCGGCCGCTTTGATGTGGTTGTCCTTGATCAGCACGGCATCGTAAAGGCCGAAGCGGTGATTGTACCCGCCGCCCACCCGGACCGCGTATTTTTCAAGCATCCTGAGGCCCGGCGTGGTTTTTCTGGTATCCACCAGGCGGGCCTTTTCCCCGGCAATCAGTTCAACCAGCCGCGCCGTCCTGGTGGCAATGCCGGACAGGCGCTGCAGGAAATTCAAGGCCAGGCGCTCGCCGGTCAGGATCGCCCGCGCCCGGCCGGTCAATTCGGCCAGCACCTGGCCGCTCTTTATCCTCTCGCCGTCGCGCACCAGGGCCCGGAACTCAACGAACGGGTCCAGGCGCAAAAAAACCCCCTCCGCCACCGGCAGCCCTGCCACCACTCCGTCCTCCTTGGCCAGTATGTAACCGCCGGAAACGGCGTCCGGCGGCACAATGCTGTTGGTGGTAAGATCGCCGGTGCCTATATCCTCTCTCAGGCAGCGCTCGATCAGCCTGTTCAGCTCAATTTGGTTCAGCTCCACGTCGCTATTCCCCTTTTATATGTTGTATTTCTGTTTTAAAAACTTGATGGTGAAGTCCTTCAGGGAGGTGTTTTTAGGGTTAAAGCCGGAAACTAAAGCTTCTGCATACTCCTTGTCGAAGACGTAAATCCCTTCACCCACGTCCCTGGTTATGCCTTTGCGCACGCTGATATAGCGCGAAAAGCCCTCCGCCAGGTTTTCTTCAATCCAGCCCTCCCAGGTGTACGGCACATCTTCTTTGAACCTCTCCATAAGTTTTTCGTCTTTTTTCATCTTCCAGGCCAGATATTTGAAGTACCAGCCCCTGGTAAAGGTGGCAAAAAAGGAGTGCGACAGCTCGTGGAAGGGCACTGCCCAGATTTTTTCCGGGCCGATCCCCCACTGGATGGTGGTCAGCGAATCCCTGTCCCGGTAAAAGCCGGAGGCGCCAATCATCCTCATGTTGAGCAGCAGCTCGATGGTGCCCGGCCTCTCCTTGAGCTTAATCCCGCTTTCCTTTTCCATGAACCCTACAATGTCAAACCCTTTTTCCACCATCCCGGCAGCAATGTCCGCCTTGCGCTGGAGAAGCGGCCTGACCTGCTCGTAGTGCGGCAGGGCATAGTTTGCCCCGTACCAGGCATAAAAATCGACCAGGGTGCTCCTTTTTTTTGCAAAGAAACGGTCTGTCCTGATAAATTCGATAACCTCGTTTAAACCGGCCGTCTGCTTGCCTTTCTTGATCAGCCTTTCGGACATCGGCTGGGGAAGATATTCTTCCATTATCTCCTTGAGCTGGGAGCGGCGGTACTCATCCCAGCGGACGTATGTATCGTACAGCCACTTGTAATGGGCGGCATATTCCGGATCGCGGTCGGCGTACTCCCGGAGCCTGGCCCACATCTGGGGGTCCTTCACGTTGGCCCGGTAAATCTCTTCCGAGGACTCGAACAGGAAGATGCCAAAATCCTCCGGCTTTATAACCAGGGGGTTGACAGCTTCCTCTTCACCTCCCCAGAGGGAACAGCCCGCCGTTAACAGCAAAAGGGCGGCAACGCAGATGACCAGGAACAATCCAGGAGTTCTCAATTTTCCGGCCTTCATTTCTTTTTTACACGCTCCCGAAACACAACATTAAATATATTTTTCCACGCCAGTATACTGCCGGCCGCAGGCAAAGTCAATATTATCCTGTTCTTTATAAATTAACCGGCGCCTGGCGCCGGTCCGCTCCTTCATATGTATTTTTTGTTTGCAAGGCAGCACTTACCGCCTGAAAATTATATGCTTCTGCCAGCGCCGGTGGGTGTCGGGGTAATCCACCCGGTAGTGCCCGCCGCGGCTTTCCCGGCGGGCAAGGGCCGCCTCGGCCACCAGTTCGCCCACCTGGAGCATGTTCTTAACTTCCATTTCCTCAACGCCCTCCACCTGATGCCGGCTCAGAAAACTCCAGCGGTCAAAAAATTCAAGTGCCTCCTTAAGCCCGGCCCCGCTGCGGACGGGCCCCACCTTCTGCCCCATCAGCACCTCAAGCTCTTTGCGCAAAGAGGCAAAATCCATTTTCACCGGTTCCAGGAGCCAGTCGCAGGCAAACTCAGGGTAGCGAAGGCGGTAATCTTTCAGGAACCGCCTGGTCTCCTCCACTATCCTGCCGCCAAATACCAGCCCTTCCAGCAGGGAATTGCTGGCCAGCCGGTTGGCGCCGTGCACCCCCGGGCAGGCAACCTCCCCGCAGGCATAAAGGCCTTTGATGCTGGTCTCGCCAACCAGGTTGGTTTTAACGCCGCCCATCATGTAGTGCGCCGCCGGGGCAACGGGTATGGGAACAACGGTAATATCCAGGTTGTATTCCGCGCAGGTTCTGGTAATGTTGGGAAAGCGGGCCTTAATTACCTCCGGGTCCAGGTGGGTCAGATCGAGGTACACTTTATTCGAGCCGGTTTCGGCCATCTCCTTTAAAATCGCCCGGACCACCACATCCCTGGGAGCCAGTTCGGCCAGGTCGTGGTAGCGGGGCATGAAGCGCTGCCCCCGGCTGTTGCGCAGGTAAGCCCCCTCGCCGCGCACCGCCTCGGTTATCAAAAAGCGCGGGGCGCCGGGCAGGTTCAGCACGGTGGGATGAAACTGGATAAACTCCATGTCCATTACCTCGGCCCCGGCCCGGAAGGCAATGGCAACGCCGTCGCCGGTGGCTATTTCGGGGTTGGTGTTGTGCTCGAAAAGGCGCCCCACCCCGCCGGTGGCCAGAACGACCACCTTGCCGCGAAAAACTTTCAGGGTCCGGGCCAGCCGGTCGTAGGCCAGTACCCCGTAACAGACGTTCTCCCGCACCAGAAGGTCCACCACATAGTGGTTCTCCAGCACCTTCACCCGGTCATCCTCGAGAACCCGTTTGGTGAGCACCCTCTGGATTTCGGCCCCGGTGGCATCGCCGCTGGCATGCAAAATGCGCCGCCTGCTGTGCGCCCCCTCCCTGGTCAGGCACAACCCTTCATTATCGCAGTCGAAGATGGCGCCCAGCTTGATCAGCTCCCTGACCCGGTCCGGCCCTTCGCTGACCAGGGCGTTTACCGCTTCGGCGTCGCACAGGCCGGCTCCCGCGACAAGGGTATCTTCCCGGTGCAGGGCGGGGGAATCGGTGTCCCCCAGCGCAGCAGCTATTCCTCCCTGCGCCTTGTCGGTGCCCGTATCCATCATTGTCTGCTTGGTTAAAACGGTAACCGAACCGCCGGCCTGGGAAGCTGCCAGGGAAGTATACAACCCGGCAATTCCGCTTCCCAGGATTATGTACTCATCTTCCTCCTGGGGCAGATTCCGGGTATCGAAATTTAACATGTACCTTTCGGGCAAAACGAACCCTCCTCTTAGGTAACCGCCAGCATCCTTTCCAGGCAGCGGCCCGCCCGCACTGTTCCTTCCGGCACGGCAGCCGGCCCCGGCTTAAAGCTCTCTCATGCCTTAAGGCCTTTTCCAGCAACGGTGAAATCCATATATTGGGCGTAACAGCCTGCAGACAAAAGGTCTTTACAGTTTTCCGGCACTGGAATTACTTTACATTTTTTGTTAAACTTCTATTTAATTCTACATATATGCCTTCTTTATTGTCAAGGACAAGTATCCGCGCCGGCCGGACCGTGGGCCTCGCCCTGCCTGACCTCGACGATTTTGTTGCGGCCGTCCACCATAACTACGGCCGGTCTGTAAGTGCGCGCCTCCCCGGCGTCCATTATGGCATAGGAAATGATTATTACCAGGTCCCCGGGCTGAACCAGGCGGGCCGCCGCACCGTTCAGGCAGATTACCCCGGAGCCGCGGGGCCCTTTGATTACATAGGTTTCGAAGCGGGCGCCGTTGTTGTTGTTGACCACCTGGACCTTTTCATTGGGCAGGATGTCCGCCGCTTCCATCAGTTCCTCGTCAATGGTAATGCTGCCCATGTAGTTCAGGTTGGACTCCGTGACGGTGGCCCGGTGGATCTTGGATTTTAGCATGGTCAGGAACACAGCTTACTCCTCCAGGATAAAGATTTATTCGGCAAGGTCAGCCGGCACGGCGGGTTACACCCCCGCCGTTATAAGGCGGCCGGCGCCTTAAAGGCAGTTTAATTAAAGCTGCCCAAGGATAGCATTGTCGATCAGGCGCGTCTGGCCGATTTTTACGGCCAGGGCTAAAAGCGCCGGCCCGTTTATTTGATCCAGCGGCTCCAGTTCCGGGTAGCTGTAAATTTCAACGTAGTCGATATTTGCCAGAGGTTCGGCCTTAATCATGTCCAAAACCATCTGGCGCAGTTTCGAGGCGTCCCTCTCCCCGGCCCGGAAGGCCTCCCCCGCCTTTTCCAGACTGCGGGAAAGGACCAGGGCGGCGCGGCGCTGCTCCGGGTCGAGGTAAACATTGCGGGAGCTCATGGCCAGCCCGTCCGCCTCCCGTACCGTGGGAACCGTAATCACTTCCAGGTCCATGTTCAGGTCGGCCGCCATCCTTTTGATCACCAGCGCCTGCTGGGCATCCTTTTGCCCGAAAAAGGCATAATCGGGCTTGACTATGTTGAAAAGCTTGGTTACCACCGTGCAAACGCCGCGAAAGTGGCCGGGCCGGGAGAGACCGCACAGCTTCCCGGTAAGCCGCTCCACATCGACGTAGGTGCAGTAACCGGCCGGGTACATTTCCTCCACGGACGGATTGAATATGGCGTCCACCCCTACCTGCCCGGCCAGGCGCGCGTCCCGCTCCAGGTCCCGCGGATAGCGGTCGTAATCCTCATTCGGCCCGAACTGGGTGGGATTGACGAAAATGCTTATCACTACCGTGTCGCAGCGCTCTTTTGCCCGGCGCATCAGCTCCAGGTGCCCCTCGTGCAGGTAGCCCATGGTCGGCACAAAGCCTATAGAGCGGCCTTTTGACCTGGCCTCCCGGACAAAGGCACGGATTTCGGAAATGGTGTTGCAAACTAACATAAATACCCCCAACGGAATTTAATTTTGTATAGCGTTCGCTTTTACAAATGGAGCCGCCCCTACAGTATTTTCATCCATGGGATTTGACTTTACCTTAATTGACAATCAATACAGCTTCTTCAGCACCTCTTCGGACATTCCGAAGCTGTGCTCGGGGCCTGGGAAGGTGCGCTCCTCCACCTCTTCCTTATATTGCTTCAAAGCGGCAGCTATATTTTCGTGAAGGTTGAGGTACTTTTTGACGAACCTTGGCGTAAACTTCGGGTACAGACCCAGCAGGTCGTGAGTCACCAGCACCTGGCCGTCGCAGTACGGGCCGGCGCCGATGCCGATGATAACCGCCTGAAGCTTTTCAGTAACCACCTTAGCCAGGGGAGCGGGCACACACTCCAGAACAATGCAGAAGGCCCCTGCCTCTTCCAGGGCTCTGGCGTCAGAAAGGAGCTTCCGGGCAGCCCGCTCCTCCCTGCCCTGCACCTTGAACCCGCCAAGCTGGTGGATTGACTGGGGCGTCAGCCCCAGGTGGCCCACCACCGGAATGCCGGCGTTGACGATGGCGCGGACGGCACCGGCCACTTCCTGGCCGCCTTCCAGCTTAACCGCCTGGGCACCGGTTTCTTTCAAAAAACGCCCGGCATTGCGCACTGCCTCTTCAACCGACACCTGGTAGGAAAGGAACGGCATGTCCGCTACCACCATGGCCCGGCTCACGCCGCGGCAGACCGCCTTGACGTGGTGGAGCATGTCCTCCATGGTCACCGGCAGGGTGGAATCGTAGCCCAGCACCACGTTGCCGAGGGAGTCGCCCACAAGAATCATGTCAATGCCCGCCTCGTCCACCATTCTGGCCATGGGGTAGTCATATGCCGTAAGCATGGTTACCGGCCTGCCCTCGGCCTTCATCTGCTTGATCGTGGCGGTTGTTACTTTCTCCTGGTCCATTTAAATCTGCCTCCTTGAATATTTTTTCCAGTTCCCGTGCCTGGCCGGCGCTGATGCTTCCTTTTTCCAGCGCCACCGTTACGGTGTAAAGGCCAAGTTTGCAGTAAAGTTCCAGCTCCTGCCGGCCCACTTCCTTTAGCGCCTCCAGGTGCCCTTCCAGGGTGGGGCCGTCGCCCCTGGCCACCGGGCCGGTTAAAGCCCGCGCCGGGCCGGCCCGGCCGGTATTTCTTAAAGTGCCTTCAATCAGGGGCAAAAGCGCCCTAAAGGCTTCCTCCCTGCTCAGGCCGAAGCGGCCGTAAAGGCCGGTGGCAAAGTGCAGCAGGGAAACGAGGTAGTTTGAGGCAATGCAGGCAGCAGCATGATACAGAGGCTTGTCTTCGGCCGCAATAAAAAAGCTTCTGCCGCCAAGGTCCCTTACTATCTGCTCTGCTACTGCCAGGGCCTGGCCGTCGCCCTCCAGGGCAAAATACGATCCGGGCAGGTTTTCCATGGCCGTTTTCACATCGGCAAAAGACTGAAGAGGGTGCAGCGAAGCGGCAAAGGCGCCCGCCCGCCGCGCCGCTCCCACTTCGTCGGCAGAATGCGCCCCGCTGGTGTGAAAAACCACCTGGCCGGGCTTAAACCCTCCCCGTTCGGCAATTTCTCCGGCAACCCGGGCAATCACCCGGTCGGGGGTGGTGATGAAAACCACTTCGGCCCCCGGCGTTACCATTTCCGGCCTGTCGCTGGCAGCCGCGTTGACCTGCAGGGCTACGGACAGGGCCGAGGAGATGCTCCTGCTGGCCACGCCGGCCACCCGGTATCCCTGCCGGCTCAACAGCAGCGCCAGGGCCGATCCCACCTTGCCGGCCCCCACCACCGCAATGCTAGGCTTAGTCAAAGCTGTTCAAACCCCCTTACCACACGGGCCGGGCCAAAAGAGGCCCGGGCCGCTCCACCCGGCCGGGAAGGGCCAAAAACAAAAGCCTTCCGGAATACCCGAAAGGCGTAAGTTTCTCTGACCTCCCGTCTCGGTCCTTCCGGCTCCAAGCGGTTCCAAAAAATACCAGGTTGTCAAAAAAACGCTTTTTTACGGTGCGGTTCCGCGCCCGGATACCGCCCTCATGCAAATTTTATCACAGCAGGGCGAAATGAACAATTGGATTTATAAAAAAGCTTTGCTAAGTTTTTCTTCTTCCGTGAAAAATTTTTTTAGCTTAAAGCTTAACCGTTCTGGTCTCGCCCGTAAGCGAGTAAAAGGTTGCCTCCCCCTCCTCCACATAAAACACCTCGAAAATGGGATCGTCGGCCGAATACATGGCCTTCAGTTCGGGCATTACCTCCAGGGCCTTTGCCTTTGCCTGAGGGGTGGAATTAAATACGGCCCTCCCCTTAAGGCGCAACCATTTCCGGTCGGGCGATGCCGTGCACAGCTCAAAGTAAGGGTTTTCCCTTAATTGCTTGTACACATTCTTCTGGTTGTTGGTACAAAACCAGAGCTTGCCCTCGTACTTCATTACAAAGCCGAAAGGGCGCACCCTGGGCCTGCCGCCGTCAACGGTGGCAATGTAAAAGACGGGATTGTCGGTCAAAAATTTTAACACTTCGTCCATAATCCAACCTCCTTATGTTTAGTGTTTTCTGCCTGATAATTAGTTGACACTGCCTTTAAATTTCAAATATTTTATTAATTTTCGCCTTCCACTCATCTTCATAAATAACCTGGAACTCAATTTTTTTATCGTCAAATTCCAAGTCTAGTTCTCTCCAGTCTTTTTGCTGCCCCAGCCTGTTGCAGAAATCAAAAACGTTTTTCTTGTAATAGGTATCCTCGTTCTTCAGATGCAACCCTTTTGTCTCGATTACATATACCTTATTGTAATCATCCCGTCTTTCCGCATTGGCTTCAGCAAAAATGAAATCAGGATAAATTTTGTGTTTCTTCCACCCCTGGATATAATAATCCTGCCTTGACAGGTTCCTGTACCACCACAAAAGTTTCTCCTGCTCGTCAAGGTAAATTGCTACGGCCTTTTCCGTCTCGTTAAATTCTTCTTCCGGGACAAAATCAAACAGGCTCTGTTGAATTGGAGTGTTGTCATATCTTACCAGCGACTTAGAGGTCTTTCTCACCCTTATCCTGCTCGGCAACTTGTACCCGCCCTGGCCAGAAAGCAAGAAGAAACACAATATTTTTTGCTTAACCAGTGTCCTGAAAACCTGTTCGGCCAGCCTGTCCCTTTCCCCTGCCAAGTGTTTCCTTAACTCTTCAACAATAAAAACAAGATTGTTTGCAACTGTCTTTTCGCCGTATTTTGCTAAGAATAAATCTATCACCTTTTTGCTTATATCATAGGCAGTCCAGGGGTTTGGAACAATATCCAATATTTGCCTGGTAACAAATACTGTGTCAATTTCTAAACCGCCTTCTCTAGCAATGCGTTCCTTTTCTTCGATTACCTTCTCTTTATCCGCACTAAGCCCTACCGTTACCTCTTCTTCATTCGCTTTCATCTCTGTCAGTGGAATATCTATTAGTTCTTGAAGATTTACTTTGCTCCAGTCAATCCTGCTTAAAATATCCATTTCGTAATTGACTTCCCGCCAGCCGTCGCTTTCCTGGATAACAAACTTCGGCAGGTAAACCCTGCCTTCAAATTTTTTAAATCGCTCTCTATAACTAACGAATCTTTCTTTTGTCGCCTCTGTACTTTCTTCATCTCCCTCCTCGACAGAAACCCTGCCAGTCAAATCCCCTAACCCTTCTGCCTCAAAGCCTGCCTTAACCCCATCCAAAACCTCCTTTGCCCTCTGCCGGTAACAAAAGACGTAACTCTCATCAAGTTCTTTTACCTTCGTTTTTCTTGCCCCCGGCTGCCTTAGAATTCTCCCTACCAGTTGCGTAATGCTTAATTGGGAAGCCGGATTGGTCAGGATTGCCAGAACGTAAGCAAAGGCACAGTCCCAACCCTCCTGGAGGGCCTGCCTGGTGATAATATAGCGGACCGGGCAACCTTTGCTCAGGAGGTCAATTCCTTCAATATCGTCTTTCTCGCTGCTTTTTATAGCTATTTCTTCCTCCCGGATTCCACATTGTTTGATCAGGTATTCTTTGACATCCTCCGCGTGGATAAACCTGGTACCCCTTTGCTCCCTGCCCGTTCGCTCAACCTGGACAAGGCAAATGGGGCGGATGTACTCTCCGGTGTTCGCCCCGTATTCTTTCGCCTTAAGCTCTAAAACATTCCTCTTTTCAACGGCAGCAAGCATCGTATCTTTCCAGTCGGGGCTTGCTTTGTTAGTGATGTGCAAATCTAATTTAATCATTTCTTCCCGGTTAAGCTCCTGGCCGGTAATGCTGACCAGGATATTAGCGTACTTTGGCGGGGTGGCCGAAAGCTCCACAATAATTGCAGGATTAAAACCCCTGATCGTTTCCTGGGCAATGTTGCTATACGCCTTGTGCCCTTCGTCGATGATGATCACCGGCCTTAAAATCCGCAAGACGTTTCCCAGAGAAGTTTTCACAATTCTCCCCCAAAAGTTATTTTCATCACCGAAGTAATCCAGGTTGGGAAACTGTTTGAGGATTTTTTCGTGCCCGTCCCGGTCGTCATCCGGAGGAAAGAATTCAGCAAAGCCGCCGCTGTCTTTAAATACCTTCAAAACCTCTTTGTTTTGTCTGCTTGCCGACGGCAGCATAAGAAGCATAACTACAAGGCTTTCCTCAACATCTATGGGAGTAAACCTGTCCGTCTTTTCCAAAATAAGCGTTCTCCCGCCGCTGGCAATGTCCAAAACCTGCCGGTAGGGATGTTCGCGGTTTTTCAAGTTGGCCAGCGTTTGCCGGTAAATCTGCGTCGTGGGCACAATCCAAAGGACGATCCCCGTTTGCTTTCTGAGATAAACCCGGTTGATCAAATCAATCGTATGGCAGGCCAGCAGCGTTTTCCCGCCGCCGGTGGGGATTTTTAAATAAAAATCCGGCAGGTATTCCCCTAAACCGTTCTTCTTTGATAGATAAGGCGTGCGGACAACCTTTTCCCACGCTTTAAGCGGGAAGTTTATGGAAAGGTCGGGGTCTATCTGGATTGCTTTCTCGTTTTTTGCTTTATATTCGGCCAGAGCTTCTAAATAACGTTTTACCTGTTCCAGCGCTTTTTTCTGGTATTCTTTTAGCTCCATAAAACTAATCCCTCAACCTGTAAATTTCAAATGGAAGCTGGCAGTAATCAATTTTATATTCTAAAAGGTGCTCTGCGTCCAGGTATTTGGTAGGGGCAAAGACCAGCCTCCGCTTGCCCTTGTACTGCCCCAACCGCTTCGCTACATCTAGCGTTAGCGCCGTAGATTTGAGGTATTCCACATCGGGTTTGTAAAATAGGTACACTTCGTAATCTCTCGATTCGCCGATAAAACTTCTTTCCATGTCTACCTTTTCCGGATCAAACTCTTCCCCGGTAGCTGTGTAAAAGATATACCGGGCCAGTTCAAGGTAACCGGGGAGGTTATCTCCTTCCAGAATACTTTCCATCTCAATAGGGTCGCCCAGCTCAAAATAACTGAAGGTGCCTCCCAGGCCTTCTCTTAATTTCTGTTCCTTTGCCCCCGGAACTCCTTTTATGACCCTTCTGACCCGTTCGGCAGTAATTTCATCGGCATAATCTTCGCACTCAACAAGGATGAATTTGCGGTTGCCGCCGTCTTCCTTGTTTAACTCTAAAACGGCATGGGCGGTTGTGCCGGAACCGGCGAAAGAGTCGAGGACGATGTCCGTATTTCCAGAACCAAGTTTAATACATCTCTTCACTAATTCTGGTGACTTTGGAAAATCGAAGGGACATTTGAGAAAAATCTCATTGCAAACTTCTTTACCATTTTCGTTGTTGATATTCTTTTCAACCCATAATGCTTTCGATTTTGTAACCGTAACGTCTCCTGACTCGTCATATAAATAATCTTTGCGATAGATTCTCCACGCACCGGTAGATGCCTGGCGGCCTACTAATTTGGATATATTTGAGGCCACTTTTTCCCGCCCCCAGGTCCAACAACCGTCAATGCCTCTTGAGTTTTTGGGTAGCACTTCGATAGAGTGTTTTTTATCTCTTGTAAGTGACACTTGCCCCGTTTCAGAATTTACATAGAGAGGGTAAAAGAGATTTGGTCTGTTTTCTCTATTAAAGACAGGGTTACGATTTCTTAGTTCCAGTTCTCGATATATTCCTTTTTCGTCTTGTTTATTATAGGTTTTTAATACAATGCCTTCTTTTTGGATAAGATTAACGGCGTTATCTTTTGTGACATCTTTTGCATAAAGTAATATATATTCATGTGTTTTAGCCAAAAACCTATCAAGTGTTCTACCCCTGGGATTTAATTGAACCACTATGCAGGCAATAAAATTCTGGTCACCAAACACCTCATCCATCAACATTCTTAAATGGTGAACCTCGTTATCATCAATGCTGACAAAAATCACCCCATCCTCCCTCAACAATTCCCTCAACAGCTTCAGCCTCGGCATCATCATGCAAAGCCATTTATCGTGCCGGGTTAAATCTTCCCTGTCCACCACTTTCCCTAGCCACTCTTGCATCATAGGGGAATTTACGTTATCGTTGTAAACCCATTTTTCATTGCCGGTATTATACGGGGGATCGATATAAATACACTTTACTTTACCAGCATAATTGGGTAAAAGCGCCTTGAGGGCCTTTAAATTGTCTCCGTGAATAATGAGATTATCATTTAAGCTGACTTTATCGGTCAGGCTTTTTTCTTTTTTCGGAACAAGCTGGTGGTATTTCACCATCAAGTGATAATTTTGGACGAAAGCTTTTCCTTTAAAATTTAGGGTGGCCATGTATTTTTATTCCCCCATGCTATATTCTTCAACATCGCTTCTGGACTGGCGTAGCTTAGCGCCGCACGTGGCCCAGGTATATGGCCGCCATTCCGGGAGACAGGCCCCGGCTCAGCAGGTAATTTTCAAAGCTGGTCAATGTATCCATTCGACGCTCTTCCCCCTTTCTCCTTTTGCGGACCAATAATCACTGCAAGGCCTCCAGTATTGCTCGAAGCCCTTTCAATGGATTTAGGCCAGGCCGGCCGTCCTGCTAAATAAAAAGGCCGGGGGCTTTATTAACGCGGGAGAAAAGGCCGGGCATTTGTTATATAGACCAAGAAAGAAAAAACCTTGCTAACACAAGGCATTCACGTTCTGTATATATTCACAACGTATATTTTTGCATTAGGAGACAAGGAATTTCCCCAAAACAAACCTAACGGCAAAGATTCTCGTGAAGAACCTCCAAATCATGCTTTAAGCCTGTGGATATGCCGCTCGTGTGGACTTGTGGACAGGCAAAAGGGAGAATCCTCCCAGACAAAAGGTTATCTGCCCGAACCATGAATTTCCAGGCAACTTGTGGTTTGCTTTCCGCCTGTCCACAGGGTCCACACTCGCTTGGACAACACTTCGAGTTGCCCACATATCCACAGGTCCGGCGGCGACGATAACAAGCATGGCCATATTTTGAGGATGATAAAACTCACAAAATCAATCCTACTCCAGCGATTCGTAAAGTTTTCCTTGCAGTATTTTCAGCTCCTCTTTCAACCGCTTGTTTTCGGCCTCCAGTTCCTTGATGCGCTTGTTCTTCGCGGCAATGATGATGTCCTTGCTGGCATCGGTCATTTCCCGTTTAATATGCTTCGGAGAAGGCACGGCCTCCTGCTGCTTGCGGAGGTTCTCGATGCGTTCCTTGATCTCCTGGTGGGTGTAAAGATAGGACTTGCTCACCCTGGCCTCCAGGGACACACTGTTGAAGTTGATTTTCTCCCCGGCTTTAATCAGCCTTTGGATGGCCTCGTCAACCTTTTTCACGGTTTCCTCGCTCTTGCGCCGGGCGTGTTTTTTCATTCCTTCCGTGTTACGCTGGTGTTTGCCGGACATTTAAACGTTCCTCCCCCACGTACTCCCGCCCTTTTTTTCCTGCCAGGTGGTGGGTATGGCCTTCCTTTAGAACAGTCAGAATCGCTTCGTAACGTCCCAGAATGACCTCGTTTTTCTCCACCCAGATGGTCCGGCCCTGGGCCTTGCCGCGCTCGATGACAGCCTTTACCTCCCTGATTTCCGCCTCGAACTGCGGAATAAAATCAGGGGTGATGCACAAATTGCGGCAGGTTAGGCAAGGGTTCAGCTGATGCTTACACTCCACCTTGTGGGGCTTGAGGCAATAACCCAAAGGCGTCCTCACGGCGTCTAGGTTGTAACGAATATACTCCCACTCGATCAGGCCCTCGTTCTCAACGTCGGAAGGGTCAATTTTTACCGGCTTCCCTGTAGGGTCAATCCGGAAAAGGCCGTTTTTAGTGGCCTCTTCCCAGGACTTCCGCATGGTTGTGTCGAGAATCCTGGCGTAGCGCAGGGTCATTTCTGGGGAGGCGTGGGCCATCCACTTCTGGACATGGACAAGGTTCATCCCGTTGTTAATTAGTTCGACGCCCTTGGTGTGGCGGAAAGCGTGGTTGCCAAAGTGGAATAACCGGCCTTGGTCGTCTACAATACTACATTTTTGGGCCAATATGTTAAGGGCTCGCCGAATGGACGACCCCATTGGTGGCCGACCCCTGCGTTTTCCATCAAGGCGGACAAACAACAATTTTTTAGGGTTGTTTTCAGGCGTGCTTTTTTCCTCAACCTCATCAACTACTGCCTGAACCACTGTAGCCACCTCGTCGGTAATGGGAACGCGGTGGTTTAGCACCTGCGTTTTCAGAATATCCCCGCAGAGCCACCATCCTTGGGCAGTACGGTCCAGGCAGTTATCGTAACGGAGGTTCAGGATGTCGGAGCTGCGCCAGCCCGTGGCACGAAGAATAACGATTACAGGGATGTACTCCGGAGGCGTCAACTGGTCCAGATTTTCTTCCAGTTGCCTTAGAACCCCTTCAGGGATAAATTTAATATCTTCTTCCGATCGCTTAGCCAACTTAGGAAAATCTTCCTTAAACAACAGCGAAACGTAAGGTTTCTCTGGCGCCTCCGGATACCCCGCCTGTTGTATGTAATCTAAAAAGTTCCGCAGGCTGACTAAATATTCATAGTGCCGTTTTTGCCAGCCTTCTGTGTACGACCGATACCATAGAAGATAATTTTCCATATCCTTACGAGATAAACTCTTAAGGTCTTTCCAGTCAGGATATTGCTTGTGGATGAAACGCAGAAACAAACGCAGAGCCATCAAGTCTGTTGCACATTGGGCATATGACCGAATGCCTACCCGTACCTTCAGGTATCTTTTAGCCAGGGGCCGGAAGGGAAGGGGAATGTCCGTAAAAGAAAGCAGGTAATGAGCTTTGTTTTGGGTATATTTCGCTCCCGGTATTTTCCGCATGTCCCAGACGTTCTTTTCAAACTCCTCCCGCTCGTCGTAGAAGTTGACCATAAACTGATATACCTGCTGTAACAGAGTTTCGTATTGGGTACTGGATAAACGGCCTTTTTTGCTGACCGAAACCCCCTGTTCAACCAGGTAAGAACGCCACCTGGTCATAACTCTCTCTATCTCCAAATACGTAAAACTTCTGATCCTGGGATAGGCCCGTTCCAGAAAGTCAGCAAAG
This sequence comes from Pelotomaculum thermopropionicum SI, assembly GCA_000010565.1. Lineage (NCBI taxonomy): Bacteria > Bacillati > Bacillota > Clostridia > Eubacteriales > Desulfotomaculaceae > Pelotomaculum > Pelotomaculum thermopropionicum. The sequence continues at coordinate 213,532 of AP009389.1, read as the reverse complement.
CGGGCAAAGCAAAATCCGTAAACGACCGCCGTTTGTAACCGCAAGGTGTGTTCACGGAGGCGGTGAACAAAGAAAAACTTGACCTCTTCCTTAATGCCTGGCTGTAGACGAGAAAAGTCAATAATTTTATTGGGTAGTGTCCAACGTTCAGACCGAAACTCATCAAAGATGGGGTCAGTAATGTCCCACACATCCTCTTTCCAGCAGCCCGTCAGGGTTTCCTCGATTTCCTGCAATTTTGCCGGCGTCGGGGCCGGCCTGTAAACCGTACTCAATGTTCAGAGCCCTCCTTTTGCTGCCGTTTAAGGCGCATTTTTTCCTCTGCCTTCTCCCAATCCTTGCGCAGGTCTTCGTCGCTTGGGTGCAGGTAAATTTGCATGGTGGTCTGGACATGGGCATGTCCAGCCCTTTTTCGTAAGTGTTCCGGCTTCCAGCCGGCCCGGCGCAGTTCGGTTAAGGAACTGTGCCGGAGGATGTGGGGGCTGACGTCAATTCCCGTTTTGGCCTTTAGCCTGCGGAAAAGGGAGGCAACGTCCTGGTACTCCATGGGTTGGTATTGGTTTTTTCCAGACAGCTTAATAAAAATGTGATTCGTATCCACTTCGTCCGTATGAAATTCAGCCACATAGTCGAAAAACAGGTTGATTAAATCCGGGGAAACGTCCACCGTCCGGGGGCTGCAGATGGTTTTGATCTCGGCGAGGTTGGGAAGTTCGCCCCTGTCCCGGATGTGGATCTTCTGTCCGTCGGGCTCAAAGTCTTCCAGCCACAGGGCCAGGGCCTCGCCGATGCGCATGGAGCTTTCCCACAAAAGCTGGATTAAAAATTTGTCCCTTAAATTTGAGCAGGCGTCAATTAACTTGCCCACCTGCTCTTTGGGTATGGTCTTGGGCCGGGAACGGCGGACCTTAACCTTCAAAATCTTGGCCGGATACTCCTTGTCCTTGTTGATGTGGTAGAGAAAGTCTTTAAAACCCCTCCTGCTCCCCGGGATGGTTTTTTTCAGCCTTTCAGAGAGCTGGACGCTGTAGTCCTCGTGGCGCATAAGGTAGTCGTAGAAATTGAGGACCGTGGAGATAACGGTGTTCACGGTGGCCGGTCCGCGGGGGGACGTCACGGGCGTCACCGGGATTACTTTCAGGTTCCCGTAGGGGTTCTGAAGCCAGCGCAAAAAGGCAGCCATCTCGTCTATGTTGATTTTACGGTAATCCAGCTCCTCCTGCTCAAGGAACTCGAAAAAGAGTTTCAGGTGCTGGCAGTAGGCGCGGAGGCTGTTCCGTGCGGCTCCGCTGTTATCCTTGAACTTGATGAACCGCATGACGGGAAGGACGGGTTCGCCGTCCGAATCAACCAGCATGTACCGGGTTTTCCCATCGGAAGTCGTAATTGTTTCCACCCTCACTAGGATGCACCACCATCAGAAGCAATGTTTTCTATACTATACTACTAGTACTATCTTAATACAATATATTTAATTAATTTTTTACGAATAAAAATAGGGATAAACCCTTTCGTAAAGTACTATAAGGTCTATCCCTTACTTTAGTGCATTTAACGCAAACCCGGCCTTTCAAGCCGCCTCTACACAAAATATTCCACTTTCGAACCCGGGAAATATTCCCCCGCCAAACCCTCAAAATAGATTTTAGCGTCGGAAAACAGCTCCTTCGGGTAAACGTATTTGCCGTACCCGAACTGCCCGAATTTAAAAGCCCTGGCTTCTTCGTCAAGGTCCAGCCGGGTGCTGGGAAAGACCTCCAGGATGGTGCCCTTTGCCCTTTTGGTAAACCGGTGGGTGATGAACTCAAAGGTGAGGTCATAAACTTTGCCGTTCAGCCCGGCCGCGGCGGTTTTAAATAAATCCCGGTAGCTGTCCCTCCATCCGTCATAGAGGATGATCGGAGCCACCAAAAATCCCAGCGGGTAACCGGCGGCCGCCACTTTCCAGGCGGCTGCCAGCCTTTCCGCCAGCGGCGGGGTGGCGTGCTCGAACCTCCTGATCACTTCCGGCGTATTTATGCTGAACCGGAATCTGGTATGCCCGTTATGGGGAACATCCAGCAGCGTATCGACTTCGGTAAATTTTGTAACAAACCGGAAGCGGCCGTACTCCTGGCCGCCGAAAAACTCGACAGCCCTTGCCAAAGCCCCGGTATAGGGCTCGACCGGGACCGGGTCGGAGGTGGCAGCCCCTTCAAAAACCGTCACCTGTGGCTTTCTGTCCTCAATATAGCCGCGGGCAGCGCTTAAAATTTCTTCTATATTGACGTAGATGCGGACGTACGGCTTTTTGCCCAGGTTGGTCAGGAGGTAGCAGTATTCACACTTGCCGGGACAGGAGGTGGCCAAGGGCAGCTGAAAGTGGGCCGACGGCTTGCAGGTCTCGAAGGCCGTGGTGCGGCGCACTCCGACCACCAGCGTCCTTTTGGCCTCAAAATACTTTTCAGAACGGGTCCTGCCGGGAATGGCACTAACCCTGTTGTGGGAGGCGGCAAAGCTGACATCCGTGCCTTTATCCCTGAAAAATCTGTATAGCTTTTCCCCCAGCGGATATTTTAACGCGTCCTGTTCAAATATTACCCGCGCCGGCTTAAAGGCCATTTATGTCACCCTTTTTGCACATTATTATCTCATCTTCCTCCTTGACATAGTCACCGGGCCCGGAATAAAATAGCAATGAAATTATGAACCGATATTCATTTCTTGCGGGGTGATTGGATGGCCTACCGTAGAACGGAAAAGGTGGGCAAAAAGCTGGAGGAAAAGCTAAAGGCCATCCTTCAGGCGGCCCAGGTTGTGTTTGCGGAGCACGGCTACCACGGCACCTCAATAAAAGAGGTGGCCCGGCGGGCCGGCGTGGCCACCGGCACCATTTACCTGTACCTGCGCAACAAGGAGGCGCTGTTTGCCGCGGTAGTCGATGAAATTTACGAAACTGTCATTTCAAAAATTGCCGAAAGGCGCAAAGGGGCCTTTGGCATCAGGGAAAAGCTAAAGGCATCAATGGAAGCGGCCATAGAAGCTTTAGGGAGGCACCGGGAACTGGCAAAGGTGGTCCTGCTGCAGACCGCCGGGTCCAACCCGGCCTTCGGCGAACAACTGGCCGACCTGCTCGGGCGGCTCGCCGAGCTGGTGGAGGAAGACATCCGGGAGGCCATGGAGACAGGCCTGATTCCGCCGCAGGACAGCCGGATTGCGGCGGCCGCTTTTATAGGAACTTTTTACAACGTGGTGCTCTCCTGGCTGCGAAAGGGGTACCCGGCCAGCCTGGAAGAGGCGGCGGGCCCTTTGGTGGAGTACAATCTGAGGGGGTTGGGGTTTCATGCGTAGTTCTGCTGCAGAAGTGCCCCGGGCGGACATCGGCTTTATCGGCGGGTCGGGCACCTTCTCCCTCAGCTTCCCCGAGGATTTGAACCGGACCGGAACAGAAATTCTGGGCTCCGGCCTGATTTTCCGCACCCCCTTCGGCGAAAGTCCCCCGCTCAAGCTGTTCACAACTGGAGGCAGGCGGCCCCGGACGGTGCTGGCCGCCAAAATGCACGGACGCATTCCCGGCATTCCCTGGGGCGAGGCCTCGCGCCGCCTGTTCTGGGTCTTCCGGGAGGCCGGGGTGCAAAAGATAATAGCGGAAGGCGGGGTGGGCAGCGTCAACCGCCTGCTGGACCCCCGGGACATTGTCGTTCCCGACGACTACATAGACTTTTCCATGCGGCGGGATACAAGCATAGGCGAGGAGCACCTGCTGGTGATGCGCCAGCCCATCTGCCCTTCCCTGCGCCTCACCCTGGTGGAGGCAGCCGCAGGAAGCCCGTCGGGACGGGTGTTTTCCCGCGGCGTCTACCTGGTCACGGACGGCAGGCATTTTGAAAGCCCCGCCGAAGTAGCCCTCTTCCGCCAGTGGGGGGCAGACGTGGTGGGACAGAGCCTGTGCCCGGAGGTATACCTGGCCAGGGAAATCGGCGCCTGCTACGCCGGCATTTACCTGGTCGTGAATTACGGCGAAGGCACGGTAAAACCGTGGGAGTACCGCGTATTGAAAGACATCTTTTTCGAGGACGCCGTTCCTTTCGGCAGCATCATCATGCAGGCCCTGGAAAGCGTGAACCTGGAGGCGGAATGCGCCTGCCGCGGCCTGCGCAAGCCAACCCTGCTGCGCCCGGAAAACATCGGCCTTAAAAGGAGGAGACCAGATGGTGCATAACCTGGAAGAAGGCCCGCTGGCCGGCGTGGCCCGCAAGGTACTGGACGGCAGGCGCCTGAGCCGGGAAGACGGGATCAGGCTGTGGGAGTCGGACGACCTGCCGGCCATTGGCCTTTTAAGCGACTACGCCCGGCGGCGCAAGGTGGGAAACGACGTTTTCTTCATCAACAACGCCCACATCAACCACACCAACGTCTGCCGGAACCTGTGCGAACTGTGCGCCTTCGGCAAAAAACCCGGCGACAGGGGAGCGTATACTCTCTCCATTGAGGAAATTGCCGCCCGGGCCGAAAAGCTGCGGGGTCTGGGAATTACCGAGGTGCACATCGTCGGCGGCCTGAACGAAAGCCTGCCCTTCAGCTACTATGAGGAAATGCTGCGAACGGTTAAAGAAATTCTTCCGGAGGTCCACATTCAGGCTTTTGACGCCGTGGAAATCGACTTTTTAGGTGAAATAAGCGGGCTGGACCTGGAAGAAGTATTGCTGCGGCTGAAAGAGGCAGGGCTGGGCTCCCTGCCCGGCGGGGGGGCCGAGATATTTAACCCGGCCGTGAGAAAAAGAATCTGCAGCAAAAAAATCGGTCCCGAAAGATGGCTGGAAGTGCACGAAAAGGCGCACCGGCTGGGTTTCCGGAGCAATGCCACAATGCTGTACGGCCACCTGGAAAGCATTGAGGACCGGGTGGATCACCTGATTGCCCTGCGGGAGCTGCAGGACCGCACCGGAGGGTTTCTGGCATTTATTCCCCTGGCCTTTCACCCCAAAAACACGTCTTTTGAGCACCTGCCCGGCACCACCGGCATGATGGACCTTAAAGCGCTGGCCATCGCCCGCCTGATGCTGGACAACTTCGATCACATCAAGGCTTTCTGGATCATGATCACCCCCAAGGTCGCCCAGGTGTCCTTAAGCTTCGGCGTGGACGACCTGGACGGGACGGTCAGGGAGGAACGCATCGCCCACGAGGCGGGGGCGGAGACGGCGCAGTACCAGCCGCCGGAAGCCTTTCTGCAAATGATCCGGGAGGCCGGCCGCACGCCGGTGGAGAGGGACACCCTGTATAACGTCATCCGCCGCTACGGCCCGGAAAGGAGCCTGTAATATGGAACGGCCGCGCCTTGGGCGAGTTTCTTACATAAACTGCCTGCCGGTATTCCACGCCATTGAGGAGGGGCTGGTGGAGGTTCCGGCCAGGCTGTGCGCCCACCACCCCAGCCAGCTCAACGCCATGTTCCGGGAAGGTTTGCTGGAAGTTACCGCCGTGTCGTCCATCGAGTACGCCCGGCAGCAGGAAAGCTGCCTGATCCTGCCCGGCCTCTCCATTGCCTCGGACGGGCCGGTGAGAAGTGTGGCCCTGCTCAGCCGCCTGCCGGCCGAGCGGCTGGCCGGCAGGCGCATTTCCCTAACCCCCTACTCCGCCACCAGCGTGGTGCTTTTGAAGGTGCTGCTGCAACGGTTTTGCGGCGTCAAAGCGCTTTTTTTCACCCGGCCGCCCGGCAGCCCCGCCTGGTGGGGCGAACCGGACGCATCACTGGTTATTGGCGACGAGGCGCTTATGGAGGTAAACCGGGCCGGCAGCCTGCACGTCTACGACCTGGGGGAGGAATGGAAGCGCTGGACCGGCCGCCCGATGGTGTTTGCCCTGTGGGTTGCCAGGCCGGATTTTGCCCGCCGCCAGCCCCGGCAACTGGCCGCCATCTGGAAGGGAATGATTTCCTCTAAAAAGTGGGGGCAGGAGCACCACGAAGAACTGGTTGCCAGGGCAAAAAGCCTGACCTCCCTGCCCGAAGCGGTCCTGTCAGATTATTTCCGCTGCCTTAAGTTCGATTTGAACTGGGATCACCTGGACGGCCTGATGTACTTCTACCGCTGCGCCGCGGAATGCGGGCTGGCCGAGCCGTCGGCAGTTTTAAACATCTGGGGGAAAGAAGATGACCGGTGCTATCGCATCCAAAGTGCTTGAGGGGAAAAGGATTACGGAGGAGGAGGGGCTTTGCCTTTTAACCGGGGCGGACCTTTTGACCCTGGGCTATCTGGCCGACCGGGTGCGGCGCCGGCTGCACCCCCACCGGCGGGTCACCTTCGCGGCCGACCGCAACATCAATTACACCAACGTTTGCGTGACGGGCTGCGCCTTCTGCGCTTTTTACCGGCCGCCCGGCCACCCCGAGGCTTATGTCCTCAGCCGCGCCGAAATTTTCAAAAAAATCGAGGAAACCCTGGCGGCAGGGGGCACCCAGATTTTGATGCAGGGGGGTCTGCACCCGGATCTGGATCTCGACTACTTCGAGGACCTGTTCCGGGCCATCAAGCAGCGTTACCCCGTTCAAATACATTCCCTGTCCCCGGTGGAAATCGACTACCTGGCCCGCACCTCCGGCCTGCCGTTGGAGACCGTGATCCGCCGCCTGGCGGCCGCCGGCCTCGATTCGCTGCCCGGAGGCGGGGCGGAGATTCTGGCCGACCGGGTGCGGAAATTGATCAGCCCCCGCAAAATCGGGGCGGGCCGCTGGCTGGAAGTGATGAAAGAGGCCCACCTGGCCGGTTTGAAGGGTACCGCCACCATGATGTTCGGCAGCGTGGAAACGCCGGCGGAAAGAATTGCCCACCTGGAGGCAATCCGGCGCCTGCAGGACGAAACCGGCGGCTTTACCGCCTTCATCCCCTGGAGCTACCAGCCCGGAAACACCGCCCTGGGCGGGCGGGCGGCCTCCGCCGCGGATTACCTGCGAACCCTGGCCGTGGCCAGGATTTACCTGGACAACGTGCCCAACCTGCAGGTTTCCTGGGTGACCCAGGGGACGAAAATTGCCCAGATTGCCCTGGCTTTCGGGGCCAACGACTTCGGCTCCACCATGCTGGAGGAAAACGTGGTGCGGGCGACGGGGGTTTCCTTCAAAGCTTCTCTGGCGGAACTGGTGCACAACATCAGGGAGGCCGGCTTCCAGCCGGCCCAGCGGGACAACCTGTATAACATTATCCGCCTTTTTTAGGCGGCCACTGCGCCGCCCCTGAGCTATCTCTGTCACCAAAAGGTACAGGGCGGCCAGGATTAAAGCCGTGCCGGCGCTGTTCAGCACGACGTCGCCGACAACATCTCTAAACAGGCGGGAAATGCTGTAATACCTGCTCAGGATTTCAACGGCTATCCCCGCTAAAAGGCATGATAGGCCGGCAATAAACAGCCACACTGAAAATTTGAAAGAACTTGTCCGGATGATAAGTTAATTTACGGCAAATCTGCATATCTTCTGCTCTCCCGCCAGTTTTTCCGCCAGTTCCGCCGCCCGGCCCCGGCCCGGCACGGTCAAATCCGGCACCAGTTCGGCCAGCGGCACCATCACAAAGGCGCGCTCGCCCATGCGGGGATGCGGGACCGTCAAGGCAGGAGTATCTATTTCCTCGTCACCGTAAACAAGCAGGTCAAGGTCGATCAGGCGCGGGCCCCAGCGGACGGTGCGCACCCGCCCGAGCCTTCTTTCGATGTCCAGCAGGAGGGCAAGCAGTTCGTGCGGCCCAAGGCCGGTCTCCACCTCGGCCACGGTGTTGAGAAACCAGTCCTGCCGGGTGTAGCCCAGCGGGGCGGTCCGGTAAAGCGACGCCACTCTCTTCACCCGCACGCCGGCGGAAGCCTTCAGCATTTCCAGCGCCCTTTCGATATTGGCCTTCTTGTCGCCCATGTTGCTGCCCAGCCCGATATATGCAGTCCTAAGCATCGCGGCCTCCGCCCTGCGTCCTCCCGGAAAAACCTCCGCCCTGCCTTCTTATTTCCACGGCCATCCAGGAAAACCGGCCGGGCACGGGTGCAAAAGGCTTTTTCACGCGCACCACCGCTTCAGCCACCTGAAAGCGATCCAGCACGGCGGAAGCTATTGCCTCGGCCACCGACTCGATCAGGCGGTAAGGGCGCCCGCAAACAATTGACCGCACCAGCTCAAAGACGCCGGCGTAATTTACGGTATGCTCCAGACTGTCCGACTCTCCGGCCGGGCGCAGGTCCAGGTAAAGCTCCACGTCAACCACAAAGCGTTGCCCCAGGGCGCGCTCCTCCGGCAGCACCCCGTGGTAGCCGTAAAATTCCATGCCTTCAATAATCAGCTTATCCATAAAACAGCCGCACCTTTCTTTATATTTAGCACTTGCCACCTGACGGCCGGTGCCCGGCACCTTGCCCCTTAAACCGCGCCGGTATTTCCCCTGATAATGGCATCGGTCATTTTGACCACCCGGGCCATTTCCTTCACGTCGTGCACCCGCACGATGTCCGCTCCGTTGACTATGGCCACGGCCACCGTGGCCGCAGTGCCCTCCACCCGCTGATCCACCGGCAGGTCCAATACCTTGCCGATTGTGGACTTGCGGGAAGTGCCGACCAGGATGGGCCGGCCCAGGCAGCGCAATTCTTTCAGGCGCCGCAGCATTTCGAGGTTTTGCTCTGGAGTTTTGCCGAAGCCAAAGCCGGGGTCTACTATAATCTTTGCCCGGTCCACCCCGGCCTTTTCAGCCGCGGCAATGCTTTCCTGAAAATATTCAACCATGTCCCCGGTCAGGTCCCTGTAACGGGTGCCGTTCTGGTTGTGCATCATTACCAGCGGAGCGCCGTATTCCGCCGCCACCGCGGCCAGCCCCGGATCGGCCCGCAGGGCCCACTGGTCGTTTATAATATGGGCCCCTGCCTCCATTGCCTGCCTGGCCACGGAAGCCTTGGTGGTGTCTATGGACAACGGAACCGGAATCTCGGCCGCCAGCCTTTTCAGCACCGGCACCACCCTGGCCAGCTCTTCCCCTGCCTCCACCGGAATATAGCCGGGCCTGGTGGACTCCCCGCCCACGTCGATGATATCGGCCCCTTCGGACACCATCTGCCAGGCCCTTTCAAGCGCCTGGCCGGGCTCGCAAAACCTCCCGCCGTCTGAAAAAGAATCGGGCGTAACATTCAGAATCCCCATAACCAGGGTGCGCTCGCCCAGGCGAAGCGTTTTCCCCCGGCAGTCCAGATCGTAAGGGCGGTACCCTTCCTGCCCGTCCAGCACCTCTTTTATCCTGCCGGCCAGAGCGGCCAGGCCGAACGGCTGGCATTTGAGCTTGGCCAAGAAAGCCCCGTACTGCCTCAGGGTGCCCATCAGCAGCACCCTTGTCTCTGCAACGGAGTGATCGACCACCCCCCTGGAAACGGCGGCTTCCCCGCCCTTGGCGAGCATTTCCTGCTTGATTATGTTGGCCTGCTCCGGACGCACCCCGTCGAGCATTACCAGGCGGTGGACGGCTTTCGGCGCCATCCAGTCGCAGCCGGCCCGGTCGGCTCCCACAGAGGCAATCAGCCGGTGAGCTTCCTCCATATTTTCAGCAATGATGCTGTAAACCCTGATCCCCAAACCGCTACCTCCCGCACCATTAACGGTTAAAAAATTCGTCAGCCAGGCTTTCAAAAGCCTGTCCACATTATAAAGCGGGACAGAGGGAAAATCAATGCAGCGGGGCCTTAAAGATTAAACAAGCCGGCCAGGATAAAAGAAGGCCGGACGGCAGATAATAGATTTAAGAGGGCAGTGACAATGAACTGCCTTATACAAGCATTTTCTTAACCGCCCACGGTGGTGCATCAAAATCAGGTAAAATAATGCAGTCGGGGGCGGTGCTTTGTCATAAGCGAACGACTTGCGGAGCGCCGGTAACAGCACTCTGCGCCGCGAGGTTGCGAAATTGGGGGTGCGGGGACAGAGGTTAGGGGACACACCTCCTTGGGAGGTATGTCCCCAAAGAATTCCGCACCAGCCCGAACCGAACCAGGACGGTGAGTTGAGGGCGGCCCAATTTCGCCCGAAGCAAGCAGTTAGTGCTGTCGGCGTGGAGCACCGGAGTGAGCGGTGACAAAGCACCGCCTTATACAAGCACTCTTAAAAGAGGAGGCAGCGATAATGCCAAAACGCCGTACGATCAGCGAGGACGGCTTCAAACGCCCGGATTTGCCCGGAGACAGCCACCGGCCCGCCGGCGTCCCGAGGCCCAGAGAAATAAAATCCCAAAAGGCGCAACTGGAAAGCGTCCACAGGCACGGCACAAACAAAGGGATAAAATACGGCATGGCGGGAAAACTGGGAGCAGAGAAAAAGGAATAACCTTTGAAAAGTTCGCGGATAACCTTGCGGCCGGCGGGGGATAACCCCCGAACCGGCCGCCGGCCTTAAGGCTATATTTTGAACCTGTTCACCGATGCCTGCAGCCTGCCGGCAATTTCCGCCAGTTGCTGGGTGGCGCCTGCCACCTGCTGAATGGTCGAGGTCACCTGCTCGTTGCTGGCTGAAAGCTGCTGCATCCCCTCGCTGGCCTGCCTGGCCCCCTGGATTATCTCCTCCATCAGCCCGATGTTCTTATTGACGGCGCCGATGATGTCCCGCAGAGCAGCGCCGGCCTGGGAGGCCAGTTCCACCCCATCCTTCACTTCGGCGGAACCGTACTCCATTGCTTTTACAGCCGCCTCTACCCCGGACTGAATCTGACCGATGAGCTGGCCGATTTCCTTGGCCGCGTCAGCCGACTGCTCGGCCAGCTTCCTGACTTCCTCGGCCACCACGGCAAAGCCGCGCCCCTGCTCGCCGGCGCGCGCCGCCTCAATGGCGGCGTTTAAGGCCAGCAGGTTGGTCTGGTCGGCTATTCCGGTAATAACGTCGGTAATGTTGCCGATGCGCGCCGAAAGTTCACCGAGATTCTGGACGGATTCACCCATGCGGGCGGCCGACGCGGCAATGGAGTTGATCTTCTCGATGGTCTTCCCAACCGTCGCCCCGCCGCTCTCGGCCACGGCCACCACGTTCCTGGACTCCTCCGCCGTGCGGCTGGCGTTCTCCAGGCTCTTTTCGGCCATTGAGGCCACCTCCCCGGTGGTGCTGGCCACCTCTTCCACGGTGGCGCTGACCTCCTCGGCGGAAGCGGCCAGTTCCTCGCTGTTGCTTGCCAGAATCTGTGCATTTGCAATAATCTCGTTTATGTGGGCTTTCAGTTGTTCCGCCATGCCGTTTAGCGATCCGGCCAGGCTTCCCAATTCATCGGCAGATTTTACCTCAATCGGGGTGGTGAAATCGCCTTCCGCAAATCTTTTGGCCCCCTCCATCATTAAATGAATCGGCTTTTTAATCGAGCCGGTGATCAAAATGCTTAAACCAATGCCCAAAAATAAGGCTGTCACGGTCATTATAAGTGAAACATATATAGATCTGACAATATTTTTATTTATATTTTCGAATTTTTCCTGATACAACTTATCATTGTTTGAAATAAAACCATTCACTATTTCTTTTATTTGATAAGTAACCGGTTGCCATTTGCCGGCCACCGCGGCAATTTCGTTTTTTGCCTCCTCAACTTCTTTTTCTCCGGACGCCCGGCGCAGTTTTTCTATAGCCGGAAATAATTCTTTGGGAGTACTCTCATCATAAGCAGTAGTCAATTCGATCAACTTCTGGACCGTGGCCTTTTTTTCAGGAGAGCTTATCTCAAGAAGGCTTTTTTCCATTTCGATGACCTGGCTCATTGCATTTTTGTATTCATCTTTATACTTTTCGGTGCCGTAGGCAATCAGGCCGCGCAATCCGGAAACCGCAATGTTAAAATTATTGTCTATACCTTTTTGAAATCCCAGCTCCTTTTTAATGGTGTTGATTGTTTCAACATCTTTAGCTATGGATCTCATAAACAAAGCTGATGTGACTCCAACCGCAAGAAGAAAAGCAAGAACAATCAAAAACCCCGCCAACATTTTTGCCCCAACTTTTAATTTCATTTTTTACACCTCGCGAATTTAATTTTTCCACTTAAAAAAACTACCTCGTCGGACGGGTAGTTTTTCCGTGCACTCACGGCAGCCCGGCTGTCATGGCGTAATTGCTTTAGACCCGCGGCTTTGCGTCTCCATCTTTCGAGTGGATTTGCCATTATCATTGAGTATATTATTATAATTTATATTAGTATAATATAACAAAAATGCCAAATTAACAAGGTATTTTGTTAATTTTTATTTAACTTTTTTGCTTTAAAGCAAAAAAAGAGCGGCCGGCGGGGGATAACCCCCGAACCGGCCGCCGGCCTTAAGACTATATTTTGAACCTGTTCACCGATGCCTGCAGCCTGCTGGCAATTTCCGCCAGTTGCTGGGTGGCGCCTGCCACCTGCTGAATGGTCGAGGTCACCTGCTCGTTGCTGGCTGAAAGCTGCTGCATCCCCTCGCTGGCCTGCCTGGCCCCCTGGATTATCTCCTCCATCAGCCCGATGTTCTTATTGACGGCGCCGATGATGTCCCGCAGAGCAGCGCCGGCCTGGGAGGCCAGTTCCACCCCATCCTTCACTTCGGCGGAACCGTACTCCATTGCTTTTACAGCCGCCTCTACCCCGGACTGAATCTGACCGATGAGCTGGCCGATTTCCTTGGCCGCGTCAGCCGACTGCTCGGCCAGCTTCCTGACTTCCTCGGCCACCACGGCAAAGCCGCGCCCCTGCTCGCCGGCGCGCGCCGCCTCAATGGCGGCGTTTAAGGCCAGCAGGTTGGTCTGGTCGGCTATTCCGGTAATAACGTCGGTAATGTTGCCGATGCGCGCCGAAAGTTCACCGAGATTCTGGACGGATTCACCCATGCGGGCGGCCGACGCAGCAATGGAGTTGATCTTCTCGATGGTCTTCCCAACCGTCGCCCCGCCGCTCTCGGCCACGGCCACCACGTTCCTGGACTCCTCCGCCGTGCGGCTGGCGTTCTCCAGGCTCTTTTCGGCCATTGAGGCCACCTCCCCGGTGGTGCTGGCCACCTCTTCCACGGTGGCGCTGACCTCCTCGGCGGAAGCGGCCAGTTCCTCGCTGTTGGCGGCCAGGTTCTGGGCGTCCTCCCTGATGGTCAGAAACATCTCTCTAAGGCTTGTCCACATCCTGTCGACGGCCTGCGCCAGCCTGCCGATCTCGTCATTTCTTTTTAGGTGTTTCTCCTGCACCCTGCTGGTAAAGTTCCCTTCCGCCAGTTGCCCCAGGTAATTCACCGCCTGGCTAAGCGGCTCGGCAACGGTTTTAGCCATCACATAGGTTAGTACCAGGGCCAGGACAATTATTGCCAGGGACACCGCCAGCATTGCCCATTTCAGTCCGGCAGCCCTTTCCAGCACTTCGTTTACAGGAGCGGTTACGGCCACCGACCAGCCGGTAGTCTTTACCGGCGCATAGGCTATAAGCATGTTCTGGCCCTGCAGGACATAGCCCTCCACGCCTTCTTCGCCTTTAGCCATTTTGGCAACAACCGCCGCCAGGGAAGCCAGATCCTTGTTTGAGGCGGCCTGCTCGACAATGTTTTCCTGGGCCCTGACCCTCTCAGCGTCCTTATGGGCTATAATCTTGCCTGCTCCGTCCACAGCCAGGGCGTGCCCGGTCCGGCCGTAGGTGACGGCCCCGATAAGCTCGCTAAACTTTGCTCCATCCACAATGCCGGTGAGCACTCCGGTTATTTCACCGGTGGCATGGTGGCGGATGGGCAGATTGTAGGAAAACACCACCGAATTGTCGGCCTTGCTGATGAGGGTGCTGGTAATGCAGAGCTTTCCGCTCAAGGCGGTTTTGAAATATTCCCGGTCGGCAACGTACACTTTCCCGCCGTTGGAGATATTTCCGTTGCCCTCCCTGTCGACGACGGTGAACTCTTTAAACCCCAGCCCCTCCGCCGCTTTCTGGGCTTCCCTGAGAACGCTTAATTTTTCCTCCAGGGCAGCTTCCCGGCCGGCCGAAACGCCGCGTATGATGCTGTTGTTGGCCAGGACTTCCAGCACGTACACCCGTGCCCGAACCTGGCTATCCACGGTTTCGGCGGCCTGCCTGGCCACTTTCAGCATGGCTTCTTTAGCCTCGCCCTCCAGGGCGGCGGTGGATTTAAACTCGCTGACGAGCGCCAGCACCAGGCACCCGATCAGGACCACCAGCCCAAACAGAATGGTCATCCTCAAACGCAGGCTTCCTGTAACTTTTCCCACCATAGTTTTTCCGGCCGTCCCGGCTTGAGGTCGTAACCGCAGGCGGCCTTCCCTCCTCTGCACCATATTTCACGATATTTATATAAAAACCCGCCGGCAGGCGGAGGAAAGAGAAGGTAAAGCGGCTTCCCTTTTCGACAGGGGTAATATCATCCAAAAATAGCCTTTAACAGTAATTATATAGCAATTGCACGGCAATTTTATGAATTATGTAATAATAACAGTTATAAGTAAAAAGTATAAATAAAAAAAAACTGCACCGCATATATAAAAAAGTTATTTTTTTCACAAGCTTTTTAGAATATTTTTCTTGAAACAGGTTTTTTCTTAAAACAGGCCCAGAACTTTGCCTGTATTTACATCCACGTCTATCCTCCGGTAAGCCGGGTCCGAACCGGTGCCCGGCATCATGCTGACGGAGCCGGCTACCGGGCAGAGGAATCCGGCCCCGGCATAAACAAGAACGTCGCGCACCGGCAGCACCCAGCCCTTCGGCACACCCTTAAGGTAAGGATCGTGGGACAGGCTCAGGTGGGTCTTCACCATAATAGTGGCAAAGCCGTCAAAGGCAGGGTCCGACTCAAACCGCTTCGCCTTGGCTTCGGCTTCCGGCGTCCAGGAGACTCCGTCGGCTCCGTATACCTCTCTGGCAATTACTTCAACCTTTTGCCTGAGCGGCATTTCCTGCGGGTAAAGGTACTTAAAGTCCACCTTCTCGTTGCAGGCGTCGATGACGGCGTCGGCCAGCTCCAGGGCGCCTTCTCCGCCCTTCAGCCAGTGCTCGGACAGCGCGCAGCGGGCGCCGGCCTGCTCTGCGTAGCGGCGCACCATGGCAATTTCTTCCCTGGTATCGGTGCTGAAGGCATTGATGCACACGACCGGCTTAACTCCCGATTTCTTCACTATTGAAATGTGGTGCAGCAGGTTAGGAATGCCTCTTTCCAGGAGCTCCAGGTTCTCCTTCATATATTCTTCGGGCAGCGGCCGGCCGGGCACAACCGCGGGCCCGCCGCCGTGCATCTTTAAGGCCCTGATGGTGGTTGTAATCACCGAAACGTTCGGAACAAATCCGCTTAAGCGGCACTTTACGTTCCAGAACTTTTCAAAGCCAATATCGGCAGCAAAACCGCTCTCAGTCACGTGGTAATCAAACATCTTCAGACCGACGCGGTCGGCTATGATGGACGACTGGCCGATGGCAATGTTGGCAAATGGGCCGGCGTGCACCAGAACGGGCTGGTACTCCACCGTGCTGATCAAGGTCGGGTTAATGGCATTTCTCATGTAGGCGCACATGGCGCCTGCAACTTCCAGGTCAGATGTGGTTACCGGGTTGCCTTTCCTGTCGTAAGCCACGATTATCTTTCCGATCCTGTCCCGCAGGTCCTTTAAACTGGTGGCAACAGCCAGAATTGCCATGAGCTCTGAGCTGACTGCTATGTCAAAACCGGACTCCATCAAGTAGCCGTCCATCCTGCCGCCGATGCCCATAATAATCCTGCGCAGGCCCTGGGCACAGAAGTCGATGACCCACCTCATTGCCACGCTGGTAGGGTCGATATCCAGCCGCCTTAAATTCCGCCTGGCCAGCTCCTCGTCGCTGTAGTTTCGCTCATGCTGCATGCGGGCGTTAAGGGCCACCATGGCCAGGTTATGGGCATTCATGATGTCGTTGATGTCGCCGGTCAGGCCAAGAGAAAACTCGGTCATGGGAATGGCCAGGGCATTGCCGCCGCCGGCAGCCGTACCCTTTATGTTCATGGTAGGGCCGCCCGAAGGCTGGCGAATAGCCGCGCCCACGTTCAGCCCCCTTCTGCCCAGTCCTTCTACCAGGCCCAGGGTGGTGGTGGTTTTCCCTTCGCCCAGGGGGGTGGGCGTAATGGCAGTTATCTCTATGTACTTGCCGTCCGGCCTGTTTTTCAGGCGTTCGGCAATTTTCATAAAGTCGAGCTTGCAAATCCTGCCGTAGGGAATAACCTCGCTTTTCTCCAAACCCAGCCTCTCCCGCCACTCCTCGGGAGAGGGCATGTTTGCTTCCGCCGCCTCTGCTATTTCAAAGTCCTTCATCCTTGTTGCGTCAAAGGCCATTTACCTAAATCCTCTCCTGAAAACCTTGAAATTTAGCCCTATTCGTAAACCCAGCGGTCTAATTCCAGGCCGTACTCCATCAGCTCATCCGCGCTGAAGAAAAGGGCGATTTCTCTTTGTGCACTGGCCGGGGAATCGGAACCGTGAATGACGTTCCGGCCGATGTCGATGCCGTAGGTGCCTCTGATGGTGCCGGGCGCCGCCTTCAGCGGATCGGTGGCCCCCATCATTTCCCGCGCCGCGCCTACGGCGTTTTTGCCTTCAATAACCATTGCCACCACCGGGCTGCTGGTGATGTAACCGACCAGCGGCTCGAAAAAGGGTTTTCCCTTATGCTCGCCGTAGTGCTTTTCGGCCAGTTCCCTGCCGATCCGGATCATCTTCAGCCCTACGATTTTAAAGCCCCTCTTTTCGAACCTGGCGATAATTTCACCCACCAGGCCGCGCTGCACGCCGTCGGGCTTAATCATAAGATATGTGCGTTCCATTTTTTTGCCTCCCCCTTTTATTTGCCCAATTTTTGCCTGGATATACACCGGCGCCCGCGGCCACTTCAGCCGCGGGCACCGTTTACTTCACCCTGTCCTGCCGCTCAATTTCACCGGCCTTCTTCATGAGCTCCGCAAATTCTTCTGCCTCAATGGTTTCCTTTTCAAAAAGCGTCCTGGCCACCAGGTGCAGCGTCTCCATGTGCTGCTCCAGCAGTTCCTTGGCCTTGTTATAAGAGCGGTCTATGGTCTGGCGCACTTCAACGTCGATGGCATTTGCCACCTCTTCGCTGTAGTTGCGGTCCCTGGCCAGGTCTCGGCCCAGAAACGGGGTGTCCTGCTTGCGCCCGTAAGTCATCGGGCCCAGGTCGCTCATGCCGTATTCCATTACCATCTTCCTGACTATGTCGGTAGAGCGTTCCAGGTCGTTCTGGGCGCCGGTGCTGATTTCCTTCAACACCACCTGTTCGGCCACCCTGCCGGCCAGCAGCATGGTTACCTGATCCAGCAACTGGGACTTGGTGGCGTAATAGCGGTCTTCTTTAGGAAGCAGCAGGGTGTAGCCGCCGGCACGGCCTCGCGGAATAATCGAAACCTTGTGCACCGGGTCGGTGTTCGGCAGCAGGTACCCCACAACGGCATGCCCGGCCTCGTGGTAGCAGACCAGCCACTTCTCCTTTTCGCTGATGACCTTGGACTTTTTTTCCGGCCCGGCAATAACCCGCTCGATGGAGTTTTCCAGGTCGGCCATGGTGATCTTCTTCCGGTTCTGCCGGGCCGCCAGAAGGGCCGCCTCGTTCGTCAGGTTGGCCAGGTCGGCGCCGGTAAAGCCAGGGGTGCGGCGGGCCAGAACCTCCAGGTTTACGCTCTCATCTATCGGTTTGCCGCGCATGTGAACCTTCAATATCTCCTTGCGGCCGTTTACATCCGGCGCGTCAACCACCACCTGGCGGTCAAAGCGCCCGGGGCGCAGGAGGGCCGGGTCCAGAATGTCCGGGCGGTTGGTTGCCGCCAGAATGATAATTCCTTCGTTGGGAGAAAATCCGTCCATCTCCACCAGGAGCTGGTTAAGCGTCTGCTCCCGCTCGTCGTGGCCGCCGCCCAGGCCGGCGCCCCGCTGCCGCCCGACGGCGTCTATTTCATCCACAAACACGATGCAGGGGGAGTTTTTCTTGGCCTGGTCGAAAAGGTCGCGCACCCTCGATGCCCCGACGCCGACAAACATTTCCACGAAATCGGAGCCGCTGATGCTGAAGAAAGGCACTCCAGCCTCCCCGGCCACGGCGCGGGCCAGGAGGGTCTTGCCCGTCCCCGGAGGGCCGAACAGGAGCACTCCCTTGGGTATCTTTGCGCCCAGTTCCTGAAACTTTTTTGGATTTTTCAAAAATTCAACGATCTCTTCAAGTTCCTCCTTTACCTCGTCGGCTCCGGCCACATCGGCAAAGGTCACCTTTCTCTTGTCGTCGGTATGAAGCCTGGCCCGGCTTTTGCCGAAAGACATCACCCGGTTGCCGCCGCCCTGGGTCTGCTGCATTAAGAAGAAAAACAGTACGACAAATAAAATTATCGGCAGCAGCGTCGTCAGTAAACTGGTCCACCATCCGGGCTGGGGAGGAAGTTCGCTCTGCCACTCAACCTTCTTTTCTTTCAAAAGGCTGTACAGTTCGGCATCGGCTGCCGGCCCCTTGGTCTCAAATTTTGTGCCGTCCTTTTTCTCGCCGGTGATTATGTTGGTCAGGTTTTCCGACTGAATAACCACCTTCTTGATCTGCCCCTGGTTCAAATCCTCATAGAATTTGCTGTATGTCATGGACAGGGGGACATTTTTAGCCGGTGCGGTATATTTAATCATGGCGATAATAACAAGGACAATCAGCAAATATATGCTAAGGTTTTTTACAACCTTGTTCAAAAATGCCACTCCTCTCAAAAAGTCGGTTAATACGACCCATAATGAGTATTGTACCACATTTAAATAACCGTTTCAATCAAGGCAAGGCCAAAGTGTTAAGCGTTATCCGGCATTCGTTAAACAGTTTTCTAAAACCCGGCTTCCCCCTCCAGATTACATACAAGCCTCAGGTGCAGCACCCGGGCGGTGTTTTGATCAACCTTCCATTTTTCTCCCGTTCGCACCCCGCCCACCCAGACTATTTCGTCCGGCGTTCCGACCAGCGGGATGCGGTCCCTTTCTTCCCGCGGCACCTTTTGCTTGATAAAAAAATCCTTCAGCTTCATCTCCGAGGTCAGGCCAAAAGGGCAAAAAACATCCCCCGCCCGGCGCCGGCGCACGAAAATTTGCGCGGGCAGCTTGTCAAAGTCAAGCAATGCTTCAGTGGCGGGCAGCGAAGCGGGATCGCCGGCTTTAACGCGCGGGTACAGCTCCGCGTAAATGGTGCAGCCCAGTTCGGGAATAAAGGTAGCTCCGGGAACTTTTAGAGGATAAACATAATAAGGCACCGCCCGCCCCGTCATCTTCTCAACCAGCTCAACAGTCCCGTAGGAACGGATGGCGGAAACGCTGCCGGGCAGCACCACGCTCGAACCGGTCCCGCCTTTCTGAATTAAATCGAGCACCGCTTCGACGTGCTGAAAGGCGAGGTTTTCCTCCGCCCCGGTGAGGGAACGCCATGCCTGCTGCACCACCCTCCGCCTGATGGCCGGCGGCATCTGCTTAAAGGCGTCCAGGCGCAGAACGACGCGGCCGGAAACTTTTTCCCGGAGCACCGCCTGAAAGGCCTTCACCGCCTGTTCCGCAAGGTATGCGTCCTCTTCCCGGCAGATCTCACCCAGCCTGAGCAGGGTGGGCACGAGGGCAGGGTTGTATTCTTTCTCTAAAAGCGGAATCAGTTCCAGCCTGACCCGGTTCCTGGTATATACGGCCTTTAAATTGGATGAATCACGGCAGTAGGGAAGCTTCATCTCTTTGCAATAGCGTTCAATTTCCGCCCGCCTCACCGTCAGCAGGGGTCTTATGTAAAACCCTTCCCGCACCGGGGAAATGCCCTTCAGGCCCGTTATGCCCGCACCTCTTAAAAAGTTTATTAATATGGTTTCAGCCTGGTCATCCGCGTGATGCGCCAGCGCAACCCTGGAAGCGCCCGCCTTTCCGGCCGCCTCAGAAAAAAAACGGAAGCGCACTTCCCGGGCCGCCGCCTGAGCGGACAGGCCGCTCTGCTTCTGGTAAGCAGGAACGTCGCGGGCCTCCACCGTTGCCGGCAGCCCGTAGCGCCTGGCCATATCCGCCACAAAAAGGGCTTCCGCCTCAGACTCGGCCCCGCGAAACATATGGTTTAAATGGGCCACGTGCAATGATATTTCCAGTTCCTCTTTAAGAAGGTACAGGGCGTGCAGCAAGGCCACCGAATCGGGCCCCCCGGAAACGGCCACCAGCACTTTGCACCCACGCTCCACCATCCGGTGGCGGCAGATGTTCTCCCGAACCTTGTGGAGCAGGCTCATCTAACTTCTCCTCTTCTTCCAATTGGGAACATACCTTCGAAAGAGGTACGCCCCCTTTCCACTGCTGACATACCTCTAAAAGAGGTGTACCCTTTCTTCTGTTGACGCACCTGTGAAGAAGGTATGCCTCCTTTCCCCTTCCTTTGACCATTTTCGTAATTCAACGCCGGCAAGACTTTTCCTGCCGTGACGGAAAATAAGCTTGCCAGAAAAAGGATAGAATTTGCCCTGAGAGAAATATCTTGAATAAATAATGAGGCTGCACGATTTTAAACCGTATAGCCTCATTGCTCGGGTCTGAAGTGGCGTGAATTTGCGGAATAGACCAATCAGATTACCTGATCAAACCTATATTTTAAACACCTTTCTCTTTAACAGTTCTTGCATTATTATTCCTGCTATGAAACCGGCGCCCATATTCCAAATTGCAAATCCGGCTGTTACCAGCAAGATATAAGAATCACTCTTCTCCCTACCTGCGTCATGGGCTGAAGCAGCCAGCTCCAAGCCCGCGAAAAATAAAATTACCCCTAATATACTTAAAGGGAAAATTTTAAATATCAGCAGTATTGAGCTGCTAAAACAAAGGCCGGTTACCAATAAAACAACTCCCAGGATGATCAAGGCGCCGCCGGTCCGGGCGCCGAAGCGAACGTGGCCGGCCATACCCCCGGCGCCGTGGCACATGGGGATACCACCAAATAATGGGGAAATGAGGTTTATTACCCCCTGGGAAACAGCAATTTTCCTTTCGGTGACAGGCCGTTCGGGAAACAACATGTTATTCTCTGCTGTTATAGCTATAACGGCGTTGCCGAGGGTTAACGGCACCTGGGGAATGCCCAAAATGAGCGTCCCCTTTACGAAGTCAGACCATGTGATTTGTCCTAATACAAAGTGAGGCAGTTGGAAATCGAAACGGATACCAGACAATTCCTTGAAAAGATCTGGATTCCTTACCAGAGCAGCAATAAATCCAAAGATAATTAAGACAAACATGGCGGGGACACGCTTGCTGTTAAGCAGCATGAAAGTAATTGCCAGAGCGATAATAGCCGCGATAAAATCGGACTTCATCATTTTGATGCCTTCCATGATAAAAGAAAAGCCCAGACCCAAGACAATACCCCTGACAACCGGTTTGGTAACTATTCTGGAGATAATATCAAGAGCACCCGTCAGTCCCATTGTCAACCAGAATATACCGGTAAAAAGACCGGCTCCCCAGACCATACCGGGAGTAATGACAGCCGCCTGGGTAATTGCAGCGCTGCCGATCGCTTTCATAGGCTGAATCGGAATAGGTGTTCGATAATACAAACCTGAACAAATTAACAGTATGCCTAATGTAACCAGCAAACCCAGTGGTTCAATCTTCATTATCATAATATAGCCCATTGCAAAAGGCATAAGTGTTCCCAGATCACCAAAAGCACCGGCCCACTCATAGCGATCAAAGCGATTACGCGAGGTTCTAACTGCAGTACTTTCAGTTCCTTCAGGTTGTAATATTTAAACTCACTCCTCTGGGCCAGAGACTACATTTCCACGGCGGCCGTTTTCGGCATCGTCAACGGTTACGACGCCGACACCTTTGGGCCGGACGACCCGATCACCCGCGAGCAGATGGCCGTGATGATCGTCAAGGCCGCGAAACTGAAAGCGGTGGTATGACTATCCTGGCATTGTCGCCCAGGCCCACCGTCGCCCCGACAGCCGGGTCGACCGAAGCGGAGCCGGTGGTGGGCGGGACCGTGTCAATGGTAACGCTGGCGGTTAAGGGCGGGCTGGTATTGCCGGCGGCATCTACCGCTATGACACTGAAGTTGTAGCTGCCAGTGCTAAGCCCAGTGACGGTGTAAGTGGTGCCGCTGACGGTGGTCAGCTGAGTTGTATCCAGGTAGACCTGATAACCGGTGACACTGACGTTGTCACTTGCGGCCGGCCAACTCAGGACCACTTCACCGCCGGAGGGGAGAGCTGTTAAGGCGCTGTTGTCCGGCCAGGCAGGCGCGGCGGTATCTGCCGGGGTCGTGGCCAGCACATCTGGAGAGAAACCGCCCTCTACACTTCCGTTTACTGCTGTTACCCGGAAGTAATATGGTGTGAATGGTTGAAGACTCGTAACCACGTAAGATGTTTCACAGCGCGGTCTGGGCAAAATAATGTGAAAAATTTCAGTCTCGTCTCTCAACGCAATGAAAAAGTCCCTTTAAATGTCACAAAGCTGCCTCTCAAGCAGCCGCAGTTGTCAGTATAACGATATCACTTCCTTTTTGATGATATTGCCGTTAGATTAATTATCCGGCCGGCTTTTACAAATCTTCCATTGACCTTTCCTTTGTCACCCCCTTGATCGAACTCTCAAATCAACCGCCTGACAAAATAAAAAAGCCGGGTGCGGAAAACGCACCCGGCCATTTAAAGCACTAAACCCTTTCCGCACTGGGAGGCATACCCTTTTCAAGGTATACCCTGTCGGTCAACCGCCATAGCCCTTAATACCAAGGATAATGTACCAAGTAGCCACAGGCGGGTAGACTCGGGTGATTGTATTAGGTTGTAAAATGAGCCGCCGTAACCGGACCTGGCCGTAGGCGGAGGATGTGAAATTGGTCAATTATTCAATCTATTGTTATTCAACATCTATAATTATTCTACATTATCAGTTGTTTATTCTACATCAAGTAGCTATTTTCTGCTTGTATAAAAAATTATCCTGATGGAACTGTCGTCCATTTAAACGCCTTCAAATTTCAAAATGAAAAATTCTTTAGTTTTTAATGTTCAAGCCTTGCCATATATTCCTCTATTGTTTCTGCGCTTATGGCTTTTCTCATGGCCCGCTTTATTTCTTCATGTCCTTTTAACACTACCAGACGGTTGCGCAACTCGTCAGGGACCTCCCCAAATCTGGCTTCGACCAAGTCAAAAAGCATTTCCACCATTCCCTCAATCTTACCTTCATTCTTTCCCTCAATCCTGCCTTTGGCTTCCCATTCTTCCCGGATACCGTCAAACAGCGGGATATTTTCCAACCTGCTCACCTCCAGTACCCTTAGTATTAAATCTTTTGGATATTTCAAAGACGCAAGGGCTGCCAGCGCCAAGTATAGTAATGCCCTATCGTCTTCCGCTTCAACTTCGCTTTGCAACCGCCTCGCGCATTTATCCAGCACCTTCTCGGGCGGTTCATCATGACTCATCAGCGGCGCAAGGGGCAGCAGACCTACCGGTCCCCGGTAGAGCAGTTCCCGGCCGGCAATATCCTGTAAGTTTATCTGCCGGTAGTTGAAATTAACCACTGTCAGGTCAAGGCATTCAAATGTGTACCACCCATCCTGAAGGCTACCGCCGGTCAGGTTGATTATTACAGGGTAAACCGGTTTTTCATGCCGGCAGTGGTGCATGGCCGTATATTCCAGCAACCTTCTCGCCATTTTTCGATCCGGCCTGGCCTGAAATTCAACCAGCATCAGGTATTCGTAACCGTCTTCACGTACTTTAACAAGCGCATCGGAAGTACGCTGCACTGCCACGGCTTCTTTGTCTTTGTCCTCAATTTGCTCCACAGCAACTGGTACACCCCGGACGAAAGAGGCGATCTTGTCCATGTAACGTTCAACCAGGACTTTGATTATCAGATCGTATTCGGCCAAAGACACCACTCCTTGTGGTTATAATTATATCATACATTTCTCCGCTCCGCATTAATGCCTCATAATGCCTCACGTTTAGTAATAGCGTTTGAAATAATTTTAAAGAGAGGGAACCCGTAAGGATCCCCTCTGTGCGTCAGTTTAATTCAATCCGGTTTCAGCCGTCAACGCCTGTACTCAGTGGATTTGCAGCCGGAGGGTGTTGACGATGACCGTCACGGCCTCGGCCCGGGTGGCATTGCCCTGGGGCCGGAAGGTGTTGTCGGTATACCCCTTTATGATACCGTTCTTTACGGCAGTAGCCACGGCGCTCCTGGCCCATTCCGAGATGTCAGCCCGGTCTGCGAACTTGGTTTCCTCATTTATCAGCTCCAGCTTGACGGCCCTGACGATCATCGCGGCCATCTGCTCGCGGGAGATCAGGTCATCCGGCCCAAAGGTGTCGGCATCGTAACCGTTGACGATGCCGAAAACGGCCGCCGTGGAAATGTAGTCTCTGGCCCAGTGCCCGGCGGTGTCTTTAAACAGCCTGGCGGTCCTAAGGTCGAGCTTGAACGCCTTCACCAGCACGGTGGCGAACTCGGCCCTGGTGATGGTGCTGTCGGGCTTGAAGGTGCCGTCGGGATAGCCGCTGACTGCTCCTAGCCCCACCAGTTTCTTGATATCGGCCTCCGCCCAGTGGCCAACAATGTCGGTTAAAGTGCCCGGCTGGACCACCGGCGCAGCCGTTTTCTTTACGACGAACACGGCGAACTTGGTGAGGTGGTCTACTTCTACGGTGATGGTGTTGCCGGATACGGTGCCGCCGAGGTTGACCCACTGGCCTTTGGCTTCGTCGTAATAGAATATGGCCGGGGTCTCGCCGGAACTTAATGCTGACGGGTCGAAGCTAAGGGTGATGCCGACCTTGGTGTTAAAGGTATAGCCAGCCTGGTCACCGACGGTAAACTCGTAGACTTTGCCGGCGATCTTGTAGCCGGAAGGAACCGCCGGGGGCGAGGTCACCTCTTTGACAGTAACTGTAACTGAAGATGTTCCTTTCAGCGCGTTTGCCGGTATGACTATCCTGGCATTGTCGCCCAGGCCCACCGTCGCCCCGGTGGACGGGTCAACTGAAGCGGAGCCGGTGGTAATGGTGGGGCCGCTGGTGGTGACGGGCCCGCTGACGCCAGGGCTTTCAGCACTGCCGGCTGTGGTGAATTCTATTTCTTGCTGCACGCCTGCCGACATTCCGTTGTTGCTGGTCAGGTCCGGTCCGATAATGATTTTGTACGAGCTCCCTGACTTCAAAGCAACCTGTGGAATCACGAAGAGGTAGTTTCTATTAACGTCACTGGGGGTGCCGTCGCCCGACCGGTCCACTCTGATGCTGACGCTGTTGCCCGATGCGTCCAGCAGCCGGAATGCAGCCTGGTTGCTGCTAAAGTAAGTGCTGGTGGCAACGTTGGTGGCAAACCTGATCCCGATGGCAGTATTGCTGCTGAAAGTTGTAGGCACCCCGGTCAGCTTGCCGGAGGTCAGCACTGACCCAACCGGGGTGGGCGGGGTTGTGTTGCTGCCGGGATCATATCTATACACGCCGTACTCGACAATGAGCGGCAGGTTACTTCCACCAAGTGTTACACTGGGGCCGTCGGTGCTCCAGTTCCCCGCCGCGTCCCCGGCCTGGACGGAATAGGGCAATGAACCTGTGCCCGAACCACTTGGCGCGGTGTACGTGAATTTGGTGGTGTTTCCATCCACTTCACCGATTTGTTCGGTGCCGTGGTAAATCCTGTATTTGGTGACACCCACGTTATCCGTGGCTGAATACCATTCGAGGATTACCGTCTGCCCTGCCTTCGTGGCTGTTTTAAAAGTTTTGTTCGGCCAGGTGGGTGCCTGGATGTCGCCGCCGGATGAACCACCGCCGCCACCAGTGCCACCGCTTCCAGTTGGAGTGTAAGTGACGAATTGGGTGAAGTGCTTGGTCCAGACCACCAGGTCGCTGCCGACGCTCACGTAGCCGTCGCTGTTTGCGCCCAGGGCGGCCGCGCTGTCGCCGCTGATCGGGTTGATTTTGGTGAAGATGCCGTCCCGGTAATAGCCCACACCTTTGCCGGCCTGGCCGGGAATTAGAATGCGCACCGGCTGGCTGAAGGTCAGCGGCACGTCTCCGTAGCCTATTTCAATGACCGCGCTGACGGTGCCTGACGAAGCCACGGCACCGGCCAGCTCCTGGGTGGCCGTCTGCACCGTGGGCATGTTGATGGTACCGTCCCAGCCGGCCGGAGCGCTGACCGTGGTGCCTGCCGGAACGGTGACGGTTATCTGCACCGGGGCGCTGTTTATGGTAGCACCGGCGGTGACGTTCAGGGCGGGCAGGGCTCTGGAAGTCACATTACCTGAACCATCAGCACCAAGTAAATTTATAACGCTGATACTTGCATCGTTAATACCGTTTGGAACGATTACTGTAACACTGTCCGGCGTGCTGGCTGTTATTGCCAGGTTTTTATTCGAATTGTCTACTGTTATGCTTGCGCAGGCGGCCGTTGAACCTTTTTGGTTTTACCGGTTCGCCGCTCTGGTGGGCGGGGCAGGCTCCGTCACAGCGGCCGCATTTCACACAGGCGTAGGCTTCAAAAAGCTGCTTCCAGGTAAAATCCTCCAGCTTACCGGCGCCATAAATTTTCGCGTTTTCACCTTCAAGCCGGATTTTTTTCAAAGAGCCTTTCGGCTCCAGCGAACGCCAGTAAATGTTGAAGGGGGCAAACACCATATGCAGGTGCTTGGAACGGGGGATGATGAAAAATAATGAAAATACGGCCAGGAAATGAATCCACCAGAAAAGGGCCCTGGCTGTGAGAAGAGCACCCTCACTCATGCCGGCAAACAACCTGGAACTGGCGTAAGCTAATGGGGCGGCTCCGGCAAAATCCGCACCTTCTCCCAGGGCGAATTGGGAGCCGTGAAAAAGAACCTCAGTCGTTACAACGACCAGGATTAACAGGAGGATAACAAAAGCCGCCGGGGTGTTTTTCAGCCAATCCGGCTTTCTGACGGTCCGCCGCACCAGACTGCCGGCAATGCCGGTTATTACGAAAGCTATGAACAGATCTTTCAGCAGGAGGTAGGCAGGGTTGTCCCCCACATGGGGAATGCGGGCGCGATAAAGGCCTTCCGCAATCATGTTGGGCATACCAGCGAGCAAAACCAGAAAGCCCCACATTATAAACAGGTGAAATACTCCAAAAACGGGGTAATCGAATACCTTCCTCTGGCCCAATGCATGAGTAAAAAAGTATCTCCATCTCTCGAAAGGACGGTCAAAACGGTTTTCCGCTCTGCCCAATTTTACATAACGGCAGCGTTTGAAAACCTCGCAAAGAAAAAAACCGGCCGAAACGATCATAAGGAAGAAAAATATACAAGCAGCCACCGGGCAATTCCCCTCGCAAAAATATTAAAGCTTCCTCCCACAAGCAAAAGGAAGAAGCTTTACATAATCTTAAAGCATATGTTCTCCTTTCCTGAGTGGGAGGCGCAACAGTTTCCCGCTGCACCCTAACGGCCAGGCAGCCATACCTCTTCGGCTAAGGCTCACCGGCTCGGAGATTTTTAACTTAACCGGTTTTTAGATTAACCCGTGAATTAACTTTAGCAATATTCTTGCCACTATGGCGCGTCTTCCGGCAGTATCGCTTTTGAACAGGTGACGCCTGAAAATAAAGTAACGATGTTACATTTTGGAACCGTGTTTCAAAATTTTACAATATTTTGCTTCAAAAATGGCTTTTGAACGGGATATCTTTAATTTAAGCCAAAAAAAAGCAATTCCTTGTCCTTTAATTTATCACCAGCTTAAACTTTTTGTCAATATAAACACCAATTGTTTTAATTGTTTAAAACACCGGCAACCGTTTTAAACAACCGGCCCGGTCTTATTTTTCTTCATATCCTTTTGTATTTCCAGCCTGGCCACCACCACGGTCATGTCGTCGGGCACCCTGGACGGGCCCCCGGCCGCGGTCTGGGCCAGCTTTAATATCAGTTCCGCCATTTCCTGGGGAGGCACGTTCCCTATTTGCAGCAGCACTTCGGCCAGCCACTCCTCCCGGTCTCCCGGACCATGATAGGCGTCCAGGATGCCGTCGGTAACCATTACCAGCACGTCCCCGGGTTCCAGGGCCCGCCGCAGGGAGACCACCTCAATGTCCTCGATTATGCCCGCCGGCAGCGAGCCGGCCCTGACCTGGGCCGCCTTCCCGCCCCTGATTATAAACGTGGGCGCGGCACCGATTTTAACCAAGTCGGCCTGGCCGGTGTTCAAATCGACAACCGTTAAATCAACCGTTGCAAAGCTTTCTCCCGGCGAGCGCAGGATGAGAACGGAGTTTACCGTTTTTATCGCCACGTCCTGCCCAAAACCGGATTCCAGCAGCCGGCGCAAAAGGGAGACCGTGGTGCCGCTCTCCAGGGCCGCCTGCGGACCGGTCCCCATTCCGTCGCTCAGAGCCAGGCCAAACCTCCCCCCCTTTAAATGAAAGAAGGCGTAGCTGTCCCCGGAAACAAAACTGCCGCTTTTTCCCGTGCCCGCCGCTCCCAAAACAAGCCGGTAAGACAGGCGGGGATAAAAAATCAGGTGGCAGGAGCTGTCCTCCTCTCTCACGGTGCAGGCCGTGGTGGCCGCATAAAGCGGATGTTCCAGCATCGACGAAAGGAGGGGCAGGATGACGTTCCTGCACTCCATCCGGCCGCCGCAGGGAAGATGCGCAAGGGCAACCTCAACCCCCCCGTCCCTGCGGCGGTATACAGAAAGGCTCTCTATCTGCGCTCCCACATCTTTCAGCTTCTTGCGCAAGGCAGGCCCCATTTCTCCAGCCGCCGCTTCAAATTCCAGATCTCCAGGCAGGCCGGCTATTACCTCAGAAATTCCCTTCAACTGTTCCGAAACGATTTCCCTGCTTTCCACCAGGCGGCGGGACCAGTAGCGGTTTAAGTTGTAAGATTCGTACAGGCAGCTTACCGTTATGGCAAGCTCCTTGGTGCGGGAGCAGCGCCTTTTTATATCGTCGGAAAGGTTGTCGGGAGTAACTTTTCCGTAAATCTCCAGCAGGGCCAGAAGGTCGATCAGCCCCTGGTAGGTCTTGTAAAATTCCCTGTCCCAGCAGGTGCGGTAAAAGGCGCAGTCGCAGCAAACCTTCTCCCCTATCTGGTTTAGCATCCTCTGCAGGCACTGCTCTTCCCTGCTCTGCCCGGCAGTAGAGGACGCCTGCTCAAAAGCCCGCGACAGTTCGCCGAACACCCTTGCCCAGCTTTTAACCCGGTCCTCTAAAATATCCCTGTAATCCGGCTTATCTCCCTGCCGTTCTTTCACTTCCTCGCCCGCAAGCCCGACGGAAACCTTAAGGTTTTCAATTACAAGGCTGGGAAACAGCAAAAAGAGAAGCGAGGCAACAGCCGTTTCGGTCAGAACGGCTATAATATCTTCCTGGGCGGCTATATATACCGACAAAATAATGTTGCCCAGGATAAAGCCGGTGGCAACCCCGGCCTTGCCGAACCCCCTGCAGGCGCCGGCCAGCAGCCCGGCAAAGGAATAAGCTCCAGCCGCGGCCGGGGCTGCGGTATAAACCAGGCCGGGAATAATCCCGACCACTGCGCCGGCCGCCGCACCAATCCCGGTCCCTCCCACAAATGCCGCCAGCATAATGGTAAGCCGGCTTAAAACCCCCTTTACGCTGATCACCCAGTATTTGAGATCGCCTGTTCCTGCAACCAAGCCGCCAAAAACAAGCAAAATGCAAAAAACCTCTTCCCCGCTGAAAGGGGAGACGATGCCCCTCTTTTTAAGGGCGGAAATTCCGTAAATCATGGCCGGTGTGAGCAAAGCGGCAAAAACGGCTTCAAACAGTACGGTGAAATAATTGTAAGCGGAAGGGGCGGTAAAGGCGGTAAACGAGGCTTTAACAACTATTGTAACGGCAAGCACAAGCGCCGCCAGGGCCAGCCACGGCCTTTTGGCATCCCTGGGCACCGCCCCGGTCAGCAGCGAGGCGCAGATTACGGTTGCAATTGAACCCGCCAGAGAGGCGCCGCCGCTTACGGTGATAAGGCCAAGGACGACGGCGGGGATTGCGGCCAGGCCGGAGCGCCCAAAGACCCTTAGGGCGGCAACGGCAAAAGAGGTTCCGAAGGGCAGCAGTTCCCCCAGCAAAACCGCCCTCCCCAGAAAAAAGCCGGCGAAGCAGGCCGCCAGCACTTCCGGCGTAACGGCCTGAACGGCCTTTGCCCGGAAAAGGGCCGGCGGCTTCCCGGCGCCTTTCGCCCCGGCTGCAGCCCCCTGCGCTTTTTTCCCGTTTCTGGACCTTTTATAGGGATAAATCTCGATATTTTCAAACAATGAGTCCACCCCTTGTACTTTTCCCAATAATATCATTATAGTACAAGGGGGTGGTTTTTAATGTCGTGATTGGTAAATTTTTACTTATTTTATTTCGACTTCTTCCAGCACCAGTCCGTAGAGAATGTCGTATTCGCTGACGAGCATCCGGCCGGCGCCGGTTCCCTCCATTACCGCTTTCACAATGGCCACCCCGGCAACAATAATGTCGGCCCTTTCCGGCTGCAGGCCGGGTACCCTTCTGCGCTCCTCAACGGTCATTTCCTCAAGCTTAGCCAGTATCTTTTCTATCTTCGGGGCAGTCAGGCAGTAGCCGTGAACCCGGACAGGGTCGTAAACGGCCAGCTCCTGGTCCACGGCGGCCAGAGTGGTAACGGTGCCGCCCACCCCAACCAGGCATTTAACCGGCATGCCTTTTATCTCTTCCAGGAACGGCTTTAAAAGCGCCGCCGCTTTCCGGACGTCCATGCCGGCTTCGGTCATCCGCACGGCCCCGACGTTCACGCTGACCAGGCGCAGGCCCCCTTCCCGGGGCCAGATCAATTCGGTGCTACCGCCGCCCACATCCACCACCGCCGTGGCGCGCGGCTCAACCGGCAGCCCTGCCAGGACTCCCCGGTAGGTAAGGGCGGCCTCTTCTTCACCGCTTAATATCCGCACCTTTAGCCCGGTCCTCTGCCGGACCATCTGCACAAATTCGTCCCGGTTGAGCGCGTCCCGCACGGCGCTGGTAGCCGCGACCGTAATCCGCCCGGCCTGGAGATGCATGGCAGTACGGCAAAACCCCTCAACGGCGTCTACAGTCCTTTCCATAGCCTGCGGCAGCAGCATTCCCGAGCCAATCCCCTCTCCCAGGCGGGTGGTGGCCAGCCCGGCTTCTACAGCCTTTAACCTGTCGCCGTCCCTTTCGGCAACCAGAAGCCTGACCGAATTCGTCCCGATATCAATGGCCGCCACGCGTTTCAACAGCATCTCCTCCTGCCGGCGGTTCATTCAAATAAGCCTGTAAAAACACAAAAGCAATTCCCCTTTCGGAATTGCCTGATTCGTTATTTTTATTCCATTTTCCTTCCCGAGCCGCGTCCGCCCCTTTTAGAATCAGTATTCCTTTTTAGAAACTGCTGGCGCTCTTCGCTCTCCTTAAGAAACCTGGCCAGCTTCTCCTCAAAAGAAACCTGGAACCTTTTCTTTTGAGAACGGGAAGGGTTGACCTGCTTAATGGAAAGGCCTATTTTCCCCTTCGGATCTATTGAAATTACTTTAACCGTAACCTTGTCGTTAGTTTTTAAAAAATCGTGCACATCTTTTACGTAAACCTCGGCTATTTCCGAAATATGCACCAGCCCGGTCTCGCCCCCGGGCAGCTCAATAAAAGCACCGAAATTAGTTATCCCGGTGACAACGCCCTCCAGGACGCTCCCCACCTCAATCGGCATAACTTAAAAAATTCCTCCTTAAAACAACAAAAAACAAGCAACAAAAACCTAGTGTAATTATATGCTAAACAGGTGAGAAGTGTCAAGAAACATCTGCCCTCAAGCGGTTTCAATCGCCAACAATATTACTTTTGGAGGGCGTTTCGAGTTCCTTTAACTGGGTGCCCGGCGGAACCGGCACCACCCTGGTTTCCCCGGGCTTAACCAGGCCCAGTTTTTCCCGTGCGGTTTTTTCAATATACGCATCGCTTTGAACCATTTGCAGCTCTTCGCGCAGGGCGGCGTTTTTTTGCTTGAGTTCCTGCACTTCCTGTTGAATGCTGTCGACATTTTTTTGCAGGACGGAAAGCCTGCTGAACTGGCTGCTGAACGTAATGGCCAGGTAGCCTAAAAGCAAAAGCGCCACCAAGGCGGGAAGCCTGCTCCTGGAAAAATTAAAGGACCTCCGGCGGGCGGTGCGCCTTTCAGGCACCTCCCTTTCCACGGGGAGAAAAACAATTTCCTGCTCTTTTCTCAACGGTCTGGTCACTCTTTGCCTTCCTCCTCTTCGTCAGGGCCGAAAAGGGCCAGGTTATGACCCGGAATAACGATGACCACTTCGTACCCTTTGGTCCTGGCCCGATTGTACAGGGTCGAGACGGTACTCGGGCTAAGGCCGAGCTGTTTTGCAATGCGGTCGGTCGAGTAGCCCATTTCCTTCAGTGCCACAACCTGCCGCTCGCGGAAACTGAGCCGCTCAACACCCCTGATTTCAATTTTCATGGCAGCCGCCTCTAATGCTTTTATTCACAAACCTCTATTCACATCTTTGTCCACAAAATGTGTACAAAGTAAATACAGAATTTCTACAAGGGAAATGAAATTCCTGCTTTGGGAAAAATTTTTATGAAAAAAATCCAGGAGCAATCTCCCGGATTTTTACGGTTGGCCGGCTGTGTACTAGCCGGCAGTGGTAAACCTCCATTCGCCGCCTTCAAGCCCCTCGAAATTCCTGCCCGTGTCTTCCTCCTCAAGATAACCGCCCTCTATGGTTACTTCAAATGTATCCCCGCTCTCCAGAGGGTCTTCCAGGGTAATGACGAGGGTGTCCCCGTCAATCTCCACCATATCGACGTCTACGTCTTCATCGTCACTCAGGTTGTAAACCTTCACCGCGTCCAGCAGGGTCTTGCCGGGGATTACCCGGATATCGCCGCTGAACTCCGCTTTAAGCACCGCTGTGTCCTCCCCGTCAACGTCATCCGCGCCGTCTGCCGGGTTCAGGCCGACAATTTTAAAGTCACCGCCGGTGCTGAATTCCCAGCGGCCGCTGCCGATCCCGCCAAAGTTCGCACCGGACTCCTCTGCTTCGATCAGGCCGCCGTCGATGGTAACCCGGTAGGTTTTGCCGTTTTCTAGAGGTTCGCCCAGTTCAATGGTAAGGGTATCGCCTGCAATGGATACGTCATCTACTTCCACAACCTCGCCGTCGGTTAAATTCCTGACCGTTATTCCTTCCCTGACGCTTTCCAGGTCCTCCACGGCTTCCACCGCCACATTGAACCGCACCGTCAGTTCAGCGGTTTCCACATCCACACCGCCGCTGCCGTCTGCCGGCTCCAGGCTCTTGACTGCAGGTTCCCCGCCGGTGTCGCTGCCGCCCTGGTCATCCCGGTCTTCACCATCGATGGTGTCCTCCATCATAATCCTGTAAATAACCACCGCCATTTCCGCCCTGGTTACCGGTTTGTTGGGCTGGAAGAAGTTGCCTGGATAACCGATCATGTAACCGCATTTGAACATTCCCCCCACGTAAGGCCTTGCAAAGGAGGGAATCTCGCCCAGGTCCTGGAACGAAAACCGGCCGTCCGGCTCCAGTCCCATTGCTCGCGCCGCCCATACAGCCACCTCGTACCTTTTGGCGGGCGCCCATCCGTTTAAGTATTCTGCTTCCTCTTCCGTCAGAATGCCTTCGCTTACCGCAAAGTCGAGGCAGGCGGCCATCCATTCCGGAACGCCGTCCCAGGCAAGATCTGCCTCAGAGGTACCGTCAAAGCCGCTCGCCCGCGCGATCATCATGATGGCCTCGTATTTGGTTACGGGAATATTTGGCCTGAAGGTGAGGTCGGAATACCCCGTAATAATGCCGTAAGAAAACAATGTCTGAATCGGCTGCGCCGCCCAGTGTGACTGAATATCAGTCAGTTGAACAGCTTTCCGGGCCCCATGGAACTTAAATTTCCAGTTTGCCTTCTTGCCCGGAGCGGCCTGAGATGCCGCCGCCGTTCCAAGAACCAGAACTACCGTCAACAGCAAAGCAATAAAACCTTTTCTAAACAACCGTCACACCCCCAAATGAAAGTCGGTAAACTCACCTCCGGGCGGCTCTAATTCCGTCCGGGTCACGCCATTTCTCAACCGGCGTCCGCCCGGGCTGCGCCCGGCCAGCCCTGAAAAAGCCTTTTTCTACAAAAATCAGTAAAGCCCACCCCCCTGGTATCGAGCTAGTGTTTCTAGTTACTTAATACGTATTAGCAAAAATTATTTGGAGGGTGCCGGGTTGCTCCCCGGGAAAAAATTTTCCTGCAGAGCTTATAAATCTCTTCTACGGGTAATAATACAACCAGTTAATATTTTTAATGGAGGTACCCCCTTGAAACGAAGCGCAGCTTTATTATTGCTGGGCGCACTGCTGCCGGCGGCACTCCTGCTGGCTAACGGCTTCCGGGACAGCGCCCCCGAAACGGTATATTCCCCCGCCAACCTGATCCGGCTGCACGTTGTGGCCAACAGCGACAGCGCAGCCGACCAGGAGCTGAAAAGAAAAGTCAGGGATGAAATAGTCCGCAGCGTGGCCCCTGAATTTGCGGCGGCAGAAAACATCGGTTCGGCCAGGCTGGTTGCCCGGGCCAACCTGGACCGCATTAAAGAGATTGCCTTGCGGGAAATAAAGGCTGAAGGGAAAAACTACCCGGTTAGCGTCGAACTGGCCAGTTTCTCCTTTCCCACAAAACACTACGGGCCGTTTGTGCTTCCGGCGGGCGACTATGAGGCGGTGCGGGTGGTCATCGGCTCCGGCGGAGGGTCGAACTGGTGGTGCGTTCTCTTCCCTCCCCTCTGCTTTGCAGACATGTCTCGGGAGGTAGCAACGCAAAGCCCCGCAGCAGCGGGGAAGGACCCCGCCTCCGGAGAAGACTGCAATACGGTGGAGCTGCGGTTTAAAATACTCGACCTGCTCAAAAGGTTATAACCTGCATAATAACAAAAATTCGGAGGCTAAACCCGGAGCCTCCATTTTTTGTTTGCCCTGCCCCTGATAACTCCGGCCTTTTGGCCAGTCACATTTCCTTTAAATAAACCATAAGCTAAAGGGGAAATATTTATGGAAACAAAGGAGGATATTTCATGTTCAGGAAAAGTCAGCATCCTTTTTTTGCCAGGCCGGCAGCAGCAGTCAGGGAAAACGACAAAAAAGAACAGTCAACTGCTGAGGAAATAAAAACAGAAGCCATAGCCCCAGGAGTGCATGCAGAAGGATTCTACCCCCCTGCCCGCCTTGCCCGGGCCTACGTCATCTGGCAAAAATACGGCCCGACTTTCAGCCCGGCCGAGGCGCTGGAGAAGGGCACGCTTTTTCCGGATTTATACAGCCCCTATCCCTTTTAACCAATGGAGGTGGATATTAATATGGACGAAAGGCTGGCCATGTTGAAGGAAATCCAGGAACTGGAGTTTGCGGCAGTAGAACTGAACCTGTTTTTGGACACCCACCCGCAGGACCAGACCGCGCTCAGGGATTACCAGGCCGTCAGCGAGAAATTGCTGGCAGCCAGGAAGCGGTATGAAGAGATGTGCGGCCCCCTAACGGCCACCTGGCCCGGCGCTGCATCCCACCGTCAATGGCTGTGGATTCAGGAGCCGTGGCCGTGGGAAATCGAATACGTTTAAGAGGGGATTAAAAATATGTGGATATATGAGAAAAAACTGGAATATCCCGTCCGGGTTTTTAAAACCGACATCGGCATGGCGAAGTACCTGCTGGCCCAGTACGGCGGGCCATACTTTTTATTTTTCAGTCTTTAAACTCAACATCAACTATGGTTCCATCTTCACCTAAATAGAGGCTTTCGAAAACTGCATCCAGATATTCAGCCACCTCCTCGGTAGGTAATTCGTGAATCCGTTCAATTTTATCGGAAACCCGATTGAGCACTTTTTTTAGCCTGTCCATTACAGAGTCATGTCGCAAGAGCTTTGCGTCCAGTTTACCAATCCTTGCTAAAGCCTCATTTTTTTCCGCTCTCAGTTCAGCTAAACGTGTCTTA
Source organism: Pelotomaculum thermopropionicum SI (assembly GCA_000010565.1). NCBI lineage: Bacteria > Bacillati > Bacillota > Clostridia > Eubacteriales > Desulfotomaculaceae > Pelotomaculum > Pelotomaculum thermopropionicum. The sequence goes on along the minus strand of AP009389.1, from coordinate 177,510 downwards.
TATTCATCCATTGTAATGGCATCATTTTCAAAGGCTGATTGCTGCTTTTTCATAGCCCGGTCAATGTGGACTACTTTGTTTATTAAAGCGTCTCTTTCTTTCAAGAATTCGGACGTGTCCTCGTTTAATATACCTGGCTCCTTCTGGATGTAATCAAACAATTTTTCTTTATCTCCGAACAAAGTCCGGAATAATTCTCTTATATTCCAATCGACCTTTTCCATATCCCAGTATTTTGCAGGAGAGTTGCAGTTACCGTTGACACCCCGGCATATATATCTGTAAAAATAACCGGCTCCTTTCTTCTTTGACATAAAGCGTGAGCCGTAAATCTTTCCTCCGCAAACTGCACACCTAAGTAAGGTTGAACCCAAATACTTCCTTTCACAGGTCCACTCTTTACAGTCTTTTTCACTGCGCTCTTGGAGAATTGCCTGTATTTTTTTAAACTCTTCCTCGGTGATTAATGGCTCGTGTGTATTATACCTAATAATCCATTCGTCGCGGGGCCTCATGACCCGCTTTTGCTTTCCCTCATGGTCCCTAATTAAAGTGGTAGTATTGTAAATAGTAACCCCCAAGTAAACGGGATTTGTAAGAATCGTCTTAATGGCTGAGGTGCTCCATTTACAACCGCGCCTGCTGAGTATGCCGTTTTTATTCAAATATTTAGCTATCTTCAGCTGTCCCCAGCCATTTATAAATCTCTCAACCATAAAACGATAGTGCGGGTATGTTTCTGGATTTCTAACTAAGCGCTGTCTATCTTCACTTAACATGTATCCAAAAGCAGGGAGGGGAACATTTGTTTTACCCTCTTTTGCCTTTATTAGTTGGGTAACCTTGACCCTGCTTGCTGTCGTTTTTTGCTCCTTTTGAGCAAGTGCTCCATAGAGCACCAGCAGAAACTCGTCGTCATCCGTTCTGCTATCATAATTTTCCTTAATTGCTTTAAAAAACCCTCCAAGTGAAACTATCTTTCTTTTTAAATCCAGAACATCCATTATGTCCCTGCTTGTCCGGGCAATTTCCTTACTTACTACTCCCCTGATTTTCCCTTCTTTTAAGTCCTCAAGCATTTGCTGGACTTCATTTCTCAAATACATGTACTTCCCTGTTTTAACGTCAGTGTAGCAACGGTATAGGTTATAACCGTTAACATCCGCCCACTGCTTAAGAAGCTTTTCCTGATTTTCTATGCTGGTCTTTTGACTATCTTTTTTTGTAGATATTCTTATGTACCCGCCTACATCAATACCTTTCTGATCAATAGTTTTAGATGGGTCGTCCAAAACATCAAGCTTCCTGCCCTGTATGTGGGCAGGCATATACTCCTCGTCCATTGGTTACAACTCCCAATATAGTTATTGAGCCGCTTTTTTCTTCTTTCCGGCCCTTAAAACAGGCTTTTCTCCCGCGGTCTTTTTCACCAGCAGCCGGATCAGCCTCCGGTACACCTCATCCGGAACTTTATCCGAGGACAAACGCAGATTGCCCACGTTAAAATCACCTCTTAATATCTTATTAACCAATTGATGTGTGCGGAACCCGGGAAAAAAGAAAAGTTGAAAAAGAAAAACCCCGGGGCTTTTCCATCCCGAGGGTTATGAACCATATTTAGTTCGGCATTAGTTCTTTCAGCGCCAGTTCAAAATCTTCCAAGGTCCTGGCCTTTACCGCCCGACGAAGGATTTTCTTTAAAAGTTCACCGTCTTTTACGGCGGATAGGCTTTCTTTTAACCCGGCCGGCCGCTGCCCGGTGTTCTCTTCGAGGGCTTCCAGGATGGACTCGACTATCCCTTCACCGCGTCCCCTGGCTTCCCATTCTTCCCGGATGCCGTCAAAAAACGGGGAGTTTTCCATCTTGCTCACCTCCAGTATTTTTTGAACTAAACCCTTCTGGATCTTTAACGCCGCCAAAACACCCAGGGCAAGGTAAAGAGTGGCCCTTTCTTCTTCTCCTTGTACTTCAGACTCAAACCGACTTGCGCACTTCTCCAGCACCGCCTCCGGAGTTTCCTCCTGCCGCATCAGTGGAGCCAGGGGCAAAAGGCCCACCGGCCCCCGGTAAAGCAGATCCCGGCCGGCGATGTCCTCCAGGTTGATCTGCCGGTAGCTGAAATCGATCACGGTCAGGTCAAGGCACTCGACTATGTACCGTTCATCCCGCCGGCCGCTGCCGGTCAGGTTGATCACCACCGGGTAAACCGGCTTCTCATACCGGCGGTGGTGCATGGCCGTGTACTCTAGAAGCCGCCTGGCCATCTTCCGGTCCGGCCTGGCCTGGAACTCCACCAGCATCAGGTATTCGTAACCGTCTTCGCGCACCTTGACCAGGGCGTCGGAGGTACGCTGCACGGCCACGGCCTCTTTGTCTTTGTCTTCGATTTGTTCCACGGATACTTCCACGCCCCGGATGAAGGCGGCTATCTTGTCCATGTACCGCTCCGCCAGGGCCTTAATGATCAGGTCGTATTCGGCCAAAGGCAACACTCCTTCTTTGTGGTTATAATTATATCAGATGTGGTATAATCAAGAAAGATGGGGCAGAAAAAGACGGCAGACATACTCATTTCTCCGGAAAATTTTCTCGATATACACTTCACTAGCGAGAAAGAGATTCGGCTCAGTGTACCGAGAAACCGTCTCAATTAAGACGATTTCATCCTTCCTCAAATATATTGGTTCTTTTTTCCAAAAATTATGATACTGAACCAAGTTGTCTGAGATTTTTCTTGCTTTTTTTCGCTTTATATCCCGAGCTGCCGTGCCCGGCCGAAGACGCGCTTTAAGGAAGCCGCTGCCGTCCGCGGCGAAAACAACCGTAGTCAGAGGTGGAAAAAGCACAAAAAACCCCCTTTTTATTTTTTAAGGCCCAGCGCCCAGTCGCCCGGGGCGGGAAAAGCTCTTAACCTTTGTTTTTCATTATAAAAACAAAAACACCTAAAAGTCAATACATTTTTACAAAACAAAAAATATTTAAGGGTGGAATTTTTTGGTGATTCCTATTGGCTTATGTTTAAAGTTGGTCAGAGAAGAATCTGGATTAACCTTGCGTGAAGCCGCCGAAAAAATAGGTGTATCCGCAGCTTTTTTATATAATTTTGAAGAATTTAAAACTTGTTCCAACCCATTTATGCAGGTAAAAAATAATCCTCTTGGTATCGCATTTGAAGAATTTTTTTTAGATAATTTAAAGAATATTAAAACTCCTCTATTAAAGAAATATATAAAAAAGCTATTAGACAGTAAGTCGATTGAAACCAATCTATTTCAAGATTGTTTTTACCACTCCATATTATCCTTTTTAGAATTCAGTTTAGTTCAAACTATAGGCAATTATGGGGCAAGTTACGGTGGCTTATTTTACATTTTGAGAGATTTGTTAATGTTTTACACCGATTCAAAAGATAAGAATATTGTTGCAGTGGGAAGTATTAATAATATTTTTACTTCTTTTTTTCTCAAAGAAACCTTTAATAGTCAATGGGGTAAAAAAAGAACAAAGAGACGCAAAAACATATACAAATATGATGACATTATTTTTACCCCAAAAGAAGACAAAAGCATTATTGGATATCTTGAATCCAAAGAAGGCAATAATGATTTTATTGGTAGGGCTTTTTATGAAGATAGGTTTGTGTCTTTATTATTTTATCTATTGCTTGAAAAAATAAGTTTTTCATTTTTTATAAAAGACACTAGTGACCATGAACAAAAAGCTTGGGATTACTATAACAAAACCGTTGAGGATATACGCGGTAGAATAAACGATAATTCAATAAATATATTATTAGAACCAGAGGTATATTGTGTTTTAGATTGGCGTAACACACCTCCTTTCCGGGATATATTTGTACTTGATACTCGTTTCGGAAAGGTATCTATTTGTTGTCGTTCACTTGTTGGTGGTTATCATTACGACATGTTTTTATCATGGGGAGATATTTTGGATTATTCTTAACTTGAGTGTTTTCAAGTAAGTTTATAATATCTAAATACTTTATACGAAGCATTTTTTGCCCACTTATACGATAGGCAGGAAGAACACCGTCTTTTATCATTTTATAAACAGTTACTTTTGACACATTTAATTTTATTGCAACCTGTGAAACACTTAAAAATTCCTTAATATCTCTCACTTTAGTTTTCCTCCTCGTATCATATATTTTAGGATCTTACTTTGAACGGTAAAAGGAGTGATTCAGCTTAACGCATTTTAATCCAATTCCCATTATTGTTACTTGTTTCCATGCTATAATGGAAACAGGGTGGGTTTTTGTTGCCCTTTCTTAGAAAAATTACTTGAAATTTTTGGCCTTAGGGTCTTGACATATTACCGTAGGTCTTTTCTGTTAATATGTAAAATATCCCCCGCGCAGCTTCCGCAGGGGTTTACCTTTACCTGCTACTTGCTCCAATGCACAGCCGGGGCCTAGCCGTCCTGGTCAAGCATGTTAACTCTTATATTTATTGGTTGACCTATCACCGTGAAACTGTCCACCTCCGGGCTGCGGTTGATGAAGGTACCGGATCCGGCCAGGTCGTCATTCACCTATTGCATCACACCGAAATAATTATTTTTTCCTGGGTACGTATGCAAAAGTCACGTCCAGCCGGTTGTGCCCCAGGTCCTTGCTCAGCCTGAGCCTAGCTGCATTGTCCATGGCCCTGGACACGCGCCGGCGCTCTTTTTTGTCTTCCCCGGCCTTTATCCAGCTGGCCACCATGTCCCTGGCTTTCTGTTCACTTACTTTAAACCTTTCACTCAGACCTTTCCAGTCCCCAGCCCTTACCAGTTCCTTTATTTCCTGTATATATTCGGAGTGCCTCCTGACGGCAAATTCTTTCCTGAACCCGTGGATCCCCCGCCCGTGAAAACCGTTTTCTGCGGCGATTTCTTTGACCATGGCTTCGAGCCGGCGCGCCGCACTTTTTTTTATTGTCCTTAACTGATCGTTAGTTAACTGGCTGTAATCCGGATCTCCGGACATTTCTCCAGTCCCAAAACATGCGAAAAGTGGCCCCTTTCTACCTGAAGATTCCGCCCTGGATTTCAATTCGCGCATAAAATTGTCATACCGCTGATCATATTTTACCGTCCTCCACTTGCCGCCCTTTTCTAAAAGCGATACAGTTCCCGCTTCGATATTAATGCGCTCAATACGTACACCTTTTTCTTTCATGTCCACGAGGGATTCCAGCCTGCAGCCCGTTGCACGGCAGAACCGCAGCGCGTCCGCGGCCAGCCGCCCATATCGCTTCTCTACTTCCATTACAATCCTGTCAGCCTGTTTTTTCGTATAGGCCGGCCCCCTCTGGACTGTAGTCTTGTCGCGCTCCCGTTTCGGCAACCCCCATTTCTCACGACGCGCACTTCTTTCCGTTGGAATGTCCCAATCCACTTTACCATAGTAGTGATTAACCAAATTTTCTATTTTTTTAAGACAAGATATATCCGTCTGGAGCGTTGCTGCAGTGATTTCTCCTCTTTTGTATTGGTCGAGACGCTTTTCAACATAATTGTTTATATCTTCTGCACTCACCGTTACCATCCTGAAAACAGGTGTATTTCTTTTTTCTGATAACCACTTTGCAAATGACATGCCCACAGTCCTTACTTTCTCATACGTGTTGGCATGGTATATGGATACATTCCGGATCTCCAACGGATCATCCTTTTTTGACATCCCATACCTCCGCGCCCGATTCACCAGGGTTTTAACTTGCATGTAAATTGTTTTTGACCTGCTGCCTCGCCCCATATTTTAAAATTTTTACCCCCCTTTCTCAGAAATAAAGCCACTGAGCCCGGGCATTGCAATATCTTTGATTTCCCTCCGATCTTTTTTATTTCAGCCCTGCCGGGCCTGAAAAAGGCAATAGCAATGCAGAGCTTTTCGCTCTGTTGCGTCGGCCTGAAGGCCGACGTTTATTCGCTCCGCTACGCTTCACGAATAAACGTCGGCTAAAGCCTCCGGCGCCCCTTACGGGGCGGCTCCGCTCCAGAGAGCTCCGCATTGCCGCCGCTGGCGGTGCGCGCCGCGTTCTCGCGGGGCCGCGCCCTTCCAGCTACGGTTCGCCTTACCAGGCTCCCTTCGCCGGCGCTCGGCTCCGTTGCCCCGGCCGCTGCGCGAAGTGTGCGCCTGTCGGCGTTTTTCCCACCGTTAGCTCAGCAGGATATGTATTTGTCCTTCCTTCCCGGTCCCTCCAAGCCCGCTACATTTTAGCGTCTCACTATTACCCCGTGATCCGGGTACTGCACCTGCGGCATTCTACCCGCCCGGTCCCCGTATACTTACCTCGTACGCGGCGCCCCGGCGAGCTTTAGCGGGTAAACAATTTTGGCCCGATTTGGCCTCTGGCGGGAATTGCCTTCAGCCGTTTCGGGGTAAAATTGCCTTTTTGGGCAACACATCCGGTCCCGTATTTGCGAATGAATACGGTAAAATGCGCTCTCGCCGTGCCGGGACACCCTCCAGCAACGGGTCATCAACGTTGACCAACCACGCGCGCGGCTGCTAATGCAGCCGGGGGGTAACGGTCATTTAGAAGAGAAGTTTAAGGGTGCCGAACTACCCGGAAGAAGGTAGATCGTGGCCACTTTTAACGCCTTGGCCACGGCGGTTGTTTGGTATAAGGCTTTCGTTCGTTTTTAGCTCCGCGGCTATTGGTTAGCCGGCGGGGTGCCCGGGCGGCCCGGAAGCAGGCCGCCCATCGGGCGCCTGCTCAAACTGACTGACCACTAAGCCACCACTTCCCCATGGATCTGCCCTTTTTTGATCGCCTCGTACACTGCCAGCATGAATTTTCCCACCGGCGTGCCTTTCGGCGTGTACCTGAGTTCTGGATCTCGCGTGAGCCTCCCGATCAGGATTACCTTGTTCATCATTTTTCTTTCCTCCTTGATTTTTTTATTAAACTTTCCTCGAAAACGTAAAAAGCACCTCGGTACTCTCCTGACGATTTCAAGAGTCCTTTCGGTGCTTTCTTAATTCTTTTTCTTTCTTTCCTTTTAGACTATGGCTTTATCATTCAAACTGCCGCTGTCTTAGTTATTTTCCTTGAAGCTTACGGTACAAACAGTACCACTCCCATTTTTCAGACACCTGTCAATTATCCTTTCGACTTCCAGCTCTACTTTCAGAAGATGTGTTGTCTCTCCACACCTGGGGCACAGATAACGCGGTACCCCGGTAATGCATATCTGCTTTCCTTCCTTCTGCTCAAGGTGTTCGTTTAAATTTAATTCCGCTTTTTCGTATCCGCATTCGACGCACTCGAAGTAGCGTTCCATGGGATTCCTCCCTTTTTATTTTTACCTCTTCCTGCGCTTTAAGGTCCTCAGGTCTTCTTCCCATATTTCTGGGTCGGGATAATAGGCTGTTACCAGTTTTATCGACTTCTTTTTTAAGGCTACCACAAGATGCAATGTTCTCCCGTCCGCACCTGGTCCAATAATTACTCTTACCGGGTCCTGGTTCCTCTCATAAGCTCCCGGCGCATGGCCCTGGATTATTTCTCCGGCTTTCACAACCGACTCGATATCGCCCATCTTGATCCGCCTTGCTTTTAGCCTTCGCAAAAAATGCCTGGAAAATGCTATCTTCTCTTGTGCGCGGCGTATCCACCGCATTTCTGCTTTCCATCGCTCTTTCCCGTCGTACAACCTCCGCACGCTCCTTTCCTTAGAAATTTGCGTCCGGAGGGTACCCTCCGGACTTTTGCCCGGAGGGCCTCGACAAGCACAAAAAGCACTCATCAGACGAGTGCTATGCTTCCAACGTCATAATTGCTTTCAAAATTCTTTAATCTTCCTTCGTTATCCTCCCGGTCGTTATATCCGGTACCGAAGCGCTTCCGGGATCAACCCCGGTACCTTCCGCCCTGCGCTGGCGCCCCATCAGCACCGGTGGTGCGGGCTGCACACCTGCTCCGGTGGTTGGGTTTCTCCTTGCTCTCAGCACCGCGGCGGCGAAAACCCCAAATGCCCTGCGCGGTGGTTGGAGGCCTTCCTTTCTCCCGGCAGCGCAGCGGTCGGGCCTCATAAACCCTTTACGCTGCCACCCCAGTGCCTTTAAAACGCTGGGGGCGTACTCCCTTTCTTTCCGAAAGGAAGATTTCCTTCAGCACCCGGCCGAGGTCACATGCCGGTACTGTGGTCCCGCCTGGATTCTTGAATTGCTGCAAAAGACCTGGTCTTTTACAGTTCTCCACATCCAGGCGATGCGGCGGCTTACGGCAAACCTGGTTTGCCGTCTTTCCGCCGGAAGGCCACGTAAAACCTGGTTTTACGTGGTGACCCGCCTCCCTGGGAAAGCCGATGGCTGTCTCGGACAGTTCGACTTTACCCATTTATTGTAATTCATAATTTCAAGCTAACACAGTTTTTTTGGATTGTCAAGTAATCCCCCATGCGATTATATTAATCAAAATCGTTCTCTAACTCATGATCCTTAGGAGGACCTCCAAATTGTGAAGCATCCGAAATTTTTCTTTCAACCATATCCAGGTCAACAAGCCAGTTACCCGCCTTTACACGTAATATAGACGTTGGGCGGTTAGGTTTCGCTTTTGCCGTTACAACCGGCCACTCATATCGAAAAAGTTTATCCCAAGTTCCCTTCCCTAAAATTCTCTTTACCTGCTCTGATACTGAAAAGTCGGCAGGTATTCGTACACACATTTCAAATCGTTCCTTGCTTTTTTTATCCGGATAAATCGTATATACCTCATTACGCTCCGGCTCATAAACGAAAATAATACCTCGAAAAGCTAATTTAAGACGAAAAGCCGCCTCATCCCTACGTGACCCTATAATACGACATACGCGATTACTTAACATATGACTTAAAAAAAGTCGAGCTGCCTGAAAATTCCTTGTGGTTGATGGCTTTCCAAGGACGCGACTTAAATACATTTCAGTTGCATGATGACTTATGTAAACTCGCTTTGGAAGAACATATTTTTCCAACATGAGCCTCTCCTACCAGGTTGTCTTTGTATCAGTCGTCCGACAGCCCCAGTTCCCTCCAAACGTCCTCGGCCTTTACTCCCAGGCCGGCCTCTACCTCAGCCTCGCCCTGGGCTATTGCCTCTGCTTCTTCCGGTGTTACCTTCACTTCCGGCCAGATCATTGATTCAATTATTACTCTCAAAGCCTCCACTTGTACGTCGTTCAGCCGGTCAATTAAGGCTTTTACAATTTCCTTCGAGTTTACCATTGTGACCACCTCGAAACCATTATATCCCCTGGACTGGCTCTTGCCCACTCCCCAAAAGATGTTCTTACTACAAGTACCCCGCCCGGATCCGGGCGGGGTACCTTCCGGGCACCTACTTCACAACTGCTTTCAAACCAAAATATTTAAGAAACATTTCGTTGATATACATCCTGCCGTTTCTTTCCGACAATATTGCTTCCCGGCCGGCCGGCACTTCATCTATTTTTGCTTTGCTTTCGTCAACCATTTCTACGACGCTGGCCCCCGGTCTAAAAATAACCGCTTCAATGTTATTTCCGTTACCGTCGGTGAGCTTTTCCGCAGTGCCCTTTGTCACAACAGCCATTTGGTTGATGCCGTCCCATTCAACCTTATAGCCGTATTTTTCGCACGTGGCCCGGAGCGGTAAGAAATATGTTTCGCCTTTTGGGCCGCTGTCGTCAAATAGCACTTTCACAATATAGTCATAGTCTCCTTGAACTTCGCCGGCGTAAGCGGAAAACGGCGACAATGCACCAAAGGCGAGAACGAGTAAGGCTGCTATTATTTTTTTCATTCAAATACCCCTCCTGTAGTTTTTGAGTTATAATAATATTTTTGGTCATTACTGAGTGAGCTGTTGTCCAACCGGCAATATCGGCATTGCCGCTACCCTGACCTTTTTAACGTCCCTGGCGGTCCTTCCTTCCATCTTTGCCGTGGCCTCGATGATAATGTCGTGCTCCTGGCCTTTTATGCCGCAGCCTCTCTGTGTGTAAGTGTACGTTTCGGTGGTCCACCTGCCACCGTATGCCGTAAAACTGTCATTAAATTGTTCTTCAAAGCTATAGTTCTCCATTGAGCCATCCACGTAGTTGTAAAGCCATGTTAACTTGCCGCCTGACGTGGTTGTGGTAACGCTCACTGTCGGAGGCTCGAAGTCTGACAGGGGCGGCGGTGGCGGGACGTAAGCGCTCACGGTGACTCTGAACGTGAAGTTTTCTTTGTAATTGACGAAAGACGGGGCGTCTATACTGACTTTGAGACGGCTGTCTTCGTCCGGCAATTTTTCTCTGAGCAGTTTTACTGAGCAACTGTCCGCGTTGTTGTCCCAGCTGGCTTCGTTGGGCGGGGCGTTGCGGTCGGGGTTGACTTCGACGGTTACTTCCGCGGCTGCACCGGGCATGTCGAAGGTCACGGCGTCATCGTACTCGGAAATTATGTCGAAGTTGGGTACTTCTTTCACCACGCTGCCGTTGACTTTCCAGACCAGTTTCGTAACCACCATCCTGCCGGTGCTGTTAATCACTTTAGCCTTCACGGTCACGGGGTTGCCGGCGTAGGCTTCTTTTGCGTATTCGAGGATCTGCACGCTCAGGTCTTTGAAGTCCACCACGGTTTCTTTGGTGATAATGTTGTCTTCGTATGTCGTTTCAAGGTGCACTTTGCCTATCTCGTCCCGGTTGATTATCGCAGTGAGGCCGTCTCTGGCCTGGTTGAAGGGGTGCCAGTCGCACCAGAACGTCCTGCTTTCTCCTGGGCCGAAGTCGGCCACCTGGACTTCTTTGCCTCCAACCATCTTCTTGGGTAGGGGCTGGCCTTTTTCGTCGTGGAGAGTGGCCTGGTAGTCACCGTGCAGGACGGCCACGGGCACTTCCGTTAAGGCGCGGGCGGATTCGTTCTGGAACTCCGCCCTGGCCCTGTATTGCGTACCGGGCTCGGCCAGCTGGCCCGGCGGTATTCCCAGGTCGAGGGATACGGCTTTGAGGTTGTCCTCTGCAGGCGGCTCGATCAATGCGTCGGGCATGAGCGGTACGGTGATGTAGTTGATTTGGCCGCCGCTGCCGTAGCGAAACATACGCCCTATGCCCCAGGCCCACTTTGTGGGCGGGGCCAATACGTGAATGTACTGGTGGATATTGTCCCAGAAGTCCAGGGTTTCTGGGGCGATGCCCTTGACCTGGTAGTTGTTGGCGTTGTTCGGGTCGGTGTAGTACACCAGGATGCCCTGGCGGATGTTCTGGGCGTAGCGGTTGGTGCCGTCGAGGTTGTTGTTGAATTCGATGGTGTAGTTTGCGGTAACGTCACTATCTGCCCATGGCCAAATAATCCACTGCTGGTCTTCGAAGTACCCGGTGTGCGACGCGTCGGGCGGGAAGGCCACGTTGGTGTAGTCCTCCCCATCGAGAGTATAGCCCAGGTACCGGTACTGGCCGTCCTTGTAATCCCCGTGGGGATCCCCGTAAACCAGGCAGCCGTAATAACCGCCGCCCTTCAGGTAATTTGACAGGATCGGGATGGAGACGTAGTTGATTGGGTGGCCGTTTTTACTAACGTCAAGGTAGTAATCTGAGTTATCCAGGGCGTCATTAATGGCCGTCTGCGCGTCGAAAAGCTGGCCGGCGAAGGCCGGCAGCGCGGCAATCAAAAGAAAAAAGACTGCCGCCACTGCGAACAATCTTTTGAGCATTTTTCATTTACCTCCCGTTGTTATTTGTACCACACGGTGATCTGTACCCCGCGGGAACCCCAATTAGAAATAACGCCGATTTTCTTTTCGTTCGATTCCCACGTCTTGTAATTTAATTCTTGTTTAAAGCCCGTCTTCTGCTTGACATAGGCCATCACTTCGTCAACTGTCTGGCTGTCGAGCTTCTGGCCCAGGATATACGCGGCGTCGGCCCACTGGCTCTCCAGGTCGCCTTTGGTCAGGTCGATGCCGAAAAGCAACTCGCAATTATGCGGAGCCCCCGGCCCAAGTTCATCAAGATATTGAGGAAGTTTCAATTTCGTCTCCTTCGGGATCTGGTACCCGGCCCTCGTGGTGAAGGTTTCGCCCGCCGGCTGCTGCTGCACCGGCTGCACCGCCTGGCTAACCAGGTATTCCACCGCCGCGCTCACGTCCGGCCTCGGCTCGCCCGCCGGCCAGCATATCACAGTCTGGGTCGCCTCGTCCCAGTCAACCTGGTACCCCAGTCCCTCTGCCACGAACCTAGCCGGCAACATGGTCCTGCCCGGGTCAACCAGCATGGGGGCAACGTCGATAGCCTTCGCTGCACCGTTGCTCACTACCTGAGCCTTGCCGATGGCCATGCTCAGAGTTGCCTTAACGCCTTTCAGCGTTGCGGTCTGGGTGGCGTCGTCCCAGGCGATGTTGCTGTTGTCCACCCCCAGGGCGTTGCCCAGGAAGCGCACCGGGACGAAAGTCCGGTCATTCTGCACGAACGGGGCAACATCCATTTTCACGCCGGGGGTTTGGCCGTCAACGACGTAATAGGGCACCCCGATCTTGAATACCACGGACTTGACCAGCTTCTGGTTTTCGTACACGTCAACCTTCTGGTCGGCGGCATACGCCCCGCCACCCACTGCAACAACAGCAAGCAGGGCCACCAGCGCCACCAGCCGCTTGAATTTGCTTCTCACGTGAAATACCTCCTTCTAAAATCCGTTTTAAGCCCCTCTTGTTATCTGGGAAATATTTTTTATTGCCCGGGCCATTTTCTCCCCGCAGAAGCCAAATATGTGCGCCTGAGAGGGAATTATTTGCCATGGGCATGTCCCCTTAACTTGACAATTCCGCAAACCGGATATATTATTAAGCTAAAGTTATCCCCCCTTCGATATGTGGGAATACTGACTGAGGGACGGCGGTACCGCCTCACACTGTCGGGGCTTTCACTGGGACCCTTGGAACCGTTGCAGCGGTTTCAAGGGTTCTCGGCTACTTGCGCCGGTCAGTCATGTGGACGATGAGGGTGAGAAAAAGGATGATCGCTATCACGATTTGGATTGCGTCCGCTGTTTGAATCATTTCCGCCTCACCCCCTTTCATGGATGTTTCCATCCCCGGCAGGTGAGGCCCGTCCTCAGCCCGGTATTCCCAACATTATTCTACCATTTCCGCACCGCTCTACAAGAAAAATTTTCCGCTGTCCGCCAAGCGCCACCCCCATTTGGAATATGACAGTGTAAAAATTTTGACACCTTTACATTTGGTAAAGTGTAAAAAATTTGACACATTGCCCAAGTGTCAAAAAATTGACAGGTGAGCAAAGCCGCAACACTGTCAAAAACCTTACACCGTTGCGGGAAACGCAACAGTGAGAAAAATTTCTCACCGTTGTGGAAACGCAACACTGTCAAAAACTTTACACCGGAATATATGGTGAAATATGCAAGTGTCAAAAGATTTACACCTGCATATCTCACCCGACGATCAGTTCATAAAGTGAAAAAAGCCGACGGGCATTGCAACCTCCTCAAGCCCGCGAATCAATACCCCCTTCCTTACCGGCCCCCATGACGAAACTGGCCAGCCTGAACCCATCCCGGAGCCCGTGCCGGAAAGCTATCTTTAAAGCTAATCCCTGTATTTCAAACAAGACATTCTCCAGCTCATCCAGTATTTTCTTATCTCCCGCGGGCAAAAGGCCCAGGACCCGCTCTTCCAGCATTTCAAGCTTCTCCACCAGCGCCAGGTATTCCGCCCCATAATCCGGATCATTCACCGGAGCGCACCAGGTCCGTGCTTCACCCAGAACATCCACTGGATCAACACACAACTCTTTCGGCAGCGCTTTCACCACCTCCGGGTGGACCGCCCTCCCCAGTTCCCGGATCTTTTCTTCGAAAGCCATATTAAGCGCCACGCCATTCACCCTCCCTTTTGTCCGCCGCATCGCAGAGATCCCGGATAAACCCAATGGCCGCAAACCTGATCTCATCCGGAAAGCCGCCGAACTCTTTCTCCGCCAGCGCCAGGAAGCCTCTCCGCCTCTCCGCAGGCCTGTCCATAAACCTTAAAGCAAAATCAACCAAGCACTTGTCAACGCCGGTATATTGCTCCACGCCGGCGCAATGCCCCGCTAACAGAGCCGCATCAATCCGGACAGCACTCTTAACCACCGTACCCGCCTCCTTAAAATTTTTACAGGATTTAACTCCCAGGTAGCACCGGAGGCGGCCGATATGATATAATCTCACTACCGGAGGCCTCCGCGCCCTGGGTACCGCTTGAGGGCTGCTCCACCTGGTAAGTTGGCCGGCCCTCAGCCAATATAAAATCTTATTACCGCAGGTATTCCTAGACCCTCTTCGCTGGTATATACCCCCCGCTCTTTGCTGTACTTGAAAACACTTCCTGCCCATTTAAGCCACTGGTCGAAGGTCAGGTTAAACCTCCCTGCCCGTAAGCCCGCATCAATCGAATTCACCCTGGCGTCTATGGCCTGCTGCCGTTCCATGTATGCGTCACTTTCGTCATGTGAACCACCGGAAAATTCTTTCCTGCCGGCTCCCCGCCTGGCCCCGCCCCAACCGGCCGCCGGCGCTATGCCATGCTTTTTGCGAAAACTCCTGAACGTCCGCACAGACACACCCAACTCGCCGGCTATTTCCTGGTCTGTTTTACCTGCTCTCTCCAGTTCAAGCACTCTGACCAGGTCAATATTTTTTTTCGGCCGGCCGCGTTTTTTTGTTGCAGCTTGATTAGAGGACATAAAAAGCTCCACACCCTTCCGTTCCGCTTTTTTCTGAGCCTGCCGAACCGTTACTTTTTGGTGTAATTGTGTTAGAATTTTTTAATAGGGATTATTCCGGACGCAATCGTTGGCCTCCGATTCAGCCAGCAGTTCACTGGCTGGGATGCCAAAGAATTTTTCAAGTTTAAAAGCAACGTCAATTGACGGTTTACAACGACAATTAAGAATATAGCTGATCATTTGCCTTGACACACCTACCGCTTTACCCACTTCGGTATATGTCAGCTGCTTGCGCTGTATTTCAGATAACAATACATGACGTTTCATTTGATACCACCTTTCCGTAAGTGTCACTTACTATTTTTTGATTATATCGTAAGCATGACTTACTATCAATGGGAGAAACCATGTTTTCAAAAAAAATTTTCGCGAAAAGGTTAAGCTTCCTTATTACCAAAAATAAACTATCCAAACAGGCGGTAGCTAACGCCATTAATGTAAGCCGTCCGGCCGTGAGCCAATTTGCAAATGGAGAAAACCTTCCATCTGTTGAAAAGCTAATAGCCCTGGCCGACTTTTTCGACGTATCCCTTGACTACCTGGTGGGACGTTCCGACGATCCCCGCCGCCATTAAACCTCTTCATAAAACCCCTCAAAATCATCCTTATCAAGCACCTCCAAGTCACCGTTTTCAAATTCAACAAACTCACGGCAGGATTCCCCCGCCTCTACAGGCGGCGGGAGGAATGCCGTGCAGTGACCATCGTCATGCCGCTGTTATCCAGGAAAAACCTGTTGACCTGGCCAGCAGCCTGACTTTCTTCGGGCTGAACTGGCCTATCCGCTTGCCGTCTGCATCCGCAACACCCACCAGTTTCGTGGTTTCCGTCGGCAGTCCACAGACCCAACCGCGATATTTTACTCCGGCTTTTTCTGCCTCCACCCAGTCGCCCTTGCGGAAAAAAGTGCCGTTGCTGGCGCCACCGAACAGGGGCCTTTTGCTGCCTTTCTGGAAATGCTGCCGGTGCAGGCTACGGCGGGCGTACTGGAGTTTTCGCCAGACATAGAAAGGCGTGACGGCTTTTTCGCAGCCGGTTATACCCATCAACATCGCCACGGCGTCATTGGCGTGGGTCTCGGGTGTTTGTTCCCACTTGCGTTCCGTATACTTTACCAACCCGAACCTCTCACGCCAGGCGTCGGTATCGGATACCTTCACGAGCTTGAGTTCGGCCAGCTTTTTGTACTCAAAGTAAGTGAGGGCCTTGCCGATCTCTACGGTGGAGAAGTATTTACCGTTGCGACTCCTGGCGTGGTTGAACCGCACGTCTTCGGTGACGATGAGCCAGACGGGGAATACTTTGCAGAGTTCCCGGACGACTTTCAGCCGGCATTCCACTTTGGAACGCTGCGTGGGAGCTAACCAGTAACCTTTCCTCCTCCGATTGTCGAAACGGGCTGGCCTGCGGGGAGTGTTCCTGAATCTCCTGGCCCGGCGCAGATTCCTCCGGGTTTCCATCTTCTCCGGCACGCCAACAGGCAGGAACACCATCGCCTTTAGTTCGATTTGTTTGTGTGAAGCTATTGATATGCCGTCGTACTTCGCGCCGGGGTCCACGGCCAGGGCCATGGGTTGGGTTTCGGTTCCGACTGGCCGGAGCATCTGGACGTAAAAAAGCCCCAGCTTGTTTCTCCGGCGTTTGGCCAGGCCGTCCCGTATTAACAGGCGGGCTCTTCTTGGCGTGGTGGGCATGAGGGGTTTTCCGTCCACGCCCACCACAGGAACTCTGGTAATCATTTGCCGATACACGGCCTCCTTTCGGAGTGATTGTCGCCTCGGCGCTGTCCACGGGGCTTAATACGGTCTTGGTCGTACGTGGCATTTAGCGGTTCTGCCTCACATAGTCCGGGCTGGCGAAACACCCGGAAGTGATTAGGTAGCCCCTCGGACTTCTGCAACTGTAAGGTTGCCGCCTAGTCAGCCAGTTGCCCCTGTCCCCGCCAGGACAAGCCCCCGCTTCTACAAGCGGGGGTGGTTGACTGTCAATTTTTCCATCCTCGTACCCGACAACCTCAGCCAGTTCACCCGACTCTTTTTCCCGCAACTTTTTGCCGATAAGCGCATCACCCTCCCTTGGCCCGAAAAGCCTCCTGTAATACCGGCCATTTTCAGTTTTAATTTCCTCCGGGCTTGTAACCAACATATAAACTTTTTATGAATTCTTTTCTTTTTTGTTCTTGTTCCGGCGTCCTGCGGTAACTTATTCCCGGCTCAGGCCTGACTTCGGGCCTGGCTCTGGGGGTCCTGTTGTTGTCGTCCTTTAACCGAATTGTTTTAGTTTTTGGCCTGGTGACTGGCTGATCGGGCTGTATATCATTTTCCAGTGCATACCGCAGCCAGGCTCCCACCCCCCGGATCTCGACGCCCTGGGCGAGCTGCCGGTCAAGCTCCTCAAGGACAACTGAAACCTTCTCTGGTGGATAATTCTTCTCGATCTCCTTTGCGAAGCTCACAGATATGTCAACACCGGCTACCGCCCGGACGTCTTCACGAATCTTCTCCCACGTAGACTTTTCTGCCGGGCCCGCCTGGTCGGCCCGGCTGCAGCTCTCCTGTTCACCGCTGGCCGGCAAAGCAAAAGCAGCGCTGTCCTCGACAGAGCTGCTCTCGGTTTCACCGTCTGAAATTTTTTCGCCGCCCGGTTGTTGATCAACAACAACAACAGATCTATATTCCTTCTGGGGGTCGCCTGAAACGACCCCACGGGGGTCGTCCTGGACGACCCTACCTGGGGTCGTCTGAGACGACCCCTCGAAACTACTGGGTTTTTTGGGTATGGCTTTACCGTTATCATTGATTACTTCCCTATTTCCGTCGAATGGACTACCAGGCGGGAAAACAACATACATGTTAGACGTATCGGAACCATTGTGCCTCTTTCGCCTATGCTTTACCACTAGGCCCATTTTTCCTAAAGTATTAACAGCCTCGATAGCACTGCTTCGGTGACAGCCACAGTCTTTCGCAATGTCATCGTAGGACGGCGTTGACTGACCGTTATTATTTGCCCGCCGGCAAAAATATATATAAACCAGTTTTTGTAGAGTCGTTAAATCGTGACGTTCAAATATAGCGTCATAACTAAAAAATAGCCCTGTGGGCCTACCGAAAATGGTTGACATTTTTTACCCCCAGCCTTATTCTGTAATACAGAGAACCTCCCCAGTTTTTCCGGGGAGGTTCTACTGAAAAATCAAAAGTACGGCGGGCCGGACAGCGAGCTTTCGGCGGCAGTGAGGTACCTGACCCAGCGGTACACCATGCCGACAAACAAGGCCAAAGGACTGTTAACCGGTTGATATGCTCAATTGGGAAGACAGGCATTTGTTTTCAGGCACCTCGCAGGATGTTTTAGTCTCAAAATTAATTGGCTGCCTGAATTATACATGATATAATTTTTACAACTTCTAAAAGGGATGAGAAGAGGTGATCCACATGCCAGGGCCGCAAGGCAACTTTCAGGAAATTATCAAAGACCTGCCGGGTTTAACCCTGGAGCAGCTTAATCAGCTTATTGAAGAAGCAAACCGGATAAAAAATGAAAAAATGAAAAAAAATCATAACCCGCTGCTTAATATCATCGGAATAGCTGAAAATTGTCCTGAAGATGGAGCGAAAAACCATGACAAATACGTGTATGGCAGGTAACCGGATATTTATTGATTCCGGCGGTTTTATCGGACTTGTATCAAAAAAGGATAGCCTTCACCATGTCGCCAGGTCGTTTTTTGGCGAAATAGTCAACCGGAAGGCAATTCAGATAACAACTAACCTTGTTTTATCGGAAACATACACTTATCTTCGATATCACGAAAACCATCATACAGCCTGCCGTTTTCTGGAAAACATCCGGTATGCTGAAAAAGGTGGTTTTCTTATTATTGTCTATTCTGACTCCCTGCTGGAAGAGAAGGCATTCGAAATCCTTAAAAAATACAGCGATCAGGATCTTTCCTATACCGACGCCGTCAGTTTTGCTTATCTTGAGACTGACCGGGAAACCCGGGATGTTTTTTCTTTCGATAGCCACTTTTATCTTTTGGACAGAAATGTTTTGCCTTTAGCCTTACGATGATGCTTAAAGCAAACGCGTGACCGGCATTAACCACCGGGCGGTCCCTTTCATAAAATGTAACATGAAAGAGGAGCTTACCCCGGAACAAATTAAGGTAATGAAGGCAATCAGGATAATGATCAAGATAGCCAAGCGCATTCTGGAGGCTGAAAAGAAAAAGAATTAAATTGCAGGAAAGGCTATTAAGCCAGTATTTCTGACAGGAATTTAATGGCCAGCCCCCTGTTCAACTCATCGTGGCAGAACTGGTTACGGTAATGGCGCAGGCAGCCATAACAACTGGCGTTTCCTTCCGCGCCGCCGCACTCGCAGCGCTGCAGGCGGTTTAGCGAAGCTCTCAATACTTCCTTGAAAGTGCCTTTCCTGGCCAACCGGCGGACGTGCCCGGCCCCGCCGGGAACATCGTCGAAAAGGATTATTGCAGGACTGCCTAAAGGATGGCCGGGCGTAGGATAAAGGCAGACGTTTCCAGCCTTCAGGCCATATTTTCTCAGCCAGAGACTCAAGCCGGCCGGTAAGGCTGTCAAACTTCTTTTCAAGCTCCTGAACTTTTTCCTTAACTGCCTGGTATAGCTCATGCTCCTTAACCAGCTTTCTGATCCGGCCGCCAAACTCTAAAACTTTTTTATCATCTTCAGTAAAAGAATTAATTTTAATCTGGCACTGTTCCATATCTTTCAAGATGTTTTCTTTTCTTTGAATGCACGTTACACAAGGAGACTTTAAAGTGCTTACATTTTTAGTGCAAATTTTCTTTGGGTGGCCGTGCATACTAGGTTCATTGCTGGTTTCTTCACTCGGCATTTATGGACGCCGCCCAGAACTCTGCGCTGCCGGAGCTGTACTATCAGCAGGCTTTGCCTGGTATCTTACAGCTCTGCCAGTCTTTATTTTCAAGCTGGCCGGATATGCCATTCCGCCGCTTCACCTCGCCGCGATGATTTTTGTTCGCCGTGGAAGGTTAAACATAGCCACTCTGCTCCTTATGCCTCACGCAGCCACTGTATTATATTTCCTTTTGTTATTAGCAGCCTGACTTTTTTTCCGGCACGCACAAAACCACAGCTATCATTACCCTGTTTTTTTGGATAAAAGCCCATAACTTGCCCGGCCAAACCGGGCAATCATTTTCGAGGTGGCACTCATGTCCAACACCGTGGCCTGCTACATCCGCGTTTCCACCGACGAACAGGCCGAGCAGGGCATTTCCATACCGGCCCAAAAATCCCGCCTGCTGGCCTTCTGCCGGTCGCAGGGCTGGAATATATACGGTTTCTATATAGACGACGGCTACAGCGGCAAGGACCTCGACCGGCCGGCCATGCGGCGGCTGATCGGCGACACCGGCGCAAAAAAATTCGACACCGTGCTGGTGCTGAAACTCGACCGCCTCTCGCGGCGCCAGAAAGACGTGCTCTTCCTCCTGGAGGACGTCTTCGAGCCCGGCGGCGTGGGGTTTAAGTCGGTCACGGAAAGCTTCGACACCACCACCCCCTTCGGCAAGGCCGCCCTGGGCATGATGGCCGTTTTCGCCCAGCTGGAGCGGGAAACCATTGTGGAGCGGGTGCGCATGGCCAAAAAGGAAAGCGCAAAACAGGGGCGGTTTATGGGCGGGCCGGCGCCCTACGGCTACCGCCACAACTTTGAAACAAAGCGCCTGGAGGTAGACGAGGTCCAGGCCGGGACGGTAAGGTGGATTTACGACCGGTACCTGTCAGGGGCACCCAACTACCGGCATATTGCTGAAGAACTGGAGCACACGGGCGTACCCGGCCCTACAAATGAGAAGTGGAACAAGGCATTCGTGCGAAAAATTCTGACCAACCCGGTTTACGCCGGCCTGATCAGGCACAGGGAAAACCTCTATCCAGGCAGGCACGACCCCATCGTCAGTCCGGAAAAGTGGCAGGAGGTGCAAAAGCTAATCAAAAGCAGGGGGGCCGTCCGGGCGGCAGCGGCGGTGCACACCGGCCTGCTTTCCGGAATCATCTGGTGCGGCGAGTGCGGCGCCAGGATGCGGGTGAAAAACGTGTGGCAGAACCACCCCAATACCAACCCCAAAAAAGTCACCCGCTACTACGTTTGCTACAGCCAGGACCGGGCCGGCGGCCATATGGTGAGAAATCCAACCTGCCGCTGCGGCTATAAACACGGCGGCGCCGTAGAGGAACAGGTGCTCCGGGAGCTGTTTTGCTACAGCTACGACCGGCGCCTGCTCCGCCGGGCTTTAGAGGAGGCTCTGGCGGCCGCCGATAACAGGGCTTTCCTGAGAGAATTGGCACAGGCCCGCAAGGACCTGGCCGCCACAGAAAAAAAACTGGAAAGATGGTATGATGCCTTCGAGAAGGGGGCCCTGGAGGGGGACCAGTTGACGGAAAGGGTGAAAGGCTTGCACCAGAGAAAGGCCTACCTTCGGGGGCAAATTGCTGAAATGGAATCCCGGCTTAAGGAAGGAAAGGAGCGGCAGACGAGCGTTGAGGAAATGATGGGAATTTTACAGGACTTCCCCCGCATCTGGGAAAACGCTACCGCCGAAGAGCGCCGGGAGATAGTCGTCAACACGGTAAAGGCGGTTAAAGTGTACAGCAACAACAGGGTCGAGGTGGACTTCAACTTATAGCGGACACATACACTTAAAACCGTTCAAGAAGTGTTTGTTTAACACTACCTATGAACGTCAGAATCTCTTTTTTTACCCCCCTTCGGACAACTTCTCAAACTCTTCCCGGTCAAATTTGTTATGGTTGTTTATGGCCTCAATGCGTATAGACCGTTCTTTTAATTGTTGAATATAAGCGTGGACAAAAGCTTCTCTATTTTTAGGAAAATAATATTTGAATCCCTGGTCGACCGGGGTGTGCAAGCGCAAATCTACTATTACGCACCTGGCCCCGCCGGGGAAATTACTGGTAAAACACGTCAAGTTCTAACGAGAGTTCTCCGGCTCGGACTACGCCTTTACCATGGCTAAGATCCGCCGTACAGGCCATGTGCTCACCCAGTTAAAAAAAAACAAACAAACCCTGTCAAGCCATCTTTTTCTAAAAAAGCCTTGCTACCATAACTAATTATCCTATGTATTGACTTAAATGTTACGCAGCCTTTAATTTTAAGTTTCTAAAGCATTCGCTTTCAAAAAAGCGCTGACTGTATTAAAAGCGTTGAAAAACAAAGGACTGCCGGAAAACGACAGCGGGCTCACGGGCCCAATAGTCATAAACGAATATTGCCGGCTGGCAACATCGAAGGCGGAGTGCGGGTCGCGAAACAACTGGTAAAGATCCAGGGCCGTCCCGGACGAACCTACCAATTGCCTCAGCGACTGGAATTCCTGACCAAGGCCAAGGCCGAAACCGAAGAAAAATATCCGCAATTGCTGCAGAATCTCACTATGCAGGCTGGACAGGGTTTGACTGATAAAAAGCCAGCCCAGGCCGTATTTCCGGGTGGTGCGGGCAGCGTCCACCAGCACATTCCGCACTGCCCGGGCGGCGTCGTCTTCTTTCGGAATCTCGCGCGGGGCAAGGCGGTGGGCTTCATCAATCACCACCAGAGTGTTTAAACTTTGCCCCTCCTGGTAAAAATGTTCCGCCGTCTGGGTCAGCCCATCGAGGACGCGCTTGATGACCAGGGACTGGATTTTATCGTTCCAGAATATGCCGCTGGTTTGTTCTTTAGAAAGATTAACTACCAGAATCGGCCGGTTTTCTTCGTCCGCCTTGAGCAGCCAGCTTAAGGCTTTCTCAACGCTTCTCGCCTTTTCCCTGTCCTCTCTAAATAGTTCTGCTACCGGCAGCCAGTATTCCCGGTAAAACTCATCCGCATCAGATTCTTCAATGGTATTGTTAAACCGTGCCCGCGGCGTTTCACTACGGTAAAAATTTTTTTGCACCTTGTCGTCTTTTAAAAAATCCCAGGCTTTGGCAAACGATTGCCGGGTGTAAAGATCGGCCAGCTTAACCTTTGCCTTCTGAAGCTTCTCGGCTAGAACACTACAGGCCAGTTCCCGGTTTTCCCCCTTGGGAATGGTGAGGCGTTCAAAAAATAAAGATTCGTAAAGGATCTGCTCAAAAAGTTCCCACCGGTCTAAAATTAAACTCTTTACCGTTATCACGAAACAGCGTTTGCCCAGCTTTCTGGCGAGGTCGCCGACCGGCAAAGGAAATTCGCCGCCGGCGCCCCCCGGCCGCATATCTTTTGAAAATTCCCCCTGCGGATCAATTACCAGCAGGGCCATCCGAGGGTAACGGCAGTAAGCCAGGAGAATCATTTTCGCCAATACGGATTTACCCGAACCGGTCTTTCCGAATATACCCAAATGGTAAGCTTCCCCGGCGCCGTCGGGGCCGCGGTCGAAGTGCTTGAACCAAAGCGGCAATTTGGGTTGGGAGCCGTAAACGTGCCCCAGGTAAAAAATTTGTTCTTTATAGGGGCTGAGAATTTCTTCTAAAATCTCATCAGTTACAATGTGAATAGGTGTCCCGGTGGACGGAACCGTCCCTAAAATGCTCGGCTCGTATCCGGCAAGCCCACCTTGTTTAAAAACGGCGCTAACGACTAACTGGCCTAAATGGGTATCCTGCCGTTCGCTAACGGCGTCCACTTTTCCCCGCTGCCGGATCAGGCTCCGCATTGTGGGATCTTCGTGCCATACATTCCGGAGTTGCACTTCCGTAATCTGGCCCAAAGCAAAATGAGGAGACGAATCCTGGATAAACCGGAAAAGCGCCAACTCCCCGACCAGCTTGCGCGTAACGGCGGCTCCCAGAATGTCTAAGGCCAGTTTCGAAGTCGAAGAAGGAGAACCCACTACTCCCAGTTTTTCTGTCGAATCGATTAACTCATTCAGTTTTAGCGGCATGCCAGTTACACTCCTGACTCGCTTCGGTAACCATGCATGGCAAAAAATATTTCCCCGATATCCCCTTCGTATTTCTCGGAAATTTGCTGGGTGGTCACCTGGCGGAAAGCCGGGATCGCCCGCGCCAGCGCTTTAACCGAGCGATCCGCCAGATAAAGGGGATATGGTTCGAACATGCCAGCGCAAGCACACTGATGCTTGATCCCCTGAATTACGGTAGCCAGGCGGTAATTATTAACGGCAAGATTTTGCGCCACCTCACACCGCAAAGCGGGTATCCAGTCGTGCGGCTTGTAATAAAAGACATATAAATTTTGCAAGCTGTAAATAACCTCTTCCGCTATTTCATCAACGGCCCTCTTAATCTCGGCAGCAAGTCTGGCAGTATTGAAATGCCACGGCTGATCCGGTTGCTCCATGGGCAGAGGTTTGGTAAATTCTCCTGCTTCGAGCAAGATAGTTAGTAATCCCCTGTCGTCATGATGCACGGGCCAGCCCATTGCCTTGCCTATTTCCCGCCGGCTCGAATATTTAGGTAAACCAACATAATTTCGATCGCTGCGTTTATTATTTAAAATAGCTAAATATGCCTTCAGGTAATTAACGGCGTTATCCAAAAAGTCCTTTGCGCAGGATAGTTCCGGCGTTTCTGGCGCTTTGTTCAGTGCCTGGTTGAAGTAGATTACCGGCATGGTCAGGGTGCCGTCGATCATAACCAGATCATGGGGGGCTTTTTCAGCCAAAAGCAGTTCGCTGCCAAGCATCAGCGCTCGCAAAATTGTCGCCGTATCCGGGTGATGCACTTCGGATTTAACGTAGGAAATGTGGTGCGGCTGCTCCCAGTAACGCTTTTCAGAAGGAGGAGTCAAGCCTTCTACAGCTACCGCGGCGGCGGCAACGAGGTCAGCCGACAGAAGACGTTCGACTGCATATGAACCATCAGTGCCGCAGGTGGTCGGTAAAGGGGGATATCCCAGGGAAGATTCATGGCGAATAATTCCCTTTTCAATCAGGCGCCTACGGTATTGATCCTGATTGTTTTTCATTTTTCGAAAAGTTTTCAGCAGCAGCTCACCCACCGCCGCCGTTTGCTCCATCACTTCCTCGACCAGCGCTGCCGGAAGGTCCACAAAAGGCGTCTGTTCATTCGTCATCAGATTCCCCTCTTCCCCAGAGGCAATAAGAAGAAGCGTCAAATTCCCGGTAACGCCTGTCCCGCCCGGCCCTTGGAAGAAGCCACCGCTCGCGAAAATAACTGGCCAGGGCAGCAGCCGGTTGATCGTACGCAACCAAATCCAGATCTTCGCCACGCAAAAATTCCCTTGTATTTTCGGCTAATGGGACGACGAAAATTTCCCGGGCCACCCCGTGGTATAACCAGTCAGCCGACAGTCCCAGGGATTGCAGGCATTTTCTGATTACTTCCCGCCGGTTTCGAAACCCGTTTCCCCAGGACTCCTGTTTGGCCGTGG
This sequence comes from Pelotomaculum thermopropionicum SI, assembly GCA_000010565.1. Taxonomy (NCBI): domain Bacteria; kingdom Bacillati; phylum Bacillota; class Clostridia; order Eubacteriales; family Desulfotomaculaceae; genus Pelotomaculum; species Pelotomaculum thermopropionicum. The sequence continues at coordinate 152,354 of AP009389.1, read as the reverse complement.
GAGTACTGTGCTGCGCAGCGTAAGCGAAGATAGCATTGTACAGGCCGTTAAAGAAATGAAACTCCCCGGATCCCCTCGTGAAGCCGACACTTTTATATAAATGCCTTTCGCAATACTTAAGGCGGTTGTAAATCGAGGAGCGCCCCAGAGCCGAGGCAGTGGTAAGCATCGCCAGGCGCCCGTCAAACTCTTCCCCGCTGATCACAGATTTTGCGCCGCTGTATTTCCTGCCAAAAGCAGCGCGCACCTCGTTGCTGGCGGCAAGCATGGCCACAAGTTTGCCGCCCAACAAAAAGGAGTACGGCGGCACGGCCCCCAGGACAAAGGCATCCATAACATATTTGAGGCGATAACGCCGGGTTTCTCTATCCCAGCCAACCCACTGATCCCGGGCAGCCAGGCTGAAGACCGGGTCGCCGAGGCCGATAATCCCGATCAGTTTATCATTTTGCTCATCACACACTAAAAACCTCAACCGCCGGCCGTATCCCGAGGAAACAGGGATGCTCCAATGCAGGCTGATATAACGGAAAAGAAGCTCTTCCTCCGAATCCGGCAATACTTCAACGAGCCGCGGCGAAATTTGCTCCGGGACAACCTCTTTGCCGGAAGCAATCTTTTTCAGGAAATGCGGTTCTTTACGCCACAGCTCCTTCTTTCCTCTTTCAATTTTATGTTTAACCGCCATCTGGTGTAAAGAACGAATATTTTCCTTGCCCAGGTTTTCCGGGGGCAATATTTTTCCATCTTTCAAGAGAAAGCCCTGCAGTGTCAGGTTGTTTACTATCAAATCCCTGATTTGATCAGCTTCCATTTTCGTTTCCACCGTTAAAATCAATTTGCAAAGATGAAAAACCTTTTTGCTTCCGTGCTGGTCAATATATATGGCTTCTTTTAGCAATGTATTACCAGATGAGAAGTTCTTGTAATGCGGCGGAGGTTTTTTTACAGGGAAATCATACTATTTCTCTGTCCATATAGGAAGATGTCTACCGATATAACCAATCAGAAAATGTTCATTTTCCTTATCGGGTGGGTAAAAATAGATGCGGAGGTTCACCTTTCCCTTAATTTTGCTGTGCCAGCTAAATACCCTTTTTTTACCATCAGGACATTTAAAGGTCCGAAGATGGCCATAATGCTTTAAGGTAATTTCCGATTCCTGCGAAGCTTCTATACCCATCTGGGTGTAATTTGGTGCCTTGATTTTACCAGATCTGATTGCCTTCATGTATTTGTTCATGCAATCAAGATGGCGGATGATTTTTTGAAGTACCGAATGGGAATAATTTGAGCTCTGCAATTGACCTTTAACCTCCTCACAAAAAGTAATTTCAGGAAAAAGAGCGCTACGACTATGCCATAAATTTTCCCATGAATTCAGGTTTTGCCGCAAAAAATTTCTCACGAAGGATTCTGCTTGATCAGGGTTGTACTGATTAATTATATCGGCTTCCTGCTGTTCGGCACCTTTTAAACAACAGAATACATTTATTGTTTCGGAAGCAAATTGTGGCGCTCCCTTTAAGCTTGCCAGAATACCATCAAAGAAGAATGCCGCAGCTACAGAAGTCCAGGAAACATCCAGGATGTTTTCATTTTGTAGATAACATTTATGTTTATCAAGCGACTGACTAAAAAGACATTCAATATATGGTCCTTTGGTCGTTATTATCTGGAAATAATTTCGTACCGCCTGGTCAATACTTCGATCGAAGATATAATCACGTACAGAATATTGAGGTCCAATTTTCTTTTCCCACAGGATACTGGAAGTAGCAATTGGTTTGTTAGAAATTTGTTGCAAAATTTTTAATACCTTTAGCATATCACTCATTAATTGTGCGCCCTGGTATTTATTAGAGGCCTGCCCACAAAAAGAAAGTTCGTTCAAAAATATATTCACTAAATCAACTCCCCAAGGTCCTTTTCTGCCTGGTCAAAAAAACCATCCGGCCATAGATCTATTCTCCCGTAGGCATCTATTGCTGGACGGACGATATTATAATCCCGCTCAAAAAAGTTAATTGAAACGTACTTTTCATCAATGTAACCTTTTTTTACCGCTATCCTGACCCCATTCAACAAATGGTCGCTGTGTGTTTCCAAGATTACCTGGACACCCGCCGCCGCCAGTTTGCTTAAAAAAATACCCATCCGGGATTGTGCCTGGGGATGCAAGTGCGCTTCCGGATTTTCTACGATCAGCAGATTATCCTTTTCCGCCATGAGCCCGGCCACAATTATGGGCAGACAATATGAAATGCCAAAGCCGATGCTTGTCGGCCGCAAATAATCTGTATTTCTTTCGGAGTCGCGAAAGCTAACCTGCAAGATATCGGCTTGCGTAATCCGATCGGGATTGATCATTATCCCTCCCGGAAGCATATCCTTAAGCCATTCCTCTACCTGAAACAATAATTCGATGGAATGATCTTCCGGTGAATGTTTTAATTGGGGTAATTTTATCTTTTTGTTTCCAAATTGATGCAGGCAATGGGCGGTATACTCCCCACGAAATCCAACGTGCATGGTTTCCAGAGAATCTTCACTGACCGGATAAACCAACTGTGGTCCCATTCTCTCGGCGCCAAGATAAAAAAATCTGTCTGCGAAAAGTGAGCTTGAAGGGAGATCGGACGGGCTTTCCATTAATTTCATCGAAAGTGCATCATGATCTTCCCGGCGATAGGCTAATTTGCAGGTTAAAATACGATCGGGCAGATCGGAGAAAGCTACCGAAATCTGGATGTTATCTTCTTCTGCCCATTGGCAAAAAAGATCCCTCGCGGTTCCCATATGAACCAGAGGACCGTTAAGCGGCAAGTCTGCTTTCGCAAAATTACCCGTCATTGCCGATTGCCTTAAAAATAATAAGGCTTGGATAACGGTCGATTTCCCGGTATTATTGGTTCCGCAGAGAATACTTAACGGCGCAAACTGGACAATCTGATCCAGAAAACATTTAAACCGCTGCAGCCGGATATAAGCAATCAATTGATTACCTCCCTGATAATCTTTTCAATAATTTCGAAGCGTTTATGTACTTTTTTAACTTCTCCTGTACCTTGAGAGATAGAGTTGACAAATTCCGGATCATTATTCATGTAATAAATAAATCTTTTATTAATCTTTTCCTTATTTTTCACCAGGACATCCAGCGGGTATTTCTGCAGGCATACTGACCAGGCTTCAAATAACGCTTTATTAATCGGATTACGCGCACGTTGATCTTTTCCTTTCGGCTTTCTGAAGGCATTTTCCCCAAAAACCGCTTCCGCCTTAGCCATTGCGTCTTTAAAAGCTTTCGATATTTGTGTAATTTTATTATCTGGCATCTGGTTAATTTTGACCATTGTATCACCAAGAAAATAATCAAAGTCACGCTTTTGGTATTCATAATAAGGAGTCAGATAAAAAGCAAAAAAACGAATGACGCACTCCCGGTCATCCATCCGGGCAGGCGAAACAGAATTGCTTGTAGCCTTTCGAAATTCCGGAGAAGATGCCAGTTCTTTAAGTAATTCCGTTGATTTACCCCGGTACAAACAATGACGTATCTCCTGGGCAGTCAGAACCATTCCGCCTGTGTTTATTCTCCTGAAAATAGTAAACTTTGCCTCGGAAGGAGTCTCCGGTCTGATAATGTACAGAAAAAGAGGCGTTTCCTCAATCCTTCTTTGATAGCTCCGCGGCAACTGACTAAATTTTTTATCCTTTAGTTCTTCAAGAAATTCAAGGCCCTGGAGGGCAAATTTTTCCTCATTGACATACCGATCCAAAGTAGATAAACGCTGCAACCCGTCAATAATTAACCATTCATCATCGTTGATGGCGTCCATATAAAAACTGGGCAAAGGAATCCGGATTAAGATTGATTCAATAAGCCTGCTTTGGCGGGTCTCATCCCAAACCAGATTCCTTTGAAAATCAGGTTCGAGGTTGATTTCTTTATTTTTTATCTTCCGCAAAACTTGAAATACAGTCATCTCCTGACGAACCACATTAATCCGGCCCGGGTCGTAGGGTTGTTTTATACTCTCCGAACCAGTAATATCCTCTTCTTCAACTCCGGTATCGATTACCCTTTGCACCATATCCTAATCACCTGCTATCATAATTGACCATTTCTCAACATTTAAACCTGATTATATCCTGATCAACTAATTTTAACTCACCATCTCCAATAACTTTTCATAATTCTCGACTACTCCGTACTTGACGCTGTTGTTGCTGATTTTTTCAAAGTGTTTTTTGGCACAGTGTATTTTGGCTTCTTCAATTTTTCTCAGTTCCAGGGAGTTCATACTGCCCTTGGTTTCGGCAATGAAATACACATGTTTTACCTTATTTTCTTCAAATACAATGGCCCAGTCGGGGTTATAGTTTCCAACAGGAGTCGGGATGAAAAAGCCCCTCGGCAGCTTGGCATAGACACATACTTCCCTGCTGGCGTCCAGATCCCTGGCAAACTTGCTTTCCGTATGGGAATCTGTAATCACATAGTTATAAATATGTTTGCTAACCGGCAAAGCGTTCTCGCCAAGCATGCCTTTCAGGGTGTTTTGAGTAAAAATATCAGTGTCATAAGTTTCTTTAAGAGGATCGTACGTAATCCGCTCGATAATGGTGGTAGCTTTTTCTTCATTAATGATCCTGGCGACTTTCAGAATAAAGCCCTCCGGGTTCTTTTTAAAAAGATCAAAGGTTTCCCGTTTTATCCCAGTCAAGATTTTTACGATGGTCTTCCGGGTCAGCCCCGTTTCCACCATGAGCTTGCCTGCCAGGTCATAACGCACCCCCGAAGTAACTTTCCCATCCACCTTGCCTGTTTCCGCTTCTTTTAATACAAAACCTTCGCCCCTTTCCAATTGCTCTTTAGAGTCGATGACTTCTAATACTCCGTCCTTTATCTGGTAAGATATATCTGCTATCCTCAAACGAGTATCCAGGGCATTTATGCACTTATCAACCAGCTCCTCTGTGTCAAATTTAACTGTATAAGCCGTCTTGACATTAATCTTCTTCCACAGTTTTTGAAATTCTTCCTTATAAAAGTTGTCGTTCAACTTCAACTCAACGTTTTTGTTCCGTTCGTTATGAACCAGCGGGGAAGCGCTCTCGCTGTAAATGGTGCTGACCAGTTTTATCACGGCATGCTTATGCTCCTTTAATTCTTCCGGAAGTACAACTGCTCCTTTTTCAATGGCCTGGTAATAGTCTTCCGTCAGGTTGTCCTCTTCGTCAATATAATTGTTTTTGACAAAAGTCTGGTAGAGTTTTCGAGCCAGCCGTTCATCAATCCGGATCTTTTCTTCCCTTTCATTAGTCAGGACATTATCCAGGAAAAACTGAACATCAGCTTTGCGGGGACGATCGGAAAGGGTCTCTGCGATCTCCCTTTGCAGTTCCCGGGCAAAGGCATCATAAGATTCGCTGGCCACAATAGAAAGAACATTGACCTGGTGCACATCGATGCCTGGCACCGAATCGTCGATCCTTTCGCCGTCCTGGTTTACGCACAACCTTAGGCCCCTTCCCACTTCCTGCCGTTTTTTAATGGTAGAGTCGCTATGCTTTAAGGTGCAGATCTGAAACACGTTGGGGTTATCCCAGCCTTCCTTTAAAGCTGAGTGGGAAAAGATAAAGCGTGTCGGCTCGGAAAAGCTGAGCAGCCTTTCCTTGTCTTTCATGATTAAATTGTAGGCGTCCTCATCTTCGGAGTCGGTCTCTCTGGCTTTTACTTTCGGATCAGTCATCCGCCCCTGTTTATCAATGGCAAAGTAGCCGTTATGGGTCTTTTCCGCATCTATCTGTCTTAAATAATCAGCATACCGGTCTTTCTCGCCAGCATTTCTTAAATATTCCTCCACCAGTATCCGGTACTCTTCTTCAAAGATCTGGGCATATTCGCCATTCAGCTTATTTCCGTTTTTGTCATACTGCCTGTATTTTGCCACCTCGTCGATAAAGAACAGGGAAAGCACCTTGATACCTCTGTAAAATAAGTCCCGCTCTTTTTCCAGGTGCGATTTGATGGTCTCCCTGATCTGAATCCGGCGCAGGGTCAGCTCGTTGACGTCCCCCAGGACATCTCCGGCAGATAAAGAAATCCCGTTGGCGAACTCGATGGTATTTTTACCCCCGTTAATTTCGGATACAACATAGCCTTTATACTGTTCAAGATGGCCGGACAGCTCGTAAAGGTTGTCGTTTACAGAAACCCGCCTCAATTCCCGCTTTATGCCGGAGCGGGTCTTTTTTTCAAACTCCAGGCGGGCCAGGGGGTAGTGTTTCTGGCTGATATCTACCCCTTCCAGGTAGAGGTAACCGTCGGTCCCCGTAGTCCCCTTTACGTTGATGCCCTTGACATTGATCTTCTTGACTAGCTTTTTATTATAGGCATCCAGGGCGTCCAGCCGGTAAACCTTGTTATACTCGTACCGGTGGGTAGCCGAGTAGCGGACAGTGAATAAAGGCTTGAAAAGCTTTAAGGCTTCTACCGTCTTGGTGCCCTCTACCGATTGGGGCTCGTCGATGATCATAATGGGGTTGGTCTGGGCAATGACGTCTATTGGCATCCGGGACTGAAACTCGTCCAACTCCATGTAAATCCTGCGGGCGTCTTTGCCGCGGGCGTTAAAGGCTTGGGTATTGATGATCATGACGTTGATCCCCGGATCGCTGGCAAACTGGTCAATTTTATGGAGTTGCCGGGAATTGTAAATGAAATAGCGGGCCTTGCGGCCATACTGCTCCATGAAGTGCTCTTCCGTTATCTCAAAGGACTTTTTGACCCCTTCCCTGATGGCAATGGATGGGACCACCACGATATATTTGCCCCATCCATATCTTTTGAACAGCTCAAACATGGTCTTGATATAGACGTAGGTCTTCCCCGTTCCAGTCTCCATCTCCACCGTCAGGTTGTATTTACCCTCTAATTTGGGAGATATTTTCAAGCCGCCTCTAACCTGGACTTTTTTAATATTTTCAAAGACTTCCTCCGGGGTGAGCTCTATTGGCCTGTTCCTGAACCCGGTAACTTCGTAAGAAATGCCCAATTGCGGGCCGGAGTTTAGCTGTCCTATGTCCAAAGTGAAGAGGGACTGCCCGTTTGGCTGCCCGGCAAAGCAGTCCGCCACGGCGTTGACCGCTTCGGTCTGGAACTGTTGTATTTTAAACTTCAGCTTCAATATCTTTCACCTGCCTAGATAACCCTTATCTCTGTGGTGGGAGAGAGCATCTTGAACAGCTCCTCTACGTTAATCCGCGCCGCGTCATCGGCAAAAGAGCTGTCGCGGAACACCACCCTTAAAGGCTTTTCTCTGGCAATCTCCCGGACCAGTTCCTCGGAAACACCTTCATCAAAGCAGGCCACCAGGGAGTTGCCAGCTACAAAATGGACCTCCTTGCCCAAAATATCCCTCTTTTCCATAGACAGGGAGAGTTCCAGGCCCCATTCCAGCATGACCTGAATTAAAAGGTCTTCCCCGGTCCGGTCTTCTTTAATGTTGGATACCATTCCAAATAAATCCTGCTGGGAGAGTTCTTCCGGGCGATAATAAACGTCCTTCATGTTGGAGGAGTCCACTTTGAACACCCGGAAGCCGTAATCAATATCGGCGCCGGTTTCTTCTTTTATCTTTTTGGCCGCTCTTCTGATGCGCTCCTTGCCGATTTCGGAGATGTTCTTAAAGCCTGCCTTATATGCTTCGGAATCTTCAGGGCAGGGCTCGGGCAGCTGAACCATGATATATTTCCGGTTGCCCTCGTCCTCAGCGTTGAGCTGCATGACAGCATGGGCGGTGGTGGCGGAGCCGGAGAAGAAGTCAAGGATTATGTCGTTGTTTTCAGTTGTTAGTTCTAATAATCTTTTTAAAAGTCTTACCGGTTTTGGATAATCTATATATGTCTTTTCATCAAAAATTTTTTTAAGTTCTCTTGTTGCCTCTTGAGAGTCACCAACCTCGTCTCTTAACCATAAAGTCATTGGGGTTATTCTTTCTTTAACTTCCGATTTAAATTTTTTTAAGCGAGGTGCATTATTCCCATCTCGCCCAAACCATATCCTATTATCAGATAAAAACTCTTCAAAGCGTTCTTTTGTAAGAACCCAACATCTTCCATTAGGTGGGTAAATTACTTTACCGCTTGGGGTAGTAATTGGATAAACTTTTTCAGCAACAACTGGACCAACTGATAAATCTGTTGAAGTCCATGGGCCTCTAGGATCATTATCAGGATTAGAATACCTCGACTCTGCTTCATCAGTCCGTTTTAACCCTTTTATCTCAATAATATCCTTATTTTTACTATAACATATTATAAAGTCGTGATTTTCAGAAAAAGTTCTCTTTAAATTTACAGGTGAAAAAGCTCTTTGCCATATTATAGTAGCTACAAAGTTCCTTTCCCCAAACACCTCATCACAAATCTTCCTCAAATTATGAACTTCATTATCATCAATACTTATAAATATTACCCCATCCTCCCGCAGCAAATTTCTGGCGAGCTTCAACCGGGGATACATCATGCTCAGCCAGTCGCTGTGGAAGCGCCCGTTTGACTCGGTATTCTGGAAAAGCCGGTTGCCATCGCCATCCACCTGTCCCGATTCGGCCAGGTACTCGATCCTGCTCTGCTTGAAATTATCTTTGTAAATGAAGTCTTTACCAGTGTTGTAAGGGGGGTCTATATAGATGCACTTGATCTTGTTGAGGTAGGATTCCTGCAGGATCTTGAGGGCCTCCAGGTTGTCTCCCTCGATATAAATGTTCCCGGTATTCTCCCAGTCCACGCTTTCTTCTTTGACAGGGCGCAGGGTTTTGTTGATGGGCATGTTGGCCAGGAACATGGCCTCCTTTTTGCCGGGCCAGGTGAGCTGGTAGCGCTCCCTGTCCCCTTCTACCACCCGGTCGGACAACTCCTGCTTTAACAGCTCAAAGTCAACAGCTTTGATCGGGTTTCCCTTTTCGTCCCTTTCCTCGGTAATGACGCCCGGGAATATTTCCGCTAACTTTTCTATGTTTTCCTGAATCAGGTCTTTAGTTTCCATTTTCAGCTTCTTCAACAGCAAAACCTCTCTTATTCCAGTATTTTCTCCAGTTCCTTTTTCTCCTGCAGTTCGAGGTTGTAAGTGACCTTGCGGTTAAACTGAGGCTTTTTGAAGGTCAAAATACTCTTTAGAGTTGACCCGCACCATTGGTAATCTGATGAGCATATTGAGAACCCAGGTTTGAGTAGTTATTCCATAAGGTTTTTTCGCCCCTGAAGATTCCAGCCAATTCTTTAATTGGGTGTAATTCAGGTTTCCTCGAATGCTACTAATAAATGCGTAGCGCTTTCCTTCGTCAAGCACATCAAATCCTCGGTAGCCAGGTACATATTCTTGCAGCAACTTATAACAAAAGCTGTGAATTGTCCCGACATATAAATCACCAAGGTCCGGTTGATGACCAATTAATTCACGGATTTTTTCCGGATCCGGAATTTGAGTTATTCCGATGCTCTCTCCGCAGTCGCCTGGGATGGGCACGGCCTGGCCTAAAAAGCGCGGCGCCACGCCCGCTGCTACCCAACAAAAATCTTTCACACAGGCGGGAATTTCCCGCAAATAATACTGCTCCACAATCCCGGAAAAAGTTCCGCACCGGTATAAATGCTGTCGATAACGCCCCGGCCGCGACGGTAATACTCTGTAACCGGACTGAGCGACACCGTGAAAACCTCGGGATTAAACATCCCGGCTAAAATCTCGGGTCGCGGCTGGCACGTCTTCAGGACCGATTGCACGCTTTTCGTCCCTCCTGTTCCTTTTCCGGATTGTAAATTTATGAACAGTTCGCCAAAAATAAGTCAAAATCCTCCCGAATTAGTTTCTAAAAAGCGAAACCGCCTCTTTTTCCTGACTTTATCAGTTGAAATCCTGAAACCCGCATGAAATCTAGAAAAATAGAAAACAATATGCGCATTTTGCCACTACTGCCTGTTTTGCTGGCGAGTGGCAAACTCTTCTACGCTGGTAATATTACCCGGCGGCGCAATCCGCATCAAACGTAAAATCTTTTTGCTTAACTCCATACTCTGTGTCTTGATAAAATACGCATTTCCGCCAATTTCGACCTCGGCAAAGTTGAGAGAATTCAAGGCTTCCCGAATAGCTTCCGGGGAAGCATTTTCTCCGGCTTGCCGGAGCTTAAATTCCAGGGTGCGTTCGAGTAGAAAAGCAAGGAAGCAAATTACAAAATGTCCCTTAATCCGCCGTTCGGTCCAGTGAAAAACCGGCCGGACTTCCAAGGTGCTTTTCATTACGCGGAAAGATTCTTCTATCCGCCACAGGTTGTGGTAGGCAGCCAGAATATCTCTGGCGCTCATTTCTTTCTCGCTGGTCTGGATGCCGTAATAACCGTCAAATTGCTCCTCCCGAGCAATGGCTTCTTCGTCCAGGATCCATGTCCCAGTACAATCTATTTCTTTGAGATATTTCTTGCCGCCGCGTTTGTTGCTGGCTTGAATTTTCGCCTTGCTTTCCAAAAGATTTTGGGCCTTGGCAATTAGCCTCTCCCGGTCGGCCCGGTCTTTTTCCGCCCGGCGGCTAGAGTAGGTAACGATCAATTTCTCCGGTAATTGGTATTTTTGACCTTCGGCAGTAAATTCGTTTAGATATTCAATAACTTTATAGCGGATAACTTCTTCACCATCGTTTATTTCTTGGTACCCATTCTCGCTTAAGATTTCATCAGTAATCTCTTTCTTCATATTCTTGATCCGGGCGGCAAAGATATAGCTATAGCCACGATCCACTATACGTTTTAGATTAAGCTTGCTGTTGATTCCCCGGTCGGCAACGATAATCACCCGGCGCAAGCCAAAACGTTCTTCAAGCTTGACCAAGGCCTTTTCCAAAGTCTTACCATCAAAGGTGTTGCCGGGGAAAAGCTCATAGCCGATGGGCCTCCCCTCGCAATCAATCAATAAGCCCAATACTACCTGAACTTCATTGAACTTGCCATCTTTGCTAAAGCCAAAGTTACGCAGGGAATCAGCTTCAACACTGGCAAAGGAAAAGGTCGTTACATCGTAAAAAACCACATCCACCTGCATGTTAAAAAGGTGGTGGTTTTTTTTGAATATCTCCACCTCCAGCAATTCCTTATGCTCCCAGAGCAAGTCCAAAGAGCGATAGAGGTGGTTCAAGGAAACATTGGGCAAACTGGCATAACGGTGCTGATGAGTGTAAGTTCCTAATTTGCTTCTGGGTTCAAGAAGATGCTGGACAGCCATGAGAAAAGCGGCGTTATTCAGGTCGAATTGCACCTTGCGTTGGGCGCTAATTTTGCGGAGGAGGTTTGGTAGATCAAATTGGTTCCAGATTTTTTGATAGACCACATAGCCCCAGTTTTTGATCTGCGCCTCGGAAAAATTCGCTAAACTGGACACCTCCCTGGCCTTGGATAATTCTAACAGGCGCTTACCGAGTCTTTGGAAACTGGGATTATTTTCAATTTCATCAAGGCGACCCAAATTAAAGAGTACTTTGTGTTTAACAACACCGTTTTCGCGGTAAGACTGGACTAGCTGAACATATTGATAGTTTTTAGTTTTGGTTAATTTGATGAACATACTTAAATGATACCACTATGACCATATATTGTCCAGATAATATATGGTAATTAGTAATAATAGTTGCCACTACACTTTTTAAGATTTTTGCATTTTCAATTCCTGAAAGCCAGATTTTATGCGGCTTCTTATATCATTAGGGTATCATTTGGGCGTCCCAACTGATAAACTCGGGAAAAATAAGTCAAAATCCTCCCGAATTAGTTTCTAAAAAGCGAAACCGCCTCTTTTTAGGCAGGCGGTTTCGACAAAAATTCTCAGCCGTCGCTCGTAAAATGACCCTTAAACCATATCTCAGCCTGTCTCATTCCGGCAGATGCCTGGCCAGCCACACCAGCGCCGCCGGTGTTTTTTGCCAGGCTTTCTTAGCCCTCTCGGCATATATCACGGCCTCTTCCTCGCTGCCCAGAGCATAATAATCCGGCAGGCAATAAGGTATCTTCTTTTTGCCCAACAGGTAAGCAGGCACGTGGCTGTTTGACTCCAAAGCCTCCGCCAGATATGCGTCCGATTGTTCATTGCTGCCGCCGGAGGTACGGAAAGACCAGAGCGCCCTGTTGTAATGCATAAAACAGGATATGTCGCCTTCGTATTGGTTCAGCAAAGCGCCCAGGTCATCGTCCATTTCTTCTTCCAGCAGACATGCGGCCAAGATATAGCGGATGCCCTGGTTATCGTTGGGATTTAAGCGCAGCATTTCCTTGTAATGCCCTATGGCCTGCTGTCTTTGACCCGTTTTCCAAAGGCTGTCGGCCAGTCCGGCCAATGCCCTCATGTAAGGTCTCGTTTCAAGAATAAGCCAAAATTTTCCTGCATTCTTTTTAAAAAACAAATCCCCCAGAGATAACCTGCCGGCCTGGACACCCTTTTCATATAGTTCCCGAACCTCCTGCGGGTCCCTGCTCTCTTCAGCCAGCAGAACGTAGGCATCGGCGCAGTAAGGCGAGATTTTCAGCGCCCGGCGGGCAAGGTAAAGGCGCCTTTGCCGGCTTTCGGCCTCCCAGGCATCATAAATCAGTTCTTGAGCGCGCCGGAGTTTTTCGGCTGAAAATTCCCGGTTACTACTAGAAAAAACTTCATTTTCAACCGTTTTTTCTACATACTTCTTCAAACCGGTGAACTCGTCAGCGGGGGAGGGGTTAACAACGGGTATCCCGGCGGCTCGTCCTGACGCGGCCGCGAAACATTTTACAAAATCCTTGTATTCAGGTGTCTTTTTCGGATGGCCGGCCGGCAGGTTGTCCAGCCATTTTTTAAATTTGTTGTCCCCGAAGTTAAGGTTGAGCATATATTCATAAATTTTTTCTTTGTGCCTGGCAATGTTTTCCGGACGGTGGTCAACGGTGTTGACGAGGACATAAAAATTAATCTGGTCTTCAATATCCCTGACGATCCGTATACCGGAAGCAAAGCCGCTGGGCGGGTTCAGCACTTCAACACCCAATCTTTTGAGGCCAGCAAGCAGCTCCGGGGAGGAAATTAGCCGAGGTACATACAAAAAATCGGGCATCCCCCAAAGATACTTCTCCTCCGTTCCATTACTCCACCCGTAGTATAAAAAGTCCGCCAGGGGAATAAGGAAATTGGTGGTGGTCACTTCAAACACGAAACTGCCGCTGAAGTGGTCCCGCAGGATATAATAAACCAGGTGCTCTTTTTTACTCTTGGGGTAATTTTTTATATTCACCTCGACTGGTTTTTCCTGGTATTTCAGCATTCCGTTCTTTTGGACGTAAAAATGCCTTGATACCGAAACCAGCAACTGGTGCAACTGGTTTGAGTGTTCTGTAATATTGCGGTCAGGCATTATAAATCACCTCTTGTTTTTATCATCACCTAATAATTATACATTAATTAAACAGTCTCGTTCACGCATTGTAATTTTTTTAATTTTCTGTAATTTTTGCTGGTTTTAAAGAAAACTTCAATGTCAAATTTAATAATTTCTTAATATATATTCTTTCAACATGGGTTCGACAAACCTGTATTTGCCACGGCCTTCTTTTTCAATGATCGCGCTCATTGAAAGCAGATCGACCGCCCTTTTTATATTGTTTGGGTTGTTTTTGTCCTTGTAAACTGTTTCCCCTATGGCAAGGCGGCGAAGAACCTCCCTGACCAAAGGCTTCTTACCAACCTCATCCAGTATTTCGTCAAAAACCGGAGTCAGGGTAATTAAGGCCCGCTCATAAGCAATTCTTACAATTTCGCTTGATAATCTCCTCTCATTGGCTTCCAGTAATGTGTAATAGGCCTCTGTGCATATCAGCATAGTATCCTGTGGATGCCCCCCTGCCAATTGGACGATTTCCCTTAAAACATAATCACTGGTTACCTCAATACCCCTTTCATTAAATTTACGGGCAATATAGCTCATCCAGTCTTCTTCCGGTATTTGCGGGATGGGAAGTACTGTGGCGAAACGGTAAAAAGCGTGCTTCTTCCCTGCAAAAAGGGACTGCATCATACTTTCTTTTGAGCCAAGAAAAAGGTATGATACTTTGTTTTGGTGCTGAAAATGGGAACGCATCACCTTGTATATATCTAACCCGGCGATTTGCCCGGCGTCCTGGAACTCATCAAAAACCATCACCATCCGCTTGCCGTCTTTCTCAGCAAGAAGTTCCGGCAGATTTAAAGCGAATTCCAGAAATGTTTCATCATCCATTTCCTTCTTTGGAAAACCAATACTAAGTTCTAAATCCTCAACCTTGACTGCTATTTTCGCAGAACCGGCCAGCAACTTCGCTCGATCCCAAACAGCGTTTAATGTTTTTCTAATTCCGGTTCTGTTTTCAAGGCAACTATTGATAATTGATTCAGCAATGCTTCTTTTGCTGGACGCACGGAAAAAATCTACATAACCCACATAGAACCCCTTTTTCTTCAGCCGGCGCAATACTTCAAAGGCAAGAGAAGTTTTACCAATCCTCCGTGGTCCGGCGAGCATAACGCTTTGACCTTCCGCCAATCTAGTTTCAAGAGATGTAATAAAGTCATCTCTGCCCACGATATCTTCTGCGGGCACCGGCCCCCCCAGTGGAAAATGCATTTAAGCCCCCCCAACGATTGTTACTATTTTTGTAATATTATATCACATATTATGTAATATTAAAAGCTGGCCATGTACCTTAGCCCTCATGTTCCATATCAACTGGTTAACTGCATCAAGGGGTTGTTAACCGATATCGGCACGGAGGAACTGGCCCACTGGGAAATTGTGGGCACCATGATCTACAAGCTGGTTAAGGGCGTGCCGGCGCAGCAGCTCAGGGAGGCCGGCCTGGGCGCCTATTTTGCCGAGCACGACCGCGCCGTCTACCCGGCCGACGCCGCCGGGGTGCCCTGGACCGCCGCCTACATCCAGTCCCAGGGGGATCCGGTTGCCGACCTGCATGAAGACCTGGCCGCCGAGCAGAAGGCCAGGGCCACCTATGAACGCCTGATCCAGCTCACCGACGACCCCGGCGTCAAAGACACCTTGCGTTTTTTAAGGGAAAGGGAAGTGGTTCACTTCCAGCGCTTTGGGGAAGCTTTGAACGACGTACAGGCGGTGCTCGACTCGAAAAAGTATTACTGATAAAAAATTTCCGGGGGCCGGGGCAATTTCCCCGGCCCCGGCCCGCCGCCGGCCTTCGGCCTTAGAATCTAAACATCCAGTCAGAGATCAGTTTACAGTCCTTTTGTTTATTCTACCTAAAAACCCTGGGGCGGGGGCGGTTTAAAGGTTCCCGCAGGCACTCTGCGGCTTTTGCCAGCGCATCAACGACGCGCACCGGTGCAAACCGCGCCACCTGCTCCAGGGCAAATCGCCCGGGCAGGGCCTCCCCGGTTGGATACTCTTTATCCCTGGTTATAGCATCATAAGTATCACAGGCCGCCACAATTAACAATTCAAGGGAAGGCTTAACCAGGCCGTCCGGATAGCCTTTGCCCCCGGGCCTTTCATGATGCCCCCGCACAATCGACCTGATTATTTGCGGCGCGTCCGGCCATAACTCCAGGAGCAGGTTTTCCCCGGCTACCGGGTGGGCCTTAATCAGCGATCAGTCGTAAGGTTGAAGAGGGTATTTGAAAAACAATTCCCGCGGCCAGGCAGACTTGCCGATATCGTGCATGTAGGCTGCAAAAACAATTTCATTGCGGTTGGCCAGGTTCAAGCAGGACACTACCTTCCCGGTCAGCCTGGCCACGCCGCTGCAGTGCTGCTCCAGGGGCGGATGAACAGAAAGGATGTTCTTGACAGAAAGAAGCAGATTCATGTTTTGCCTTCCTTTTCTGCCAGCATCTGCATGAGCCGGGCAGGAACGGCCGCCCCAGCCTTTCACCCGGGCGCCGCAGCTCCCGCCGGGCATTTGCCGGTTTTATATAAAAAATAGCACTAATTCCTGAAATTCAGGTAAACCTGGTTTAAACAAAGCATAAAATTTACCTGAATTTTTTCTAACAGTTTTTTGGGAAATAAAGCGCCTGAAAAGGCAGGAGAATATTTCGCGCCGGT
Organism: Pelotomaculum thermopropionicum SI; assembly: GCA_000010565.1. Taxonomy (NCBI): domain Bacteria; kingdom Bacillati; phylum Bacillota; class Clostridia; order Eubacteriales; family Desulfotomaculaceae; genus Pelotomaculum; species Pelotomaculum thermopropionicum. The sequence goes on along the minus strand of AP009389.1, from coordinate 136,228 downwards.
AGAAAATGCTTTGTCGAGGAATGTAAAAAGGGGTGATATATTGCATGGCCGGTGAACTGATCCTTGTGGTCGATGACGAAGAAGTGGTCAGGGAACTGGTTCGACACTGCCTGGTCAGGGAAGGCTTTAAGGTAATTACCACCGCCGACGCATACGGCGCTTTTGATTTGATCGCGCGCTTAAAACCGGACCTGATTATCCTTGACATACTCCTGCCGGGCCTTGACGGGATCGAGTTTTGCCGGAAACTCCGGATGAAAAACGAGGTTCCGGTCATCTTCCTTTCTGCCAAGGGCGACAGTTCGGACATTATTCTCGGTCTGGGAGTCGGAGGGGACGACTACATCGTGAAGCCTTTCGTGCCGGGCGAACTGGTGGCCAGGGTCAAAGCCCGGCTGCGGCGCCTGAAGCCGGGAGAGGAGACAGCCGCCGGCCGGGAGCCGAAGATGTTGAAGTACCGCGGCCTGGAGATAGATCTGGAGGGGCACGCCGTCCTGGTCGACGGCTCTGCTGTGGCTCTTGCCCCAAAAGAATTTGAAATACTGGCGCTTTTGGCAAAAAACCCCAACCGGGTTTTTAAAAACGAGCAGTTGCTGGACCTGATATGGCAGTCAAAGGATTTTGCCGACAACAGGACTTTGATGGTTCATATCAGCAGGCTGCGCAAGAAGATTGAAAAAGACCCCAACAACCCCGCTTACATACAAACAGTTAGGGGTGTGGGATACAAATTCAGCGCTTTTTGAAAAGATATTAGCCGGAGCTGTTAACTCAGCGTCCAGGTTATAACCGGGTTACAGCGCAATCCCTCACAGGTGGTTCAACGCAGCGGCAACTGGCTTTCAAGAATGGTTTCAAAGTCTTTCACCACCCGTTCGTATTCCGCTTCGAGCCGCGCCACCAGTTTGTCCGCACCGCCGGTGACACCGCCGGCGGCCAGCTCTTCTGCTTCCCTGCACAAATCCGCAAATAGCGCGGCGCCCAGGATGGAGCTGCTGGACTTCATGCCGTGGGCCTGCAGGCGCGCCGTGGCAGCGTCCCCCTGCCGCAGGGCCGAACGGAGGGACTTTAGCTTTTCAGGCATGTCCCGCAGAAAAGCTCTGATCAGTCTGCACAAAAAATGCACGTCTTCTCCCGTGGTATTCAGAAGTTCGCCCAACCTGTCCCCGTTTACCGCCGTCAGCCCCGGTAACTGCAAGGCCTCCTTCCCCGGCCGGGGGAGATTCCCTGATTCACCTGCCAGCGGCAGCTCCGGAGCAGGCAGCCAGCGGGAAAGGACTCTTTGCAGGTCTTCCATCCGCACCGGCTTGGTGAGGTAATCGTCCATTCCGGCGCTCAGGCACTTCTCCCGTTCCCCGGGCATGGCAGCAGCCGTGGTGGCAATAATGGGGGTGCGCCGCCCGCGCAAAGCCTCCAGGCTGCGGATTGCCCTGGTCGCCTCAAACCCGTCCATCACCGGCATCCGGCAGTCCATTAAAACCAGGGCGTAAGAGTTCCGGGAGAAGGCCTCCACCGCCTCCCTCCCGTTGCCTGCCACATCGGCGGCCAGGCCCAGTTTCCTTAATTGAGCCTGAATAAGTTTCTGGTTGATGGCGAAGTCTTCGGCCACCAGGATCGGGCCGGGCTGCCACTTCGGCGTCAGGGGCCGGACAGGGGCGGGGGACGCGCCGGAAGGGGCATCCATGGACTTGCCGGCAGCAAAGGGGACGCTAAACCAGAAGGTGGAGCCCCGGCCTTCCTCGCTCTCGAAGCCGATCCGCCCGCCCATCAGTTCCACCAGCCGCTTGCAGATGGACAGGCCCAGGCCGGCTCCGCCGTACCTGCCGGCCGAAGAAGGGCCGGCCTGGGTGAACGGCCGGAAAAGCATGCTCCTGGCTTCCTCCGGAATGCCGATGCCCGTGTCCTGCACCTCGAAGCGCACGGTTAGGGAATCCGGCTCCCTCCCTTCCACAAAGGCACTGAGGGAAATTTCGCCCCTTTCTGTAAACTTAACGGCGTTGCCTAAAAGGTTTAGCAGCACCTGGCGCAGGCGGATCGGGTCGCCCTGCAGGGTTCCTGGAACGTCCGGGGCGATATGATACTTGAGGAGAAGGCTTTTTTGCCTGGCCCCGGGCTCCACCAGGGCAACGCTTTTTTCAACCAGTGAAGCCGGGTTGAAGCTGACCGTTTCCAGGACCAGCCTGCCTTCTTCAATTCTGGAAAAGTCCAGGAGGTCGTTGACTACCGACAAAAGGGAGTCCGCGCACTCCCGCACGGCGGACACGTACTCCTGCTGCTCGCCGTTTAAGGGGGTGTCCAGCAGCAGTTCGGCCATGCCGATCAGGCCGTTCAAGGTCGTGCGGATTTCATGGCTCATTACTGCCAGGAACTTGCCTTTGGCGCGGTTGGCCGCGTCGGCAGCCTCTTTCGCCTGCTTCAGCAATTCGTTGGTTTCTTGCAGTTCGCGCGTTCTTGCGGCCACCGTCTGTTCCAGGAACTGGCTCCACCCGGCGATCTGGTTTCTCGACTCCTCCAGGCTGGCATAAAGGCGGGCGTTTTCGATGGAAATGGCAATCTGGGTAGACAAAAGCCTCAACACTTCCACCCGGTCCGGGGTGAATGTTGCCGCAGACAGGTTGTTCTCCAGATAGAGGATACCGGCCGGCTTCCCCTTTCCGGTTACCGGCAGGCAGATGACAGATTTCGGGCTGTTTTTCTGGATGTACTCATCGCGGGCAAACGCCCCCTCCTGCGCCGCGTCGTGCAGCACCACGTATTCCCCGGTTCTGGCCACATATTGCACTACGGCCGCGGACAGGTGCTTTGCCCCCGCCAGAGGGACGGATTGCAGGAAGACCTGCTGCTCCTGCGGCGCGCCTTCCCCGCCTGACGGCTGCAGGCTCCCGGCCGCGCCCCCGCCGCCCGCATGGGCCTCCGCTTCTATCCTCAACTCCCCGCCGGACTCCGCAATGAAAAAGCCCCGCTGCGCCCCGGCATTCTCCAGGATGATCCGCATTGTTTTTTTCAGCAACTCGGGCAGCACGATCTCCCCGGAAAGCACCTGCGAAAGCTTAATGATTGAGGCGAGGTCCAGCTCGCTGGCGGCGGCCCTGGCGGATTCCGCCGAAACAATGGCCTGCATTTTGTCGAGAACCGGTATCAGCCCCGCTTCCGGATGGGCAGACAGGTGAGAGAATTCTTCCGACAGGCGGCGTACTTTGCGTTTCGCCCCCCAGTACCGATAGCCCCGTAACGCCCTTCCCGCGTACAGCGCGGCTATGTCCGCCTTTCCTGCGGCCAGCCAGAATCTGGCCGCCAGTTCGTTGCCCAGGGCCTCGTCCCGCACAAACTCGTTTTCCTTCGCCCAGAAAATGGCGCGGTCGTACAGTTCCATGGCTTCGGCCGGCCGGCCGGCCAGGCGGGCCGTTTCCGCCGCAACCAGGCAGTACTTTTGCAGGAAATTGCGGGGGCAGGAATCGGCCCATTTTTTCAGTTTGCGCCGGTTTTCCCGGAGAATTTTCCGGCAGCGTCCCTTCTGCTCCTCCACCAGTTGTCCGTAGGCGGCGGTGATGACCAGGGAGTGCCAGAAGACGTATTCGGTAAAGATGACCATGGCCAAAACCGAACTAACGCTGTTCTTGTCGATTTCCCGGAACACGTCCAGGGCCTCGGCGTAGCGGCCGTGATGGTACAAGGACTGGATTTTGAGCAGGTAATAATTGATAATCATCGGGCCGTTCCTGTTTGCCTTCACCTGCTCCCCCAGCCTTTCCGCTTCGTCTGCGGCGAAGAAAAATGGAGAGGTCTCCTGCATGTCTTCTATAAACATGCGGGCCATCGCAAAAAACCGCGCCAGGTTCTCCAGCTTGAACCGTCTGGTAAACTCCAGGCTGGAGGCGCATTCCTCGTAAACCCGGGGCAGGGGCTCGCCCAAAATGAGCCTGATTTCGGTAATGCGGGCCAGGTCGGCGCCAGCATAGAAAAAGTTGCCGAACTCGAGGGCGCATTGATGGGCCGCAGCCGCGTGCTGCAGGGTTTTTTGCAGGGGTTCCGTCCAGTGGCTGAGGAAGGAGGCCACGCTGTAATAAACCGGGCTCTTGACGGGATGGTCGCCGTACCGGCCGGTCAGCATCAGCGAAACCTCCTGCATTTCCCCGGCAATCCTCATGTTGCCCCGGATGGCGCTGATCAGGCCGTAGCAGGCGTAGACGATGGTGGAGTGCCTGGTGTTGCCGTGTTTCAAGGAGATCTTGAGCATTTTCAGGATCAGGGCGGTAAACAGCCGGGGATTGGTCAGGCTGGTGACCGGCAGCAGGCCGGCCATCTGATCCATGATTTTCTCCAGGCGCGGGTTTTTTATCTGGGGCAGCTCGGGCAGCGCCTTATTTTTCTTCAGGGCCAGGCGCCACCTGACCCCCAGGCTCTCTTTCAACAGGAAATAATTTCCCGGCCTTTCGGGGAGGAAAAAGCCCAGTTCCTTCAAACCCATCAGCCCGAACCGGACCGCCTCGGGATACCGGATCGTTTCCGTGCAGATAACGGCCTTCATGGCAAAAACCTGCGACCGGTCCGCCCGCGTTCCGGCCCTGTCCAGCAGCATCCGGAACACCTGCTCCGCGGCCTCCTCTTTTCTGCACAGGTAAAGGCACTGGCAAAGTTCCAGGTGCAGGTCGAAGGCCAGGCGGTAACAATCTTTCCAGGCGCCTTCGGGCAAACAGCTCCGGCCCGCCTCCAGATAGTGGAGAGCTGCCTCGAAGGCAACCGAAAGCTTTGCCTTGCGGGCGGCCGACAGGTTGTATGCGGCCAGCCTGAGGCTTTCATCCCGGCCTGCAATTAATTCCCGGCCGTTGTTCAGGTGGTCGGCGATCTCAAAAATTTTCCTCTCCAAATGCTCCGGCTCCGTTTCCCGGAGAAGCGCCAGGCCAACCCGGCGGTGGATAGCTTTCTTTTCCGCACCGGACAGAAGGGAATAAACCGCCTGCTGGACGCGGTCGTGCGCGAATTCGCAAAAAGCGAAAGGCCCCTCCGGCCCGGCATGTTCGTCCGGTTCCCGGGCGGCACCGTCTGCAGGGGAAAAACCGCCCCCGGCAACGACCACGCCTGCCCGGAGGGCCGGCAACAGGTCTTCCGCCGTGCGGCCGGGGGATTGTCCACAGACAACGGTCAGGGTTTTCAGGTCGAATGCCCTTCCAATGCAGGCCGAGACCTTCAATACCTCCCTTGTCTTTTCAGGCAGTTTCCGGATTCTGCCAATTAGCAGGTCGATCACGCCGTCCCCGGTTTCCAGTTGCAGGACGCGTCCGGCGTCCCACTTCCAGCAGTGTTCCCGCCGGTCGAAAAACAAAAGACCCTCTTCATAAATCTTTTGCAGGAATTGCCTGGCGTAAAAAGGGTTGCCCGCCGATTTCCGGTAAACCAGTCCGGCCAGGGGCCGGGCGGCGGCCTCCTCGCAGCCCAGGGCCTCCGCCAGCATCCGCCCGGTGGCGGCTGGATCAATGGGCCCCAGGCCGATCAGCCGGACGGCCGTCCCGGCACTTTTAATTTCTTCAATCACCTGCGGCAGCGGGTGGCCGTCCGCCACTTCATTATCCCGGTAGGCCCCGATGAGCAGGAGGTGTTTCATCTCCGCACCGCTTACCAGGTGCTTCAACTGCTGCAGGGAAGCGGCGTCGGCCCACTGCAGGTCGTCGAAAAAAATGACCAGGGGGTGTTCCCCGGCGGCAAATGTGCGTAAAAAATTCTGAAATACGAGGCGGAAGCGGTTTTGCGACTCGCCGGGGGGCAGATCCCGGGCCGGCGGCTGCGGGCCGGTGATCAGCTCCAGCTCCGGAATAAGCTCGATGATGATCTGTCCGTTCGGCCCCAGGGCTTTGAGCAGTTTCTCCCTCCAGGAGGCAATCCGCTCTTCACTTTCGGCCAGGATTTGCCGGACCAGTTTCTGCAGGGCCTGAACCAGGGAGGCGTAGGGGACGTTGTGCCTGAACTGCTCGAATTTGCCGGAAATGAAGTAGCCGCGCTTTCGCCCCACGCACTTGAGCATTTCCTGAACCAGCGCGGTTTTGCCCACACCTGCGCGGCCCGCAACCAGGATCATTTCCGCCAAACCGGTGCCGGCCCGGTCCAGACCGGCCAGCAGTTCTTTCATTTCCTTTTCCCGGCCGTACAGCTTCTGGGGCACTTTCAGCCTGCCGGAGAGGTCCCGGCAGCCGGCTTCAAAGACATCCACCCTGCCCGTCGCTTCGTACCGGTCCAGGCACCTCTGCAAATCGGCCTGGAGGCCGGCGGCGCTCTGGTACCGTTCTTCCGCTGTTTTGGCCATTAGCTTCAAAATGATTCTGGAAACCATTTCCGGTATTTCCGGATTAACCTCATGCGGCGGTACAGGTGCCCTGGCAATGTGCGAATGCACCATTTCCAGGGCGTCACCGGCTACAAAGGGCAGCCTGTTAGTCGCCGTCTCGTACAGCGTCACGCCCAGCGAATACAGGTCGGTCCGGTAATCCACGGCCCGGTTCATTCTGCCCGTCTGTTCCGGGGACATGTAGGCCAGCGTTCCTTCCAGAAGGCCGGCGGTGTAAACCTCCCGGCTATCGCCCGGTAAAACCGCGGCCAGGCCGAAGTCGATGATTTTGACCCGGCCGGTTTCCGGGTTCCAGACGATGTGGGACGGGTTGATGTCTCTGTGGACGACCCCCTGCCGGTGAATCATGTCCAGTGTCCCGGCCACCTTAACGGCAAGAGACAGGAATGTGTTCAAATCCATTTTCATGGACGGCAGTAAAAGGTCCAGCGACGTACCCCCGAAATCTTCCAGAACCATAATAAGGTAACCCTGGTCCTTTTCAAAGGCATACGCCTCAACAACCCCTTCCACGGGCAGGCCGCGGATAATTTCGTACTCCCGTTTGAAGCGGGCGGCTTCCTCGGGTGGCGGATATCGCCTGTTCAGTATTTTGAGAATGACGGGCCGGCCGTCTGCATTACGGCGGGCACGGTAGACGACCGAGTTTTTTTTGTGGAGTTGTTCTATAATCCGGTAATTTGAGGCAATAAACATAATATCCCCGCTTTATTTTATCGCTGGAAGGTTTTCGGTGATTATTCAACATATATTGTCATTTTCCTCCAAAGTAATACACTTCCAGCGCTTCGGCGAAGCTTTAAACTACGTCCAGGCGCTGCTCGACTCGAAGAAGTTTTACTAATAAAATGGCCCGGTTCCGGTACACTCAACGCCGCAGGATTCCGGGCCCTTACTTTGTGCCAATAATCTGCTATTAACAGGAACTGGTTCGGAAGTGTTTTCAAACCATTTTATCCCGGTAAAAAATCACCTTGAACTGCTCCCCTTCTTCATTATTTATGAATTCCACGCGAATTCCTGCTTCTTTGCAGGCCCGGATAATCCGCTGGATTCCCGTGCCGGCGCCGCGATACGGTATCTCCTTAATATCCCTTACCAGAGAAGCCATGATTGGGTTGCGCTCAACGTGAATCCCGTGTTTGATGGTTTCAACTCTCAGCGTATTGGGAAGGCTCCCCGGGCTGATGATTTCCACCCGGTCGTCAAACACAAACAACCTGATGTTGCTGGCCAGAAAATAATTACGGTGGAGTATGGCATTAATCAAGGCCTCTTCTAAAGCCACCTCCGGAATTTCCAGGCAGCCGACGCTGTTAAAACCTTGCTCTCCCTGCACCATGCGCAAATTATTTTTCAAAAAGGCCATGCCGGAAAGAAATAACCTGGCGATATTTCCAGTTAGATCCCGGCTATCCCTGTACAACACACCAGCGGGATCATTACCCGTAAAGGAAATTGCTTTGATTATGAAAGCCGGCCTTCTTTCCTCCGGGTTCTTACCAAACAAGAGCAACCCCGCCAGGGTACACTTCCCATCTTTTAGCAAGCGCATATTCGTTAACAGGACATCAAGCGTGATTTCCAGGGAATCAATGGATTCACCGGCGCGCTTCTGATAAAACTCTTTAAAAAAATCCAGATCCAAATCCAGCATACTGCTTTCTTCCACCGGCATTTCCTCGGCATAAAGATTGCCCGATTCCTGCAAAAGGCGCTATCCCCATAACTGAATACCGCCACCTGTTCGCAATCTCCCAAAACGGGAATGTTGGGATTATGGGTGGCGAAAATTATCTGGCGCTTTCTCTTCAATTTCACCAACTCTTTGATCAGGCCGTGATAAATCGTCTGGCTGTCCAGGTCGTCCTCCGGCTGATCGACAATAACAGGCATATTTTCAAAACTGAGCAGCAGGATCAACAGGGCAGAAGCCCGCTGACCTAAAGACAACCTGCTGATCGACTGGCCTCCGTATTTAATTTCCAGGGTATCGGGAACCCGGTAAAGACCAAGGAGCTTCTCCTGCTCCCTGGCTCGCTCATAAAATTTCAGCCACTCTTTTTCAGTAAACCCGAAAGAAAGAAAACGCTCCCGCGCGTCCAGCGCCCGAAGGATCTCAATCCCATCCTGGTAATAACGGGCAACTTTTTCCAACCTGTCGCGCCGGATTCCCGTACCCTGGAAAACATGTTGCAATACATTAACGAATTGTTCCTTATCCCCTTTATAAATCACTTCTAAATGGACCAGGTTTTGGGCATTATTAACTTCTCCGGCTTTTTCTTTCCTGGTTAGCCACTCCTGGTGCCAGAGTCTTTGCAATTCCCCGTATAATTGTTCTTTTTGCTATTGATAATTCATTTGCAAAAAGAACGGCGTTTGGTTGATATATTTTCAACCGACTGTATATAATTGTATATAATTGACATTAACTTAAACAAAAGGTATACTGTAAAAAAACGGGAGCAATCTCACAGTGACCGGTAAACGAAAAGAAAACGAAAAAAAGTTCCGTTCATGGACGGAGCTTCCGGACGGCGGCCGCCGCTATTTCTATGAGGTTCAGGGCAAACATGGCTGGCGGGCACGTTACGTAAAAGAAGTAAACAGATTAGAGGAAACCATAAGTTTTTACCAGGAAATTTACGACCAAAACGGTAACTTAGTTGAAACGCATGAAAAATTCCCAAAGGATAAGGGGCACAGGAAATCCCGAAAGGAGAACAATAATGAAACTAACGCGCCAAAATATTGCACACAAACTTATTGACTACTTATTCCACCGCATTACCCTGGCTGAGCTGGTGAACTGGGCCGAAATGTCCATGATGGAAGCTGACTTCGAAGATAAAGATTACGAAACATTGAGAGACATCATAAGCCGCCTGGGTTTGGCCGATGTAAAGGCTTTCGGAATATCCTGGGAAGATATTGAAGACTTTTTGCATCGGTTGGGCTACCGGGTAGACTTAAAAATAACGGAGGTTCAGGCAGTATAAAAAATAACCTGACAAACCCACAGATGAGCCGGAGAAAAATGACCTCTGAGCTTACGTTATAATCCGGCAAAGCCTAGCGGTTCCTCCGGAAGAAACTTATTCCCGGGTTATTCCCGGGTGCATTTTTTAAGGGAAAGGGAAGTGGTCCACTTCCAGCGTTTCGGGGAAGCCACCTTTTTTCCCACCATCGGCGGTACAAGGCTGGCCAGTGAACCACCAAAAAAGGCCACCTCTTTTACAGCGGTAGAACTGATAAAAGAATATTCAGCTTTTGTCATTAAAATAACCTTAAAAATTTTATTTAAGCTGTGGGTGCTTAAAAATGCCGGAAAGAAGCAAAGACTGGATGCGGCAGGCGGAGGCAGACTTAAGGCACGCCGTCAATTCGCACCGGGCCGGGGATTTCGAATGGGCCTGTTTTGCCGCCCAGCATGCGGCTGAAAAGGCAGTTAAAGCCCTGTTTCAAAAGCTTCACCTGGACGCCTGTGGTCACACGGTGTCAATTTTGCTGTCAAATCTCCCGGCCGGAATCAGCGTGCCCGGCCATTTGATCGATAAGGCCAAAGTTATAGACAAGCACTATATCCCGGCCCGCTATCCGAACGGGTTCGAGGCGGGCGCTCCGGTGGATTTTTACACTTCCGGGGAGGCGGAAACGGCCGTAAGGATTGCAGGTGAAATTATTGAATTCTGTAAAAATCATCTCGACAGATGAAAGCGCGGTCAGGAAAGCCCTGAAAACGCTGGCGGACGGCCTGAAGAAGAGGCCGGAAGTGCTGGCGGTTTACCTGTGCGGGTCGCGGGCTAAAGGGAATTATACCCCTTACAGCGACGTCGACCTCCTGATCGTGGTTGAGGAAGACGGCAGAAAGCCGCACGACAGGGTACCGCTCTAACTGCCGGGCGGCTTTCCCGTGGGAGTGGATATATTTGCCTATACGCCGGACGAACTGGAAAAGAGCCCCTTCGCCCGGGGTCTTTTAAAGGGCGCCGTGCCGCTTTAGGCAGCGCCCTCCCGGCCGGTCCGGCGCGCCGGGGCGGCGCCGCAGAGGATGTAACCCCGCAAGACAAAAAAAGCAAGAGGCCTTAAAATAGCTTTTTAAGGCCTCTTGTTATTTTTATTTTTCTACAGGAAGTCCGAGCCCGGCCCACTCGCTGAACGATGCGTTATAGTTCTTGGCCTTCTCATAGCCGCACATGCGCAAAATTTCCGTCAAAAAACCAGAACGGATGCCCACGGTGCAGTAGACCACGATATCGTCGGACGGGTCCAAACCGGCTTTGCTGAATATCTCCTTCAGTTCGGCAATGCTCTTAATGGTGCCGTCGCTGTTATAGGCATTATTGTAGGGTATGCTTATCGCCCCCGGAATGTGGCCGAGCGCCTTTTCTCCATGATTGGTTTTACCGGTGTACTCTTCGATGGAACGGGCGTCGACCAGCTTGATTTTTGACATGTTGTTCCGGATATAATCCGTTGTGGCCAGCAAAGAGTTGTCGGGCGAGGTAATCTTAAAATCAACCGGCTTGACGGCGGGAACTTCTTTGCTTATTTCCCCGCCGCCCGCCTTCCAGGCGGGGAAGCCGCCGTTCAGCATTCTGGAGTCTTTTAAACCGGCAATTCTGAGCATCCAGAGAACCCTGCCCTCTTCGCCCAGGCCTTTGGGATCGTTATAGATGATGACGGGCTTGCTCCCGTCTATGCCAAAACTGCCAATTTTCTTGGCCAGTTCCTCCTGTGGCAGAACTACTCCCCAGCCGACTTCACCTTGCTTCGGGGTCATGTTCGACAGGGACTGCCAGGTCACATTTATGGCCCCCGGTATGTGCCCCTCGTTATACTCTTTTTCCGACCTGGCATCTAAAACCACAACCTTGCTCAAATTTTCCTTCAGCCAGGCGACGTCCACATAGTACGGCTCCATCTCCTTGTCCAGCGGCTTGACTTCTTTGGGCGGCGCAGTGCCTGCAGTTTTGCCGCCGCAACCGGCCGCAACAAGGACCAGGAACAACAAGACGCCGATAACCGCCAGATAAACAAAAATACGCCTGTTTTTGCTCATTCTTAACAACCTGTTCACATTTTGCACTCCCTTGCTTGTAAAATTTATTTTTTATGGCAAAAACCGGTTTTTAAAACATTAAATACTTCACCCCCTCTTACCGGCCAGAGAATTCATGGCAGATATCTGAACTGCGCCGGTTTTAAAGGCGCAGGCACCAGAAATACCCCAGAATTTGCCCAATAATACATGCCAGCAGGAATTTTTTAATATCCAGGGCCAGAAACCCGGCCAGATAACTTACCAGGCCCAGAGGCGGGAAGGGAATTGCGTAAAACAAAAGGGCGGCGTAGTGCCCGTACCCGGAAATAAAACTCTCCACCCTTTCCGCTCTGAACCAGCCCAGGTTCGACGGGATCAAGCCCAAAACCAGGCCTGCGGCATAAGCGTATAGGGAGCCGGCTACAAACCCCGCTACCGACAGGAAAAAAGCTGGCAGGCCTCCCCAAAAGGAATTGCCGAGAATTCTTTGTTCTTTTTGGAATTTTCTGCTCATAGGTCCAAACGGCATCCTTACTTTTCGCCGGGCGATTCGGCCACCCGGGCGGGCTGCCTGTTGTGCCTGTCCCGGTAGAATTTTCTTGCCGCGGCTGCGACAATGCCGAGCGAGAACAAGGTTAACAGCCCGAACACGAAGGTGCGCACGCTGCCCACCAGCATGTCTCCAACATATGAATACACCAGGGTGGCCGGCAGCTGGCCCAGGCCGGTGGCCCAGAAAAATTCCCAAAAGCCAATTGAGGTAAGCCCTGCCGCGTAGCTGACCACGTCAAATGAGACAAAGGGCAAAAGGCGCGCTACGATAATAGCGTATTTGCCGTAACGCTCAAAAAAGCGGTCAACCTCTTCCAGGGCAAGCTTGCTGGTAAGCCTTTCCACAGCAGACCTCCCGTAAAAACGGGCGATCCAGTAACATACGGCCGCGCCGCACATGGCGCTGGACCAGGACAGGACGGCCCCCCTGGCCCAGCCGAAAAGGGCCGCGTTGGCAAAAGTAATGACAAAGGCCGGCAAAGGGGCCATTACGGACTGGAACACCATCAGGGTAAAAGAGGCAACCGGCGCCCATATTCCAAAGGAAAGGATGTAGTGCTTCACGGCTGCAACGTCAACCGTCGAAAGGATGAATACGACCCGCTTCACCGCGGCCTGCAGCGGTTCCACGAAAAAATAAAGCGCCGCCAGTACCGCAAGAATGCCGGCTTTCAGCCAGGCCGTACGGTTGAATTCTTTCATTTGCCTGCGTCCTCCAGCTTTTATTTTACTTCAGGCCTTTCCGCCGCCCGCCAGGGCGCCGCCGCAACTGGAACCGGCCCCGGCGGTGCAGGCGTAACAGTGGTTTTCCATTACTATGCGGCGGTTCTGCAGGGCTGCCCGGTCAAATTCGCTTATCCTTCCGGGAGCCTCCGGAGAGCATGTCAGGCCGAGCATCTGGTTAAAATCGCAGTCATAGAGGCGGCCGTCCCAGCCCACCGAGACCTGGTCCCGGCACATGACGCGGGCGGCCGCCGCCGGGTTAAAGAGCCCGGCCAGGCGCTCCATATACCTTTCCAGGTTTCCCGAAGCCTGCAGGAAGTCCAGAAACCGCCCCACCGGAACATTTGTTATGGTAAAAAGCCGGTTAAATACTATTCCGTAGCGGCGCAGCAATTCCCGGCGGAACTCCTGCTCAATGGCATGCTGGCCGGGCGGCAGGAAAGCCCCGCCGGGGTTATAGACCAGGTTTAACTGCAGCCTGTTTTCCCGGCCGTACCCGAGCCGGTTTAAACGGCGCAGGACCTTTACAGAAACCTCGAACACACCCCGGCCGCGCAGGCGGTCCGTGTTTTTCTCCAGGTAGTACGGCAGTGAAGCCACCACCTCGACCCTGTGAAAAGCGTAAAACTCCGCCAGGTGGGCAAATTCATCCGCATCAAGCACGGTCAGGTTGGTTCTGACCATCACCCTGCGCCCCAGCCTTGCGGCCTCCTCAATAAGCCAGGGCAGGTGAGGGTTCAATTCGGGCGCACCGCCGGTGATGTCCAGAACGGGAATGTCCGCGCCGGCCAGCGCCTCCAGGCAGCTCAAAATGGTCTCCCGGCTCATCAGCTCCGTCCTGTCCGGCCCGGCTTCCACATGGCAGTGCCTGCAGGAAAGGTTGCACACCCTTCCGATATTGACCTGCAAAACCGATATGCCGGTGCTTTTCAAGGGAAAAAGCCCGGCCTTTATCATCCTCTGCTTAAACGGAACCAGTCTGCCGATGTTTCTCAGGCGGTAAAGCTGGGTGGCGGCACCGCCGGGCAACTGCCGCTGCCTCTTTAAACCATGGCTCATATTGACCTCCAGCGTTTAAAAACCGAGTTTGTTGCAGACATTTTTCATCTGCACGCCGTGCACCAGGGCGGCTCCCCCTCTGATAGCGGCAGCCACATGGACTGCTTCCGTCATCTGCTCCTGGTTCGAACCCTTCTCCAGGGCATCCTGAGTGTAGGCCTCTATGCAGTAAGGGCACTGCAAAGCATGGGCCACGGCAAGGGCTATAAGCGCTTTCTCCCGCGCGCTCAGGGCCCCCTCTTCGAACACAGCACTGTAATAAGCCATAAACTTTTCCCACAAATGCGGGGCTTCTTCACCCACCGTGGCAAACCTGGCCAGGTCGGCCGGGTTGTAATAACTGTCCACCGCAGATTCCTCCTCTTCTTTTTAAAAATTTTCTTTTATAAATTTAATTGTCCTGAAAGGCTCCGCACCGGGCGCAAACTGGCCTCTCTTGACCCGTCCGGCCAGCTCGAGAAGGTCTGCCGGGCGGTCAACGTCCTCCAGCGGCTCCAGCAGGCACCAGGTCAGGCCGCACCGTTTACAGACGGCAAGGGTCTTTTCCAGGACGCTCCCGCTGCCCCAGTCAATATCTTTAAAGATCCTTTCCTCCGGATGCCGCGCGCCGGCCAGGTAATAGCCGCCGTCCGGCGACGGGCCAAAAACCATCTGGTACCGGCCCAGCAGCTCAATTGCCCGGCTAAGACAGGCCGGCGGCAGGGCCGGGACATCCGCTCCTATCAGGACAACCGGCGAATAGCCAAGGTTAAATATATGCCTGCTTACTGCCAGCATGCGCCCGCCCAGATCGCCCGCCGGCTGGAGAACAACTTCCGCTTTGCCTCCAACGGCCCGCCTCAGCTCCTCCAGGCGGTCTGCCGGGGCAGCGGCAATAAAGGCTACTGCCCCCTGCACGGTCCGGACCTTGTCCAGCGTGTCCAGCAGGAAGGCCCATTGTAACAGCTCCCTCTGCTCCGGCGTTAAAATTCCGCTCAGGCGGCTTTTGCCTTCCGGCGAGGGAACCCTGGACATGATTACCAGAGCCGGCCTGTCCATCTTCTCACTCCGTTAACGAAATAAATAACGCCTTTAACCGGCCGAAAATATTTTTATGCCTGCACAAGGATTTATGAAAAACCGGAAGAAAAATATTGCATGGCCAGTGACCTTAAAATCAGCGTGATCATTCCAACCTATAACGAAGCCGCAACCATCGGCCGGACCACCGGGCACCTGAAAGCCAGGCGGGACGTGCACGAAATAATTGTGGTGGACGGCGGAAGCACCGACGGCACCCCGGCCCTGGCCGGCAAGGGCGTGCAACTGCTCCGCGCCCCCCGGGGCAGGGCCAGCCAGATGAACGCCGGCGCCAGAGCGGCTGCGGGCGATGTTTTGCTTTTTCTGCACAGCGATACCAGCCTGCCGGACGATTTTTCAAGGCAGATTGAACTTGCCCTGTCCGACCGGCAGGTGGCAGGCGGCGCATTCAAGGTGAAATTCGACCAGCCCGGCCTGTTCTTTGCCCTGACCGCCCTTGGCTCAAACCTGCGGGCTTCCCTCACCGGCATTTATTTCGGCGACCAGGCCATCTTCGCCCGGCGCGAGGCATTTTTCGAGGCCGGCGGCTACCCTCCCATCGAACTGATGGAGGACTGGGAGTTTTCCCGCAGGCTGCGGCAGGTTGGAAAGACCGTGCTGCTGCCCGGGCCGGTCACCACCTCCGCCAGGCGCTGGCTGATTTACGGCAGGTGGCGCACCACCTGGCTCATGCACAAAATAAAAATTCTTTATATTTTAGGGGTAAGCCCTTCCCGGTTAAAGAGCATGTACACCGACCGGCGCCGGTGACGGCTTTTTCCTGGCCAGGAGCAGGTCTAAAGTAATGGCGGCGGCGGTTACGGTAATGTTCCTGCACCGGGCATTTTTAAAGGGTGACAGCTTCTTGCGCAGCCCCTTGCAGCAAACCAGGCCGAACTCGGCAGCAAACCTCCGGTGCAGTTCGGCGGCGGCCTCTTCAACCGTTTCATCAAAACCTTTTGTCTCAGGCCCGGCCAGCAGGCAGCCGATGGCCAGGATCCCCCCACAAACGGCCCCGCAGGCGCAGCCTGCGTTCATCCCCCGCCCAAAGCCGGCGGCCAGTTGCCTCACGCCGTCCGCCCGGCCTTTCAGCGCCTCGATGTTGCTTAGCGCCACGGCCTGGGCGCAGTTGTACCCCTCGTCAAAATACCTGCCGGCCCTGCTGCGCACTTCTTCGTATAAATCCTGCACGGCTCCACCTCCGTTATTTCCTTGCGGCCAGAATAATTCCGCCGGCCAGACTGGCAACTGTCACCAAAGCCCAAAAAAGCAGCGAACAGGCCACCGCCGTGGCCGGTTCGACCCCGGCCAGGCCGTAGAGCATTGCATACATCCCTTCTCTAATCCCGATTCCGTTAACCGATGCCGGCAGCATCGTTGCGGCCATGATTAGCGGGATGTAAAAGAAGTGTACCGGCAAGGGGATGTCCACGCCAAAAGCCTTAAAAATAAAAATGTTTGATACCACCAGCAGGCCCTGAAACAGAAAAGAAAGAAGCATCACTCCAAAAAGCACCTGTGGTTCTTTCTTATACCTGCTTAAGCGGCACAGCCACCGCCCTACCGGTCCGTTTTCATTAAACGGCCAGGCAAACAGGATGACAGTTGCAGCCAGACAAAACACCGCGATCCCGCCGGTCAGCCAGAGGAAAAGGCCGTTGCCCCTGTAATCCGGCCTGAGCATTACGGCCACAGCGGCGGTAAAGGCCAGGGCCAGGGAAGCCAGAAGGCGCTCCATAACCACCGAGGCTGCCGCCTCCCCGGCTTTGCCGGAGGCTCTGGCCGCGTCGTAAATCCGCATGGCGTCGCCGCCGATGCTGGACGGCAGAAAATTATTGGCAAAAAGGCCCACGTAATAAAACGACAGCACCCTGGTAAAAGAAAGCCGGATATGCTGGGCGTTTAACAAAAGCTGCCATTTGAGGGCGCTTACGAGCATGCAGGCATTGACCACGGCAAAGGACAGAACGATCCAGGGCCAACCGCATCCGTTCACGGCGTTCCACAGGGACGGCAACGGAACCCTGCTCAAAACCCAGGCTAGCAATCCCGCGCTGATTATTAGCTTTAAGTAAAATTTCAGGGGCAGGTTAATCCCTGAAACCCTTTCCGCCTGTGTCGACGCGCCTCTAATCATGTCAGCCCTCTTGCAGGCCGGCTTTGACCCATGCCGGTAAATGTTGCAGGTAATACTACAAGCAATATTAAACTTCTTTTCTAAGGATAGCAAGAATGTTTATGCCTGCAATAAAATACTTCAATAACAAGGCGCCGGGCGCATTAAATTTGCTTATTTCTTTTCCAGAACGCCAGCCGGGAAAACCGGGCTTTAAGCCGGCCGGCCGGCCCGGCGCCTTTAGCGGCCACTCTGTGGAAAGCGGATTTCAGCCTGCTTCTGGCCTTAACGGAGGGCCCCCTCAAACATTTCAGGGGGTACGACAGAATCAGGGCAAGCAGGCGGAAAGGGAAAAGGGTGGCTGCCCACAAAAGCAGCACCGCCCTGGTCAGAAGCTTCCAGGCTTTGAAAAGCAAAAAAAATTTGTAATGCATCAGGCGGCGGGCCGTGCTGCCGAGCAGGCGAAAGTAAGCCAGGGCGCCCAGGCCCAGGCCGATAAAAACGTACAGGCGCACCTCGCCCCAGTTTCCCCAGAGCAGCATGAGAAAAACCACGGCGGTGACGGCAAGCCAGAACAAAGCATCCCCCAGCAAAGAACCGGCCTTTTTTAGCCTGAACGCTTTTCTGACCGCCCTGTAGTAGTCATAGCAAAAACCGGCCGCCGCCCCCGCCGCAACGGTGGCTGCAAAAGATTTCACCTGACCGGCCAGGGATTCCAGAAAAACCACCCCCTGCAAAAAAAGCGCTTGAAAGCGCTTGAAATTTTTTTACTTTAAAATTCTCTTTAACAGGCTCTTTCCTTTGCCTTTTTCCCTGCTTTCCACATACTGAACGGAATTGAAAAATCCCTCCGCGGCAAAGCTTCCCGTCTCCAGGTTGAGGTGGGTAATGTGCAGCCCCTCGCCTTTAAGAATCAAGGCGCCCATGCTGGTTTCGAGCACTATCTCGGACTCGTCAAAGCTGCCGACGTGCCTGACCCCTTCCAGGACCAGTTGTTTGCGGCCGTTTATGGAGATGCTGTGAGCGGCCTGCTCGACCATGACCATCACCTTCACAAAGCCTGGCTTTTATTTCATCATATGTGACGCCGCCGGTTTTATGCCAAAAAAAGAGAGCCCAAAGGCTTCAGATTATTGATAAAGCCCCGGTGGCTGAAGCCGCTTGGCTCAGAATGCTCCGCGTCGGGTGAACTACGGCTCACTTCGGGCGGAATTGGGACGCCCTCAACTCACCGTCCTGGCTCGGTGAGGGCTGGCGCGGACGTCCTGTCCGCGCCCCCAATTCCGCAACCTCAGTTTCGCCAAGTTCACCTAACGACGCTACGCAACAGAGCAGCGTTTTCAGCCACCGTTGCCTTTAACGGTAATTTGTCTTCACTTAAAGGCCAAAGTCCCCTGCTACTTCCACTGCCGCTCTATTTTTATGTCTTTAAAGTAAAAGTTGATTATGTCCTCCGGCGACTTGCCCTGCTCCGCCATCAGCCTGGCTCCCCACTGGCACATTCCCACTCCGTGGCCGAAGCCCTTGCCTTTAAAAACAACCCGTCCTCCCTCCACGCGGATCTCTGAAAGGAGCGTGGAACGCATTTTCTCGCTGCCCAGCGCCAGCCTCAGGGCCGGCCCGCCGACGGTGGCGTTGCCGATCTTAATCTGCTCGGCCCTCCCCGATGGCCCCTTCTTTACAATGGAGGCAGAGGTAAGCGGCCCGGGGTCCTGTCCCGTTATTTTTTTTACCGCCGCCCTGACCTGCTCCGCCGGTATCCGGGCCTCCCAGGCCCTGTTCTGCGGCTCGGTTATGGACAGGCAGCCGTCCTGAACGCCTCCCTTGACATAAGGGGTAGGCTCCCTGGTGTAGGCCAGCCCCTCTTCCGCCGTGGCCGAAATTCCGCCGTCACAGGCTGAAAACCAGGCATGGATAAAGCCGTCGCCGTGGGTTATCACCTCGCCCCTGGTCCGTTCCACCGCCTGCCGGACGTTGTCGTTAATCTTGGACGGCTCGTAGGCCTGAAACTCCTCCACGCTGGTGGAAGCGTCGGTGCCGTGCAGCTGCCTGACCCGGCCCGCCTTTATGTTTTCCATGGTAAAGGTACGGGCCAGTATCGCCTGGGCGGCCAGGGCGTTTACCGGCCATTTGGTGTCCATTTCGGCCGCCACCACGCCCTGTATGTATTCTTCGATCTTAATGTTCTTCTTCTCGCCGGTCTTGTTGTCGTACAGGGATATGGTGGGCTCCTCCTGCAGCGCCGGCTTGGGCGCCGGGGCCGGCCTTTTGGCGCAGCCCGCTGTTAAAAGACAGGCCGCCAGCAGAATCAGCGCCGTCTTTGCCAGTGGGTAACGTGACATGAAGCAGTCCCTCCCGCTTTTTCTTTTATTTTTAGCGGGAGGATTGCAATTTATGTAACCCTGTCCTCAACAACCCGGTACAGTTCCGCCGCCAGCTTGGCCGGCACGTTTTCCTGAACCGACAAAATCTCCAGCCTGAGCAGGCGGTGGCCGAAATTAATGGCCAGCACGTCGCCCGGCTTTATTTCCGTGCCTGCCTTTGCCGGCCGCCCGTTCACCTCCACCTGCCCTCTGTCGCAGACCTCTTTGGCCAGCGTGCGCCGCTTGATTACCCGGGACACCTTGAGAAACTTGTCCAGGCGCAACTTAAAGCCACCACCTTTGCGGAATCTGAAAAAAAATCAGACTTTGCAGTCTGATTCTCACCGTAATTTATTTTAACACCGCGTCCCTGAGCGCTTTCCCCGCCTTAAAGACAGGCACCCGGGCGGCGGCTATATTGATTTCCTCGCCGGTCTGCGGATTTCTCCCCTTGCGGGCTGCCCTCTCCCTGATTTCAAATGTTCCGAAGCCGACCAACTGAACCTTGTCGCCCCTTGCCAGGGCTTCCCCAACGGTGTCCAAGAACGCGCTGATGGCTTTTTCGGCATCTTTTTTGGTTAATTCCGTTTTCTCGGCAACATTCGAAATCAATTCAGCCTTGTTCATATAAACCCTCCTAACAAGTTAGTAATATTAGTTCTCTAATTATTCGAGAAAATTCTTATATTTCCTTCCACCAAGAAAATTTATCCTTTATTTTTTTCTTGATTTTCTAGCTCTTTAGCCTCCTCCCACCATTCATCCAGCTCCGTCAGGGTGCAAAGCGAGAGATCCCTGCCGGCCGCCCGGGCCATTTCCTCAATATGCTGGAAGCGCCTGACAAATTTTCCGCAGGCCCCCGTCAGAGCCGCCTCGGGATTCACCCCCAGCAGCCTGGCCAGGTTTACCACGGAAAAAATAAGGTCGCCCACTTCCTTTTCAATCTGCGCCTTATTTCCGGCCGAAACAACAGCGCCGATCTCGTCCAGCTCTTCGCGGACCTTTTCCAGGGCTCCCCGGTAATCAGGCCAGTCGAACCCGGCTTCGGCCGCCTTTTCCTGCAGCTTCTCCGCGCGCACCAGGGCCGGAAGAAAGGCCGGCACACCGGCTAAAATGCTTTCACGCCTTCCTTTTTCCTTTGCCTTGATTCTCTCCCAGTTCCTTATCACTTCGCCGCTGTCGCGCACCCTAGCCGAACCGAAAACGTGCGGATGCCGGCGAATCATTTTTTCGCTGATCCCGGCAATGACGTCGTTTATGTCAAAATGCCGGTTCTCGGCGGCTATCTGGGCGTGAAATACTATTTGCAGTAATAAGTCTCCCAATTCTTCACATGTTTTATACATATCTTCCTCGTCCAGGGCCTCTATTACTTCGTAAGCCTCCTCGAGGAGATAAGGCTTTAAGGTGCGGTGGTCCTGCTCCCGGTCCCAGGGGCAGCCGTTTTCGCCGCGCAGCCGGGCCATTATGTCAACCAGCGGGTCAAGGGGAAAACGGCAACCGCCGTCACCATCCGGGGCAGGACAACCTTCCTCAACACCGTCTTCCGCCGGGTCAAGGATGCTTTTCTCACAGGTTCTGATGACCTCCACCTCCTGCGGCTCTTCCGGGCCCTCCCGGCCTCCTGAAGCTTGACCACCGTCTCCGGCTACCTCCGCCTGAGGGGCCAGCGGCGGGACAAAAACGCTGGTCAGGTGATCTATGCCGTCCAGCCTGTCCAGCTCAAAGAGGGGCACCGTCCGGATCCTCTCTTCGCCCGGTATGCCCGCCCCCCTCACCACCGTTACGGGATGCCCGGCAGGATAAATCTCAAGCAGGGATAGTTTAACATCCGAAGCCACAAGAGGGCTATATACCTGGGTCACCACGGCCGCCATACCGGGAGACGGACGTCTCCTGTCAAGGGTCAGCCCGTCAACAACCTGCAGGCCCCTGCCCGGGTCCAGCCGGAGGGCCGTGCAAAGGGCATCCAGAAAGCTTGCCGCCGGCAGAATGTGCACGCTTAAACCGTCCTGCTCGGCCTGTTCAACGATCAGGTGCACCGACTCCTCGGCCACCAGCGGGTGCCCCGGCACGGCGTACAGCACCTGGCCCCGGCGCGCCGCCTCCAGCACCTTCTCCGCAATGCGGCGGTAAACCTGTTGAAAGCTCTGTTCCTCCTCGTAAATGTAATCGAAGGTGGAAAAGGATATGCCCTTCTCGCGCAGCCATCTCACCACAGGATGCCTTTCCGTGCGGAAAAAGGTGAGCGGGGAAAATTTCAGCGCCTCCCACACGCCCAAGGTAATCTCCCCGGGCGACCCGGCGCCCAGCCCTGCTATGGTTATCCTCGCTTGAAGGGGCATAACGGCAGACAGTCTCCTTTCGAAAAAACAGGTTTCATTCGTGCAGAAAAGGCCGGGAAAACCGGCTCCCAAAAAGGAAAATAAAAGAGGAAAGTGGCCCTCACAGGCCACCCCGGCTACTGCTCCATTTGTTTGGCCAGAAAACCGGCTGCGGTCTCGGCCAGCTTAAGTTCCATTTCGCCCATCTTCACATTGGGCTCCTTGGAGGCAAGAATGACGGCGCCGATAGGGTCGCCTTCGGCGATAATCGGGGCAATAACTTCGGAAGAATACTTGCACTCACCGTCTTCAACAATCATACAATCCTTGCAGAAGGGATCCTCCCCCGGATTATTGATGACCACGGCCTTGCGCTCTTCCATGGCTTTTTCAACAGCAGCCCCGACGGGCTTGTTTAAAAATTCTTTTTTGGGGGCGCCGGAAACGGCAATAATTATGTCCCGGTCGGCAATACAGGTTATATGACCAAGAGCTTCATATAAGGAATCGGCGTATTCTTTGGCAAAATCCCCAAGCTCACCGATTGGTGAATACTTTTTAAGGATTACCTCACCTTCCCTGTCAACAAAGATCTCAAGGGGATCTCCTTCGCGAATCCGCAAAGTCCTCCTGATTTCTTTCGGTATGACAACCCTTCCAAGATCATCAATACGGCGGACTATGCCCGTTGCTTTCATGTACCTACCCTTCCCTCCTTCTCGGCTAAATTCACGGATTAAACTTTCTATGATAGTATATATCGGGAAGGGGGCAATTATTCATTTTTTTCCAATAGCAAAAAAATATTTTCAGCTTTCGCCCTGTTTCTTTTTCTTTATGCCTTATTCTTTTCCGGCCAGCTTGTTAACTATTTCCGCCCTGTCTTTTGCCTGCTGCATAAACTCGCCGAACTTCTCCTGCCTGGCCTGCTCCAGCAACAGGCCGGCAATGTCCTGCCTGACCTCTTCAAAGGGATCCTGCCTGGCCGGTATTTTCTTTTCCAGCTTGATTATGTGGTACCCGTATTCCGTTTTCACCGGGTCGGCGGTATACTCGCCCACCTTCAGGGCATAAGCCGCGTCGGCAAACTCCTTTACGGCCTCGTCCCGGCTGAAGGTGTAGAGACCGCCGTCCGCCCTGGTGCCGCTGTCCTCCGACTTCTCCCTGGCCAGTTCGGCAAAATCTTTGCCCGCTTTTAACTGGGCTATGGCTTCCTCTGCCATTTCCCTGGCCTCGGCATCGGTGTGCTGCACCGGATAGCCTTTGTCCCCCCCGTCAACAAAAAACAGGATGTGACGCACCTGAAGCTGTTCGGGCCGGCTGAACTCTTCCAGGTGTTCATCGTAATACTTTTTAATGTCGGCCTCCGCAGGGGGAGCCACGTCCCCGGTCACCTGCTCCTGCAGGTTTAAAATGTAGGCCGCTTCTTCCTCGCTCATTTTTATCTGGGCAAGGAAGTCCTGGTACTCCTCAGCGGAGGAAAACTGCTCCTTCAAGGGCTTTATTATCTCCTGGACCTGTTCCGGGGTAAGAGGCCCCAGTTTTTTCGCTTCCTGCAGCATCAGCCTGGTGTTGATCATCTGCTCCAGGGTCTCCTGGCGAAGCGATTCCATGAAGGCCTTGCCTTTGTCGCCGCTAAAATCAAAGCCCTGTTTCTCAAGATTGGACTTTATCTCCTCGAGCCGCTGGGACAGCTCGCCGGCGGTAATTTTCTCGCCGTTGACTGTAGCCACCGCCCTGCTGCTGCAGCCGGACAGCACGGCCACAATGACAAGGAACACCGCTGCCGCGATAAATTGCCTGGTGCTTTTGCCCACTGCCTCATCTCCTTTTTCAGGCATGCCCTTATTATACCGTAAGGCAGCGGCCGCATCAAGCAAAACTGGGCGGTATCTTCTGGACGGGGGCGCTGCCGGCCCCGCTTGCGGCGCTTAAATGATCCTCGCGGCCTTCCAGATCGAGCAGAAAACGCTCCAGCCTGCCCAGCAGGCTGGCCGGCTCCCGCTGGCAGCCCCCGGCCACCTTCAGCTTTATTTCAAACTCATCGCCGGCATTGTTGAATTTAACCATGTTCCGGTACTTTTCGCTCAACGCCACCAGAACCTCGCCGGTCAGGGGATGCCCGGGGGCAAAAAGCAGCCGCAACTGGCCGGGCAGCAGGCTGATTGCCTTTATCTTGAACCGGCCGGCCAGAACCTTGACCTTGGCCACCGCCAGCAGGTTCTCCACCGCCGGCGGCAAATCCCCGAAGCGGTCTACCAGTTCTTCGGCCAAGTCGGACAGTTCGTCCAGGGAAACCAGGCCGGCAATTCTCTTATAAATTTCCACCTTCTGGTTGACGTCGGGGACGTAGCTGTCGGGTATATAGGCCTCCACCGGCAGTTCTATGGAAGTTTCCACCGGCTGGACCGTATCGATGCCCCTGGCCTCCCGGATGGCTTCCTCCAGCAGGCGGCAGTACAGGTCGAAGCCCACCGCCGCAATGTGGCCGTGCTGCTCGGCGCCCAGAATGTTCCCGGCACCCCTTATCTCCAGGTCGCGCATGGCGATCTTAAACCCCGACCCCAGCTCGGTAAATTCACGGATTGCGGCCAGCCGTTTTTCCGCAGCTTCGCCCAGCACCCTGTCCTTGCGGAAGGTAAAGTAGGCGTGGGCCAGGCGGTTGGAACGGCCCACCCGCCCCCGGAGCTGGTAGAGCTGGGCCAGGCCCATCATGTTGGCGTCCTTGACCAGAAGGGTGTTTACATTGGAAATATCCAGCCCGTTTTCAATGATGGTGGTGCAGACCAGGACATCGTACCGCCTGTCTATAAAATCCAGCATTACCTGCTCCAGTTCATCCTCTTTCATCTGTCCGTGGGCCACCGCAATCCTGGCCTCGGGAACCAGTTCCTGCAGCCATAGCGCCACCTGGTCCAGGTCCATGATCCGGTTATAAACGAAAAACACCTGCCCGCCCCGGTTCATTTCCCTGCGGATGGCTTCGCGGATCAAAACCGGGTCCTCCTCCAGAACGTAGGTCTGCACCGGGTACCGGTCCTCCGGCGGTGTTTCCAGGATGCTGGTGTCCCGCACCCCGATCAGGGACATGTGCAGGGTGCGCGGGATGGGAGTGGCCGTTAAGGTAAGGACGTCCACGTCCTTGCGGATCATTTTCAGCCGCTCCTTGTGGGCCACGCCGAAACGCTGCTCCTCATCCACCACCAAAAGGCCAAGGGCTTTAAAACGCACGTCGTCCTGAAGCAGCCGGTGGGTCCCGATGACTATATCCACCGTTCCCTGCTCCAGCCCCTGCAGCACCTGGCGCTGCTCGCGCGCCGTCCTGAAGCGGCTCAAAACCTCTATGTTAACCGGGAAGCGGGCCAGCCGCTCCCGGAAGGTGGTGTAATGCTGCTGGGCCAGGATGGTCGTGGGCACCAGGATGGCAACCTGCTTCCCGTCCATGACCGCCTTAAAGGCCGCCCGCAGGGCAACCTCCGTCTTGCCGTAGCCCACGTCGCCGCAGAGCAGCCGGTCCATCGGACGGGGGCGCTCCATGTCGGCCTTTACCTCTTCCACCGCACGCAACTGGTCGGGCGTTTCCTCATAAGGAAAGGCTTCCTCAAGCTCCTTCTGCCAGACGGTGTCCGGCCCGAAAGCGTGGCCGCGCATGGTTTCCTGGCCGCATACAGGGCCAGCAGTTCCTGGACCATCTCGTGACCGCTTCCTTAACCCTTCCCTTTACCCTGGCCCATTCGCCGCCGCCCAGGCGGGACAGCCGCGGCGCCTCGCCTTCGCTGCCCAGGTTATTTCTGGATCAGCCCGATCTGGTTCCAACGGGGACGTAAGAAGCTTATCCTTTCGCCGGGCATTACTTGGACCCAAGCAGGGTTATTCCCTTTTCTTGGGAATGCCCCCCGATGGTCAGGGGAACCACGCCAAGATACTGCCCGATGCCGTGATTGGCATGGACCACGTAGTCGCCCACTCTTAAATCGACAAAGGGGGCCATCCGCCCGACACGCTTGCGCTCCCTTTTAACCCTTCTGAACTGGCCGTAAATGTCCCGCTCGGTAACGACGGCCAACCGGCAATCGGGAAGTTCAAAGCCGCCGCTCAAACTGCCGACGGCAACCAGCACGTTGCCGCTTCTCACATGCCCTTCGGGGGAACTGGCATAAAAGGCGTCAACCCCGTGATCCTTTAAAGATGAAAGGATCTGCTGCGCCCGGTGGTGGCTGGATACGAGAATAACGGTAGCATAGCCAGATTTGCGCCAGTGGCGGATTTCCTCCGCAAGCATTTTCAGGTTGCCCAGGAAACTGGGCATCGCCTTCCAGGGAAGGCTGAAGGTTTGCTGCGGCCTCACAAAATCCGGCTGCCGCGGCAGCAGCGAACTGTAAATGACGGGATGCCGGGAAAGGCCGCCCTGAATATCGCTCCAGCCGGCGTAAGCCAGAAACTGGGAGGGAAGAACCCTTCCCCGGCTCAAAAGGTCGCTGTAAGTCTCCATCCGTTCCCGCTGGATGGAATCGATCATTTCCTTCACCCGCACCGGGTCGTCCACAATGACAGGTGCCCCGGCCGGGAGGTAATCCAGAATGGTTATTACTTCCCGGTAAAAATAGGGGAGGAAGTTTTCTATGCCGTTGAAATAGCCGCAGGCGCCTTCCGCCGTTTCGGCGAATTTCTCGGCAAGCTGCCGGGCCGCCCCGGTTTCGCCGGCCTTTTCCAGTTTAAGCGCCTGGGCCCTGTATTCTTTTTTCAAGGCGCGCCTGAAATTCTCCCAGGCTTTATCTTCGACTATCAATTCCCTGGCCGCGCCTATTTCCACTTCATCAATCTTTTCCTCGGAACGCTGGGTGGCGGCATTGAAGCGGCGGATTGAATCAACCTCGTCGTCAAAAAACTCGATGCGAACCGGCCTGTGCGCCGTCATGGGGAATACATCCAGAATCCCGCCCCGCAGGCAGAACTGGCCCCGCCCCTCCACCAGGCCGACCCGCTCGTAGCCCATGGCCAGCAGCCGGCGGATTAAATCATCGCGCCCGGCGCGCTCGCCTGTGGCCAGGCGCAAAGCAGCCCTGCCAAAGATTTGGGGAGGAACCAGACGCCTTAAAACGGCCTCCGCCGGAGCGATAACCACCGCCCGCTCACCCCTGACCAGGCTTTCCAGCACCTGCAGGCGCTGGGCTTCAACTTCTTTGCTGTGGGCGATAATCTGAAAAGGCAAAAGCTGCCACACGGGGAAAAGTTTTACCGCCGCTCCCGGCAAGAGGCCGGCAATCTCGTCTGCCATCTGGCAGGCCTCCCGCTCCCCCGGCGTTACCACAAGTACCGGCAGCGGTGCGGCTACCCCGGCCAGCCCGGCATACAGGTAGCTTGTCTGGGATCCCGAAAGGCCGAAAACAGCCTGTTGCCTGAAATTATTTTCAAGACCGCGGATCAGGCCGATAAACTCCGGCACCGCCTGCAGCGGCTTGAGCAGACCGCGCATCCAATCCCTCCATTTTTGCCCATTACAAAAAGAGCTTTAGCATAGCAAGGCCAAAGCTCTGAGCAACGCAGCCGTTTAACCTCTTAGCAGTACAGTTTCAGTGCAGCGCAGGCCCGTTAAAAAAGGTGCTTCCGGGGCCGCCGTACAATGTTTCCCTGCAGTCGTCGCAAAGGGAAGTCAGGATGACCCTTTCCCCTTCTTCACCCGGTTTTATTATACCCTCCCGGTCCAGACCAGTCAAGCCGGCCGGGGCACCGCCTGCCGGCGGGACCGGCAGGCTCAGTTCGCCGACAACGGCATCGCAGCACTCGCATACGTAAAGCAGCTTCAAAGCCGGCCTCCTCCGTTTTTGTGCTTTTCACCGCCTGCCGTCCCGCCGGGCCGGCAGGTACTCAAGCACGGCGTAATTCCATAAGGCATGAGCCAGATACCCGGCCGCCAGGGCGGGTACCACACCGTAAAAATCGCAGGCAAATAAGGTGATGCAGCCAAACAGCGAATGGCTGGCCAGGGCGGACAGGCCTGCGTAGAAACCGTTGCGGCGCCCCGCAAGAATTTCCCATATTCCCTCCGCCGCCCCGAAAAACAGGTGGGTCAGAAAAATGCTGGCGGAAAAAAATGCTGCCGGCAGGGTCTTGAGGGCTTCCTCAACAAAGGAAGCCACGATGACCTTTTTTTTCAGGGGCAGCCCGCCCAGCAGGCAGTTTGCCAGCCATGCCAGAACCGCCGCCGGCACCGCCAGGACAAGGGACATCAGCATCGCAAGAGAACGCTCCTCCCCGGCCTTTCCCGCCGGCCCAACCGGGGCAATTTCCCGGAAAATTGCCTTACCTGCCGTTATAGAGGTTCATGGCCCGGTCCACGCCGTCGCGGACCATGCACAGCACGGCCGCCGCCGCCAGATCCAGGGCCTCTCTCATTATTTCAACTTCATCGCGGTCAAAGCGGCTTAACACGTAACCGGCCGGATCGAGGCCCGGTTCCGCCGGCCTGCCGATACCAACCCTGACCCTGGCAAAATTTTCGGTTCCCAACACCCGGATGACGGACTGAACCCCTTTGTGGCCGCCCGCACCGCCCCCGGCGCGCAGGCGCAGCTTGCCGGGCGGCAGGTCCAGGTCATCGTATACGACAATCAGGTCGGCAGGGGTCAGCCCGTACCAGTTCAACAGGGCACCCACCGCCTCCCCGCTTAAATTCATGTAGGTCTGGGGCTTGGCCAGCACGACCTTTTCCCCGTCAATCCGCCCCTGGCCCACAAGGGCTTTAAACATCCTCTTCCCCACCGTTATCCCCAGAGCCGGGGCCAGGCGGTCGATAACCATGAATCCCGCGTTATGCCTTGTTCCGGCATACTCCCCGCCCGGGTTCCAAGACCCACAATCAGCTTCATTGCTGCACCTCCAAGGCCGGTCTGGAACTATTTTACCCCGGCCGGTTTTCAGATGGAAGTGCCATTTTGCCCGGCCCGGCCTTATTCCTCCGCTTCTTCAGGCCCTGCCGCCGGTGCCGCACCGGGTGCGGCGGCCGGTTCAGCCGCCGGCCTCTCCCCGGCGGTTACGGTCACAACCGGAGCCTCCGGGTCCTCCAGCGCCCTTACCCCGGGCGGCAGGGGCAAATCAGCTACAGTAATTGTATCCCCAATCCGCAGTCCCGATACATCCACCGTTATTGCTTCCGGAATTTCCGAAGCCAGGCACTCCATCTCAACCCGCCGGAGCAGCGGCGTGAGCACCCCGCCTTCGACCGTCCCCGCGGCAGAGCCGGTCAGATGGACCGGCACGGTGGCGTGCACCCTGTCTTTAAGCGAAACCTGGTGAAAATCAGCATGGATCAGCTCGCGCCGCACCGGGTCGCGCTGGACCTCCTTTACCAGCACGTTGTGCTTTCTTATTTTTCCGTTTTCCTTTATTTTCATCCTGATCAGGGCGTTCGAGCCGGCTCCTTCCAGGATCTTTTGCAGTTCCCCGGCATCAACGGCAATCGACAGGCTGCCCACGTTCTTCCCGTATACGACGGCCGGGATCATTCCCTTCTCCCTCAGGCTGTGAGTAAAGCTTCTGGTCTTCTCCGTCCTTGCCTGTGCTTCTAATTCCGCTGTCATTTGCCTTTAAACCCCCTTTTGCTCTATTATTCCCTTTATTTGTCATAAACATTCTGCGCCGGGAATATGAATTAGCTAAGAAACATTATGGCTGAAAAGGGGGCCAGTAGTTGCGGAAAAGCAAAAAATTTGCCTCCATGCCGGTTATCAGCCTGGAGGAAGGCCGGCAGATAGGAACCGTCAAAGGGCTGGTGGTGGACCCCGCCGCAAAAAAGGTGGCCGCGCTGATCATCGAGCAAAAGGGCTGGTTTAAGGAACACAGGTACGTACCTTACAATAAAATCCACAGCACGGGCACCGATGCCATAACCATTGAAAAAACATCCGGAGTGGAAAAGGCCGCCGGCCTGCCAGAGATAATAAAACTTTTAAAAGAAAAGGTGACCGTCACCGGCGCCAGGCTGGTTGCCGAAAACGGAACGGTGCTGGGGTATGTCGACGAGTACTACGTCGACCTTGATACCGGAACCATAGCCGGGCTTGAGTTTTCGGGCAACTTCCTGAACAGCGTGATCAAGGGGCGCGCCTTTCTGGACATTGCCTATGTCCGCACCCTGGGCAAAGAAGTGGTGGTGGTTACCAACGAAGGTCTCAACAATATTTTTAAACTGGAAGGAGGCCTTCAGGAAACCGTCAAGACCATCAGGGAATCCACCGGCCAGCTCTGGGAGAACACGGTGCAAAAAACCAGAGAAATAAGCACCAGCATCAATAAATCCCTTGAAAAGGTAAAAAAAGACAGGAGGTTTGGATTCCGTCCGAAGGAAGAAACTCCGCCGCAAGCAGGGTCCGGAGAGGAACAAAAAAGCCCTGAAAGTTCCGCCCCGGCCCACGATCCCGCCGAAAGCGCACCTCCCCCGGGAAGCAACGGCGAGGCCCGGAAGGACGTTTAGCCGGCCCTGCCGGAAAGGGTCCGTCCGGGAAAATCATGAGCGGCCCGGCATTTTAAGCATGAATTCGCAGCGCCGACGAATTTATGCTTTTTTATTGTTCCAAAGCCACCAGCCGCTTTGGTTCACATAACCGGCCCTATCCCCTTTCGTCGCGCTTTTGTTCCTTTAGCATCCCCGCCGGCTTCTTGACACCGGCCTGCCCCGGCCTTATACTTATGGTCAGCAAAGGTCAACGGGCTGAAGCAGGAGGTGTTTACTTTGCCGGCCAATCCATTAAAAGAGCAATTTGAAACCAGGGAATTTCAGGCTGAGGTCAAGCAACTGCTTGACATTGTGGTAAATTCTCTTTACACCGAGCGCGAAATCTTTTTGCGGGAGCTGATTTCAAACAGCGCCGACGCGCTGGAGAAGTTCCGCTACGAAAGCCTGGTCAACCGGGAGGCCGCGGGCGGGGAAGACCTGCCGCTGGAAATTTCCATTGAACTCGACGGCAGGGAAAACACCCTTACCGTAGCCGACACCGGAATCGGCATGACCAGGGAAGAGCTTGTGGAAAACCTGGGCACAATAGCGCACTCGGGCTCAAAACAATTCATCCGGGAGTTAAAGGAGAACGGCAAAAAGGACGTAAACCTGATCGGTCAGTTCGGCGTGGGCTTTTATTCTGCCTTTATGGTGGCCAAAAGGGTCCGCGTCCTCACCCGTTCATACCGCCCCGGTGCGGACGGCTGCGAATGGATTTCCGACGGCAGCGGCAGCTATGAACTGGGGCCGGCGGAAGGCCTGCGGCGGGGCACCAGGGTTATCCTGGAGCTCAAAGAAGACGCCCGCGAATTTACCGGCGCGGAAAAAGTCAAGGAAATCATCCGGCAGTATTCCAGCTTTGTGCCCTTCCCTATCAAGGTCAACGGGGAGCAGGTAAATACCGTCCAGGCCATCTGGATGCGCAACAAGAACGAGGTGACGGAAGAAGAGTATAAAGAGTTTTACAAGTATATAGCCGGGGCGTTCGACGAGCCGCTTTACCGCCTGCACTTTACCGCGGACGCGCCCCTGACCATAAACGCCCTTTTGTACGTCCCGAAGCAAAACCTGGAGCGGTTCGGCTTCGGCCGGCTGGAGCCGGGGGTTAACCTTTACTGCCGCAAGGTTCTGATCCAGCAGCACCCGGAAGGGCTGCTGCCGGACTGGCTGCGCTTTTTAAAAGGCGTGATCGACAGCGAAGACATACCGCTTAACATCTCCCGCGAAACCATGCAGGACAGCGCCCTGGCAGCCAGGCTGCAAAAAGTGATCACCGGCCGCTTTCTCAAATTCTTGAGCGAACAGGCCCGGGAAGATCCCGAAAAGTATTCGGAGTTCTGGAATACCTTCGGCATATTTCTGAAGGAAGGGACGGTATCCGATTTCACCCACCGCAACGACCTGGCCAAGCTGCTGCGCTTTGAGTCATCGGAAACGGAACCCGGAAAATTGACCTCGCTTTCCGAATACGTTGAAAGAATGAAGGATGGCCAGAAGGACATTTACTTCATAAACGGCCCCTCGCGGGAGGCCATTGAATGCGGGCCGTACCTTGAAGCTTTCCGGGCCTGCGGCTTTGAGGTCATCTACACTTATGAGCCGGTGGACGACTTTGTCCTCAGCACCCTGGGCGAATTTGAAGGCAAAAAGCTGTTGTCAGCAGACAATGCCGCACTGGAGCTGCCGGCCCTGGACGGCGGGCAGGAGGAACCGCTGGACGGAAACGAACTGCAGTCCCTCATAACCTGGCTTAAAGAAGTGCTGGGCGATAAGGCCGGCGAGGTTAAAAGCTCCCGGCGCCTTTCGGACAGCCCGGCCATTCTGACAAACCTGGACGGGCACATGACCAGCAGCATGGAGCGGGTGATGCAGGCGGTCAACAAGGATTTCCGGGCCGCCGGCCGGAAGGCTTTTGAGATTAACCCGCGGCACAGGCTGATCAAGCGCCTGGCCTCGCTGCGGAAGGAAAACCCCGGACTGGCAGGCTGCGTGGCCGAGCAGATTTACGACAACGCCGTTATTTCCGCCGGCCTTGCCGTCAACCCGCGGGACATGGTTGAAAGGATCTACCGGATCCTGGAGAGCACTCTGGTAGACCGCTAAAAATTAAGGGCTGCCATCGCTTTAGCTTGATGGACAGCCCTTCTTAGCTTTTCACCCTTTTTCGTGCCGGTAAGCAAACCTCCCCATCTGTCCTTGCGGATACTACAATAGCCTTCGTGGCCTCCTTTTCCCCGGCCAGCTTATACACCGCCCGAAAACCATTTTTCTATTTTTGCATCTGCGCCTGCTGCTCCCACAAGATGATCCTGGCCAGCCTGTCCTGCTCCGCCGGCGTCATGCCGACGAACTGCACGCCCGTCAGAAAGCGGCTGTTTTCCCCTCCTTCGGGGTTTTCCGCGGTCCAGACCACCCGCCCGGCAAGGTTTAGTTTCATGTAGGGGCTTAGATCAATAACAAGCTGCAGCATGTCGTTTGCCTTCAGCTCCCGGCCGGCCGCAAACTGAATTCCACCGGCGCTCAGATCCCTGATTTTCCCTCTGCTGAAATCGGTGCTGTTTTCCGGCGCGTACAGCACGTCCCGGTCGAGCCTCAGGCGGAACCATTCCCTTTTTTGCTCCCCCGCAGCCGTTTCGGTAAAAAGGACAAAGTCCTCCCTGCGGCGATAGTTTAAAAAGCACATTACCGCCAGCATGATCAGCACGCCCGCCAGAAAAACCAACAGGCAGGCTGCGCCGCCCTGCTCCTGGAAGCGCACCGCCTCGCCGAAAGACTTGATCAATTCCCAGGTTTGACTGCGGCCGTCGTAAAAGCTGCCGGAGATGGTGAAGGCCATCAGCCTCTTCACTCCTTTTCTTGCTTTACGCTGGCTTTTACAGAAACTTTTCGACAGGACTTTGCCAATGTCCTACCGGCAGGTGCCGTTTTTAGTAAAAATTTAACATTATTCGCAAGTTTTTTAGGTACAAACCTTTCAGGGGGAATAATCTTTATCGCTGCAACCCCGGATATTGCCCTGCAGCACTAAAGCCTCCTTCAGCACCGGCAGCTTTGCGGCAAAGACAATGGCGCCTAAAATACAGCAAGCCCCTCCTATAAGCAGCGTATCCGGGGCACCTATCCGGCTGGCCAGGCTGCCCGCCAGTAAGCTGCCAAAGGGGCTGATGCTCATAAATGACATTGAGAAAAAGCTCATCACCCTGCCGCGCTTGTCGTCGTCCACAATGGTCTGCAAAACTGTGTTGCTCGAGGCCATTTGAACCATCATGCCGAAGCCGGTGAACAGCATCAGAAAAAGAGAAAGCCACAGGATGCCGGACCGGGAAAAAACAGCCAGCCCGGCCCCAAAAATTCCCGCTGCCAGCGGGATAATCCGTATCAGGCCGCCGGCGTCTTTACGCGAAGCCAGGTAAACAGCGCCGGAGATCGCCCCCATCCCGGAAAACCCCACCAGGAAGCCAAGGGTATGAGGCCCGCCGTGCAGGATTTCCCCGGCGAAAACAGGCATCAGCACCGAGTAGGGCATGCCTACCAGGCTGACCAGCGCAAGGAGCAGGATAATGTAGCGGATTGGCCTATTGCCGAAAGCGTAGGCAAAGCCTTCCCTCATTCCCTGCAGCACGCCCGGGCCGCCCTTTGCCGGCTTTTTCAGCCTTACCCGCATGGCCAGCAGGGCCGTTATAACGGCCAGGTAGCTTATGCCGTTAAGGAGAAAGCAAAAACCCTCACCCACGGCGGAAATCAGTATGCCTGCTACGGACGGCCCGATCAGCCGGGCGCCGTTAAACATTGAGGAGTTCAGGGCAATGGCGTTTACCAGGTCTTCTTTTTTTTCTACTATTTCCACCACAAATGACTGGCGGGCAGGTACGTCGAAAGCGCTGACGAGGCCTGAAAAAACGCTTAAGGGGATGATATGGCGGATCGATATGTGGCCGGTCAGCACCAGGCAGGCCAAAGTAAAGGCCTGAATCATGAAAAGAGTCTGGGTGATGACCAGTATTGAGCGGCGGTCCCACCTGTCTGCCAGCACGCCGGCAAAAGGGGTTAAAAAAAGGGCGGGGAACTGGCCGGCAAACCCAACCACACCAAGCAGCAGCGCCGAATTGGTGAGGCGGTACACCAGCCAGCTCATGGCAATATTCTGAAGCCAGGTTCCGATCAGGGAAATGCTCTGTCCCCCGAAAAAAAGGCGGTAGTTCCTGTATTGAAAGGAACGGAGGGCTATTTTCAGGCCGTTCACGCCTTCTCACCGGCGTTTACATTTCCCCTGGCCAAAGAAGCAAAGACACCTCCCAGGCAGGTCACCGCAAAGATTGCAAACGACATTTTAACACTCGTTACGATTAATCCAGCGATGGCCGGACTGAGCTGCGCGCTGCCGATATGCAGGTCGATAATTAAGGTGGCAATGGCCATGCTCACAGACTGCCCGATGAGCCTCATCGTGCCCATAGTGGAGGATGCCACGCCGTAGAATTTTTTCTCTACCGATCCCATAATGGCATTGCTGTTCGGGGAGGAAAAGAGGGCGAAGCCGGTGCCCAGCAGCATCAGGTTAAGAACGATAAGCCATACCGGCGTGCTTGCGCTTAAAAAGGCAAACACCGCCAGCCCCAGGGCGGTCAGCCCCATTCCCCAGGAAGCCACAATGCGCGGCTCTATACGGTCGGAAAGGGTGCCGGCCAGGGGGGAGAGCAGAGCCATTACGACGGGCTGGAAAAGCAGGATCAGCCCCGCCGTTTGAGAGCTGTACCCCATCACCACCTGAAGGTGCAGGGAAAGCAGGAAACCCACGGCAAACGTGGCGCTGTAGTTGATGAGGGCGGCCAGGTTCGAAAAGGCAAACGGAACGTTTTTGCTCAATAGCCTCATGTCCAGCATGGGCTGCTCCTCCCTGGCCTCATGGCCGACAAATACGGCAATCAACAGCAGGCCGGCGGCAAGAATGAACTTTGCCGGCGTTGATGTGGCAAGGGAGGAAAAACCGTACATGAACGCCACCAGCCCGGCTGCGTATAAAACCGCCCCGCCCAGGTCGAATTTTTCTCCCCGGGCGCCGGCCCACTCTCCCTTTAATTTCAAGGCGGTCAACAGTACCACAAACAGGCCCAGGGCGGCGTTGAAATAAAAAATAGAGGGCCAGCCCAGCTGCTGGTTCATCGCGCCGCCCAGCACCGGCCCCAGGGAAAGGCCGGTATACACCGTGGCAACGTTTATCCCCAGCACCTTGCCCCTCTCCTGGGGAGGGAAAACCGAAGTTAAAATGGCCACGGCCGTGCCGAAGATCATGGCCCCGCCGATGCCCTGCAGCACCCTGAAGGCAATCAGCGCCTCTATGGACCAGGAAAGGCCGCACAGCAGGGAAAACAGGGTGAAGGCCAAAAGGCCTATAACGAATATTTTCTTTCTCCCGAAAATGTCGGCAAGCCTACCAAACGGCAGCAGAAAGGCCGCCGAGGCCAGGATGTAGCTGCTGACCACCCAGCTCAGCAGGACGGCGCCGCTGTCGAATTCCCTGCCAATCGATGGCACGGCCAGGTTAATGGAACTGCCCATGAAAGGAGTTAAAAAAGAGGCCAGGGAAACCGTAATTAAAGC
Source organism: Pelotomaculum thermopropionicum SI (assembly GCA_000010565.1). Classification (NCBI taxonomy): domain Bacteria; kingdom Bacillati; phylum Bacillota; class Clostridia; order Eubacteriales; family Desulfotomaculaceae; genus Pelotomaculum; species Pelotomaculum thermopropionicum. Next base: position 100,547 of record AP009389.1, on the reverse strand, counting down.
ATATTTTTTTACCGATCCGTCTCCGTTCACCTTTGAATCAACACCTCTTGCATTCAATAATTCAAAAAACACCGCCTTAAAAATACCATCTGAAAATTATATATAAAAATATATATATAAATAAATAATAATATAGGGACCGCATGTGTCCCGTGTATGCACAAAAAACAAATCTGCACTTTTAATCCGGCATGCCTGCTAATCAAATAATTTGCTCACCGACAGGTCCTCATGGATGCGGATGATGGCCTCGCCGAGAAGGGGAGCCACGGAAAGCACCTTGATCTTATCGATCATCTTTTCTTTCGGTACGGGAATGGTATTGGTGACGATGACTTCCTTTATGGGAGCTTCTGCCAGCCGGCTGACGGCCGGCCCGGACAGGACCGGGTGGGTGCAGCAGACGTAAATTTCGCTGGCCCCCCATTTTTTCAGGGCCTCTGCCCCCTTGGTAATGGTGCCGGCCGTATCGATGATGTCGTCAATCATTACAACGGTCTTGCCGTTAATGGCGCCGATGATGTTGGTAACCTCGGCCACGTTGGGCTCGGGCCGGCGCTTGTCAATAATAGCAATGGAGGCGCCGATGCGCTCGGCAAGGTCCCGCGCCCGGGTCACCCCGCCCAGATCGGGCGAAACTACCACGACGTTCTTCAGGCCGCTTTGTAAAAAATATTCGGCCAGGATGGGCACTCCCGGCAGGTGATCGACCGGTATATCGAAAAAGCCCTGGATCTGCCCGGCATGCAGGTCCATGCAGAGAACCCGCCTTGCCCCGCTGGCCGTCAGCAGGTTGGCGACAAGCTTGGCGGTAATGGGATCGCGCGCCCTGGTCTTGCGGTCCTGCCTGGCATACCCGTAATAGGGCAGGACGGCCGTTATCCGCCTGGCAGAAGCGCGCCGCAGGGCATCTATCATGATCAGGAGTTCCATCAGGTGTTCGTTGATCGGCGAACACGTCGGCTGGATGATGAAGACATCCGCACCCCTGACGCTTTCATTGATTTTTACATGAATCTCACCGTCGGAAAACCGGGAAACTTTAGCCTCCCCAACGGTGACGCCCAGGTACTGCGCTATCTCTTCAGCCAGTGCGGGGTTGGCGTTGCCCGAAAAGATCCTGAGTCTCTTGCTGCGCGTTGACATTCCCGACTACCTCCAAACCTGTTGTGCATGAAAACGTATGCCGATCAAACCTTTTTGTCCCTTTTCTTTGCGGCCCAGTCCGGCACCAGCACCTGCCTGGCCCTTTCCACGGCCAGCGCGCCGTCGGGCACGTTTTTGGTAATGGTGGAGCCGGCCCCGGTAACCGCGCCCGCTCCAATTTCCACCGGGGCAACCAGGTTGGTGTTGCTTCCGATAAACGCTCCGTCGCCAATGCGGGTGGGCCATTTGTTCCGGCCGTCGTAATTGCAGGTAATGGTGCCGCAGCCGATGTTCACCCCTGCGCCTACGGTAGCGTCGCCCACATAGCTCAAATGGGGAACCTTGCTCCCGTCCCCGATTACCGACTTCTTTATTTCCACAAAATCGCCCACCTTAACGTTCCGGCCCAGCCTTGTCTCCGGGCGCAGGTAGGCAAAGGGGCCGATGGAGCAGCAGTCTCCGATCTGACTTTCTATTACTACGGAATTCTGGACGGAAACGCCGTTGCCCACAACGGCGTTAACCAGCCGCGATCCGGGCCCGATGACGCAGTCTTCACCAATTATAGTGCTGCCCTCCAGAAAAGTAAAGGGATAAATCACCGTATCCCGCCCCACCCGGACCGTGCCGTCCACAAAGGTTGAGGCCGGATCCAGCACGGTTACTCCGGACTGCATTAAATCTTCAAGCACCCGGCGGCGCAGGTACTTTTCCACTTCGGCCAACTGCCTGCGGTCGTTTATTCCCGTTACTTCCACCGGGTTTTCCAGCTTAAAGGCCGCCACGGCAAGACCGGCCCGGACATAAATTTCCACAATGTCCGTAAGGTAATACTCGCCCTGGGCGTTGGCAGGCCTTATCCCTTTCAGGGCATCAAAAAGCCCGGCAGCCTCAAAGCAGTATATGCCGGTATTGATTTCCCGAATTAGTTTTTCAGCCGGCGAGGCGTCCTTTTCTTCCACAATTTTAATTACATTGCCCCGCCCGTCCCGGATTACCCGCCCGTAGCCGGCCGGGTCGTCCGGTTCGGCAGTCAGCAGTGTTGCCGCCGCCCCGGCGGTTCTGTGAAATCCGGCCAGTTTAGCCAGCGTCCCGGCTTCTATCAGCGGCGTGTCGCCGCACAGGACAAGCACTTTCCCGGCAAAGCCGCTTAAAAAAGGGCCGGCCTGCAGCAGCGCGTGGGCCGTTCCCAGTTGCTCGGCCTGCAGGGCAACCTGCGCCAGGCCCTCCACCTCGCGGGCAACCTGCTCGGCACCGTAGCCGGCCACCACCACTATCTTTTTAATACCGGCGGCCGCAACAGCGTTTACAATGTAAGACAGCATCGGCCTGCCGCATACCCTGTGAAGCACCTTGGGCAGCTTTGATTTCATCCTGGTGCCCCGGCCGGCCGCAAGTATAACCGCCGCCAGATCCATCCGGCGACCTCCTTTGCAATGTAAATAACCGGTATAAAGTTGGTAATAACAGCGCAAATAAGCGCCTTGTACGGAATTTACGGGGTATATTTCCGGCTAATTGCCTTAATATTATTTGTCTATTCAACAAAAAATTTTTATTTCCTTTAAAACCTTCCATAAAAAAAAGAGAGCTCTAAGCTCTCAGCTTTTCTGCAAGCACGGTAAAAAAGGCGCTCCCGCTTCAGGTTGCCTCGGCGTAAGCCTGCAGCACGGCCGTTTGAATTAACTCGCGGGCCGAGGCGGTAATCGGGTGCGCTATGTCGCGGTACTCCCCGTCCGGGGTTTTTCTGCTCGGCATTGCCACAAACAGCCCGTTTTGCCCTTCCACCACTTTAACATCATGAATAACAAAGGAATTATCTAAAGTTACCGATACTATCGCCTTCATCTTTCCTTCCGTTAAAATCTTACGCACTCTTACGTCGGTAACTTCCATGAAATCACCACCTTCCCAGCCTGGTTACCGTCTTTTGATCTTACTTTCTCCAGCACTTGGAATTTTCCTTCTGATTTCCAGATTTTTGAGAAAATAATTCTTTTTTATGCAATAATTTCCGGACGGTAACCGGCCCTGGCCAGCACTTCCAGGATCTGCCCGATATGCTCTTTGTTCCTGGTTTCCAAGGACAGTTCTACTTCGGCCTGCTTTAGCGGGACGCCGGGCCTGATCCGGTTGTGGGCCACCGAAATTACGTTGGCCCTGGTCCTAGCCACCGCCGCCAGCAGTTTGCCCAGATTGCCCGGCTCGTCCGAAAGGACCGCCCGCAGGCGGGCATAGCGGCCTGTTTTGACCAGCCCGCGCTCTATAATAATTGAGAGGATGTTCACGTCGATATTGCCCCCGCTTAAAACGACAACCGTCCTGGCGTTTCTTAACGCCGTCTTTTGGTAAACCAGGGCGGCCAGGCCTACCGCCCCGGCCCCTTCCACCACGAGTTTGGACCTTTCCAGGAGCATAAGGATCGCGCCGGCCGTTTCTTCATCGTCAACCGTTACAATTTCGTCAACGCATTGCCTGATTATGCCAAAGGCTACCCGGCCCGGCCTGCGGACGGCAATGCCGTCGGCAAAAGTACTGGCATGGGCGGTCTCGACCAGCCTGCCTTTCCTCCAGGAAAGCAGCATGGCCGGGGCACCCGCGGCCTGCACCCCGACGACACGCACCTCCGGCCTGAGCGTTTTCAGCGCAAACGATATACCCGCAATCAGTCCCCCGCCGCCAACCGGCACCAGCACCGCCTCGACGCCGGGCAGATCCTCCAAAATCTCAAGGGCTATGGTGGCCTGCCCGGCAATTACGTCCACGTCGTCAAAGCCGTGTATGAAGGCGGCCCCGCTTTTTTCCCGCAGCTCGACGGCCAGCCGGTAGGCCTCGTCATAGCCGCCCCCGGCCAGAACTACTTCGGAGCCGTAGCCGCGAGTTGCTGCAATCTTGGAAATGGGGGCCCCCGCGGGCATTACAATGGTGCAGGGAAGGCCCGCCCTGGCGGCGGCGTAGGCCACCCCCTGGGCGTGGTTTCCGGCGGAGGCTGCAATTACCCCGCGCCCCCTGTCTTTTTCGTCCAGGCTCATGACCTTGTTGTAAGCACCGCGGATTTTAAATGAACCTGTTTTCTGCATGTTCTCCAGCTTCAGAAAAACGTCGTTTCCCGTCATTTCGCTGAAGGTGGCGGAAAAATCCAGCGGGGTGCGGTGGGCCACCCCGGCCAGGCGGTGCCTGGCCTCCTCAATTTTTTCCAGGGTCAGCTTGCTTTCAACCATCGCCCTACCTTCCTGGCAAGATATGCTTTTGCCGGGCGGCGCATTGCCACGCTCACTCCGGTGCTCCGCGCCGACAGTACTTACTGCTTGCTTCGGGCGAAATTGAGCCGCCCTCAACTCACCATCCTGGCTCGGTTCGGGCTGGTGCGGACTTCCCTGTCCGCACCCTCAATTTCGCAACCTCGCTGCGCAGAGTGCTGTTACCGGCGCTCCGCAAGTCGTTCGCTTTTGACAAAGCACCGCCCCACACGTTTTTACTTGCTAAATTTCAATAAAATGTCACAGGCGGGCGGCAAGAAAATGCTTTTGCCGGGCGGCGCATTATCACCGCCGCTCCGGTGCCCCGCGCCGGCCAGTTGTTGACAAAGTCCCACCGGCGGTTGAAACCGCCTGGTTCAGAATGCTCTTTACCGGCAACAGTTTAACAAAGCTGCTTTTTAGGCCCGGCTTACCTCGTTCAGTACGTTCACCCAGGCCTCGGGCGGCACCTCCCGGTACCTGCGGCTGCCGGCCCAGCAGTCCTTTCCGGTAAGGGCCTTTTTGTTCAGAATGCCCGGCCCTTTCTCCGCCACCGCGCGGTAAATGTTCCAGATATTTCTGTAACCCAGGTTGGTCTTAACCTCCGAAGAAAAGAGCCAGACCAGTTGCGGCGCTTTGACCACCACCCGCGGCTCTGTCAGCCGGGCGGCCAGGCACCTGATTTCTGCCTGGGGTTCAATCTCGCCGCCGGTATAGGTTCCCTCGAAGACCTCGGCCATTGTGGCCGGCCTGTCCCCCATCATGACCGGTCCTATAATGCTGCTGACTTTATCCAGGGTAGCCTGATCCACCGACAAATACCTGCTAATGGGCGTTCTAAAAAGATATTCCAATTGGGCCGTAAGCCCTTCCCTGCCCAGCTTTGCATAAGCCTCCGCAACAGTCCACCCGGTGCCGCCGCCGTCAAGGCGGACGTGCACCGGAATGGCCACAATGCCCAGCGGCCCGCGGGAGCCCTGCACGCACACCAGGGTTACAGCTTTGAGGCGCTCTCCTTCCGTCCAGAAAACCAGGATGTTTTCCCTGTCTTCCGCTGCGGCAAAAGCCGGATTAGGCCAGATGCCGGCCAGCAGCACAACAAGCAAAATAAAAACGGCGAAAATCTGCGTTCTCCCTGCAGGCTTCATCGAAAACCTCCTTGCCTGATGCCTACCAGGATATTATGGAGCTTCCGCCGTATTTTTATTCGGGTGCTGCTTTATTCCAGAACGGTCAGCCTGGCGTTCTTGACGGGCAGGTAGACAAAAAATGTCGATCCCTTCCCTTCCTCGCTGCCCACCCTGATTTCTCCCCCGTGATCGTGAATTATCTTGTTTGCCAGGGCCAGCCCGAATCCCATTCCGTCTTCCCTGGTGGTGAAGAAAGGGTTGAAAATTTTATTGATATTGGCCGGCGGGATTCCTGCCCCGGTGTCGGACACTTCAATGCAAACCTTGCTCTCTGCCGGCACGGTGTAGGACCGCAGCTTCAGCCGTCCGCCGTCGGGCATGAACTTGATGGCATTGTCCAGAATGTTGAAAAGCACGTGGACGATCTGGACCTGGTTCACAAAAACGCTGGGCAGGTCGGGGGAAAGCTCCTCCACCACTATAATGCCGGACAGGGCCGCCTTGCCCTTGATAAAAAAAAGAACGTTTTTTAAAAGGTTGTTGACGTTAACGGCCTCCCTTTTCAGTTCGGAGGAATCGGCCAGGAGCAAAAGGTTGCCGATCACTTCGTTTACCCGGTCAAGCTCCTTCAGGGCTATGCTGGTGAACTCGTTAAAGCCCGTTACGCAGTCCCCGCCGCTTTTTTCCCGCATGATCTGGATAAACCCCCTGACCGCTGTGAGGGGGTTTCTGATATGGTGGGCTATACCGATAGACATCTGCTTAATTAACTTAATCTTTTCGTTTCTAATAAATCTTTCCATGTCACCATTCAGGTCGATCACTTCGATCAGCAAGGCCGCCCCCAGCGTCTTGCCCTTGCTGTCGCTCAGCCTGCGGGTGAAAAGTCTGAACATCGTTTTGCCGTCATTCTTGCCGCAGAGGCAGAAATCAAACTCCTGCTCCACTCCTGCCTTCAGGGTGTTTTCAAGGTTTTTCAGGCTTGTCCGTCCTAAAAGGGGGCAATTCTTCAAGTGCCGGCCGACGTATTCCCCGGCCTTTATGTTTAAAAGTCTTTCCGCAGCAGGGCTGATCACCTTCACCGTCATGTTCTCGTCAACCGCCACCACGGCAGCATTGCATACTCTTATGAGCGCCTTAAGGTAAGCGACGTCCTCCACCTGAAATCCCACCTTAACAATGCTCGTATGTCCGTTATAATTAAACGGCAGATTCAACTTGCGGCAAACTTCGTGAAATTCACCTATTAGTAAATAATACTATAATTTATAAACCCTGTAAACTCTGTTCTTCCTTGCTCTTTCCATACTTTGAATAATATTGTTCATCATCCAGTTGTTTTCAGATACCAGGGAAAACTCCATGCCGGTTATCCCCCTGCGCCAGGCGCGCCGGGCGCATTCCAGAATCAGGGCGGCCTCCAGCCCTCTAAAACGGAACCGGGGCAATACCGCCAGGACGGCCAGCCGGGCATCGGGCCTGGCAAAGGGAATCCTGCTGCCCGGGTGCAGCGCCAGGCAGAGGCCGGCCGGCCTGCCGTCCACTTCGGCCACCAGGACCAGGCCTGGGTCGTAAATGCCTTTCAGCCTTTGCAAAATTGCCGTCCCTTCCTCCGGCGACAGCGGCACAAACCCCCAGATTTCGGCCATCGCGCCGTTATGGAGCTCAGAAAAGATTTCTCCCTCGCCCTCCAGATCATTAAAATTTAACTGCCTTAACAAAAGGTTTTCGTTCCGGCCGGCGCGGGCCGCCACCCTGACCAGTTTTTCCGGATAGGGAGGGCCAATGCCGCAGCGGTAAGCGTAAAGGTTCATTTCCGTCTTCAGGCCGCACCGCTCCAGCAGGGCGGCGTAGTAAGGCGGATTATAGGGCAGGCCGGGCTGGTGCCGCCCCCCAAAGCCCTCCACCAGCAGTCCCAGGCGCTCATGCGGGGTCAGGTCAACCGGGCCGATCATTCTGTTTCTCTTCCTGGCATAAAGCCAGCCGGCAGCAGCGCTAAGCAACGCCCCGGCCACCGCCGGATCGTCAAATGATTCAAAATAGCCGAAAAAGCCGGTCTGTTTATCCGGCAGGGCATGGTTAATACAGGCGGCAATCCTTCCCATCACCAGCCCGTTTCTCAGCGCCAGGAAAGGCTGGGCTTCAGCCCGGCCAAACATGGGGTCGTAATGCGGGCTTGACCTGTCCATCACGGGAAAGCGGGGCGCCCTGAAAAAATTCCGGTATATCGCCCCGGGAAAGGCGTTAAACACCTTCATTGCCTCCTCTGATGCGGCTTGCACCACTTCAACGGCCACGGCAGCTGCCCCCTCTTGCTCTTACAGGTTATGCCGGCGGGCCGCCCCTTGCTACAAATAAAAAATCGGCTGACAAGCCGGTTAATAACGACGCACTTCAATCATTTTTTGAGCCAGCTCAAGGTCGCCCGGTTTATCCACATCTACGCCGATTTCTGGAAACTCCGAAATAACCACCACTCCTTTTACGTCCAGCAATTGTGAAACCTTTTTTTCTACTTCGCCCAGGGTAAGCGTGTGCATAAGAAACTTTACGACAAAGCTTAAGCCCAGGAGGCGGCAAAGCCCCAGCGGGCTCTTGCGGAGGCTAACCAGCTTTTTTCCGTTTTCCATGCACTTTTTAAATTTTGCCGGGTTAATTAGAAAAAGATTTCCCCCTGTGAAAACCCCTTCTTTTAAATTAACATAAGTGCGTTTGGAAGAACCGAACTTTTTTTCCACCGCCTGCCTTGATATAACCGGATAATAAAGATCGCCGGACATGTCTCCGCACAGGTTTAAAAAATCGTCAACGGCCTGAGGGGTCAGCATGGGAATGTCCGAAGTGGCCAGAAGCACTCTTTTTTCTCCGGACAATAGGTTCAGACCTGCTTCGATGTTATCCATTATGCCGCCGGCGGAACCGGCCACGGTCACCCTTTCCCCCGCCAGCAAATCCGACAGTTCGGCAGCGGGGCCGACTACCAGCACCCTGCGGACCCCGCCGGCCGCCAGCAGGGCTTCCACCACATACTCCACCATGGCCTTGCGGCCAATCCGGATCAACGCCTCAAAGCAGGCCGGGCTGCATTCCTTTAAGGGGCCGTCGTTGGTGCTCCCGGCCAGAACAACGGCGTCTACCATCAACTTCCTTCCTCTCTCAAAGCGTTCAAAAGGCTTTGCTCGGCGTTTTCCACGTGCTCCCTGGCCAGGGTCTGGGCCAGTTCCACGTTCCGGTCGCAAATGGCTTCCACAATCATTTTATGTTCGTCCAGGGCTATTTTGGTCCGGCCCGGCTGAGACAGGGAGGTCATTCTAAAGCGGTGAATCTGTTCTTTCAGGTGGGTTATAATGCTGACAAGGCGCTGGTTCCGCGAAGCCTTGTAAATCAGGTCGTGAAAAGAAGAGTCCCCTTCCACTATGGCGTTGAAGTCTTCTTCTACGCCCGTGCTGATCTTAAGCAGGGAGCGCTCGAGTTCATCCATTTCCTCTTCGGTAATCCGCTCTGCTGCCAGGCCGGCGGCCAGCCCTTCCAGGGCGGCCCGCACTTCAAAAACATCGGCAATGTCCTTAAGGGAAATGCCGGCTACGTAGGCTCCCTTGCGGGGCACCATCACCACAAACCCTTCCAGCTCCAGCTTGCGGATCGCCTCCCGGACCGGCGTACGGCTGACACCCATTTCTTCTGCCAGTTGAATTTCCATTAAACGCTCTCCGGGTTTAAGCCTGCCGAGAATTATTGCTTCCCGGAGGGACTCGAAAACCATTTCCCTCAATGGCTTGTAATTGTCCAGCTTGATCGGCACCAGTCTGGGCTGTTTCATTTTCCGTGCCTCCCCGGTAAAAAGGTTTTAGAAAAACTACCTTTATTTTAATCCCGCTTACCTGCCGCTGCAAGTGCCCAGTTTTCAGAGCCGGGGATTAAAAGTGCGGGTAACCAGAATCTGTTCGTCCGTCCTCCGGTAGCGGGCGGCCACCTGCCGGGCAGATTCCAGGTCTGCCGTAAGCCCGAAAACGGTGGGGCCGCTGCCGGCCATAAGGGCACCCAGGGCTCCGGCCTCCATTAGCTTTTTCTTTATTTCCGCCACTTCCGGGTACATCTTAACGGTAACGGGCTCCAGAGCGTTTCCAAGACAGGCGGCAATATCCGCCGCGTCCCCTTTTTTTATTGCTCTCACCATGGCCTGAGCGTCCGCTTTTTTCGGATTTAGGCCCGGCTTAAAAGCGCGGTAAACCTCCGCGGTGGAAACGCCGAAAGGCGGCTTTACCAGAACCAGGCCCAGCGGCGGGCAGGGAAACAGCCGCTCAAGCCGCTCGCCCCGGCCGCGCGCCAGGGCCGTGCCGCCCATGAGGCCAAAAGGCACATCCGACCCCAGTTGTTCCGCCAGTTCCATCAGCCCAGCCGGTGAAAAGCCGGTATTCCACATTTCATTTAAGGCTACCAGCGCAGCCGCAGCGTCCGCCGACCCCCCGCCCAGCCCTGCAGCCACCGGAATGGCCTTTTTCAGCCGGATTTCCGCCCCGGCCCTGACCCCGCCCGCCGCCCGGAGCAGCTCTGCGGCGCGATAAACCAGATTTTCCTTTCCCGGCGGAAGATCGGCGCCTTCCACGGCGAGGGATATCCCGCCGGCGGCGCAGGGCCTGAATTCCAGGCGGTCGTGCAGTTCGATGGACTGCATCACCATTTCCACCTCGTGATATCCGTCAGGCCTTTTCCCCAGCACATCCAGGGTAAGGTTAATTTTCGCCCTGGCCAGGGCCGTTATTACCATGGCACTCCCCTCATTTCTCCAACGGTATAAGTTAGTTGCAAAAGCTAAAATTCCTTTATGCCTCATAAAATTTAAAAGAACGGTCTGTAACAGGAGGGTAAAAAACATGGGCGAAAACCGCGGGCGCACCTACGGCAGCCATATTTTAATCAACCTTGCCACCCGGCAGCTTTCTTATTTTGAGGGCAGCCGCCTGATGAACACTTACCCGGTGGGCGTGGGCAAGCCTTCAACACCCACACCAACGGGCAAATATTCCATAATTGAAAAGATAATGAACCCCGGCGGAGTGCTGGGAACCCGCTGGATGGGCCTTTCCATCCCCGGCGGGCGGTACGGCATTCACGGCACCAACAATCCCTCGTCCATCGGCGGCTACGTCTCGAACGGCTGCATCAGGATGTTTAACGAGGACGTTGAGGAGCTTTTCGCAAAGGTCGAGATTGGGACTCCGGTGGAGATTATTCCGGGTACCGGCTCGCAGCCTGAAAATATCCAGGCCGGCGCGCAGGACGGGGCAAAGCGGCATACGGTGCTGCCGGGGGAAAGCCTCTGGGAGATAGCCAGAAGGTACGGGAAAAGCCTGGAATCCATAATTGCCGCCAACAACATGGCCAACCCCGATCTCATTTACCCCGGCCAGACCATAATTATTCCTTCTTAAAAAGCCGTGCCGGGAAATTATCTTTCTGCTAGGCAGGTGAGGCCTTGGCTGCTATTGTTTTAATGGGACTGATTGCCGGTCTTGGAACATGCCTGGGGGCGCTGCTGGTCGCCCTGCCCGGCCGGCCGCGCCCCGGCGTCTTTTCCTTCCTGCTGGGCTTGGCGGCAGGCATAATGGCGGCTGTTATCGTAATCGACCTGGTTCCTTCCTCGCTCCGGTACGGCAGCCTGCCCGCCGCCCTGGCCGGTTTTTTAAGCGGCGCCGGGCTTATGGCCATACTCGACCTGGCCTTCATCTTTTTTTCCCCCTCCTCCGCCCGGCCGGGAAGCTTTTTGAAAATGGGTTTTCTGATTGCAGCAGGCATTGCCCTGCACGACTTTCCGGAGGGCCTGGCCATCGCGGCCGGCTATGCCGCCGCAAAGGACCTGGGGCCGCTTCTGGCGTTTGCCATCGGCCTGCACAACATTCCTGAAGGAATGGCCTGCGCCGCCCCGCTCAAGTACGGCGGCCTCAGTACGGGGCTGATTCTGGCCATCAATGCGGCGATCAGCCTGGTAACCCCTCTCGGCGTATTGCTCGGCCTGGCCGCTGTTAAAGTATCCGGCGGCTTGATCGGCCTTCTCCTGGCCTTCGCCGCCGGGGCCATGACCTATATCATTCTCCGCGAGCTGGCGCCCCAATCGCGCCGCAACAGCAAGTTCATGGCCTGCCTGGGCATGGCTGCCGGCGCCGCCGCCATCATGGCCCTTGGCCTTATCTTTTAAGAATCAGCCAGGCCCCTCCTGCCATCAACAAGGTCCCCAGCACGTTGTACAGGCTGAAGGGAATTTTGTTCATTCCGAAAAGGCCGAAGTGATCCACCAGCCCCGCCGTAAAAACCTGCCCCAGAATAATGGCGGTTGTGGCCGGCGCCACGCCGACCCTGGGCATGCTGCGGATAACGGCGTACACTATCATAACTCCCAGCACGCCGCCCAGAAAGGTGTACCAGGGCGCCTGAAATACGTTAGCCAGGCTGCCGTCACCGTCCCTGCAAACCAGAAGCAGCAATGAAACCAGCACAAGCCCCGTTACGTGGACTATAAAGGTGGTTTCCCACAGGCCGACCACCTTGCCCAGGGCGGAGTTAAGCGAGCCCTGTACGGCCATGGCAATCCCGGAAAGCGCGGCTATGGCCAGGGGCAAAAGTTTTTGTGCCATTTCCAATCCACCTCCCGTCTTATTCTTTCCCCCAGCCCTGCCATTATTCCAGGCAGGCCGGTCCTAAGGCGCGGCCTGGTGACGGTGCCGGACAAGGGGCCGGCCTTTTCCTGTAACAGAATGGCCGGTGCCGACATAAAATAAATCAAAAGCCAAACGCCAGAAATTAGCAAGAAAGGAGATGTAAACAGCTTGTACCGCTTGCTGCCATTTCTCTTTTTACTGGCAATCAGCCCGGAATCCGATAAAAAGATGGAAAACTTCAACTCCTTTATAATGGCCACCAAAGAATCAGTGGCAAGCATTAAAAACGGCCTGGAAAACTTTCATTCGGCAGCGGTCCCTTTAATGAAGTCCTTTTCATCCGGGAAAACCGGGCAGGCCGCCGGCCGGCCGCCAGGCGGTGAGGAAAATAATTTCCGCTAACCCAACGGAGGTGATTTGTTTTGAAGCGCCTGTTAAACCCCATTCTTTTTTTAATGGCAAACATGCCTGAGGTTGATAAAAGCATGGATCTTATAATGTCCTTCCTGCAGGCAACCACCGAATCGGTAAAAAACATTAAAAACGGGATAGAAAGTTTTCACGCCAACGTTTTGAAGATGGCCCCCACCGTGACAAAACCAAAGCCTTCCCAGGCCCCGCCGGCCCAGGAACCCTCCCCGGAACCGGCGGAAGCCGGCGAGGAACCCGTCATTCAACTGCCTCCCGCAGAGCAGCCCGGCAACTAAAATAATGAATAAATTCGAATCAGGCCTGCCGCATTCATCCACGGCTTTGCCGGTACGGCTTAAGGCGCCTTACGGCGCCTTAAGCTCAAGCTGTTGACAAAGTCCCCCGGTGGCTGAAAACGCTTGGCTCAGAATGCTCCGCGCCGGGTGAACTATGGCTCGCTTCGGGCGGAATTGGGACGCCCTCAACTCACCGTCCTGGCTCGGTGAGGGCTGGCGCGGACGTCCTGTCCGCGCCCCCAATTCCGCAACCTCAGTTTCGCCAAGTTCACCTAACGGCGCTACGCAACAGAGCAGCGTCTTCAGCCACCGGCAGCTTTAATGCGCCTTAAGCTTTTTTCCGGTCATCAAGCTGGTCCCATTTCATTATTTTAGGAGTTTCACGCCTGACAGCCTTTTCATCCGCGCAAGCCTTCAGATTATTAACTCCCCCGCCCCCGGCCTCCTGGCCCAAATCCGCGGCGCCTCCGGACGAGGCCGGTAAAGCGCCGTCCTGCTCCGGCTTCGGAGCGGGCTTGACACCTGCTCCCATAAGCCCCGCCAGCATGCCCGCCAGCTTTCCCAGATCCATATTCTGTCCTCCGAGCACCCCCAGCAGATTCATCAAAAGGGCCGGATTAATTCCCTGGGTTCCGGGTAAACCGCCGCCCTGGCTGCCGAGCATCTTCATTAACATGCCGGCCAGGTTTTCCAGGGCCGGACCGCCCCCTGCCGCGCTTCCCGCGGTCAGCGGCGGAAGCGCCGGGGCCGCTGCCGGGGCGTTCACGGACAGGTTCACATCGCCCCCGTAGCGCCTGCCGATCAGGTTCAAGATGCTCATTAAATTGACCGAACTGATGTATATCAGCATGGTTTCCTGATCCATCCCGTACCTGGCCTGCAGCGCCAGAATCCGGCTGACCGGATCATCCTGTGCGCCGCCCGGCTTAATTTCTTCAGCCAACAGCATCACTCCAAACCTCTAAAATAGCCCGGAAATATCGGGCAAATTCAGGCCGCCCGTTAACTTGCCGAGTTCGCTTTTGATCATCTGTTTGGACTCGTTAATAGCCCTGTTTACGGCCCTTACCACAATTGCCCGCAGTTCATCCGCTTTTTCCGGACTTAAAACAGAAGGGCTGAATCTGGCGTCTAGCACCTCCTGGTGGCCGTTTATTATCACCCGGAATGCTCCCTCCCCTTCGCTCACCTCGATGGTCTTATTTTTCAGCTCCTGCTGCAGCCTCTGCACCTCGGTGAGAATGGCACCCATGTTGTTTATCAACGGTTTTCCCCCTTTCTGCGCTTTTTGAAATTCATAATCAATATATTCACCATCAGGCCGAAAAGTTTGGCCCTGCCAAAAAAAAAGCTGTTAGAAAACAGCTTTTTTTATTGCCGGCAGATTTTATAAGGGCACGCATTCCAGCATGACGCTGTCGATCTTGACCGTATTGGTGTTACCGGCGGCAGGAGTAAAGGAGAAACGGACCAGGGCGGAGGCCACATTGGCATCGGTAACAGGCGTGGTGAACTGGACCTGGCTGTAGGCCGTATCCGGTATGGCCGTGCTGGCCAGGGACTGCGTGCCGATCCCGACCTGGACGCCGTTGTGATCGTAGAACACTACTTCGGCGTTCAGGGTAAAGGCGCTGACGTTGGCGCCAAATACGTCTTCCATAGTCCAGAAGGTCAGGCGGTACTGACGGCCGCCCACAATTCCCCTGGTCACCATCTGGAACAGGGAGCCGGGCAGGGCCGGGTTGAGCCTTCCGATTTCGGCGGCAAACGAGCCGGAATGGGTCATCGTGGTCTGCGCCACGTTGCTGGCGCCCCAGAACACCGGATGGGTGGCGTCGGCCCAGGCCTCTATGCCGCCGTCCCTGACCAGGTTGCCGGCCGGGCATTCTCTCGGCCTCGGGCAGGTCTGAACGAAAATCTGGCGGTCCTCCACGGCCTTGGCGATTACCGACAGAACTGCGGTCTGGTGCAGGCGGCTGGCCCGCTGGAGCTCAAAGTTGACGTCGATGTCTATATTCTTGAATTCAATAAAGACTTCCCTTCTCTTGTGCACCCTTTTCGGCTCTTTCAGCTCGACCAGCTTGCTGAAGGTGAGATCCTCGCTGGTATGCTTTACCTCGTTATTTTTGTTGACGTAAAAGATCTGCTTGTGCAGCGTGCCGCTTACAACCACCTTCTTCACGACCACGCGCCTGGGCTCCATTTCCCCCAGCTCTACAACGGTAATGGGGCCCGTCGGCTGCTCCTCTTCTTCCACAAATACCGGGGTTCCTCTAAGGTCGCGCACCGAGGCAATGATCTTGTCAACCTTCATCGCCAGTTCAGGCAGGGTGATAACGCTGTCAACCACCACTTCCACGTCTGATTCGGCAACCACCACCGGTACCTTTATTTCAATGCATCTGACCGGCTGCGTTTCCGTAAAGAAAAACTCTACAGGCATTTATTAAACCTCCTTAAAACTTTATTTTTTATATAAAAAACCTTATAAAAGTTTTTACCTTTACCAGACCCTCCGAAATTATTGCCAGATTTCCGGCAAGCCGGGGCAACCGAAGGTTAAACCCGCATTCGTCAGCCTTTGGCCGGGCAGGGGATTTTAATTACCTGGCCTACGTCGATAACATCGGGATTGGTAATCTGCGGGTTAATGTCGAGAATTGCCTGCACGCTTACTCCGTGGGCTGCCGCAATCTTACTCAAGGTGTCACCCGCCTTGACCACATAGTCGGTGGGCGGGCAGGGAGTAGGCGCCGCGGTGGGGGCCGCGCCTGTCGGCACGTATACGTTGGGCTGGGTAATTTCGGTAACGGTAGCCTTGACCCTGAGCACCGCCTCGGTATGCACGTCTGCTCCAAGCTGATCCACGCTGACAAATTCCGGTTCCACGCTTACCTTGACGTCCATATCCGGCTCGGCCCCGGCAACCGGTACAAAAGTGCGGAAGTTCAGGCGCTGGTGGAGGGCGTGGACATCCTGGGCAGGCTTGGTGCTGACGTACACTACTTCCACGTCCGTATAGCCCCTGATCAGGACCTTTCCTTTCAGAATGTTGGTCTCGGTAACTTCCGTCTTATCCACCATGGTTTCGATAACCTTGGCGATATCCGGCTTTTCTTCGGGAACCGCAGCGGTTTCCCGCAATACCACCTGGGTGACCCCCGTGCCTATCTCCCGGTCCACCTTGAGCCTTCTCTTTTCAAAGCCTTCCTCGTTTTTGAGCTTGGTGGGGACGTCCTTGAGCGTTCTGGTCTCAGAAACAAAAACGGTAAGCTTAATGACGGCGTCCGCCGTGAGCTTAGGGTCAATCACGGGCTGAACGTCAGCATCCTCCACTTCGGCCCGCACCTGCACGTTCATGCCGGGCTGGGCTTCGGGAACCTCCACGAAGTCGCTGAACTTGATGGTGTGGTGCAGGTCGTGGACCGTCTGCCTGGGGTCCATCGCCGAGTACAGAATCTGAAGCCTTACTTCCCCGTCCACGATGACCTTGCCCGCAAGGACTTTGGTACCGGTTATTTCCACTTCGGCTTTTGAAGCCAGGACTTTTTCGACATCGGGCTTTTCTTCCGGCACCTCGAACTGATCGCTGACAATTACCTGCTTGGCGGCCTTGTCGCCGATCATGTGCTCCACGGCGATGTCCTGGGTTTCCAGAGCCTCGTTCCCCTCCGGGACCGATGTAAGTATTTCAAGCTCATCCAGCTCCGTCACCTTGACAAAAGTGCTGAGCACAGCCGCAACGTCGAATTTTAAGGGGTCTCTTTTGCTCGGAGTCAGGCTCACATCCTCCACGGTAAGCTCTACCACGGCATCCATCCCCGGCATTGCGCCTTCCACATCTACAAAGGCGGTGAAGTTAACGTCGCCCTCCATAGAGTGAACAGATTGATCCGGCTTAAAGGCGACATAGGTCACTTGCAGAGACAGCGTACCGTCTACGATAACCTTATCGGGAACAATGCTTACGTTTCTTGTCCTGGCTTTGGCGTCTTTGGACAGGATTTTTTCAATTTCCGGCTTGGCTTGAGGAACTTCAATCTGTCCCCTGACAACGGTCTGGACTCTATTTTCACCCTGGACCAGATTGACCTTAAGCCGTTCGGTTCCAGCCATATTTAATCCTCCTTTCAAGCTTTTCTATACTAATATATGAGTGTGATATGAAAATGTACCAAAAAGTGCAGCCAGCCAGCAAAAAACAAAAAAAAAGGACCTCAGTCCTATTCCTTATCTTACTAGCAATAACTTTTTTTGTATCTGCCCGGGCCGGCCTTTTTACCTGCCTATTTAATAAAATAATTTAATTAACCTGTAAACATCTGAACAAACATCTTACCGTAAGGTCCCCCGCTGACAACACCAATTCCGGCTTTAGTATAATTGGCGTTGAGGATGTTGGCGCGATGGCCTGAAGAGTTCATCAAGCTGCTATGGGCGCTTTCTACGGTGGGAGCGCCGGCCAGGTTCTCCCCGGCATAGCTGTAGCGCACGCCGTATGCCTTCATCATGTCAAAAGGCGACCCGTAAGTGGGTGAATTATGGCCGAAGTACCCCCTGTCAATCATGTCCTGCGCCTTCATTCTGGCCAGTTTAACCAGGTTCATGTCTATTTGCAGCGGGCTCAGGCCCGCCTTTGCCCGCTCCTGGTTGACCAGATCAAACATTTTTTGCTCATCGGCATTGAGGCTGCCGGCGGGCTGGGGCTGGGGCTGGGGCTGGGGCTGGGGCTGCAGCTGCGGTGATGGTGCGGTGACTTTTTGGCCGCCGGTAAACATCTGGACGACTATCATATATGAACCCTTACTGACAATTCCTACGCCTATCCGGTCGTAATTCCGGCTGAGCATATTGGACCGGTGGCCGCTGGAATTCATCAAAGCCTTAAAGGCCGAGCTGACCGATGACGCCCTGGCCAGGTTTTCCCCGGCGTAGCGGTACCGCACTCCGGCCTTCTTCATCATGTCGAAGGGTGAGCCGTAGGTGGGCGAATAATGGCCGAAATAGCCGCCGGAGGCCATGTCCTGGGCCTTTATCCGGGCCAGGCCGGTAAGGACCGGGTCGGCGGCCAGCGGGGCCAGACCGGCCTGCGCCCTGGCCTGGTTGACCAGGTCCACCATCTGCTTCTCGTCCGCCGTCAGGGTAACGGCAGCCGCTTCCGCCCCGGCAGGCCAAGCCGCCCCCAAAAAGGCAAGAACGGCAATTACCAGTAAGGTTGCAACACAGCAAAACTTATGTCCTCTAAACAATCTCATTAAATTTCCCCTTTCTTTTACGCCTCCGGAGTTAGCTGACGGGTTCGGTAAAAGATAACCCTA
Organism: Pelotomaculum thermopropionicum SI; assembly: GCA_000010565.1. Lineage (NCBI taxonomy): Bacteria > Bacillati > Bacillota > Clostridia > Eubacteriales > Desulfotomaculaceae > Pelotomaculum > Pelotomaculum thermopropionicum. The sequence continues at coordinate 82,351 of AP009389.1, read as the reverse complement.
CGATTTCAGTAGCCGGTCATCGAATTAGTTGCCGGAATTCGGCTTTGAATTCCATGGAATTCTAACTCCTAACCTCTGACTTCTGAATTCGATTCACCCCAAAAAATGGTTCCTCCGTACCCCAAAGCAGCTTTGGGGATTCGGCTTTTTAAGGACAGGTAAAAAAGGCCTGTACAAATATTGTACAAGCCTAATATAACTTAAAATGGATTGGGGTGGCAAAGCCGGCAATTTCAGCGCACAACTCGCAATTTTAACAGATATGGCAGCGTTCTTCTAGAACTTGAATTTAACTCTATTTTTATAGCCAATGCTAAAATGTGGGAACCTAGATATTTATTTCTTTGTCCAGAACGGCAACGCTTATATTGAGAATCTTAAACAGCGCCTCCGCTTCCCTGGCGGCACACCCGGCCAGGAATACCCTGGCCAGACCGCCGGCGACAAGTTTTTGCAAGGCCCGGCAGAAATAGATTTCAGGCGGTTTTTCAGAAGAAGGCGGCTCCCCCTCCCCCAGCTTCAGCGCAGCCAGAAAACCGTTGTTATAACCAAAGGTGCTTCCCTCGGCGTACCCTTTTTCAAACCCCGATTCGAAGCCCAGGCTGTATCCCAGGTGATAGCCGAGGTTTTTGCCGGCCAGGAAGACCTCTTCTTCAGCCTTTTTCCTCTCCGCCCGGCGCTCCTGCAGCGGGCCACGGGCAGAGCCCCCGCCACCGGCATCATAAGCATTTCCGCCCATGGACACCGCCCTTTCCCGATATTTTGCTTCTACCAGTCATAATATATGCTCCTTAAGGCGCACATTGCATTTTTACTGGCGCCTGCGCCCCGGCCTGAGGGCAAGCCAGTTTTTCCCGGCATTGGGGGCATAAATTACCGCTCCCAAACCCTCGGTAAGCACCAGGCAGTCCAGGCCATTGGTTTCTTCTACAAAACAGGTTAAAATAAATAACCTTTTTTTCAGCCCCTTGTAAAACCGCTTTAAGAACAGCTCATCAAGGTTGTTTAATCTCCCCACGGACTGGCAGGTACTTTCTACCACCAGCGAATATCGCCCGTCGGGCTGCCTGTTCAAGGCAATCTGCACCGGCGTTTCGCGCATTCCCCCGGTCAGCTTGCTGATACCCTCCAGATAGCGGCGGGCCGACTTTACGGCCTCCTCCCTGTCTTTAAACACCGGGCCGATGGCGGGGATGCTGTCCCCAAGAAAAGCCAGCGCCACATCTCCCGAGACAATTGATCGGTATGCCATACGGCAGGCCTCCTCGCTTATTAATATATGGGCAGATTAAGACAAAGGTGAAGCGGCTTTTTAAAACGGGAGGCCGCCCGGCGGCAAACCGTCAGTTTAGATAAAGTCAATTCCGAGGCAGTCCATAATGTTGCTGATGCGGTTGAATATGGTCAATTTGTCCGAGCCCGCAAACAACAGCCCGACTACCTTCCGCTCCTGGTCGACCACCAGGGAGCCGCTGTCGCCCGGCTGTGACACCATGTCTGCTACAACCTGGTCGGAAAACCAGAGTTTTTCGTCATCCTTCATTTCCACCTGCAAAGTCGTGTTGACCGATTTCACCACCCCGCTGGTCAGGCCGGTGGTCCTGCCGCTTTTCTGCACCAGGTCGCCCGGCCCGGCCTCGGATACTCCGGTTATATCGCCTATGTCCAGAATGGTAGCTTTAACAAGATCCTCCGAATCAAGCCTGGCCAGGGCGCAGTCGACGGTGTTCTCGCCGTACAGCCGCTTATAGAAGCGAACCTCGTAATTCTGTTTAAAGATGTTTAAAAGCCTGGTCCCTCCCCTGGCCACCGCCGCCGCCACCGGGCAGTCCGCTTTGACCGCGCTTTTGACCAGGGGTACGTAGCGGTCCAGGACTCCGATCCGGTCTTTAAGCGTCCCTCCGTCATACGGCCCGGGCTGCAAAATGGGATCCCCCTGTTTGGCTTTGGCCTCGCTTTCGCTGGAGCCGTTGGCCAGGACGTGGTTGTTGGACAAAATCATCAACTTCTTTGTTTCCCTGTCCCTGACCACCGCCCCCAGAGTGCCGGCCGTAGACTGGTAGTGACCGACGCTCACGCCGGGCTGGCAGGGCCTTTCCCGCGAGGTTCGCACGCCCAGCATTTTAACTCGGCCGATCTCAATAACGTCAGTAATCAGGCCGTCGATCCTCTTCGGGATGACGCTGCCCCTGGCCAGGCCGGCGGCCGGCATCTTCTTCTCCACATAAATTATAAATGCCGGCTCACCGGTGTTTTCCCCCCCTGTCTGCTTGTAGCCCACCCCAATCCCCACCACGTTTTCCAGGCTTAACAGTTTCGCCCTGGTTTTCTTAAAAGCCCTGAAATACCGTTCCATGCCTGCCCTCCCTTAACCGGGAACATTTCCCGCCGGTGCTTTTAACCAGTTTCTCATTCATTTCATCATATGCAGCATCCGTAAAAAAGGGCACGCCGCCATCAGTACGGCGATTTAGGTATGCCCATGCGGTACTTGCCGCGGGTCTCCAGCCCGCCGATGCCGTCGAAGCCCGTTATCGTACCGGCAATGATGTCCTTTATGGAAATGGGGTCGTAAATGGAAGTGTAGGCAATTTTTTCCACCACGAAGACGGGGTCGTAGGCATGGATCATTACCCGCTGGGGCGAACTGGCAAAGTTGGCGCCGGCGGCAAGAATTGCTTCGTAATGCGACTGGCAGGCCCCGGCAAAGATAACCAGGTCGTCCCTGCTTTTTTCATAGCGCCGGGCAGCCCTGACGGCTTCCACGAAATACCTGGAGGAGTAATAGTTGTTGAGGTCCCTGAAATCCTCCCTCCCCTTGATAAAGCCGTCGTGCCCGGTAAGCACAAGCAGGTCCGGGGTGTGTTTCCTGAGCAGTTCCTCCACCATCTTGGGCTGCTGCTCTTCGTCAATGCAGTAGCCGTCGGCCGGGATCTGAAGCTGCTTGTAGGTGGTCAGGCACAGGTCCAGGTAGTCCCCGTCGCCGTCAATATGCAGGACCGTGCCGGGCACATCAAAACCGTCCACCTGGCCGGCGTTGCCGTTCTTATTCTGGTGCACCGCCCGGCCGAAAACGTACTCCCGTTCCTTTTCCCGCCTGGCAAAAATGCGGCTCATGTGCTCGCTGCTCTTAACGGCCTGCTCGCGCAGGTAGGCGGCCAGATCGCCCGGATCGATCCTGACCAGGTCGTCCAGGGGGGCATCAGCGCACAGGCGCATGTGAATGCCCTTTAAAACCACGAAAACCTTTCCCTCGGCGTTGCTGTAAAAATCCTTGACCTTAAAAAAAATGTCGCAGTTGTACGATTTGCGCCCCACTATGTCTCCTTTCCTGATTTCGCCCATTTAAAGAAACCCCTTTTTCCTTTTACAACATCATATGTAAGGAGGCGGCCCGGTTGTGTTTTTAAACTGGCAACTCTTCTTCATTTTTTCCATATATTACTTAGAGACTGATTGAGGGGGAATAAAATGCTTGCCGCCGTTGTCCCGGCCAGAAACGAGGAAAAAAGCATAAAAAAAATTATCGACACCCTTCTGGGGCTTCCCTTTGACCTGATTATTCCGGTAATAAACGGGTGCACCGATAATTCATACGGAATCGTGATGCAGATTAAATCCCCGCGGGTTGCGCCTCTTTACTTTAAAGAGCCCCTGGGCATCGACGTTCCCAGGGCGATGGGGGCTAAAGCCGCTCTGGACAAAGGCGCCACGGCAGTTCTCTTTCTGGACGGGGACATGGACGGAGATATTGCCGCAAGCCTGGCCGAACTAATCGCAAAAGTAAACAACGGTGCCGACATGGCCTTAACCAACTGTTACCCGGGCGAATACCAGGTGAGAACGTCCCTGCTGGCTTCCTTCGTGCTGAAAGTACGCAGCAAGCTGAACCGGGAAATAAACCTGGAGCATGTCATCGGAGCGGCCTCGCCCAGCCACGGACCGCACGCCGTCTCGCGCCGTCTGCTTCTGTCCATCCCGCTTAAAGAGGTGGCCATGCCGCCGGTAACGCTGGCACTTGCGGCAAAAAAGGGGCTTAGCGTCTGCGTGGGCACAGCCGTTCCCCACAGGGCCCTGGGTTCCCCTGACAAAGACCCGGCTCACTCCGAGCGGATTGCCGAAACCATCATCGGAGACTGCCTGGAGGCAATCCGCGTCTACAAAAACAAAAAGCGCCACCGCTCGCTGGGCGCAGTGGAGTACAACGGCTATAACAGTTGCAGGCGCTGGGACCTGCTGGACGACTTTCTGGGGCAGGCAGGCCCGGACAAGGTCGTTGCAGCGCCGGAACAGGCTTAACCCCGGCGTTTTGGCAGTGAACCGCCCCCGCCAGCGCACCAAAGAGGCCCGGTTTGATTGTAACCGGGCCCTTTACTTGGTGTGTTTGTCCGCTACGCTGGAGGCGCCGTAGGCTTCCGGCTTTATTTTGGCCCTGAAGCCGCTGCCGGTGACCATGCCCACAACCTCGCGGATTAAATCCTTGCTTTCCCCGTAAGCACCGATATCAATGTGGATTTCCACGCTCAAGTCGTCAAACCCGCTTTCCGCGAAATACCTGTGCACCATGCCCCCTACTTCCAGGCTCAGGGCGGTTTCATAAAAAATCTTCTGGCGCAGGCTTTTGATTTTCCGCTGCGTTTTCTTGCGGTAGTAATAGCGAGCCCCTTTCCCCAGGCGGTGCACAATAACCGCCGTAACAAAGCTGGTATCGCTTTTTACCTGGGAGTCAGAACCGATGATGATTTTATAAGAGGAGGTGGGAAGCCCCTTAATATAGGCAACGATGTCTCTCATCATTTCCTTAAAGTCCATCCGGCCCTTGGAAGGGCTGATAAAATACACGGCCCCTCCTCCTTTCTCCCCAAACTACTGACCGCCGGCATCCAAAAAGCTGTCCGCAATAGAGGCAAATTCACTCAGGCTCAAGGTTTCGCCCCGCCGCTGCGGGTCAATCCCGGCGCGTTTTAGCACCTCTAGCCAGGCCTCCCTGCCGGGACCCAGGCCGGAGGCGGCCAGGGAATTCAGCAGCGTTTTTCTGCGAAAACCGAAAGCCGCCCGCACCACCTGGAAGAAGACGTCCTCATTTCTCACTGTAACGGCCGGAGCCGGCCGCAGGGCCAGCCGCACCACCGCCGAATCCACCCCCGGCGGAGGGTAAAATACCGTCCTGGGCACCCGGAAAAGAACCTTTGGCTCGGTAAAATACTGGACGGCAACGCTTAAGGCGCCGTAGTCGGCGGTGCCGGGAGAGGCCGTCAGACGGAAGGCCACCTCAAGCTGGACCATAACCACCATCAGCGCAAAATTAAACCGTTCCAGCAGCAGGCGCAATAAAAGAGGGCCGGTCAGATAGTAGGGCAGGTTGGCCAAAAGCTTATACTTTTTTCCGCCGCGCCCGAAAGCGCCGTCCGTTTTTTCCCCGGCCAGCCGGTCGAAATCAACGTCCAGCGCGTCTCCCCGGATTATTTCGACGTTTCCAGCTCCTTCCAGCACTTCGGCCAGGGCGGGCAGCAGCCCGCGGTCCACTTCCACGGCCAGCACCTTCCCGGCCCTGGCCGCGGCCCGCGCGGTAAGGGCCCCCAGGCCGGGGCCTATTTCCACGACCAGGTCTGCCGGCGTCAGATCCGCGGCCTTTATTATCTTATCTATAATATTCAGGTCTATTAAAAAATTTTGCCCCAGGCTTTTCCTCGGGCTGATCCCGTGGCGCCGCATGATTTCCCGCACAACTGCCGGCGAAGCGACTACAATCAAGCCCCTGCCCCCGCTAATAAAGTTTCTTTCCCTATTTCGACACGCAGTCCGTTCTTTCCTTTTATTATTCCCCTTTTAATGCTAAAACAAAAAAGGGCTTTTCAGCCCTTTTGCGACTAATTCAAAACATAAACTTTTACCCTCTTTAGACCCCAGTTCATGGCTTCCTCCCTGGACTCAAAAAAGAGGTCGATTCTGTCTCCCTTTATTGCGCTGCCCCGGTCCAGGGCCGTGGCGTAACCGTAGCCCTCCACGTAAAGCCGGGTCCCCATGGGAATCCTGCCGGGATCGACCGCGGCCACTCCGTAGCTGGGATATATTCCCATGGCCGTGTTATGGCCGGTGAAGGTATAGCCCGAAGCCAGCATTTCAATGCATTCGGAGTACCTGATATTTTCACCGCCCCTGGAAACCACCATCCCGCTGCCGACCATGACCACCTTATCCACCGGCGGCGCAATTACCTCAGCGGAAGCAAGCTGGCGGCTCACCTCCCTGCCGTCCCGGTATGTGACCTGCCAGGTGCGGCGCTCCGTTCCTTCCCGCCCCTCCTGCGCTATCCGGGTGGCACCCTGCGGCAGGGCAACGGTGTACCTCCTTTTTACCTCATACGCCAGCGGGACCTCTTCCACTTCCAGAGCGGTATTTACCCTGGACACAACTATCTTCGTGCCCTGGACAACTGCCGCCTCTCTCCCCGGCGTCACCTCGTCCTCCGGCCCCAGGACAATGCCGCATTCGGCAAGCACGTCCCCCACCGTCTGCCCTCTTGTCCTGACCTGAACTTCACCGCCGTCAACGGCCACGCAAACCTCCCTGGCCCGCTCCACCGTCACCACCATACCTTCTCTCAGCGGTGTCTCCGGCGGCGGGTCCACCGTGTCCTTATCCAGCAGCACAATATTCAGTTTTTTAAGAACTCCCCCTACCGTGCGGGAAAAAGTCCGCACCTCGGTTCTCTTCCCGTCAACAACCAGCACCACCGACTTTTTAGCCCAGGCATAGCCCCCGGCCGCCAGAAGAAACACGGCGCAAAAAACCGCCGCCCACAAGAACAAAATACCCCGCTTCCGGGGTTCCCCTGCGCTGCAGCCGTCTTCTCCGCCGGCCGGTTTCAACAATGCGCTCCAGTTCATTCAATGCCTCCCAGTAAAAAAGTCCGGCACTTTAAATGCATTAATCACCTGCCGCAATTTTTATATGCTGCTAAAGCTTTCTTCCATATTATGCTTAATGGCTGCCGTGCCGGCAATTTCCTAGCACACTTTTATTTTACTACAAGTTGGCGGTTTTGGGTAGACTTTATTTTTGTTGCTTTTGATCGGTTAAAAAACGACCAAAAATAATTAATATTTCCGGGCGGTATAACAAGAAGGAAAATCTATAGATTTGACGAACATTTTCCTGATTCACATTTTTGCCTGTTTGTGATTTACCTCATTTTTTAGGGGGTGGTAATGCTGTTTTGCCGGCGGGCAGCTAGCACCGGCGCTCTTACGCTAAAGAACGATATGCCTAAAAGTTTTTTGTCGAAATGGTAATTCTTTAAGGAGGGATTTTTTTATGTTCAAAAACAAGTGGGGTCCGGTCCTGCTGATCCTGGCCCTGGGCCTGGTCCTTGTTGCGGCCGGCTGCGGCGGCAAGGAACCGGCTAAATCCGGCGAAAAAGTAATCAAAGTCGGCCTTGTTGCCCCGCTGACCGGAGACGTCCAGAGCTTCGGCGAATACACCAAAAACGGCTTCCTGCTGGCGCTTGAAGAAGCAGGTTACAAAGCCGGCGACTACAAAATCGAACCGGTTATCGTGGACGACCGCAACGACGCCAACGAGGGGGCAAACGTCGCCACCAAGCTGGTTTCCCAGGACAAGGTAAAGGCCATCATCGGTCCGGTCACCACCAGGTCGGCCATACCGGTTTCTGACATCGCCAACAGCAACAAGGTGGTCATGATTGCCAGCACTGCCACCAACGAAAAGGTCACGGTGGCCGACGGCAAGCGCAAGGAATACGTCTTCCGGGCCTGCTTCATCGACCCGTTCCAGGGCACCATCGGCGCCAAGTTTGCCCTGGATACCCTGAAGGCGAAAACTGCAGCCGTGCTTTATGACCAGACCAACGACTACACCATCGGCCTGGCCAACTACTTCAAGGACAACTTTACTAAAGGCGGCGGCGAGATAGTAGCCTTTGAGGCCTATTCAAAAGACGACAAAGACTTCTCGGCGGTGCTGACCAACATTGCCAGGAAAAACCCCGACCTGCTCTACTTGCCCGATTACCACCAGAAGGTCAGCATAATCGGCAAGCAGGCGCGCGAGAAAGGCATTAAGGCGATCTTCTTAGGCGGCGACGGATGGGATTCGCCGGACCTTGATTTCGCCACCATGAGCGGCGGCTATTTCACCAACCATTTCTCGGCCGACGACCCCAGGCCGGAGGTTAAAAGCTTCGTGGAGAAATATAAAGCTAAATACAACACCACTCCCGAGTTTTGCGCCGCCCTTTCCTACGACGCCACCAAGCTGCTGTTAAATGCCATTGCCAAAGCCAACAGCGACGACACAACCAAAATCAAGGACATTTTAAAGGATACCAAGGACTTCCCGGCCGTAAGCGGCAAGATCTCGTTTGATAAAGACGGCAACCCGACCAAGGCCATCACCATCCTGCAGGTCAGGGAAGACAAGAAGTACAACTACGTTACCACGGTTAACCCGTAGGCATTTAACTTTTTTTTAAAATAAACCGGAATAAAACTGGCGGGGAAGGCGAGTGGCACCACTCCCTTCCCTGATTAACTGCTGCAAACGCTTTTTCAGGGAGATGACCCTATTTGGAACATTTTCTCGATCAAGTAATCAACGGTCTCCAGCTCGGCTTCATGTACGCCCTGATTGCCTTAGGCTACACCATGGTCTACGGGATAATTAAATTAATCAACTTCGCCCACGGCGATGTTTTTATGGTAGGGGCCTTTATCGGGTATTTCGGCTTTGCCCAATGGGGCCTGCCGCTGCCCCTGGCAGTAATCACGGCCATGGCCGCCTGCGCCGTTTTGGGCATGATTATAGAAAAAATTGCCTATCGCCCGCTCCGTTACGCTCCCACCATTTCCATCCTGATCAGCGCGCTGGGCGTGTCGCTTTTCCTGGAATACTTCTGCAGCCTCCGCTTTGTTTTCGGCCCCAACTACCGCGTCGTGCAGAGGCCTTTCGAAGAAGTGCACTGGTCGCTGGGCGGGGTTACCGTAACCAACATTCAGGTAATGGTGGCCGCAGTGGTGATTGTAATGCTTTTAATGCTCCAGTACTTGATTTACCGCACCAAAATCGGCATGGCCATGCGCACCGTGTCTTACGATCACGACGCGGCGCGCCTGATGGGCGTTAACGTTGACAGCGTGATTTCCATCACCTTTGCCATCGGGTCGGCCCTGGCCGCCGCCGGTGGGGTGCTTTACGCCATTGCCTATCCCCAGATCCAGCCCTTCATGGGCATTATGCCCGGCCTTAAGGCTTTCACGGCAGCCGTTCTGGGGGGGATCGGAATCATCCCGGGCGCCGTCCTGGGAGCCCTGATCATGGGCCAGGTGGAAACCCTTACGGCGGCTTTCCTGTCTTCCCAGTTAAGAGATGCCATTGCCTTTGCCGTCTTAATCATAGTGCTGATGGTGCGGCCGGCCGGAATCCTCGGAAAAACCAATCCTGAGAAAGTCTAGGTAGATAAAATGGGCAAAAGAGCATTGAACAATTCCCGCCAAACCGCTGCCCTTTTACTTCTGGCGGCAGCAATTTACACAGCCGTAAAAATTCTGGCCTTAAGCGGCCTGCTGACGCCCTACTGGCTTTTGGTGCTGGACCAGGCTTTAATAACCACCATCGGTGCCCTCGGGCTGTGCATCATCTACGGCTTTGCCGGCCAGTTCTCCCTGGGACACGCCGCCTTCTACGGCCTCGGCGCCTATACCGCCGGGACAATCAGTAAACTGCTGGGGCACGGCAGCCTGGCCTGGTTTATTGCCGCCCTTCCTGCCGGGATGCTGGCGGCGGCGCTGGTGGCTTTTTTGATCGGCCTGCCCATCCTGCGTCTCCGTTCGGACTACTTGGGCATTGCCACCCTTGGTTTCGGCATAATTGTTAAAGTGGGTATGGATAATTCCAACAAGCTGTTTCCAGTTCTGGGCGGGGCTACCGGCATGGCAGGACTGCCGCAGGTGGCAACTTTTGACTTCATCTTTCTTTTTGCGGTTATATCCGTCCTTCTGGTCCGCAATTTTATCCACTCCAGTTACGGCAGGTCCTGCAAGGCCATTCGCGACGACGAAATTGCCGCCGACATCATGGGCATCGACACCACCAGGTCCAAGGTGCTGGCTTTCGTCTTCGGCTGCGCCCTGGCCGGGCTGGCCGGGGCCCTGTACGCCCACCGCTACCCATTTATCCACCCGTCGAGCTTCGACTTTTTAAAGTCCTTCGATTTCCTGCTTATAGTGGTTCTAGGCGGGCTGGGCAGCATGACCGGCACAGTGATCACCGCAATAGGGTGGGTCTTCCTGCTGGAAGGTCTGCGTTTCGTGCTGGGTCAGCAGTTTATCGAGTTTCGCGGCGTTATATACGCCCTCATCCTCGTCATTACCATCCTGTCGCGTCCGCAGGGGATTTTCGGCGGCAAAGAGCTAGGCATTTTCACGCCGCCCAGGGCGCGTCCGGCCGTACCTGGAAAGGAGGGGGAGCATGCCGGTTCTGGAAATTAAAGGCCTTAGCAAAAACTTCGGCGGCTTAAGGGCACTGTCCAATTTCAGCCTGACCCTTGCCGAAAACGAAATAGTCGGGCTGATCGGGCCCAACGGGGCGGGCAAAACGACGGTTTTTAACCTGATTACCGGCGTATTCCCGGTGTCTTCAGGCTCCATAGAATTCATGGGCAAGAATATCCTGGGAATGAAACCCTTTAAAATCAACCGGCTCGGAATAGCCAGGACCTTCCAGAACATCAGGCTTTTCAAGCAGTGCAGCGTGCTTGACAACGTCCGGGCGGTCTTTCATTCCAGGACCGGCTACGGTTTGCTCGACGCCTTCCTTCACACGCCGCGGTACTCCGCCGGGGAGGAACAGATTTACGCCAAATCCATGGAACTGCTGGAAACCATGAATCTGGCCGACCGGGCCGGAATGACCGCCGCCAGCCTGCCTTACGGCGACCAGCGCCGGCTTGAGATAGCCCGCGCCCTGGCCGGTGAGCCCAGGCTCTTGCTGCTGGACGAGCCCGCCGCCGGGATGAATCCGGCCGAGGCGAGCGCCCTGGTCGATTTGATCAGGTTTATACGAGACCGCTTCAAGTTGACCATACTCTTAATCGAGCACCAGATGGGCGTGGTCATGAACGTCTGCGAGCGGCTGGTGGTCCTTGACTTCGGCGAAGTAATAGCCACCGGCCTGCCGGAGGAGGTCCGCACCAACCAGAAGGTGCTGGAGGCCTACCTGGGCAAGGGGGTGACCGTTGCCTGATGCTTTCTGTAACCAACCTCCAGGTCTTTTACGGCACCATCCAGGCCCTGCACGGCATTTCCTTCGAGGTGAGGGAAGGAGAAATCGTCACCCTGATCGGGGCCAATGGCGCGGGCAAATCCACCACCCTGCGCACCATCTCCGGCCTCATCCGGCCTAAGGAGGGCAAAATCGAATTTAACGGACAGGATATAACCAGAATGCCCGCCCACAAAATCGTCCAGATGGGCATCGCCCACGTTCCGGAGGGCAGAAAAATATTCCCCAATTTAACCGTGCGCGAAAACCTGCTCATGGGCGCCTACACGCGGGCCGACAAGGCCGAGATTGCGGCCAGCCTGGAAAACGTCTTTGCCCGCTTTCCCCGTTTAAAGGAGCGGGAAAAGCAGGTGGCAGGCACCCTCTCCGGCGGCGAGCAGCAAATGCTGGCAATGGGCCGCGGGCTGATGTGCAAACCTAAGCTTCTTATCCTGGACGAGCCCTCCATGGGGCTGTCCCCCATTTTGGTTGAAGAAATCTTTAATATAATCCGGGAAATCAACCGGGGCGGCACCACCGTCCTGCTGGTGGAGCAAAACGCCTTTATGGCCCTGCAGATCGCCAGCCGCGCCTACGTCCTGGAAACCGGCAGGATCATGATTTCCGGCCCGGCCTATGAACTTCAGGCCGACCCGCAGGTCCGCAGCGCCTACCTGGGCAGCATTGGAAAAGCGGATAAGGCCTGACAGTCTTTAGAATTAACCCTCGGATAAATAACCGGGCGGCTTTTGCCCCCGGTTTTTCCTTGTAAAAAGCAAACATACCTTCAGGGTTTTCCAAAAAAATCAAACGGCCGGTTAATTAGTTGCCCGGCCTTATTACATTACACCCTGATGTTTCCGGCCGGCCGGTCAACCAGCTCTATCCCTTTTTCCCTAAACCACCGCCTTAAATATTCCTCGTACTTTTCGTTCTGGAATTTATACCACCGGCGCCGCTCTTCTTCGTGCTCCATCAGGGCATTCCGGAATTTTAATCCATTAGCCAGGGCGTTTTCCAGCAGGCTTCTCAGGCTGGGATCCGGGACGGTGGCAGCAAATTCCCGCTCAACCCTGACGGAAAGCTCTCTGTCCAGCTTCGGTAGCCTGATATACCGGTCCGTTTGCCTGTCCAGCTTTTTTATCAGCTCCGCATGCTCGGGAAAGTCCATGGGTGAAAAATACTTTATGTCGCCCGTCTGCATATCCAGGTAGTACTCGGAGTGCTCGCTGCTGTTTTCAAAAGCATTTACCATCCACGCAATAGTAACAGGCACCTGGCGCATCGGCAAACCTCCATCGCTTTAAAATTGCTGGCGCGGTTTTCAGACAGCTCCAGGCAGCTTAAAATTCAATCCCCTTCTGGGCCGGAACTCCGCTGGTGAAATGGTGTTTGACCTCCCGCATTTCGGTAACCAGATCGGCCCTTTCGATTATTTCCGGCGGGGCGTTGCGCCCGGTAAGAACCAGATGCAGGCCTTCCGGTTTTTGGGCCAGCAGGGCCAGCACGTCGTCCAGGCTAACAAGCCCGAAATGCAGGGCGTAAAGGATTTCATCCAGGATAATCAAATCGTATTTGCCGGAAAGGATTTCCTCCCCGGCGGCCTTTAAAGCCTGCTGGGCGGCATGCCGGTGTTCGTCCAGAGCGCTGTCATTCTCCCCTTTAATGAACCCCTCGCCCATCTGGCGAATCTCAAAACCGGGCGCCAGCTTTTCCGCCGCCTTTAACTCGCCGTATTTCCACCCACCCTTGATAAACTGAAGCACCAGCACCCTCATGCCCTGTCCCCAGGCCCTGAGGGCCATGCCCAGGGCAGCGGTCGTCTTGCCCTTGCCATTGCCGGTATTGACCAGGATCAGCCCCTTTTTCTGCCTGCTTTTCATAAAGCCCCTCCTTGCTCTTTTTTGCAAAAGTCTTTATATTTATATAATACCTGCAATTCAACCTATCCGGAATAATTTCCTGCCGTTTTCCGCGCATATCCTGGCCAGTTCTTCGGTTTTCATTCCCCTCAGCCTGGCAATTTCCTCAGCAGTGAAAACGACGTAAGCAGGCTCGTTGCGCCGGCCCCGGTGGGGCACCGGGGCAAGATAAGGGGCGTCGGTTTCTATGAGCAGGCGGTCCAGCGGCACCCGGGAAGCTATGTCCTTCAGCCGCGGGGCGTTCGGAAAAGTAACCGGCCCGGCAATGGATATATAAAAACCCATGGCCAGGCACTCCCTGGCCATCTCCCAGCTGCCCGAAAAACAGTGCAGCACGCCGCCGGCCGGCCCCGGTCCTTCCCTGCGCAAAATGCTCATAATCTCGCCGTGGGCTTCCCTGTCGTGAATAATTACGGGCTTTTCCAGCTTCCTGGCGAGGGCCATCTGCTCCTGAAAAACCCTGCGCTGTGCCGGCCGCGGGGAAAGGTCCCGGTAAAAGTCCAGCCCCATTTCGCCCAGCGCCACCACCCTGGGGTGGGCGGCCATTTTTTCCAGTTCTTTAAGATAGCCGGGTTTGACCTTCCCGGCATCGTGCGGGTGAACCCCCACCGCGGCGTAAACCATGCCGTACTTTTCCGCCAGCGCTATGGACTGCGCCGACGACTCAAGATCAAACCCGACGTTGACAATACAGGACACGCCGGCCTCCCGGGCGCGGCGGACAACCTCCTCCCGGTCGGCCTCAAAACTCCGGTCGTCCAGGTGGGCATGGGTATCGAACAAAACCAATTTCATCCACCCCATTATCTCTTACTTGCCCGCCGTGTCAATCCGCGGAAACAGGGCCGGGCCGCGCTTAACGCAGGTATTCGCAGGCAATTTCCCCCAAACAAGCGACTCCCAGGTATGCAGCTCAGGCCGGTTTTCCAGCCCGAGCTGGGCCCATACCCTGGCCGGCAGCTTGGGCATGAAGGGCGAGACCATGACCGTAATGAAGCGCAGGCTCTCGGCCAGGTTATACATTACCGTGGCCAGCCTGTCCGCCCTGGAAGGATCCTTGGCCAGACCCCAGGGAGCAGTTTCATCCACGTACTTGTTGGCCCGCCCCACCAGGCGCCAGATGGCGGCCAGGGCGCCGGAAAGGTCCATTTTGTCCATCAGTTCCTCCACCGCTGCCGGGGTCTGCTCGGCAAGATCGATCAGCTCCCGGTCGGGCCCTTCAGGAAGGCCGGGAGGCTGAACCCTCCCTTGGAAATATTTCTCCACCATTGCTATGGAGCGGCTGACCAGGTTGCCCAGGTCGTTGGCCAGGTCCTTGTTGATCCGCTCCACCAGCGCCTCCTCGCTGTAGTAGCCGTCTGCACCGAATGGAAGCTCCCGCAGCAGGTAATAACGGATGGCGTCCACCCCGTACTTGTCAATCAGCACCAGGGGGTCCACCACATTCCCCTTGGACTTGGACATCTTGCCGCTCTCAAGCAGCAGCCAGCCGTGGCCCACCACCTGCCTTGGCAGTTCCAGCCCCGCCGCCATCAGAAGGATCGGCCAGATCACGCTGTGGAAGCGGACTATGTCCTTACCCATCAGGTGCACGTCGGCGGGCCAGTACTTTTTAAAAAGGCTGTCGTCCTCCGTGCCGTATCCCAGGGCAGAGATGTAGTTGGTCAGGGCGTCCACCCAGACGTAAATTACATGCCCGGGATCAAAGGGAACGGGTATGCCCCAGTTGAAAGTCGTCCTGGAAACGCACAGGTCCTCCAGGCCGCTTTTAATGAAGCTCACCATTTCGTTGCGCCTGGAAGCAGGCTGGATGAACTCCGGATGTTCCTCTATATGCCTTAAAAGCCTTTCGGCGTATTTAGACATCCGGAAAAAGTAGCTTTCCTCCCGGAGCAGTTCCACCGGGCGCCCGCAGTCGGGACAGTTGCCCCCTTCCAGCCTGCTTTCCGCCCAAAAGGCCTCGCACGGGGTGCAGTACCATCCCTCGTAGCCGGCCTTGTAGATGTCCCCCTGCTCGTACAGCTTCTGGAAAAAGGCAGAAACGACTTTCTTATGGCGCGGCTCGGTGGTGCGGATAAAGTCGTCGTAGTCAACCTCCAGCTTCTGCCAGAGAAGTTTAATGCCTGCCACTATTTTATCGACGAATTCCTGAGGGTCCTCCCCCCTGGACCTGGCCGCCCTTTCGATCTTCTGCCCGTGCTCGTCGGTGCCGGTCAGAAAACGGGTATCGTAGCCGGTCATTTTTTTAAACCGGGCCACGGCATCGGCCGCCACCGTGGTGTAAGCATGGCCGATGTGCAGATTGTCGCTGGGATAATAAATAGGCGTGGTAATGTAAAAGGTTCCCTTGCTCATGGACAAACAAACTACCCCCCCTGTTTTAAACAAAAAACTTCCGCCCCTGCCTTCTGCCAGGGGCGAAAGTTTTAACTCCCGCGGTACCACCCTCGTTCACCTGCTCCTCGCGGAGCCGGCCTCACCGGTACGGGGAAACATGCTTCCCGGTACCCAAGCCTGGTAACGGCGCTCACCCGGCGCAGCCTACTCCTCTTTCGGCAGCGCGGCTCCAGGGCCATGTTCGGCCAGTTTTCCCCGGCGGGCTTCCACCTTACCCCGCTCTCTGTCCGGGTACATCCGGCTGGCCTACTCTTCCCCTTCACGGCCTTTCCCTGTTCATTGCCAACACGTTGATTTTACTCGAATCATGGCCGCATTGTCAAGTTTAGCCCCTCAGCAAAAAATGTAAAATTTATTAAAAAAATATTGACTTTTAATGGAATCGTTGGTACCATTTAGTTGTAGGATATTCATACTTTATGTCGATTTTTGTAGAAAAGGGAGGGAAAGAAGATGAAGTCTACAGGCATTGTCAGAAAAGTGGACGAGCTCGGCAGGGTAGTTATTCCCATCGAATTAAGGCGCACCCTGGGAATTGACGAGAAGGACGCCCTGGAAATTTACGTGGACGCCGAGAAAATAATCCTCAAGAAGTACGAACCTGCCTGCGTCTTTTGCGGCAACGCTTCGGATGTGCAGCACTACCGCGGCAAGATGGTATGCCGCGAATGCGCCATAGCCATGTTTGAAAATGCCAAAGCTATGTAACTAACCAGCGAGAGAGACAAAGTTCTCTCTCTCTTTTATTTTTTCTCACCTGCTTCGACAACCAGGCGGTACACCTCCCGCCGCGAGAGGCCGAGCAGGCGGGCTACTTCTTTAATGGCCTCCCTCCGCCCCATTCCTTCCGCTTCCAGCATGGCGACGCGGGCGGCCGGGTCCGGCCCGGGCCGGGCTGCTCCCGCCACCCCCTCCGCCTCATCACCGGCTTCCGCGCCTGCCACTACCAGGGTAAACTCGCCCTGCGGCTCCACCTCATTAAAGTATTCCAGCAACTTCGACAGCGGCCCCCGCAGCACTTCTTCATGCACCTTGGTCAGTTCCCTGGCCGCCGCCGCCGGCCGGTCGCCCAGCACTTCAAGGACATCGGCCAGCGTCTCTTTAAGGCGGTGGGGCGCCTCGTAAAAGATCAGCGTCCCGCGCTGCCGGCGCAGTTCCTGCAGTTCTTTTACCCGGCTCTTTTTGGAAGATGGCAGGAAGCCGGCAAAAACAAAAAGGTCCGACGGCAGGCCCGAAACCACCAGGGCGGTGATCCCTGCGCTGGGGCCGGGAAGCGGAACCGTCCGGATACCCTTTTCCAGCGCTGCTTTCACCAGTTCCGAACCTGGGTCGGAAATGCCCGGCAGGCCCGCATCGGTTACCAGGGCAACATTTTTGCCCGACTCCAGCATATCCAGCAGATATTCACCCTTTTTCCGCCGGTTATGCTGGTGGTAGCTGGTCAGTGGAGTATGAATGCCGTAATGGCTGAGCAGCTTACGGGTGCGGCGGGTGTCCTCCGCAGCAATCAGGTCGACCTCCCGCAGCACCCGCAAGGCCCGGAGGGTTATATCCTCCAGGTTGCCGATTGGAGTGGCGCACAGGTAGAGAACCCCTTTTGTTCCGGCCAAAAAGCTCCCACCTCGATGAAAACCGTTTTCAGACACCGGCTCAACCTTCCGGCCGGCCGGCGGCAGGCTCCTGCTCCTTTCTCAGAAAGGCCATGCAGAAAAGGCATTCCTCGGCCCGCTTGCGCCCGAAGTACAGGTTGCAGATGTGGAAACCCTGATCGTAAAGCTCAAGCAGGTTAATGAACCCCCGGCCGGGCACGTCCGCTCCGGCCGGGCGCGGCCGGCCGGAGCAGTTTCTCCGGTATGCCGCAGCCAGTTCCTTTCTGAGCAGGGCGTTTTCCTCCTCCATCTCCTGAATCCTGTTCTTCAGCTCCAGCGCTTCCGAAAGAACAGCATGGAGCTTCAGTTCCATTTCTTTTACTAGCTTATAAAGGGACTGCACTTAATTCTCTCCTCATCAGGCTGGTTGGGGCACTCTTTTTTCTGGCCCTTACAGTTCTTAACCCGGTCCTCTTTCAAGGTTATTTCCCCGGTGCTGTATTCTTTGATCGACTTGCTTTCCTTTAACTCCACGCTTACTGTATTCTTGAAAATATTTATACCGGTAACCTTGCCCTCGCCGTTGGGTGTGATCACCCAACTGCCCGTTTCAGGAAAATCCTCCTTAGCCTGTTCGTAAGATTCGTTCTCGTACTTCAGGCAGCACATCAGCCTCCCGCAAATGCCGGAGATCTTGGTCGGGTTCAGGGAAAGGTTCTGATCCTTTGCCATCCGGATGGACACGGAGGCAAAGTCGGCAAGCCAGGTGGCGCAGCATAGCTCCCTGCCGCAGCAGCCAAGCCCGCCGATCATTTTGGCCTCGTCCCGCACCCCAATCTGCCTGAGCTCTATCCTGGTCCTGAAAACGGCGGCCAGATCCTTGACCAGTTCCCGGAAGTCTATCCTGCCGTCTGCGGTAAAGTAAAAAATAATTTTACTGCCGTCAAAGGTCAGCTCCACGTCCACCAGCTTCATGGGCAGGCCGTGGGCAGCTATTTTCTCCAGCCCTATCTGGTACGCCTTCTTTTCCTTTTCCCGGTTTGCCGAAAGCCGCTGCCGGTCCTGCTCCGTGGCCTTGCGGAGGACCTTTTTCAGCGGTGCCACAACCTCTTCTTCCTCCACTTGCAGGGGGCCGCACACCACCTGCCCGTACTCGACCCCCCTGGCAGTTTCTACAATTACCCCGTCGCCCGGGGCCAGAAGGTGCTCATCGGGATCAAAATAATATATCTTGCCGGCTTTCTTAAACCGGACTCCTACAACCGTCAATCCCACTTTCCTCATACCTCCTCTTAAGGCGGCGCCTCTTGCGCGCAAGCGCCGCCGGACAGGCGCAGGAAAAGCGCCTCCAGGGCCAGCCTGGTGCTGGCGTTGGCCTCAATCTTATTTCTAGTGGCCTCAATATCCTCTATTATTTCCACCAGGCGCCCGGGCTGAAAACTTTGAGCCTCCTTTTTAACAAGCCCGGCCCGGTCGGCGTTGAACAAAAGTGCAGCATCTTCCGTTTCCCTGTAAACCAGCAGGTCTCTAAACCAGCAGATGAGCATTTCCAGGATTAAGAGGGCTTCCTCCCTGTCTTCCGATATTTTTCCGGCCATCTCCAGGGCCTCCAGGGGGCCGGCCGTCTTCAGCGCCCCGGCCAGCGCCCCGGCCGCATTGCGCCTTTCCGCCAGAGAGCCGGAGGCATACGCCAGGGCCTTACCCATACTGCCGCCCGACATGGCGGCAGCCAGCAGGGCCTCTTCCTGAGCCAGGCCGTGTCTTGCCGTCAGGCTGCCGGACAGCTCGGAAAGGGGTATGCTCTTAAAAAAACACTGCTGGCAGCGGGAAAGAACGGTCGGCAGCAGGCTCTGGGGCTGGTCGGAGACAAGAATAAGCACCGTGTCATGCGGAGGCTCTTCCAGGGTTTTAAGCAGGCAGTTTGCGGCTTCCGCAGTCATTGTCTCCGCCCGGCAGATTAAAAACAGCTTCCGACCGCCCTGGTAGGGGCGGTAGGGTGCCCGGTGCTGCAGTTCTCTTATCTGTTCGATTTTGATAGTAGCCCCGGAAGGATTCACGATATAAAGGTCGGGATGGTTCCGGTGCTCCACCTGCCGGCACTGCCGGCAGGTCCCGCAGGCGTCCCCGCCTTCGGGAACGGGGCAGAGCAACGCCCGGGCAAAGGCCAGCGCCGTTGTTTTTTTTCCCACTCCGGCAGGCCCGGCAAAGAGGTAGGCATGGGCCACCCGCCCGCAGGCAACGGCATTCATCAGAGCTCCGGTAATCTGCCTATGCCCTACTATTTCCCTTAAGAAAAGCATCCAGCACCTCCTCTGCCGCCTTCAGCACATCCAGGTGCACCAGTTTTTCCGCCCTGCTTGCGTCTATCACCCTGTAGCGGCGCGGGGCGCGGGCGGCAAGGGCCAGGTAGCCCGACCGGACCCGGCGGTAAAACTCCTGCGCCTCCCGCTCAATCCGATCGGCACTTCGTCCGGAGCGGGCCATCCGTTCTGTCTGCCCTTCCCGGTCAAAATCCAGCACCAGCACCAGATCGGGAACCACTCCGGCCGCCGCAGGCCGGTTCACCTGTTCCAGCATCTCTATATCCACGCCCCGCCCGTAGCCCTGATAGGCCAGGCTGGAATCGGTAAAGCGGTCGCACAGCACCACTTTTCCTTCCCTCAGCGCCGGCAAAATAACCTGCGCCACGTGCTGGGCGCGCGCTGCCGCGTAAAGGAGAGCTTCCGCCCAGGGAACCAGTTCACCGTACAGCGGGTTTAAAAGAATTTCCCGGATCCGCTCTCCCACCCTGGTGCCGCCCGGCTCCCTGGTATAGACCACCGGGCAGCCCATACTCTCGAGCTTTTCCCCCAGCAGCTTGATCTGGGTGGTCTTCCCGGAGCCGTCAACGCCCTCGAATACAATAAATTTTCCTTTCATTAAGAATGAGCCCTTTCAACGCATCTGCAATACTATTCTACCACAACTTTAATTGTTTTTAATTCCGGATCGGAGGCCCCCTGGCAGGGCACCCTCATTTTACTCAACAAGACCAGGTATTCGTGAACTTCCGGCGTTATTACCTCTCCCGGACACACGGCGGGAATGCCCGGCGGGTAAACCGCTACCATCTCGGCGCAAACCCTGCCCTTCGCATCTTCCAGGGCAACCCTTTGAGCCGGGGAAAACCATGCCTCGCGCGGCTTCATTACCTTTCTGAAGCCGGCCGGCAACGGCAGGGCGGGCAGCCGACGGCCGGGCCTTTCCCTGGCCGCAAGATCCTCTAGCGCGTGCGCCAGGGCATTGCAGTCTGCCCTGGCCGTCCCGGCCGAAATGACGGCTACCAGGTTGCCGTAGTCGGCCATTTCTACAAAAACGCCGTAGCGTTCGGCCAGCAGGCCGGCGGCCTGGTAGCCGGTCAAGCCCAGCCCCCGCACCGAGATCACCAGCCTGGTCGGATCAAGGCGGGCCGCATTTCCAGGCAGGTGCTCCCCGGTTAAAACTTCCAGCCCCCTTATCCTGGCCAGCCTGCCGCGCAACTCCCGGGCAAGCTCCAGCACCCTTTCGATAAGCCCTTCGCCCATCAGGGCCAACTGCCGCCGGGCCAGGTCCAGGGAAACCATTAAAATGTAGGAGGGGCTGGTGGTCTGCAGCAGGCTCAGCGAAGCGGCCACTTTTTCTGCGTCCAGGCGGCCGCCGCGCAGGTGCAGCATGGAGCTCTGGGTCAGGGAGCCGCCCAGTTTGTGGGTGCTCTGTACCGAAGCGTCGGCGCCAGCTGCCATGGCGTCTTCCGGCAGGCCGGGATGAAAGCGCAGGTGCGCCCCGTGCGCCTCGTCCACCATCAGGGGTCTGTCCCGCATGTGGGCAGCCAGAACCAGCCCGTCCAGGTCTTCCGCCACACCGTAATAATTCGGCCTGACCACCAGCAGTGCCGCGCCGGGATACTCATCCAGCGCCCCGGCGGCCTCCCGGGGCGTTATGCCGCAGTCCACGCCAAAGCCGGGAATTATTCCGGGCACGACATAAACCGGATCGGCGTCTGAGAGGATCAGGCCGCCCAGCACCGAGCGGTGGGCGTTTCTGGGCACAATTATTTTCCCCCGGCCTGCCGCGCAAATCAGGGCGTGAATGCCCGCGGTGGTGCCGTTAACAAGGAAAAATGTCCGGTCGGCGCCGTAAGCCTGCGCCGCCAGCTCCTGCGCCCGGGCAATAGGCCCCCGCGGGCTGTGCAGGTCGTCCAGGCCGGGCAGTTCGGTCAGGTCCAGGCCGAACAGGGCACTCCCGAGGGACAGCAATTCTTCCGGCAACCCCCTGCCCCGGCTGTGGCCGGGGACGTGCAAACCGGCCGGGTTTTTCCGGACGTGCGCGGCCAGAGCTTCAAAAAGCGGAGCCCTTTCCTGTTCCGGCCCCAAAAGCATTACCTCCGAAATATTAAACGTTAATAAAAATAAAATACCATAAAAAGCAGTATTTGCTAAGCTCTTATTTTTCATAACACCGGCGGCATTACCATCTGCACCCGGAAGTTTTGCTCCGGCGCCCCCCGGCAATAAGACCGGACCATCTGGCGGCACGTCCACCCGGCAGCGGCCTCAGTCATCCAGGCCGGCGCCAGATCTCTTTTAAACTTTGCCTGTAACGGCCGTAGTCCGGATCGTCCGCGGAAAGCGAGACAATCCTGGCCTCGCACTCCGGGCAGATAAAACAGCCCCTGACCAGGAGGCCTTCGCCGCCGTCCGGCCGGGGCCGCAGGCAGATTATGCAGGCAGAGGGCACAAAAACCGCCTCCATCCAAACATCCCTGTTTTATAAGTTATGTGCGGGCTCTATTACATGTGAAAAAAGAGACCCGTCCTTTAAGGCCTCCCTGCCGTTCCATTTTTTTCAATCCTGATGGCGCAGTCCGGGCATACGGCCTGGCAGATGCCGCAGGCAATGCAACTGTTGTTAGCTTCTACCGTGGGGGTTCCGTATACTCCCAGCACTTCCGACCAGCCGATTGACTTTTTGGGGCATTTTTCTATGCACAGCCCGCATCCCTTGCAAAGGGCGGGAAAAAGGATAAACGTGCCCTTCTCGAGCTTCTGCGTTTTTGGTACGAATTCCGGTGTCATGTTTTCTGCCTCCAGCGAAAAAAATTCCTGCAAATAACCCGGCTTTTTCAGGAAACCATGGCCGCTCCGCGCTCCAGCGCCTTAAAGTTCAGCTCGCGAAGTTCCGGCTGCTTCTCGAACCTGTAACCCAGTTTCTTCTCAACGGCAGCCCTGGCCCGTTCAAGCGAAATAACCCCGGTCAGCGCCACCACCGCGCCCAAAATGATGATGTTGAACACCCGCGGGTGGAGCTCTTTTTTGGCCGTCTCCATGGCCGGCACGGCCAGCACCCTGCCGGCCCCTCCGGGCAGTTCTTTTTCTGCGTTCTGGATGCTGCTGTCGTAAACAAAAGTGGTTGCCGGGCCGGCATACTGCCTTGTCCGCTGCACGGCGCGGCCGCTTAAGGCGACAACGAAATCCCCCGTCCGGAACTTGGGAGAGCCGATCGGCTCATCGCCGACCTGGACAAAGGCAACCGATACTCCGCCCCGCTGTTCCACCCCGAAGTTGGGGATATAAAGGGCCTGCCTGCCTTCCTCGTTGGCCGCCTCCGCAATTATCTCCGCCGCCGCCTGGACGCCCTGCCCTCCTTCGCCGGCCAGCACGATTTTAACTGTTGTGCCCACCATCTTCAGCCTCCTTCCGGACGGCACCGGGAACCTTGATTTCCCCCGTCCTGAAATACCCCTGCATTTCTTCTTCGATAAAGCGCCAGGTTTCCTTCGCGTTCATCCGCCAGTTGGTGGGGCAGGCTGAGAGGGCTTCGACAAAGGAAAACCCGGCCCCGGCCATCTGGTTTTCCAGCGCCTTTTTTAAAAAGCCTTTCAACTGCCGGACATTGGCTATGCTCCCGCGCGCCACATAGGCCCCTTCCCCGGCAACCGCCGCAACCATCTCCGGCCCCAGCAGGGGCCGGCCGGTGGCCTCCGGGTCACGCCCGTAGGGCGTGGTCTCGGTCTTCTGCCCGGGCAGGGTGGTCGGCGCAAGCTGGCCGCCGGTCATCGCGTACAGGGTGTTGTTGGCCAGCACAACGGTAATCTTTTCATCGCGGGCGGCCGCGCTGATCAGGTGCTGAAGGCCAATGGAATATCCGCCGCCGTCACCCATGTAGGCAACGCAGATCAGCTCCGGCCTGGCCCTTTTTATGCCCGTCATGACGGGGGTGGTCCGGCCGTGGTGGGTCTGGACGCTGTCGAGGTTGAAGAAATCCCATGAAAGCAGGGAGCAGCCGATGTCGCAACCGAATACCGTCCTGCCCTGCAGGCCTAGTTCATCGATGGCCTGCCCCAGGCACTTCAGTACAATGCCATGGCCGCAGCCGGGGCAGAACTTGTGGGGCTTGGTTTCAGCCCGCCAGCTCTGCGGCATGTCAGGCTGTGGGAACATTACAAAAGGCCTCCTTAATATTGTAAAATGCTGGTCACGGCTCTATCAGATCATGTTTTAGCGAGAAAATGCTTTTATAGGGCAGTGCATTGTCGCCGCTCAAAAAAGTGATATGATTTCTCTCGCCCTGTCCTCTATTTCCCCGGCAGTAATCCCGACGCCGGGCCTGAACAGGACCTCGATCCCGGCGGGGGTGCCGCAGGCGGCCTCTTTAAGCAGCCTGGCCAGTTGGCCGTACGCCGACTCAACGACCAGAATCTTCTTCGCCCTCCCTGCCACCTCCCTGAATTGCGGCACGGGGAAGGGCCTGAGCGTTACCGGCCGGAAGTAGCCTGCCTTTAGGCCGTTTTCGCGCAGGCTCTTAACGGCGTCCCTGACCGCCCTGAACACAACGCCATGCCCCACCACCACCAGGTCGGCGTCCTCTGTGCCGGCCGACTGGTACTCGGCAATTTCGGGCGCCGCCTTTTCATAATCTTTAATATCTCCCATCAATTTTTCGTAAAGCTCCTCCTCCAGGCTGAAGGTGTTCCTGTGCTGGGCGGGCGGCCTGTCCCTGCCGGGCACGCCATCAAGACCCACCAGGGGCTCCGGCTCGATCAGCCGGATGCCGCGCCCCGCCGGGTTGTAAACGGTAAGAGGCTCCCTCATCTTGGCCTGGTAGCCGTCGCCCAGCACGAAGGTGGGAAAACGGTACTTCCAGGCCGTGTTAAAGGCCTTGATGGTATAGTCGAACAGCTCCTGGTGCGTGGCGGTGGAGTAAACAACCCGCAGGCCCTCGCCGTTACCGCCCAGGGCGGTCAGCGTAACCTCCTGCTGGGAGTAAATGACCGTGGCCGTGGACGGGCCGCCCCGCTGCTGCACCACTACCACGGTGGGCAGGCGCATCATTTCGGCCATGGACATGGGCTCCTGCATCAGGACGTTGCCGGGGCCGGCCGTGGCCGTAAAAGCCTTCAGCCCGGCCATCACGCCGCCCGCCGTGGTAAACCCGGCCGACAGTTCGTCCTCGGTTTGAAGAAATTTTTTGCCGTACCTGGGAGCCAGCCTGGTCCAGTAATGCATTATCTCGTTCTGGGGCGTAATCGGGTAGCCGAACATTATGTCCGCCCCGGCGGCAACAGCAGCCCAGGCCACCACCTCGTTGCCGGTCATAAAAGCCCTTTTTTCCCCTTCAAAAATCTCCACAGTCATCTTACCACCTACCAAAAAGCCTTTTGCATGAACCTGGTAAGGGGCCTGACCGGGTTGCCCATGCAGTCCAGCGGGCCTATTTCCCAGGCTATTTCTGCCACCGCCGCCGTGGCCACCACCGGCAGGCCCAGTATCCCGGCGGCCTCAGCAACCGTCCTGGCCCCTTCCTGCACCACTGCGGCGGTGGTTTCCCCGGCCAGGTGGGTGTTGTTGATCAGACCGTCCACCCGCCCCATTCCCCTCACGTACTCAACAATGTCCTCCACCCCGGCGGTAAGCGGCCGGCGCGCGTTAATTACGGCCAGGACTTTCAGGTCCGGGTCTGTGCCCGCGCCTTCCAGCAGGTTCAGTGTTTTAAGCCCTTCCGCCCCGTAGCCGACATCCAGGATGATATCCCCCTGGCGACGCAGCGCCCACCTGGCCTGCGGCCTGATCAAGCCGCCCGCCTCGCCCGGCCCCGGGGCCTCTCCGGTCCGCCAGGCAATTACATCCACCCCTTTAGCTCTGAGCTCGTCCTGAATGGGCCTTAAGGTGTAGGCCGGCTCCACGATATCCAGGTCGACCAGGGTGACCCTTCTGCCCCGGCCGGCCAGTTCCAGGGCACGGTTTACCGCATTCTCGCTTTTCCCGCTGGCGTACTCGCCGGTATATGCCTCCACCGTCCGGCCTGCCATTATTATGCGCACCTCCCGGCCTTTTTAGTGGCAAAATTAAAAGGGGGGCATATTTAGATGTCCCCCTTTTTTACAAAAAATATCAGCCCATATACAGATAATTGATCAGCGCCAGCAGCACCACCCCCGGCAACTGGAGAATACCGGCGGTCATTATGGTCACCGGGTTGACGGCAATGTGAAAACCGAAATGCCCCAGCAATACATTGGCCGCCGCCAAAAGGACCGCCCCGAGCAAAGCCCAGACGGCCAGGCGGATTAGAAATTTCAAGGGGCGGAACAGTACCGTTCCCACCAGGTACAGCCCTAAAAGTCCGGCCAGGCCCGTTAAAAATAACTTCCATTCCAAGGCGGAGCACCTCCCTAGCTCCATTATATGGCCCGGAATGAAAAATATTCCTATTTCATTTCCCGCCTGCCTTCCAGCGCCTTGCTCAGCGTCATTTCGTCGGCGTATTCAAGGTCGGCGCCTACGGGCAGGCCGTGGGCAATTCTGGTCACGCTGACGCCCAGCGGCTTGATCAGACCGGCCAGGTAAAGGGCGGTAGTCTCCCCTTCAACGGTTGGGTTGGTGGCCAGGATCACTTCTCTTACCGTTCCCCCCTCAAGGCGCTTCAGCAGTTCCCTTATTCTAAGCTGCTCCGGGCCTATCCCCTCCACCGGCGAAATGGAGCCGTGCAGCACGTGATAAAGGCCCTTGAAAACCCTTGCCTTTTCCAGCGCCACCACGTCCCTGGGGCGCTCGACCACGCAGAGCAAATCTCGCCTGCGCCGATCGTCCCCGCAGATAAAACAGGGGTCGGTGTCGGTAAGGTTGCCGCACACCGAGCAGTAGCGCACGGCCTGCCGGGCCTCTTCAACGGCCCGGGCCAGGTTCAGGGCAACCTCGAGAGGAGCGTTCAAAAGGTAAAAAGCCAGGCGCTGCGCCGTTTTAGGGCCTATGCCGGGCAGTCTGGCCAATTGTTCGATCAGGCGGGCAACCGGTTTGGCGTAGTAGTCCATCTCTTAAAACAGGCCGGGAATCTTTAAATTGCCGGTAAGCCTGCCCATTTCCTGGGAGATCATGTCCTGGGCCTTTTTCAGGGCCTCGTTGACCGCCGCCAAAATCATGTCCTGGAGCATTTCCACGTCCTCCGGGTCTAGCGCTTCCGGCTTGATTTCAATTGAAACAATCTCATTCCTGCCGTTGGCCACTACCTTCACCGCCCCGCCGCCGGCCGTGCTCTCCACTGTCCGGTTGCCCAGTTCCTCCTGCAACCTGAGCATGTCCTGCTGCATTTTTTGAACCTGCTTCATCATCTTGCTCATATTGCCGCCCATCATTTCAATTGTCCCCCTTCTTTAAGTAACAGGTTTATTAAAAAAGCGAATCCCCCGGTTCGTCATCCAGGGTTATTTCCTCTCCCCCGAAGCGCCTTTTTACGTCCGCTACCGGCTCCGCCGGAGCTTCCCGCCTCCTGGGAAGGGGAATCCGCCCCCGGTAAAACTTAAAGGCAGCCTGCCACTCTCCTTTAAAAAACCTGCCCAGCAGCCCTTCAAAATATTTCTTGTTTTCGGGCATCTCCGCAATTTCTTTAAACAAAGCCTCCCCTTCGGGAAAGCCCACCACCAGGACGCGGCCCTTCACCGCCAGCGGCGCGGCCTTCGAGTAATTGGTGTAAAGGGGCAGGCGCTCCTTCCGCATGGCATTCATCAAATCTTCCCAGGCTTCCCTGACTTGCTCCAGGGACACCGCCTCCGCCGGCCCGCCCGGTCCGCCTGCCTCCTGGACCTGCTTCTGCGGCAGAGCCGGTACCGCCACCGGCACCGGCGCCGGTGCGGCCTGGCGCGGCGCGGATGCCGCTTTTGCCGCAGCAGGCGGCCTTTTAACGGGAGCTTCGGCCGGAGCCAGCAACTTGATTTTTTCTTCCAGGCCGGCCACCCTTGCCGCCAGCGATGGGAGATCCCACCCGGCCTCGGGACGGCAGGCCTTGACCAGGGCCAGCTCAAGAACAATGCCGGGCATGGCGCTCCACTTCATATCCTGCTCGGCCCGGGCTATTATTTCCACCGCCCTGACAAGCCCCGCCTCGCTAAACTCCGCCGCCTGCGCCGCCATCCTGGCGGTATCGCCCCAGGCCTCCCCGGCCGGCGTACCGGGTGAAATTTTCTCCAAAAGAAGGGCCCGCAAGTAACCTGCCAGCTCTCTGGCAAACAGGCGCAGGTCCTTTCCTTCGCCCGCCAGCTCGCTCACCAGGCGTAAGGCCCGGCCGGCCTCGCCGGCGGCCAGGCACCCGGCCATTCTGTCCAGGGCGTCGGTGCGCACCGTCCCCAGGATCTGGTGCACGCCGGCCTCCGTCACCTTCATGCCGCCGAAGGCGGCCGCCTGGTCGAGTATGCTCAGGGCGTCCCGCAAGCCGCCCTCGGCCGCCCTGGCAATCAGCCTCAAAGCCTCCTCCTCGACTTCCAGCCTTGCGCCGGCCGCCACCTCCTTAAGCCTTTTAATTATGTCAGCGGGAATAATCCTTCTGAAATCAAAGCGCTGGCAGCGGGACAGGATGGTCAGGGGCACCCTGTGCGGCTCGGTGGTGGCCAGGATCAGCACCGCGTGCCTTGGCGGTTCCTCCAGCGTCTTTAAAAGGGCGTTGAAGGCCTCGCTGGTAAGCATGTGCACCTCGTCGATTATGTAAACCCTGTACCTGCCCGCAGCAGGGGCAAACCTGATTTTTTCCCGCAGGTCCCTGATCTCGTCAATGCCCCGGTTGGAGGCGGCGTCTATTTCGATAACGTCCACGGAAATGCCTTCGTTAACCGCCCGGCAGCTTTCGCAGCGGTTGCAGGGCTCGGCCCCCTCCCGGCCGGTGCAGTTCAAAGCCTTGGCCAGCACCTTGGCGGCAGTGGTCTTGCCGGTACCCCGGGCGCCGCAAAAAATATAGGCGTGGCCCACCCGGCCGGCCTCCACGGCGTTTTTCAGGGTCCTGGTAATGTGTTCCTGGCCGATTATCTCCCCGAATGTGCGGGGCCGCCACTCCCTGTACAGTGCAAGATAGGTCATAGGAATAACCCTTTCTCAAAAAACCTCTGTAACATATCCTGCCTATATACTTCGCCGCCCGGTACATATCTCCTTGTCGGCCGGCGGCAATTAACGCCCTTCAGACGCCACGGCGGCCGGGTAAATTGAGCCGTCCGATAAAAAACCGCCTTCCCTGATTTTAAGGAGGCGGTAAGTTTTATGGCCGTGCACCTGCCGTCGAATATCAGCTTCCGGGCGATACACCCGCAGGCAGCTCAGATCAGGCGCCCTCGCGGCACCCGGGGGATTTCCCTTAGTGCTGCTTCCGCCAGGACCTGACACGGTTCAGGAAGCCCCGTCGCGCGAGACCCAATCGTCTACACCCCTTACAGGCGCCGGACCCCACAAGCCAACTCCTCGGGCAGGAGTTCGACCCCGCTGTAGCGGTTTGCGGGTACAGGGCACCGCTGCCTCCCCGTCTAGCACGGCCAATTTTAATAAAATGGCGGACAGAGTGGGATTCGAACCCACGAGACGGTTCCCCGTCCACACGCTCTCCAGGCGTGCGCCTTCATCCACTCGGCCATCTCTCCGTGCACTACTTGAAAAATTCTATTATTAGTTTGATATTCGATACGCGAACTGTAAACACTTTGTTTCCAGAGTTGCCGCATAGGTAATTATACATTTAAATCCGGCTAAATGCAATAGTCTTGCCCTGCCAGGGCGGCCGCAGTGTACAGCAAGTTATTTGCCCTACCTGTTCCTGGCAGCCCCTATATCGTGATGCCATTTCCCTTGCAGGCCTGTACCCTGTAAATCAACTGCTTTTTTTTGCGTTAAAAAATGAGACAAGAGGAACTGCCGTCCCTGTCTCATTTATGTTTTAACTGCGAATGCTTTGGTTCCGGTTCGTCCAGGTTAATCCTTTATTTTTTATCAACCAGTTGTTGCAGCATCTTTTTCAATTCTTGCAGCTCGTTTTCAAGAACGTTAAGTTTCTGGAGGGATTGACTCGGACAGCAGTTCCCAAATTGAGCGCATTTTGAACAAGGGTCAACATAAGCTAACGGGCACTGATCCATGGTTCAACCTCCTTTGCCTTTCCGGCAGTTCTTGCCTTGCTAAAACTATACTATTCCCTGGGCCATCATAGCCTCAGCCACCTTGAGGAATCCGGCAATGTTTGCCCCTGTCACCAGGTCATCCTCACAGCCGTATTCCCTGGCTGCCCGGCTGACCTGACGGTAAATCGTAACCATAATGTTTTTTAGTCTGGCATCCACTTCTTCAAATGTCCAGGAACACCTCATGCTGTTCTGGGACATCTCCAGGGCTGAAGTGGCAACCCCACCGGCGTTAGCAGCCTTTGCCGGCCCAAAAAGGACTTTGTTATCTTGAAATGTTTTTATTGCTTCCGGAGTAGACGGCATGTTGGCCCCTTCCGCCACCGCTAAAACCCCGTTGGCTACCAGCTTCCCGGCGGATTCCCCGTCAATTTCATTTTGTGTAGCGCAGGGCAAGGCAATATCGCACTTAATTGACCATATCCCTTTTGACCCTTCGTGATACTGGGCCGAAGGATGATGCTCAACATAAGCTTTGATTCTTTTTCTCTCAATCTCTTTTATCTGCTTAACAGTATTTAGTTTTATCCCTTCCGGATCGTATACATATCCGTTGGAATCGCTCATGGCTACCACCCTGGCGCCAAGCTGCTGGGCCTTTTCTACCGCATAAATGGCAACATTCCCGGAGCCTGAGACAATCACCGTCTTGCCAGCAATGGTTTGCCCTTTTTCCTTAAGCATTTCCTCAAGAAAATAGAGTAGTCCATAACCAGTGGCTTCTTTTCTGCCCAGGCTTCCCCCGTAGGTTAGGCCCTTGCCTGTGAAAACTCCGTTGTAGAGGGTTGTAATTCTCTTGTATTGACCGTACATATAACCTATCTCCCGGCTGCCAACACCGATATCACCGGCCGGAACATCCACATCGGCCCCGACGTGCCGGTAAAGCTCCGTCATGAAGCTCTGGCAAAAACGCATGACCTCGCCGTCTGATTTCCCTTTGGGATCAAAATCGCTCCCGCCTTTGCCCCCTCCAATGGGCAGGCCGGTCAGAGAGTTTTTAAATGTTTGCTCAAAAGCCAGGAATTTCATAATTCCCAGGTTTACAGAAGGATGAAAGCGCAGGCCGCCCTTATAAGGCCCAATAGCATTATTGAATTGAACTCTGTAACCGCGGTTAACCTGTACCCGGCCCTGGTCGTCAACCCAAGGCACCCGGAAAATGACCTGCCGGTCGGGCTCTATTATTCTATGCAGGATTCCCGCTTCTACAAATTCAGGGTGTTTTTCGATTGCAGGTTTTAAAGATTCAAACACTTCCATAACTGCCTGGTGGAACTCCGGTTCGTTGGGGTTCCTTTTTTTAACTATTTCCATAACCTCATCAATAACCTGTTGCGACATTCCCATTAATATAAACCCCCTTACTATTTAATTTGAAAGCTGCCAAAGAACCCGCATTAAAACTGCATCAAGGGCTCTTGATAACCTGGCGTGCCTTTGCGAAGATCAACATGGATTGGCCCGGGGCCATTCTTAGAACTAACCTTTTGTACTGACCACCACTCAATGTTATGTAAAATCAGTTGCTAAAAGCAGGAGAGATATTCTTGCAGTTCCCAGGGATGCACAAATGCCTGGAAACGTTCCCACTCTTCACCTTTTGCCTCGACGAACCGCCGGAAAATATACTCGCCCAGTGTAGCCCTGGCCAGTTGATCGGAAACCAGTTCCTGCAGGGCTTCACCCAGGGTGCGGGGCAGGCAGGCAACCTGCGCGCCCTTGCTCTGGTTGTCATCTGCTAGGAAAATGTTTTCGCTCAGCGGAGGCGGCTGGGGAAGCTGCTGTCGAATACCCTCCAATCCCGCTTTCAAAATTACGGATAGAGCAAGGTACGGGTTGCATGCCGGATCCGGGTTCCGCACCTCTACCCGCGTTTCCTGCCCGCACTGGGTAACCACCCTAAGCACCGTATTGCGGCTGTCTTCCGACCAGGCAACACGCACAGGCATTGTAAGGCCATTGGGGAACAGCCGCTTATAAGAGTTAACCAGTGGATTGGTAATGGCGGTGTTAGCCCGGGCGTGGGCCAGAATCCCGGCGATAAAGTGCCCGACCTCCTGGCCAAGCTGCGAAGGCTGTTTAGGTGCATCGTCAAAAAAGCCGTACCCATTGCGCTGGAGAAACAGGCACAAGTTCAATGCCGACCCCGGCCTGCCGTTAAGCGGTTTAGGCATTAAGGAAGCATGCAGTCCGTACCGCTGGGCAATGGTACGCACGATAAACTTGAAAGTTACCAGCTTGTCTGCAACGGCCAGAGCGTTATCCGGTTTCAGGGTGATTCCGTGCTGGCCCGGCCCTTTTTCATGATGACTGAAACCGATGTCCGTCCCCATTTCTTCCAGGACCAACACCATGTCCCGCCGGGCATTTTCACCCAGGTCAACAGGGGTCAAGTCGCAATATCCTGCACTGTCATGGGTATTGGTGGTTGGGTTGCCGTTTTCGTCCGTATAAAAAAGATAAAATTCCACCTCCACACCCACCAGTATTTTAAACCCCGCCCGGTCGGCTTCACTCAGCACCTGTTTCAGAACGCTGCGCGAGCATCCAGGGTAGGGAGTCCCGTCCGGGTTGGCTACATCACAGATGAAGCGGGCCACCGCTTCCTCACGGGGGCGCCAGGGAAGCACTAAAAAGGTGGACAGGTCGGGCTGGAGGGTAATGTCCTGTTCCTGGCTGCTGACCACCCCGTCAACCACAGAGCTGTCGAAGGAAACCCTGCCGGCCAACGCCCGTTCCAAATCCTCCGACGTGACGGCGATATTTTTCAAAGCGCCGAAAATATCGGTAAACTGCAAACGGAGGAATTTTACTCGTTCTTCCCTGGCTTTTTCCAGGACGTCTTCACGGGTAAGCATTACCAGCCTCCAAGCCATAGTTATTATATTTGTTTTAATGGGAAAGGCACCGGTTAGTTTTAATCTAATTGATGTTTCATCAAAAAATCATAAAAGAGATAATCATGAATATAAGAAGTTCATAAAAAAACTCTGCCTTTATTTGGCAGAGTCACCCAAGGAATTTTTATAAAGTTTTCTATTCACCTAATGCCAGGTAGTAGCCAATACCGTGTTTGCCAAGAATGTATTTAGGATCGCCAGGATCATCCTCAATTTTTTTTCGTAAACTGCTGATGTAGTTTCTCAGGTAGTGCAACTCGTTACGGTATTCAGCACCCCAAACCCGGGTCAACAAATCTTCATGGGTAATTACCTTTCCCGCATTACAACCCAGGTGGTACAAGACCTGGTATTCGGTAGCGGTGAGCCTCACTTCCCTGCCCCTGACAAAGACCCGTTTTTGGGCAAAATTGATAACCAGGTCGCCAAATTTATAGACAGGGCCTTTTGGAAATTCCTCCGATGGATGACTTCTCCTGAGAATAGCCTTGACACGAAGCAGCAATTCCTCAACGCTAAAGGGCTTGGTTACATAATCATCAGCCCCTGCGTCAAAACCCCGGATCCGGTCCTGCTCGCGGGCCCGGCCCGTAAGCATAATAATAGGGATATCGGAAAATTCGCGGATTCTCTTGCAAACCTCAAATCCATTGAGAGGGCCGGGAAGCATAATATCTAAAATTAACAAATCATAGCCGGAAGATTCCAGCATCTCAATTGCAGTTTTTCCATCGGCGGCTGTATCCACCACGTACCCACTGGCCAACAGGTTAACCTTAACTAATCGCACCAGGCGAGGTTCGTCATCCACTATCAGGATCGTTTTGCGCTTCATCTCAACCCCCTAGTCGCCCCGCGGGTGTTTATTCATCTTAGCTGTTTGTTGGCCTACAGGCAGCGTGAAGTAAAAAGTTGTTCCCTGGTTTAACTTGCTTTCCGCCCAGATCCTGCCACCGTGGCTAATTAATATTTGACGGGCTAAAGGCAACCCCAGCCCCATTCCCTTATTATTTTCCTTTATGCCCACCCGGAAAAATTTTTCAAACAGCCATTTTAAGTGTTCGCTATCAATGCCGATGCCCTGATCGGCAATCGAAACAACTATTTCACCAGCCATTGCTTCCCCTTTAATGACAATTTGAGTGTCCTCCATGGAATATTTGACCGCGTTGTCTACAAGGTTTCGCAGCACCTGCTCGATCCTGACCGGGTCCGCTTCTACAAGCGGGAATCCTTCCGGAAACAATACGGTAAACTGGTGATTTTTAATACGGTATGACGGGTCCCTGAGCACTTTATTAACTATTTGAGGCAGTGAAATGAGTTCTTTTCTTAGTTCAATTTCACCTTTCCAGCTAAAAGTGGTGGAATCCAACAGGTTATTAATTAAACTTTCAATATGATCTGTTTCCTCAACAATAATGTTCATAAACTCTTTTTCATCAGCAGGATCCCAGGTAACGTCTTCCCGCATCAAGGTTGTGATGTATCCTTTAATACAGGCCAGAGGCGTTCTTAAATCATGGGATAAGCCGGCCAGCATTTCTGACCACATTTGGGCCATATTTTCGGGAGGCAGAAAATACGAGGCGGCTTCTCGCGTTCTATCAGCAGCATCCAAACCGCATGCGATGATATGGGTTATGGCCTTAAGTATTTCCGTAACGGGGGAAGAATTCAGCAGCAGTGCTTCTCCGCATACCATTAAAAAGCCTTTCCTGCCGGCCATGGGGAAACAGCTTGCCTCCAGACCGGACCGGCCGCACTTATCGAATATCTTTTGTCTCACCGGACAGTCAAAGACACGGCATTTGACATTACTGTTCCCAAAAGAATTTTGACACAGGCACCGCAGCACATCCACAGCTACTTCCATAGAACCGGCTTCGCCGTTTTGACCAGCCCGGGCAAAATAGACTTTACACTGCTTCGCCGCTACAATACCTAAAGCCGAGCCGTTAACCCCCAGAGTCTCAGCAAGCCAACCGGGAACCCGCTCAAAATTGCCGCGCTCTTGTAAAAGCTTGCCGGCAAAATAAAGCGTTTTAATAGAAACATCAAATAAGTAATCGATTTTTGAGAGATTCATATGCCTGACTCCTTAGTTGGATGACATGCTGCTCTTTAGATGCGCAGATTTCTTCTTCAAGCTTGCCGGCTGAGGTTAAACCCGTTAATATTCTATCAACGGTATAGAATGTTTTTACTATTCGAGAATTTATCTTTAATATCCTCTTTTTTTAATACCTTTTAATACCTTTTTATCGCACGGAGCACACGTGGGGCAGTTTCGGTCAAAATAAAAAGGGCTTTCACCTGTCAAGGGGGAAAGCCCTTCTAAGACAATTTTAAGGAGAAAAATTTCCTGCTTTCCGGTGTTTGCGGGGCCCAATTGGCCCCACCGGTTTATTTAAAACGGCTTATCCGAATCTATCAATATTTCATGCTTGGGGGAAATACCTTTTTAAGAGCCCGTAGAAAGCCATGCAGTGCCTGGCCTCGTCCTTGCAGGCCTCATGGATGGCATCGTGGATGGCATCCTGCCCTTCCTTTTTGGAGCGGGTGGCAATATCCTTCTTGCCGCGGTTGGCGCCTGCCTCGCCCTCCACCAGTTTCTTCAGGTTTTCCTCCGTGCTTTCTCCCACCACATCACCTAAAAGTTCGGCAAAGCGGGCCGCGTGATGGGCTTCCTCCCAGGCTATCCGCTTCATCGTCTCGGCTATCTCCGGGTAACCCTCCCGCTCGGCCTGGCGGGCCATGGCGATGTACATCCCCACCTCCATGCATTCCCCCTTAAACTGCATCTCCAGATCGCTTTCAAAGCCGGTTCCCTTCGCCACGCCGATCTTGTTCCAGTCCACCAAATCCGGGCCGGTAGCGGTCAAAAGCTCGAACTTTTCCTTCGGGGCCCCGCAGTTGGGACATTTTTCCGGCGGAGCCTCCCCTACGTGGACGTACCCGCAAACTGTGCAGCGCCATCTTTTCATTTTTTTACCTCCCTGATAATTTTTTTATTACAAGAGGTGAAAAATTCACTCCCCGCCTTTATTTGCACCCTTTTCCAGGCACTTAGGGCAAACCCCGTAAAAATAAAGCGTGTATTCTTCTACAAGGTAGCCCTTTATGTTAAACGGAGTTTGTATCTCCAGGGGTCTTATGTCCAGGTCGCAAATGGACTGGCAAAGCCGGCACAAAAAGTGGCCGTGCGGAACGGGGTTGGGGTCGAAGTTCCTTTTGTCCGCTTTTATCCTTATTTCCTGCAGTTCGCCGGCCCCGGCCAGCACTTCAAGAGTGTTGTAGACCGTGGCAAGAGACAGGGAAGGAAACTGAGGCTTCAACTGGTTGTAAATTTCCTCGGCCGAGGGATGCGTTGTATTGCCCTCGAGCAGGTTTAAGATGGCCAGCCTCTGGGGAGTTAATTTTAAGCCCAGCTTTTTCAACTTTTTTGTAATCATTTTTATTTTATTTCCCCTATTAATTCATAACCATTATAAAATTAATATTATTTTATGTCAAGAGCCTATTTAAAAAAATTAAAGGCATTTACCGATGAATAGGGGTACTCCGCCGCCGTACTCGTAAAAAGCTTGAAAATCCAGAGCGTTCCATTGTTCAGGGAAAACGGGAGTGCAACGGCCGCCGCCGTGCCCAGGGCACAAGCCGCTGCCTTAAAAATGACGTCGGCTCTCCTCTGCCCGGCCAGTTCAAAGAATAAAACCGGCAGAAAAATAATCCCCTGCAGCTTCATCATTACGGCCGCCGCAAACAGGGCGGCAGAAGCGGCAACCTTTCTTTCCGAAAGCATAACCGCCGCAGAGATAACAATAAGAGTAAAAAACGAATCCACCTGCCCCCAAAGGGCAGAGTTTATAAATACAGCAGGGTTATAGACATAAAATGCCGCCAGCAAAAAGCCGGCCTGTCGTGAGAGATATCTCCCGGCCAGCCTGTAAATAAGGTATGAGGCGG
The DNA here is from genome assembly GCA_000010565.1 of Pelotomaculum thermopropionicum SI. NCBI lineage: Bacteria > Bacillati > Bacillota > Clostridia > Eubacteriales > Desulfotomaculaceae > Pelotomaculum > Pelotomaculum thermopropionicum. Next base: position 45,843 of record AP009389.1, on the reverse strand, counting down.
CAATGTCGGCCTTGATAGCCGGATACGGCGTACATGCAGGTAAATCCGACCATAAGCAAAACGCTCAAGCATAGTATAAGCAAAACTTTTCTGCTCATCGGCGGACACTCCTTTGTGCCAAATTAAACGGCGGCCGGACGTTTTTTACCATGCCTTTTTACCGCATCGCCCGGCCCGGCTTTTATTTTCATCGTAAATTCTTCCGATATATTCTCCAAGAATCCCAATCTGGATCAGGATCAGGCCGTTTAGCAGAAACAGGCAGGCAGCGAGGGCCTCCAACCGACACCCTCTCCGGCATGGAGCAACAGCCTGCCTAATGAAAAAGCCAGCCAGGCCAGACCGGCAGAGCTAACCAAAAGGCCGAATGGCAGTGCCAGCCGGAGAGACTTACAGGAAAAAGAAGCAATCCCGTCCGCCGCTAGCCTTAGCATTTTTTTAAACGGGTACTTTGTTTCCCCGGCAAAACGCTCCTCCCGGACGTACTCCACCGCCGCTTGCTGGAAGCCGGCCCAGCTTACCAGGCCGCGGACATAGCGGTTTTTCTCCCTGATATCGCGCATGACATCGCACAGCGAGAAGTCAAGCTTTCTCACACATCCATCCGCTGCCGCCAAGCTTTCAATAATTTTTCCTGTCCAGTCCTGGCTTCCGTCGTTAACGAACAGCAATTCATACGGTTCGCCGATAGATTGCATCACCTTTGTCAACCTGCGGTAGGTTTCGTGCACAACAGCCTCATTGTATACCGGAATGACAATGGTATAGCGGACTTTTCCTGTCATGGCACTCTCCTCAGCCTTTAATTTTATATAACGTCCTGCCGTCCCTCATTCCCCCAGGGACGCTTTGAATTACATTTGGCTGCCACTCTTCCCGGGGAACCTCCGTGCTGTTGGCCCGGATCCACTCCAGCACTTCACCCGCAGCGCCACCCTCCCTGCCTACAAAACCGGAGACCGAAGGAATCAGGAAATACTTAACTTCTTTGTTTGCCACCATCTGCTTCAGTTTCTCTACAGTGAGAACGGGGTCGGAGCCACTGAAGCCACCCATGGCCATTACGGCTTTGCCTGTTTCAATGATGTACGGCGCGGCCGTATTGGCGTCGGTAGTGGCAAAAAGGTATTTTTCTCCTGTATTATTCTTTTCAAGGTACTCAAGCAGTTTTTCATTAACCCCAGAACCAGGCCCTCTTCCAATACCAGGCCTCTGGCCAAACCCTTGCTGAACAGGTCCGGCCTGCGGCATAGTGTAGTTTACGCCGTACAAAAGCGGCGTGCAGGCCCAGTACAGGGGTGCTGCCAGCAGCACCAGCATCGCAGCCAAGGCTAACACAAAAGCCGGCTTCTGTTTTATTGTAGCGGCTATAAACAATACCAGTGCCAGCCCGGCCCCTGCCGCTCCTATGCAGATGGACCAGCTAATGCCGATTTGCCTCTGGTAGGGCTGCAGTACGTACAGTTCAAAAGCTGTAGTAGCCAGCAGGCCGGCCGGCAAGAGCAACATTTTCCAGCCGTCCCTGTCGCGGTACTGGCTCCAGAGCTCAACCCAGCCTGCCCCTGCTAGTGCCGCAACCGGAGGTGCGAGCATGATCAGGTAATAGTGGTGGAAAAAGCCGGCGACACTGAAGAACGCCATTGCCGGGACAAGCCAGGCCAGCCAGAACAGGGTCTCTTTTTGCTTGGCTGTAAGCGGCCTTTTCCGGCTTACCCCCGCCAGCAAACCGGTGCAGGCAAAGCCCACGAACGGCAAAAGCCAGCTTGTCTGGCCAGAAAGTTCGGATTGAAACAGCCGCAGCGGTCCCGGCTGACCCGTGCCGAAAGCGCCGCCGCCCCGGCCCTGTGGCCGGCCCCCGCCAAATCCTGGTGCCGACCCCTGTCCAGTTCTGCTGCCCTGAACAGCTCCCGGCAAGCCGCTTTTATCGGGGGGCATTTGCGCCGGAGCAGGCGCGTTGCTTCCTTCCTGCTGTCCCTGCAGCCGGTCAGGCACGTTCTCTCCGCCCTGAGGCATTTGCCGCGGGTCCGGCCTTGCACCCTCATCCTGCGCCGGCATTTGCCGCCTGTCCTGGGCCGAACCGGGGCCGGCGCCCCATCCGTGCATTCCTGTTAGACGCATTATCCCGTTGTACCCCACGGCCAGCTCCAGCACCGAGTTGGTCCGGCTGCCTCCGATGTACGGCCTGTTTTCGGGAGGGATCACCTCGACCACAGTCGCCCACGCCCCCGACACCACTACCATAACGGCTGTTGCCGCCGCCAGAACGGCCAGTTTCTTCTTCCACCCGCCCTCATAAGCGATCAGGTAGAGCAGGCAAAAAGCCGGCACAACCATGTAGGCCTGAAACATTTTCATATTAAAGCCGGCTCCGATCATGGCAAAGGCACCGAGCAACCACAAAAACTTCTGGCTCCGGACCGCCCGGAACAGCATCCAGGTTGCAATGAGGAGCGTAAATACCAGGAGGCTGTCAATGTTGTTAGTCCTGCTCACCGCTACGGCAATTGGCGTGCTTGCCATGACAAGGCTCGCAAGCCGGGCTGCCGTCTTGCCGAAAGCAGGCTTTACTAAAACGTACACCAGCAGTACAGAACCAACTCCGGCCAGAGCCTGCGGGAGAATAACGCTCCACCCATGCACTCCGAAAACATAGGCAAATGCCGCCTGCACCCAGAAGGCGGCCGGCGGTTTATCCACTGTTATGTATCCAGCCGGGTCAAACGAAGCGAATAAAAAATTGCGCCAGTTCTGCAGCATGCTGGTTACGGCCGCAGTGTAATAGGCGTTGGCGTACTGGTCCTTCCAGATGTTGAAAATATTCAAAAATGCGGACAGCAAGACAATGCCCGTAAAAACAGGGTCAAAGCCCCAAGACCGGTTTTTTCTCAGCCGTTTTTTTCTCAGCCGTTTTTTTCTCACCGCCACAACTCCCCTTCCTGCATGTTTAGCTGACTGCACGGCAGGCCTCCTATAACAACTGACCCTTTTTTCAATGGTACCCTTTTAACCTGAATTGCCCCTTAAACGCAACTGAATATTGGTTGATCAGGGGTTGAATATATGCTGAAAAGCTCTGTGCGTTGCACGCGCACTACATAAAAAGGCATTCACGCGCAGGCAAGCCGCGCTGATGCCTTAAATGCAACCTTGCCAATACCTGTCAGACGGCAGGATCTGGATAAAATTAAATTCTCTTTTTTGCCCTGGCTTGCGCCCTCAAAATGTTAACGGACATGATAATCCCGGTTGTCGTTAAAACAATCATGGCCACAGCAACTATGTCGAGAAAAATTGAAAGGTCTGTATTGCCTATTTTACCGGAATGCAGGCCTCTAACAAACGCCATCAGGCTGTTTTGCCTCCCGGCGCTTCCGGCATTCCTGCCCTGTCCTGCCCCTGCCCCGGCGCGCCTGCCGTATGCAGCCGCATCCCCGGCAAAATCCACTGCGCCAGCTTTTTCTAGCTGCACCCGCTGCTCCGCCTGCGGCCTGTTTGCGCCGATCAGCCAGGGTTCAACCATTAACAGGCCCGTAACAGACTCTATCAGGATCAGAACAGAAGTGAACAAACCAATCCACAAATGGAGCTGCCGGCACTTTTTCATCACTTATTCCCCCTATCTCAATAACTTGCTTCCAGCCAGCGTAAGATCTCAGACACATTTCCGCCACCCCTGGAATACCTCCCATCCGGTCTTTACTTTTCAAAACGCAGCGCCTCGATGGGATCAAGCCCCGCCGCTTTTTTAGCAGGGTAGTAGCCGAAGAAAATTCCTATAGCCGCTGAAAAACCAGCGGACAACAAAATCGAATACAGCGTGATGTATGTAGACCACCCGGCAACCTTTGAGATTATTTTTGAGCCTGCAATACCGGCTAGAATACCCGCCACACCGCCCGTCAGGCAGAGCGCAACGGCCTCCACCAGAAACTGGTTGCGGATATCGTTCTCTGTGGCCCCCACCGCCATGCGCAGGCCAATCTCCCTTGTCCTCTCCGTGACGGAAACCAGCATAATATTCATAATCCCTATGCCGCCCACCAGAAGGGACACAGCGGCCACGCTGGCCAGGAGCAGGGTCATGGTGCTGGTTGCTGTTTCGGCGGCTTCCAGAACGGATGTTAAATTTCGCACAGTAAAGTCATCCGATTTGTTGCCGGTAATACGGTGCCTCTCCCGGAGCAGTTCTTCTATACTGCTTTGGACGTAAGCCATACTTTCCTTTGTTTCAGTCTGAACATTGATCACCCGGACGTAATTTACGCCCATCATCCTCTTTTGAACCGTAGTCACAGGAACGTATATGACATCATCCTGATCCTGGCCGGCCATAGCTGCCCCCTTGGGGGCAAGCACGCCGACGACGGTGAAGGTCAGCCTGTTTATCCTGATCGTCTCTCCCACCGGGTTGAAGCCGGCGGGGAAAAGGTTGTCCGCGACCGTCTTACCTAAAACAGCCACCAGTCTGGCGCTTTTTACGTCGTCCTCCGTGAAAAACGACCCCTGGCTGACGGTCCATTTTTTAATTTGCTGCATCTCCGGCGTGGTGCCGTCAACCTGGGAGGTCCAGGTCTGGCTGCCGTATGCCACCGTGGCGCCGGTGCTCAATTCCGGCACCGCCCTGGCCACCCCGTAGAGGCCGGCTATGGCTTTGGCGTCCTCCAGGGTGAGGGTGTTTACGCTTCCCGATGCCCCCCGCACAGGCCCCTGCCCGGCCCCCGCAAAAACCATGAGCAAATTTGAACCCATGCTGGAAATCTGGTCGGAAATCCTCTTGCTGGCTCCCTGTCCCATGGAGATCATGATGATGACGGCGGCAACGCCGATGATGATGCCCAGCATGGTCAGGGATGACCTTAGCTTGTTTGCCCTAATACCATTTATAGCCACCTCGAGGCTGTTTAAAACGTCCAACCCGCCGCCTCCTTTTCTCCAGGGAAGACTGGCAGGTCCCCGGCAGCCTCTCTCTGGTTCAAAACCGGAGCGTCTCCGGTAATGCACCCGTCCTTAACATTGATTAAACGCTGGCAGTACAACGAGATATCTTTTTCATGGGTAACCACCACCACAGTTATACCTCTCTCAATATTAAGCCTTTGAATCACTGCCATGATCTCCACGCTCGTTTTTGAGTCGAGGGCACCGGTGGGTTCGTCTGCCAGGATCAAAGAAGGGTTGTTCACCAGCGCCCGGGCGATGGCCACCCTCTGCTGCTGGCCGCCCGACATCTGATTGGGATAGTGATGCAGGTACTCTGACAGTCCGACCCAGGCCAGGGCCTCCTTTGCCCTTTCGGCCATTTCTTTCTTTGGTACGCCGGCATAGACCAGCGGGAGCTCCACATTAGCCAGCACTGACATTCTTCCCAGCAGGTTAAAACCCTGGAATACAAAACCGATCCTTTTGTTGCGGATAAAGGCCAGCTGGTTTTTGTCCAGTTGGGAAACATTTTCGCCGTAAAGATAATAACTGCCCGCAGTGGGCTTGTCTAAGCAGCCCAAAATGTTAAGCAGGGTGCTTTTGCCTGAACCGGAGGAACCCATAATGGCAACCATTTCGCCCTCATGGATGGTGAAACTGATATCCTTTAAAGCTAAAATTTTAGTTTCCCCCATGTTGTATACTTTTTTGATGTTTTCCACAACGATTGCTGTATTCCCGGACATTCACAGCACCATCCCATATTAATTTTTACCAGCGGAGCATTGATAAGGCGCCCGTTTTAATGTGGCGGAGGCCCTCCCATGAGCGGCGGACCGCCGCCGCTCCCGCTGCTGTTGTTGCTTGCGCTACCTGAAACAGCGGTACCGCTTCCGCCAATAATCACAACATCGCCTTCATTAAGGCCTTCAATAACTTCATAGTTTTTCAGGTCCGACAACCCTAGCACCACCTGCCGGGGCGCAGGCCTGCCGGATTTGTCCAGAACAAGGACAACCGCCTGTTGCTTCCGGGCATTCTCTTTTGCCAGCCCTGCAGCACCAATCCCGCTGCTGGAATTCCCGTCGGCACCGCTAACAGAGGTACGGTTGCTGTTTCCGCCTTCAGGCGATGCTGTCTTGGCAGCGGTTCCCTGTCCCGCATTGTTTAGATAGTTAGCAGCATAAGTCACGGCTCCCCTGGCCACGGTCAAAACATCCTCGCGCCTTTCAACAATTATATTTACGTTTGCGGGCATTCCTGCCTTTAAGCCCTGCTGGTTTTCGTCCAGCTCGATAACCGTGTCGTAAACCTGAACGTTTGAGACCGTAGTCGCCTGCGGGGAGATGCTGCCTACCCTGCCGGTAAAGGTTTTATTGGGAAAAGCGTTGACCGTGATTTCCGCCTTCTGGCCGGTTTCCAGCCTGCCGATGTCGGCCTCATTAACCTGGGCCCTGACCTGCAGAGCATCCGAAATAACAACAATAAAACCGGTTCCGCTGCTGGTACTGTTGTTGTTGGCGGCAGCCCGCTGTCCCTCCCCGCCGTTTACTTCGCTGACAACACCATTTATGGGGCTGAACAGTTTTGTCCCCGCCAGGGCCTTCTGTGCTATCTGAAGCTGCGCCCTGCTGCTCTCCACCTGGGCGGCCTGTGCCTCAATATCTTCCCGCCTGTTGCCGTTTAAAAGGGCCTTCAGAGACTCCTGAGCTTGTTTTAACTTGGCCTCTGCATTAACATATTCGTTGCTGGCGCTGTCCAGATCGGCCCTAGATACAGCTCCTTCCTGAAACAGCGCCTGATAACGCTCCAGGTTGGTTTTCGTCAGGTCATAAGCCGCCTGGGCCATCACTACGTTTGCCTCGGCCTGAGCTATTTCTTCTGCCGTAGAACCGTTTTTTAAGAGTTCAAGCTTGGCCAGGGCCCCTTTTAAACTTGCCGAACTCTGGATCACCTGCGCTTCCAAATTGTCGCTCTCCTGTTCAGCCAGAAGCTGCCCTGCGGTTACGTGATCTCCCTCTTTTACGTATATTTTCTTTATTATTTCTGCGTTTTCAAAGCTCAAGGAAACAGTGCTTACCGGTTCTACCGTGCCGGTGGCTGAAATGGCGGTGGTTACCGTCCCTTTTTTAACGGTGCCGGTTATGTAATTGCTTTCTGCTTTTTTTGTTCCTCCCAGAACATATAAACCGGCCAGCGCTGCTGCCACAACTGCTGTTGCAACAAAGAAAACTTTTTTTCTCTTTAAGAAAACAAAAATTTTTAAACCCCCCTTTCATTCATTGCTTTGAACAGCCGCACGAGGCATCCGGCGAAGTGCAGCCTTTTACTTTAACAATAATAACCTCCTTAGCTGAAATATTCCTTAACGAAAACTGAAAGTTGGTTGAGCAAGTGCTGAATTGACCCTTAAAAGCACTCCCGTTTGTTCGCTATGAATTAAAAACTCCGCAGTTTATACAGGCAGCCAGATGTGAAATGTACAGCCTTCTCCCGGCTTGCTTTCAACGCTGATAACTCCGCCGTGAATGTCCACAATTGCCTTAGTAATTGCCAGGCCCAGGCCTGAGCCGCCGTACTTGCGGGCGCGGGATACATCTATCCGGTAGAACCGGTCGAAGATATGGGGCAGGTATTCCTCGCCGATCCCTGGCCCGTTGTCCTGAACAGAAAGCCGCACGCCGCCATCAACCCTGGACAACGAAAGCCGGATACAGCCGCCTTCAGGGTCGGTATGCTGTACCGCATTGTGAAACAGGTTCAAAATGACCTGTTTCATTTTGTTCACGTCATACCTGCACACTACGCCCGGTTCGATCTGCAGGCTGAGCTCTCTGTTGCCGGCCAGTATTCGCAGCTGTGGCTCCATATCCAGGATCATGGTGCTCAGTAAACCTTCGGCCAGCTCAACCTGGGGGGTGCGGTCGAGCTTGGCCAGCAGCAGCAGGTCGTGCACCAGCCTGGTAAGGCGCTCCGATTCGCTGTGCATGCTTTTTAACGCTTTCTGCAGCTGATCGGGTTGGCTGGCCGCGCCGCGGAGCAGCACCTCCAGAAAGCCGTGGATGGACGTCAGCGGCGTGCGGAGCTCGTGGGAGGCGTCTGCTATAAAGCGACGCATCTGTTCCTTGGTTTCCCTTTCCGCTTTGAAGGAAGCCTCCAAACGGTCCAGCATCCCATTGAAGGATTCCGCCAGGCGGTCTATTTCTACCTGACCCTGCTGGGTCGGGAAACGCTTAGCCAGATTTCCGGCGTCGATTTGCCCGGCAGTATCTATCATGTTGGAAAGGGGGGCCAGTGTTCTTCTAATCACTGGCAGAAAACCGAGCAGCCCGAAAAACATGGCTGCCAGGGAAAGAACCAAAAACACTAGAAGCTGGCGTACAAGCAGCTCTTTTAGCGGGCCTGTCAAAGTACCCGCCTGGGTTATGCCGATAACCTTCCCGTTCCTTGCCATGACCGGCTGCAACACCAGCAACTGTTCTGTCCCCGCGGAATCATAAACAACTTTATATCTCAGGTCCGGCCTTTTGCCTAGTATGCTCAAATACTCCCCGGTATCCAGCCTTGGAGGGCTTGTGTCCCCAGGCCCGCGTGACAGCACGTAAAAGTTGCCTTCCAGATCGACAAATGCCAGGTTCACCTCAGGAATAAAAAAAAGCGGCGGGCGCACCCTGCCGTCCTCCGGGATACCGGGCAATTGCGGCCAGTCAAAACGGGGAACCGACAGGAGCTGGCTCTGTATGCTGGCGGCTTTGTTCCTGTACACGAACTCCTTCATCAAAACATACTGAAATAGGCCGATCAGCATAAGCAAAAGGGCAAGGATCAGGAGAGAACGGGACAACAATTGAATCCGGAGCGAGCCGAAAAATTCGCTTTTTTTACTGTTCATGGCAAATCAACCCGGTACCCGGCTCCCCGCAAGGTCCGGATGATCTGATGGTCTTTATCTTTTAACTTTTCCCGCAGGGACCTGACGTACACCTCTACGATGTTTTCCTCTCCGGCAAAATCGTAACCCCAAACTTTATCCAGAATCATCCTTTTGCTTAAAACCAGCCCATGATTCAAGACCAGATACTTGAGGAGCTCGTACTCCGTAGGGGAAAGCTCTAAAACCCTGCCCTCAAACTTTATCTCCTTGCGCCGGTCATCGATTTGGAACGGGCCAATTGCCACTTCCCCGAACAGGTTTGGAAACTGGTTCCGGACCCTGGCGTGAATCCTGGCAAGCAGCTCTTCAAAACTAAACGGCTTTACCATGTAATCGTCGGCTCCGATATTTAAACCCTTTACCCGGTCGTCCACCTCGTCCCTGGCCGTCAGCATGATAACCGCCACGTTTTCCATCTTTTTAAGCATCCGGCAAACTTCAAAGCCGTCCATGCCCGGCATCATAACGTCGAGTATAACCACGTGCGGCTGAAATTGCTTCATCAGGTTAATTGCCGTAAAACCGTCCTGGGCAGTCTGCACCTCAAAGCCTTCGTTCTGCAGGCCCAGCTCTAAAAACTGCAGTATATTCGGCTCGTCGTCCACCAGCAGCACCCTGATCCCCTTTAATTTTGGCATCCCGGCCCACCACCTTTATAACCTGTATTATTTTTATATTATCAGGTTTGCAACTGAAACCAAACTTAATAAAAACTTAAAATTTGTTGAGCAACTAGTTAAGACCCGGGAATAATTCAAAGAAAAAGGAAGAACAGCTTATATACTCTTTAACTTGCCGCTTCTTGATATTTCTTTGTTTCTTTGATATAATCAAATCAAAAAAAGTTTGTGTATTATATCTTTACTTAGCATATACTAAGAAAGAGGAAAGAATCATGTTACAAATAGCCCAACAAGGGGGAAATTACATGTTGAAAAAACGCATTTCCGTATCACAGAAACGCCAGATAACCATTCCTATAGAATTTTTTAACAGCCTCGGCATTGAAAAGGAAGTTGAGTGTTATCTCCAAAATAATGCCATTGTTATCCGTCCTGTGCGCGAAAACTCCGGCGAATTTGACGAACAAATCCTAGCTGACTTAATATCCCAAGGCCTTTCAGGGCAGGAGCTTCTTGAAAAGTTTAAGGAACTGCGGCGCAAAGTCCGTCCTGCCGTTGAACGCCTGCTTGGCGAAGCCCGCCTCGCTGCCGCCGGTAAAGCCGGATTTTCCACATATGAAGATGTATTCGGCACGGAGGACAAATAATGTATAAGCTGATTATTCTGCCTCCCGCCGCCCGTTATTTAAAAAAGATCAAAGAAAAGCCTCTTAAAGCAGCTTTTCAAAAAGCCGTCGATGAAATTCTCAAGGATCCTTATATGGGCGAACCCAAAACGGGCGACCTCGCCGGTGTCTTTTGTTATGATATTTATTACAATAAAACAAACTATGAGCTGGCCTATACAATCATTGAAGAAGGCGGCTCAACCGTTGTTGTGATTCTTGCCGGCACTCGTGAAAATTTTTATGAGGAACTGAAACGGTACATGTCCACATGAAGAAAAAATCTGCTATTGTAAATGAATGGAGCGATTTTCTTTTCTTTGCCCCTGCATCCCCTTAAACAACAAAAATCCCTGCATGAATGTGCAGGGCGCGCGGTAAGGCATCAAGCACCGCCTTTTCCGCAATTTCTTTAAAAAAGATATTTTTTCTGCTCAATCATAACTAACTGCTTTCGATATCTTCCAGGACCCTGCCCTTTGTCTCCCGGCCAAAAATCCACACTACAATGGCGCCAAACAGCAGCAGGGCAATGTTGACATGGAGCACCCAGATAAACCCCGCCACAGAGTAAATGAACCCCACAATCGTCGGGCCGGCAATGGCGCCCACCCGGCCGACGGCCGTGACAAACCCCATCCCGGCCCCCCGCGCCTTGGTCGGGAAGTTTTCGGGACTGTAAACATACACTATGCCGTTAATCAGCCCGACGACAATAAGGGTAAGCATTAAAAGGATAAAGCCGAGCGCCGGGTCCCTGCCAAGGAGAAACAGGAAGTAAGGGATAATGCCGTAAATGGTGAATATCGCGCACAGCGATATTTTCCGCCCGATCGTGTCTGCCGCAATGCCGGAAAGCGGTGTTGCCGCAGCTCCCAAAAGCGATCCAAGGGCCAGGAAAGAAAGCCCCGTCGCCAGCTGAAAGCCGAGTTCCGTCCTCAATACCACAGGCATCCAGACCATAATTGCGTAAACACAGTACTGCAGGCTGAACCATGCTATGGCAACAACGATTGTATACCTGGCCATTCCCCTGGTAAACAGGTCGGCTATCCCTATCCTGGACTCCTTGCGCTGCGATGCAGCAGCTTCTCTCTCAATTTTAACCGCTTCTTCAAAGGGCACGGTCACTCTTTTAAGAATCTTTTTCTCAATCTGTTCAACTATTCTTACCGCTTCTTCTATTTTCCCCTTTTCCAGCAGGTACCGCACGGATTCAGGAAGGGTGGCTTTGGCCACAAAAAACATTAAAATGGGCAGTACTCCAATTGCAAAACCCCATCTCCATCCAAAGGGGACGACAACCAGATATCCCAGAAAATAGGCCAGGGCAACGCCCAAAGAGAAACAGGCGTTAAAAACGCTGACAAACCGCCCTCTCACCTTAGCTGGCACATATTCCGAAAGGTAAGTCGAACGGAGGCGGCAATCACGTAACAGACATTTTCCCAGGCCCGCATCCTGTTCATCATCTGCCAGATCTCCTGGGGAGGCGACATCATCGGCTCGACCAGCAGCGGGTGGAGAATGACCTCGGCGCCCTGTACCCCCAAGGCCCTGGCTGTCTCCGGGAAATGTCCATCCATACAGGTAATGGTGCCGATTTTCCCGATCTCGGTATCGGTGACGGGGAGAAATACGGAGAGATCATCGCCATGCATGGCAACGAACTTGTCGTAGACATCATGCGGGCTTACGGCCAGCTCATAATGGGTGGCCACGGTGATTTTCCGGTACTTATGAATTATTTTCCCGTCAGGCCCGATGATGAAGTGGGTGTTAAAGAAGTATCCGTCGTCGATCCAGTCCTTGTCTCTTTCCAGCGCGCAGCCGGCAATATAAATCTGGTATTCTTTGGCTTTTTCGGCCAAACGCTCGGTTTCCTCGCCGGGAATGTCGATAAGAACTTCATTGATGTAGTGGTCGAACGGCCAGTGCCCCTCATGTCCCTGAATAAAAAATTCCGGGAAAGAGACGAGCTTAATGGGCGCCCAGTTGCCTTCGTACTTTTCCTTAGCACTCGGTGCTGTTTGAGGGGCTGCATCGATAAGCTCCAGGCAGCGCTGCAAATTCTTTTTTATGTCGCTCCTCTTCTCCACTACCTTCACTTCCGGCTGAATGGCCACCGCAGTGTAAATGTCGTACTTCACCGCCATCACTCCTTTGTTTCTATTATTGAAAATATGTTTCAAAAATAGGATAAAAAATATTTAGACATTTTATAGCAATTATCCTCCCAGCAGCAAAAAAATTTTTTTCGCAGCCTCTCTCAGAGGTTCCAGGTAGCGGTTTAAATCCAGGTCGGAGTACCTGAACTTGGGAATAAAAATGCTCAGAACAGCTACGGCATATCTCTTTTTAGCGGAATCCCATATAGGGCAGGATATTCCCACCGCCTCTTCGTATCTCTCCCCCCAGCTGAAGGAATACTCCTGAGAGCGAATCTTTTCCAGCTCTTCAATTAATTTTTCTTTTTCTATAATTGTATGCGGGGTAAACGGAATCAGTCTTGCCCGTTGAACAATTTCCTCTGCTTCTTTTCTGTCGCGGAAGGCCACGTGCGCCTTGCCCGCAGAGCCGACCAGAAGGGAGTTGGGCTCGCCGATGTTGACCGTCCACTTCAGGTGCTGCCCGCTTTCCACTCCCTCTATAAAATAGTAGTACTGGCAGTTTTTTGACATGCTTAAATAAACCGACTCCCCGGTCTTTGCGGCCAGTTCCTTCATAACCTGCACGGCAATACTTTTCAAGCTCTGCTCGACCATTCTGGCCAGCCTCAGTATGTTGTGGCCGAGCTGATATCTTTTTGTTTCGTCCTTTTTTAAGAAATTCATCTCAACCAGGGTTGTTACCATCCTGTAGGCCGCCGTTTTACTGATACCCACACGTCTGGCAATCTCTGATAAGGTGAGTTTTTCTTCTTCTAAAAAAAGCAAAAGAATTTCCCCTGTGCGCCTTGTCGTAAGTGAGCCTTTGTCTTCAAACGGCATATGCATCCGGCGGAGGCCGGTTGATTAAAAGCGGCAGAGCCCCGCCGGCACTTTCACCTCCAGACGGTATTTTGACAGGATTAAAAGCAAGGATATACCCGCAATTCTAAAGGTATTCGATGGTTACCTCTTTCCCCATGCTTTTCAGGATTTCCGCGATATCCCTGACCGTTTGATTTTTCAATAAACACGCCGGCGGGAAACCGGGGTAATGCTGGGCCTGATTCACCGCCAGGCCGACGATAAAATGAACCTTATCAGCCCTGAGAAACTCTGCCAGCAATAAACTTGCCCCGTCCTTAGCCCCGGCCAGGCTTCTCAGCTTGACGCCCTTTTTAAGCATTTCCAGCGCATGATAGAGGGTAATAGCACCCTCCGTAACCAGGTCGATCCCTTCAATTGTTCCCGTAGGCGGAACATCCTCAGAAAACGAGCTCATGTCGATGACAAGTTCTTTCAACAATATCCTGCTTACCATGTTGCTGGTGGATCCGCCGCAAACAACTTTCCTGCCCTCCGTCCGGATTAAACTGCCAACTGCTTTTCTATCGTCAGCCCTGGACCTCGGGGGGCCTACCAAAACCGTCAGTTTCCTGGTATCCCTGATCTTAATGACAACAACGCTTACGTCATCCCCTGGAAGCCCCCCATAAAGCTCATTGCACTTTTCCGTAATTGTCTCGGCCCAGTCGTTTGCTTCGAGGTTCTGGCCTGCCGTTTCCTTAATGAACCTGCCAAGCTGGCGGTCCCCCCACCCGAAGTTCAAGACATTCCCCAAACCGGCATGGAGAACGCCGTCACTAATTAAGACTATCCAGTTCCCGGGCATCAGGTCAAGAAGGGTTTCCTTCACCTGTTTGTCCCTAACCGTGCGCTCTTCTCTTTTTAAGGGCAAAATCTCATTCTCATAACCAAGATAGGCCGGAGGGTTGTCGAATTCGGCCAGATAAGCCCTTCCGTCGTTAAAGATCTGGACAATGGAAAAAGTGCTGTAGGCCAGGTGCCTGACATTACATACGGGCAGGGTTTCGGCCATGGTTTCAATTACTTCATCTATAAGGCATCCCATCTTTAACATGGTTGCTGCAGTTTTGGCGGTGATGCGGGAAAGAATGTTGGCCTTTACCCCGCTTCCCAGCCCGTCGGACAATACTATTACGGTGGACTTTTCCGAACGGAGAATCTCTACTGAATCGCCGCAGAGCTCTTCCCCTTTTTTATTTAGCTGAGAGTATCCAATATCGAGGTAAAACGGCATTAATAAACCCGTCCCTTTCAGTTCTCTTTCTTATCTTTCATCAGCTTAATCAATTCATTTAACAGCGCTTTGGTTTCCGCCGTAGTTTCCCCCAGCAGCCCGGCTATAACCTGGGCCACGGTCATTTGCTTTTTAATTACTTCCTGGGCCCGGTTAATGGTCTGGGTTTTCACCAGTGAAAGCTCTTCCTCCCTTTTCAGTTCTTCGGTAATGTCGGTAAGTATGCCTACAACCCTGTCCCCTAAAGGAAAAATAATCTGCCTGGTGTCGATCTTGTTTTTTAAGTCGGAAACCTCCAGCTTGACCATCTTCTTTGTCTGAAATACTTTCAAGAATTCAGTGGGATCTGTCAGCACTTCAAGGTCCTGGCCGATTACGCTCCTGGTGCAATTAAACATCTTTTCCGCTGCGGGGTTGATTTCCTCAATGGCCATGTCACCCCGCACAATAACCACCGCATCCGGCAGGGCCTGGAGAACCTGGTTCGATAGAGACTCTGCCCTCCTTCTCATGTAAGGAATGCACATTTCCGGCTCGGCGTAACCGTGGAAAACGGCAACCGCCTTGTCCCTGCAGGTATTGAAACCACAGGCCCCGCAGTTCAGCTCGTCTTCCGGTGAAAATTTGTCGGTCATGGCCAGTATTTTATCAATTTGTTCTGGGCTGGGAAGGGGCAGCTCGCATTTTTTGTTCCGGTAGGTGCGGTACAAAAGCCCGGAAGGAAGTTGCGGCCCTGGCTCCGCTTCCCTGCCGGAAGCAGCCTCTTCCTGAAGGCTGCGGTAATGCAGATCCAAAAGTTTCTGCTTCTTTATGAAAGAGCTTTTTTCAACAACTGTATAAGGCCCGCCTACGCATCCCCCTTCGCAGGCCAGCAACTCTATAAATTCCGGTTTTCCCGACGGAGCGGCCTCGCCGTAACTGGCAAGAAGCTCCATACACTTTTTCAAGCCGGAAAACGCATGAACATTTTTATCCAGCATATCCGTACTCAGTGAGGTTGTCATCAGCTGCCCGCCCTCAAGGGGAAACAAACGGGCGGGCCCGGGGTTGTAACCGTCAAATTCCCCGGCAGACAGCTTCTCTATTTCCAGCCCTTCACTCTTAATCCACTCCCATACCTCTGTAAAGCCGAGCACATAATCGACATCTCCCTTGAATTCCTCAGAAAGAGCTTCTCCTTTTTTGGCAATGCAGGGCCCGATAAACACCACAATGCTCCCCGGGTACAGGCTTTTAAGAAGCCTGGCGTGAGCTATCATAGGGGATACCAGGGGCGACAAATGAGGTATTAACCGGGGGTAATGCCGCTCTACGATATTTACAATTACCGGGCAGGCGCTGGAAATAAGCGGCCCTTTAAACTCCATCCGGCCGTGTTCAAGGCAGATCAGCCCGGCTCCAACCGCCGTTTGCTCCACGCGAGAAAAGCCGAGGCGCCTGAGTATTGCCGGAAACAAGCCCGGCTCGGGCAGCGGCAGCGCCACCGGGAAGGAAGGCGCCACACTGGCTATAACCGGCACAGTGTTCCGGGCAATTGCTTTCTTTACGTCCTCCAGGCAGTTATTGACCACCTTTGCCTTTTGCGGACAAACAAGAGTGCAAAGGCCGTCCTGGATGCAACTCTCCTCTATAACCCGGACCCGCACGGCAGTACCGGGTTTTTCGGTTTTAATCGATATTGCTTTAACCGGACAGGAGCGAAGGCACTTGTAACAATCCCGGCATTTTGCCTCATTTGTGCTGATCAGGCTCATCGTTTTTCACCCCGTAAAGCTGTTCAAAAACTTCTTTTTCAAACAAACCGGTTATACTTTCCCTGTTGACGCCTGTAAAGGTTTTATCGCCGATTTTTAAAGTAACCCCATCGTTACAGTGCTCCATGCAAAAGCTGCCTTTAAGAACAACCACGTCATCCAGCCGGTAGTGGTTTATCAGTTTCTCCACTGTTTCAATGACCTCTCGCGACCCGCGCAGAAAACACGAACTGCCAACGCAAATCTGGATTACAAGCATTTATTCTCCTTCCCCCGGCGCCGGCATGCCTGCCGAAACAAAAGAACAATCATTATTCATTGATTATTCCTGGTCCCGCCGGTTCGACGAAATATTCTTTTTCTCTCCACAAGATGTTCTATATAAAAATACACCCGCCGGCACAAAGAAGCAATACTTTGTACCCACCAATTAATTTAACCAGACCGGTGAGGAAAAGAAGGACTTGTACCCACTATTTGGCGAATAATTTGATATGGAACCTCACACGGCCTGACCCCTTAAAATTGGACAATTAGTCTTAATTACTAACTATTTCGCAAAGTATCATTAAAATTGTTTAATCTGAAGGCGGAGCGTTCTTGACGGCACCGCCCAAAAGACCTCCATAGCCCACCAAGGAACATGTTAAACTAAAATTATACGAGGGGGTTGCCCGCTACGGCAATAAAAGGGAAAAAGTCAAGAGCCGCTGAGCTGATGGACGAAGGAAAAAAATACATGGATAAAGGGGACTTCCAAAAAGCAAAATTTTTCTACGCCAAAGCTCTTAAACTGGAAGACAGCGCTCCTGCCCGCAACAACCTTGCTACAGCTGTTTTTTTAGGCCAGGACCCCCAGCGGGCCTTAAGAATTCTAGCGCCTGTTCTGAAGGAAACCGAAGAGGACAGCACCGGTGCGATAAACACGAAGGTAAACCCTTATACATACGCCCTGGCCTACCGGATCTATTGCGCCCTGGGGGACATGGAAGCCTCCCGCCAGTACCTGAGCCAAGCTGTGCGGCGCTTTGAAAAAGATCTGGCATGCCTGCGGCAGGTGTTGCCGCGCACTAAACTTTACACTTTTTTAGAATATACTGTAGCAATCATGCAGGCAGCCGCCGACCAGCAGGACCACCGCCAGGTTTTTGAACTGTACCGCCGCTGGAAATCAGAACATGTCCACTGGCAAAACAAGCACCTAGCAGCAGTAGCCTGCTTTAACCTGGGCCGCTACAAAAGGGCAGCCAGCCTGTGGACGCCCATATCCGCCGAGCACAGGTTCTTTACCCTTTTGCAAAAGGCTGCTTTTTTACTGGAGCGAGGGACAGTACCTTCCTTCGCGCTGGAATACGAAATACCCTCCCTGGAAATACTGAAGGCCATCGAGACCGCTTCTTGCTTGAATATGGTTCTCCCCAGGTACCATTTAAAGATTCAGCAATATACGAATCCTATCTTCAACCGCCTCCATAGTTACTAAAGATACTATACCTATCCGTGATAAAAGCATCTCTTTTGAAATAGATCTTATATCCTCACACTTAAATAGCTTTATCAAGGACAGCCTGCATTGGCTCACCTGCCTGTGCTGCGATTAATTTAAGCGCCCGCCATGACGATTGACTAATTCTGACTTAAATATTCAGGGGGCTGTTACCCGAAAAAGGCGGCAGCCCCCTGATATATAAGCAATCTGGCGGAGAGAGTGGGATTCGAACCCACGAGACCGCTACTAACGGTCTACTCGATTTCGAGTCGAGCGCCTTCGACCAGCTCGGCCATCTCTCCAAAAAATATGTTGTTCAAGCGGGCACTCATTTTTCAACGCCCGTCAGGTTTCCTCCCTTTCCCTCAGTTCCCGGAAAAACTTTTGAATTATTTCCCGGCACTCCTCCTCCAGCACCCCGGACACCACTTCCACCCGGTGGTTGAAGCGCGGCTGCCCGATCACGTCGATCACCGACCCGGCGGCCCCGGCCTTCGGGTCGGCAGCGCCGTAGACCAGCGTGGCCACCCTGAACTGGATTATCGCCCCGGCGCACATTGCACAGGGCTCGATGGTTGAGTAAAGGACGGTGCCGTTCAAGCGCCAGTCCCCGACAATCCTGGCCGCCTCGCGCATGGCCAGGATTTCCGCATGGGCGGTGCTGTCCTTCAGAGTCTCCCGCAGGTTATGCCCCCGCCCGATAATTTCGCCGTCCCGGACAACAACCGCACCGACCGGCACTTCGCCCAGGCCATAAGCCTTTTTTGCCTCCGCCAGGGCCTCGCGCATGTACCCGGCGTGATTTACAACAGCCACACAAAGCCTGCTCCTTTTTGAAACCCGGAGGTTTATCGCGCTGCCGCATGCAGCCGCGCGCCCCTTTAAAACCTGCAATAAGCATTATAAGGTACAAACATCCGGGTGTCAAGGCCGGCCGCCGGGCGGCAGCAGGAATGGAGCCAGGGCGCCAGGAAGCGGTTCGCGAAAAACCGGCCCGTCACTGTGACGGGCCTAAGCCATTCAGACTATGGACATTATACACAGGGTTTTGTGCTGCTCATAGGATAATTGTACCTGCATATCGGCCTGTACAGGAAGAACCCCGGCTCCAAGATATACCTGTTCATCAGGATTGACCGGAATAAAAGTATCTCCCGGAGGCAGGGCGGACTTTATCTTTTTTTTGGAACCGGTTAAGCCTTTTTTAGAAAGCTCCCGGGAAAGGCTTTTAATGTTATCAATTTCTTCCTTTATACGGGTGGCGATAACTGCGAACTGTTTGCGGGTCACAGGAGAATTCCCTCTTTTCTAGCTTTTTCGCGCAGGCCGGGCACAGCATCTTCGGCCAGGACGACGCTGACCTCCAGCGGGCTGGTTATTTCCTCTAGTTCCACCAGCATCCTCCAGTAGCTCTTTTCCGGAGGGAACCCTTCGACAAGCAAATCGATGTCCGAACTTTTGCAAAAATGCCCTCCCCCTGCCAGCGAGCCGAAAAGGTACACGGCTGCAGCCCCGTATTTTGCCTTTAAGTGGGCGGCTGCGGCGGAAGCTTTAAGCAATGCTTCCCGGCGCAGCTTTTCCATGTCCTCTTTTTTCCGCCTTGCCCGTTCCTGCCAGGCCCGGCGCAGGTTTTCAAGGTATTCCTGGCTAACCGGTCTGTTTTTCATAGTATTTTCGCCTTTGCAAAGTGTGTCTTGCTTATAAATATA
The DNA here is from genome assembly GCA_000010565.1 of Pelotomaculum thermopropionicum SI. Taxonomy (NCBI): domain Bacteria; kingdom Bacillati; phylum Bacillota; class Clostridia; order Eubacteriales; family Desulfotomaculaceae; genus Pelotomaculum; species Pelotomaculum thermopropionicum. The sequence goes on along the minus strand of AP009389.1, from coordinate 26,501 downwards.
CCATATATTGTTACCACGGGCAATCTGCAAGGCCGGAGTGCCGGTTTTACACCGTTACGGGCGAAATTCGCTGAAAAAACGAAACCCCGCAATTCCCTGCAGGGTCTAATTTCCGGTGGTGCGCCCGGAGAGACTCGAACTCCCGACACGCGGTTTAGGAAACCGCTGCTCTATCCTCCTGAGCTACGGGCGCGTATTAAGATATTCTGGTGCGCCTGAAGGGATTCGAACCCCTGGCCTTCTGATCCGTAGTCAGACGCTCTATCCAGCTGAGCTACAGGCGCATATTGCCTTGCCTGTTTCCGTGGCAAGTTTTATTGTAACAAAATCATTGCGGCTAGTCAAGGCATTGCCGGCCGGCATAAGATGTTAGAGATACTACCTGCGGGGCAGGTGATTTGCGCTGGCAAAGCACGCTCTTGCGGCAGAAGTTTCAATAATAATACCATGCCGGAACGAAGGGGAAAATATAAAAATGACCGTTGATTCCATCCTGGCCTCCACTCCCGGCCGGGGCCCGGAAATCATCGTCGTCGACGACGGCTCCAGCGACGGCTGCTGCCGGTTCCTGCAGCAAAGCAATAATTACGAAAGGGTTAAGCTCATATCATCGTCCGGCCTGGGCGCAGCCAGGGCCAGAAACCTGGGAGCAGCAAGCGCGCGGGGAAAATACCTGATATTTTGCGATGCCCACATAACGGTGCCGCAAAACTGGCTGGAGGCCCTTCTTGATACCTTCTCGCGCCCCGGAGTGGACGCCGTCTCCCCGGCCATCGGCTCCCTTGAAAACCCCGCTGCAGTTGGCTACGGTCAGACCTGGAACAGCCGGCTGGAAACCGTCTGGCTGCCCCCGCCGGGTGGCATGCCGGCCGGCCCCGTGCCTCTCCTGCCGGGCGGATGCCTGGCGGTCCGGGCCGGTGCCTTCCGCCGGGTGGGCGGCTTTGACGAAGGGTTTATAGTCTGGGGCTGCGAGGACGCAGAGCTGTCCCTCAAGCTCTGGCTTTTCGGCTGCCGGCTGTACGTCGTCCCCTCGGTCAGGGTGCTGCACCTCTTCCGTTCCAGGCACCCCTACCCTGTAACAATGGACCACGTCCACCACAACCTGCTCCGCATGGCTCTTTCACACTTCAAAAGCAGCCGGGTGAAAAAGGTTATGGGCCTGATCGAGCCGTGCGGCAGGCTGGCGGACACAGTCAGGAGGGTTCTGCAGGGCGGCGCACTGCAGCAGCGGCGGCGCTACCTTGCCGGCCGCATGTACGATGACGACTGGTTCATGAAGAAGTTTGGAATAGAATTCTGAAAGCCCCTGCCAAAGGGGCTCTTGATCAGTCAAAGATGTCCTCGAGCATCTTGAACAGGCCCCGTTTTTTATAATGGCCGTGCTTGTAATGTTCCCTGGCATGGTGGTGATAATCATCATAATCGTGATGGTGCTTTTTGTAAAAATCCTCGTACTCGTCGTAATACTCCCTGGCCGTATTCAGCAGCCTGTTCAGTTCCCCCCGGTCAAGCCAGACACCTTTGCATTTGGGGCAAACGTCAATCAGCACACCCGACTTGGGAATTTCGTCCAGCGGGACAGAGCAAACCGGGCAATTTTTCACGCCATATACCTCCCAAAAAATAATTTTCCTTTATTATAACCAATTTTGCCATGGAATTACATAATATTTTTCAGTCTGAAAATGACATTGGTTTGATGTGCAAATATTTGTTGACAAATTATTTTCAGTTTTTATATAATTTTACTGGCTGTTTTATTATATATTTGCCTGAATATATTTGCCTGAAACCGGTTTACTCTCAGCAGGAAGGTGAACAAGTTGGAATTAAACCAGTGCATAAATTTTTTGCTGACCAAGGCACAGCAGGCAGTTCTTCAATATTTCAGGGCAAGGCTTGCTGCGTTTGATATTACGCCCGTTCAGTACGGGATACTAAGCTGCCTGTGGGCTGAAGACGGCCAGACGCCCACCCAGATTGCCCAGAAGCTGTGCCTGGACGGCTCGACTATTACGGGCATTCTGGACCGGATGGAAAGCAAGGGGCTGTTGACCAGAACGCCGGATCCTGAGGACAGAAGGGCCGTCAGGGTGGTTTTAACGGAAAGAAGCCTCCGGTTGATGGAGCCGATTAATGAAGTAATCTCAGCCTCCAACAGGGATGTTTTAAAAATTTTTTCGGACGAGGAGCAGGCTCAGCTAAAGAACTTTCTGGAGCGGATTTCCCAGCACAAGCCTGCCCCGCCTGCCGGCAACCACGGCCACAGCGCCAGAAACAGCTCCCGGCACGCCTAAGACAAATTTACAAACCTTACAAAGGGCAAAAAAAAAGGCGTCTAACGCCCGGAAAGGTTTTCGGGACCGAAGACGCCTTCTTTATCTTTTTTTAAATTTCCCCTGCCCGCTGCCTCCACCGGCGGGCACGGCCCGCGGCATCCTACCCGTACCTGAAGCTGACCCCGAAGCCACCCCTTGGGTAGCCCCAGGCAATGGCCCCCTCCTTCGGGCAGACCGCCCTGCAGGTGCCGCACTCCAGGCAGCCCGCATAGTCGAAGTTGACTTCCCCGTTCTCCTTGAGGGTGTACAGGCAGGCCGGGCAGGCAAACGTGCACGGCTTTGTCGCGCACGAGGCGCAAATCTCCTTGTTTAAAACTATGTGGGCCTCTTCGTCGTCCACCATAAACTTGTTTATTCCCAAAAGCTGCTCTACGGTCAGGCGTTTCACAGGATGCGCGCTCCTTTCCAGCCGTCGCCGGCCAGCTGGGCAAGGCCGGCCTGGCTTTCTTTAACCTGGCTTAATACCTTGTTCAAAAGGTGCGCCGGCGGGCTGCCGTCAACGGTAAACATCCTGCTCATCAACCCGCAGGCCAGTTGCGGGTAAACTTCGAACATGCGCCGGTTCTCTAAAAAGTGCGGCGCCTTGCGGTAAAACTCGAGGTCTCTTAGCACGAAGCTTTCTTTGAGCAGTTTGGCGTACTGGCTTAGGCTCTGGCGGCTGAAGTTGTTGTTCCTGGCGGCCTCTATTACGGTCTGGGCGGCGGCCTGGCCTGAGGCGATGGCAAAGTCCATGCCGCGCACTATATAGCCCAGGTTTAAAACGAACCCGGCGGCGTCGCCTGCAACGAGAATGCCGTCGCCGTATAACTGGGGCATCATGTCTAAACCGGCTTCGGGCACGAGATGGGCGGAGTATTCTACTACTTCTCCTCCTTCGACGAGGGGCCTGATGTGGGGATTGTGCTTGAATTCTTCGACCAGGTCGGCAATTTTGTGCTGGGTCTTCTGCAGTTCTGCTGCTTTTATGACCAGGCCCAGGGATATTGTGTCTTTGTTGGTGTAGATGAACCCGCCACCCTGCATGCCTTTGGTGCACTCGCCGACGAACAGCTGGGCTGCGCCGTTGTTGCCTTCTAACTGGAAGCGCCGGCTGATCTCTTCGGGGGAAAGCTTGATTACTTGTTTTACGCCGGTGGCCACCTGGCCGGGGGAAAACATCCTGGCCAGGCCGGCTTTCTGGGCCATGAGGGAGTTGACGCCGTCTGCTGCGATCACTACGTCGGCCAGCATTTCGTCTTCGCCGGCTCTTATGCCCACCACGCGGCCGTCTTTAATTAAAAGGTCGTCGACGCGGATGCCGCAGGCCAGCATGGCTCCTGCTTCTTCGGCTTTGGCGGCCAGCCAGGCGTCGAACTCGGCCCGCAACAGGGTGAAGGAATGGTAATGGTAGGGCGGCTTGGTCCAGCTTAAGTCCTGAATGCTTATGGACAGGCACTGGTCTCCGGTCATAAGGGTGATGATCTCTTTTGCTACGGGCCTTTCTACGGGGGCTTCGGCCCAAAAGCCGGGAATGACCTGGTTTAGGGCGTGGCTGTACATCCGCCCGCCGAACATGTTTTTGGACCCGGGCGCTGCTCCTTTTTCTATGAGCAGTACTTCAAGGCCTGCTTTGGCCATCAGGTAGGCGGCGGTGCTGCCTGCAGGCCCGGCACCGACTACGATTGCGGCAAATTTCTCTTCCATAAGGCTTAAAACCCCGCTTGTGTTATTTGTTGAGGGCTATCCTGAGTTCTTTGATCAGTTTGGGCACGACGTCGTACAGGTCGCCTACTATGCCGTAATCGGCGGCGTCGAATATGGGGGCGTTTTCGTCGCGGTTTACGGCTAAAACGACTTTGCTGTCGCGCATGCCGGTGACGTGCTGGATCTGCCCGGCTACTCCAAGGCCGATGTAAAGGCCGGGCTTGACTTTCTTGCCGGAAATGCCGATGTAGAGGTCTTCTGGCAGCCAGCGCAGTTCTTCGGCCACGGGCCGGGTACAACCAACGGCGCCGCCGGTCACCTGGGCGAGTTCTTGGGCTAAATTCAGGTCTTCTTTTTTCTCGAAGCCGCGCCCGGCGCAGACTACTACTTTTGCCTCGGTTATGTCTACTGCTTCGGCGGCTTTGGGAGCCCTGCCGACTACTTTGACGGGTGAGGGCTGAACGCCGGCCAGTTCGGTGATCTTCCCCTGCCTGCCTTCCTGCGGTGCGGCGGGCTCGAAGGTGCGGGGAGGAATGGTGGCCATCTGGGGCCGGCCGCTGCATACCACTGTCTGCACGGCGGCACCGCCGTAAAGCATGCGCTCCATGATTAGCTGTTTTTTCTCTTTGTCGAGTTTTAGGGCGGTGCACCCGCTGCACAGCCCGGTGTCAAGGGCGGCGGCAACGCGGGCGGCTATCTCTCTGCCGCGCTGGGTCGCACTGATTAGAAATATGTCGGGGTCGCCGCCGCGAACGGCTTCTATTATGGCCGGAACGTATGCTTCTAAGGGCTGGCCGCCGGCCAGGGGGGGCAGCACCAAAACTTCGCCGGCGCCGCAACTGATGTATTCTTCGGCCAACTGCCTGCTTGTTGCAAAGGTAACTACTGCTGCCCCGTCAAGCTGGCGGGCCAGGCTTGTTCCGGCGCTTATAAGCTCTAAGGTCTGTTCGCGGCTTTCTGCAAATATCCAGATGCCTGCCATGTTCTATGACCAACTCCTTATGCTATTACTCCTTCTTTCAACAATGCGTCTACCACGGCCTTGATGTCGGCTGCCTCGGCGCTGTACTTCAAACGGCGCCGCTCCATGGTCGCTCCTAAAATGCTTATGGTCTCAAGGCGCGGCTGAAAGTCCTGCCCTAAGTCGCTCTTCTTGATCTCTTCTACGGGCTTCTTGGCGGCTCCTAAAACCTGCTTTAAACTGGGTATCCGGGGTGTGTTGATGTCGGGCAGCACCGTTATGAGCGCGGGCAGTTGGATGCTTACTGTCTCTATGCCGTCGTCAAGCTTGCGCTCGGCTGTGAGCTTCTTCTCGCCGGGCTCTAAGGTCACTTTGTTAACGTAGGTGGCGCAGGGTATGCCGAGCCGCTGGGCCAGGGCGGGCCCGACTTGCTGGGCGTACAGGTCGCTGGAACCTTCGCCGCAGATAATCAGGTCGAACTCGCCTTTCGTTTTTATGGCTTCTGCCAGTATGGCGGCGGTCTGGGACGGCTCGAGCGCGGCAAAGGATGGATCGCTGATAAACCACGCCCGCTCGGGCCCGCGGGACAGGGCGTCTTTTAAGCTCTGCCTGGCGCCGGGCGGCCCTACTGTCACGGCCACCACGCTGCCGCCGTGGGCTTCCTGCTGCCGCACGGCTTCTTCAATGGCGTTGCGGTCGTAGTCGCTGATCTTGTAGCCTACTCGCTCCATTATGAGCTCGCGGCTCTTCTGGTCGACTCTTATGTCTTGTTCGTCTATTACCCACTTGAAACAAGCGATGATCTTGAGCATGTCTCGCCTCTCCTGTTTTTTAATTGCTCTCTTGTATCCCCAGGGAAGGCAGAGACGGGGGACTTACTCGCCGCCTATCTTGTGGAAAGGCCTGACTTTGGTCCTCTGTCTCTCTGCCTTATTTTCCCCTGGTGGTCTATGTGAAGCAACAAAGCCGCTATGTTGTCTTGCCTACCGCAGCAGGTTGCCGGCTATGACCATCCTCATCACTTCGTTGGTACCTTCGTAAATCTCGGTGATCTTGGCGTCGCGGTACAGCCGCTCGACTTTGTGCCCTTTGATGTAACCGATGCCGCCGTGAATCTGCACTGCTCTGTTGGTGTGCCTGGCGGCGCACTCGGAGGCGAACAGCCTGGCCATGGCGGCTTCTTTGCTGTAGGGCCTCCCCTGGTCGTAACACCAGGCGGCGTAGTAGGTCAAAAACCTCGCGGCTTCAACGTCGGTGGCCATGTTGGCGATCATCCACTGGATGGCCTGGAAGGAACTGATCGGTTTGCCAAACTGCACTCTCTCTTTGGAGTATGAAATTGACTCGTCTAAAGCGGCCTGGGCTATCCCCAGCGCCTGGGCGGCTATCCCGATCCGCCCGCCGTCCAGGGTGGACATGGCAATCTTGAAACCTTCGCCTTCTTTGCCTAAAAGGTTTTCTTTGGGTATGCGGCAGTCTTTCATGATTACTTCGGCGGTGAGGGAACCGCGAATGCCCATCTTGTTCAGGTGCTTGCCGATCTGCAGCCCGGGCGCATCGGCGGGTACGATGAATGCGCTTATGCCTTTGGCTCCCTTGCTCTTGTCGGTGGATGCGAATATTACCAGCACTCCGGCTACCGGCGCGTTGGATATGAACATCTTGGTGCCGTTTAATACGTACTCGTCACCGACCAGCACTGCGGTGCTCTGGCCGGAAGCTGCGTCGGTGCCGGCCCCGGGCTCGGTCAGGGCAAATGACCCTAATATCTCGCCCTTGCACATGGGCACCAGCCACTTCTTCTTCTGCTCTTCGGTGCCGTACTTGTATATGGGATAACTGGCTAATGAGGTGTGGCACTCCAGGGTAAACCCGGTGGTGGCGCAGGCCCGGGACAGCTCTTCAAGCACGATGATGTAGGTCAGATAGTCTGACCCGGCACCGCCGTACTCGACGGGATAGGGTATGCCGGTCCACTCTTGCTCGGCCAGCTTCTTTACGGTCTCCATCGGAAAGTATGCTTCCTGGTCTACTTTGTCGGCTATGGGCTCTACGTACTTCTGGCAAAATTCTCTTACGCTGGCGCGCACTAATTCTTGTTCTTCGGTTAGCTTGAAGTTCATATGGCTATCTCCTCCTGTTTAAAAATAATCGCCGCAAACAGATAACCGGCCGGTAACTCCGCTCATTTAAGCCGGGACTCACCCCCCCCTTAAAGCGCTCTCATCCGCCCGCACGCCCCCAGGCAAGTTTGCCTTTAAGGGGCTCTTATTCCCGTAATGCCTTAATGTTCTTGAAATTGTTTTCAATTCAAATTTTAAAGGGCCAAATATCCTTTGTCAACAAAAATTTTGTTAACCAATATTCTTTAAAAAATAAAAAGGCAGCTTCCAGATAAGAAGCGCCTTTTACATTTTCTGGCGGAGAGTGAGGGATTCGAACCCTCGATACAGGTTTATTCCCGTATACTCGCTTAGCAGGCGAGCGCCTTCAGCCTACTCGGCCAACTCTCCGTTAAACGGCTTGCATAATTTGCACATGGCGGAGGGGGTGGGATTCGAACCCACGGGACCCGCAAGAGCCCAACGGTTTTCAAGACCGCCTCCTTAAACCGCTCGGACACCCCTCCTCATCAACCGCCAGCAATTAGCAGGCTGCCTGGGCCGCTGAGTTCCTGCCTGATTGCAGCACTCGGGGCATAATAAAGTCTAACACAGATCACATCCAGTGTCAATAAAGGCCCCAGCCCGTTTATAAGCCGCGTGCGGTTTTTCGGGGCAAAATCCTTCCGCAAAATGCGGTTTGATTTGTTCCGCCTTATTTTATGCCCAGTATCCCGGCAGCGTTGCCGCCTAGAATCTTTTCCTTGGTTTCCTCGCTTAAGGGAAGGTTTCTGATCGTTTCAATATTGGCTTTTATGCTGGCCACGCCGGGCCAGTCGGAACCAAAAACAATCTTGCCGGCATTGCGCTCCAGCTCGGGGAAATAATCCAGAAGCTTTTGCGGCGGCAGGCCGGCTATTTCCATGTAAACATTTTCGTGCAGCCGCGCCAGGAAAAAGGCGTTATTATACCACAGGCCCCGTCCGCTGTGCACAATGAGAATTCTCAGGCCGGGGAAGTCCACCGCCACATCGTCCAGAAAGAGAGGGTCGCCGTACTTCAGCCGCGAGCCCTTGAACACAGAGGAGCCTGTATGAACCATTACCGGCACGCCTGCCTCCTCGGCCGCGGCATAAAGAGGGTACAGCATGCGGTCGTTGGGATAGAAGTACTGGTAGGTGGGATACAGCTTGATCCCGCGAAAGCCTTTTTCCAGAAGGCGCCTTGCCTCTTTGCCGACGGCACCTCCCTCGGTTGTATAAGGGTTGATGCTGGCAAACGGTATGAGCTTTTCCCGGCCGCGGCAGAACTCCAGTACATATTCGTTGGTGCAGATGCCGGTGGTCACCGGGGTCAGTTCAGCCAGGACAACGCCGTAGTCCACGCCGTTTTCGGCCAGAAAGGCGGAAAAAACGGCAGGGTCCTCGTATCTTTTAATAAAACCAGGCCAGTCCTGTACCGACTGGCGCTCTTTTATCCATTCCGCGGCAGAAGTGCAGTAACTTTCGTAAGCAACAGGATGAATGTGAAAGTCAATTACCGGTGCGGACATTCTATGTAATCCTCCTGGGCCCCGTGAAATCTCAGCCGATCCGGCTCAAGCCGCCCATATAGGGGCGCAGGGCCTCGGGGACGGTCACCGAGCCGTCGGCCTCCTGGTAATTTTCTAAAATGGCGGCAACCGTGCGGCCTACGGCCAGCCCCGAACCGTTCAGGGTGTGTACGAACTCGGTTTTGCCCCTGGCGTTCCGGAAGCGGATGCCGGCCCGGCGGGCCTGAAAATCGGCGAAGTTGCTGCAGGAAGAAATCTCTTTGTACTCCTGGTAGCTGGGCAGCCAGACTTCCAGGTCGTACGTCTTTGCCGCCGAAAAGCCCAGATCCCCGGTGCACAGGACCACCACCCGGTAGGGAAGCCCCAGTTTCTGGAGCACTTTTTCGGCGTCCGCGGTCAGCTTCTCCAGCTCGTCATAGGAATCCTCCGGCCGGCAGAATTTGACCAGCTCCACCTTGTTGAACTGGTGCTGGCGGATCAGGCCGCGAGTATCCCGGCCGGCGGCCCCGGCTTCGGCCCTGAAGCAGGCGCTGTAAGCGCAATGCAAAATGGGCAGCTTTTCGCCGTCCAGTATTTCGTTGCGGTAAAGATTGGTCACCGGCACCTCGGCGGTGGGTATAAGGTAATATTCGGCACCCTCCAGCTTAAACATGTCCTCGGCAAACTTAGGCAATTGCCCGGTTCCCACCATGCTGTCGCGGTTTACGATGAAGGGCGGGAATATTTCCACGTAGCCGTGTTCGGCAGTGTGCAGGTCCAGCATGAAATTGATTACTGCCCGCTCCAGGCGGGCCCCGTAACCCTTATAAAAGCTGAACCTGGCCCCGGCCACCTTGCCGCCCCGTTCGAAATCTATAATATCAAGCTGCTCGCCTATCTCCCAGTGGGGCCTGGGCGTGAAACCAAAATCCCGCGGCTTTCCCCAGGTGCGCACCACGGGGTTCTCCGCCGCGCCGGCACCTTCCGGTACGGATTCATGGGGAATGTTGGGAATGTTGAGCAGCATGTCCTGCAGCCTGCCGTCAAGTTCCTTTATTTCCTCGTCGATTTCCTTGATCTGCCGGGACAGGTCCCGCATTTCCAGGACCATTTCCGGCGCGTCCTTGCCGGATTTTTTCAGCCGGCCGATCTCCTCGGAAACGACGTTGCGCCTGTTTTTCATCTGCTCCACGATAAAGAGCTTTTCCCGGCGCTCTTCGTCCAATTTATAAAATTCGTCCAGGGCCACCGAAACGCCTCGCCTGGCAAGGGCATCCCTGACCGCTGCCGGGTTGTTCCGCACGAACTTCATATCTAGCATGACCAATCCACCTCCGTTTACAGGCTAACAAAATATGCCTCTTTTGCCGTTTAACTTTTTTATTATACTATACAGGCAGTGGTTTGTAAAACAAACCGGGGCGCCTGCCGCGGGCCGCCCCGGTCTTTTCGCACCTCATATGCTGACGCTTTTTACTCCCAGCACCCCGTCGATTTTGGCGATTTCCGCCATGGTTTCCTCCGGCACCGGCGAATCGATATTCAGCAGCATTACCGCCTTGCCGCCAATTACCTTGCGGCCTACCTGCATCCCGGAAATGTTGATGTTGTGGGTACCGATCAGGTTGCCGACCGGGCCGATTATGCGCGGCTTGTCGATGTGCGGAATATACAGCATGTGCCCCTCCGGCACCGCGTCCACGTGATAGCCGTCAATTGAAACGATGCGCTGGTCTACCTTGCCGAAAATTGTGCCTGCTACCGAAATCTCCTCCTGATCGGACTTAACCTTTACGGTAATCAGGTTGGCATAGTCCGCCTCTTCTGTCTCCTGCCTCTGAATAACGTTAATGCCGCGCTTTTTGGCCAGCAGCGGGGCGTTCACAAAGTTTACCATCTCCTGCAGGATTGAATCCAAAAACCCCTTTAAAATGGCAGTGGTAAGGGGCGAGACCTCCTGGCCGGCCAGGTCGCCGCTGTAGGTGGCTTCGATCTTGTTAACCCGCCCGCAAATGACCTGGGCGGCAAACTTGCCCATTTTCTCCGCCAGCGAAAGGTACGGCTTGATTACAGCCAGCACTTTCGGGCTGACCGAAGGTATGTTGACGGCGTTTTTGACCAGCTCTCCCTTTAAGGCGGCCACCACCTCCCTGGCCACGTCGGTGGCCACGCTGAGCTGGGCCTCCTGGGTGGAGGCACCCAGGTGGGGAGTGGCGATAAAATTCTTGAATTCAAAAAGCGGGCTGTCGGTGTTCGGCTCTTTCTCAAAAACGTCCAGGGCGGCCCCGGCCACCTTGCCGGACTTCATGGCGTTATACAGGGCCTGCTCATCGACCACCCCGCCCCGGGCGCAGTTGATGATCCTGACCCCGTCTTTCATCAGGCTGAAGGCTTTTTCGCCCAGCATGTACTTTGATTCCCTGGTCAGCGGCAGGTGGACGGTAATGAAGTCGGCCTGTTTCAAAAGTTCTTCCAGGGACAGCAAGGTTACGCCGAGCAGGCCGGCTTTTTCTTCATTTATATAGGGATCGTAGGCCACCACCTTCATTTCCATTCCCTGGGCCCGCTTGGCCACCGCCGAGCCGATCCGTCCCAGGCCGATTACGCCAAGCACCTTGCCCCTCAATTCGACCCCCATGAACGATTTTTTGTCCCATTTGCCGGCCCGGAGGGAGGCGTTGGCCTGGGGAATGTTGCGGGCCAAGGAGAGCATCATGGCTATGGTGTGTTCCGCCACGGCCAGGGTGTTGCCTTCCGGCGCGTTGACTACCAGAATGCCCCGCGCCGTTGCAGCGGGCACGTCAATGTTGTCGACGCCCACGCCGGCGCGCCCCACCACCTTCAGCCGGGCGGCCTTCTCTATGATCCTGGCGGTCACCTTGGTGGCGCTCCGCACGATAATCCCGTCATAATCCCCGATGGCGGCAACCAGTTCGTCCTCGCTCATTTTATCCTTTACATCCACCTGAATGCCCGGTTCCTGCCTTAAAGCCTTCAAGCCCTCCTCTTCTACTCCGTCAAGCACCAGCACCTTCATTTTTGCTCCCTCCCCAAGAAAACTTCCTGCGCCGCCTTTACCCCGGCGCCGAGCTGAACCGGGTAGCCCGTCTGGGCCAGGGCCATTTCCAGCGCGCTGATGGCAATGATCACGTCCATTTTATCAGAAAAGCCCATGTGGGCAATGCGGAATATCTTGCCCTTCACGTCCCCCTGCCCGCCGGCAAAGGCCACGCCGTACTGCTTTTTAATTATCTTCCGGAGTTCATCGGCCGCAACCCCTTCCGGGCCCCATACGGCGGTAAGGGCGTTGGAGGCGCACCGGTCCTCCGCCAGAAGCTTAAGCCCGAGCGCCCTGACGGCGGCACGGGTGGCCCTGGCCAGCAGGGCGTGGCGCGCGTAAACGTTGTCCAGGCCTTCGGCCAGCATCATGTCCAGGGCTGCCTCAAGGCCGTAAAACAGGGTCACGCTGGGAGTATAAGGGGTGTTCCACTTGCCGTAAACCTTTTTGCAGGCCGGCAGGCTGAAATAAAAGCGCGGCGACCGGTTGCCGTTAACCACCTGCCAGGCCTTCTCGCTGACGCTGACCATGGCCAGCCCGGGAGGAAGCATAAAGGCCTTCTGGGAGGCCGTGCAGAGAATGTCCACGCCCCATTCGTCCACCTTGATTTCAATGGCACCCACCCCGCTTACGCCGTCCACCAGCAGCAGTGCCGGCGTCCTGGCCACCAGGGCGCCAATGCCGGCAATGTCGTTGCATACGCCGGTGGAAGTCTCGTTTTGGGTTGCCAGCACAACCTTGATGTCGGGGTGCTCGTTTAACTTCTCCTCCACTGCCTTCAGGTCAACGTCATTACCGTAGCCGAAATTCAGCTCGATCAATTCGGCACCGTAAGCCCTGGCTATGGCCGCAAAACGCTCGCCGAAATTGCCGGTTATCAGGGCCAGGGCCTTGTCGCCGGGGCTGACGGTGTTGGCAACGGCGGTCTCCAGCGCCCCCGTGCCGGAATTGGTGAGGACAAAAACGTCGTTTTCGGTCTGAAAAACTTTCTTGAGCTTTTCGACAATGCGCATGTACAGGCGGGCAAATTCGTCCGTCCTGTGCCCGCCGACCGGCCTGGACATGGCCGCGTATACCGCCGGCGGCACGGGTGTTGGGCCCGGAATCATCAAATATTCCTTGTCCTGCATTTGCCTGATTTCCCCCTTCTCAAAAAACAAAATTAAACAAAAAAGCCAGAAAATACTGAACCCCCCGCCCCCAAACAGGGACGAGAGGTTGCTCCCGCGGTGCCACCCTTCTTGGCCGGAACCGATCCGGCCCTCTTTGGCCTGTGTTAACGGAAGGCGCCCGTGCCTGCCTACTGCTGCTTTCAGCAAGCCCCCTCCGGGGAGCCTGTTTCATCCATCTGCTCCTGCCGGTTCGCAGCAACCACCGGCTCTCTGAAAGGCCTGCAGCGGACTACTTTACCCCTTCACCGGGTTTCCGTCGGTGACGCTCTTTATTCTTGCGGAACCTGTCCGGCCGGATAAACCCTTTTTAACCGACGTTTATCCTCGTTTTTTAATATTACTACATGTAATACCCGTTTGCAATAGGTACAGGCAATGAAAATCTATTCACAAGATTTAATAAAATCAGCCTTTGCAGTTCTGCCCGGCCCGGACGCACTTTTCCAGAAAATAGCGGTGAATGCGCAGATCGCCGGTCAGCTCCGGGTGAAAGGCGGCCGCCAGGCACCTGCCCTGGCGCGCCATGACGATTTTTTCCCCGAACCTGGCCAGCACCTCTACACCGCCGCCGGCCTCGATAATGTACGGCGCCCGGATAAAAACCGCCCGGAAGGGCTCCTCCCCGAGGACCGGGATGTCCAGATCGGCCTCAAAGCTTTCCACCTGTCGGCCGAAGGCGTTGCGTTCCACGGATATGTCCATGAGACCCAGGCGGGGTTGTCCGGAACCGGCTATCTCCCTGGCCAGCAGGATCATCCCGGCGCAGGTGCCGAATACGGGCAGGCCGCCCTGTCCGAGCTTTACCAGCGGTTCAAAAAGGTTGAATTCAAGCAGGAGCTTCCCTATTGTGGTGCTCTCGCCTCCCGGGATAACCAGGGCCGAGATATCCTCCAGTTGCTCCGGCTTTCTCACCTGGACCGACTCCGCTCCACAGGCGGCAAGAACTTTCTGATGCTCTCTGAAGGCCCCCTGCAGGGCCAGAACCCCTACCTTCATTCGAAAACTTCCTTTCTTAAAACGGGACCTGATCTACAGCCCAAATCTCCGTTTAATTAATGCAGGCCGGCTGCCCCGGCCTTTCTGGGTAAACTTCCCCGTTGAACTCCTTAAAAAGATCTTCTTCAACCGGGAACGGCCTTACCACCCACGGTCCTGCATCCGTTGTTCGGCGGCAATGGTTGCTATCTCCAGCCCCGGCATGGCCTCGCCCAGGTCTTTGGATACTTCCGCCAGGACCTGCGGGTCGTTGTAATGGGTTGTGGCGGCTACTATTGCCCTGGCGCGGGCAACCGGATCCTTGGATTTGAATATGCCTGAACCGACAAATATTCCGTCGCTTCCGAGCTGCATCATCAGCGCCGCGTCGGCCGGGGTGGCAATGCCGCCCGCCGCAAAGTTCACCACCGGCAGGCGCCCCAGTTCGGCAACCTGCACCAGAAGCTCGTAGGGTGCGCCCATTTCCTTGGCCGCCGCCATCAGTTCCTCCCTGGGCATATTCTGAACGCGGCGTATTTCGCTCATCATCATCCGCATGTGCCTTACGGCCTCGACCACATTGCCAGTGCCGGGCTCGCCCTTGGTCCGGATCATGGCCGCCCCCTCGCCAATCCTCCTCAGCGCCTCGCCCAGGTTTCTGGCGCCGCACACAAAGGGAACCCTGAAGGCATGTTTGTCGATGTGATGGGTTTCGTCTGCAGGAGTGAGCACTTCGCTTTCGTCAATGTAATCGACGCCCAGGGCCTCGAGGATCTGCGCTTCGACAAAATGGCCGATGCGGGCCTTTGCCATCACCGGGATGGTGACCGCATCCATAATGCGCAGGATTACCGCCGGGTCGGCCATCCTGGCAACTCCCCCGGCCGCCCGGATATCTGCCGGAACCCTTTCCAAGGCCATAACGGCGCAGGCTCCGGCTTCCTCCGCTATCTTGGCCTGCTCCGGAGTGGTAACGTCCATGATCACGCCGCCCTTTAACATCTCTGCCAGGCCTTTTTTAACAGTCCAGGTCCCTTTCTCAACCATTGAAAATGCCCCCAATCAAGTTCTTGCTCTTAATTAACTATCAAATTATTTTACATTACTTTAAAATCAAAAACAAGAGAATCACTTCCGGCAGACGGCAAAAAAAAGGCGCTTTTAAAAAGCGCAGATTTCTACAGGCGGTCGATAACAGGCTGTACAATATACAGCGTCTTTTTCAGAATGGCCCCTGCAGCAAAGGAGACGAGCAAGGTTAAGGCCAGGAACAGGAAAAGCCGCCATGCCTTTTTCAAAAGCTTCACCCTCCGGCAAACGTTTTTGTAATTGGGCGGGCGTATCAAGCCTTTCTTCTAAGCTATTCTTCGGTTTCCACCTTGGCCGCCGCCACCAGCGAGTCCCCCCGGTCGAGGCGCATCAGCGTCACTCCCTGGGTGGCCCTGCCCATAACCGGGATGTCTTGAGCCTTCAACCTGATAATTATGCCTTCGGCGCTGATCATCATAACCTCCTCTTCTCCTTTTACGGCCTGAATGGCTACCAGAGGGCCGTTTCTGGCGGTAGTCTTGATATTGATTATACCTTTGCCGCCCCTGGCCTGGGCGCGGTACTCGGACAGCCTGGTTCTCTTGCCAAACCCGTTGGCCGTAACGGAAAGCAAAAACTCATCGGGGCGGGCCACTTCCATACCGACAACCTCATCGTCCCCCACCAGGTTAATGCCCTTCACCCCTTGCGTGACACGGCCTGTCGGCCGCACCTCCTCCTCCAGGAAGCGAATGGCCAGCCCGCCCCTGGTGGCCAGAATTATTTCTTCCCTGCCGCCGGTGAGCTTAACGTCAACCAGGTGGTCCCCTTCGTTCAGGCTGATGGCTATTATGCCGTCGCGGCGGGAGGTATCGTATTCGTTTAAAGGAGTCTTTTTTACTATTCCCCTTTTTGTGGCCATAAAAAGATACTGCGCCGGGTCGAACTCCCGGACCGGTATCACCGTTGTAATCTTCTCCTCGCTGCCTATGTACAGCAGGTTTACAATGGCGGTGCCCTTGGCCTGGCGGCCTGCCTCGGGAATTTCGTGCACCTTCAGGCGGTATACCTTGCCCTGGTTGGTAAAAAAGAGGAAAAAATGATGCGTTGTGGTGATAAAAAGATGCCTCACGAAATCCTCTTCCTTGGTGCCCATGGCCGTAACGCCGCGGCCGCCGCGGCGCTGGCTGCGGTAGGTGTCAAGAGGTATTCTTTTGATATACCCCTGGCTGGTGATGGTAATCACCACGTCTTCTTCCGGAATCAGGTCCTCTTCCTCGAAGGCCGCCTCTTCGCTCGTAATTGCCGTCCGCCGCGGGTCGGCAAACTTTTTCTTTACGGCCAAAAGCTCGTCTTTAATAATGCCGAGGACTTTCCGCTCGTCATCCAGCACAGAGCGCAGGTAAGCAATTTTTTCCACCAGTTCCCTGTACTCCTGTTCCAGTTTTTCCCGCTCCAGGCCGGTCAGTTGCCTCAAGCGCATTTCCACAATGGCCTCGGCCTGCTTTTCGGTCAGGCCGAACTTCTCCATCAGGGCCTTCCTGGCTACTTCCGGGGTCCGCGATGAGCGGATGGTTTTAATTACCTCGTCCAGGTGGGCAATGGCAATGCGCAGCCCTTCCACTATATGCGCCCGCGCCTCTGCCCGGTTCAGTTCGAAGCGCGTGCGGCGGACCACAACGTCCTTCTGGTGCTGAAGGTAGTAAAAGAGGACCTCTTTTAAATTTAAGACCCTGGGTTCCCCCTCCACCAGGGCCAGCATGATTACCCCGAAGCTGTCCTGCATTTGGGTATGCTTGTAAAGCTGGTTTAAAACTACCTGCGGGTTGGCATCGCGCCTGAGTTCTATCACTATTCGCATGCCGCGGCGGTCCGACTCATCGCGCAGGTCGCTGATGCCGTCTATTTTTTTATCCTTAACCAGTTCGGCAATTTTTTCAATCAGCCTGGCCTTGTTTACCTGATAAGGTATTTCGCTGACCACAATGCTGTGCCTGCCGCCGCCGATCT
Source organism: Pelotomaculum thermopropionicum SI (assembly GCA_000010565.1). NCBI lineage: Bacteria > Bacillati > Bacillota > Clostridia > Eubacteriales > Desulfotomaculaceae > Pelotomaculum > Pelotomaculum thermopropionicum. The sequence goes on along the minus strand of AP009389.1, from coordinate 9,641 downwards.
TTTCAATAGAAGCCTGGGCCCGCACCTTGATGCTGCCCCGGCCGGTGCGGTAGGCGTCCCAGATACCCTCCCGGCCCATGATTTTACCGCCGGTTGGAAAATCCGGCCCCTTAATGACGCTCATAAGATCCCTGATATTCGCGTCAGGGTTGTCTATAAGCATGATCACGCCGTCAATAACCTCGCCGAGGTTATGGGGGGGAATGTTGGTGGCCATGCCCACAGCAATGCCTGAAGAACCGTTTATCAGCAGGTTCGGTATCCTGGCCGGCAGCACGGTCGGCTCTACGGTCTTGCCGTCATAGTTAGGAATAAAGTTAACCGTTTCTTTTTCGATATCGGCAAGCATTTCCAGGGTTATCCTGGCCATCCGGGCTTCGGTGTAGCGCATGGCCGCCGCCGAGTCGCCGTCCACCGAACCGAAATTGCCGTGCCCGTCCACGAGTGGGTAGCGGCAGGCAAAATCCTGGGCCAGACGGACCAGGGCGTCGTAAACGGCCACATCGCCGTGCGGGTGGTACTTTGCCAGCACCTCGCCAACGATATAGGCGGATTTGCGGTGGGGCCTGTCCGGCGTAAGCCCCAGGCTGTGCATGGCGTAAAGAATCCGGCGGTGCACCGGCTTCAAGCCGTCCCGGACGTCCGGCAGAGCGCGTCCGACAATAACGCTCATGGCGTAGTCAAGATAGGAATGCTTCATTTCCTCGTTTATATCAATTGGTATCACTTTTCCGGTCATAGACGGCAAAATCCGGTCACCCCTGCCAATGTTTTTCTCCGAAGGAATTATATCAAAATAACCCGGCAAATGCAATTTTGCCTTAAAGAACGCGGCCGGCGGCCTAAAAAAGGCCGGGCCGGAATTGTTTAACTTGTAATTTTATGGAACTGCCGGTCTGGTGTTCTGAATGCGGCCCGGCCGTTTTATATGGGGTTAAACCCCGGGGGCGTCATGCGCTTGCAAGCCCCTTACTGCTCACGCCATCGGCCGCGTTAAAGCACCAGTTCCTGATTGCGCCCCTGAGCCGGGATGCATGCCTGCCCAGGAGCGCTCTTCAGGCAATCAAAAAACACCACCTCGTTTCTATATTATTCATTCTTTGTTTTGTGGATTCTTTTTCTTTTTTAACCACCACCCGTCTTTGCGCATCTTAAGGCCGGCCTTCCCCGGCCCGGGCCGCAGGCTTTGCGCCAGGCGCCGCAGCAGCGCCTTCGGCCGCTGCAGGGAAATAATGATGATCCTGGTTTCTCCCAAATTAAAGCACCACCTTGCACCTGGGAGTTTTTAGGGGCCTCTGATAAACAACTGCGGTTTCTCTTTCATGTATGCAATTACTGTTTCCGAAAGCTGCCGGAACCGTCCGTTTACGGCATCAATCCTGAAGTAAGCCTTTTCGTTAACAAAATCCTTTATCTCCTCCACGGCAAACGGCACCGTGGAAATCAAGTCCTGAAGGAAATGGGCCGATTTTTCTGCTGCGGCGCCGGCCAGGAAGGCTGCCGCCAGCAGCAGCGCTACCAGCAAAAGCGACCTGATTTTTCCGGGCCTCGTCTGCCTGCGCTCGGATAATGCCCTCACGCCCGTTCCCTCCTCCCTGTCTAGTATTCAGATTTCAACCATCCGGAAAACCCGCAGGCGCTCCTGTCACCCCCAAACCTTTAACGCAAATGGCCATTGCCTTTTTGCCTTTCATACTACCACAGCCATGCAAGCCCCATAACTTACAGATAATGGAAATTAGTGCTCAATTTCTCCCGTTTTCTTTTTCCTGCTCCTTCTTCCTGAACATTTAAAGAAAAGATAATACTTAAAAAAGCAAAATAAACATCTCAAAAAATGTCAAATGGTTACATAAAAAGTAATTATTTTCTTGTAATATTCAGAAATAAATGGTAAATTTACTTATATTCGTTCTTATATTGAAATTACTATAAATTTAAGGCAGGGGGTGATAAAGAACGGTACTTAGTTAACAATCACTGCAAAAAGGAGGTATCTTAATTTGAAGTTAAAGCTAGGGGCAAAAATTGCGTTGGGCTTTTCCATTGTATTGCTGCTGCTGGTTATAATGGGTTTAAATTCTATTGTCCAAACAAGGTCAATAAGCAAAGACGTAGATGCAATTGACATCATTAACCAGGAGTTGTCGCTTGAAAAAGACATAGAGATTCACTTTTATAACGGCGTTGCCGGCATCCGCGGCTACATAGCATACGGCAAGGAAAATTTCAGGGACACCTACAACAAGGAGCTGGACCAGGTCCTGGAAATGGAAAATAGGCTTCTCGAGATTGCCCCCGCAGATAAAAAAGCTGAAATACAAAAATTGATTGAAATTACCAGCGCTTATCATAAGGGCATTCAAAATGACTTAATCCCGGCCATTGAAATACGATACAAAGCCACTGAGCATGAAGCCATACAGGCAGCCCAAAAAGAAGTTGAGCGGATAGCCGGCGGCCTGGTCCCGATTACCGGCCAGCTTACCGAAACCCTGCGCGGGCTTACTGAAAATAATAACAAAATATTCCAGCAAAAAATTAATGACACAGGGCGAAACGTATTAAAAGTCATCTCAATTTCCGTAATCCTTAGTTTAGCTGCCCTTTTAATTGGCATGATTTTAAGCTTCTTTATTTCCAGTTCAATTAAAAAACCCATTAAGGAAATGGTTGACGGGGCAAACAGGTTTGCGCAGGGCGACTTTACCGGGGAAATAAAAGCGGCCTCCTCAGACGAAGTCGGCGATCTGGCAAGGTCACTGAACGATATGTCGAAACAGCTTAGGGAACTCATTTCAGAAGTGGTTACCAACGCCCAGACCCTGGCCGCGCACAGCGAGGAGCTTGCCGCGTCCGGCCAGGAAGTAAGCGCGTCCATTGAGGAAGTGGCCGGCACCACCAACGAGGTGGCCGCCATGGCGGAAAAGAGCATGGAAAACGCCGAGGCGGCTGCCGGCGAGTCCAGGCAGGTCATTGCCGTGGCCGAAACGGGCAATGAGACTGTTCAGAAAACCATAGATAAAATTAACTCCATCTCGCAGTCTGCGTCCAGGGTCCAGGAGGCGATAAGAAACCTGGGCGAGCTTTCAGCCCAGGTCGGAAACATAACCAACGTCATTACCGGCATTGCCGATCAGACCAACCTGCTGGCACTCAATGCGGCCATCGAGGCGGCCCGGGCCGGGGACCAGGGGCGCGGCTTTGCCGTGGTGGCCGAGGAGGTAAGGAAACTGGCCGAGCAGTCGGCCGGAGCGGCAAAGGAAATAGGCCAGATTATAAACAGAATCCAGAGTGGAGTTGACACGGCCATCAAGTCGATGGACCAGGGAGCGGCGGAAGTCAGGGAAGGGGTCAGCCTGGCCTCAGAGGCAGGCAACGCCCTGAGGGACATTATCAATGCCGTAAACAACAGCATCGTCCTGACCGAGGAAATAGCCACCAGTGCAAAGCAGACCAGCGAGGGCATGCAGCAGCTTTCCGCCAGCAATGAACAGGTTACTTCCACCATCCAGCAGGTCGCCACGGCCACCCAGGAACTGGCCGGCATTGCAAACAAACTACAGTCCCTGGTAGAACGGTTCAAGATTTAGCAGCGGCAAAACACTTAAAAAAAGGGAAAATATAAAGAGGAGCGTCCTTTGGGGCCGGCTCCTCTTTTCTATATATCCAGATTTCTTACCAGGCGGGCGTTTTCCTGGATGAAGTCCCGGCGGGGCTCTACCCTGTCGCCCATCAGCATGGAGAAAACCGCATCAGCTTCTATGGCGTCCTCCAGGTTAACCTGCATCACCGTCCTTGTCTCGGGATCCATTGTAGTCTCCCAGAGCTGTTCGGCATTCATCTCACCCAGGCCCTTGTAGCGTTGAATTGATACTCCATCCCGGCCGATCTGGTCAAGCAGCTTTTCCAGTTCGGCGTCGCTGTAGGCATATTTCTCCAGCTTTCCCTTTTTAACTCTATAAAGAGGAGGCTGGGCAATAAACACGTAACCTTTTTCAATAAGAGGCCGCATATAGCGGTAAAAGAAGGTAAGCAGCAACGTCCTGATGTGCGCGCCGTCAACGTCGGCGTCGGACATCAGGATTATTTTATGGTACCTGGCTTTGGAAACATCGAATTCTTCTCCTATACCCGTTCCCAAGGCGGTAATCATGGCCCTTATTTCCTCGTTGGCCAGAATTTTGTCCAGCCTTGCCTTTTCAACATTCAGGATTTTGCCGCGCAGGGGCAAAATGGCCTGAAAGCGCCTGTCACGTCCCTGTTTGGCCGAACCGCCGGCCGAGTCCCCCTCAACAAGGTAAAGTTCTGATACGGAAGGGTCCCTCTCCGAGCAGTCGGCCAGTTTGCCCGGCAAGGTAGATCCTTCCAGGGCGCTCTTCCTCCTGGTCAGTTCCCTTGCCTTGCGGGCTGCCTCGCGCGCCCTGGAAGCGGTGACGGCCTTTTCCAGGATGCGCCTGGCTATGGAGGGATTCTCCTCCAAAAAAATGCCCAGTCCCTCGCCCACTACGGAATCGACTATGCTTCTGACCTCGCTGTTGCCTAGTTTTGTCTTGGTCTGGCCTTCAAACTGCGGTTCTGGTACTTTCACACTGATGACAGCGGTAAGGCCTTCCCTGATGTCTTCCCCGGAAAGGTTGCCGGCCCCGTTTTTCAGGAGGTTGTACTTGCGGCCGTAGTCGTTTATAACCCTGGTCAGCGCCGCCTTAAAACCGGCCTCGTGAGTTCCTCCGTCAATAGTATTAATATTATTGGCATAGGAAAGTATGCTCTCCACATAGGTGTCGGTGTACTGCAGGGCAACCTCTACCAGCACGTCGTCCTTTTGTTTTTGAATGTAAATCGGCTTCCCGTGCAGCGGCGTCTTGCTTTTGTTTAAATACCTTACGAAGTCCATTATGCCGCCGTCATGCTGGAATACCGTCTCCTGGCCGCTGCGCCTGTCCTTCAAGATAATCTTTACTCCCATATTCAGGAAGGAAAGCTCTCTCAGGCGCTGCGCCAGAATGTCCTGATTAAAGATAAGGTCCTCGAAAATTTCCGGGTCGGGCATGAATGTTACCTTTGTGCCGGTGGCGCTGCTCTTCCCCTTAACCAGCAAACCGGTGACGGGAATACCTCTGCTGTACCTCTGGTAATAAACCTTTCCGTCCCTCTTTACCTCCACCTCTAACCACAGGGACAGGGCATTTACCACGGATACGCCGACACCGTGCAATCCCCCGGAAACTTTATAGCCGCCCCCGCCGAACTTGCCCCCGGCATGGAGCATGGTCATTACCACCTCGACGGCAGGCCTCCCCGTTTTGGGGTGGATGTCAACCGGTATGCCGCGTCCGTTATCTATAACGGTGGCAGAGCCGTCTTCGTTCAGAATTACCTCAATCCGGTCGCAAAAGCCGGCCATAGCCTCATCTATGCTGTTATCTACCACTTCGTAAACAAGATGGTGCAGGCCTCTGGCGCTGGTGCTGCCTATGTACATCCCGGGCCGGCGCCTCACGGCTTCAAGCCCTTCAAGAATCTGAATCTCCTCTGCACCATATTTGCTGTTATTGTTATTGCTGGTGTCTCCGGTCAATGCCAGGTACATCCTCCTTGCCATCACGGTTAATATTTAAAAACACCGCTTCAAAGTCTTTAATGTTCAGTCTAATACTCGAATAACTTTTCCGATCTTTTCTTTAGGGTGGTACAGGAAATCGGTGATAGAAATATTTCTTTTGCCGTGAGCACGTACGACTTTTCCTTGTTATGGTCTGAGATGTTTCTGACAAAGCCTTCATCTCTGGCTATTTCGATGAATTCCCTGGTTGCCGGGGAAAGCGCAGTTTGAATATCGAATATGGCAATAATATCCCGTTTAGGAACTACAACGTCTCCTCCCAGGTGCAAAAACATATAAACCCTCCAGTCTCCCTAAGTTACCTCACCGCCGGAAACGGTGAATACCTTTGCCTTAAATCCCTCTATATCAAAGTTTACCCTGGTACAGGTCAAAAAAGTCTGAACCAGGCCCCCTAAGCGGCACATCAGAGCTTCCCGGCGGTTATCGTCAAGTTCGAACAGGACGTCGTCAAGCAGCAGGATGGGATATTCGCCGGTCTCACTGCGCCACTGCTCGATAAGAAAAACTTTTAAAGTCAGGACAATCGTCCTCTGCTGCCCTTGAGAGCAGTAAACCCTGGCATCATGCCCGTCCACCTTTATATGCAGATCGTCCCGGTGCGGCCCGACCAGCGTCTGCATCCTGGCTATTTCTTCATCCCTGACCAGGCGCAACTCACCGGAAAAGCGCTCGTAAATTTCATCTTCCCCGCATTCCTCGCCAATTTTCAGAGAGGAAAGGTAGCTTATTTCGATGTTCTCCGCCCCTTCCGTGAGTTCCCTGTGCAAGGCGCGTATTGCGGGGAAAAACTTTTTTAAGAGAGAAACCCTTAAAAACAGAAGCCTTGAGCCGTAACGGCAGAGCTGTTCGTCCCATACTTCCAGCGGCCCGCCAGTTGTCCTTTTTTCTTTAGCCTCCCTTAGCAGGGCATTTCTCTGGGACAGCACCCGGTTATATCTATCCAGGCAATGCGCATAATGAGGATGGAAAGGCCCCAGATCGTAATCCAGAAAGCGTCTCCTTTCGGCAGGCGATCCCTTAATCATCACCAGATCATCCGGCGTAAATAAAACAACTCCGGGCCACCCGAAAGGATGGCCGCTCTTAAGCACACCGTTTACCTCTATTCTTTTCCGGCCGGGAACCAGAGTTACCTTAACCTCCACTTCCCGCCCTCTTGTTTCAAAAAGACACCTAATAGAAGAAAATTCCTTCTCTCTCTTAATTAACTCCTTCTCCCTGGCCGTGCGGAAGGACCTTCCCGTACAGGCAAGGTAAATCGATTCTAGAATGTTTGTTTTTCCCTGAGCGTTCCTGCCGGAGAGCACATTAAAGTACAGACCGGGCTCAACGGCCTGCCTCGCAAAATTGCGGAAGTTTAACATTTCCAGTCGCCTGAGAAGCAAACGGCCACACCCCGCGCGTGCAGGCTAATCACGCAAGCGCACCGGAAGAAGCAGCGAAAGGTAGTCTGTACTGCCAACCGGCCTTATAACACCCGGACTGAGCGGCCCGGTAAACTCTATGTCAATCTCCTCGCTGCCGACCACTTTCAAAACATCGCTCAAATAACGGGCATTGAAAGCAATCTGAACCGGTTCTCCTTCCTGCTGGACGGCCAGTTCCTCCCGCACCCTGCCGACTTCCGAATTGGCGGTCACAACCATTACATTGCCACCTGCATCAAGCCTTACTGCCGGCGCCCCGTCCTTTGAAAGCAGCGAGGCCCTCTCCGTTGCCTCTGCCAGATCCTTTGTTTTAGCCCTGATTCTCGAAACAAACTCCTGCGGTATTACCTGCCGGTAATTAGGAAAGTTTCCGCCTATCAGCCTGGTAATCAGGGAGGTTTCACCAACCGTAAAAAGAACCTGGCTTTCGGCGGCAGTAACTTTGACTCTGCCGTCCTGGCCGCCTGCAATCCTGGCCAGTTCATTCAGGCTCCTTCCGGGTATGATTAAATTTATGTCGGCACCGCTGATACGCTCTTCCAGGTCAAACTTCCGCCAGGCCAGCCGGTGGGTATCGGTTGCCACTACCTGCACCTGCCCCTCCCGGACTTCAAAAAGCACTCCTGTAAAAACCGGGCGGTTTTCATCGCTGCCAACGGCAAATATAACTTGCCTTATGACTTCCCTTACAGTATCGGCGGGAACGGTAAATTCTATTTTACCTTCAGGTACGGGAAACTCAGGATATTCATCAGCTTGAAAGCAGTTCATGCTTGCCTCTGAGCTGGCATACCTGATCGTCACATGACCGGTGTCCTGATCCGATTCGATTAAAAACGGCTGATCTGGCAGTTTTCTGATCAACTCGGTGATGTACCTGGCCGGCAGCACGGCGGCACCCGGTTGCAGCACCTCTGCCGTTATTGAACACCTTATGCCCATTTCAAGGTCTGTGGCTGTAAGAAAGAGCCTGTCGTCTTCAGCCTCGAATTTAATGCCTGAAAGTATAGGCAGCGGATTTTTCACCGAAACAGCCCTTTGAACCACCTGAAGGGCATTGAAAAGGTTTTCTCTGTCGCTAATGATTTTCATTCTTAACCACCGTTTGTATTTTTTTACTTAATTACTTACTAGTAAAATAATTTTTAACTATAAAGGAGTATGAGTAGTATTACCTGTTACTATGTTAATACAGGGCCGGAAGGCTTAAAACATCTGGATCGGAATATGTTTATAGAATGTTATTTATTCTCGATTTTACTGATTAGTTGCTTGATTGATTCTTGAAGGGACATGTCAATGTTAAGCTCGTTATTGATTTTTTCATAGGCATGTATGACCGTGGTGTGGTCACGGCCGCCAAAGTATTCGCCGATCTTGGGCAGGGATAGGTCGGTAAGTTCCCTGGCCAGGTACATGGCAACCTGACGGGGAAATGCCACCGCTCTGGATCTGTTCTTGCTCTTGAAGTCCTCGACACGGATGTTGTAGTACCCAGCCACAACCTCCTGAATGAGTTCCACCGTAATCTGCCTGGGCTTCTCCGGGGGGAGGATGTCCTTGAGCACTTCTGCGGCCAATTCAGGGCTGATTTCCTTGCCGTTCAGGGAGGCATAGGCAATTACCCGGATCAGCGCTCCTTCAAGTTCGCGAATGTTGGACTGGATCCGGTTGGCTATATAAAAAATGGTGTCGTCAGGAACAAAAAGATTTTCCTGCTGGGACTTTTTCCTCAAGATTGCTATGCGTGTTTCCAGATCAGGCGGCTGGATATCGGTGATCAAACCCCATTCAAAGCGCGAGCGGAGCCTGTCCTCCAGGGTAGGTATTTCTTTCGGCGGACGGTCGCTGGAAATGATGATCTGTTTATTTGCTTCATAAAGTGTGTTGAAAGTGTGGAAAAACTCCTCCTGCGTGCGCTCCTTGCCGGCCAGGAACTGGATGTCGTCGACCAGCAAAATATCCATGCCGCGGTACTTATTCCTGAATTCTACCGTTTTATCGTCTTTAATGGCATTAATCAACTCGTTAGTGAACTTCTCCGAGGTTACATAGGATACCTTCATCTTGTTGCTGTGTTCAAGAATATGCTGCCCAATGGCGTGCATGAGGTGGGTCTTGCCCAGGCCAACGCCGCCGTATATAAAAAGAGGATTGTAGGCTTTGGCCGGCGATTCGGCCACGGCGAGGCAGGCGGCGTGGGCGAACCGGTTGCTGTTTCCGACGACAAATGTATCAAAGGTGTATTTAGGATTTAGGTGAATAGTAGATGCTTCCTCGAAATTGTTCTTTACAGCCTTTTTGAGCGGGTCGCTCTCAACAACGCTTACCTCGCCGGAAAGAAGGAATTGCACGCCGATGTCCTGTTCCAGAATATGCCTGAAGATGTTTTTGATCAGGGGGGCGTAGCGTTCATTGAGCCATTCCCGGGAAAAATGGTTGGGGACCTCGATGATTACCGTATTTTCGTGGTAACCGAGCGGTTTTAAGGGCTTGAGCCAGGTCTCAAAAGAGTGCCTGTTTATTTTTTTTTCAAGGAATTGGAGAGCCTTTTCCCACAGGTCTATTACTTCGCTTTTAACCAT